>OY969095.1:0-3118709 GCA_963697715.1 uncultured beta proteobacterium | reverse complement strand
CAGATGATCTGCTGGACGACTGCCAGCGGCGTTGCATCGCCCTGACCGACCAGTGCACCTTCCGTTACCAGCGCACGGCCGACACGGCCGGCGATCGGCGCAGTCACGGTCGCGTAACCGAGCGACAGGCGCGCGGTATCGCGTGCGGCTTTTGCCGATGCCAGATCGGCGGTGGCCTGTTTCTGGATTGCCGTTACGTCGTCGTATTCCTGCTTGCTGACGGCGTTGGTTTCAACCAGCGGTTTGTAACGCTTGGCTTTCAGGTCGGCCTGCAGCAAAGTCGCTTCCGCGCGTTGCACGGCGGCATCGGCACTGTTGTATGCGGCCTGGAATTGTGCAGGATCGATCAGGAACAGTGTGGCGCCAGATTTGACGTCGCTGCCTTCGCGGAACGTGCGTTTCAGCACGATGCCGGGAACACGTGCGCGCACTTCGGAAATGCGGCTGGATTCGAGACGGCCGGGAATTCATTCGTGATGCCGAGCGAGGCGGGTTTGACGGTGATGACCGACACTTCTGCCAGTGGCGGTGCTGCCGGCGCCTCCGATTTCGCGCCGCAACCGGCGATTGCGTACAACAGGGACAGGATGGCGCCAAGGCGGGTCAAACGGGGAAGTGAACTCATATACATCTCGCACGGTGGGTGATTGCGCTGCCGCAAAATCGACAGTCCGGTAAAGAAAGAAAACGGTGAGGCTAAAAAGAAGCGAAAACACCGGTCAACCGCAATTGTTTCGCAGGGTCGGCAGATGCTTTCTTTGATGCGCTGTTGCAAGTCGGGTATTATACATACATCCGCGAATGTATGTATAAGAGGCAATAATGCTTCAAACATAACGAAAACATATCAGGAAATCGTGACAGGACGCTGAAATTTATGGCCCGCTCTACCAAGGAAGAAGCACTGGAAACCCGCAACCGCATCCTCGATGCGGCGGAGGATGTTTTTTACGCGCGCGGTCTGGCGCAGACATCGCTGGCCGACGTTGCCATTGCCGCGGATGTGACGCGGGGTGCGATCTACTGGCATTTCAAGAACAAGAGCGATCTGTTTGATGCGATGTGCGAACGCGTTCGCCTGCCGATGGAAGCATTGATGGGAATGCCGGCTGAGCAGTACGCCAACGATCCGCTCGGACACCTGCGCAGCACATGGATCTATCTGCTGCGCGATGCCGTCAATAATCCGCGTTCGCGCAAGATCCTGGACATTCTGTTTCTCAAGTGCGAACTGGTCGACCGCACCGATCCGATCTGGGTGCGTCAGCAGGAATGCTACTGGAAGGGACTGGCAAACATGGAGCGCATCATGACCGATGCGATCGCGCTCGAACAACTGCCTGCCGATCTCGATGTGAAGCTGGCTGCGATCACCTTGCACAGCCATGTGATCGGCCTGTTGATGAACTGGCTGTTTTCGCCCGCGACATTCGATCTGGACGTCGTGGCAGAGCCGTTGATTGACGCCTGTCTCGACAGCCTGCGTTATGCAACGTCGCTGCGTTTGAAAAAAGAATAGGGAATTTTACGGGGATTGCGGTGCTCGGGATTGCCGCCGTTCTGGTCGTACTTCAGCCGCATTTCAGCTGGACTCCAACTGTACTTCCGTCATATTTAAATGTGTTTCAAGGTGGCGTCAGCAGCGTGTTGATCTGCGCCAGATCCTGTTCCTGCAGCGTGCCTGCAGCCGATTTCAATTGCAGGCTGTTCATCAGCGTGTCGTAACGTGCCTTCGCCAGATCGCGTTGCGTTGCGTACAACTGCTGCTGCGCATTGAGCACGTCGATATTGATGCGTACACCGACCTCGTAACCGAGGCGATTCGATTCCAGCGCAGATTTGCTCGACACTTCCGCCGCCTCCAGCGCCTTCACCTGCGCCAGACCGTTGTTCACACCGAAAAATGCCTGCCGCGCACCCTGTGCCGCGCTGCGGCGCGCCGCTTCCAGATCGGCGCGCGCCTTGTCTTCCAGTGCGATCGCCTGCCGCACGCGGCTCGTCACGGCAAAGCCGCTGAATAGCGGAATTGACCATTGCACGCCGACCGCATTGGTGGGGCCGGTGCCGTTCTGTCCGAGCACGTTGTTGCGTTGCGTCGTGTTGCTGCGGCTTGCCACCAGATCGACGGTCGGATAATGACCGGCGCGGTTGCGCGTGATGTCGCGCATGGCGATTTCCAGCGCGAGCTGTTTGCTGACGACATCGAAATTCTGTTGTTCCGCACTATCGACCCAGAGACCCATTTGCGCCGGTTGCGGCCTCTGCAGCGTAACGCCCGGGCGCAATACGAAGAGGTCGGTGGCTGGTTTGCCGATGATCTGTTGCAATGCGGCGCGCTTGATATCCAGATCGTTCTGCGCGGCGAATTCCTGCGCCGTCGCCAGATCGTAGCGAGCCTGGGCTTCGTGCGTATCGGTAATGGTGGCGGTGCCGACTTCAAAATTGCGTTTGGCCGATGCGAGCTGTTCGTCGATGGCGATCTTTTGCGATTGCAGCGAGGAGAGTGTGTCCTGCGCGGTCAGCACATCGAAATATGCCTGTGCCACGCGCAGGATCAGATTCTGACGGGCGATGGCGAAGGTTGCTTCGCTTGCCGCGACGGCGAGTTTGCTCTGCTCGTAGTTCTGCCAGGCGGCTGGATCGAACAAGGGTTGCGACAGCGAGAGTGTGTAACCGCGCGAAGTGCTGTCCGGCACGCCGTCGCGTCGTTCGCGTTCGGTCGATCCCGAGAGGCCGACCAGCGGCAGCAGGCTGGCGCGTCCCTGTACGGATGCTTCCTGCCCGGCGCTCAGGTTCGCGCGCGCGCTGGCATAGACCGGATCGTTGGCAAGTGCGTCCTGATAAACCTGCATCAGGTTGGCGGCATGCGCCTGCAGCGAGAGGGCGAAGAGGGCGACTCCTGCAATCAGCGTGATGAGCTTGGCATTGCGCATGGAGTGTCCGGTGAAGTATCGATTGGCGACTGGTGCTGCCCGGTCAATAGGTGGGCATGGCGGGATCGACCTGCTGCGACCAGGCGTGAATGCCGCCGGTCAGGTTCGTCACCTGTGTGAAGCCGTTGCCTTCCAGGAATTGCGCGACCCGCATGCTGCGTGCGCCGTGATGGCAGATGCAGATGATCGAGGCGTCGCGGTCCAGTTCTTCCAGCCGGCCCGGAATGGTATTCATCGGAACCGATATCGAACCGTCGATGCGACAGGTTTCATATTCCCACGGTTCGCGCACATCCAGCAGCACATGCGCGCCGCCGGAAGATTCTGCGATCAACGCTGCGACTTCCGGCGCGGTCAGGTGTTGCATCGCGTCCTCAGAACTTGAATTGCGACGGCACGGTGGCGTTGCGCAGCGGTTTGACGACGGTCTCGAATACATTGACCGTTTCGTAGCCGATGTCGGAAACGCGCGTGATGATCTGCGCCGTCATCGCAGGCGCATTGCCGACGACCACGAACATGCGGCCTCCGACCTTGATCTGCGCCAGCAGGCCGGCCGGGATGACCGGCAGCGAGCCCGATACCACGATCACGTCGTACGGAGCGTTCGGCTGATCGGCGCCGTTCCAGCCCTGCGCGCCATCGCCTTCGACCACATCAACGTTGGTCACGCCGTAGTCGGCCAGGTTTTTCTGCGCCGTCGTCTTCAGTTCGGGATCGATTTCGATTGTTGTCACGTGGCGCGCCTTATGGGCGAGCAGCGCTGCCATGTAGCCGGAACCGGCGCCGATCTCCAGCACGTTCTCGTGCTTCTTGACGGCCAGTTCCTGCATGATGCGGGCTTCCAGTTTCGGCGTCATCATGCTTTCGCCATGCGCCAGCGGGATTTCGCTGTCGGCAAAGGCCAGCGCGCGGTACGCGAGCGGCACGAAGGCTTCGCGCTTCACGACGACGAGCAGTTCGAGGACGTCCAGATCCAGCACGTCCCAAGGGCGAATTTGCTGTTCGATCATGTTGAAGCGGGCTTTTTCGATGTTCATGTTGTGGCTCTAGGTAGCTGAATGGGGAAAACCGGCATTTTATCAAATGATGCATGCCTTGCCGCAACAGACGTGCCGCCGCTCGCGCAGAAGATGGCGCAAAAACCGCGGGTGGAAGCGTTCCGGGAGGGGATTGCTGCGGTCGCACCGGCAAAGGCGCGCGGAGACATCGGTCTGTCGCACCGTTCGGATGGCATCCGGCCGGGCATGCGTACTGTAAGCGCCCGTCCGGGCAGCGTCAAGCAGCGGACGGCAATTGCAGGCTGGCAGCCGGGCGATCCCGGTAAAATGCCCGTCTTTACACGCAGTTTCCATCATGCAGCCGAAAATGATATCGAATGACTAACCTGACCTGCCGGCCCGATTGCGGCGCCTGCTGCACGGCGCCATCGATTTCGTCGGCGATTCCGGGCATGCCGGAAGGCAAACCGGCCGGCGTGCGTTGCGTGCAACTGGATGACGATCACCGTTGCCGCATTTTCGGCCGCCCGGAGCGCCCGGCGGTGTGCGGCAGCCTGCAACCGGAAGCGGAAATGTGCGGCGCCACGCGCGATCATGCGATGGTTTATCTGGCGACGCTGGAACGAATGACCACGGCATGAGTCGAATCGGCGGTGCGACGGTCGGCATGATTCGGCGCCTGAAATCGGCCAGCAACATGCGCGCTCATGGTAATCTTCGAGCCGCAATCGCTGCCGGCGCGCACCCTGTTTTCGGCGCGATGCATGGCGACGATTTACCGAACACGTTGTAACCCGTACGGCGTCATCACCGGCGGGTTTTTTTATATCTCTCACTGATTCTTCATACCGACATGGATCCAATTCTCGCGCTCAAGGCCATCATCATGGGCATCGTCGAAGGCTTGACGGAATTTCTGCCTATTTCATCGACCGGCCATCTGATTCTTGCCGGCAGCCTGCTGGATTTTGTCGGGCCGAAGGTCAAAGTGTTCGAGATCGCGATCCAGACCGGCGCCATGCTGGCCGTGTGCTGGGAATATCGCGCCCGGATCGCCGCCGTCTGCGCCGGTTTGTTTACCGAACGTCGCGCGCAGAAATTCGTGTTGAATATCCTCGTCGCCTTTTTGCCGGCGGCTCTGCTCGGCCTGGTGTTCGCCAGCAAGATCAAGGAAAAACTGTTTGCGCCGGTGCCGGTTGCGATCGCCTTCATCGTCGGCGGTTTCCTGATCCTGTGGGTCGAACGCCGCAACAGGAATGAGATGGGCGTGGCGCGTGTTGAATCGGTGGACGACATGACGGTCCTCGATGCATTCAAGGTCGGCTGCGCGCAGGCCTTCGCGTTGATTCCCGGCACCAGCCGTTCCGGCGCCAGCATCATCGGCGGCATGTTCTTCGGCCTGTCGCGCAAGGCCGCAACCGAATTCTCGTTCTTCCTCGCAATCCCGACGCTGATGGGCGCAACCGTCTATTCGGTCTACAAGGATCGCGCCTTGCTGTCGATGGCCGATATTCCGCTGTTCGGCCTGGGTGGACTGGCCGCCTTCGTTTCGGCCTTCCTGTGCGTACGCTGGCTGCTGCGCTATATCAGTACGCATGATTTCACTTTCTTTGCCTACTACCGGATCGTGTTCGGCTTGTTTATTCTGTTGAGCGCTTACTACGGGTGGGTTGTGTGGGCGGAATAGCAGCATCGGCGAACAGTCCGGACGATCTCGGCGCGCAGGCGCTGCATGTGCTGGAATCCGTATTCGGCTATTCGTCGTTCCGCGGCGAACAGGCGGAAATCGTCGATCTCGTTGCACGTGGCGGCGATGCGCTGGTTCTCATGCCGACCGGCGGCGGCAAGTCGCTGTGCTATCAGATTCCCTCCCTGCTGCGCGATGGCATCGGCGTTGTCATTTCGCCGCTGATCGCATTGATGCAGGATCAGGTCGATGCGCTGGCCGAGGTCGGCGTGCGCGCGGCGTTTCTCAATTCCTCGCAGACGTTTGAAGAGTCGAGCCGGATCGAGCGTCGCTTGCGCACCGGCGATCTCGACCTGCTGTATGTCGCGCCCGAACGCTTGATGACGCCGCGCTGCCTCGACATGCTGGAAGCGGCGAAGATCGCCCTGTTCGCCATCGACGAGGCGCATTGCGTATCGCAATGGGGCCATGATTTCCGTCCTGAATACATCAGGCTGTCGGTCCTGCACGAGCGCTTCCCCAATGTGCCGCGCATTGCGCTGACGGCAACCGCCGATCACCAGACGCGCGCAGAGATCGCGCATCGCCTGCAGCTCGACGATGCGCGGATGTTCGTTTCCTCGTTCGACCGCCCCAACATTCGCTATCAGATCGTCGAGAAGGCGAACGGCCGCAAGCAGTTGCTGGATTTCATTGAAAGCGAACATGCGGGCGACGCCGGCGTCGTCTATTGCCTGTCGCGCAAGAAGGTCGAGGAGACCGCCGAATTCCTGAAAGAGAGCGGCATCAACGCGCTGGCCTATCACGCCGGCATGGAGACGTCCGTACGCAGCAGGAATCAATCGCGCTTCCTGCGCGAGGAAGGCATCGTGATGGTCGCCACCATCGCCTTCGGCATGGGCATCGACAAGCCGGACGTGCGCTTCGTCGCGCATCTGGATCTGCCGAAAAGCATCGAAGGCTATTATCAGGAAACCGGCCGCGCCGGCCGCGACGGCGCGCCTGCCAGCGCGTGGATGGCCTACGGTTTGCAGGATGTGGTGCAGCAGCGCCGCATGATCGACGAATCGGAAGCGGACGACACCTTCAAGCGCGTGCAGAGCGTCAAGCTCGATGCGATGCTGGGTTTGTGCGAAACGCTGCACTGCCGGCGCGTGCGCCTGCTCGATTATTTCGGCCAGCCATCGGCGCCATGCGGCAACTGCGATACCTGCCTCAATCCGCCGACCTCGTTCGACGCCACGGTCGCGGTGCAGAAACTGCTCTCAACGATTTATCGCGTCGACCAGCGCTTCGGCGCGATGCATGTACTCGACGTGTTGCGCGGCGTCGATTCCGACAAGGTCAGGCAATGGCGGCATGAAACGGTCTCCACCTTCGGCATCGGCGCCGATCGCAGCGAAGCCGAATGGCGCGCGATCCTGCGGCAGTCGATTGCACTGGGACTGGTCAGCGTCGATCACGAATCGTATGGTGCACTGAAGCTGACCGATGCGGCGCGGCCTGTGCTGAAGGGTGGCGAGAAGGTGCAACTGCGCGAGTACCAGAAACCGGTCAAGGCAAGGCGTGCCGGCAGCAAGCCGAAAGGGTTTGTGGAAACTGACCTGTCGGCCGCCGAGCTGCTGATTTTCGAGAAGCTGCGCTGGTGGCGCATGGAAACCGCGCGCAAGCACAACGTGCCTGCCTACGTGATTTTTCACGATGCGACGATGCGCGAGATTGCAAAGGCGCAACCGGCTTCGATGGACGATTTGCGCGGCGTCAGCGGCGTCGGCGAGAAGAAACTGGAAACCTACGGCGCGGATATTGTGGCGCTGATAGCGGAAGGCTAGAGCGCTTCGGCGAGAAGAGCATTCCCGCCGAAGATGTGACGGTTCTATCGCTTCTCGAACACCAGATCCCACACGCCGTGGCCCAGCTTCAATCCGCGATTTTCAAACTTGGTGACGGGCCGGTAATCGGGGCGCGGCGCATAGCCTTCCGCCGTATTGCGCAGCGTCGGTTCCGCTCCCAATACTTCCAGCATCTGCTCCGCATATTCCTGCCAGTCGGTCGCGCAATGAATGTAGCCGCCGGCCTTGATGCGTGATGACAGCAATCCCACCAGCGGCGGCTGGATCAGGCGGCGCTTGTTGTGGCGCGCCTTGTGCCATGGATCGGGGAAGAACACATGCACGCCGTCCAGCGATGCGGGCGCGATCATGTTCGTCAATACTTCAAATGCATCGTGCTGGATGATGCGCAGATTCGTCAGATTCTGTTCGCCGATCTGCTTGAGCAGGCTGCCGACGCCGGGCGTATGGACTTCCACACCGATGAAATTCTTCTCCGGCATGCCGGCCGCAATTTTTGCCGTCGTTTCGCCCATGCCGAAACCGATTTCAAAAATCGTCGGTGCGGTGCGGCCGAATGCCTGCGCGATATCCAGCGGTGCTTTTTCGTAAGGAATGAAGAATTGCGGTCCCAGTTCCTCGATTGCGCGGCCCTGTGCCGTCGACAGGCGGCCTGCGCGCGTGACGAAGCTGCGGATCCGATGTTCGGTCGGATCGTAAAAAAGCGGTTTGTTATGTCCGTCGCCGGATGTCTGATCGGTCATGCTGAACTATCTTGAAATGTTTGCCGGCACGGCAGATATGCCATGCGTGGAAAGACGCCGTGCGGCGCCCGACGATATGCAGCGATCAATGAATTCCTGCCGCGGCCGTATTGTACCGTGCGATGGATGACGACCGAAGCATGTGCCTGAATGCAATGGCGCGAGACCCAGGTCTCAACCCGGCTGATTGTGCATCTGCAATGCGGCGCGTCGTTCGATCTCGTCGATCATGCCGAGGAATTGCGCCGAAATATTCTTGCGTATCAGCGGCATGGCGAGCGCGCCCGGCACATTGATGCCGGGTTCGATCACGCCCGTCCAGTGCAGGATGTACGTATCGTCATCGCCCGTTTTCTCCACTTCATACCTGCCTTCCAATTGCTTCAGATTGCCTTTGAGCAGATGCACACTCATGACGGTGCCGGATTTTTCAACGGCTTCCACCGTGACATCGATCGGAAAGCGAAGAAACCACAGCGATGCAAAACCGGATTGTTCGACGATGGCGGTTTTTCCCTGCCGCTCAACCAGCCGGCTCTTGTTCATGCCCGGGATGAATTCGGCAAGATGATCGTAGTCGGTCAGCGTATTCCATATCAGCACAAGCGGCGCCTTGACGGTGGCGCGTACCTCGATTTGCACCGCATCGCCCTGGCGTGCGGCTTCCACCGAAAACGCGTCC
Source organism: uncultured beta proteobacterium (assembly GCA_963697715.1). Classification (GTDB taxonomy): domain Bacteria; phylum Pseudomonadota; class Gammaproteobacteria; order Burkholderiales; family Burkholderiaceae_D; genus Oxalicibacterium. The sequence goes on along the minus strand of OY969095.1, from coordinate 3,109,810 downwards.
GCGCCGTGCGCTGCGCTTGTGCCGGCCAGCAGCAGAAAGCATAGCGCCAGCAGATGCGGCCATCCATGGCGATTTGTGCGAGAGGCAAGGAAGAGCGAATGGAAAAATGGCAGGATGCGCATTCAGTTATATTACCTTTCACCGGGAAAAAGGATCCGATCGATTCGCCATGGTTGCACGAGGCAGAAGTTGCCCGTCAATTGTGACGGCGGCATGACCGCTCATCTTCCTGCAGCAGATATTGAAAAATTACATTCCGACTGGAGAAAAAATGACACGTCCGTTCTGGCAATCCATCCGTCATGCCGGCCTGCTTCTGCTCGCCACCGCTTTAGTGGCGGGTTGCGCGCAGGAGGTTCCGTTATCGAAGCAAAAATCGGACAGCCCCGTTACCGCCGATTTCCCGGCAGCGCATTACCTGCAGGCGGAAGCGCAGGGCAGGAAGATATTGCATGTCGATTCCGGCCAGTCGCTGATCGTGCTGGAAGTGCGCCGTGCCGGCGTGTTCGCCCGTCTTGGTCACGACCACGTGGTCGCCAGCCATGACGTGAAAGGTTTTGTCGCGCCGGACGAGGGCAGGGCCGATCTGTCCGTGCCGCTCGACCGGCTTGTCGTCGATGAAGCCGCGTTGCGCGCCGAGGCCGGATTCAATACGCAACCGACGCCGGACGATATTGCCGGCACGCGCAACAACATGCTCAACAAGGTGCTGGATGCAGAACGGTTTCCGCAAGCATTGATTCGCATCGTGCGCAAGGATGGCGCTGACGATGGAGCTGATAACGGGGCTGGCAATGGAGCCGACAACGGCGCTGACAATAGTGCATCGGTGTTGAACGTGGCAATTACCTTGCACGGCACGACACGCACATTCGATGTGCCGGCGACGATCGAGGAAACGCCGGACAAGATGATCGTCAGCGGCAGGATGAATTTCAATCAGACCGATTTCGGCATCGTGCCGTTTTCGATCCTGAACGGTGCGATCCAGGTGCAGGATCGGCTGGACATGCGGTTCCGCATCGTGGCCGTTGTCGGTGGGAAGCGCCAATAGCGATCGTTGCGTGTTTCATGAAAAAGAGGTCATGGCGCAGATGCGGCATGACCTCTTTTTTATCGCATGAAGCGAACGGCAGATGTTACTGCGCCGGTTGTGTTTCCGGTTGTGTCCCCGGCTGGCCCGCAGGCGGCGCAGCGGGTGCGGCATCGCTGTCGCTATTCGCATCGTAGGTAGGCAGCGCCCAATCCGATGTGCCCTGATTCATCGGCTGCTCGATGACCAACCCGCCGGATGTGTCGGTGACCGTGCCCTTGTCGAGCAGGCCGGTTGCCAGTTGCGGGAACGATGCGACGAGGACCACCATCAGGACCTGCAGGCCGACCCACGGCAATGCACCCCAGTAGATGTCCGAGCTTTTCACTTCCTTCGGCGCCACGCCGCGCAGATAGAACAGCGCAAAGCCGAACGGCGGATGCATGAACGAGGTCTGCATGTTCACGCACAGCATCACGCCGAACCATACCAGCGCCGCCTGTGACGCCGCTTCCGGACTGCCCATGCTGGCCAGCAGAACGGGCGCGAGGATCTTTTCCGCCACCGGCGCCAGCATCGGCACCACGATGAACGCGATCTCGAAGAAATCCAGGAAGAATGCCAGGAAGAAAATGAACAGGTTGACCACAATCACAAAGCCGACCCAGCCACCCGGCAGATCGGTGAACAGATGTTCAACCCAGGTGCCGCCGTCAACGCCGAGGAACACGACCGAGAAGCAGGTCGAACCGATCAGGATGAACACGACCATGCAGGTCAGGCGCATCGTCGATTGATAACCCTGAACGATCAGGTTGCGCAGATCGCGGATGCGCGTGGCGCGATACACCAGCCACGCAATGCCAATGTAGGTGGCAGCCAGCGCAGCCTGCAGGAACGGTTTGCCCTGGCTGGAGACACCGATGCTTTCCGTATAGAAGATCACGCTGACGATGGCGGCAATGACCAGTCCGGCCATGCTGATGCGCAGGAACCAGCGATCGCGATGCGTGAATTCCTTGTCGCGGATCACGGCCAGCACGACTGCACCAAGTGCGCCCATCGCGCCGCTTTCCGTCGGCGTTGCAATGCCGAGCATCATCGTGCCGAGCACCATGAAGATCAGCACGGCGGAAGGAATGATGCCGCGCAGGCATTTGCGCCACAGCGCCCATCCGCGCAGCGTGATGTCTTCCTTCGGAATCGCCGGCAACCAGTCAGGCTTGATGCGCGACAGCAGGAAGGTATAGGCGACGAACAACGCGATCTGCATCAGCGACGGGCCCCATGCACCGAGGTACATGCTGCCAACGTCGGCGCTGGCGGTCTGCGTGCGCAACTGGTCGGACAGCACCACCAGCACCAGCGATGGTGGCACCAGTTGCGTGATCGTGCCGGACGCCGCCAGCACGCCGGTCGTGTAGCGGATGTTGTAGCGATAGCGCATCATCACCGGCAGCGAAATCATCGCCATCGTGATCACCTGCGCCGCCACCGTTCCGGTAATCGCACCCAGCACGAAGCCGACGATGATCACCGAATAGCCGAGACCGCCGCGGATCGGGCCGAACAACTGGCCCATCGAATCCAGCATCTCCTCGGCCAAGCCGCACTTCTCCAGCACGGCCCCCATGAAGGTAAAGAACGGAATCGCCAGCAACAGATCGTTTGCCAGCACGTTGCCGAAAATACGCTGCGGCACCGCCTGCAGATAATTGACGCCGAAGAAGCCCTGCTCGATGGAAATAAGGCCGAAGAACAGGCCGAGAGCCAGCAGCGAGAATGCGACCGGAAAGCCGACGAGCATGAACAGGACCAGACCGCCGAACATCAGCGGCGGCATATACTCGAGTGGAATCATTGGACCGGCCTTTCATACTTCGATTCGAGAACCACATCGCCGCGCAGGGCGGCAATGCGCTTGATCAGTTCGGAAATGCCTTGCATTGCCAGCATGGCAAAGCCGACCGGCACGATGAACTTGATCGGATAGCGGATCAGGCCGCCGGCGTTGCTGGACCCTTCAAGGATTTCCCATGACGGCATGAACAGAGAGATCCACGACAGATAGGTAAACAACAGGCAGGCCGGCAACAGGAAGAAGATCACGCCGAAGATATCGATCCACAGGCGGCCGCGTTCGGACACATTGGCGTAGATCAGATCGACGCGCACATGCTCGTTGCGCTGGAAAGTATAGGACGCGCCCATCATCACCGCGGCACCGAACAGGTACCACTGCAATTCCAGCGCCCAGTTGTTGCTCCAGTCGAAACCGTAGCGGATCAGCGCATTGGTCGCACTGACCAGGCACGACAGCAGGATCATCACGTTGGCGACACGGCCCACGCGTTCTCCCAGCCAGTCTATCCAGCCGGACAGACGCAGCAGCATATTCATCAATTTCTCCTTGTCTCTTTGGCAAAATGCCGGCAAACCCGTTTGCAGCAATGTAGCACCCGTCGCTTACGCATTGCTGAACAGCGGGGTAAAGGCCAAAGCGCAGATTGTACGTTTCCGACTCCAAAAAGACTGTTGAATCTTTTTCGCCACATGTTTAAAAATAGCTTGCAAATAAATAGCGCGCTATATATTATTCGATGCATGAAAACGAAATCAGTCAAATCCGCCGACGTGCCAAAGCTGGACAACCAGTTGTGCTTCGCGCTGTATTCGACCTCGCTGGCGATGAGCAAGGTGTATCGCAAGCTGTTGCCCAAACTCGGACTGACCTATTCGCAATACCTGGTCATGATGGTGCTGTGGGAACAGGACGAACTGACGGTGTCGGATATCGGCGCGCGGCTGTTCCTGGATTCGGCGACGCTGACGCCCTTGCTCAAGCGGATGGAAGCGGCCGAACTGATTACCCGCGTGCGCGCCGTCAGCGACGAGCGTCAGGTCATCATTACCCTGACCAAAAGCGGCGACACATTGCGCCACAAGGCAGCCGAACTGCAGCAAGAAGTGTTTTGCGCGACGGAATGCAATCTGGAAGAAGTGATTGCAATGAAAGAACAGCTCGTCGCCTTGCGCACCAAGCTGGCAAGGAACGCGTAGGCAGGAATAAACAAAAGGCGATGGAATCATCGTTTTTTAAATGCAGTTTAAATAGTGTGCTATTTAATAGTTATCGATATTAATCCGGTCATGGCGAGCCGGACAAAGCAAGTCGCCGATCTTTACTTTAATCGCAACAACCTTCAAGGAGAAACATCATGGCAGTCATCAATCAAGTCCTCTATCGTGCCCAGGCAACCGCAACCGGCGGCCGCGACGGTCGTGCCATCTCATCCGACGGCGTGCTCGACATCGCACTCGGCACGCCAAAAGAACTCGGCGGCGCAGGCGGTGCCGTCACCAATCCCGAACAACTGTTCGCCGCCGGCTATTCCGCTTGCTTCCTTGGCGCGATGAAGTTCGTCGCATCGAAGGAAAAAATCGCCATCTCGAAAGACGCCAGCGTGCAAGGCAACGTCGGCATTGGCCAGGTCCCGACCGGTTTTGCCATCGAAGTCGAACTGAAGATTTCGCTGCCCGGCCTCGATCGTGAACAGGCACAAGCGCTGGTCGACAAAGCGCATATCGTCTGCCCGTACTCCAACGCCACACGCGGCAACATCGATGTGACGCTGACCATCGTATAAACCGCGCACCGTAATGTGCTGGCAGTGCAGCAGGCTTCAGAGGAATTGAAGGTGCATTTGAAATAACAAGAATGAGCGGGAATTTTACTTTTTATGAATTCCTGCTCGCTCATCAAAATGATGGGAGTTACACAAATACCAAAATTTGGTACCCTGCACCGCAACATCGACTCATAAAAATAAACAAGAGGGAGTTTTATGAAAAAGGTACAGGTAACTGCGAAAAAAGATTTTTTGGAATCATTGGCTTCTGCTCGTCCTATTGCGGCATTGGCAGAACTTATTTGGAATGGGTTTGATGCTCAGTCTGATAAGGTCGAAGTCTTCCTTGACCTTAATGAATTAAACGCTATCGATTCGATTCGAGTAAAAGATTACGGATATGGAATTGATTTGTCTCAAGTTGATTCCTACTTCGGCAGCTTAGGAGAGTCATGGAAAAAGGCAAAAGTTAAGCAAAACGGGCGAGCACTTCATGGGAAAAATGGGAAAGGACGCTTCAAGGCATTTGCCATGGGTGATTATGTAGAGTGGAAAACTACATATAAAGATGAAGGTAGCCCTCGTTCTTACACGATCGTTGGTAGCTCGCGGGAGTTAGATAATTTTGAAACGACTGAGTCGATAGAGGCAAAAGATTCTGTATGTGGTACCGAAGTTGTTATTCAGAATGTGAAACATGATTTTCGATCATTGAAAGGTGAGTCGGCGCAATTGCAATTGGGGAGAATGTTTGCTGCATATTTAACCGAATACCCAGAAGTGTTCATTGAATATGACGGAAATAAAATCGATCCTCAAGCAGCGCAAGATGGGAAATACGAATACGACTTAGGCAATTTGACTATGGATGATGGGCGTCAAGTAGACGTAAAACTTGTCGTTATTGAGTGGAATATACCTACAGACAGAACGATTCATTTATGTGACTCCAAAGGAGTTGCTTTACATGAGGTGCCTGCCGGACAAGGCATACGAGCGCCTGGTTTTAATTTCACAGCATATGTGAAAAGCGATGAGTTTCGAGAATTGGATAAAGACAATCAGCTCGCGCTTTCGGATTTAAATGCCAATGTACAAAAAGTTTTAGCGATTGCTAAAAACAAAATAAGAGGCCATTTTCGTCGAAGAATTTCAGAAAGTAATAGCAAGATTGTAGATCGCTGGAAAGAGGAGCATATATATCCTTATGAGGACAGCCCGAATTTAGATCCTGTCGAAATAGCCGAACGTCAAGTTTTCGATATTTTGGCAGTTAACGTCCAAAGCTATTTACCTTCTTTTGATGACGCAGATAATAAGTCGAAAAAATTCACCTTCTTATTGCTAGCTCAGGCGATTAGGGAAAATCCAGATTCTGTTCAAACAATTATTGGAGAGGTTTTAGGCTTAAAGAAAGAGGCGCAAGATGATTTGGCTGAACTTTTAGGTAAAACACCGCTTTCTTCCATTATTAGCTCAGCAAAGCTTGTTGCTAATCGGTTGGATTTTTTGATGGGACTCGACGCGCTCATTTTTGAAAAAGAAAGTAAAGAAAAACTCTTGGAGCGTGATCAGCTCCATAAGATTTTAGAAAATGAAACTTGGTTGTTTCATGAGGAATTTTCTTTTTCTGGAAGTGAGCAACGTTTAGAAGATGTTCTTCGAAAGCATTTGGAAAAATTAGGTGAGCGTGAAGACGAAACTATTGACCCGGTTTATATGGCAGATGGTAAAAAAGGCCGCGTGGATTTAATGCTTCATAAAGCTGTTCAACCCCGCAAAGGTGAATACGATTACCTGGTTGTGGAGTTAAAACGTCCCTCTAAAAAAATAGATGCAGAAGTGCTGACCCAAATTGAGAAATATGCAATTGCCGTGGCTTCTGATGAACGTTTCAGAAACGTAACATCAAAGTGGAGATTCGTGGCTATTGCGAATGATCTAGATGCATACGCTACTCGTAAAGCAAATCAGCGAGACAAACCAAAGGGCCAAGTTTTTGATGATGCGGAATTAAACATAACAGTCTGGGTTCACTCTTGGGCAGAAATAATTAATAACGCCCGGGTTCGACTTAATTTCTTTAATCAACAACTGTCTTACGAAGCAGATCGCGATAGTTCTAAAGCGTATTTGCAGAAAGCGCATTCGAAATTTCTACCTGATATACCTATGTTTGATGATGATGGGCTGATTTAGGGTAGAAGGTATTAGCAGGATCGATCTTATGCATATTGAATTGAATATACCAGCGATCGGCCAACTTGAAGCCAAGCTCATGGATAAGAGAAATTCGGTGCGGGAATTCATTTTTTTGTGACGGTATTGGCTGTTGTCCTTATTGGCCATTTCTTCTCGTAAAGAATTTCACCGAAAGCTTTTCTCCTATCCCACTTTTCAATCTCCAACATCGGCGCAGGATAAAATTCCTCCACATGCCCGATACACAGCACCGCAATCGGCTGGCTTCCCTCCGGCATTCCGCATAACTCCCTGAGCCGCACAGGATCGAACAGCGACACCCAACCCATGCCGATTCCTTCGGCACGTGCGGCCAGCCACATGTTCTGAATCGCACACGATGCGGACGCCAGATCCATCTCCGGCATCGTGCGGCGGCCGAATACATAACGTTCTCGATGATCGGTCAGGCCGACCACCAGCACTTCGGCGCAGGACAGGATGCCTTCCACTTTCAGCTTCATGAATTCGCCTGAGCGTTCGCCGAGTGCATCAGCGGTGGCGATGCGTTCTTCATCGACGTGGGCGTGGATCGCCTTGCGCAAAGCCGGATCGGTGATGCGCAGGAAGCGCCACGGTTGCATGTAGCCGACGCTGGGCGCCATGTGGGCGGCATGGATGAAGCGTTCGAGCTGGCCGTCTTCCAGCGGATCGGGGCGGAAGTGGCGCATGTCGCGGCGTTCGCGCATCACGCGATAGATCGCGGCGATGTCTTCGGGTGGATATTGATGTGGGTTCATGTTCTGCATTTATCGGTATGTACAGCGATTATCGCCGCATTGATGCTCATATCGACATTCTTCCCGGCCTGCTCAATGCGTTCCAGGATTTTCCACTCACCGCATTCAGATATCGGAGTCGCCGTTCGGGATTAACAAGAAATGAGGAGGGCGCGTGCGTTGTCGCGCGGGGGCGGAGAGGAGGAAAGGGCAGGACTGTGCGACGCAGCGCGGAGGTAGGGAAAACTGTTTATTCAAGCAGGCAGAAACCGTTGACGTCGAGGGTAATGTGGGTCGCGTCCTGAACGGCATTGCGTTCGAGCACGGGCGCGCCGGCGCATTTCACCTTGTGTTCGACCACATCCATGTTGAACAGGCAGATCAGCGTCTGTTCATCGGAGCGTCGCGCAAAGGCCAGCACGCCGTGCGGCGCATCGAGCAGTTCGATCGTTCCGTTCATCAAGGCGGGGCTGATTCTGCGCAGTGCAATGACTTCGCGATAAAAATTCAGGACGGAATCCGGGTCGGCTTCCTGCCTGTCGACATTCAGGGCGCGATGTTCTTCGCTGACCGGCAGCCACGGTTCGACGCGGCTGAATCCGCCGTGCAGCTTGTTGTTCCACGGCATCGGGGTGCGGCAGCCGTCGCGGCCCTTGAACTTGGGCCAGAACGATTTGCCGAATGGATCCTGCAGACGTTCGAACGGCACATCGGCCTGCGGCAGGCCCAGTTCCTCGCCCTGATAAAGGCAGATGTCGCCGCGCATCGAAAAGAGCAGCGCGAGCATTTCCTTGGCGGTCTGTTCGCGATCGCGGCCGTTGGCCCAACGCGTGGCGACGCGCGGCTTGTCATGATTGCTGAGCGCGTAACAGGGCATGCCGGGGGCAGCGATGTTGTGTTCCAGTTCGGTGATCACATCGCGCACGCGCCGTGCGCTGCTGTCCGGCTGCATCAAGGCAAAACTGTATGCCGAATGCAGCCGGCCCGATTGCGTGTATTCGCCCATCAACCGGATCGGATCGTAGCCGCCGACTTCGGCCAGGCTGAAGGCTTTGTACCTGTCGAGCAGCGCACGGATTTTTTCGAGGAAGGGCAGCATCTCCGGCTGCCCCTGATCGAAGAGATGAACCTGGAATCCGTAGGGATGCAATGCCGCACTGACGTCTTCGCGCGGCGGATTGCTGCGCAGTTGCAGATCCTGAAAAATATGATTGCACGCATCGAAACGGAAACCGGCCACGCCCATGTCGAGCCAGAACTTCATTTCGGACAGCACCTGTTTCTGTACATCCGGGTTGTGCATGTTGAGATCGGGCTGACTGGAAAAAAACGAGTGGTAGTAATACTGCCGGCGCTCCGCATCCCAGCGCCATGCCGGGCCGCCGAAGACGGATACCCAATTGTTCGGCGCGCTGCCATCGGCTTGCGGGCTGGCCCACAGGTACCAGTTGGAGCGGCCTTTTTTCCCCGCGCGGCTGTCCTTGAACCATTGATGCTGGTCCGAGGTGTGGGAAACGACCATGTCGACGATGATGCCGATGTCGAGCGCGCGTGCGCGTTTGAGCAGATTCTGAAAATCTGCCATCGTGCCGAAAATGGGGTCGATCGCGCGGTAATCGGCGACGTCGTAGCCGAAATCGACCATCGGCGACTTGAAGAACGGGCTGATCCAGATGGCATCGACGCCGAGACTCTTGATGTATGCGAGCTTTTGTTCGATGCCGGCCAGATCGCCGATGCCATCGTTATTGGAGTCGTTGAAGCTGCGCGGATACACCTGGTAAATGATCATGCATGAACCTCATGGATATTGAGCGTTTGGCATCTTGACGGTGTGACATGCACACGGTGAATAGAGTTCCGACAGAGGATACGCACACGCGGGCAATGTTCGGATTCTGCGCCGGATGCGGCATGTCTGCAGCGGCGAGGTCAATTGCTCATGGTACGCGACGCAGGCTGACCATCGCTGGGCAGTCGGGCGGTACGATGGCATCCTGTTCCGGCGGCTGCAATCGACGCAATTGTTGCCTGCGGGAAGGATGATTGCTGATGAAAAGAGGGATGTGTAGTGCGACGCGCGCATTCCAAACCGGTATAAGGTTCGCCGGGTAGTGCGGAGAAAAATGCAATTCGTCTGTTGCAACAATGTCGCGGAAATATTCCGGGGAATGGGCCGACAGTTTGATGGCAGCTCGCACGGCAGCAATGGCGATTTGCTGCGCCGATATTACAGGCGAAAATGCGCGCACGTGAAAAGACCGAAGCCGGCGCTTGTGGCGCCGCTTCGGTCAATACCAATAAAAAAGACAGGCTGTACCTGTCTTTTATTTCAGCTGATTACTTGGCTTCCGGTGCGGCTGCTTCTGGTGCAGCTGCGTGTGCTTTTGCTTTTTTCTTGCTTGCTTTGTGTTTCTTTGCATGTGCTTTGGCTTTTGGTGCCGAAGCTTCAGCTTTTGCTGCTGGAGCAGCTTCTGGAGCGGCAGGCGCTTGAGCGAAAACAGCGGAGGCAAACAGACCAGCAACCAGGGCAGCGATTAATTTTTTCATTTGAATGCTCTCTCTAAAAATGTGATGAAAATGATGCGGATTGTTCCCAATCCGTATCTGCTTTAACGCCGGCCGGAATCTGCGGTTGACGCATTTTTCAAAAAACTTTTGGAATGTTGGAAAAGGCCATCGAACCGGCTTTTCGGTAAAGCTTGCCGCCAACGATGGAATGGAGCCAACCCGTTGCCCTGTAGACAGTCGGCTTTTCTGTCCTTATGCTGTCCGTCTGCCGATGCCGGGCCGGCAAGGCGCCGCACAAAACAATGGCATTATTCGATGCCGATAACGAGACAGCCGATTTCACCAGGGGCATTTTTGTATGCGCATACTTATTGTTGAAGACGACGAGGTGCTGTCCGCCGCGTTGACGCGCGCGCTCAGTCAGGCTTCCTACAGCGTGGATTGCGTCGATAACGGCGAGGACGCGCTGCGCGCGCTCAATACCGATACCTATGCGCTGGTGCTGCTCGATATCGCATTGCCGAAGCTCGACGGGCTGACTGTATTGCGTCGTCTGCGTGAGCGCAAGTCGCGCATCCCGGTATTGATGCTGACCGCACGCGATACGCTGGAGGATCGCGTGGCGGGGCTGGATCTGGGCGCCGACGATTACATGACCAAGCCGTTCGATCTGCCGGAATTCGAGGCGCGCGTGCGGGCATTGATCCGGCGCGGCCAGTTCGATGCGGGCAAGAGCCTGACGCACGGCGGCCTGCGTTTCGATCTGGAGGCGCATCGCCTGTTCCACAACGATCAGCCGGTGGAATTGTCGGTGCGCGAACTGGCTGTGCTGGAACTGCTGCTGTCGCGCCAGGGCCAGGTCGTGACCAAGGAGCAGATGGTCGATCGGCTGTTCGGCTGGGGCGACGATGGCGGCAGCAACGCGATCGAAGTGTATGTGCATCGCGTGCGCAAGAAGCTGGAGCCGTTCAATATCAGTATTCGCACCGTGCGCGGCATGGGTTATCTGCTGGAGAAATCCGGTGACGCCTGATGTCGTCAAAGTAAAAGGCAATCCGACGCTGCGCAGCACGCTGATGCGGCTGGTGCTGATTCCGCTTTCGTTCGTTTTGCTGGTGGATATCGCCGGCAGTTACTTCATCGTGCGGTATGTCGCCAACGGCGTGTACGACGTCGAACTGAACGAGATTGCGCGCGAGATGCTGCTGCATGTCACGCGCGAGAGCGACGGTTTCGGCTTCAATCTTTCGGCGGAAGCGGAGCGCACCCTGTTCCTCGACGAGGAAGACGATGTGTTTTATGCGATCCGCACCGAGGACGGCAATGTTCTTGCCGGCGATCCTACCTTGCCGGCGCAGAAGGCGATGAAGGCCGGCAAGGAAGCGGCTTATTACGACGATGTATTCCAGGGCAGACCGGTGCGCATTGCGCTGCTGCGCGGCCAGCCGCTGGTGCATCCGGCCACCGAACCCGTCTTCATCCAGGTCGCCGAGACGCAGGTCAAGCGCGAACGTTACGTGCGCACCTTGCTGCTGCAGGTCATCCTGCCGCAGGTCTTGCTGATCCTGATCGCAGGCGTGCTCATATGGCGCGGCGTGGCGCGCGGGCTGGCGCCGTTGCGCAGGCTGCAGCACGAAGTCGGCATGCGCTCGCATCTGGATCTGAGTCCGATCACGGCCACCAATGTGCCGGGCGAAGTCGAACCGCTGGTCGGCGCAGTCAATGATCTGATGACGCGTATCGATGCGGTGCTGGGTTTCCAGGAGCGCTTCATTGCCGATACCGCGCACCAGTTGCGCACGCCGGTCGCGGGCTTGAAGGCGCATATCGAGCTGGCATTGCGCGAGACGGATTTTTCGCAGGTGCAGCGTGCGCTCGGCCATCTGTATACTAGCGCGGAAAGATTGTCGCGGCTGGTGTCGCAATTGCTGTCGCTGGCACGTAACGAGCCGCATAACGTGGTAGCGAATTTTGCGCCGTTCGATCTGAATCAGGTTGCATTGCGCGCCGCGCAGGACTGGGTGCCGCATGCATACAAGAAGCAGATCGATCTGGGTTTCGAGGCTGCCGACAAACCGGTATTGCTGAACGGTGAAGCGGCGCGCGTGACCGAGATGATCAACAATCTCGTCGATAACGCGATCCGTTATACGCCGGCCGGCGGCCGCGTCACGGTGCGCATCCAGCAGGATGACTCCGCGCATCTGATCGTCAACGACGACGGCCCGCGCATTCCGATCGAGGAGCGCAAGCGCATCTTCGAGCGCTTCCATCGCCTGCTCGGCACGCATGAAGAAGGCAGCGGACTCGGCCTCGCCATCGTGCATGAGATTGCGACCCTGCATAACGCCACCATCCATCTGGAAGACGACCTCGACGGTGTCGGCAATACTTTCACCGTATCGTTCCCCGTCACGCACGCAGACGATCTGTAACAACGCAACGTTGTGCAAACGCGTTATGCTTTCACCGTCCGCATGAAAACGTGAAGGTGGCGCGTGAGCAAGACTGATGAACTGCAAAAGGCGATTCTCAACAACATCCCCGATCAGGCATGGCTGAAGGATGCGGATTCGCGCTACATCCTCGTCAACGAGGCGTTCATCGCCGCCTGCCGTTTGCCTGAACAGCAGATACTGAACCGCACGCCGGTCGATGTCTGGCCGCAGGAGTGGGGGCGCGAATACATCGATACCGACCGGCGCGTGATGCAGCAGGGCGTGCGCCTGCGCTACGAAGAACGGCGTCACGCCGAGGACGGTACGCTGCGCTGGTACGACACGATCAAGACGCCGATTCGCAATGAAGCGGGCGGGGTTGTCGGCACCACCGGCATTTCACGCGACATCACCGACCGCAAACTGGCCGAACAGGCATTGCTGGAATCGCGCAGCCAGTTGCGCGAACTGTCCGCCTACCTGCAATCGGTGCGCGAAGAGGAACGCACGCGCATCTCGCGCGAACTGCATGACGAACTGGGGCAATCGCTGACGGCAATTCGCATCGGCCTCGGCGTGATGGAGACACAGCATGATATGCAGCACGCTCTGCAACACGATTCACTGCACGATCCTCTGCGCAATCCGCAACAGACCGATTCCGGCGAAGCGTGGCTGGAAAACCTGCAGCAACTCAAGCAGATCGCCGATTCCACCGTCGAATCGGTGCAGCGCATCGCCGCCGATCTGCGGCCGCTGATTCTGGATGAACTGGGACTGGCGTCGGCGCTCGACTGGCTGCTGGAATCGTTTTCAGAGCGCAGCAGGATTGCCGTCGAGCTCATCGTGCCACTGACGCTGCCGGTATTCAGCCGCGAAATCAGCACCGCCATTTTCCGCATCCTGCAGGAGTCGCTGACGAATGTCAGCCGCCACAGTCATGCCACATCGGTGGTGGTGGAACTGAAGGAAGACGGGAAGGATGTAACACTGAAGATCACCGACAACGGATGCGGCATCGATGACGCGGCAGGATCGACCGAAAACAGCCTGGGCCTGCTCGGCATGCGCGAACGTGCATTCATGCTGGGCGGCACCCTGAAGATACAAAGCAGATCGGGCTCCGGCACCAGCATCGAGGTACGCATCCCGAAGATGCCGCCGACGGGAGGCGATGCATGATCCGCGTGCTGATAGCCGACGACCACGCGATCATTCGCGACGGGCTGAAACAGATCATCTCGTTCGTTTCAAACATGGAAGTCGCGGGTGAGGCAGCGGACGGCGACGAGGTCCTGCAACAAATCCGCACGCTGCAGGTCGATGTACTGGTGCTGGACATGTCGATGCCGGGCAAGAGCGGCATTGCGCTGATCCAGCAGATCAATGCGTTCAAGCCCGAGCTGCCGATCCTGGTGCTCAGCATGCATCAGGAAAGCCAGTACGCGGTGCAGGCGATGCGCGCTGGCGCATCCGGCTACATCACGAAGAACACGGCATCGAGCCAGTTGATCGAAGGCATACGCAAGGTGGCGGACGGCGGCAGCTTCGTGTCGCCCGGCATATCCGACAAGCTGCTGCGCCAGTTGCACAAGCCGGAACAGGATTTGCCGCACACCAGGCTGACGCCGCGCGAGTTTCAGATTTTCAACATGCTGGTGGAAGGGCATTCGGTCAACGACATTGCCCGCATCCTGTCGCTGAGCAACAAGACGATCAGCACGCACAAGGCGGCAGTGCTGCAGAAGATGGAAGCCGCCACCACGGCCAACCTCGTTTATTACGCGTTGAAACACGGCCTGATCAATGAAGGATACGATTGACCGGTGAGCCGGCATGACGGACGGCGCATCTAGGGAAATCCCTAGATGCAAATCAGGTAATCCCGATTCCCGTCCGGCCGATTGATCCCTATGCTCATCTTCCATGAACCCGATTCCTGGAGCAGCGATGAGAACCACCCGTCCCGTCAGTTACGCCGAACACGGCATGGTCGCCACCGCGCATTACCTCGCGACCGGTGCGGCGCTGGATGTGCTGAAGGAAGGCGGCACGGCGGTCGATGCGGCCATCTGCGCCGCCGCCACAATGAGCGTCGTGCTGCCGCACATGATCGGCATCGGCGGCGACGCATTCTGGATGATCCACGACGCCAAATCGAATACGCTTTCCTCATTGAACGGCAGCGGCACCTGCGGCCGCAACATCACGCTCGATACCTATCGCGGCCTGGACGCGATCCCGAGCCGCGGCCCGCAATCGGCGATCACGGTGCCGGGTGCGGTCGACAGCTGGCGTCTGGCGCATGAACGTTTCGGCACGCTGCCGCTGACACGTCTGCTGGCGCCGGCCATCCGCTACGCACGCGAAGGCGTTGCAGTCACGCAGGACATCAGCCAGTGGATCAGCGACGACGCCGAAGTCTTTCGCAAGGATCCCGGCGCCGCCAGTATTTTCCTGAAGGACGGCGCTGCCTATCGGCCGGGCGAACGCCTGCAGCAGACCGCGCTGGCCGATACGCTGGAGCAGATCGCGCAGCATGGTCCGCGCCACTTCTATGAACAGACGGCGCGTTCGATTGTTTCCTATCTGAAAAGCCAGGGCGGCTTGCTGACGCAAGAGGATTTCAGCGATTACCACGCCAAGTGGGTGCAGCCGATCTCAACGACGTATCGCGGCTTTCAGGCTTATCAGGTGCCGCCGCCGTCGCAAGGCATTGCCGGTTTGCTGATCCTGAATTTCCTGAACGGCATCGATCTGTCCGGACTGGATGCGAATTCGCCTGCGTATTACAACGCGATGATTCAGGCGATCAAGTGGGCCTTCAACAAGCGCGACCGCTATCTGACCGATCCCGATTTTTACGATATCCCGATTGAACAACTGCTCGATCCGGCGCTGGCAAATGCCGAACGCGACGCATGGCTGGCCGACACCACGCGCACGCACGAGAATCGTCCGGGCGGCAGCGACACCACGTTCATCAGCATCGCCGACAGGTACGGCAACGCGGTGGGCTTGGTGCAAAGCCTGTATTTCGATTTCGGCTCGTGCGTTGCCGATCCTGCATCCGGCGTGCTGCTGCAGAACCGCGGCAGCTTCTTTTCGCTGCAAGCCGATCATCCGAATGTGCTGAAGCCCGGCAAGCAGAGTGCCTCGACACTGATGTCCGGCATGCTGTTCAAGGATGGAAAACCGTTCATGGTGTACGGCACGCAAGGCGGCGAAGTGCAGCCGCAGACGCAGACTTCGGTCGTCACGCGTGTGGTCGATTTCGGCCTGAACGTTCAGCAGGCGATCGATGCGCCGCGCGTGCTGTACGGACGCTCGTGGGGCGATACGGCGAACAAGTTGCTGCTGGAATCGGCCGCACCCGGCGCAACCTTCGATGCGTTGCGCGCGCAGGGCCATCCGGTGGAAGCGGCGCAGTGGCCATTCCCGCGCATGGGCACGGCGCAGGCAATCCGTCTGCAGGGGCCGTGGTCACCGTTTTTCGAAGGCGGTGCCGATCCGCGCGGCGAGGGGATTGCACTCGGTTTTTAGTTGTTCGATCTGGACGCATACGTCAACAGGAGATGGTCATGGAAATGGATCTGTTAATACGCAATGTCTGCGTGTGGGACGACAAACCACTGATGGATATCGGCATCAAGGGTGGAAAGATCGCAGCAATCGAAGAAGGCATCACGGCCGCTGCGACCGACACGATCGATGCGGAAGGGCGTGCCGTCATTCCGGGTCTGGTCGAACCGCACATGCATCTGGAAAAGGCTTTCCTGCATCGCCGGATGCCGCCGGTATTCGGCACGCTGGATGAAGCGATTCGCGTCACCGGCATTCTGAAGGGCAAGCAGGAGCGCAACGATGTGCTGGCTCGCTCGCGTCAGGTGCTCGACATGGCGGTCAGCAACGGCACGGTGGCGATTCGCGCGCATCCGGACGTGGATCTGATCCAGGGATTGATCGGCGTCGAAACGCTGATCGAGCTGCAGGATGAATACAAGGATCTGCTCGATATCCAGATCGTCGCGTTCCCGCAGGAGGGCATCATCAAGTCGCCCGGCACGATCGAGCTGATGGAGCAATCGATGGGCATGGGCGCCGATGTGGTCGGCGGTTGTCCCTACAACGAACTGACGTGGGACGATACGAAACGCCATATCGACATGGTGTTCGAGATGGCGCAGAAGCACGATGTGCCGATCGACATGCACGCCGATTTTTCCGATGAGGCGACCGACCAGCGTTTTGCGGCAACCGCCTACATTGCACAAAAAACCATCGAGACCGGCTACAACGGCCGCGTCTCGCTCGGTCATGTCACCAGCCTCGGCGCGCTTGATCCGGATGAACTGAAACCGATCATAGAGTTGCTGCGGAAAGCGGACATCAGCATCGTCACGCTGCCTGCGACCGATCTGTATCTGGGCGGCCGCAACGATACGAAAAATCGCCGCCGCGGCGTAACACCCGTGCGTTCGCTCAGCGAAGGCGGCGTCAACGTCGCGTATTCATCCAACAACATTCGCAATGCGTTCACGCCGTTCGGCAAGGCCGACATGCTGGTTATCGGCAACATGCTGGCGCACGTGCTGTCGTTCGGCACGCCTGCGCATCAGGCGGCGATTCTCGACATGGGCACCATCAATGCGGCGCGCTCGATCGGCATCGGCGACAACTACGGCATTGCGGTCGGCAAGCAGGCCGACCTGGTGATTCTGGATACCTGTCAGGTCGCCGATGCCTTGCTGGATATTCCGGCGCGCTCATGGGTGATCAAGCGCGGCAGGATTACTGTCGTCACGCAACACAAATGCACCGTCCATCGGCACGGCTGCTGCGGACACGATCACGGAGACGAACATCAACCGCATTGAATAACACCCGCTGCACAACATAAATACAAAGAAATAATACAAAGAAGGAGACATCATGAAAAAACTACCAGCAGAAGTCGTGGCATCGCTGCTTGCCGTCAGCACGCTGTTCATTCCCTATCATTTCCCGCCATGGGCGATCTTTATCAGCTGGGCCGGCACCCATGCGATGGGCGGCCCGACTGCCAACAATCTGAGGCGCATCTGGATAACGATGCCGATCGGATCATTCACGGCGTTCCTGATCGTGGTCGGCTTCAATCTCGCATCGCAGCAGTTCAGCGGCGGCGCTTTCCTGCTGGCGCAGGCTGTCATCCTGTTCACGCTGAATGCGGGCATGATGTCGCTGGGAAGGATTCGCGGACTTGATTTCGTGCCGGGCATGTTCTTCGGGTTTGCAACCTACTTTGCGACCTATTTCGGCGGCTTCGGTCCGATGCCCAAGGATCCGTTCGTCTGCTTCCTCGCCGCCGCCGCGATGAATGCGATCGGACCGTTCTATGCCTGGCTGCGGGTCAAGGTCTCGGCTCCGCACGGCGAGCATTGATGCGGCATTGATCGCAGCGTTTGATCGCTGTATTACTGCAGCGGGCGATGCATGCCGGTGCAATGCCGGTGAATTTGCATCGCCCCGCCTGCCGATGCACCTGTCTTCATCAGGAAGAGCCACACGAAAGGATGGTTGTAAGGTTTTTGTAATGTTCGTGAAAGCGCAATGTAATGTTCACGAAAGAGTTGCGTAAGCGCCGGTCCTTAAGATGACTACACCAACAAAATCATCTCAAGGAGACCAAAATGCTTGCATCATTCAGCGACCCGACCATGTGGGTTGCGTTATTCCAGATCATCATCATCAACATCCTGCTGAGCGGCGACAATGCCGTCATCATCGCGCTGGCCTGCCGTTCGCTGCCACCGAAGGAGCAGCGCAATGCATTCCTGATCGGTACCGTCGCCATCGTCATCCTGATGACGGCACTGACTTCCGTCGCTTCCATCCTGTTGACCATTCCTTACGTGGAAATGGTCGGCGCCGTGCTGCTGCTGTGGATCGGCATCAAGCTGCTGTTGCCTGAAGAGGAAAACGACAACATCAACAGCAGCGACAACTTCTGGAGCGCAGTCAAGACCATCATCATCGCCGACATCGTCATGAGCCTGGACAACGTCCTGGGCATGGCCGGCGCTGCCAACGGCCACATGGCATTGCTGTTCGTCGGCATGGTCATCACGATTCCGCTGATCCTGTTCGGCAGCGCCATGTTGATGAAACTGATGGAACGCTTCCCGATCATCGTCACCATCGGTGCCGGTCTGCTGGGTTACGTTGCCGGCGAAATGGCCGTCGAAGATCCTGCGCTCAAGGGTTACCTCGCGAATGCGCACTATCTGGAAATCGCCCTGCCTATCCTCGGTGCCGCCATCGTCGTCATCGTCGGCAAGATGCTGGCTGCGCGGCATGCTTCTGCTGCGGTGCCAACGGAAGGCTGATCGATTTTCCTGACAACAAGGAGATTCTCATGATGCACGTTCTTGTTCCGGTCAACGACATCAGCGATGCCGAATGCGTTGCCAAGCATGTGATCGAGCGTTATCGCGATCAGAAGGTTGTGCTGTTCCTCGTGAATGTGCAGTTGCCGATATCCAGATTCGTCACGCGCTTCGTGAGCAGGCAGCAGCTCGACGAGTTCCATCATGAAAGCGGCATGCAGGTCCTGCAGCCGCTGATCGACAAACTCGACGCAGCCGGCATTTCACACCAGGAGCGCATCCTGGTCGGCCTCAAGGCGGAAACCATTGCCCAGTTCGCACGCGAGCATTACTGCGATCTGATCATGGTGCCGAAGCACAAGGGCATGTTCGAAAGCCTCGGCCTCGGTTCGGTGGGCAGCCAGCTGCGCCACCTGATCGGCGCCGAAGGGCGTTGCGAGATCAGCGAAGTGTATTGAGCACGATTGCTTTCGCACCGTACATCGATTGCCTATCGATATGGTGCGAATACAGGTTTACCGATTCAGTCCTCAAGCTGAATTGTTTTGGCCCGGTTTTTCCGGGCCATTTTTATTGTGCGATTACTTAGGCGCATGCATGAAGCGTGCAGGATGAAGCGATCCGATCGTGGACGGACAATACGGGAAGATGGGTTCGCAGCCTCATTTCGGGCGTGGATTCCGCAAATGCGCGTCCGGTTCCAGCAGCCGGTTTTCCCTGATCCCATGCACCGCAGCGGCGACTGCTCTCGCCACATTTTTTACCTCTTCCTGCATCGGAACATCGCGGTCGAGGGTTGCATGGCTTTCCGCATACGATTCGTAGTATCCGATGAAGCGATCGAGTTTGGCAAAGGTGCCGGCGTCGATCAGGCCCATCCAGTCGAGCCAGTCGGTCAGGCTGCGCCGCACGCCTTCGATGCCGGCCACATCGCCATGCACAACGACGCCATACGCGCGACCGGCCAGGTGTTTCGGATACGGCCAGCCCGCGAGTTCGACGGCTTTGGCCATCTCCGCATCCTTGCCTGACGTCAGCGTCGGATCCGGATTGCCGCCATCGGCGCAGACGAGCCGGTCGATCATCAGTTTCAATACACTCGGCGTCTGATACCAGTAGACCGGCGTCAGGATGATGATGGCATGCGCGGCGACCCATTGTGCGTAGATATCCGCCATCCAGTCGTTGACCTGATGCAGGCCGTGATTCGGATAACAGCTGCACGGCCAGTGACAGAGCGGCATGGCCGTCGATACGCATCCCTTGCACGGATGAATCTGCCGGTCGTAATCGGAAGTCAGCAGGCTCAGGTCGAGCACATCGGTTTCGATATGTGCAGCCCGCAGCTCCTCCTGCGCGATCTGCGTCAGGCGGAATGTCTTGGACATCTCTCCAGGACAGCTGCCATCGTTGCGTGCCGCGCCGCAGATCAGCAGGACGCGCGACGGCGTGGAAGGATTTTTTTGTGTCGTTTCGGCAGCCAGCAGGCGATCGCGTGTGGCGCGCCACTCGATGGACAGATCGTAATCGGGATCGGAAAATTCCGGTCCTGCCTTCGCCGTGCGCGGCGCCTTGTGCGCATGTGTGTAGTTGTCCCATGCGATGTTTTCGATTGCCGCGATTTCGCCTTGCGCCTGATTGAATGCCGGATCGTCGAACGAGCGCATGAAGCGCAGGTGGAATTCTTCACGATCGAGTGTGGGCGGTGCCTGTCCGGTGCGGGGCTTGGTCATGTGATCTCCTGTCATGGGCGAATCTGACGTACGCCGGCCTTTGCCGCGCGCGCCGTGTTTTTAACAGACAACGCGCAAGCGGGAAAAGTTTAGTCCGGCGTGTGGTTCGGTCGACGATTGTTGCGCCGGGGCACGGGAAAAGATGGCACGCGGTGGCGAAGATCGGGCGATCTTTCCCGCCCATTCTCAGGAATGGCGACGGCGGATCATTCGACCGTTTCCCATGCGTTCTGGCTCTTGCGCGTGTTCAGGAATTGCCGGTACTTGCGGCCGCCCTGCCACAGTGCCAGGGCAGTCAATGTGCAGGAAAGTTGCCCGAGTGCGAGTGCAACCGGCGAATGCGACAGCACCGGCGCGATCACGCCGACAATCAGCGCGCCCAGCATCGTCAATGTGAACGACTGGCAGGAGGCGACGATGCCGCGGATGTTCGGGAACAGATCGAGCACCAGCAGCGTGATGCCGGGCGCCACCATCGACATGCCGAACGTGTAGAAGAACAGCGGCGCAACGGACCACGGCAGCGCCGGTGCGAACGATGCGTGATAGGCCACATTGAAACTCGCCGCACCGATCAGGAAGCCGAATCCGATCATCACCTGTCGCCCGATCAGCAACTTTCCAGCCATGCGATTGGCTGTCAGCGCACCGCAAAAGATACCGCCGACCGTCGGAATGAATTGCCAGCCGAACTGATCCGGGCCCAGGCCCAGATGCTCGGTCAGGAAAACCGGCGCTGCCGCCACATACAGGAACATGCCCGCAAAGTTGAATGCGATTGCACCGGCTTTCAGATGAAACAGCGGCGAGCGGAATACCCGCAGGTAGCTGCGATACAGGAATGGCGGATTGAACGGTTGCCGGTGCGCAGGCGGCAGGGATTCCGGCAGGCGCTTGCAGCAATAGGCAAGCAGCAGTACTGCATAGCCGAACAGGATGAGGAAAATGGCGCGCCAGTCCATGTGCTTGACGATCCAGCCGCCGAGTATCGGTGCAATCGCCGGCGCGATCGCAAAGATCATCGTCACCAGCGACAGCAGCCGTTCCGCCGCCGCGCCCGCATACAGGTCGCGAATGATCGCGCGCCCGATCACGACGCCGGCGCCCGCGGCGATTCCCTGCAGCATGCGGAAGGCCCACAGGTATTCGATGCTGTGCGACGCGGCGCAACCGAGTGTCGCCACCGCAAAAACAGCCAGCGAAATCAGGATGATGTTGCGCCGCCCGAATGCGTCGGACAACGCGCCGTGCAACAGGATCATGACCGCGAACGAAAACAGATAGGCGGTCAGTGTTTGCTGCACTTCAAGCGAGGTCGCCCCCAGCGATGCCTGAATGTTGGGAAAAGCCGGCAAATAGGTATCGATCGAAAACGGGCCGAGCATCGACAGCGCGGCCAGCATGACGGCAAGCGCACCGCTACCGATTGCGATCGTGGCCGGTGACGGTTTTTCCGGCGTGCTGTTCGGCGAGTGATTCGGAGCGTGCGACATCTTTTCTGCTTTCAATCCCGAACGCATCGGGTGTGTGGTGCGATGAATGCGAGTGCGATGGAAACACCAGGTGCGCATGCGCGTCGCATGGAAGAAAGGGAAAGCATAGCCGAATCGCCGTCACGACGTAAAAATGCAAGCGTTGGGCCGATTGCGGGCGATAGCCTGCGTGACTTCTATGTGAGTGGCGACGGCTCAGGGCACTGGTTGCTGCGTTTCGTCGCCCGCACGAAATCGGCGAGGCGGCAGCCACTGACGCTGGCGTAGTGATCGTCGGCTGAGAGCATTGTGTGTATGCGATCGAGACGGAAGGAACGGAAATCGGAACGTGTCTCGCACCAGGCTGCGATCGACCAGCCGTCGCCCCAGAAGTAGAGGGCCAGCGGCCAGATCGTGCGTTGCGTCGCCTGCCGTTTGGCATCGACGTAATCCAGTTGCAGCTTGTGTTGCCGGCCGATCGCCTGACGAATGATTTCCAGTCGTTCGCCATGCACGGGATCGATATGGAAGGCCGGTGCGAACAACGGCGTGGCCTCGACAAAATCGCGCTTCTCGCGCGGCAGGGCCAGTGTGATCTTTGCCAGCGCCGCCGCACCCGATGCCGCCAGTTGCGGCCCGCCCCACGCCTGCACCATGCGCATGCCGGCCACCATCGCCTCGATTTCATCGGATGAAAACATCAGCGGCTGCAGGTCGAAGCCGATCTTGACGCGATAGCCGACCCCGGCCTCGCCTTCGATGGGAATGCCGGATATCGACAGATCACGGATATCGCGGTAAATCGTGCGCTCCGACACGTGCAGCCAGTCGGATAACTGGCGCGCGGTTGTCAGTCGGCGGCCGCGCAAATACTGGGCGATCTGGAACAGTCGTTCGGCGCGGCGCATTCTATTTACTCCGGTGGGATGGCGAATCGAACAAGGTCAATCTGGCGCATTCTGACAAATGCCGCGCATGCAGTCCAGTTGCAGGCAGTCTGACCGGTTCAATCATGCGCATGCAGCGCGACCAGATTGCCTTCCGCATCGGTGAAGTGCGCGATGAAGCCGGCATCGTACGGCAGTTCGGGATTGTTCCTGCCGACTCTTTCCCACGCGGATTCCACATGCGCGAGGATGGCGTCGGAACACAGCGCCGTCCTCGGACCGGGTGCGCTATGTTCGATTCTGAGTTTGGTGCGGAAGATCGTTTCATAGACACGGATGGCAAGACGCGGGTCTGTCGTCGGAATGTCGAGCCAGCTTACCTTTGCATGCATGATGTCCTCGGGGAGAATGCCTGATGGCAGAGGACGCATCATGCGCCGGCACTCCTGACAGCATGGTGTCAGGAGGCTTCGGTTTGGACGACGAGATGGAAGAGATCAGGCCCGCGGTTGATCGTGTCATCGAGCGACCTTAAAGGCACGGAGCATCACGAAAGAAGATGCGATTTTCGTTCTTCCCGATGCGTTTGGTGCCTGATCGAGGGCTGACGGGTTCGATGCCGTTGATTGCATCGAACCTCGTCAGCATTTTCAGGAATTACGCAGGGTCGGCCGGTTTCGGTTTTGCCTGCTCGCGCCGGTTGAAGCCGGCGACCATGTCGAAGCGGAACAGGCGGCATTCCAGTGCGCCGTTGAAGAATGGCGTTTTGCGCGCTTCTTTCAGGCGCAGCATTTTCGGCAGGGTCAGATCGGCGGAAAACAGGAATACGCGTCCAGCCGGCGAAGCGCTGCTTGAGGGTGGTGCCGAATGCGCTGAAGAATGCCTTGCCGATTTCGTCCGTCGGCATCGTGCTGTCGCCGCGCACGCCGATCCGCTCGCCGTAGGGCGGATTGGTCAGCAGGATCGCCCGGGCGTGTTCGGTTGGCGCCTTGACTTCCTGCGCTTCGATCTGTTTGAGCGGGACGTCGAACAGGATGCCGGCCTTGCTCAGGTTGTTGCGCGTCATCGCCACCATGTCGCCGGAAATGTCGCTGCCGAAAATCGTCGGCTGCTGCCGGCACGGATTGACCGGTTTGATGTCGGCCTTTATCGCCGCCATTCGGCGGGCTGAAGTCCCGTCGAATTTTTCAAAGGCGAAATCGCGATGCAGCGCCCGGCGGAATGCCGGCCAGCATCTGCGCCGCTTCGGCCAGGATGGTGCCGGAGCCGCACATCGGATCGAACAGCGATCATGCCCGGTTTCCAGCCGGATGTGCGCAGCAGGCCGGCCGCGAGATTTTCGCGCAATGGCGCTTCGCCGGTTTCCTGCGCCAGCCGCGCTTGAACAGTGCTTCGCCGGAGGTATCGAGATAGAGCGTGAAGTTGCTGCGCATCGAGAAAGCCGACGATGCGCATGTCCGGCATGCCGGTATCGACCGATGGGCGTTCGTTGCACAGGTCGCGGAAACGGTCGCAGATCGCATCCTTGATTTTCAGGGTGGTGAATTCAAGGCTGCGCAGCGGCGACTTGATGGCGGTGACGTCGATGCGAATCGTGTGATGCACGGCGAACCAGTCTTCCCATGCTTGCGCCAGCGTCAGATCGTAGATGTCGTTTTCGGTCGTATAGCTTGCGTGCGCCATGCGCATCAGTACACGCGACGCGATGCGCGAATGCAGATTGATGCGATACGCATCCTGCAGCGAGCCGGAGCAATGCACGCCGCCGGGAACCTGGGTGTGGATCTTCAGCGTGTTGCCGCCGAGCAGGGCGATCTCGCCGAGTTCTTCCGCCAGTGCGATTTCGAGTCCGCGCGGGCAGGGGCAAAAATAGGAGTGTGGTGCTGACATGGGGGAACCCTTTATCCGTAGTAAAACATTTGTCGTGCGGCCGCATCGATGATCCGCCGCACGATTAAAAGCCGATCAGTCAAATTGGGTGCCGACTGGCGGCAACCCGGCTTGATGCAATCGATTGATTTGAAACCTACTTCTGAAATGCGCGTTCGACGAAGTCGAGCCTGTCCTGGCCCCAGAACGCTTCGCCATCGACGATATACCACGGCGCGCCGAACATGCTGACCGCCATCGCCTCGCTGGTGAACTGATCGTATTCGTTCTGCACGCTGGCCGTTTCCGATGATTTGACCAATGCGTTGCCGTCATGGCCTGCGGTACTCGCCAGCGCGGCCAGCGTTTCCGCATCCGTGATGTTTTTTTCGTCCACCCACAATGCGCGCATGATGGCGCCCGCCAGCTCCAGCGCGGCATCTGTGCCGTGCGCGAACTTGGCGGCGATGATCAGCTTTGCGGCAGGATCGCCGGAGACCGGGAAGTATTTCGGCTGCAGGTTCAACGGCATGCCGAGGTGTTCGCTCCAGCGCTTCATTTCATTCAGCCGGTATGCCTGTCTTTGCGGCGGCCGCTTGGCCAGCGGCAGCCCGCCGGAAATGCCGAACACTTTCGCCAGGTCGACATGGCTTCATCGTCGATCTGCACATTGTACTGTTTTGCCAGTGCGAGCAACCGCGCGTGCCCGAGATAGGACCAGGGCGATTGCGGTGCAAAATAATACTCACAGACCTTGGCCATGCAGTGCTCCCGGAATTTTCAGAATCAGAACGGCTTGACGACAACCAGAATCACGATCGCAAGCAACAACACGACCGGCACTTCGTTGAACCAGCGGTACCAGCCATGCGTGCGGCGATTGGCGCCACGCTCGAATTTCTTCAGCAGTGATCCGCATGCGTGGTGATAGCCGATCACCAGCAAGACCAGCAGCAGCTTCGCATGCAGCCAGCCGTTGCCCGGCCCCTGGCCGAAACCGTAGGAAATCAGCACGCCGCCTAACACCAGCGCCGGAATCGCGAGAATCGTGGTGAAGCGATACAGCTTGCGCGCCATCAACAGCAGGCGGGTAGTCGCATTGGTATCGGTTTCCATCGCCAGATTGACGAAGATGCGCGGCAGGTAGAACAGGCCGGCGAACCACGACATGACGAACATGATGTGCAGCGCTTTGATCCAGAGCATGGGGAGTCTCCGGCTAAATGATTAGACGCGTACTTGGCCGTTACCGAACACGATGTATTTCAGCGACGTCAAACCTTCCAGTCCGACAGGGCCGCGCGCATGCAGCTTGTCGTTGGAGATGCCGATTTCCGCACCGAGCCCGTATTCGAAACCGTCGGCGAAGCGCGTCGAGGCATTGACCATCACCGAGGCCGAATCCACTTCGCGCAGGAAACGCATCGCAAGCGTGTAATCCTCGGTAATGATGGCTGTCGGTATGCTGCGACGAATAGGTGTTGATGTGCGCAATCGCTTCATCCACATCGCCGACGATCTTGACCGAAAGGATGGGTGCCAGATATTCGGTGCTCCAGTCTTCTTCGGTCACGCCGGCCAGATGCGGATAACCTGCCAGCAGCGCGCGCGCTTCGTCGTCGCAGCGCAGTTCCACTTTTTCCGTTGCATACAGTTTCGCCAGTTCCGGCAATACGGCCGGTGCGATGGCGCGCGCCACCAGCAATGTTTCCATTGTGTTGCAGGTGCCGTAGCGATGGCATTTGGCGTTGAACGCGATATCCAGCGCCTTTTGCAAATCGGCCTTGGTCGTCGATATAGACGTGGCAGATGCCGTCCAGATGCTTGATCATCGGGACTTTCGATTCCTGCATCAGGCGCTCGATCAATCCCTTGCCGCCGCGCGGCACGATGACGTCGATGTATTGGGCATGGTGATCATTTCGCCGACGGCGGCGCGATCGGTGGTTTCGACGATCTGCACCGCATCGTGCGGCAGGCCGGCACCGGCCAGGCCTTCGCTCGACCAGTTTTGCCAGCGCCTGATTGCAATGGATCGCTTCGGAGCCGCCGCGCAGGATGGTGGCATTGCCGCTCTTGATGCACAGGCCGGCAGCATCGACAGTGACGTTCGGGCGCGCTTCGTAGATGATGCCGATCACGCCCAGCGGCACGCGCATCTGGCCGACCTGGATGCCGGTCGGGCGGTATTTCATGTTCGAGATTTCGCCGATCGGATCGGGCAGCGCGACGATCTGCTCCAGACCTTCGGCCATGGTGGCGATGGCCTTGTCGGACAGTGTCAGGCGGTCCAGCATGGCCGGTTCCAGCCCGCTGGCGCGCGCGGCGTCCAGATCCTTCTTGTTGGCGGCGCGCAGGATGTCCGCATCGCGGCGGATGGCGGCGGCAATCAGCGACAGCGCGCTTGTTTCTGGCTGCGGTATCGGCCTTGGCCATGGCGTGCGATGCCTTGCGGGCGCGCTGGCCGACTTCCTTCATGTATTGCTTGATATCCATTTTGATAACGAATGGTTGGTGTAACGATTGATCAATTGATAATTGGAAAAAACCGGAATTGCATTAAATTCGAGTGCAGCAACGGGATGCAGACGTATATGGCGCATGTCGCTGGTACACACCGCGCCGGATTGCAAGGAACGCGTGTCGGTCAGCCGCGTGCGATCTTCAATCCCAGTTGCAGCATCGCATCCCATGCATCGCCGGAAAATGCCTTGGCGCGCAAACCTTTGACCATCTTATCGATTTGCGCAGCTTCCTGCAGCGCGCTCTCCAGCGTCGACAGTTTGAGCCTGCGCAAGGCCGGTTCCATCAGCCGTTCGCGCGGTCCCCAGATGCGATGTTCCTTTGTCAATTGCGAAAGGGACCGGCCCTGCGCCACGCCCGATTTCAGCTTCAACAGCGTGCGTACTTCTTCGGCCACGGCCCACAGCACCAGCGGCAGCGCCTCGCCTTCGCCTTTCAGGCCTTCCAGCATGCGCACCAGCCGTGCGGTGTCGCCGCCCAGCATCGCTTCATTCAGCTTGAAAACATCGTAGCGCGCCACATTCAGCACGGCGTCATGAATCTGTTCAAAGGCGAGCGGGCCTTCAGGGTACAGCAACGCGAGTTTCTGGATTTCCTGATGTGCGGCGAGCAGATTGCCCTCGACGCGATCGGCAATGAAATCCAGGCATTCGCGATTGGCGCTCTGCTTCTGCGCCGCCAGCCGCACGCCCATCCATGCCGGCAGTTGCGCGCGCTCGATCAGCGGAATGTCGATATACACGGCGGCCTGCTGCAGCGCCGCCACCCATGCCGCCTTCTGCGTTGCCCAATCCAGCTTCGGTAAAGTGATCAGCGTCACGTTGTCCGGACTCAGTGACGCAGCGTATTCCTGCAATGCCTGTCCGCCGTCGCTTGCCCCGGCTTGCCGGTCGGGATGCGCAGCTCGATCAGCTTCTTGTCGCCGAACAACGATTGCGACTGGTTGGCAGCCAGCAGTTCGCCCCATTTGAAGCTGCGATCGACCACCAGCACTTCGCGCTCGGAAAACCCCTGCGTGCGTGCCGTCTTACGGATTTTGTCGGCGGCCTCCAGCGCCAGCAGATGCTCGTCGCTGGTGATGACGTACAAGCCGGCGAGCGGCTTGCCGAGGTGCGGATCGAGTGCATCCGGTCGCAATTGCATGGCGCGCGTGTCGCTTACCTGGCAGCAGGTTCGGCAGGCTTGTCCGCGGTATCGCCGGTCGTGACCGGTTTGATGGCGGCCATGACGGCGCAGGATCTGTTGCACCAGATCGGATTGCATGTCGCGATACAGCAAGGCTTCTTCCGATTCTTTCGCCAGGACGAATTGTTCGTTGTAGCTGATGTCGCGCTTGAGCGTGATCTGCGTCGGCGACAGCAATTCGAGGTTCTTGCTGTCGCGCACACGGATGGTGACGCGGTAGTACAGAACATATTCGCGGACACGGCCCTGGCTGTTCAGCGACAGGATGTTTTTCTCACGTGTTTCGTTCGGATGTCCAGCGTGGCTTCTGCCTCGCTTTGCTCCGGACTTCGATCTCCAGCTCGCCGCTGCCGCGAATGTAGCGGCGCAGCTCGATACCCAGCGGCGACGTTTCGGAAACGGCGATGTAGATCGATTTGAACGGCAGATTGGCTTGCCGAGAATCGAACCGCGCAGTTTGAAACCGCAGGCGGACAGCATCGCGGTTGGAGGCAAGGGCGATACAGAGAAGGCGACGATGTTTGCAGCATGAGTGATCCTGTCGGTTGGATCAGGACTATGCAACGATATTGACCAGCTTGCCGGGAACGACGATGATTTTCTTCGGCGTGCCTTCGATGAACTTCTGCACCGTTTTCATTTGCCAGTGCGGCGGCTTCGATGGTCGCCTTGTCGGCATCCTTCGCGACGATGATGCTGCCGCGCAGTTTGCCGTTGACCTGAATCATCATTTCAATTTCAGCCTGTTCCAGTGCGGGGGCATCGACTTGCGGCCATGCGGCGTCGAGGATATCGCCGAACAATGCCGCGTAACCGAGTTCCTGCCACAGCACGTGCGTGACATGCGGTGCGATCGGATACAGCACGCGCAGGAAAATCGACAGGCCTTCGCTGATGACTGCATTCGATTCGGCAGAATCATCGAGCTTGGCCGCTTCCAGCGTGTTCAGCATCTTCATCGCGGCGGACACGACGGTGTTGTACTGGATGCGTTTGAAATCGCTGTCGGCTTGCTGCAGGATCTTGTGCAATTCACGACGCAATGCCTTGAGGGTTTCTGGCAGCGACTTGAAATCGACCTGATCGTTTTTCGCGACGCGTGCTGACTGATTGTATGCATACGCCCAGACGCGACGCAGGAAGCGGTTCGCGCCTTCAACGCCCGAACCCGACCATTCCAGTGTCTGTTCCGGCGGTGAGGCAAACATCGTGAACAGGCGCGCGGTATCTGCGCCGTACTGATCGATCTGCGCCTGCGGATCGATGCCGTTGTTCTTCGACTTCGACATTTTTTCGGTGCCGCCGAGTTCAACCGGTTGCTTGTCGCTGGTCAGGATCGCCGATACCGGACGGCCCTTGTCGTCGAACGTCAGTTCGACGTCGGCCGGGTTGTACCAAATCTTTTTGCCGCTGGCTTCTTCGCGATAGTAGGTTTCGTTCAGCACCATGCCTTGCGTCAGCAGGTTGGTGAACGGTTCGTCGAACTTGATCAACCCGAAGTCGCGCATGACCTTGGTCCAGAAGCGTGCGTACAGCAAGTGCAGCACCGCGTGTTCGATACCGCCGATGTACTGATCCATCGGCATCCAGTAATCGTTGCGGCTGTCGACCATCGCATCGTTCGAACCCGGCGAGCAGTAGCGCATGAAGTACCACGACGAATCGACGAAGGTATCCATCGTGTCGGTTTCGCGACGCGCCGGCTTGCCGCATTTCGGGCAATCGCATTTCAGGAAAGCCTCGTGTTTGTTCAGCGGATTGCCGCTGCCGTCCGGTACGCAATCTTCCGGCAATACGACCGGCAAATCTTTTTCTGGCACTGGCACTGCACCGCAGTCGGCGCAATTGATCATCGGGATCGGCGTGCCCCAGTAACGCTGGCGCGAGATACCCCAGTCGCGCAGGCGATAGGTGATTTTCTTCTCGCCGACGCCGGCTTGTTCCAGATCGGCGGCGATCGCATCGACCGCCTGCTGATAGTTCATGCCGTCGTATTTGCCGGAGTTGATGCAGCGACCGTTTTCCTTGTCGGCGTACCAGTCGTGCCAGTTTTCTTCCGAGAAGGTTTTGCCTTCGACATCGATCACTTGATGAATCGGCAGCACGTATTTTTTCGCGAACGCGAAGTCGCGCTCGTCATGCGCCGGCACGCCCATCACGGCGCCGTCGCCATAGGTCATCAGCACGTAATTGCCGACCCACACTTCGACCAGCGCGCCGGTCAGTGGATGCTTGACGAACAAGCCGGTCGGCATGCCTTTCTTTTCCATCGTTGCCATGTCGGCTTCGATGACGCTGCCGAGTTTGCATTCGGCGATGAAGTCGGCCAGTTCAGGATTCGATTTCGCAGCGAAAGTCGCCAGCGGATGTTCTGCAGCAACCGCGCAGAAAGTGACGCCCTTGATCGTGTCGGCGCGCGTGGTGAAGACCCACAGCTTGCCGTCGTTGATCAGTTTTCCTTCGTCCTCGATCTCGTGCGAGAACGCGAAGCGTACGCCGGTCGATTTGCCGATCCAGTTCGATTGCATGATGCGCACGCGTTCCGGCCAGCCGGGCAGCTTGTTGTCGACGTGGTCGAGCAACTCTTCGGCGTAATCGGTGATGCGCGCGTAGTACATCGGGATTTCGCGCTTTTCGATCAGCGCGCCGGAACGCCAGCCGCGACCGTCGATGACTTGTTCGTTGGCCAGAACAGTTTGATCGATCGGATCCCAGTTCACGGTGCCGGTTTTCTTGTAGATGATGCCGCGTTCGAGCATCTTCAGGAACATCCACTGGTTCCATTTGTAGTATTCCGGCTTGCACGCGGTCATCTCGCGCGACCAATCGATTGCCAGGCCCATAGCTCGCATCTGCGTCTTCATGTACTCGATATTCGAATACGTCCATTGCGCCGGCGGCACGTTGTTCTGCATCGCAGCATTTTCCGCCGGCATGCCGAACGCATCCCAGCCCATCGGCATCAAGACGTTGTAGCCGCTCATGCGCAGATAGCGATACATCACGTCGTTGATCGTGTAGTTGCGTACGTGGCCCATGTGCAGTTTGCCGGATGGGTACGGCAGCATCGAGCAGGCGTAGAACTTCTTCTTGGGATTGCCGTTCTTGTCGGTCGCGTTCTCTACGGTTTTATACGCATCGATGGATTGCCAGTGGGCGCGCGCCGTGTTTTCGACGTCGGCGGGGCTGTATTTATCTTGCATGTTGGATGGAGCCGGAAAATGGAGTGGAAGCCGGTGATTATACTGGCTCGGCCATGGCTATGGCGTGCGGGAAGTGCGGGGCGCGACGGCTAATGCGCTCCTTTTTTGACGAAAATCAGGCCAGTTTGAGTTCCAGCGCCGGTTTTTCGCCGTAATCGTCGTAACGCTCGTTGATGCCGGCAATGCAGAAGGCGACTTCTTCCAGCAGGTCGGGCGCATTTTTACGCAAGGCGTCGGCTTGCGTGATCGTGATGTGCAGGATTTCGTCCGGCTTCAGACGGAAACGGGTCATGTTTTCGTCGTCGCGCAGATAGCTGAGGCAATCGATCCACGCATCCATGGTGCGGCCATAGAATTCCGGAAAGCCGAACGCAGCGGCGCAAACGGTATGGAAGCTGCCCCAGTCGGTGATTGCTTCACCGTTCAATTGCACGGATGCCATGATTATTTCGCCACCGGTGCGGCCGGCGACTCCGGCACTTCGGTGACGAAGCCCAGCTTGGTCAAGCCGTTGCTTTGCGCGGCGCCCATCACTTGCGCGATGACTTCGTAGCGCGTGCCTTTGTCGGCGCGCAACTGCAGTTGCGGTTGCGGCTGCTGTTTGCCTGCGATGGCGAGGCGCTGGCCGAGTTCTTCCTGCGTGACCGGCGTCTGGTCCCAGAAAATATCGCCCTTGCCGTTGATCGAGAGCGAAATGGTCGAGGGTTCCGCCTGCACCGGCGTGGCGGTTGCGGCCGGCAGATCGAGTTTGATCGATTGCGTGAACAGCGGCGCGGCCAGGATGAAAATCACCAGCAGCACCAGCATCACGTCCACCATCGGCGTGACGTTGATATCGGCCATCGGTGCCGGCTGTTTGTTGTCGTTGAATCCGCCGAATGTCATGTCAGCTCCCGTTGCCCTGCATTGCAGGGAATATTGCAGAGAATGAGTTCTTGCGCGGCATGACGCGGCATTATTGAACCGGCTGTTTGCCGACGCGCGCACCGGTCGTCAGGTATGCGTGCAGGTCATGCGCAAACGCATCCAGTTCCGCCAGCGTGATGCGGTTGACGCGGGTGAATGCGTTGTAGGCAAGCACGGCGGGAATCGCGACCGCCAGGCCGAGTGCCGTCATGATCAGCGCTTCGCCGACCGGACCCGCGACCTTGTCGATCTGTACGGTGCCGGCGGTCGAGACGGCAATCAACGCGTGATAAATGCCCCACACGGTGCCGAACAGGCCGACAAACGGCGCGGTCGAGCCAACCGAAGCCAGCAATGTGAGACCGCTTTCGAGACGCGAAGAAACGCGATTGATTTCCTGCCGCAGCGTGCGCGTGATCAGTTCGCCCGGATCGGTATTCGCATTCAGCGAATTGGCCTGCGGCTTGATGTTGGCGGCTTCGACGCTTTGCGCCGCGAGCGGCGTGAAGACGCGTTCGCTGTCGGACTGTTTGATGATCGCAATGGCGTCAGGCAAAGTGGGCGCCTGCCAGAAATTTTCCAGCACGCGTGTGCTTTTGCGGATGCGCCATGAACTGTATGCCTTCGAGAGGATATAGAACCAGCTGACGATCGACATCGCCAGCAGCAGGTAGGCGACGGCGTGGGAAATCGCATCGCCTTGCGCCCAATAGTGCGCGAGTCCCAATCCTTGCGTAGCGGAGCTTGAATTCATGCGTCGGTCCTCGGAAAATTTGGCCAAATGGCAGCAGCCGTGCAGGCTGCCCGATCGTGTCAGCGCAGGCCGAGCACGTCCTGCATGTCGTACAAACCGGTTTTCTTGTCTGCCAGGAATCGCGCTGCGCGCAGGCTGCCGTGCGCATACGATACGCGGCTCGAAGACTTGTGCGAAATCTCGATGCGTTCGCCGTCGCCGGCAAACAGTACGGTATGGTCGCCGATGATGTCGCCGCCGCGCACGGTGGCAAAACCGATCGACGATGGATCGCGCGCACCGGTCACGCCTTCGCGTGCCCAGACCGCCACATCGTTCAGGTCCCTGCCCAGTGCACCGGCAATCACTTCACCCATCTTGATCGCGGTGCCGGACGGCGCATCGACCTTGTTGCGGTGATGCGCTTCGATGATTTCGATGTCGTAGCCTTCGGAAAAATTCTTCGCGGCCATTTCGAGCAGCTTCATCGTCACGTTGACGCCGACGCTCATGTTCGGCGCGAACATGATGGCGGTGTATTTGGCGGCTTCGGCAATCGCGGCCTTGCCTGCAGCGTCGAAACCGGTCGTGCCGATGATCATCTTGATGTTGCTGGCAGCGCAGTACTTCAGATGTTCCAGCGTGCCTTCCGGCCGTGTGAAGTCGATCAGGAATTGTGCACCGGCGAGGCCTTTCGCCAGATCGGATTCGATTTTTACACCGGATGGCTTGCCGAGGAAGGCCGCGGCATCGGTGCCGATGGCCGGCGACGCGGCAATATCCAGCGCGCCGGACAACGTGGCATCGTCTGCGTTGACGATGGTCTCGACCAGCATGTGGCCCATGCGACCGGATGCACCGGCGACTGCGATTTTCATTTGAGTCATCAGAAGTAACGGCTGTTCAGGTTATTTTTTCTTGGTATCTTTGGCTTCTTTTGCCTTGTTGGCGATGCGCGCAAGGTAATCCGCTTCAGTCGGCAGATCGCCGCCGCCTTCAAAGTGCGATACGACATTGTCCTTGAAGAATACCGTCACGCGGCTCGTGGTCACTTCGCCGTTGCCCTTTTGCAGGCGGAATGCGTAGTCCCAGCGTTCCGCATGGAACAGATCGTTCAGCAGCGGCGAGCCGAGCAGGAAGATGACCTGATCCTGCGTCATGCCGGTTTTCAATTGGGCGACCATTTCCTGCGAGACAAAGTTGCCTTGCTGAACGTCAGGACGGTAAGGGCGGAAGAAACCGAGGAAGCGCTTTTCCCGTTTGGTTTGTACGCCTGTCGTGGCTGCTGCGGTAGCTGCGCTGGCAGTTGGTGTCACTGCCGGTGCTTTTTCAGCGGGCGCCGGAGCTGCCACCGGAGTTGCCAGGTCTGCTGCTGCGGTTTCGGTGGCGGCAGGTGCAACTGGAATGTCTTGCGCTTTTGCCGCTGCGACAGGGGCGGCTTGCTGGGTTTCCTGTGCAGGAGTCGTGGCGACTTCAGCCGGAGCCGGCGCGGATTCCGCTTTTTGCACGGGTACAATTTTTTTCTTCGATGCAACCGGGGCCGGTTCTTCCATCAGCGGATTTTTCGATGCACAGCCTGCGACGACGGTTGCCAGCACCAGACAAAATACGCCGGCGACAGCCGGGGAACGGCTAAAATGGAAAGGCAGGATTTGCATGGGGAATCTCAAGCGATTGAGCAATTGTGTGAAAACGCTATATGATAAGGCAGATATCCTTAATCTGAACAAGAACATGCCCAACAATCCATCCGAACTGAAGGCCAGCGGCCTCAAGGCCACGCTGCCGCGCCTTAAAATTCTCGACATTTTCCAGAACGCCGAAGTGCGCCACCTGAGCGCCGAAGACGTCTACAAGATGTTGCTGAACGATAATCTGGATGTCGGCCTGGCGACGGTGTATCGCGTATTGACGCAATTCGAGCAGGCAGGCCTGCTGCAGCGCAACCACTTTGAAACCGGCAAGGCAGTATTCGAGCTGAACGAAGGATCACATCACGATCATCTGGTGTGCCTCGATTGCGGCAAGGTCGAGGAATTCTTCGATGCGGAGATTGAAAAGCGGCAGGTCAAGATTGCGCAGGAACGCGGTTTCGAAATTGCCGATCACGCGCTGGCGTTGTACGGTCATTGCAAGAGCTGCCAGAAAACCAAGAAATAATTGCTGTCCGGAATAAATAAAAAAGCCACTCGTCCGAGTGGCTTTTTTTTTGCGTGCTGTCCTGAAGCTGCAGCCAGCCAGGAAGAGCGCGTGCTATCCGGTTCTCAACTGGAAGAATGACTGAGTGCATTCGACAGCAGCTTGGCCGTGATGTCGACAATCGGGATGACACGTTCATAGGCCATGCGCGTCGGACCGATGACGCCGAGCGTACCGACAATCTTGCCGTTGACGGTGTACGACGACGTGACCACGCTCATCTGGTCCATCGGTACCAGATTCGATTCGCCTCCGATGAAAATCTGCACGCCGGTTGCCTTGTTGGACATGTCGAGCAGTTGCATCAGGCTGGTTTTCTGTTCGAACATATCGAACAGCTTGCGCAGCGATACCATGTTGGATGACAGGTCGCTGACGCTGAGCAGATTGCGCTCGCCGGAAATCACGACATCGTCGCTGCTGTCGTTCATCGCATCGCTGCCGGCTTCCACCGCTGCCTGCATCAGACGCGTCATGTCGTCGCGCAACTGCTTCAGTTCGCCCTGCAGGCGTATCCGCACATCCTCGAAACTCAGGCCACCGTAATTCTGGTTGATGTAATTGGCTGCCTGCACCAGTTGCGACGGCGAATAATCGACGTCGGTCAGCAGCAGGCGATTCTGCACGTCGCCGGTCGGACCGACGATGACGAGCAGAATGCGTTTTTCGGACAGCCGCAAAAAGTCGATTTGCTGGAACACGGATTCGCGGCGCGGCGTCATCACGATGCCGGCAAATTCGGACAGCGACGACAGGATTTGCGCTGCGTTGGAAATGATTTTTTGCGACGATCCGGTTTGCATCGTCGTCTGCAATTTGGATTCGAGCGCGCTTTGATCGATCGTCTGCACGGTCAGCAGCGTATCGACAAAGACGCGATAGCCGCGCGGTGTCGGCACGCGGCCGGCCGATGTGTGCGGGCTGGCGACGAATCCCATTTCTTCCAGATCCGCCATGATGTTGCGGATGGTGGCGGGTGACAGATCGAGTCCAGATATCCTGGACAGTTCGCGCGAACCGACCGGCTGGCCGTCCGCAATGTAGCGTTCGACCAGGGTTTTCAACAGTGTTTGTGCGCGATGATCGAGTTGCATGATGGTTCGTATTGTAAGAGTGGCGATGCCTTACGGCAAGCGCATACCGATGGATGTGGATCGGTAAACGAACGATGTGTTTTTGCAATGACGGCGTTGTGCGGGTGGATGTTTTCGCTTTCTTTCCCGTTGTCGCGGGAATCGCAAACGGGCTTGCTGCGACGCTGTCGCTAGATTATCGATGCATCGGCATTCGCTCCATGGCGTGCAACCAGCCATTCATCGAGTTCGTGCAGTGTGGTGAAGCTGGCGGCCGGGGCGATGTGATCGGGCAATACGCGCGCGAACCGGTTCATCCACACCGCATGCAACCCGGCATTCTGCGCGGCTTGAATATCGAGCAACGGATCATCGCCGACATACAGTGCTTCATGCGGCGCGACCGACAGCGCATCGCAGGCCGCGAGGAAGATGGCGGGATCGGGTTTGGCGCAGCCGAACTCGTGCGCCGCAAACGAAGTCTGGAAGTGATGTGCAAGGCCGATCGCCTGCAGATCGGCAAAGCCGTTTGAAATCGAACCCAGCGCATAGCGTTCGCGCAGTCGCGCCAGTGCCGGCGCGACATCGTCGAAAGGCGTCACCGCATTGCGCGCCTCGGAAAAAATCGCCATTGCCTGATCCATCAAGGCGGCATCCTCGCCGCACAGGCCGCACGCATGCGTCAGCGTCGCATGGCGCAGCGCCCACATATTGAAGCGGTATTGCGGATCGGTCGGAATCAGTTCCGCCCGCAGCGCGCGCAACTGTTCGTTGGTGAATTGCCGCGTCACGCCGGGCGCGTGGATCGCGAGCCAGTCGTACAGCACGACCTCGGCCTGCCGGATGACGGCTTCCAGCGGCCACAGCGTATCGTCGAGATCGAACAGGATGGCCTTGATGGGAGTGTGCTTCATGCGTATTCGGTCAATTGCCGCAGATGGCGTGCGGCATGGTGCAATCGGAGCGCAAATTATGGTCTAATCTGCAGCATGTTGCCTACATCAAATTCCTACACTGCCGCGTCCTTCCGGACCGTTGCGATTTTTGCCAAGCAAAAGGCCAGCGAAACCGCACACTCGACCGACGATATCGCGTATGCACTGGCGCAGATCGCCGATTTCCTGACGAAGACCGGCCGCCGCGTCATTTTCGGCGCACAAACTGCCGACAGGTTCCATCTCGATGCATATGAAGCCATGCCGTTGCCGGATGTCGGCGCGCTGGCGGATGTCGCGATCGTCGTCGGCGGCGACGGCACGATGCTCGGCATCGCGCGCCAGCTCGCGCCCTATGATGTGCCGCTGATCGGCATCAATCAGGGACGGCTCGGCTTCATGACCGACATTGCGTTCGATGACATGATGCCGCTGCTGCAGGAAATGCTGGACGGCAAGGTCGCCTCCGAAGAGCGCGGCCTGCTGCAAGGCACGATACATCGCAGCGGCGAAATCATGCATCACACGCTTGCCTTCAACGACGTCGTGCTGTCGCGCGGTTCGGGTTCGGGCATGGTGGAATTGTGCGTGCATGTCGACGGCCACTTCATGTACAACCAGCGTTCCGACGGGCTGATCATTGCGACGCCGACCGGTTCGACTGCCTACGCGCTGTCTGCCGGCGGCCCGATCCTGCATCCGAGTTCATCCGGCCTGGTGATGGTGCCGATTGCGCCGCATGCGTTGTCCAATCGTCCGATCGTGGTGCCGGATACGTGTGAAATCGTGATCGAGGTGGTCGGCGGTCGCGAGAGCAGCGTCAACTTCGACATGCAGTCGGTGGCAAGCCTGCAGAATGGTGATCGCATCCTCGTGAAGCGTTCGGAATACACGATTACCTTCCTGCATCCGCAAGGCTGGAATTATTACGACACCTTGCGCGAGAAGCTGCACTGGAACGAATATCCTTCCGTCCACGGACGGTTAAAATAAGCGCGGTCCCGTTCAATCCCCAACCGAATCATTTCCATCGGCGCGTCATCGCGGCGCTGGAAATGAGCGAGCCGGAAAATTCTATCTACCCACATGCTGCGCACGCTCTCCATTCGTGATTTTGTCATCGTCGATTCCATCGAACTCGAATTTTCGTCGGGTTTTTCGGTATTCACCGGTGAAACCGGCGCAGGCAAATCGATCCTGATCGATGCGCTTGCGCTGGCGCTCGGCGGTCGCGGCGATGCGAGCGTGGTGCGCGAAGGCGCGGCCAAGGCGGACATCAGTGCGGAATTTTCCGCCGGCGCCGAGCTGGATGAATGGCTGGCGGCCAACGAATTTGCAAACGAGGACGGCGGTGCGTTGCTGCGCCGAGTGATCGATAACGCGGGGCGCTCCAAGGCATTCATCAACGGCATCGCCGCCACCGCGACGCAATTGCGCGAACTGGGCGAGAAGCTGGTCGATATCCACGGCCAGCATGCGCACCAATCGCTTTTAAAACAGGATATGCAGCGCGTGCTGCTCGACAATCAGGCCGGTTTGCAGGATGACGTGAAAGCGGTCGCTCTTGCCTATAAAAACTGGCGTGCGCTGGCAAGACAGCGCGAGGAATTTGAAACCAACGCCAAGAACGTGCTGCTCGAACGCGAACGGCTTGAATGGCAGGTCGGCGAACTGGAAAAACTGGCCGCCAAACCGGGCGAGTGGTCCGATATCAGCAATGAACACAGCCGACTGGCGCATGCCGCCAGCCTGATCGAAGGCGCGCAGGATGCGTTGAATCTGATTTCCGAATCCGATAGCGCGCCGATGCTGTCGCAATTGTCGTCGCTCAATATTCGCATCGGCAAGCTGGTCGATCTGGATGCCGGTCTGCAGCCGGTGCTCGATGCGCTGGAACCGGCGCGCATCCAGTTGCAGGAAGCCGTGTACGCACTCAACGATTATCTAAGCCGCGTCGAACTCGATCCGGCGCGCCTGCGCGAAGTTGAAACACGGCTGGAAAACATCCATTCCACATCGCGCAAATTCCACATCGCGCCCGACGATCTGCCGCAGGAACTGGAAACACTGTCCGCGCAACTGAAGCAGCTCGCCGATGCCAGCGATCTGGACGCGTTGCGTGCGCAGGAAGAAAAACTGAAAGCGGCCTACATGACGGCCACGCAGAAACTATCGAAGGCGCGCGCGAAAGCGGCCAAGGCATTGAGTACGGCGGTCACGGCGGCGATGCAGGACCTGAGCATGACCGGCGGCAAATTCGAGATTGCATTGCAGCCGTGCGAACCGGCATCGTTCGGCCTCGAGCAGGTGGAATTCATGGTTGCCGGTCACGCGGGCACCACGCCGCGACCGCTGGCCAAGGTGGCATCGGGCGGCGAACTGGCAAGGATTGCGCTGGCGATTTCGGTCATTACCTCAAGCGCGACGGCAACGCCGACGCTGATTTTCGATGAAGTCGACAGCGGTATCGGCGGCGGTGTCGCCGAAGTGGTCGGACGTCTGCTGCGCAAGCTCGGCCAGGACCGGCAGGTGCTGTGCGTCACGCACTTGCCGCAAGTGGCGAGCCAGGCCAATCAGCATTTTCAGGTCAGCAAGCAGAATAACGGCGGCAGGACGGTATCATCGATCGACGGACTCGACAGCAATGCGCGGGTCGAGGAAATCGCCCGCATGCTGGGCGGGCTGGAAATCACCGCGACCACACGTTCGCATGCACGTGAACTGCTGGCGAACTGAGCCGGCCGTCTCCGTTTTCATTCCGCATGGCGTTCGCTCCTGCTCCATCAGACGAACCGCAACGCATATACAAATCAGGCGCCAATGTCATTTCGAACCGAACCACCTCATACGCACGGCAGCCAGTCTAAAACCGCAGTCGTGCTGGTCAACCTCGGCACGCCCGATGCGCCGACCACGTCTGCGGTACGGCGGTATCTGAAGCAATTCCTCTCCGATCCGCGCGTGGTCGAAATTCCGCGCGCGATCTGGTGGTGCATTCTTCACTTGATCATCCTGCCGTTCCGTTCCGGCCAGTCGGCGAAAAAGTACGCATCGATCTGGAGCAACGAGGGTTCGCCGTTGAAGGTGCATACCGAAAAACAGGCGAAACTGCTGGCCGGCTATCTGGGCGAACGCGGTCACAAGCTGCGCGTCGTGTACGCGATGCGTTACGGAAATCCTTCGCTGCCGGATGTCTTGCGCAAGCTGAAGGCGGAAGGTTGCGATCGCATGTTGATATTGCCTGCGTATCCGCAATATTCCGGTACCACGACGGCGTCGATTTTCGATGCTGTGTTCGCGCATTATGCAAAGGAGCGCAACGTGCCCGAACTGCGCTTCGTCAAGCATTACCACGATCACGACGGTTATATCCGCGCGTTGCAAAAGTCCGTGCTCGCTCACTGGGAAATGTCCGGTCGTCCCGACAAACTGGTGATGAGTTTCCACGGCGTGCCGAAGCGTACGCTGCTGCTCGGCGATCCCTACCATTGCGAATGCCACAAGACGGCGCGGCTGCTGGCGCAGGCGCTCGATCTGGCGCCCGATCAATACATGCTCACATTCCAGTCGCGCTTCGGCAAGGCCGAATGGTTGCAGCCGTATACCGCGCCGACATTGCAAAAGCTGGCAAAGGAAGGCGTCAAACGCGTTGATGTGATTTGCCCCGGCTTTACCAGCGATTGCCTGGAGACGCTGGAAGAAATCGCGATGGAAGCGCGCCACGATTTCATG
The DNA here is from genome assembly GCA_963697715.1 of uncultured beta proteobacterium. Lineage (GTDB taxonomy): Bacteria > Pseudomonadota > Gammaproteobacteria > Burkholderiales > Burkholderiaceae_D > Oxalicibacterium. The sequence goes on along the minus strand of OY969095.1, from coordinate 3,068,421 downwards.
CAGGCCGGCGGCACCGATTTCAACTACATTGCCTGCCTGAACGAAGACGATGCGTGGCTCAAGGCCATGACCGAGATTGCGGAACTGCACATGATCGGCTGGCCGACCATCATGTCGCCGGCATTGCAGGGCGAGCACGATGAACTGGCGCGGGCTTCAAGGGAAGCGGCACTGCGAATGGGTGCGCAGGAATAAAAGCATAACAAAACATAACAGGACTGCCGGCATACGGCAGTGCAGGACGGCGGCTTGCGCCATTCCGTCGCTTCCGTAACAGCCTGTTTGCTACAGCGAGGCGTAACAGATGATGGCCGCAGCAATGGCGGCGTAGGCTGCAACGGATGCTGAAATCAGGGACAGTTTCATGACGTTCCCTCCCGGTGGCGAAACCGGAAGAAACCACGATCGCCTGTCTACAGGCTAGTTCAGGTCGCGAAAAATACCAGCTGGCGGCCAGAAAAATTTGTAACAACGGCGTCCCGCTAGCGATTATCATCGCGGGTTTCGCGGATTAAACAAATTCCTGCTTGAATACCCCTTGAAATAGTAAGGGATAACCCCATGTGGGTGATCGCATTGGCATTTTTTGTCATAACTCATTGATTGTTGGAGATTTTTTCATGCAAGACCAGGATAAATACGCCGAGCAGGCTGCGTCAATCGAAGAGCCGGCAACTGCCGACGCCGCCGCAGCGCCCGTCCAGACGCTGGAGGAGCAACTCGCCGCAGCGCAGCAACTGGTGCAGGAACTGCAGGATGCGTTCCTGCGTGCCAAGGCCGAAGCGGAAAATTCCCGTCGGCGTGCACAGGAAGACATCACGCGGGCACATAAATTTGCGATCGAAGGGTTTGCCGAGGCGCTGGTGCCGGTGAAGGACAGCCTGGAAATGGCGCTGCTGGTCGAGACGCCAACGACGGAATCCCTGAAGGAGGGCGTGGAAATGACGCTCAAGCAGTTGAGCGCCGCGTTCGAGAAAAACCGCCTGTTCGAGATCAAGCCGCAACAAGGCGACAAGCTGGATCCGATGAAGCACCAGGCCATTTCAGTGGTGCCGGCGGATCAGGATGCGAACACGGTCGTCAGCACGCTGCAAAAGGGTTACCTGATTGCCGATCGCTTGCTGCGTCCCGCATTGGTCACGGTGGCACAGGAAAAATGACTTGAAAGCTGTACCGCTCGCCACATATTGAGCGTATCGAATCACTAAAAATCATCATTCAACAGTTTCGTAATACAGATATTTAAGGGAAATTCATCATGGGCAAAATCATCGGTATCGATTTGGGCACGACCAACTCCTGCGTCGCAATCATGGAAGGCGGCAAGCCGAAGGTCATCGAAAACTCCGAAGGCGCGCGCACCACGCCGTCCATCATCGCGTATCAGGAAGACGGCGAAATTCTGGTCGGCGCACCTGCCAAACGCCAGGCTGTCACCAATCCAAAGAACACGCTGTACGCCGTAAAACGTCTGATCGGCCGCAAGTTCGACGAAAAAGAAGTGCAGAAAGATATCGGCATGATGCCGTATCAAATCGTCAAAGCCGACAACGGCGATGCATGGATTTCGGTGCGCGACAAGAAGCTGGCCGCACAGCAAATCTCCGCAGAAATCCTGCGCAAAATGAAAAAAACCGCTGAAGACTACCTCGGCGAAGAAGTGACCGAAGCGGTCATCACCGTTCCTGCGTACTTCAACGATGCACAACGTCAGGCAACCAAGGACGCCGGCCGTATCGCCGGTCTGGATGTCAAACGCATCATCAACGAACCGACAGCGGCAGCGCTGGCGTTCGGCCTCGACAAAGGCGGCAAGGGCGACCGCAAGATCGCTGTGTACGATTTGGGCGGCGGTACCTTCGATATCTCGATCATCGAAATCGCTGACGTTGATGGCGAAATGCAGTTCGAAGTGTTGTCGACTAACGGCGATACCTTCCTCGGCGGTGAAGATTTCGATCAACGCATCATCGATTACATCATCGACGAATTCAAAAAAATCAACGGCCTCGATCTGAGCAAAGACGCGATTGCATTGCAACGCATCAAGGCTTCGGCAGAACGCGCGAAGATTGAACTGTCATCGTCGCAACAAACCGAAATCAACGAACCGTACATCGCGATGGCGAACGGCGCGCCGGTCCATTTGAACCTGAAAATCACGCGTGCAAAACTGGAATCGCTGGTCGAAGAGTTGATCTCGAAAACCATCGAACCATGCCGCATGGCGATCAAGGATGCTGGCGTTAAAGTATCTGATATCGACGACATCATTCTGGTCGGCGGCATGACCCGTATGCCGAAAGTGCAGGAGACAGTCAAAGACTTCTTCGGCAAGGAACCGCGCAAAGACGTCAACCCGGATGAAGCGGTTGCCGTCGGTGCAGCAATCCAAGGTTCGGTCCTGTCCGGCGATCGCAAGGATCTGTTGCTGCTCGACGTGACGCCACTGTCGCTCGGTATCGAAACGCTGGGCGGCGTGATGACGAAGATGATCCAGAAAAACACCACGATCCCGACCAAGTTCAGCCAAGTGTTCTCGACTGCCGACGACAATCAGCCTGCGGTGACCATCAAGGTTTACCAGGGCGAGCGCGAAATGGCAGTCGGCAACAAGGGCCTGGGCGAATTCAATCTGGAAGGCATTCCACCTTCGGCACGCGGTACGCCGCAGATTGAAGTGACCTTCGACATCGACGCCAACGGCATCTTGCACGTCGGCGCGAAAGACAAGGCAACCGGCAAGGAAAACAAGATCACCATCAAGGCCAACTCCGGTTTGACCGAAGAAGAAATCCAGAAAATGGTGCAAGACGCCGAAGCCAATGCGGAAGAAGACAAACGTCTGAAGGAAGTCGCAGAAGCGCACAACCAGGGCGACGCGCTGGTGCATTCGACCCGCAAATCGCTGGCCGAATACGGCGACAAACTGGAAGCCGGCGAGAAAGAAAAGATCGAAGCCGCGATCAAGGATCTGGAAGAAGCGTTGAAAGGCAGCGACAAGGCGGCCATCGACGAAAAATCCGCAGCCTTGTCGGCCGCTGCGCAAAAACTCGGCGAGAAGATGTACGCCGACATGCAGGCGCAGCAGGCGGTTGCCGGTGCGGCAGCGGGTGATGCACATTCGGCTGGCGGCGATGCCGGTCAGGACGCCAAGGCGCAGCAGGACGACGTGGTCGATGCCGACTTCAAGGAAGTCAAGGATAAGTAATTCGCTTTGCAGCGGCGTTGTCCACGGATGATGCCGCTGTCGGCGTTTCGATAGAGGGAAGTCGAAATGCTGTGATTACCAACGGTCTGATGTCGCAAGACTCGCCGGGTCGACGGTTGCCAAACCTCGACTCGGCGTTTTCGCATAATAGAAACAGGGTGCCTACAGATGGCAAAACGTGATTTTTACGAAATTCTTGGTGTAGGCGAAGAATGCTTCCGACGAGGAAATCAAGAAGGCCTATCGCAAGCTTGCAATGAAACACCATCCGGACCGCAATCCGGACAGCAAAGGTGCGGAAGACAAATTCAAGGAGGCCAAAGAGGCCTACGAAATGCTGTCCGACCCGCAAAAGCGCGATGCCTACGACCGTTACGGTCATGCCGGCGTCGATCCGAATATGGGCGGCGGCGGAGCGGGCGGCGGCGGTTTTGCCGATGCGTTCGGCGACATTTTCGGCGACATTTTCGGGCAGGCTGCCGGCGGTCGCGGTGGCCGTGGCGGTCCGCAGGTCTATCGCGGTGCCGATCTGCGCTACAACCTTGAAATTACGCTGGAACAGGCCGCACACGGTTACGACACGACCATCCGCGTGCCGTCATGGGACAGCTGCGAAACATGCGACGGCAGCGGCGCCAAGCCGGGCACGTCGCCGGTCACCTGCACGACATGCGGCGGACATGGCCAGGTACGCATGCAGCAGGGCTTCTTCAGCATCCTAGCAAACCTGCCCGAAATGCCATGGCACCGGCAAGATCAATCCGATCGCCATGTACCGCGTGCAGCGGCGCCGGGCAAGATCAAGCGCAACAAGACGCTGGAAGTCAAAATCCCGGCCGGCATCGATGACGGCATGCGCATTCGTTCGTCCGGCAACGGCGAACCGGGCATGAACGGCGGACCGCCGGGCGACCTGTATGTCGAGATTCACATCAAGCCGCATCCGATGTTCCAGCGCGAAGGCGACGATCTGCATTGCGAGATTCCGATTTCGTTTGCGAAAGCGGCGCTCGGCGGCGAGATCGAAGTGCCGACATTGAGCGGCAAGGCATCGTTCACGCTGCCCGAAGGTACGCAGACCGGCAAGACGTTCCGCCTGCGCAGCAAGGGCATCAAGGGCGTGCGTTCCGGTTATGCCGGCGATCTGTTCTGCCATGTCGTGATCGAGACACCGGTTACGCTGACCGAACGGCAGAAGGAATTGCTGCGCGAGTTCGAGCAACTGACCATCGAAGGCGGTTCGAAGCACAGCCCGCAGACCAAGTCGTGGAAAGACAAGGTCAAGGAATTTTTCGAATAAACATGATCGATACCGGCCATGCCGTGTCGCATCGAAGCCGCTGACAGCATTGCCGTCAGCGGCTTTTTTCTGACCGATAGCCAGGCGTTTGCTCTTCAACATGTTCTGCGAACAGCGCACGGTTCTCGGTCGCGGCGAGGCAGGGAAGAGACAATCGGCTAGAATGACGGACCTTCCGCGCGATCTTCGCGAGGAAATGCTGCAAGAATGAATGAATGAACCATGACGAACAAAAACAAAGAAGCACTGGAGCTGGACCAGCTCTTCCAGAACAACCGCAGATGGGCTGCTTCCATGCTGGAGCAGGACAAGGGTTTTTTTGCAAAACTCGCTGCGCAACAATCTCCCGAATATCTGTGGATCGGCTGCTCCGACAGCCGCGTTCCCGCCAACGAAATTGTCGATCTTCTGCCGGGCGAACTGTTTGTCCATCGCAATATCGCCAACGTGGTGGCGCACTCCGATCTGAATTGCCTGTCCGTATTGCAGTTTGCGATCGATGTGCTGCAGGTCAAGCACGTGATCGTGTGCGGCCATTACGGCTGTTCGGGCGTGCATGCGGCAATGACGCGCAAACGCGTGGGCCTGGCCGATAACTGGCTGCGACATGTGCAGGATGTGCATCAAAAACACGGACGCTATCTGCGCGACACGCTGCCGACCCAGGCCCAGCTTGATCGCCTGTGCGAACTCAACGTGATCGAACAGGTAGCCAATGTTTGCCGTACCACCATCGTGCAGGATGCGTGGGAACGCGGCCAGGACGTGACGGTTCACGGCTGGATCTACGGCCTCAAGGACGGCTTGCTGAGCGACCTGAATGTGACGATCGATTGCGCCGATGCCGCGGACGAAAAACTGAAGAACAGCTTCGCGCGTTACGAACAGCTGGACTGACACCGTCTTTCAATGTGCGGCTTGCCATTGCCGGGACAATCCGGCAGCACGCGATGTCGCGCCATTGTCTCTTTCATGCCACCGGCAATGCGTGGACTGACGATTTTTGCGTACGTTACGGTACATTATCGGCATACATCGTCCACTTATGCGTGGACGCATCGATAGCCAATCGACGGTAGCAGGAGGCACTTCATGAAATGGGAAAACAATCGCGAAAGCGATAACGTGGAGGACCGTCGCGGCAGCGGCGGCATGGGCGGCTTCGGTCTGGGCGGCCGTTCGGTCGGCATCGGCACGATTGTGATTGCCTTGATCGGCTCCTATTTTCTCGGCATCAATCCATCCACCATCATCAGTTTGCTCAGCGGCGGCCCGATGCCGATATCCCAGCAGGAGCCCGCACACAAGCCGCCGGCCGATGATCCGGTCGCGAAATTCGTTTCCGTTGTGCTGGCCGATACCGAAGACGTGTGGGGAAAGATATTCCGCGACCAGGGCGGCCAGTATGCGCAACCCACGCTGGTTCTGTTTTCCGGCAGGACATCAACTGCCTGCGGTATGGGCGAGACCGCAATCGGTCCGTTTTACTGCCCCGGCGACCAGAAGGTTTATCTCGACCTGCAATTCTTCCAGACGATGCGCGACCGCTTTCATGTCGACAGCGATTTTGCCGAAGCCTACGTAATCGCGCATGAGGTTGGTCATCATGTACAGAATCTGACCGGCATCAGCGAGAAGGTTGCACAAATGCAGCGCGGTGCCTCGGAGCGCAAGGCGAACGCCTTGTCGGTGCGCGTGGAATTGCAGGCGGACTGCTTTGCCGGCGTGTGGGCCAATCATGCCGACAAGGCGCGGCATATCCTCGAGTCGGGCGATGTCGAAGGTGCATTGAAGGCGGCCAGCGCGATCGGTGACGATACGCTGCAGCGTCAATCGCAGGGACAGGTCATGCCGGATTCGTTTACACACGGCACATCGGAGCAGCGCGTGCGCTGGTTCAGGCGCGGCATCGACAGCGGTGATCTGAACAGTTGCAATACGTTTGCGGCGAAGCAGCTTTGAATCTGTTTGCTGCCGATACCGATCGTTGTGTTGCCCTGAATTGATTGCAACAAAAAAGCGCCTGCGGGCGCTTTTTTGTTTGACTGGATTTGGCAGCAATCAGAAGCAATGTTCCTGCGCCGGGAAGGTACCGTCCTTCACTTCCTTGATGTAGGCACGCACTGCACCCTCGATGCTGGTCTGGCCTTCCATGAAATTTTTCACGAAGCGCGCTTTCTTGCCGGGGAACACGCCGATGAAATCATGCATCACCAGGACCTGACCTGAACAATCCGGACCTGCGCCGATACCGATTGTCGGCATTGTCAGGATATCCGTGACTTGCTTCGCCAGGCCTGCCGGAATCGCTTCGAGTACAACCAGCGATGCGCCTGCGGCTTGCAGCGCCAGCGCATCGGCTTTCAATTGTTCGGCGGCTTCCGCTGTTTTGCCTTGCACCTTGTAGCCGCCGAAGCGGTGTACCGATTGTGGCGTCAGGCCGAGATGCGCGCAGACGGGAATCTCGCGTTCGACCAGAAAGCGCACGGTATCGACGACCCAGGCGCCGCCTTCGATCTTGACCATTTGCGCACCGGCCTGCACCAGCTTGACGGCATTGCGAAACGCGTCTTCCTTCGTCGCGTAGGTGCCGAACGGCAGATCGGCCAGCACCAGCGCCGTCTTGTTGCCGCGCGCAACGCTGGCGGTGTGATAGGCGACTTCGTCGATGGTGACGGGCAGTGTCGAATTGTGGCCCTGGCATACCATGCCAAGCGAATCGCCGATCAGCAGCGTCTCGACGCCGCACATGTCCATCAGCGATGCGAAGCTGGCATCGTAGGCCGTCAGCATCGTGATCTTCTCGCCGCGCTCCCGCATCGCAAACAGCGACGGTACGGTAATGGCTTTGGTGCGTTGTTCGCTTTCCTGCAGGTAGCTGGCCATGCTTATTCCCCCCGACTGAAAAATTCACGCTTGCCGCGCATGTTGGCGATGCGCGTCAGCAGCAATGCAAAATCCTCTTCGTTATCGATCGGATTCAGGTGTTCTGTGTTGACGATCAGCAGTGGTGCTGCCTCGTAATCGTAAAAGATGCGGCTGTAGCTTTCGCACAGCCGTTCGATGTAGGTTTCCGAAATCGCGGCTTCCATCGGGATGCCGCGTTTCTTGATGCGCTCGATCAGCGTGTCCGGCTGCGCCTGCAGGTAGATGACAAGATCGGGTTGCGGCGCTTGCGGACGCAGGTGATCGTACAACTGCTGGTACAGCGCCAGTTCGTCGTCGCCCAGCGTGAGTCGTGCAAAGATCGGGTCTTTGTCGAGCAGGAAATCGGACACGATGCGCGCGTCGAACAGATCGGGCTGCGCCAGATCGCGCAACTGGTTCAGGCGCTGGAACAGGAAGAACATCTGCGTCGGCAGCGCATAGCGCGCTGCGTCGCGGTAGAACTTTTCGAGGAAGGGATTTTCCTGCGGCAGTTCCAGCAGGGTTTGCGAGCCGGTTTGCTCCGCCAGCTTGCGCGCGAGCGATGTCTTGCCGGCGCCGATCACGCCTTCCACGACGACGTATTTGTATTTTTCAAAAGCCATGATGTTTTCTGCCGCTTGTATTGAGTGCCGCGATGGGGGCGCCTGCTTTTTCTGTCGTCACGAGCGGAAAATGAAGTAGACCGCGCCGACCAGGCAGAGCGCTGCCCATAGATAATCCAGCTTGAACGGCTGCCCCATGAAGAACAGTGCGAACGGTACGAAAACCGTGAGTGTAATCGCTTCCTGCAGAATTTTCAGTTGGGCGAGACTGAACTGCGTGTAGCCGATGCGGTTGGCCGGCACCTGCAGCAGGTATTCGAACAGAGCGATACCCCAGCTGATCAGCGCCGCGATCCACCACGGCTTGGAGGCGAGGCCTTTCAGGTGACCGTACCAGGCAATGGTCATGAAAACGTTCGACAGGGTCAGCAGTCCGATTGTCTGGATGATTACGGGAATCTTCATGATGGTCTCGAAGTCGCGTCGAAAATGAGAAGGACGGGTTGCAGCGCAGCCGGCAGGACGGCGGCAATCATATTTTGCTGATGACCTGTTCGGCAACGCCGGGCACGAATTGGTGCGCGGGACCAAGGCCGGGAATCTCGATGAACGGATCGATCTGCAGCAGCGGAATCAATACGAATGCGCGTGCCGTCATGCGCGGATGCGGCACGGTCAGCGACGGCGAATCGATGGATTGATCGTCGTACAGCAACAGGTCCAGATCCAGCGTGCGCGGCGCGTTGAGATAGGAGCGTTCACGGCCGAACGTCTGTTCCAGCGCCAGTAGCGCCTGCAGCAGATCTGCCGCGCTCAGGCTGGTGGCGATGCGGGCAACCGCGTTGATGTAATCGTCGCCGTCGGCGTCGATCGGTGCGGTGCGAAACAGTGCGGATTGCGCCGTCACGCCGGTGGACGGTATGGTATCGAGTGCCGTCAATGCACGGCGGACACTGTCCTCTGCGTCGCCGAGATTGGCGCCGATGCCGATGTAGGCGAGGACTTTCCTCCCTGTCATTCGGTCTTGCCCGAGTTGCCGGCATCGCTGTTGCGACTGCGGTTGCCGCGGCGGCGAGGCCGCTTTTTGGCCGGTGCATCGGTCGCGGCGGCGGCCGGTTTTTTCGCCAGCAATGCTTCGCGTTCCGCGCCATCGGCGGCCATGAAGGCAGTCCACCATTCGCCGATTTCGGCATCGATTTCGCCCGATGCGCAACGCAGCAGCAGGAAATCGTAGCCGGCGCGCAGGCGCAGGTGTTCCAGCAGTTTGTACGGCGTTTTGCCGACGCGACGATCGAAGCGCGGTTGCATCGCCCAGATGTCGCGCATGTCGGATGCGATCTTGCGCTGCAGGGCGAGCTTGTCGGTTTGCGTGTTCAGTACATCGTCGGCGGCGAGATGCAGGGCAGGAATCGGATATTCACCGGCAGCCTGGTAGGCCTTCCATTTTTCCACCACCTGATGCCACAGCAGCGATGCGAACAGGAAGCCCGGCGAAACCGGCTTGCCTTGCTTGATGCGCTCGTCGGTATTGCTTCGAGCGCCAGGCGTCACGAATTTTTCGCCGAGCGGTTGTTCCAGCACGACGTCGAGCAGCGGCAGCAGGCCGTGATGCAGGCCTTCCTTGCGCAACTGTTGCAGGCAGGCGAGGGCATGGCCGCTCAGCAGCAGCTTGAGCATTTCATCGAATACGCGTGCGGCAGGGACGTTGTTGATCAACGGCGCCATGACCGAGATCGGTTCGCGTGTCGTCGGATCGATGGAGAAATTCAGCTTGGCGGCAAAGCGTACGACGCGCAGCAGGCGCACCGGATCTTCGCGGATAGCGCGCTTCCGGCACCCCGATGATGCGCAGCGTCTTGTTGCGAATATCGGCCATGCCGCCGTGGTAATCGAGCACGGTCTGCGTGGCCGGATCGTAGTACATCGCATTGATGGTGAAATCGCGGCGCAATGCATCCTCGTGCTGTTCGCCGAAGGTGTTGTCGCGCAGCACGCGGCCGTGTTCGTCCTTCGGTGCGCCGTCCATCGCCGCACCGCGGAAGGTCGTGACTTCGAGCAGATCCTGACCGAACATCACATGCACGATCTGGAAGCGCTTGCCGATGATGAAGGCACGCCGGAACAGTCGCTTGACCTGTTCCGGCGTTGCGTTCGTCGCAATGTCGAAATCCTTGGGCTTGACGCCGAGCAGCAGGTCGCGCACCGCGCCGCCGACGAGGAAGGCCTTGAAGCCGGCCTGCTGCAGGGTGCTGGTGACGCGGACTGCATTGGACGATACCAGCTGCGGATCGATGCCGTGCTCTTTCGCCGTCAGCGTGACAGGCTGCGTCGGGTCGCCTGCTTTTTCTTTTGTGCCGAGAATGCGACGGATAAACTTTTTAATCATTGATGTTCGTTGAATAAACGGAGGATCGGCCAGCCGTGCGCTTGAGCGTGCGCACTCAGCAAGGCGTTGGGGTTGGTGGCAACGGGATCGGTGACGATCGACAGCAGTGGAATGTCGTTCTGCGAATCGCTGTAAAAATAGCTGCGTTCGAAATCCTGCAGCGACATGCCGCGCGTCGCCAGCCATGCGTTGGTGTGGGTGATTTTACCCGCGCCGGAGGTCGGCACGCCGACCAGTTTGCCGGTCGGGCAGCCGTGCGCATCGAGTTCCGGTTCTGCGGCAATCAGGTGTTCGACGTCCAGCGCGCGCGCGATGGGCGCGGTGACGAAGCGATTGGTGGCGGTGACGATGGCGACCAGATCGCCGGCGTCCTGGTGTTTTTTGACGAGCGTGCGTGCGGCGGGCAGGATTTTCGGCTCGATGACGTCGCGCATGTAGGCGAGTTGCCAGTCGTCGAGTTGCCGGCGCGAGAATTGTGCCAGCGTGCCCAGCGCAAATTCCAGGTATTCGACGGGGTCCAGCGTGCCGGCCTCGTACTGGGCATAGAACGCGGCATTGCGCTTGGCGAATTCCACCGGTTCCACCGTGCCGGTGCGCGCGAGGAATTGCCCCCACTCGTAATCGGAGTCGATTGGCAGCAGCGTGTGGTCGAGATCAAACAGGGCGAGGTTCATGCGGGATTCAATGCGTCATTCAGGCTGATTGGCATCAGGCGGGTGGTATCAAGTGTTTTAAATCAAGTGTTTAAATCAAATGTCTTAATCAAGTGCGTTATCGCCGTCGCGCTGCAACAGTTCGCGCAACAGGGGTAGTGTAATCGGGCGTTTCGTTTCCAGCGAATAGCGATCGAGCGCGTCCAGCATTGCCGACAGGGATCGCATATCGCGCGCAAAATGCGTGAGCAGGTAGGGTAACACGCCGGGAGACAGCATCAGGCCGCGTGTATTGGCCGCCTGCGTCAGCGCCGCGATCTTGTCGTCGTCGCTCAAACCGTGCAGTTGATAGATCAAACCCCAGCCGAGGCGGGTGCGCAAATCTTCCCGCAATGCGAGTCCGGCCGGCGCGACTTTGCCGGAGGTCACCAGGCATCCGCCTTGTTCGCGAACCTGGTTGAACAAGGCAAATGCGGCAATCTGCGCGTCCGGCAGCAACTGATCGCAGTCGTCGATCAAATATAGACTGGTTCCGTTCAGATAATCGAATGCGGTTGTCGGCGCGTCGCCGGCAATGTAGCGCGCGCCCTGGCCGATCGGCCATGGCGCGCAGCAAATGCGTTTTTCCGGCGCCGGCTTCGCCCCAGATGTAAATGAAGCGTTCATCGAGTCCGTTCGGCTGCCCGCTGGCCACGCGTTGCAGCAGTTGCGCCAACTCTGCATTGACGCCGACCACGAACGATTCCAGCGTTTGCGGTTTTTCGGCGGGTAAATCGAGTATCAACTGCCTCATGCGGGGAAATTCATCGAAAAAATTGGAGGGCGGTGGCTGGCCCGGACTGTCGTCATGCAGTTCAACGAACGTTTGTTTTTGGCGTGTGACAAAGAAAGTGGCCTGAAATACGGGAGAAGGGGGATCGATTTGCTAAAATATCGGTTTTCCGATGCTTGGCCGAATACGAAGACTGAATTATAGAACCAGTCCGACGCATTTTCGGCAATAACGAGCTGAATCGGCTTCAAACCGCAATTTTACTGCCCGCCTATCAAACATGAGCACCACTTCCACTACTTCCCTTTCCTATCGCGACGCCGGCGTTGACATTGACGCAGGAGACGCGCTGGTCGAAGCGATCAAGCCCTTTGCCAAACGCACGATGCGCGAAGGCGTGATGGGCGGCCTCGGCGGTTTCGGCGCGATGTTCGAGATCAGCAAGAAGTACAAGGAACCGGTGCTGGTGTCCGGCACCGACGGCGTCGGCACCAAGCTGAAGCTGGCTTTTGAGTTAAACCGCCACGATACGGTCGGCATCGATCTGGTCGCGATGAGCGTCAACGATATTCTGGTGCAGGGCGCCGAACCACTGTTCTTTCTCGATTACTTCGCTTGCGGCAAGCTGGATGTGTCGATTGCAACCGACGTTATCAAAGGCGTGGCCAAAGGTTGCGAGCAGGCCGGTTGCGCGCTGATCGGTGGCGAAACCGCTGAAATGCCAAGCATGTATCCGGCCGGTGAGTACGATCTGGCCGGTTTTGCGGTCGGCGCAGTGGAGAAATCCAAAATCATCGACGGCACCAAAATCAAGCCGGGCGACGTTGTGCTGGGTCTGGCATCGTCGGGTGCGCACTCGAACGGTTACTCGCTGGTGCGCAAGATCATCTCGGTCGCCAAGCCTGATCTGGACGCCGATTTCCACGGCCGCAAGCTGGCGGATGTGCTGATGGAACCGACGCGCATTTACGTCAAGCCGCTGCTGGCATTGATGGAATCGATGGAAGTCAAAGGCATGGTGCACATCACCGGTGGCGGTCTGGTGGAAAACATTCCGCGCGTATTGCAGGACAACCTGACGGCGGTACTGCAGAAAGATTCTTGGACGATGCCGCCGCTGTTCCAGTGGCTGCAACAGCACGGCAACGTGGCCGATGCCGAAATGCATCGCGTCTTCAACTGCGGCATCGGCATGACGGTGATCGTGGCGAAGGAAAACGCAGATGCAGCGATGGCGCAACTGAAGGCAGCCGGCGAGACCGTCATGCGCATCGGTGAAATCCAGGAACGCGCGCAAGGTCAGGCACAAACTGTCGTGGTGTAAATCATGATGTGACGCGTGATGTACGCGTCCGGAAAGAATCCGATAAAAAACGGCGGCCACGCGATGTGTGGACGCCGTTTTTTTTATGCGATTTTATGTGAGTGCCGGCGGTGCGTTCAGGGCGAACGCAACTGTCGCAGAAGATCGTCCGTGCGTTGGCCGGGAGCCGGCGTCAGCAGGCTGACGATCACGATGGCACAGAATCCGGCGGGTACACCGAAGATGCCGGCCGAGATCGGCGCGATGTGAAACCATTGTCCGGCGGCCGAACCGCCGAGCGTCGGATGTGTCTGCAGCATGTAATACGCACATACGGCAAAGCCGATCAGCATGCCGGCAATCGCACCTTGCTGATTGGCGCGTTTCCACAATACACCAAGCGCCAGCGCCGGGAACAGCGCCGATGCCGCGAGGGAAAATGCGGCGCCCACCAGCGACAGAATATCGCCCGGCTTCAGCGAGGCCGCATATGCGGCAACCAGCGCCACCATCAGCAACAGCAGTTTGGAGACGGTCACGCGCTTCTGTGTCGATGCGTGCGGATCGATGGTCTTGTAATAAATATCGTGCGACAGCGCATTGGAAATCGTCAGCAGCAAACCGTCGGCGGTGGACAGCGCCGCTGCCAGTCCGCCGGCCGCGATCAGGCCGGAAATCACATACGGCAGGCCGGCGATTTCCGGCGTGGCGAGCACGACGATGTCGACGTCCATCACGATCTCCGCCAGTTGCACGATGCCGTCGCGATTGACGTCGTGGATGCTGACCAGCGGATGAATCTTGTCGATGCTGGCCCAGTACGATACCCATTCCGGCAACTTCGAAAAATCGGTGCCGACCAGCGAGGTATAAATGTCGTACTTGACCAGCACCGCCAGCGCCGGGATCGTGATGTACAGCGCCATGATGAAGAACAGCGTCCAGAACACCGAGCTGCGCGCTTCCCGTACCGTCGGCGTGGTGTAGGAACGCACCAGTACGTGCGGCAGCGCCGCCGTGCCCAGCATCAGACAAAACACCAATGCAAGAAAATTGTTGCGCTTGATGTTCGATGCGGTGTCGTCCTCGCCGGGAAAAGGTTCGGTGTGGCGCGTCAGCGGCCGGGCCTGCTCCAGATTGGCCGCCCGGTTTTCCGTCCATTGCCGTCTTGCCTCATCCGCATCCTTTGGGTAGGCGGACAGCTCGCGGCCGGTCTGGCGGATTTCCTGCAGTTCGGCATTGCCGGCTTTCAGCGCTTCCAGATTATGCTGGATTTCGGCGCGGCCGCTTTCCCATGAATCGGGCAGCGTTGCCAGCCGGTCGTCCAGATCGAGCGCGCGCTGCTTGTAGATGGCACGGACTTCCGCTTCCTTCGGATCGGCGAGCAGGATCTTCTCGCGTTCGCCCAGTTTCTCGATGGCGGAACCGTAGGCGATCGGCGGCACCGGAATGTTCGTGTGCTTCACCGACAGCCACACTACCGGAATCATGTAGGCGATGATCAGGATGATGTATTGCGCAACCTGAGTCCATGTCACCGCGCGCATGCCGCCGAGGAAGGAGCAGACCAGAATACTCGCCAGCCCGAGGAAGATGCCGACCGAGAAATCCACACCGGTAAAACGCGAAGTGATCAATCCGACGCCGTAGATCTGCGCCACGACATAGGTGAACGACACGATGATGGTCGCCACCACGGCGATGATGCGCACCACATTGTCGCTGTATTTGCCGGTGTAGCGCGCGGCGAGGTAATCGGGGATCGTGTACTGGCCGAATTTGCGCAGGAACGGCGCGATCAGCAAGGCGACCAGCACGAAGCCGCCGGACCATCCCATGATATAGGCCAGTCCGTCGAATCCCCACAGATACAGGCCGCCGGCAAGGCTGATGAAGCTGGCGGCGGAAATCCAGTCGGCCGCCGTCGCCATGCCGTTGAAAAAGGCCGGAACGCGCCGCCCGGCCACGTAGTATTCCTGCATGTTCGAGGTGCGGCAGAGCACGCCGATGGTGGCGTAGACGACGATGGTCGAGAACATGAACACGTAACCGATCCACACGCGCGGGAAGCCTTCGTGCTCCAGGATCGCCACCATGAACAGAAACAGGATGAAACCGATCGTGTACAGCGCGTAATAGCGCATCAGGCGCCGGAAGAAATTACTGCTGTTCATGCCTGCCACCCTCGTTGTGGATCCGGTCGAGACGCCGCATGCGCCATGCATAGACGGCGACGATCGTCACATAAATGAGAATGCTGCCTTGCGCCGCCATGAAGAATGAAATCGGCCAGCCGAACAGCGTATAGCCGGACAATTGCCGCGCAAAGAAGATGGCGGTGGAGGTAACGCCAAACCAGAGCAGCAACAGCCACATCGTCATGCGCGATGTGCTTTTCCAGTAGGCGCTTGCGCGATCGGGCGACCGATCCGGATTCTCTGGCGTCATGGTGCGTCGTTCCCGAATGATTCTGCGGCTTGCATCGGCAGCGTGATCCGCATCAGGCATCCGGGGAATTTCGGATCCGTGCAATGCGGGTTGTCGTGGATGCTGATATCTGCGTCGTGCTGTTGCGCGATTTCGCGCACGATCGCCAGGCCGAGGCCGCTGCCTTCGACATTCGAACCGAGGATGCGATAGAAGCGTTCGAAAATATGCGTGCGTTCATGCACTGCGATGCCGGGGCCGGTGTCCTCGATTTCCAGAATGGCGGTGCGCTGCACGGCGTCGGTTCGCACGCGTACGGTGGCGCGGCCGCCGGACGGCGTGTAGTTCAGCGCATTGTCGATCAGGTTGTTCAGCAGTTCGCGCAGCATCGTGCGATCGCCCGATACGATCACGGGATGATCCGGCTGTTCGAAGCCGAGATCGATCCTGCGATTGAAGGAAGCCTGCACCCAGTCCTGCACGGTTTCGCGCGCCAGTTCGGACAGTTCCAGCGGTTGCATCGGTTTGGTTGCCGGCGTCTGGTTCTCGGCGCGGGCAAGGGCGAGCAACTGGTTGACCAGACGCGTGGCGGAGGTCGAGCTTTTTGCCAGCTGTTCGAGCGACTTGTGGATTTCTGCCTGATCGTCCTGGCGCAATGCCAGTTCGGATTGCATGTGCATGCCGGCCAGCGGCGTTTTCATCTGGTGCGCGGCATCGGCGATGAAGCGTTTCTGCATCCTGATGTTCTGCGACAGGCGCGCCAGCATTTCGTTGAACGAGCCGACCAGCGGCAATATCTCTTCCGGAACATGACCGGAATCGATCGGACTCAGGTCGTCCGGTCGCCGCTCATGGATGCGCTGCTGCAATTCGGCCAGCGGACGCAAGCCGCGCGTTAGGGCGAACCAGACGAGGATCAGCGCAATCGGCAGGATGATGAATTCGGGGACGATCACGCCCTTGATGATCTGGTTGACGAGTTGCGAGCGCTTGTCGAGCGTCTCTCCGATCTGCACCAGCGCCAGTCGCGGTTCGGCGGTCAGTTGCGGTTCGAACTTGGTTTTATGCAGATCGACGTAGGTGTAGGCGATGCGCACCTCGGTATTGCGAATGAAGTCGTAGCGGAATTGCGTGGACCACGGCGGCGGCATTTCCGCATCGCGCGGCAATGGCATTTCCGGATCGCCTTCGACGAACGCGCCATGGGAATCCAGCACCTGATAGGTGACGTTGTCGACATCATCGGCATGCAGGATATCCTTTGCCGCTCCATTCAGACGCGTGATGACCTTGCCGTCGACTTCCTTGACCTGCTGCGCGACGACCGTCACCTTGTCTTCCAGCGCGCGATCGAAGGGTTCGTTCGCGATGGATTTGGCAACGAGGTAGGTGATGGCAATGCTGAGCGGCCACAGCAGCAGAAGCGGCACCAGCATCCAGTCGAGGATTTCACCGAACAGCGAACGTTGCGTGCGTTCTTCCGGCTGGCTTGCCGCCGCCTGATGCGATGCGGCATCGACGGGCGCATCCAGCCGGCGAATGTCATGCATGATGCGGCGTCAGTCCGGCGCCGCCGCCGGGCCGGGGGCAGGCTCGGTGAATTTTTCAAGGCAGTAGCCGAGGCCGCGCACGGTAGCGATGCGCAGGCCGCCGATCTCGATCTTCTTGCGCAGGCGATGGACGTACACCTCGATCGCGTTGTTGCTGACTTCCTCGCTCCATTCGCACAGATGATCGACCAGTTGTTCCTTCGATACCAGCCGTCCGCTGCGTTGCAGCAGGACTTCCAGCAGGCCGAGTTCACGTGCAGACAATTCAAGCATGTGTTCATTGATATAAGCGATGCGGCCGACCTGATCGTATGACAGCGGACCATGCTTGATCACGGTCGGTCCGCCGCCTGCGCCGCGCCGTGTCAGCGCGCGCACACGCGCTTCCAGTTCGCATAGCGCAAACGGTTTGGCCATGAAATCGTCGGCGCCGAGATCCAGTCCCTTGACGCGCTGTTCGATCGAATCGCCTGCCGTCAGGATCAGGACGGGCAGACGGGAATTGCGCGCGCGCAGGCGCTGCAGCACTTCAAGACCGGACAGTTTGGGCAGGCCGAGATCGAGGATCAGCAGGTCGAAATCCTGCGTCGACAGCACTGAATCGGCTTCGAGGCCGTTCTTGACGCAATCAGTGGCATAGCCGGATTGGCGCAGTGAACGCGTCAAGCCGTCGGCCAGCACACTGTCGTCTTCGGCAAGCAGAATACGCATGAGAGGGGGAGAGGAAAAGGTGGTTTGTAGTCTATTGGGTTTCGCCGGGAGCGGCAAGACAAGTGTTCGACGGATATGGGCTATCGAATGCCGGCCGATCAGGCGGATGACGCCGTGCGATCGGTTGTGCGCACGAGCGCCTGCTGCGACAAGGCATCGGCCTGCGCATTCTTTCGGCGCGGAATCCAGCGCAGCGTGACCTGCTTCAACTGTGCGATCGATTGCAGTGCGCGCGCACGTTGAGCGGCGAGCGCGATGGCCTGACGCGTGCCCTTGCACTGCACATCGTCGATCACGACCCGGCTGTCGCCGTGAATCACAAGCTGCTCCGGCTGCACGCGGAGCGCCGCTTCAAGGACGGCATTCAGCGCAATATATTCCGCCTCGCTGCTGTCGCCATGGCCGGCATCGAAACTGATTTCGACGATCGCGCCATCCGGACTCTGCAGCACACCGCCGATTCCCATGCGGCCCGGATTCGGATGGGTCGCGCCGTCGAACCATGACAGCCATGCGCCGGCAGGCGGTTGATCGAGCGCTTTCTTCCGCGCCCGTGCCTCCGCCTGCGTCCGCTTGCGCGCGGCGATTCCATCCACCAGATCCATGCGGGCCTTGCGGCGCGCGGCAATCAGGAAAGCAATCGGCTGCTCGCCGCTTGCCGCTTCGAGAATTTGGCGCAACGCAGCTTCCTCGGAAAAGCCCGGCAGTACGCGCCAGCCTGCGGCTTGCGACACGTTCTTTCTTGTAGGCAAACTGGAAAAGATCGTCGGATGAAGGCATGAGAGGGTGCATGTGCGCTGGAGTGGCGATATTACGTCATGGCCCGCCCGATTGGCTGGTATGACCAATTGCGGACGTATAATTAGTTGTCACTCAGACCATTTATTACTAAATAATGCGATGACGCTTGCGCAAAGCACTGTTTTTTTATACAGTACGGTTTCCGGCTTGGAATGCAGTTGTTGCAAGCCCCCATTTCATCCCCACCGTCGAAAGAATTTTCATGGACGATAAAAAAAACGTACCGAGCTCGGACAAGAGTAAAGCACTGGCAGCCGCACTGGCACAGATCGAAAAGCAGTTCGGCAAAGGTTCGGTCATGCGCATGGAAGACGGCGCCGTGGTCGAAGAAGTACAGGTCGTCTCTACCGGTTCGCTCGGCCTGGACATCGCGCTTGGCGTCGGCGGCTTGCCGCGCGGTCGCGTGGTCGAGATCTACGGCCCGGAATCGTCCGGTAAAACCACACTGACCCTGCAAACCATCGCAGAAATGCAAAAACTTGGCGGCACATGCGCTTTTATCGATGCGGAGCATGCGCTTGACGTCACCTACGCGCAAAAACTCGGTATCAATTTGTCCGAGCTGCTGATTTCGCAACCGGATACCGGCGAACAGGCGCTTGAAATCTGCGATGCACTGGTTCGTTCCGGCGGCGTCGACCTGATCGTCATCGATTCGGTCGCCGCATTGACCCCACGCGCCGAGATCGAAGGCGACATGGGCGATTCGCTGCCAGGTTTGCAAGCACGTTTGATGTCGCAGGCGTTGCGTAAATTGACCGGCAGCATCAACCGCACCAACACGCTGGTTATCTTCATCAACCAGATTCGCATGAAGATCGGCGTCATGTTCGGTAATCCGGAAACCACCACCGGCGGCAACGCGCTCAAGTTCTATGCATCGGTTCGCCTCGATATCCGCCGTACCGGATCGATCAAATCCGGCGACGAAGTCATCGGTAACGAAACCAAGGTCAAGGTCGTCAAGAACAAGATCGCGCCGCCATTCAAGGAAGCGCATTTCGACATCCTGTATGGCGAAGGCACATCGCGTGAAGGCGAGATTCTCGATCTCGGTTCGGACGGCAAGGTCGTCGAAAAATCCGGTGCATGGTACAGCTACAACGGCGAGCGCATCGGTCAGGGCAAGGACAATGCACGCAACTACCTGAAGGAACATCCGGAACTGGCGCGCGAGATCGAAAACAAAGTGCGTGCATCGCTTGGCGTACCCGAATTAAGCCCGATCAAGTCGAGTGAACCGGCAGCGAAGAAGGCATCTGCAAAGGAAGCCAAGGATGCTGCGAAGGAAGTGAAGGAAGTCGAGTAATCGGCTGAGCGTCAATCGATCGATTCGACGTTCTTTTCAAAATACAAGCAACGAGCGCCTGCACTGACGGATTCAATATGGCAAAACTGCAATTGAGTCTGAAGGGGCGGGCGCTTCGTTATTTGTCGGCACGCGAACATAGCCGTCAGGAGCTAGGCAGAAAACTGGCGCGGTATGCGCAGGAGGGCGACGATGTCGAGGCCCTGCTCGATACGCTGGAAGCGGCCAATTTCCTCTCACAAGCGCGATTCTCGGAATCGCTCGTCAATCGGCGTGCTGCCCGTTTCGGCAACAGCCGCATTCTTTCAGAACTGAAAAGTCATGGCATCGATGCCGATTCCCTGAGCGAGATCAAGGCGGGATTGTCTTCGGATGAAACGGCACGTGCACGCGAAGTCTGGCTGAGAAAATTCGGTGGCCCGGCAAGCGACGCAAATGGCCGCGCGAAACAAACGCGCTTCTTGCTACAGCGCGGATTTTCATATCGCGCGATTCAGGCTGCGATGCAGGCAAAAGACGAAGACGAGGATTGAGGACCGGCTGGAGTTTGTCGGTTTTTTCGCTGATTACATGTGTGGGATCGTTGACTGCGTGCTCGCGAATGCATGAATCAATGAAAGTCATGCACTCGCGAAACGATCGATCAATATTTCATTGATCGGATCGCACTAATCAATCTCACTGAGCGATCTCAGTGATCCATCAATGCCTTGACGTGGACTGCGGTGCTGGAAGCCAGGCCTTCCAGGCTGTAGCCGCCTTCCAGAATCGACACCACGCGACCTTCGCAGGTTTCGTCGGCGATTTTCATCAATTCACGCGTCGCCCATTCAAAGTCGTCGTCCTGCAGATTCAATCCGGCCAGCGGATCGAGATGATGCGCATCGAAGCCGGCGGAGATGATCAACAATTCAGGTTTGAATGCACGGATTGCGGGCAGCATCTTTGCCGCGATCTGTTCGCGGAACATGGCGGAATCGCAGCCGCGCGGCAGCGGTACGTTGACGATGTTGTGCGCCACGCCGGTTTCCGCTTCCAGGCCGGTGCCCGGATAAAAATGCGACTGGTGGCTCGATGCATAGAACAGTTCAGGGCGATCGTAAAAGGCAGCCTGCGTACCATTGCCGTGATGGACGTCGAAGTCGATGACGGCGACGCGTTCCAGCTTGTGCACTTCATACGCATACGCGGCGGCAATCGCAGCCTGGTTATAGATGCAGAAACCCATCGCGCGATTTGGTTCGGCATGGTGGCCGCATGGGCGCGTGGCGCAGAAAACGTTGTGCGCTTCCTTGCCCAGCACCGCATCGACGCCAGCGCAGGCAGCACCAACGCAACGCATGACCGCTTCCAGCGAGCCGGGCGACATCACGGTATCGCCGCCGTCGAGCGGCACATAGCCGCGCGTCGGCGAGGCGTCTTCAATATCCTGCACGAAATCCTCGGTATGGATCATCAATACCTGTTCGCGTGTGCCCATTGGCGCATCGCGCCACTCGGCCGCGTCGAATTCCGGCGTGCGCAGTGCGCGCAACACGGCTTTCAGGCGCTCCGGCGATTCCGGATGGCTGGGACCGGGAATGTGGTCGAGACATGCTTCGTGTGTATAAATGAGTGTAGTCATAATCCTGATCGATGCGCGGCATGACCGGCATCTTCTCCATTTTTAATAACGTGATCGAAGGCGCGAACGAGGCGGCCCGGCAAATGAATCATTGCCATTATAGATTGCGATCGAGGAAATCGGGGCCGGCCCACTGTATTTCCGGAGCGTAAAACCGATTGCACAGGACCGTGTGGCGAGCCGGTCTGGAGCGGGCCGGTTGCGCGATGGGAGCAAAACCATGGATGCGGCCCGTTCGGATTGACGTGGGCAAGAAGTCTGTTTTTTTACTCAGTACCCGCCCATCTGCAAGCCGGTTAAGCAGCCATGAAAGCAACGAATCGGTTATAGGCGTCGCCTGCGCCGGTTTTGCGCGCGGAATAGCAGCTATCATCTGAGCGGGAAAATGACCCATTCCTGATCAATCGCGAGATAATTCGCGGTGCCGTGGGTTGTTGCTGCCATGCCGGGGAAATATTGTCTTCAATGTCCGTCCACATTGCCGTTTAATTCATCATCTTTATGACGCATCACGTTGCGCTCCAGTTCGCCGTCAAGACCGATACGGGATTGGTGCGTTCGCATAACGAAGATGCGGTCGAAACCAATGTGGAATGCAATATTGCCGTCCTCGCTGACGGCATGGGCGGCTACAACGCGGGTGAGATTGCAAGCAGCATTGCCACTGCCACCTTTACGGCGGAGCTGGAACAGCGGCTTACTCAACAGCGTGAAAAACGGCGGACGATGGGCGGCAGACTGTTGCAGCAATTGATGATCGAATCCGTCGAATGCGCCAACAGGCAAATCCTGGAAGCCGCGCGCATCGAACCGCAATACAGCGGAATGGGCACGACGCTGGTTGCCGCCTTGTTCCATCGTGACCGGGTTGTGCTGGCGCATGTGGGCGATTCGCGTTGTTATCTCTACCGGCAACATGGGCTGACGCAACTGACGCGCGATCACTCGCAATTGCAGGAACAGATCGATGCCGGCCTCGTCAGCCCGGAATGGGCGCGTTTTGCGCCAAACAAGAATCTCATTACCCGTGCGCTGGGCGTCGCGCCTTACATCGATGTGGAAGTCAACGATCACCAGATCGAGGCCGATGATATTTACTTATTGTGTTCCGACGGCCTGTCCGACATGCTGTCGGACGAGCAGATGGCGACCATGCTCCGCGAACACGGCGGGAATCTGGAACTGCTCGGCGACTTGCTCGTGCAGGCCGCCAACAATAACGGCGGACGCGATAATATTTCAGTCATCCTGATCAGGATAGAATCAGCGAGCAAGGCACCAGCTACACCGGGTTTGCTGGACGGATTGCAAACCTGGTTCAGTACAAAAATGCGGGTGCTCGGAGGATTGACAGGTGGGCGAGGCGATGAAATTGCCCGCGAACAATAAAGAAACGGGACAACGCTGCCGGGCATGAATGCCATGGCAACGTTGCGGAAAATTGAAAGAGATGAATGGCCACGATTATTTTGGCAAAAGACGGCACGATGCTGCATGCATTCCCGCTATTGAAAGCGCGCACCACCATCGGCCGCCGGACCTACAACGACATCGTGATCGATGCGCCCGGCATCAGCGCCGAACATGCGGTGATCGTAACATCGCCGCATGAAACCTATTTTGAAGACATGGAAAGCACCAACGGCAGCCAGTTGAACGGCCAGCCGATCAGCAAGCATTTCCTGCAGGACGGCGATGTCATCGAACTGGCTTCGCACACGATCCAATACCGGACGGACGAAAGCACGCTCGATATGCCGCCGCAGCCGGTTTCCGTGCGTGTGGACATTGACTCATTGAGCGATATGCAACAGACCGTGCCGTTGGCGGAAGCCGGGACGCCCCGAGCGGTTGCCGCCATCAGGATACTCAACGGATTCGGCGCGGGCAGAGAGATTCCGCTGACGCGCACCATGACCACAGTCGGCCGTCCGGGTCTGCAGGTCGCGGTCCTGACCAAAACGACGCAAGGCTGCAATCTCGCTCACCTGGAAGGCGCAGAACCTCCGCGCGTCAACGGCGTATCCATCGGTACGGCCACCCATGCGCTGGCAAATGGCGATGTGATCGAGATGTCCGGCACCGAGATGATGTTTTTGCTGTAAGCGGTAGAGATGTCGATCGTCAGCACCAATCTGTTGCGGCTATGCGGAGTGACAATTTTGGTCTGAATAATGGCCGCGAGTGACAAAAATTGGCTGCGCGAGATCAAGAATTGTTACTTTTTTGACGATTAATGTAACAAATTGGCTGAATCAGGCTGAATTTGGGCTGGCATACCGATTGCTCCATAAGACGCATGGCAGGAGTCTGCCTATTCCCAACAGGAGAGATAAATGAAATCGATGAAAATGATGAAGAAAGCCCAGGCCGGTTTTACGCTGATCGAATTGATGATCGTTGTGGCGATTATCGGTATTCTGGCTGCAGTGGCATTGCCTGCATATCAAGACTATACGGCTCGTGCAAAAATCACCGAGGTTAACCTCCAAATTGGAGCTTGCAAAACAGCTCTCGCTGAATTTATTCAAGCGAATAATGCATTTCCAGCAGATGCAGATGCTGCAGGCTGTAACAGCTCCGTGGAAACAAAGTATATGGCTGCTGGTTTAAAGGTTGATAAGGATACGGGAACAATCACATCCGGCGCAATCCAACATACTGGCACAGATGCTGATACCAAGTTCCTTATGTTGCAACCTACCTCGGACACAGACCGTAAAAAAGCTCTGACAAAAGCGGGTGATCCGATTCTCGGGTGGTCTTGCGGTACAGATGCAGCGACAACAGTTTTAAAATATATGCCTGCTTCTTGCCGTCAAAAATTACTTGATGGCCTGTAATTTAGCTAAAATGTTTGTGGAAAAACAAACGCCCGCATTGCGGGCGTTTTTCATGGTTGATCTTGAATGTTAAATCGTTATCATGCTTTTGGCTGGCATTTGCTTGTTTCGCTATGCGTTGCAGCTGTGTCTGCATCGTTGGTTTTTCTTGTGTGGTACCCAAATGATTTGGCATACGCTAGCGGCGTAACGGATATTTTCAGACTATTGTTATTAGTTGATGTGATATTGGGTCCGGTTATTACGTTGATTATTTTCGATAAAAAGAAGAAGGAATTGAAGCGCGATTTGGCTGTGGTGGTCGTGATGCAATTCGTGGCAATGCTATACGGCTTGCATGCGGTTTATGTTGCGCGCCCCGTATATCTTGTATTTAACATTGATCGTTTTGATTTGGTATATGCCAATGATTTTTCTGACCAAGATTTAGCCAAAGCAACAAAGAATGAATACAAATCTCTTCCTCAATTCGGACCAAAAATCATTGCGGCACGTATGCCTGAGGATGTTAAATCCCGTAATGAAATTCTATTTGGTTCGTTATCCGGCGGCAGCGATTTGTCACGAATGCCGCAATATTACGTCCCTTACCCAGAACAAAAAGTAGAAGTAATTCATGCTATTCAATCTCTGGATAAATTAAGAAAGATTAATGAGGAATCCTTATCGGCAATCGATGCTTTGGAAAAAAAATATGCTGCGACCAAAACAAAGATTGGTTATCTTCCATTAAGAGGTAAAGCAAACGATCTAACAGTGATCGTCAATCAAGTGACAGGGGAGATAATCGAGATGTCCGTTCTTAAACCTTGGCTATAAATGACGAGGATGAGGGCAATGCTTAATTAAATGCTCCAATCGCCCGACTTCCCGCCGTGCTTTTCCCGCACGTGAATCTCCGTCATCACCATTCCCCGATCCACTGCCTTGCACATGTCATAGATCGTCAGCAATCCGATCTGCACTGCTGTCAGCGCTTCCATTTCCACGCCGGTTTTCCCGAACGTTTCCACTTGTGCAGTGCAGCCAATGCTGGATTGCGATTCGTCCATGGAAAAATCCACGGTGACGCGCGTCAGTGCGAGCGGATGGCATAGCGGAATCAGATCGCTGGTGCGTTTGGCGGCCATGATCGCGGCGATGCGCGCAATGCCGAGTACGTCGCCTTTTTTTGCGGTGCCGGACGCGATGATGGAGAACGTCTCCGGTTTCATGCGGATGATGCCGCTGGCGACGGCGATGCGATGCGTCCGGGCCTGGACGAAGACGTGGTGGCGCCGGAAGATAGCTTCGCGGGCAAATCAATAAGCGGGCTTTGTTGCAATGCGGTGGCGCACTTCCTTGCACGTCAACCTGCCTGCAATCGCCTGATATTCTGCGCGATGCGGTCGCCGATTTCTTTCACGGTCGAACGGCGGATCGGATAGTTTTTTGCGCGTGACAGGGTTAAGCAGTCTGAAAAAATCAGAGTATGGCGGCCGTGAATTGGCCTGGATAAACAAGAAGCGCTGTATTGCTAGATGATTGGCTTGCGAGTTTGGTCAATATTTGCTTTGGGGGAATATGTGCCTGTGCAATTGGGACGCAAGGATATGATTAATATGGCAATTTCACATGTCAATTGAGTTGGTATTTATTTGATAGTTTGAAAACTAACTCGGGGTGATATCTAACAAAGTATAGGAATGTATAGCCATATATAAGATGAGTATCTTATACTTGCTCATATTTTGTTAGAAATGGAAATATTATGGATCCTGTAAGAAATCCTTTCGCACCGGGCGCAGGCAACCGCCCACCTGAACTCGCAGGACGGCAGATCATTATTGAAGATGCTCGCATTGCGATCGAGCGAACTTTACTTGGCAGACCAGGCCGATCCCAAATGTTCCTTGGCCTGCGTGGCGTCGGAAAGACCGTTCTGCTCAATACCGTGGAAAACATGGCGGAAGCATCTGGACACTTGACGTCCATGATCGAAGCGCCAGAAAACAAACCGTTGGGGGAATTGCTGTTGCCCAAACTGCACCAAGTGCTGCGCAAGCTCTCCGTTTTCGAGAACGCCAAGACCAAAGCATATGAAGGCATGCGCGCGTTGCGATCATTCGCATCCGTTTTCAATATTCAGTACGGGGACGTGTCAATATCGGTAGAACCTGAAGTCGGCGTTGCGGACAGTGGCGATATCGAAAACGATCTTCCTGAATTGTTCGTGCGCATCGGTGTGGCTGCAAAAGCTGCCGGTAAGGCATGGACACTGCTGATCGATGAAGTCCAATATCTCAACCAAAAGGACTTGGGCGCGCTCATCGTCTCGCTCCACAAGATCAATCAGGGTGATCTGCCTGTTCTGTTTTTCGGTGCGGGTTTGCCGCAAGTGGCAGCTCTGTCCGGAGAAGCGAAGTCATATGCAGAGCGGTTATTTCATTATCCGGAAGTAGGCGCATTGCCTGAAGCAGATGCCAAGGATGCGATCCGTCAGCCTGTGAGCGAAGAAGGGGCGAATATTGAGGAAGCCGCCTTGGATGAGATCTACCGAAAGACAAGGGGCTATCCTTATTTCCTGCAGGAATGGGGCCATCAATCGTGGAATCTGGCGAAAAACAATACGATTACCGTTCAGGACGCACAGCAAGCTGAACAGACGACACTGAAGCGCCTGGATGAAGGTTTTTTCAAAGTGCGTTTTGATCGCCTGACACCGAAGGAACGTGAGTACGTCATTGCGATGGCAAAACTCGGAGAAGGACCGTACCGATCGTCTGATATTGCTGATGCACTTAACGAATCGGCGCAAAGTCTCGGTCCGCGTCGAGCACAAATTATCAGTAAAGGAATGATTTACAGCCCGTCACACGGCGACGTTGCTTTCACCGTCCCTATGTTCAATGATTACCTGATCCGAAACCCGAATAATCTCGCCAGTTGACCCGCTCTTCCTTGTTTCTCCATCCCTAACATATTGACCAGTTCAGTCGTCGGGAAATAGCGCACACGACAGTGATGATGTTTGATCGCATGCATTCCGATCGCTGTCGCTAAACGAAGGCGTGGTGGAGCCGGAAGATAGCTTCGCGGGAAAATCACAAGCGGGTTTTGTTGCAATGCAGTGGCGCAGTTCCTTGCACGTCAATCAGCCTGCAATCGCCTGATGTTCTGTGCGATGCGCTCGCCGATTTCTTTCACGGTCGAGCGGCGGATCGGATAGTCCTTTGCGCGTGACACGAAGCTGCCTGCCGTTTCGCTGATCCGGTCGATGGTTTCCCTGGCCGGATTGGGCTTCAGGCCTGCATCGCGGGCCAGATCGATCAGGTGTGTTCTTGCCGGCGCAACGCCTTCTCCCATGACCGTCATCTGGTGCCAGCCCGATGGGCCGTGGTTGAATGTCATGTCGTAGCAGGGCGACAGTTTCCATTGGAACTGTCGATCCATGACGAAGGATACGTTTTTCGTATGATCGTCCCGATTGTTCATGGCGACGTTGAAAACCGCGCGCGCAAATGCTTCCTGCACTTCTCTTTCATCGTGCGTGAGCGCTCTGGTGGCGCGCAGCATGGTGCGGTAATCCTGCGACGGCAGGCGGAAGTTATCGTCGAGCAGTCCTGCCAGCGTGATGACCGGCACCCGCAGGCCGTCGATCCGGTCGAAACGCTGGATTCCGTAAGCGGCCAGATTGGCATCGAGATCGACATACTGCGTCGGCGGTATGTTCAATCCGCATTCCCTGGCGAGGCAGGCATACAGTTCTTCGATGGCGCAGACTTCCTTGTGTTCGTTCATCGACTGGAATTTAACGAGCCATTCTTCTCCTGCTGCGTGCGGCATGGTGCTGATCGTGCCGGATTGTCGATCCATCTTCACCAGCACTTTCGGGCGGGCGCCATGCGGGGAGCCGCCTGCCAGCGCCAACTGCTTCAAGGCTGCGGTGTCCTTGTCGGCGAGCAGCAGTTGCGCGCTTTTTGCGAGATCGAGCAAGGCGGTATCCTGCTGGCCCATGTCCATCGGATCGGCGGGTTCAAACGTCAATGCGCCCATCGTCCGGTCATGCAGGAATGCCAGCCGGTCAAGCGGGGAAATCGTCTCCGGCGAACGGTGATTGGCCTTGAATAGGCGATCCATTACAAGCAGTCCCCAGCCGTCCGGCAGCGCATCGGCGATGAGGCCGGGAAGCTGCTGCTGCCAGACGGGGAACCCGGCGTAGGCTTGGGTGCGCAAAGGAAGATTGAAGGGTGACAGTTCCAGCCGGCGTTCAAGGCTTTCGGCGGAATATTCGAACAGAAGATCGCGGCCGCTTTGCGCCAGCGTGCCGAGCAGCCAGTTTTCTCCCCATCCGTGAAAATGGACGTGCAGCGTTTTCATGGTTTCCTCTTCGCATAGACGCGCTTGCGTGTCTGGCTGGATCTCGCCAGTTGATCGATGGAGGTGGGTTTGGGCTGGAACAATGGCTGGAGTTCCTTCACTGCGCCCAGGGCCTGTACGACGCGAACCAGCGATTCAAGCGTTCCCTGCCCGTTTTTCTCGATGTTGGAGACGGTGCCTTTGGACACGCCTGCACGTGCGGCGATTTCGGTTTGCGTCAAGCCCAGATTGAGGCGGAGAGCACGGAGCCGATTGCCGAGATCGAGGCAAATTTCCTGATGAGAGGCGAATGTAAAATCCAACATATTGGAATTATGCGCTTATATTGCATTTAATTCCAATATATTGTGTTTTTTTACATTGTTGATTTGGGCTGCAGGTGTCGGACGGCTTGCAATTGCAAGTTGCGTGAACAGGCAGGATTTGAGCGTTCGAACGAATGTATCGTGTCGGTGTGTTTTGCGAAGATTGTCCGTTACCGTATGCAGCATGCATGCAGAGGAAGCATGCGGAGGTTCAGGCGCTCCAGTCGCCCGACTTGCCGCCGTGCTTCTCACGCACGCGAATATCCGTCATCGCCATGCCTCTATCCACCGCCTTGCACATATCGTAGATGGTCAGCAATCCGATTTGCACGGCTGTCAGCGCTTCCATTTCCACGCCGGTTTTTCCAAACGTTTCCACCTGCGCCGTACAGTTAATACTGGATTGCGATTTGTCGATGGAGAAATCCACCGTCACACGCGTCAATGCAAGCGGATGGCATAACGGGATCAGATCGCTGGTCTTCTTTGCTGCCATGATCGCGGCGATGCGCGCAATGCCAAGCACATCGCCTTTCTTCGCCGTGCCCGATTCGATGATGGCGAGCGTTTCCTGCTTCATGCGGATCGTGCCGCTGGCAACGGCGATGCGGTGTGTTTCGTCCTTGCCGCCGACATCGACCATGTGCGCCTGACCGGTGGCATCGAAGTGAGTCAATCCGTCGTTGGGAACAGTCGTGTTGTCGTTGTGTTTTTGTGTAGTCATGATGAAGAGCGATACGGGTAGGCAGGGCTGGAACGATTGCAGTGAGCGGGTATCATAGCACCGTGAAAATGAAACCGATTTCTTCCCTCATTATTTCGCTACGGCGGCTGGTGCCGAGATTTGCCGCGACGGCTGCGCTGGCTGTTGGCGTGGTGTTGCCTGCACATGCGCAGGGTTTGCCGAGCCTGGGCGATACGGAGCGCGAGGAATTGTCGCCGATCATGGAGCGCAAACTGGGCGAGCGGATCATGCGCGAGATTCGGCGCAATCGCGATTACCTGGACGATGCGCCACTGCGGGAATATCTGAATAGCCTGGGCGCGACATTGCTCGCAGTGCGGCCCGATGCGCGTGGCGAGGCGCAGTATGACTTCTTCTTTTTCGCGGTGCGCGATCCGATGTTGAATGCGTTTGCCTTGCCGGGCGGTTTCATCGGCGTGCATTCGGCGTTGATCCTTGCAGCGCAGACGGAATCGGAACTGGCTGCGGTGATGTCGCACGAGATTGGCCACGTCGCGCAACGCCATATCGCACGGATGATCGGCAAGCAGAAACAGGATGCGTTGATCCCATTGGCGGGGATGATTCTTGGCGCACTGGCGGCAACGGCGAGCCCGGATGCGGGCATGGCGGTGATGATGGGCGGACAGGGACTGGCGATACAGCGGCAGTTGAATTTCAGCCGCGATGCAGAACGCGAGGCGGATCGCGTCGGACTGGAGATCATGCGCGAAGCCGGTTTCGAAACAAGTGGCATGATCAATTTCTTCGGGCGCCTGCAGCAGGCCAGCCGCGGTTACAGCGATACTGCGCCGGCTTATCTGCGTTCGCATCCGTTGACCACGGAGCGGATTGCCGACATCGAGGCGCGCACGCGCGACTTGCGTTACCGGCAGCGTGCGGACAGCATGGATTTTCCGTTGATACAGGCGCGCGTAAAGGTGCTGCAGGATTTGTCGGCGCAAGGTTTGATCGATTCGGAAGCGGCATTCAGACGGCAGCTGCAGCAGAAGACACGCACGGCGAGCATTGCGGGAAACTACGGACTGGCCTTCGTGGCATTGAGGCAGGGAAAGCCTGCGCAGGCGCAAACCTTTCTTGAGCAGGCGCGCACAGCGTTGAAGAGCGGGCCCACCAAGGCGAATGATCTGCTGGTAAGTCTGGGAATCGATATACGGCTGGCCGCGCATCAGGCGGCTGAAGCGGTATCGGAGGCGGATGCGGCGCGCAGGCAGTTTCCGTTATCGCGCGGGATTGCGGGCCAGTATGCGGATGCGTTGCT
The DNA here is from genome assembly GCA_963697715.1 of uncultured beta proteobacterium. Classification (GTDB taxonomy): domain Bacteria; phylum Pseudomonadota; class Gammaproteobacteria; order Burkholderiales; family Burkholderiaceae_D; genus Oxalicibacterium. The sequence continues at coordinate 3,037,391 of OY969095.1, read as the reverse complement.
CGCGGTTGGCAGGTACGACGATGCGGTGATATTTCTGCGCGATCAGGTAACGCTGTATCGGAACGAACCGACGCTGTTTGACCGTCTGGCCAGGGCGTATGCGGCGCAGAACAGGCTGGCGCAGCAGCATGTCGCGCTGGCCGAGGCATATGCATTACGCGGCAGTTTGCCGGCAGCGATCGATCAACTGTCGATTGCACGCCGCGCGCCGGATGCATCGTTTTACGACCAGTCGATCATCGATGCGCGGGAGCGGGAAATGAAGGCGCAACGGCTGGAAGAATTGAAGCAGGAGAAGGACGGCTGGTGATCGTTTACCTGATTGCCGGCGATTCTTGCTGACGGATATCCTTGCTCAAGGACCGTGGTGCTTCAGTCTACGGACGCGGCTTGCGTGTGAATCCGAATTTTCCTTCGATCGCATCTTCGGCAAGGAATCCGACAGGGATGTTCTTCCCTCGCCATTTCAATGCAAGCGTTTCCCCTGCGCCTGCATTATCAAGCCACGCGGTTAATTGATCGTCGGTCACTGCAAGATGATCGATGGATAGCAGCGGCAGACATTGCGCCATGTCGCGATCGTCGAGCATGGCGACGATGTCTTTTCCCTGCAGAAACAATCTACCCAGTTCTGTCATCCAGCCGGCATCGATGTCGTGGAACGGCTCGCCTGTCTGCAACATCAAACCGGCAGCCGGATCAGTATGAGCAATGTAGGGAGCGGCTTCCAGATCGACGTAGACGCGCTGCGGGCCGTTCTGGAAATACCAGCAGCCGTTTTCATCGTGCGTGTAGTTGCGCCGGATGAAGCCGATCAGTGCGGGTTGGACGATCCGATCGCCCGGCAAATTGCGGTCCTGTGCATGCTGGTCGCGCATGCGCCAGTTGCCGCGCGCATCAAGCGCAAGCCAGCCGTGGCAGTGCGGCACGTTCGGCCATTTCGCCAGTGCCTTTTCGACGATCGTATCCATCTTGCGCTCCTTGCGGATTCAGCCGGCGGCGTCTTCCAGAAATCGGACCATGCGTTGCGGCAGCCAGTTCAATTTTCCGGGGAAAGGGCCAACGGTAAACCCGACGTGGCCACCCTGATCCGGATAGTCGAGCGTGACGGATGGCGCTGCCGTGGTGGGCAGATACGCTGCTGGGAGAAAGGGATCGTTGCGCGCGTTCAACACCAGCGTCGGCACCGTAATGTCGTCGAGCACATATTTGGCGCTGGCGCGATGCCAGTAATCTTCCGTGTTCAGGAAGCCGTGCAAAGGCGCGGTCACGATATTGTCGAATGTGTACAGATCGCGTGCCTGCATCATTGCTTCGCGGTCGAACAGGCCGGGAAATTGCGTCAGTTTATCCACGCATTTCAGCTTGAGCGTTTGCAGAAAGGCACGCGTGTAAACCATGTTGAAGCCGTGCCCCAGCGTACTGCCGCCGCCGGCCAGATCGACCGGTGCGGAGACGGCGCAGGCGGCATCGACCATGTCGGCCTGATGCTGCGATTCGCCAAGCCAGCGCAGCAAGGCGTTGCCGCCGAGCGAAACACCGGTGGCATAAAACCGGCTGGCGCCCTGCGTTCTGGCGAGCGGCGCCAGCTTGCGCAGAATCCAGTCTATTTCCTGCGCATCACCGGAATGATAGAAGCGCGGCGCACGATTCGATTCACCAGAACAACCGCGAAAATGCACGACCGTGCCAGACCAGCCGAGTGATGCGATGTAAGCCATCAATGCTCGGGCGTAATGGCTGTCGGAAGAACCTTCCAGTCCGTGGAACAGAACGATGAACGGGAGGCCGGCGCGTCCATCGACAAAATCGAGATCGACAAAATCGTCATCCGGCGTATTCCATCGTTCACGCCGATAGTTCACCTGCGGTTTGGCGATGCACTTGGCTGGATAGATGGTTTGCAGATGGCCGCCGGGCAGCCAGCGGGGAGCGGGGTAGATCATCGATGCGATGGTGGTGAATGGAATGGCGACGGATGTGCGTGATCGCATTCCCGGTCAGGAAATGCGGAATGGAAGTGTGCGAATAAACGGCTTGCAATCAATGCAGCACGGTTGTCGAAACCAGCTCGATCTGCGCCTTGCCCGGTGCAACCGAGGCGTGATGCACGACGATGCGCCAGCCGAGCGGCGTCTTCACGTAGACATTGGTGGCGATGATGTGGATATCGCGCTGCTTGCCGTCCGGCGCGTTGACTGCTTCGACCAGGTTATGCACGGCGCTCATCATGTTCTGCGATGCGTGCAATTGAACAGGGCGAATATGCACGCCGCCGCGCGTGAAAATTTCTTCCCACGAGGCGCGGATCGCCGCGTAGCCGATCAGGCGCGTGCCGTCGGGATGGATGCAGACGATTTCTTCATCGTCTGCCCACAATGCCATCAGGGCTTCGAGATCGGCGCGACCGATCGCGTCGTACAACGCGGATTCGATATCGTCCGCGGTGCCGAACTGCTTGCGCGCCTTGGGCATGATTGTCGATCAGTGGCCGTGGACTGCCGTGCCGGGTTTCACGCGGTAGAGCGTGCCGCAGTACGGACATTTGGCTTCGCCGCCGTGCGACATGTCGAGGAATACGCGCGGATGCGAACTCCATGCCGTCATGGCCGGATTCGGGCAGTAGGCCGGCAGGTCCTTGCCGTCGAGTTCGATTGCGGGCGCATTGTGCGTTGCTGCTGTCATGTCATTCTCCGTAGTGCTTTATAGATGGTGAAGTAAATCAGATAGTAATTTGAAGCGGCCCGATCGCATAGCGAATTATCGGGCCGCTTCATTGTGCCGATTCATTGTGCCGTTCAGACAATCGTCAGCCAGTGGCTGTATTGCGGCGCCTTGCCGGCGACGGCGTCGAAGAACAGCGATTGCAGCTTGGTCGTGATCGGACCGCGCTTGCCGTCGCCGATCTGGCGATTGTCGAGTTCGCGGATCGGCGTGACTTCTGCCGCGGTGCCGGTGAAGAAGGCTTCGTCGCAGCAATAGACTTCGTCACGCGTGATGCGCTTCTGAATCACTTCGAATCCCAGATCGTGTGCGATCGTGACGATGGCGTCGCGCGTGATGCCGTCCAGACACGATGCCAGATCAGGCGTATAAATCTTGCCGTTCTTGACGATGAACACGTTTTCGCCGGAGCCTTCCGATACATAACCGTCGGTGTCGAGCAGCAGTGCTTCATCGTAACCGTCGGCCAGCGCTTCCTGATTGGCCAGAATCGAATTGATGTAATAACCGCTGGCTTTGGCGCGCACCATCGAGACGTTCACATGATGACGGGTAAATGACGACGTTTTGACGCGGATGCCCTTGTTCAAACCGTCTTCGCCCAGATACGCGCCCCACGGCCACGCGGCGATGGCGATATGAATCTTGTTGCCTTTGGCGGAAATGCCGAGCTTTTCATCGCCGATCCAGACCAGCGGACGGATATAACAGCTTTCCAGTTTGTTCTCGCGCACGACCTGCAATTGCGCCTGCATGACCGTTTCCTGATCGAACGGAATCTGCAACTGGAAGATCTTGGCCGAATTGAACAGTCGTTCCGTATGTTCGCGCAGACGGAAGATGGCGGTGCCTTTATCGGTCTTGTAAGCGCGCACACCTTCGAAGACGCCCATGCCGTAATGCAGCGAGTGGGTCAGGACGTGAATGGTGGCATCGCGCCAGTCGATCAGTTTGCCGTCTTTCCATATTTTGCCGTCGCGATCAGACATCGACATGTGAAACTCTCCAGTAATTTTTACAAGACATCGATTTTAACGGATTCGGCTATTCCGGAAAAATGATCCTGCATTCATGCGCGGGGAAAATGTTGTCCCTATGCCGTCATGCGATGCTCCAGTGATACGCATCGGTAAAAAGATAATTTTTTTGCAATAGTGCGGAATCTATTGCCGTTCGATCCTTCTAATCGTCGGGATTTGCCACACGCCTCAAAGCATGACTGGATATGCACATTCCCGGTTTATCGGGATTTTTACCCGTTTCAGAGCGGATTATCGGGATGAAACGCGGGTTTTTGCAGCATCTGGTGCGGTAAAATAGTGGTCTTTCTTTAAATCTTTCTATAACGACAGCACATGCAATTCAAAAGATTGAGCGATCTGATCGCGCGTGGTGAACTGCAAGGAAAGCGCGTATTTATTCGTGCCGATCTCAACGTGCCGCAAGACAGCAATGGCAACATTACCGAAGATACGCGCATCCGCGCTTCGGTACCGGCAATCCAGCAGGCGTTGAAAGCGGGCGCTGCCGTCATGGTGACGTCGCATCTCGGTCGCCCGACTGAAGGCGAATTCAAGCCGGAAGATACGTTGGCGCCGATTGCCAAACGTCTCACCGAACTGCTTGGTCAGACTGTCGAATTGAAGCAAAATTGGGTGGACGGCGTTGAAGTTAAAGCCGGTCAGGTTGTATTGCTGGAAAACTGCCGCGTCAACAAGGGCGAGAAAAAAGACGACGATGCGCTGGCCAAAAAGATTGCCGGCCTGTGTGACATTTATGTAAACGATGCATTCGGCACTGCACATCGTGCTGAAGCCACAACGCATGGCATCGCCAAATATGCGCCGGTCGCTTGCGCTGGTCCGTTACTGGCGGCGGAACTTGATGCGCTCGGCAAGGCGCTGTGCGAACCGGCCAGCCCGCTGGTGGCGATTGTTGCCGGCTCCAAAGTTTCCACCAAGCTGACGATTTTAAAAACGCTGGCCGACAAGGTCGACAACCTGATCGTCGGCGGGGGTATCGCCAATACATTCATGCTGGCAGCCGGCCTGAAAATCGGCAAATCGCTGGCCGAAGCCGATCTGGTCGGCGACGCGAAGGTGATCATCGACATGATGGCGAAGCGCGGCGCATCGGTGCCGATTCCTGTCGATGTCGTGTGCGCGAAGGAATTTGCAGCGAACGCCAAAGCCACGATCAAGGATGTGGCCGATGTGACCGACGACGACATGATCCTCGACATCGGTCCGAAAACCTCCGCCATGCTGGCAAGACAGATTGCGCAGGCCGGTACCATCGTCTGGAATGGCCCGGTCGGTGTATTCGAATTCGACCAGTTTGCCGAAGGCACGAAAACGCTGGCGACGGCGATCGCAGATTCGAAGGGGTTTTCGGTTGCCGGCGGAGGCGATACGCTGGCCGCCATCGCGAAGTACGATATTGCGGACAGAATCGATTACATCTCGACCGGCGGTGGCGCGTTCCTCGAATTCCTGGAAGGGAAAACGCTGCCCGCAGTCGAGATTCTGGAACAACGCGCCAGGGATTGATGCGCATCGTTGTTCGTCATGGTTTTGCGTAATTTCCCCGGGTCGTTTTTTGCATGATGTTCGCAAGAAATGCCCCATGACTTGTGTGTTTTGTTAATACAAAACATCGCATTGCACGAATGACGCAGCGTTAATATCCTGCAAATCGTTCACCTGCAATGCACTCTGTAATGCACTTTATATTTGGAGATTCAAATGGCTCTCGTATCCATGCGTCAATTGCTCGATCATGCCGCCGAAAACGGCTACGGCCTGCCGGCATTCAACGTCAATAATCTGGAGCAGGTGACTGCCATCATGGAAGCGGCTGACGAAGTCGGCGCACCGGTGATCATGCAGGCATCGGCAGGCGCACGCAAATACGCGGGCGAACCGTTTCTGCGTCATTTGATTCTGGCAGCGATCGAATCGTATCCGCATATTCCGGTTGTCATGCATCAGGATCACGGTCAGTCGCCGGCGATTTGCATGGCGGCGATTCGCTCGGGCTTCTCGTCGGTGATGATGGACGGTTCGCTCAACGCCGACGGCAAATCGGTTGCCAGTTACGAATACAACGTCGAGGTATCGCGCAAGGTCGTCGAGTTCTCGCACGCGATCGGCGTCACGGTCGAAGCCGAACTGGGCGTGCTCGGTTCGCTGGAAACCATGAAGGGCGACAAGGAAGACGGTCACGGCGCCGAGGGCACCATGACGCGCGAACAGTTGCTGACCGACGTCGAACAGGCCGCCGATTTCGTCAAGCAGACGCAATGCGATGCACTGGCGATTGCAATCGGCACGTCGCACGGCGCATATAAATTCACGAAAAAACCGACAGGCGACATTCTCGCCATCGATCGCATTCGCGAAATCCACACACGCATCCCGAACACGCATCTCGTGATGCACGGTTCGTCATCGGTGCCGCAGGAGCTGCTGGCGGAGATTCGCCAGTTCGGCGGCGACATGAAGGAAACCTACGGTGTGCCGGTCGAGGAAATCCAGGAAGGCATCAAGAACGGCGTGCGCAAGATCAATATCGATACCGATATTCGCCTCGCGATGACCGGTGCGATCCGCCGTTACCTGATCGAAAATCCAGCCAAATTCGATCCGCGCGATTACCTGAAACCTGCCAAGGAAGCCGCCAAGCTGGTGTGCAAGGCGCGTTTCCTCGCCTTCGGCTGCGAAGGCCAGGCAGCAAAAATCAAGCCGATGCCGCTGGATAAAATGGCGGAAAAATACAAAAAAGGCGAGTTGTCGCAAATCATCCAGTAAACGGGAATTACGCAGATATTGCGTAAAACTGGGCGATAATATCGCTCCTCTGAGCGTGCAGTAAAACACCATCGGCGATCTACGGATCGCCGTTGATATTTATGGAAATGTCATGACAAGTTTGTATCAATCCACCATTACCTCCCTTCCACTGCTCGGTCGCGGCAAGGTACGCGACAACTATGCTGTCGGCGAAGACAAGATCCTGATCGTGACCAGCGATCGGCTGTCGGCATTCGACGTGGTGATGAACGAGCCGATCCCCGCCAAAGGCGTGGTGCTGAACCAGATGTCCGACTTCTGGTTCGAGAAGCTCAAAGGTATTGTGCCGAACCACCTGACCGGCATTGCGCCGGAAACCGTGGTTGCTGCGGATGAAGTCGCACAGGTGAAAGGGCGCGCCGTGGTCGCCAAGCGCCTGCAGCCGATCCTGGTGGAAGCCGTTGTACGCGGTTATCTGATCGGTTCCGGCTGGAACGACTACAAGCAAACCGGCGCCGTGTGCGGCGTGCAATTGCCGGCAGGTTTGAAGCAGGCAGAAAAACTGGCCGAACCGATTTTCACGCCGGCGGCCAAGGCGGATCTGGGTGAACATGACGAGAACATCACGTTCGCCGACATGGAGCAGCGCATCGGCAAGGAACTGGCCGGCAAGATCCGCGACGTCAGCATCAAGCTGTACAAAACCGCTGCTGACTATGCAGCGACAAAAGGCATCATCATCGCCGACACGAAATTCGAATTCGGTCTCGACAAGGACGGCGCGCTGCACTTGATGGACGAAGTGCTGACCGCCGATTCGTCGCGCTTCTGGCCGGCCGATTCGTACGCGACCGGCATCTCGCCGCCATCGTTCGACAAGCAGTTCGTGCGCGACTATCTGGAAACGCTGACCGAGTGGAAGAAGGTTGCGCCTGCGCCCAACCTTCCGTCCGACGTGATCGAAAAGACCGGTGCAAAATACCGCGAGGCCCTGACCCGTTTGACTGGTGAAAACCTGAAAGGCTGATATGGCAGACGCAATGGCAACCAATCCGCTGGTCGGCGTCGTGATGGGCTCTTCATCCGATTGGGAAGTGATGCAGCACGCAGTCGCGATCCTGAAGGAATTCGGCATTGCACACGAGGCGCAGGTGATTTCCGCGCATCGCATGCCGGATCGCATGTTCGAGTACGCTGAATCGGCGCGTGCGCGCGGCCTGCGCGCCATCATCGCCGGCGCCGGCGGCGCTGCCCATTTGCCGGGTATGCTGGCCGCAAAAACGATCGTCCCGATTCTCGGCGTGCCGGTGCCGTCCAAATATCTGCGCGGCGAAGATTCGCTGCTGTCCATCGTGCAGATGCCGAAGGGCATTCCCGTCTCGACGTTTGCGATCGGCGAAGCAGGCGCGGCCAATGCCGCGCTGGCCGCGATTGCCATCCTTGCCATCACCGACGACAAGCTGGCCGCCATCCTTGAACAATTCCGCGCCAGACAAACCCAGATCGCCGTAGAAATGACCTTGCCGACATGAGCCAACAGAATCAATCTTCATCCTCGCAAGCGCCGCTGAATCCTTCCGCCTCCGGCACCTGGCTCGGCGTGATGGGCGGCGGGCAACTCGGCCGCATGTTCGCGCATGCCGCGCAAAAAATGGGCTACAAGGTCGCGGTGCTGGAACCGGCCCGCGATTGTCCGGCCAGCCATGCCGCCGACCATCTGCATTGTGCCGATTACACCGATGCCGATGCACTGGCGAAGCTGGCGGCGCAGTGCGTTGCCGTCACCACCGAATTCGAAAATGTGTCGGCGAAGAGCCTGGCATTTCTGGCGGAACGCACTTTCGTTGCGCCGTCATCCGATTGCGTGTCGATTGCGCAGGACCGCATGGCGGAAAAACGCTTTTTCATCGATTGCGCGACGACCTCCGGCGTGTTCCCCGCGCCGCACAAGGAAATCAGGTCCGACGCCGACGTCGATGCGGTGGCCGACGATTTGTTGCCAGGCATTCTGAAAACGGTCCGCATGGGTTACGACGGCAAGGGGCAGGTACGTGTCAAGACGCGCGAGGAATTGCGTACGGCCTACGCGGACATGAACGGCGTGGCCTGCGTGCTGGAAAAAATGCTGCCGCTGGCGTATGAAGTATCGGTACTCGCGGCGCGCGGTGCAGATGGCAAATCGGTTGTATATCCGATCGCGGAAAACGTGCATCGCAACGGCATCCTGTTTACCACGACGGTGCCGGGCCCGAACATTACTGCCGAATCCGCCCGCAAGGCGCAGGAAGCCACGCTGGCCGTCATCGACCGGCTCGGCTATGTCGGCGTGTTGTGCATCGAATTTTTCGTGCTGAAGGATGGTTCGCTGGTCGTCAATGAAATGGCGCCGCGTCCGCACAATAGCGGGCACTACACGATCGACGCCTGCATCACCAGCCAGTTTGCGCAGCAGGCCCGCGCAATGGCGCGTTTGCCGCTGGGCGACGTGCGCCAGCATTCGCCGGCTGCGATGCTGAATATCCTTGGCGACATCTGGTTCGAAGGCAATTCGGATGAAGCACGCGAACCGGCATGGGACAAGGTGCTGGCATTGCCCGGCGCGAATCTGCATTTGTACGGCAAGGACACCGCACGACGCGCACGCAAGATGGGTCACATTACTTTCGTGGCGGCGACGCTGGAGGAAGCACAGGCCAGCTTGCACAAGGCGTGCGCGATTCTCGGCATTCCTGCCTGACGATTTTTCACATGTCCGAAGATCAGCTCGACTGGCCCGCAATTCGCGACGCCGCGCACAAACTTGAGCGCGGCGAGCTGGTCGCCTTTCCGACGGAAACGGTTTATGGTCTGGGTGCCGATGCAGAAAATGCCTGCGCAGTCACTTATATCTACGAAGCGAAGGAACGGCCGTCGGATCATCCGGTGATCGTGCATCTGGCACCGGAAGCCGACCTGACTTATTGGGCGGCATCGGTACCGGACGATGCGCGCAAATTGATCGCCGCATTCTGGCCCGGTCCGCTGACGCTGATTTTCAAACGCGCAGAACACATTTCACCGATTGTTTCAGGTGGTCAGGATTCGATCGGCTTGCGTTGTCCGTCGCATCCGGTTGCGCAGGCATTGCTGTGTACCTTCAAGAACGGCAAGGGTGGAATCGCTGCACCATCTGCCAACAAATTCGGCCATGTCAGTCCGACGACTGCACAGCATGTGCGTGACGAGTTTGGTCAAGGCGGAATGGTGGCCTGCATTCTCGATGGCGGGCAAAGCGATGTCGGCATCGAATCGACGATCGTCGATGTCTCGCGTGGTGAGCCGGTTCTGCTGCGCCCTGGCCACGTTAGTGCTGCAGACATTGCCCGCGTACTCGGCAAATATCCTCTGCGACCCGATCGCAACGCGCCGCGCGCTTCCGGCACGCTGGAAGCGCACTACGCACCGATTACGCCGGTAGCGATGGTTGATGCGGCGCAGATGACGGAAGTGATGAAGAAGCTGCATGACGCGGGCCGTCGTGTCGCACTGATGCATTACTCAGCACAATTCGATGCGTCGATTGCCTTGGAAAAGAGTGTGCTGCCAACGGAACCAGCCGGTTATGCGCACGACCTGTATGCCGCGTTGCGTGCGATGGATACGGTCAAGGCCGATGTCATTCTGGTGGAAGCGCCGCCAGCCGACGACGCATGGAATGGCATCAACGATCGTCTACGCCGTGCCGCGCACGATTCCGCGGGTATCCTGGATCGTTTGCTGCAGTCTTGAAATGGCACGAGCGCGTGATGCTCGGCGTAGCGATTGGCTAAGGCTTGTTCGACAAGAATCGACCGCCATGAAATACCAGCGGATCTTGCGGAGAGGCGTCGCAATTTTCAACCTCGCCGACAAAAATGACGTGATCGCCTTCCGGATAGCGGCTGCGGTTATGGCATTCGAACCATGCTGCAACGCCGTTCAGCACCGGCAAACCGGTTGGCGATAAAGTGAATTCCACGCCTTCAAAACGATTCTTGCCCGGACGGGCGAACTGATTGGCCAGAGCAGCCTGATCGGCCGCCAGGATGTTGATGACGTAATGCGAGTTTTCGGTAAAAACCGGCAGGCTGTTGGCGCCCTGATTCAGGCTCCACAGCACCAGTGGCGGATTGAGCGAAACCGAATTGAACGAGCTCGCTGTCAGTCCCAGAAAGGTGCCGTCGGTCAGGCGCGTCGTGATGATGGTGACGCCGGTTGCGAACTGCGCCAGCGCATTGCGGAAATGCTGCGCGTCGAATACCGGTGCCCCAAGTGAAGAAATAATAGACATCAATGACCCATGAAATTTCATCCATTATGCCGAAAAACCATGTCGTCATGGCGAAACGCCATGTTGTGCGCATGGGTTTTTCCGTAAAATCATGGGCATGGAAAATCCCCACATGAACCTGTTCGAGATCCTGCGACAGCACGTTGCGCGCAACCCGAATGCGATTGCCTCGAGATCGAGCCGGCGTACCGTCACCTATCGCAAATTCTGGTCGCGCATCGAGCGTGGAACCGCACGCCTGAAGGGCGAATGGAATGTCAGGCAGGGCGATACGGTCGTCTATTGGGGATGCGGCCATCAGGATGCGTTGATGCTGTACATTGCGACGGCGCGTTGCGGCGCCAGACTGCTGCCGCTCGAGCATGCATCGTTGCATCGTGACAGTGCCGCCATCCTGCAGAAAAATCTGCCGGCGGTCCTGCTGCATGATGATGAAATATCATTCGACACACCGCCGGCATCGCCGATCGTCACCAACCTGTCATCGCTGATCGCCACGCGCTGCGATCATTCGCCGCCGGTGGAGGAGGACGATGCGCTGCCCAGCCTGATCATGCCTGCTTCGATTGACCGCAACGGCAGAGCCGCAAGCGAACGAAGCCTGCAACAGTTGTCCGATGCGGCCGAAGGCAATGTGTTGCGAGAATTGCATATCGAGCATGCATTGTTCGATGCCGATATTTTTGCAGCGAAGGTATTGCCGATACTGATCGCGGGCGGCACAATCGTTTTTCGTTAAGGCGTTGCCTCGATTGCCGGATTTGCCGGACGGCGGCTGTCGAGAAATTCCACGTGCGATTTACGCATGCATGCGTTCACGGTTTGCGCTACATTCACATTGATTCATTAACGGAGCAATTTTATGGCGACAGAAATCGCAACGCTGGGTGGCGGTTGCTTTTGGTGCACGGAGGCCGTGTTTCAACAATTGAAAGGCGTGCTTGCGGTCGAGTCCGGTTATACCGGCGGCCAGGTCAATAACCCGTCGTACGAGCAGATCTGCGAGGGGACTACCGGGCACGCGGAAGTCGTGCGACTGACCTTCGATCCTGCCGTCGTGACCTTCCGCGAAATCCTCGAAGTATTCTTCACGATCCACGATCCGACCACGTTGAATCGCCAGGGCAACGACGTCGGCACACAATATCGCTCCGTCATCTACTACCATTCGGCGGAACAGCAGGATACGGCCAGACACGTCATTTCCGAAATGGCCAATGTGTGGGATGCGCCCATCGTTACCGAACTCAGCCCTGCCGAGACGTACTACAAGGCGGAGAATTATCACCAGAATTATTTTCGCCAGAATCCGATGCAGGGCTATTGCGCCTTCATCGTCGCGCCGAAAGTATCCAAGTTCAGAAAAACCTTCAGCGACAGGATTCGTCCCGATCTCTGATTTTTTCGCATGTCGTTTTCGTTGCCCGGAAATGACATGCCGGCTGATCGATTGCGCTGGATATTGAACTGGCAGGATAACGGCGCAGAGGCCTTGATCGATGCAGGAAAATCGATTCCGGTTTCAGGCCGCTTGTTCCATTGACGGCGGCGTCACAGAGGCAGGTACATCGGCCGCCAGTTTGCGCAGCACATGTGCGGCAGCCACCAGTCCGAATGATGCGGTCACCACCATGGCGGAGCCGAAGCCGGCGCAATTCAGGCCGGTGATGCCGGTGGTATCTTCGTTATCGACCGCGCAGGTTTCCTCTGCTTCGGGAAAACGAAGCGGCTCGGTCGAGAACACCGCATCGATACCGAATTTATTCTTTGTCCCGCGCGGAAACCCGTGTTCGGCGCGCAGGCGCTTGCGCACCTTGGCTAGCAGCGGTTCCTGTTCGGTGCGGCATAGATCGAGCACTTCGATTCTGGTCGGGTCGATCTGCCCGCCGGCGCCGCCGATCGTGACGAGTTTCAATCCGTGGCGGCGGCAATATGCGATCAGGGCCGTCTTGGCGCGCACATTGTCGATGGCATCGATGATGTAATCGTAATGACGCGCACCGATCATTTCATCGAGATTGTCGGCCGTGAGGAAATCCTCTATCTCGGTCACGACGCAGTACGGGTTGATTTGCGCAATGCGTTCCGCGAGCGCGGTGACCTTGGCTTTGCCCAGCGTATCGGTCAGTGCATGAATCTGCCGGTTGATATTCGACTCGGCGAGATTGTCCAGATCGATCATCGTGAGATGTCCGATTGCACTGCGCGCCAACGCTTCCACTACCCATGAACCGACACCGCCTACGCCGATCACGCATACATGCGCGGCACGGAAACGCGTCAGCGCCACAGTGCCATACAGGCGTGCAATGCCGCCGAAGCGACGGTCGAGATCGATATCGGGAACAGGGGAAGGGATCGGCAGAGCGGAAATGGCAGTCATCCCGCCATTTTAACGGAGGGCAACGTTAAAACTTGCGATCTCTTCATCTTTGGTCGTGCGCTGTGGGGATTTTCCAACCGTATTGACCGGCATGCGCCACGATTGCCGCATGCCGGCAATAAAATATTGCGGTATTCTCAACATCGGGTTGTGCAACGCGGAGCAGATATCAGGTTGGCAATGCAACGCGAACATCGTTGCATAAACGTGGCGTGAACAAAAGAACATCAGAAAGAAAATATGTCGATTGCAGATATTCGGACCGATTACAGTCAGGCGCAACTGTCGGAAACAGATACCGATGCCGATCCCATCGTGCAGTTTTCAACTTGGTTCGCGCAAGCATTGCGCGCGGAAATCAAAGAGCCGAATGCAATGGGCGTCTCGACGGTTGGCCCGGACGGGCGGCCTTCTTCGCGCATTCTGCTGGTCAAGGATTTCGATCAGCGCGGCTTCACTTGGTTTACCAATTACGACAGCCGCAAGGGCGTCGAGCTGGAGAATAATCCCTACGCTTCGTTATTGTTTCACTGGGTCGAGCTGGAACGAGAAGTGCGTATCGAGGGACGTGTCGCGCGAGTTTCCGCAGAAGAGAGTGAGCAATACTTCCAGAGCCGTCCGCTCAAGAGTCGCATCGGAGCGATCGCTTCGGCGCAAAGCCGGCCGATTGCCGCACGCGCGGAACTTGAAGCGCAATATGCCAGTGCAGAAGCGCGGTATGGCGATCGTCCGCCGCGACCGGAAAACTGGGGAGGTTATCGCCTGAAGCCGGACTGCATTGAATTCTGGCAGGGGCGCCGTTCGCGCCTGCATGACAGGATCGTCTACACGCTTGGAAAAGACGGTAACTGGAGCCGGACGCGCCTGCAGCCTTGAACGGGAGCAGGGCTGCGCTGCTATGCCGTTGTGCGTTTGCTTGCGGCCGATTGAAAAAAAGCCCTCGCGGCCATTCCGGCGACGAGGGCTTTTTCATGCGGTGAAATTTCCTGAATCCTATTGCGCCTTGTTGCCAGCGTTGCTGCAATCCCCTTGCGGTGGAATGATGCCCCATTCAACCACGACCACCGGGCCATCCTGTTTTTTGGTCCACTGGAATTCCAGCGTGCCGTGCTCGGTGGCCTGCGCCATCAGTGCGATCGTTCCCGGCTCGAGCGGATCTGCATTGTCCTTGCTGCGATTGATTGCGACCATCATGCCGCAACGATTGGCGCGGGCTTCATCGACCCACGGCGATTTGTCGTAATCGCCATCGATCAATACCTGGACCTCGCGACCGATATGGGTAGCGATATTGCCGCCCAGCCAGGTATCGGATGCGACAACTGTCAGCGGCGCCTTGATGTGCGCATCCCACTGCGCGTGCACCTGGCGTGAAATTTCCGCGCCGGGGAAGGTCGCGCGGCTCGGCCTGCCGGCTTTGTCGGCCAGCGGCCCGCGCGCCAGTCCGTAACCGGCGGCGCCGATAACCTGCATCGCAACGATGACGATTACCGTCTTGCGCAGCAATGCGACATCGTCGCCGGTCCTGAACAGCCAGAATGCGAAGAAGCCGAACAGGATGAAGAAGGTCGTGGCCCAGTGCGCCGCCAGCGGAACCTTCATGACGCCGGCAATGGCGACCGTCAGCAGCAACGGCGCAAGGCCGACAAACAGGATGAAGAAGCGGTCGGAAGCGGCAAGTTCGCTTGCGAGCGTTGGCAGGCGGGGTGCGCTGGCCGATTTTTTACGGTACTGGCGCGCAGCCCAGACCGCAACCACGATGATCGCCAATATCAGCGCGGCGATCCGGCCGAAATTGGTCAGGCCGAAACTGAACAGGTCCTTCAGTTCTTCCAGGTAGCTGGCGTAGGGCACCATTTCGCTGCCGGCGTAGGCGACCGGGCCGGATGCCTGCTGTTTCAGCCAGAGCAGGTGAGGCGTGACCATTGCGATCAGGATGACAGTTGCCAGGGCGATGCCTTTCCACACGGCGGCGCGGCGCAGATGACCGGCCAGCAGCAGATAAAGGAAAAATGCGGCGAACTGGACCAGCGCGCTGTACTTGGTCAGGAAGGCGCAGCCGCAGAAAAATCCGAGCGCAACCCATGCCGTCATGCTGTCGCGACGTGTCGCGCGGTAGAGCATCCAGATCGCGCCGGCGACCGACCACAGCTGCATCGTGTTGTGATTGTTCATCACGCCGCGCACGGTGCAGTAGGCAATCACCGATACCAGCAATGTGGCGATCAGCGCACGGCGTTGCGACGTCATTTCGCAACCGAGCTTCCACACCATCCACAACGCCAGCACGACGCTGAGCTGGCCGGTGAAGAATGTCAGCCAGACAGGCCTGCCGAACACGGATACCAGGCAATACAGGATCCATGAAGGCAGCGGCGGATGCTTGTAGTAACCCCATTCCATGCCGCTGGCCCAGACCAGTTCTTCCATGTTGTCCCAATCGGGCGAACGATGGCTGATGCCGGTGAAGAATGTCCACAACACAAGATGCAGAAGCAGCAGCGCGATGACCAGCGGCACCAGATTATTTGCATCCAGCGCAAACAGGCGCCTGGGTTGGACGGATGCAGGGACGGGCTGAGAAGGCGTGGTTGTCATGATCTGCAAGGGAGAAATTGTTGATGTGCCCTGAAGATGATTGCAGTTTGGCAATCGCGGGTATTGGCGGTGAATTATAATCTTGACCAGAACGCACCGCTCGCATTTTTGTCGCGCCGGAACATGCCGTCTTGCGACCCGGCCAATGATTTTGGCAGAGGCGCAAACAGCCCTGCAACCCCGATCCCGAAAGGTTTTTCATGGTGATACTGCCCGCACTGCCGATCAGTCGACCGGACGACGCGCTGATCTCCTGCGTTATTCCGGCCTATAACGAGGCGGCGCATCTGGCCGATTTCCTCGGCGATTTGAGAAAGACGCTGGCAACCTTCGCGGCACGCTATGAAATCATCGTCGTCAACGACGGCAGCACCGACAATACCGAACAGGTCATGGCGCCGCTGCTTGGCGACAGCGGCCTGCATTACATCAGTTTTTCACGCAATTTCGGCAAGGAGGCGGCGTTGTCGGCAGGAATCGACAAGGCGCAGGGAGATGCCGTCATCCTGCTGGACGGCGATTACCAGCATCCGCTCGCCTTGCTGGCGGAGATGGTACGGTTGTGGAAGGGCGGCATCGACATGGTGTACGGCGTGATCAGCGATCGCAGCGGCGAATCGCATCTGAAGCGCTGGGGTACCGGCATGTTCTATCACCTGATGGAATCCGGAGCGCCGATTACCATCCCGCGCAATGCAGGCGATTTTCGTCTGATGGACAAGAAGGTTGTTAGTGCGCTGCGCCAGCTGCCGGAACGCAATCGTTTCATGAAAGGGCTGTACGCCTGGGTCGGATTCAGCAGCATTGCACTGCCGTTTATACCGGCGGAACGCGCGACCGGCGTGTCGAGCTTCAGTTATCGCAGTCTGAGTCGTCTGGCGCTTGCCGGCGTGACAGCCTTTACTACTTTGCCGTTGCGGATCTGGAGCGCGGTCGGTGTCGTGATATCCATCATGGCGATCCTGTATGCATTCTGGATCGCCGGCGAAGCGGTCCTGTTCGGCAACGACGTGCCGGGCTGGTCGACGCTGGCGGCGGGATTGATGTTCTTCTCCGGCATCCAGCTCATTTCGATCGGCGTGCTCGGCGAATATCTTGGCCGCGTGTACGACGAGGTCAAGAAACGTCCGCTGTATGTTGTCGCGCACGATATCGATAACGGACCAGTAACGACGACGGCGGGAAAAAATGCCGGCGCAATTGCGCGCCGTGATGAGTCGCCATGCGATTGATGGAATGCCTGCGCGTTCTGCGTTTCGGCATTGTTGGTCTGTCGGCGGCGGCCGTGCATTACTGGACCGTGGTCGGATTGGTCGAGCTGGCGCGCATTGTGCCGCTGCTGGCGAACGTCGGCGGTTTCGTCGTGGCCTTCTGGGTCAGTTATTTCGGCCATCGACACTGGACGTTTTCCGATACGCTCGATCCTGCCGGCGGCAGGAAAACATCGTTCCTGCGCTTCTTGCTGGTTGCGTTGATCGGGTTCTGCATGAATGAATTGTTGTTCTTCCTCCTGCTGCATTACGCGGCATTGCCTTATTACATCGCGCTGGCGATCGTTGTTCTGACGGTGGCCGTTATGACTTATATCCTGAGTCGCTTGTGGGCATTTCGCCGGATTGCATACTGATGAACGATACATTCACACCGATTGCGCTGTGCGCCGATGACTACGCGCAGAATCCCGGCATCGATGCCGGGATTCTCGATCTGCTGGAGAAGAAAAGATTGAGCGCGGTCAGTTGCTTCAGCCTCGCGCCTCGTTGGCAGGAATCGGCTGTTGCATTGCGTCCGCATCGGGAACAGGCAGACATCGGTCTGCATTTCAACTTGACCGAAGGTTTCGGCAAGGCAGCGATGCCCAGACTGCATACGGTTATTGTGCGCAGTTTGTTGCTGGGGATGAATCAGCAGCAGATAAGGCAGACGCTGGAGCAGCAACTGGATGCATTCGAAGCGGGTTTCGGCCAGTCGCCGGATTTCATCGACGGGCATCAGCATGTGCATCAGTTGCCGGGCATACGACAGGCCGTGTTGCAGGTTATCAAACGTCGTTATCCCGAGCATCCGATATGGGTACGCAACACCATGCCGGCCGATCCGGCGTGGCGCGGCAAGGCGCAGATATTGAAACTGCTGGGGGGGAAGGTGACGGCAGAGAATCTGGAATACGCAGATGTGCACAGCAATCGCGGTTTTGCCGGCGTCTACGGTTTCGATCGGGCAGACTACGATGTCTGCTTTCAATCATGGCTGGAAGCAGCGCGCCCCGGCATGCTGATCATGTGCCACCCGGCAACTGCGCCCGGGCCCGACGATGCCATTGCGCAGCAACGGGTGGTTGAATACCAGTTTTTCAATTCTGCGCAATACACAGAAATGCTTTCTGCGGCGCGGGTCCGTCTTGTGCGGTTATCTTCGCTTGTGGAGCAGGAATAAGGATTCGGCGGGCTGATCATCGTTTGTCGTTATAGACAATCGATCTTCTGCGCAGGAGACGAAATGAATGACCATGCATCTGCAGGCCGTTTGTTCTGGAGGTTATCGCATGTTTTCATGCCGTTACTTCGGCGCTGAAAACAGCTATCGTATTCTTGAGCATTTTCATCAATGGCCGTTTAATTTCTCCCAAATAAAAAAACCCGCATTCTCATGAAGAGATATACGGGCTTTTGATTTCCTGAAACATGTTCTGGTGGAGTCGGCGGGAATCGAACCCGCGTCCAGAAGCACTCTACAGACAGTTCTACATACTTAGCGCTGCCATTTGATTTAACCCGGACGACGCGGACGCGCACGCTTCGGACAGGCGAGTCACCTATTGTTTAACGCCTTGCCAAGTGACCCGGCATGACGCGATTCCTTGTGTATGACTTCACTGCTGTTGCCAGCCCGCCCCAAGGAAGAAACGGTGTGAAGCTAACCGGTTATTAAGCGGCTAGTGCGTACGAGTTATCGTTTGCAGTTATTACTTTTCTGGATGTATTTACGAGGTAACCAGTCCTCGGTATGCCCTGCGCTGCTTTGCAACCCCTGTCGAAACCAAGTCGACCCCAAGCATTGCCATTGTAGCGCATTAGATGGGGCGACTCATCGGATGAGTCAAGCGTTGTTTCGACGTGCCGTATTGCAATCAGCGAGCATTTATTCATGATGTCCGTTGATCAGGTCGCACAATTGCTGCGGTGAATCGACTAGCGCATCGGCATTCCATGTTGCCGGAGTCGCATCACCGCAATATCCCCAACCTGCTGCGATGGTTGTCATGCCTGCAGCCTGTCCGGCCTGGATGTCGCGCAGATCATCGCCGACATACCAGCAGTATTCCGGTTGAATGCCGATGCGTTTTGCCGCTTCGATCAAGGGAGCCGGGTGGGGTTTGGGGTGCGCGGTTGTGTCGCCGGAAATGACGCAGGCAGCATGGCCCAGTCCTATTTTCGATACCAGTTGGTCGGTCAGTTTAGCCACCTTGTTCGTGACGATGCCCCAGACAATTCCCTTATCCCGCAAGCCGGAAAGCAGTTCCGGAATGCCGTCGAACAAACGGCTGTTAACCGCGATAGCTTCCTGATAATTGGCAAGAAATCCATCCCGGAGTGCTGCATAGTCTGCATCCTGCGGCGTGATGCCGAATGCGGCGCCAATCAGTCCGCGTGCACCTGCAGATGCGGTCGGGCGCAACAACGCATAATCAGTCAGCGTCAATCCGCGTTCGATTTGCAATTGATGGACTGCACCTGCCAGATCGGGGGCGGTATCGGCCAACGTGCCATCGAGATCGAAAAGGATTGCCTGTGGTTTGATTAATTTCATGCGGATTCGAAAGGAGCGGATGGAGACGGCAATTTTGCCGCGTATGGGGAAGATGGCGCACGCTGTTCGCGTGTCAGGCAGGCTTCGTACAGGCGACCAGATAGTTGACGCTGGTATCGCTGTTCAGCGAATAGAGTTTGGTGAGCGGATTGAAGCCCATGCCCTTCAATGCATCGACAGTAAGATCTGCCTCTCGCGCGAAGTGCGACAACTCCGCAGGTGTGATGAATTTGGCATAGTCGTGCGTGCCTCTTGGTAGCAGGCGCAGGATATATTCCGCGCCGATGACGGCGTGGAGATAGGCCTTCGGATTGCGATTGATCGTGGAAAAAAAGACATGGCCGCCCGGTTTGACGAGTTGTGCACATGCAGCCACGATTGCAGCAGGGTCGGGTACATGCTCCAGCATTTCCATGCAGGTGACGACGTCGTAATTACCCGGTTCCCGTGCGGCGAGATCTTCTGCAGCGATCAATTCGTAGCGCACCTGAACGCCGGATTCGAGACTGTGCAGATCAGCGACCTTGAGCGCTTTTTCTGATAGATCGATACCTGTGACAGTGGCCCCTTTTTTGGACATCGATTCGGCAAGAATGCCGCCGCCGCACCCAATATCGACTACTTTCTTGCCCGCCAGTTGTGCACGACCGTTGATCCAGTCCAGACGAAGCGGATTGATTTCATGCAGAGGGCGAAATTCCGATGTGGGGTCCCACCATTGATGGGCCAGATCGCTAAATTTTTTGAGTTCTAATGGGTCGGCATTCATGGAGTGAATGATAACTGGAAAAAAGCACGAGGTACATTGTGCACGCCGAATTGAATACTGCGCTGTCAGTACGGGTGAAAAAAAACCCGCCGAAGCGGGTTTTTCGATTCGTGTGAAACGAATTATTTGCGGGTACCGACAACTTCGATTTCCACGCGACGGTTTTGTGCACGACCGGCTGCTGTCTTGTTCGTAGCAACTGGTTGTTTTTCGCCTTTACCTTCGGTGTAGACGCGTTTTGCATCAACGCCTTTACCGACCAGATAGCTCTTGACTGCTTCTGCGCGGCGGATCGACAGTTTCTGGTTGTAAGCATCGGAACCAACGGAGTCGGTATGGCCGACAGCGATGATAACTTCCAGATTCAGATTGCCGAGTTTCGATGCCAGATCGTCGAGCTTGGCTTTGCCGTCGGCTTTCAGAACTGCCTTGTCGAAGTCGAAGAATGCATCTGCAGCAAACGTGACTTTTTCGGAAGTAGGAACCGGAGCCGCTGCAGGAGCTGGCGCTCCAGGTGCTGCTGCTGCAACTGCCAGTGCACCGTCGCAACCTGGAACCGCATCAGCCGGAGTCCAGTAGCCAGTTCTCCAGCACAGGCCGGTGGCGTTACGAGCGATTACGCCACGAGCATCTTGCAGGTACGCGCTTTTTGGGGTGCTGGCCTTGATATCTGTTTGTGCGTGCGCAGACATTGCAACGACCGCGGACGCTGCGAAGACGAGTTTTGCTAATTTATTCATATTTCTTTCTCCTCGAAGTGAGATATCCGCAGATAAAAACTGCGCTAATTACGTGAATGACATCGGATTTTGATATTAACACGCGCTTCAACGACTACATGAAACAAAATTGTCTGCATGCAATAGACTAAAGTTGATTCATTTTGCCACATGAAGCGATTTCAACGGGCGTTGCCAATTAGGCTAATTAACGTTTTTTCAAATCCGTTGTGTTTAAACAACGGGTGCCTTAAGAATATTTCTATAGGTGAAACATTGACCTTTGGACATCGAAATCGTTCATGTTTTATGGAAATAATTCATCCAGCCCCTATTTTTGTCCGCCGTTTACTTTTATAAAAACACGACGGTTTGGTGCAAGGCAGGCGACCAGTTTTTCTCTTGCCATTTTGTTATTGCATGAAACAAGGGGCTGGGTATCGCTTGCGCCCAATGCATGCATCGCAGTGGCCACGCCGTTTTCCCTTAAATAAGCCGCTACCGCCTCAGCGCGTTTTTCAGATAATTTTTGCTTGGATCGGCGCGTACCGATGCTGTCGGTGTGACCGGTGATGGCGATGCCTGTTACGGTTTTGCATTGCGCAAGTTTCGGCAGGATGTCATCGCGAATGCGTTTTCTTGCCTGATTATTGAGTGTTGTCTTGCCGAACGAGAATGTTTGGTCATCCTCAAGCGTGGCCGTGAAATCACAGCGTTTTGTCGGAAGTGTCAGCTGATCGCGTCCTGCATTGGTTGCTATTTCAGGCGCAATCGGATTCGGGATCGGCGACTTCAGCGCGCCGTCGCAACCTGCAACGGCATCGTCATCCGTCCAGCTTCCAGAGCGCCAGCACAAACCGTATGCGCTTCGGGTAACCGTGCCGCGAACGTCCTGGCTGTATCCATCGTTCGGCGGTACTTGAACATCGCTTGTCTGGGCAAAAACGCAAACGGAGGAAGCGCCCATCAGGAATCCGAGGGCCAGTTTGTTGATCATGATTTTCTCTTGAGGGGAAATGTTCGGAAAAACTGCAGCTTTTTTAACAATCGGCATTTAAACATATTTTGCCGATAACGCGCCCGCCATGCCGCCGGATACCGCGCAGCCCTTGCGGCGTCGAAAGCGGGGTAAGGGAACGGCCCGGCGTGTTAAAATCTCCGATTTGCCGGATCGCGCATTTAAACAGGCGATTCCTCATTATCAAATACTAGCCAAAGATCATAGAACCCGCCAATGGATCAATTCGCTAAAGAAACAATCCCAATTTCGCTTGAAGAAGAGATGCGCAAGAGTTACCTCGATTACGCGATGAGCGTAATTGTAGGGCGAGCTTTGCCAGATGTGCGTGACGGCTTGAAGCCAGTGCATCGGCGCGTGTTGTTTGCGATGCATGAGATGAATAATGTCTGGAATCGTCCTTACGTTAAGTGCGCACGTGTGGTTGGTGAAGTCATGGGTAAGTATCACCCGCATGGCGATCAATCCATTTATGACACGCTGGTGCGTATGGCGCAGGATTTCTCGCTACGTTATACGTTGGTCGATGGTCAAGGTAACTTCGGTTCAGTCGATGGCGATAACGCCGCAGCGATGCGTTACACCGAGTGCCGTCTGGATAAATTGGCAAATGAAATTCTGGCAGATATCGATAAAGACACTGTCGATTTCGTGCCGAACTACGACGGCAAGGAACGCGAGCCGTCGGTATTGCCGACCAAAATTCCCAATCTGTTGATCAACGGTTCATCCGGCATCGCGGTTGGTATGGCGACCAATATTCCGCCGCATAACATCACTGAAATCATTGATGGCGCATTGCATGTATTGCGCAATGCAGAAGTCACCGTTGACGAACTGATCGAAATCATTCCTGCGCCTGATTTTCCTACTGGCGGCATTATTTATGGCGTCTCTGGTGTCCGTGATGGTTATCGCACCGGTCGCGGTCGCGTTGTCATGCGAGCAAAAACGCACTTCGAAGAATTCGGCAAAGAAAATCGTCCGTCAATCATCGTTGATGAATTGCCATATCAAGTTAACAAAAAATCGTTGCTTGAGCGTATCGCTGAATTAGTGCGCGACAAAAAACTCGACGGCATTTCCGACATTCGCGACGAATCTGATAAATCCGGCATGCGTGTCGTGATCGAATTGAAACGCGGCGAAGTGCCAGAAGTCGTGTTGAACAATCTGTACAAGCAGACGCAACTGCAAGATACGTTCGGCATGAACATGGTGGCATTGGTCGATGGTCAGCCGAAGTTGCTGAACCTGAAGCAGATGCTGGAATGCTTCCTGTCGCATCGCCGTGAAGTCGTCACACGTCGTACAGTCTTCGAACTGCGCAAAGCGCGTGAACGCGGTCACGTGTTGGAAGGCTTGGCTGTTGCGCTGGCAAACATCGACGATTTCATCGCAATTATCAAGGCCGCCCCAACACCGCCGGTTGCAAAATCCGAATTGATGGCGCGCGCCTGGGACTCATCCGTTGTGCGTGAAATGCTGGTGCGTACTGGTGAAGACAGCGTTGGCGGCATCGATTCGTTCCGTCCGGAAAATCTGCCGAAGCATTACGGTATTCAACCGGATGGTTTGTACAAACTGTCCGACGATCAGGCGCAGGAAATCCTGCAGATGCGTCTGCAACGTTTGACCGGTCTGGAACAAGACAAGATCGTCAACGAATACAAGGAAGTGATGGAGCAGATCGCCGATTTGCTCGACATCCTGTCCAAGCCTGAACGTGTGACGGTCATCATCACGGATGAACTGACTGCAGCGAAGAACGAATACGGCATCGGCAACAAAGATGAACGTCGTTCAACGATCGAACTGAACGCAACCGATCTTGGTACCGAAGATTTGATCACGCCGCAAGACATGGTCGTGACCCTGTCGCATACCGGTTACATGAAGTCGCAGCCGATTTCCGAATACCGCGCACAAAAACGCGGCGGTCGCGGTAAGCAGGCGATGGCGACCAAGGATGACGACTGGATCGATCAGTTGTTCATTGCGAACACGCACGATTACATCCTGTGCTTCAGCAATCGCGGTCGCATGTACTGGTTGAAAGTGTGGGAAGTACCGCAAGGCTCGCGCAATTCGCGCGGCAAGCCGATCGTCAACATGTTCCCGCTGCAGGATGGCGAAAAAATTACGGTGATCCTGCCTGTCTCCGGCGAAAACCGCACGTTCCCTGAAGATCATTACATCTTCATGGCAACCAGCCTCGGCACCGTCAAGAAAACATCGCTCAGCGATTTCAGCAATCCACGCAAGGCCGGCATCATCGCGGTCGATCTGGACGATGGCGATTTCCTGATCGGTGCGGCACTGACCGATGGCAAGCATGACGTGATGCTGTTCTCCGATTCCGGCAAGGCAGTGCGCTTTGACGAAAACGACGTGCGCCCGATGGGACGTACGGCACGCGGTGTACGCGGCATGAATCTGGAAGACGGACAACAAGTCATCGCATTGCTGGTCGCGGAAAACGAACAGCAATCGGTACTGACCGCAACCGAAAACGGATTCGGCAAACGCACGCCGATCACTGAATACACGCGTCACGGCCGCGGCACCAAAGGCATGATCGCGATCCAGACCAGCGAGCGCAATGGCAAGGTCGTTGCTGCAACCCTGGTCGAAGCGGCCGACGAAATCATGCTGATCACAACCGGCGGCGTGCTGATTCGCACCCGTGTCGCCGAGATTCGCGAAATGGGGCGCGCAACGCAAGGCGTGACGCTGATCGCCGTCGAAGACGGCACCAAGCTGAGCGGCCTGCAACGCATACTTGAATCAGATATTGAAGAAGATCAATCCGGTACGGAGGAAGAAGAATAATGAAGCGCGTGTATAACTTTTCCGCAGGTCCGGCTGCATTGTCACAGGAAGTGATTCAGCAGGCGGCCGATGAAATGACGGATTGGCGCGGAAGCGGTATGTCGGTGATGGAGATGAGCCATCGCGGCAAGGAATTCACGGAAATCCTGGCGAACGCGAAGGCCGATCTGCGCGAGCTGATGGCGATTCCGGACAACTACAAGATTTTGTTCATGCAGGGCGGCGCCATTGCCGAAAATGCGATCGTGCCGATGAACCTGATCGGCAGAAAACCGCAGCCCGCGACCATCGATTTCATCAATACCGGTCACTGGTCGGTTCAGACCATCGAAGAAGCGCACAAGTATGCCAAGGTCAACATTGCCGCGTCATCCGAAGATGCCGGTTTCACCTACGTTCCTGCACGCGATACGTGGAAACTGACGCAGGATGCGGCGTATGTGCACATCTGCACCAATGAAACGATCGGTGGCGTCGAGTTCGATTACACGCCGGACGTCGGCGATGTGCCGCTGGTTGCCGATATGTCGTCGAATATCCTGGCGCGCGCAATCGACGTATCGCAATATGCCGTCATCTATGCCGGCGCGCAAAAGAACATCGGCCCGGCTGGCGTGACGATCGTGATCGTGCGCGAAGACATGCTGGGCCATGCGGTGCCGGCATGTCCGTCCGCATTCGACTGGAAGCTGGTCGCCGAACACGATTCGATGTTCAATACACCGCCGACGTATCCTATTTACATCGCAGGTCTGACGTTCCAGTGGGTGAAGCGCCAGGGTGGTGTTGCGGCGATGGAGAAGATCAATATCGCCAAGGCAAAGCTTGTCTACGATTATCTGGACTCGACCGATTTCTATCTGAATCGTGTGCCGGCCGCGAATCGTTCGCGCATGAACGTACCGTTCCTGCTGCAGGATGAAACATTGAATGCGAAGTTTCTTGCTGAAGCCGAGGCGAACTATCTGGTCCAGTTGAAAGGGCACAGCTCGGTCGGCGGCATGCGTGCATCGATCTACAATGCAATGCCGATCGAAGGCGTGCAGAAGCTGGTCGCATTCATGAAGGATTTCGAGAAGAAATACGGCTGAAGATAAAAGCTCAGGCTGCTTCATTTCCGATAAACGATTCAACGTGTTTGCATAACCATGACGATGGACGACAAGCTCAAGCCACTGCGTCAGCAGATCGATGCAATCGATACGCAAATTCTCGATTTGCTCAATCAGCGCGCGCGTGTCGCGCAACAGGTCGGCCACGTCAAGGCAGAAACCAATGCACCGGTTTTCCGTCCCGAACGTGAAGCGCAGGTCTTGCGCAGCGTGGCCGAACGCAATCCTGGACCGTTGCCCGGAACCGATATCCAGACGATTTTTCGCGAAGTCATGTCGGCCTGCCGTGCGCTTGAGAAGCGCGTGACGGTGGCTTATCTCGGTCCGGTCGGCACTTTCAGCGAACAGGCGGTCTATCAGCAATTCGGAAGCGCCGTCGAAGGGATGCCGTGCGCATCGATCGATGAAGTATTCCGTGCGACAGAAGCGGGCACGGCCGATTTCGGTGTGGTGCCGATCGAGAATTCATCCGAAGGCGTGGTGAATCGCACGCTCGATCTGCTTCTGCAAACCACGCTGACGATCAGCGGCGAAGTGTCGATCCAGGTGCATCACAGCCTGATGACGCGCAGCGGTACGATGGCTGGCGTCAAGGTCATTTGCGCACATTCGCAGGCGCTGGCGCAATGCCAAGTCTGGCTGAACCAGAATTACCCCAACATCGAGCGCATGGCCGTTGCTTCCAATGGCGAGGCCGCGCGTCTGGCCGGCGAAGATTCTGCCGTGGCGGCAATCGCCAGCGAAATCGCCGGACAGAAATACAGCCTGCAGATCGTCAAGGCGCATGTGCAGGACGATCCGCACAACCGTACGCGTTTTGCGGTGATCGGCCGTTTGCAGACGGCGCCGAGCGGCAAGGATCAGACGTCGCTGGTATTGTCGGTGCCGAACAAGGCAGGCGCGGTTCACAACCTGCTTGCGCCGCTGGCAAAACACGGCGTATCGATGACCCGGTTCGAATCGCGTCCGGCCCGCATGGGAACGTGGGAATATTATTTCTATGTCGATGTGGAAGGCCATGTAGAGGACGGCAAAGTGGCTGATGCGCTGGACGAGTTGAAAGACAATGCCGCGTTCTTCAAGGTACTGGGTTCGTATCCGTTCAGTTTGTAGGCACGGCATCGGCTTCACATCAATTCTTGCAGGATGGCGGCACATTCCTTGCCGCTGTCATTAAATTCTGGAATCCTTTATGTCCATTCAATTCGGCCCCGATTACATTCGCGCGATCGCACCTTATCAGGGCGGCAAACCGATCGGCGAAGTCGCGCGCGAGTTCGGTCTCGATGAAGCAAAAATCGTCAAACTCGCCTCGAATGAAAATCCGCTGGGCATGCCGGAATCTGCCAGAAAGGCAATGGCCAATGTGGCCGACGCCGGCCGTTATCCGGACGGTAACGGCTTCGATTTGAAGGCAGCCCTGACGGCGAAATACGGTGTGTCCGCCGATTGCATTACGCTGGGCAACGGCAGCAACGATATTCTGGAACTGGCCGCGCGCGCTTTTGTGCAACCGGGGCAATCGGTGGTGTATGCGCAGTATTCATTTGCCGTGTATCCGTTGGCGACGCAGGCGGTCGGCGGTCGTTCGCTGGTGATCGCGGCGAAGAATTTCGGCCACGACCTGGAAGCAATGACCGATGTGATTGAAGCCGATACCCGATTGATATTCATCGCCAATCCGAACAATCCAACCGGCACTTTTATTCCCGGTGCGGAACTGGAAGCGTTCTTGCGTCGCGTGCCGCCGGAAGTGGTTGTCGTGCTGGATGAGGCCTATACAGAATTTCTTCCATCCGAGCAGCAATACGATTCCATCGGCTGGATACAACAGTATCCGAACCTGCTGGTGTCTCGTTCGATGTCGAAGGTGTATGGACTCGCAGGATTGCGTATCGGTTACGGCATCGCGCAACCGGGCATCACCGATTTGCTCAATCGCATTCGTCAGCCATTCAACGTGAATTCGTTTGCACAGGCAGCGGCGATTGCAGCATTGGCGGATGACGATTTTGTCGAAAGAAGTGCGAAAATGAATGCGGCCGGTTATCGGCAACTGACGCAGGCATTCGATGCGCTGAAGCTGCAGTACGTACCGTCTTCCGGTAATTTCGTGCTGGTTCGAGTCGGTGAAGACGATGGCGCCGGCATGCGCGTCAATCTGGCATTGCTGAAGCAAGGCATCATCGTGCGTCCCGTCGGCAACTATGGTTTGCCGCAATGGCTGCGTATTTCGATCGGACTGGAGCAGGAGAACGCACTGTTCATCGCGGCGTTGAAGAAAGCGCTGGACTGAGTAAAAAATATTCCAAGCTGCATTCGACAACATTGATCCGATCAACTATTTCATTCAAGTTCCCGTGCTAAAAAAAATCGTCATCTTTGGAGTGGGGCTGATCGGCGGATCGTTTGCGAGCGCCTTGCGCAAGGCCGGCGCAGTGGAGCAGATCGTCGGTGTGGGACGCAGCGCCGCATCGTTGACGCGTGCAAAGGAATTGGGTCTGATCGATGTGATCAGCACGTCGATTGAAGACGCATTGCGCGATGCGGATCTGGTTTTTCTCGCAGCGCCAGTGGCGCAAACCGAATCGTTATTGACGGCAATCAAACCTTGGTTGCAACCGCAGACGGTTATTACGGACGCGGGCAGCATCAAGGGAGATGTTGTCGCTGTTGCTTCGCGTGTATTGGGCGAGCGGATTGCGCAATTCGTTCCGGGGCATCCGATTGCGGGACGCGAGGCGAATGGTCCGGATGCGGCAATCGCAGATCTCTATATCGGCAAGAAGGTTGTGTTGACGCCGCTGCCGCAAAACACCGAAGCGCAGGTTGGATTGGTTGCCGATGCATGGCGGCAATGCGGCGCCGTGATCCATACATTGAGTGCGGAGCAGCACGATGCCGTATTCGCTGCCGTCAGTCACTTGCCCCATTTGCTGGCATACGCATTGGTGGACGATATCGCGAGCAAGCCGCATGCCGATCTGCTGTTCCAGTATGCGGCCAGCGGATTTCGTGATTTCACGCGCATTGCAGGTTCATCGCCGGAAATGTGGCGCGACATCAGTCTTGCCAACCAGCCGGCAATTCTTGCTGAACTGGATGCCTATATCGCGCAACTGGTTCGCTTCCGTGGGCAGTTGGCAATGAAGGATGGTAATGCAATGCAGGCGATGTTCGCCAATGCGCAACAGGCGCGGCAAAACTGGTTGCGCACCATCGAAGCGTCGGAAAAAAAATCCGAAGAACAAGACAACAGCAAATGAAACATTACCCGCATTACCTCGACCTGCAACCGGCGATGCACGCCGAGGGCGTGGTGCAACTGCCAGGTTCAAAAAGCATTTCCAACCGCACGCTGTTACTGGCGGCATTGGCTGGCGGTACGACGCACATCAAGCATCTGCTGGCGTCCGACGATACACATGTGATGTTGATGGCACTGCAGAAGCTGGGCGTCAAATGGGAGCAGATCGGCGAGTCGCAGGATTATGTCGTGCATGGCGTCGACGGCAAGCTGCCGGTCCATCATGCGGATCTGTTCATGGGTAACGCGGGCACCGCGATTCGTCCGCTCACGGCGGCACTTGCCGTCATGGGTGGCGATTACACGCTGCATGGCGTATCGCGCATGCACGAACGGCCGATCGGGGATCTGGTCGAGGCGCTGAATGAGATCGGTACGCACATTGAATACACAGGCGAGCAGGGTTATCCGCCGCTGCATATCCAGCGCGGCCGCATTCATGCCGGACGCATGAAGGTGCGCGGCAATGTGTCCAGTCAATTCCTGACGGCCCTGTTGATGGCAGCGCCGCTGATGACGCATGAACAAGATGTGACGATCGATGTGATCGGCGAATTGATCTCCAAGCCTTATATTGAAATAACCCTGAATCTGATGCGCCGTTTCGGCGTGGAAGTGCTGCGCGACGGCTGGCAGTCGTTCACGATTCCCGCCGGCCGACACTACGTCAGTCCGGGCGTGATTCATGTCGAAGGCGATGCTTCGTCGGCTTCGTACTTCCTTGCCGCGGGCGCGATTGCCGGCGGGCCGGTACGGGTCGAAGGCGTGGGTAACGACAGCATCCAGGGCGATGTACGTTTTGTCGAAACGCTGCGCCAGATGGGCGCCACTGTCACGCTGGGCGATAACTGGATCGAGGCGCAGTCCAACGGCGTATTGCGCGCGATTGATGCGGATTTCAACCATATCCCCGATGCGGCGATGACGATTGCCGTCGCGGCGCTGTACGCCGACGGTCCGAGTACCTTGCGTAATATCGGCAGCTGGCGCGTAAAGGAAACCGATCGCATTAGCGCGATGGCGATCGAATTGCGCAAGCTCGGCGCGATCGTGGAAGAGGGCGATGATTATATGCGCGTGACGCCGCCGGCAGAAATCAAGCCGGCCGCGATCGACACCTATGACGATCACCGCATGGCGATGTGTTTTTCGCTGGCGACACTGGATGGTGCCGCCCGGCGCGGGAACAGGGTGCGGATCAACGATCCGCAATGCGTTGCCAAAACATTCCCGGATTACTTCGACGCTTTCGCGAAGGTGACGGCGGACAGCCTGTTCTAACTTGTTGGCCATATCCGCAGTCGCGGTAAAAATGCCCCATGTCGTGCTCAACTAATATTTCATGATTTCTGCAGATAACAACATTCCCGTCATCACCATCGATGGACCAACCGCGTCAGGCAAGGGGACGGTCGCGCAACTCGTTGCGTCCCGCCTCGGTTTTCATTACCTCGATTCCGGTGCCCTGTATCGACTGACCGCCTTGTCTGCATTGCACAGCAAAACACCGCTTGACGACGCGCCGGCGCTGGCAGCGCTGGCGGATGGCCTGCGTTGCAGCTTCAAGGGCGGCGATATTTTCCTGGGTGGCGATGATGTCACCATGGCGATTCGGGCGGAAGAAGTTGGCAATACGGCATCGAAAATTGCCAGTCTGCCTGCCGTGCGCAGCGCATTGGTCGAGCTGCAACTGCGCTTTCGCGAAGCGCCTGGCCTGCTTGCTGATGGCCGCGATATGGGTACAGTGATTTTCCCGCATGCCTGCCTGAAGGTTTTTCTGACCGCAAGCGCCGAAGCGCGTGCCCAAAGGCGATATAAGCAATTGATTGACAAGGGATTTTCTGCTAATATGCACGACCTTCTAAAAGATTTGAACGAGCGTGATGCGCGCGATGCAAATCGGGCCGTTGCTCCGTTGAAACCTGCAGAAGGCGCATATTTGCTGGATACCTCGAACCTGACCGTGAATCAGGCGGTGGAACAGGTGCTTGGCTGGTATGCGGCAATAAAGAAATCTGCCTGACCGCAGAGAATTGGTGTCTGTAACAGCGCAAAGCTGTGAGGACGTTGAAAAACCTAACCCATTATTCGTGCGTTTTGCGTTTTTTTAAGCAGACGATTGAAAGCGAGTATTGGTCAACCTGTTTAAACATCTATGACTACTGTTGTCACCTCTACCCAAGATACACCTGTTGGTATGGAAAGTTTTGCCGCTCTTTTTGAAGAATCGTTGACTCGCCAGGACATGCGTTCCGGTGAAGTGATTTCGGCTGAAGTCGTTCGTCTCGACCACAACTTCGTGATCGTGAACGCCGGCTTGAAATCGGAAGCATTTATTCCAATCGAAGAATTCAAAAACGACAATGGCGAACTCGAAGTCAACGTTGGCGATTTTATTTCCGTCGCAATCGAATCCCTCGAAAACGGTTTTGGCGACACGATCCTGTCGCGCGACAAGGCTAAACGTCTGGCGTCGTGGCTCTCGCTCGAAAAAGCGATGGAGTCCGGCGAGATCGTTATCGGTACCGTTAACGGTAAAGTCAAAGGCGGTCTGACCGTGTTGACCAATGGCATCCGCGCATTCTTGCCGGGTTCGCTGGTCGATACACGTCCTGTCAAGGACACGACCCCATTCGAAGGCAAAACCCTCGAATTTAAAGTCATCAAACTTGATCGCAAACGTAACAATGTTGTGTTGTCACGTCGCGCCGTCATCGAAGCATCGATGGGCGAAGAGCGTCAAAAATTGATGGAAACACTCAAAGAAGGTACGGTTGTTACCGGTATCGTCAAAAATATCACCGACTACGGCGCGTTCGTGGATCTGGGCGGTATCGACGGCCTGTTGCACATCACCGATCTGGCATGGCGTCGTGTGCGTCACCCATCGGAAGTGCTGACTGTCGGTCAGGAAATCACGGCGAAAGTTCTCAAGTACGATCAAGAGAAAAACCGTGTTTCGCTGGGCGTCAAGCAACTGGGCGACGATCCATGGACCGGTCTGTCCCGTCGTTATCCGCAACACACCCGTCTGTTCGGCAAAGTCACCAACCTCACCGATTACGGCGCGTTTGTTGAAGTCGAACAAGGTATCGAAGGCCTGGTTCACGTTTCCGAAATGGACTGGACCAACAAAAACGTGGCACCAAACAAAGTTGTCCAATTGGGCGATGAAGTCGAAGTCATGGTTCTGGAAATCGACGAAGAACGTCGTCGTATCAGCCTCGGCATGAAACAGTGCAAAGCCAATCCTTGGGACGACTTCGCAGTCACCCACAAGAAAGGTGACAAAGTCCGCGGCGCGATCAAATCGATCACCGACTTCGGCGTGTTCATCGGTCTGGCTGGCAACATCGACGGTCTGGTTCACTTGTCCGATCTGTCTTGGACAGAAACAGGCGAAGAAGCGGTTCGTCGCTTCAAGAAAGGTGACGAGCTGGAAGCAATCGTGTTGGCAATCGACGTGGAACGTGAACGCGTTTCGCTCGGCGTCAAACAACTCGAAGGCGACCCATTCAACAACTTCGCTGCAATGAACGACAAGGGCGCATTGGTTACCGGTACCGTTAAATCGGTTGAGCCTAAAGGCGCAGTGATCCAATTGTCCGAAGAAGTCGAAGGCTACTTGCGCGCTTCCGAAATCTCCCGCGATCGCGTGGAAGATGCCGGTACGCACCTGAAAGTTGGCGACACCGTCGAAGCAATGGTCATCAACGTTGATCGCAAAGCACGCGGTATTCAATTGTCGATCAAAGCGAAAGACAATGTTGAAACGCAGGAAGCAATGCAAAAAATGTCGACATCGACAGATTCGAACGCTGCGTCCGGTACGACCAGCCTCGGCGCATTGCTTAAAGCCAAGCTCGACAACAGCAAGAACTAAGTTCAGCATCAATGACAAAGTCGGAGCTGATTGCCCGTCTGGCTGAGCGTTATCCGCAACTGGTAGCCAAGGATGCGGATTACGCGGTCAAAACCATTCTCGATGCGATGTCCGATGCCCTGGCAACCGGACAGCGGATCGAGATCCGTGGTTTTGGCAGCTTTGCGCTGAACAGCCGTCCACCGCGCATCGGTCGCAACCCGAAGTCTGGCGACAAAGTGATGGTTCCCGAAAAACGGGTGCCGCATTTCAAGCCCGGCAAACAGTTGCGCGAACGCGTGGATGCGATGGTAGGGCAACCGATCATCGAAGACTGAGTTGTTTGCAATGAAATATGAACGGCATCCTCGGATGCCGTTTTTTTTCACGTACAATTTCGTTGTTTCAGCATTGCACCGATCCGTTCAACGGTTCTTGTCTGCCTTCAATAAAGGAATCATGTGCCATGAAAATCCTGTTCAGAATATGCGCAGCCATTCTTTTCATCGTGTTCTTCGGCTTTGCCCTGAAAAATACCGGGGAAGTGGCGTTGCAGTTTTTCATGGGATATGAAATACGCGGACCGTTGGTACTGCTCTTGCTGGGGTTCTTTGCGTGCGGTGCAGTACTGGGTGTGCTTGCCATGGCACCGATGGTATTCCGCTATCGCAGGGAAACGACCAAGCACAGGAAAACCGTCATCACGATGGAGAAGGATGCACAGGCGCAAGCCTTGGTGCGTACCCAGCCGCCTCAGCCGGATAGCGTGGCGCATCTTTAATTCGATCCGGCGCTTTCTGAAAAGTATGCCAGGAACGATAGGTCATTCTTTCCCTGGAATTTGATTACTTCCTATAACAAGACATTGCATGGAATTTGAAACTTGGTGGTTACTTGCCATTCCGGCCTTTTTTACACTGGGCTGGATTGCCGCGCGCGTGGATATCAAGCAACTGGTTTCCGAATCGCGCAGCTTGCCGCGGGGCTATTTCAAGGGATTGAATTTCCTGCTCAACGAACAGCCCGACAAGGCGATCGATGCGTTCATCGAAATCGTCAAGCTGGATCCTGAAACCGTCGAACTGCATTTCGCGCTGGGCAACCTGTTCCGCCGCCGCGGTGAAACGGAACGCGCCATCCGCGTTCATCAGAATCTGCTCGCGCGCCCCGATCTGCCGCAGGAGCAAAAGGTGCATGCGCAATATGAACTGGGACAGGATTATCTGAACGCCGGTTTGCTGGATCGTGCAGAAGAAACCTTCAACCTGCTGGCCGATACGCAATACGGTGCACAGGCACGCCGTGCATTGCTGGAAATTTATCAGCGCGAAAAAGAATGGACACGCGCAATCGAGGCAGCGCATGCATTGCAGGAGGCTGGTGCCGGCGGACGGCAAAAGGAGATTGCGCAGTTTTATTGCGAACTGGCGCAGGATGAACTGGTTCATACGCATCCGGATGCCGCCATCGCGTTACTGGAAAAAGCATTGGCTGCCGACCGGAAAAATGTCCGCGCAACCATCCTGATGGGTGACGCATTTCTTGCGAAGAACGATACTGAATCGGCCTTGATGGCATGGCGACGGGTCGAGCATCAAAGCGTGCCGCATGTCGCCCTAGTGGCGCAGCGTCTGATGGATGGCTATCGTGCCGTCGGGCGTCCGCAGGAAGGCGCCAACCTGCTGAAATTCTATCTGGCGGAAGCATCGTCGATCGATTTGATCGAGGTTGTATT
Source organism: uncultured beta proteobacterium (assembly GCA_963697715.1). GTDB lineage: Bacteria > Pseudomonadota > Gammaproteobacteria > Burkholderiales > Burkholderiaceae_D > Oxalicibacterium. Next base: position 3,002,422 of record OY969095.1, on the reverse strand, counting down.
CAAGGTCGTGCTGGAGCTGGAAGGCGTCGATGCGGCAAACCAAATGGTCAGCGACGAGTTGCGACGCACACCGACGTTGTTGGGATTGGACAAGCTGCTTGAGGCAAGGCTGATGGACGCGCCACCGGAGATGCGCTCCGAGCTGTCGATGGTCAAGAATCTCGTACACGGCTATACGCAAAAGCTGGCGCGCTATCAATGCAGCCATTGCGGTTTCAAGGCGCGCCAGTATTACTGGCAATGCCCAGGTTGCAGCAAGTGGGAAACCTATCCGCCGCGCCGCACGGAAGAGCTCAATGTCATGAATTGACGGCGCTGGTTGCAGTCTCTGCCTGAATCCCGAGGCCTTTTCCGGGCCGGAAATGCTCCATTTTATGGGATGTGATCCCGATTGATTAGCTGATATATTTTCAGGCGATTTATTATTTTATTGATAATGAATCGATTGTAATTTCAGCTTTTCTCATCAATCCAATGGAGACAATTCATGTTGAAGAAATTGATACTGGCGATTGCAGCGGTGATGGCCACAATGAGTTTTGCGTTTGCCGCCGTCGACGTCAACAAGGCGGATCAGGCAGCGCTGGATGGCATCAAGGGCATTGGCCCGACCATGTCGAAGGCAATTCTGGAAGAACGTACCAAGGGCGGCAACTTCAAGGACTGGGCGGATCTGCAAACGCGCGTCAAGGGAATCGGCGACAAGAGCTCCGAGAAATTTTCTCAAGCAGGGCTGACGGTCAACGGCGCGGCCAAACCGGGAATGCCGCCGGTAGCGAAAAAGCCGGCTGTTGTTGCCAAAAAAGCGGATGAGCCGAAAAAGTAGATAGAGCACGTGATGCGGCAGGCAAACGCAATGCTGCATCTGAATACAAAGGCCTCGCGAATCCTGATTTGCGGGGCCTTTTGCAGGATGGCATATTGCGTCTCTCATACGTACTGCGCTGTCGTCGATTAAAATGGCGTTTTCCCCGGAAAGAGTTCATCTCCCCACCATGCAATATTTGACGATCGAAGACACCATCGGCAACACGCCGCTCGTGCAAATCAAGCGACTGAACGGCGAAGACACGGCACGGCGCAACAACATCATTCTCGGTAAACTCGAAGGCAACAATCCTGCCGGTTCGGTCAAGGATCGCCCGGCGCTATCCATGATCAAGCATGCCGAAGCGCGTGGCGACATCAAGCCGGGCGATACGCTGATCGAGGCAACCAGCGGCAATACGGGCATTGCACTCGCGATGGTCGCGGCGATGCGCGGCTACAAGATGATCCTGTTGATGCCGGAAAATCTGAGCGAGGAACGTCGTCAGGCCATGGCCGCATATGGCGCGCGCATTGTATTGACGCCAAAAACCGGCGGTATGGAATATGCCCGCGATCTGGCCGAACAAATGCAAAAAAACGGCGAGGGCGTGATTCTCGACCAGTTCGCCAATAGCGACAATCCGCGCGCGCATTATGAAAGCACCGGTCCGGAGATATGGCGCGACACGGACGGAAAAGTCACGCATTTCGTCAGTGCGATGGGAACCACCGGCACCATCATTGGCGTATCGACCTACCTGAAGGAAATGAATGCCGAGATCAGGATTGTCGGTGTGCAGCCGGAGGAAGGTTCGCAGATTCCGGGAATCAGAAAATGGCCGGAAGCCTATTTGCCCAAGATCTACGACGCGAGCAGAATCGATCAGCTTGAATACGTCAGCCAGGCCGCAGCCGAACAGATGGCGCGACGTCTGGCAATTGAAGAAGGAATTTTCTGTGGAATTTCCGCAGCCGGCGCTTGCGAGGTGGCGCTGCGAATTTCACAAACCGTCGAGAATGCGACGATCGTTTTCATTGTCTGCGACCGTGGTGATCGCTATCTGTCCACCGGCGTTTTCCCGGCGTGACACCGAAGCGCGGAGTAAGAAAAACAGTAAAAAAACAGCCGGATTATTCCGGCTGTTCTGCGTTTACGGCACCGTCTTTCGGCTTGAACTGCTTGTCGCTGATACGGAATTTATCGCGACGATCGCCCATCAAGATGCGCAGGTCACGAATGCTCAGGTCGCTGACTTCGTGCATGCGGATCAACAAAGAAGCGCCGACGGGAAGGCGGCGATGGCGAATTTTGCTGATCACAGGCGGTGCAACTTCAAGCGCACGTGACAATGCTGCATCGTTTTTCAGATGCAGTTTTTCGATCAGCGAGTCGAGCAGGTGATTTGGATCATAGGCGACTTGATCAGCCAGTCGGTTGCTCGTTGCTTCGGTATCCATAGTAGTCATAATATTTTCGATTTCAAAATTTCAAACAAGGATCGGAAATGCGAATCTTGCTGCGATTCATTAGCTACCGGTTGGAGTCTTGTCACATTGGTAAAGTTGCAATCAGCGATGATTTTTTTCAAATTTGCAAATGAAAAGTTGAACTTGAGCAACCAATATAGCAAAAATTTCCAGGAAAGCAATTAAAGCATCATGTGCTTTTGATATTGATTGGAGCTTTACGCTAGGACGAGAGTTCCCTCGTAAACACTTTTCCGACGAATAAGGTTGCAGAAAAACAACTTAATCGTCTTGCCAATGAAGGCAGTGCTTATTGGCAGATCGCCATTATATTGGATAGTGCCGCATCGCGTGAAAAGCGGACCGTGCGGCTAGTGGCGGCGTGAAGGAATACGCAATTTCTGCCAGCCCTCATGTCCGAGCTTGCGCAGCGTTTCCATGTTCTGTTCGAATATGCTTTCTGCATATGGAAATGCGTCAACCGCGCGGTCGATGCTGGTTTCCCGCAGGAGATGCAGGATCGGATAGGGCGAGCGATTTGTGTAATTTTCGATATCGTCCGCTGCTGCGTCCGCAAACTGATAATCCGGGTGAAAGCTTGCGATCTGAATCTCGCCACGTAATTCTGTTGCATCAATCAATGCATCGGCGGCGTGAAGAAAATCGTTGTAGTCGAGAAAATCCGCAAGCATGTCCGTCACGATGAGCAACGTCGTGTCGATTTCAGCCGGATCGGTTGCCTGCAGTTTCTTCAACTCCACTTCCAGTTCGGCCAGCAGGGCAGCCGCGTCCGTTGCAGCGCTGACTGTGTAGCGAATCTGATTTTTTACATAGACCGATTTTGCGAACGGGCAGAGATTCAGACCGATAACGGCTTTTTCGATCCATGCCTGTACGGCGGCAATCGATTCGTGAATGGCGGGAGACGGGGTGTGCATGCGTATATCTAGGTAAGCCCGTATTGTAAGCGCGCCCGCTGCCGGTTTCGTATCGAATGAGTGTTTCGCGGCCGGTAAAAATCAGCCTGCAAGATCGCAGGATCGGCTATTCTTGCCAACCGTTGCGCTCCCGCTCATTCCGAACAGAAATTCATGGCTCTCAAATCGACCATCTTCAAAGCCGACCTGCAAATCGCCGACATGGATCGGTCGTATTACGACGGGCATGTGTTGACAATCGCACGTCATCCATCCGAAACCGATGAGCGGATGATGGTACGGATTCTGGCCTTCATCCTGCATGCGGATCAGGCCTTGTCGTTTGGGAAAGGCTTGAGCGCGGACGATGAACCCGATTTGTGGCAGAAGGATTTGACGGGAGCAATCGATTTGTGGATCGAGGTCGGCCAGCCCGATGAAAAGCGCATCCTGAAAGCATGCGGACGCTCCAGCCAGGTCATTGTCTACAGCTACAGTAGTACGAGCAATATATGGTGGGGCCAGATCGCCGGAAAGGTCGAACGCGCGAAGAATCTCAGCGTATTCAACCTGTCGGCAACGACCAGCCAGGCGCTGACCCGGCTCGCGCAGCGCAGCATGCAGTTGCAATGCACGATTCAGGATGCACAGGTCTGGATCAACGGCGACGGAGAATCGATCCAGATCGATCTGACTACCTTGAAAGCGCCTGCAGCCGCACGTTAATCAGGCAATTTCACGCCGCACCATTCCGGCATCAATAGTTGCGCGCCGTGCGTATCGCACGACTCAGGTCATTGACCGACATCGCATAAAAGAAGCTGCGGTTGTACTGCGTGATGGCGAAGAAATTGGGTGCGCCGAGCCAGTATTCGGTGGGCGCTTCGCCATTCTGCAGGTCGACCAGTCCGAACGACAGGCCGGTGGGCGGTGCGACCGATGGCATCACGCCGGCTGCCTGCAATTCTTCCTGACTGAATTTTGCTTCCAGCCCCTGGCCGATGAATCGTTGCCAATCAGTGTTTGTGGCATCGACAGTCGCCGGAAACACGATCGGTTCGCCCCTGTGCCAGCCATGCTCGACCAGGAATCTGGCAACGCTGCCGATGGCATCGACAGGCGAATTGCGCAGATCGATGAGTCCGTCCCCATCGAAATCGACCGCATATTTTCGAATGCTGCCCGGCATGAATTGCGGCCATCCGATCGCGCCCGCATACGAGCCGAGCAGCGAGAACGGATCGATATGCGATTCGCGTGCGAACAACAGGGTGTTTTCCAGTTCGCCGCGGAAATAGACCATGCGCGCCGTGCGATTCGGCGTATCGGGATAGGAGAAGGCCAGTGTCGTGATTGCATCCATCACGCGGAAATTGCCGGTATTGCGGCCATATACGGTTTCGACGCCGATGATGGCAACGATGATTTCCGCGGGTACGCCATATTGCGCTTCGGCACGGGCAAGCACGTCTGCATGTTCATTCCAGAATGCGACGCCGGCATCGATGCGCACCGGTTCGACGAAGCGGCTGCGGTAGGCGGCCCAGTTCTTCGGCTTGCCGGGTGGAGCGGGTTTCATCAGCTGGATGGCGCTGTCGACATAGTGGGTTTTGTTCAACGTGGCTTGCAGCGCGTTTTTATCGAAGCCGTTTTTGGCGACCATTTGGTCGATAAAATTGCCCACATCGCTCCATTGCGCGAAGTTTGCAAATTCATCGCCCTGCACGGGTTTGACGACTTTCTTCGCCTTGACCGGAGCAACGGGTTTTTTACCCGCCTCGCTTGCGGAAGCGCAGCCGGCAAGGGCGAGAACGGAAGACAGTGCAAGCAACGAAGCCGATTGCTTCGAGAACAGCGAAAATTTCATTTAATTCGATTCAATAATGATTTGAGTGTAGACAACAGATTCGACCGGGCCGTGGATGCAGGGTCGGCATAGCGAGCTGTTTCATAAAGCGTCAGAAATTTCTTCACGGAACGTTTTCTTTCGGGCGTCAATGCGGACGCGGATGCAAGCAGCCTGACCGAATAGGCGCGCGGTCCTTCATGCGGGCGGCGCGGATAACCCAGTCGCGCCATCTGTTTGCACAGTGCCGCATAGAGCGCATCGACGGGATCGATCTTGCTGCGATTGCGCAGCAACGGAACGGCAATCGCCAGCATCACCAGCGCGCAGACTGCGAACATCATCAGCAGCATCGTCTGCCAGTTGATGTTACCGAAGCCCAGCGTGCGCAGCAAATCTTTTTGCTTGGTCGGCGTGTAGTTCAGAACCCATTGATTCCAGCCATTGTTGACGGCATCCCAGCGGAAGCGCAATTTTGCAACCAGCGAATCGCGCCCTGTGTCGATGTTGAACAATCCGCCCAATACCGATTGGTTTGGCGCAGCGACGGCGATATTGCGTTCGATGCGATTCGGTGCAACGGCTGCGGTCGGATCGATGCGAATCCAGCCCAGATTGGCCTGCCAGACTTCGGCCCACGCATGCGCATCGGATTGCCGCACCGTCAGGAAGCCATCAACCGGATTGATTTCGCCTCCCTGATAGCCGGTGACCACGCGTGCCGGAATACCCATGGCGCGCATCAGTATCACGAAGGCGCTGGCGTAATGTTCGCAGAAGCCCGCGCGGGTGCGGAACAGGAATTCATCCGCGCTGTTCCTGCCGAGCAGCGGCGGCGCGAGCGTATAGGAAAAGTTGTATTCCCTGGAGCCGAAGAAGGCCAGAACGGCATCGATGCGCGCACGGTCGTCGGGAAATCTGTTGTGCATGCCGGCGGCGAATCGTATCGTCATCGGGTTGTATCCCAACGGCAATGCGAGCGCATCCTGCAACTCGCCGGCCGATATGGCGGGCTGCAGGGAATAACCGAGATAAGAGGTCACGTCGTAACGCACGCGTGCGTCAATCGGATGTTGCGATACCAGCTGCATGTCCGTTGTCAGCATTACCGGATTGCCGGGCAACTGTGGCGCGGCCTGCGGCAGATCCAGTGCGAACAACCACGGGCGCGAGCCGGCTTCCTGCGTTACCTGATAGCGCACCGGCGTATTGATCATCAGCGCCGTTTGCGTGGTGCGCGATTGCCGCGATGCTTGCCGCGTCCATGTCCGTCCGTCGAAATGCGCAAGAACGATACCGCGCCAGTAGAGCTTGGCATGCGAAGGAACGGGGTCGAGAAATTTGACGCGGAACGCGACTTCATCCGACAGGGCGAGTTCGGCAATATTGCCGGGCGCCATGTTGTCCGACAAACCGCTGCGTCCCGCATTGGCATCGCCGGGCATGCCCCACAGCGGCCCCTGGATGCGCGGAAACAGGACGAACAAAACGATGGTCAACGGCGCCGCCAGCGCAAAAATCATCGCGCCGGTTCGCAGCCGCTTGCCGAAGGGCGGCATGGTGCCGGTATATTGAAACGACAATTGCGCAGTCAGCATCACGATGACTGCGGCCATCATCATCAGGGCGGTGGCGATGCTCTGCGAATAGAAGAAATTGGTGAGTATCAGAAAGAAGCTCAGAAAGACGACCACGAACAGATCGCGGTTCGCACGCATTTCCAGCAGTTTGAAGGTCAGCAGCAGGACCAGCATCGCCACGCCTGCATCACGGCCGAAGATGGTATTGAAGGTCAGGTACACGCCGCCCATCGCCAGCGCCGCAATCGGCAGCAGCAGCCAGCGCGGCGGCATGCGGTTGCCGCGAAAGGTAATCCAGCTGCGCCACGCGAGCAGCGCAATATTCACCCCCGTGATCCACAACGGCAGATGGGCCGTGTGCGGCGCCAGCACCAGGATGCAGGCCAGCATCAGTAACAGCGTATCCGCCTTGTCGCGCGACATCGGCCGGCTCGTACGGGAGGTGATCGAGCGTGCGCGATCGAACAATTTCATATTGCACGCTCGTGCAATGCCAGCGCCTGCAGGCAGGCGGCCTGATGTGCGGGACCAACATCAGGCGGAAAGTAAAGATGATCGAGACGGAACGAATAAGGCAGTCCGCGCGTTTCGGCGGTCAGCACCCATTGCGTCATGCGCGACAGCTTCAGTTCCACATCCATCATGCGCGGCAGGCGTGCATAGTCGAGCGAAAGTTCGCTTGTCGCGCCGCCTTCAAACTGCTTGGTGATCAACGCGCTGCCATCGGTGCGCGCGATCTGCCGCCATGCCAGATGGCGCGGCGAATCGCCGGATTGATAGGCGCGAATGCCGGCAAAGTCGTCGTGTCCGGCGGCGCCCCGGCCATCTTCCTTCTCGCCATCCATCAGCGGCAACGGCGGCCCGTTTTCTTCCGGATGCGGATAAACCAGCACGCGCAAGGCAGGCTGCCAGTAGCTCCATGCGCGCATCAGGCCGAGTGGAAATCGTGTCTGCAGCTGGATACGCGGTGCCTGCATCCAGCCGCGCTCCAAAGTCGGTGCGGTAAGCGTCACGCTGCTGCCGGCGTCGGCCGCAATATCGGCCGCATGGGCGATCTCGGTCGTTTCGCCATCGATGAATTGCAGCCATATTGCATAGCGGTCGTGCTTGCGGCGATTGGCCAAGTGCAGTTGGAACTGCGCTTCCTCGCCGGCAAAAACAGGTTGCGCACGGCCCGGCGATAGATGCAGGTGCGCCAGATTACGATGCGTAAGGTGCATGTCGATGACTGCGCAGCCGGCAAGCAGAAACGTGAGGGCAAAACCGAGGCTGAGGTTGTAGTTGATTGCACTCAGGAACAGCACGATCAGCATGATGCCGTACACCAGCCCCGCGCGCGTCGGCAGGATGAATATGCGGCGCGAATTGAGCAAAACCTCGCCTTCTTCGGCATCGCGCAGCCTGAACAGGCGGCGTGCGGCACGCTGGCGTAAATTCCTGGCGGCGTTGCGCATCGTGATCGGGAATCGAATGCGCGTCAGACGCTGGCGACGTTGACGGACTTCATCAACTGCAGGACCAGATCGCGGCTGTTCAATGCACTGCCTGCCGTTGATTTCAGCGAACGCAGGCGGTGCGCGGTGACCGGCACCAGCACGGCCTGCACATCTTCCGGAATCACGTGATTGCGTCCTTCCATCGCCGCCCATGCGCGAGCGGCCTGCAGCAAGGCGAGCGTGGCGCGCGGACTCAGGCCTTCGGCGAACATACCGTTCTGGCGCGAGGCCAGCGCCAGCGCCTGGATGTAATCGACGAGCGAGGGCGAGACATGGATTTTCTTCAACTCCGCCCGAGCGGCAATCAGGTCGGCCGGTTGCATTGCCATGCGCATCGATTTGAGCATGGCGCGGCGATCCTCGCCCATCAGCAGGGCGCGTTCTGCCGCGGCATCCGGATAACCGAGCGACAGGCACATGAGGAAGCGATCCATCTGCGATTCCGGCAAGGGGAAGGTGCCGATCTGGTGCGAAGGATTCTGTGTGGCGATGACGAAGAATGGTTGCGGCAGTTCGCGCGTCACGCCGTCGGAGGTGACCTGATGTTCTTCCATCGCTTCCAGCAAGGCGGATTGCGTCTTGGGTGTGGCGCGGTTGATTTCATCGGCCAGCAGCACTTGCGTGAAAATCGGACCGGGATGAAAAACGAAACCGTTCTTCTCGCGATCGAAGATCGAAATGCCGATCACGTCCGCAGGCAGCAGGTCGCTGGTGAATTGCTGGCGATTGAAGCGCAGGCCGAGCGATATCGCCAGTGCATGCGCCAGCGTCGTCTTGCCCACGCCGGGCACGTCCTCGATCAGAAGATGGCCGCCGGCCAGCAGGCAGACCAGCGCCTGCCGGATTTGCAGATCCTTGCCGACCACGATTTCACTGACTTGCCTGGCGACTGCATGTACTTTCGCGAACATTCGATTTTTCCCGTGACAGATTGGACGGCTGTGCGATGAAGGGCGCACATGCTTGATAAGGCATCCGAGATTCTATGCGAGATCGGCTTGCTGGCAAGCATCGTATTTTAGCCGTGCCGGAAACAGGAAGAAAAGTATGCGCGATGCATACAGGAAGCGGCGTCGCACGCCGGGCGCAGGTGATTGAAATGCCGGTCAGTCCTGCTTCTGTTTGCGAATGACGAACCAGCCGGCCACGACCGTGAAGGTCGCCACAATGCCGGCGACGATCCAGAAGCCGTGCTCGTGATTCGCCAGTGGAACGCCGCCCACATTCATGCCGAGCAGGCCGGCAATGATGTTGATCGGCAGCGCCAGCACGGTGACGATGGTCAGCACGTACAGGCTGCGATTGTTTTCCTCGTTGACCTGCGCCGCGATTTCCTCCTGCAGCAGCTTGATGCGTTCCTGCAGCGAGGTCATGTCGTTCAGCACCACCGAAAATTCCTCGGTCGATTGCCGCAGTTCCTGCACATCGCGATCCGCAATCCACAACGGTGGCCGTTGCAGCAGCCGGAACAGCGCGGCAGGTTCCGGCGCCAGCAGGCGCTGCAGGCGAACCAGAATGCGGCGCAATGCACCGAGATCGGTGCGCTGCTTGTTGAGGCGGCCCGCCAGCAGATTGTCTTCCACCTTGTCCACGCGGGCCACGGCATCGCGCACGATCCGGACCAGAACGTCGCCCTGATCGCGCAGCAGATGCACCAGCAATTCGACCGACGACTGTATCGTGTCGCCTGCTTCCACCGCCTGCCGCAATCGTTCGATCGACTTGAGCGGCGTGCGGCGCGTGCTGATGACGACATGCTGCGTGACGTTCAGCCAGAGCGTCGCGATATCGGCCGATTCGAACGAGAAGTTATGCAGTACATCATTGACCACGGCAATCAGCGTGTTATCGGCCAGTTCGATGCGCGTGGAGCGCGAACCGTCGTGCAGCGCTTCGTGAAATTCATCGGCGACGCCCGCGTGTTCGGCCATCCATTTTTCGCTGGCGGTATTGCTCAGGTTGAAATGCAGCCAGATGAATTCGCCGGCATCGTGCATCTCGCGTTCGCGCAGCCATTCCGCGGCTTCCGTTGAACCGATCAGGATCGCATGCGGGCCGCGCCCGAAGAGGAAGCCCCAGATCAGACCGGATTGATCCGAACCGTAAGTGAGGGCGCTGGCGGCGTTCATGTTGGCGCGCCTGCATGCGTCCATCCGCCTGCCGATTGCGCCGTGCGCAACAAGGTGATGAAGAGGAAAGCGGAGCGAAGGGAACAGTGCACGATAAGTTTGCCGCCGGAGGCGATGCCCGTTGGCTAAAAGGCATCGCGAGGAATTGGTCGGGGCCTTGTTTGACGCCAGGCCCCGTTGGCGCATTGGAGTGCATGATGCATGCCGGATATGACATGTGCATGACAATCGCGCCGTTTTCGGGCGGATCGGCCGCCATTACGCGTTCGGGCAGGCTGCGAGCGGGTAAAATAGCGGCTTGCTTCCCCAGATAAAGTCACGCATGTCCATACAATGGTATCCCGGTCACATGAACGCCGCCCGCAAGAAAGCGGCGGAAGCGATGGAAAAGACCGACATGATCATCGAAGTACTGGACGCGCGCGTACCGCAGGCCAGCCGCAATCCGATGATCGAAGAGCTGCGCACCTTTCGCCAGCGGCCCTGCCTGAAAATTCTCAACAAGGCCGATCTCGCCGATCCTGCAGCCACGCAAAAATGGCTGGATTTCTACAACAAGCAGAAAAACGTGCATGCAGTGGCATTGAGCTGCAAAAAGCCGTCCGATGTCGCCAAGGTTCCTTCATTGAGCATGAAGATCGCGCCGCATCGCGGCACGGCGCTGAAACCCCTGCGCATCATGATCATGGGCATTCCAAACGTCGGCAAATCGACGCTGATGAATGCCTTGCTGAAAAAACGCGTGGCGAAGGTCGGCGACGAGCCGGCCGTGACCAAAATGCAGCAACGGCTTTACCTCGGCAACAACATCGTGCTGACCGATACACCGGGCATGATGTGGCCGAAGATCGAACATCCATCCGACGGCCTGATGCTGGCTGCGAGTCACGCAATCGGCAGCAATGCGCTGATCGAGGAAGAAGTCGCGACCTTTCTGGCGGACATTCTGCTGATGCATTACCCGTCGCTGCTGACTGCACGGTATGGTTTTTCGACTGAAGGCATAGACGGCGTCAGCGTGATCGAGGGTGTCGCCACAAAACGTGCATTCCGTATCAAGGGTGGTGAGCTCGATCTGGAAAAAGCAGCGCATACCTTCCTGCAGGACTATCGTACCGGCGCTCTCGGTCGCGTCAGTCTGGAAACGCCGGAAAGCCGCATCGCGCTGCTGGCAAGTTTTCAGCTGCCGCCTTCGTTGAGCGATGTGCAGGCCGATGATGAAGATGTTGAGGATGACGTAGCGGACGATGCACGTTCGACGCGACGTTACTGAAGGACTGGAATATGATGCAGCATCGATAAACTGAATCGGTGCCGCGTTGCTTCAGGAATGCGTTATTAAAAAAGCCCGCAAGGCAACACCTTGCGGGCTTTTTTTTTGTGGCGTCGGCACCGCAGATGCGATGCCGAAAACAGCTGGCAATTACATCATGCCGCCCATACCACCCATGCCGCCCATGCCACCCATATCGCCCATGCCGCCGGCTGGTTTGTCTTCAGCAACTTCAGCAACCATGCAATCGGTGGTCAGCAACAATGCAGCGATCGATGCAGCATTCTGCAATGCCGAACGGGTCACTTTGGCTGGATCCAGAACGCCCATTTCAACCATGTCGCCGTAGGTACCGTTGGCTGCGTTGTAACCGAAGTTACCTTTGCCTTCCAGTACCTTGGCCACAACGACGGATGCTTCTTCGCCGGCGTTTTGCACGATCATGCGCAGTGGCTCTTCCATCGCGCGCAGAACGATACGGATACCAGCGTCCTGATCCGAGTTGTCGCCTTTGACATTGATTGCAGCACGTGCGCGCAACAGAGCAACGCCGCCGCCTGGCACGATGCCTTCTTCAACAGCTGCGCGGGTTGCGTGCAGTGCATCTTCAACGCGTGCTTTTTTCTCTTTCATTTCCACTTCGGTAGCTGCACCGACTTTGATGACTGCAACGCCGCCTGCCAGTTTGGCAACGCGTTCCTGCAGTTTTTCACGGTCGTAGTCCGAGGTTGCTTCTTCGATTTGCGCGCGGATTTGTTTAACGCGTGCTTCGATTGCAACAGCTTGGCCGTTACCGTCGATCAGCGTGGTGTTTTCCTTGCCGATTTCGATACGTTTAGCCTGGCCCAATTCTTCCAGCGTGATTTTTTCGAGTGTCAGGCCGACTTCTTCAGCGATGACTTGGCCGCCGCTCAAGATTGCGATGTCTTCCAGCATGGCTTTACGACGATCGCCGAAGCCTGGTGCTTTGACAGCACAGGTTTTCAGAATGCCACGGATGTTGTTCACCACCAGCGTTGCCAGTGCTTCGCCTTCGATGTCTTCTGCGATGATCAGCAGTGGACGACCGGCTTTGGCGACTTGTTCCAGTACCGGGAGCAGGTCACGGATGTTGGAGATTTTTTTGTCGCACAACAGGATGAACGGATTTTCCAGAATCGCGGTTTGCTTTTCCGGGCTGTTGATGAAGTATGGCGACAGGTAGCCGCGGTCGAATTGCATACCTTCAACGATGTCGAGTTCGTCGTTCAGGGATTTGCCGTCTTCAACGGTGATGACGCCTTCCTTGCCGACTTTTTCCATCGCTTCAGCGATACGCTCGCCGATCGAATAGTCCGAGTTTGCGGAGATCGCGCCGACCTGGGCGATTTCCTTGGTGGTGGTGCAAGGCTTGGCAATGATCGCCAGTTGTTCGACGGTGGCTGCAACAGCTTTGTCGATACCGCGCTTCAGATCCATTGGGTTCATGCCGGCTGCAACGTATTTCATGCCTTCGCGAACGATCGCTTGTGCCAAAACGGTTGCAGTAGTGGTGCCGTCGCCAGCGTTGTCGCTGGTGCGGGATGCCACTTCTTTCACGAGCTGTGCGCCCATGTTTTGCAATTTGTCCTTGAGTTCGATCTCTTTAGCGACCGAGACACCATCTTTAGTAACGGTAGGCGCGCCGAACGAGCGTTCCAACACGACGTTACGGCCTTTAGGGCCCAAGGTGACTTTAACTGCGTTGGCCAGAACGTTGACGCCTTCGACCATCTTGGCGCGCGCTGCGTCGCCGAAAATTACTTCTTTAGCTGCCATGTTTAATGCTCCTGATATTCGTTAAGTGATTCGCGTTGAGCGATGTTGATCACTGTGGGATGAGACCGGTTTTCGATCGCTGCAGCAGTGCCGCGCGCTCGAAATATCGGTATCACTTTTGTACGATTGCCATGATGTCTTCTTCGCGCATCACGAGGACTTCGTTGCCCTCTACCTTGACTGCTTGACCAGCATATTTGCCGAACAAAACGCGGTCACCGACTTTAACGTCGAGTGGGCGAACTTTGCCGTCGTCGAGGATTTTGCCGTTGCCGATAGCCAGAACTTCACCTTGATCAGGCTTTTCAGCAGCTGCTTCAGGAATGATGAGGCCGGACGCAGTTTTTGTTTCCTGGTCGAGGCGCTTGACGATGACGCGATCGTGCAAAGGACGAAGGTTCATACAAACTCCTTAGTTTTCAATAAGTTAGGATAATTTTTGCGGCACTGCTGCTGCAAAGCGCGCTTTACAGTGCATGCATGCCGCACCAGAAAGTTGGGTCGATCGAAGGAAAGCTGTTAGCACTCTACTCCGGCGAGTGCCAAGTATAGGGATGGTTGTCGGATAATTCAAGGGGATGTGACGGCGGAAGGCTGTTTGCTTGGTCGAAGTGCCCGGATGGCGATCCTGAAATATGATCTCTACAAGGCGACTATCGAAATTCATTTATCTCTGAATTTTGTTCATTTATCTCTGAACTCTTTGCAAGAATGAGCCATAGAAACCGCTATTTTTTCAAAAATAAAGAAAAAAAACGAGTTCGGATTTAATCAGCCGCTCGCTCGTACACCGAAATAACTGTTTATTTGTTATTTGCTCGCAGAATTGCCTCTCCAATTGATCCACCTTCCACTCTAGCCGTTATCTTTCGTTAAGAAACTGATACCAGAGCCGGCTCTATCGTCCAATTGACTGGACGCTAAGTCCCGATTTAGACGGCTGTTGGACCGAAGGTCTAGTGGGTAGGATCTGCACAACACGACGCACAACGTGTTCCGAAGCTGCCACCCGGTACGTTTCGGGATGAACAAAGGAACGCGTGGAGCGGCTGCTAAAAGAACGTGCAGCCTCTCTGCCGATCAACAATTAGGAGAGAAGCAATGAGCACTCGCATTCACGAACCGCTGACCATCGAAAACACTGCAGTCATTCTTGTCGACCATCAGGTTGGCCTGCTGACCGGCGTTCGGGATATCTCGATCGGTGAACTGAAGCACAATGTCGTTGCCTTGGCCAAGGCGGCAAAGGCGTTGGGGCTCCCGATCGTGGTCGCTTCAACGGCAGCAAAAAGCATGTGGGGTCCGACGTTTCCAGAATTGCTTGAGGCACTGCCGGGAATCGAAGTAATAGACCGCTCATCGGTGAATGCTTATGACGACAAAAGTGTCGCCGCCGCCATTGAGGGTACGAAACGCAAGAACCTGATTTTTGCAGGTGTTTCGCTTGAGGTCTGTGCTGGCTTCCCGGCAATAACAGCCGTATCACGCGGGTACAACGCCTACGTCGCGGTTGATGCGTCAGGCACCTTCAGCGATACCAAGCGCCAGACCGCATTGCATCGCTTGACTCAGGCTGGTGTAGTCATTTCGGACTATGCAACCTTGATGGTCGAAATACTTGGCGATAACGGCAAGCCGGAAGCTGGCGCTGTCTACGCCGCGCTCGATATGCCATGGGCCGTTCTGGTAGGTCAGGTCGCCAGCGCTTATAGCAAATAAACGAAAACAAACAAAAATGGGTGAATGCCTCAGCCCGACTTTTCATTAAGCCGGGCTTGAAAATAGAGGTCGCTCCATGCGACCGATCAAGGATTAATCCCTCAAATTGAGGAGTCAATGATGAGAATGCTCGACTGGAATACCTAATTAATGAGTGCCCGCTTCTAGTGGGATACAGGTTTTAGGGTGAAATACATTTATGCACGTTCATTATATAAATAGGGTCAATATGGAAAATCTTAAAGGAAAGCGCGCATTTGTAACGGGTGCCAGTCGCGGTATTGGAGCAGCCATTGCGCGCCGTCTGGCCGCCGAAGGGGCCGATGTAGCACTCGGGTATGAGCGCTCTGCACAAGCGGCGGAATCGATTGTGGAAGACATCAGGCAACAGGGACGTTTTGCTGTCGCTATTCAAATGGATGCGGCTGACGCATCGTCAATCAAACGTGCGGTAGATCAGGCTGCCAGAGAACTTGGCGGAATCGACATTCTCGTCAACAACGCTGGGATTTACCGTGGTGGACCTGTAGAACAAATGACGCTTGAGGACGTAGACGCAACCCTGGCAATCAACGTGAGAAGCGTGATTTTGGCCTCACAAGCAGTTCTCGCGTACTTGCCAATTGGTGGACGTATTATTTCTACCGGAAGTAACCTCGCTAGCCGCGTACCTGAGGCTGGCATGAGTCTTTACTCCGCAAGCAAGGCTGCATTGGTCGGTTGGACGCAAGGCCTTGCTCGCGACCTGGGTCCGCGGGAAATTACGGTGAATTTGGTTCATCCAGGTTCGACAAACACAGACATGAACCCGATAGATGGTCTGTCTGCATCGGCGCAACTTTCTAGGATGGCGATCAAGCGATATGGCCTTCCCGAAGAGGTAGCTGCTTTGGTCGCATTTCTTGCCAGTTCGGAGGCCAGATCAATCACGGGCGCGGGACTGACCGTAGATGGTGGGGCTAACGCATGAACGCAAGAGAACGGGAGCAAGGTGCGCTTAGCCGACTTCTTTTGCTGCTCGCTCCGGCGATAGCAATTGTCGTGGCCAGCGAGTTCATTGTCGTAGGTTTGTTACCGCAAATTGCGAATGATCTCGGCCTTTCTCTTGCGAAAGCCGGCCAATTAACAGCTCTCTTTGCGCTCTCTGCTGCCGTTGCAGGTCCATTTATCACATTGATAGTGAGCAGACAATCACCGCGTTGGGTGCTCGTTATTTCTTTACTGATATTTGCTATGGGAAATGCCGCCATGGCTTTCGTTTCTAGTTTTCCTCTGATGATATTGGCTCGCATCGTACAAGGAGCGCTGTTGCCCGCATTTATCAGTGTTGGTACAGCAGAAGTCACAAGACTTGCACCCTCAAACGAACGAGGGAGCGCTCTTGCCCGAGCAAACATTGGTTTTGTTGTCGGCGTACTCATTGCCCTGCCAGCAGGTATAGCGCTTGCACAAGCGGGAAATTGGCGGCTTCCTTTTCTCGTCCTGATGGTAGCGCCGGCAATTATGGCTGTGGCAATTTTTGTGTTCTTCCCGAGCGCTGAAATGAAGGTCGATTTACCTAGCATAGCCGGGCAACTTGGCCTCTTGTTTCGTCCGTTTTTCCTGGGGCACCTGTTGATGTCCGTTTTGCTATTCGCTGCGATGTTCTCGTCTTACACATTTCTTGGCGCGTGGCTGGTATCCGAGATGGGCTTAAGCGTTGGGCAAGTTGCTATCACCCTGTGTATATTCGGTACAGTTGGACTTGCCGGCAATGCTCTTGCGGTGCGAGTGGCAGATGACTTCCCAATGGCTGCTACGGCAGTGGCTGTTGTCGCATTGGTGCTGGCGGTGAATGCAGCCGCCTTGTGGAAAATTTCAATGTGGACTGCAGCCTTTCCTTTGGCTATCTGGAGCCTGACGCACACGGCTTGCGTCACACTCAGTCAAGTACGCGTAACTCTGGCAGGCAGCGATGCTCCGGCCTTTGCAATGACGATGAACATCAGTGCCGCGAATTTTTCAATGTGGACTGCAGCCTTTCCTTTGGCTATCTGGAGCCTGACGCACACGGCTTGCGTCACACTCAGTCAAGTACGCGTAACTCTGGCAGGCAGCGATGCTCCGGCCTTTGCAATGACGATGAACATCAGTGCCGCGAATTTGGGGATTGCTATCGGTGCCTTCGCTGGCGGCTGGACCATCGACCACCTTGGATTAGAAGCGATCGGTGTCGTGCCAGCCTGTCTGGTCTTGGTTGTTCTTTTACTTGCAATATTTCTCAAACGCCGAGAGCCGCAATCCTCTGAACGAGTGAGTGCGCTCAGATCCGATGCGGCCTAAAACGTCACTACGGTGAGGTTTATGTGAACGCATGTTGTATCTCCAAAGAGAAACGCGCCTAAGTAGGCGTGTTTCTCAACTTGCTTTGTCTATCCCTGTGAAAGCGCAAGCCTCAACCTTTTGCCACCAATTTTCGACAAGAACACGGATCGCGCATGGTCACCATTATTAAGGCAAACCATTCATGAGTTTCTCGGCGATGGCAGGATCAATACAAGCTGTGTCGAGCGGCGGCCGGGTTCCGGCAGAAACGCGGCGAGCGGACAGTTCTACCGGATCGGGATCATTTCGGTTTCTTCACTGCGGCGATGCCGTATCGAACGAATGCGAAGAGGCGACGGACTTCGGCGACGCCGGCATTCTGTACAGCGTCAGATAGCGGGTATCGAACAGCATGCTCAGCATGCTGACCCAGGCCAGCGACAGCATCCAGCCGGCCAGTATGTCCGCGGGGTAGTGAAAGCCCAGATACATGCGGCATATGCCAACCAGCAACACAGCTCCCATGCCCGCGATGGCGATCGTTGAAATACGACGGTGGGCGCGCAACAGGATGAGCAATGCAATCGCGATGGCCATTGATTGCGTCGCATGACCGCTGGGGAAACCGAAAGACGCGTGAATCGTCCACAAATCAGGCCGGCTTCGCTGAATGGCTGACTTGAGAACAGAACTCAGGATGGCAGCCCCCGCGATTGCCGTCAGCCAGAACAGTGCTGTGCGCCACAGGCGTCGATAAATCAGGTAGCACAGCATGGAAATGCTCGAAAACGTGACGAGCATGGAAATCACTGACGCCGCACGATCCAGCACCGGGGTAGCATACATACGCAGGGACCAGAGAAACGTTCTTTCGATAGCGAAGAATCCGCCCTTGCTTATATGGCTTGCGAGAACGCAGAACAGAACCAGCGGCAGGACGACGCCGAACACAAGCAGCGCCCGCCTGAACTGTTCGATGTACTCATGGTTCCCCGGCAATCTGCGAAGCGTTCGCCCATCTTTTTTCGTGAAGTAATTCTGCACGGGATTCGTCATATGCCGCCCGATCGTGAAGGGTTAAAAGAAAGGCACACGTCATTCTTCCTGAAGAAAAATATTCCGCGGCCGACAGCCATCAGGAAAGAACCGGCACAAGCCGGTTCGACATGAAAACCATGCTGAAAAAAACGGCAACCAATGCTATGCAAATGACGTGACGTGTTAATGACAGCGTCTGAACGGGCTGGCGATGCAGCGCGAGCGGTACGGCCTGCAGCACTGCATCGATGGCAAAGCAGATGGCCCACACCAGCCACAGCGACCACAGATTGTGGGAAAGAAAATGCGCGCCCCGCGCCATCTGCACCGCGCCCATGACCGTACCCAGGGCAAGCCCCAGAATCAGGATGCCGCGTGCCCATGCCGGGCGTTGTTCTCTCAATGCAAAATAACCGGCGATGAGGGCAAATCCGCCGGATGCATGGCCGCCCGGCCAGCAGCGTCCGGGAACGGTGCCGATGTTCACCCGATCGAACAACGGAAACCATTGCGCATGGCCGCCATACATGGCGAGATCCCACGGGCATGCATGCACGCTGGCGTTTTTCATGATCGCGATCAGCACGGCGGAACAGATCGCCATCACGCAAAAGACGAGAAGGGCGCGACGCCATGGACGCAGGAGCGGCACCCATGTGCTGACGGCAGCCAGGGCAATGCAGGCGACCAGGCCGAGGCTTGTTGCGTACTTCAATACCGTATGGCCGAAGTAGACAAGCTGTGGCGCATTTTCCAGCGGAAAAGTGCGCGTGACAGGATCGAAGAATTGCCGCGCGAGCCAGAAATCGATGGTGCCGCTGCGCGAAAGCCAGGTAAGCAAAAGGCCTGACAGAATCAGGCCGATGGCGTCAAGCGAAACAGGGTGACAACGAGAGAAAATTTTCACTGCCTTGGTACCGTCAATGCATCCATGTTCTTTCAACAATCGTTGCGGCAGAAATGTGTCCGGCGCACATGGACGCACCGCGCACGACGAACTGCCGCAGAATGCGGTGTTGTGTGTGTGCAGACGTTAAGAGAAGGCGGGTTAAGGCAGCGTTAAGGCAGCGGGAATTGAAAAGCATCCGTGATGATCAGCAATGCTCAAGTCGCGGCAGGCTGACCGCACGCACCGGGCAATATCCACGGATGGAAGCAAAGCAGCGCGACGGCTGCCGCCTGAAGAAATGAGGAGAAAAAAAGAAAAAGCCTGCGTCCGTGAGGGAACAGGCTTTTTTCGATTCACCCAAACCTATAGTGGAGAGTGGTGAACCTTGCGCAATACTATGTGCCGGATATGACATACCGATGACATCGCATCAATCAGTGCGTTGCAATGCAAAGACAGGCAAACACCGATAACGGAACGCCGATAGTCCGGCGGAACAGATGCCGGGAAGGTATGATTTTCACGTTTCATGTCGTAACACCATCACCTCACCCAAGGAGAGATCGTATGCTGATCGAAGTCAAAGTCCCTGAGCTGTCGGAAGGCGCCACCGAGGCAGTCATGCTTGGCTGGCATAAAAAGGCAGGCACGCGCGTTGCTGCCGGCGAAAACCTGACCGATCTGGAAACCAGCAAGGTCGTCGTTGAAGTTCCCGCTCCGGAAGCGGGAACGCTGGTCAGGATATTCAAGGAAGAAGGGAGTGACGTCGTCGTGGGCGATGTCATTGCCCAGATCGAGACCGACGCTGAATAAAACCGAAAGGCGCAACGGACCATCCGTTTCGTCCCTTCAATCAGGAAGGGCGATGAGCAGGCAAGGAAATCGCCTGCTCATCGCATGATCCGATTCGCCTTTATTGTTGCGCAGCCAGCGATTCAGCCAGCACGCGGGCGACATGCAACGGTTCCTGCTGCGTGCCGTCCGTGATCTGATGCCGGCAACTGGTGCCGTCGGCAACGAAGAGGGTGCCGGTTGCGGCTTTGCGAATCGCGGGGAACAGTGACAGTTCACCCATCGCCTGCGACGCATCATAGTGTTCCGCTTCGTAGCCGAAACTGCCGGCCATGCCACAGCATGAGGATTCGATGACGGACACATCCAGTTGCGGAATCCATTTCAAAACGGTTTGCACCGGACGAACGGCATCGAATGCCTTCTGGTGACAGTGGCCGTGAACCATTGCCTTTTGCGATGCCAGCGGTTTCAGATCGAGTTGCAGTCTGCCGGCGGCATGTTCGCGCACCAGAAATTCTTCAAACAGGAAAGCGTTGTCGGCAAGTTTGCGCGCTTCGTCCCCATACCCGTAATTCAGGAATTCGTCACGCAGCGATAGCAGGCACGATGGTTCCAGTCCGACGATGGCGATGCCGCGTTCGACGAACGGTTTCAACGCATCCAGCGTTCTGCGTGCTTCCTGCTTCGCCTGTTCGACCATGCCGGCTGAAAGGTAAGTGCGGCCGCAGCAGAGCGGTCGTTCGCCGGCCTGTGTATTGAAATGCACGGTGTACCCGGCCGCTTCCAGCACGGTTTGCGCGGCGGCGGCGTTTTCCGGTTCCATGTAGTTGTTGAATGTATCGACGAACAGCAGGACTTCCTTGCCGGCGAGATTCTTTTGTGCGGCCTGTGCGTGCGTTTCAAGGAACGATCGCTTGAAGCGCGGGAAGGCGCGTTGCGGTGCCAGTCCCAAACACTTCTTCAACAAACCGGAGATGCCCGGCAGCTTGTCGCCAAGCGCGATCAGTCCGCCGATGCGGCTGGCATAAGGCGCGTAGCGCGGCATGAAGGCAACCATCTTGTCGCGCAGCGTGTGGCCGTGCTTGTACGCCCATGCAGCGCGTGCCTCGATCTTGAAGCGCGCCATGTCGACGCCGGTCGGGCAGTCGCGTTTGCAACCCTTGCACGAGACGCAGAGGTCGAGCACTTCCTTCACATCGGGGCTGGCCAGTCCTTCGGCGCCGAGCTGGCCCGATACTGCGAGACGCAGCGTGTTGGCGCGACCGCGTGTGACGTGGCGTTCGTCCTTGGTGATGCGATAGCTCGGACACATCGTGTCGGCGTCGAACTTGCGGCAATGTCCGTTGTTGTTGCACATCTCGACTGCCTTGGCCAGACCGCCGCTCAAGTCGTTGCCGGTGCCGGGCGGCGTTTCCATGCCGGTGATCGGATCGCGCGTGACGTCCCATGCCGACCAATCCATCTTGGTGTCGATCGACAATTCGCGATAACCGGGTGCGAAGCGGAAGTTGCTCTTGTCGTCCATCTTCGGCGGGCGCACGATCTTGTCCGGATTGAAGCGGTTGTCGGGATCGAACAAATCTTTTATCTCGCCGAACGCACGATTGATGCGCGGGCCGTACTGCCATGCGACCCATTCGCCGCGGCACAGGCCGTCGCCGTGTTCGCCGGAATACGCGCCCTTGTATTCGCGCACCAGCGCGGCGGCCGCTTCCGCAATGCCGCGCATGCCGGCGGCGCCGTCGCGACGCATGTCGAGGATAGGACGCACGTGCAGCGTGCCGACACTGGCATGTGCGTACCACGTGCCTTTGGTTTTGTATTTGCTGAAAACTTCGGTGAGGCGACTGGTGTATTCGGCCAGATGTTCGAGCGGTACCGCGCAATCCTCGATGAAGGAGACCGGCTTGCCGTCGCCCTTCATGCTCATCATGATGTTGAGGCCGGCCTTGCGCACATCCCACAACGCCTTCTGTTCGCCGCCGTCCGTCATGTTGGCGATCAGGCCGGGCAGGCCGAGATCGTTCATCAGGTCGGCCAGTGCGGCGAGGCGCTCCGTGAGTTGTGCCTTGTCGTCGCCGGCAAATTCCACCAGCAGCATTGCCTGCGGATCGCCGACCAACGCCTTCTCGATCACGGGGCGGAACGACGGATTGTTCAGCGACAGGTCGATCATCGTGCGGTCGACCAGTTCGACCGCGGTCGGTCCCAGCTTGACGATGTGTTGCGCCGAATCCATCGCGCGGTAGAACGTCGGGAAGTTGATGACGCCGAGCACCTTGTGCGCGGGCAGCGGCGACAGTTTCAATTTCAGTTGGCGGCTGTATGCCAGCGTGCCTTCGGAGCCGACCAGGATGTGCGCGAGATTGGCGGAACCGTCGTCGGTATAGGCGAGCGGATTCTGGCAGTCGAACAGATCGATGTTGTAACCGGCCACGCGGCGCAGCACCTTCGGAATGCGCTCGACGATTTCATCATGTTCGCGCTGTGCAATGCGTTGCAGGTCTTTCACGATGGCTTGCAGACGCGGTGTTTGCGCGACGTTTTGCACCATGTCGTCCAGCGTCTCGAATCGGCCTTGTGTGCCGTCGGCGAGGACGGCGTCGATCGCCTGCACGTTGTGCACCATGTTGCCGTATTCGATCGAGCGCGAGCCGCAGGAATTGTTGGCGGCCATGCCGCCGATCGTGCATTGCGCGCCGGTCGAGACATCGACCGGGAACCACAGGCCGTACGGTTTCAGCCATGCGTTGAGATGATCGAGCACCATGCCGGGTTCGACGGTGATGGTGCGATTCTGCTGGTCGAAATCGATGACGTTGTTCAGCCATTTGCTGCTGTCGATCACCAGCGCTTCGCCTACGGTCTGGCCGCACTGGCTGGTGCCGCCGCCGCGCGCAAGTACCGGTACTTTTTCCGAACGCACGATATCGAGGCAGAGGAGAAGGTCGTCCTGATCGCGCGGCACTACCACGCCGATCGGCATGATCTGGTAGATCGATGCATCGGTTGCATAGCGGCCGCGATCGGCCTGGCCGAACAGCACATCGCCGCGCAATTCCTTGCTCAGGCGTCGCGCCAACGGGCTGCTGTCGGGACGGTTGCCGGGCGTGAAGTAGATGGGTTTGACGGCCATGTTCGGAGAATCCTTTTCTTGAAGCGGCAACGAATTCAATCTTGTCGACAGTGTTTGCCTGTGAATCTGTTGAAACAGGTCCTTACACCAGCATCAGCCGTACTGGCGGAAGTGCACCAATATTGGCGGTCACGGTTTCCGCGATTTCAGGAAAATGCATGCCGATGTAGGAACCGGTGGTAATCGGCGTGCCCGCGATCAGCGATATGCCCTGCGCGCTGCAGTGGTTGACGACCCACGGCAGCAAGCGGCGCGGATCGTCGGCAGGATTGACGCCCTGTCCAGAGAACACGATGCGTTCATCGACGTGCATTTCTGCCTGCACCTTCAGGAACGGAAAGGCTGCGTCGTAGGGAACCATGTCGCTGACGATCAATGCGCCGTGATTCTGCATGTCGGCCAGCTGGATCAGCTTGCTGACATCCGGCCAGCCGGCCACGCGGCTGGAGACGATTTCGATCGCGGCACCCATCTGCGACAGGCTCTCCATGATTTCGGCTTCGCTATAGGCTTCCGCGCGCGGCTCGAAATTCCGCGAGAAGGCAAAGGCGATTTCCAGTTCCAGTCCGAGCACCGGATAGTCGCTGCGCGTCAGGTAAGCCGGTTCCGGCACCACGCAATCCGACGGCAGGGCAGCGCCTTGAATCGGGCCATGCGGCGATTTCGCACCGACCTTCCAGCCGGCGATGTTTTGCCGGCATTCGAACAGTATTTCCCGCTGGATGACGTACGCAGCATCGGCATTGACCGGCTCAAGCTCCGCAGAGATCGCCGCCGGCCGTCCCGAGCGATACGCCTGCACAAGCAGTGCGCACAACGCACCGTCGGACGGTTGTTTCGCGAGCATGTGTCCTGCTTTCTTCAGTGCAGCGGATTGATCGGCACGTATAGAACCGCGTATCGATCAGGCCGCGATTTTCAACGGCGGGACTTTCTGTCCGGCGAGGTAATCCATTGCTGCGGTCACGCCGCTTGCAGCAACCGGCACACCGGCAAGCTTCAGTCCCATCTCGCAGCCTGCGAGCGTCGCCATCAAGGTCAGGTCGTTCGCTTCTCCGAGGTGGCCGATGCGGAACATGCGTCCCTTCATCTTGCCGAGGCCGGTGCCGAGCGACATGTCGAAGCGTTCGTAGATCGTTTTGCGCACCGCATCGGCATCGATGCCTTCCGGCGTCATCACACCGGTCAGCACCGGCGAATACACGGCAGGATCGGCGCATTGGACTTCCAGTCCCCATGCATTGACGGCCAGACGGCAGGCAGCGGCGAGCGCTTGTGACGAGCGAAGACGTTGTCCAGGCCTTCGCCGAGAATCATGTCGAGCGCTTCATGCAGGCCGTACAGCAGGTTGGTGTTCGGCGTGTAGGGCCAGTAGCCGGACTTGTTCATCTCGATGATGTCGGTCCAGTCCCAGAACGCGCGCGGCAGCTTGGCATTCTTGCCGGCGGCGATCGCTTTTTTCGATGGCACGTTGAAGCTGATGCCGGGTGGCAGCATCAAGCCTTTTTGCGAGCCGGAAATGGTGACGTCCACGCCCCATTCATCGTGGCGGTAATCCGCTGCAGCCAGGCCGGAGATCGTATCGACCATCAGCAGTGCAGGGTGGCCGGCCGCATCGATTGCCTTGCGCACGGCGGCGATGTTCGAGGTGACGCCGGTCGATGTTTCGTTATGGACGACGCAGACAGCCTTGATCGCATGCGCGGTATCGGCGCGCAGGCGCGCTTCGATCATGTCGCCCTGCACGCCGCGACGCCAGCCTTCGATGCCCGGCAGTCCGATGAATTCCGGTTTGAGGCCCAGCGCTTCGGCCATTTTTTTCCACAGCGTTGCGAAGTGACCGGTCTCATACATAAGCACCGCGTCGCCGGGGCTCAGCGTATTGGTCAATGCGGCTTCCCATGCGCCGGTGCCGGATGCTGGATAAATCACGACCGGCTGCGCGGTCTTGAAAATCTTTTGAATGCCGGACAGGACCTTCAATCCCAGCGCGCCAAACTCCGGGCCGCGGTGATCGATGGTCGGATAGCTCATCGCACGCAGAATGCGATCAGGTACCGGACTCGGTCCCGGGATCTGCAGGAAGTGGCGACCGGCTGGATGGAAATCGAGCTTCAACATTTAATTCTCCTGAAAGAAACTGCGTACAATTGAATATTGCATACAAAATACTTTAACAAATGGAATTTGATTAGTAAAGGGTTTCTTTGCCTTTACCTGATCAGGAAAGCTGAAAAACCGGCAACTCCGCCGGACGAGTGGGTTTCCTTTGA
The DNA here is from genome assembly GCA_963697715.1 of uncultured beta proteobacterium. Classification (GTDB taxonomy): domain Bacteria; phylum Pseudomonadota; class Gammaproteobacteria; order Burkholderiales; family Burkholderiaceae_D; genus Oxalicibacterium. Next base: position 2,976,953 of record OY969095.1, on the reverse strand, counting down.
GAACAGGCGGTATCCGGGGTGAAACTCTCGTATCTGTCGCGCGACAGCCGAAATGGGTTGTGACAGGGTAATTGGATTAAAATACGTCAGATCAAAAACCGGACTTAGCATGCAAAATACATTGACCAATAGCGAAATTAGCAATAAAGGCCCGGCTTTCCCGCGTGTGGAACGTCAGCGCCTGCACGACACGGTTGTCGAGCATTTGCAGAACCTGATCATTGAAGGTGTGTTGGCGCCGGGCATGAAGCTCAACGAGCGCGAAGTGTGTGAACGCCTCGGCATCTCGCGCACGCCGCTGCGGGAAGCGATGAAAGTGCTGGCGTCGGAAGGCCTGATCGACATCGAACCGAATCGCGGCGCGTTCGTCTCGAAGATGAGCGATACGGAAATCTGGGAAGCGTTCGAAATGATGAGCGGCCTGGAAGCGTTGTCCGGCGAGCTGGCAGCCGAGCGCATTTCGCCGGCGGAAATTGCCGAGATCAAGGTGCTGCATGACGCGATGATCGTCTGCCGCGCGCAGAACGATCTGCCCGGTTACTACAGCCGCAACCAGACTATTCACAACAAGATCAATGAAGCCGCGCGCAATTCGGTGCTGCGCCAGATATACCTGTCGATCAACCGACGTCTGCTGGCGTTGCGTTTCAAATCCAACTTCAAGGAATCGAAGTGGGATCGTGCAATTCATGAGCATGATGAAATGATCCAGTCGCTGGAAGCGCGCGACGGCAAGCGGCTGGCAGCGATCCTGCGCCAGCACTTGCTCGACAAGCGCGATTCCGTGATGGCGGATTTGCGCGAGGCGGCGGAGCGCAGTGCAGCAGCGTCCAGAAAATAAGACATAAAAGAATCGTTGCCTGAATAAAAAAGCCTGGACACCGGTCCAGGCTTTTTTGTTTGCATCATGGGCATGGACTGCCCGCGATGCAGGATCAGGCAGGAACAGGGCGCATGCGGCTCCACAGACTGCTGATCAACGGCCATACCAGCGAGATCACCGCCAGCGTCATGATGGTGCCGACGAGGCCGCCGCTCCAGAACACGGCGAGCGCGCCCTTGGAGCCGACCATCGTCTGGCGGAATGCATCCTCGGCACGATCGCCGAGCACCAGTGCGAGAACCAGCGGCGCCAGCGGATAGTCCAGCTTCTTGAAGATGTAGCCGATCACGCCGAAGACCACCATCAGCCAGATATCGAACTGCGCGTTGTGCACGGTGAATGCGCCGATTGCACACACCACCATGATGGCCGGCGCGATGATCGAGAACGGAATGCGTAGAATCGCGGCGAACAGCGGCACCGTGGTCAGCACCACCAGCAGGCCGGCGATGTTACCGAGATACATGCTGGCAATCAGACTCCAGACGAATTCCTTCTGCTCGACAAACAGCATCGGCCCCGGTTGCAGGCCCCAGATCATCAGGCCGCCGAGCAGCACGGCAGCCGTTGCCGAACCCGGAATGCCGAGCGCCAGCATCGGCAGCAATGCGCTGGTGCCGGCAGCATGTGCAGCGGTCTCCGGCGCAAGCACGCCTTCGATCGTGCCGGTGCCGAACGCGGAAGGATTGCGCGACAGTTTTTTCGCCATGCCGTATCCCATGAAGGAAGCGGCGGTGGCGCCACCCGGCGTGATGCCGAGCCAGCAGCCGATGACCGACGAGCGCAGCAGCGTGACCCAGTAACGCGGCAACGTGGCCCAGGTCTTGAAGACGACCTTCAGATCGATTTCCGCCTTCTTGCCCTTGAACGCCAGTCCTTCTTCCATCGTGATCAGTATTTCGCCGACGCCGAACAGGCCGATCACCGCAACGAGGAAATCGAATCCGCGCAGCAGTTCCGGGAAGCCGAACGTCATGCGCAACTGTCCCGATACCGTATCCATGCCGACCGCCGCCAGCAGGAAGCCGATGCACATCGAGATGATGATCTTCGCCTTCGGTTCCTTGCCCATGCCGATGAAGCTGCAGAAGGTCAGGAAGTAGACGGCGAAGAATTCCGGCGGACCGAAGCGCAATGCGAATTTCGCCACCAGCGGTGCGAGGAAGGTGATGACGACGACGCCGAACAGCGCGCCGATGCACGAACCGGTGAACGCGCTGGTCAGCGCCTGCCCGGCCTTGCCCTGCTGCGCCATCGGATAGCCATCGAAGGTGGTCGCCACCGACCACGCCTCCCCGGGGATGTTGAACAGGATCGAAGTAATCGCGCCGCCGAACAGTGCGCCCCAGTAAATGCAGGAGAGCAGGATGATCGCCGATGTCGGATGCATCGAAAAAGTCAGCGGCAGCAGAATGGCGACGCCGTTCGGGCCGCCCAGTCCCGGCAGCACGCCGACCACGATGCCGAGCAGAATGCCCACCAGCATCAGGCCGATGTTCTGCCAGCCGAGAACGTGGCCGAAGCCTTGCATTAATGAATTGATCTCTTCCATGTCTGTCCTCAGAAGCCTAACCAGTTTTCCAGCGGGCCTTTTGGCAACGGCACCTTGAACTGAATTTCAAATATGAAAAAGAATGCGAGCATCACGCAGATCGATACGGCTGCGCATTTCCACCAGGCGAATTTGCCGAGGAACAGCATGAAGGCCGCAATGAAGATTGCCGAGGCAACATAGATGCCCAGATACTTCATCACGAACACGTAGACCACCAGCGGCAGCAGAATGACCGCCACCATGCGGGCTTGCGCGACTTCGATGAATGGGGTGCGATCGTTGTGCCGGACGGCTTGCACGATCACGAACAGGCTTGCGAAAAAAACGATGACGCCGAGACGCATCGGGAAGTAGCCCGCTTCGGGACCGTACGAACTCCAGCCGGAACCCAGCTGGTAATTGCTCCACACGATAATCAATGCACCGATGGCGAGTGCCGCGGCCACAATGATTTCTGCCGTGCGAATGGAAATGACAGCGGGCGAAGATGCTCTCGCTTCGACGGGTGATTCAGGAGTATTCATGTTCGCTGATCCGGAAGGTGATTCGATGTCCGCGCCGTCATGTCGCGGGCATCGAATCAGGTTGATGACGTCTGATTACTTCGCGACGACGAGGAAGCCGGCATCCTTCATGATCTGGCGGTGCAGTTGCTCATCCTTTTCGAGGAAGGTGGTCAACTGGCTGCCGGACATGAAATCGCCTTTCAGCGCATTTTTCTCCAGATAGGCTTTCCATTCAGGCGTTTCCGTGACCTTTTTCAGCAGGTCGACGTAGAACTTCGCCTGTTCCGGCTTGACGCCGCCCGGCATCATGAAGATGCGGATCATTTCATAGCTGACATCCAGGCCTTTTTCCTTACAGGTCGGGATGTCGGACCATGCTTGCGTTGCCGTTACCTTGGCCGTGTAGGAAATGCGTTTTTCCGCGAACACGCACAATGCTTCATGCTGGCCGGCACGCCATTGCGAAACCGATTCGGATGGATTGTTTACATCGGAATCGATGTGCTTGCCGGAGAGCTGGGTCGCGGCTTCACCGCCGCCCTTGTAGGGAATGTAAAGGAATTTGGCGCCGGTCTTCTTCTCGATCATGGTGGTGATCATGTGATCTTCACGCTTGGAGCTGGTGCCACCCATCTTGAATGTTTCCGGCTTTGCCTTGGCGGCTGCGATGTAATCGGCAGGCGTCTTGTAACCGGCTTCGGTATTGGTCCAGAACACGAATGCATCTTCTGCAATCACGGCGATTGGTGTCAGGTCGCGCCAGTTGAACGGCAGACCGGTTGCCAGCGGTGTTGTGTAGATCGATGAGGAGGAAACGATGATCTTGTTCGGGTCGCCCGGCGAGGCTTTCAGGTCCAGCAGGCCTTCCGCGCCGCTCGCGCCTGATTTATTGGTCACGATGATTGGCTGCTTCATCAGGTTGTGCTTGGTGATGATCCCCTGGATCGAGCGTGCCATCTGGTCGGATGCACCGCCTGCGCTGAACGGTACGACCAGTTCAACCGGTTTGGTCGGTTCCCACGCCGATGCGCTTAACGCCCAGCACAGTGTTGTCAGGAAGAGGCCGATTTTCATCGGTTGGCGGATAAGATTTTTCTGCATGATGCTGTCTCCTATATGTGGGCGAACCCTTTTTACCAGCTGCATCGGGATACGGAGCGCGTGGCCTGCATCCCGAATTTCGGCGTCGGACAGGCGATTGGCATCTGACGCGCCTCTCTGCCTGTCCGCATTTCATGAAAACATTTTCATTACCGCTATTCCAAATAAACAATTTAGAATATTGAATACAATATACACTTTGAAAAAAATGTCAATCATTGGGCTGAAATGCGGGTGCGTCGGTTTGAATGTTCGTCCCCAGGCACATGCATGCAGCTCAGCGTATCCGGTTTTCACTCTGAATGGGGTAGTCATGATGGAATTTTCTGGCGCAGGCATTCCGGCTGCGGCGCGGATCGGAGATGCGATCCGGCAGGTGGGATCGCCTTCGTTATTGCTGGATCTCGATGCTTTTGAATTCAATATTGATCGAATGGCAAAACTGGCGCAGTTGCACGGCGTGGCGTTGCGGCCTCATGCGAAGGCGCATAAGTCATCCGCCATTGCCGCGGCGCAGGTGGCGGCCGGTGCGGTCGGCATCTGTTGCCAGAAATTGAGCGAGGCCTATCCGTTCGTCCGGCGGGGAATACGGGACATTCATATCAGTAACGAATTCGTCGGCGCCGACAAGGTGGCGATGGCGATCGAACTGGCGCGTCATGCCAGGTTGAGCGTTTGCGTGGATCACATGGCGCAGGTCGATGCGCTGGGCGCGGCGGCGGCGCAGGTCGGGGTCGATCTGACGGTATTTCCGGAAGTGGATATCGGCCAGGGACGATGCGGCGTGGCGAGCCGTGACGATCTGGCTGCGCTGGTCGATGGCGTGACGCGTCACGATCGTCTGCACTTCGGCGGCCTGCAGGCTTATCACGGCGGCATTCAGCATGTGTCTACATGGGAGCAGCGGCGCACGGCCGCGGGGCGATCGGCGGAGCAGGCGGCACAGTACGTGCAATTTCTGGCTGCGCGCGGCGTGAGGTGTCCGGTGGTAACCGGTGGGGGCACCGGCACGGTCGAATTCGATGTCGCGAGCGGCGTCTTCACCGAACTGCAATCCGGCTCCTACATCTTCATGGATGCGCATTACGGTTCCAACGAATGGGCCGGCAGTTTCGTGCCGCGACACAGCCTGTTCATTGCCTCGACCGTGATGAGCACCGCCAAGCCGGGCATGGTTGTCTGCGATGTGGGCCTGAAGGGTGTCGCCGTCGATTCCGGTTTGCCGATCGTGAAAACGGGCGATGGCAATGACGATTTGCGTTACAGCGCGGCCAACGACGAACACGGCATCCTGCAGGTAACCGGCAGCGATACACGCGATCGGCTGGGAGACCGGCTGTTGCTGATTCCCGGGCATTGCGATCCGACCGCCAATCTGTACCGCGAATACATCGGATTTCGCGATGGTGTTGTCGAAGCAATCTGGGATATCGATGCCAACGGCCTGAGCCGCTGATCGCCCGATCGTCCCTATTCAATAACGTAGTTCGCAACGAAGGAATCAGCATGAGCACAGAAGAAGGAAAGGTCCGCTTCAGCGTCAGCAATCATGTCGCCTCCATCGTGTTTGATCGTCAGCAGGCGCGCAATGCGATGACCTGGGCGATGTACACGCAACTGGGCGAGATCTGCACGCATCTGCGCAGCGACCGCACGGTTCGCGTCGTCACATTCAGAGGTGCGGGCGGCGAGGCATTCGTGGCCGGGACCGACATCGAACAATTCCGCAGTTTCGGCGGCGGCGAAGACGGCATCGCTTACGAACGCATCGTGGACGAACGCATCGGGCAGATCGAAGCGTTGCCGATGCCGACCGTGGCCATCGTCGATGGCTGGGCCATCGGCGGTGGTCTGGCAATTGCCACTGCCTGCGATTTTCGCATCGCGACGCCGGCGGCGCGTTTCGGTCTTCCGATCGCACGCACGCTGGGGAATTGCCTGTCGATGGCGAACATCGCCCGCGTCGTTGCCGCATTCGGCATCGGCCGCGCCAAGCGCATGCTGTTGCTGGCGGAAACGCTGCAGGCGGGCGAATTGCTGGCGGCGGGTTATGTCACGGAGATTGCCGAAGCGGATGCACTGGATGCAACGGCCGCAGCGATCTGCAGCAAGCTGGCCGGCAACGCGCCGATCACGATGGCGGTATCGAAAGAAGCGATCCGGCGTTTGACGCAGGCGGGCCTGCCGGATGGCAGCGATCTGATTCGCATGTGCTATGGCAGCCGCGATTTCAAGATCGGTGTCGAAGCGTTTCTGGAAAAACAGCGACCTGTATGGAGCGGCGAATGAGCAGGCAGACAAGCGGACAAACGGGAGCGCATATGAAAGAAGCGACGAAAGCGGCAGGACCATTGAGCGGCATGCGTGTCATCGAACTGGCGCACATCATGTCGGGTCCCATCTGCGGCATGATGCTGGCCGATATGGGAGCCGATGTGATCAAGGTGGAAAAAACGCCGGATGGCGACGATTCCCGGCGTTTTTCGCCGATGCTGTCGTGCGGAGAATCGGCGTCGTTCATGATCGTCAACCGCAACAAGCGCGGCATCGGCCTGAACCTGAAAACCGAAGGCGGACGGGAAGCCTTGCGCCGTCTGCTGAAGGATGCCGATGTCGTCATCGAGAACTATCGTGCCGGCACGATGGAAAAATTCGGCCTCGGTTACGACGTGCTGAAGGAAATGAATCCGGGGCTGATCTACTGTTCGATTTCCGGCTTCGGCCGCACCGGTCCGTATGCGGACAAGGGCGGCTTCGATCTGATCGCGCAGGGCATGAGCGGCATGATGAGCATGACGGGCGAGGAGGGCCGCGCACCGATCAAGGCCGGATCGCCGGTTACCGATATCAACGCCGGCATTCTGGCAGCGCTCGGCATCGCGGCCGCCTATGCGAACAAGCTGCGCACCGGACAGGGGCAGGTGGTGGATACGTCGCTGTTCGAAGCCGGTCTGCAGCAGATGTACTGGCCGGCGGCCAATTATTTTGCCGACGGCACGATCCTGCCGAAGATGGGTTCCGCCAATTCGACCAGCGCGCCGTATCAGGTCTTTCCCACCAGCGATGGCTGGATCAATATCGGTGCGGCGAACCAGAACAATTACGAACGCCTGCTCGACGTGTTGCAGATGCCATCGCTGGCCGCCGACTCGCGCTTCCAGACCAATGCAGGGCGCATGGCCAATCGCGAGGCGCTGGTGCAGCTACTGACGGAAAAACTGGTCACGCGCAGTACGGATGCATGGATGGGGGAATTCGATGCGGTCGGCCTGCCCGCCGGTCCCGTGCTGGGAATAGACGAAGCGCTCGCGCATGAGCAGACCATCGCGCGCGGCATGACGGTCGCCAACGAACATCCGCTCGCCGGCACGGTGAACGGGATCGGCCTGCCGATCCATTTTTCCAACGGCGGCAATCCGTTGCAGCGCCCGCCGCCGATGCTGGGCGAACATACGCGCGAAGTCTTGCTGGAATTCGGCTACGCGGAATCGGAAATTCAGGCATTGCAACAGCAACAGGCAATTCTGGTCCGTCAGTCGTAGCGATCGTCGCAAGCTGGCCATCTTGCACGGCAGCATCACTGTTAATCAACGCACATACATTCTTGCATCAGCGCGCTACATTCAGGACTGTCCGTTCCGGAAGGAACTGCAGGAGGCGGGATATTGAAGCAGCGATGGACAGACGGCAACAGGATTGAGCTGCTCGAAAACGGCGAGGAATTTTTCCCACGTGTATTCGACGCGATTGCTGCTGCGCGGAGCGAAGTCTTGCTGGAAACCTTCATCCTGTTCGACGACAAGGTTGGTCAGGGTTTGCATGCGGTGTTGTGTGCAGCGGCGCAACGCGGCGTGCAGGTCGACATCACGATAGACGGCTGGGGTTCGCCCGATCTGTCCGAGGAATTCATCGCCGCACTGATTGCCAGCGGCGTGCGCGTTCATGTATTCGATCCGGCTCCCGGCATTTTCCGGCGTATTCGTTTGTTCCGTCGCTTGCATCGCAAGCTGATTGTGGTGGACGGCAGCGTGGCATTTGTCGGCGGCATCAATTTTTCGGCGGATCACCTGGCCGATTTCGGGCCGGAAGCCAAGCAGGATTACTCGATCGAAGTGCATGGCCCCATCGTCGATCAGATGCACGGCTTCGCGCTCTCGGCAATCAGGAAAACGAAGGAGCGGCGACGCTGGCTTCACAGCAAAATCAGCAGCAAAATCAGCAGCAAAAAGACGCTGCCGACAGTGTCGCCAGCCACCGGCAATGCGGTCGCTGCCTTCGTGTGGCGCGACAACGATCGCAATACCAGTGACATCGAACGTCATTATCGGTTGGCAATTCGCCTGGCGCGACACCGGGTGACGATTGCAAACGCCTATTTCTTTCCCGGTTATGCATTTCTGAAAGAGCTGCGCAAGGCAGCGCGCCGCGGCGTGCAGGTTTCGCTGATCCTGCAGGGCAATCCGGACATGCCGATCGTGCAGACCGCAGCCAGCATGCTGTATCACTACCTGCTGAGCGCCGGTGTGCGCATCTATGAATACTGCGACCGTCCGCTGCACGGCAAGGTGGCGATCGTCGATGACGAGTGGGCAACGGTCGGTTCCAGCAATCTCGATCCGCTCAGCCTGTCGCTGAATCTGGAAGCGAACGTGATGATTCGCGATCGTGCATTCAATGCCCGCCTGTCGGAAAAATTGCAGGGTCTGATGTGCGACAGTTGTAAGGAAATCGACATCAATGAACTCAATGAATCCAGCTGGTGGCGGTTGATACGCAGCTTCGTCCTGTTTCATTTCCTGCGCCGCTATCCGTCTTGGGTCGGCTGGTTGCCGGCGCATCAGCCACGCATTGCGCCGGCACAGGAAATCGTGCCGGGCGTGAATGTGCATGCGATGGAAGAGGACGCGTGCCGATGAATGGCGTCTCCGAATCCGTCGATGGCGCGAAGGCATCGGGGCTGCAGAAGGGCAAAAGCATCGGCAATCGCATTACTGCGCAGCGCTGGTGGCCGTGGCTGGTGCGCGTGGCCAAGACGGCTTTTTTTCTCGTTGTTGCCTGGCTGATTGTCACGCAGGCGCGCGCGATTCAGTGGAATGACGTATTCGAGGTGGTGCGCAACCGGCCATTGCGCTTGTTGTGGATGGCGGCGATTCCGGCTGCCGCAAGTTTTCTGTTGTACAGCTGCTTCGATCTGCTGGGCCGCCACCTGACCCGGCACACGCTGCCACGTCATGAAGTGCTGGGCATCACGTTCATCAGCTACGCCTTCAACCTCAATCTCGGTTCGCTGATCGGCGCCGCCGTCATGCGTTATCGTCTGTATTCGCGGCGCGGCCTGGATGCAAAAACAATCACCCGGATTCTGGCGAACAGCATCTTTACCAACTGGCTGGGATATGTCACGGTCGCCGGCATCGTGTTCTGGCTGCGTCCGCTGGAATTGCCGCCGCAATGGAAAATCGATGGCGCGGGATTGCATCTGCTTGGCGCAGGATTGCTTGCCGCGACGCTGATCTATCTCGCGCTGAGCGTGTTCGTGAACGGGCGTTGCTGGGTGATTCGCGGGCATGCGATGACGGTGCAGACCTTGCGCTTTGCGCTCCTGCAGCTTGCGATGTCATGCATGAACTGGCTGCTGATTGCGAGCGTGATTTTCATTCTGTTTGAACAGAAGATCGCGTTTGAGGATGTGCTGTGCATTTTCCTGATGACTGTTGTCGCGAGCCTGATCGTGCATGTGCCGGCGGGGCTGGGCGTGATCGAAGCGGTGTTCGTTGCGTTGCTGTCGCATCGCATGCCGGCCAGCGAGGTGCTGGCTGCGTTGCTGATGTATCGGCTGATCTATTATTTGATTCCGCTGGCGCTGGCGGCGTTTGCGTATCTGGTCATCGAGGCGCGGACCGGGATGTCATCGGCGAAGAAGGAAGGGCGATGATCGCTTGATCATCTGCTTGTTCCAGATGCGTTCAAATGCGTGTCGCGTGCAGCCAGGTTGCCGACTGGCGCGGTTTCATATGGCGCATGTCATCACGCGTGTTCATTATTTTTCCATGCTTATCCGCGCCGATGTTTTTGGGTGCCGTCGGCGAGAAATTGTCCAGACTGCTATTCTCCCGCTTTATCTTGATGCAGAGATCCTTTCTCTCGCTCCCCATGTCTTCTCAACATTCCGCTTCATTGCAAACATCCGCATCGCCTTTCGACGGCGGGCTGCGTACTTCGGTTCTGGTATTGATGGCGATTGCGTCAGGCCTGTGCGCCGGCGGCAATTATTTCAATCAACCGCTGCTGCATTCGATTGCACTTAGCTTCAATATCAGTGAGACAACGGCCGCGCTGACGGTGACGATGGCGCAGGTTTCGTATGCGTGCGGCCTGCTGTTGCTGGTGCCGCTGGGAGACAAGCTGGAACGGCGCGGGCTGGTGGTGACGCTGATGCTGCTGGCTGCATGCGGCCAGTTCATCAGCGGATTCGCCGGTCATGTCGGCCTGCTGTTTGGCGGCATCATCATGGCCGGCCTGTTTTCGGTGGCGGCACAGATACTGGTGCCGATGGCGGCGACGCTATCCGATCCCGCCCGCAGCGGTCGCGCGGTCGGTCTGGTAATGAGCGGATTGTTGATCGGCATTCTGACTGCACGCAGCGTGGCAGGTTTGTTGTCCGGTCTGGGCGGCTGGCATACCGTGTATCGCGTCTCCAGTATCGTCATGATGCTGGTTGCGCTGGCGCTATGGTTTCTGTTGCCGCCATCGCGCAATCCGGTGAAGGTCAGTTATGCGCAAGTGTTGCGCTCGATGGGCACGCTGATTGCGCGTTATCCGCGATTGCGCAGCCGCGCATTGATCGGTGCGACGGCTTTTGCTTCGGTCAGTGCATTGTTTTCGACGATGGCGCTGATGCTGTCGGGTCCTGCGCACCATCTGAGCGATGTCAGTATCGGCCTGGTGGGGCTGGTCGGCATTGCCGGCGCGTTGATGGCGAGTGTGGCCGGACGTCTGGCCGACCACGGCTGGACGCAGGCGACCAGCGTGGCGTGCGTGCTGCTGATGTTGGTGGGCTGGGGTTGTTTCTGGCTTGGCACGACCAGTCTTGTCTGGTTTCTGATCGGCATGCTGGTCATCGATCTGGCGCTGCAGGGACTGCATATCAGCAACCAGAACGTCGTGTTCAAACTGGAACCGGAAGCGCGCTCGCGCATCAATGCGGTTTATATGACAACCTATTTTATCGGTGCGGCTTCCGGTTCGGCATTGGGTTCACTGGCCTGGAATCGCGGCGGATGGCATGCAATCTGCGAGCTGGGGATCGTGCTGGCATTGTTGTGCGGCGGATTGCTGATGCACGACCAGCGTCTTGCCAAGGAAGGCCGCCACTGACCATTGCGGCGACATATTCGCGGCGACATATAAAAAAGGGCGTTACGGCAATTGCTGCCGTAACGCCCTTTGTCGTTCTCCCGGTCAGGAGAACTCGGTCTTGATCAGTTGCGAATTTCCAGTGCGCGGTTCAGGCTCAATGCGGCCAGCGAGCCAACGGCACCGGACAGCAAATACAGGCTGACATAGCCGAGGCCGAAGTGCGCCGACAATCCCAGTGCCACCAGCGGTGCGAAGCCTGCGCCGACCAGCCATGCCAGATCGGAGGTGAGGGCGGCGCCGGTGTAGCGATACTTCGACGGGAAGTTTGCCGAGACCGCGCCGGCAGCCTGGCCGTACGACAGGCCGAGCAGGCCGAAGCCGACCAGGATGAAGATGTTTTGCCCAAGATCGCCGCCGTTCATCAGCATCGGCACGAAGCCGCTGAATACCGCGATCAGACAGGCCAGCGTGCCGAGCGTGGTGCGGCGGCCGAATCGATCCGCAATCAGGCCGGACAGAATGACGCAGACCATTGCAATCGCCGCGCCCATCATCTGGATCACCAGGAAATGGCTGAGCGAGCGCGTCGAGTACAGATTGATCCACGATAACGGGAACACAGTGACCAGATGGAACAGCGCATAACTCGCCAATGCCGCCAGCGCACCGATGATCAGATTGCGGCCCTGCGATTGTGTCATTTCAATAACGTTGGTCGGCTGCAGCTCTTGCTCGTCGAGCAAATGGGTATATTCTGGCGTCGAAATCAGGCGCAGACGTGCGAACAGCGCGACCACATTGATGGCGAATGCCACATAGAACGGATAACGCCAGCCCCAGTCGAGGAAATCTTCCTGGGACAGCGCCAGCAGCAGATAGGAAAACAGGCCGGCCGCAATGATGAAGCCGGCCGGTGCACCGAGTTGTCCCAGCATGGCATACCAGCCGCGCTTGTTTTTCGGTGCATTCAGCGCCAGCAGCGACGGCAGTCCGTCCCACGAACCGCCGAGCGCGATGCCCTGGCCGATACGCAGCAACGACAGAATAACGATGGCCACCACGCCCAGATGCGAATAGGACGGCAGGAAGGCAATACCGGCAGTCGAACCGCCCAGCAGGAACAGCGCCAGCGTAAGCTTGGCTTCCCGGCTGAAGCGTTCCTGAATGGTCATGAAGATGATGGTGCCGATCGGTCTTGCAATAAAGGCAAAGGAAAAGACCGCGAATGCGTACAGCGTGCCTTCCAGTTTGTCGGCGAATGGGAAGAAGACCGCCGGAAACGCCAGTACCGATGCAATGGCGTAGACGAAAAAGTCGAAATATTCGGAAGTGCGTCCGATGACGACGCCGATGGCGATTTCACCGGGAGCGATGTGTGTATCCCGGGCATTGAGGTTCCGGAGGCCGTTGCCGATCGAATGTGGAGCGGAATCGGCAGGATGTCCTGAATCATAAGTAGTTGCCATAGTTTTCGCCTCCAGTCTTGTTATGATCAACGCGTCGAACCGTTGCTGCTCAACGGGTCCGGCCGGGGTAGGACAAAACGTCCAATCGGCAAAACGCGTCATTGACGTTACAGTAGCACGATCCTTCAACCTCTGTTAATGCACCCGCATGATTTCTTTGATAACTCGTCGCGGATTGTTTCTGTTCCCCCTTCTTGCATTGCTGGCCGGATGCGACACGGTGGTGCTGAACCCGTCAGGCGACATCGCCGCTCAGCAGGGACATCTGATCCTGGTTTCCACGGTGCTGATGCTGCTCATCATCGTTCCCGTGATCGCCCTGACGGTGATCTTTGCATGGCGCTACCGCAAAAACAATACGGCGGCGAAATATGAGCCTGACTGGGATCATTCCACCAAGCTGGAACTGGTGATCTGGGGTGCACCGCTTCTCATCATCATCGCGCTCGGCCTGATTACCTGGATCAGCACGCACACGCTGGATCCGTATCGTCCGCTTGATCGCATCGATGAAAACCGTCCGATTTCCTCTGCCGCCGAACCGCTGACGATTCAGGTCGTGGCGCTGGACTGGAAATGGCTGTTCATCTATCCGGGGCAAGGCATTGCAACCGTGAACGAACTGGCGATGCCGATCGACGTGCCGGTGCGCTTCAAGATCACGGCTTCTTCCGTGATGAATTCCTTCTACGTTCCTGAACTGGCCGGCCAGATCTACGCGATGCCGGGCATGGAAACGACACTGAATGCGGTCATCAACAAGGCGGTCGAGTCGGAAGGCTTCTCGGCCAACTACAGCGGCGCCGGTTTCTCGCACATGCGCTTCAAGTATCATGGTATGGATGTCGCGGATTTCGATCGCTGGGTGAATGAAACCAGAGAAAACGGCGGCACGCTGGATCGCGCTGTTTACACCGTACTGGAAAAGCCGAGCGAACGCGATCCGGTGACTTACTACGGCACGGTGGCTTCAGATCTGTACAACGCGATCCTGAATCGCTGCGTTGCAGCCGGTACCGTCTGCATGGACAAAATGATGTCCGACGATGCCAACCGCATCAAGGTCGATGTCGAGGCACGCAATTTTTTCGACAACAACGCTGCACCGCGCATTGCCCAAATAGACGCACAACTGTGCACGTCTTCCAATTCTTTGAAGAACAACGATGCAAGATATTGATCTGACGAAGCTCATCTTCGGTCGCCTGAGCTGGGAGGCGATTCCCTTCCATGAACCTATCCTGATCGTTACCTTCCTCATGGTCGCGATCGGCGGGATTGCCGTCCTCGGCGCGATCACGAAATTCCGCCTGTGGGGCGTATTGTGGCGCGACTGGATCACCAGCATCGATCACAAGAAGATCGGCATCATGTACATGATCCTCGGTCTCGTGATGCTGTTGCGCGGTTTTGCCGATGCCTTGATGATGCGCATGCAACAGGCGTTTGCCTTCGGCGATGCAACCGGCTTCCTGCCGCCGCATCACTACGATCAGATATTCACCGCGCACGGCGTGATCATGATTTTCTTCGTCGCAATGCCGCTGGTGACCGGCCTGATGAACTACGTGGTGCCGCTGCAGATCGGCGCGCGCGACGTGGCATTTCCTTTCCTGAACAACTTCAGCTTCTGGATGACGACCTTCGGTGCCGCGCTGACGATGGCGTCGCTGTTTGTAGGCGAATTTGCACGCACCGGCTGGCTGGCGTATCCGCCGCTGTCCGGCATTCTGGCCAGTCCGGATGTCGGCGTCGATTACTACATATGGTCGCTGCAGATTGCCGGCGTCGGGACCCTGCTGTCGGGTGTGAACCTGATCGTCACCATCATCAAGATGCGCGCGCCTGGCATGGAACTGATGAAGATGCCGGTCTTCACCTGGACCTCGCTGTGCACCAACGTGCTGATCGTCGCCGCTTTCCCGGTATTGACCGCCGTGCTGGCAATGCTGTCGCTGGATCGCATGGTCGGCACCAACTTCTTCACCAACGATCTGGGCGGCAACCCCATGATGTACGTGAACCTGATCTGGATCTGGGGCCACCCCGAGGTGTACATCCTGATCCTGCCGCTGTTCGGCGTGTTCTCGGAAGTCGTGTCGACCTTCTCCAGCAAGCGCCTGTTCGGCTATACGTCGATGGTGTACGCAACCGTCGTGATCACGATCCTGTCATACCTGGTGTGGCTGCATCACTTCTTCACGATGGGATCCGGCGCGAGCGTCAACTCGTTCTTCGGGATCACGACGATGATCATCTCGATCCCGACCGGCGCGAAGATTTTCAACTGGTTGTTCACGATGTATCGCGGCCGTATCCGTTTCGAACTGCCGATGATGTGGACCATCGCGTTCATGATCACCTTCGTGATCGGCGGCATGACGGGCGTGCTGCTGGCGGTGCCGCCGGCCGACTTCGTGCTGCACAACAGCCTGTTCCTGATCGCGCATTTCCATAACGTGATCATCGGTGGCGTGCTGTTCGGCCTGTTCGCCGGCATCAACTACTGGTTCCCGAAAGCATTCGGCTACAAGCTCGATGTGTTCTGGGGAAAATGCTCGTTCTGGTTCTGGGTCATCGGTTTCTGGATGGCGTTCATGCCGCTGTACGTGCTCGGCCTGATGGGCGTGACGCGCCGCATGAGCCACTTCGAGGATCCGTCGCTGCAGATCTGGTTCCAGATCGCCGCATTCGGCGCCGTGCTGATCGCACTCGGCATCGGTTCGATGATCATGCAGTTCATCGTCAGCTACCTGCGCCGCGACAAGCTGCGCGACGTGACCGGCGATCCGTGGGACGGCCGTACGCTCGAATGGTCGACATCGTCGCCGCCGCCTGATTACAACTTCGCATTCACACCGCAAGTGCATGAAGGCGATACTTGGGCTGACATGAAGAAGCAGGGCTACAAGCGTCCGCTGACGGGCTTCGCCGCGATCCACATGCCGAAGAATACGGCTGCCGGTTTCATCATCGCCGCATTGAGCGCCGCCGTCGGTTTTGCCCTGATCTGGCAGATGTGGCTGGTGGCGGGCATCGGCTTCGTCGTGATGCTGGCTGCAATCATTACCCATACCTTTAATTACAAACGCGATTACTACATCCCGGCGGACGAAGTTGTCCGTACCGAAGATGCTCGCACCCGCATGCTGGAAAGCCATGTCTGACATTACCGCACCTTCTGCCGGCGCCATGAGCGCCGACCCGAGCGCACGTTTCTACGTGCATGAGCATCATCCGGAACAGGGAACCCTGCTGGGTTTCTGGCTGTACCTGATGAGCGATTGCCTGGTCTTCGCGTGCCTGTTCGCCGCCTATGCGGTGCTGGGACGCAATTTTGCAGGCGGCCCGTCGGGCGCCGAGCTGTTCGACCTGCCGCTGGTTGCCGTCAACACGGCATTCCTGCTGCTGTCGTCGATCACCTACGGCTTCGCCATGCTGGAATCGCAAAAGAAAAATCTGCGCAGCACGCTGATATGGCTGGCGATCACGGGTTTGTTCGGCGTCGCCTTCCTGGCGCTGGAACTGTATGAATTCCACCACCTGATCCATGAAGGCGCGGGCCCGCAGCGCAGCGCGTTCCTGACATCGTTCTTCGCGCTGGTCGGAACGCACGGCCTGCACGTCACCTTCGGCATCATCTGGCTCGTCACATTGATGTTCCAGCTCGGCCGTCACGGGCTGACGCATGAAAACGGCCGCCGCCTGATGTGCCTTTCGATGTTCTGGCATTTCCTGGACGTGATCTGGATCGGCGTCTTCACCTTTGTCTATCTGATGGGAGTCTTGCCATGAGCGAACATCACACCCATGCCCCTGATCACAACCATCACGATCATCACGGTCACGACGACCACGCGCACGGCAGCCTGAAAAGCTACGCCATCGGTTTCGTGCTGTCGGTCATCCTGACTGCGATTCCATTCTGGCTGGTGATGGGCAAGGTCTTCGAGAAGTCCGGCACTACGGCGCTGGTCATCCTCGGATTTGCCGCGGTGCAGATCGTCGTGCACATGGTTTACTTCCTGCACATGAACACCAAAGTGGAAGGCGGCTGGTCGATGCTCGCGCTGATCTTCACGATCGTGCTGGTGGTGATCATGCTGGCCGGTTCGATCTGGGTCATGTATCACCTTAATCACAACATGATGCCGGGCATGATGTCCGATCCGACGCACGAGATGCACATGCCGTCGGGCGTGACGCCGGAATCGACGCATAAAATGCACGACATGCCATGACCGTTCGCCCGGAACAGGCAAGCGGCCCGGTTTCACAAGAAGCCGGGCCGCTTTTACGTTCGACCGCCGTATTGCTTGCGCTGGGCGTGTGCGCCGCGTTACTGTTTGCAGGCTTCATGGCACTGGGAACGTGGCAGCTGTATCGCCTGCAGTGGAAGCTGGCGCTGATCGAACGCGTTGATCAGCGCGCACATGCCGCGCCCGTCGCCGCTCCCGGGCCCGACCGCTGGCAGCAGGTCAGCGCCGCCGACGATGAATACCGTCATGTGCGCGTGATCGGTACCTTTCTCCACGAACATGCGACGCGCGTGCAGGCATCGACCGAACTCGGCAGCGGCTACTGGCTGCTGACGCCGTTGCGCGGCGAGGACGGCAGTATGGTGCTGGTCAATCGCGGTTTCATTCCGGTCGAGCAGGGCGGCTCCGTCCGCCGCATTCCGGCCAACGCACAATCTGCCGGAGAATCCGCCGCGCAGGATGGCAACGCGCGCACCGTGCCCGTCGTTGTTACCGGTTTGCTGCGCATCAGCGAACCCGGCGGCGGGTTCCTGCGCCACAACGATCCCGCCGGCGATCGCTGGTATTCACGCGATGTGCAGGCGATCGCCGCTGCGCGCGGCCTCACGCGTGTCGCGCCGTATTTCGTGGATGCCGATAGAGAACCGACGGCCCGCATGCCTGCAAATGATGCAGACGAACAGCCGATCGGCGGCCTGACCGTGATCTCGTTTCACAATAACCATCTGGTCTATGCACTTACTTGGTATGCTCTTGCCTTGATGGTGGCTGCCGCCGCATGGTGGGTCGCGCGCGAGGAACGCAAGACGCGGCGCGATGCAGCCGGTACCCGTGCCGATTGTATGGATTGAGAAACCGATGATGTCAGAAAAAACCGGAATTCCGGCGAATGAAGAAGGCGTAAAAAAGCGGCTGGCTGCAATGACCGGCGAGAATGCCGCCGGCCACAAGAACATGAAGCAGTTGATCCAGTTGCGCTGGATTGCGGTGGTCGGGCAGTTCACGACGATCGCCGTCGTCACCTTCGGTCTGGACATTGCGCTTCCGGTGCGCCACATGCTGGAAGTGCTGGTATGCCTGATCGGATTCAACATCGCGAGCCATCTGCGCTGGCACGAGCGGCCGGTCGTGACGAATCGCGAACTTTTTCTCGCGCTGCTGGTGGACGTCGGCATCCTGACCGCGCAACTGTATCTGAGCGGCGGCACGACCAACCCTTTCATCTTCCTTTATCTGCTGCAGGTCATCCTCAGCGCGGTGCTGCTGGAGGTGCGCTCGACGTGGACCTTCGTCGCCATCACCAGCATGTGCCTGGTCGGCCTTTCGCTGCTGTCCAGTCCGCTGACATTGCCGCACGATCACGAACTTCGTTTCTTCAGTCTGTACGTTCAGGGCATGCTGATCTGCTTCATGCTCAATGCTGCCTTGCTTGCGTATTTCATCACGCGCATCAGTCACAACCTGCGTACCGGCGATGCAGAACTGGCCGATCTGCGCAAACGCGCGGCCGAGGAAGAACACATCGTGCGCATGGGACTTCTCGCTTCGGGCGCCGCGCATGAACTCGGCACGCCGCTGGCGACCGTGTCGGTGATTCTGGGCGACTGGCGGCGCATGCCGGAATTCAGCAGGAACCCGGAACTGCTGGAAGAAATTTCCGAAATGGAGACCCAGCTGCAACGCTGCAAAAGCATCGTCAGCAGCATTCTTCTCTCTGCCGGCGAAGCGCGCGGCGAATCTTCGGTGAAGACCACCATCAGCACCTTCCTTGACGATCTGGTCGCGCAATGGCGTGTCACGCGGCCGATCGCAGTCCTCGATTATGCAAACAGGATTCAGCACGATATGCCCGTGGTGTTCGATTCCGTCCTGAAGCAGATGATCTGCAACGTGCTCGACAACGCATTCGAGGCCTCGCCGAAATGGCTGAGCCTTGAGGCATCGCGCAAGGACGATTCGCTGATCCTGCTGATCACGGATGCAGGTCCCGGATTCCCGCCTGCCATGCTGACGCAACTAGGCAAGCCGTACCAGTCGAGCAAGGGACGGCCGGGCAGCGGGTTGGGATTGTTCCTGGTAGTGAATGTCGCGCGCAAGCTGGGCGGCACCGTGACGGCGCGCAATCGTGAAGAAGGTGGTGCAATGGTTGAGCTGACGCTGCCGCTTGCCGCCATCAGCCTTGAAGAGGATGCGGAACATGTCGGCTGATCGCCTGTTGCTCCTCATTGAGGACGATACCGCCTTTGCCCGGACGCTCGGCCGTTCGTTCGAACGCCGCGGCTATACGGTGTTGCTTGCGACCGGCCCCGATGAAGTTGCCGTCCTGTTGACGCAGCATTCGCCGGGCTATGCGGTGGTTGATCTCAAGCTGGAAGGAAACACATCCGGACTGTCCTGCGTGCAGATGCTGCACAAGCACGATCCTGCCATGCTGATCGTGGTGCTGACCGGATTTGCCAGCCTCAATACGGCGGTGGAAGCGATCAAGCTCGGTGCCTGTCAGTACCTAGCCAAGCCCTCCAACACTGACGATATCGAAGCAGCCTTCGGCCACGTCGCGGGCGCGACCGACATCGAACTGACGAATCGCTCGACCTCGATCAAGACGCTCGAATGGGAACGCATTCATCAGACGCTGGTGGAAACGGATTTCAATATTTCGGAAACAGCGCGCAGGTTGGGAATGCATAGACGCACCCTGGCGCGCAAGCTGGAAAAGCAGCGAATCAAATAACGCCTTGCTCCGTCGCGCGCTTTCTAGTCGAGATTTTCCAGCGCCGTCTGCAAATCCGGATACATGAATGTGAATCCGGATGCATTCAATCTTTCCGGCGCAACGCGCTGATCTTCCAGCAGCAGATCGGCCTGTTCTCCCAGCGGCACGCGCATGCACAATCCCGGCAGGGGCAGCCAGTTCGGGCGACGCAGGACTTGTGCGGCAATCCGATTGAATTCATTTCGCATTCCGATGCGCACACCCGACCTGTTCACGTTTTTTCACAGCCTCGATAATGGAAAAGCGCGGCGACGATGCCGGCGCGATGCGGAAACGCCCGGAAATCCGTACCTGGTCATTTCGTCTGGTCAGCATCTGCCGTTGTCGAAGTGAATAAATTCGACGCAATACGTTTTGTTGACCGATTTGTCATTGCATCGAGGCGACGAACGTGAATACAATCCAGCGAGACGAATGCAACGAGGTCGGTCGCAAAATCCTGATGCAGACTCCATGTGCATTTCCGCTCACGCCATGAACCAGTTACAACAAGTGAGTCTCTTTCAATAACTATTGCCTTCGTGCATTTTTTATCCGTAAATAAATTCAAGAAGACTGTACTGCTGACCGATAGAGAGGCATCGGTCTGTTTTTTTCATGTCGGTACGGGACGCCCCTTTTTGGTGCGCACATGTTTCACTTTCATCCTGGATTTCAATCACATGTTAAATAAAATAACGATCAAATCCCGCCTCATCTTCGTCATCGGCTTCCTTTGCCTGCTATCGATTGCGATCGGCATTCTGGGACTGTTCAATCTCGACGCGAGCAACACTTCACTGGAGACGGTCTATGAAGATCGTGTCGTGCCATTGCAGCAACTGGGCGATATCAACGTCCTGATGCAGCAGAACCAGATTGCCATTGCCGCGGCATTGACCGACGATCCGCAGAAGTTTGGCGGAACGGTGACTGATGTGGAAAAACGGATTGAAACGATCAGCGACCTGTGGAAGGTCTACATGAGCACGTACCTAACACCGGATGAAAAAGCGCTGGCCGAGAAATTTATTGAAAGCCGTACCAAATTCGTGGCGATCGGTTTGAAACCGTCGCTGGCCGCAATGCGCGCGAACGATATCAAAACCGCATCCGATGTCCTGCACGGACAGATGATGGCTTCATACGCTGCTGCGCATCAGGACATGAAATCGCTGATGCAATTGCAACTGACTGTCGCCAAGGGCGAATACGATCACGCGCAGAGCCGGTTTGCCTCGGTGCGCATGACGTCCATTGCCGCGATTGTGGTCGGCGTGCTGATCGGATCGGTATTCGGCATCTGGCTGATTCGCGGCATCGGCAGTTCGTTGCGTCAGGCGCTGGAATTGGCGCAACGCGTTTCCGAGGGCGATCTGACACATGTCGTCGAGATCAAATCGTCTGACGAAATCGGCCAGTTGCTGCAGGCGCTGAAGAAAATGACGGAAAGCCTGGTGAAGATCGTATCGGAAGTGCGCACCAGCACACAGACGATTGCGACGGCCTCCTCGGAAATCGCCTCCGGTAATCTGGATCTGTCCAGCCGCACCGAAGAGCAGGCAAGTTCGCTGGAAGAAACGGCCTCGTCAATGGAAGAGCTGACCTCAACCGTCAAGCAGAATGCGGACAATGCCCGTCAAGCCAATCAGCTTGCCGTTTCCGCTTCCGATGTGGCGATTCGGGGCGGCACCGTGGTATCGCAGGTGGTCGATACGATGGGTTCGATCAATGCCTCATCGAAGAAAATCGTCGACATCATCGGCGTCATTGACGGCATTGCCTTCCAGACCAACATCCTTGCGCTGAACGCCGCGGTCGAAGCGGCACGGGCCGGCGAACAGGGGCGCGGCTTTGCCGTTGTTGCGAGCGAGGTGCGCAGCCTGGCGCA
Organism: uncultured beta proteobacterium; assembly: GCA_963697715.1. Taxonomy (GTDB): domain Bacteria; phylum Pseudomonadota; class Gammaproteobacteria; order Burkholderiales; family Burkholderiaceae_D; genus Oxalicibacterium. Next base: position 2,955,178 of record OY969095.1, on the reverse strand, counting down.
ACGCAGCGCCAGCGCAGCGAAGGAAATCAAGGAACTGATCGGCGACTCGGTCGAGAAAGTCGATGCAGGCAGCAAGCTGGTCGAGCAGGCCGGTGTCACCATGAACGAAGTCGTGGACAGCGTCCGTCACGTGACCGATATCATGGCCGAGATCATGGCCGCCAGCCAGGAACAAAGCACAGGTATCGAGCAGGTCAATCAGGCCGTCATGCAGATGGATCAGGTGACGCAGCAGAATGCGGCACTGGTGGAAGAAGCGGCGGCCGCGGCCGAGTCCATGAAGGATCAGGCGGCCAATCTGGCGCAGGTGGTCAGCGTGTTCAAGTTGAAGGAATCGCTGCCCGCATTGACGCACTGATGCCTTTCGCAAGGGACTGATTTAAAGAGAGCGTTATTCATCTGTTCGCAAAACAGGCTGAGAAGCCCGACGGCGGAACACGTTTTTTCAGGCTGGCCGGATGTTGAAACAGATTCTGCCGGCCTGGGTGCGGATGCCGAGGTTCATTTATCGCCGGAGCAGATCGCATGGGCCAGCATCATTTTCGTGATGGAGAAGACGCACCGCAACAAACTGTCGGCCAGATTCAGGCAACATCTGAACGGCAAGCGTGTCATCTGCCTGGATATTCCCGATGATTACGAATACATGCAGGAAGAACTGATCACGCTGCTAAAAGCGAAAGCCGGTAAATTCCTGACGTGAAATCCCCTGACCAATAAAAAACCGGCATTGCGCCGGTTTTTTTATGCGCGTTGAAAACCGGTCTTGAACGGAATGCATCTCTTTGCGCATCCATCATCGGTTTTTGCGTAAGCCGGTATCGTTATATGCAAATGCGAAAGATGCGTTATCTTGTTCAAGGCGCGGGTGCAGAGCGCATGCATAAATTGTCACAGTACGAAAATCATCAAGCAAAGGATGGAGATCATGACCAGCAGAACGGAACGCGATACTTTCGGCCCGATTGACGTCGATGATGCACGCATGTGGGGCGCGCAGACGCAACGTTCGCTGGAACATTTCAGGATATCGACCGAGAAGATGCCGCAGGAATTGATCGTTGCGCTGGCGGAGGTAAAACGTGCGGCTGCTCTCGTCAATCTGGATCTGGGAAAGCTTGGCAAAGACAAGGCGAACGCCATCATCGCGGCGGCGGAAGAAGTCATCGCCGGAAAATATCCGGACGACTTTCCGCTAGCAGTGTGGCAGACCGGCTCCGGCACGCAGAGCAACATGAACATGAACGAAGTACTGGCCAATCGCGGATCCGAGCTGATCGGAGGCGGGCGCGGCGACCGGCGTGTGATTCATCCGAACGACGATGTCAATCTCGGCCAGTCTTCCAACGATATTTTTCCGACTGCGATGTACGTTTCCGCCGCACGCGGCATCACCGACAAATTGCTGCCGGCCATCCGTGATTTGCGTCGCACGCTCGAACAGAAATCGGAAGAGTTCGCAGACATCGTCAAGATCGGCCGTACCCATTTGCAGGATGCAACGCCGCTGACGCTGGGACAGGAATTCTCCGGTTACGTGGCGCAGCTTGTGCATGCGGAATCCGCTATCGCCGCGCTGCTGCCATCGCTGCATGCACTGGCGGTTGGCGGCACCGCCGTCGGCACCGGATTGAATACGCATGCGGAATTCGGCGAACGTGTGGCGGCGGAACTGGCGCGCCGCACCGGCATCGTTTTCAACAGTGCAGCGAACAAGTTCGCATCGCTGGCGGCGCACGATGCGCTGGTCAGCGTGCATGGCGGATTGAAGACGCTGGCGGCCGCGATGATGAAGATCGCGAACGACGTGCGGTGGCTGGCTTCCGGTCCGCGTTCAGGCCTGGGCGAGATCGGGATTCCGGAGAATGAACCCGGCAGTTCGATCATGCCGGGCAAGGTCAACCCGACGCAGAGCGAAGCGGTGACGATGCTGTGCTGCCAGGTATTCGGCAACGACGTGGCGCTGAACATCGGCGGCGCATCGGGTAATTTCGAACTGAATGTATTCAAGCCGCTGATGGCGCACAATTTCCTGCAGAGCGTGCGTTTGCTGGCGGACGGCATTCATGGCTTCGATGAACATTGCGCGCACGGAATCGTTGCCAATCGCGAACGCATCGCGGACCTGATGGCACGCTCGCTGATGCTGGTGACGGCGCTGGCGCCGCACATCGGTTACGACAACGCGGCAAAAATAGCCAAGCAGGCGCACAAGACCGGCGCCAACCTGAAAGAGACGGCAATCGCCCTGGGCCTGGTCGGCAGCGAGGACTTCGACCGCTGGGTGCAGCCGCAGGACATGATTCATCCGGGCTGAGCGGTGCGGCAGCCTGCCTATTCGGTGGTGTCCGCCGGATCGTCGTTGCAATTCCTTGCCCGCAGCAGGTTCACGATGGCAAGCAGCACCAGCGCACTGGCGATTGCGGCGATCCATTTCCCCTGCCTGAAATCGTCGATGTCGATCATGCCTGTTCCGAAAAAAGGCGCGAGCAGGCAGCCGCCGAGCAGCGCGCCAGCAATCCCTGTGGCGATATTCAAGACATATTCGTGCCGTTCGCGTACAGCGATCATCCCGGTGATGCCACCGAGCACGGCACCGGTTGCGATCCAGATAAGAAGATTCATGCCGGTTCCGAAAGTGTGCCGCTTGTACTGCACTGTATTTCAATAAAAAGCAGTATCGCGGTCTCGATCAATGAAAAGCGGCTCCGGGAGACGAATCTGCCGGAGCCGCTTCCGTTCACACAGCCGGTCGATGCAATCGACGGCAGATGTGAGCGAGCCTGTCAGGGCAATTGCTTAACGCATTTTGTTGTTGGCAGCGCCGATGCAACGCGATTTTTCAGCACCGGTCAGTGCATCGCATTTTTCCTTCTGCACGGCGGTGTTGGCATCCTTTTTATCGGCTGCTGCATCTTCACGTGCTTCGGATACATTTTTTGCTGCCTTGGCATCAGCAACGGCTGATTCTTTTGCTGCCTTGGCTTCTTTCTGGCAGACGTCCTTGTTGTTGCCGCTCAAATCGTCGCATTTTTCCTTGGCGAGTTCATAGTTGGCATCGGCGATATCCGTACGGGCTTTTTTATGTGCCTTGTCGGTGCCTTTGTAATTTGCTTCAGCTTCCGACGTGGTTTTCACACGTGCAGCCTTGGCTTCTGCCTGGCAGATATCCTTGGCATTGTCTTTTTGGCTGTCGCAAGCTTCGCGTGCCGCCTTGTAATCGGCATCGGCTTTTTTCTTGGTGGCGTCGTAGCTTGCCTTGGTTTCGGTGGATGCGGCGAAGGATGAGGTTGCCACGAAGCCCAGGCCTGCGGATGCGATGACGAGCATGGAGATTGCTTTTTTCATGATGAATTTCCTTTTTTGTTGTCGTTGAAAAAATAACGAGCGCCGGGCAGGCGGCTCGATGAACTGCTGTTACATGAAGCGCTTGTCGTTGCGATTGCTCTCTTCGAAAGAGCGGATCTGGGTTTCAGCTTCGTCCTTGCTGATGCCATAGGCTTCCTGGATCTTGCCCGCGAGCTGGTCGCGTTTGCCGGCAATCATGTCGAGCTGGTCATCGGTGAGCTTGCCCCACTGTTCCTTGACGTTGCCTTTGAGCTGCTTCCAGTTGCCTTCGATAACGTCCCAATTCATGACATTCTCCTTAGCGGTTTTTCAATGCGGCAAAAGTGCCTACCAACATCCATGCAATACTCGGGCCAGATTTTTTGTCATTTAAAATCAGTCACTTATAAAATTTAAGTTAATTTAGTGTAAATATTTTATGGACTGTTGAAAACGCTACATGTGAGAAAAGAAGAGGGGTGTTGAGAGAGAAAAGGAAGTGCGCAGGCACCGTCATGTGTCGTGGATGTTCAGGCCGGGGATGGATTCTGATCGGTTCCGCTTCGATGTGCATCGGCGTCATGCCGCAGTGTGCCGAACCACAGCGCATATTGTCGCGTGAAGCTGGCGCCGAGGAAGAATATCTGCGCCGAGTAATAGACCCACAGCAGCAAGGCCACGAGAGAGCCGGCCGCGCCGTAGCTGCTGGCCACGCCGCTATTGCCGAGGTAGACGCCGATCAGATATTTGCCGAGGCTGAACAAGCCGGCCGTTCCCAATGCACCGATCGATACATCGCGCCATGACAGTTTGATTTGCGGCAGCATCTTGTAGATGACCGCGAACAGACAGGCGATCACGATGAAAGACATGACGCCCGAAGCCGGCTGCAGGATGAATGCTGCATCCTGCCAGTAGCCGCCCCAGTAGCGTTCCAGCACCGCCAGTCCTGCGCTGACGACGAGCGAGACCAGCAGCAGAAACGTCAAGACTAGCACGAGGCCGAATGACATCAGTCGCACCCGCAATACGCTGAGCCAGCCGTTCTGCCGCGCCATCGGCACGTGCCAGATTTCATCCAGGCTGTCCTTCAGTTCCGCAAAGATCGTGGTGGTGCCGATCAGCAGCGCGAGCATGGCAATCAGGGTTGGAGCGAAACCGACGTTCGGGCTGTGCGCATTAGCCAGCAGCATTTCGATTGCCTGCGCGCCGGTCGGGCCGACGAGACTGTGCAACTGCGCGAAGATTTCGCCGCGCGCTGCCTGCACGCCGAACACCGCGCCCGCGATGCCAATCGCCAGCACCAAAATCGGCGCCATGGAAAACAGCGTGTAGAACGCCACGGCCGCGCCCTTGCTGCCACCGCGTTGTGCAAACCATTCCATGACCGAACAGGTGGCGACGATGCGCATGCGCCGCCAGACGGACAGATGTTCTACAGGGGATGGCTGGTTTTGCATAAAGGCCGATCAGGTTGACGGGCAGATCCCTGCCGTTTTCGATACGCATGCGCGCATTCATAAAGAGTGGTGCGGCGATGAAAAGTTGCTGCAAGCCTCATCTGTATTGCTGGTGCGCAACCTTCTTTCTTTCCTACATCTTTATCAGGCGGACGCCTATAGGGCATTTTTTTTGCCACTGCTACGATGATTTCGTACTGGAGTAAAGACAGAAAAACAGACAGTCGACCCTCAACGCTTGCGCACTATGCAGCGATGATCGCCGGCAATTATTCGAGGAGGTTCATGATGGGCAAATATTTCATTGCATGGTTGCTGGGTGTTCCGCTTTTTGTACTCGTGCTCATCTACCTGATTTTCTGAAGGCGCGATGGCCCGGAGTGCATCGGGCAATGGAGGAAGAAAGTCCGCGAAAGCGGACTTTTTTATTGCCCGTATCCGCTTCGATCATGCCCGCAGGAACCATTTCACCCGTTCAATATCTGACGGACGTCTTTCTTTCCGATGTCTTGTTTTCGCTGGAGCCGAATTGCGTCTCCAGCACTGTTCACGCATGTGTTTTGAAGGCTGAAAATACATGCGAAGCAGCCTGCAATAAATATGTGCAGAAATGGAAAAACGGACAATAATCGTTGTGTAAGATATGTTCGTTTCCCCGATGGCGCTCCGTGCCGCGGGAATGGTCGGGGATGATCCGGCAGCGTCTTCCTCATTTTTCAATGGAGTTCAATTTCATGTTCCTTTCCGCCGGTTATCGCGTGCTGTTTGCTCCGCTGCTTGCCGCATGTTGCATTGCAGTGGTGGGCGTGATCGCCATGATCAATGCGGGACAGCAATACTGGATTCTGGATTACCGGCTGGCGGACATTCTGCCGATACGCCCGAATGTCGGACTGGTGCTGATCGCGGCCGCCGTTGCGCTTGCATTGCGCGCGTTCCGTGTCTCGCGCCGCATGCCGAAGGCGGTGCTGACCGTCCTGGCGTGCGTGTGCGCGTTGCTTGTGATTGTTCCTGGCCTGTCGACGCTGGCGCATTATTTTTTCGGCATCGATATCGGCGCAGGCCGTGCGCTGTCGCGCATGATGACGGCGGATATCTCCGCCTACACCAGCTACATGCCGCCATTGACGGCACTTGGCTTCACGCTGGCCGGATTCTGCCTGCTGTTGCTGGATTACCGTACCGCCCGCGATCACTATCCGGCGGAATACGGCGCCTTCATACTCGGCGGTGTAATGGGCATCCCGCTGATCGGTCACGTGTACAACGTGATCTCGATTGAAGGCATCAGCCCGACGCAATCGCTGGCGCCGTTCACCTCGATCGTTTTCCTGATCCTTGCGCTCGGCATCCTGTCGGCGCGTCCTGCGCATCGTCTGATGAGCCTGTGGAACAGCAAATCGCCGGGCGGCCCGCTGTTGCGCCGTCTGCTGCCGAACAGTCTGTTATTGCTGGTTATTCTTGATTTTGCCGTCAAGTGGGGCGTGCAGAACGGTTTGTACGATGCCGACAAAACCTCGCCACTGCTGATCCTGCTTGCCAGTTCACTGCTGTTCATCATGTTCTGTCGCACTGCCGGCCTGCTCAATCGCGAATACGAAGGACGGCAGCTCGGCGAGGCCGCACTGGCGGAAAGCAATGCATTGCTGCGCGCGGTAAGCGACAACACGCCGGATGCGATTTTCGTCAAGGACAGCGCCGGCCGCATGATCTTCGCCAATCCGGCCAAGCTGCGCCTGCTGGACAAGGATCGCGAGGAAGTCCTCGGATTTCGCAGCGCCGATCTCTACCTTGATCCGGTGGATGCCGAGCGCGTCAGCATGGAAGACCAGAGCGTCATCGAAAATGGCGAAGCGCGCGTGTTCGAAACCACGGTAAATTTTCCCGGCGGCGTGCGCACGCTGCATTCGACCAAGGCGCCGTGGCTCAATGCGCGGGGCGAGATCATGGGGCTGGTGGGCATCAGCACCGACATCACCGAACGCAAGCGCATGGAAGATACCCTGAAGGCGCACGAAACGCAGCTGGAAGCATTGGTGGCGGCGCGCACGGCGGAAGTCAGCGAACTGATCGGCCATCTGGAAACCACGCGCGAGGAAGAAAAGAGGGCGATCGCCCGCGAACTGCACGACGATCTGGGATCGGCCCTGACAGCACTGAACATGCATCTGTCGCTGATCTTTCAGCAGATGCCTGCCGATCCGAAATTCACCGAGCGTTCAGTCAAGATCAAGGCATTGCTGAGTTCGATCACCGACGCCACGCGCCGCATCCAGAACGGACTGCGGCCGGACAAGCTCGATGTATTCGGCATCAAGGTGGCGATTGCCGAACAGGCGCTCGAATTCGAAAAATATTCCGGCATGAGTTGCAACACAAGCCTGCCCGACGATCCGCTGACCTACGCGTCACGCGTGGACATTGCCCTGTTCCGCATGGTGCAGGAATCGCTGAACAATATTGCCAAGCACGCGCAAGCCACGCGCGTCGATGTGATCCTGGACGATACGGATGACGAGATCATCCTGACGATACGCGACAACGGCATCGGCATTGCGCCCGAACGACTGACCAACGTGATGACGCACGGCCTGCGCGGCATGCGCGAGCGGGCCGCTTATCTTGGCGGCTCCGTCAAGGTCGGCAGAGCGAGCGGCAAGGGCACGATCATTGTCGCAACGATCCCCAAAACGGCTGCCAATATGCAGGCGGCGACGGATGAGGCGCTGGAAGAAGAAAGATAAAAGCTGCGGAAAAAAAGATACGCGAAGAATGACGCAAAAGAGAACAGCGCGAAGAGTACAAGAGAATGCGGCGCGCATGTGCAGCGAAGAGGGAATGCGAGGAAACCGCCAGCGCGGAAATGAGCGAATGCTCATACCGCCGCCTGCAATTAGGTCAGACGTGGCTTCTGCATTCCTGATTGGTGGAACTCAGTTTCTTCAGGAATTCGAACAGTTGCGGGAATTCAGAGGTCTTGTCGTAGAAGTGATTGACGCCGTATTGCAGGCCGACACGCCGGAACACTTCGCTGGCATTGTTGCTGCAGATGATCTTCAGGGCGTTCGCAACTTTCTTCCTCTCCGCAATCTGCCGCAGGAGATTGATGCCGTTGCCCTTCTTGAGCTGGATATCGACAATCAGCACGTCGCAGGAAAGCGAATTCAGCTGCTGCAGCGCATCGCCTTCGGACTCCGACACGCCGCTCACGACCACGCCGGGAATCATCGCGAGATTTTCGATCATCAATTCACGCACATCGATAGAATCTTCCACCAGGAAAATGCGTAGCGGATGGCAATGCTGATGTGCTGAAGTATTTGTGGTTTCGCTCATTGTCTGCCGTTTAAAAACTGCCTGCCCCTTCTGCACCATGGCCTTGCGCCGGAAGCATGCAGGATCGGATCAATCGATCAGATTCTGCTTGATGGCGTAATAAATAATGCCCGCATTGTTTTCCATGTTCATTTTCTGCAGGACGCGTGCGCGATAGGTGCTGACCGTCTTCACGCTCAGGCACAGGTCTTCTGCAATTTTCGTCACACCATGTCCCTGGCACAACTTGTAAAAGATTTCGTACTCGCGTTTCGACAGCGTCTCGTGCAGCGGTTTTTCCGAATTTGCATCGAGTTCGGTCGTCAGCAATTCGGCCACCGTATGGCTGATGTATTTGTGACCGCGCAGAATGGTCTGGATCGCGTTGACGAGTTCTTCGGCCAGCGCTTCCTTTTGGACATAGCCGCTTGCGCCGCTGCGCAGGATCTGGACCGCATAGCGGCTCTCCGGATGCATGCTCAGGATCAGGACGGGAAGATCGGGCTTCTCGCGCTTGATCTGTTTCAATACTTCGACGCCGCTCTTGTCGGGCATGTTGATATCGAGAAGGACGATATCGAACTCCTGAGAGCGAATGAGGCGGATCGCTTCCTGAGCGGTGGCGGCTTCCCCCTCGATCTTCATGTCCGGTACTTGCGAAATGAAATATTGCACACCGGCGCGCACTACAGCATGGTCATCGACTGCCAGAATTTTTATCATTGTGGGTACACGTTCAAGCGCAAACGAATGCTAATTACGTCCCTGCATGCTGTAAGGACGGGAATGGACAACTGTATCCTGAAGGAATAGTTTGGATTGGTATTCATTCAAACGATTGTATAGGGTTTTCAGACTCACACCCAATACCTCTGCGGTCATGGTTTTGTTGCCGCCGCAGTGGTCGAGCGTGGCGCAGATAAGGCGCTGTTCTGCCTCTGCAAGCTTGCTGCCGAGCCGGACGGTGACGCAGTCGTTGTCCGGTTCGTGCGGCAGGTTTCTGGCCGGTTCGACCGCCGGCGCAATGTCGAGTTCGCGATCGGCCAGAATGAAGGCGCGATGCACGACATTCTTCAGTTCGCGCACGTTGCCGGGCCACGAATAGGCATTCATCAGCCGCAATGAAGTCTTGGAAAAGGCCTTGTTGCTGCCGGCCTCGTCGTTCAATTGATCGAGGAACAGTTTTGCCAGCAGACGGATATCGTCACCGCGTTCGCGCAGCGCGGGCAGGCCGAGCGGGAAGACGGCGAGGCGATAGTAGAGATCGCTGCGCAGGATGCCGGCGGCCATTGCTTCCACAGGATCGCGGTTGGTGGCTGCGACGACGCGCACGCGGACTTCGGATTCTTCATCGGCGCCGATGCGGTAGAAGCGATTGGTTTCCAGCACACGCAGCAGCTTGACCTGCATGTCGAGCGACATTTCGGTTACTTCGTCGAGAAACAGCGTGCCGCCATCGGCGCGTTCGAAGCAGCCCTTCTGCATGCGAATTGCGCCGGTGAAGCTGCCGCGTTCATGGCCGAACAGTTCCGCCTCGATCAATTGCGGCGAAACGGCGCCGCAGTTGAGCGCGACGAATGGGCCGGACTTGTCGTGGCTCATCTGGTGGATGACATTGGCGACGAGTTCCTTGCCGGTACCGCTTTCGCCGACGATCAGTACGTTGGCGCTGGTCGGCGCGACCTTGCCGACCAGCCGGAACAGATTTTGCATCGGTTCCGAAGCGCCATACAGATCTCCGCAGCGCATGAGTTTTCTTGCCGGCAGGTCATGCATGTCGTGATGGGCGTCACGCGTGTCCTGCAGCGTGGCCAGTGTATGTGCGCCTATGGTCGGCAGGCCGACCACGTTGCCACAGACATCGAATCCGTTCGACATTGGCTTCTCCTCTGTTAAAACATAGTGCAATTTTTACAGAGTGATTGTGAGCGGTTTGAAAACATTGCAGAATCGGCGCTTGTCCGATTCTGCTGTGGGATTCCGCTTACACGCAGGGCGTGGAGCGAGAGGAATGAGGGTAAATGAGCGGAGAAATGGCAGTAATGAATGACTGTTGCAGGGCGATTTATTGCTCCATTATTGCGCCATCCACACGGCGCTTTGCTGCCGCACGACATCATTGAGCGAGCCGCATTTTTCGTAGCCGGCGCGCAACCAGTCGGCATCAGTTTGCGCCGTTTCGACGCGATTGCGCAAGAGCGTGATCGCTTCGCTGGTGCCGAGCGCATCGGCCACATCGGCCAGCAATTCGAATGTCTGCAGGATATCTTCGCGGATCGATGACTGGGTGCCGCTGATCGGATTGATCAGCGCGCCGTTCAGGCCGAAGCGGCAGGCCTGGAAGCGGTTGTACGAGTAGGTGAGGTAAGTGTCCTGCACCGGCTGCAAATCCTGATTATCGAAGAAATGCTTGCTCAGCGTTTGCGCGTAGCCGGCCAGCGCGACTGCGGTTTCGATGGTCAGCGGCGTATCGCAGACGCGAATCTCCACCGTGCCGTATTCCGGCTTGGGACGGATATCCCAGTAGAAATCCTTCATGCTGGCCACGATGCCCAGCCGCGACATTTTGTCGAAGTAGGCATTGAAGCCTTCCCAATCGGTGACGAACGGCATCGTGCCGCTGAGCGGGAATGCATTGATGCTGGTCAGGCGCGATGACTGGAACGTGGTATCCACGCCCTGATAGAACGGCGAGGAAGCGGACAGCGTGATGAAGTGCGGGATGTAGCGCGCCAGCATGTGCGACAGCCTGATCGCCTGATCGCCGTTCGGGCAGCCGATATGGATATGCTGACCGTACACCGTGAACTGCTTGGCCAGATAACCGTACAGATCGGATACCAGCCGATAACGATCCGCCGGATAAATGCGCTGGTCTTCCCAGTGCTGGAACGGATGCGCGCCGCCGCCGGCCAGGCCGAGGTTGAGTTTGTTCGCAGCCGATACCAGCAAGGTGCGCATCGCGGTCAGTTCGGCCAGCATCTCCTTGTGATCGGTATGCACGGAGGTCGCGATCTCGATCATGCTCTCGGTGATTTCCGGCTTGATGTCGTAACCGTGCTTGGTCTTGTCGATGATTTGCAGCAGGTCGTCGGAACCGCGCGTGAGGTTGTAGTCGCGCCGGTTGACGATCTGCAGTTCGAGTTCCACGCCCATGGTCAGTGGCGTCGAGTTGTTGAATTCCAGCATGAAGATTTCCTTGATCGATTTTTCGCGTTGATCCGGTGCTTCAGTTTTTCGCTTCGCCCGATGCCACCAGTGCGTAGCGCGTGCAGATCGGGCCGAGCAGTTCGAGAATGACGAGGATTGATACCACCAGTGCGCTCAGTTGCGCGCCGAATTGCGGATAGTAGCCGACCGCGTGCTGCACCATGATGATATTGAAGCCCGACAGCGGCACCAGTCCGACGCCGAGCAGCGCACCCTTGCGCATTGTCATGCCGTTGGTGCGCGCGAGTGCGGTCGTGGTCGCGAGTGCGATCGCCAGACGCAGGCCGATGAAGGCGAGAACGGCCGGCCACAGCGTCAGCAGATGCCGCAGTTCCAGCTTGGCGCCGGCGAAGACGAACAGCGCGACGTAGAACAGGCCGCTGAACTGGCTCAGGTCCGGTTCAACGATGGCGTGGCGCGGATCCTGGCTGCGGCTGGCGATGCCGAAAACGAGCAGGGCGATCAATGCGGACAGGTTGAACATGACGGCAATGCCGACCGTGGCGGCAATCAATGCCAGCACCAGAATCAACTGCGCCTGACTGTCGCGTCCCAGCCATTGGCCGATCCATATCAGCAGGCGGCTGATGAGCAGGCCGAGCAGGATCGAACCGAGCAGCAGATACAGCGGATGCAGGATGTAGCTTTCCCATCCGGCCTGATATTCCACGTGAACGGCCGCGAGTCCCATCGAGAACACGACGAACGCCAGCGCATTGCCGATCACCACGAGGTTGAGCATGCGTTCGGTGAGCTGGCCTTCTGCTTTCACTTCGCGCACTACGTTCAGGATTACGGCCGGCGACGTGGCCATGCCGAGCGCCGCCACCATGCTGGCCACCAGCTTGGTGACGCCGAATTGCGTGAGCAGGAAGAACAGCGCACAAAACGTGACCGTGCTTAATGCGATGCCGGTAAACAGCAGGCCCTTTTCACGCAGCAGCCATTTGTAGTCGACGCGCCTGCCGAGTTCGAACAGCACCATGCCGAGCGACAGGTCGACCAGCACGCTGATATCGTCGAGCAGTGATGCATCGATCAGGTTGAGCACGGACGGGCCGATCAGCAGGCCGGTCAGCACGTAGCCGGTGATGGCGGGAATCTGGGGAAAGACGCGCCGCAGCAGATGCGCGCCGAGCACGCCGACGATCAGGAGCAGGCCCGTGGCGGTCAACACATTCAGCGCATGCGGCAAGGGCGGAAAAAAACTGTGTGGCGTCATGTTGTTCCCGGCAATTTAAAAGGCATCGAAAAGCATCGGCAGAATGTCATTGCTCGCATGATTGAAGCAGGCTGTCCTGCATTCATGACCGACAGGCTGGCATGACGACAGAAAATGATTCAACCAGCGCTTTTCGCAAGTGACAGGCGGCTTGCAGTGTTGCAATACATCGCCCGGTTTGTACGGTAATGCGATGCGAGCAATGCACCATTCGGTGCGTTAGTGGATGCGACGGTTGCTATTAACGGAGATACCGTTTTATAAAATTGGCTGCAAAGTGTAGCAGCACTTCCGGCAAAAAGTCGCGTACATTTTTTTGCAGCGGGAATGTACGCAGCGCGTTGCCGGCAGCGATTATAGAGGAAAACTTTTCCTTTACGCATTGTTGCCGTTGGTGATGGCGTTGTCGCAACTGTTGAATCACAACTGTTACCGCAACTGTTTGTGGTTCAGCGAAAATGCATGCGAATGAACACTTGCATTCGCATCATCGCCACCGATCCGGACGCGCTAATGCAGCTTCACGCGCGGCGCGGTTCTGCGCTGCAACCACTGGCCGATCGAATCTGCAGCGGTGCGCACAATGCCGTGCAATGCCACCAGATGCATTCGGTACAGAGACAGGTACAGCAGTCGCGCAAGCAGGCCTTCGATGAATAGCGTGCTGCCGACCAGCGGCCCCATCAGATTGCCGACGGTATCGAACCGGCCGAGCGAAACCAGCGAGCCGAGATCGCGATAAGAAAATGACGGCAACGGTTGCCCGGCCAGTTTTTTCTTCAGCGAATGGAACAGGAAACTGGCCTGCTGATGCGCGGCCTGCGCGCGTGGCGGCACCGTGCTGTCCTTCTCCGGCCACGGACATGCAGCGCAATCGCCGAATGCAAAAATGTCCGGATCGATTTCGGTCTGCAGGGTAGGCGAGACGATGATCTGGCCGAGCCGGTTGACGGGCAGGCCGAGCGTGGCGAGGACCGGCGGCGCCTGGATGCCTGCGGCCCACACCGTCAGGTCCGCCGGAATGCTCTGGCCGTTTGCCATCAGCACGGCTTTTTCCTGTACCTCCGATACCTTGGAATCGGTCAGCACGTCGATATCGAGCTTGCGCAACAGGTCAGTGGTCTTGACCGATACCCGTTCAGGCAAGGCCGACAGGATGCGTGGCGCGGCTTCGATCACGGAGATCCGAATGTCGCGCCGCGGATCGAGATCATGCAAGCCGTAGGCGCCGAGCACTTCGGCTGTGTTGCGCAATTCCGCCGACAGTTCGACGCCGGTTGCGCCGCCGCCGATGATGGCGATATGCAGTTGCGGATGCGCCTGATCGGCATGTGCGGTGATGCCGCGATCGGCGCGCATGCAAAGGCCGATCATGCGACGACGGAAATGTTCGGCCTGATTCAATGCGTCCAGCGCGATCGCATGTTGCGCGGCACCCGGCACATTGAAGAAACTGGTGACGCTGCCGATGGCGAGGATTAGCGTGTCGTATTCGACTTCGCGCTGCGGCAGCAGTTCGAGCCCGTTTTCATCGAGCAGGCTGCCGACCGTGATGACCTTGCGCACGCGGTCGAGTCCGCGCAATTCTCCCTGCTGAAAAACGAAGCGGTGCCAGCGCGCCTGTGCCGCATATTCAAGCTGGTGCGCGTTGGCATCCATGCTGCCGGCGGCCACTTCATGCAGCAGCGGTTTCCAGATATGCGTTGACGAACGATCGACCAGCACCACGCTGACGCGACCGCTTTTCACCAGCTTGTCGCCGAGCGCGGTCGCCAGTTCGAGTCCGCCCGCGCCGCCGCCGACAACGACGATGCGATGCGGGGCGGATGCATTTTCAAATGGCGGGCGGGTGCCTGCATTCACGTCGTCGTCGATATTCGTATTGTTCGGCATCTTTTCTCCCTTTTCTTTGTGAAGCTGTCCGGCAACAGGATTGCTGTCGCGGCTTTTGTGCGGCAGGTTCTGCGTCGGGCCAGATGTGCATTGATCGTCTGATCGCCCGATTGTTGATGTCATGAGACAAGAGCAGGCGGACAACGTTCCTTGCAGGAATCTTCACACATTGCTAGTCAAATGCAAAGTTGTAGAACAGCGAGAGTGCGCTGCGGGTGCCTGCTTCGCCTTCGAGCGTGATGCGCGGTGTCAGCGTGTAGCGTAGCAGCAGCACGCTGCTCGCGTTTTCCAGACCTTGCTGATAACTGACATAGAGCCGCGAAGAGATTTTCTTGCCGAGTGTGACGATGCGTTCCTGCAGGCTGCTGGTGCTGTCGGTGCCGATGCTGAAATCGTCGAGGCCGAACGCGGTGGCGATCTGCGATTGCAATCCGGCAGCGGCGCCTTGCGTCAGCAGCGAACCGGCGGCGGCTTGCAGCGCGCTGATATCGCCGTCGCCGACGCCGGACAGGCCGTGTCCCAGCACCAGCCATGACAGTTTTTCCGCATCGGTAACCGTCGGATCGGATACCAGCGTGATGCGCGGCGCCAGCACGGTGCCGCCTACCGATACGCCGGCTTCGACTTCCTGGCCGCGCCGCATGGCGAGGATATCGAGTGCGGGATTGGTCAACGGGCCGTTGAAGCGCAGCAGTCCCTGTTCGATTGCCAGTTCGCGCCCGTATGCCTTGAAGGTGCCGGATGCGATGCGCAAATTGCCTTGCGCGCGCAGGGCTTCGCCGGCGCTGGCGAGCAGATTGATTTCGCCGGCCAGTGTGGCATCGAGCCCGCGTCCTTTCAGGTGAATGCCTTTGCCGAGGCCGAGTTTCAGGTCCAGTGCGATGACTGTTTTCGTTCCCTGTTTCGGGCTGCGTCCGATGATGACGACATCGTCCGACAGTTGCGGCGTATCGGCAGTGCCGATGTCGAGAAAACCGGAATCGACGGTGAATCTGCCGTCCGCCTTCGCCTGTCCGTCGCGCCAGCCGACGACGCTGCTGCCGCTGACGGTCAGCTTGCGGTCGGAGCGGTCGATCAGCTTGTATTGCGTTGCCTGGATCGACAGTTCCAGCGCCAGTTGTTCGCGCACCATGCTGAGCGGGCCGGTGATGGCGAGGCTGCCGCCGTTCCGGAAGCTCAGGTTGTTGATGATCAGTTGATCGCCGCGGAACTCACTGCGCAGCGTGCCCTGTTTCAGATCGACGCCGGTATCGGTGAACAGCAGGCGCAGGCCGTCAGCATTGATCTGTCCGGAAAAATGCGGACGGCCGAATGTGCCGTCGAGCGCCACGTTGCCCTGCAGACGACCTTCGGTCACCAGCGCCGGAGAAATCATCGGTCCCAGCCAGCCCAGTGTCGGCGCATCGATGCGTGCAGTGCCGGTCAGGGGCGAACCCGATGCAATGGCAAGCCTTCCATCGCCGCCTACGGTCGTGCTGGCGTTGATATCGATGCGCCCGGTCTGGTTGCCTTCGGCCAGGAATTTCAGCGCGACGCGGCCGTTGCTTGCGGTGCCGCTGGCGTTCAGCGTTGTCAGGCCGAGTCTGACCGGTGCATTGCTGAGCATCGCGACATCGCCGCTTTCGCGCCGCACGCCGAAGCTGCCGTCGAGGCGGTTGCCGAGCTTGAGATCCCATTCGCCGCCCAGCACCAGATCGGTGCTGACAGGCAGGTCCGGCTGCAGGTAGCGCAGCAGTTCGCCGATGCGCAGATGATCGAAGCGTCCGCGCGTGGCGATGCCGCGTTCGTTGTGCAGGAACTGTTCGATCGCAACGATCGCATTGCCGCTGCCGTCGCCGGTGTTGAGCCGGAACTGATCGAGCTGCACCTGCCGCTGCGATACCAGCAGGGGAGCGGATGCGGCCAGCCTTGCATTCACGCGGCCGCTGGAATCGAAGGTATCGATTCTTCCTTCCCAGCGTGGTGCACGCGCCAGATCCTGCAGGCCGCCGCTGGCCGCCAGCTTCCAGGTCTGGTCATGTTCGTTCAGCGTCACGCCCAGCATATGCCGCGCCGTGGTGCCGCTTGCATCGATGCTGAAATTTTCAGCATCGAGAACACTGCCGGCCATGCCGTCGCCACGCACGGCGAGCGACAGCGGCGCATTGGCCTGTGCTGCAAAGCGGCCGCGCACGCTGAGGTTTTTCAGCTGTTGCTCCCCGATGCGCAATCCCTGTGCACCGGCATCGATATCGACTGCCTCGACGAGGGCAGCGTTTGCATTGCGATCCAGTGCCACATCGGCCTTGCCCTGCAGCGAGGTGAACAGGATCTGGTTCGGTGCACGCACACGGCTGCCGCTCCAGTTGGCGACGATGCGCGGCCGTTGCACGCTGCCGCGGATGTCGCCGTCGATTCTCATCGCGCCGCCGAAGCCTGCGCCCAGTTGATCCAGCGCCGGCGCATCCAGATGGAAATCGATGCGCGCATCGCGCTGCCCCAGTTTGCCTTGCGCGGACAGTTTGTTTGCACCGGCCGTCAGCGACAGCATCGGCACCATCAGCGTATCGGCACGCAATTGCGCGCGGCTCTCGCCGGCAAGCGGTTGATTGGCGAGCCGGCTGTTGGCGATGCGGAAGGAGGCATCGGCTTCCAGTGCGGGTGAGCGCGTGCCGCTTGCCGCAAAATCGCCATTGATCTGCAGGACCGGCAGTTGCGCAAAATCGCCGAGATCGCGCGGGTTGAATGTGCGCACGGTACCTTTCGCATCGAATGCCTGCCTGCCGTTCAGCGCGATGCGTGCGGTGAGATCGACGGCGCTGTTGCCGGCGCGCAGTTCAGCCTTGTCCACGTTGATCGCGTCGTCGGCAACGATCGCATGTGCGTTCAGCGTCAGCCGGTTTTTCTTCAACGGTTCGCTCAACGCCAGCGTGAAGGTCTGCCTGCCATCCGCGTGGCGGACGTCGAGATTGCCGGCAAGCCGCGTTGCGCGCACACGCTGATCGATTTTCTGCAGATCGAGCGCCTCGGTTTTCAGCGTGAGCGCCAATGCGCCGTTGGCCAGCCGGCCGTTGCCGTCGATGGTGCCAGCTGGGCGTTGCGCACTGCCGAGTGCGGTGGCAATGCGATCGATATTGAATGCGCTGCCCTTCTGCGAAAAATCGATGCGCAGGCGATGAAGCGGCATGCGGCCTTCGTTATACAGGCCGGCGGACGGATTGATGATCGACAAGTTGCCGTCGCCGTTTTCCGTTGCGTGCAGATCGAGGTTCAATGCGGTTTTCGGCAAATCGCCGGACAGCGTCGCGAGATCGAGCGCGCGCGCGGACAGGTCGGCCTTGCCCAGCATCTGTTCGGCAAACGGACGCAGCGCGATGGTACCGGTCATCTCCGCCCGGTCGATATGCAGCGCGATGCTGGCAATCATTTCGGCGAGCGAACCCTGCAATGCCAGCTTTCCGTTTGCGCTGATGGTGCGCCCGTCCATCATGGTTTCGCCATTGCTTGAGAGCGTGGCCTGCAATGGGTAGGGGCTGGTGGCGGACAGTGTGGCCTGACCGTTGAGATTGCCGTTGAAGGCGGTTTTATCCGAGCCGGAACGTGCACTGAATTCTTCCAGATTCAACAGATAGCGCTGGCCGTCGAAATCCATCCTGAATGCGAACGCGCCAAGCGTGATGACGTTCAACGGGCCCCACGCGATCTGTCCGCTGTCGACACGCACGCTGTCGATCTGCAGCCTGAGCGGCAGCGCGATGCGGTCGGGCAGCTTCGGCGGTTCATCGGTTTGGTCGATCTTGCTGACGATGCCGAGCTTGCCGGCATGCAGCGAGGCGATGTGCAGTTTGCCGGTCAGCAGTTGCGCAAGCTGCAGATCGAGCGTGATGTCGTCGATGCTGATTTTCTGATTTTCAAGCTGCAGGGTCAGGTTGTCGATGTGCACCGCATCGTTCCATGTACCGCTGACGCCGCCGGTTTGCACCATGCCGTTCGATAGATCGGCAGCCAGTGCCAGCGTGAATTGCGCACCGCGTTCGCTGTGCGTGAGCCACGCAATGCCGCCCGCCAGTGCCAGCACCAATGCGGCGGCGACAGGCGGCAGCCAGCGTCGCCGTTTGCGAACGACGACCGGCGTTGCGTTTGCCTGTGTGTCGTCAGAATCCATAGCCGATCGAGAAGTGAAGGCGCACATCGTGCGTATCGTGGCCGTATGCCAGATCGAGATTGACCGGACCGATCGGGCTGCGCCAGCGCGCGCCGACGCCGCTGCCCTGCGCGAAGCGGAAATCACCCCATGAATCCGCCGCATTGCCGGCATCGTGGAATACCGCCGCGCCCCATTGCGGCGTGATGCGATAGACCAGTTCGGCGCTGAGAACTGCTGTCACGGTACCGCCGACGATGGCGCCATCCTGCGCCACGCCGAGTTCGTCGTAACCGTAGCCGCGCACGGTTTGATCGCCGCCGGTGCGAAACAGCAGGTCGGACGGCACCGATTCGCGGCCGGCATTGAATACCTGGCCGACCTGTCCGCGCAGCACCGCCTGCCAGCGTTTGTAATAGGGTGAAATATACGTGGCGCGACCGACGACGCGCGCCAGGTTTTCTCCGTCGCCGGTCGGGCCTGCGCCCAGATCGATCGATGCGACGTAACCGCGCGTGGGCGAAATCAGGTTGTCGACGCGGCGGCGCGTGTAGGTGAACGAGCCGACCAACGCCTGGCGCTGGTTGGAGAAATTGTCGCCGATCTGCTGATGATCGGTGTACAGCGACACCGCCCATATCTTTTCATCGTTCTTGTCGGGGCTGGTCAGGCGCGCGGCGGTGACGGTCTTGTCATTGATTTCGCCGGCGCTATCCGTGTATTCGTAATGCGTGCCGACGCTGGGCCGCCAGTTGTTGCTGATCGGCGGCAGGAACAGCTCGGTGCCGAGCAGGCGATTGTCGCGATCCACGCGCAGGTTGGATTCCAGCCGCCAGTCGCGATCGAGGAAATTGCGGTTCAGCCATTTGATCTGCGCGCGTGCGCCGGAGTCTGTCGAAAACCCCAGGCCGAGCGACAGCCGCTTGCGTTCGTTCTCGGTCAGGTCGAGACGGATCGGCACGTTGCGCGGTTGCGCCGGATCGATATCGACGGTGGCGAATGCCGAGCGGAAGTAGCCGGTGTCCTGTACGCGCGCCTGCAGTTCGTTGAGCTTCTCCTGCGAATACGGTTCGCCCGGCTTGATCGGATTGAGGTCGGTCACGATGCGGGATGCGTAGCGCTGCAACCCCTTGATCTGCAACGCGCCGAAGGTGAAGGCCGGACCCGAATCCACAGTGAGCGTCAGCGCCGCGCTGTTGTTCGCCGGCTCGATCTGCGCCTGGCTGTCCGTGATCGCCGCCGCCGGATAATCGCGGACCAGCATCGCCTTCAGCAGATCGCTTTTGGCATCGTTCCACGCCTTTTGCTGAAAGATGCCGCCGACCGGCAAGCCCCACCGGCGCCGCAGTCGTTCCACGCGCTGCGGATTCGATTGCACGATGTCGCCCTTGAATACGATATTCACCGATTCGATCAGGGTGCGCGGACCGAGGTTGACGGCGAAGTGCGCGACCCACGGCGTCGATTGCCGGTCGAGTTCATGCGTGACAGTCGGGGAAAAATAACCTTCTGTCGCCAGCAGCGAGCGGATCTGGTTCGGTGCGATGCCGGCCAGTCGCTGTATTTCATCTTCGCTCAACGTTCCGGCCGACTGCTGGCGACTGATGTCGATATTGTCGGTCAGCAGCGGCGTCAGTCCACCTGCGCCGTCGATCGTCACCGTATAGGATGCCGTCGCCGGCGCCTGGGCGGATGCCTGCATCGGCACCGCGCACATCAGCAGCAGGAAAAACCATGCAACGAATGGCGCTTGCCATGTGCGGTATGGATAAGGAATGACTCTATTCAGCACTGGTCGAAGGATGAAAGCAGGTTGCAGGACGGCATGAAAATGATCGTGAACGGCGAGGCCGTTGCCAGTCGTGCAAGCTTATCAGCATTTGCCGCAGCCATTGCCGACGGCACGACGGTTCCTTGCGGTTCTTTTCGTCATCTTTTCGATTCGATTTGCATCCGGCTTTCCCGCAAGCGGCTTGCCGGGTTTGCGCAAAGTCCCTATAGTGAGCGGCACACCCGATCACCAAAGCCAGCAACATGAGCCGCAACAGCAACGAACCGCAGCAGATGCACGAAATACGTCCCGGCCAATCCATCGAGCTGCTCAAGGAACTGCACATCCTGACGCGCGATGGCAAGCTGAATCAGGACAGCCGGCGCAAGCTCAAGCAGGTCTATCATCTTTACCAGTTCATCGAGCCGCTGCTGCAGGAAATTCAGGCCGATCATCCTGATATCACGCTGGCCGATCACGGCGCGGGCAAATCGTATCTGGGCTTCATCCTGTATGACCTGTTCTTCAAATCACGCAACGACCAGTCGCGCATCTACGGCATCGAAACGCGCGACGAGCTTGTGCAGAAATCCGAAGCGCTGGCGAAGAAGCTGGATTTCCCCGGCATGTCCTTCCTCAATCTATCGGTGGCTGAATCGATCACATCGGATCGCCTGCCGGAAAAGATCGATGTTGTCACCGCGCTGCACGCCTGCAATACCGCCACCGACGACGCGATCCGTTTCGCGCTGGAGAAGCAGGCCAAGTTCATCGTGCTGGTGCCTTGCTGTCAGGCCGAAGTCGCATCGGTGTTGAAAAAGAACAAGGGCAGGACGCTGGCGAAGAATGCACTGACGGAAATCTGGCGGCACCCGCTGCATACGCGCGAGTTCGGCAGCCAAGTCACCAATGTGCTGCGCTGCCTGCAACTCGAAGCGCACGGCTATCAGGTCAACGTGACCGAACTGGTGGGCTGGGAGCATTCGATGAAGAATGAACTGATCATCGCCAGCTACAAGGATCTGCCGCGCAAGCGGCCGGCCGAGCGTCTGGACGAGGTGCTGCAGACGCTGGGGCTGGAAGAAATGCAGCCGCGCTTTTTTACCGGAACCTGAAGCACGACCGGACGCGCCGCGTTATTTTTGTTTGGCCATCTGGCGCAGATAGGCGAGCAAGGCATCGAGCTGTTCGCTGCTCAGTGCAGTTTCGGAAAATCCCGGCATGGTCGATTGCGGCCACGCGCGCACGGAAGCCGGATTGCGAATCAGCCTGCGCAAAAAATCTTCATGAAAATATTCGGTCGGATTGAACGGATCGTTCAGGTCCGGTCCCACATTGGCATCGCCGCCGCCGTTGATTCGATGGCAGGCCGCGCAGTGTGTCGCATAGACCTGCATGCCGAGTCGTGCCGGGCTGTCGGCCGGGACTGACGCATCCGGCACGATTTGCGGATAGCGATCCTGAAGCGATTCGACATCGCTGATCGTCGCGATCTGATACGGCCATTGCTCGGGCGTGATGCCGCTCTTTTCCGGCGTCAGCCAGACCAGATAGAATGCGCCGGCACTGGGTCCGCAGGGTTTGATTTCCGGCCAGGGTTTGGCGGCCGGTTCGATTGCCAGCCACGGTTCGGAGGCCGAACGAAACAGGTCGCCCGGAATGTTGGCGACAAAGCCGTCGACGGCCTTGAACTGCAGCGTGCGGACGGTGCGCAGATCGCGCAGGATGGCCGACAGCGGTACGGCCATGTAAGTCATCGATCGTTTGTAGACCGGATCGTCGGGAACGGTAATGGTGCGTGTGGCAGGATGCCGCAACAGATCCGAACGGGCCAGTTTCTGTTTCTGGTTGCCGAGCATGATCTGCAATACCGGCTCGTTCGCGGCATGCGCGGAGGCGCAGACCAGCATTGCGGCGAAGAGCATGCAGCACAGCATGAAACACAGAGCGGAAAGCGGGCGAATCGCGGGAAACGTGCGAAGGCCGGAAGGAGTGTCGGTATGCATGCGCAGGCGCGGAGTCGGAAGATGTCGATGAAGTATAGCGAAACTTCCGCTCCCGCCATGTGCATGGATGTCGATGGCGCGGGCCTGCAATGCGCACGTAAAGAAAGTGCGCCAGGAACGTGCGCAAAAAAGCACTTGCGAAAGCGCGCAAAGGAATTTGAACGATGGCATGGTTTCTCTATCTGATCGAATGCAGCGACGGCAGCATCTACACCGGCATTGCAGTCGATGTGGCGGCGCGTTTCGCGGCGCATGCCAGCGGCAAGGGCGCGCGGTATACGCGTTCGCGCCCGCCGCGCCGCCTGCTTGCGATCGTCGCGTATCCCGATCGATCTGCGGCATCGAAGGCCGAATATGCAATGAAGCGCCTGAGTGCAACGGAGAAGCGCCGGTTTTGCCTGCGCCGCGACGGATTGTGGCGCGTGAATGAACGGATGCACGCTTCGCAGATACACACTTTGCAGATGCAAACGCCATGACGAACGATGGCATGTGGGCGATAATTCTTTTCACCTCACTTCCAGCGGCGAGCGATAGATGATCAAACAATTTTCCAGTGCCTGCGAGCGTAATTCAGAACCGATCCTCACCATCCTGAAGCAGGAACTGGCGGCATGCGGTTCTGTAATCGAAATCGGCAGCGGCACCGGACAGCACGCGGTTTTCTTCGGTGCTCATCTGCCGCATCTGATCTGGCAGACCAGCGATCTGCCGCCGCATCACCCTGGTATCCGCGCGTGGCTGGCGGAAGCGCAATTATCCAACGTGCGGCCGCCATTGACACTTGATATGGAAAACCCGGAATGGCCGGACGGGAAGTTCGATGCCCTGTTCACCGCCAATACCTGTCACATCATGGCGTGGGCACAAGTGGAAAACATGTTTTCCGGCGCGGCAGACGTGCTGAACACGGGCGCGAAAATGTGCATCTACGGGCCGTTCAATTACAACGGCCGCTTCACCAGCGAAGGTAATGCGCGCTTCGACGAGGCCTTGCGCGCGCAGACGCAGCAGATGGGAATTCGCGACAGCGAAGCGATGCAATTGCTGGCTGCCGAAAGCGGTTTTGTTCCGCACGCCGATCATGCAATGCCGTCCAACAATCGATTGCTGGTCTGGCGTCGCGCATGATCGACGCTGCGTACGATTGTCGCTGCGATTATTTTGCCGGACTGTCCAGCTGCGGCAGTGAATCGGTCCTGCAGCCCGTGTAATTCACGCCGTTCATTTCGAACAGCGCGCTATCGCCCTTGTTCCAGAACGTGGTGGCACCATCGGTATAACGTGCGCCGGAACCGGATACGACCTGCGGCAGTGTGATGGTGCGGCCCGGCAGCATGATTTCCACATTGCGGGTACCGAATCTGGCGATCAGGCTGATGTCGTCGCACTTGAAGGCCATGCCGGTTTTGGCCGCGGGCGCAGCGGCTGCAACGGGATTGACGACACGTTCGACCATGATGGCAATGGGTTTGTCCGCTTCGTTGAACAGGATCGGAATCGATTCGCCCGATGACCACAATAATTCATCTCCGCCGCCGAGAATGGCGGCACTGATGGCGTAGCGATGGGAGAGATTGATCAATGACGGCAGATAGCGCAGATCGAACGAAACCGGTACCTGGGTTTTTGGCTGCAAAGTTTGCTGCGCGACAAATTCGCCGCTGCGATTGGCGCGCGTGACATCTTCGAGGCTGACGATGATCTTCGCATCCGGCGGCAATGCAATGCGCTCGCGGTAGGTGACGCTGCCGGTAATATGCCCGGACAATGCAACTGTCCTGTCCTTCTTGAAGAGGGTGCTGCAACCGCTTGCCAGGATGCAGAGTGCAAGCAGGGCGCCGAGCGAACGAAATGATGTCATGGTTACCGTCCTGTGATGTAGTGATGCAGAGTTTGTGATGCGGCATTGTCTGCGAAGTACGGACGTCGTGCCCGTTATCGCAATGCGGCATCGTGTGTGTTGCCGCCTTGACGCGGATTCCGACCGCAAGTAGGCTTTTGTCAACCTGCCGATTCGACAGGTTGACATCGCCGTTCGATGCGTGTTCCCGGCGATGTACTGCCGCCCCTCATTTTTTGATTCTTTCATTTCAATGCATACACGCCGTCTTGTCAAAACCAAATGCCTTCATGCCGCCATGGCTGCTTCGCTTGCTGCACTGTCCTGTACGGCATTTGCCGCAGAGGACGAAAACGGCGGCTGTTCATCCAAACCGGGTGTCAGGGAATTGCGGAAATATCCGGACGTCTACAACTTCTATTACGAAAACGATCTGTTCGCCGGCACAGACAACAACTATACCAACGGCATCAAGCTGTCGTGGGTGTCGGCGAACCTGGAAGATTACATCAACGATCCGTGTTTGCCGCATTGGGTGCGGCAACTCAACCGACTTTCCGAACGCGTGCAGCCGGGGCCTTACGATTCGCGCAACATGGTGGTCAGTGCCGGGCAGGAAATGTATACCCCGACCGATCATACGCGCCGCGACCTGATTACCAACGACCGGCCCTATGCAGGCTGGCTGTATCTCGGCCTTGCCTACAATGCGCGCAACGAGAAGGAAATGGATACGGTCGAGATCGATCTCGGCGTGGTCGGTCCTGCATCGCTGGCGCATCAGGCGCAGGATTTCATCCATGACCTGCGCGGCATCGATCGCTTCAATGGCTGGGACAATCAGCTCGGTAATGAGTTCGGCATCCAGTTCGTGCGGGAGAAGAAACGACGCATCCTTTCGATTGCCGATCCCGATGGCGCGAAGATCGATGCGATCTCTCACTACGGTTACGCCGTGGGCAATGTGAAAACGTATCTGAACGCAGGCGTCGAATTCCGCATCGGCACCTATCTGCCCAACGATTTCGGTACATCGCCGATTCGTCCGGCCAGCGACAGCAGCTCACCATTGCCGGCGCATGCGTTCAGACGCTTGTCGGAGGGTGGTTTGCATGCATTCGTTTCGGTCGACGGCCGTGCGGTTGCGCGGAATATTTTTCTCGACGGGAATACATTCAGCGACAGCCACAGCGTCTCGAAGCGTTATTTCGTCGGCGACATTGCCGCCGGCGTCGCGTGGCAATGGGTCGGTGGCAAGATTACCTACGCCCAGTATTTGCGCAGCAAGGAATTTCGCGGACAGGACAAGCCGCAGAGCTTCGGCTCGATCACGGTCAGTCTGGAATATTGAAGGGAAAATCGACGCGGCTCCTGCATGTCCGGCGCATGCGATGCATCGCCGGACATGCAGGACAATCGATGCAATGACTGATCGGTCGCGAGGCCGATGCCATGCGCTTATTTTTCGCCGGGAATGCCGTCGAAGAATTCCACTGCGCCGGTTTCCAGGGAATATTCCGCGCCGACGACCAGCAGGCCCTGGTTCTGGATCAGATTCTCCAGCAATTCCGAACCGTGCCGCAGATGATTGGCGGAGGCGCGGATATTGGCGCGCACCGATTGATGGACGAGCGCATCGTGATCGTGTTTCAGATCCGTATCGAGCAGGGTCTCGACAGAGGGGCGAATGCGGTCGACGATCGATTTCAGGTTGCGCGACTGGTTTTCATTCGGCCGCTTCAATTCTTCCAGCGTGGCGAGAATCGCACCGCATTGCGAATGTCCGAGCACCACGACCAGTTTGGTGCCGTAGCGTTCGGCGGCAAACTCGACGCTGCCGATCTGCGACGGCGCAACGATGTTGCCGGCCACGCGGATCACAAACAGATCGCCCAAGCCCTGATCGAACACCATTTCTGCCGGCACGCGCGAATCGGAGCAGCCGAGGATGATGGCAAACGGTTCCTGGCCGTCGACCACTTCACGCCGCCGGGTTTGACGGGATGTGCTGTCGGTATCGCGGATATCGGCGACGAAACGGCGATTGCCTTCGCGCAAACGATCGAGCGCTTCTTTTGCTGAGTTCATGTTTGTATTCCCTGTATGTTCACGTTCTTGCGCCGGCGGCATCGATTCCTTGCGGGGGCTTTCCCAACGGCGGCGCGTGTCCGCTATTGCGAATGGCTTTTCACTACCACGCCATGCGGTGACCGCTACTTTAAAGCATTCGGCGAATATCTGCGCCAGTGCCGGCGTTCAAGAAACGGATGCATCAGGTGGAATCGTCGGCATGCAGAGTGGTGCAGACGGCGTGTCTGGTGCGCCGGGTTGCCATCGATGCGAAGAGGAGGAGCGAAGTGCGGCGAGCCATGTTCATGAAGCGGCCGGCGATAAAAAAAGGAGCAGTCCCGATGAAGGGAGCTGCTCCGTAAATAGTCACACCAGAGAGATCAGAAATCGAACAGTTCGGAGAGCAGGTTTTTCTTGCGTTTCTGCCCGTAGCTTTCCTTGTTGTAGCCGTAACGCGGATCCTGCTGCTGATGGCGATCGTCGCGATGGATGGGCGCCTGCTGCCTGACGGGAGCAGGCGGTTCCGGCGGCAATGCGCTGACCGATCGCTCAATCAGTTTGTCGAGCTCGCCGCGATCCAGCCAGACGCCGCGGCATTGCGGACAGTAGTCGATCTCAATTCCATGGCGATCGGACATGATCAAATTCATTTCGCTGCAGATGGGACATTTCATTGTGCTTACCTTTTATGTGAGGCTCGTCGTTGAAAAGCGCGAGTTGAATCAGTCTTTGCTGTTGACGAAGCCAAGCAGCTGCAACAGGCTGACGAACAGGTTGAAGATCGCCACGAACAGCGTCACCGTTGCCATCACGTAGTTGGTTTCGCCGCCGTGAATGATGTTGCTGGTTTCATACAGGATCAGGCCGGACATCAGCAGGACGAACATGGCCGATACCGCCAGCGACAATGCGGGAATCTCGAAGAAAACCGCACCCAGCGCAGCGAGAAAACCGATCATGATGCCGGCGCTCAGGAAGCCGCCCATGTAGCTGAAATCCTTGCGGCTGATCAGGGCGTAGGCCGACAGTGAAACGAAGATGGCGGCAGTTGCGCCGAATGCCATCATCACCGTTTGCGCGCCGTTCGGCAGGCCGAGATACACGTTCAGCATCGGGCCGAGCGTGTAGCCCATGAAGCCGGTCAACGTGAACACAAAGGCAATGCCCAATCCCTGGTTGCGGAATTTTGTCGTCAGGAACAGCAGGCCGAAGTAGCCGACCAGCGTGACGATCATGCCCGGACGCGGCAGATTCAGCGCCATCGATGCGCCGGCGGTGAGCGCGCTGAACAGCAGCGTCAGCGACAGCAGCATGTAGGTATTGCGAATGACCTTGTTGGTCGAAAGCACGGACAGCGCCGGATGCGTTGCGGGGTAAGACGCGCTGCGCGACGAACTGCGCATTTGATCGATCGGGTTCATGGTGAAGCTCCTCAAGTGAATTGTTCTCACGCATCAGAGCGGACGATCCCGGTGCATGAACGCACTCTTTTTACTCCGAAGCAGAGTTACTCTAATCGCAGTTTATCGTCATGAAAATTCGAATATAATCAATCTTTCATTCGTAAAAACAGAAGAGTTACGTATACCATGAGCGCAATCAATTACAAGCATTTGCATTACTTCTGGGTGGTGGCCAAGGCAGGCGGTATCGGTCGTGCAAGTGAACGCCTGCACCTGACGCCGCAGACGATCAGCGGCCAGATTGCGCTGTTCGAGGATGTGCTGGGTTACAAGCTGTTCAACCGTGTCGGACGGCGGCTGGAGTTGAACGATGCCGGTCGCGTCGTGCTCGGTTACGCCGATGAAATTTTTACGCTCGGCGAGGAATTGCAGGAAGTGCTGCGCTTTCGTCCGGGCGGCTGGCCGCTGCAGTTCCGTGTCGGCGTGGCGGATGCAGTGCCGAAGGCGATTGCCTATTTGCTGCTGGAGCCGGCGATGGAATTGCCGGAATCGCTGCGTATTGTCTGTCGCGAAGGCAAGCTGACGAACCTGCTTGCCGATCTGGCGATTCATCGACTCGATATCGTCATTGCGGACAGCCCGATGCCGGCCAATATCGATGTGCGCGGCTATAACCATTTGCTGGGCGAATGCGGCGTGACATTTTTTGCCACGGACGAACTGGCAAAACAATACAAGAAGGGTTTTCCGAAAAGTCTGGACGGCGCGCCTTTCCTGATGCCGGGCGAAGATGCGGCGGTGCGTCCGCGCCTGATCCGCTGGTTCGAGAAGGAGCGCGTGCATCCGCGCATCATCGGCGAGTTCGACGACGGCGCCTTGCTGCAGGCATTCGGCGAAGCGGGCAAGGGAATTTTTGCCGCACCCTCGGCGGTGGCAGACCAGATCAAGAAGCAATACGGCGTAACGGAAATCGGGCGCACCACGCTCGTGACCGAGCAGTTCTACGCGATCTCGGTCGAACGACAGCTGACGCATCCGGCGGTGGTGGCAATCAGTTCCGCCGCGCGAGAGAGCTTGATTCGCTAACGTTGCAGCCGGCTATCGGCAAGGTTGATCGATGGCGATGCATCGACGCATCGCCAGGCATGCGTGTCCGCATATGTCTTCAAACACATTGCATATCTTGCGCACATCTTGCGTTAAGCGTCGATCGCGGGCGAGCGGACATGTTCGGGCCGCACGCCGACGCCGACTGCATAGGCGGGAAACGTGCGCAATGCCGGCCAGCGATTCAGCAGTTTCAGCACACAGGGAATTGTCATCGGTTGATTGTCGGTGTTGCTGATAATCGGCGACAGAATGCGGTTCTGTATCGCCACCTGAATGGCTTGCGTGACGCGTGCCGGAAACAGACGGCGTTTTTGTACCTGCGCCAATAACGCTGTCAGGTCTTCCGTGATCATGCTGGAATCGGCCAGTGGCTTCGCCAGAATATTTGCTGTAGCCACAGCATCCTGAATCGCGAGATTGATGCCGATGCCGCCGATCGGCGACATCGCATGCGCCGCATCGCCGATGCACAGCAGACCCGGCTTCCACCAGCGCTCCAGCCGATTCACGGTGATGCTCAACAACTTGATGTCATCCCAGCTTGCCAATGCATCGACCCGATCCGAAAACAGCGGAGCCGCATCGGCCAGTTCCGCACGGAACGAATCCAGTCCGCGCGCATGGATGGCATCGATCCCGCCTTTCGGGATCACGTAGGCGCATTGCCAGTACGTACCGCGATGAATCATGACGAAGAATTTGCCGGTGCCCAGACGCGCACCGGTATTGACTGGATCGCCCGCCGCAACCGGCAGGCGTATCCACAGCACGTCGATCGGCGCGCCCAGATCGCGCACCGTGAGGCCGGCTGCCTTGCGTATGGTGGAGTGTCTTCCGTCGGCGCCGATGACCAGATCGGCATGGACGGTCAAGGGGCCATCGGCCGTTTCAGCCTGCAAGCCGCGCACCTTGCCATGTTCTTCAAGCAGGCCGGTCGCTGCCGCATTCTGCAGCAGGCGGAAACCCGGATAGGTCACCGCACGATCGCGCACAAAGTCGAGAAATTCCCACTGCGGCATCAGCGCGATGTAATCGCATTGCGTGCGCAGGCGTGAAAAATCGGCGATTGGCCATTCGCGTCCGGCAATCGCGACGCTCAATTCACGCGCCTTGTCATGCGGACGCTGCAGGAACGTGTGCAGCAGGCCGAGTTCGTGCATGATTTCCAGCGTGGAAGGATGCACAGTATCGCCGCGAAAATCGCGCAGAAAGTCGCCATGTTTTTCCAGCACGGTGACGTTTACGCCGGCGCGTGCAAGCAGCAGGCCCAGCATCATGCCGGCTGGTCCACCTCCGGCAATACAGCAACGCGCGTGGATTTCGTCTGGCATGGTTTTCCCCCGCTGAAGTTCTGAGCCGCGTGCATGCGATTGCGGATGCATCACGTTATTTCAATGCAATACGTGCATGCGTGCAGTGCAGCACGCATGATCGATTCAGGGACATGATAATTGGTTAGGCAGGGAAAAAGTGCGCAACAGCACCGCTGTATTCAATGAATGCCATTGCAATTGAGCAACAAAATCGGAGAAGGGTCGAGAGCGTGCCGGCAGTACGGCAGCGGCAGGATGGTGGAGTAGTGCGATTGGGCCGAAGGAATCGGTTTTTTCGGAAGCGACATGCGATCTCCTAAGGAAATCGCATGCGCCCATCATGTCGACGGCACGGCATGAAAGCCGTGCCGGATGCAATTTTTACTGGAAAGAGCCGGTCTTGGTCGTGCTGAAAGGAACGACGGTGATGTGGCCCGATTCCGGCGTGTCGGCGGCATCCGGATATTCATCGCTTTCCTCGCATTCCCGCTTGCCCGATGAGAGTGAATCGTCTTCATCCGCTTGTGCGGCGCTCATGAACAGAGCAGGGTTGGAGAATTCGTCGTGATTTTTATGCATGATCGGTTCCTTTCTTATTGGGGCGACGTTCAATGCAAAAGCGCATGCGCGGCTCTTGCAGATCTGTCGTGGCAAAAATCCTGCACAACATGGAGTTGCGAGAATAGGGGAGCCTTCATTCAATGGCGATCAGCGATTCTCCCGAGATGCGGTAGGAATGCGCTGACAGAGTGTGCGAATGGCATGCGAGATACCGTTCGACTGTGACGGTGCAGGTGTGTACCCGACCGACAGTGGCGTGAGTCTACCATCTTTGATGCGATGAATGCGACCGGGTGATTTTATGCAATGATTTTGCGAAGCGTGATGTGCGGCAATTTTCCATTGCGTTCCATCCGCCCCTGCTCAGGTGGATCGTTGCCTGCGGCGAAACGAATGCGCGGCCGAACCGCGATGCCTGAAAAATGCCAGTAACGATGCAACGAGAGAACGTCAGGCCGAACGAATATCCACCGGTTCGGCTTCGCGCCTTGCCTGCCGCCATTCCATCAGGGTCTTCAGCGCCAGCGTCAGCAGCGCCATGCAGGCCAGCAGCGCCGCCGCGGTGAAGGCGGCGGCGGTCTTGTAATCGTTGTTCAGTTGCTCGACCAGCAGCGGCAGCGTCAGCGTCTGGTTCATGATGGTGCCGGACACCACCGCCACCGCGCCGAATTCGCCGACCGCGCGCGCATTGGTAATCACCGCAGCCGTACAGCAACGCCCATTTGATGTTCGGCAGCGTCACCCGCAGGAAAATCTGCCAGCCCGCTGGCGCCCAGCGACAGCGCCGCGATTTCCTCTTCGCTTCCCTGTGCCTGCATCAGCGGAATCAGGATGCGCGCGATATAAGGCGAGGTCACGAACACGGTCACCATGATGATGCCCGGCCATGCGAACATCAGCTGCATGTCGTGCGCCGTACAGCCAGCGCCCGATCAGCCTTCCGAGCCGTACACCACCAGATAGCAGAACCCCGCCACCACCGGCGACGTCGCATACGGGATATCGACCAGCGTGATCAGCAGCCGGCGGCCGATAAAGTCGTAGTGCGTGACGCACCAGGCCAGCAGAATGCCGAACACCAGATTGATCGGCACCGTCAGCACGGCCGCCACCAGCGTCAGCCGATCGCGTTGAGCATGTAATCCTCTTGAGGTTTTGCCAGCAGCATGCGCCAGCCTCCGCTGAACGCCTTGGTGAAAATCAGACACCAGCGGCGCACCAGCAACAGATCGCCAGCAGCCACACCGAGCGCGATCAGCATCCATTGCTGCCAGTCGCGCAGGGCGTTTTGATTGTTGCGGACATGGTCGCGCTCCTCACGATTTGTTGAACAGGAAGCGTGCCTGCACAATCTGCAGCAGGAACAGCAGCGTCAGCGAAGCCGCAGCACCACCGAAGCAATCGCCGCAGCCGCCGGATAATTGTATTCCTGCAGGCGCACGAACATCATCAGCGATGTCACTTCGGTCTCGAACGGAATATTGCCGGCGATCATGATGACGGCGCCGAATTCGCCCAGGCTGCGGATGAACGCCTGCGAGGAGCCGGCAATCAGCGCCGGCACCAGCGTCGGCAGGATCACGCGCCAGAAAATCTGCCACTGGTTCGCGCCCAGCATCAGCGCGGCTTCTTCGAGTTCCGTTCTCCATGTCTTCCAGCACCGGCTGCACCGAGCGCACGATGAACGGCAGGCTGGTAAAGATCATCGCCACCACGATGCCGGGGAAGGCATACGAAATCTTGATGCCGAGAATGCTCGAACCATTGCCCCAGCCAGCCGGTGGGAATGAACAGTGCAGACAGCGTGATGCCGGCTACCGAGGTCGGCAATGCGAACGGCAGATCCACCAGCGAATCGATCAGGCGCCGGCCGGGAAAATCGTAGCGCGTGATGATCCATGCCCAGCAGAAAACCGATCATGGTGACGATGACGGTGGAATAGAACGCGCCCAGCAGCGTGACCTTGTAACTCTGCACCACGCGCGCGTCGTGATCGCAAACCAGTATTGCGCCCAGCTCATGCCGCCGACATAGAGCAGCAACGCGGACAGCGGCAGCAGGATGACCAGACTGATGTACAGCGTCGAGAAACCGAAGCTGAGCGAAAAGCCCGGCAATACCGGCGTGCTGCGGAAGAAACGGAAAGGCAGATTCACGATAGGCGATGGTCAGAGAGTGGGGCGTCACCGCAGAACGGGTTTGCACAAAGCAAACGACCATCCAGATACGGATGGTCGTTTGGATGGGTGGCATTGTAAACCACCGTCATCCTGTATGACAAAGCTGGCGGAAGAAGCGCATTCTGCCGGCCGTGCCGTATGGTTCAGCGCCGCTGGCTGAGCAATTGATCGAGCACGCCGCCGCTGGCGAAATGCGCCTCTTGAATCGCGTCCCACGAACCGAGCACCTTGACCGGATCGATCAGGCGAACCTTGGCATAGCGATCGGCAACCACCTTGGCGATATCGGGATGATGCACGCGGTAATTGAACGTGGTCAGCAGCAACTGGATCTCGCGCGAATATTCATAATTCAGGTAAGCGGTTGCCACCTTGCGCGTGCCTTTTTCATCGACGACCTTGTCGACCACCGCGACCGGGAATTCTGCCAGCACCGAGACCGGCGGCACGACGACTTCATAGCCGCCGGATTTGAACTCGTCGCTCTTGGCGATGTTGATCACTTCCGATTCGAAGGTTAGCAACGCATCGCCCTGATTATTCTGTGCGAAAGCAACAGTGGCGCCGCGACCGCCGGTAGGGAAGTTGACGACGTTATGCAGCAGCTTGCCGACGAATTCCTTGGTCTTGGCTTGATCGCCCTTGAATTTCTCGTTCGCGTACAGCCATGCGCCGAGATAGGTGTAGCGCGCGTTGCCGGAAGTCTTCGGATTCGGGAAGACGACTTTCACGTCGTCGCGTACCAGATCGTCCCAGGTCTTGATGTTCTTGGGATTGCCCTTGCGTACGAGGAAGGCGATGGTGCTGTAGTAAGGCGAGCTGTTGTTCGGGAATGCCTTCTGCCAGTCCTTGCGGATCAGGCCGCGCTTGGCGAGGATGTCGATGTCGGTGACCTGATTGAAGGTGACGGTATCGACCTTCTTGCCTTGCAGAATATCCTGCGCCTGGCGCGATGTGCCGGCGAACGACTGATCGATCTTCAGGTCCTGGCCCGTTTGTGCTTTCCATTGCGCCTGGAATTTCGGATTGATGGCGGCGAAGGTTTCGCGCGCGACGTCAAACGAGGCATTCAGAATTGGTTTTTCCTGTGCATGGGCAGCGCCGGTAAGTAGGCTCGCAGCTGCAGCCAGCAAAGCAATCTTTTTAAACATACTGTAACTCCATGTTGTAGATGTGCAGTGGTATTGATGTGATGAAACGGTCAAGGGGGGCCGAATATATCAAAGTTCGCCAAATATATAAAAGACATCCTTGGCATTTGGACATTCATAAAAAGAATAAGCATGTCCGGAACGTTTCCTGAATGCTCCTTAATCGTGCACGATTGTTTCATAACAGTGCATATGTTGTGCAAAAACTCTCTGTTCACGCTTTTCAGCAAATATATCCCTGGCATTGTTGTTGCTTAATGAAGGGAACGAGAGGTGATTCGCATTGCTTCTTGAGCATGGACGCTAGGGTTCCGGTCGCGCAAGCGATGTCTGGTCCGAGAGCATCCGGCTTCGAATAGTCGTTTCATTCGGAGTTACACGGAGGGATAAAAACCCGGGAGGCCATCACAGCACATTAGGATGTGATCGCTCGCCTCTCATTTTATCCATCCAAAGGAGGCGATCCATGCATGCATCATTCTTTTCGCGCGTTGTGCGCAGACTTTCCGCAAGCCTGTTGTGCTTTTCGCTGGGCATGGGCGCGATGAGCGTCGCACATGCCGAGGTCAAGATCGGTGTGTCCGACTGGCCGGGCTGGGTTGCGTGGTATGTCGCCGATCAAAAAGGCTTCTTCAAGAAATACAACGCCAAGGTTAAGCTGGTCTGGTTTCCCAACTACACCGATTCGATCGCCGCACTGTCGTCTGGTCAACTGGACGCTAATTCACAAACCTGGTCTGACACGATGACGCCGCTGTCGAAAGATGTCCAGGTCAGAACCATCCTCGTCAACGACAATTCGGCCGGCAACGATGCGCTGATGGTCAGTCCGAAGATCAAATCGTTCGCCGATCTGAAGGGCAAGTCGATTGCGCTGGAACAGTACAGCATCTCGCACTTCGTTCTCGCCACCGCGCTGGCAAAGAACAACATGAAGATTTCCGACGTCAAGATCGTCAACCTCGCAGCAGGCGATGCGGCGGCGGCTTTCCTGACCGGTCGCGTCGATGCGGCCGTGGTGTGGAATCCGTGGGTCTCCAAGATCGAAACCAGCGGCAAGGGACGCGCACTGTTCACCTCGAAGGAAATGCCGGGACTGGTGCCCGATCTGCTGGTCGCACACGGCAATGCACTGGCGGACAAGGCCAAGCGCAAGGAACTGGTCGGCATGATCCGGGCCTGGTTCGATACGGAAGCCTTCATCCGCAGCAATCCGGCCGAAGCGATCAAGATCATGTCCAAAGTCGTCAGCCTCTCGTCTGACGAATACAAGGTGTTTCTGCCGGGTACCCGCTTCTTCAATGCTGCCGACAACACCGCAGCCATGGATGCCAGGCAGCCGCAATCGCTGGTTGCCGTCGCACCGACCATTTTCAAATTCCTGAGCGACAACAAGCTGATCGAAGCACCGGTCGATTACGCAAAAGGCATCGATGCGTCGCTGCTGGCGGATGCATTGAAGAAGTAAGCGCATCCCACACCTAAAAGAAACGAGGAAATTGCATGCCCGATTCCACTTCCTTCGATCCATCGCCGGCGACGGTGCAAACCGCAGCGCAGGCAACGGCACCGGTCAAGCGCGGCGTGCCGCGCAACCGGCGCACTGCATGGGCGGTACGCGGCGAGATCCCGCGCGGCGTGATGCTGACACTGGCGGTGCTCGGCTTTCTGCTGCCGGTCCTCGCGTGGTTCGTACTGTCCGGTATCGGCTGGGTCGATCCGGTGTTTCTGCCGACGCCGCTGAAGGTGCTGCATCGCGCTACAGACTGGCTGCTGAATGACGATCTGATCAACGACATCGGCATCAGTGTCGGGCGCGTGTTCGGCAGTTTCTTCGCCTCGGCCGTTCTCGCGCTGCCGCTCGGCGTGATGATCGGCACCTATGCGCCGGTACGCGCCTTGCTCGAACCGCTGACCGACTTCAGCCGCTATCTGCCTGCAGTCGCTTTCATCCCGCTGATCATGCTGTGGGTCGGCATCGACGAGAGCGCGAAGATCACGGTGATCTTCATCGGCACTTTCTTTCAGATGGTGCTGATGCTGGCGGACGACGTGGCACGTGTGCCGAACGCGGCGGTGGAAGCGGCCAAGACGATGGGCGCGACCAACGGCGAGGTGCTGCAACACGTACTGATTCCCGCTGCTCGTCCGGCCATGCTCGATACGCTGCGCCAGATGATGGGGCTGTCGTGGACCTATCTGGTGGTGGCCGAACTGGTTGCGGCCAACTCCGGTCTCGGCTTCTCGATCCTGAAGGCGCAACGCTTCCTGCAGACCGACAAGATCTTCGTCGGCATCCTGCTGATCGGCCTGGTTGGTCTGCTGACCGATCAGGCGTTCAGATGGCTGCATCGTCATTGCTTCAAATGGCACTACCTACGGAGTTGATCACATGAACATCAAAATCAGCGTCCGCGATCTGGACAAATACTACGGGCAGGGCGAGCGTCGCACGCATGCGCTGCAACAGATCAACCTCGATATCAAGAGTGGCGAATTCATCACTTTGGTCGGCGCATCCGGCTGCGGAAAATCGACGCTGCTGCGCACGATCGGCGGTCTCGAAGAATATGCGGACGGCGACATTCTCTGCAACGACAGGATGGTTGACGGACCGGGTTCGGATCGCGCGATGGTATTCCAGAGCTACAGCCTGTATCCGTGGCTGACGGTGAAGGAGAACATCAAATTCTGCCGTCTTCTGAAACATCATCGCGAGAACCAGACATCCAGCGATGTCGAATTCGCTTCGGGCCGTGTCGATGCATTGATCAAGCTGATGGGCCTGTCGCACGTCGCGCATGCCTATCCGTCGGAATTGTCGGGCGGCATGCAGCAACGCGTGGCGATTGCGCGTGCATTCATGGTGCAGCCGGATGTGTTGCTGATGGACGAACCATTTGGCGCGCTCGACGCACAGACGCGTGAAGTGATGCACGACCTGATCCGCTACGTCTACAAGCTGGAGAAGACCACCGTCGTCTTCGTCACGCACGACGTCGAGGAAGCGATTTATCTCGGCCAGCGCGTGGTCGTGATGGCACCGCGTCCGGGCCGCATCGATTCGATCGTCGATGTGCCGTTCGGCACCGAGCGTCATCTCGACATGAAGCTGACGCCGGAATTCGCCGCGCTAAAAAAACAGATTCTCGATCGCATCCGCGAAACGTCCGGCATCAAAACCGATCTCGAACAACTCGGGAAGCTGGTGCGCAGCGCCGATTCCGCAACCATCAATCCATCTGGAGACCTCTGATGACAACTGATCTCAATCAGGACACGTTTGACGTTCCTGATCACGCAAAGGAATTTGCCCCCGACCTCGCCAGCGGCAATGTGCTGTGGAGCGAACTGTTTCCTGGCGGCGGCCACTGGTCGTATCGCGTGCGTCGCGGCACCACGCTGCGCTTCGTCGATCTGGAAGGCGGCGCCAACGTCTCGGTGCTGCTGTACCGCGCCGACGAACGCATGGAGCGCCTGAACATCCCGGATACGTTGAAGGCGCAGCACACAGCGCACCTCACGACCGGCAACGTGCTGTATTCCGACATGGGCCGCATCCTCGCGTCGATCAGCGCCGATACGGTCGGCTGGCACGACCCGTTGTGCGGATTGACGGATGCTGTTCTGGTGCAGAAGAAGTACGGCGAGCATCGCTATCAGGAACACCGCAACGCGATGTATCGCAACGGCAAGGACA
Organism: uncultured beta proteobacterium; assembly: GCA_963697715.1. Taxonomy (GTDB): domain Bacteria; phylum Pseudomonadota; class Gammaproteobacteria; order Burkholderiales; family Burkholderiaceae_D; genus Oxalicibacterium. The sequence continues at coordinate 2,917,519 of OY969095.1, read as the reverse complement.
GCATGCTGATCGAGCTCGGCAAGTGGGGTTTGGGGCTGCGCGATCTGATGCCCAACCTTAATCTGTTTTCCAAAGTGGTGGTCGACGGCGGCGGCAAGTTTCAATTCGCATCGGGCAATTCAAAGAAGGGCGACTACGTCGAACTGCGTTTCGAGATGGACACGCTGGTCGTACTGTCGACCGCACCGCATCCGCTCGATCCTGCCGCTGAATACGCGCCGAAACGCGTCGGAGTCGTCGCGTGGGAGAGCGGCCCGGCCGGACCCGATGATGTCTGTCGCTTGTCGTGCCAGGAAAACCGCCGCGGCTACACCAACACCGAACTTTTTTATCGCTAGGAGCACAGCATGAATACCTTATGCGAAAGCACGCTGCAGCCATCCGCAGCAACCCTCGATCACTATCAGCCGGCCGGCGAGCCATGGCTGCACACCGTCAAGCGCGGCCAGATCTTCCGCATCGTCGATCTGGAAGGTAATCAGGCGGTCGATACGATTTTCTACAACGCCGACGATACCGACGAGAGCTACAGCGTCACCGACACACTGCAGCATCAGGGCGGTATTTATCTGAGCACCGGCTCGGTACTGATGTCGAATCGCGGTCGAGCGATGCTGACCATTACCGCGGATACCTGCGGCCGTCACGACACGCTGGGTGGTGCTTGTGCGGCCGAGAGCAACACCGTGCGCTATTCATCGCAGAAAAAATTCATGCACAGCTGCCGCGACAACTATCTGCTCGCATTGGCGCATGCGGATAACGATATGGGCAAGCGTGATCTGGTACCCAACGTCAATTTCTTCATGAACGTGCCGGTCACGGCAGACGGCGGACTGACGTTCGCAGACGGTGTTTCCGCACCTGACAAGTACGTCGAGATGCGTGCAGAGATGGATGTGGTGGTGCTGGTATCCAACTGCCCGCAACTGAACAACCCGTGCAACGCCTACAACCCGACGCCGGTGCGCTTCCTCGTATGGGACACCGCCTGACGTTTTGCAATCGTTGTTTCGGGATCGTTAAAACCAATATCAAATATCAAGAGACCTATGTTTACAAAAATTCTGATTGCCAATCGGGGGGAGATCGCGTGCCGCGTGATTCGCACCGCGCGCAAAATGGGTATCAAGACCGTCGCAATTTACTCCGAAGCCGACGTCGAATCGTTGCATGTGCGGCTGGCCGATGAAGCAGTGTGCGTCGGTCCCGCACCGGCTAGTGAAAGTTATTTGTCCGCCGACAATGTATTGAACGCTGCCAAACAAACCGGTGCGCAGGCAATCCATCCGGGTTACGGATTCATGAGCGAGAACGCCGCGTTCGCGGAAAGCTGTGCGGCTGCAGGTATCGTCTTCATTGGCCCGACGCCGCAACAGATGCGCGCATTCGGTTTGAAACATACCGCGCGCGAACTGGCGCTGCAGGCCAAGGTACCGCTGCTGTCCGGCACCGGTTTGCTCGACGATGCAGAGCAGGCATTGCGTGAAGCGCTGCGCATCGGTTATCCAGTGATGCTGAAGAGCACGGCGGGCGGCGGCGGTATCGGCATGCGGCTGTGCAAGGACGCGGACGAACTGCAAAGTGCGTATGCTTCGGTCAAGCATCTGTCGGAAAACAACTTCAAGAACGGCGGCATCTATCTGGAAAAATTCGTCCAGCATGCGCGTCACGTTGAAGTGCAGATTTTCGGCGACGGTCGCGGCAATGTTGTCTCGCTCGGCGAACGCGATTGTTCGGTGCAGCGCCGTAATCAAAAAGTGATTGAAGAAACACCCGCGCCGGGTTTGATGGAAGCTACGCGCAAGGCATTGGCAGAAACTGCCGTGCGTCTGGCCGAATCGATCTCGTATCTGTCGGCCGGCACGGTCGAATACGTGCTCGATGCCGACACTGGCGAATTCTATTTTCTTGAGGTAAATACGCGCCTGCAGGTAGAGCACGGCGTAACTGAAGAGGTATTCGGTGTCGATCTGGTCGAATGGATGATCCGTGCGGCCGACGGCAACTTCACGTTACCGAATCAACTGGATTTGCGTCCGCAAGGTCATGCGATGCAGCTGCGGGTATATGCCGAAGACCCGGCCAAGAACTTTCAGCCGTCGTCCGGCGTGTTGACCGCGGTGGAATTTGCCGACGGCCTGCGCGTGGATACGTGGGTCGAGCGCGGCGTGACGGTTAGTCCGTATTACGACCCATTGCTGGTCAAGCTGATTGTCAAAACCGACGATCGCGCGTCGTCGATCAAGGCATTGACGGATGCGTTGCAGACCACTCGCATCGACGGCATCGAAACCAATCTCGCGTATCTGGCCACCATTCTTCGCTATCGCACGTTTGTCGACGGCAAGCAGATCACGCAGATGCTGGCCGGCATGCCGTATCAGCCGCGCACGGTCGATGTGATCGACGGCGGCATTCAAACCACAGTGCAGGATTATCCGGGCCGTCTCGGTTTGTGGGCAGTCGGCATTCCGCCATCGGGACCGATGGACGCGTACGCGCATCGCTATGCGAATCATCTGCTCGGCAACGATGCCGATGCGGCGACACTGGAACTGACGCTGCAAGGCGCGACGCTGAGTTTCAATTGCGATTGCACAATTGCGCTGACCGGTGCCGATCTCGGCGCAACCGTCAGCGGACCGGATGGCAAGCGTACGTTGCAAAGCTGGCATGCGCACGCAATCAAGGCCGGTGAGACGCTGCGTTGCGGCAGCGTGACCGGCGCCGGTGTACGCGCGTATCTGGCGTTCGGCGGTGGACTCGACACGCCAAAATATCTGGATAGCCGCGCGACCTTCACGCTCGGAAACTTCGGCGGACACGGCGGTCGTGCATTGCGTGCCGGCGATGTATTGAAATTGAATGCATCGGAAGTTACGCCGCTGCAACCTGCCGCGCAGGCAGTGCCGGAATACAAACACGCATGGGAAGTCGCCGTGCATTACGGCCCACATGGCGCGCCGGATTTCTTCACCGATGACGACATCGCGATGTTCTTCGGTACCGACTGGCAGGTGCATTTCAACTCCAGTCGTACTGGCGTGCGTCTGATTGGACCGAAGCCGCGCTGGGCGCGCACCGACGGCGGCGAAGCCGGTTTGCATCCATCGAATATTCACGACAACGCGTATGCAATCGGTTCGATCGACTTTACCGGCGACATGCCGGTGATCCTCGGTCCCGACGGTCCGAGTCTGGGCGGTTTCGTTTGTCCGGCCGTGATCATGTCAGCCGATCTGTGGAAGATCGGCCAGTTGAAACCGGGTGATACGGTGCGCTTCATCCGCGTCACGGTGGAAGAAGCCGCGGCCATGCGCGAGCAGCAGGAACGCGTGTTCGACAATGTTGCCGATGCCGCGCCGACGCTTTTGCCGATATTTGTGCCGACGCAAAGCGATGCCGGCAAGCTGGCACCGGCCGTCATCAATCAAACCTTGCTGGACGACGGCACGCGCATCGTCTATCGCCGCGCCGGCGATGACTACATGCTGGTCGAATTCGGCGATCTGGTGCTCGACATCAATTTGCGTTTCCGTGTGCATGGATTGATGTCCGCGATCGAACGCGCGCAACTGCGAGGCGTGATCGATTTGACGCCGGGCATCCGTTCGTTACAGGTGCATTTCGATCATCGTCAATTGCCGGGCAGCGAACTGGTCGCGTTGATCGATGCATTGATCAAGCAATTGCCGGCCGTCGACGACATGGTCGTGCCGTCGCGCATCGTGCATCTGCCTCTGGCGTGGAACGACACGCAGACGCGCCTCGCGATCCAGAAATATCAAACCACCGTGCGTCCCGATGCGCCGTGGTGCCCGAGCAATATCGAATTCATCCAGCGCATCAACGGCCTCGATTCGATTCAGGATGTGTATGACGTCGTCTTCAACGCCAGCTACATGGTGCTCGGTTTGGGCGACGTGTATCTGGGCGCGCCGGTCGCGACGCCGATCGATCCGCGCCATCGTCTGGTGACGACCAAATACAACCCGGCACGCACATGGACGCCGGAAAACGCAGTGGGCATCGGCGGCGCGTATCTGTGCGTGTACGGCATGGAAGGGCCGGGCGGTTATCAGTTCGTCGGCCGCACTGTGCAAATGTGGAACCGCTATCGCCAGACTGACAGCTTCCGCGACGACAAGCCGTGGCTGTTGCGCTTCTTCGATCAGATTCGTTTTTACGAAGTCAGCGAAGAACAGTTGCTGGAACATCGCCGCGATTTTCCGCTCGGTCGTTTCGATGTGCGGATCGAAGAGACCACGTTCTCGCTGGCCGACTACAACAAGTTTCTCGCGAAGGAACAGCCGTCGATCTCGTCATTCAAGAAAAAACAGCAAGCCGCGTTCGAAGCCGAGCGTGAACGCTGGCGCGTGTCCGGTCAGGCCGAATGGGTCAGCGAAGAAGCGTCGGCCAGCGCAGGTGCCGAGGTCGAACTGCCCGAGGGCAGCCGCTATCTGTCGGCCGTGGTGCCGGGCAGCGTGTGGAAGATCGTTGCGCAAGTCGGCGACACGCTGGCTGCAGGTGACACGATCGCCATTCTCGAATCGATGAAGATGGAAATCCCGTTGATCGCGACCGATGCCGGCGTGCTGACCGAGTGGCTGGTCGGCGAAGGGACGCCGGTCGGGGCCGGTCAGCACATTGCCGTCTTTAGTGAAAAAACACCAGCCGTTGAGAGCTGACTAGATGAGACATCCATTCTTATTTTTAACTTTTTCAGGAGTTTGATATGTGGTTCTACCGCACTATAGGAATGTCTCTCATTGGCGCCAGCTTTTTTGCAGCCTTCAACGCGATGGGACAGGAAGCGACCGTCGTCGATGCATCTGCTGCACCTGTTGTCGACGGTCCGAAATGGACCGGTCACGTCGATGTTGTCAGCAGCTACATCTTGCGTGGCATTACCGATACCTACGGACCGAGCAAACCGGGCGGCGGCAACGAGCTTGCCGATGCACCTGAATCCGACAGGCCTGCATTGCAGTGGGGCGCCGACTGGACGCATCCGTCCGGTTTCTATCTGGGTTACTGGGCATCGACGATCAACTACTCGTACAAGGCGCTGGGCAAGTCGCACAACGATCCGTCAGTCACCGATTTTCAGGATGACAAATCGATCGAGAACGATTTGTACGGCGGTTACACCGGCAAGATCGGCGACTTCGGCTACACGGTCGGTATGACGGGTTACGTGTACATCAACGGCAAGAATTCCAACGCGCTGGAAACCAAACTCGGCGTCAGTTACGGCGACTTTGCATTGAATGCGCAAACGTTGCTGAAGGATGTGGTGTGGGGTAACAAGGGTGATACCTACTGGACGCTGAATTACACCAAGCCGCTGCTATACGACATCATGCTGAACGCCTCCCTTGGTTATTACACCTACAGGAAGGAAGGCAAATACCTCGGCACCGTCGATACCCGGACCGGCGTCGATTGTGCGGCAGGCGAGAGCTTCAACGTCAATGCCTGTATGGCCGGCAATGCGCCGAGTGGCAGCGGGTTCCGTCATCTGATCATCGGCATCACGCAACCGATCGGCAGCACCGGTGTGACCTGGGGCCTGCAAGGATTGATCGGCGGCGAAAACCGCTTCAGCGTCAATCAAGACAGCAAGCTGCTAGCGTCACTCAGCTACGGTTTCTGATGAAACGGCGGCGCATCGCCCGGTGCGCTGCATCTGTTCAGGCAACAACAATCCATTGCAAAGTCAAACATGAACATCGAAATCGGCAAGCTGCATCAGCTTTACACACAATTGAAACTGCTGCCCAGCGAAACCATGCAGCAATTGCTTGCGCATATCGATCAATGTGATCGCCCCGAAATCTGGATCGCACGTGTGAATGATCAACAGGTGATGGCGCGTGCGCACGAGCTGGATCAGCTGTTGCATCAGCGGGGCGACGCCATCTTCATGCAACTGCCGCTGTTCGGCGTTCCATTTGCCGTCAAGGACAACATCGATGTGGCTGGCATGCCGACCACTGCTGCGTGCCCGGAGTTTGCGTACACGCCAGACACATCCGCGACCGCAGTGGATCGATTGATTGCGGCTGGCGCGATCCTGATCGGCAAGACCAATCTCGATCAGTTTGCCACTGGTCTGGTCGGTACACGTTCACCATATGGCGTCGTGCGCAATGCGATTGATCCGGAATTTTCATCCGGCGGTTCCAGCTCGGGCTCGGCGGTCGCCGTCGCAATGGACATGGCGTCGTTTTCGCTGGGAACGGACACTGCCGGTTCCGGCCGCGTGCCTGCCGGTTTGAATGATATCGTCGGCTTGAAACCAACACGCGGTTTGATCAGTGCACATGGTGTCGTGCCTGCCTGCCGCACGCTGGATTGCGTATCGGTATTTGCGCATACCGTTGCCGATGCGTGGACAGTGTTGCAAGTAGCAGCCGGCTACGATGAACAGGATAGTTATTCACGCCGCATTCCAATGCTGGGCGTGCGACAGCGTACGGTGCGCATCGCGATTCCGGCACAACTGGAATTTTGTGGTGATGCAGCCGCCGAGCAGGCATTCCGGCAGGCCATCGATAAATTGAATGCGTTGCCGTTTTGCGAGATTGGCATGATCAACTACACGCCATTTCGTGACGCCGCGCAATTGCTGTATCAGGGACCGTGGGTGGCCGAACGTCTGGCTGCCGTCGGCGAATTTTTCCATACGCATCGCTCAGCAATGAACGATGTGGTCGGAGGCATCATTGCGCAGGGTGTGAACTACAACGCGGTCGATACCTTCAACGGGCAATACAGGCTGGCCGACCTGAGGCGTCAGGCAGAGAAGGAAATGCAAGACTACGATCTTCTGATCGTGCCGACTACACCGACCATGCACCGAATCGTTGACGTGGCGAAAGATCCGGTCAAGCGCAATTCGGAAATGGGCATGTATACCAATTTCGTCAATTTCTTCGACATGGCCGCGTTATCAATTCCGGTCGATCGCCGCAGCGACGGTCTGCCTGCCGGAATCACATTGATCGGTGCGTGCGGTGCCGATCAACGACTGGCCGCATTTGCAGAAAAGGTGTTGCCGTATATCAACGCGACATACACGGCTTCCGGTATCAATCCGCCGCCATTGCCGTTTGCCGAAACCACCGTTCAACTGGCCGTTGTCGGAGCGCATCTCGATGGCCAGCCTTTGAACTGGCAACTGATCGAGCGTGGTGCACGCAAGATCGGCACGACCACTACATTGCCATGCTACAAACTGTATGCGCTACGCAGCGCTGTGCCGGCTAAACCCGGGCTGGTACGCGTTGCCGAAGGCGGTTGTGCAATCGAGGTCGAAGTGTGGGAACTGCCGTTGCGCAACTTCGGTGAATTTGTTGCCGAAGTGCCGGCGCCCCTGGCAATCGGATCGCTGGAGATCGACGGCGGTACGTGGGTCAAGGGCTTTGTATGCGAACCGTCGGCCATTGCAGATGCAGAAGACATCAGCACTTATGGCGGCTGGCGAAGTTATGTTCAGCGCCAAGCGGTTTATTGTGAATGACGCGGGGCGTTCGTTGCGTTGATAAAAAAAGCCTCTGAAATCCAGAGGCTTTTACACTAAAAATGCGTCGTTCGATGCGAACTGTATTGTTACTTCATTGGATTACGCGAAGTTCTTGCTAGCGAAATCCCAGTTCACCAGTGCCCAGAACGATTCCACATATTTCGGACGCGCATTGCGGTAGTCGATGTAGTAGGCGTGTTCCCAGACGTCACAGGTCAGCAGCGGTTTGTCGGTGCCGGTCAGTGGGCAACCGGCGTTCGAGGTGTTGGCCAGATCGAGCGAACCGTCGGCTTTTTTCACCAGCCATGTCCAGCCGGAGCCGAAGTTGGTGACGCACGATTTGGTGAATTCTTCCTTGAACTTGTCGAAGGAACCCCATTTTTTGTTGATTGCGTCAGCCAGTGCGCCGGTTGGAGCGCCGCCGCCGTTTGGCTTGAGGCCGTTCCAGTAGAACGTGTGGTTCCAGACTTGTGCTGCATTGTTGAAAACGCCACCGGAAGATTTCTTGATGATGTCTTCGAGCGATGCGTTTTCGAATTCGGTACCTTTGATCAGGTTGTTCAAATTCGTCACATAGGTCTGATGATGCTTGCCGTAATGGAATTCAAGCGTCTCTTTCGAGATGTGTGGAGCAAGTGCATCCAACGCATAGGGCAGTGCCGGCAGGGTATGTTCCATGGTCGTCCTTTGTGGGTGGTTAAAAATAAAGATGTTCTTTTTGAAAGGCCCTTATTGTAAAACGGTTATGCATTGCGTGCATGCGGCAGCGCGCAATAACCGCGCCGATTCGTGTAATTGCATCACTCCAGTGTTTCCTGCACGCTGGCAATGCCGATCTCCGCGGTGCCTTTCGCCAGCCGGATGGTGACATGCTGCCGTGGTCGCAAGTCCTGCGGCGCGCGGACGATGTGGCCTTTTTCATCGGTGACGATGGCATAGCCGCGTTCCAGCGTGCGTTGCGGATTCAGCATTTCCAGTTGTGCGGACAGTGCGCCCAGCTTGTGCCGTTGCTTAGCCATGTGCGTCTGCATGCAGTTTGTCAGGCGGCGTGCATTGCCGGCGACGTGCACGCGTTGCGCGCGGGTATCCGGTAGTTGCGTCTGCCAGCGGCTGCGCAGATGGGCGAATGCGAACTGCGCCTTGCCGAGCGGAATGCGTGTGGCGTGATGCAGGCGCGCATGCAGGTTCTGCAGCTTCATCCGTTCATGCGCGATATAGGTGGCCGGACTGATCAGGCGGCGCGACAGCCAGTCCAGTGTTTGTGCTGCATCGGAACGCTGCCGTTTGAGCGCGCGCTGCAGGTCGTCGGCATGCGCCTCGAGTTGGGCGAACCAGTCCGCGCGCGGCAGCGTTGCCAGTTCCGCCGCCGCAGTCGGCGTCGGTGCGCGCAGATCGGCGGCGAAATCGGCAATCGTGAAATCGGTCTCGTGGCCGACGCCGACGATGACCGGCATGTCGCAGCCGACGATGGTGCGCGCCACGATCTCGTGATTGAAAGACCACAGATCCTCGATGCTGCCGCCACCGCGACAGACCAGCAGTACATCGCACTCGGCGCGCGCCGATGCGGTTGCGATTGCCTGCGCGATTTTGTTCGCCGAGCCTTCGCCTTGCACCGGCGTGGGATAAAGAATGACGCGCACATGCGGCGCACGCCGTTTCAATGTCGTCAGGATGTCGCGCAAGGCTGCGGCCTGCGGACTCGTGACGATGCCGATCGTGCGGGCGAATGCCGGCAACGGACGTTTGCGCGCCGGATCGAACAGGCCTTCCGCCGTCAGTTTTTCCTTCAACTGCAGGAAGGCTTCATACAGATTGCCAACGCCGGCGCGCCGGATCGCTTCCACGTTCAACTGGTAATCGCCGCGTGGCGCATAGAGCGTGACGAGCGCGCGGACTTCGACCCTGTCGCCTTCGCGCGGCATGAAGTCCGCATATTGCGAACGGCCGCGGAACATCACGGCCCGCACCTGCGCAGCATCGTCCTTCAGCGTGAAATACCAGTGGCCGGACGCGGCGCGCGTGAAGTTGGAAATCTCGCCCGATATCCATGACAGCGGAAAGCTGCGCTCCAGCATGCGGGAGACGGCCTGATTCAGTGCCGAGACGCTGAGAACGGCGGGATTGGCTGGGCTGGCTGGATTATTCATCGTGGACGATCGGATTTCCATTGGGGACGATTTCTATTCCAGCGGCATGCAGGAAAAGTTGCGCTCGTTCGATCTGACCGGAGTCGGGCGCAGGCAAATGGTAATGGAATTTGCGTGAAGGCATCTGCATGGAAGCCTCAGACCGACCGGTCGTTGCGTGAAAGCATGGAAGTCAGGCCGTCCGCAATCAGAAGCAGCACGGCAATCCAGACCGGAATGTACGTCAACCATTCGCCGTCCCGGATGCTCTCGCCAAGCAGCAGCGCAACGAGTACCAGCAGCACGGGTTCCACATAGCCGAGCAGGCCGAACAGACTCAGGCTCAGGGTCTGGCTTGCCAGCATGTAAAACACCAGCGCCGTCGAACTGAGCACACCGAGTATCGGGATCAAAAGATACAGGCCGCGATGCGCGCCGAGCGCATCGAACCCGATGTCTCCGGCCATGACGAACCACAATGCGGCCGGCAGCAGGAGGGTCATGTCGAACCACAATCCGCCGAGATTGTTGGCATCCATTTTCCGCCGCAGGACAAAATAGACGGGATAGCCGAATGCGACCACCAGCGTCTCCCATGAAAGGCTGCCGACCTGCAGGAATGCGTTGACGACGCCGAATGCCGCGCATATCGCAGCCAGATTCTGCAGGCGCGACAGGCGTTCGCCATACAGCAGCCGGCCGGTCAGCAGCATGGTCAGCGGCAGGAGAAAGTAGCCGAGCGAAACGTGCAGTGCGCGGCCGTGCAGCGGGGCCCACATGAACAGCCACAACTGGATGCCGAGAAGGCCGGACGTGACCAGCGCACCGGCGACCAGCAGCGGGCTGCGCAGCATTCTCCGGGCCAGGATCGTGATCATCTGTTGATGGCCGCAGTACGCGATGAACGCGGTCAGGAACGGGAATGTCAGCAGCGTGCGCCAGCCGAAAATCTGTTCGCCATCGAGCGGTGCCAGCAGCGTCGAATAAAAATACAGCAGCGCGAACAGGATCGAGCCCGTGACTGAAAACAGAATGCCTTTTGACACTGCGACTCCCTACGATGAAACCTGATTATTCGATCCGGCAGTATAAGGATTTTCCATGCCGGCTATGCGCGATTGCGAGGCGATTGCGGGAACCGCCGCCGGCAGGGTCGGCAGGCATGTCCGTATTTGCACTGTTCAATGTCCGTATTTGCGCGCTAACATGGCTGGACAGGCATGCCGCCGCAACTTCACATGCCCTGTTTATTGCTTTATCATGGACGGCTTGTTACAGGCGAAAAATCTCCTGCGGCAAGCAGAAACCGGACGCTGGGGAAGAAGGCGCGCAGAGATGGCCGCCGAGCATCGATTCCGGTCCTGGGCAGATAAAGACGCGGCTTCCAGAGATGGAGGCCGTTTTTTATTTCCCCATTCGTTCAATGCCTGTTTTGCGCAGTCTTGCGTGCTGCTTCTCCGGCCGCATCTGGTTTATATAATGTTCCTGATTGCGCATCGGGCCACGCACGCGGCATCTATCGCCGGACACGACTTTAGCAGGAGCTGCAATGGATTTTGAAATACCGGAATCGATGGTCAATGTATTGCTGGGAATGATCGAACCCCAGTCGCCGCTGGCTGTGCGGCTCTCCGAACATGGAGTGTGCCACGGCAGGATGATCGTTTCCAGCAAGCTGTTCGATGCCAAAGCGCTGAACACGCTGTACGGCCTGTGCCAGGCGCAGGATGAACGTGCGCTGATGTTCCAGATGCTGGCGCTCGACAATATCCTCGGCGCACCGCAGGCACGCAAGATTCCGAGTCTCGACATGCTGGTGCCCGGCCTTGCCGCGTATTTTTCGCGCGACATGATCGACGGCTGGCTGTACAGAAAAAACAAGGACGGCGTACTGCTGCCGTGGCTGATCCATCGACTACGCCATGTGGTGCCGGACCAGGGCGCGCCGTATGTCGTGATCGATCTGATCGCCAACACGATGATGTCGGCCAACATGGGGTCGACCGATCATCACATGCGTCGTTCCGGCATGACGAATGCGATTGTGATCAACCGTTACGATATCGTCAATCGCACGATTCCGGAATTGCTGACCGAGTTCGGCTATTTCAAGGAATGCAATGAATTCAAGGCCGAGTATGAAAAGCACGCGCAACGCTTTCAGAAATTCCAGTCGCGGTTCGGCGCGCAATTCGTTGCCGGCAAGACGGCGTTCATCATCAACGACAAATTGCAGCCGGAGCTGGTGCGGATCAACGAAGGCGTAACCGCGAAATGCATCAACGACGAAGAGAATCTGGACCGTCGTTTCGACATGACGGCGGACAGTGATTTCTGGCGCGAAGCCGGCATCGAATCCGGATTCGAGAAAATTCCGCTGCATTGCTACATCCACATGTTCCATCTGGAATGGCATCGCAACATCTGGGTGCACGTGCAGAATCTGACCGAATACCGCTACCAGCCGGAGCTGCGCGAAAAGCTGATTCTGCCGGCACATCACCGCGACCTGATCGATATCCTGACCGCCGACATGAGCGTGCTGATGGAAGATATCGTGCCGGGCAAATCGGGTGGCACCACGATCCTGTGCAAGGGCGCACCGGGTCTCGGCAAGACGCTGACCGCCGAAGTCTATTCCGAAGTGGTCGGCAAGCCGCTGTACCGCGTGCACTCCGGCCAGCTCGGCATCACGGCAGCATCGGTTGAAGCAAACCTGTCGGAGATCCTGCAGCGTGCCTCGCGCTGGGATGCCATTTTGTTGCTCGACGAAGCGGACGTCTACATCCGCTGCCGCGACAACAATCTGGAGCACAACGCGATTGTTGCGGAATTCCTGCGCACGCTGGAATACTTCAACGGCCTGCTGTTCATGACGACCAATCGCATCGATGACGTCGACGATGCGATCCTGTCGCGCTGCATCGCGACGATCCAGTACGAAGTGCCGCCGAAGGATGACGCGGTGCGTCTGTGGAAATCGCTGGCGTCGCAGTTCAACGCGGATTTGCCGGATGACCTGATCGATTCCCTCAGCAATACCTATGCGCGATGCAGTGGCCGCGATATAAAGGAATTGCTGAAGCTGACGTCGAAATTCTGCAAGAGCAAGAAAATTCCATTTTCCGAGGATGCCTTCCGCCAGTGCGCGGTATTCCGCGGCATCAAGTAAGCCGACAGCCGCACCGGCAACGGTGCGGCTGTCGCGCATTGCATTTCAATGCTGTTCATCATTCCTTGCATGCGCATGAAATCGTCGCCGGCCTGTTCTTCAGGCACGCGATATGCACGCGCCTCTTTTCAATGCAGCATGAAAAATCGCTTTGAAATCAATCGCTTTGATTGATTACCCACAGTTACGCACAATGTTATCCACAGAAAATGTGCACAACCTGCCGGACGCTGGATGCGTGCGATCAATATCGATCGGGCGAATGACCGGAGGCGTTGCGAGAGCTGCCGGCATCACTGCCGGTATCACATTCAGCGTCGATTGCGCGGCAACCATCTGTCGCCTCATGCCGCGACGCTTGCTCTCGCTGCGCCAAACCGTTACATTCATCATCCGTAACATTGACCGAAGTACTTACCGAATCAAGAGAAGGAGCTCAATTTGCTCGCCATCATTCATGCAGCAGGCTGGCCGATCTGGCTGCTGCTGATTTCCTCCATCATTGCATTGACCCTGATTGTCGAGCGCACGCTGTATCTGCGCCGCAGCCGGATTCTGCCGCCAACGCTGCTGGATGAAGTCATCCGCGTTTATCACAACGGCAAGATCGATGCGAACGTGGTCGCCACGCTGGAACAGAATTCACCGCTCGGCCGCGTGCTGGCCGCCGGTTTGCGCAATGTGAATGCGCCGCGCGATGTGATGAAGGAATCGATCGAGGAAGCGGGTCAAGGCACTGCGCATGAACTGGAACGTTTTCTGACGACGCTCGGCACGATCGCCACGCTGGCGCCGCTGATGGGCCTGTTCGGCACCGTGGTCGGCATGATCGAAATCTTCGGTTCGCAGAATGCGACCGGCACCGGCGCCAATCCGGCGCAGCTCGCGCACGGCATTTCGATTGCGTTGTACAACACGGGTTTCGGCCTGGCGATTGCGATGCCGTCACTGGTGTTCTACCGCCACTTCCGCGCACTGGTCGACAGTTTTGTCGTCGCGATGGAGCAGCAGGCGGTCAAGTTCGTCGACATCGTGCACGGTGCGCGCAAGTAACGGCCGGGAAAGAGACGCCTCATGAACTTTCGCAAAGGGCAGGGCCGCGAAGATCCGGAAATCAACCTGATTGCCTTCATCGACGTATTGCTGGTTATCCTGATCTTCCTGATGGTATCGACCAGCTACAGCAAGTTCACCGCATTGCAGATCACGCTGCCGACCGCCGATGCGGAGAAGGCGCTGGAACGGCCGCTGGAGATCAACGTCGGCGTCGATGCGCAGAACCGCTACATGATCAACAACAATCGCGTCGCGGTGCAGAATCCGGAAGGGCTGGCGTCCGAACTGACGGCGGCAGCCAACGCGTCCGGCAAGCAGAATCCCGATCCGGTCATCATCATCGCGGCCGATGCGACCGCCACGCACCAGACGGTGATCAATGTGCTGGAAGCAGCGCGCATCGCCGGTTACTCCAAGGTTTCATTCGCTGCGCAGAGCAGCGGCAAGAAATAATCGCACGCGTTTCAGGGTAGTTGCAGGGCATGGCTTTGCCATGCGATCGTCGGCCGCAATCGCGGTCGATTTCATTCACTGACTTTATTGACGGACTACGCCCTTGGCTCTGCAGCGTTCCACTCTCGAGGATTTCCTGACGCGAACGTGGATGCGCCGCGGGGCGGCGGCCCGCTCGTTGCTTCCGCTGTCGTGGCTGTTCGGTGCGCTGTCGGCGGTGCGCCGCCTTACCTATCGCCTGCATATCGCAAAGGCCCATCGCCTGCCGGTGCCGGTCATCGTGGTGGGCAACATTTTCGTTGGCGGAACCGGTAAGACCCCTCTGGCCATCTGGCTGGTGCAGACACTGCGGCAGGCGGGTTTTCATCCGGGCGTGATTTCGCGCGGTTACGGCACCAGCAATAACGCGCCGCGTCCGGTGACATTGCAATCGCCAGCGCATGAGGTCGGTGACGAGCCGCTGCTGATTGCACACCGCGCGCAGTGCCCGGTGATGGTGGGACGTGATCGGGTCGCGGTTGCCACAGCGTTGCTTGCCGCGCACCCGGAAGTCGATGTCATCGTTTCCGACGATGGCCTGCAGCATTACCGTCTGGCCCGCGATATTGAAATCGTCCTGTTCGACAGCCGCGGCGTCGGCAACGGCTGGCTGCTGCCGGCCGGACCGTTGCGCGAGCCGGTATCGCGCCGCCGCGACTTCACCGTGGTCAACGGTTCGCACGATGAAACCATGCTGCTGCCGGGTGCCATGCGCATGCAGTTGCTGGGCCTGCTGGCCGAGCCGCTGGCATTGCACACGCCCGGCGAACATGCATCCTCGCGTGCGCTGCGATCGTTCTCGATCACGACCAGCGGGTTTTCGCCGGCGCATATCGTGGCGGCGGCGGGCATCGGCAATCCCAAACGCTTCTTCAGGCTGCTGCACGATGCGGGGCTGCATTTTGACGAATTGCCGCTGCCCGACCATTACGATTTTGCCGATAACCCGTTTGCCGGCGTCAGGGCCGACGTGATCCTGATCACGGAGAAGGATGCAGTAAAATGCCGGCAGAACGATGCAATAAAAAACGATCCGCGCGTGTGGGTCGTCCCCGTAACTGCGCGCATCGACCGCGCGCTCGCCGAAAAAATTGTGGAGAAACTCCGTGGACACACGACTGCTTGATATTCTGGTTTGCCCCATCTGCAAAGGCCCGCTTGAGCACGACAGGAAGACGCAGGAACTGATCTGCAACGCCGACAAGCTGGCGTACCCGATTCGCGACGGCATTCCGATCATGTGGGCCGATCAGGCGCGCGATCTGCAAGCCGCATCGCCTGCCGGCTGAATGGCCGCGTAGTTTACTGTTGCTGTTCCCCCCGGAAGTCCTGCATGTCATTTACCGTCATCATTCCCGCCCGTCTCGCTTCCACCCGATTGCCGAACAAACCGCTGGCCGATCTGGGCGGCAAGCCGATGATCGTGCGCGTGGCGCAGCGCGCCGCGCAATCCGGCGCATCACGGATCATCGTGGCGACCGATCACGCCGATATTTTCGACGCATGCCGGCAGAACGATATTGCGGTGCACATGACGCGTGCCGATCATCCGTCCGGTACCGACCGTATCGCGGAAGTGGCGGCGGCAATCGGCCTGTCCGATGATGCGGTGGTCGTCAACGTGCAGGGCGACGAACCATTGATCGACCCTTCGCTGATTGCGGCAACCGCAGCGTTGATTGCGCGCGATGTGCCGATGTCGACTGCGGCGCATGCGATTGTCGATGCGGCAGAAGCATTCAATCCGAATGTGGTGAAGGTGGTATTGGACAGGGCCGGCCGCGCACTGTATTTCTCGCGGGCGACGATTCCCTGGCATCGTGACGGTTTTGCGCAAGGCAAGGAAGCAATGCCGAAGGATTATGCGCCGTTGCGCCACATTGGCTTGTACGCCTATCGCAATGCCTTCCTGCAGGCGTATCCCGAACTCACTGTTTCCCCACTGGAACAAATCGAGGCACTGGAACAACTGCGCGTGTTGTGGCACGGATTTCCGATTGCCGTTCACGTTACCGACCACGCGCCGGCAGCCGGCGTGGATACGCCGGAAGACCTGCAGCGCGTACGGCGTCATTTCGGCCAATGATGCATTGCATCAAAATCAAAAGCGTCGACATGATGTAATTTTGTGGTAACTTTCGTGCAAAGTTCGCAGGCCAATTCTGTAGATCAAGACTATCCTCCGGTGCGCTTCTCGCGCCCTTCGGTAATAGATTCAAAAACTCGTTTTAGGAAAATTTTTATGCGCCTTATCCTTCTAGGAGCGCCTGGTGCCGGTAAAGGCACGCAAGCTGGTTTCATCAAGGAAAAATTCAACATTCCGCAAATTTCCACAGGCGACATGCTGCGCGCCGCAGTCAAGGCCGGTACGCCATTGGGAGTTGCCGCGAAAAAAATCATGGACGAAGGCGGACTGGTATCGGATGACATCATCATCGGCCTCGTCAAGGATCGCCTGAAGCAGCCGGATTGCGCCAGCGGTTATCTGTTCGACGGTTTTCCGCGCACGGTGCCGCAGGCCGATGCAATGAAGGATGCCGGCGTGGCGATTGACTACGTTCTGGAAATCGATGTGCCGGACGAAGCCATCGTCGAGCGCATGAGCGGGCGTCGCGTGCACCCGGCATCGGGCCGCACTTATCACGTCAAATTCAATCCGCCGAAAGCGGAAGGGCGCGACGATGCGACCGGCGAAGAGCTGATCCAGCGCGACGACGACAAGGAAGAAACCGTCAAGAAGCGTTTGTCGGTGTACCACGATCAGACCGAAGTACTGGTCGGTTACTACAACGATTGGGCGGCATCCGGAAAACCGGGTGCGCCGAAATATCGCAAGATCGCCGGCGTCGGTCCGGTCGATCAGATTCGCGACAGCGCATTTGCCGCGTTAAAGGACTAAAAGAAAAAGCGGACCGTGTGTCCGCTTTTTCATGTTTGCCCGATTCATGTTTGCCCGATTCATGCGGTAACGATGGCGGCCAACCAGATTGCGCGTCCACTTGTTCTCGCAGGCATATCGATATAGCATCACCAGACTCGGCCAGCCCCGGCGTCAATAATAAAAGGGGCAACGCAAGTTTTGCAGTACGCAGTAAGGGCAAGGCAGCTTTTTAATGTCTTCCCGAATGTCGTAACGGTCAATTCTTTGTCGTGATAACAAGAGGAGTCGGTATGTCCATCAGCATATGGTTCGTCATTGCGTGCGGCATCGTTGCCGTCGTCTACGGTCTGGCTTCACGCAGCTGGATTCTCACCCAGGATCCAGGCAATGCCCGCATGCAGGAAATCGCCGCTGCCATTCAGCAAGGCGCTGCAGCCTATCTCGCCAGGCAGTATCGGACGATTGCGATCGTCGGCGTCATTCTCTTCATCATCATTGCATTCGTACTCGGTTGGATAACGGCGATCGGTTTCCTGATCGGTGCCGTGCTGTCCGGTGCATGCGGATTCATCGGCATGAACGTATCGGTGCGCGCGAATGTGCGTACTGCGCAGGCGGCTACACACGGCATGAGCCAGGCGCTCGACGTTGCGTTCAAGGGCGGCGCCATCACCGGCATACTCGTTGTCGGCCTCGGCCTGCTGGGCGTGGCGATTTTCTATCTGGCGCTGACGATGTTTGCCGAACGCAGCGGTTACGTCGGCACCATGCATGACGTGATCACGCCGCTGATCGGACTGGCGTTCGGCGCTTCGCTGATCTCTATATTCGCGCGGCTGGGCGGCGGCATTTTTACCAAGGGCGCGGATGTCGGTGCCGATCTGGTCGGCAAGGTGGAAGCAGGCATTCCCGAAGACGACCCGCGCAATCCTGCCGTGATCGCCGATAACGTCGGCGATAACGTCGGCGACTGCGCCGGCATGGCGGCAGATCTGTTTGAAACCTATGTCGTTACATTGATCGCGACGATGCTGCTGGGCACGCTGGTGATGCAGGGACTGGAACTGGAGGCGGCAATCTATCCGTTGCTGCTGGGCGCCGTGTCCATCATCGGTTCCATCGTCGGTTGCGCGATGGTGAAGGCGAAGGAAGGCCGGAAGATCATGTCGGCGTTGTACACCGGTCTGTGGTGGGCGGCAGGATTGTCGCTGATCGGATTTGCCGTCGTTACCTGGCTCGTCATGCCACCCGAATTGTTCGTGTCGATGCTGGGATCGACAATAGTCGGCATCGTGCTGACCGGCCTGATGGTTTACATCACCGAGTATTACACCGGCACCGATTTCAAACCGGTGCAGCACATCGCGCAGGCTTCGACCACCGGCCACGGCACCAACATCATCGCGGGGCTGGGCGTATCGATGCGTTCGACCGCCTATCCTGTCGTATCGGTGTGCGTCGCGATCTTCGCATCGTACTGGCTGGGCGGACTGTACGGCATTGCGATCGCGGCGACGGCGATGCTGTCGATGGCCGGCATCATCGTGGCGCTCGATGCCTACGGCCCGATCACCGACAACGCGGGCGGCATCGCCGAAATGGCGGACATGCCGGAATCAGTGCGCGCCATCACCGATCCGCTCGATGCAGTCGGCAACACGACCAAGGCCGTCACGAAAGGCTATGCAATCGGCTCGGCGGGCCTGGCCGCATTGGTGCTGTTTGCCGATTACACGCATGCGCTCGATTCGGTGGGCAAGAGCACGGCATTCGATCTTTCCAATCCGCTGGTGATCATCGGCCTGTTCATCGGTGGGCTGATTCCGTATCTGTTCGGCGCGATGGCGATGGAAGCGGTCGGCCGCGCCGCCGGTGCGGTCGTGATGGAAGTGCGCCGTCAGTTCCGCGATATCAAGGGCATCATGGACGGCAGCGGCAAGCCGGAATACGACAAGGCAGTGGACATGCTGACCACCGCGGCCATCAAGGAAATGGTGATCCCGTCCTTGCTGCCGGTGGTGATCCCGATCGCGGTCGGCATGATTCTCGGACCGGCGGCATTGGGTGGCTTGCTGATGGGCGCGATCGTTACCGGCATCTTCGTCGCGATCTCGATGACGACCGGCGGCGGCGCATGGGACAACGCCAAGAAATACATCGAGGACGGTCATCACGGCGGAAAAGGTTCCGATGCGCACAAGGCGGCGGTGACCGGCGATACCGTCGGCGATCCGTACAAGGATACGGCCGGCCCCGCAGTCAATCCGCTGATCAAGATCATCAATATCGTGGCGTTGCTGATCGTGCCGCTGCTTCCTGCAACCGGCCTGGAAGTCGCGGTCGGGCATGAGGCGGCAACGATGGTGATTGTCGCGCCGGACAGCATGCATTCGCCGGAGAGCGTATCGAGCGTGCAAGAGGGCCGATGAAGATTGCAGCGTGAGTCGAAGGCAGAATCGAAGGCAGCTTCGGCTGCCTTTTTTATTGGCAGTCGACGGTGTCGTCTCCCAATGGCTCTGGATACGGCACATCGGCATGCGTCTTGCGGCCAACGCGTTTACACTGCAATGCGCATTGACGCATGCATCACCTCATTCCCGCCGGAGTTTCCCGCATGATCAAAACGACTGTCATCGCAATCCTTTCCGCCATGCTGCTTGGCGGTTGCGCCAATGCGCCGGCTGTTGATGCGAGGACGACGAATCATGCGCTGCTTGCACCGGAAGGCAGCAGCGGCTACATCGAAAAGCAGGGCTGGATCGCGAAGAAATTCATGGTGTCGGCCGCCAATCCGCTGGCCGTCGATGCCGGTTATCAAATGCTGAAGGCCGGCGGTTCGGCGGTCGATGCGGCCATTGCCGTGCAGATGGTCCTGACGCTGGTTGAGCCGCAATCGTCCGGCATCGGCGGCGGCGCCTTTTTGCTGCATGCCGATGGCACGATCGTGAAGGCATTCGACGGACGCGAAACCGCGCCGGCCAGCGCCACCGAAAAATTGTTTCAGGATGCGGATGGCAAGCCCATGCAATTCTTCGATGCCGTCGTCGGCGGCCGCTCGGTCGGCGTACCGGGCGTGTTGCGGATGCTGGAACTCGCGCATCGGCAGTACGGAAGACTGCCGTGGCCGGCATTGTTCGCGCCGGCAATCAGACTTGCCACTGACGGTTTTACCGTGAGCCCACGCCTTGCAACGCTGCTGCAATCGGAGTCGTATCTGAAAAACGATCCGGTGGCCGCCGCCTATTTTTACGATCGCGAAGGCAAGCCGCGACCGGCGGGCTATCTGCTCAGGAATCCCGCGCTGGCAGCGACGTTGCAGGCCATCGCGGATCATGGTGCCGATGCCTTCTATGAAGGACGGATCGCACGCGATATTGCCGACAAGGTGAAACGCCATCCGACCAATCCCGGCGGATTGACGGCGGAGGATCTTGCCGGCTATCAGGCCAGGTTGCGTGAACCGGTGTGCAGCGATTACAGACTGTGGCGTGTATGCGGAATGCCGCCGCCGTCATCAGGCGGGATTGCCGTGGCGCAGATGCTGGGCATGCTTGAAACGAAAAATATGCAGGCGCTTGCACCGGAAGGCGGCAGCCTGAATGCCGAGGCAGTGCATCTTTTCACCGAGGCCGGACGGCTGGCGTATGCGGATCGCAACCGCTATGTCGCCGATACCGATTTCGTGCCGCTGCCGGGCGGTAGTGCTGCGCCGTTGCTCGACAAGGGCTATCTGCGCCAACGCGCCGCGCTCATTGCCGATCGCTCGATGCGCCATGCACAGGCCGGCACACCGCCGGGATTGCACGTTGCATGGGGAACCGACATGTCGCCCGAACTGCCATCGACTTCGCATATCTCGATCGTCGACGCGCAGGGCAATGCGGTGTCGATGACGACCACGATAGAAAATGCATTCGGTTCGCGGCAGATGGTGGACGGCTTCCTGCTGAATAACGAGTTGACCGATTTTTCCGCGATTGCAGCGGATGCCGATGGGCCTGTCGCCAACCGGGTGCAGCCCGGCAAGCGTCCGCGCAGTTCGATGGCGCCGACGTTCGTGTTCGAAAAAAGCACGGGAAAACTGGTCATGGTCATTGGATCGCCGGGCGGTTCGTCGATCATCAATTATGTGGCGAAGGTGTTGATCGGCATGATGGACTGGGGGCTCAATGTGCAGCAGGCGATCGATCTGCCGAACGTCGGCAGCCGCAACGGCCCGACCGAGCTGGAGCAGGGACGCGTGTCGCCGATGCTGATCGAGGCATTGAAAGCGCGCGGCCACGATGTGCTGGTCGACGAACAGACGTCCGGTCTGCACGGCATCATGCGACTGTATCTGCATGGTGAGGATGTCTGGTTCGGCGGCGCCGATCCGCGTCGCGAGGGAATCGCACAGGGCGACTGACGACGAAGGATGCAGCCATCGATTTCCGGAAGACAAGTGATACTTGCCCGAAACATCAAACGCACTAATAATTGGTTGCATGCGAGATCATAAAAAAATCGGCCTGATATTGACGGGCGGTGGGGCGCGGGCGGCATATCAGGTCGGCGTTCTGCAATCCGTGTCGGCGATCCTGTGCGAAGCGGGCTGGCAACCGGAAACCAATCCATACGACATCATCTGCGGCACATCCGCCGGCGCGATCAATGCGACGGCGCTGGGCTGCAGCGCCGACGATTTCGGCCGCGGCCTGAACAAGGTGGCAAATGTCTGGGAGAATTTCACTGCGGAGCAGGTCTACCGCTCGGATTCTCTCGGCGTCCTGCGCTCCAGCGCGAAATGGCTGTCCCTGCTGTCGTTCGGCTGGCTGCTGCGCAAATGGAAAAACCATCCGCCCACTTCGCTGCTCGACAACACACCGCTGGTCAGTTTGCTGAACCGCATGCTGAATCTGCCGCGTCTGGATGCGGCCCTGCTCGATGGAAAATTGCATGCGCTGGCGGTGACGGCATCGTCATATACCGCCGGCCAGCACATCACGTTCTATCAAAGCGAAGCCAATATCGAGCCGTGGGTGCGTACCCAGCGCACAGCGGTGCGCAGCCAGATCGGCGTCGAACATTTGCTGGCGTCGTCGGCCATTCCGCTGATTTTTCCCGCCACGCCGATTTTCTTCGCCGGGCGCCGAGAATATTTCGGCGATGGCTCGATGCGGCAGCTGGCGCCGATTTCACCGGCGATCCATCTGGGAGCCGACAAGGTGCTGGTGATCGGCGCCGGCCGCCTGCTGGAGCCGGCGATCGATTCGTCCGCACATGCGCAATATCCGAATCTGGCACAGATTGCCGGCCATGCGATGTCCAGCATTTTTCTCGACAGTATCGCCGGCGATGTGGAACGCCTGAACCGCATCAACCAGACCCTGTCGTTCCTGACGCCCGAGCAGCTTGCCCGCACGCCGCTGCGCCCCATCGAAATGCTGTCCATTTCGCCATCGGAACGGCTCGACACGATTGCCAGCCGCCACATCGGCAGCCTGCCGCGCCCGATACGCCTGCTGCTGGGAGGAATCGGGGCGACCGAAGTGCGCGGTGCGGCACTGGCTTCTTATTTGTTGTTTGAAAAAAGCTACACCACCGAATTGATCAATCTCGGCCGCAAGGATGCGATGGCGCACAAGAATGAAATACTTGCATTTTTTGCACAGGAAGAGATCGACACCACTGCTTCCGTGATGCGGGAGGCCACGACAGCGGCAGGAGGTTGACCCGATACGTGTTGATTCGGGCAACGCAACACGTTACCCTCGAAGGCAACCTTGGGCGGGCGGAGCAGGAAAGATTGTTTAATCAATAAGAGGAATCGCCGTGAGCGTTAAATTTATCCCACGTTTTTTCCTGTTTTTCGCTACATTATTACTTTCTTATAACGTTTTTGCGTTCGATTCCGGCAGTCTGGACGTCGTCCGGTTCACGGAATTGCCGCCGGAAGCCCGGCAAACCATCACGCTGATTCGCCAGGGCGGTCCCTTTCCCTACGAAAAAGACGGGGCGATGTTTGGAAACTACGAAAAGGTTTTGCCGCAGCAAAAGCGCGGGTATTATCGCGAATTCACTGTAAAAACGCCGCGTTCCCGCAACCGGGGAGCCATGCGGATTGTGACAGGCGGGCAGAAGAGCAGGCCGCATGAATATTATTACACCGCCGATCACTATAAAAGCTTCAGACGTGTCATAGAGTGAAGTTATCGAGTTGTTGCTGATAATAAAAAATTGCTTGGAGATAGAGGGATCAATGACTTTGTTTAAAACCGTGCCACCAAATGTCGTGCAATCGATCCGGGCTTTCCGCGTCGCCGATCTGCAGGCAGAGGCCGCGCAACTTGGACAGCATTTCCTGTATGCGCATTGCGCGCATGCGACAACCAAGCAGCAAGTGCTTGCGACCATTGCCGAGGCATTTCAGTTTCCCAGGCATTTTGGCAAGAATTTCGATGCACTTTCCGATTGCCTGACCAGTTTGGCGCACAAGGCAGGCATGCAGCCCGGCTTTCTCGTCGTGCTGGAGCAATTGCCGAATACGCCGAAATTCGACAAGGAAGCGCGCGAAACCCTGCTCGACGTGTTCCGCGATGCCGCCGATTTCTGGGCGGACAAGAAAATCGCATTCCGCGTCTTTTATTCCTTCCAGTAGCCACCTTTCTTCTTCCCGACCGCCTGATTCCACGGGCGGGCGTTCTTCTCCGATTGTTTTCATGTTGTGCGACTTGCGGGTTCGTTGCCGTCAGTTTGCGGGTATTTGCCGCATTTTGTTGCCGTCGATGCCGATTGCCGAATCCTGTCCGAGGCGCGGTACGGTACAATGCGCGCCATGAGAAAAATCGTCATTTTGATTTCCGGACGCGGCAGTAACATGGAAGCCATCGTCCGCGCCGCGCAAAATGAAAAATGGCCTGCCCGTATCGTGGCGGTCATCAGCAATCGCCCGGATGCGGCCGGTCTCGCTTTTGCCGCCGCGCAGGGCATTCCCGCGATTGTGATTGCAAACAAGGATTACCCGACCCGCGAAGCCTTCGATCAGGCCCTGCAAGGCGCGATCGATGATTTTTCGCCGGATCTGGTCGCCTTGGCCGGGTTTATGCGGATATTGACGATAGCGTTCGTCACCCATTACGCCGGCCGCATGCTGAATATCCATCCATCGCTGCTGCCCAGTTTCATCGGGCTGGCGACGCATCGGCAGGCGCTGGTGGCTGGCGTCAAGCTGCATGGCGCGACCGTGCATTTTGTAACGGCCGAACTGGATCACGGCCCCATCGTGGCGCAGGCTGCGGTGCCGGTGCTGGCGGACGATAGCGAGCAGACGCTGGCCGCGCGCGTGCTGGAGCAGGAACACATTATTTATCCGCGTGCGATTCGCTGGTTCGTCGAACAACGCCTTTCTATAAAAGACGGCGTCGTGCACATCGCACAACGACGGCCCGACGATTCGCCATTAACCTGAATCAGACAAGATTTATTCATGAAGGAATGTGCATGAGATTGCCTCCCGCGATCATTAACAACACCGAAGAAGTATTACGCGAGATTCTTCGTTTCACCGGCCCGGCCGACGGTACGCTGTCACGCTATTTTCGCGAACATCCCAAACTGGGTTCGCGCGAACGCGGCGTGGTTGCGGAGGCGGTTTACGGACTGCTGCGCAACAAGTCGGTCTATACCAGTTTTGCCGAATCGGGCAACGGTCCGACCATGCGTCGCCTGACGCTGCTCGGTCTGGCCGATGCGGTCGGCGCTGAATCGCTGGGCGGTTTGTCGGAAGAAGAAACGGCATGGCTGGATCACGTGATGCAAATCGACCGCACATTGCTGCCGGCCGCATTGCGCGCAAATTTGCCGCAATGGCTGTTCGACAAGCTGGTCGCGCGCGATGGCGAAGCCGCCACGCTGGAACTGGCACATGCAATGAACCAGCCGGCACCGCTCGATTTGCGTGTGAATACGGTCAAGGCCGTGCGCGAAGATGTGGTGGCCGAACTGGCCCAGGCGCCGATTTTGTGCGAGCCGACACCGTTCGCGCCGCTCGGGATTCGCATCATCAAGAAACCTGCGCTGCAGAATCTGCCGCTGTTCAAGAACGGTTCGATCGAAGTGCAGGATGAAGGCAGCCAGCTGCTGTCGCAGATCGTCGGCGCCAAGCGCGGCGAAATGGTCGTTGATTTCTGTGCAGGCGCGGGCGGCAAGACATTGTCGCTGGGCGCGTCAATGCGCAACACGGGCCGCCTGTATGCATTCGATATTTCCGAAAAACGTCTGGCCAAGCTGAAGCCGCGCCTGGCGCGTAGCGGATTGTCGAACGTGCATCCGGTGCAGATCGCGCACGAGAACGATGCCAAGGTCAAGCGACTGGCGGGCAAGATCGACCGCGTGCTGGTGGATGCGCCGTGCAGCGGTCTCGGCACGTTGCGCCGCAATCCGGACGTGAAGTGGCGTCAGACGCCGCAGGCCCTGATCGAACTCAATGAGAAACAGGCATCGATCCTGGCCGGCGCCGCGCGTCTGGTCAAACCGGGCGGCCGGCTGGTGTATGCGACCTGCAGCATTCTGGACGAGGAAAACGAAGCAATCGTCGAGCAGTTCATCGCCGCGCGCGACGACTTTGTTCTGGTGCCGATGAGCGATGTGCTGGCCGAACAGAAGATCGGGCTGGAAATGAGCGCCTATCTGAAGCTTTCGCCGAGTCTGCACCATACCGATGGATTCTTTGCTGCAGTACTTGAACGGAAGAAATGAACCAGAATCTGCTTTCCACTCTCTGGGCTGATCTGTCGACCGATCTCGGTAATCCGGGATTGCGCTGGCAGATTCTTGCCCTTGTTTTCTGCATTGCACTGGGCTGGGCGCTGGCCCGGCTGGTGCGTGGCGCCATTGCATCGCCGGATGTGCAGACGAATGCGATGCGGCGTCTGGGAGTGGAAAGTTTTACGCGTGCGTTGTGGCCGCTGCTGACGTTGATGCTGATCGCGATTGCCAAATCGGTTCTGTCGCAATGGATCGCCAATGTGGATCTGCTGCGCATTGCGATTCCTCTGGTTGGTTCCTTTGCATTGATCCGCCTGGCGTTCTATGTGATGCGCCGCGTATTTGCGCGCGGGGGCAGGGTTGGCGGTCTGGTGCTGCTGTTCGAGAAGAGTTTTGCATTGCTGGTCTGGATCGTGGTGGCGATGCACATCACGGGCACCTTGCCTGACCTGATTGCATTTCTGGAATCGACGACCGTTCCGCTCGGCAAGAATCATGTATCGATCATGACGATTCTGCAGGCGGCAGTCTCGGTCGGCGTCACGCTGATTCTGGCGCTGTGGGTTTCCGCCATGCTGGAAGAGCGATTGATGCGCCTCGACACGATGCATTCATCGTTGCGGGTTGTCATGTCGCGCATGAGCCGCGCGGTGCTGGTGCTGATCGCGGTGCTGGTCAGTCTGTCAATGGTGGGCATCGACCTGACCGTGCTGTCCGTGTTCGGTGGCGCGCTGGGCGTGGGCCTGGGGCTTGGCCTGCAGAAAATCGCCAGTAGTTACGTTTCGGGATTCGTGATTCTGCTTGAACGCAGCCTGTCGATCGGCGACATGGTGTCGGTTGACCGGTTTTCCGGCCGCGTGGTGCAGATCAATACGCGCTATACCGTGTTGCGCGGCGGCGACGGCACCAATACGGTGGTGCCGAATGAAATGTTTGTTTCCAGCTCTGTGCAGAATTTTTCGCTGACGGACAGCGTGGTGCAGATGACAACCACTATCACGGTGGACCATCGCACCGATATCGATGCCGCCTTGCAATTGCTGGAGGATGCGACGCTGGGCATCGAGCGCATCGTGCGGGACGACGAGCGTGCGCCGCGTGCGCTGATGATGAGTTTTGGTGCGGATGGCATCGAATTGCAACTGGCTTTCTGGATCAACGAAAACGAACGGGGCGGCGTGCTGTCCAATGTCAATCGTGCAATCTGGCGGCTGTTTCAAGAGCACAAGATCAACGTTCCGTTCCCGCAGCGTGAAATCAGGTTGATTGATGAACAATACGGCGCAATAAAAGAGCGTTTAAATGGGCAGGAAGCCCCCGCAAAATCCGATTTGCAGCCCTAAAGGGGTTACAATTCGTTTCGAAATTTTGCCTGTTTTTTAGTCGATACCCCTCGCAATTCACAAAGGCGCCACCATTTAAGCGCCATGCCATTCCACTGGCAATTACAACGGAGACGCAATGATTGACGCAGTACTGGATTTTCTTTCGAACGGTCTGACCGGTGCCAGCGGTTGGGAGGTGTTTTTCTTTACCCTCGCCGTTACCCATATCACCATCGCTGCAGTGACTGTTTACCTGCATCGTAGTGCGACCCATCGCGGACTGGATATTCACCCGGTTCCTGCGCATTTTTTCCGTTTCTGGCTGTGGCTGACCACCGGCATGGTCACCAAGGAATGGGTAGCGATTCATCGCAAACATCACGCCAAATGCGAAACCGAAGAAGATCCGCACAGCCCTGTCACGCGCGGCATCAAGAAAGTGTTTTTCGAAGGCGCCGAGTTGTATCGTGCCGAATCCAAAAACATGGAAACGATGGAGAAATACGGTTACGGCACGCCGAACGACTGGATCGAGCGTAAGGTCTATACACCGCATAGCGCGATGGGCATTGTCCTCATGCTGTTCATTAACGTCATGCTGTTCGGCGTAGTCGGCATGTCGGTATGGGCTGTGCAAATGGCATGGATCCCGATTACCGCAGCCGGCATCATCAACGGCATCGGCCACTACTGGGGTTATCGCAACTACGATTGCGACGACGCGGCCACCAACATCTTCCCGATCGGTATTCTGATCGGCGGCGAAGAACTGCATAACAATCATCACACGTTCGGCACATCGGCCAAACTGTCGTCGAAATGGTATGAGTTCGATATCGGCTGGATGTATATCCGTATGTTGGAAATGTGTGGTTTGGCCAAGGTCAAGAAAGTCGCACCGGAACCAAAATTCGAACACGGCAAATTGCATCTCGATTTCGATACGCTGCAATCGGTGATTTCGAATCGTTACGATGTCACAGCCAAATATGCAAAATCGCTGAAGAAAACATGGCACGATGAATTCGAGCATTTGAAAGAAAAAGCGAATCTTGAATCCGGCTTTTTGCGTTCGGCGAGAAAATTGCTGCATCGTGAGCCGAACAAGCTGGAAGCGCCGCATAAAGAGCAACTGACCGAATTGTTCACGCACAGTAAGTCACTGAAAACAATGCATGAAATGCGTGTCGAGCTCGGCGCGATCTGGGAGCGTTCGCACGCAACCCGCGATCAACTGCTGCATCAACTGCAAGACTGGTGCGTACGTGCCGAAGCGTCGGGTATTACCGCATTGCGCGACTTCTCGTTGCGTCTGCGCAGTTATGCTTGAGTAAGTTGTAAAAAGAGCTGTACATGAAAAGGCCCGGTTGCTCCGGGCTTTTTTATGACCTGCAAGAGGGCTGGATGCAGCGTTGTGCATGTGGCTTACCACACATAAAAAAAGCCGCTCGAGTGAGCGGCTTTTTCATGAATTACAAGATCGATTACTTGATCTTGGTTTCTTTGTATTCAACGTGCTTGCGGACTTTTGGATCAAATTTCATGATCGACATTTTTTCCGGCGTCGTACGCTTGTTTTTGGTGGTCGTGTAGAAGTGACCCGTGCCTGCGGTCGATTCCAACTTGATTTTGTCGCGGCCTGATTTCGCCATGATGATTCCTTATATTAGACTTTTTCGCCACGAGCACGCATGTCGACTAACACGGCATCGATGCCGATTTTGTCGATAACGCGCAGACCGGCGTTGGACAGGCGCAGGGAAACCCAGCGATTTTCCGACTCAACGAAAATGCGGCGATTTTGCAAGTTAGGCAAAAAACGACGTTTCGTTTTGTTGTTTGCATGGGAAACATTGTTGCCAACCATCGGCCCCTTCCCAGTGACTTGGCAGACACGTGCCATATTTGTGCTCCTAAAAGAATTTCCGAATCTGGAAAAAACGAGAGTATATCTAAAAAATCACGATTATTCAATGACTTGCGTAAATTAATTGTGTCTTGTATGTTTAATAAATTTAACAATTTGTGTTCCGGTTTTTCATTGTGATGAATTTCAATCTGCACTGTGCAGTCGTGGATGCGGCCACTTGGCGCTTGCCTATAGTTCGCCGTGCTCGGCAAATGAATACACATGCGTGCCCGCGACGATGAAGTGATCAAGTACGCGCACATCAACCAGTGCGAGCGCCTGTTTCAATGCTTGCGTCAATGCGTGGTCGGCCGGGCTTGGATCGGGTGCGCCGGATGGATGGTTGTGGGCAAGCAGGATGCCGGCAGCGTTGTGCGCCAGTGCAGCCTTGACGACTTCGCGCGGGTAAACGGATGCGTGCGTCAGCGTGCCGCGGAATAATTCATCGCAGGCAATCAGCCGGTTCTTTACATCGAGGAACAGGACGGCGAACGATTCGTAGGCGCGACCGCCCAGCAGCAGTTGCAGATACTGCTTGACCGCTTGCGGCGAGCCGAGCGTGATGCCGGCCTGCATTTCTTCGGACAGCGAACGGCGCGCCAGTTCCAGCACCGCCTGCAGTTGCGCGTATTTGGCAGGACCGAGGCCGTTCAGTTTCGAGAAGTTGCCGAGCGTGGCGGAGAACAGGGCATTCAGCGACCCGAAGTGCGTCACCATGTCGCGCGCCAGATCGACCGCGCTTTTGCCGGCAACGCCGACACGCAGAAATACGGCGAGGAGTTCGGCATCGGACAGCATGGCCGCGCCGTGCTTGATCAAACGCTCACGCGGCCGTTGGTCTTCCGGCCAGTCTGTAATTGCCATGCGTATCCTGTCGAAAAGGAGATGCGGGTTTGAGATGCGGCATTGATTTTTATCGTTTTGCCGCGATTATCGGAAGGCTCGACCTTGTAAGGTGGCTTAAAATAGCGCCTGTCGTGCAAACCGGGAATTTAATGTCAAATCTACCACATCCTGTCGTGACCGAATCCGCTTACCTAACCTTGCACTATCGGCTGGCATCGGCGGATGGCGTGGATATCGTCAGCACATTTGCGGATAGTCCGGCCACGCTGCAGCTGGGACAGGGGCAGTTGGCGCCATTCCTGGAGGCCTGTCTGATCGGAATGGAAGAAGGCGTGCACCGGACATTCGAATTACCCGCAGAGCGCGCGTTCGGCCCGCGCAATGCGGAACTGATCCAGCGCCTGTCGCGCGATACGCTGAACCAGAATTCCGGCCCCGGTGAAGAATATACGATCGGTGATCTGGTCGAATTTGCTGCACCCGGTGGTGGCCAGTTTGCCGGCGTGCTGCGCGAGATCGATGGCGAAACGGCGCTGTTCGATTTCAATCATCCGCTGGCCGGACAGGCGCTGCGGTTTGAAGTGAAGATCATCGGAATATTGTAGTCATGCATGAAGCGCCGATTGCATGCGGCGTTTTGTGTTTTTGTAATAGCGAGTGCACGCCAGTGCGCGCATCGAAGGATAGTGATTGATGGATAGCGAAATCTTACTTGCCCAGCCGCGCGGTTTTTGCGCCGGTGTGGACCGCGCGATTGAAATCGTCGAGCGTGCGCTGATCGAATTCGGCGCGCCTATTTATGTGCGCCACGAGATCGTGCATAACGCCTATGTCGTTTCCGATCTGCGGAACAAGGGTGCGATTTTCATCGAGGAACTGGACGACGTGCCGACTGGCAATACGGTCGTGTTTTCCGCGCATGGCGTATCGAAGGCAGTACAGGCGGAAGCCGACAGGCGCGGCTTGCGCGTGTTCGATGCGACTTGCCCGCTGGTGACCAAGGTGCATATAGAAGTCGAGAAAATGCGCCGCGACGGCCGCGAGATCGTGATGATCGGCCATGACGGTCATCCTGAAGTCGAAGGCACGATGGGGCAGACCGAGGACGGCATGCATCTGGTCGAAACCGTCGGGGATGTCGAAAAGCTGCAGGTGAAGAACCCCGACATGGTGTCGTATGTCACGCAGACGACGCTGTCGATTGACGATACGCGGGATGTCATCGCCGCGTTGAAGAGCAAGTACCCGCATATTTCCGAGCCGAAAAAAGCCGACATCTGCTATGCCACGACCAACCGCCAGGAAGCCGTCAAGTTCATGGCGCCGCAGGTCGAACTGGTCATTGTGGTCGGCAGTCCGAACAGTTCCAATTCCAATCGTCTGCGCGAAGTCGCCGAGAAAAAAGGCGTGACCGCATACATGGTCGACAACGCTTCGCAGATCGATCCGGACTGGCTGGTGGGAAAGCGGCGGATCGGTGTCACCGCAGGCGCATCAGCGCCGGAAGTGCTGGTGCAGGCCGTGATCGATCGCCTGAAAGAGTGCGGTGCGAAAAGCGTACGCACGCTGGAAGGCGCGGAAGAACATGTCACGTTCCCGTTGCCGAAGGGACTGAGTGCCAAAAAATAGCTTGCAGGAACAAGGGAGTCGCATCGCTCGTTATGACGGCGCGCCTTGGGTATAATCCGGCCCGTTCCTTCCGCGCCTGCATGACCGGATCGTCATGCGCCCGACCGCAAGAAAAATGGAGACAGCCAGCATGACGATATTCCGAATTCCTGCGATTTCTGCAATTCCGGCATGCTCCATTCGTCGCGGTGAATAAGCGGAAGCACATGATGCGGCACCTTGAAATCGATCAGGGTGCCGTTTTGTTATCCGGAACGATGATGTGTCTGTCACGATGCGGGCGGTCAAACGCATGTGTTTCAGGCTGTTCACTGCAATACAATTTGGCACGATTCTCCTGAGAGCAAATACATGGATATTTTCATCCAGCAGATCATCAACGGCGTGGTTCTCGGCAGCATGTACGCGTTGGTGGCGCTTGGCTATACGATGGTCTACGGCGTGCTCAATCTGATCAACTTCGCGCACGGCGATGTATTGATGATCGGCGCAATGGCGGGCCTGACGATCCTGAAGATGATCAATACGGTTGCGCCCGATCTGCCCGGCGTCGTCAAGCTGATCATCGCGATCCTCGGTGCAATTCCGGTATGCGTGGCGGTCAACATCCTGATAGAACGCGTAGCCTACCGGCGCCTGCGCAATGCGCCGCGTCTCGCACCGCTGATTACCGCGATCGGTGTCTCCATTCTGCTGCAGACGTTTGCCATGATGATCTGGGGCCGCAGCCCGATTCCGTTTCCGCAGGTGATGCCGTCCGATCCGTTGCATCTGTTCGGCGCGCTGATTTCCCCGACGCAGGTCATGCTGCTGGTTCTGGCCGCTGTTGCGATGGGCCTTCTGGTGCTGCTGGTGGAAAAAACGAAGATGGGACGCGCGATGCGCGCCACCGCCGAGAATCCGCGCGTGGCGGGTTTGATGGGAGTCGATTCCAATCGCGTGATCGTGATGACGTTCGTGGTCGGCGCCGCGCTGGCGGTGATCGCCGGCGTGATGTGGGCTGCGAATTACTCTTCGGCGCAATTCGCGATGGGTTTTGTCCCGGGGCTGAAGGCTTTTTCTGCAGCGGTGCTGGGCGGCATCGGCAATATTTATGGCGCGATGCTCGGCGGCATTCTGCTCGGTGTGATCGAAAGTCTGGGGGCAGGCTACATCGGCGACCTGACCGGCGGCATACTCGGCAGTCATTATCAGGACATCTTTGCATTTGTCGTGCTGATCATCGTGCTGACGCTGCGACCCTCCGGCATCATGGGCGAACGCGTGCCGGATCGCGCATAGGAATAAACCATGTCCAACTATTTCGATACGGCGAACAATCCGCGCAAGGCATATGTCGGCCTGCTGGCCATTTTTGCGGTGGCGCTGGTGTTTCCTTTCATTGCGCAGAATTTCGGCAATTCCTGGGTGCGCATCATGGATCTGGCGCTGCTGTACATCATGCTGGCGCTCGGCCTGAACGTGGTGGTCGGCTTTGCCGGCCTGCTTGATCTGGGCTACATCGCGTTCTATGCAATCGGCGCCTACCTGACAGCGCTGCTGGCATCGCCGCAGTTCGCGGCCCTGCTGGAGTCGTTCGTCAATCAGTATCCGATGGTCGGTGCAACACTGGTGACGATATTCGGTCCGGAGATCGCGCAAAACGGCATTCATCTCTCGCTATGGGCAATCGTGCCGCTGGCCGCACTGGTTGCCGGATTCTTCGGTGCGCTGCTCGGTGCGCCGACGCTCAAATTGCGCGGCGATTACCTTGCAATCGTCACGCTGGGTTTCGGAGAAATCATTCGTATCTTCATGAACAACCTGAATGATCCGATCAACATCACCAACGGTCCGCAGGGAGTCAACCTGATCGATCCGATCCGCATCTTCGGCGTCTCGCTGGCAGGAGAGCCCGGATCGCGCGCGACCGTGATGATCGGCAATTACGGCATGCCTTCGGTAAACGCCTACTACTTCCTGTTCCTCGCATTGTGCATCGCCATCATCTTTATCTCGGTACGTTTGCAGAATTCGCGACTGGGCCGCGCATTCGTCGCAATCCGCGAAGACGAGATTGCGGCCAAGGCGATGGGCATCAACACGCGCAACGTCAAGCTGCTGGCATTCGCGATGGGCGCATCGTTCGGCGGTGTGGCGGGGTCGATGTTTGCATCGTTCCAGGGTTTTGTTTCACCGGAATCGTTCTCCCTGACGGAATCGATTGCCGTGCTGGCGATGGTGGTGCTGGGCGGCATGGGACATATTCCGGGTGTCGTGCTCGGTGGCGTTCTTCTCGCCGCCTTGCCCGAAGTGCTGCGCCATGTGGTGGAGCCATTGCAGATGACATTGTTCGGCAAGGTGTTGATCGATGCCGAGATCCTGCGCCAATTGCTGTACGGTCTGGCGATGGTATTGATCATGCTCAACCGTCCGGCCGGTCTGTGGCCGGCCCCGAAGAGCGAAGACCGGCCGACGGCGGATACCGATGCCGGCGGCAAATCGACCGACGTCGTGGCGGTGTAAGAGGATGTCATGACAGCTACGATCGACAACCAGACCATTCTTCATATCACCGGCGCCAGCAAACGCTTCGGTGGCCTGCAGGCATTGACGGATGTGAACGTCAAAATCATGCGCGGGCAGATCTACGGATTGATCGGCCCGAACGGCGCCGGCAAGACCACGTTCTTCAACGTGATCACGGGTTTGTACCAGGCCGACAGCGGCACCTTCGAACTGGGCGGCAAACCGTACTCGCCATCCGCACCGCATGCCGTGGCGAAAGCCGGCATCGCGCGCACCTTCCAGAACATCCGCCTGTTCGGAGAAATGAGTGCGCTGGAAAACGTCATGGTCGGGCGTCACGTGCGTACGCATCAAGGTTTGTTCGGCGCAGTGTTTCATCACAAGGCGGCACGTGAAGAAGAAGCGGGCATCCGCAAGCGCGCGATGGAGCTGCTGGATTTTGTCGGCATCGCGCAATTTGCCGAGAGGACGGCACGGCATCTGTCGTACGGCGATCAGCGCCGGCTGGAGATCGCACGCGCATTGGCAACCGATCCGCAATTGCTGGCGCTGGATGAACCGGCCGCCGGCATGAATGCAACGGAGAAGCTCGGCCTGCGCGAATTGCTGGTCAGGATCAAGGCCGAAGGAAAAACCATTTTGCTGATCGAACACGACGTCAAGCTGGTGATGGGTTTGTGTGACCGCATCACGGTACTGGATTACGGCAAGCCGATCGCGGAAGGCATTCCAGCCGATGTGCAGAGGAATCCGGCCGTGATCGAAGCGTATCTGGGAGGCGGGCACTGATGGCGAACGATGTGCTGAAAATCTCCGGCCTCAAGGTCGCATACGGCGGTATCCAGGCCGTCAAAGGCATCGATCTTGATGTGCGGGAAGGCGAGCTGATCACCTTGATCGGTGCGAACGGTGCAGGAAAAACCACGGCGCTGAAGGCAATCACCGGCACCTTGCCGGATTGCCGGGTCGAAGGGCATATCGAATACGAGGGCAAGCCGATCAAGGGACTGCATTCGTTTCAGCTCGTGCAGCGAAAACTGGCGATGGTGCCGGAAGGGCGCGGCGTCTTCACGCGCATGTCGATTCACGAGAATCTGCTGATGGGTGCCTTTACGCGCAATGACAAGGCAGGCATTGCGGCCGATATCGAGAAATGGTTCGACGTCTTCCCGCGCCTGAAGGAGCGGGCTGTGCAAATGGCCGGCACCTTGTCCGGCGGCGAGCAGCAGATGCTGGCGATGGCGCGCGCGTTGATGAGCCGGCCGCGGTTGCTGCTGCTTGATGAACCATCGATGGGTTTGTCGCCGATCATGGTGGAAAAAATCTTCGAGGTGATCCGCACGATCTCGGCGCAAGGCATGACGATCCTGCTGGTCGAGCAGAATGCAAAGCTGGCCTTGCAGGCAGCTAATCGCGCTTACGTGATGGAGTCCGGTCTGGTCACGATGCAGGGTGATGCGGCGCAGATGCTGAACGATCCGCGTGTGAAGGAGGCGTATCTCGGCGAAGGCTGAAACCGTTCCATACATTGAATCCGGCGCTGGCGCGTTTCAACGACGGCCGCACCATGGTGTACGGCACGATGGGCGGCGACGGCCAGCCGCAAACGCAGGCGGCATTGTTCACGCGCTACGCGGTGTTCAATCAATCTTTGCAGCAGGCGATCACGGCACCGCGCTGGTTGCTGGGCCGCACATGGGGGCAGAGTTCGGAATCGCTGAAGCTTGAAAGCCGTTTCAGCGCGGAGATCGTGAACGGCCTCAAAGCGATGGGCCATGATGTCGATATCATCGGTGAATTCGATGAAGTGGTCGGTCACGCCGGCGGCATCGTTCGCACCGTTTCCGGCATGTTCGAAGGCGAATTCGATCCGCGCAGCAACGGCGCGGTTGCCGGGTTTTAATGCATGCGATGCATTGACGTGACGCTTACAGCCCGCCCATGAACTGCAGTGTTTTCCGCGTGTACTCTTCCACATAATCGATCAGCCGGTCGGCTGCTTCGCGTGCGCCGGGTTCGTCGTTGGCAGCGATGGCACGTGCGATTTTTGCATGCAGTTGGGCCACGCGTTGCAGGTCGCCGAAGCGCTTGAAATGCAAATACCAGAAGCGCCGGGTTTGCGCCTCGATCGGGCCGATTGCATAAGCCAGGTATTTGTTCTGCGCGGTGTCGATGCACAGGCTGTTGAATTCGCGGTCGGTTTCGATAAAGATCGTACTGTCATCCTACTGCGCGGCGCGGTCGAAACTCTCTGCCAGTTTCAGGAACACACGGCACTGTCCATCCATCGCCAGGCGCGGCGCGGCCTGCAATGATTTTTTCCAGTTCGCGCCGCACTTCGATCATGTTCAACTGATCGGCGAGATCGATTTCCGACACGATGACACCGGAGCGCGGCAGGATTTTCACATTGCCTTCGATCGCCAGCCGCTGCAGCGCTTCGCGCAATGGCGTGCGGCCGAAGCCGAGTGAGCGGTTCAGCGCCTTCTCCGATATCTTGCTGCCCGGCGGCAGCTTCAGCGTGACGATCATTTCTTCCAGGATGCGATAGGCCATCTGCGCCTGATTCTCGCCATTCCCTTCCATCTCCGACTGGAGCGCCTGGATCTGTTCTTCTGTAATCATGTGATCAGCCCTTGAAAATGCCGTCGCGTCCGCCAGCGTGCCGGGGCGCGTTTTCGAATGACAGAGCATTGATTATACGTATCCGCATGGCGTGCCCGTTGCTTTTCCGAATGCACGAAAAATGCCTGCCAATCAATTTTTGCAAACATTTGTACCTGGTAATCGTTCCTGAAATAAATGTCGGCTATGATCGGTCCGTTATCGACAGCCCGTTTGTTCGATGGCAACCACATTGGTTACTCACCAGGAGGAAAAATGAAACAGTACGGTGCTGAATTTTTTGGAACGTTCTGGCTTGTTCTTGGCGGATGCGGGAGCGCGGTCCTCGCGGCAGCCTTTCCTGACGTCGGTATCGGTTTGCTCGGCGTTGCGCTTGCGTTCGGTTTGACGGTACTGACGATGGCTTATGCGATCGGCCATATTTCCGGCTGCCATCTGAATCCGGCGGTATCGATCGGACTGTGGGCTGGCGGACGCTTTCCGGCCAACAAGCTGCTTCCCTACATCGTGGCGCAAGTGCTCGGCGGAATCGTCGCCGGCGGCGTGCTGTACATCATCGCCAGCGGTGCGGCGGGATTCGATATCACAAAGGGGTTTGCATCGAACGGTTACGGCGAACATTCACCGGGCGGTTATTCGCTGCTGGCTGCACTGGTGTGCGAGATTGTGATGACAATGTTTTTCCTGATCATCATCCTGGGCGCCACGGATAAGCGCGCACCTGTTGGCTTTGCTCCGATTCCGATCGGATTCGCGCTGACGCTGATTCACCTGATTTCCATCCCCGTGACCAATACATCGGTCAATCCTGCGCGCAGCACAGGCGTCGCCCTGTACGTTGGCGACTGGGCCGTCGGTCAGTTATGGCTGTTCTGGGTTGCGCCGATCGTAGGTGCGTTGCTGGGTGCCGTCATTTATCGCTTCATTGCAAGCGAGCAGGCGGAGAGCGCCTGACGACGGTTTATCGTTTTACAAAGCACAGTCGATAAAAAATCCCGCGTCATGTTGATATGACGCGGGATTTTCTTTTCCTGCAGGCGAATTTTATTCGTCTGACCGGATTAACACGGCAAGCGCCGGATTAGTAGCGGAACACGCGATTGTTCTCCAGACGCACGCGGTCGCCTACGCGCAGATCGGTCACGCTGTCCTGCACCACGCCATAGATGGTGCCGTTGTCCAGACGCACGTTGACCTGATATGCCTGGCGCACGCCGCGATTGTTGTTGTCCTGGATTTGATTGCCGACCACCGCGCCGCCTACCACGCCCGCAGCTGTCGCCGCCGTACGTCCGCCGCCTTTGCCGATCTGATTGCCGATGAGGCCGCCGACAACGCCGCCCACGACTGCGCCGGTTCCGATGCCGCGCGTATCGACTTCCTGCTGCACGATCTGGATCGAATCGATGACACCGTATGCCGCGTTATATGCCGGCGCGTTGGAAACCGGATAGGTGTTGTTCGGATAATTGCTCATCGAATCGTTGGGCTGCGGCGTACCGCAACCGGCGAGAAGCGTGACCGAAAGAACGGCGAGTGCGGCGATTGTTTGATTTGTGCGCATGATGACTCCTCTTGTATGGATGCAAACTGGAGCCCAGCGTAGGCGTTAAACGCACATTATTCGGTTCGGTAGCGCACGTAGTCTTGAAAGAAAATTGCCGGCGAGGCAAAAATGACGGTGAGGATTGGTCTGCCAGGGCAGAGGCGCTTGAATCGGGTTGGTCCCGCCGACAGGAATCGGACCTGTATCTAGCGCTTAGGAGGCACTCGTTCTATCCATTGAACTACGGCGAGACGCTGGGAGATGAACAAGGCTGCTCATTTCCGCACGAGATTATAGCCGATGGTCCGTAAAGAATCGCGAGCCGGGGCGCGGCTGTCGGTACAATGCGGACTTCATTCTTTTAATCGGTTGCGCGCGTTCGCCCGCAGGCCTCAAACGTTCAGGTATTTATGGCAGTCATTTCCCTCTCCAATGCGCAGCTCGCATTTGGTCACGTCCCCTTGCTCGATCATGCCGAGTTTTCCCTTGAAACCACGGAGCGTGTCGGTTTGATCGGACGCAATGGCACCGGGAAATCGTCCCTGCTGAAAATCATCGCGGGCCGTTCCCGGCTGGATGATGGTCTGTTTGTCATGCAGCAGGGCATCAAGATTGCCTACGTCGAGCAGGAACCGCATTTTTCGCCCGAGATGTCCGTATTCGATGCAGTCGCATCCGGCATGGGAGAGATGCAGGCGCTGCTGACGGAATACGATGCGCTGACCGGCCAGTTCGGCGGCGACAACGATGAGGCGCTGATGGAGCGCATGCACGATATTCAGGTCAAGCTCGATGCGGCCGATGCATGGAATCTCAATAACAAGGTGGAAGCCACGCTGGATCGCCTGAATCTCGTGTCGGGCGCATTGATGGGCACGCTGTCGGGCGGGATGCAGAAGCGCGTGGCGCTGGCCTGCGCGCTGGTGAGTGCGCCGGATGTGCTGCTGCTCGATGAGCCGACCAACCATCTGGATTTCACGTCGATTCTGTGGCTCGAAGGTTTGCTGCGCGACTACAAGGGCAGCGTGCTGTTCATCACGCATGACCGGAGTTTTCTGGATAACGTGGCGACACGGATCATCGAACTCGATCGTGGTCGGCTGCTGTCTTTCCCCGGCAATTTCAGTGCATATCAAGTGCGCAAGGCCGAACAGCTGGAGATCGAAGAAGTCGAGAATGCCAAGTTCGATAAATTCCTCGCGCAGGAAGAGGTCTGGATTCGCAAGGGCGTGCAGGCACGCCGTACGCGTGACGAAGGCCGGGTTCGTCGTCTGGAAGCGTTGCGCCTGACACGCAGCGCACGCCGCGATCAGCAGGGACAGGTCAAGCTCGATGTGTCATCCGGCGATCGTTCGGGCAAGATCGTGGCCGAGCTGGAAAACATCAACAAAACCTACGGCGACAAAGTCATCGTGCAGGACTTCAGTGCGACACTGCTGCGCGGCGACAAGATCGGTTTGATCGGGCTGAACGGCGCGGGCAAGACCACATTGCTGAAAATGATTCTGGGCGAAGAAGAACCGGATTCAGGCACAGTCAAGCAAGGCACCAAATTGCAGATCGCGTATTTCGACCAGATGCGTGCGCAATTGAATGAGGATGCAAGTCTGGCCGATACCATTGCGCCCGGCAGCGATTGGGTCGAGATCAATGGCCAGCGCAAGCACGTGATGACCTATCTGAACGATTTTCTCTTTGCGCCGGAACGCGCACGTTCGCCGGTCAAGTCTTTGTCGGGTGGCGAGCGCAATCGTTTGCTGTTGGCCCGCCTGTTCGCCAAACCGGCCAACGTGCTGGTGCTGGATGAACCGACCAACGATCTGGATATCGATACGCTGGAATTGCTGGAAGAATTGCTGGAAGACTACAAGGGTACCGTGTTTCTGGTCAGCCATGATCGCACCTTCCTTGACAACGTCGTGACGCAGGTGATTGTGGCGGAAGGCAACGGCTTGTGGCGCGAATATATCGGCGGTTACAGCGACTGGGAGCGCGTGCGTCCGGCAGCCATCCCGGCCGGCGCACCGAAAGCGGCGGTAAAAACGGAAGCGAAGCCGGAAGCTGCTCCGACGCAAATCGCAGCCGCACCGAAGCAGAAGAAACTCAGCTACAAGGAACAGCGCGATCTGGATGCGTTGCCGGTCCTGATTGCGCAACTGGAAGAAGAGCAGAAGGCGATCACGGAAAAACTGGCGGATGCTTCTCTATACACGCAGCAGCCGGATGAAGTGAAGCGCCTGAACAAACGTTTTGCAGAGATCGATGGCTTGTTGCTGGAAACGCTGGAGAAATGGGAAGCCATCGAGGCGCGTTCCAAAGGCTGAACGTTCGTCGGCTGAATTCCAGCCTCTAGTTTAATCGCCCGATTGCATCGCGCAATTCGGGCAATCGCGCCTGCACGGCGGCGATATCCATTGCATATGGCCGCTGCGCGATATACGCCTCCAGATCCTGCAATGCGGCCTGCGGGCATTCCAGATTGGCAAACGCCAGGCCGCGATCGCGGCGTTCGGTAATGTCATGCGGCAGCAGAATCAGTAATCGTTTCTGCACCTCCAGCAGTTGCTGCCAGCGCTTCTGCTGCATGAACAGCGCCTTCAAATTCCTCAACATGCGTACGAGAATGTCGCGCGGGCTTGCCGCCTCCAGATACGCGGCAAGCTGAAAGTCGTCCGGAAAATCCTGCTGCATGATGTAAGGCTCGACGCGCTCTTCCAGTTCCTCGCGCGACAGGCTGGCACCATTGAACGGGTCCAGCACGACCTGGCCGGATGGCACGGACAGTTTCATCAGAAAATGCCCAGGAAACGAAATGCCTTGCACGTTCAGATCGATCTGCTGCGCCAGTTCCATGTACAACACGGCGAGAGAAATCGGAATGCCGCGTCGCGTGGCGATCACGCGATGCAGATAACTGTTATCGGGATTGTAGTAATCGTTGACGTTGCCGCTGAAGCCGAGTTCGTTATAAAAATAGTGATTCAGCATGCGCAGCTTTTGCAGATTCGAGGCATCTGCCTGCAGGCGTTGCTTCAGCCGGGCGGCAAACGTGTCGATTTCTGCTTGCGATGCAGCCAGATCGAGATCAGGTTCTGCATCCTGCGCAAGAGCCAATGCAGACTCGAACAAGGGAATGCTGTCGTCCTGCTGCACCAGGGTGGAAAAGTATTCGAGAGAGTCGATCGTCATATGCCTCCATCATGGTGAAGATGCCGTGCGCAGATGTGCACTTGCATTGTTGCGATCAGTTCGATATGCGCTTGAAATCCCGGAAACGAAAACCCATCGCCAGCAATGCGCCGAAGTAACTTGTGCCGCATGCCGCCAGCACCGCCAGCAATGCGCCGACGCGCTGGAGCGGAAACGCGCGTAACGCTATCCAGTCGAACTGCGCCGCAACCCACAACGCCACGCCGGCCATCAGGAAAAGCGCGCCTGCGAGGCGAACCAAAAACACAGGCCAGCCGGGAAGCGCGAAATAGATGCCGCGGCGCTTCAGGCCCCAGTACAAAAAGCCGGCATTCAGGCAGGCACCCAGTCCGATCGATAGCGCCAAGCCTGCATGGGCAATCCACGGCACGAAGATCAGGTTCATCAATTGGGTGGCGATCAATACGCCGATAGCAATTTTGACCGGAGTTTTGATATTTTGTTGCGCATAAAAGCCGGGTGCCAGGATCTTGACCAGAATCAGCCCGATCAAGCCCACGCCGTATGCGATCAGCGCTTTCGATGTCATCGCGACAGCCAGCGTATTGAATTTTCCGTAATGAAACAGCGTTGCGGTGAGCGGTTCGGAAATCGTTGCCAGCGCGACCGCGCAAGGCAGCGCCAGTAAAAACGTCAGGCGCAAGCCCCAGTCGAGCAGCGAAGAATATTCCGCCGTATTGCCTTCGAAATTGGCTTTCGACAGGCTCGGCAGCAGAATCGTCCCCAGTGCCACGCCAAGCAGCGCGGTCGGGAATTCCATCAGCCGGTCGGCGTACGACAGCCACGAGACGCTGCCGCTTTGCAGCCGCGAGGCGATATTCGTGTTGATCATCAGGCTGATCTGCGCGGCGGAAACGGCAAACACGGCCGGCCCCATTTTTTGCAGCACCTTGCGCACTCCCGCATCGCTCAGGCTGGCGAACGGATTCTTCGAAAAACGCGGCAGCATGCCGATTTTCATCAGGGCCGGTATTTGTATGGAAATCTGCAAAATGCCGCCGACGATGACCGCGATTGCCATCGCGTAGATCGGTTTTTGCAGATAAGGCGCGAGGAAAAGCGTGGCGACGATGAATGAAAGATTCAGCAGAACAGGCGTGAAGGCGGGAATCTTGAATTCCCGCCACGTATTCAGGATGCCCCCACTGAGCGCCACGAACGACATGAACCCGATGTAGGGGAACATGACGCGTGTCATCCAGATCGACGCATCGAATACGGTGGCGTCGGATTTGAGTCCGGTCGCAATCAGATAGACGATGAATGGAGAGGCAAGGATGCCGATCACGCAGGTCAGCAGCATCGTCCACATCAGGACGGTGGCGACGTGGTCGACCAGATTTTTGGTGGCGTCTTCGCCTTTCTGGCTTTTGTATTCCGCCAGAATCGGTACGAATGCCTGCGAAAAAGCGCCCTCGGCGAACAGTCGGCGCAGCAGATTGGGGATGCGGAATGCGATATTGAAGGCATCCGTATAGGCGGACGCGCCAAATGCACGGGCAAACAGGATCTCGCGGATCAAGCCCGTCACACGAGAAATCATCGTCATGCCGGAGACCGCCGCAAGCGTTTTGTGCAAGTTCATGGAGCGGAATTATAGCCGTTCGGTGCCAACCGATGGGACGCGCATACGGGCAGCAGCGAGACATTTTGTTAGCGCTTACTTTGGTGCGATGGGCGAAAACGCAAAGGGATTGGTTGTATGGTTGATATTTTTACAAGGCTATGTGAAAAGGGGGCGAAATGTCGTGCGGCACCGGCTTAATA
This sequence comes from uncultured beta proteobacterium, assembly GCA_963697715.1. Lineage (GTDB taxonomy): Bacteria > Pseudomonadota > Gammaproteobacteria > Burkholderiales > Burkholderiaceae_D > Oxalicibacterium. The sequence goes on along the minus strand of OY969095.1, from coordinate 2,874,148 downwards.
GCGCTGCTGCAACAATCCGGACGGTATCGCCATATCAATTTGCCTGATTCGTAAAAGGCGGCTATAATCCGAGGCTTCACAGAATTCTGTCTCACTCTATATGCGTGTTTGCGAATGCGCGTTGACCTTGTTTTAGGAAATATTATTCATGGCAAATACCGCACAAGCACGCAAGCGCGCTCGTCAGGCAGTCAAGCAAAACGCTCACAATTCGAGTCAGCGTTCTACATTGCGTACCGCAGTCAAGGCTGTTCGCAAAGCGATCGAAGCTGGCGATAAAGCGGCTGCAGCACAGGTTTTTCTGGCTTCTGTCTCGACGATCGATCGTATCGCCGACAAGAAGATCATCCATAAAAACAAGGCAGCACGCCACAAGAGCCGCCTTGCTGCTGCTCTGAAAGCACTGGCTTAAAACGTCTTTCGCCAGAGCTTGTCGCTCCGGCGTTTTTCGATATAAAAAATCCCGCATGATGATGTCATGCGGGATTTTTTATGTCTGCACGCTTTGCCGGCGTGAGAGAAGAAGCCTTATCTTGCCTTCGGCAAGCCTTCGATGACGCTTCCCGGTTTGATATTCTTGTGCTTGAACCAGCCTTCATTCATTTCCAGCGCGTAGAACACCTGTCCCTTGGAACAGTGCGAATCCAGGGTTTGCGGCTTCATGTTCTCGATGTTGACGATGCGCCCCTTGTCGTCGATGAAGGCGACGGACAGCGGAATCAGCGTGTTTTTCATCCACATGCACACCTGTGCCGGTGCGCCGAACAGAAATACCATGCCCTCGTTGGCTCCCATGCTTTCCCGGAACATCAATCCTTGTTCGCGTTCTGCTTCATTGGCGGCGACTTCTGCCTGAATAATGTTCATCCCGGCACCCAGCTGGATGACGGGGAATTTTTTCCCCTCCTGTGCAAAAGCAGGGCCGGCAGAAAATACAGCCGCCAGCGCAATGGTTGCGATGCAACCGCTGACTAATTTGTTCATGAATGAGTACCTTGATCGGTGAAAATGGGACGGCAGCAGCGAGTGTAAATGAAAATTACAGGCTGCGTGTTCTCTTGAGCACGCAAGGAAATGCTCATTTCCCCGGATGGTTCATCCTTCCGGCAAGTCCCAATTCTGCTGGCGACACTTCGCGCCATTCACCGGGCCACAGCGGATGTGTTTGCAGTGAAATCGCACCGATGGCAATGCGGATCAGTCGTAGTGTGGGGAGGCCGACAATGCCGGTCATGCGGCGCACCTGACGATTTTTCCCTTCTGTCAGGCTGATCGTCAGCCAACTGGTCGGGGCATTGGCCCGTTCGCGAATTGGCGGATTGCGCGGCCAGAGCCAGCTAGGTTCTTCCACACGCTTGACCTCGCAGCCTTGCGTGATGAAATCTCCGAGATCGAGCGGTGCGCGCAATCGGGCCAACACATCGATATCGGGCACACCTTCCACCTGGACCAGATAGGTTTTCGTCTGTTTGCGTTCCGGATGGCTGATCGCATGCTGCAATCCGCCGTCATCTGTCAGCAACAACAATCCTTCGCTATCAGCGTCCAGCCGGCCGGCAGGATAAACGCCGGGAATATCCAGATAATCGGCGAGGGATTGACGCGTTGCATGTGACGAGAACTGGCACATGACCTGGAAAGGTTTGTTGAACAGGATTAGCGGCATGCAACTCGTTTCGTTGAAAGGGTGTCGATCATAAGAGCGGATCTGGATGATAAAAGATTTTGTTGCATGGGATACAAAGTTCGTCGCAGAAAATTCCACCATCTTGGGAGCGGATGGAGCGCATTGCCTGGGACGAAAGTGTTCTCCGTGAAGAATCCATATACCGTATATGGCTGGATTATCTGGTTGCCGGAAGAAGCGTTTGTTCTGAGTTCGAAAACACAATGATCTTCATCTCTGAAGGGACGCTGTCTTCGTGCGTCGGATGTCAGAGAAGAAAGTTAGATAGGTTGCCGGCTTCGTTCTCATTGACGCATCCATAAAAAAACCCCGCCGGAGCGGGGTTTTTCATGAAAGCTGTCAACGAATCAAGGAGCTTGAATGTTGGAAGCTTGCTTGCCTTTAGGGCCTTGCGTGACTTCGAACTGAACTTTTTGACCTTCTTTGAGTGTCTTGAAGCCGTTCATCTGGATTGCGGAAAAGTGTGCAAACAAATCTTCGCCGCCGTCGTCCGGCGTGATAAAGCCGAAGCCTTTAGAATCGTTGAACCACTTGACTGTACCTGTTGCCATAAAAAGCGTCTTTCTAATATAGACTTAATCACACGAGCCGCAAAAGAAAGAAGCCTCGCCTAACGTTGCCCCTCCTAAAACTTGCTCACTTCATATTGACAAGCCATTGTTGTCAAGCATGTCAATAAGATTCATTCTTTACGCAAAAAATATAAAAGTCAAGAAGTTTGATGGCGATTTTGCAAGTTTATTTTCAGAGTGAAAATGAAGTCGCGCTCTTGATTTTGCTTCTTTGATCGTCATCTGCATCGACAGAAGAAAACGCGTAAGATTTGAATTAAATTTTATCCCTGTTCTTCTGGGCATTGTGCACACGGTCGAACGTATTAGAATAGGCCTATGGCAATTAAGCATGACGATGGAACGGTCCTTTTGAGGCAAGAGCAAAAACTCAAGCCGCCGTCAATGTATCAGGTGTTATTGCTGAATGATGATTACACGCCGATGGAATTCGTCGTCATGATTCTTCAGGAGTACTTTAGTAAAGATCGTGAGTCGGCAACGCAGATCATGCTCATGGTTCACCGCGACGGAAAAGGTATTTGTGGCGTGTATCCGAAAGATATAGCGTCTACGAAAGTTGAGCTGGTTTTGAACCACGCCCGTAAAGCAGGGCATCCCCTGCAGTGCGTGATGGAGGAAGTATGATTGCGCAGGAATTGGAAGTCAGTTTGCACATGGCCTTTGTCGAAGCGAGACAGGCGCGTCATGAATTCATTACCGTAGAGCACTTGTTGCTGGCGCTGCTCGATAATCCTTCCGCAGCGGAAGTATTGCGTGCGTGCGCTGTCAATCTTGAGGATCTGCGGAAAACGCTGACGAATTTTATCGGCGATAACACGCCGACCGTGCCGGGTGCTGCCGAAGTCGATACGCAACCGACGCTGGGTTTCCAGCGCGTGATCCAGCGTGCTATCATGCACGTGCAATCGGCGTCCAACGGCAAGAAGGAAGTAACCGGCGCCAATGTACTGGTGGCTATTTTCGGTGAAAAAGATTCGCACGCTGTTTACTACCTGCATCAGCAGGGCGTGACGCGTCTGGATGTCGTCAACTTCATCTCCCACGGCGTGCGCAAGGACCAGCAGTCCGATGCGCAAAAAGCACCGGAAGGGGCCGAGGATGCGCCTGCTGCAGAAGGCCAGCAGAAAGAAAGCGCGCTGGATCAGTTCACCCAGAATCTGAACAAGCTTGCTGCCGAAGGCAAGATCGATCCGCTGATCGGCCGGGAATCCGAAGTCGAACGTGTGATCCAAACACTTTGCCGCCGTCGTAAAAACAATCCATTGCTTGTTGGTGAAGCCGGCGTCGGTAAAACCGCGATCGCGGAAGGCCTGGCTTGGCGCGTGACACAAGGCGACGTGCCCGAAGTGCTGCAGAATGCGGTGGTCTATTCGCTCGACATGGGCGCCTTGCTGGCCGGCACAAAATATCGCGGCGACTTCGAACAGCGTTTGAAGGCAGTCCTGAAGCAACTGAAGGACAATCCGAACGGCATCCTGTTCATTGACGAAATCCACACCATCATTGGTGCAGGTTCGGCTTCGGGCGGTACGCTGGATGCGTCCAATCTGTTGAAGCCGGCATTGTCGAACGGCCAGTTGAAATGCATCGGTGCGACAACCTTCACCGAGTTCCGTGGCGTGTTCGAGAAAGATCACGCATTGTCGCGTCGCTTCCAGAAGATCGATGTGAATGAGCCGACGGTTGAGCAAACCATTCAAATTCTGCGTGGCTTGAAATCGCGCTTTGAAGAACATCACGGCGTGAAATATTCTGTCATCGGCGCTGACGTCGGCAGCGGAGCTGGCTGCACGCTTCATCAACGATCGTCATTTGCCGGACAAGGCAATCGACGTAATCGACGAAGCGGGCGCAGCGCAGCGCATTCTGCCGAAATCGAAACAGAAGAAAACGATCGGCAAGGCCGAGATCGAGGACATCATTTCCAAGATCGCGCGCATTCCGGCGCAAACGGTCAATCAGGACGACCGCTCCAAATTGCAGACGATCGATCGCGACCTGAAGAACGTTGTGTTCGGTCAGGATCCTGCGCTTGAGGCGCTTGGCTCTGCCATCAAGGTGGCACGTGCAGGGCTCGGCAAGACGGACAAGCCGATTGGTTCGTTCCTGTTTTCCGGCCCGACAGGTGTCGGCAAAACGGAAGCGGCCAAGCAGCTTGCGTTCATTCTCGGAATCGAGCTGATTCGTTTCGACATGTCGGAATACATGGAGCGTCATGCGGTCAGTCGCTTGATCGGTGCGCCTCCGGGCTATGTCGGTTTCGATCAGGGCGGCTTGCTGACCGAAGCAATTACCAAGAAACCGCATGCGGTTCTTCTGCTGGATGAAATCGAAAAGGCGCATCCGGATATTTTCAATATCCTGTTGCAGGTGATGGATCACGGTACGTTGACGGATAACAATGGCCGCAAGGCGGATTTCCGCAACGTGATCATCGTCATGACGACGAATGCGGGTGCCGAGAGCCTGCAAAAACGCTCAATCGGTTTCACCGACAAGAAAGAAGCCGGCGACGAAATGGCAGATATCAAGCGTATGTTTACGCCTGAGTTCCGCAATCGTCTTGATGCGATCATCAGCTTCCGCGCATTGGATGAAGAAATCATTCTGCGCGTGGTCGACAAGTTCCTGATGCAGCTCGAAGAGCAGTTGCACGAGAAGAAAGTGGAAGCGATCTTCAGCGACAACTTGCGCAAGTTCCTGGCGCAAGAAGGGCTTCGATCCGCTGATGGGCGCACGGCCGATGTCGCGCCTGATTCAGGACATGATCCGCAAGGCGCTGGCCGATGAACTGCTGTTCGGCCGCTTGGTGACAGGCGGCAAGGTGACGGTCGATCTGGACGACAACGAACAGATCAAACTGGACTTCAGTGAAGGCGACACGCCGCCGCCCAAGGCAGCGCCGGAAACGGTAGAAGTCGAGTAATCGAAAGACGCGCGTCTTGACGAAAAAGCCCAAACTAAGTTTGGGCTTTTTTATTGTCGGCTCTGATGCCCGAATATGATCAACCGAGGCAGATTCAGGCCATCATGATTTTGGCGCGGCATATTGGCCGTGCAGTGCGGCGGCGCATTCGCGAACCAGCGCAGGACCCTGATAGATCAAGCCGGTATACAACTGCACCAGTGAAGCGCCGGCATCGATCTTGGCCTTTGCATCCGATGCCGGAGAGGATGCCGCCGACACCGATGATGGGTAATGCATTGCCCAGTTCTTTTTTCAGCGCACGAATCACGACGTTGGACGATTCGAAAACCGGTGCGCCGGAGAGTCCGCCGGTTTCTTCCGCATGCTTCATGTTTTGCACTGCGTCCCGGTTGATGGTGGTATTGGTGGCGATCACGCCATCGATGTTGTGGCGCAGGAGCGCCTGCGCAATTGCCTGGATTTGTTCGCCATCCATGTCCGGCGCAATCTTCAATGCAATCGGAACGTAGCGTTTGTGTTGATCGGCCAATCGTTGTTGTGCACCTTTCAGTCGTGAAAGCAGGGAATCCAGTTCGGATGCGCCTTGCAGTTGTCTGAGATTTTTCGTGTTCGGCGATGAGATGTTGACGGTAACGTAGCTCGCATAGGGATAGACTTTTTCCAGGCAAATGCAGGTAATCGTCTACCGCACGCTCGATCGGCGTATCGGCATTTTTCCCGATATTCAATCCAAGGATGCCTTCCTTGTTCTGATAAAACCGCGATGCCTGCACATTAGCGACGAAGGCATCGACGCCGCCGTTATTGAAACCCATGCGATTGATGATGGCGCGGGCTTGCGGCAGGCGGAACATGCGGGGCATCGGATTGCCCGGCTGCGCGCGCGGCGTCACGGTGCCCACTTCAATAAATCCGAAGCCGAGCGTTGCCAGGCCATCGATGTATGCGCCATCCTTATCCAGCCCGGCGGCCAGGCCGACAGGATTGGGGAAGGTGATGCCCATTACCGTGCGCGGATCATCCGAGGGCTTGGTGATCGAGCTCGGTCAAGCCCCAGCGGGCTGCGCTGACGCAGAGCCGGAAGCGTGAGGTTATGTGCTGCTTCGGGATCGATGGCGAACAGGAAAGGACGGGCAAGTGCGTAGAGAATTTTTTCAGACACGATGGATCGATCAGGTTGGAGCCTCGGGAATGGCGTGCGGACAGCGCAGCCATGCAGTGCGGCATTTTAACGCGGGCGAGACGATTCAAACAGGGCGGAAGGAGATTCCCATTGTCCCTGGCGCAGGGCTTCCAGCGGCTGGAAATTGATCTTGTACGCCATTTTCCGGACTTTCCCTGATCCAGTAGCCGAGATAGATGTGAGGCATGTTCAATTCGCCTTGCCTGTTCGATCTGCCACAGCACGTTGTAGGTTCCGTACGACGCATGCCGGCTGATCGGGATCGTAAAAGGTGTAAACGGAAGAAAGCCCGTCGCCAAGCACGTCGATGATGCTGACCATGCGCAGGACGCCGTCTTCATCGCGAAATTCCACCAGTCGCGTATTGACCTTGCTTTGCAGCAGGAATTGCGCGTACTGATCGCGGCTGTCCTGATCCATGCCGCCGCCGGCGTGGCGCGCTGCCTGATAACGCAGGTACAGGTCGTAGTGTTCGGGCAGATAAACCAGTTTCGTCACGGACGTTCGCAGGTTTCCATGCCGTATCTGCGCGCGGCGCTGGCTGCGATTGGGTTCGAATTCCCCGACCTTGATACGAACCGGTGTACAGGCCTGACAGCCGTCGCAATACGGGCGATAGGTGAAGATGCCGCTGCGCCGGAATCCGCTCTTGACCAGTTCTGCATACACATCGGCGTTGATCAGGTGCGAGGGTGTGGCAACCTGGGAGCGAGCCTGCCGGTCGTCCAGATAGCTGCACGGATACGGAGCCGTGGCATAAAACTGCAATGTGGAAAACGGTAGTTCTTTAGGATGCGTCATGGTTGCTTGCGTGGCGAGTTTGACGGCTGCACCTGTCGACCCTGACAGGAAAAATCATGTCGGCTAAAACAATGCGATTGGGTTCCAGTCGCGAAGTTGCGGCGCATCGACTGCATGGCGCAGCAGGGAAATGAATTCTGAACGGGCAATCGGCGCTGCGCCAAGCGATGCCAGATGCGCTGTCTGCTGCTGGCAGTCTATCATCGAAACGCCATGGCTTTTCAGGAAGCCGATGAGATAAGCCAGCGCAATCTTGGAGCCATCGCTGACACGGGTGAACATGGATTCGCCGTAGAACATGCCGCCGATGCTGACGCCGTAAGCGCCGGCAACCAGTTTACCTTCCAGCCACACTTCAGCGGAATGGGCATAGCCGTTGCGATGGAGGCCGACATAACCGGCAATGATCTCTTCGGAAATCCATGTGCCGGCTTCACCGTTTCTCGGTCCGGCGCAGGCGCGCATGACTTCTTCGAATGCGTGATCGAAACGGATTTCCCAGGGGCCGCCGCTGATCATGCTTTTCTGTATTTTCTTCAAGGTTTTTTGGAGGCTGGCAGAAATTCTGAAGTCGTCCACGAACAGCACCATGCGCGGATCCGTGCTCCACCACAGAATCGGCTGCCCTTGCGAGAACCATGGAAAAATGCCTTCGCGATATGCCATGAGCAGGCGTTCCGGCGAGAGGTCCGCGCCGGCGGCCAGCAAGCCGGCTGCACCGTCCGCCTCGGTCAAAGCGCTGGAAACGTCGGGGAAAGGCGTATCTGCCTCCAGCCATGGAATCACGCTTGCTCCCCGTTTTGGCCCGTTATTTTGCGCATTGGTGGTGCATAAAAAGAGAGTTTTCCTGGCTTCAAAAAATTATCTTTAAAAATCATGGAGTTAAAAAATCACCAAAATGGAATGATTTTTGCTTTTGTGGTGCATCGATTGTTTTTCTGCACACTAATTGGGAGGTTTTTCTGCATGGATGCACTTAAAAACGGCACGGATGCATTATTCATCATGCTCGGCGCCATCATGGTTTTGGCTATGCACGCCGGATTTGCATTTCTTGAGCTTGGGACCGTACGCAAGAAAAACCAGGTCAATGCACTGGTCAAAATATTAGTCGATTTTGCCGTGTCGACGATCGCCTATTTTTTCGTCGGCTATAGCGTGGCATATGGCGTCAGTTTTTTCGGCAGCGCTGAAGTGCTGTCGCAGCGCAACGGATTCGAGCTGGTGAAATTCTTCTTCCTGTTGACCTTCGCTGCCGCAATCCCGGCAATTATTTCAGGCGGCATTGCGGAGCGTTCGCGTTTCAATCCACAATTGGTGGCGACGGCGCTGATTGTCGGACTGGTTTATCCTTTTTTTGAGGGCATCGCGTGGAATCATCACTTCGGTATCCAGGCCTGGTTGCAGGCCACGTTCTCCGAGGATTTTCATGATTTTGCCGGTTCGGTCGTTGTGCACGCAGTCGGTGGCTGGATTGCGCTGCCGGCAGTGCTGCTGCTGGGAGCGCGCCGCGGTCGCTATACCAAGGAAGGTGCGGTTGCCGCGCATCCGCCATCCAGCATTCCATTTCTGGCGTTGGGTGCGTGGATTCTGACCGTGGGCTGGTTCGGCTTCAACGTCATGAGTGCGCAGACCATGGAGCAGATGAACGGGCTGGTTGCCGTCAATTCGCTCATGGCAATGGTTGGTGGCACGCTGGCGACGTTCATCGCGGGCAAGAACGATCCCGGTTATGTTCACAACGGTCCGTTGGCCGGGCTGGTTGCCGTGTGCGCAGGTTCGAATCTGATGCATCCGCTGGGCGCATTGGCTACCGGCGCAATCGGCGGCCTGATCTTCGTCTGGATGTTTGGCCTGACGCAGAGCAAGTGGAAGATTGATGATGTGCTGGGCGTCTGGCCGTTGCACGGTTTGTGCGGCACATGGGGCGGTCTGGCAGCGGGTATTTTCGGCACGAAAGCGCTTGGCGGCATGGGCGGTGTATCGTTCATGTCCCAACTGATCGGGACCAGCCTGGGGATTGTGATTGCGTTGGCGGGCGGCACATTGATTTACGGCGTGTTGAAAATGACGATGGGAATTCGTCTGGACGCGGAGCAGGAATTCAATGGCGCCGATTTGTCGATCCACAACATCAGCGCCACGCCGGAACGTGAGACCTATTGGTAATGATGTGAATGCGTGCGGAAGTTGTGGCGGCGGCTGGCGCCACAATGCCGGCGAAGATTCAACCGATCGCTATCGATTCCGAACGCACGGAGGGTTTCAGGATATCGAGCGTGTGAAACCGGTATGCACCGCCTTGTTTGCGCGCCGCATGATCTTCCAGGAAAAATTTCAGCGTATGACTGACCGTGGGGAATGCAATTTCGTCCCACGGAATTTCATCCGGAGCGAACATCTTCACTTCCAGACTTTCGATGCCCGCTTCGTAGTTGAGGTCGAGCAGCGTGGCGCGATAGAACATGTGCACTTGATGAACATGCGGAACATTCAATAGCGAAAACAATTCATGCAGCCGAATGTTGGCACCGGCTTCTTCAACGGTTTCGCGCATGGCTGCGTCGGTGGTCGTCTCGTTGTTTTCCATGAAGCCGGCGGGTAATGTCCAGTAACCGTGACGCGGTTCGATCGCACGCTTGCACAGCAGAATGCGCATGTCGCCATCGGCATCCCATACCGGGATCGAGCCAAGCACCATTTTTGGATTCTGATAATGGATGGCACCGCAGTTATCGCACACATAACGAGGACGGTTGTCGCCTGTCGGGATCGACAGCGAAACCGGATGCGCGCATTCAGAACAAAATTTCATGTAAGGCCAACATCGGAAAATCGTTTAAAGGAAGCGTATCGCGTCTGCCGCTGCGAACGTGACAGGCCTGTTCGAGCAGAAGAGAGTGTATCACCGCGTAAAGAACCTGCGATTAAGTTTGCTTTGCGTGGCGATACCATGTAGACTTCATATCTTCAGACGCGGGGTGGAGCAGTCTGGCAGCTCGTCGGGCTCATAACCCGAAGGTCGTAGGTTCAAATCCTGCCCCCGCAACCAAAGTCTTACAAGTCTTGATATCCCCGCCCAATCATTACATCTCCTCTAACCGGGCGCCGGAAAAGCAGTATCAACGGGTTCTCTAGCCGGACAGTCATCAGCGGATGATTGTCGTTGAATATAAGCTCTGCACATTGCAACTATATAGTCGTACACAATCGTAAATGAATATTGCTGAGGCCAAGAAAGTCCTCGAGACAGCGCTACTCTGCGCTCACGAGCCATTATCCATTAACGACATGAAGAAGCTTTATGTCGAAACGGGCGAAGCGGACGGTCAGATTGATTCGGATGCAATCAGGCAAATGCTTGATGAGTTGCATGTCGATTGGGCCGACAAGGGAATCGAGGTCGTAAGTCTGTCGACAGGCTGGCGCTTCCAGAGCCGTCCCGAGATGAAGATTTATCTTGAACGCCTGAATCCGGAAAAGCCGCCGAAATATTCGCGCGCTACCCTGGAAACACTGGCCATCATCGCCTACCGTCAACCGGTAACCCGTGGCGACATCGAAGAAATCCGTGGCGTCACCGTCAATTCGCAAACCATCAAGATGCTCGAAGAGCGCGGCTGGATCGAGGGAATCGGTCATCGCGATGTCCCCGGCAGGCCTGCGCTGTTCGCAACCACCAAGCATTTTCTGGATGACCTGGGATTGACGTCCCTTGATCAACTGCCGCCACTGCAACAGGTGGAAAAGGGTGACATGCAAGGCGATACCCTGCTGGAAATTCAGGGACTCGAGGCCGAATTGGCCGCCCATCTGGATCAAGAGTCGATGAATTTTGAGGCATCGGAAGACGTGCAGGCAGAACATGCCGCATCCGAACTCTCGGAAGAAATTGCAGAACTTTCCCCGGCTCCAGACGGTCTGGACAACCAATATGAAACAGCAGTCGGTCTTTCTGAAGCCGATATTCCGGCAGCCGATCAGTCTTTCGACCTGACGTCTGCCCCTGACACGGCAATTGATGCCGATGCTCAACACAACCAAGAATTGAATGATGAATCGTCCAACGAAAAATGACATTCCCGATGCACCGCTCGATGGTGCATCCTCAGCCGAGAATGCCGATCGGCGCGATGGCGACAAGGATGGCGTGCCTGCGAATGAGGGCAATGCAAAGCCGGCCAAGCGCGGCTTGCGCGGCCCGCGCAGTTTGCGTCGTTCCCGCAATGCGTCGCGTACCGGTCCGGGCAAGGACGGCGCGGATGCGCAACCGGTGACAGGTGCGGATGGCGCGGAAGGTCAGGCGCAGCAGGTCAATGGCAACACGGCCCGGAATGAAGCACGCAAGGAGCGCAGCACCCCCCGGGACGATCGTCAGCCTGGCGCGAAAGGTCCACAGAAGTCGCACGGCAAGCCGAATGGAGCCGGTAATCGCGGCGGCAAAACCGGCGCCGGCAATGCCGACGATGTATTTTCCTTCGTTACATCCGATGCGTTTGATGCATTGTCGGGCGATGACGAACAGGCTGGTGGCAAGCGCCGCCAGGAACAGAAAAGCGTGCGCCGCGATTTGACTGCGGACGACGATGCGCCGAAATTGCACAAGGTGCTGGCAGAGGCGGGGCTGGGTTCACGCCGCGACATGGAAGAACTGATTATTGCAGGGCGCGTATCCGTCAACGGTGAGCCGGCGCATATCGGTCAGCGCATTCTGCCCGCCGATCAGGTTCGCATAAACGGCAAACTGATTCAGCGCAAAGTCACTAAAAAGCCGCCACGCGTCCTGATTTATCACAAGCCGGCCGGCGAAATCGTCAGCACTAGCGATCCTGAAGGCCGCCCATCCGTATTTGATCGCTTGCCGACGATGAAGGCTGCCAAATGGCTGGCGGTCGGCCGTCTGGATTTCAACACCGAAGGCCTGCTGCTCTTCACAACTTCCGGTGATCTGGCGAATCGGCTGATGCATCCGCGTTATGGAATCGACCGAGAATATGCGGTGCGCACGCTGGGCGAACTGGAAGAAGGCATGCGGCAGAAATTGCTGGCAGGCGTCGAACTGGAAGATGGTCTCGCGCAGTTTTCACGCATCGCCGACGGTGGTGGTGAAGGCGTGAACAAATGGTATCGCGTGACAATCGGCGAAGGCCGTAATCGCGAAGTCCGACGCATGTTCGAGGCAATCGGCCTGACGGTGTCGCGCCTGATTCGTACCCGTTACGGCTCGATGACGTTGCCGCACGGCTTGAAGCGCGGCCGCTGGGAAGAAATGGAAGAACATGCCGTGCGCGATTTGCTGGCATTGAGCGGCCTGGAAAAGAAATCTGGCGATCCTGTGCAAGCCAAGGGGCGAGGCAATGCAGCGCAGGGCCGTCCGAACGGCAATCGTCCACCCCGTTTCGATGGTGGAATGAATCAGCCGCACAGCCCAAGCCAATGGCAAAACGCCGGTCAAGGCCAAGGTCGCTCGCAGGGACAGAATCCGGGCAAACCGGCCGGACGGCAGGGGCAACCCCGCAGCCGACAGCCAGACCCGCTGCAAACCGCGCTGGGATTTCCCGGCATGGGGCAACCGCGCCGGAACAATAATCCGAATCGCGGACCCGCACAGCCGCGTGGGAATGCGCTGCAAGGCGGGCCGCGTCGTCGTTCGAAAGTCTGATCTCCATTCTTGGCTCGACTCGCAGCAGTCCTGAATAACGGGTGCCGCCACAGTCAGGTCTGGTGTTGCAATTGTGCTTCGACATTGCGGTGCACGGGGTAATCAACTATAATTCGGCAGTTAACAGAGGTCACCAGCCAAATAATGCTGTTTTTGGCATCGAATCAGGTGATCAGAACGATAAGAAAGATGGGCAGATGCCCATTTTTTTTTGTTGAACAATTTGTGTTGCTGTAGCGGTTTCGGTTTGCATGCGCTGCCGTGATTGACGTTATTCGGAGAGTTTCCTTGCAGTTGTCGGCATTGATTGAAAAAACCGTGGTTGGCATGGGTTATGAACTGGTCAATTTTGAACAGGCGGCCCGCGGTTTGTTGCGCGTGTACATCGACTTTACACCGGAAGATGCCGACAAGGGCGCCATCACGGTGGAAGACTGCGAAAAGGTTACGCATCAGTTGCTTCACGTATTGACGGTTGAAAACGCCAATTACGAACGGCTGGAAGTATCGTCGCCGGGGCTGGATCGCCCGCTGAAAAAGCTGTCGGATTATGTGCGGTTTGCGGGCGCCGAGGTGCTCGTGAAATTGCGTTTGCCGATGCCGGCTGCAGCAAATCGCAAATCGTTCCAGGGCATTTTGCAGGAACCGGTTGGCGAAACGCTGGCGCTGGAGTTTGAAGGAAACGATGGGTTGGCGAAGCTTGAATTTACGCTCGCCGATGTAGACAAGGCACATTTGGTGCCGAAAGTGGATTTTAGGAGTCGCAAAGCATGAGTCGCGAAATTTTACAGTTGGTGGATGCGCTGGCGCGCGAAAAAAACGTCGAAACAGACATCGTATTCGGAGCGCTGGAACACGCGCTCGCACAAGCGACCAAAAAGCGCTACGAAGGCGATGTCGATATTCGTGTTTCGATCGATCGCGAAAGCGGCGAATTCGAATCGTTCCGCCGCTGGCATGTCGTGCCCGACGACGCAGGCCTGCAATTGCCGGACCAGGAAATCCTTCATTTCGAAGCCAAGGAACAGATTGGCGATATCGAAGTGGACGACTACATCGAAGAGCCGATTGAATCGGTTGAGTTCGGTCGTCGCTTTGCACAGGACACCAAGCAGGTCGTCCTGCAACGCATTCGCGATGCCGAACGTGAGCAGATTCTGGCCGACTTCCTCGAACGCGGCGATTCGCTCGTTACCGGTACGATCAAACGGATGGAACGCGGCGACGCGATTGTCGAATCTGGACGTATTGAAGCGCGTTTGCCGCGCGACCAGACGATTCCGAAAGAAAATCTGCGCATCGGCGATCGCGTCCGTGCCTATATCCTGCGCATCGACCGCAATGCACGCGGTCCGCAAGTGATCCTGTCGCGTACCGCGCCGGAATTCATCATGAAGCTGTTCGAACTCGAAGTGCCGGAGATCGAGCAAGGCTTGCTGGAAATCAAATCCGCCGCGCGTGACGCCGGCGTGCGCGCCAAGATTGCCGTTTTTACCAGCGACAAGCGCATCGATCCGATCGGTACCTGCGTCGGCATGCGCGGTTCGCGCGTGCAGGCTGTGACGGGCGAGCTGGGCGGCGAACGTGTCGATATCGTGCTGTGGTCCGAAGATCCGGCGCAATTCGTGATCGGTGCACTGGCGCCTGCAAACGTGTCGTCGATTGTTGTCGATGAAGAAAAGCACGCGATGGATGTGGTCGTCGATGAAGAAAATCTCGCGATTGCGATCGGTCGCGGCGGTCAGAACGTGCGCCTTGCGTCCGAACTGACAGGCTGGCAGATCAACATCATGACGGCGGAAGAATCGGCGGATAAATCGCAACTGGAAACAGCCGCGATTCGTGCGTTGTTCATGGAAAAACTCGATGTCGATCAGGAAGTCGCGGACATTCTGGTGGACGAAGGTTTCGCCACTCTGGAAGAGATCGCCTACGTGCCGATCAGCGAGATGCTGGACATCGAATCCTTCGACGAAGATACCGTCAACGAACTGCGCAACCGTGCACGCGATGCGCTGGTGACCGAGGCGATTGCTTCCGAAGAAGGCATGGAAGGCATGGACGATACGCTGGCGAATCTGGAAGGAATGGATCGCGTCATCGCAGGCAAGCTCGGACTGGCGGGCATCAAGACGCTCGACGCATTCGGCGCGCTGGCCTATGACGAATTCGGCGCGATTCTTGCGCTGTCGGCAGATCGTGCGCGTCAACTGATTGCAAATGAATTTGAAGATGTGACAGACGAAGAGATGAAGCTCATCGATGCGAAATACGATGATCACGCCAAGGCGCTGCAAGCCAAGGTGTGGAGCCTCGCGGAAGCGAAATAATCCACGAAGGTTGTTTACATCTAACGTGTCATATAGAAAAGAGGACTGAATGGCGAGTAACAACGTAGCCCAATTTGCCACCGAGCTCAAGATGCCAGCAGATGTACTGCTCACGCAACTGCGGGATGCTGGCGTCGAAAAAAGTTCCACGTCCGACGAGTTGTCCAAGGCTGACAAGGACAAGCTCCTTGATCATCTGCGCCGTGCGCATGGTGTTGCGCCTGATGGCGAGAAAAAGAAAATCACGCTGACCCGCAAGGAAACGACAGAGATCAAGCAGGCGGATGCCACCGGTAAATCGCGCACGATTCAGGTCGAGGTGCGCAAGAAGCGCACGTTCGTCAAACGTGACGATCCGGTTGTGGAAGAAGTGCCAGCCAAAGTGGCCGCACCGATCATCGATGAAGCCGAACAGGCACGCCGCGCTGACGAAGCGCGTCGTCAGGCCGAGTTGATCGCACGCCAGGAAGCCGATTTGCGCGAGAAGCAGGAACGTCTCGCCAAGCTGGAAGCGGAAAAAGAAGCGCAAGCCAAGGCTGTGCAAAAAGCCGAGGTCGAAGCGCAAAAGGCTGAAGCGGAAAAACCGGTTGAAGTAAAGGCCGATGAATCCGCCGCCGAAGAGAAAAAACGCATCGCTGCAGAAGAATCCAAGAAAAAGGCTGCGCAGGTAGCTAAGGATGCAGCGAAGGAAGCGACTGAAAAAGCGGCTGCAACGGAAGTCGCCCGCAAGGCGGTTGCCGACGAAGTCGCACAGATCAAGGCGATGATGAACGCCCCGCGTCGCGCGATCAAGGCGCCGGAGCCGGTTGCACCTGCAGCCAAGTCTGCCGAAGGTACGTTGCACAAGCCGGCCGATAAAAAGCCCGGCGAGAAGAAGGACGAGAAGAAACCAGCCGGCACGGTCGACAAGAAGTCGATCAAATCGGCGAACGTGTCTTCCACATGGCAGGACGATGCCAAGAAACGCGGGACTGGCGGTCTGAAGACGCGCGGCAATACCGGTGGCGGCCGCGATGGATGGCGTGCCGGTCCGAAGGGCCGTCGTTCTTCGCATCACGACGACCGTGAAACGAATTTCCAGGCACCGACCGAAGCGGTGATCAAGGATGTGTATGTGCCGGAAACGATCACCGTCGCCGAGCTTGCGCATCAGATGTCGGTCAAGGCATCCGAGGTCATCAAGCATTTGATGAAGCTCGGTCAGATGGTCACGATCAATCAGGTGCTCGATCAAGAGACTGCCATGATTCTGGTCGAGGAAATGGGCCACACCGCCCATGCAGCCAAACTGGATGATCCGGAAGCATTGCTTGCGACCGGTGGCGAGGAGCATGCCGATGTCGAGCATATGCCGCGCGCACCTGTTGTGACCGTCATGGGTCACGTCGATCACGGTAAAACATCGCTGCTCGATTACATCCGTCGCGCCAAGGTTGCATCCGGTGAAGCGGGCGGTATCACGCAGCACATCGGTGCCTATCACGTCGAAACGCCGCGCGGCATGATTACCTTCCTCGATACGCCGGGCCATGAGGCATTTACGGCAATGCGTGCACGCGGTGCGAAGGCAACCGATATCGTTATTCTGGTGGTTGCCGCCGACGATGGCGTGATGCCGCAAACCAAGGAAGCGATCGCGCATGCGAAAGCTGCCGGCGTGCCGCTGGTTGTGGCGATCAACAAGATCGACAAGCCGGGCGCCAATACGGATCGCGTCAAGCAGGAACTGATTGCGGAACAAGTCGTGCCGGAAGAATACGGCGGCGATTCGCCTTTCGTGCCTGTGTCGGCCAAAACCGGCGAAGGTATCGATGCCTTGCTCGAACAGGTCTTGCTGCAAGCCGAAGTGCTGGAACTGAAAGCGCCGATTACATCGCCGGCCCGTGGTCTGGTCGTGGAAGCCAAGCTCGATAAAGGCCGCGGTCCGGTTGCCACGATTCTGGTGCAATCCGGTACGTTGAAGCGCGGCGATGTGGTGCTGGCGGGTTCAGCCTACGGTCGTGTGCGTGCGATGCTGGACGAAAACGGCAAGAGCATTGCCGAAGCCGGCCCATCGATTCCGGTCGAGATTCAAGGCCTGACCGAAGTGCCGAATGCCGGCGAAGAAGTCATGGTCATGAGCGACGAACGCAAGGCGCGTGAAATCGGTCTGTTCCGTCAAGGCAAATTCCGCGACGTCAAACTGGCCAAGCAGCAAGCGGCCAAACTGGAAAACATGTTCGAGAACATGGGCGAAGGCGAAGTCAAGAATCTGCCGATGATCATCAAGACCGACGTGCAGGGTTCGCAGGAAGCGCTGGTTGGTTCGCTGCAAAAACTCTCTACCAGCGAAGTGCGCGTGCAGGTTGTGCATGCAGCGGTGGGCGGTATTTCGGAGTCCGACGTCAACCTGGCAGTCGCCTCGAAAGCAGTCATCATCGGCTTCAACACGCGCGCAGATGCATCGGCACGCAAGCTGGCCGAAGCGAATGGCGTCGATATTCGCTACTACAACATCATTTACGATGCGGTAGACGAAATCAAAGCCGCGATGTCGGGCATGTTGTCGCCGGAAAAACGCGAGCAGGCATTGGGTCTGGTCGAGATTCGCCAGGTCATTCTGGTCAGCAAGGTCGGCGCGATTGCCGGTTGCTACGTCCTCGAAGGCATGGTCAAACGTGGTGCTTCGGTCCGCTTGTTGCGTGAGAACGTTGTAGTCTGGACCGGCGAGCTCGATTCGTTGAAACGCTTCAAGGATGACGTGAAGGAAGTGAAGTCCGGCTTCGAATGCGGCTTGACGCTCAAGAACTTCAACGACATCAAGGAAGGCGATCAACTCGAAGTCTTCGAAGTTCACGAAGTCGCTCGTACGCTGTAAGCTGAAAGACGGGAGGCCGCGCGCCTCCCGTTTGTTTTCTCCCCTCGGTACGACCAATCGTGCCGTCAACGCTGCATAGTGCGGCATTGTTTCGGATATCAGGTCATGGCCAAACATAGTAAATCCATTCCGGGGCGCGGTCTGCGCGTCGCCGATCAGATCCAGCGCGATCTGTCTGAAATCGTTGCGTTCGAATTGAAGGACCCGCGTGTGGGCATGATCACGATCACGGAAGTGCAGGTCACGCCGGATTACGCGCATGCCAAAGTGTTTTTCACGATGCTGAGCGACAAGAAGGACGAGATCAAGAACACCGTATCGGGGTTGAGCGCCGCCTCAGGTTTCATTCGCGGCCAGCTTGGACGTCGCCTGTCGATTCATACCTTGCCGGAACTGCATTTCGTCCACGATACGTCTACCGCCCGCGGTATCGAAATGTCGAAGCTGATCGATGAAGCGAATGCGTCGCGTGCCAGCGATGCGGAAGATTGATCGCTGTCTTTTAACGCACTGATCGCTTCGCTCGGTTCGGAAGTCCTGCTTTTTTCTTTCCTGTTTTGCCTTGTCGATGACATGTCATCGCGGCAATCGTATTTCCCCAGACTCTTTTCATGGCGACCAATCAACCTAAAAGAAGACGCGTGCCAATCCATGGCGTGCTCCTGCTCGACAAACCGGTGGGTCTGTCGAGCAATGATGCGCTGATCAAGGCCAAGCGGTTATTGAATGCCGAAAAGGCCGGTCACACCGGCACGCTCGATCCTTTTGCGACCGGTCTGTTGCCGCTGTGTTTCGGCGAAGCGACCAAGTTCGCACAGGATCTGCTCGATGCGGATAAAACCTATGAAGCTGTCGTTCACCTCGGAACGACGACGACGACCGGCGATACCGAAGGTGACGTTGTCGTTACGCGCGAAGTGAACGTCTCGCGTGAACAGATTGAAACAGTGCTTGCACAATTTCGCGGCGAGATCAATCAGGTGCCACCGATGTATTCGGCATTGAAACGCGACGGCAAGCCATTGTATGAATATGCGCGCGCCGGCATCACGCTGGAACGTGAAGCGCGCCGCGTCACGATCCATCTGCTCGAACTGATCGACTATCAAATGCCGTATCTCACATTGCGTGTGCGCTGCAGTAAGGGAACCTACATCCGTGTTCTGGGTGAAGACATCGGTGCAGCACTCGGTTGCGGCGCGCATCTCAATGCCTTGCGGCGCATTGAAGTCGGCAGCTTGCGCATGGAAAATTGCCTGACGCTGGAGCAACTTGCCGAGGTGGAAGAATCGCAGCGTACGGGATTGCTGGCTCCGGTTGATGCATTGCTTGCATCATTTCCGGCGCTGGTTTTGCCGGAAGAGTTGTCAAAAAGATTTTTGCAGGGCCAGCGACTGGCGCTTGGCAAGGAAGGCGTGACCATTCCGGCGGAGGAAGGCCGTGTGCGCGTTTATCGTCAGGCCGATCATGCATTGCTGGGTACCGGCTTGATCCAGGCATTCGGCGTACTGGCGCCTGAGCGGCTGATTTCCACGGGCCAGAACAAGGCGGCATAATCCGGGCGGCCCGGCATTTGCCGATCGCGCAATGCGGTCATGTTTCCGGCTTCCATTTGACCTTCATGATTGCGTCATCAATCCGTCACAAAATCGCAGCAACTCCTTGAAATATCAAGGTTTTCCGGGATTCAACAATGCTTGCTGTGCTATAATCTGCGGCTTTCCAAATTCAGCACTACCACACTGTTAAAAACGACCATGTCAAATTCAAAACGCGCTATTCGTAACATTGCCATCATCGCTCACGTTGATCACGGCAAAACCACGCTGGTTGACCAATTATTGCGTCAGTCCGGTACTTTCCGTGAAAACCAGCAAGTCGATGCACGCGTGATGGATTCCAACGACATCGAAAAAGAACGTGGCATCACGATTCTGTCGAAGAACTGCGCGGTTGAATACAAAGGCACGCACATCAATATCGTCGATACCCCAGGCCATGCCGATTTTGGCGGCGAAGTGGAACGCGTGTTGTCGATGGTCGATAGCGTGTTGCTGTTGGTCGATGCACAGGAAGGCCCGATGCCGCAGACGCGTTTCGTTACGCGTAAAGCGCTGGCGCTCGGGCTGAAGCCTATCGTTGTCGTCAACAAGATCGATCGCGAAAACGCCGATCCGCAAAAAGCGGTCAACGCCACGTTCGAACTATTCGACAAACTCGGTGCAACTGACGAACAACTGGATTTCCCGATTGTTTACGCATCGGGCTTCAAAGGCTACGCCGGCCTGGTCGATACCGTTCGCGAAGGCAACATGGAACCGTTGTTTGACGCGATCCTGGAACACGTTCCTGCGCGTGAAGATGATCCTGATGCACCGCTGCAATTGCAAATCACATCGCTCGAATACTCATCGTACGTCGGCAAGATCGGTGTCGGCCGTATTCTGGCCGGCCGTATCAAAGCCCTGCAGGATGTCATCTGGATGAACGGTCCTGAAGACAAGCCTACCCGTGCACGTATCAATCAGGTATTGACATTCAAAGGGCTGGATCGCGTGTTGGTCGACGAAGCACTGGCTGGCGACATTGTACTGATCAACGGTATCGAAGAAATCAGCATCGGCTCCACGATCTGTGCGGTCGATTCGCCAAATGGCCTGCCTATGTTGAAGGTCGACGAGCCGACGTTGACGATGAACTTCATGGTCAACAACTCGCCATTGGCGGGTCGTGAAGGCAAGTTCGTGACTACACGTCAGATCCGTGACCGTCTGGAAAAAGAATTGAAAGCCAACATGGCTTTGCGTGTTGTGCAATCGGAAGATGACGATTCGACCTACGAAGTGTCGGGTCGCGGCGAATTGCATCTGACCATTCTGATCGAAAACATGCGTCGCGAAGGTTTCGAGATGGCTGTGTCGCGTCCGCGCGTGGTGTTCAAGATGGTCGATGGCGTACGTCATGAGCCGTACGAAAATCTGACCGTTGACGTCGAAGAAGCGAACCAGGGCGGCGTGATGGAAGAACTCGGTCGTCGTCGCGGCGATCTGCAAAACATGGAACCGGACGGTAAAGGTCGCGTTCGTCTGGAATACCGCATTCCTGCACGTGGCTTGATCGGCTTCCAGGGCGAATTCATGACGCTGACACGCGGTACCGGCTTGATGAGCCACGTGTTCGACGAATACGCGCCAGTGGATAACACCAAGGGCGAGCTCGGCGGTCGTCGTAACGGCGTACTGATTTCGCAGGACGACGGCGCTGCTGTTGCCTACGCTATCTGGAAACTGCAGGATCGCGGCCGTATGTTCGTCAGCCACAACGATCCAGTGTACGAAGGCATGATCATCGGCATTCACTCGCGTGACAACGATCTGGTTGTGAACCCGATCAAGGGTAAACAGCTGACCAACGTTCGCTCGTCGGGTACCGATGAAGCGGTGCGTCTGGTGCCACCTATCGAAATGTCGCTCGAGTATGCAGTTGAATTCATCGATGATGACGAGCTGGTTGAAGTCACACCGAAGAGCATTCGTCTGCGCAAGCGCTACCTGAAAGAACACGAGCGCAAAAAAGCAGGCCGCGACGCTGCCTGATTATGCTTCAAGAGACATGCGATTCGACGGATAGTTGAATTGCATGATCAAAAAAGCCCGCTGATTCCGGTGACCGATGTGGTCAATGGTTTCAGCGGGCTTTTTAACAAGCGCCGTGCTGCACGAAGCAGCAGACAGAGTGGAAGAGCGCGGTTAATGCATCGGTTGTTGCGTTGCCGGCCCGGTCATTTCATCGATCGGAGAATGTCGGCAATACTGCCGAATATCTCGTCGACCTGTGCCTTGTTGATGATCAGCGGCGGTGATATTGCAACGATGTCGGCAGTCGTGCGAGTCAGTACGCCTTTTTCCCAGAATGCCTTTGTGAACAATTCATAGGCGCGTGCACCCGGTTTGCCTGCGATGCCTTCCAGCTCGATGCCGCATACGAGCCCGAGGTTGCGGATATCCTTGATGAAGGGCAGTCCCTTCAGACTGTGCGCGGCTTCTTCAAAGTAGGGCGCCATGTCGGCGGCGCGCTGGAACAATTGTTCCTCTTTGTACACGGCCAGTGTGGCGATGGCTGCGGCAGCTGCTACCGGATGGCCGGAATAGGTATAGCCGTGGAAGAATTCGATCGTGTCTGCAGGCGCGGCATCCATGAAAGCGTCATGGATTTCCTGCCGTACGATGACTGCACCCATCGGTACGGCGGCATTGGTCAGCCCTTTCGCGCAGACAATCATGTCCGGTTTGACGTCGAAGAAATCGGCGCCGAACGGTGAGCCGAGACGGCCGAAGCCGGTAATGACTTCATCGAAAATGAGCAGGATGCCGTACCTGTCGCAGATGGCGCGGATTTTCTCCAGATAGCCCTTGGGTGGCAGAATCACGCCGGTCGATCCTTGCAGCGGTTCGAGAATGACGGCAGCGACAGTGGAGGGATCGTGCAAGGCCAGCAGACGTTGTTCAAGCTCATCGGCCATCTCGGCGCCGTGTTGCGGCAGGCCGCGCGAGAATGCATTCTTTTCGATGTTGAGCGGATGGCGCAGATGATCGACCGCGGGCAGGCCGGGGCCGAATTGCTTGCGGTTGCCGGCCATGCCGCCGACTGCAATGCCCCCGAAGCCGACACCGTGATAGGCGCGTTCGCGGCCGATCAACCGGGTGCGGCCTGCGTCGCCGCGCATCCGATGGTAGGCGAGGGCGATTTTCAGGGCGGTATCCACGCCCTCCGAGCCGTCGCTGCAGAAGAAGACGCGGTTCATGCCATCCGGCGCGATGTTCGCCAGTGCGCTGGCGGCTTCAAACGCCTTTGGATGGCCCATCTGGAACAGTGGTGCAAAATCCATCGTCGCTGCCTGTTTCCGGACGGCCTCGACGATCTTCGGATGGCAATGTCCGGCATTCACGCACCACAGGCCTGCCGTGCCGTCCAGTATCCTGCGACCATCGTCGGTGGTGTAATACATGCCGGACGCGGAGGCCATCATGCGCGGTCTGGTCTTGAACTGGCGATTGGCGGTGAACGGCATCCACAAGTGGCGGGTATCGAGAGGCTGAGTCATTGCGCAGGATGCTTTCGAAAAAAGATGCTCTTATGTTATTACGTTTCGACGGCCGTCGGAAAGATGATCGAAGCACGAAACGAAGGCGTGTGGCGTGCGATGGTGCAGACGCATGCAGCACCGTATTGGTATCTTGCGTATACTTCATTCCGTGCTGCATTCAACGAATGCAGTTCCGCATATTGCACATAACGTTGTACCGTTTTTTCAGTAAAGCCGGATTGTCATGAAACAGGAAAAATATCTGCCGCGCCGCATTTCCGTCGCTCCGATGATGGATTGGACGGACCGGCATTGCCGCGTGTTCCATCGGCAGATTACCCGTCACACCTGGTTGTATACCGAGATGGTCACGACCGGTGCGCTGTTGCATGGTGATGTGCCGCGTCATCTGGACTTCAATGACGAGGAACATCCGGTGGCGTTGCAGCTCGGCGGCAGCGAGCCGGCGGATCTGGCGAAAAGCGCAAAGCTGGGCGAACAATGGGGCTATGACGAAATCAATCTGAATTGCGGCTGTCCCTCCGAACGCGTTCAGAAAGGTGCATTCGGCGCGTGCCTGATGACCGAGGCTTCGCTGGTTGCCGATTGCGTCAAGGCGATGCGCGATGCGGTACAGATCGATGTGACCGTCAAGCATCGCATCGGTATTGATGACATTACTTCCTACGATTTCGTGCGCGACTTCGTCGGCACCATCGCCGATGCCGGATGCAATACCTTTATCGTGCATGCGCGCAATGCGATTCTCAAGGGACTGAGCCCGAAAGAGAATCGCGAGATTCCGCCGCTGCGCTATGAATTTGCGTATCGGCTCAAGAAGGATTTTCCCGAGCTGGAGATCATCATCAACGGTGGCATCAAGACACTGAATGAAATCGACCTGCATCTTGAACACGTCGATGGCGTGATGCTGGGCCGCGAGGCATATCACAATCCGTATGTGATGACGTCGTTCGATGCGCGCTATTACGGCAGTGCTGCATCGCCGAAAACGCGTACCGAAGTGCTGCACGAGATGATTCCCTATGTGCGTGAGCAACTGGAAAAGCACGGCAAAAGCGAGAAGGGCGGCGGCCTGAAACTCAACAGCATCACGCGCCACATGCTGGGACTGATGGCCGGATTGCCGAATGCGCGCGGATTCCGGCAAAGCCTGTCTGATTCAAAAAGGCTGGCGCTTGGCGATCCTGATTTATTATTGCAGGCGCTGCAGCGGATACAGCCGCTGGCAGCCTAGATTCCCCTCAGGCCGTTCTTTCTCGCTGTAAATTTTACCGTTCGTGTAAATTCTGCCCGGCTTGTTGCCAGCTTCCCCGTTAATCCATCACGATCAAGTTTCTTTTCGAACCTTCTGAAAAAAGTGTGGTCAAGAAGATAACCGATTGTCCTTGAGCATGTTGCTTCGGGTTATCGGATTCTCGATTAGAGACATGAGTTCGTTTGCTTCCGCTTCATTTGCATAACGATTGAGGGAGGCACGTGAATTTCTTATTCATTGAAAGGAAAGTCATGATGAAAACATTGCCGAATAATTCAAAAATAGTCCTTGGCGCTGCAGTGCTGACCGTATTGCTGGCAAGCGGTTGCGAACGCCGCACACCGGCCGAAACGCCAGCCACGACCGAACCGACGACGGGTAGCACCACACCTGCACCGAGCACACCGGCTGCGCCTGACGTCGCTACCCCGGCGCCGTCGCCGACCGTGCCAAGCGATCCAACGCCTCCGTCTGAAACAGCGAAGTCAGCCGGTGCCGTGGTTGACGATGCCATGATTACCACCAAGGTGAAAACGGCTTTGCTGGCCGATTCGGACATCAAGGGACTGGATGTGAATGTCAACACGTCCAAAGGCGTGGTCTCGCTCAATGGCGCAGTCAGCAATCAAACGCAAATCGATCGTGCAGCCAAGATCGCAGGTGAAGTCGAGGGCGTGACTTCCGTCCTCAATAATCTGACGATCAAGAAGTAACAGACTGTTTTTCGACAGAAGCGCATCGACCCTGAAACAGAACGTTTCGGCGGTCGATGCCGTTCCCTGCTGCAGACCTGAATAGTGGGGGCGTAATGGATATTCTTTCGGGTGTCGACTGGCGCGGACTCTTCGGTATCAGCATTCCGGTATCGGAACTGATCGTGCGTGGCACAGCTATTTACTGGCTGCTTTTCATTATTTTCCGGTTCGTCATTCCACGCGATGTTGGTTCCATCGGCATTGCCGATATCCTTATTCTCGTCATCATTGCCGATGCATCGCAGAATGCCATGTCCGGCGATTACAAGACGGTGACCGATGGCTTCGTTCTCATTGCAGTATTGGTTGGCTGGAATGTGATCTTTGATCGCCTGAGTTTCTATTCGCCGGCATTTCGCCGCTTCACTACGCCATCGACTTTATGCCTGGTCAGAAACGGCCGGATATTGAAACGGAACATGCGGCGGGAATTCATTACGGAAGAGGAACTGAGAGGGCATCTGCGACTGGAAGGCGTAGAGTCGCTCGATGAAGTAGATGCCGTTTACCTCGAATCGGACGGCGGCTTCAGCGTGCTGAAAAAAAGAGAAAAGAATTAAGGAAGAGATGATCTACCGTGGCAGCATCTCGTTCCGCCAAAAAAGTACGTAAAAAAGAGCGTGAATCAATCACGCTCTTTTCATGTGCGCAGGTTGCAGTTTATTTGCGTTGCGCGTCGCCTGCCGCATCCTGGACTTTTTCGCCGCCTCGTTCCACATCCTGACCAAAACCCTTGAAAGTGTTGCAAGCGGTGCGCCCGGCACTGAACGCCAGAACGCACATAACGGAAATGATTTTTTTCATGATAATTTTCCTTTCAGGTTTTAACGGAGCGTGCGGACACCGCCTCCTTTGATTTCGCCGTCATATGACAGCGAATATTTTCGGCGCTCCTGATTTTTGGATCGGGAACGTGCCTGTTAGGGCATTTAATTGCCTGAAAGTTCACTTTTCCCTAGGGAAAGCACATCTTCAAAGTGCTCATCGGCGGCTGATGAGGATACCAAGCAGTGCTCCGAAACCGATTGCAAGTGCAATCGATTGTGCAGGTTTCTCCTTTACATACCCGCTGGTGACTTCCACGCCGTGATTGAACTGCTGCTCGGCTCGTACGGCCATGCCTTTGGCTGCGCGGCGCAAAGAGCCGAACTTGTTCAGCAGGCGGTCGTGGGCTTCATTCAGTTCGGTATCGGTCAGATCGGCTGCGTGGGCCAGCAACGTATCCAGATCGGTTTTCAGGGTTTGCAGATCATTACGCAGGGTGGCACCCGATACGATGTTTTTTGCCACTGTGTGTTCAATTGCATTTAATTCTGACCCGACTTTGGAGTGAACCCCTCGGGCTGGACCAAAGAAGCGAAATGAAGTGATACGCTTGTCGAGCCTTCCCAAGAGGAGCGATACCATGTCAGTACGAGGCCCATACCGGCGGCACAGCTTGCCGTTTAAAATTCAAATCTGCAGCGATATCCGCAGCGGCAAGCTGGGACGCCGTGAGGCGCTCAAGACGCATAATCTGTCGGCCAATCTCATGCAGCTGTGGCTAACGCAGTTTGATCGTGGCGAACTTGATCTGGAAGAAGCGGCTGCCTCAACGGTGGCCGAATACGAAGCTCACATTGCCGCACTGGAGCGCAAAGTCGGTCAGCTCACTATGGAACTTGACCTTCTTAAAAAAACACCACGGTTACGACTCGTTGCCGACAACGAGAACTCATCCATTATCAGCGGTCCCAAGCCTGCTCGATTCGACGGGGATGCCAAGTGATCGATCTTCCCCGCAGCACCTACTATTACCGACCGAGTGCCGCCCAAAGACAGATCGACGACTTGGCTGTAGTCGCTCTGATCAACGGCATCCACGATGAATTCCCTGGTTATGGTTACCGACGTGTCACCTTGGCATTGCAGGCCGCGGGCCATGTCATCAATCACAAACGGATCGCCCGTGTGATGAAGGAACACAGCCTGCCTGCCAAACGCCGACGGCGCTTCAACCCTTTATCAGGCAACGAAGCCGATCTGGCCGTCTTTCCAAATCTCTATCGCAATGTCATCCCTTCCGCGCCCGATCAGGTCTGGGTCGCAGACATTACCTATATTCGGATCGATACCGGCTTTGTCTATCTTGCGGTTGTGCTGGATGCCTGCAGCCGGAAGGTCATCGGCTATGCACTTTCAAGGCGTATCGATACGCCACTGGCATTGGCTGCGCTGAATGCCGCTTACTCAACAAGACAACCAGCGTCAGGCACTTGCATTCATCACACAGATCGTGGGTGCCAATATGCCAGTGCGTTGTATCGCCATGCATTGAAGGAACTCGGTCTGATTGGTTCGATGAGTGCGCCAGGTAATCCGTATCATAATGCGCAGGCGGAAAGCTTCATGAAGACGTTGAAGGTGGAAGAGATCTATATCACGCGTTGCGAGACGTTCAACGAGCTGGCTACGCGCTTGCCCTATTTCATTGAAAAGATTTATAACGAACGTCGTATGCATTCAGCGCTCGACTATCAATCACCTAACCATTTCGAAATACAACTTGCTCTACAAGTGGCTTAATTCTTCAAACTGAAATGGTCCAGCCCGAGGGGTTCACTCCACTTTTGCATCGAATTCTGACCCACCCTATTAATATAATTTTGAGGTTAGGTAGCAGTTAGTCGAGTTGCTGTCTCCTTTTGATTTGCTTGTTGTTGATTTGCTCGCAGAGTTGACCCTCTCTAACTGATCCACCTTCCACTGTCTGGCGAAAGCTGCGACCCGGTCATACGACCCTTCAAATCCCAATGCACATAGATCGATGTGCATCTGTTTCAAAGTCCGTCGTTGCTTGCGTGACTTCGTTGCCTCGGTCTTCAACCAGGCCGAAAGCTTGAACGCATATTTATCGAGAGAAGTCGGGGAACGTCGATCAGCATAGGCTGGCTCGACAGTTTCAGCGCGCAGATAGCGCCTGACGGTATTTCGAGAGATCCCCAGTCGTTTGGATATCTCCCTCAATGAGACCTGGTCACGAAGGTGCCAGCGTCGAATTATTCCAAGTAATGCCACGTCGATCACTCCAATCTCCCACTCACTTTGGTAAGTAGGATTGTGTTCTAAACGTGGGTCAGTTTTGGATGCAAATTATGCGGCTAAGTGGGTCAGTTTTCGATGCAAATCAACAAACCGTGCTTACGAATAATCGCTTGCCATTGATACGGGCCGCGTTTTCTGATTGTTGCCATTTTTAGCCTCACTATAAGTGTGCCAAAAGTGTGACAAAAACTGATTTAACCAGACAGAGGGGAAATTCGAAAAAGGCGAGACCTGAAGTGCAAACGGCCTAGACATTGGTCTAGGCCGTTTTATTTTCATGGTAGGCCGTGCGGGATTCGAACCTGCGACCAACGGATTAAAAGTCCGCTGCTCTACCAGCTGAGCTAACGACCCGAAAGACAGCTATTATAGAGAACTCCACGGGTAGCTGTCAATCAGATCACCACTTTTTCTCCATGTTTATTCGGGAGGCCCTGTTGATGGCTTTCCTGCATAGGCTCTTCTCCGGTTTCGCCTTTGCTTATGCGTTCCTTTTGATCAGACTTCAATAAAAAACGCCCGATGAATCGGGCGTTTTTGCATGAAATCCTGCACAAGGATGTGACGATCAATTTTGCGCAGCACCTTTGCGTGCCATGCGCTATTTGAAATTGGCGAGCCGTTCTCTTGCCGTTTGTGCGGAAGGCGTGTTTGGATATTTCGCCACCAGCGATTCCAGCGTTTTCTTCGCCGCAGCGCGATCCTTCAGTTCCGTATAGGAGCTGGCGATATTCAGCAGTGCATCGGCCGCCTTCGGATTATCCGGATACTTTTTCAGCAGTGCCTGCTGCGCGGCGATCGCATTGCGGTAATCGCGTTGTGCATACAGTGCATTGCCTACCCAGTACTGAGCCGAGGGTGCGTAGGCGGATTGCGGATAGCGCTGGACGAAATCGGTGAATGCCGCCGCCGACTTCTTGTAGTCGCCTGACTTGAAGAGCGCCAGCGCATCGTCGTAGTTGCGCTGCTCCGATTGCTGGACGGTTGCCTGCGCACCGTCGACGGTCACGACTTGCGGTTCGAGCTTGCGCAAGCGATTGTCCAGATCGACGTAGAAATCCTTCTGCCGTTGCTGCGCATTGGTTACTTCATTCGACAGAACCTCGATCTGGCCGTTGAGACGGGCGATTTCCTGCCGCAACTGCTCGTTCTGATTCGATAGCTCAAGCACCGCAGTGGATTCTGCCTTCGATTGCTGCAACGCATCGACCTTGGTACGCACGTCGAGAATCGCACGGCGCGCTTCGTCGTCGCCGAAAAGCGCCGCATGCGCTTGCAGCGACGCCAAAGAAAATGCGGCCATCAAGGCCGCAAGAATCGTCTTTTTAATCATCGGACCGGATTAATAAACGATATCGGCACGACGGTTTTCTGCGTACGCAGCTTCGTCGTTACCCAGTGCTTTTGGTTTTTCCTTGCCCAGCGATACGGCTTCCATTTGCGATTCAGGAACGCCTAGCAGGGACAGGGATTTGCGAACGGCTTCAGCACGTTTCTGACCGAGGGCCAGATTGTATTCCGCACCGCCGCGGTCATCGGTATTGCCCTGAATGATGATCTTGCGGCCGCGATTGCCTTGCAGGTATTTGGCGTGGTTTTCCACGACTTGCTGATATTCAGGCTTGACGATGTAGCTGTCGTAGTCGAAATAGACGCTGCGTTTTGCCAGAATGCCTTGCGGATCGTTCAGCGGATCGGTGGATGCGTTGACGGTGCCGACCGAACGTGCGTCTGCACTTGAACCAGTGCGGTCTTCGACAGGAGCTTTGTCGTCCAGTTTGGTCGACGAGCAGGCTGCCAGCAAGATGGCGCTGGAGAGGAGGAGGACGGATGTAATTGCGCGCATTTTTAATTTCCCTTTTAAAGCGTGTGAATGTCAAGAAAACAGCAGCATTATTTCATAAACGGGCCCCAAGTGGGCTCCCGAATATCGCCTGCCTGCGTACTCAGGCTTTGTTTTACGCGTCCGTCAACCGAAACCACCGCCAAGGTGCCGCGGCGGCCGGATTCGGTTGCGTACATCAAATATTTGCCGTTCGGCGAAAAGCTCGGTGACTCGTCTTTGACGGTGTCCGACAGACGTTGTTCCTGACCGTTGCTCAAATCCTGAAGATACAACTGGAATTTGCCGTCGCGGCGCGAAATATAGGCCAGCGACTTGCCATCCGGACGAAATGCGCGGGCTGATGTTGTAGCTGCCGCTGAACGTGACGCGCGGGCTTCGCCGCCGGTCGGCGCTCATCTTGTAGATTTGCGGGCCGCCGCTGCGATCGCTGGTGAAATAGATGCTCTGGCCGTCGGCGGAGAATTGCGGTTCGGTATCGATGCCGCTCGATATTGCTCAGGCGACGCAGGCCGGTGCCGTCGATATTGACGACATAGACTTGTGTCATGCCGTCGCGCGACAGGGCCACCGCCAGTTTGCTGCCGTCAGGCGACCACGATGGCGCGGAATTGCTGCCTTTGTAATTGGCGGCAACCGAGCGTTTTCTGGTGACCAGATCCTGCACGTAGACCACGGGTTTTTTATTCTCGAACGATACGTAGGCAACCTTGGTGCCGTCCGGCGACCAGGCCGGCGAGATGATCGGTTCGTTCGAACGCAATGCAACCTGTGTGCCCTGGCCGTCGGAATCGGCAACTTCGAGGTGGTATTCCTTGCCGACCTTGGTGACGTAGGCGATGCGGGTGGCGAATGCGCCTGGAATGCCGGTCAGTTTTTCATAGATATCGTCGGCGATCTTGTGGGCGGATACGCGGATGTACTGCGGCTGTGCGGCCAGCGCCAGCGATGATAGCTGGGCTGCCTTGACCGTATCGAACAGGCGGTATCTCACGTCGAAGCGGCCGTCCGGCAGGCGCTGCACGCTGCCGACCACGACAGCATCCGCACCGCGCGATTTCCAGTCGGCAAGATCGACCGGCGAATTTTCGGTCAGGACCACACCGGTATCCATGACCTTGAAATAGCCGCTGCGTGTCAGATCGGCCTTGATGATGGCACTGACCTGTTGCGGTGCGATCGATTCATTGCCGAATGCGGCGATGGCGATCGGTATCTGGTTGGCGCCGACGCCGGCGATTTCAACCCGTAATTGCGCGTGTGCGAGGCCGGTGATCAGGCATGCCATGACGGCAAGCGAGCGGATGAACGTGCGTGAGAAGAAATTTTTTGTCATGGGTTTCACTGGTCTTTTGGTTTGTGAACAATGGTCAGGCGGCCGGGTACGGTGCCGGATTGGTCCGGTGGGAACGGTTGCGAACGTTCGATTGCGCGTTTGACTGCCTCGTCGAAACCGGCGATGCCGGACGATTTGCGCAAACGCAAGCCACGCAACGAACCGTCGGGCAGCAGTTCGACATCGAATTCGACTGCAGGATTCCCCACAAGCGTTTCCGGCACGTTGAAAGTAGTGTTGGAGCGGATTTTTGCCCTGATTTTATCGGCATAACCGGCATCCGCACGGCCGCTGCCCTGCGATTTCTCTGCCTGTCCGGTCCCGCCGCTGCCGACCGTGCCGGTCAGGCGCTTCATTTCCTCGGCACGTATCTGCTCGCGCAGCTTCGCATCGAGCGCATCCTGCTTCTTCTTTTTCTCCAGATCGGCCTTTTTCTGCAGGTCGGCTTTTTCTTTCTTCTCTTCAGCCTGTTTCTGGAGTTTTTCCTGATCGGCCTTCAGTTTTTTGTCTTTTTCCTGTTGGGCAAGTTTGTCCTTGCGCTCCTGTTCCTTGCGCTTTTTCTCTTTCTCCAGCGCGATATCGACCTTCGGCGGTGGTGGTTCGTCCGGTTCCACTTTTGGCGGTTCCTTCACGACGGGCTTCGGTTCAGGCTGCGGCTGCGGTTTTGGTTCAGGTGGCAACGGAGCGGCCTCGCGCGCTTGCAGATCCCATATTTCTGCCTGCACCGCGACTGGCGGTTCGCTCTGCCAGTCGATGCCGATCCAGAAGAAAACCAGCAATGCGATATGCACGGCAGCGGCCAGCGTGATGGCGCGCCAGCGGCCAGGTTCTTTCGGTACGGAGGAGTAAGGCTTGTAGTCTTTCATGGAACCTGTGTCATTGGGTGGCGAGTCCGACGCGCTCTATTCCCAGTTTTTTTGCTGCGGAGATGGCCTGGATCACCTCGTCGTACTTGATTTCCTTGTCGGCGGCAATCATGACCGGCAGGTCCGGATTGTCTGCGTGCAGGGCTTTCAGCTTTTGGGCGAGAGCATTGCGATTGGCCGCTGTTTCGGTTGGTGCTGCGCCATCTTTCTTGCCATTGATGGTCAGGGTGGCGGAGGTATCTGGTTTGAGATCGATACGGATGTATTCGGTCGGTGGCAACGTGGATTTTGCCGCATTCGGCAACTCGATTTCGCTCGGGCTTTTCATCGGTGCAGCGACCATGAAAATCACCAGCAGGACCAGCATCACGTCGATATACGGGACGACATTGATCTCTGATTTGAACTTTCGCGTGCGGCCGCCACGCATGCTGCCGGATGAGAATGACATCGGGTCGGTCCTTATCGCGTCTGGCGTTGCAGGATATTCGAGAACTCTTCGACGAAGGTCTCGAAGCGGATCGCCAGGCGATCGATATCGTGCGAATAACGGTTATAGGCGACGACTGCCGGAATGGCCGCGAACAGGCCGATCGCAGTGGCGATCAGTGCTTCGGCGATGCCCGGTGCGACAGCGGCCAAGGTTGCCTGCTGCACATTGGCCAGTCCGCGAAATGCATTCATGATGCCCCACACGGTGCCGAACAGGCCGACATAGGGTGAAACCGACCCGACCGAAGCGAGGAAGGCAAGGTGCGATTCGAGTCCGTCCATTTCGCGCTGATAAGCGGCGCGCATGGCGCGGCGTGCGCCGTCGAGGCGGGCGCTGGCGTCGCCTGATCCGCGGCCTTTGTTGAATTCACTCATGCCGGCTTCGAAGATGCGTTCCAGCGCACCGGTCGAGCCGTTGTTCTTGCGGCGATTGGAAGTGGCTTCCGCGTAGAGGGAATTCAGATCGCCGCCGGACCAGAAGGCGCGTTCGAATTCTTCCGTTTGCGACTGCGCGTTCTTGATCGCGAACATCTTGCGGAAGATGTAGGTCCAGCTCATGACAGAGACGCCCAGCAGAAGCGCCATGACGAGTTGCACGAGGACCGAAGCGTTGGTGATGAGATGGACGAAGGAAAGATCTTGGGTGACAGTCATGGATTTTCTTGTTTGGTCGATTTGATCAATTGTATTCGCAACTACCGGTGGGCAGGCGGTTCAGCCGCCATTTTACGTTGTCGTCGCTGTGTTTGGACGCGATACCGGTTCGGGCCTGTGCATGGAAACTGCCGGTACAGGCAGTGGAAGACATTGGCGAATTAATGTTCCTGGCTTTGTGATTCTTTGCTCCGCCCCTCGATCTCCCTGATGCATGCCAGAACCGGCTGCGGGATTTCACATGGCCGGAAACGCTGTGCATCCACGCAACCGACCTTGATGCGTCCGGTGGCGAGCAATTCCTCGCGGCCGTCGTTAATGCGCCATGCCTGCTGGACGAATTGTACCGAAGCGCGGCCCATCCTTTCGACTACGACGGTCAGTTTCAGTTCATTGTCCAGTCGCGCAGGGGCGTGATAATCGAGTGCGGTGCTCTTGACCACGAACATCACGCCGTGCGTTTCGGTCATCGATTGCTGGCCGACGCCGGCGGCGCGCAGCCATTCGGTGCGGGCCCGTTCGAAAAATTTCAGGTAATTGGCATAGAAGACGACGCCGCCGGCATCGGTATCCTCGTAGTAGACGCGGATGATCCACGTGAAATCGGCCATGGCGTTCTTCGCAGTCGGTGGAGTGGGCATCATCGCCGTTTGATGGACATCGGGCCGAAGCCCTGACAGGTCGGCATGACTTCAATATGGTTCACGTTGACATGCGATGGCAGCGTGGCGATCCAGTAGGCGGTTTCCGCGATATCGGCGGCGCTCAGCGGCGTCGTGCCTTCGTACACTTTTGCGGCGGCGCTGTCGTCCTTCAGCCGGACGTTGGAGAATTCGGTGCCGCCGGCAAGGCCGGGCGCGATATTGGACGAGCGCACATTGGTACCGCACAGATCGGCGCGCAGGTTGCGTGAAAACTGATCGACGAATGCCTTGGTCGCGCCGTATACATTCCCGCCGGGATACGGATGCGCGCCGGCGCCGGAACTGATGTTGATGATGTGGCCGCGATCGCGTTTCAGCATCTCCGGCAGGATCAGGCGCGTGACGGTGACGAGTCCCTTGCAGTTGGTCTCGATCATGGTTTCCCACTCTTCCAGCGAGGCTGTCTGCGCAGGCGCGACGCCGAGCGCGAGGCCGGCATTGTTGATGAGGATGTCGACGTCCTGCCAATCGGGCGGCAGGCTGTCCAGCGCCGACTGAATCGATTGCCTGTCGGTGACGTCCAGCGCGACCGGCAGCAGGGCCGGGCCGATCTCGGCAGCCAATGCATCCAGCCGGTCCTTGCGTCGTGCCGTGGCGATGACCCGATGGCCGTGGCGTGCGAATTTGCGTGCCATTTCAGCGCCGAAGCCCGAGCTGGCACCGGTGACGAAAACGATCATGGTTGTCCCTGCAAGAAGTTGATCCGGAAAAGAAGAAGGCAGCCGCATGAGCGCGTCTGCACGCGAAGCGCGCAGACGCGTGTCGGTTTTATCGTGCGCCCTGCGCGCGATTGATCAGGAAGGTCGTCAGCAACGGAACCGGCCGGCCCGTGGAACCCTTGGCTGCGCCGCTCTTCCATGCGGTGCCGGCGATATCCAGATGCGCCCAGGTATATTTTTTCGTGTAGCGCTCGAGGAAGCAGGCTGCCGTCACGCTGCCGCCGGCCGGGCCGCCGATATTCGCCATGTCGGCGAAATTCGATTTCAACTGTTCCTGATAGCTGTCCTCGATCGGCATGCGCCAGGCGGTATCGCCGGATTGTTTGCCGGCGGCCAGCAATTCATTGGCCAGCGCATCGTGTGCGTCGTCGCTGCGCGTGAACAGACCGGAATTGTGATGGCCGAGCGCGGTGATGCAGGCGCCGGTCAGCGTCGCAACGTCGACCACGACTGCCGGCTTGAAGCGTTCCGCGTAGGTCAGCGCATCGCACAGGACCAGACGACCTTCGGCATCCGTATTCAGGACTTCGATCGTCTGGCCGGACATCGATGTGACGATATCGCCCGGTTTGGTGGCGCTGCCCGACGGCATGTTTTCACAGGTCGGGATGACGACGATGACATTGAGCTTCAGCTTCAATTCGGCAATCGCGCGCATGGTGCCGAGCACCGAGGCTGCGCCGCACATGTCGTATTTCATCTCGTCCATCGCCGCGCCGGGTTTGAGCGAGATGCCGCCGGAGTCGAAAGTGATGCCCTTGCCGACCAGCACGACCGGCGCGTCCTTGGATTTGCCGCCAAGGTGTTTCAGCACGATGAATTTCGGCGGCTCGACGCTGCCGTTGGTGACTGACAGGAAGCTGCCCATCTTCAGCGCCTGCAATTGCTTGCGGTCGAGGATTTCCACTTCCAGCTTGAAGTCCTTCGCCATTTTCCTGGCGGTATTGGCCAGATAGGTCGGTGTGCAGACGTTGGCAGGGAAATTGCCGAGATTCTTGGTCAGGTCGATGCCGTTGGCGACAGCCGCCGCCTGCGCGACGGCTTCCTGCGCGGCAGCAGCCAGGCGCGCATTGACGGCAAATGCGATTTTCCGGACGCCGGTTGGGGCTGGCTCCTTCTTGCTTTTCAGGGTGTCGAAACGGTAGGCGGCATCGCGTGCTGTGAGCACGTAACTGCGAATTGCCCACGCGGCATCGCGCGCCGGGACGATATCGAACGGTAATGCAACGACGGCATCGGCAGTGCCCAGCGAGGCAAACGCGCGTGCAATGGCTTGCAGTGCGGAGAGAAGATCCTTTTCGCTGACGGCTTCTTCCTTGCCGAGTCCGACCAGAAGGACGCGTTCGGCGGCGATGCCATTGATGCCGCGCAACAGGAGAGTGGAACCGGGTTTGCCGGTAATGTCGCCAGATTTCAGCGCTGCGCCGATTTCCCCTTTTTTGTTCAGGGCCTGCGCGCCGGAAGACAATGTCTTGTTTTCAAAAACAGCGACCGCGATGCAGCCTGTCTTGATGCCGGCAATACTGGTTTTTGCGTCCAATGATTTTATGCTAAAGTCCATGCGTTGCTCTCCTTGTCGATCCACGATTATAGCCTTCCAATGATTTTTCAGCGTGCGCTTCGACGCGACTTGCTTAGTACCGCTGGCGCCGTCTTCACTACTCTTTTCACCATTACGATCACAGTGATGCTGATCCGTATCCTGGGACAGGCCGCGGGCGGGAAGATCGCGTCTGCCGATGTCGTTGCATTGCTGGGTTTTTCCGCACTCAATTATCTTCCCATCATTCTGAATCTGACCGGCTTCGTATCGGTGCTGCTGGTGGTGACGCGCAGCTATCAGGATTCCGAAATGGTGGTGTGGTTTGCCTCAGGCCTCAGCCTCTCGCGCTGGATTTCGCCGGTGCTGCTGTTCGGTCTGCCGATCTTTGTGATGACGACGCTGCTCAGCCTGTTTCTCACGCCATGGTCCAATCAGCAGAGCGCGGTTTACAAGGAGCGCTATGCGAACCGCGAGGATATCGCGCGCGTCTCGCCCGGCAAGTTCCAGGAATCCGTCTTCGTCCGACCGTGTGTTCTTCGTCGAGGGTGTGTCGGGCGATACGACCAAGGTCAAGAATATTTTCGTCAGCAGCGTTCGCAACGGCAAGACCAGCGTGGTGGTGGCGAAGGAGGGCACGGTCGAAATCGATCCGAACGGCGACAAGTTCCTCGTGATGCACAAGGGGCGTCGTTACGACGGTGTGCCGACGCAATCCGATTTTCAGTTGATGGAATTCGACCGATACGGCGTTCTGGTGGCGCGGCAATCGGCCGTGCTGGTCGGCGATACGTCGGCGCGCGCATTGCCGACAATTGCCTTGTTGAAGAACAGGTCGAATTTCAACGATGGTGAAATGCTGTGGCGCGTTTCGCTGCCGCTGATGGGGATTCTGCTGATGCTGCTGGCGATTCCGCTGGGTTTCGTCAATCCGCGCGGCGGCCGTTCGGCCAATCTGCTGATTGCATTGTTCCTGTTTACCTTCTACAGCAACATGCTCAGCTTTGCGCAGGCAACCGTTGTGCAGCAGCGGTCGACGCTGCCGCTCGCATGGTGGCCCGTGCATCTGGTCGCCATTGTGGTGATCGTGGCGTTTTTCCTGTGGCGATTGAAAGTCAACAGCCGTTACCATCCATTGGTTGTATGGGCGCTGATCAAGCGTGCCTGTTTCGGACGGAAGGTCGCGGCATGAAGATCCTGCAGAAATATTTTGCGCGCGAGATTGGCCGCTCGGTGGTGTTCGTGCTGATTGCCTTCCTCGCCCTGTTCACCTTTTTCGACATGGTGGGTGAACTGAAGGCAGTCGGACATTCCGGCTATACGCTGCAGCAGGCGTTCCTGTATGTGGCGATGGGTTTGCCGGGCTATGTGTACGAACTGATGCCGATCGCCGCGTTGATCGGCACGATCTGGGCGTTGTCGCAGTTTGCGGCGCGCTCCGAATTCACGATCATGCGCGCATCCAGCATGTCGACATCGATGGCCGGCATGATGCTGTTCAGGATCGGTTTGGTGTTTGCGATCATCACGTTCGTGTTCGGCGAATTCGTCGTGCCGTTCACTTCCACGATGGCTGAACGGATGAAGCTGGCCAGCCAGGGGCAATCGCTGTCGCAGGAATTCCGTTCCGGCTCGTGGACCAAGGATGTGATCAGGGCCGACGGCATGACCGGCGAGCAGACCGGTTCGCGCTTCCTGAATATCAGGAAGGTGCAGCCGGACGGGCAACTGATCGGACTCAAGGTGTATGAGTTCAATCGCAATTTTCATCTGACGTCGCTGATCACCGCCGCGCGGGCAGAATACAAGGGCGCAAATACGTGGAATCTGCTGGATGGATCTGAAGCGCATTTCGGAGAAACGGAGCTGCAGGGCGCGACCACTGCGACGGAGATCACGACTGCGATTTCAACCTCGAAGTTTGCGAGCAAATCGATCATCTCCGAAGTCACGCCGGACATCCTCTCGGTCGGCTTCTCCGAACCGGAACAAATGTCGGCCATCGATCTGGTGAATTACACGCAGTACCTGTCCGAGAATAATCGCGACACGGCGCGCTACGAAATCGCCTTCTGGAAGAAGGTGGTATATCCGTTTGCGGTCTTCGTCATGATGGCGCTGGCATTGCCGTTCGCATACCTGCATTTCCGTTCCGGCGGCGTCAGCCTGAAGATATTTACCGGCATCATGATCGGTGTGAGCTTCCAGTTGATCAACAGCCTGTTCTCGCATCTGGGCCTGCTGAATACGTGGCCGCCGTTTGCGACGGCGATCCTGCCGAGCGCCTTGTTCCTGCTGACCGCGATCGTGGCGCTGCTGTGGGTGGAGAGGCATTGATGACCGGCCAGCGTGCGCTCATATTGTTTGCGCACGGCGCACGTGATCCGCGCTGGGCTGAGCCATTTCGGCGTTTGCAGGATATCCTGCAGGCGCAATCGCCGGAGCTGGTTGTCTCTCTGGCTTTTCTGGAATTGATGTCCCCGCGTTTGCCTGAACTGGCGGCGGAGCTGATCGCGACCGGCGTCGCGGATGTGACGATCGTCCCCGTGTTTTTGGGGCAGGGCGGTCATGTGATGCGGGATTTGCCGGAGATTGTCGATCGCCTGAAACAATCGTTTCCGGATGTGACCTTCCATATTGCAGGCGCTGTCGGCGAGGATGTCAGCGTGTTGAATGCGATGGCGGTGTATTGCCTGAGTACGCTGAAATAAGAAACCGCCGGATGGATGAGGTGGATTGCGTTGCAGTTCGTTCTCAACAAACCTGGCACCGCTTTAAAACATCTAGTTGGCTAACAATTTATTTTTCGCAATCTGCAACGCTTCAATCAGCCAATCAAAGTCCGCTTCGGTTGCCTTATTAGCAGATTGAGGAAATTCAATAACCAATTTTTCAGGACCAATTTCTTGCTGACTATGGCAATAAGCTGGTCCTTTTTGTATATTTCTGCGATTAGATTTTCGTAATCGATGTCACTGGCTATTTGCACCTTTAAATCTTTAATCATATCTGCACCTTAGGTGCACTAAGAATTTCGTCGCGCGAAGAAAAAATCAATCCTCGCGGATTTCGCCGGCACGCATACTGGCTTGCGTCTCGCGGCTGGCCATTGCTTCGCCGATCATCACCAGTACCGGCCCCTGGCGTTCTCCCAATCCCTGCTCCAGATCGTGCAACGTCATGCGCGAGATACGTTCGTTTTCCAGGCTGCAGTTTTCCACCACGACGACCGGCAGTAGCGGTGACCGTCCCTGTTCCAGCAATTTCTGCGCAGTGATGACTGCTTCGCCGCCACCCATGTATTGAATCAGCGTATCGCAATCCGGCAGCGTCAACTGATCGGGCTGATTGGGTGCGGTGCTGGATGTGAAGAAGGCGATACTGCGCGCAATGCCGCGTTTGGTCAGCGGTTGCAACGTGGAGGCGGCCGCGGCAAATGCCGTTGTGATGCCGGGAATGACCTCGACCGCGATGCCGTGTGATTCGAGCGTCTGCAGTTCTTCATCGGCGCGCCCGAACAGCATTGGATCGCCGCCTTTCAAACGCACGATCAATTTGTATTTTGCCGCACATTCGATCAGAAGCTGATTGATGGCAAGCTGCGCCGTGGAGCGTTGTCCGCTGCGTTTGCCGACCGCGAGTTTTTCGGCGTGCGGTGCGAGCGCAAGCATCTCGGTGGAAACCAGCGCGTCGTACAACACGACGTCAGCCTGCGCCAGAACACGCGCACCGCGTACGGTGATCAGATCGACAGCGCCGGGACCGGCGCCGATCAGATAGACCTTGCCGTACGCGGCCTTGTGCACGTTATCAGGCTGCGTCATGCTGACGG
Source organism: uncultured beta proteobacterium (assembly GCA_963697715.1). Taxonomy (GTDB): domain Bacteria; phylum Pseudomonadota; class Gammaproteobacteria; order Burkholderiales; family Burkholderiaceae_D; genus Oxalicibacterium. The sequence goes on along the minus strand of OY969095.1, from coordinate 2,833,934 downwards.
GATTCAGCCCAGGCGAATCATGCCGGCCGCGACCGTTTGATGCGTGATTTCATCGATCAGGATGAAGGCACCGGTCGAACGGCTGGCGTCATACGCATCGGCTGCCAGCGGTTGCTGCACATTGATCGTCACGTTGGCGATACCATTCAGTTTGACTTCATCGGCAGGGCGTTTTTCCTGCGTGTTGATGTCGAGCAGCGTATCGATCTTGGTGATGCGTGCGGCGACCTGACGCGTGGTGTGTTTCAGCCAGTATTTGCGACGAACGTCCAATGGTTCTTCCGACAGCCAGCAAATATCGGCGTTGACGGTTTTCAGCAATGTCGCCGGGCGCGATGCTTCGACCAGCATGTCGCCGCGCGAGATGTCGACGTATTCGTCGAGCAGGATCGTGATCGACTGGCCTGCAACGGCGTATTCCAACGAACCGTCCAGTGTCTGGATGTCCTTGACTGTTGCAGTCTGGCCGCCCGGTTGCACGACGATCTTGTCGCCCTTGCTGATCCTGCCGGCTTCGACACGACCCATGTAGCCGCGGAAATCGTTGGCTTCGTGGCCGTTGTGACGCGCAACCAGTTGCACCGGGAAACGAAATGGTTCATCACACGACTCGTCGTAGACGGAGAGCGATTCCAGCAATTCGATCAAGGTCGGTCCTTGATACCACGACAGTTTTTCGCCGCGAGTGACGACGTTGTCGCCGGCCAGCGCCGACAACGGAATCGGGCGTATGTCTTTCAGTCCCAGCGTTTTTGCAAACTCTTCGTATGCGGCAACGATGCGGTTGTAGACGGTTTCATCGTAATCGACCAGATCCATCTTGTTGACCGCAACGATTACGTGTTCGATCTGCAGCAAGTGCGCGATCGTCGAATGACGTTTGGTCTGGATCAGCAATTCAACGCTGCCGTCATCGCCAAGTTTGACCTTGGACACGTCGATCAAAATAATGACGGCATCAGCAGTCGATGCGCCGGTCACCATGTTGCGTGTGTATTGTTCGTGGCCCGGTGTATCGGCAATAATGAACTTGCGTTTCGGCGTGGCGAAATAGCGATACGCCACGTCGATCGTGATGCCTTGTTCGCGTTCCGCTTCCAAACCGTCTGTCAGCAACGACAGATCGATCGTGTCGCCGACCGTACGTTTGTGCTTGGCGCGCGACATCGCGTCGAGTTGATCGGCGAAGATGCCTTTGCTGTCGAACAGCAGGCGGCCGATCAATGTGCTCTTGCCGTCGTCGACGGAGCCGGCAGTGATGAAGCGCAGCAAGCCGCGTTCTGCGGATTGCTTTTCCAATACAGCGTTGTTCAATTGGGCACTCATCAGAAATATCCTTCTTTTTTACGTTTTTCCATCGATGCTTCGGACGTTTGATCGTCCATGCGCGTTGCGCCGCGTTCGGTGATTTGGGTGATGGCAGTTTCGGCAATGATTGCATCGACCGTGTCGGCATCCGACGATACCGGGCAGGTGCATGAAATGTCGCCGACGGTGCGGAAGCGGACGGTTTGCGTTTCAACCGTTTCGCCTTCTTTCGCCGGTGTCAGCGGGGTCAGCGGCACCAGCAGGCCGTTGCGTGGAATGACTTGACGTTGATGCGCGAAATAAATCGACGGCAGTTCGAGTTTTTCGCGGGCGATGTATTGCCACACGTCGAGTTCGGTCCAGTTCGAGATCGGGAACACGCGCATATTTTCGCCCGGATGGACGCGCGTGTTGTACAGATCCCAGAGTTCAGGACGTTGCGCTTTTGGATTCCATTGACCGAATTCATCGCGGAACGAAAAGATACGTTCCTTGGCACGAGCTTTTTCTTCATCGCGACGGGCGCCGCCGATGCAGGCGTCGAACTTGTGTTCGGCGATGGTTTCCAGCAGTGTCACCGCTTGTGCCGCATTGCGCGAATCGGTTTGCGGATTGCGCAGGCGCACGGTGCCGCGCTTGATCGAATCTTCGACGTGGCCGACGATCAGGCGCTCGCCGAGTTCGGCCACGCGCTTGTCGCGGAAGGTGATGACTTCTTCAAAATTGTGACCGGTATCGATGTGCACCAGCGGGAACGGGAATTTTCCTGGACGGAATGCCTTCTCCGCCAAACGCAGCATGACGACGGAATCCTTGCCGCCGGAAAACAGCAGCGCAGGATTCGAGCATTCAGCTGCCACTTCGCGCATGATGTGGATCGCTTCCGATTCCAGCCAGTCCAGATGCTTGTTGCTGGCGGCATCGAGAAATAGTTTGTCTACTGCAGTGTTCATAAGATTCTCAAGCGTTGGTTGCGACTGATTTGATTCTGATTAGTTTGCCATCGACGACATGCAAACCGCATTCTTTCGATTCCGGGTTTTCCCACCACCAGCGGCCAGCGCGGACGTCTTCGCCCGGCTGGATCGCGCGGGTACAAGGTTCGCAGCCGATCGATGGATAGCCGCAATCGTGCAGCGGGTTGTACGGCACGTTGTTGCTGCGGATGTAGTGCCACACGTCTTCTTCCGACCAGTCCGCCAGCGGGTTGAACTTGACCATGTCGTGCGCATCGTCCTGTTCCTGCACATCGAGTTCGGCGCGCGTCGTCGATTGCGCACGACGTTGACCAGTGACCCATGCACGCTTGCCTTGCAACGCGCGATTCAGCGGCTCGACCTTGCGGATGCGGCAGCATTCCTTGCGCATGTCGACGCTTTCGTAAAACGCGTTCAGGCCGTTTTGCTTGACGTAGGCATCGACGGCTTCCGGCTGCGGACGATACAACTCGACGTCGTAGCCGTAGGTTTCCTTGATGCGATCGAGCACGGACAATGTTTCCGCATGCAGGCGACCGGTTTCCAGCGTGAAGATGCCGATCTTGTCCTGCATTTTTCCGCGCAGGATCATGTCGGTCAGTACCTGGTCTTCTGCGGCGAGACTTGATGCGAAGACCGCTGGGGTAAATTCTTCCGCCACGCGTTGCAGCGTCGCGATGGTGGTTTTGACCAGATCGTCGAAGTTGTCGCTGATCATTTCACTGCTGCCGCTTGACGATCGACACGACGGAATAATGGATTCTTCTTGTCCCACGATTGCTGATAGCTTTCGGAAAAATCGCTCAGGCCTTTCAACGCATCGTTGACGTCGCGATCGGCGCGCACGGCAAACGAGTTGAAGCCGACGCGCTGCATGTAAAACAGTTGATCGCGCAACACGTCGCCGACTGCACGCAATTCGCCGGTGTAGCCATGACGTGCGCGCAGGTTGTACGCAATCGAATAGCCGCGGCCATCCGCAAACTTAGGGAAGTCGACGGCGATGATCGGCAGCTTGGCGACGTCGTCTTTCAACGCTTCCGGACGTTCGTCGCTGGCGAACCAGACGCCGACATCATTGCGCGATTGCAGCGTCGATTTTTGTGCCTGCCATACGGCCAGCGGCACGATGACTTTGCCGGCCGGGACGACAACCGTTTCCGGTTTATCGGCGGCTTGCGGCTCTGCGCCTTCGGTGCCTTCCGGAATTTCTGCTTTCAATCGCAGCAATGTCCAGTCGTCTTCACCGACGACGGCTTTGTCCTTGATGAGGTTACGCATATGCATCTTCTCCTGTCGCCTGCGCCGCCTTGATTGGCGTGGCGTACACGTGTTCCTTGAATGGTGCGACGCCGACGCGTTGCACGGTGTCGATAAAGCGTTCGTCTTCGATGCGGTCGCGTACATACACTTGCAATACGCGCTCGATCACGGTCGGCATTTGATGCGCGGAGAACGATGGGCCGATGATCTTGCCGATAGCCGCCTTGTTGCCTTGCGCGCCGCCGAGCGACACTTGATACCATTCCGCGCCGTCTTTATCGACGCCGAGAATGCCGATGTTGCCGACGTGATGATGACCGCACGCGTTGATGCAACCGGAGATGTTCAGTTCGATATCGCCGATGTCGTGCTGGAAGTCCAGATTGTCGAAACGTTCGGCAATCGCTTCCGCGATCGGGATCGATTTGGCATTTGCCAGCGAGCAAAAATCGCCGCCCGGGCAGCAGATGATGTCGGTCAGCAAGCCGATGTTCGGCGTTGCCAGGCCCTGGCATTTCGCTTCCTGCCACACCGCGTAGAGATCGGCAATCTTGACGTCGGACAGCACGACGTTCTGCTCGTGCGTGACGCGCAATTCACCGAAGCTGTATTTGTCTGCCAGATCCGCCATGAAGTCGAGCTGCTTGTCAGTTGCATCGCCCGGCGGCAGGCCGGTTTTCTTCAGCGACAGCACGACGGCAGCGTAACCCGGCACCTTGTGTGCCTTGACGTTGCGCTTGAGCCAGTTACCGAAAGCTTTGTCTTCGGCTTTCTTTTGCTCGAAGGCGTCGTCGGTTGCCGGCAAGGTTTCGTATGCAGGTATCGTGAAGTAGGCGGCGACGCGATTCAGTTCTTCCTGCGTCAATGTGCCTGGACCGTCCTTGATGTCTTGCCATTCCTGCTCGACCTGACGACGATATTCGTCGATGCCGATCGCTTTGACCAGAATCTTGATGCGTGCTTTATAGATATTGTCGCGACGGCCATGCTGGTTATAGACGCGCAGGATCGCTTCCAGATACGTCATCACGTGTTGCCACGGCAGGAACTCGCAAATCACGCTGCCGAGGATCGGGGTACGGCCCATGCCGCCGCCGACCATCACGCGGAAACCGACTTCGCCTTGTTCGTTCTTGATCACGTGCAGACCGATGTCGTGCACGGCGGTGGCAGCACGATCTTCGGCTGCGCCACTGATTGCGATCTTGAATTTACGCGGCAGGTAGGCGAATTCCGGATGGAAGGTGCTCCATTCGCGGATGATTTCTGCGTACGGACGTGGATCGATGATTTCGTCCGCAGCGACACCGGCCAGTTCGTCCGATGTCGTGTTGCGGATGCAGTTACCCGAGGTCTGGATCGCGTGCATTTCCACCGTGGCGAGTTCGGCCAGAATGTCCGGCGAATCTTCCAGATTGATCCAGTTGAACTGGATGTTTTGACGCGTCGTGAAGTGGCCGTAACCGCGATCGTATTTGCGCGCGATGTGCGCGAACATGCGCATCTGGTTCGATGCCAGCAGGCCGTACGGAATGGCGACGCGCAACATATAAGCATGGCGTTGCATGTACAGGCCGTTTTGCAGGCGCAGGATACGGAATTCGTCTTCCGCCAATTCGTCGGACAGGCGACGGCGCACCTGATCGCGATATTGCGCGATACGTTCCTTGACGATTTGATGGTCGTATTGATCGTAGCGATACATCTTGTATGTTCCTTAAAAAACGAGCTTTACTGCAACGGTCGTCAGCATGGTTGCCAACAGCACGCGCAGAATTTTTTCCGGTATGGCTTTCGATACCAGCGAACCGAGTGTGATGCCGGGAACGGAACCCAACAGCAGCGTCGCCAGCAATACCCAATCCGTGGAGCCGAGCCACCAATGACCAAGCGCCGCAATTGCGGTCAGCGGTACGGCGTACGCGATATCGGTACCGGCAATTTCGGCCGGTGTCAGGCGGGGATAAAGCAAAACCAGGATCGTGGCGCCGATTGCTCCTGCGCCGATAGACGAGATTGTAACCAATGTACCCAGAATCGCACCAGAAGCGATCGTTGCCACAACCAGTTTTTTACCTGTAATTTGCCGATTCGGGTGCTGCGCCATCCAGTTTTGCAGGCGCGTGCGGAAAATCAATGCAATTACCGTCAGGAAAACCGATCCTGCGATCGAATAGCGAATAACGTGTGCCGCTTCCGGCCCAAGTCCGCCGAAATACTTGAGCGCCAGTGTCGTCAGGACCGCAGCGGGCAATGCGCCAATGCATAAGTGCTTGACGATGCTCCAGTGCACATTCCCTTTGAAACGGTGCGCGACGGTGCCGGCGATCTTGGTCACCGACGCAAATGCGAGGTCGGTTCCGACGGCCACGGTTGGGGACACACCGAACATCAACGTCAGGATGGGCGTCATCAGCGAACCGCCGCCAACGCCGGTCAAACCGACCAGCACACCGACGCCAAAACCGGCAACAATATAAGAAACAGACATAACACCTCGCGCAAAGTAGGGCGAATGGTAATAAACTTATGCCTTATTCCAAACTACTTAGTAATTATTTGCTTATATGCATTTTTGATATAAGCAATGGTGAAAAATAATTAACGCCATATTGCCCGGGGGAGGGAAGCATGAATCTTCATCAACTTCGCTTCGTGCGCGAAGCCGTTCGACAGAACTACAACCTGACCGAAGCCGCCAAGGCCTTGTTTACCTCGCAGCCCGGCGTATCCAAGGCGATCATCGAACTGGAAGAAGAGCTGGGTGTTGATATTTTTACACGTCACGGCAAGCGGATTCGCGGTTTGACGGAGCCGGGCCGGGCGGTTTTGAAGTCGGTCGAGCTGATCATGCAGGAAATCGAAGGCCTGAAGCGCATCGGCAACGAGTTTGCTGCGCACGACAGCGGCAGTTTCACGATTGCGACAACGCATACGCAGGCCCGCTATTCGCTGCCCAAAGTGGTGCAGGCATTCACGCAGAAATTCCCGAAAGTCCGCCTTTCCCTGCTGCAGGGCAATCCGCGCCAAGTGACGGATATGGTGCTCATGGGGCAGGCAGATCTGGCGATTGCCACGGAATCGATCGCCAATGTCGACGGCCTGATTTCGTTGCCATGTTATCAATGGGAACATCAGGTCGTGGTGCCGCCCGATCATCCCTTGCTGAAATCGAAATCGGTGACGCTGGAGGAAATCGCGGCGTTCCCCCTGATTACGTACGACAGCGCCTTTACCGGGCGCAACAAGATCGACCACGCGTTCAGCCTGCGCAACCTGAAGCCGGATATCCTGCTGGAAGCGATCGATGCCGATGTGATCAAAACCTATGTCGAACTCGGACTGGGCGTCGGCATCATCGCCGGCATGGCGTTCGATGCCGAGCGCGACAAAAACCTGCGGGCGATTTCGGTCGGCCACCTGTTCGGCACCAACGTATCGCGACTGGCGCTCAAGCAGGGCGCGTATTTGCGCAGCTATGTCTTCACCTTTATCGAACTTCTGACGCCCACGCTCAATCGAAAACTGGTCGAGCAGGTATTGAGCGGTGAAAAAGACGTATACGAGCTGTAATACACAGGCAATTTGCGCGCAATCGGTTTGCAGTCGCAACGCCAACAATGAAACACGTATTTTTGAATGGACAGCATGACAAATCCGGTAATCACCGACATGGCCGCGTATTACGCGCTACGCAACAATTTCGATGAAGAAGATATCGAGAATCCGGACGGAATGGATGCGCTCGACGACATCATGGACAACCTGCGCGAACTGATGACCGGTCAGCGCGTGCTGGAACTGGCGTGCGGCGACGGCTACTGGACCGACGAACTGGCCGAGTATGCGGAATCGGTGTTCGCCACCGACATCAATCCGAGCCTGATTGAAATGGCGAAAGCGCGGGAATTGCCGGAGGAGGTCGTGCAATTCGCCGTCGCCGATGCGCTGGACCCGCAGGTGGAGGGCGACTTCACCGCGTGTTTTGCCGGATTCTGGTGGTCGCACGTTAAGCGTCAGGAACAAATTGATGTGATCGGGCGCCTGCGCAAGATCATCGGCAAGGACGGTTTGCTGGTGCTGGTCGATAACACGTATGTGGAAAGTGAAAAGACAGCCATCGCACGCACCGATGCCGAAGGCAACACCTACCAGATCCATGCCTTGCCGAACGGCGATCGCTACGAAATCATCAAGAACTACTATACCGACAGCACATTGCGCAAACGCCTCGGGCCATTGCTGCGCGATATGCGCGTCCATCGGTTCGAACATTACTGGATGCTGACGGCACGCCTGAAATAGCGCGTGTTGTCATTCGCAAGGAGCGCGACATGAGATCAACAAGAGCCACCGCCGCCGTCGAGCGGCTCAAGGAACGCAGCGGCAACGAACACTACGCGATGGTGCGTACCAGCGACGAATCGTTCTATCTGGTCGACAATTCGCCGGAAGACAAACCGCTGATCGTCAGCGAGCGCCTGCCGCTGGATGAGTTCGTCGCTTTCGTCAAAGCCTTCGGCCCGCAAACGCCCAGAAGACAGACCAAGTCCGACATCGCGTTTGAAAAGCAGTTGATCAAGAAATAAGGCAGCGCACGATGCACAGGGGAAAAGCATCGGAGCATTCTCCATGAAGATCGCACAAAGCCACGCTTTCGACATGGCCAGCCTGGACGCCGCTTCCGGGTTGTGCACACTGACGATCGCCGATCATCTGGCATGGGACGACCGGCACCTTTTCGACTTGCAGATCAGGATCAACGACTGCCTGCAATGCATTGAAAGCGGTGACATCTATCTGTCCTATCCCGCCGCGCGCGGCTGCGATTTCGCCATCGACATGCGTTTCATCTATGCACCGGATGCGCCCGCGCGCGCCTTCCTCGAACAGGCAGAGCGCGTACTGGACGATACCGGCTATCGGTTCAGTTACGGCCCGCTGGGTTCACGCTATGCCGACGATGGTGCCGAAGAGGCTGTATCGCCGCCGTAAACGATGGCGCTGCCCGCCGGCCATCATGCGCGATTGCCGTTGCCGCTGTTTGAATCCGGATGAGGTATTCTTCTTTTTCCGGACGCAAGATCCGTCGCCTTGTTCTGGCGATCCAGCGTGCCAGGCGGTTGCAGCCTGGACGCGATTATTTCTATAAGGACTGAAAATGAGACCACTATCCCGCAGCAGTAAACTCCTTGTCTGCGCTTTCGCGGCAGCCAGTTTTTCCGCCAGTGCCTTTGCCCAGGCCTGGCCGCATTCGACCGTGACCGTCGTGGTGCCATGGCCGCCGGGCGGCCCGTCAGACATCGCGGCGCGTCCGATCGCAAAACGTCTTACCGAAGAGCTGCACCAGCCGTTCGTCATCGACAATCGCGGCGGTGGTGGCGGCAACATCGGCAGCGCAGTGGTTGCGCGTGCGGAGCCCAACGGCAACACGCTGCTGATCACATCCAGTGCACCGATCGTGATCAATCCAAGCCTGTACAAGAAAATGCCGTTCGATCCGAGCAAGGACCTGATTCCGATCACCAACCTGCTGCGCGTGCCGCTGGTACTGGTGGCGAATCCGTCGCTGCCGGCGAATAACCTGAAGGAACTGATCGCCTACATCAAATCCAAAAAAGGCGATTTCTCATACGCTTCCGCAGGATCGGGCACGCCGCAGCACATGACCGGAGAACTGTTCAAGAGCACCACCGGACTGGACATGACGCACGTGCCGTACAAAGGCTCCGCACCTGCGATTTCCGATCTGCTGGGCGGCCATGTGCCGATCATGTTCGACAGCATGATTGCCATCATGCCGCACATCAAGAGCGGCAAGGTCAAGGTGATCGCAGTCTCCGGCGACAAGCGTTCGGCCTTGCTGCCGAATGTGCCGACGTTTGCGGAATCGGGTTTTCCCGGTGTGGTGTCCTATGCGTGGTACGGCTTCTTTGCGCCGGCCGGCACACCGAAACCAATCATCGACAAGATCAATGCCGAAACGCTGAAAATCATGAAGCAGCCTGATTTCCAACGAATCCTGGCCGAGACCGGTTCGGATTTCGTCGGCGACACGCCGGAGAATTTTGCTGCATTTGTGAAGAACGAATCGGTGAAATGGTCGAAGGTCGTCAAGGAAAGTGGTGCGACCGTCGATTGAGAATGATCATTTGTCGGTGCTTGCTTGAGTCGATTTTTCAGGCAAACAAAAGCCCCGTTCAACGGGGCTTTTTTTATGTCGTGGTTCGGCCATGTACGCATTTTCCTGTCGCGGCGGGCAGGCCCGGGGCTGAGGTTATTCGAGTGTCGCAATCACTGGCGCGTGATCCGACGGCTGCTCCCACTTGCGCGGCACCTTGTCGATCACGCATGCAACACAACGGTCTGCCAGCGGTTGGGTCAATAGAATGTGATCGATGCGCAGACCGGCGTTGCGGCGAAATCCCATTTGCCGGTAATCCCACCAGCTGAACAGCTTCTCCGGTTGATCAAACATGCGGAATGCATCCTTCATGTTCAGTCCAAGCAGATCCTTGAACGCATTGCGCTCCGGTTCGGACACGTGTGTCATGCCGACCCATGCGGCCGGATCATGCACGTCGCGGTCTTCCGGCGCGATGTTGTAATCGCCGAGCAGTGCCAGCTGCGGATAGGTTTGCGATTCGGCCCTGAGCCAGTCATGCAGCGCTTTCAGCCACTGCATCTTGTAGGTGAATTTGTCCGAATCCAGCGACTGGCCATTCGGAATGTAGACACACACGATGCGCATGCCTTCGATCGTCGCCGCGATCACGCGCTGATGATCGTCGGGAAACAGCGGATTGTTTTTCACCACATCGCTGATCGGATGTTTCGACAGAATGGCGACGCCGTTATAAGTCTTCTGCCCGGAAAAGACGACGTGATAACCGGCAGCTTCGATCTCGGCAATCGGGAATTTTTCATCGACTGTCTTGAGTTCCTGCAGGCACAGCACATCGACCGGATTTTCTTCCAGCCATTTCAGCACGTGCGGCAGACGGACCTTGAGGGAATTGACGTTCCAGGTGGCGAGTTTGATGGCGTTCTCCGCAGTTTCAACTGATTGCTCGGACGATATCCGATTGGAATGGGTTCACATTATAGGGCGTGAATGCTTCATGAAATGCACGACGCATGCGTGATGCATGTCCTCGGTCAGCGTGGCAGATCCGTCGGGATTTTTTTCGGATCGCGTTCCATCTGCCATGCGTACCAGAGGCTTTGCGCGATTCTTTGTGCGGCAGGCAGCGCACGTTCGCGCAAGGCCTGATTCGGCTGTGCGGCCAGGGTTTCCTCGAACAGCGACAGCCAGCGCTGGAAAAATTCCGGATTCAATTCCGGCAACGCGATGTGTTTTTGCATCGGCGTGCCCGAATAGCGGCCGGTGCTGCGTAGGATGGACGACCAGAAATCGACCAGCCGGTCCAGATGATGGTCCCAGTCGTCGACATGTGTATTGAAAACGGGCCCGATCAAATCGTCGCGGCGCACTCGGGCGTAAAACTTGTGGACCAGATCGGCGATTTCTTCGTCGGTGCAAATATCCGGTGGGTTCAACATGATTTCCTCAAAAAGACTGCCGGCAATGGCGAACAGGGACGCCGATTTTTCAGTCGCGCCGCGACTTGCTCAAAGTACGGCCTTACCGTAAAATCTTCCCACCATTTCGTCTCACGTAACTGGCGAAAATCGGCCGATTTACCTGAATGTTGCAGGAAGATCGCGTCGGAAGGTGGGTTTATCCACCGTGAAGCGTGAGATAGTATCAGCCGCGCGCCTGGGTAGCCGAATGGAAGGTAAGACTGAGGCTGCCGCATGTCTGTTCATCCTCATTCGCCCCCTGTATCAGCCATTCCGATATCGTGCGTTGCCTGCATCATTTTACGCGCCGGCATCGATGGCAGTCCGGACCATTTTTGAACGATTGGAGTCATTGCATGTTTTCGAAAGACCAAACCCTCGCCAAAGTCGATGCAGAGCTGTGGAGCGCGATTCAGAAGGAAGACAACCGCCAGCAGCAGCATATCGAACTGATTGCATCGGAGAACTACACCTCGCCGGCAGTGATGGAAGCGCAGGGCTCGCAACTGACCAATAAATATGCAGAAGGCTATCCGGGCAAGCGTTATTACGGCGGCTGCGAATTTGTCGATATCGTCGAGCAACTGGCAATCGATCGCGTCAAGAAACTGTACGGCGCAGAAGCTGCCAACGTACAGCCTAATTCCGGCTCGCAAGCCAATCAGGGCGTGTTCCTCGCGGTGCTGAAACCAGGCGACACCATCATGGGCATGTCGCTGGCGGAAGGCGGCCACCTGACGCACGGCATGGCTTTGAACATGTCGGGCAAATGGTTCAACGTCGTGTCGTACGGCCTGAACGAAAAAGAAGAAATCGATTACGACGCGATGGAACGTCTGGCACGTGAACACAAGCCGAAGCTGATCATCGCCGGCGCATCCGCTTACGCGCTTCGCATCGACTTCGAACGTTTTGCAAAAATCGCGAAGGAAATCGGCGCGTACTTCATGGTCGACATGGCGCACTACGCCGGCCTGATCGCTGCGGGCGAATATCCGAATCCGGTGCCGTTTGCCGACTTCGTCACATCGACCACACACAAATCGTTGCGCGGTCCACGCGGTGGCTTCATCCTGATGAAAGCCGAACACGAAAAAATCATTAACTCGGCGATTTTCCCCGGCTTGCAGGGCGGCCCGCTGATGCACGTGATCGCAGGCAAGGCGGTTGCTTTCAAGGAAGCGCTGGAGCCGACATTCACGACCTACCAGCAACAGGTTGTGAAGAATGCCGATGCGCTGGCCAAGGCATTGATCGCGCGCGGCCTGCGCATCGTGTCGAATCGCACCGAATCGCACGTGATGCTGGTCGATCTGCGCGCGAAGAAGATCACCGGCAAGGATGCGGAAAACCTGCTCGGTTCCGCACACATCACCTGCAACAAGAACGCGATCCCGAACGATCCGGAAAAACCGTTCGTGACTTCGGGCATTCGTCTGGGCAGCCCGGCCATGACGACGCGCGGTTTCAAGGAAGCGGAAGCGACCAAGGTCGGCAATCTGATCGCCGACGTGCTGGACAATCCGAACGATACGGCGACCATCGAACGCGTGAAAGCGGAAGTCCGCAAGCTGACCGATGCCTTCCCTGTCTACGGCTGATCGGTTCGGGATCGCTTGTTGTTGAAGTAGATTTTTGTTGTCGCAGCAGCGCGATTTTCGGTGATTGAAAATCGCTGCAAAATGGCCTTGTCCGATCAATGCGGACAAGGCCATTTTGGGATGTTGGAGTAGCAGTTGGTAATGGCAGTTGCATCGATCGGCGGAACCAAAACGGAGCCGCCCATGCAATCTTTCGCTGACGTAACGACCTACGGAACGATCCACCGCAATGAAATGTCCTTTTTGCCAGTACGAAGACACACAGGTTCTCGATACGCGCGTATCGGAGGAGGGCGACAGCATTCGCCGTCGCCGTCGCTGCGTCAGTTGCGACAAGCGCTTCACCACGTATGAGCGAATCGAGCTGGCGATGCCGGTTGTCGTGAAGAAGAACGGCAGCCGCACCGAATTCGATCCGAAAAAACTGCAGGGAAGTTTGCAACTGGCGTTGCGCAAGCGCCCGGTTTCCGCCGAGGCAGTCGATGCCGCGATTCATCGCATCGAGCAGAAGCTGCTTTCCAGTGGCGCGCGGGAAGTCGTTTCCGGCCAGATCGGCGAGCTCGTGATGCGTGAACTGCAGCGACTCGACAAGATTGCCTATATCCGTTTTGCATCGGTGTACAAGAGCTTCGAAGACGTCGCCGAATTCCAGGATGCGATTGCCGAAATCGGCCGCGAACGCAAGCCGCCGAAATCGCCGTCGAAATAACATCGAAGTAAGTCGTCCGGGCGGCGACCGCTGCTTCGCATACCGTGTCGATATTGCGCGATGAGTTTTGACATGTAGTTTTCCGTCCTGTCCGGCCGCATGGTCAGCGCCGTTTTTTCATCAACTCGCTTATCTCTTCGGCGGACCACAGGGATTGCTGTAATCCCTTCATGTCGTTTTCCGCGGCGTTTCCAGCCAGCCTGCTCATCATGCGTGCGGCATCAAATGGCGCACGCACCTTCTGGTCATTATCGAAATAACAGAACACATCGCGTGCCGCTTTGCTTGTTGACGCCTTGCCGCTGATGCGTTGTGCGTCACGCGGTTCCTTGCCGGAGGCCCAGATCCGGATACGCTTTGCCCAGCGATCAAGCGCAGCATCCGCATATTCGCCGCCGTACAGGGTTTCGCTTCCATGCAGGCGCATGTAGATGAAATTGGAGGTGACGTCTTCAGCGTATGGCCAGCCGGCAGTCGAATCGGAAAAGACCAGTGCGGCATCGTACTTGCGCAGCATGCGGATGAATGCGTCGTTGCAAAAACTGTGATGGCGAATTTCGATGGCATGGCGAAGCGTACGTTTCCGGTCCGGCGTCAGGCATGCGTGCTTGATATGCGTGTCGTGACGGCGCGCGATGCGCGCCGCTGCTTCGGTGTCGGCCGGCAGGGCTCGCAGAAAATTCTCGAACAGAGATTCGTCGAAACGGAAACTCGGCGGAAACTGCCACAGAATCGGCCCCAGTTTTTCGCGCAGGTTGAAGATGCCGGAGGCAAGAAAATTGGCAATCGCCGTCGCGGATTCATCACCGCGCAATCGCAGGATGTGGGTCACGTAACGCGGGGCTTTCACGCTGAAAAGAAAATTGTCGGGCGTGGCTTCGTACCAGGACTGATAGCTTTTCGGTGTCTGCAATGCATAGTGGGAGCCGTTGATCTCGATCGTCTGCAATGCGCGCGAGGCAAATGCAAGTTCGCGTGCCTGAATCAGCTTTGGCGGATAAAACACCCCGCGCCAACCGGCATAGCGCCAGCCGGAAATGCCTGCACGAACGGATGACATCTTTTCCTCCTTGCTGCGTGAACACGCGATGGCCCCTCCGTCGATTCGGGCGAGGGCGGATTGGCCAGCCAATGAGATGTTGAAAACGCAGCAGGAAAATCGTTCCTTTCCGTGACCATTCACGCCATCGAGTTACAAAAACACAATTCTGTGCACGCCAACACAAGATAAAAAATTCTGCTATATTGCTGCCTAGGCAGTAATTGATATTGTCGTTATTGATAAGGCAGCAATATGTCCAATTTCGAAAAAATGTTTCCTTCCGGAAGCTGGTGCGTTGAGGAGAGTGTCGGCTATCTGCTGGCGCGTGCGCGTACCAAGCTGGCAAAATCAGTCGATATCGAGCTGGCCAAGCATGACATCACCCATGCGCAAGGCAGCATCGTGCTGATGCTGGCGTCGGGGCAGTACTCCACGGCGGCCGAACTGGCGCGTGAGCTGTACATCGATTCCGCATCGAGTACGCGCATGATCGACCGGCTGGAAAAGCGCGGCCTGATCATGCGGATGCCGCGCGGCGATGACCGGCGTGTGATCAATTTGCGCCTGACGGAGGACGGCGTTGCGCTGGCCAGCCAGTTGCCGAATTTGTACGTTGCAGTGCTGAACCGTAATTTCGTCGATTTCAGCCCGGAAGAAGTGGCGACGCTGAAAACTCTGCTGCGCAAACTGCTCGAGACGAACGTGCCGGCGGAAGCGGACGGGCAGAACTCAAGGAATGCATGATGAAAAATCCTTTACCTTCACATCCGAAAACGGCATTGCCGTTCCGCGGTTTGCTGGCCGCCAGTTGCGCGGTTGTCCTGCTGAGCGCCTGCGCCAGTTTCAAGGGCATCGATCCCGCCGCGCATCTGCAGCAACCGGCGGATTATGCGACGTCGGAATCGCTGCCCGGTCAGCACGGGCAATGGCCCGATGCATCGTGGGCGCAGACGCTGGGCGGTGAGCAGTTGCAAGCGCTGGTTGACGAGGCGATTGCCGGCAATCCGAATCTGCAGATTGCGGCCGCACGCGTGGCTGCCGCCAAGGCTGCGGCCGAAGTGGCCGGCGCAAACGGCGATCCGGTCGTGTCCGCCACGTTCGAGAGCACCTATCAGCGTTACACCGAGAACGGCCTCGTTCCTCCGCCACTCGGCGGCAGCTACAAGTCGGATAACGAACTTGCGCTGAATTTTTCGTACGATTTCGACTTCTGGGGGCGGCACGCCGCGGAATTCCGCAGCGCCATTTCGCAGGACAAGGCCGCGCAGGCGGAGCAATACAATGCACGGCTCGTGATTGCGACCTCGGTCGCGCGCGCATGGGTGCAGCTCGCACAGCAATATGCGCAGCAAGACCTGAACGCACAGCAACTGGCCGTCGGCGAAAAACTCGAGCACCTGACGCAACTGCGTTACGACGCGGGGCTTGATGCAAAATCGGATAACCAGCAGGTGCATCAGTTGCTGGCCAGCTTGCGTGCCAGCCAGGCGCAACTGAACGAAGCGATTGCATTGACGCGCAACCAGCTTGCCGCGCTGCTTGGTCAGGGTCCGGATCGCGGTCTGCGCATTGCACGGCCGACGCTGCCTTCCGAAACGGCAATTGCGCTGCCCGATGCATTGCCGCTCGCACTGCTAGGACGTCGTCCCGACATTGTTGCCGCACGCTGGCAGGTCGAGGCCGCGCAAGGCGGGATCGATGCAGCGAAAACGACGTTTTATCCCAACGTCAACCTGATGGCATTCGCCGGTTTTTCCAGTCTGGGGCTCGGCAGCCTGCTGGAAAGCGGCAGCCGCGTGGCCGGCATCGGCCCGGCAATCAGCATGCCGATTCTGGATAGCGCCAGATTGCGCGGCAACCTGAAGCAGCGCATCGCCTCCTATGATGGACTGGTCGCAACCTACAACCAGACGCTGACCGAAGCGCTGCACGATGTTGCCGATCAGGTGCAGTCGTTGCGTTCGGCCACACTGCAAAGCGGCCAGCAGAAGCTGGCCACGCAGGCGGCTGTCAATACCCTGCAACTGGCGCGCGATCGCGAGCGCGTCGGCACCACCAACATGCTGCCGGTGCTGACGTCCGAGATGTTCCTGCTGCTGCAGCAACGCATCGATCTCGATTCGCAGGCGCGGCGCAGTGAATTGCGCATCAGCCTGATCAAGGCATTGGGCGGCGGTTTCGAGGCGCAGTCGCAAGGCCTGGCAAAAGAAAGCATCCCTTCCCCGAATGTTTCCACCTCTGTGAGAAATGCATCATGAATACAACTACCCAGGAAATTCCGGAATCCCCTGCCGGCAACGGCAAACGTCGCCGCCGTCTCATCGCCGTCACCATCGTGCTGGCGCTGCTGATGATTGCTTACGGCATCTGGTGGGCGATTTATGCCCGCCATTTTGAAGATACCGACGATGCGTATGTCGCAGGCAATGTGGTGCAGGTCACGCCGCAGGTCGGCGGCACGGTGGTGGCAATTCATACCGACGATACCGAACTGGTGCAGGCCGGCAAGCCGTTGATCGAGCTCGATCGCAGCGATGCCAAGGTCGCGCTTGAACAGGCCGAAGCGCAGCTGGCGCAAATCGTGCGTGAAGTACGCACGCTGTTTGTCAATAACGCCACGCTGAATGCGAACGTCGCCTCGCGCAATGCAGATCTCGAACGTGCGCGTGCCGATCTGGCACGTCGCCAGGAACTGAGCGGTACCGGCGCCGTATCGAAGGAAGAACTAGAGCATGCGCGCACGGCGCTGGAATCGGCCGAATCCGCATTGCAGGCAACGCGCAAGCAGCTCGCATCGAATCAGGTGCTGACCGATCGCACATCGGTGGCCCAGCATCCGAACGTCCTGCGCGCTGCGGCGCAGGTGCAGGCCGCCTATCTGGCACTGGCGCGCACGACGCTGCCGGCGCCGATCACCGGCTACGTCGCCAAGCGAACGGTGCAGGTCGGCCAGCGGGTTGCGCCCGGCACGCCGCTGATGTCGATCGTGCCGCTGAACTCGCTGTGGGTCGACGCCAACTTCAAGGAAGTGCAAGTGGCGCAACATGCGCATCGGCCAGCCGGTGACGCTGGACGCCGACGTCTATGGCGGCAAGGTCGCCTATCACGGCAAGGTCGTCGGCCTGCGGCCGGCACCGGCGCGGCGTTCGCGCTGCTGCCGGCGCAGAACGCCACCGGCAACTGGATCAAGGTCGTGCAGCGCGTGCCGGTGCGCATCGCGCTCGATCCGAAGGAGCTGGACGCGCATCCGCTGCGCGTCGGCCTGTCGATGCAGGTGGAGGTGGATATCGCACATTCCGATGGTACTTCGCTGACGTCGACCGCGCCGGCCCGCACGACGCCTGCCTACGAAACCGCTGTCTTTGACGATGCCAGCCGTGAAGCCGAGGTGCATGTCGCGCAGATCATCGCAGCCAACAGCAATGGCGCGGCAACCGGCGACGCACGCTAGATCATGAGCGCCACTCCCCGTACCGCGCTGCCGCCGCTGCACGGCGCGCCGCTTGTTCTCGGCACGCTGGCATTGTCGCTGGCGGTGTTCATGAACGTGCTCGACACGTCGATCGCGAACGTGTCGATCCCGGCGATCTCCGGCGACCTCGGCGTGTCGCCGCAGCAGGGCACGTGGGTCATCACGTCGTTCGCGGTAGCGAACGCGATCTCAGTGCCGCTGACCGGCTGGCTGACGCAGCGCTTCGGCCAGGTGCGCCTGTTCGTCACGTCGATCATCCTGTTCGTCATTGCATCCTGCCTGTGCGGCCTGGCGCCGAGTATCGAGATCCTGATCGCCGCCCGCATTCTGCAGGGCGCGGTCGCCGGCCCGATGATCCCGCTGTCGCAGACGCTGCTGCTGTCCAGCTATCCGCCTGAAAAGAGCGGGCATGGCGCTCGCGTTCTGGGCCATGACGACGCTGGTCGCGCCGATCATGGGGCCGCTGCTGGGCGGCTGGATCTCCGACAATTACTCGTGGCCGTGGATCTTCTACATCAATATTCCGGTCGGTCTTTTTGCCGCATGGGCGACCTGGTCGATCTACCGCGAACGCGAGTCGAAGATACTGAAACTGCCGATCGACAAGATCGGACTGATTCTGCTGGTGCTCTGGGTCGGCTGCCTGCAGCTCATGCTGGACAAGGGCAAGGAACTGGACTGGTTCCATTCCGGCGAGATCATCATCCTTGCATCGATCGCCGTTGTGGCATTCGTCTACTTCATCATCTGGGAACTGGGCGAGGAGCATCCGGTGGTCGACCTGTCGCTGTTCCGGGGACGCAACTTCAGCGGCGGCGTGATTGCGATTTCCGTCGCCTACGGTTTGTTCTTCGGCAGTCTGGTCATCCTGCCGCTGTGGCTGCAGACGCAGATCGGCTATACGGCGACCGAGGCGGGCATGGTGATGGCGCCGGTCGGTATCCTTGCCATCATCCTGTCTCCGATCGTGGGGAAACTGCTGCCGAAAATCGATGCGCGCTGGGTGGCGACCACGGCCTTCCTGATCTTTGCGGTGGTGTTCTACATGCGGGCGCAATACACGCCGGATGTGGATGTGATGACGCTGATGATTCCAACCGTGATCCAGGGTGCGGCAATGGCGATGTTCTTCATTCCACTGACGTCGATCATTCTGTCGGGCCAATCGCCGGACAAGATTCCGGCGGCGGCGGGCCTGTCGAATTTCGTGCGCATCATGTTCGGCGGTATCGGCACGTCCGTGATTTCGACCTTGTGGGATAACCGCACGATTCTGCACCATGCGCAACTGGCCGAGCATACGGGTCCGCACAATCCTGCGTTCACGCAAGCGGTGAACGGTTTGATGGCACAAGGCATGACGGAGCAGGCGGCGTGGGCGGTGATCGATCGCACGATGACCATTCAGGCTAGCACGCTGGGCGCGACCGACATATTCTGGATATCGTCCATCCTGTTCCTGGTGCTGATCGGATTCATCTGGATGACCAAGCGGAGCAAATCGGCAGCGCCTGCCGATGCGGGCGGCGCACATTGATGCGTGCCGTATTTTCCGCAGTACTTTCAGCAGTCTCATTTATCATGCGTGTGCTTTTCATCCGGCATCGATTGAATCATGTACATGCGCGCCACTAAAAAACCGGCAACGTCACTGGCTCTGTTCTGCAAGGTTGTCGACAACTATGGCGACATCGGCATCTGCTGGCGGCTGGCAAAACAACTGCAGCAGGAACATGGCATCGCCGTCACTTTGTGGGTAGACGACTTGCGGAGTTTTCGCCGCATCTGCCCGGAGGTTGCGCTCGATGTCGAGACGCAATCGCTGGCCGGCGTGACGGTGCGCCACTGGCGCGATCAGGATGGCAGTTTTTCGGCCGGCGATATTGCCGATATCGTCATTGAATTTTTCGCCTGCGATATTCCGCCGGACTACATCGCCACCATGGCCGAATGCACTCCGCGTCCGGTATGGCTCAACCTCGAAGGCTTGAGCGCCGAGGAGTGGGTGGAAGGTTGCCATACGCTGCCGTCATCCCATCCGCGCCTGCCGTTGACGAAGCATTTTTTCTTCCCGGGCTTTACCGAAAAAACCGGTGGGTTGCTGCACGAATCTTCGCTGGAAGAACAGCGCCGGCAATTTCAGTCCGATCAGGCGGCTATGACGGTTTTTCTCGCGCAGTTCGGCGTGACGCCGATGGAGATGACGTCGTTGAAAGCGTCGCTGTTTTGCTATCCGCATGCGCCGGTCGCAGCATTGTTCGATGCATGGAAGGACGGCGATGCCGCCATCACCTGCCTTGTGCCGGAAGGCGTTGCAGTCGAGGCAGTTCAGGCATTTCTGGGCACGGAGGCAAAGGCAGGAGCGGCATCCACGCGCGGCGCGCTCACCGTGCGCGTGCTGCCGTTTGTCGCGCAACCCGATTACGACAGGTTGCTGTGGGCGTGCGACCTCAATTTCGTGCGCGGCGAGGATTCTTGGGTGCGTGCGCAGTGGGCCGGCCGGCCGTTCATCTGGCATATCTACCCGCAGGACGAGAACCTGCATCACGTCAAGCTGAAGGCGTTCCTGCAGCGCTATTCAACCGGCATCGAAAATTTGTCGACCTTTTCCCTGCACTGGAACGACGCCGTGAACAGCAGCGCCGCAGGCATGGAAGAACAGGGCGACGACTGGACTGCGCTCTGGCGATTGTTCCAGGCCGAGATGCCGGGAATGGCACGCAGATCCGGCGATTGGCAGCGCCAAATGCTGGCAAACGGGGATCTGGCATCCAATTTATTGCAATTTGCCGATTCGCTGCGCTCAGCGGGTGCAAAAAACTAGGTATAATGCGCGGTTAATTTATTACCCCTTTTTCGATCAAACGCGAGTCGATGGACTGTTGACCATGACGCGACAGATGATTTTCATGCAACCTATTTTTTACGACCACTCTCTATGAAACCTGCAAAAGAAATTCGTGTTGGCAACATCATCATGGTGGACGCCAAGCCTTTCATCGTGTTGCGTTCCGATGTCAATGGTTCGAGCCGCACGG
The DNA here is from genome assembly GCA_963697715.1 of uncultured beta proteobacterium. GTDB lineage: Bacteria > Pseudomonadota > Gammaproteobacteria > Burkholderiales > Burkholderiaceae_D > Oxalicibacterium. The sequence continues at coordinate 2,812,940 of OY969095.1, read as the reverse complement.
GCTTCACATACAAATGGAAGATGAAGAATCTTCTGACGAACAGCCCGCTGGAAAACGTGTTCCGCGGCGACGACAAGTTCGACGTCGTTGTCCTGGACAAGAAACCGGTGACCTATTCCTATTTCGCCGATCCACTGTTCGTGTTCATGGATGAAGAGTACAACCAGTACGAAATCGAGGAAGAAAACCTGGGCGATGCACTGCATTACCTGAAGGACGGCATGGAATGCGAAGCCGTTTTCTATGATGGCAAGGCGATTTCCGTCGAGTTGCCGATCACCATTGCGCGCAAGGTCATTTACTCCGAACCTGCAGTCAAGGGCAATACTTCCGGCAACGTACTGAAAGAAGCCAAGATTGAAAATGCCGTCGAGGCGCACCAGTACACCGTTCAGGTGCCATTGTTTGTCAGCACGGATGACGTGATTGAAATCGATTCGCGCACCAACGAATACAAGCGTGTGGTTCGCAACTAACTCGCTTGAGATCATAAAAAAACGCTGCCCATATCGGCAGCGTTTTTTTATGGCGAAGCGGGAGATGACGCTATTCCTGCTGCGCGCGGTTCATGTGCGCAATCCGTTCGGTGGTCGATGGATGGGTCGACAGATACGATGATGCCGGATTGTCTTTCTCGCCTGCCGCGATTTTCAGTTTTTCGAATCCGCGAATCATCTGCGTCAACGGAATGCCGTTCGCCTTCATCATCGCAATCGCATAATCGTCCGCTTCGCGTTCTGCATCGCGTGAATACTTCATGTCCAGCATCAGCGTGGGAATATTGGCGACGATGGCGGATGCATCGCCGAAGAGCACTGTGGCAACCGCACCGACTGCGGAGCTCTGCACGATGCGCCGCATCAGGTGACGTTCATGCAGATGTCCGAGTTCATGTGCGAGTACGCCGATGACCTGCTCGTCGTTATCCATCAACTTCACGAGCTCATCAGTCAGGACGATCTGTCCGGACGGCAGGGCGAAGGCATTCGGCCCGATCCGGCTTTTACGGAAAACAATCGTGTAGTCGGGAGCATCTTCCCGCGGCGCTGCCAGACGTTTGAAATGTGCAACGATGGCAGCCTGCCGCGCTGCCGGCAGAGCAGTGGGCGACAGGATGCGGCGATCGAGAAAATCCAGCATGCCGCTGCCGATCGAGCGCTCCACCTTGTGCGGCAGCGCTTTTGCAATCGCTTCCGCCATAACGGGCAGGCCATACAGATAACCGAGCGTCAGCACCGCCACCGTAGCGGCGAACGCAATCAGCGCACCGCGCCAACTCTGCTGCATGCGGACGACGGCCGAATCGCGATAGCCGGTATCGGCAAGCAGTGCATCGAATGCCTGCGCATCGCGGATTTCCAGATAGGCATCATCGGGAAACGTCACTTTGCGGCTGACATTGCGCGCCCGTTCGGACACGCGCAACGCGCCGATCGGACAACTGCGCTCGGCATCGCCTGCAATCGATGCGACGCCGTCTTCGACCGACAACGTCACGCGATGCGCGCGCGACGTTTTGCCATCGAAGTAGAGCGCTGGAATTGCCATCGATGCGGTCATCGTTACAGCGAGAGGTCGAAGTCGAGCAGATCGGCCATGCCTTCGCCGGTGGCGGAAACCTGTTCCTGCGTGGCGGCGATGAAGTTGTCGAGGCTGCCGTCCGGTATCAATGTCATCGATTCGATACGGTATTTCATCATGCGCATGGTGGCGAACGGCAGGTACAGTCCCAGCGTGCAGATGATGGCGATGATGTTGGTGAATGCGATGAAGGCCATCCGCGTCCATTTCATGTCGCTGGCGAAACGATGCGAGCCGAGCAGGGTGTGGTTCCAGATCAGGTTCTGGATCAGGGTCGCGAATATGGGGAACAGGATGAACATCCACGCATACATTGCCGTCATGAAGAGCGTGAGCGCAATCACGCCGGCGCTGCCGGAAGCCGCGCGATCGAGTCCGCCGGCCGCAATCAGTCCGAACAGCGTGCTGCCCAGCGTGAGCGAGATGGCGATGACGCCGGCCAGCCAGATCGCGAACACCAGCAGGTAGGCGCGGTAAAAGCGGCCGACCGTACCGTTGAAGGAAAAGTGCGTGGAGCCGAAGCGGCTTTCCTCATGCTGGAATTTCTTCATCCGGTGATGTGCGAATGGCGCCATCAGAAAAAAGGTCAGCAGCGACAGAAGCGGCCACAACAGATAGACCAGATAGGCGCGCCCCATCGAACCGCGAAAACCGAAACGGATGCCGCGATAGCTGGAGTTGTACAGCTTGAACTGCAGGCTTTTCCAGATCAGCCACGGCGCCACCAGCATCAGCGCGGCAATCATCAGCAGGCCGGCCAGTCCCGACACCTGGAACGCCAGATTGTAGATGACGATCATTGCGACGGCGACGATGCGGCCTTTCAGAATGGCGATGGCGTTGCCGTGATATTCGAAACTGGAATCGGCGACGCTGGCGCTACCGTAAAAATATTTGGTGCGACGCACCTTTGCCCATGCCGAATAGATGCCGAGCGTGACAATCGACAACAACAGGTTGACGATCCAGATGCGGAAATATTCGCTGCCGGTTCCACTGAATGAAAAACGTATCGGTGTGTCGTGTGAGGAAAGATCGAATGCGGGTAGCGCATCGAAAACAGGTATATCGGCCATGCTTGCTCCCTGGAAGTTTATTTTTATTAAAGTGCTGCAGCAGCATTACTTGTCGGTAACGCCTTGTCAAGATCACATATTCATGTGAGCTGCTGATGGTTGACGCGTCTCCTGCATTACGTCGAGCGCACGCAATGTTGACCGAAAGAATGTTTTGTATCTGCCTAAAATTTAAGCACGCTTGTTTTGCAAAAAATGTAACAAATACGAACTTTCATGTACTTCGCTACACCAATCGAAGGTTTTGCGATAAACGTGGGCAACATGCGTTTCCCCTCGGGAAAATTGTTTTTCCATCGTATTTCCTCAATGCAAAAATCAGTAGGCCGCAACGTCGTTTCGCGCGATGCGCAGTTCAGGCTGTGAGCATGCCTAGTCATTTTTATCACGTCATCGCGACAATTATTATCAGGAGATTTCATGCTTCGATCCGACACGCTTTTTGGCAAGCGCGACACCAATTCGCCAAATCCTCCACTCGGCACCGCCGGTTCTTCCTCTTCGCTCTCCGGCAACACCAGCCCCGGCACTTCCAGCGCCGGCTTTCACAAGGCACCGACACCTGCCGCCGGTTTGAACAGTACTCCGCAGCATGCAGTGCCGACCACAAATGAGGTCGGCAGCAAATTGATCGTCGGTCCCAATATCAAGCTCAAGGGCGTCGAGATCACTGATTGCGATACGCTCGTGGTGGAAGGGTTCGTCGAAGCGACGATGGATTCGCGCGTGATCCAGATTGCCAAGAACGGTTCGTTCAAGGGATCGGCGGGCATCGACATCGCCGAAATCCACGGCGAATTCGACGGCGACCTGACGGTGCGGCAGAAACTGGTGATCTATGCATCGGGCAAGGTATCCGGCAAGATTCGCTACGGCAATGTGGTCATCGAGGAAGGCGGCCAGTTGACGGGCGATGTACAGGTAGGCGGCAGCGCTTCCTCGCCGCCGAAAAATCTGGCAGTCGCGAAAAGCGTTTGATCACGATCAATCGTTTCGCGCGCTAGCACCGGTTCAACAGCCTGCCGGTTTACCGATATCCATTACTGCTGCTTGCGCGGTGGTAATGGATAGGTGCGTTTGCACGGTCATCGCGGTGATGGCTGCGGTATTTCGGTTTCGACAGGTTCCGGGCTGTTTCCGCAGGCCATGCGACAATAGGCCACTCGCCTGATCCTCGGGCGATTCTTTTGTCATTCGGGCCATCATCATGCATCCGGAATACATTCTCAATTTGTCCTGCCTCGATCAGCGTGGCATCGTACAGCGCGTATCGGGCTTCCTGGCCGAGCATGGCTGCAACATCATCGATTCGGCGCAATTCGGCGATCAGCAATCCAGCCTGTTTTTCATGCGCGTGCATTTTTCCGCCGAAGAACCGATCGACGGCAATATCAATATCGGCGATGCACTGCGCAGCGGCTTCGGCGCGCTGGCCGGGACGATGCAGATGAACTGGCAATTACACGATGCGTTGAAAAAGCCGCGCGTGATGCTGATGGTGTCGAAGATCGGACATTGCCTGAACGATCTGCTGTTCCGCTACAAGAGCGGCCTGCTGCCGGTGGAAATTCCGGCGATCGTTTCCAATCACACCGATTTCTATCAACTGGCGGCGAGCTACAACGTCCCGTTCCATCATCTGCCGCTGGCGACCGGCGCGCCGGAAGAGGCCAAGCGTGCACAGGAAGAGCGGATTCTGGAAATCGTGAAAACTGCCGATATCGATCTGATCGTGCTGGCGCGCTACATGCAGATTCTGTCGCCGCAGATGTGCAAGGCGCTGGAAGGCCGTGCGATCAATATCCATCATTCCTTTTTGCCGAGCTTCAAGGGCGCGAAGCCGTATTACCAGGCGCATGAGCGTGGTGTGAAGCTGATCGGTGCGACGGCGCATTTCGTGACCGGCGATCTGGATGAAGGCCCGATCATCGAGCAGGATGTCGAACGCGTCGATCATGCAATGAATCCGAATACATTGACGGCCATCGGTCGTGATGTAGAGTGCGTGGTGCTGGCGCGGGCGGTCAAGTATTTCGTCGAACACCGCATTCTGCTGAACGGCCGCAAAACCGTGGTGTTCAAGTAATTGGATTGACGCGTTGCGGCTGCGGCCGCGAACTGCATGTCCGTCAACAAAAAAGCACGCACCGGAAACGGCAGCGTGCTTTTTTGTTGACGGCACCGAAAGCGGTTTCGGTCGCCTCGACGCGCTTTACTTCAGAACGCGTTTCAGGAAATTGCCGATATCGACGATTTCTTCCATGCAAACCGAGTGTGGCATGTCGTACTCATGCCATTCGACGTCGTAGCCATGTTTTTTCAGAAGCGCCACTGATTGCTGCGCGCGCGTGATCGGAATGACTTGATCATCGCGGCCGTGGGCGTAGTAGATCGGCGTGTTCTTGTTGGCTTCGCTGCGTTCGGCCTCGAACGAATCTTCCAGCGGCAGGTAACCGGAAAGGCAAAGCAGGCCGCCGAGTTTTTCCGGATAGCGCAGGGCAGTCTGGAAGGTCATCGCGCAGCCTTGCGAAAAGCCGGCGATCAGGATCTTGTCGGCGGCGATGCCGCGCGTCTTTTCGCGTTCGATCAGTTCGCTGACGTCCGCTTGCGAATTGCGGATGGCTTTTTCATCGTCGTCGCGACCGAATTCGGATGCCGAGATGTCGTACCAGGCCGGCATCATGCGCCCGCCATTGATCGTGACTTCCAGCATTGGTGCGTGCGGGAACACGAAACGGATGCCGGGGCAGCCGGTCAGGTCCAGTTCCTTGACGATGGGCACGAAGTCATTGCCGTCGGCGCCGAGGCCGTGCATCCAGATGACGGAAACGGTGGGATTCGGTGCGGTTTCGATTTCGACGGTTTTCAGGGTCATGATGTGAAGTTGAAATTGCGGGAAGAGAATAATGACTGGAAATTATTTGGCGGGACGCACGGCGTTCTTCGGACGCCATGCCTTGCAGACGGCCTCGTCGGTTTCCATATACGGGCCGCCGATCAGGTCGATGCAATACGGCACGGCCGCAAAAATGCCGCCGACCAGTTGCCTGCCGTCGGCGTCTTTCAGGCCTTCCAGTGTTTCCTTGATCGATTTCGGCTGGCCGGGCAAATTCATGATCAGTGCGGCGTGATCGGCTGTTTCGCGAATCACGGCGACCTGACGCGACAGGATTGCAGTCGGCACGAAATTCAGGCTGATCTGGCGCATCTGTTCGCCGAAGCCGGGCATTTCCTTGGTGCCGACGGCCAGCGTCGCTTCGGGCGTGACGTCGCGCCGCGCCGGGCCGGTGCCGCCGGTGGTGATGCACCAGGTCGCAGTGTTCGACATCCACCAGTTCGATCAGTGCTTTTTCGATGGCGGATTTTTCATCGGGGATCAGGCGGGTTTCCATTTTCCAGGGGCTGGTCAGCGCCGCAGTGAACCATGCCTGCAATGCGGGGATGCCCTGATCTTCGTAGACGCCGTTGGAGGCGCGATCGGAAATCGACACCAGGCCGATTCTTCAGCATCTGCGTATCGTCAGGATCTTGTCTTCGTCGATCATCGTCACTCGTCGTCATCGTCGGTCGATGCAGCGGCTTGCGCCTGCAACTGTTTCAGAATCTGGAAAATCTCGCGATAGGCTTTCGGCGGCTTGTTCTCGGCCTGTTCCTTGCGCGCATTGCGGATCAGCGTGCGCAGATGCTGTGCGTCCAGTTCCGGATGCTTCTGCCAGCAGTTGCGTCAGCGCCTTGTCGTCCGTCAGCAGCTTTTCGCGGCTGCGCTCAATGCGCGTGCAATGCGGCGGTTTCGGACTTGGACGCGCCTCTCCAGCTGTCGAGCATTTGCTGGATGGCGGCAATTTCGTCCTCGTCCAGCGTGCGCATTTTCTTGCCGACGTATTGCGTCTGGCGGCGGCGGCCTTCGTGATCCTTGATCTGTTGGCATTCGAGAATGGCGTCGCGCACGTCTTCCGGCATCGGCACACGTTTGACGCGGTCGCGCGGTTCGGCGATCAGCTCTTCGCCGAGCTTTTGCAGGGCGGTCATCTGGCGTTTGAGCTCGGATTTCGAAGGGCGCTCGTATTCCTGTTCGAATTCGGTCGACTGGAAGCCGCAGGAACCTCGGTTGGGATTTGGCATGATGGATTTTATGAGGCGGTCAGGCCATTCTGTAACAGGCTGCTATGATAACCGTTTTACAGATATTCCCGAAGAAAACGACCCTCATGAACGAATCCGTGTTTATACATAGTCAAGACCAGTTGAAGCAGCTCGCACGGGACGTGTTGCGTTATGCGAAGGAAAAAGGCGCCTCCGACGCCGCAGTGGAAATCAGCGAAGGCAGCGGTTTGTCGGTATCGGTACGCAAGGGCGGCATTGAAACGATCGAACAGAACAAGGACAAGGGCATGGGCGTCACCGTTTACCTGGGCGACGCACCCCATATTCGCCGCGGCAATGCGAGCACCTCGGATTTTTCGCAAAAGGCATTGAAGGATACGGTCGAGGCAGCGTACAACATCGCGCGCTTCACGGCGGAAGACGACTGCGCCGGTTTGCCGGATGACGACATGCTGGAGCGCAAACCACGCGATCTGCAGCTTTGCTATCCGTGGCTGATTTCGACCGAAGAAGCGGTCGAGCTTGCGCGAGCGCGGCGAGGCGGCCGCATTTGCCGTCGACAAGCGCATTACCAACAGCGAAGGCGCGAGCGTCTATGCGCAGCAATCGCATTTCGTCGCGGCCAATTCGCGCGGATTCATCGGCGGCTATCCTTATTCGCGTCATACGATTTCGGTTGCGCCGATTGCCGGCAAGGGCAGCAACATGCAGCGCGACGACTGGTATTCATCCATGCGCGATCCGAAGAAACTGGCCAAGCCGGAAGCGATCGGACGCTATGCAGCGCAACGTGCACTGGCGCGGCTGAACGCGCGCAAGCTCGATACGCGCAAATGCGCCGTATTGTTCGAGGCGCCGCTCGCTGCAGGACTGCTGGGCGCTTTCGTGCAGGCAGTATCCGGCGGTGCGCTGTATCGCAAATCGACCTTCCTGCTCGATTCGCTCGGCAAACCGGCGTTCCCCTCGCATGTGCAGATCACCGAAGATCCGCACGTGGTCGGCTGCGGTCGGTTCGACGCCGTTCGATGAAGAAGGTGTAAAAACCGTTCGCCGCGATGTCGTGAAGAACGGCGTAGTGCAGGGCTATTTCCTGTCCACCTATTCGGCGCGCAAACTCGGCATGAAGACGACCGGCAATGCCGGCGGTTCGCACAATCTGTCGATGACATCTTCCCTGACGAAGCCAACCGACGATTTCAAGGCAATGCTGAAGAAACTCGATACCGGCCTGCTGGTGACCGAATTGATGGGGCAGGGCGTCAATTACGTAACCGGCGATTACTCGCGCGGCGCTTCCGGCTTCTGGGTCGAGAAGGGCGTGATCCAGTATCCGGTGGAAGAAATCACGATTGCCGGAAACATGAAAGATATCTTCATGCAGGTCGTCGCAATCGGCGCCGATACGCTGGTGCGCGGCACCAAGCAGACCGGTTCGGTCCTGATCGAAAATATGGTTGTTGCGGGTGGTTAAGACGGCATTTTCGTAGTATGGTTACGACGAGTTGTTCATCGCGTGAGACGTCGATTTTTTCTACTTCGCACGGCTTACGCGACCCTTACAACTTCATGTTTTACATGGAATTATTCATCGGGTGATCGATGAATAGCCGCCATAAAAAAAGATGTTGATAACCATCAGGAGACAAAATGGAACGTCGTTCATTTCTCAAGAAAGCGGCAGTCGGCGCGTCGGCAGGTGCAATTGCCGCCCCGTCCTTTGCGCAGACCAACCCGACGATCAACTGGCGTCTGGCATCGAGCTTCCCGAAATCGCTTGATACGATTTACGGCGCCGCCGACACCTTCGTCAAACGCATATCGCAACTGACCGACGGCAAGTTCAATATCCGTCCGTTCGCCGGCGGCGAAATCGTTCCTGCACTGCAGGTAATGGATGCCGTCCAGGCCGGCACGGTGGAAATGGGACATTCCGCGTCCTACTACTATTACGGCAAGGACCCTACATTCGCATTCGATGCGGTCGTGCCGTTCGGCCTGACATCGCGTCAGCAAACCGCATGGTTCGATCAGGGCGGTGGACGCGAACTGACGCGCGATTTCTTCAAGGGCTACGGCATCGTCAATTTCCTCGGCGGTAACACCGGCACGCAGATGGGCGGCTGGTTCCGCAAGGAGATCAAGGAAGTCAAGGATCTGCAGGGTCTGAAAATGCGTATCGGCGGATTTGCCGGCGCGGTCATGCAGCGCCTCGGACTGGTGCCGCAACAGATTGCCGGCGGCGACATTTATCCGGCGCTGGAAAAAGGTACGATCGATGCAGCCGAATGGATCGGTCCTTACGACGATGAAAAACTCGGCTTCAACAAGGTCGCGCCGTTCTATTACACGCCGGGCTGGTGGGAGCCGAGTCTGCAACTGTCGTTCTACATCGGCATCAAGGAATGGGAAAAACTGCCGAAGGCCTATCAGGCCGCAGTGGAAGCCGCTTCGTACGATGCGCACGTCGTGATGCAGGCGCAGTACGATGCGCGCAACCCGGCTGCGCTGGCACGCCTGTTGAAGAATGGCGTCAAGCTGCGCGCTTTCTCGAAACCGATCATGGAAGCATGCTACAAGGCAGCGACCGATGTCATGAACGAGGAAGCAGCGAAGAACGCGAAGTTCAAGAAGATCTACGAACCGTGGAAGCGTTTCCGTCAGGATCAGAACCAATGGTATTCGGTTGCGGAAGCGCCGATCCAGAACTTCATGATCGGTCGCAAGTAATCTTTTTCCGGAAGTATCGAACCCGCAGCGCTTTGGCCCTGCGGGTTTTTTCATGCCGTTTGATTCATCGAGCGATGTTGTTTGATAAGGACTTGTGCATTGCTATCGGTTTTCCGGTTTTGTTATGTGCCCGGTTTCATGCCCTATCCGATTGAATTCTTCCTTCAATTTCTGCAGGTCCTTGTCGGAAAGCTCTTCCAGGTTCACCAGTCCGTCACGCGCACCGTCCAGTGCGCGAATCAATTCATCGAGTTTGAGTTGCGTGCATTGCGCTTCCCTGTTTTGCGCATTCTGGATCAGGAAAACCATCAGGAAGGTAATGATCGTGGTTCCGGTGTTGATCAGCAATTGCCACGTATCCGAATAATGGAACAGAGGGCCGGTGACGAGCCACGCAATAATGACGAGAAGCGCAAGCAGGAATGTCCAGGACGATCCCACCGCATTCGAACAGTTAATGGAGAATTTGCGAAACAGATCCTGCATGGCGAACTCCGCATATTGTTTTTATCCCGCTTCCCGATTTGAGAAGGGTGATGATGGATTGAAGATGGTATGTCAACGTGGCCTTGCGGCACATGGGATGCAATGAAGCACCTGCAACTCATAAAGCGCAAATGCGCTGCAAATAATCGTAGCACCGGGTCCGGGTTATTTCTTCGCATTCTGTAGTCAGAAATTGCCTACAAATATTCCACGGCCCGAATGAGGCCGAGTTGTGCCGATTGCTGCAGAGACTCGGGCACATGAAGATCGCATTTCCGGATTGCTGTGCGGAACGCGCAATAACCGATTGAGGTAAGCATAAAAAAATCCCGCATGAACATCATGCGGGATTTGTCGTTCGGAAACCGGATTGCGTATTTACGCCAGCCTTGCGCGATTCCTTGCGATGGCGGCGCGCACCTGTTGCGGTGCGGTGCCGCCGATGTGATTGCGTGCCGCAACCGATCCTTCCAGCGTCAGGACTTCGAAAATATCGGCTTCGATCAATGGCGAGAAGGCGCGCATTTCTTCCAGCGTCATGTCGCTTAGGTCGCAGCGACGATCGACGCAATTGCGCACGGCATGCGCGACGGCTTCGTGCGCGTCGCGGAACGGCAGGCCCTTCTTGCACCAGGTAGTCGGCCAGGTCGGTGGCGGTGGCGTAGCCCTGCAGCGCCGCGCGCGCGCATGCGCCTCGGCCTTGACGGTGATGCCGCCGCACCATGCTCGGCCAAGATGCGCAAGCGTGTCGGTCAGCGTGTCGACGGTGTCGAACAGCGGCTCCTTGTCTTCCTGGTTGTCCTTGTTGTAGGCGAGCGGCTGGCCCTTCATCAGCGTGAGCAGCGCGCATCAGGTGGCCGACCACGCGGCCGGTCTTGCCGCGCGCCAGCTCGGGCACGTCGGGATTCTTCTTCTGCGGCATGATCGACGAGCCGGTGCAGAAGCGGTCGGCGAGGTCGATGAAGCCGAAGCGCGGGCTCATCCAGAGCACCAGCTCCTCGCGACAGCGCGAGACGTGCATCATGCATCAGCGCGGCGGCGGCGCGTGAACTCGATCGCGAAGTCGCGGTCGCGACACGGCGTCCAGCGAGTTGCTGGCAGACGCCGTCGAAGCCGAGCGTCGCGCGCCACGCGCTCGCGGTCGATCGGGATAGCTGGTGCCGGCCAGCGCGGCGGCGCCCAGCGGCAGGCGGTTGACGCGCTTGCGGCAGTCGGCGCATGCGCTCGGCGTCGCGCGCGAACATCTCCACGTAGGCCAGCAGGTGGTGGCCGAAGCGTCACCGGCTGCGCCACCTGCAGGTGCGTGAAGCCGGGCATGATGGTGTCGGCGTGCTGTTCGGCCAGGTCGAGCAGCGCGCGGCTGCAGGTCGCGCAGCAGGCCGGCGATGCGCGTCGATCTCGCCGCGCAGCCACAGGCGGATGTCGGTGGCGACCTGGTCGTTGCGCGAGCGGCCGGTGTGCAGGCGCTTGCCGGCGTCGCCGACGAGCTCGGTCAGGCGCGTTTCGATGTTCAGGTGCACGTCTTCGAGGTCGAGCTTCCATTCGAACTGCGCCGGACTCGATCTCGTGCGCTGATCTGCGCCATGCCGCGCTGGATGTCGGCGAGGTCTTCGGCTGCTGATGATGTCCTGATGCGCCAGCATGTCGCGCGTGCGCGAGCGAGCCCTGGATGTCGACCTGCGCCAGGCGCTTGTCGAAGAAGACCGATGCGGTGTAGCGCTTGACCAGATCGGAGACGGGTTCGGAGAAGCGCGCCGACCAGGCCTCGCCTTTTTTGGAGAGTTGTGCTGTCATGATTTTGTTTCCTGATGAATACGCGATTATAAAACAAGGCCACTTCCCCGCCGTGATTAAATCCTCGACCAGATACTGACCATGCCGCTCCTGCCAGATTCTGCGCCTGCTTCGCCCATCGAGATCGTGATACCGGATTGTTGCAACATTGGCATCATGGTCAGGTCGCTGCTGCTCGTCAACGGCACGGTGCTGGCCGCAATGCTGATCGCGGCATCCAGCCTGCATGCGGGCCTGCTGGCATTTGTCGAGGCATCGATGCTGATCGAGCTGGCCTGTCTTTCCTCATTGTTCGTACTGTGCGGTTTGCGCCGCCTGATCCGCACGATTCCACCGTGGGGACAGCGGCTTGCGTGCGCGCTGGTGCCGGGCGCCATCACGGGACTGATCATTCATTACGTGCTGGGCGACGAAGCCTCGCTGGTCAGCCTGACGCGGCTTTCCGCATTCGAGGGCGTGATGTGCGCGGGATTGTTCGGCATCGCGCTGCAGCATTATTTTGAATTGCGCACGCGCGCGTTTTCTCCCGCACTGGCCGAGGCGCGGCTGCAGGCATTGCAGGCGCGCATTCGTCCGCATTTCCTGTTCAACAGCCTGAATGCGGTGTTGTCGCTGATCCGCACCGAACCGCGCCGCGCCGAGACGACGCTGGAAGATCTGGCCGATTTGTTCCGCGTGCTGATGCGCGACACGCGCGACATCACGACACTGGGCAACGAGATCAGGATCGGCATGCAATACCTGTCGATCGAAAAAGTCCGGCTGGGCGAGCGGCTGCAGGTTGAATGGGATACGGACGGGATCGCCGCCGATGTATTGCAGAAGGCGACCGTTCCCGCGCTGCTGCTGCAGCCGTTGCTGGAGAACGCCGTGCATTACGGCGTGGAGGCTTCGGAGCGGAACGCAACGATCCGCATCGGCGTCAGCCGCGTGCGCGATCGCATCGAGATCGTCATGACGAATCCGTTTCATGCGGATGCGATTTCAACCGGCAATCACATGGCGCTGGATAACATCCGAGAGCGCCTGACGCTTTTGTACGATGTGGAGGCACAGTTGACGACGCAGGTGGCGAACGGGCAGTTCGCGGTGCATCTTTATTTCCCGTATAAAAAGGCCGGTGCATGATGCCGAGCATTTTCATCGTCGACGATGAAGCACCGGCGCGCGCGCGGCTGACGACGCTGCTGTCGGATATCGCTGTCGAATGCCCGCATGAGCTGGTCGGCGAGGCAGCGCAGGCGCAGCAGGCGCTCGACCGGATCGCAGAATGTCGGCCGGATATCCTGCTGCTCGATGTGCAGATGCCGGGCATGACCGGCATCGAGATGGCGGCGCATCTGGCACAGGGCGATGCTGCCGGGCCGGCGATTATTTTCGTGACGGCCTATGACGAATACGCGCTGAAGGCATTCGAGGTGCATGCGCTGGATTACCTGCTCAAGCCGGTGCGCGCATCCCGGCTGGCCGATGCGATCCGGCGCGTTGCTGCGTTGAAGGGAAATGCGCAGTCGCAGAAGAAACTGATCGCGGATGCAGCGACCGCATTGCAGGCGACGCGCCGGAATTTTTCAGTGCAGGAAAGAGGGCGTCTGCTGCTGGTGCCGGTGATCGATGTGCTGTATCTGAAAGCGGAAGCGAAATACGTCACCTTGCGCACAAGGGAACGCGAATACCTGATTGAAGGCGCGTTGTCGTCGCTTGAACAGGAGTTCGCCGCGCAATTCATTCGCGTTCATCGCAACGCACTGGTCGCACGCAATGCAATCGTCGGCGTGGAACGCGGACTGCAGGTCATCGATGCGGAAGGTGACGGCGATGGCGACAGGGCGCAGGAATCGTGGCAGGTCATCCTGCGCGATATCGATGAGCGCCTGCCGATCTCGCGGCGGCAATGGCCGGTGGTGAAGGCGCTGGTGCGCTAGCGGCTCGCTGCAGCAACGCGCAGTCGATAAAAAAGGGAAGCGCATGCGCTTCCCTTTTCATTTGCCGATGCAGACGGCATCAGCCCGTATTGCGCAACCCCGCCGCAATGCCGTTGATCGAGAGATGAATCCCGCGACTGCACGCGATCGTCCACCGTGCGGCCATCCTTGGCATCAGGCGCGGTGGCGCTTGATCAGCTCGACCTGCAAATGATTCAGCGGATCCAGATACGCGAAGCGATTCTTGATCGAGCGCGCCAGCAAGCGGATTGCTGGCCAGGCGTTCCTTGCTGCCGGTGATCAGCGTTCAAGCATGCCGTGCGCACGTTCATGTCTCGCCGACGATGCGCTGGAAAATCGTGTTGCGCAGCTTGCTGTCCGCCACCATTTCCGACATAGCGCGAAGCGACCGCCAGATCGGTTTTCGACATGCACCATATCCATGTTCGACAGCAGCGTCACGAAGAACGGCCATTCCTTGAACATCGCACGCAGGGTCGCCAGCTTTTGGCGCTGCGCCTTGTTGGCGTCGCCTTCTGCCAGCCATGCCCGACCGCGCTGCCGAAACCGTACCAGCCCGGCAGCAGCAAGCGGCATTGGCCCCAGGAAAAGCCCCACGGAATCGCGCGCAGATCTTCGATCGCGGCGTCGATGCCTTGCGCGAGGCAGGGCGCGAGCCGATATTGAGCTCCGCAATTTCCGCGATCGGTGTGGCGGAGAAAAAGTAATCGGTGAAGCCTGGCGTTTCGTAGACCAGATTGCGATAGGCCTTGTAGGCGCGCTCGGACAGTTCGCTCATCACGCTTTCGAACTGCGCCAGTTTTTTCGCATGCTTCCCTTCGGACGGATGCGGCATCAGGCTCGCTTCCAGCGTGGCGGCGACCAGCAGCGTCCAGATTGCGGCGGCCGATTTCAGGATTGGAGAATTTCGACGCGATGATCTCGCCCTGTTCGGTCAGACGGATCTGGCCGTTCACGGTGCCCGGCGGTTGCGCCAGGATTGCGTCGTAGCTCGGTCCGCCGCCGCGGCCGACGGTGCCGCCGCGGCCGTGGAACAGACGCAGCTTGACGCCGGCCCGATCGAACACGTCGACCAGGCGGGTTTCCGCCTTGTACAGTTCCCAGTTCGAGGTGAGGAAGCCGCCGTCCTTGTTCGAATCCGAATAGCCGAGCATGACTTCCTGCAGGCGTCCCTGCTTGGCGATCAGCTTGCGGACCTGCGGAATCGCCATCGCGGTTTCCATGATGCTGGCCGCAATGACGCAGGTCGGGAATGGTTTCGAACAGCGGAATGACCATCAGTTCGACTTCACCGACGGTTTTATCCGAATCGGCGCGCAGCAATCCGGTCTCGCTTCTGCAGCAGCAGCACTTCCAGCAGATCGGATACGGTTTCGGTATGCGAGATGATGTAGTTGCGGATCGCGCGTGCACCGTAGCGTTGGCGGATATCGTGCGCGGCGCGCATGATCGAGAGCTCGGAATTGGTTTCTTCGCGAATAATCGATATAAGGCGAAAACAGCAGGCGCGGCTTGTCCAGTTCGCGTCAGCAGCAAGGCGATTTTTGCGTCTTCGGACAGGCGCGCATAGTCGGCCTCGACCTGTGCGCAGTTGAACAGTTCGGCCAGCACGCGTTCATGCACGTCGGAACTCTGGCGCATGTCGAGCGTGGCCATGTGGAAGCCGAAAATCTCCGAGGCGCGACGCAATTTGGCGAGACGCGGCCTGATCAGCGCGGTGCCGTGATGCGATTTCAGCGAGTCGATCAGGATCTGCAGATCGTGCGAGAACTCGCTGGGTGACATGTAAGGAGACGCGCGGACCGACTTCCCTGCGCAGCAGATTGGTGGTGCCGTGCAGGCGCGCGCCGTCGCAGCCAGCCGCGCATACATGCCGATCAGTGCACGACGGTATTGTTCGTCGGTGCGGTGCGCGGAACTGTCGGGCGAGGCGTCGGCCAGCGCCTGCACTTCCGGGCTGACGCCGGCGAGGAAGGTCGAAATCGACAGTTCCGCGCCCAGTGCATGCACTTCCGCCAGATAGAATTCGAGGATCGTCATCGACTGGCGCGACCAGTGCGAATTTGCATCGTGTCCGCATTGACGTTCGGATTGCCGTCGCGGTCGCCGCCGATCCAGCTGCCCATTTGCACGTAGGGAGAGAATTCCTGTTTGACGTTGCCTGCGCGTTGCGGGAACTGCGTGGCGATTTCGGATGCGATGTCTTCGTATAGTTCCGGCAGTTCATGCAGGAACGTGATGCGGTAATAGGACAGCGCATTGTTGATTTCGTCGCTCGACCGACAGCTTGGAATAGCGCAGCAGGCGCGTTTGCCACAGCGTGGTGATGCGCGTGTGCAGCAGTTGCATATTGTCGGTGCGCTCCTTTGCCGTCATCGGCAAGTCGCGTTGCGCCAGCAGGCGCGCGATTTCGTTTTCGGCATCGAGAATGCTCTTGCGCTGCACTTCGGTCGGATGCGCGGTCAGCACCGGTGAAATCAATGCATCCTTGAAGAAGTTGCGCACGGTTGCACCGGTGACGCCGGCCTGGTCGAGCTTTTCCAGCGCGTAAGCGACGCTGCCTTCCCGCGCGGCGGAACCGGCCAGCAGGTGCGCGCGGCGGCGGCGATTGTGGTGCTGGTCTTCGGCGATATTGGCAAGATGCGAAAAATACGAGAAGGCGCGCACGACGGTGTTGGTCTGCTCGCGTGTCAGTTTTTTCAGCAGCTTGTTCAGATCGGTGCCGGCCTGCACATCGGCCTCACGGCGAAAGCGCACGGCGGTCTGGCGAATCGTCTCCACCACTTCGAACACGGCATCGCCTTCCTGGTCGCGCAGCACGTCGCCGAGCAGGCGTCCCAGCAGGCGAATATCTTCCTTCAGCGGCGCATCCTTGGCTTCGGAATCAGCGGAGTCGTTCGCGCGCGGGAGTTTGAAGTTGTTTTGCCATGGTGAAGGTGTGCAATCAGCTTGTTGATGGTGAGAGGAGCGGAATGATGCGCCGGTTTGTCGCCGGCGCGTGATAAAATTTCAGCGGTGACTTGGTCCAGAAATCTGCGATAGCGCCGCTGTCGCGACAAGATCGATAGCCTGCCGAATCTGCAAAAAATGCGGGGAGAGTTGACCGCAATCATCCAGTTCGTCGCTTCCCGACAGCAAACTCGAAAGAAGCCGTGTTGAAATTCCCACCCTTCCGAAAAAATTAATCATTGCCTCGCGCGAAAGCCGTCTTGCCATGTGGCAGGCCGAGCATGTACGCGAAAAACTGGCCTTATTATATCCGCAGTGTTCGATCGAAATTCTCGGGATGACGACGCGCGGCGATCAAATCCTCGATCGCACCCTGTCCAAGGTCGGCGGCAAGGGCCTGTTCGTCAAGGAACTGGAAGTCGCGATTGCCGAGCGCCGTGCCGATCTGGCCGTGCATTCGCTCAAGGATGTGCCGATGGTTCTGCCGGAAGGTTTCCGTGCTTGCGGCCGTGCTGGAGCGCGAGGATCCGCGCGATGCATTCGTCTCGAACGATCATGATTCGCTCGATGCCTTGCCCGACGGCGCAATCGTCGGCACCAGCAGCCTGCGGCGTCAGGCGTTGATCGCAGCCCGTTATCCGAAACTGGTGATCCGTCCTTTGCGCGGCAATCTGGATACGCGCCTCGGCCGTCTCGACAAAGGCGAATATGCGGCGATCATTCTGGCCGCCGCGGGGCTGAAGCGGCTGGGCATGCAGCAGCGGATACGCGCCATCCTGCCGCCGGAACAAAGCCTGCCGGCGCCGGGGCAGGGCGCGATGGCGATCGAAATCCATACCGATCGCGAGGATCTGGGCGAGTGGCTGGCGCCGCTCAATCACACCGCGACAGCACGGGCCGTTAATGCGGAACGCACCGTTTCCAGCAATTTCGGCGGCAGTTGCCAGATTCCGCTGGCTGCGTTTGCCACGATAGACGGCGATCGCCATGCGCCTGCGTGCCATGATTGCAACGCCGGACGGAACGCGTGTGGCCGCGCCGACCTGAGCGGTCCTGCCGATGCGCCGGAAGTGCTCGGCAGCCGTATCGCCGATGCACTGCAAGCGCAGGAAGCGCGCGCCATCCTGGACTTCGTGCCAGACGCACGGATGCCGCCGGAGATGCCTGCACCCGTGGTCGTCATCACCCGGCCGCTGGCACAGGCCGATGTGCTGGCCCGCGCGTGGCGGCGCTCGGTCGCGAAGCCGTGATTTTTCCATTGCTGGATATCCTGCCGCTGGCCGATCAGGCGGCATTGCGGCTGCATTAAGCGCGCTTGATCGTTTTGCGACTGATTGCCATTCGTCAGCCCGAATGCCATCGATGCCGCATTCGCCGCGCGCCCGAACTGGCCGCACCATGTGCCGCTGGCCGTGATCGGCGAGGGCAGCCGTGCCTCGCTGGCCCGATACGGTATGACGCCGGAAAACAGCACTATCATCAGTCCCGTCAATCCGGAACATACGGATTCTCAGACATTGCTTGAACAACTCGACCTGTCCGCGCTGCGCGGCAGGGATGTGCTGATCGTGCGCGGAGAGACAGGGCGCGAACTGCTGGGCGATGCATTGCGCGCCGCCGATGTGCGGGTAACGACGGTGGCCGCCTATCGCCGCGCCGCGCCGGAATTCACGGCAGCGCGTCGCAGCGAACTGAAACGTTTGCTGTGTTGTCAGAACGACTGGATCGTGACCAGTTCGGAAGCGCTGCGGTTTTTGGTGCAGATGGTCGCGCAACTCGATGAAGCGGAGGACGTCGCAAAAATGCAACAGCAAAGAATCATCGTATCGCACGCACGCATCGCGGAAACCGCGCAGTCGCTGGGCTTCCGCAATGTCACGCTCACCAGATCAGGCGACGACGGGCTGTTAGCCGCGTTACAATTCTGCTCATGAATGAAACGCCGACCCCGCCAGAATCAGCGCCGCGTCCGACCCCGGATGCAGCATCGTCCAACCCGGTCGCCGTCGGCGCCGATCCGTTTCCGAAGGATGGTCGCGGTAGCGGGCGACAGCGGCTGCTCTATCTCGCCGTCTTCATCCTGGCAATTCTCCTGGCGGCGCAGTGGTGGGTTTCGCACCGCGAGCTGTCCAAGGTACGCACTGAAGTCGCGCGGCGCATGCAGAACGGCGATGCCGTCAGCAATGAAACCAAGATCATCGCCAAATCGCGTGCAGGAAACCGTCACCGAGCTGCAAGCCAAGGTGAACGTGCTGGAAAGCAAGCAGATCGAGGCGCAAAGCCAGCAACTCGCGCTGGAGCAGCTTTATCAGGATCTGTTCAAACGGCGCGACGACTGGGCTCTGGCCGAAATCGAGCAGGTGCTCTCGACCGCCAGCCAGCAGCTGCAGCTTGCCGGCAACGTGCCGGGCGCGCTGATCGCGCTGCAGAATGCCGATGCGCGTCTGGCGCGCGCCGATACGCCGCAGTTCGTCACCATACGGCGTGCAATCGCGCGCGATATCGAACGCCTGAAAGCCTTGCCGAATCTGGATTTGACCGGTGTCGCGTTGCGTCTCGACAGTGTCATCGGACAGATCGACAGAATGCCGCTGCTGTCGGATGAACAGCCTGCGCTGCCTGCGACCGAACCGAAGCCAATCGTCCGGTCCGCATCGAGAAACACGTAAAAGCGCGGCCGCAGCGCCGACCGTCGAACCGGTGGCGAATGAATGGCTGCCGCAGGCAAAGGCGAAGTGGGAAAGCTGGTCGCAATGAAATGTGGAGCGATGTGCGCCAGCTGATCCGTGTGCGCAGCGTCGAAACCTCGGATGCGCTGCTGCTGTCGCCGACCCAAGCCTACTACGCCCGCGAAAATTTGAAACTGCGCCTGCTCAATGCGCGCATGGCGCTGCTGTCGCGTAACGAAAGCGCGTTCCGCAGCGACATGACCGCCGCACAGGACAGCATTGCCAAATATTTCGATACGCGGGCCAGGCAGACGCAAACAGCACAGGCAATGCTGAAGCAGGTTCAGGTCGAGCAATCTGGCAATCGAGATGCCGACGCTGTCGGAAAGCCTGAATGCGGTTCGCAACTTCAAGGCAAAGCCCTAGTCGTCTTGACGTCCGGTTTCAGGGCTGCCTGAAACCGGCTTGAAATCCCGTGTTTTTTAAACCATAACGATTGCCTGAGCCGTTCTCACTATGCGCATATTTCTCTGGGTCCTCGCACTGTTTGCCACCGCCATCGGGCTGGCCGTCGCGGCGCGCTTCAATGCGGGCAATGTGGTGTTTTTCTTTCCGCCGTACCGGGTCGATCTGTCGCTCAATTTCTTCATTCTGCTGTCGATCCTGTTGTTCTTCCTCGTCTACGCGATCCTGAAGACGGTGCGCGTGGCACAGAGAATGCCGGGCCGCGTTGCCGCATATCGTCGCGAGAAGCAGGAACGCAAGGGTAATCAGGCATTGCGCGAATCGCTGAAAGCCTACTTCGAAGGCCGTTTCGGCCATGCCGAGAAAGCCGCGATGCGCGCGACCGATTCCCCCGACAATGCCGGGTTGGCGGCGCTCATCGGCGCACGCGCTGCGCATCGGATGCAGCAGACCGAGCGACGCGATACCTGGCTTGCCACCGTGGAGGAAGATCAGGCGCTGAAGACGGCGCGTTTGATGACGGCAATCGAACTGCTGGTCGATGAGCGCCAGCCCGAACTGGCGCTGAATGTCGTCAAGGAATTGAATGCCAGCGGCACGCGCCATATTCACGCCTTGCGCATGGCGCTGAAGGCCAACCAGCGCGCCAGCAACTGGCCGGAAGTCTTGCGCCTGGTGCGCACGCTCGACAAGAACAATGCCTTGCATCCGGCATTGTCGACCCGCTTGCGTGAACTGGCATATCAGGATTTGCTGCAAAATCCATCGAACGATGCCGAGTCGATCCGCAATGTCTGGTTGGGAATTCCGCAGGAGGATCGTCTGAAACCGTACGTCGCATTGCATGCGGCGCAGGCATTCAATCAGCGCGGGCTGCACGACGATGCGCGTGCGATTGTCGAGAAATCGATGGCAGTCGAATGGGATGAACGCCTGTTGCGTCCGTATCGCGCCTCCGCAGCCGCTGAAGGCTCGCCGGCATTGCTGGCGCAGATCGAGCGATGCGAAGAATGGAACAGGGCGCATCCCGCCGATCCGGAACTGGAACTGACGCTCGGTACGTTATGCCTGCGGCAGAATCTGTGGGGCAAGGCGCAGCGTCATCTGGAACAGGCGCTGGCAGATACGACCAGCCCCCGCATGCTGCAGGAAATCCATTTGAAGCTGGCGCAATTGCATGAAGCGCTGAATCAAACGGAACAGGCGGCATCCCACTATCGTCAATGCGCATTCGCGACCACGCTGTAAAGTTTTCCCGGCGGCGTGCATCTGCAACAATCGTGAGTGTGACTGCAGTTTCATTTGCCGCGTTTCACATGTTCTTCCCCTGCACGCAGTTCCCTTTTCACTGATGTTTGGCTACCCGTGGATGACCGGGTGGCCAAAGCCGTCTGGTTGAAAGTCGCTATAATCACGCCTTTGCACCATTCTTCCCACCATTGAGAAACCACCATGAGTCTGAATAACGTACCAGCCGGCAACGATCTGCCGAACGATTTCAACGTCATCATCGAAATCCCGATGAATGCCGATCCGGTCAAATACGAAGTCGACAAGGAATCCGGCGCAATTTTCGTCGATCGTTTCATGAGCACTGCAATGCATTACCCGTGCAACTACGGCTACATCCCGCACACGATTGCTGATGACGGCGATCCGGTCGACGTGCTGGTGATCACGCCGTTTCCGCTGTATCCAGGCGTGGTGGTGCGTTGCCGCACGATTGGCGTGCTGAAGATGACCGATGAAGCCGGCGGCGATGCAAAATTGCTGGCAGTGCCGATCGACAAGATCCTGCCGATCTACACGCATTGGCAAAAACCGGAAGATATCAACGACCTGCGCCTGCAGCAGATCCAGCATTTCTTCGAGCACTACAAGGATCTCGAAAAAGGAAAATGGGTCAAGATCGAAGGCTGGGCTGGTCCCGACGATGCCAAGGCTGAAATCATGGCTGGTGTTGCGGCCTACGAAAAGCTGGCGAGTAAGCCGAATTTCTGAAGCCGGTTCGATTCGATCGGATGAAAAAAGCGCACCTTGAAGTGCGCTTTTTTTTATTCTCCGGCAAAATTCCGGTTCAACGATGCGGCTTTATTGCCTGCGTCCGCCGAGCTGATTGAAGCCCAGTCCGCCCAGTACCAACAGGCCGGCGGCGATTTTCCACCATTGCAGCGATTCGTCCAGAATCAGGGCAGCGCTCAGCATGCCGAATACCGGGACCAGCAACGTGAACGGCGCAATCGTCGCGGCCGGATATTTGCGCATCAGCATCGACCAGACGCCGAAACCCAGAATCGTGTTCGGATAGGCCTGGAACAGAATGGCCGCAATCGACAACCAACCCGCCTGCTGCGCCGTTTCCACCCATGCCGCCGGACCTTCGATCAGCAGAGACGCGCACAGCAACGGCGGCGATGCCAGCAACGCTCCCCACACGACCAGCGCGACCGGATTTACCTTGCCGATTTTCTTGGTGAAAATATTGGCGATCGCCCATGACAGTCCACCGGCAAGGACGAACAGAAAACCTGTCAGGGTTGCCTTGCCTTCGAGGTGCCATGCGACCAGCACCATCCCGCTGAATGCAATGACGGCGCCTATCCATTGCGTGATGCGCGGGCGTTCGCCCAGCAGCAGAATCGCCAGTCCGATGGTGAAGAATGCCTGCAACTGAATGACAAGCGAAGCCAGCCCCGGCGAGAGTCCCAGTTTCATGCCGGAGAACAGCAGCGTGAATTGCAGTGCAAACTGGAACAGGCCGTAACCTGCCAGCAGTTTCCATGAAATCGCCGGGCGTTTGATGAAAAACACCAGCGGCAGCGCGGAGAAAATGAAGCGCAACGCCGTGAACAAGATAGGCGGCAGATCCTGCAGGCCGATCTTGATCACGACAAAGTTGATGCCCCAGATGGCGACCACGGCAATGGCAATCAGTATGTCTGCGAAGCTCATGGCGATATGGGTCCGGATTGCGATGAGCTTGTTCCATGCATCATCGTCCGTCTTGTCGATTGCTGTTTCATTTGCTGTGAGTGGTCATGCGACGCATTGCAAACCGGATACGCGCGTCATGCAATACGCGATCGACGGCAGCAGCCGTCAGCGCAGCCAGGTGGAATAGATGACGATGGCTCCTGCAATGGCGACGCTGCATATCGGCCAGAAGAGACGCGACTGCTGGAAGTTGGGCGCGTTGGCTGGTTGTTCCGCGTGATCCGCCTTGGGCGTGCGCTCAAGTTCACGCCGTGTGCGGGTCAGGTAGCGCTTGATGTCGAGCACCATTTCGTCCGCGGTCTGATAGCGTTTTTCGGGCTTCTTGCTCATTGCCTTGACGACGATGCGCGACAGTTCATGCGGCACGCTTTGTTCCACCAGATGCGGTTCCGGCGGCGCCTTGAAGGCAATCTGGTGCAGCAATTTATCGGTATCCGCCGCATGGAACGGTTTGTGGAACGTCAGCATTTCGTACATGACGGCGCCGAGCGAATAGACATCCGAACGGACGTCGACGGCGTGACCGATTGCCTGTTCGGGCGACATGTAATTGGGTGTACCCAGGATATTGTCGTGAAACAGCGTGTACGGTTCCTCATCCCTTTGAGGCCGATCGGACAGCCGGTTCGGCGTGCGTGCAATGCCGAAATCGACGACCTTGGGCTGATGATCCGCGACCAGGAAAATATTGGCCGGCTTGATGTCGCGATGCACGACGCCGTTCCTGTGCGCATGATGCAGTGCATCGGCGATCTTCCATGAAATCGATGCCACGTCGTCCGGCGTGAAGCGATGACCGTGATCGAGCATCTTGCTCAATTCGCGGCCCTGCAGATATTCCATCGCGATATATGTCCAGTCGCCTTCGCTGGTTGCTTCATAGATCGTCACGATATTGGAATGGGCGAGCCGTCCCGCGGCGCGCGCTTCGTTGATGAACTGCTGTTCGTGCTGTTTTTTCTCGACCAGCGACAGGCGATTGCGAAACGTCTTGATGGCCACATCGCGATCGATGATCGGATCGTGCGCCAGATAGACGACGCCGATCGAGCCGCGGCCAAGCTCGTGCTTGATGGCGAAGCGTCCGATACGTGTCGGCATGGCCTGGGCTGCACCCGGCTGGATAGAGGAAGCGGTAATTGTCATCGTGGCATCAGCATGCCTTGAGGTAGGAGAGCTGGCAAGCCATGTTCCTGGTATTTTTCATGTCTTGAACGGATTTCTTTCCGTTAACTCGTCAATATAGGAATCGATGCCGCCGCTTTCGCGTTGCAGGAATTCTTCGATGGCATTGGAAAAGGCCGGATGGGCAAGCCAGTGCGCCGACCAGGTTTTCTGCGGCAGGAAGCCGCGCGCCATTTTATGTTCGCCCTGCGCGCCGCCCTCGAAACAGGCGATGCCGCGTTGCGATGCAGAACTCCAGCGGCTGGTAATACGCGGTTTCGAAATGCAGGCAATCGACGTGCTCGATCGCGCCCCAGTATCGGCCGTACAGGATGTTTGTCAGTCATGAATGAGCAGCGAGGAAGCAACCGGCCGTCCGCTCGGTTCGGCAACCATCAGCAGGATATTTTCGCGGCATCGCCGGCGGCGATGCGCAGGAAGAAATCCAGATTCAGGTAAGGCGTTGAATGATGGGCGCGATAGGTGTGGTCAATAGCAGCGATTGAAAAAATGCCAGTCCGCTTCGCTCGCGTCGCGCCCCGCCACGTGGCGGAATCGCACGCTGGCCTCGTGCACCTTGCGGCGTTCGGCGCGGATATTCTTGCGCTTCTTGCGCTCCAGCGTTGCGAGAAATTCGTCGAAGCTGGCGATAGCCGGCATTGAGCCAGTGAAACTGCACGCCGGTGCGCAGCATGATAGCCGGCTTCATTGAGCAGAGCTCGCCTGCTTCCGCCTGCGGCGGATACAGGATATGCGTCGAGGAGAAGCTGTGCTTTCGCTGCATGCCGCTTTGCAGCGGCGACCAGCTGCGGCTGTCGCTTCTGCATCGCGCGCGATCAGGCGGCGCCGGTCACCGGTGTGAACGGGATTGCCGACAGCAGCTTCGGGTAATAGTCGAGCCCGTTGCGTTCGTAAGCTTCGGCCCATGCCCAGTCGAACACGTATTCGCCGTATGAGTGATTCTTTGCAGTACAAGCGGCAGGGCGGCGGCGAGTTCTTCCGCGGGCTGACCGATTTCCTTGCGCCAGATCGTGACGTACTGCGGCTGCCAGCCGCTGGACGCGGATGCGCTGCCGCTTTCATGCAGGGCATCGAGGAAGGCGAACGACAGGAACGGATTGGCATCGGGTTGCAGGGCAAGCAGCGCATCCCATGCGGGCTGGCCGATTTCCGACAGAGAAGAAACGATACGCGTGCGATAATTGGCGCTCACAGATACTTGGCTTTATTCATGCATTTCGAAGGTTGCGTGCTGCATTTGCCCGCGTTTTTCCGTTTCTCATTTTTCACGTCATGACAGTCAAAGTCGCCATTGCCCAAATCAATAGTACTGTCGGCGATCTTGCCGGTAACGGCGCGCGGATCGCCGACTTCTCTCGCCGCGCCGCCGCGCAGGGCGCCGATATCGTTCGTGACGCCGGAATTGTCGCTGGTCGGTTATCCGCCGGAAGACCTGCTGCTGCGCCAGTCATTTTACGCAAAATACGGCGGAAGCGTTGGACGGCGCTGGCGACATCGATCTGGCCGAACTGCCCAGATGTGTATGTGCATTGTCGGCCATCCGCTGCGAAAGAGACGGCTGCGCTTCAACGCCGCATCGGTGCTGCATCAACGGCGTGATTGCCGGCACTTATTGCAAGCACGAGCTGCCGAACGACGACGGTGTTCGACGAAAAACGCTATTTCGCATCAGCCGATGAACCGCTGGTGTTCGACGTCAAGGACGTGCGCTTCGGCATCAACATCTGCGAAGACACCTGGTTTTCCCGACGCGCCGGCGCGTGCGGCCGCGGCGGGCGCGCAAGTGCTGCTGGTGCCAAACGGTTCGCCGTACCACCTGAACAAGCAGCATCGTGCGCGGTGGACATGATGCGGGCGAACGTGTCGCGATCACGGGCATGAGCCTCGTGTATGCCAACCTGGTCGGCGGGCAGGACGAACTGATCTTCGACGGCACCTCCTTCGTGCTGGATCAAGGCGGCGCAGTGCGTGCGCAGCTGCAGCATTGCGTGGAAGATCTGCAGGTCATCGAATTCGAAGGCGCGCAGCCGCGTCACACGCCACCATCGTCGAGGAATTGCCGCCGCGAGGCGCAGGTCTACGAGGCGCTGGTGCTGGGCGTGCGCGACTACATCGGCAAGAACGGTTTCCCCGGCGTGCTGCTCGGCCTGTCCGGCGGCGTCGATTCCGCGCTGACGCTGGCGGTTGCGGTCGATGCGCTGGGCGCGGACAAGGTGCGCGCGGTGATGATGCCGTCGCCCTACACGGCAGAAATCTCATGGATCGATGCGCGCGACATGGCCGAACGCGCTCGGCGTGCGCTACGACGAGATCGCGATCGGCGACTGCTTCGATGCATTCTCGCACGCTGTCGGAAGAATTCAAGGGCCTGGCCGCAGGACACGACCGAAGAAAACATCCAGGCGCGCATTCGCGGCACGCTGCTGATGGCGCTGTCCAACAAGCACGGCTCGATCGTGCTGACCACCGGCAACAAGAGCGAAATGGCGGTCGGCTATTGCACGCTGTACGGCGACATGGCGGGCGGTTTTGCAGTGCTCAAGGACATTGCGAAGACGCTGGTCTATCGGCTGTGCGCGCTACCGCAATACGCGTCGGCGACGTGATCCCGCAACGCATCATCACGCGCGCGCCGTCGGCCGAATTGCGGCCCGACCAGACCGACCAGGATTCACTGCCGCCGTACGAGGTGCTCGACGCGATCATGCAGATGTACATGGAAGAAAACCAGAGTGCGGCAGAGATCGTCGCCGCCGGGTTACCGGCCGGAAGATGTTGCGCGCATCACGCGCCTGATCAAGATCAACGAATACAAGCGGCGCCAGGCGCCGGTCGGCATCCGCATCACGCATCGCGGCTTCGGACGCGACTGGCGCTATCCGATCACCTCCAGATTCCGCGAATGATGGCAAAATGCGGCAAAAGCTTTCGACTGCGGCCGTTCGCGTGCGTAGACTGGTGGCCGGCGCAAGATTCAATTTAAGGAGCATGTTGCCATGAAACAAATTACAGCGATTGTCAAACCGTTCAAGCTCGACGAAGTACGCGAAGCGCTGGCGGAAGTCGGCGTCACGGGCCTGACCGTGACCGAAGTCAAGGGCTTCGGCCGCCAGAAGGGCCATACCGAGCTGTATCGCGGCGCCGAATACGTGGTCGACTTCCTGCCGAAGGTCAAGGTCGAAGCGGTCGTGATCGACGATGCGGTGCTCGATCAGGCGCGTCGATGCCATCATCAAGGCCGCGCGCACCGGCAAGATCGGCGACGGCAAGATTTTCGTGCAGTCGGTCGAGCAGGTGATTCGCATCCGCACCGGAGAAACCGGCGCCGACGCAGTGTGATGCGACCTGTCGAATAAAGAAAAGCCGGCTGAATGCCGGCTTTTTTCTTGTACGGGAACGCTGCGGGAAATCAATGTGTCATGGTGAACCGCTTGCGTCAGCCGGCCTTCAGCAGCACGATCAGCGCACCGGCGCCGCCATCGGCAGCGCGCGCCTGGCAGAAGGCAAGGACCTCATCTTTCTGCACCAGCCAGTTGCGTACCTTGCCCTTCAGCACGGGTTCCTTGTTGACCGAACCCAGTCCCTTGCCGTGAATGACGCGCACGCAACGCACGCCGCGCTTGACGGCGCTGCGCAGGAATTCCCCCAATGCCTCGCGCGCCTCGTCGGTGCGTAAGCCGTGCAGGTCGAGCTGGCTCTGGATTACCCAGTTGCCGCGCCGCAGTTTGCGCACGATATCGGGACCGATGCCATTGCGCGCATAACTGAGCGCTTCATCGGTATCGAGCAGGGACTCCACCGTGAATTCGTCGGACAGCGATTCGCGCAATGCCGCCTGTTCGTCGGCCAGATGGTGGCGTGCGATCGGCAATGGGCGCGGTGCATCGATGGCATGTTTGCCGGCCGGCTTCAGCGGCGCCACCTCGCCGATGCTGCGACGAAAAATATCGGCTTCCAGCTGCGCGGCTTTTTCCGCGCGCATCGTTCCTCTTCGGCGAGCTTGCGCGCGTCTTCCTGCTTTTTCAGATCCTTGTGCAGCGATCTGAGTCCGGCAAAATCCTTGAGCGGAGCAGACATGACGGCGATTCCGGAAGTGGGGTTTGTCGATGGCGGGAAACAGGCTTGCCGTGCAATGTTGCCTTGAAAATGTCGGCTGCGCGGCAAACCCGAGCGGATTACTCCTGGCCTTCCAGATAGCGCTGCGCATCCAGTGCCGCCATGCAGCCGGTGCCGGCGCTGGTGATGGCCTGGCGATAGATGTGATCCTGCACGTCGCCGGCGGCAAACACGCCTGGCACGCTGGTCGCGGTCGCCATGCCTTCCAGGCCGGTTTTCGTCTTGATGTAACCGTTCTGCATGTCGAGCTGGCCGGCGAAGATATCCGGTGTTGGGTTTGTGGCCGATTGCGATGAAGACGCCGTGCAGCGTGATGTCGCTGACCTTGTCGTCGGCCGTGGAGCGGATCTTGATGCCGGTCACGCCGCTGGTGTCGCCGACGATTTCATCGAGCGTATGGTTCCACTTGATCTCGATCTTGCCTTCCTCGACCTTGGCCATCAGGCGATCGATCAGGATCGCTTCCGCACGGAATTTATCGCGACGGTGGATCAGGGTGACTTTTTTCGCAATGTTCGACAGGTACAGCGCTTCCTCGACGGCCGTATTGCCGCCGCCAATGACGGCCACTTCCTGTTCGCGATAGAAGAAACCGTCGCAGGTCGCGCAGGCGGAAACGCCTTTGCCCATGAAAGCCTGTTCGGACGGCAGACCCAGATACTGGGCGGAAGCGCCGGTCGCGATGATCAGCGAGTCGCAGGTGTATTCGCCCATGTCGCCGATCAGCCGGATCGGTTTTTCGTTCAGGTGCGTGGTGTGAATATGGTCGAAGATGATTTCGGTATTGAAGCGTTCCGCATGATGCAGCAATCGCTGCATCAGTTCGGGACCTTGCACGCCCAGCGGATCGCCCGGCCAGTTTTCAACATCGGTGGTGGTCATCAGCTGGCCGCCTTGCTCGACGCCGGTGATCATGACCGGCTTAAGGTTGGCGCGTGCTGCGTAGACTGCGGCACTGTAGCCGGCAGGGCCGGAACCCAGGATGAGGACTTTGGCGTGTTTTACGGTGGACATGATGAATATTTTTCTAAGAGTGGGAAGAAGTACGGTGGGAGCGGAAAAATCTGCTGCCGGTCGCCTGTATATGTCGCCGCGGCATCAAAATTCAACCTCTCCCTGAATTATTGGGTGTAACGGGTAAAAACTGGTTAAGATTATAGAGGAACCGGCCATTGCGTAGGTTCAGGCTGCGAATGGCGATTGCCAATGACCGCGCAAATGACCGTGCCGTTTGAGCGCGGACAGCGAAATGGAGCCGGCTCCGGCATTATTTTGCCCTTACTAATATATACAAGCCGATCGCCGTGCTGTTCCAGCGCGGCTCGCGCAGTTGATTGACGCCAGCGCGTCCGGATTTATGACTAAAACAAGCCAAGCCTATACCCGCAAGACCGATACCTCGAAGGATCAACCGCTGCCCGGCAGAATGGTGCGCCTTTTGTCCGAAGCGCGCTGGCTGATTCTTGCGGTTGTCACGATTTACCTGATTTTGATCTTCGTTACCTATTCGCCGGTCGATCCCGGCTGGTCGCATGCCAACGTGGTGCCGCATCTGCATAATCTCGGCGGCCGAATCGGCGCCTGGATGGCCGATCTGCTGCTGTTTATTCTGGGCGCATCGGCTTGGTGGCTGTGCGTGTTTTTCCTGCGGCTGGTATGGCTCGGTTATCGCCGGCTGTCGCAACGCTTCCTGTTGAAAAAGGAGCCGGAAGGTCCGCATCATCAGGAAGGCCTGATTCGCGGCATCGGATTTTTCCTGCTGATGATGGGTAGCGTAGGGATTGAATATCTGCGCATGTATTCAATGAAGGCATCGTTGCCGCGCGCGCCCGGCGGCGTGCTGGGTGAGTTGATCGGTAACGCGGCGCAGAATGCATTTGGCTTCATGGGTGCGACGCTGCTGCTGCTGCTGATTTTCGGCGTGGGCTTCAGCCTGTTCTTTCATGTGTCGTGGCTGGGTGTTGCAGAACGCATCGGCGAGCTGATTGAACGATCGTTCCAGGCGGTGCGCAATCTCTACGGCGCACGCAAAGACAGACAATTGGGGCAGGTCGCTGCCGTCAAGCGCGAGGAAGTCGTCGTGCAGGAGCGCGCAAAGATCGTCGAAGCGCCGCCTATCCGCATCGAACCGCAGATCGTCGCCGTACCGAAATCGGAACGTGTGGAAAAGGAACGGCAGGTCTCGCTGTTCAACGATATGCCGGACACCAATCTGCCGCCACTGTCGCTGCTCGATGAAGCGCCGGAAATGCAGGAAACGGTCAGCATCGAAACGCTGGAATTCACCAGCCGCCTGATCGAGAAGAAGCTGTCCGACTTCGGTATCACGGTCAAGGTCGTCGCCGCCTATCCGGGTCCGGTCGTTACGCGTTACGAGATCGAACCGGCAACCGGCGTCAAGGGCAGCCAGATTGTCGGCCTTGCACGCGATCTGGCGCGCTCGCTGTCGCTGACATCGATTCGTGTGGTCGAGACGATTCCCGGCAAGAATTACATGGCGCTGGAATTGCCGAATCCGAAACGCCAGATCGTGCGCCTGACCGAGATCGTCAGCTCCAAGGTCTACAACGACAGCACATCGAGCCTGACCATCGCGCTCGGCAAGGACATCGCGGGCAATCCGGTTGTGGCCGATCTCGCCAAGATGCCGCACTTGCTGGTGGCCGGCACGACTGGTTCCGGTAAATCGGTCGGTATCAATGCAACGATTCTATCGCTGCTCTACAAGTCCGATCCGAATCAGGTGCGTCTGATCCTGATTGATCCAAAGATGCTGGAACTGTCGATTTACGAAGGTATTCCGCATCTGCTGGCGCCGGTCGTCACCGACATGCGTCAGGCCGGTCACGCGCTGAACTGGGGCGTCAACGAGATGGAACGTCGCTACAAGCTGATGAGCAAGCTGGGCGTGCGCAATCTTGCCGGTTACAACACCAAGATCGCCGAAGCGGAAAAGAACGAACAAAAGATCCCAAATCCATTCAGCCTGACGCCGGATGCGCCGGAGCCGCTGGAAAAACTGCCGACCATCGTCATCATCATCGACGAACTTGCCGATTTGATGATGGTCGTAGGCAAGAAGGTCGAGGAACTGATTGCACGTATTGCCCAAAAGGCACGTGCTGCCGGCATCCACTTGATTCTGGCGACACAGCGCCCATCTGTAGATGTGATTACAGGCTTGATCAAAGCCAACATTCCGACGCGCATTGCGTTCCAGGTCAGCAGCAAGATCGATTCGCGCACGATTCTGGATCAGATGGGTGCGGAAGCATTGCTCGGCATGGGCGACATGCTGTACATGCCGCCAGGGACAGGTCTGCCGGTACGCGTGCACGGTGCATTCGTATCGGATGAAGAAGTTCATCGCGTGGTCGATCATCTTAAATCGCAAGGCGAACCGAATTATATCGAAGGCATTCTGGAAGGCGGCGTCGCTGAAGACGGCGGTGATTTGTCTGGAGCCGAAGGTGGAGCGGGTGGCGGCGAAGCGGACGCGCTTTACGATCAGGCGGTAGCGATCGTGCTGAAAAATCGTCGCGCCTCGATCTCGCTGGTGCAGCGTCATTTGCGCATCGGTTATAACCGTGCTGCGCGTCTGCTGGAACAAATGGAGCAGAGCGGCCTGGTGTCAACCATGCAATCCAACGGCAACCGCGAGATTCTCGTGCCCGCCGGAAATGCAGCCGAATAGAAAGGTTTTATGAAAAAGCAGTCATCCATTGCAGCAGCACGACGCGATTATCGCGTGCCGGCGCTGGCCGTCCTGTTCGTCGCGGGCGTGTTGCTGTTGCCGTCGTTTGCGCATGCGACGGCGCTTGAGCAGTTCAAGGCCTTCGTTGCATCGACCCAGTCCGCGCGCGGCACATTTACGCAGCGACTGGTGAAGATCGAGAGCGGCACCGCCAAGGCGAGCAACAAGTCGTCCGGCACGTTCATTTTTTCCCGCCCCGGAAAATTCATCTGGACCTATCAGAAACCGTACGAACAGTTATTGCAGGCTGACGGGCAAAAACTCTACATTTATGACAAGGACCTGAATCAGGTCACCATCAAGAAGCTGGGCGACGCGCTCGGTTCATCGCCGGCCGCGATTCTGTTCGGCAGCAATAATCTGGAACAGAATTTCACGCTGAAGGAAGGCGCTGCCAAGGATGGCGTGGAATGGCTGGAGGCCGTGCCGAAAGCGAAAGACACGACATTCGAACGCATCGGCATCGGCATGAAGGACGGTGTGCCGGCGGCGATGGAACTGCGCGATTCGTTCGGGCAGGTTTCCTTGCTGACGTTCGACGGTTTCGAAAAGAATCCGGCCATGCCGGCCAACCAGTTCACGTTTTCCGTTCCGAAAGGCGCGGACGTTTTTCAGTAAACAATCAGCGATGTAACGTGCGCGATGCCTGCAGAGATCGCTGCGGCAGCATGAGCATGGACACATAGTGCGACGCCAGCCTGATCATCCGGCTGGCGTCGATTCATTTTATTAACCAGTTCATCCAGGCAGATTCGATTCATGAGCGCCATTCCTCTTGCCGAACGACTACGTCCGCACACGCTCGATGAGGTAATCGGGCAGCAGCATATTCTCGGCCCCGGCAAGCCGCTGCGCGTCGCGTTCGAATCGGGTGAGCCGCATTCGATGATCCTGTGGGGGCCGCCGGGCGTGGGCAAGACCACGCTTGCGCGCCTGATGGCCGACAGTTTCAATGCCGACTTCATCGCGTTGTCTGCCGTGCTTTCTGGCGTGAAAGATATTCGCGAAGCGGTCGAACGCGCCGAACTGTCGCGCGGAGCGATGAGCCGCCGCACCATTCTCTTTGTCGATGAAGTCCATCGCTTCAACAAGAGCCAGCAGGATGCATTCCTGCCGCATGTGGAAAGCGGACTCTTCACGTTCATCGGCGCCACGACGGAAAATCCATCGTTCGAGGTCAACAGCGCATTGCTCTCGCGTGCTGCCGTGTACGTACTCAAATCGCTCGACGAAGATGACCTTGGCGCCATGCTGGATCGCGCTGCACACAATGAGCTGGACGGTCTTGCATTCACGCCGGATGCAAAAGGCATGCTGGTCGCCAGTGCGGACGGCGATGGCCGAAAATTACTCAACAATCTGGAGATCGTCGCACGTGCCGCACATGCGAAGAAACGCAACGAGATCGATGCCGAATTGCTGAAAACCTGTCTGGGCGATGCACTGCGCCGCTTCGATAAAGGCGGCGATGCCTTTTACGACCAGATCTCGGCGCTGCATAAATCGGTGCGCGGCTCGAATCCCGATGCCTCGCTGTACTGGTTCGTGCGCATGCTGGATGGCGGTGCCGATCCGCGTTATCTGGCGCGACGTATCGTGCGCATGGCCAGCGAAGATATCGGCCTCGCCGACCCGCGCGCCTTGCGATTGACGCTGGATGCGGCGGAAACCTATGAACGGCTCGGCTCGCCGGAAGGCGAACTGGCATTGGCGCAGGCAGTCGTCTATCTCGCATGCGCCGCCAAATCGAATGCCGTCTACAAAGCCTACAACGCTGCGCGTGCACACGTCGCCAAGGATAAATCACGGTTGGTGCCGGAACATCTGCGTAATGCCCCGACCAAGCTGATGAAGGAGCTCGGTTACGGCAAGCTGTATCGCTATGCGCACGACGAGCCGGACGCGTATGCGGCTGATGAAACCTATCTGCCGGACGGCATGAGCGAGCCGCACTGGTATCAGCCGACGCCGCGCGGACTGGAAGGAAAAATAGGCGAGAAACTCGCCTATCTGCGCTCGCTCGATCAGGCCGCGAGAAAAAAGAATAAGTAACATGGAGCCGGTGGCCGCTGTGCTATCTGATCATGGCGATTGGAAACATGGTCGACAGGCAGGCTCCTGATTTTCGCAGCAAGTCTGAAATTGAGAAACGCGGTCAGTTCACCCAGGGTCATCACGGCCTATATATGGGAAACGGCCGTCGTGTTGCCGGATGATCGCGATCATCGTGGAAACACCGGTGCGCTTGGTACAATGGCGTCTTTTCAGACCTATTTTCACCATTGCCCATTGCCATGATCGACATTCAACTTCTCCGTAAAGACATCGACAGCGTTGCCGCCCGCCTGGCGGGACGCAAGTTTCAGCTCGACGTCGCCACTTTCAACGCACTGGAAGCGGAGCGCAAACAGATTCAGTCGAGCACCGAGGAATTGCAGAACCGGCGCAATACGCTCTCCAAACAGATCGGCATGCTGAAAGGCAAGGGCGAAGACACCTCGGCCGTGATGGCGGAAGTCGGCGGGCTCGGCGATGAATTGAAGGCATCTGCCGCACGTCTGGAAATCGTGCAGGCGAAGATCAGCGAATTCATGCTGGCCATCCCGAACCTTCCGCACGAATCGGTGCCGGTCGGTACGGATGAAGCCGGCAATGTCGAACTGCGCAAGGTTGGCACGCCGCCCACCTTCGATTTTGAAGTCAGGGATCACGTCGATATCGGCGCCGCGCTGGGTCTCGATTTCGACGTTGCGGCAAAGATCACGGGTTCGCGTTTTTCCGTCATGAAGGGGGGCATTGCACGCCTGCATCGCGCGCTGGCGCAATTCATGCTGGATACGCACACGGCGGAACACGGTTATACGGAGTGCTACACGCCGTACATCGTCAATGCCGATTCGCTGCGGGGCACCGGCCAGTTGCCGAAATTTGAAGCCGATCTGTTTGCCGTTAAAAAAGGCGGACAGGAAGGTGAGGCGGGTGAAGAACAGTCGGCGCTCTACCTGATCCCGACGGCGGAAGTCCCGCTGACCAACATCGTGCGGGATGAAATCGTGGCGGCCGATGCGCTGCCGATTCGCATGACCGCGCATTCGCCATGCTTCCGCTCGGAAGCCGGCAGCTACGGCCGCGATACGCGCGGCATGATTCGCCAGCATCAGTTCGATAAGGTGGAAATGGTGCAGATCGCGCACCCGGATCAATCGTACGAAGCGCTCGAAGAAATGTGCGGTCACGCAGAAAACATTCTGAAGAAACTCGGCCTGCCATATCGCGTCATCACGCTGTGCACCGGCGACATGGGTTTCGGCGCGACCAAGACCTACGATCTGGAAGTCTGGTTGCCGGCGCAGAACACGTATCGCGAGATTTCATCGGTATCGAATTGCGAGGCGTTCCAGGCGCGTCGCATGCAGGCACGCTTCCGCAACGCACAAGGAAAACCGGAACTGGCACATACGCTCAACGGGTCCGGCCTGGCGGTCGGCCGTACGCTGGTGGCATTGCTGGAGAATTATCAACAGGCGGATGGCAGCGTCGTCATTCCGGATGTGTTGCATCCTTACATGGGCGGGCTGACAAAGCTGACGCCGCAAGCGTAACGGCGCAAGAGATCAGAGCGCAATCGAATCGGATTGCGCCGCATCCTCGTCATTCGATCTTTCCGCACAAGGTCCCAGGCGACGGTCGATGAAAAGACTGTTTCCCGGGATTTTTTTCGCCTGCTTTTTCGCATCGGCGGCGGCAGCGGCAATCTGGTGATGCGAGCCGTACATGGCCGCGGTTCCACTTTCAGCAGGCCGAGCGAGATCGTGGCAAGCGTGTGGAAGACCTTCTTGCCGCGCCGGTCTTCGCTGATGTAACCGCCTTTCCTGCGATGCTCTTCGGTATAGAAATCCGGAATCGCCGCGGCAAACACATCCATGATCGTGCGGCAACGCTGTTCCCAGTCTTCGCTCTGGAACAGGATGATGAAATCGTCGCCGCCGATATGGCCGACGAAGTCACGCTCCGGATCGCAATGACCGCTGAGCATCTTGCCCGTCAGCCGCAGCACGTCGTCTCCCTTGCGATAGCCGTAGACGTCGTTGTACGGTTTGAAATGATCAAGATCGACATAGCACACGCAGAATCGCGTGCCGTTTTCCAGCAGGCGGTCGACATGTTCATCGATCGGCACATTGCCCGGCAACAGCGTCAGCGGATTGGCGTAACGCGCGGCGTTGATC
This sequence comes from uncultured beta proteobacterium, assembly GCA_963697715.1. Lineage (GTDB taxonomy): Bacteria > Pseudomonadota > Gammaproteobacteria > Burkholderiales > Burkholderiaceae_D > Oxalicibacterium. The sequence continues at coordinate 2,776,865 of OY969095.1, read as the reverse complement.
TGCATTTCCGTGATCTCGCGCATCAGATCGTGCGCATTGCCCATGCCGATGTACTGGCCGCCATCGGTGATGATGAAGCCGTTGAAAAGATGATGGCGATCCGCATCGACGATGATCTGGCTCAGTGCGTGCAGCGCGGTGCTCTTGTCGGTGATCAGAGGATTGTCGTCCATGAACAGCGTGCATGACTTCTTGCCGTGCAGTTCGCGCAGGTAAGGGCGCGCAAAGCGGTCGATCAGATTCGTACGCGTGATCAGGCCGATCGGAATGCCGTTCGATACGACCGGGATGATCTCCAGCGTTGGATCGTTGTTGAACATTTCGTAGATGCGATTGTTGTGCACATCGGGCGATACCGCCTTGACGGGACGCAGCAATTTGGATGCAGTCAGGACTTCGTGGCCGCGTCCGGTTTCATGCGGATAGATCGTCACGCTGTTCTGGCGCAGCAGCGTGCGCAGATCCGCGGAGAGTGCGGTGGCCGGATTGGCATGCGGTCGCGCGATCTTGTAACCCTGACCGAAGGCCACGCCCAGATCGCGAATCATCAGCAGTTCGGCATCGGTTTCAATCCCTTCCGCGATGACGATGGTGCCGGATTTTTCCGCGATCTCCTGGATCGAGCGGACGAACTGCAGCTTGATCGGATCCTGATTGATGCCCTGCACGAAGTGCATGTCGATCTTCACGTATTCCGGCCGGATTTCCGACCACAGGCGCAAGCTGGAGAACCCTTCGCCCAGATCGTCGATCGCAATCACGAATCCCATCGCGCGGTAATGCGTGACCGCTTCGCGCAGCAGATCGTAATCGTAGGTCGGATGGCTTTCGGTCAGCTCGATGATCACGCGTTCCGGATTGATGCCCACTTCATGAATGTAGCCGAGCGTTTCGCCGTGCCGCACATCGGGCTGCACCAGGCATTCCGGGCTGACATTCAGGAACAGCTTGCCCGGCAACTGCAGCTCGGCGAATTTTTCCAGCGTGATGCGTCGGCACAGATGCTCCACTTCCACGCTCAGATTGCAGGCACGCGCCACCTTGAACAGATTCAGCGGGGAATGCAAAGGGCTGTCGGACGGCCCGCGAATCAGGCCTTCATAGCCGATGATTTCGCCCGTCTGCATGCGAATGATCGGCTGGAACAGCGGCGTCAACTGGCGGTGCATGATGATTTCCCGCAGCCGGTGCGCCACGTGATCATCCTGATCGTTGGCCGACAGGACGCTGTTGCTTATCGTGAGATCAGGGGCGGCGGTCGACAACTGAGGCTCCTTGGTTCTGAACCTGAAGGGTGGCACAAGCGACATGGCCGAGCCATCGCGCATCTTGTCCGCGAGGGTGGGTTTGTCAGGTTCGATCGTCTGTGCAGGAGAAAGTAGCATCGAAAATATGGGTTGGCATGCCGTGAACGGATTGAGCTCAGCTGAATGCTACCGATGTTTTATGACAGGATGATGATAGGAAATATTGCTTTATTTGCAATAATTCTTCAAGGAGGAAAAGGGCGTTGTCATAATTACTCGGCATGGAGAGGGATATCAGCGAACCCGTATTCATCGTCGCAAGGATATTTCCCATCGTATAAGACTCTGATATAATCTTTTGCTTCACGACTTGCAGTCGTCGTGAATAGACCGTATCAGGAGAGGTGGCAGAGTGGTCGAATGTACCTGACTCGAAATCAGGCGTACGTTAAATCGTACCGAGGGTTCGAATCCCTCCCTCTCCGCCAGTATTTATTAAGTAATTGATTTATAGCGGTAAATTTTTAGAGGTTCACGCACAGGTGTACCAGACTGGTGTCCCATTCTTTGGGAATCAGTATCTTGAAATTACCGTCTTATCTAGCAAAATCCCGCCACGGCATTTATTACTATCGCTTGTTCTTCCGTCTGCATACAGGCGTTAAAGAACGACGATTTTCCTTGCGTACTAAAGATCCTGTTGTTGCCAAGGCGAAAGCCCTGCGGCTATCGGCGATAATGTCTCAACGACATAACGATCCTCGCACGATGGCTTCCAAATACGACCCAAATAAATTCAATCCGAACGATCCTAGCACCTGGCCGACTACGGTCGATAAAATCGCAGAAAGCAGCGTGCTGCGGGATATGGAAATCGTGTTCCGACCGGGAATGATGGAAATTGAATCGATCAAGACCGATCCCAATAACCCGCAAGATGTTCAGGATGCGTTGACGTTCGTGCGTGAATTACGCGAGCTGCGAACGACGCCAGGAAACGCCGTACATTCATTACTTACGATAGCGGCAGAAAGAAAAGCGGCGGACGCAGCTCTTGTATCTGGCGATGTCAATGTCCCTCAGCCAGCGCAGACAGATCTGGCTCGTGCAGTGACATCCACACTCACCAACGATGTTGGTGGCATAACGATTGAGGAAATGGCGAAGCGTTTTGCTACTCGCAGACGGTCCGACCTGACCGAGAAGACTCTCTACGAATACGGTAACTATCACCAAAAATTTATTCAATGGGTGCATAAGCGCAAGGGCCGAAAAAATGTGCCGATTCGCCTCATCGATCGGAACGATATGGCGGATTACATTGAAGATCTGCTGGCCGAAAAGCTTGAGCCATCCACTATTCAACAGAAGTACTTCGCGGCCATCACAGGTCTATTCAAGCTGGCCAGATCGACCGGAGATATCCCATTTGGTTACTTGCCGACCGAAGGCCACAGTATTTTCCCGAAACGAGCCAAACGAAAAGCAGAGAAGAACAGTTACAAGCCATTTACCGATGCGGACTTGAAGGTCATCTTTGATCCAGAAAACTATCTCAAAATGGAGAAACCATGCGACTTCTGGTTGCCGTTGATTGCATTGTTTACGGGTGGCCGTATCTCGGAGCTATGCCAGTTGGCGACCACGGATATTCAGCTACACGGCGATATCTGGGCGATATCGATCAACGATGAGGACGGAAAGAATCTGAAGAATGCTGCTGCAGAACGCCTTATTCCGATTCATCCGCAGTTGATCGCATTGGGCTTTTTGGACTATGTGGAAGATGCCAAGCAATATGGTTCCCGTTTGTTCCCTTATCTGAATGCCGATAGGTTTAACGGTTTTAGTAAAACACCTAGCGACCGTTGGGGGAGGTATCTGGATCGAATCTCGATTACCGACCCGCAGAAGGTTTTTCATTCGTTCCGATCTACCTCCAATAACTGCTTGAAGAGCAACGGCGTAAGCGAAGAAAGCCGTTGCCAGTTCATCGGTCATGAACATGACACTGTTAATTCAAAGACTTATTCGGATCCTCACAAGCTTCCGTTTTTGCTTGAGCATGTAGCGAGCAAATTGACTTATCCAAATTTGGATCTAGATAGACTTCTCTATCCACGCGACAAGCTCAAGGGAGAGCTGGCAAAACTTTGTACAAATGCTGATAAATTTAGACGACATAGAGTCGCTAAACAAGCTAGAAAAAAATTGGTAGAAAATATTAAAAAATAATCAAGGGAGGGTTATATGAGCTTACATACCGAAGACCAAAAATTCATAGACGAGGCGGAACGTAAATTCAACGAACTGATGCCTGAAGTATTTAATTCCTATTCGGGGTTAGGGAAAGGCCCCGTTTTAAAGCAAGTCATTAGATTTTATAAAAAATATGACGAGCGTATATCTGAACTAGCTGGTTCAATTGCCTGCGCGGCTGGTTGTGATTTTTGTTGTCACTACCATGTGGTGGCTACCGCCCCTGAGATTTTTGCAATCGCTGAACATTTAGCAAAGATGCCGAAGGCCGAAAAAACCAAAATTCAAGAAAGAATAAAAGAGACTGCCAGTCGCGTTTCAAAAATGGCTGTCAGCGAATACATGGTGACCAATATTCCTTGTGCGATGTTAGAAAATGGACGTTGTTCGATCTATGAGCTTCGGCCTTTAGCCTGCCGAGGCCATCACTCTGTCGATGCAAAGATTTGCGAGCGCACGTTCAACGCCCCACAGGAGGACGAACCTATGGAGTTGGACTACGACCGTAAATTGACAGTGACCGCGTTGGAGGCCGCTCATCTGACATCACAACGAGAGAAAAAACTTGACACCGCGAAGTATGAACTTCACGCAGCATTGAATACTGCCATTTGGAACAAAGATGTTTTCAAGCGTTGGCTTGAACATAAATTGTCTTTCCCCAATGTGCGCGACAAACATCTGCTTACGGGTCCCTGATCCATACTCACAACGTGTAACCATTTAAAGGTTACGCTTTCAATATGTAGGGAGATACAAGCACATCGCCTGTATCTCCTTTTTTATCGAACAACTGCAATCCTGTATGACCAATTTTCTGGTGTCTTGATTTGTTTCGGATAAAATTTATTTTGCAGTAATCTGAAATAGCCAGCTTTGTCCAAATCGAATTGACGCCATCCAAGAGACTTGTCACCGGTGCTATGTCCGCCAATCTGAAAGGCCATAAGGCGTGGACTTCCATGTCGCATTCCATAGGCATGGGGCTCTAGAATTCGGTATTCACCGTCATAAAAAAACGAAATCTGACGTTTTTCTAAGATGGCCTTGCAAACAATATTTTCGTAATTCATGGTTGTTCTCCTTTAGTAGTTAATTGGTTTTTTTGTTTGTCCCCTTCAAATTCAATTGCATCGATTTCTTCCTGACTTACTTCTTCCATCGGTATGGCGAACGTCAAATCGACATGTCGCTTCTGTTTTCCGGCCACGCGCTTCTTTGTTTCCTTCATGTCTTTGTATAAGACGCGCATACGTGACCAGAACTCCACATTGCCAAATGGTGTAAGGCTTTGTTCCTCGCAATACTCTTTGTATATGTTGTACATCGCTTCTTTAGCAATCGTGCTGCCCGATGTGCTTTGCTCAACGAAATAATCCTGCGTAAAAGTTAAAACGGAATTACCCATTTCCTTCTGCGATTGCGTATTTGCTGCAACGACAGCGGGCATTTCAAACTTTCCTTGCTTGAGTAGACGTTGCAAACCACTTAAACACCAGTTCACTACGTGATGTAATTCATGCGTGATGATCAGTTCATCAAGGCGATCAATTTTGTTAGTGGCATCCATTTGAACTGTCCAGTTGACGATTTGAAGGCGACGAAAAACGCCATCTGTCTCATCTTGAATACGAGGAGCCGAGTTACAGGCAATGACAAATTTCGCATAAGGACGATAGGTGAATTCATTCTTACCTTTTTGCTCCACCACGATAGGGTCGGAGCTAATGCAGGCTTTCAGAATTTGTTCGTTGATTCCGCGTTTTGGCGTTTCTGTTGATACAGCAAGCGAAGCATCAACGATTGAGGCCAACCCAAAACCTTCCATCTTGTCTAAACGGATTGCGGCAGTTTTTGAATGTAATGCTTCGAGAAGTTTTACTAAAACGCTTTTTCCATTGCTCCCATTTCCGACCCATACGGCTGCAAATTGAAAGCGTGTGTCGGCAAGAAGAGTTGCACCGCATTGCTGTGCAACGAACTCACGTACCTCTACATCGGGTAATGACCCGTGGAGAAACTTACTGAGATAACCATCTTGCGGTAAATCTGGTGGCTGATAGATACCTTCATCAGCATTCAAGCTGGCTTTAATTTGATATGTAATGCCGTAAGAGCGATCAGGTTTCTTGACCATCAATGTGCCGTCGTCTTCCACAAAAATCCAGCAATCCATAAGAGGAATGATATTTTCTGGCGGTTTGGGATTTAAATGCTGTGCACTTAAGAGTGCGGACTTAGCACATTGAGAGGCAAGCTTGTTGGTAGTGCAAGCAGGAGCAAATCGTTCAAGCCAATTGAACGCATGCTGTTCTGCCTCAAACTTTGTCATGCTCTTCCAGTAATTACCCTTCCACTGATATGGGTGAACATCGTCGCCGCGTTTCGCAACTGCAAAGTCCGGATCTTCCGCCATCATGCGTGCATAACGCAATTCCAGAGATGGCATCTTGGTACGTTTTGAGGGCTGTGTGAGCTTGGCGATGACTTCGCTAGCTTGCGCTTTGCTTAATGACTGAGATGCTGCGTTATCGATTTCGGCGAAGGGATCATCCGAAGCAAGGGAGGCAATTAATTCCTCAGTAATGGCTGTGTTGTTTTGCATGTTCTCTCCTATATTTATCGGCAGAGTTGTTTGAACAAGCATTGACCCCAGTCATCTGGGTCATTGCCAACCAGCGGCTCGACGTCATAGATATGATAAGTATCTCCAGGCTGTTGATCGAAGTCTAAAAATTGTTCAGCAAATTCTTTCTCGGCTTCTTTCTCATCGCTAGCTGATACAACCCAGCGATTCTCGTCCCGTTTCCCGTTCATTTCGTAATACACAATCCAGTTCTCTTTCATAGCGCGTTCCTTTATAAATATGGTTAGTTTTTGTCGTGATATCCACCGTCGCTATGCTTAGTTTTTCGTCGCTAAAAATATTGCTTTAACATTTGCTGCTTGCGTTCATTATGAATAAATCGAGTTCCGAAATCGAATCGAACTCAAAGGATGAGTTCGACTTGACAATTGGAAAAACATTTTTCAGTCAATGCAAAAGTCGGCTGATTAGTCATAAGCGTTTATCATTTGCGTCGCTGTTCAACAGCTTAAATATTTCAAGTAAGGATTTCACGCCGAACTCGTCTAATCAGTTCGACTTGACAAAGGAAATGCAAATGACGGATGAAAGCGACCCTTTAGATACGACCTATCAACGGCGTGCACGTACTGTCGCGGCAATAAATCCGCCTGAATTACAGTCACTGCGAGTAAAAACGTGGTTTGCAAATGTATTGAGAGCGGCTGGTTTGGACGACGGCAGTGGTGAGAGCATTAGCTTGCAGCTTACGAATAGCTACATGAATTCCAAACCTCTTCTTCAAAAAATGCTTAATCGTGAAATAGGAAAACTGAGCGATACATATTTCGACACGATAAAAAATTTTTCAAAGCAATCCTATGACCGTGGCATGCAGACACCGGGCGATAGGGCACTTCAAGCGATAGAAAAACTGTTTCCGGGGACGTTAACGCTCTATGAGCATGGCCCACTTGGTGAGCCGTTGTGGCTAGTGCTGAGCGGCGACGAAAAAGCATGCAAGCAATATGTAGACTCACTGTTTCCTGAAAAAGTAGGCCAACCATTTGAAGACATCGTTCTCGAACTCTTCAAAAATCTGCTGTCTCCTGCCTACTTTATAACGCCTGATCAAGTTCCCACTTTTGGCCAATCATTTCCGCATCCAGTGTGGACGAGCTACACGTACACTATTTTCGAAGAGCGATTGCCTCTAAAAAAAGCGGATGAAGAAGTAACTACAGAACCTGAGCTTTTGCTGGAGACAAGTGTGATTGATGAAATGATCATCGGTACCATTGCCGCCTGGTCTTTGTCGATAGACCAAAAGCAACCGATTGCCATAAGTCTGGAATGGCTTCTAGTGGGGTTATGTCAAGGTGTAATCGGACAGGTTTTTACTCCCGACATACAAGTTTATGTTTTGGCGTTGGTGAAAAGAAGAGCACAAGAAATTGAGTCGGTTCTGAAATGGATAAAACATCCTGTACCGGATTTTACGAATCGATGGACCGTTAGCGTTTGATGGCCAAATCAATCATAGCTATGGCGTGACAGGTGAGGCAATTCGGTTCCAATTCAATTCGACTAGCCAGTCTCATTAAAAAGCCTTATGCCATCTATCTCGTAGCTTTGTTGAGGCGAGTGAGACAACCTTATATTGATGTAGGAAATATATAAAAAGAGGATGATACGCAGCCATGCTGTGCAGAATGTGCAATTTCTGCCGCCTCACCCGCCTCACTAATTGGAAGCGAGATGTGCCAATGGTTTTCTCTAAGACAGATGCAATTTCCCGGCCGTCTCGTACCTGTTCTTAACCTGTCTCATTCTCTTTCTTAATTCGTTGAGTCGGGGCCGATGATTCATAACAATTAAATCTCAGCGATTAATTATTCGAGTTTTGAACGATTAGAGAAATTTTATGGTGCACGAAAAAGAACTCAACAAATTGAATGATTTAATCGTGTGGATGGCGACTCAAGCCAATGGGCTTTCGCTACCGAATGACCATCGAGTCTCTATAGCGATACGTTGCTTTCACTCAGTAAATGAATATCAAGCGGCAATTGCAATTCTGTATCGTCAAAAAATGTTTGGCGCCGCGTTTTCATTACTCCGAGTATTGGCTGAAGCACAGATAAAAGGAATGTGGTTATTGCGCTGCGCTGGTGACGGTGAGTTGCAACAATTTTTAGAGGGTAAACTCAAAAAGACGTTTCAGGATTTTATTGACGATGTCGAACAGGCCTCACCGAGCTTAGAGGGCACCCTATCAATGTTCAAAAAAGCATTTTGGAAGACATTAAACGGGTTCACTCACACAGGGATAGAGCAACTCTCTCGTCGGCAAGTGTACTCAAAATCGACCAGTAAATATTCCGAGCATGATCTGAAGACATTGCTTTCAACGGCGCAGGTATTGGGCGCAATGTCATATAGTGAGATATACAATTTGGGAGGAAGGCGCGACTTGCTAGAGCAATTGACGGAACGGATGGCGGAGCAATGAGCGCAATTATGCGTTTCCGATCCTGCCAAATTTGAATAAAATTAGAGTCACCTATTAAAAACAAATCATTCTAAAGTCTTTATCTTTGTGATTCGAACATGAACGAAACATAGTCAATGATTCGCGTCGCAATCGTAGTAGGTAAAGCTGGATTCCCTCCAATTCGCCACAGGTGCAATCCCATGACATAGTGATCTACCTCAACAGAGAAGACAGTCTTGCCGGTAGTATTCGGCATTTGTGTCTCGATCTGGCCGTAGATGTATCCGTCTCCACCTCTGTAAATCTTCAAGCAGCCATTTTCTTTCTTAAGCAGGATTTCGTTTCCCTTTTGTTCAAAATGTATAACGCTTTTCTCTGAACTCTTAGCATTAATTACGGAAAGTTTTTTTTGAATAATGTCACTTAGCTTGTTAAGAAGAAGGTCCGTTTGCACCGACTTTTTTTGATCTCCAACAGTTACTCTCCACTTTCTTGAATAGTTATACGTACGTCTGATGATGGTCCAAGAAACTGCTTCAGAATATATTCCATAGCAGGTAGCTTTACCCATATCTCTCAAGTAGAAAAATAAAGACTGAACATTCTTGGCTAATTTTTTAATTCTATAAAAAGGAGTTGGTAGCCAGCGTGTCAAATAAAAATCGGAAAGGCCTTTGTAAGAACTAGTCTTGAAGGGAATTTTTTTGCTTTGTAGTTTTTGCCGTTCAAAATATTTATCCACCAAGTTAAATGTGTAGATTTTCATTTCATCGGTTTCCGATTCTTCGTTAAAAACTGCGGTCAATGAATACTTAGCAAAGTTAATCCATTTTCCTGATTGTGACTTGTAAAGTGCATGAGCTACTAAATGACCCTTTGGACTGACAGTCGCTGTCATCGATCTTTCTTGGCTAAACTCGATGATCATAGTTTTTGATGACTTGTTGTTTATTCCTATTGATGAGGCGGGAACTCTCTGCTCTGCTATTAAATCCGCTTGTTGGAGCGGCATGTTGGCGAGGAATGAAACTGGATAAAGATTCACCAGCTTAGCTTCCTGTTCTTTTGAGTCGTATAACCGAATAATTAAATCTTCAATTCGGCCCAATTTATTCCTATGGTTAAAAATTTCGAATTGAGCAGTTAACGAATGAAGATGGGAATATTGGGGATATTTGGGATTCTTTTTATAGCTGAAGTAGATCCGATCAGCGATAAGGAATTTTGGTCTGAATTTTAAAAGATAGTTATCTACAAAGGTGTAAAGACCCAAAGCTCCACCGATAGCGCCAATAGCGGTTGAAATAGTTTTTAGAAAACTCAATAAAGTAGGATCGATGGAAAGCATATGAGGACTTATAGGTGTAATTTTTGGAGTCTTTTGGAGAAATTACATTGGACTCCATATGCCCAATTTCTCCCCCTGATGTTATGTGGCTGTTTTGAAGGCAACCACTAAGTTCTTCGATGATATCGAACAATATGGACAAGTGTCCAACTCGCCCAAGCACTTTCCACACTTGCTGTAACAATCGATCAGACCAAAGTCAAACTATCAGGATCAATATCATCAACCTGTCTAGTTACGCCAAATAAGGCGTAGTCTCTCAACTCAAGCATGCCGACAGCAATCAGTTCTTTCCCGATTTTTTGCAAATCATTTTCAGCCAGCTTGATTACATAAGCACCTGCAAGAATTTTTCTTCTCGTATCCCGTTTTCTCTCTTCTGCCGCCTCACGATTTCTGCTCTGTTGAATTCGTGCTTCCAGTTGTGCTCGTTGCTCCAATAATTTTTTCAAATTCGTTTTGCTCATCTTGATCTCCATATTTTTTATTGAACTGGCGTTGACATCCAGATTCCTTGTTGTAGATATATAAATAACAAATCAAATAGAAACGTCAAGAGCAAAAAAGCGAAGGCGCACTTATACGTCACTGCGTGACGTGTGCTGAAAGCGAAAAATAAATGACGTTCGAAAGGAGACAGCATGGCTATTTATCACCTCAGTGCAAAGATGATTACGCGATCAAGCGGACGAAGTGCAACCGCATCCGCTGCATATCGGGCGGGAGAAAAAATTGAAGATGAACGCACAGGACTTGTGTTTGATTACACCCATAAAAAAGAGGTGTCATATCGCCGCATATTTGCACCAGCCAATGCACCGCAATGGATGAAGGATAGAAGCCTGCTATGGAATGCTGTCGAAAAAACAGAAGTGCGCAAGGATGCGCAAGTAGCGCGAGAGGTAGAGGTGTCTCTTCCAATTGAATTGGAGCCCTCACAGCACATTATTTTGCTTGAACGATTCGTTCAGTCACGGTTCGTTAAAAAAGGCATGGTGGCCGATGTGGTCATTCACAACAAGGTCGGTAATCCGCATGCACATATTCTGTTAACGACTCGCACTATATGCGGTGATGGCTTTGGACAAAAGGATCGGTCCTGGAACTCAAAAGAGACCTTGGAAGGCTGGCGAGAGCAATGGGCTACCTACTGCAATACCCGATTAATGGTTGCCGATCACAAAGCAAGAATAGATCACCGCAGCCTGAAGGAGCAGGGCGTAGAGAGAATCCCTACTGTGCATGTCGGACCGCAATCATTTGCAATGCAATTCAAGGGGATTGAATCCACTAGGGCCAGGCTCAATACGTTAATCAAAGACAAGAACCAAGCCAATCAGGGCTACCGGCCGTCGGCGGTTCTTAAAGAGAACAAAAGCGAACGCAAGAAAGAATTTGCAATCGCTTCCAAAGCCAAAGAAAGCAATCGGTCACACACGCCTAACAGCCAGCATGTCAGACCTCATTCAAGCGAGTATCAAACAACAATAACTATAAAGGAGCACACCTCTATGAAATCAGAACAACCATCTTTGACATTGAGTATCAATAAGGTGTTGAGAGATGCAAGGACGATACACGGCAGCAGACTCAGCATAACGATCAATAAAGACACTGTGCTGGATAACATGAAGAATATCCGCGAGAAAAGCCGTAGCTCAACTGACGAGATAAACGGACATCAGGCAATGGACACCATTCATGAGATTGAGAATGGACTTGGTGAAATTCAATCGTATATAAACAGTGCGATTGCGGATGTGTCACATGCGAAGACACCCAAGGAACGCAGCAAAGCGGAAGAGAGACTATCTAAATTGATGGAACAGAAGCAGAGACTTGAGATGCAGTTGGCGTCGGCGAAAATTCGTCAATTAAATACAACTTCATTGCTTATTCATAAACCGAAGTGAACCATCATCTGTTGATGAGCCCCCATATTTATGGGATTTCTTTCGCATTTTTGTATATGTTTAAGGAAAAATTGGCTCTAAGCATCAACGGAGGTATGATGAAAGCTTACGCTTTTTGAACCTTGTTTGGTCGTCGGAAATTCTATAAAAATGTCTTTAAATATTGAAATAGCCTTCAACAAAAAAAGCAATGGCAAGCAGCCGACTGCAATTGATTTGTTTAGCGGTTGCGGGGGATTAACCGAGGGCCTGAAGCAGGCAAGATTTAACGTTTTGGCTGCTGTGGAAATCGATTCAAAGGCGAGAGACACTTTCGCACTTAATCACCCCGAAGTTTTACTTGCTGGATCAGACATTCGTGACTTAGAGCCCAATGACCTGATGGCTAGGCTAGGTATACGAATTGGCGAATTAGATCTTCTGGCGGGCTGCCCCCCATGCCAAGGGTTTTCGCGAATGCGGAAGATGAACAAACGTCGTTCAGCGCGCGACGATCGTAATATGCTAATTGATGAATTCGCTAAATTCGCATTAGCAATGAAGCCGAAATTGATCATGATGGAAAATGTTCCCGGATTAGCGGACTATCATCGATTCCAGGATTTTATTCGCGCCCTCCAGCGAGAAAATTATAAGGTTAGATTTGAAGTTCTTAATGTCGCAGACTATGGGGTACCGCAGCGACGAAAAAGACTCATAGTGTCGGCTAGCAGAGTTGGAGACCCTGCAATAGCAACTGGTATTGGCAGAAAATTAACCGTAAGAACGGCTATCGAAAATTTACCGCAAGCGGGAGATAGCGGCGATTTACTACACGACATGCCAGAAGTTCGTTCCGCAAGAATTCGGGCCCTGATAAGTGCCATTCCAAAAAATGGTGGTAGTAGGAGCGATTTGCCTGACGAGTTTGTTTTGGATTGCCATCGAACATCCAACGGATTCAGTGATGTATATGGGCGAATGGCCTGGGATGAGTTAGCTCCTACGATTACCGGTGGATGCTTTAATCCCTCAAAAGGTCGATATCTTCATCCCGAATTTAATAGAGCAATTACTTTAAGGGAGGCGGCGTTATTACAGGGTTTTCCTAAAGACTACATGTTTGATATCGCACACGGTAAGGAGGCCATAGCTTTGATGATCGGCAATGCTCTACCACCCCCTTTTATTTCCGAGCATGCAAAGTTAATGGCAGCTAGCTTGAACAATTAGAGTGGACTGTCTTCATAAAAACAACTAAAAGGCGAGCAGATGGTAAATGTGAAGGATTGTATTTGCGCATTAGAGGGGATGCGTCCGCGTTTAACCGCAGTTTTCCCGAAATTTATTACGCACATCAGGTTTCCAAAATTCAAAAATCTCACACCTGATACAAGAATTGATTTTTCGTTTCCCGTGACGGCATTAGTTGGTGCCAATGGTTCAGGTAAGACATCAGTCCTGCATGCAATTTATGGTGCGCCATATGGTAAGTCGACTGGAGATTTTTGGTTTAGTACTGAGGTAGACCCGATTGTTGAGGGCGACGGTAGTCCGAATAGATTTATATACGGGCATTATCACAGGCAGGCGGATAAGGTTGTTGAGACTCGTAAAGCAAGGGTCAGGAAAGTCGTCAACGGTATAGAAAATCCCAATTATTGGGAACCAACGAAATTGGCACCGGGCGATAGCATGGAAGATTTACCAGTTTTAAAGGTTGGACAAAAATGGGCCGGTTTGAGTGCGGATCGTTGGAATCCAGTATCGAGAAAAGTTATCTATATAAATTTCCGAAAAGAGCTTAGTGCCTTTGATAAATATTTTTATTTTGGTCACGATCCAAATCTAACGAGACTACGAAAAAAACAGGATTTAATTCGTAGGGACGCAAAGAAATTGCAAGAAGTTATTTTGTCGGGAAATACCTCTGTGCTATTTCAGAATAAAAAAATAGCATTGGAGAATAGAAATCTCTCAGCTAAAGAACTTAGTTGGGTTGGATATATTCTCGGTCGTGAATACACTAGCGCTCGTTATATCCGTCATAGACTTTTCAAAGGTAAGGACGGATTAAGTGTTCAATTTAATACAGCTCACGGTAAGTACAGTGAAGCATTTGCGGGTAGCGGTGAAGTCGCAGTTACGAGTGTTGTAGTTCAGGTTTTAAAAGCTGAGCTAGGTACTTTGATTTTGCTGGATGAGCCTGAGGTATCGCTGCACCCTGGTGCTCAAGAACGGCTCCTAGAGTTCCTTCTTGAAATATCAAAGCAGAAAAAAGTACAGGTAATTTTCTCAACTCATGCGCCCACAATGCTGGCAGTACTACCCAATGACGCAATCAAGGTATTTATTCAGGATCCATCAGGAACATTCAATGTTATTCCTGAAAGTCATCCATACGCAGCATTTCGACGACTTGGTGTCAAACACGGTGGCGAAGTAAGGATAGTCGTAGAGGACCGGCTTGCGAAAAATGTTGTTGAGCAGGCGCTCGGTCTCTTAGATGCTGCCAATAGAAGTCGCTTCGTAGTGGATTTTCATAGCGGAGGTGCACCTGCCATTGTGACCTACCGAATTCCTATTGAGATGAGCGATGGGACAGATGTATTCTTTTTGCTAGATGGCGATAAGAAAATGACGAATGACTTGGTTGATCCACAAACCATTCCAGCTGCAAATAACGGCGAATTGGATAACATCATAAAGACTCAGGTAGAAGCTTCGCCGATGTTTACACCAGATGGTTCTGCGGGACATGCTGTACCAGCGCAAAAAATTGCTTTGCAACGACAGTATTTAGCTTATATCCGCAATCATCTAAGTTATCTGCCTTTAAGATGTCCCGAAGAGATTGTAATAGATGCTTATCCTGAATGGATTCCACCAGGAGGGATTCAAAATTCGTCCCATGCTAAAGATATTCTAAAATCAGAGGCTGAAAAATTACTGGGGACGAATATGACTTCGGAAAAAATAGATTATTTTGCCGAAGTCAAACTGGCTGAGCGCAAGCAAAACAATGCCAACTTGCGAGCGATTGCCGATGTACTGATCGGATTCGCGCAACGAGTCAATCCTAATTAAAATTCTTGGTCTCGTTCAAATTTTGTAAGGTGCACGTCTAATCCGAGTGGGACAGAGTAAATGCTACGAAATGTCCGCCTGGGTCGGAACAAAAAAAGCCACGCGAACTTAGCGTGGCTTTTCCTTAGGAGCACCTTTATCTAAAAAACATGATCGGCGTCGATGCCCATGATTTTCACCAAGAGGATTAAATGCAGAAGCATGGCAAAGCCGCTGAATGCCGTCAGTAAATGAAACACTCCTTCGAGACCTGAACCGTCAGCGTTGATAAAAAAAACCGACATCAATACAAGCATGAAAAAAATCCAAGCAACGTGCCTTGAAACACCTTGTCTGAACGTCTGGCCGTTTTCCTGAGATATGCCGATGATTTGGTATCGGCCAAAACGTTTAAGCATCCAAAGCTTGGGATATTTTCCATATTCGCTTCTCAAAACAGTATCGAATTTTGAATCTGTCGAGACATTTTTAAGCAGTTGATCACCGATCTTTATATAGCTGTAGTGCCGATAAATACCCGCGTCGGTGCTGGGTCCTAGCTCATGCAACATGCCACTGTATTCACGCATACCTACCTCCTTACTAGCTCATTTCCAAATAGACGCCTCTGCTGCATTGGGCCAAAATTAAAATTTTTACAGGATTATTTTCTCAATGATTCCGTCCTTTATAATATAACGCAATACGTCATATTAACGTAACGCAACACGTCATTCCATGGTTGACGTAAAAAGTTGACACTTCACGTCTATATGGAACGACGGGGTGTGTCATGAAAAAAGACGAAAATTCGGAAAACCAATTGGCTCGAGACGTCGGGAGTGTCATCGCCGGACGGCGAAAAGCCAAAGGTTTGACGCAATCACAACTCGCGGAACAAATGGGAATAGAAAAGGAAACTGTCAGCCGAATGGAGACGGGACATATTTCGCCGACGTTGGGTCGTTTGGCTCAACTTGCCAAACTTTTGGATTGCGAAGTTAGTGATCTACTTCAGATAGGTTCTGTAGATCTTAACGACCATGCTTTGTCGCTAGTTAACCGGATGGAAGCCTTGACGGAAAGTCAGCAAGCAATCCTTGTGCAATTATTTGGAAAAGTCACCACGGCAATGGTTAAGTTGACACCGAAAGAGCGTAAAGCAGTAGAGAGTTTTTTAAATGGAATTTTATAATTGAGCGTATAAAATCGCAGTGTCACATTTAGGGGTACCAGCTTTTCTGGATCACTTTGCACGCAACTAAAAAAATAATTCCGTAGAATCAATCGCTTATGATGCGTGGCGCAGGAATCCCTCCCTCTCCGCCAGAATCATGTTTCAAGATGTTAGAAGAAATTCAATAACCCGCGTACAGCTCATGGCCGACGCGGGTTTTTTGTTTTCTACGATTCGCTACGTTCATACTTCCGACAAAAAGTGGCAGTGAGCGGCAAGCTGCGTAGTTCCGGGAACTTATTGAGCAGAGGTGACTGTTCCATCAGCTTGCACTGAAATGGTTGGATGCGGATATGCATTCAAAGAAACTCTTAGATAAAGCCGCCCAAGAATCCTCTAATTAATTTGCTACTTAATTAAAGTAAATGACACATAATTTTGACTTGATACCTTGGTCTGTAACAGAGGGCATACACGAAGGCAAACCTTTATACATACGCTTTCGCAACTTCCCATACACTTTTACGCGAGCATCTTATCCACAAAGGGTAAATATATTTTGGGCTATGACCGAAGTAGCGAGCGAAGGGCTTTCCTTGGAACTCGAATTTGAACGTCTTGAAGTTTTTGAAAACAGACTTGTGGAGGCGGTGGAGCAAGACCAACATTCGCTTCTTTCGGTCGTTTTAACTACTAACCGGCAAAGAGAGTTTGTATTTCACACTGCTGATGTAAGCGGTTTTTTAGCTCGACTTACAAATATGCCGCAAGAAAGAACACGGTACCCCATCAAGCTACAACGTTTCGACGATTTAGATTGGGAGTATGACGCATCAGTTATTGTCTAATCTCTGCATGAAATTTGTGACATCACATTCGAGTGGGTGCCGATATCTGCTTTCAGCCAAAAGCTGCCGCCAGCCTGATAATGTTCTGGCACGTTACAAATAGTAGTGGACTCAAAAGTGGGACGAAAAAATAATAATGAATGACGACAAAAGTTTAGACCAAAGAGAATGCTTCAGCGAGATAGAACATCCTAAAAAAGATGGCTCTAATCAAAGTGCAGTTCCTCATAATTGGCGAGCTACCCTAATCCAAATAGTAGAGGCTTTTGAACAAGGCGATTTCACGCTGCGAAATAAAATTAGTCGCGTCCACCCAATCAGTAGGAAAAATGCAGAGGCTATTGCCGCAAACATTGAAAATTATGGGGCCAAATTAATCACTCTTCCAGAGGAGGCTTGGCGGACTTCAGTCTGTCAATGGTATGGAAAACATTGGGATGTTCTAGTTGATTTATACACTACCGATGAATACCCAAGTGATTTGGTCCTGCATGTAAGGGTACTCGAAGAAATTTCGGACTATGTTTTTGACGTCCATTTGGTATATGTACCATGATGTTTATTGACATCCACTATTGGCCAGAAGCGAATATCTAGTTTATCTCACCTCATATTTATGGGATTTTCATTCATAGATGGCTCGGCAATACTTCATGATCTACTGAATTAAGAAAAAAAGATGTTATCAATCGAATTTGCTGAACCTGCTAAGTCAGCATGTAAATGCTGCCAAAACGTCAGCATCAATTTGACGCGTTTTGTAAGTAAAGATGACCAAGCGTTCGCAATTTATTATGCAAATTTCACGATTGGTCATAGTGAGAAGCTACTTCACGGCATTGTTAGCTTAGGGGTATGGGGTGACGATTCAGTCGGGCCGGAATCGAGACTTGCATTTCCATTTCAGATTTGGGTAAAGGGTGACAATTTTCATGTTCGATTGGTAGATGCGGAAGATTCACCTTGGGGGCAGGAAATTTATCTCGGCCGCATTCTGGGCCGTAAAGAATCGCTCTCTCATGAATGGGTTCGAGATGTCTTCCATATTACAGACCACATGGTTGTCGATGACATGGAAATCGTGCGCTATTTTGGCTAGAGTCGAACGTATTATTCAGACCTCCATCAGCCAGAGAGAGGCATCAGATACATGGTTCGGAAGAATGTAAATGACCCCACGCCAAAGATGAATCGCCTTTTTTATGGCGACATATCGACAGCCGGTAACTATTGCCATCTTATTAGATGGTCGTTAGTTCTGATTACTTTATTGATTACATCAACAGCTTATTTAACTTTTGTTGCTGAATTAATTTCACCTGCGGAAGCAATTTGGGTCAACTTGGCTATCTTTCCATTTGTTTTGGGATGTATCGCTGGAATAGGTATGCCTGGGACGCTTTTGCCAAAAATTGTTGCAGTGTCTTTACTTCCAATTTGGCACATATTCTTTTTTGGTGGAGACGCTGCCAAACCGGGACTCGAGAATATGGTTGCTTTGGGAGAAGGCGTCTTTATATGGATCGGTTTAGGACTGAGTCACTTTATCTGTAAGTTAAGGAAAAAACATTCAATGCTGTAGTGAGATTCTTGAAATTACTACTTGAGATCAGGAAAATAGATAAGTCTGCTATCGGCCAAAAGCGAACATTTGCAGTATGTTAGTCGCCATAAATGAAGAGGAAATAATGACTAATTTATACATCAACCTTCTTTTTATCCTGCAGGTCTTGCGGTATACATTTCGCTAGGCGAAAGGAAAACCATGTTCACGGAAATCAATCGAAGCCGAAGCAAGTTTTATTTCGCGAACGTGCTTACCTTGGGTCTGTATGGTGCGCTCTATGTCATTCTTCAGGCTCAATCTATAGGCAAGATGGCTGGATCGAATTTCCCCGCCCGCGGCATGGGTTTTCTTCTCACGTTATTGACGCTTGGGATATACCCAGGTGTGATGTTGTCTGTGCTCGCCTATAAACTGGCTCCAATCGTCTACCCTTCGTTAGGGCATGTGGTTTTGGCACTAAACCTCGCATCACTTATTGCTGCATTTTTTTCTGGTGGGTTTCTCTTTGTAATTTCTGTTGCATTGTGGACGCACGCAGTTTGGCTTGTTGCGGATGCAAGTAACAAGGTTGATAGTGAGAAGTGCCTAATAACTCATTCAAGCCGACGCCTAGCGGCGCGATTTAACTCTACCGTTAAGTGACCGCGTGGGCCAATTCACTTTCTCTGTTGGTGAGCTTGGAGATTTTGAGGGCCCGGATGGGGAAAAAAACCGCGCCAGCTTTTCGCTGCACGCGGTTTTTTGTTTTCCCCGGCTAGGGGAAGAAGCGTGCGGTGCCGTTTATCGATGAAGATTGGCGCGCGCTTGTCTTTCGCCCTTTGCCGTTCAGGCGGTTCTAGCCGCCATGAAATCCCTTGAGGATATCGGCCTTGGGTTTGTTCGGCGCAATGGTGGAGTCGTTCGTCCTTTCGGATGAATCGAGCTTGTCGCTTTCGTCAGACGCTTTCTGGAGCCGTGCCTGTACGTCTGCAGGAGGCGTAGCGGATGGATTGTTCAAGTCATCCTCGCCTGAAGGAGCGGGAGCGGGGTTCGCTTGCTTTCCGGCCTGGATATCGTTCACCACATTGGTGGCAAAGCCCACGCGATTATCGAAGAGCGGTTCGTTTTTCGCGGCTGCTGTCTCGTTTCCTTTTTCAAAGGAATTGTGTATGGCCTGACGATCGGCATCGTTGGTATAGGCGTCCGAGACGACGCCGACGTCGACCGATTCGACGTTGCTGCCGTCGCTGGTGTGATGCGGGATGGTGTTGGACATGATTGACCTCCTTGAAGAATAGACAAGAGGCTACTCGGAAGAGCGTCGCCTGCAAGTCAGACAACCGGACAATGCCGCGTCGGAATTCATGCCTGATTATTCCCGGATGACTTGCGTCTCCGGTGTCGCGCGTGTAATTCCCTGCATTCCGGGACGGACGCGCGTCGTATCGAAAAGATGCGCCGATCATGCGCATTGCCGATCCGGCGTGCCGGCTCATGCGTGCACGCGGCTCATGTTAGGATGACTTTCCCCACAAGGAGACTGTCATGCCGTCCGAGCACATAGGAGAGTACGAAGTCGAGTATTCGGCTGTTGAACTTGCCGATGCCAAAGGCTGGGTGCCGCACGTCACCATCTACGGCCATTCTCCCAATCCGATGCACAGGAATTGCGTCTTCCCCGAACAGCGCGTGTCGGTCGAAACTGTGTTTGCCAGCAGGGAGGAAGCGGAGGCGGAAGCCATGCGGGTCGCCATCGACATGCTGCCGTCCGGCGACCGCAAGCCCGCCTGAGCTGTCCGGCCGGAACACGGATCGGCCATTGCAGGCTGTTCTGATATTGCACCGAACCTTTTTCCGTTTGCGTTATCTCTTGGTGGTGTGTTGTCCATTCAGGAGAAGCCATGAGCGAATTCCATCCAGAGCCGTTGCGTCACATCTTCAGGCCGTATGTCACCCGGCATGCGAACGGCACGTTTTCCAGTCATGTATCGCATACCGTTCAGGGCCATGCGGATATTGCCGAGCAGATTCATGATGTAGGGATTGCGGGAACCGAGGGCGAGGCGCTCGATGAAGCGCATGCGTTCATCGCCCGTTACGTTGCCGAGCATCCCGAACACAGCGGATAGCAGGGCAGGGCATCAATCCAAAAGCCGAAATACAAAAAGCTGAAATATAAAAGCTGAAATATAGGTGTGTGTTTGAACAGCGAAGATCGATCAAAGGAGCCAGCCATGAGCAGATTGCCCGACGGAGTGTATGGAGGTTTCGATATTTTCGTGGTGACGGTGCCGCTCGACGGCGGGCAATGGTCGGCCACGAGCGAGGTATCGCGCGATGGTGCGGACGGCGTCGAAGTATTCCAGGGATTCGGCGGGCCTTGCGCCGGCGGTTCTGCCGATGAAGCGAAAGTGGCCGTGCTTGCCGATACCCGCCACAAGATCGACGACCTGCTGGCCGAACCGTAGCGCGTACCGACCGGCTCGGCAGTTGCAGAGAAAGGCGCGTGCCGCATCGCGCATGCATGCGGCGCATAAGCACATGCGTAATTTACGCGGACAAGTGAGGGCGGCTGGTTTATAGTTTCCGGGTACCGTTGCCGGACCCCAACATGACCTTCACCGATCCTCATACTGCAAACGCCATCGTGGAACCATTGATTCAGGTCGGCATGTCGCTGCCTGAAATCAAATGGCCCTATCTGGTCAGCCTGACGCGGTTGAGCCTCGCACTTGCGCTCGGCCTTCTGATCGGTCTGGAGCGCGAACGGCGCGGCAAGGAGGCAGGGCTGCGCACCTTCGGCCTGATTGCATTGCTGGGCGCAATGGGCGGCACGCTCGGTGACAGTTATGCCTATCTGATCCTTGTGCTGACCGGCGTCCTCACCGTGTTCCTGAATGTCCAGCGCCTGCGCACCAACGACAGCAGCGAGCTGACGACTTCAGCCGCCATGCTCATCACCTGCGTGGCCGGCATCCTGTGCGGCAAGGGGCACACGGCAACGCCGGCATCCATCATCGTGATCGTGACTGCGCTGCTGGCATGGAAGGACCGGCTCGCCGGTTTCAGCCTCGGCCTGACTGAAAACGAAATGCGTTCGGCGCTGCTGCTGGCGATTCTTGCCATCGTGATTTATCCGGCGCTGCCGGTCGGCGCGATCGGACCATGGCACCTGATCGAACCGCGCGCGGCGTGGGTGACCGTGATCCTGATTGCCGGCATCGGCTTCGCCAACTACGTGCTGTGGAAAATGTACGGCACGCGCGGTATCGTGATGGCGGGCTTCCTCGGCGGCCTTGTCAACAGCAGCGTCACGGTCAGCGAGCTGGCGTCGCGCGCAAAGGATAATCAGCGCGATACCGTCAGCGCCGCCTATCGCGGGATCCTGCTGGCGACCGGCGCGATGCTCATCCGCAACGGCGGCCTGCTGCTGATTCTGGCACCGGCGGCAGCCATGACGGCAACCATACCGTTCGCACTGATGCTGGTGGCGACTGCCGCCTGGTTCTACGTCGATCGCAACGCGACGCAGAAAGCCGGCAGCGATTCTGCCGAACCGGTCGATCTGCCGTTGCCGTTTTCGCTGACTGCGGCATTGAAGTATGGGCTTGTGTTTTTGGTGCTGCACATTGCCGGCGTGATCGCGCAGCAGGGTTTCGGCGAGACGGGTTTTTATGCGGTCAGCCTGATTGGCGGTGTCGTTTCCAGTGCGAGCGCCGTTGCGGCAGCGGCCAGCCTCGTAACGAACGGAGCGGTGCCGCCGCATATTGCCTCCACCGGTGCGGTGATCGCTTCGCTGGCGAGTGTGATGATCAATCTGCCGCTGGTGTTGCGCGCGCACAATCGCGGATTGACGTTACGTCTGGCGATTGCGATGCTTTCCATCTCCATCATCGGCATTATCGGCGCGCTGGCAGCGCGGCCGTTGCTGGCTTTCCTGTTGGAAAGAATGCCCGTCCTGTTGCAACTGCGGCAGTAATTCAATGAATCCGAAATATCACCGGCGCCTGTGCGAGATCAACGATCCTAGGAATGCCAGTTTGCTCACGGCAATGGATTTTTCCGGAGATCTATTATCTTTTTGTCAGTGTCATCTCACAGAAGAATGGGATAAGCACTGATTTTGCGGATGTTTCGGCAGTGTGATGATGAAGCCCTGAAGTAACGACTACTTAGGGAGATACCCATGGCACAAGTCTCGAACGTACGCACCGCGACAATCGGTCATCAAGTTATCAACGCCAAGGCCATCGCTGCACTGAAAGCGAAGGAAATCGTCCAGCGCGACCAGCCGAGCCAGCGACCTGTCGCCCCCAAGGTATTGGCAGGGCTGCACGGTCACAATCCCCGGCACAACGGTTTGCTGGCGGCACTGCCGGCAGCCGACTATGAGCGCCTGCTGCCGCACCTGGAGTTCGTCGAGATGCCGTTCGGCACGACGATCTGCGAAGCGGGCGAGCAGATGCAGCATGTTTATTTCCTCACCAGCAGCATCATCTCGCTGCTGTATGAAACTGCGGACGGCGCATCGTCCGAGACGGCCGTGATCGGTTACGAAGGTGTGGTCGGCGTCGATGTGTTCATGGGCGGCGGTGCTTCGCTGAATCGCGCCTTCATCAAGAGCGCCGGTTATGGCTTCCGCATCAAGGCATCGATCCTGAAGCAGGAATTCGCGCAGGGCGGCGCATTGCAGCAACTGCTGTTGCGCTTCACGCAGGCGCTGTTTACCCAGATGGCGCATACGGTTGCCTGCAATCGTCACCACACGATCGTCCAGCAATTATGCCGCTGGCTGCTGCTGAGCCTGGATCGCCTGAAAACGAACCAGATCAACATCACGCAGGATCTGATCGCCAACATGCTCGGTGTGCGTCGCGAGAGCGTGACCGAAGCGGCGCGCAAGTTACAGGATGAAGGGTTGATTCACTACAGCCGCGGCCAGATTACGGTGGCCGATCGTGTCGGTCTGGAAAAACACATCTGCGAATGCTACGCCGACATGAAGAAAATCTATGAAGGCTTGCTGCCGAACAAATGACGCAGCCGCATCTGGGAAAACAAAAAAGCCGCTTCACGCGGCTTTTTTATTGCAGACAGGCAGGAAGAAATTCCCTGCGTGCTATCAGCGTGGTTGCGGTTGCGGCGGCTGTTGCTCGGCGACGTAGATTTCAACGCGACGATTGCGTGCGCGGCCTGCTTCATTCGCATTGCTCGCGACCGGTTCGCGGCTGCCGCGACCATCCACGTAAATGCGTTGCGGTTGCACACCGCGGCCGGCCAGGTAGTCGCGCGTGCGCGATGCGCGATCGAACGAGAGCGGATTGTTGATTGCGTCGCTACCCGTGCTGTCGGTATGACCGATGATGGTGACTGTCGCGGCAGGATTTTCGAGCAGGCCGGAAGCGAAGCGATCGAGAATCGGACGGAAGCTGCTGTTGATGTCGGAGCGGCCGGTGGCGAACGAGATGTCGCTCGGGATTTCGAGTTTCAAACG
Source organism: uncultured beta proteobacterium (assembly GCA_963697715.1). Classification (GTDB taxonomy): domain Bacteria; phylum Pseudomonadota; class Gammaproteobacteria; order Burkholderiales; family Burkholderiaceae_D; genus Oxalicibacterium. Next base: position 2,752,928 of record OY969095.1, on the reverse strand, counting down.
GTTATCGGCGGTTTGCGAGACTTGCACGCCGGTACCCTGCGTGGCCTGTTCCATCTGGCGTCGCTGGTTTTCCATCCGGCTCGACCAGACGTTGCCGGCGACTGCGCCGATCACGCCGCCGAGTGCCGCGCCGCCGGCCGCATGGGTGCGTCCGCCGGTTGCCACGCCAAGAATGGCGCCGATGCCTGCGCCGATACCCGCGCCTTGTGCGGTGCCGCGTTCCGTTTCAGACATGTTTGCACAGCCGCTCAGCATCAGTGTGGCAGCCGTGGCAGTGATGATTAATGTACGCATGATTTTTTCCTTTTTTTGCAAAACGCGGATGCGCGCAAATCGATTATTTTTTGACCGGACGATCATCATAATGCAGATTTGCATCACGCAAATAAGTCGATGATATTTTTTGTGCCGGCAGCCTGAGATGGTCTGCCCATGCGGGAATCCGGTGGTGACGGAGGCCGTTTGCTGCATGCGATAAAACGGCCTTTGCGACTCATCGCAAAGGCCGTCCATGGCGTCATGGCAGAGCAGATCAGTCGCGTGGCTTGACGACCTGATTGCCGATGTAACCGCCGACTGCAGCACCGCCCACCGTGCCGATGGCGCTGCCGCCGGTCAGGACGGAGCCGGCCACCGCGCCGCCGCCGGTGCCGATCAGCGTGTTTTTTTCCTGCGAAGACATGCCGGAACATGCGGTCAGGCCGAATGCAACGGCAAGGGCCGCGATATGGAGAGAGAGTCGGAGCGAGAGTTTTTTCGTCAATTTCATTTCAACACCTTTTCGTAAGAAGTGAATCGGATGCCACATGCAGTGATTGACGCCGGATCGGGCAGGAGGTTCAGGAATGGCATATTGCCGCCGTTCACGATCACCTGTGTTCCTCGATTCGAAGCCGTTGAAATTCATTCTTCAACGGGCAATATTCACCTGACATCGACCATCAGTCGATGCGTTTCCCGCATGGCTTGCTGTATGACCATCGACGACTACCGTTATTGCTCATCGATAAGGATATGCTACGTGTCCGGTGCATGTGAATCTGTACGTTAGCGAACATACTCGCTGCTGCACATAGCGGGAACCGGTGCAGCCGCCGTTCCGTCATCATCAATTTGTCTTATGAAAAAATTCAACATGAACGTTCTTGCCATCTCCGGCAGCCTGCGCGCCGCATCGCTTAATTCCGCCTTGCTACGCGCGGCTGCACGCCTGGCCGAATCCGGCATGACGATTGAAATGTATGAAGAGCTGGGCGCGTTGCCTCTGTTCAATCCGGATGCTGCAGCCACCGATTTGCCGGTGGTGGAAAGATTGAGGAAGAAGATAATTTCTGCCGACGCTCTGCTGATTGCCAGTCCCGAATACGCACACGGGGTGACCGGCAGCCTGAAAAATGCGCTCGACTGGATGGTCGGCAACGAATCGTTTGTGGGGAAGCCGGTGGAGCTATGGAATGCTTCGCCGCGCGCGGTGCATGCACATGCATCACTGCAGGAAATACTCACGGTCATGTCTGCGCGCCTGATCGGGCACGCATCGATCGCCGTGCCGATTCGCGGATCGGGAATGGAAGAAGAGGACATCGTCCGGCATCCCGCGATGTCGACGACATTGCGCAATGCGCTCAACGATTTGCAAAGAGCTGTGCACAACAAAATTTGATGCGAGACCACTGCAGAGGCGGCGCAGATCTCGCGATGCGTTCCTAGCTTGCCGCATCCCTTGCATCTTCGCAAAGCTGCGCCGGCGTGCGCTGGTTGTACGCCGTGACGAACGCGTCGAAGTCACCCGTCTGCGTGCGTTCCATCGCTTCCTGTTCGGCAATCGATTCCGTTGCGAGTGCGATGAAGGCGGTTGTTTCTTCTTCGCTCAGCGGACGCGCGCGGAAATGCTCTGCATGAACAAGGCTCTGCTGCAGGCCGAATTTTTCGAACGAGTTTTCGCCGGCGCGTAACGCTGCCAGCACGTGTGCGGATGGCGTCAGTGCGGCATCGTGCAGTTTTTCTTTCTGCGCATCGAGTGCGTGTATGTGCTGATCGTCATTGCGCTGCGCATCGAGCAAGACGGCGGCCGCCTGGATGCCTTCCAGCAGTTCCAGCCCCCAAGCCTGCAATCCGATCGGTGCGCCGTCGCGTTGCAGCATCAGGCCCGGGCAGCGTCCTTCCTTGACGGTGCGGGCAAAGTTGTCGCCGTTTTCGCGATCATCGGCTTCATTGGTCGGCGGGCTGTCGTGCAATGCGCAGAACAGCAGGAATGCATCGAGGAAGCGCGACGTCTGCAGGCTGATGCCGAGCGGCTCGAACGGATCGATATCCATGCAGCGCACTTCGATGTATTGCACGCCGCGCGCGCATAGTGCTTCGACCGGGCGTTCGCCGCTGTCGATGACGCGCTTGGGACGGATCGTTGCGTAGTATTCGTTTTCGATCTGCAGCAGGTTGGTGTTGAGCTGAATCCACTCGCCGTCGCGGCGTGTGCCGATGGCGTCGTACGCCGGATACGGCTGGCGCACCGCGCGCGACAGGCTGCGCATGTAGCTTTCCAGATTGTTATAAGGCGGCATCAGACCGGCCTGTGCATTGTTCTGGTAGCCGAGATCGCTCATGCGCAGGCTGGTTGCATAGGGCAGGTAAAGCGTATCGTCGGACAGCGTTTGCAACTCATGCTCGCGGCCGCGCAGGAAGTGCGTCGACAGTGCCGGTGATGCGCCGAACAGATACATCAGCAGCCAGCTGTAGCGATGGAAGTTGCGGATCAGCGCGATGTAGCTTTCGGACTGAAACGATTTATCGTCGCTGTTCGATTGCTCGTCCTGTTTCAGCACGCGCCACAAATCTTCCGACAGCGAATAGTTGTAGTGCAGGCCGGCGATGCATTGCATGGATTTTCCGTAACGCAGCGCGAGGCCGCGGCGGTATACGTGCTTGATCATGCCGATGTGCGATGTGCCGTACCACGCAATCGGAATGTCCTGCTCTTCCGGCAGATGGCAGGGCATCGACTGGCTCCACAGCAGCTCGCCGTCGAGTTTGCTGTTGGCGAAGCGATGGATGCAATCGAGTTCGTGCAGTGCATCGGCGATGTCGTGCTCGGCCGGCGTGATGAACTCCAGCAGCGATTCGGAATAGTCGGTCGTGATCTGCGCATTGGTTAATGCAGAGCCGAGTGCGCGCGGATGAGGCGTGAGCGCCAGCTTGCCGCGGGAATCCACGCGCAATGTTTCCCGTTCGATGCCGCGACGTCCCTGGCCGAGCAGATGGCGATGCCGGTCGTTGGCCAATAGCGCGAGTCGGCGCGAGAATAAATTGCTCAATGGATGCTCCCTAATCGTTTTTCGCCTGACCAAGCGCGGCAAGTTGGCGGAAGAATAACCGAAAACGGCCAATGAAGTCGGACGAGGGATTTTTTTGCGCCATGCGTTATGCCGGCGCGTATCGGGCGGAGAGAAGAGTGCGACGATGAACAGGCAGGCCTGATGCGGGATAATCCGCATCAGGCCTTGGCGTCCGGTCTTATTTGCGACCGCTTTTTGCGGTGGCGCTTGCGCCCTTGTGCGGCTTGCCGCTGGCAGGCGAGCGTGACGGTGATGCATTTCTGCTCGGTGTGCGTACCACCGCGCCGCCGGGACGCGGTTTGTTCTGGCCGAATTTTTTCGCCAGCTGGTTCGGACTCGGCGTTTCGCGCCGTAGTTCGGCGGCGAATACTGCGCGTGACGGCGCGGCATGACGCGGTACCAGATGATGCTCGCCACTGCCGATCAGGTCGCTGCGTCCCATGCGCTGCAAACCTTCGCGCAGGATTTCCCAATTGTCCGGATCGTGATAGCGCAGGAAGGCCTTGTGCAGCTTGCGGATCTTGCCGGTGCGGACTGTTTCGACGGCTTCGGAATTTTCGTCCACCTTGCGCAGCGGATTCTTGCGCGTGTGATACATCGTCGTCGCCAGCGCCATCGGCGTCGGCATGAAGGTTTGCACCTGATCGAGACGGAAGTTGTTTTTCTTCAGCCACAGCGCGAGATTCAGCATGTCTTCATCGGTTGTGCCCGGATGGGCTGCGATGAAGTAGGGAATCAGGTACTGCTCCTTGCCGGCTTCCTTCGAATACTTTTCGAACAGTTCCTTGAACTTGTCGTATGCGCCCATGCCGGGCTTCATCATCTTTGACAGCGGGCCTTCTTCCGAATGTTCGGGCGCGATTTTCAGCAGGCCGCCGACGTGATGCGAGACGAGTTCCTTCACATATTCGGGCGAGCGCACGGCGAGGTCGTAACGCAGGCCGGAGCTGACCAGGATCTTCTTGATGCCGGGAATCGCGCGCGCCTTGCGATACAGCTGGATCAGCTTGCTGTGATCGGTGCCGAGATTCGAACAGATCGACGGATACACGCACGACAGGCGACGGCATGATTCCTCGATGCGTTTGTCCTTGCAGGCGAGGCGATACATGTTGGCGGTCGGCCCGCCGAGATCGGAAATCGTGCCGGTGAAGCCTTTTACCTTGTCGCGGATCAATTCGATCTCGCGCAGGATCGATGGCTCGGAACGGCTTTGAATGATGCGGCCTTCGTGCTCGGTGATCGAACAGAACGTGCAGCCGCCAAAACAGCCGCGCATGATGTTGACCGAGAAGCGGATCATTTCCCATGCAGGGATGCGCGCCTTGCCGTAGCTTGGATGCGGTGCGCGTGCGTAATTCATGTCGTACACGCCGTCCATTTCATCCATTGCCAGCGGCAGCGGCGGCGGATTGAGCCACACGTCTCGTTCGCCGTGCGCCTGTACCATGGCGCGGGCGTTGCCGGGATTGGATTCCAGATGGAACACGCGCGATGCGTGCGCGTACAACACCGGATCGTCCTTGATCACTTCGTAGGAAGGCAGGCGCACGACAGTTTTGTTGCGCACTTCCTTCTCGGCTTCGCGACGTTCTTCGCGGCTCATGATCTTGATGACTTTGACGACTGGTTCTGCCGGCGCTGCAGGAACTGTTGGATCTGCAGCGTCGGTTTTGCAGCCTTCCGTATTCTTCATCTTCATTTCATACGGATCGGGATGCGGCTCGACCTTGCCCGGCGTATCGACGCGCGTCGAATTGGCTTCGGCCCATTCCGGCGTCGGCTTCCAGCCGGGCGGCACCATGAAGGCGGTGCCGCGCAGATCGCGAATCGAGGAAATCGGTTCGCCGGCTGCGACGCGATGCGTCAGATCGACCAGTGCGCGTTCTGCGTTGCCGAAGATCAGGATGTCGGCTTTGGAATCAGGCAATACGGAGCGGCGCACTTTGTCCGACCAGTAATCGTAATGCGCGATGCGGCGCAGACTGGCCTCGATGCTGCCGATCACGACGTTCACGCCGGGATACGCTTCGCGTGCGCGTTGCGAGTACACGGTGACGGCGCGATCGGGCCGCTTGTTCGGTTCGCCGTGCGGTGTGTACGCATCGTCGGAGCGAATCTTGCGATCCGATGTGTAGCGGTTGACCATCGAATCCATGTTGCCGGCGGTGATGCCGAAATACAGATTCGGTTTGCCCAGTGCGCGGAACGGTTCGGCCGACAGCCAGTCCGGCTGGCTGATGATGCCGACGCGGAAGCCCTGCGATTCCAGCAAGCGTCCGACGAGCGCCATGCCGAAACTCGGATGATCGATATAGGCGTCGCCCGTCACGAGAATCACGTCGCAGCTATCCCAGCCGAGCTTGTCCATTTCCGCGCGCGACATCGGCAGGAAAGGCGCGGGTTTGCCGATTGTCCGTTTGACGGGATAGGAGAACAGGTTTTTAGGTTGAGCGCTCATGGGACATGCAAGGGTCGAAATGGCCGATCGAACGAGGGATCGAACGGCGTCATTGTGCGACAGGCGAGGAAGGCGACAGTATGACAGCTTTGGCGGCGCGCGATGCGGCTTTGCAGCGCAATTGGCACAATGATCCGCGTGTTCGTGTGCGGTAATGCCTGTTCGAATGTTATGGTAAAGACAATTTCCGGCTCCGCCCTGCGGCTTTCCCTGCGCTGGGGATTCGGTCCGGATTCATCTTTTTCATTTTCCTGCCGATATTCGATAAAGGGACGCAACGGATCCGGCAATAGTTGTCATTGCGGTCATGCTCCCGTTCGGGTCCTGAACACAGGTATTTTCAGATCAAACAAGAAGGAGCATGTCATGGGCATCGCAATTTCCAGTTACGTACCACCGTCGCAAACCAGTTCCACGGTGTCGCGCACGACGGTTCCCCGTCCTTCCGACGAGAAGGATGCGCCGGCGGCCGACAAGGTCACACTGCAGGGACAATCCCCGGCGCAAGCGGCCGAGCCGGCAACCTACGCCGATCCGCGCGTTGGGCAGCCGCGTCCCGATTTGCAGTCGATGCTGGAAGAATCGGATCGCAAGACACAACAGGTCATGGACCTGATTCTGCCGCTGTTGCAGCAGCAGGGCCTGAATATGGCGAAAGTCGTCAGCGGCGAACAGCGCCTGACAGCTGATCCGGAGACCATCAAGGCAGCCAAGGCGGCGATCGCCGATGATGGCGAATACGGTGTGCAGCAGGTGGCGGAACGCATTCTCAGTTTTGCCAAGGCGGTCATCGGCGACGATCCGGCCAAACTTGCGACGATCCGCGCTGCAGTGGAAAAAGGCTTTCAGCAAGCTGCCCAAGTTCTCGGCGGGCAGTTGCCGGATATCAGCCAGAGAACGCATACAGCCATCATGGCTGAATTCGATCGCTGGGCAAACGAAGGCATTCCATCGGGCGACACGGTCAGTTTGGCACCTAAGGAAGAAAGCACCGACGTCAAGGGCTGATGCCGGAAGGCGACGCCGGCAACTGTTCGCCGGCGTTCCTTCGCAGTGGATTGATCCGTCGTAGCAACACATGCGCGCAACATACGCAAGGTAACATCGGCGCCATGCTGATTGAATAGCTTGCGATCGGTTTGCTGCAGGCCGACAATAGCCGTTTTTTTTCGATTGTTCCCATGACCGAATCCATCCGGCTCGCCAAGCGGGTCGCCGAAGCCGTTCCCTGTTCCCGTCGCGAAGCGGAGCTGTATATCGAAGGCGGCTGGATTACGGTCGATGGCGTTGTGATCGAAGAATCTGACCATCGCGTCGCGTCGCAGCAAACGGTTGTCCTGTCGCCGGATGCGGTGCTGGCCGCCGTCGATCCGGTCACGATCCTTCTGCACAAGCCGGTCGGCATCGACATCGATGCGGCATGCCGCAGCATCACACCGGACAACCTGCAGGCAGACGATCGATCGGGCATCCGCTTCGTGAAAAAACATGTGACCGCTTTGAAAGCGACCGATGCGCTGGATACTGCTGCCAGCGGGCTCGTCGTTTTCACGCAGGACTGGCATGTCGTGCGCAGGCTGATCGACGACGCTTCCATTGTCGAACATGAACTGATCGTCGAAGTCAGCGGCGACCTGATCGAGAACGGTCTGGCATTGCTGAATCACGGATTACCATTCAACGGCCGCCCTTTACCGCCGATCAAGGTCAGCTGGCAGAACGAAACGCGCCTGCGCTTCGCGTTGAAGGCATTGCAGCCCGGCCAGATTGCGCACATGTGCAGGATGGTCGGACTTCAGATCGTCAGCATGAAGCGCATCCGCATTGCCCGCATACCGATGGCAGGACTGCCAGAAGGGCAATGGCGTTATCTGAAAGGCTACGAAAAATTTTGATGGGGGCGTATCTTTGCATTTGCGCTGGTTGAGCATTGCGGCCGCTTCATGGTGCAAAAGCATCGCAACAGCGTCGTCGTACGTACCAGACATGCGTGATCGGCTGTATCAGGATGGTTTCAGAATGGCAACATAAGTTGCCAAGGTTGGCACGGCAAACAGGATTCGGGTATAAAGAGTTTCGCGAGAGGAATGTTCGGTGCAGAGGAATGGGAAAAAGACCGGCTGGAATTGTGGTTGAATATTTTTCAGCGACGCCTGCGTCATTTGAAAATATACTGCCGCATTCCTGAAAAACCGGTATGCCGGTTTCGCCTGATCACGCTGTTTGCGGATGCCTTGCAAGGGAAGATGTCATTGCATCGATCTGACGCAGCCATGCGCTCGCGATCCATATGCCGGGCGGGCAGTATCCTGCATTATTCTGGACCGTTTCATCAAAAATGAGATGAATGCCGCGGTACTGTTTGCGGACATGCCCGTTAACTTTTGGCGTGAATAATCGTTACAGGGGCAGGGCGCCTCTGTTTTCATCAAGTCCCTCAAGAGGGATCATATGAAGTAATCAAGATCGCCGCATTGCATTGGCAAGCTGCATCGTAACCGGTAGTTTGCATGTAATGAATTGCTGTTTTTCCGGCGAGTGGCCTATCTCGATCCGGAACGAAACGGCAAAGTGCCTGCAAGACCAATAATTTTGGAGAAAAGATGCGCATCGCAAATATGAAGATAGGCACCCGGCTGGGCCTCGGATTCGGAATGATTTTGCTGTTGGTGGCCGCCATGGGCGCAAACGGCATTTTCCGTTTGGAAAACATCAATACGGCAAGCCGCCATCTGGTGGACGGATCGCTGCAGAAACAGAAGGCGGCCGGCGACTGGCTGCTGGGAACCAGCGTCAACGCTGCCCGCACGCTGGCTTTGGTCAAGGCAGTGGAACCGGCCAACCAAGAATTCTTCCAGAAAGCGATCAGCGCGCAAAGCAAGCAGATCAGCGAGATCCAGAAAGGCATTGAGGATTCGTTGAAGACGGACAAGGAAAAGGAACTGTTCGCGGAAGTGAACACGCGGAGAACGGCCTACATCGATATTCGCAAATCCATCATCGACGTCAAGAACAAGGGCAACATAGTCGAAGCCAACCAGATGATCGACACGAAAATGGTGCCGGCGCTGGATTCCTATGTCGATAGCGTGAAGGACGTTCTCGCGTACTACCAGAATGAAGTGGAAGAGGCCGACAAATCGATCTCGGCAGACTATGCATCCGGCCGCACGACGCTGATCGTCGGCGCGCTGTTCGCCATTCTGCTGGGCACGCTCATCGCATGGCGCCTGACGGCCGGCATCACGCGTCCATTGAACGAAGCGGTCATGCTTGCGGAATCGGTGGCGGCAGGCGACCTGACCGCGCGCAGCAGCCTGTCGCCGACGAACGATGAAACAGGAAAGCTACTCGGTTCACTGGGCCGCATGCAGGACAATCTAGCGAAGACCGTCACGCAGATCCGCATGGGCGCCGATACGATTGCGACCGCATCAAGCGAAATCGCATCCGGCAATCTGGATCTGTCCAGCCGTACCGAACAGCAGGCAAGCTCGCTGGAAGAAACCGCATCCTCCATGGAAGAACTGACGTCCACCGTCCGGCAGAATGCCGACAACTCACGTCAGGCCAACCAGCTTGCGGTTGCCGCATCGGCGGTTGCAGTCAAGGGCGGCAGCGTGGTGTCCCAGGTGGTCGACACGATGGGCGAAATCAACACGTCCGCGAAGAAAATCGTCGACATCATCGGCGTCATCGACGGCATTGCTTTTCAGACCAATATCCTTGCGCTGAATGCTGCGGTTGAAGCCGCGCGTGCGGGCGAACAGGGACGTGGCTTTGCCGTGGTTGCGAGCGAGGTGCGCAGTCTGGCGCAGCGCAGTGCAGGCGCGGCGAAGGAAATCAAGGCGCTGATCGGCGACTCGGTCGAGAAGGTCGATGCCGGCAGCAAACTGGTGGCGGAAGCAGGCACCACGATGGACGAGATCGTTGACGGCGTCAAACGTGTGGCCGACATCATGGGCGAAATCACCGCAGCTAGCCAGGAACAGAGCGACGGCATCGAGCAGGTGAATCAGGCGGTTACGCAAATGGATCAGGTCACGCAGCAAAATGCAGCGCTGGTCGAAGAAGCGGCCGCTGCGGCGGAATCGCTGCAGGATCAGGCGCGGCATCTGGCGCAGGCGGTCAGCGTATTCCGTATCGGCGGCGAATACACGGCGGCGGCCCTATCGCAAGCCGCGCCGCAACGCCGCACGATTCAATCGACGGCGGTACGAACACCGATTGCAGCGCCGGTCAAAGCCGTTGCCGCGCCTGCGCGTGCGCCACAGGCGGAACGCAAGAGTGCGCCGGCAGCATCGAAATCAACTGCCAATACCGACGACTGGGAAGAGTTCTGATACGGCGGTGTTGATAGAGCCGGTTCTAATACAGCCGGTCTGATACAGCGTCACGCGATCGTTGCAATAAATGATCGCGCAACGTAAGTGTCGAATGCAAAAGGGATTCTGCGAGGCTGGCCTCGACAGAATCCCTTTTTATTGTGCGGATGAAAAGCGCGTACCGAATGGCGCGCGCAGGACAATGACGATTTACTTGCTGTTCAATATGGCGGCATGGAAGGCGATGTGATCCGCCATGAACGTCGAGATGAAATAGTAATTGTGATCGTAGCCGGAATGGCGGCGCAAGGTCAGCGGCTGATCGGCGGTCCAGCAGGCCGATTCAAAATGATGCGGCAGCAATTCGATATCGAGGAATTCGTCTTCAAGTCCTTGATCAATCAGAATGCCTTGCGGGAACGGCGTCTTGCGTTCGCGCATCAGTGCGCTCGCATCGTGTTTCGCCCATTCGGCATGATCGCTGCCCAGATAGTTCGAGAATGCTTTCTGGCCCCAAGGGCAAAGACTCGGTGCGGTGATCGGCGCAAAAGCCGATACCGACTTGTAAATGTCCGGATGCTTTAGCGCCAGTGTCAATGCACCGTGACCGCCCATCGAGTGACCGAATACACCGATGCGGTCGGCAAGGGCAGGGAAGTTGGCGATGATAATGTCGCGCAGCTCATACACGACATAGGTTTCCATGCGGAAGTGTGCGGCCCACGGCTGTTGAATCGCATCGAGATAGAAGCCGGCGCCGTGACCAAAATCCCAGCTTTCCGCTGCGCCCTTGATGCCGGTACGACGCGGGCTGGTATCCATCGCCACCAGCATGATGCCGTGCTCGGCTGCGTAACGCTGCGCGCCACCCTTGATCATGAAGGTTTCTTCGGTGCAGGTCAGGCCGGCCAGATAGAACAGCACCGGCACCTTGCGGCTTTTTGCCTGCGGCGGTTCATATACGGAAAACGTCATCGGCAAGCCGATCGATGTCGACTCGTGTTTGTAAAAACTCTGCGTGCCGTTAAAGCATTTGTGCTGGCTGGTCAGTTCCACTTCTTTCCGCACTAAACTTTGTAATTGACTTAGTAAATCACCACCGAGCGGATCGACTCGCCGCTCTTCATCAGGTCGAAGCCTTCGTTGATGCGTTCCAGCGGCAGCGTGTGCGTGATCAGGTCGTCGATGTTGATCTTGCCTTCCATGTACCAGTCGACGATCTTCGGCACGTCGGTGCGGCCGCGCGCGCCGCCGAATGCCGAGCCTTTCCATTCGCGGCCGGTGACCAGCTGGAACGGCCGCGTGCTGATTTCCGCGCCGGCTTCAGCCACGCCGATGATGATCGACTGCGCCCCAGCCCTTGTGGCAGCACTCCAGCGCCTGGCGCATCGTGTGCGTGTTGCCGATGCATTCGAAGCTGTAGTCGGCGCCGCCGTCGGTCAGTTGCACGATCGCGTCGACCACGTTTTCGACTTTGCTTCGGATTGATGAAATGCGTCATGCCGAACTTGCGCGCCATGGCTTCGCGCGCCGGATTCAGGTCGACGCCGATGATCTTGTCGGCGCCGACCATCTTCGCGGCCTGGATCACGTTCAGGCCGATGCCGCCGAGGCCGAACACGACGACGTTGGCGCCGGCTTCGACCTTGGCCGTGAACAACACGGCGCCGACGCCGGTGGTGACGCCGCAGCCGATGTAGCAGACCTTGTCGAACGGCGCGTCTTCGCGAATCTTCGCCAGCGCGATTTCCGGCACCACGATGTAGTTGGAGAACGTCGACGTGCCCATGTAATGGAAGATCGGCTTGCCGTCGATCGAGAAGCGGCTGGTCGCATCCGGCATCAGGCCCCTGCCTTGCGTCGCGCGAATCGTCTGGCACAGATTGGTTTTGCGCGACAGGCAGAACTTGCATTGGCGGCATTCGGGCGTGTAGAGCGGAATGACGTGATCGTCCTTCTTCAGGCTTTTGACGCCGGGACCGACATCGACCACGATGCCGGCGCCTTCATGGCCGAGGATCGCCGGGAACAGGCCTTCCGGATCGGCGCCCGACAGCGTGTAGTAATCGGTGTGGCAGATGCCGGTCGCCTTGATCTCGACCAGCACTTCGCCGGCGCGCGGCGCGCCCAGTTCGACTTCTTCGATCGTCAGTGGTTGTCCGGCTTTCCAGGCGACGGCGGCTTTGGTTTTCATGATGACCTCGCTGATTGAAGAGTGAACTGAGCGGAGAACGATGCCTTCTTATCTGGCAGGTTCCACCATGTCTTCCGGCAGCACGACGTTCACGTCCAGCACTTCCAGGTTGCCCTGGCTGTTGAGCGAGATCTTGATGTCTTCCGGATTGACTTTCACATACTTGGAAATGACCGCGATCAGTTCCTGATGCAGCGCCGGCAAAAAGTCGGGACCGGCGCGGCCGTTGCGTTCGCGCGCGATGATGATCTGCAGGCGTTCCTTGGCGGCGCTGGCCGTTTTCGGTTGTTTATTGAACAGAAAGGAAAGGAGCGACATGATTACTTGCCTCCGAAGATTCTTTGCAGGAAGCCTGGTTTCTCGTAATCGGTAAAGCGCAACGGCAGTTCCTCACCGAGAAAACGCGAGACGACATCCTTGTAGGCTTCCGATACTTCGCTGCCTTCGATATGAATCGCCGGATTGCCCGAGTTCGATGCGTGCAGCACCGATTCCGATTCCGGAATGATGCCGATCAACGGGATGCGCAGGATTTCCTGCACATCGGTGTACGACAGCATTTCACCGGCGTCGACGCGTTTCGGTACGTAACGGGTAATCAGCAGATGTTCCTTGACCGGTTCTTCGCCATTCAGCGCGCGGCGCGATTTGGCCTGGATGATGCCGAGGATGCGATCGGAATCGCGTACCGATGACACTTCCGGATTGGTGACGATGATGGCTTCGTCGGCAAAGGTCAGCGCCATCACGGCGCCGTGCTCGATGCCGGCCGGCGAATCGCAGATGATGTATTCGAAATCCATCGCAGCCAGTTCCTGCAGTACACGTTCGACGCCTTCTTCCGACAGCGCATCCTTGTCGCGCGTTTGCGAGGCAGGCAGCACGAACAGGTTGTCGCAATGCTTGTCCTTGATCAGTGCCTGATTGAGCGTGGCTTCCTTGTTGACGACGTTGATCAGGTCGTAGACCACGCGGCGTTCGCAGCCCATGATCAGATCGAGATTGCGCAGGCCGACGTCGAAGTCGATCACGACTGTCTTGTGGCCGCGCATGGCGAGACCGGAAGCAAAACTTGCGCTGGATGTGGTTTTGCCGACGCCGCCTTTACCGGATGTCACAACGATGATTTTTGCCAAAGGAAACCCCTTTCGTTAAAGATTGAATTTATGCCGCTGCCTTGATGGGCAGCATGTCGATGCGATCGCCGACCAGGCGCACTTGCGTTGGCTGCTGCGCGCGGTCGGGTGGAAAACCGTTTTCAAATGTGCGATACATTCCGGCGATGGAAACCAGTTCGGCTTCCATGCTCAGCGCGAAGATGCGCGCTTCGGTATTGCCGCTGGCGCCGGCCAGCGCACGGCCGCGCAACGGCGCGTAAATGTGGATGCTGCCGTCGGCGATGACTTCCGCGCCGTTGTTGACGGCGGCAGTGATGATCAGGTCGGTGCCGCGCGCATAGATGCGCTGGCCGGCGCGTACCGGTGTGTCGATGATCATGGTCTTGAATGGCTGAGTCGGGGCAACAACCGCGGCGTGCGCCGTGACCGGTTGCACCGCAGGCGCAACGGCGACATCATCTCCGACTTGCGGTTCCAGTTCGATTTCGGCCTGTCCGGTGATGTTGTCCGTCACCGGTGCACGCGGTTTGATCGTGCCATCCAGACTCAAGCCGTGAGCGGCGATGTCGGCCTCCATGTCCTGGCTGGCATTGCGCACGGCGACTGCGTTCAGGCGATACGATTTCAGCAGGGCGGTGATGGCGGCCCAGTCGATGGTCTGGCCAGCCGGATCCAGCGATCCAACATCGATCACCGCAAATTCATCGTCGAAAAAATCGGCGTTGCCGCCGGTCATTTCCCGCATGGCTGCATCCAGAACGGCAAGGTTGGCATCGCGCAGAATGGCGGAGACGGCGACAACGGTGGAAATCTTGATTTCGATCGGCTTGCGGGATGAGCTTTTGGACATGGATACGTTGTGTGATGAGACGGGATTGCTTGATTTTTCCGGGCAATTTCCGGGCGGTAACCTCATACGCAACGCCGCGCCGATTGCCTGCCCGAATGATCCGTACAAGTGAGCCGTATTATAACCGCTCCCATGCGCGCGTCCGCCGCTGTTTGCGCCCGTGGCGTGGGGTATTTTTGCGCTTCTCTTTTCTCCGCCGCATGCGGATTTTTCATCGGTGCGCAATGTCGGCAACGTGCGTGCGATTTGTCTGCCGCAGACGGAAAGGGCGCGTGTAGAATAGCCCCCTTTTTTGCCGGAGCAAGCCATGTGGTTCAAGAATCTTCAGATTTATCGCCTTCCTGCGCCGTGGGCCATCACCGCCGCGCAACTGGAGGCAGACTTGGCTCCGCATGCATTCCAGCCGTGCAGCAGTCTTGAGCTGCAAAGCCAGGGCTGGGTATCGCCGCGCGAAAACGGCGAACTCGTTTATTCGCTCAACAAGCAGATCATGCTGTTGCTCGGTACCGAAAAGAAACTGCTGCCGACCACCGTGATCAATCAGGTCACCAAGATCAAGGCGGCGGAAATCGAGGAGCAGCAGGGCTTCAAGCCTGGCCGCAAGCAGATGAAGGAAATCAAGGAAGATGTGACCGATGACCTGCTGCCGCGCGCCTTCAGCATCTGGCGCCAGACCTGGGTCTGGATCGATCCGGTCAATGGCTGGCTGGTAGTGGATGCCGGCAGCCCGGCCAAGGCGGACGAGGTATTGAAGCTGTTGATCAAGTCGATCGACAAGCTGCCGATGGAAGCGCTGCACGTCGCGCAATCGCCGGTGTCGGCAATGACCGAATGGCTGGTGGCCGATGCGGCCCCGAACGGTTTTACCGTGGATCAGGATACCGAACTGCGTTCCACCAGCGAAAGCAAGGCGACCGTGCGTTATGTGCGCCATACGCTGGAAGCAGAAGATGTGCGCCGTCACATCGCATCCGGCAAGCAGTGCACGCGCCTGGCGATGACATGGGCCGACCGCATCTCGTTCGTGCTGACGGAATCGCTGACGATCAAGCGCGTCGCTCCGCTCGATGTGATCAAGGAAAACAGCGATGCAACTTCGCAGAACGACGATGAACGCTTCGATTCCGATGTGATGCTCATGACCGGCGAATTAAGCAAGATGCTGGCCGATCTGGTGGCTGCATTGGGCGGCGAAATCGAGAAGAAATAATCGCACCGCACGTTCTGTTGCTTGACGGCGCAGCGGTGCGCTGAGGCATAATGCGGTCTAGTGGCGATGCGGTTTTCAGTCCGTCGCCATCGTGTTCAACAACGTTCAATCCGGGCAGAAGACATCATGGAAATCCAGATCGGCGACATCGGCCATATCATCCAGCTTTCCGTCGCGCCGGTGTTTCTGCTGACCGGCGTCGGCACCACGCTGACGGTACTGACCAATCGCCTCGGACGGACTGTCGATCGCACGCGCATCCTGGAAGATCGCCTGAGCATGCTGAGCGATGATCCAAGGCAGGCTTCTTACCGGGAAGAGCTGGATACGCTGTTTTCGCGCGCGCACCTGATCAATCGTGCCATCACGCTCGCCACTGCCTGTGCGCTCCTCATATCGCTGGTCATCGTGTCGCTGTTTGTCGGCGATGCACTCAGCGTCGATCTCTCCCGATTCATTGCAGGCTTCTTTGTGCTGGCCATGCTCTGCCTGGTCGTCAGCCTGATCTATCTGTTGCGGGAAATCCTGATCGCCACGGCAACGATGTACAAGCGGCACGGTCGCGTCGTCTCCAAATAGACGGCCGACCCGGCGCGTCGATACGAAAATTCCGAGCATTTTCCTTCTTAAAAACGATTGATGATTGCTGCCAAAAAAGTTGCCATTTAATTAAAATCATCGGCGCTGACAAAGCAATCGCGGCATTCAAATCAAGAAATCAAATCAATCCAAGGAGAAGATGCATGGAGTTTTCACGCAAGGGCGCGTTGCTGCGTCGATCGAGTGTGCTGTTATCGAGTTTGCTGCTGGTCGCCTGCGCGACGCAGCAGCCGGCCCAACAGCAGGCGCTGGCGCATCCGGCCGTCATGACGCAGGCGTTGCAAAATCAGATCAGCGCCGATCAGGCACTGCAGTTGCTCAAGGACGGCAACGCGCGATTCGTTTCCGGCAAGGCGACGCAGTACGATCTGCAGATGCAGACCAGAACGACAGGCAAGGAAGGGCAGTTTCCCTTTGTGCACGTTGTGAGCTGCATCGATTCGCGTTCCGGGCCGACTCTGGTATTCGATCTGGGCGTGGGCGATGCATTCGGTTCGCGCGTGGCCGGTAATATTGTCAATGAAGATGTGCTCGGCAGCCTGGAGTATGGCGCCAAGGTTGCCGGTGCGAAGCTGATCGTGATTCTCGGTCACACATCGTGCGGCGCGATCAAGGGCGCGTGCGACAACGTTGCACTGGGAAATCTGACCGGCCTGCTGGCGAAGATTCGTCCTGCGGTTGACGCAACAGCCGACGTGCACGGGCCGGATCGCTCGTCGCACAACCATGCGTTTGTCAATGCCGTCTCTGAAAAGAACGTACACCTGACCGTGCAGAGTCTGCTGGATCAGAGCCCGGTATTGCGCGACATGGTGGCGAAGAACGAAGTGAAGGTCGTCGGCGCGATGCTCGACGTGAAGACCGGCAAGGTGCAGTTTTACTGATTGTCGCTGAACGAACGTTCAAAACGAGTGTTAAAAAAGCCCGCTGGATAAACCTGGCGGGCTTTTTGTTTTCCGGGAAGCGGAATCATTCGGTCGGCGGCACGTAACCCTGCGCCGCATCGGCGCCTTCGCCAAAGAAATGCTTCTCCATCTGCGTGGCCAGATACTTGCGTGCGCGCACGTCGGCCAGATTCAGGCGGTTCTCATTGACCAGCATGGTCTGGTGCTTGAGCCAGGCGGCCCATGCTTCCTTCGACACGCTTTCATACAGACGTTTGCCGAGATCGCCGGGGTACGGTGGAAAGTCCAGACCTTCCGCTTCCTTGTCGAGTTTGATGCAATGAACCATGCGTGCCATGTTGTCGTCCTTTTTTCGTTACGTGCCGTCACGCCGCCAGTTGCGGCCTGATCGTTGTTGAATGAATGCCGTCGCCGATATGGGCGCCGGCACGGATTTTTAAAGTGCTGCCTTACAGGTTCTTCGTGAACACCAGCGATTTGCGCTGCCAGTTGTACATGTGCTGCCGGTCTTTCGGCAGGTGTCGACGGTGGCCGGCACGAAGCCGCGCTTGAGGAACCAGTGCGCGGTGCGGGTCGTCAGCACGAACAGCTTTTTCAGGCCGGCGGCGCGGGCGCGGTTTTCGATATGGTTCAGCAGCCGCTCGCCGTCGCCCTGCGCCTGTACCTCGGGATTGACGGTCAGGCAGGCCATTTCCGCCATGTTTTCAGCCGGGAACGGGTACAGCGCCGCGCAGCCGAAAATCACGCCGTCATGCTCGATGACCGAGAAATCATTGATTTCGCGTTCGATCAGTTCGCGTCCGCGCTTGACCAGCGTGCCGTCGGCTTCCAGCGGCTCGATCAGCTTGAGGATGCCGCCGACGTCCTCGATCGTGGCGTCGCGCAGGCTTTCCAGGTTTTCGAATGACACCATGGTGCCGACGCCGTCGTGCGTGAACAGTTCGAGTAGCGCCGAACCGTCGGTGCGCGAACGGCACGATGTGCGCGCGGCGCCACGCCGCCGTTGCAGGCCTTGATCGCGTGCTGCAGATAGAACGCGGAATCGGGCGGCAGGCAATCGGTGATCCAGCACCGCATTCGGCCTGATGCGACGACAGTTCGCGTATTTCCGCGCCGCCCATGTCGGTGATCATCGGCGTTTCGGTAATGAAAATCAGCTTGTCGGCGTGCAAGCGCAATCGCGGCGCGACACGGCCACGTCTTCCATCGTCAGGTTGAAGGCTTCGCCGGTCGGCGAGAAGCCCAGCGGCGACAGCAGCACCAGTCCGCCTGTATTGCAGGATCGGGTGGATCGTTTCGTACGCGACCTTGCGCATGACGCCGGTCAGTTCCAGATCGACGCCATCGACGATGCCCATCGGACGTGCGGTGACGAAGTTGCCGGAGATGATGCGGATCGCAGCATGCGCCATCGGCGTGTTCGGCAGGCCCTGGCTGAACGCGGCTTCGATATCGAGGCGCAGTTCGCCGGCGGCTTCCTTCGCGCATTCCAGCGCGGCGGTGTCGGTGATGCGCACGCCGTTGTGGAATCGCGCCTCGACCTTCCGCAATGCCAGCTGTTCCGCCACCTGCGGGCGCGAGCCGTGCACGATCACGATCTTGATGCCCAGCGCGTGCAGCAGCGACAGATCCTGCGCCAGGACCGGCAATGCGCCGGAAGTGACCAGTTCGCCCGGAAAGGCGACGACGAACGTCCTGCCGCGGAAAGCGTGAATGTACGGCGCGACGGAACGCAGCCACTGGACGAATTGAACGGGGTTTTCCATGTCGAGCATTATAACCATAGCAACCCCGGATTCATTGCAGGATTCGACAGCGGCGGGCGGCGGCGCTCTGTATAATTCCGCCTCACATGTCCGCACCCGAATCCACCCCGAAAAAGCCGCACCCAGCACGCAACCGGCCCGCCGGCAATGGCAATCGCCCCGTCGCACCGCCGGTGCGTAATCCGCTGCCGCGCGATCACCTTTCCCGAAGAGTTGCCGGTTTCCGGCAAGCGCGACGATATCGCCAACGCGATTCGCGACAACCAGGTCGTCATCGTCAGCGGCGAAACCGGCTCCGGCAAAACCACGCAGCTGCCGAAAATCTGCCTCGAACTCGGGCGCGGCCTGAACGGCCTGATCGGTCACACGCAGCCGCGCCGCATCGCGGCATCATCCACCGCCAAACGCATCGCGCAGGAACTCGACTCGCCGCTGGGCGAACTCGTCGGCTTCAAGGTGCGCTTCAACGACACGCTGACCAAGGGCGCGTCGATCAAGCTGATGACCGACGGCATCCTGCTGGCCGAGACGCAGACCGATCCGCTGCTGCGTCAGTACGACACGATCATCATCGACGAGGCGCACGAGCGCAGCCTGAACATCGACTTCCTGCTCGGCTATCTGAAACAGCTGCTGCCGAAGCGGCCCGATCTCAAGGTCATCATCACGTCGGCCACGATCGATGCCGACCGTTTCGCGCGGCATTTCGGAAACGGCGACAAGCCCGCGCCGGTGATCGAAGTCTCCGGCCGGCTGTATCCGGTGGAAGTGCGCTATCGCCCGGTGGAAGCATTCGATAAAAATGCAGCCAACACGAATCCGAATGCGACATCGGATGCCGGACAGGCGCGTCGCTCTGCAATGGCCGCGAAGGAACGCGGTCAGCGCGACTTGATGGACGCCGTCGTCGATGCAGTCGATGAACTGGCGCGTATCGGTTCCGGCGACGTCTGGTGTTTCTGCCGGGCGAGCGCGAAATCCGCGACGCCGCCGAGGCGTTGCGCAAGCATCACCCACCGCATGTCGAAATCCTGCCGCTGTTCGCGCGCCTGTCCGCGCAGGAACAGGAACGCGTGTTCGAAATTTCCAACGCGCGCCGCATCGTGCTTGCGACCAACGTCGCCGAAACCTCGCTGACCGTGCCCGGCATTCGCTACGTGGTCGATGCCGGTCTGGCGCGCGTCAAGCGCTACAGCTATCGCAACAAGGTCGAGCAATTGCAGATCGAGCCGATCGCGCAGGCGGCAGCCAACCAGCGCGCCGGCCGTTGCGGTCGTGTTGCCGACGGCGTCTGCATTCGTCTGTACGACGAGCAGGATTATCTGCTGCGGCCGAAATTCACCGAACCGGAAATCCTGCGCTCATCCCTGGCGTCCGTGATCCTGCGCATGAAGTCGCTGCATCTGGCCGATGTCGAAACCTTCCCGTTCATCGAGCCGCCGCTGGGTCGCGCGATTGCCGACGGCTATCAGTTGCTGCAGGAACTGGGTGCGGTCGATGACGACAATTGCCTGACAAAACTCGGTCAGCAACTCGCCAAGCTGCCGCTCGATCCGCGCGTCGGCCGCATGATTCTGGCCGCGCGCGACAACGTCTGCCTGACCGAGGTGCTGATCATCGCTGCCGCGCTATCGGTGCAGGATCCGCGCGATCGGCCGATGGAAGCGCAGACCGCAGCCGACAACGCGCACAAGAAATTCGCCGACGAAAAATCCGAATTCCAGAGCTATCTGAAAATCTGGAAATGGTTCGAAGACGCGATCGAACATAAAAAATCCAACCGTCTGCTGCAGGAAGAATGCCGCGCTAATTTCCTGTCGCAACTGCGCTTGCGCGAATGGCGCGACGTGCATTCGCAATTGCTGACAATCGTGCGCGAGCAGGGCTGGCGTCTGAACGAAGCGCCGGCAACCTACGAGCAATTGCACATGGCATTGCTGGCCGGCCTGCTCGGCAACATCGGCTTCAAGTCCGAGGAGGAACAACATTACATCGGCGCGCGCGGCATCAAGTTTCACATCTGGCCCGGCTCGCACCTGATCAAGAAAGCCGGCAAGTGGATCGTCGCGGCGGAACTGGTCGACACCACGCGGCTGTACGCGCGTTGCATCGCGCAGATTCAGCCGGAATGGCTGGAACGCGTCGCCGGTCATCTGCTGAAAAAATCCTACGGTGAACCGCACTGGGAAAAACGCACCGCGCAAGTGTCCGCCTACGAACGCGCAACGCTGTACGGCCTCGTCGTCTACAGCCAGCGCCGCATTCAATACGGCCTGATCAATCCCTCCGACGCGCGCGAAATCTTCATCCGCGATGCGCTGGTCGGCGGCGATTTTGACACGCGTGCGCCGTTCTTCGCGCACAACAACAAGCTGATTCGCGAGATCGAGAACCTCGAACACAAATCGCGCCGACTGGACGTGCTGGTCGACGACGAGCTGATCGCCGCGTTCTACGACAAGATCATTCCCGCCGATGTCCACAACGGCATCACGTTTGAAAGATGGCACAAGGACGCGACAGCAAAAGAACCCAAGCTGCTGTTCCTGAACCGCGACGAGCTGATGCGGCACGAGGCGGCCGGCGTCACGACCGAACTGTTCCCGAAGATGATGAACGTCGCAGGCGTCGAGATGGCGCTGTCGTATCACTTCGAACCCGGCACGCCGCGCGACGGCGTCACGTTGACGGTGCCGTTGTATGCGCTCAACCAAGTTTCAGCCGATCGTTGCGAATGGCTGGTACCCGGCATGCTGAAGGAGAAAGTCCATCTGCTGATCAAGTCGCTGCCGCAGAAGCTGCGTCGCCATTGCGTGCCGCTGCCGGATTACGCCGCGGGCTTCTGCGATCGCGCGCAGGACAAGCATGCGTTCGGCAAAGGCAGTCTGCTGGACGCCGTGATCGCCGATGTGCGCGAGCAAACCGGCATCGCCACCAAGACTACCGACTTCAAGCTGGAAACCTTGTCGGCGCATCAGTTCATGAACTTCAAGATGATCGACGAGCACGGCCGTCAGTTGGAGATGGGACGCAACCTTGCGGCATTGCGCGCCGAATTCGGTGGACAGGCGCGTGAAAGTTTTCAGCGCATCGCTGAAAAAACGGCGACGCCGATTGTCGGCAACACAATCACACCAGTTTCATCCGGCAAGCCAACGGCGACCGCAACGAATACAGGTAGCGCAAAACCGGCCGCTTCCTCGGCCAGTGCAACACAACACCAAAACCTGACCGGCTGGACCTTCGGCGAGCTGCCCGAACTGCTGGAAATTCAGCAAGGCAGGCAGACGCTGATCGGCTTTCCTGCACTGGTAGACAAAGGCATGCATTGCGATCTGGAAGTATTCGACGATCCGAATGAAGCTGCACGTGTGCATCGCCTGGGCTTGCGTCGGCTTCTGTCGTTGCAGTTGAAGGAACAACTGAAATTCCTGGAAAAGAACATCCCCGGCCTGCAGCAAATGGGCATGCAGTTCATGGCGCTCGGTTCGCAGGAAGAATTGCGCGACCAGATCATCAACGCAGGACTGGAGCGCGCCTGTCTGCAGGAACCGTTGCCGAAGAATGCCGTTGAATTCAACGCGCGCAAGGATGAGGGAAAATCCCGCCTCGGTCTTCTGATCAACGAAATTGCACGGCTCGCCGGCACTATCCTGGTTGAATATCACGCGCTGCCGAAGAAGCTGCAAACCGTGAAGGCGCATACGCAAGCCGTCAACGACATGCAATCGCAATTGCAGGCTCTGATCGGCAAGCGCTTCATTGCCGACAGCGACTACACGCATCTGACGCATTTCCCGCGTTACCTGAAAGCGATCAACGTGCGTATCGACAAACTGCGGGCCGATCCTGCGCGCGACATGAAGGCGATGGCCGAATGGCAGCATGCGGCGCAGCCGTGGCAGCGCGCATTGAAGGACCGGCACGGCGATCCGCAGATGACCGATTACCGCTGGATGCTCGAAGAGTTGCGTGTGTCGCTGTTTGCGCAGGAGCTGCGCACGCCGATGCCTGTTTCGGTCAAGCGGCTGCAGAAGGTGTGGGAGTCGATGCAGCGCTAGCTGCATGAGATTTTTGAGGCCTCGGATCAAGACAAGGTGCGTGATGATATTTTTCCCATTTCTTGCGATATTCGTCAGTATTGTTTATTTCCTTGCTTCCCCGAACAGCCAGAGTCTTTCCCGGAGGCTGATGGTGTCTGCCCACGGAGTAGCGATCACGGCTGTTTTTTCTGTTGCAATGCTCTTGCATGGTGTGAATCACGCTGATGCACGATATGCATTTCCCTTCATGTTTTTATCGACCTTGCCTGTGGGTTTGATCGTCTATTCGTTTCTCAGATTCAAGGGGCCGAAAGTTGTGCATTTTTTCCAGATACTCAATCTGCTTTGCCTGGTTTATACGTTCTTTATGGGCGGAATGGCGATCACCGGGGATTGGATCTAAGGCAGTGTGCGTACTGCCGCAATGGCGGTTGCTCTGAAATGCAAGGTTTTTGATGAAGCGGAGCATCATCATGAATCCACGCTTATTGCCATGCCTCTTGCTGTTCTGCGCATGCACACAGGTATCGGCGCAGGAAAAATTTCCCGACGATGTTGCCGCATTTGTTGACAGGCGTGACGGCTGCGATCATTTTCGCGGCGAGTATCCGTACGATGAAGACCGGCGTTTGTTCCTGCTGAAAAGCATGAAGGATCTGTGTACGGGAACGGACGGCCAGTTGGCCGAGTTCAGGAAGAAATATGGCGATCAGTCGCGCATCATGGAAACGCTGAGCGGCTATGAGGCGCAGATTGAATTGAGCGGGGAGAAATAACGCGAGGAAATCGTCAGATTCCAAGGCTGGAAAAAGCCTTCCTTGCCGCATCGTGTGCATCGTTCTCGACGACGGCATTGTACGCAACGACGATACGTTCGAACGGGTAGTCGAGAATTTTCATCGCGCTCTCACGCGCAGCCTGGCGATCCTTGATCACTAACCATACCGTCCGTGGAACGACTAGACA
The DNA here is from genome assembly GCA_963697715.1 of uncultured beta proteobacterium. GTDB lineage: Bacteria > Pseudomonadota > Gammaproteobacteria > Burkholderiales > Burkholderiaceae_D > Oxalicibacterium. The sequence goes on along the minus strand of OY969095.1, from coordinate 2,729,155 downwards.
TTACTTGCCTATGCTAATGGTCATGATGCCGTAAGGCTTTTATTGATGTGGTATTTCCATTGCGTCTAGGACTTTGAACGATATCCGTTTGTTTTCTTCGATTGACATACCGAGTCTGTCTGTCATGGCGTTGAGTTTTGGCCAATTAGTCTCAAGAATTTGTAGGCGCTTGGTGTTATCCATCAAGACTTTCAGAGTTTTTATGGGCGCTTCTGTTTGATCAGACGCCCTCTGAGTATTACTCAAACATGCCACGTAGGCTTTGAAACCGGCTAACGGTGTGGAGAGATCACAAAAAAAGAACCAGTTGATCTTTGGATCAGCTTTTTTGAACCATTTACGAACGTTTCGAATTTCCCACAGTTCCCGAGAATCAGTGTCATAGCCAGAAATGCTGAGTTCGATGCGGCCTTGGAATTTTTTGCACAGCGCATCACTGGCTTCGATTCTTCGGAAAAAATCGATTGCGTGAGAAATGTTTCCATCTTCAATATCTTTGCGATCGACCGCATAGTGAATGGAGTCGAAGCTCGATAGAGTTTTATTGAAGGCCCAGTGCGATTTCAACGTATCGAGATGGTCTTGAGGTGGTCCTACAATTTCAAGCAACTGTGATTTTCCACGATTGAGGATGTTCTTTCTGGGAATTTGCATCTTCCATCCTGTGGGAGTTCCTTCAATTCGAGAATGGGTGAAGTGCTGCCAATAGCTTTTATTATTTGTGTCGTCGTGAATGATAACGAGAACCGGCATCGGCAAGTTCAAGTAGTAATTCAGATGTTTCTGTTCACCATAGAAAACGTATTCTTCCGCTCCGCTACCTCTAAGAAACGACTTGCCAGTCTTAACTTGAATGGCGAAACATTGTCCTGTAACAGCCCCCTTGTCCGTGACTACGTCGATGTAGCCATCGATGCCAAAGTCATGTTCGTTGTGATTTCTACGGAAAATCCATGCAAACTTGTCGTTCACTATGGTGGATACAGCATTAATGCCAACTTCCGCGGTTCGCGTGGCTTGTTGAATTGTTGGAAATCCGTCTGTCATGTGAGATTGCCGATGAGATGTGTACGTTTTTGTCTTGGTGTTTGAGCCGGGGAGGGCTTGATACCGATATTCTTGTGATACTTAACTATGTTAGGTCGCGTCATAGAGTCAAGAAGTTTCTAAGTCAATAAAATTGAAAACGAGAATGCCCCTGTCATTGCCATCTGTGCCGTATGCGCCATATTGTAAGAGCAAGCTTGGTGAGGATGGAATGGGCGTCTAGGAATTCGCGTAAAATTGCGAAACTTTCTACGACGTTCAACCAAAAATAAAGCATATGTCCATCAAATCCGACAAGTGGATTCGCCGCATGGCGCAGGAAACCGGCATGATTGAACCGTTCGAGCCGGGTCAGGTGCGCGAAGCGAACGGGCACAAGATCGTGTCGTACGGAACCTCTTCGTATGGTTACGATATCCGCTGCGCCGACGAATTCAAGATTTTCACCAATATCAACAGCACGATCGTCGATCCGAAAAACTTCGATGAAAATTCGTTTGTCGATATCAAGAGCGACGTCTGCATCATCCCGCCGAATTCATTCGCGCTTGCCCGCACGATCGAGTATTTCCGCATTCCGCGCAGCGTGCTGACAATCTGCCTCGGCAAATCGACCTATGCGCGCTGCGGCATCATCGTCAATGTGACGCCATTCGAGCCGGAATGGGAAGGTTACGTGACGCTCGAATTCTCCAACACGACACCGCTGCCGGCGAAGATTTATGCAGGCGAGGGCTGCGCGCAGGTCCTGTTCTTTGAAAGCGACGAAGTATGCGAAACGTCGTACAAGGACAGGGGCGGCAAGTATCAGGGCCAGCATGGCGTGACGCTGCCGAAGACCTGATCGATCTGCTTTTGCATCGCATGCGCCTTGCAGTCGATGTTTCCTGAATGAGCAGGCCGCGTTCCGACGTTGGAGGTGCCGATGGATTTCCTGCCTGTGGCAACACCTGTAACCGAGTCCGAACTGGCCGTGATGGTGAGCCTGCTCGAGGCGCATGCGATTCCGCATTTTGTACATAATCGCGGCTTCGGCGGATTGTATCCGGGCATGCAGATCGAGCTGTATAACGTCAGGCGCCTGATGGTGCCGGCACATCGTGCAGACGAAGCCATCGATCTGCTTTCCGTATTCAGCAGCCCTTCCGCAGCGCCGGATGTCGATGAAAAGCTGACATGGGGCGACAAGCTGCGCGTCATCGTCGAAACGCTTCTTTTTGCATGGTCTTTCCCTTCCCGGAGAAAGAAGGGATCGGCCACTGCGGAAGATGTCTCCTGAAGGCGCAGGGAATCAGGCGCCTTGCATGCAGAACGCATGCGCGTTTTCCATCACGCATACTGCGGATGATTTTGATCCGGCTCCTTTTTCATTCCTCGTGACATTGCAAATCCGCATTCGGAATTTGCAGAAAACCGTCCTCCTTCGTGGAGTCGCTCTGACTCCTTATCGTTGCGCGAGGCCGATCTTTGTTAAAGATTGTTAAAGATCACGCCGGAAAAGTAAAACCGGCCGCATCGCCTTGCGGCAGTCACATTGTGGTCACACAACCCGCCTAGCATTGCCCTCAGGTAAAACAATACGCATCCGATTCCGGGCACGCGCATCTCAGGGGTAACGGAAGTGGAAACTGACTTCAGCGCCATGTCGGCAGCAAGGCAATACATTCGGCAGCCGTCCGCAAGCGATCTCGCCATCGAGGTAGCCACCGTCACATCCGAGAAAACCAATGCCCAGGTGCTGGAAGTATTCACGCGTCATCGCGAACTGATCAGTCTGCCGGTGCTGGAAAGCGATCGTCCGATGGGACTGATCAGCCGCAATATCTTCATGTCGCAAATGTCCAAGCCGTATTACCGCGAGCTGTACGAAAAGAAAACGTGCATCGCCTTCATGGACAAGGACCCGCTGATCGTCAGCGCCGAGACGCCGATTGAAACCCTGGCTGCGCTGGCGGTCGAATCGGGCGACAAGACACTGGCCGACGGTTTCCTGATCGTCGAGGAAGACGGGCGGTTCATGGGCGTGGGTTCAGGACTGGACCTGATGCGCATGATGGTCAACCTGCAGACGGAGAAAAACCGTCAGGTCATGCAGAGCATCGATTATGCGAGCACGATCCAGCGCGCGATGCTGAGCGTATCGCGCGAGGCCATGACGTCGGTGCTGCGCGATGCCTGCCTGGTGTGGGAACCGCGCGATGTGGTTGGCGGCGACTTCTACCATTTCCAATCGTTCGAGGGGGGCTGGTTCGCCGCCGTGGCCGATTGCACGGGGCACGGCGTGCCGGGTGCTTTCCTTACGCTGATCGCATCGTCGGCATTGACGCAGGCGCTGAATCAGCATGGACCGCACGATCCTGCGTTGTTGCTCGGCGAGGTCAATCGCGGCATGAAGCAGGCGCTGGGACAGCATTCCGTGGGGGATCGCCTGTCAGAATCGGATGACGGCATGGATGCGGCATTTTTCTGGTTCGATACGGTCACGCGTGATCTGACCTGCGCCAATGCCAAGATGCCTCTGTTCTTACTGCTGCCGGGGCAGGACACGGTGCAGACGATCGAGGGCGAACGCACAGGCCTCGGTTATGTCGATACCGCGCACGATATGGAATGGAAAAACAAGACGATTCACCTGCAATCCGGCGCCATCCTGCTGGGAGCGACGGATGGCATCATCGATCAGATCGGCGGCGCGAAGAATATTGCGTTCGGCAAGCAGCGCCTGCGCGAGGTGATGACGAAGCACCGCGATCTGCCGATGCCCGCATTTGCCGAACTGCTGATGATCGAACAGAAGGCCTATCAGGGAAAGCACCGGCGTCGTGACGACCTTACATTTTTTGGCTTTCGCCTTGACTGAATAATTATGGAAACCGAACAGCAGATGGAAAACAGATCGAATTGCGAGCACTGGCAATATCTTTGCCAGTGTGCGGAACGGCGGGACGTGATTTTTTATTACGTCGGTTATTTTTCGCAGAACATCATTGCCGCGATGGCAGACGCGGTCAAGATGCGCGTCGAATACATGGGCGCAGCCAGCCTGACGCGGCGCAAGCTGTTCTCGTCGTTCATCGAAATGGCGCAGAACATCATTCACTATTCTGCCGATGCGTATGAAACCGTGGGCCCGGCCGAGCACGCGATGCGTCATGGCTCCGTCTGCATCTCGACCAGGGACGATCGCTATTACCTGCATTGCGCCAATCCGGTTCAGATCGAAGTGGCCGATCGCCTGCGCGAGAAGCTCGAACATCTGCGGACGCTGACGATCGATGAAATCAAGCGCGAATACAAGGAAACCCTGCGGGCAGAAACGCCGGAGGAAAGCAAAGGCGCCGGTCTCGGATTGCTGACCATGGCGCGCGATGCCAGCGCGCCGCTGGAATTCGAATTCGGTCCCGCCAACGCGGCCGGCAACACCATGTTTTGCCTGACGGCGACGATTTGAATACCGAATCAGACATCATCGGCGACGCGGACCGATGTGCCGTATTTTTTGAAAAGTAGGAATATGAACAATCTCTTTATTGCAGCAAGTGCGAGTTCTCCGGAGGTCGATTTCCGTTTCGACGAACATCGACTCTCCTTGAAAGGAGAGGCCTATCCCGAAAACGCGGCGGCATTCTGGGGCGACATCATCACGGCAGTGCGTGAATTCCTCGATGCGGACAAGTCTGGCCAGACCATCACGGTCAATGTCGCGCTGGCCTACTTCAACAGCTCAAGCACGAAGATGCTGTTCGCCCTGTTCGGTGCGCTGAACGAAAAGGCGCGCACCGGAACCCCCGTCGTTCTCAACTGGTATCACGACGAGGAAGACGACACGATATTCGAATTCGGACAGGAGTTGCACGAGGATTTTCCTGATCTGGTATTCCATGATCACGCCGTGAGCAGCTGATGGCCGACGCAGATCTTTTCGAAATGGAAACGGCTGCGCTGGCACAGGCCTTTCAGGTGCTGTCCGCCGATGGCATGCCGGCCGGCAGCTATTACACGGCGCTGGACGAACTGGCCAGACATTACCAGCGCCTGATGCGCGAAACGCGCCGCCTGATTGCGCGCAGCGACAGGACGGAACTGGAACTCAATGCGCTGAACAACCGGCTGCAGCAACTCAGCGCGGAACTCGATTACAAGGCGCGCCACGACAACCTGACCGGTGCACTGAATCGCGGCGCGGTCTTCGAACGCGCCAGCCATGTTTTGAAGCAGGCGCCGCTGGCGCTGATCGTGCTGGATATCGATTTCTTCAAACGCATCAACGACGAGTTCGGCCATCCGACCGGCGATGCCGTGATCCGCGAACTGGTGGCCAGATTGAAGGCGACGCTGGGCAATGCCGGCGAAATCGGCCGTGTCGGCGGCGAAGAATTTACGGTCCTCATGCCGGAGACGGATCTGGCCGACGCGCTGCACACGGCAGAAGCAATGCGGCAGGCGATTGCGGACGACATGTTTACCTGCCTGCCGTCGCGCCAGGTCACAGCCAGCTTCGGCGTCAGTTGGAGCGAACCGGGCAGCGATTTTGAAGAAGCATACGGATGTGCCGATACGGCGCTGTATCAGGCAAAGAATCGCGGCCGCAACCGCGTGGAACAGGCGTCACACACACAGGTTGAAGCCGCTGCCTGAATCGAGATGGTGATCCGATGATGCTCCGATGATGCAAGGCATGCGTCTCAAAAGATGCGCATCATTGCACGGTCATCCTTCCACGCAACCGCGATGTGGATGGTGTGATGCAACATCGTGCGATGCACATTCTGCGGCAGCCTGCCGCGTTTTCAATGTTTCCCGAGCGCGGCCGCAAGTGCACGAACCGGATCGGCCTTGCCGTCCAGCCCCGATACCGATGTCAGTAGCGTCAGCGTTTTTTTGCTGAAACGGAACGCGTCGGCGGAGAGATAGGAGCCGCTTCCGGCAGAGCGGATGACCACCACGATTTCCGTTGTCCCATTGTGATCGAGATCGGCGAATTTGACGGATTCGAGTGTGCCGTCGCGCGGCCTGACGATGCCGGCCACGAATGCATCGTAGGGGAACGCGGGATCGTTTTTCGCGTAGAGGCGCAGGCTGTAGCTGCCGGTGCTTCCCGGTTCGAACTGTCCCTCCGCCGCCACAACGCTTCCGCCGGTCGGCGGGAAGATGGCGGTCTTGACGACGCGCTCCTCGTCCGCACCGATCGCGGCAGCTGTCATCATGATGCCGAAGAAAAATAGTACGATTCTGTTCATGGCCTCTCCTTTGTGTTCAATGTGATTGCGATATCGCTGACAGCCGCGTTGCCGATTCCTGCGATTCGATCATGCCTCATGTGTTCATGGATGTGACGGCGCAAGACGGGCACCTTTCTCTTCAAGCAGGGAGCGCAGAACGGAGCGATGGCAATGCGCCTCGTCTTCGCAATAGCACCCGACTGAAAAATCGACATGGTGCGAGAGCGCCGCAAGCAGTGCGATCGCATGCGCATTGTCGGGCGCTGCCATTTCCGCGCGATATTTCCTGAAGAATGTGCGCCATTCGAGAGATGTGGTTGCCTGATGCGCGAGCTTGAGCGTTTCGGGGCTGGGTGCCAGATTCGGAAACCAGACGTCGTACCAGTTCTGCGAGGCGAAGTCGGATTTCGACACGCCGCGCGGCGGACGGCGCACCGTGCCGATGCGGATGCCTTCACCCTTGATCCGTTTGCTGCCCAGCCTGACGATGCGTGCAACCATTGCTGTTCCTTGTTGACGTGCATGACACTGAAAAAACGCTGAAAGAAAACGCTGGAAGAAGCATTGAGAAAAAAGAGTCGGAGGCGAAAAACAAACGCTTGCCTCCTGCCGTGGAACCTTACCTCAATTCAATCCTGCATGTCGAATTGGGGATTCCACACGACTTCCCACAGATGGTTGTCCGGGTCCTGGAAGTAGCCCGCGTAGCCGCCCCAGAACGTATCGTGTGCCGGCTTGACGATGGATGCGCCTGCATCTTTTGCCTGCTGCATGACGGCATCGACTTCTTCTTTCAATGCAACGTTGTGCCCGATCGTGAATTCGGTAGCGCCGTCGGATGCGAGAGGAATGCCGGTGTCGTGGCAAATGCTTTTGCGCGGCCAGAGGGCAAGTTTCAATCCGGCCTGCAGATCGAAGAAGGCAACTGCGCCGTATTCAAATTCCTTGCCGATAATGCCTTGCGTTTGCAGGCCCAATCCGTCGCGATAGAACTGCAATGATTTTTCCAGGTCATCGACGCCGAGCGTGATGACAGTGATACGTGGTTTCATGATCGGTTTCCTCTTGTTCGGATGTGCGATTTCTTATTTTCACATGGATGGACGGCTGCAAAAAAATAATGCAGCTCATGGCTGCATTATCGAATGGTGGCTGATGCACCTGAAAACAACTTCCGGTCGGCTTATTGCCTGACGCAATCCACGAAATAACCGCGCTTGCCATCCACTTCGCGTGTGACCAGACCGTGCACGTCTGTTTCAAAGCCCGGGAATTTTTCGTTGAAATCACGTGCGAAGCGCAGGTAATCGACGATGGTCTTGTTGAAGCGTTCGCCCGGAATCAACAGTGGAATGCCCGGTGGATATGGCGTCAACAGAATCGATGTAACGCGGCCTTCCAGATCGTCGATGGCAACACGTTCGATTTCGCGATGCGCCATTTTGGCAAAGGCGTCGGACGGTTTCATCGCCGGCTGCATGTCGGACAGATACATCTCGGTGGTCAGGCGCGCGACGTCGTAGGCCTTGTAGAAATCGTGAATCTGCTGGCACAGGTCGCGCAGGCCGATACGCTCGTAACGCGGATTGGCCGCGGCGAATTCCGGCAGGATGCGCCACATCGGCTGGTTCTTGTCGTAATCGTCCTTGAACTGTTGCAGCGCGGTCAGCAGCGTGTTCCAGCGGCCCTTGGTGATGCCGATGGTGAACATGATGAAGAACGAATACAGGCCACATTTTTCGATGATGACGCCATGCTCGGCCAGATATTTGGTGACGATGGAGGCGGGAATGCCCGATTCGCCGAACTTGCCGTCGAGCGACAGGCCGGGCGTGACGATGGTGGCCTTGATCGGATCCAGCATGTTGAAGCCCGGCGCGAGATCGCCGAAGCCGTGCCACGTGTCTTCGGCACGGATCATCCAGTCTTCGCGCGAGCCGATGCCGTCTTCCGAAAAGCTGTCCGGTCCCCAGACCTGGAACCACCAGTCCTGGCCCCATTCCTGATCGATCTTCTTCATTGCGCGACGGAAGTCGAGCGCTTCGAGAATGCTTTCTTCGACCAGCGAGGTGCCGCCCGGGGCTTCCATCATGGCTGCGGCCACATCCAGCGATGCAATGATCGAATACTGCGGCGACGTCGAGGTGTGCATCAGATACGCTTCATTGAAGGCATCCTGATCGAGCTTCACGCTCTCCGATTCGCGCACCAGAATCTGCGATGCCTGCGACAGGCCGGCCAGCAGTTTGTGCGTCGATTGCGTCGAGAAGATCATCGACTCCTTGGCACGTGGACGGTCTTTGCCGATCGCATGCATGTCCTTGTAGAAATCGTGGAAGGTCGCGTGCGGCAGCCAGGCTTCATCGAAATGCAAGGTGTCGATTTCGCCGTCCAGCATGTTCTTCAGCGTTTCAACGTTGTAGATCACGCCGTCGTAGGTCGATTGCGTGATGGTCAGGATGCGCGGCTTTTTGTTGACGGCTTCGCGTGCGAATGGATTGGCTTCGATCTTCTTGCGAATGTTTTCCATCGTGAATTCGGACAATGGAATCGGGCCGATGATGCCGAGATGATTGCGCGTCGGCATCAGGAACACCGGAATCGCGCCGGTCATGATGATCGAATGCAGAATCGATTTGTGGCAGTTGCGGTCGACGACGACGATGTCGCCCGGCGCAACGGTCGAGTGCCAGACCATCTTGTTCGAGGTCGATGTGCCGTTCGTGACGAAGTAGCAGTGGTCGGCGTTGAAGATGCGCGCAGCGTTGCGCTCCGACGCGGCAACCGGGCCGGTGTGATCGAGCAACTGGCCGAGTTCTTCCACCGCGTTGCAGACGTCGGCGCGCAGCATGTTTTCGCCGAAGAACTGGTGGAACATCTGGCCGATCGGCGACTTCAGGAAAGCGACGCCGCCGGAGTGCCCCGGGCAGTGCCACGAATACGAACCGTCCTGCGCGTAATGCACCAGCGCGCGGAAGAACGGCGGCGACAGGCCGTCCATGTAGGACTTGGCTTCGCGGATGATATGACGCGCGACGAATTCCGGCGTGTCCTCGAACATGTGAATGAAGCCGTGCAGTTCGCGCAGGATGTCGTTCGGGATGTGGCGCGAGGTGCGCGTTTCGCCGTACAGATAAATCGGAATGTCGGCGTTCTTGTGGCGGATTTCCTCGACGAAGGCGCGCAGCGATTTCAGCGCGTAGTCGGTTTCTTCAAACGAACCTGCACCGAACTCTTCATCGTCGATCGAGAGGATGAAAGCGGACGCGCGCGATTGCTGCTGCGCGAACTGGGACAGGTCGCCGTAACTGGTCACGCCGAGCACTTCCATGCCTTCCTTTTCCATCGCATCGGCGAGCGCGCGGATGCCCAGACCGGATGTGTTCTCGGAACGAAAATCTTCATCGATGATGACGATGGGGAAGCGAAATTTCATGAAATCTCCAGCAGGAATGGCGCGGGCGCACAGGCTGTTCGTGCCTGCCGCTCAGGGAAAGCGAATTTTCGCAGATATGCGAAGGATTTGTGCAGAAAAACCGGCGGTTTTATCGAATCGGGGCCGCCGGTGTTGTATATGACGAAAACATGACCGAAACCTGACGGATAGCGCGTCAGCGGATGCGGTCGTAGGTCACGTAGGAAAAATCGAAACCGCCGGTTTCCGACCGATGGTTTTCGCGGGCGACTTCCTGCCATTGCGCCGGATCGACGGTTGGGAAGAAGGCGTCGCAGTCGAAGATTTTGGCGATCTCGGTCACGATCAGGCGGTCGCTGTCGGCCAGCGTGTCGGCAAAGATCTGGCCGCCGCCGATGATGAAGGCCGGCGCATCGCCGACCAGCGCCCTGGCCGCGGCAACCGAGGTGACGGTTTCGACGCCGTCGTGCCGCCACTCCGGATTGCGCGTGATGACGATGTTGCGGCGGTTCGGCAGCGGACGGCCGATCGAATCGAAGGTCTTGCGACCCATGATGATCGGATGGCCGGACGTGGTGCGCTTGAAGTGCGCGAGGTCTTCCGGCAGGTGCCACGGAAGCTGGTTGTTGATGCCGATGCCGTTATTGGCATCGATGGCGACGACGATGGTCAGTTGGGATGACATGAATGTTGTTCCGTTCAAACGGCCATCGGCGCGCTCAGCGGCGCGTGATGTTGATATTCTTCCAGCGCGAAATCGCCCGGTTCCAGCTTGTCCAGCCATTCGGGCTCGTATTTGCCGGTGATCGCGTAATCGGGAATGCGGCTGGACAGCACCAGCTTCGGCGCCGGATACGGATCGCGCTGCAGCTGTTCGTTGAGCATATCCAGATGATTTTCGTAGATGTGCGCGTCGCCGATGAAATAGGTGAACCACTTCGGCGTGTAACCGGTCAGCCGGCCGACCACGTGCAGCAGCGCGGCGGCTTCGGCCAGGTTGAACGGCGTGCCGAGTCCGATATCGTTGCTGCGGATGTAGAGGCAGAGCGAGATTTCCTTCGTCGTCGGATTCGGAATGAACTGGTACAGCAGGTGGCAGGCGGGCAGGGCGATGGCGTCGAGGTCGGCGCAGTTCCAGCCGTGGAACAGGATGCGGCGGCTGCCGGGATTCTTGATGATGGTGTCCAGGCAATCGCGCAACTGGTCGATCGCCTTGTACAGCAGGACTTTATCCTTGCTCTGATCCTTGACGACGCCGACCACGCGGAAGCCGCGTTCCTGCGCATGCTGGATCTGCGCCTTCTTGTCCGCCTCGATCAGTTTGTAGGCCGGCCACGCGCGCCATTGCACACCGTAGACCGGGCCGAGATCGTCTTCTTCCAGCCGGTAGGGATTGCTCAGCCATTCGACGTTTTCATTAGCGTTCTGATCCCACACCTTGCAGCCCAGCGCGCGGAAATCGGCGGCGCTGCGCGAGGCACGCAAAAAGCCGACCAGTTCGCCGACCACGGATTTGAAGGCGAGACGCTTGGTGGTAATGGCGGGAAATCCATCCTTTTGCAGGTCGAATCGCAGCATGGCACCGGGAATGCTGATGGTGCGGATGCCGGTGCGGTTTTCCTGCCATGTACCGGTGTCGAGGACCGTGCGTACCAGGTCAAGATACTGTTTCATGCATCGTCCGTTGTGTTGGTTGGTCGGCGGCGCATGCGCGCAATCGCCGGAAGCCGCTATTTTAACGCGATCGAATCGAAGGCAAGGAATCGGGCGCCGGCGATGCAATGTTTCTGGTCAATGCTGGCCGAACTGCAGCGCGGCCAGGCCGGCGTACAGTCCGCCGGCCGCGACCAGCGATGCGTGCGTGCCGGTTTCCACGATTTTGCCGTGTTCCATCACGATGATGCGGTCTGCCCGCTGGACGGTTGCCAGCCGGTGCGCGATGACCAGCGTGGTGCGGCCGACCATGGCCGCTTCCAGCGCGCCCTGCACCAGACGTTCGGATTCGGCATCGAGTGCGCTGGTGGCTTCGTCCAGCAGCAGCAGCGGCGGATTTTTCAGCAATGCGCGCGCGATCGCGATCCGCTGGCGCTGGCCGCCGGACAGGCGCACGCCGCGTTCGCCAAGAAAGGATTGATACCCTTCCGGCAGGCGCTCGATGAATTCGTGGGCGGCAGCGAGCCTGGCGGCGGCAATGACGTCCTCGTCGCTGGCGCCGGGACGGCCGTAGCGGATGTTCTCCATCGCATTGGCGGAGAAAATCACGGTGTCCTGCGGCACGATGCCGATGGTGTCGCGCAGCGTGTGCAGATCGAGCTGGCGGATATCCACGCCGTCCAGCGCAATCGTGCCTTCCTGCGGATCGTAGAAGCGCAGCAGCAACTGGAACAGCGTGGTCTTGCCGGCGCCCGACGGGCCGACGATGGCGACGGTTTCGCCTGCCGCGATGGCAAGTGAGAGGCCGGACAGCGACGGCGTCAGCGGGCGCGACGGATAGTGGAAGGTCACCAGATCCAGTGTCAGTGCGGAGCCGTTTGCGCGTCGCGGCGGCAGCGTAGTCGGAGCGGCGGGCGAGGCGATCGGCGATTGCACCGACAACAGTTCCAGCAGGCGCTCGGTTGCACCGGCGGCGCGTTGCGCATCGCCCAGCACTTCGGACAATGCGCCGATCGAACCGGCGACCAGCGCGGAATACAGGATGAACTGGCCGAGCTGACCGCCGCTCATCGTGCCATCGATCACTGCATGCGCGCCCAGCCACAGGACGAACACGATCGCGCCGAAGATCAGCAGGATCGCCACCATCGTCAGCAATGCGCGTGCACGAATGCGACGGATCGCCGTTCTGAATGCATCCTCGACGGTGGTGCCGAAACGGCGCGATTCGATTTTTTCATGCGTGAACGCCTGTACGGTCGGCATGGCGTTCAGGATTTCTCCTGCCAGTGCGGACGAATCGGCAATGCGATTCTGCGAATCGCGCGACAGCGAACGCACGCGGCGACCGAACCAGACGATCGGCAGCACGACGGCTGCCAGCGTTACGAGAATGATCGACGACAGTTTGATGCTGGTGATGAACAGCATGACAAGGCCGCCGGCGAATAGCAGCATGTTGCGCAAGGCCATCGAAATGCTGGTGCCGATCAGCGTCTGGATCAGCGTGGTATCGGTGGTCAGCCGCGACAATACTTCGCCGCTCTGCGTGGTTTCGAAGAACTGCGGGCTTTGCGTGACGACATGCGCATACACGGCGCTGCGGATATCCGCCGTCACGCGTTCGCCCAGCCACGACACCATGTAGAAACGCGCCGCCGTCGCCACGCCGAGTACGCAGGCGACGCCGAACAAGGCGATGAAATAGGCATTGATATGCGATGCATTGTGCATGCCGTTCGCGCCGAAACCGAGATCGATCATCTGGCGGAACGCATACGGAATCGCCAGGGTGGCACCCGCCGCGACGATCAGCGCAATGCCGGCCAGAACGAATTGCCGCCGGTACGGTTGCAGGAATCGGCTCAGCTCGCGCAGCGTGGCGATGCTGCCTTTTTGTAGTTCTCGGGACGTCTTGGGGATCATGGATGAAATGAATGTCTGAATATCGTTGCGAATGCGCTGCAAACAGGTTGCGCGTGCCGGCCGGGTAATCGCCGGCTGGATGGCGCAATGACTGCGCGATGCCCGGTGGATGGGTGCATAGCTTAGCACCAGACGGCCATACGCATCCCGGCATCGTGTAATCCTTGCCGGTAAAAAGGAAAGGCATTCTTTTTCTGGCGGAGCACACTCTGCTGACATGACGCTGTCACCAGCATGTGCGATGCTGGGCGAGGCGGGTACGGCTCTTGCACGCATGCCGGCTTCACGCTTGCTTCACACGCAAGGCGAACGCATCGGATATGCTGTCGTCATATTCATGTCGACGCGGCCGTTATTCATCGCTGCAACCCCAATCGAAGGAGCAGCCGCTTGGCTCAATTCATACAGCGCACCGAACAAAATCCTCTCAATATCCGCGACGAACTGCTGGCGGGACTGACAGCCGATCACGCCGTTACCTCGCCCAAATATCTGTACGACGCGCTGGGCTCCAGATTGTTTGAAGCAATCTGCGAGCTGCCCGAATATTATCCGACGCGCACCGAAGCGCAGATCTTCGACACGCATGCGCACGATATGGCGCGTTCGATCGGCAGCAACACCACGCTGATCGATCTGGGCGCGGGCAATTGCGCCAAGGCGGCACGACTGTTTTCCGAACTGCAGCCGTCGCAATACGTGCCGGTCGATATCTCCGTCGCCTTCCTGCGCGAATCGGTTGATCGGCTGCAACGCCAGTTTCCGCAGATCGACATGGTCGGCGTCGGCATGGATTTTTCCGGCGATCTGGCATTGCCGGATGCGGTGAAACGCAGCAATCGCCTGTTTTTTTATCCCGGTTCTTCGATCGGCAACTTCACGCCGGAACAGGCGCTGGCATTTCTGAAGCAGATACACGCAGCCTGTGTCGACAATGGCAAGGCCGACGGCGGCTTGTTGATCGGCGTCGATCTGGTCAAGGAAAAACCGATTCTGGATGATGCTTATGACGATGCACTCGGCGTGACCGCTGCGTTCAACCTCAACCTGCTGCGGCACATGAACCGCCTGCTGGATGCGGATTTCGATTTGCGAGCGTGGCGGCATCGCGGATTTTTCAATCCCGAACTGAGCCGTATCGAAATGCATCTGGAAGCGACATCCGATCAAGTCGTGCACTGGGCCGGCGGCGAGCGGCGCTTTGCACGCGGCGAACGCATCCATACGGAGAACAGCTACAAATACACGCGCCAGAATTTCGTGGCCTTGCTGCAGCAGGCCGGCTTTGAAAATGTTGCCGTCTGGACCGATCCGCGCAACTGGTTCATCGTCTGCCACGCGCATGCCGCATAACGCGTCAGCAGACATAGGAACTCGGCACCGGGCAGCCAGTCGAACTTGTTTGCATTGCAGCGACGCAAGGTACATCATAGACAGCACCTGTTGCTGTCTTCGTCCATTCTTCGGATAAAAACATGAACGCACAGACCGAACGCATCTACCCGAACGACCCCGCGCTTCTTCCGAATCATTTTGAAAAGGTGCGCGGACAATCGATTGCGCTGGCCGCGCCATTATCGGAAGAAGATTGCTGCGCGCAATCGATGCCGGATGCGAGCCCGATCAAATGGCATCTGGCGCACACGACATGGTTTTTCGAAACCTTCATCCTTGAGCGATTCGAACCGGATTTCAAACCGTTTCATCCGGCCTTCCGCGTCCTGTTCAATTCGTATTACAACGGTGTCGGCGACAGGCACGCGCGCGCGCAGCGCGGATTGCTGACACGGCCATCGCTGGAAGAAGTGCTGGCCTATCGGCGCGATGTGGATGAACGCATGCTGGCATTGTGTACAGGCAGCCTGTCTGCAGAATCGTTTGTCACGCTCGCGTCGTTGATGGAGCTCGGTCTGCAGCATGAACAGCAGCATCAGGAGTTGATGCTGACCGACGTGTTGCATCTGCTGTCGTGCAATCCGCTGATGCCGGTGTATTCGGATGCAAGGCCGGTCTTGCGCGAAGCTGCCGCACCATTGCAGTGGCATGCGTTCGACGGCGGCGTCGTGGAAATCGGCGATGACGGCAGCGGATTCTGTTTCGATAACGAGCTGCCCAAACATCGGCAATTTCTCGAACCGTATTCGCTGGCATCGCGTCTCGTCACCAACCGCGAATACCTGGCCTTCGTCGAAGCCGGCGGCTATCGCGATGCGTCGCTGTGGCTGTCCGAAGGCTGGGACTGGGTGAGCAGGGAAGGGTTGGCGCATCCGCTGTACTGGAAAAAACAAGATGGCGAAGCCTGGCATGCATTCGGCCTGCACGGATTGCAGCCGCTGGAGATGGACGCGGCCGCGACGCAGATTTCGTATTTCGAGGCCGACGCTTACGCACGCTGGGCCGGCGCGCGCCTGCCGACCGAAGCCGAATGGGAACATGCGGCGCGCAGCGATGCGGGATTGAAGCAACTGTTTGGCGTGTGCTGGCAATGGACATCCAGCAGCTACGCGGCGTATCCCGGTTATCGCACCGCAGAAGGCGCGCTCGGCGAGTACAACGGCAAGTTCATGTCGAATCAGTACGTGCTGCGCGGATCGTCATGTGCGACGCCGGAAGGACATGCGCGGATGAGCTACCGGAATTTCTTTCCGGCGACGACGCGGTGGCAGTTTATGGGGATTCGGCTGGCGCGATAGGATGAAGCGCTGACCTGCCTGTTGTCACTTTGCAGATTTTGGAATAAAAATTGAATGTGCTGTTTATTATTGATACGGACGATTGACGTGCTTTTTTGATGTCTATCGTTGCGTTGTCGCTACAGTAGGATCGGTTGATTCCGGCGGTATGTTGGCTGATGAGTCTTCCTTGTACACATCTTTGAAAATCAGCATCGCTCCCAACCTTTGCTCGGTACCTGATGGAAATCCGCATCTGTCGGCGAACTCTGTCGTGTCTTTGTAAGTACCAAACAGCCGATCCCAAAGCGGAATGTCAGCATAGTTATGTTTATGTATATCGAACTGATGATGAATTGAATGCAGCTCAGGTGTTTGGATCAAATATCTCAACCACTTGGGTGTACGCAGATTGGCGTGGTAGAAGTACTCTCCAGTGGCTGCAAAAAAGTTATACCAAAAAGCGCCCATCATTGAGCACCCAAGCAAGGGATAAAGTACCAAAGCACTCAAGACCGCATCGCTAAAGATTTCTATCGGATGTTTATAGAAAGAGGTGGCAACTTCAATACGGGACGGCGAATGGTGAATCTGATGAAAAAGAAGCCAGAATCCATTTCCATGCCTTATGCGATGCCACCAATAAAAGAAGAATGTGCCAATGAACCATCCGATAAATCCTTCCAATATCGGTAGGTGCCAAGCAGCGAAACTGAAAAGCGACCAGCCGTCAAAGATTTCTATCCAGAGTCGGGCAGTTGCCAACGTAATGGCAAGTTGGGCAAGGTTGATTAACAGTGCCCTGAAATACCATCCTTTTGAACGAGGCAACTCCCGCCCCGGAAACAATCTTTCCAAGATCAGGAAGAGAATCGTGACAGCGACAACCAATATGCTCGGTAGTGTCATAGAGTTACGACTGAGTTTGGATTAAGGGATGCATTACGCTGTAACTTAGACCAGAGAGTCGGTGTCAATTTATAGAAATCAGCTAGCAGGCCGGATCTTGTCGTTGTTGATAATCGAATGTTCCGGAATCAAGATTGAAAACAAATCGTCCTCCGATACTGTCATTCACCAAAAGCGTATTCGCTGATTCAAGGAAAGTGGACAGTCCCGGACAGCGCCATTGTATGGATGATGTGGAGTGAGGCAGTCGCGCAATATCGTTGTGGGAATATAAATCACTTAACTTGAATTTTCGTACGACCTTTCCACTCGGCGTGTAAATAGCCAAAACGTTTCCTGTTCCAAGGTTATGCCAGTTGTCGATAGTGACGAGCACGCCACGATCCGTTAATTCGATGTCGACAGGAGAAATGGGATTTGGCAAGGTAACGGTACGTGCTTTTTCGTACGAAGTGCCATTGAATCGGTACCACTCTGCGGTGGCATGTACGGTTTTCGGCATTCCACTGCCACTATAAACGTCATCCATGCTTTTCCCGGGAATAATCCGGATAACGAAATTGCCGTTGACGCTGGCTCGCGCTTGAATATTTGCTGGTAGCCACGAGTCAGCATGTGCCGGTGCCACGAGGATTACACTCAAAAGTAGAGATGCCAAAAGAGCGTGCATGAGACCTCAGTTAAAAATGGAAAAGTCTAACGGTTGACCAGGTGGCGTAGCCGGGTGTTCGTGATGTACTTGCTAAGAGCCAAGGATTTTTAATATTGAGTTGAGTTATTTTAATATCACAATTTCCCTGCTCGACTTCTGGCCTAGTATTTGGAAAACTGAATACCCAGTTTCCGTTCCATGCTTTCTCCCAGGCGAGGTCCCAGTCCAGGCAGAAGCGAGCGCAAAACTCCGGGAATCTGGCGCAATCCGTCGCTCATTTCCTTCACCATCTGCAGACCTGTTTTGTCGTCCATGCCGTTTGCCAGCGTTTCTCTGCAATGTACAACCGAGACGACAAGATTATCGGCCAGCGTATCCAATCCCTCGTCGGACGTTTCCCTTAGCAGCGCTATCAACCGGTCGTAAACGATCAGCATGTCCCTCAATTCCGAGATCGCGGTTGCAGCCGGAGCAGCTCGTTTCGCAGCACGTTTGAAGAGCAGTACGTTATTACCTTTTGTATTTTTCTCGGACATGACAATACCTCAATGTTTGACATGCGCGGGTCAGGCTGCATGATGAAGAACCAGACTGCCCTTGCACATGATTTGCCTGACCGACTCAAAGCTTGCGTCGAGAAGCGCTTGTCTTTGCTCTTCGATAGTCATGAATAGCTGCTCGTTTGTCACGCCACCTTCGCCAACGAAATGATCGCAGACAAGGTAGCTGCCACCGACTTCCAGAAACTGGCGGGCCTGCGAATGCAAGGTCGCGGCATGACGTTTGTGGCGAAGTTCATGGACTGTCTGATTGGTGACGATGCACTGGAATTTGCCGAGGCCGATGGTCCAGTCCGGTTCCTTGAAGTTGCGTTCGACGAATTGTGCGCGGTTCCGTAAGGTTCCCAGTCGTACCTCGGCCAGTTCATGCATCGCGCGAGAAAAATCCAGCAGAACGCATGACGCTTGCGGAAATGAGCGCAGCAGGTGGGTTGCCAGGAAGCCCGGGCCGGATCCGAGTTCGAGGATTCGGTGGATCTGTGTTGATGCGTCAGATATTTCACTGGCGAATGCGTCGAAGATATCAGTCCGGTACGGACGTTTTTCCATGGAAGTTTGCTCCCATTCACGCGCATCGGGCATGAGACGAAGGTCAATCGGGCTTGGAACGTCTTCGAGCATAGTTTGCCGGCTAACGATATCGGGCCGGACCATAGTAGGATTTATCTGCGAATCAATTCAATCACTCTGGAACACTGTTCTGCCTGAGGTGCGGATTCAGGCAATTGGCATTCATGCGCGGAAACCGCGATTGCACTTGCCTTCAATATACGCCGACCAAATGAAAAAAGCCGCTGATCCCAGCGGCTTTTTGTCGAGCCTGCGCAGGTCAGGAAGGTTTCCCGTTGAATGCACTATTTCGGTTCACCGCACTCAGCACCGCACGGAACGATGCCGTCATGATGTTGCTGTCGATGCCGACGCCGAAACGTGTCGGACCGTTGTCGACGCGCAGTTCGATGTAGCTGGCGGCATTGGCGCCGGCGCCGGCGCCGATTGCGTGTTCGTGAAAATCCATCAACTTGATATCCATGCCCAGCGCATCGATGAACGCGTCGATCGGGCCGTTTCCCGTGCCTTGCAGCGAAACCGGTTTGCCGTCTTTCTCAAGCGCGACATGGATGCGTATTTCGCCCTTGCCTTGCGTATCGTCGATGTGGTGGCTGCGATATTGGTAGGGTGTAACCGCATTCAGGTATTCGCTGTTGAAAATCGTGTGAATGTCTGCCGCGGCGACTTCGCCGCCGGTTTCGTCGGTGATGCGTTGCACGGCACGGCTGAATTCGATCTGCAGACGGCGCGGCAATACGAGTCCGTACTCCTGTTCCAGCAGATAGGTCATGCCGCCTTTGCCTGACTGACTGTTGACGCGAATGACCGCATCGTAGCTGCGACCGAGATCGGCCGGATCGACTGGCATGTACGGCACTTCCCAGATTGCATCTGGTTGCTGTTTTGCGAAGCCTTTCTTGATCGCGTCCTGATGCGAGCCGGAGAACGCGGTATAGACCAGATCGCCGACATACGGATGACGCGGATGCACAGGGATCTGGTTGCATTCTTCGACACACTGGCGGACTGCATCGATATCCGAGAAATCGAGGCCGGGATGAATGCCTTGCGAATAGAGGTTGAGCGCGAGCGTGACCAGATCGACATTGCCGGTGCGTTCGCCGTTGCCGAACAGGCAGCCTTCGATGCGATCAGCGCCGGCCATGACGCCCAGCTCGGCAGCGGCCACCGCGCAGCCGCGATCATTGTGCGGATGCAGGCTGAGAATGATGGAATCGCGTCGGGCGAGATTGCGATGCATCCATTCGACCTGATCGGCGTAGACGTTCGGCGTGCTGGCTTCGACGGTGCCGGGCAGGTTGATGATCATCTTGCGTTCGGGCGTCGGCCCCCAGGCTTCGGATACGGCATCGCAGACTTCTTTCGCGAAATCGAGTTCGGTCATGCTGAAGGTTTCCGGCGAATACTGAAATACCCATTCGGTTTCCGGATGCGCATCGGCCAACTGACGAACCAATTTGGCACCATTGACGGCCAGCGCCTTGACTTCTTCCTTCGACATGTTGAATACGATGCGGCGGAAGGCCGGTGCGGTTGCATTATACAAATGGACGATGGCGCGTCGCGCGCCGACAACCGATTCAACGGTGCGACGAATCAGGTCTTCGCGTGCCGGCGTCAGCACTTCGATCGTGACGTCGTCCGGGATACGCTTTTCATCGATCAGTCTGCGCACGAAATCAAAATCGGTTTGCGAGGCGGAAGGGAAGGCGACTTCGATTTCCTTCAAGCCGATCTTGACCAGCATGTCGAAGAAACGCAGCTTCTTTTCGTGGTTCATCGGTTCGATCAGCGCCTGGTTGCCGTCGCGCAGATCAGTGCTCATCCAGATCGGCGGTTTGCTGATGACCTGATTGGGCCATGTGCGATCGGTCAATGCGATGGGAGGGAAGGCGCGGTATTTAGCAGCCGGGTTGGTCAACATCATGATAAATCCTCTTGTTCTTTAATCGGTGCGAATGGCTTGTCGTGATCGCGCTGTGCCATTCGTCAAATTCGGTATCGGTGTGGCAAAACGGCTATCTGGCTGCCACGTGCGCTAGGCCAGCTAACCGATCGGTAGCAATAGCAGGGGCAGCGAATGCGCGAGCGTCATCGCAGCGATCAAATCGCCATCGATGCATACGGCTGGAACAGGCTTGACGTGCATGGCTGAAAAATTCGGTTGTGATGCGTTGATTGATGTGACGGGATGAAACGGTACGGCTGAACAGCAAGAGAGAACGCTACTTATTTCAGTAGTAGCGATAGCAGCGTCGGTAGCAAAGCGCCGATGTGCGAGGATGCAGAAGTGGTGTGGTGTACGGAAAACATGCGTCAACTGTAGGCGAACAGGCGCGCAGCTGTCAAGTTCAATCGCCCGGTTGCAATGCGCAAAGGAAAAATTCGTTGTCTCGTTGGCAACTTGTTGTTCGTGCAGTTTCTGCGCCGGATTGTCGTATGCAATTGCCGATTCGAGACACGCTGCGCCGTCGCCAGTGCCGAATTCTTTCTCTTTTGCGAAAAGCAATTCACACACGCCAGTCAAAAAAAGCCGTTCCGATTTGCCGGAACGGCTTTTCATATTCGCTTGAAGCATCCGTCAGCGCACGGCCGACGGATCAGCGATTAACGTTCGCCGAATGGACGACGAGTTGCGCCGCCAGCATCACCGGTACGCGGACCATTGTTGTAGCCGCCTTCCTTGCGCGGTGCATTCGGTTTGCTGAACGTGCGTTGACCCGGCTTGGCCGTGTTGCCACGGTTGTCGCCCGGTTTCCAGCCGCCCGGCTTGTGGCTCGAACGTGGTGCCGAAGCGGTACGCTTCGGTTCGAAGCCTTCGATTACCTCGACCGGGATCAATTGCTTGATGAAGCGCTCGATACGCTTGACGTTCATGCCTTCTGCATGATTGACCAGCGATACCGCGATGCCGTTGCGTCCTGCACGGCCGGTACGGCCGATGCGGTGAACGTAATCTTCCGGAAATTTCGGCAGATCGTAGTTGACGACGTGCGTGATGCCCGGAACGTCGATGCCGCGGGCGGCAACGTCGGTTGCCACCAGGACGCGGATCTGACCGCGACGCAGGCCGTCGAGCGTGCGGTTACGCGCGCCCTGATGCATGTCGCCATGCAATGCAGCAGCGGCGAAACCTGCGATGTTCAGGCGATCGGCGATCGTGTCGGCATCGCGTTTGGTCGCGGTGAACACAACAGCCTGATCCATCGTTTCGTCACGCAGCAGATGATCGAGCATGCGATTCTTGTGCGACAGATCGTCGACGAAGTGAACGCACTGCTTGATGTTTTCATGCTTGGTGGCGGAACCAGCGATCTGGATGATCAGTGGATTCTTGGTGATGCGTTTTGCCATGGTGCCGACCGTGCCGTCGAGCGTGGCAGAGAACAGCATGGTTTGACGGCCTTCAGGTGTTGCAGCGACGATCTTTTCGATGTCGTCGATGAAACCCATGTCCAGCATGCGGTCGGCTTCGTCGAGTACGAGGATCTGCAATTCCGAGAAATCGATCTTGCCCGATTCCATGTGGTCGATCAGACGGCCTGGCGTGGCGACCAGAATCTCAGGATTCTTGGCCAGCAGTTGCATCTGTTTCGGGTAAGGCATGCCGCCGAGGATCGATACGGCCTTGACACGTTTCATGAACGAGCCGTATTTGTCGGTCGATGTGGTGACTTGCAATGCCAGTTCACGTGTTGGGGTCAACACCAGCATTTTCGGTTGTGCAGCCTTGAAGCGTGGGCGATCGCCGCGCGAACGCGCCGATTGCATTTCCTGATTCGGGGTCTTGCCGGCAGCCGGTTGTTCTTCGGACTGGATCGCGAATTTGTGCAGGGCAGGCAGCATGAATGCCGCAGTCTTGCCCGAACCTGTCTGCGACGACACCATCATGTCGCGGCCTTCGATACCGGCAGGGATAGCCTGCGCTTGCACGGAAGTTGGCGCGGTATAACCGGATTCGGTCAATGCCTTGATGATGGACGCGTGGAGGCCTAGTGATTCAAAAGTCATTATTTTCTTTCGTAAAATCAGCGTTGCAACGTCCATGGCAGAGCCAACCGGTTCGTGACCGATTTTTTCATGGTGAAAATTGCGTACGCAAAAATGCAACGCCAACCAACGAAACAGCTAAGAAAACTCTGAGAGATTTCGGCACAAAAGCTTTGCGCCGGGACGGTGTCTGAAATTCAACACCTGAAAGGCGGGGGGCTTTATCGTTAATGCTAACGGTTCGCGATGCTGCAAAAAAGTGGTTGCTCGTG
The DNA here is from genome assembly GCA_963697715.1 of uncultured beta proteobacterium. Lineage (GTDB taxonomy): Bacteria > Pseudomonadota > Gammaproteobacteria > Burkholderiales > Burkholderiaceae_D > Oxalicibacterium. The sequence goes on along the minus strand of OY969095.1, from coordinate 2,706,264 downwards.
GCAACGCACAGCGCGCATTGTACATCGTCGGCGCCTCGCTGTCGAGGACGATGTTCGGCAATTGGCTCCGAGCCTGGCAATGATGCACGATCGACCACAAAAAAGCGGCGCAGGGTCAATGACCTTGCGCCGCCTGATTACACAGTGATCGAGACCTTATTCGGCGCCCATGCCGGCCACGACATGCGAGAAACCGCCATCGACATAGGTGATCTCGCCGGTGATGCCGCTGGACAGGTCCGACAGCAGGAAGGCGGAGGCGTTGCCGATATCTTCCTGTGTGACGTTGCGGCGCAACGGTGCGTGTTCCTTGACGAAATTGAGGATCTTGCCGAAGTCCTTGATGCCGCTGGCCGCCAGCGTCTTGATCGGACCGGCGGAGATGCCGTTGACGCGGATGCCTTTCGGTCCCAGCGATTCTGCCATGTAGCGCACGCTGGCTTCCAGCGAAGCCTTGGCCAGGCCCATGGTGTTGTAGTTGGGCAGTGCACGCATGGCGCCGAGATAGCTCAGGGTCAGCAGCGCGGAATTCGGGCGCAGCATCGGCAGCGCGGCTTTTGCCATTGCCGGGAAACTGTAGGCGGAGATGTCGTGCGCGATTTTGAAGCCTTCACGCGACAGGCCATCGAGGAAATCGCCGGCAATCGCTTCGCGCGGTGCGAAGCCGATTGCATGCACGAGACCGTCGAGGTGATCCCACGATTTGCCCAGATCGGCAAACAGGGCGTCGATCTGTTCATCGCTGCCGACGTCGCAGTCGAAGACGAGTTTACTGTCGAATTCTTTTGCAAATTCGGTCGTGCGATCCTTGAAGCGCTCGCCGACATAGGTAAAGGCAAGTTCGGCGCCTTCGCGCTTGCAGGCGGCGGCGATGCCGTATGCGATGGAGCGGTTCGACAGCAAACCGGTGATGAGGATTTTTTTGCCTTGCAGGAATGCCATGAGGTGCTCCGTTTAGTTTCGCAGGTACGTCTCCCGGATCGCGAATCGGAAAAATTCGTATCCAGTGCACTGCGAGGATAGGTCATTGGTTGATATGGTACTAATATGGCGCGGTCTTACACCGCTTGAACTGGGCAAGATTGTAGGGGGTCAATGCAATGTCGGCAACCTCTCAGATCATTTCCGGCGTATCCGAGGAAGGCAGGCGTGTGGTCTTCTTCCTGATATAAACAGGCGCGTGTTGGGTAGAATCCTGCAATCTTCACGTGTCCTTCAGTGCTGAGCATATAGGCGAATGATCAAATTTCTCTTTTCTTTCCTGCTGTTTTGCAGCATCGGTTATGCCGACAGCGCTCGCGCGGCACATGCTCTGGCGATGGGCTATACACCCAAGTATCCGGCCGGGTTTACCCATTTCGATTATGTGAATCCGGATGCTCCGAAGCAGGGTGATGTGACCTTTGCGGCGCTCGGAAGCTACGACAAGTTCAATCCTTTTACGTTGAAGGGCACGGCGGCGGCGGGATTGGGACTGGGCGGAAGCGGGTTCGTGTTTGCCCAGATGAGCCTGATGTTCGAATCCTTGATGACGCAAAGTGACGACGAGCCTTTCTCTGCCTATGGCCTGCTGGCGGAAGACATGGAGCTGGCGCCCGATCAGCTCAGCATCACGTTTCGACTGAATCGTGCGGCACGATTCTCGAACGGCGATCCGGTGACCGCGTCCGACGTCAAGTATTCATTCGAAACCTTGATGGGCAAATTATCGACGCCCGTGTTCCGCTCGTATTGGGCCGATGTGAAACGTGTGGTGGTGGTCGATCCCTATACGGTCCGATTTGAATTTGCGAAGAAGAACAGCGAGCTGCACATGATTGTGGGGCAGTTGCCGGTTTTTTCGCCGAAATGGGGGCAGGGCAAGGCTTTCGACAAGCTGGCGCTGGAGGCGCCGATAGGCAGCGGCCCTTACATCATTGAGCGTTACGATCTGGGCAAGTTCGTGACCTATAAACGCAATCCGGCGTACTGGGCCACCAATCTGCCCAGCCGGCGCGGCATGTTCAATTTCGATCGCATCACCTACCGCTACTACAAGGATGACCAGATTCGGCTGGAGGCATTCAAGGCGGGGGAGTTTTCGGTCAATATAGAAAACAGCATCAAGAACTGGATTCGCGGATATACCGGAAAACGTTTCTCCAATGGCGAATTGATCAAGCAGGAATTTGTCCATCGCAATGGCGCGGGCATGCAAGGATTTGTATTCAATTTGCGCCGGCAGAAATTTCAGGACATCCGGGTTCGCAAGGCAATCGGCCTGGCACTCGATTTCGAGTGGCTCAATCGGCAGATTTATTTCGATCGACTGAAACGCAGTTACAGCTATTTCACCAACAGCGAGCTGGCCGCCACAGGTTTGCCCGGGCCAGAGGAGCTGGCGATCCTGGAGCCTCTTCGGAACATGTTGCGTCCCGAAGTCTTCGGCCCCGCTCCCGTGCCGCCCGACACGAAGCCTCCTCACTCATTGCGGGCCAATCTCAAGGAAGCCAGAACGCTGCTGGCGGAGGCAGGCTGGACATATCGCGATGGCGCGCTTCGCAATGCGGAGGGTGAACCATTCGTATTCGATTTCATGATTGTCCAGAAATCCTCCGAACGTGTGGTGGCGCCGTTTGCACGGAATCTGGAAAAGCTGGGCATCACGCTGAACTACCGTGTACTGGATCCTGCGCTGGCGCAGAAGCGTCTGGACGAATTCGATTTCGACATGACGGTTCAGATCAAGGGAGGTTCTTCCAGTCCCGGCAATGAGTTATATGGCGAGATGGGTTCTGCGGCTGCAAAGGAAAACGGCAGCGAAAATATCGGCGGCATCTCCAGTCCGGCAGTGGATAAATTGATCGACCGGATTGTGAAGAGCACATCTCGCGCCGATCTGGTGGCGGCGAGTCGGGCATTGGACCGTGTGCTTTTGCACGAATATTATTGCGTGCCCAATTTCTACAACGAGAAACATTATGTTGCGTATAACAGCAAGCTTGGTTTTCCTTCGGTGCTGCCGCTGCAATATGCCGCCTCGGCCTGGGTACTGACCACCTGGTGGCAAAAATAGGATAACGCTATGTGGATATACATACTGCGACGCTTGCTGTTGATTGTGCCGACACTGTTCGGCGTTATTTTATTGACCTTCAGCGTCATCCAGTTTGTCCCCGGCGGCCCGGTGGAACAAATGGTGCAGCAACTCAAGTCGCGGGAACTTACCGAAGCCGGCGGCGCTTCGCTCTATCGTGGGCGGCAGGGCATCGACGCCGAACGCGTGGCGGAGATCAGGGCGCTCTATGGTTTCGACAAACCGGCAAGCGAACGTTTCTGGCAAATGCTGAAAGGCTTCGCTACCTTCGATCTGGGCCAGAGTTTTTATCATCACAAGGATGTGTGGGAACTGGTTGTATCGAAACTGCCGGTATCGATCACGCTCGGTTTGTGGACGTTCTTCCTGACCTATTTCATTTCGACTTCCGCTCGGCATCGCGAAAGCGGTGCGTGAAGGCAGCCGTTTCGATTCGCTGACCAGCATGCTCGTTTCTGATCGGCTATTCGATACCCGGTTTCATGCTTGGCGTGTTCCTGCTGGTGATGTTCGGCGGCGGCAGCTTCGTGCAGTGGTTTCCGTTGCGCGGCCTGACGTCGGATAACTGGGAGCAGTTGTCGCTGATCAGCAAGGTGCTTGATTATCTATGGCACATCACGCTGCCGGTCACGGCATCGGTGGCGGGCTCATTTGCGGTAATGACGATGCTGACCAAGAACACGTTTCTGGAAGAAATCCGCAAGCAATACGTGCTGACTGCGCGCGCCAAAGGCCTGAGCGAAAAGACGGTGCTTGTACAAGCACGTGTTCCGCAATGCGCTGATTCCGCTGGTGACGGGTTTCCCTGCGGCCTTCATCGGCGCCTTCTTCGCGGGCAGCCTGTTGATCGAGACATTGTTCTCGCTCGACGGATTGGGCCTGCTGTCGTATGAATCGGTGGTCCGGCGCGATTATCCGGTCGTGATGGGCACGCTTTATCTCTTTACGCTGATCGGTCTGGTGGTCAAGTTACTCGGCGATCTGTGCTACGTCTGGGCCGATCCGCGCCTGCAGTTTGAAAGTCTGAATCGATGAGCGCATCTTCATCTTCTCCATCCGTCGCAGCGTCGGTTTCTCCGGGACGCCGGGTCTGGCTGCGTTTCAGGAAAAATCGCCGCGGTTACTGGAGTCTGATCATTTTCGGCGTGCTGGTTGCAATCAGCCTGATGGCGGAAGTTGTGTCGAACGACAAACCGCTGGTGGCGCGCTACAACGGGGAACTGGTGTTCCCGGTCCTGACCACGTATTCAGAGAAAAAATTCGGCGGCGACTTCGAATCGCAAGCAGATTATCTCGACCCATTCATCCGCGATCAATTCCGGAAGGAGGGGAACTGGGCCATCTATCCGATTAATCATTACCATTTCGACACGCTGAATTATTTCGCCACATCGCCGAATCTGGCGCCGCCGTCTGCCGAAAACTGGCTGGGTACCGACGATCGCGGCCGCGATGTGGTGGCGCGTGTGCTGTACGGGTTCCGTGTATCGGTGCTGTTCGGACTGGCGCTGACCGTTACCGGCGTGCTGCTCGGCTTGATCACCGGCGCGATTCAGGGTTACTTCGCCGGCAAAATCGATTTGTTCTTTCAACGTTTCATGGAAATCTGGAGTTCCATGCCGGAGTTGTATCTGCTGATCATTTTTGCCTCGATCTTTCAGCCGAGCGTCGGCTTGCTGCTCGTGTTGCTGTCGCTGTTCGGATGGATGGGATTGTCCGATTACGTGCGCGCCGACTTCCTGCGCAATCGCAATCTGGAATACGTGCAGGCGGCGCGCGCACTGGGATTGTCGAATCGGCAGATCATCTGGCGCCATGTGCTGCCGAACAGCCTGACGCCGGTCGTGACCTTCCTGCCGTTCCGCATGAGTGGCGCGATTCTGGCGCTGACGAGCCTCGATTTTCTGGGGCTGGGCGTGCCGGCCTCCACCGCGAGCCTCGGTGAACTGCTGGCGCAGGGCAAGAACAATCTGGACGCGTGGTGGATTGCCTTGTCGGCATTCGTCGTGTTGACCGTGACGTTGTTGTTGCTGACCAATATCGGCGATGCCTTGCGCAACGCGCTGGATGTCCGGAGAAAAGCATGAGCCTGCTGGATATTCAGAATCTGCAAGTATCGTTTGACGACAGCAAGGTTGTCGACGATGTCAGCTTCAGCATCGCGCCGGGCGAGAAATTCGCATTGGTGGGCGAATCGGGCTCCGGCAAAACCGTTACCGCGTTGTCCATCCTGCGTTTGAATCAGGATGCGTCCTACACCGGGAAAATCATGTTCGAGGGCCAGGACATCCTGCAAAGAACCGAAGCATCGATGCGATCGGTGCGCGGCAAGGATGTCGCGATGATTTTCCAGGAACCGATGACGGCGCTCAATCCATTGTTCACGATCGGCAATCAGATCGCGGAAGTGCTGATGCTGCATGAAGGCCTGAGCGCGAAAACGGCCGCATTGCGCACGATCGAGCTGCTCGACAAGACCGGCATTCCGGAACCGCAACGCCGCGCGTTGTCGTATCCGCATCAGCTGTCCGGCGGACAGCGTCAGCGCGCGATGATTGCGATGGCGCTGGCGTGCAAACCGAAACTGCTGATCGCCGATGAACCGACCACGGCGCTCGACGTCACGATCCAGGTGCAGATCGTCGAATTGCTGAATCAGTTGCAGCGAGAAGAAAACATGGCCGTGCTGATGATTACGCATGACCTGAATCTGGTGCGGCACTTTGCCGATCGCGTCGGCGTGATGGAAAAAGGAAAACTGGTTGAGGTCGCCGCCACGCAAACCTTGTTTGCGCATCCGCGCGAAACGTATACGAAGAAATTGCTGGCAAGCCAGCCGCATCAGCTGGTCGGCACCGTGAACGAGGCGGCGCAGCCTTTGCTGCAGGCTGAAAAGATGCGCTGCACATTTGAGATCAAGAAGGGTTGGTTCAAGACGATCCCGTTTGTTGCGGTCGACGATGTCGATGTGCAGGTGCGTCCCGGTGAAACGCTGGGAATTGTCGGCGAATCGGGTTCCGGCAAATCCACGCTCGGACTCGCGCTGCTGCGTTTATCCGGCGCGAGGGTAGGCGGCCGGATCGCGTTCGATGGCAAGCCGATCGGCACGATGCGCAGGGCAGCGCTGCGTCCGTTGCGCGCGCGCATGCAGGTCGTGTTTCAGGATCCGTTCGCCTCGTTGTCGCCGCGTCGCACGATTGAGCAAATCGTCGGTGAGGGATTGGCCCTGCACCAGCCGGAATTGGGGCACGCAGGCGTTCGTCAGGCGGTTGCGGATGGCTTGCGTGAAGTCGGCCTGTCACCAGACATGATGACGCGTTATCCACATGAATTTTCCGGTGGACAGCGCCAGCGTATCGCGATTGCACGCGTGCTGGTTTTGAAGCCCGATCTGATTTTGCTCGACGAGCCGACTTCATCGCTGGATGTATCGGTGCAGCAGCAAGTGTTGCTGTTGCTGGCGGAACTGCAGAAGAAATACGGCATGGCCTATATTTTCATCAGCCACGATCTGGCCGTCATCCGCGCAATGGCGCATCGCGTGATGGTGATGAAGGATGGCAAAGTGGTGGAAGAAGGCGCGACGGCCGCGGTGCTGTCGCATCCGGAAATGGCCTACACGCAACGCCTGCTGGCGGCAGCCGTGTATGCCGATGTTGCTGGCAGTGCGACGGCGGAGGATGCGCCGGTCGCCGACGCATGACCCGTGACGCCGGCGCGACTTACTTGATGGCGACCTTGTTCGAGGTTTTTGCCGAAATCAGTGTGACCTTGCCTGAACGATTGTCGGCGGATTTGGCTGTGACGATTTTCGATTTCGTTGAGCGGGCAACCTGTCTTGTGCTCTTGCCGCTGCTTTTGGCGACGGTACGCGTCATGCGCACATGCAATTCCAGTTTCTGCCCGACAGCCAGTTTGTCGTGATGTAGATCGTTCCAGCTTTTGATCTGCGCCGTGGTGACCTTGTAGCGACTGGCAAGCGATTGCAGCGTGTCGCGTTTCTTGACGGTCAGGTGGATGCGCTTGCCTTCCGGCATGTCCGGCGCCATGGCGAGGACCGCGTTGTCGGCGACTTCCTGCGTGATGTCCTTCTGGCCCGAATCTTCCATCCGCGGCACCAGAATGGTCGAGCCTGCCGTCAGCACCATCTTCGGCGGAATATTGTTGGCATCGCGAATGACTTGCGGCGTGGTGTGGAATTTGGCGGCGATCGTTTCTATCCGTTCGCGTGCATTGGTGATCTTGTGCGCGGTCCACGACGACAGGGTGTGGGTCCATTTCGACAGGTTCGTCTTGAATTTTTCCGCGTTGTTTTGCGGCAGGAGAATCTGTGTCGTGTTGCTGCCGGTGATGACCGGGCGTTTGAATTGCGGATTCAAGGCCTTGAATTCATCCATCGGCAATTCGGCCAGTTGCGCCGCCAGCTTGACGTCGATATCGCGTGTCTTGGCGATGCTGACGAAGTAGGGCTGGTTGTCGACTTTCTGCAGCGTGACGTTGTATGCATCCGGTGTCGCGATGATGTTTTTCACCGCCTGCAGTTTGGGTACGTAATTGCGCGTTTCGGCCGGCATGTAGGCGGAGAGGCTGTTGAAGTCGATCGGCCTGCCTGCTGCTTCGGCTTTTTTGATCGCGCGCTGTACCGAACCTTCGCCCCAGTTGTAGGCCGCGAGCGCCAGTTGCCAGTCACCGAACATGCCGTACAGTTTTTCCAGATAGTTGAGCGCGGCATCGGTCGATGCCAGCACGCTGCGGCGTTCATCCTTGAACATGTTCTGCTTCAGGTTGAAATCGCGGCCGGTGGACGGAATGAACTGCCACATGCCGGCGGCCTTGGCAGATGAATATGCCTCGGGATTGAAGGCGGATTCGATGAAAGGCAGCAGTGCCAGTTCGGTCGGCATGCCGCGTTTTTCCAGTTCTTCCACCACGTGATACAGATAGAGCGATGCGCGTTTGGTGGTGCGGGCAATGTAGTCGGGGCGCGATGCGTACCAGGTGGTCTGATTGATGACGAGTTGATTGTCGACCAGATCGGGAATTGCAAAACCCTTGCGGATGCGGGCCCAGATATCGGCATTGCTGTCGACGACGAACTGGCTCAGCGGATCGTTCCCCAGTTCGGGATTGTTTTGCAGTGCGGCATCCTTGGCCCAGTCGTACGGCGGCAGCGACAGATCGCTGGCGTGGGAAATGCCGGAGAAGCTCAGCAGGAATGCAAGGGCGGCAAGGGTTCTGGACAGTGCTTTGAAGTCGGATTGGTGCATGGGGTCTCGCAAATGACCGACCCATGATAGCCGGCTGAAAAAGAATAATTGTCGAGTGTAAGGAAAGGCCGTTTTACGCGTCAAGACAATTTACATCGCTGGCAACGATTTGGCGGGGGAAAGAATGCCAAAAAACCAATGACACGAAGCAATAAAGCGCAGTTCGCGGTGCGGAGAGGGGAGCCTGATCCCGGATCCGCGTGAATGAGTTCGCATCAGCGGAAGTTGTTTTTCCACTCACGCAATGCGGCGAAAACCGAAACCGCGTCGCTGTCCTTTGCGCGTCCTTCGGAGATGAGTTGCCTTGCAATGGCGGGTTCGCGCGTGCGCAGGAACGGATTGGTCGCTTTCTCTAGTCCGATGCTGGTCGGCACGGTCGGTACATCCCGATCGCGTTTTGCCTGTTCATTCTTCAGCCGGAGCGGGAGAGCGACATTACCCGGCTCTGCCGCAATGGCGAAGCGCAGGTTCGAGATGGTGTATTCGTGGGCGCAGTAAACCACGGTGTCGTCGGGCAAGGCTGCAAGCTTGTCGAGTGACGACAGAAATTGTTTCGGCGTGCCTTCGAACATGCGGCCGCATCCGCCGGCAAACAGCGTATCGCCGCAAAACACCCAGCCCTGTTTCCTTGCCACATAGGCGATATGGCCCAGCGTATGGCCGGGTATGTCCAGCACGGACAGCGTCAGGCCCAGTTCCGGGACATGCACGGTATCGCCTTCGTCCAGTAGTTGCGTGACGTTGGCGATCGGATCGTTGCGCGGCGCAAACACCGGCACATTGAAATGCTGCAAGAGCACGGGAACGCCGCCGACATGGTCACTGTGGTGATGTGTCAGTAGAATAGCAACCAGCGACAGTCCGTGCGCCTTCAATGCATCGAGGATGGGCACGGCATCGCCCGGATCGACTACGGCGGCATGTGTGCCGTCATGGATAATCCACAGGTAATTGTCGTTAAACGCGGGAACGGTCAGTACATTCAACATGGGCATGGACAATTCTTCGTCTGAAAAATCGATTATATCTCTCGGCCCCTGGCTGGAGAGCCCGGCCGGCAATTACGTGCGGAACTGGGAACAAGCGTGTCTGGAAGAATTGACTGCCGATATCTTCGGATTCAATGCCACCCAGATCGGCCTGCCGCAGATCCAGGCGCTGCGCGGCAGCCGCATGCCGCACACGTGGCTGACCGATACGCATATTCCGGCGGCGGGTTATGACAATGAAACGAAACCGCTGGTGGTCGTGCAGGAATTCGAGGAATTGCCATATGCATCTGCCAGCATCGACCTGATCGTGCTGCCGCACGTGCTCGAATTTGCGGCGGAGCCGCATCAGGTGTTGCGCGAAGTCGAGCGCGTGCTGATTCCGGAAGGGCAGGTCATCATTTGCGGATTCAATCCGTACAGCCTGTGGGGATCGCGTCAGATGCTGGGCCGCCTGAGCGATGCATATTTTCTGCCGCAGGAAGGCGCCTTCATCAGCCTGCCACGCATGAAGGACTGGTTGAAGCTGTTGAACATGGAAGTGGGCAACGGCTGCTTCGGCGGTTATGCGCCGCCGTTCGAATCGGAAAAATGGCTCAATCGTTTTTCCTTCATGGAAGAGGCCGGCGAGCGCTGGTGGCCCGTGCTCGGCGCGGTCTACATCGTGCAGGCAATCAAGCGCGTGAAGGGAATGCGCCTGATCGGCCCGGCGTGGAAAGCGCAGAAGGCGGCAGCGCCGCAAGGCGTGCCCGCCACCAATAAAATACATCGATAAGAAAACAAAATGGAAAAAGTGAATATCTATACCGACGGCGCCTGCAAGGGCAATCCGGGTCTTGGCGGCTGGGGCGCACTGCTCGTGCTCGGCGAGCGCGAGAAAGAATTGTTCGGCGGCGAAGCCGGCACAACCAACAACCGGATGGAACTGAAAGCCGTGATCGAGGCGTTGAATGCATTGACACGCCCGTGCGAAGTCGTCGTCCATACCGACAGCCAGTACGTGCAAAAAGGCATCAGCGAATGGATACACGGCTGGAAGGCGCGCGGCTGGAAGACCGCAGCAAAAGCGCCGGTCAAGAACGTCGATCTGTGGCAGGCGCTCGATGCTGCGCAGGCACGGCATCAAATCGAATGGCGCTGGGTGCGCGGCCATAACGGCCATGTCGAAAACGAACGGGCCGACGCATTGGCCAATCGCGGCGTGGAAACAATCGGCGTGCATTAATTGCCGCTACCGCAACACCGCTCGCATCATCCAAGACATTCTTCACATTACTGAACTGAGAAAAACGCATGCGACAAATTGTTCTCGATACCGAAACCACGGGTTTGAATGCGCGCTCCGGCGATCGCGTCATTGAGATCGGTTGCGTCGAACTGATCGATCGTCGATTGACCGGCAACAACTTTCATCACTACATCAATCCCGAGCGCGATTCAGAAGAAGGCGCGCTGGCGGTTCACGGCCTGACGAGGGAGTTCCTCAGCGACAAGCCGAAGTTCGCTGAAATCGTCGATGAATTCCGCGATTACATCAGCGGTGCCGAAGTGATCATTCACAATGCGCCGTTTGACGTCGGCTTTCTCGACGCAGAATTCAAGCGCGTGAACATGCCTGATTTCAAGGCACAGGTCGGCGAGATCATCGATACGCTGGTGCAGGCAAAGGAAATGCATCCCGGCAAGCGCAATTCGCTCGATGCATTGTGCGACCGTTATGACGTATCGAACGCGCATCGCGCATTGCACGGCGCGCTGCTCGATGCCGAATTGCTGGCAGAGGTCTACCTGGCGATGACGCGCGGCCAGAACAGCCTGACGATGGATCTTGGCGAGCAGGAGACGGGCAATGATGGCGTGATGCTGGAAGAAGTAGCGATGGCCGATATCATCCTGCAATGCGCAACCGACGACGAACTGGCCGAACACGAACTGGTGATGAAAAGCCTCGACAAGGAAGTGAAAGGCCAGTGCCTGTGGCGTGCGGCAGAGGCGAATTGATACGTCTCTTCTTTTATGAGATAATCTGCGCCGCTTCGGGAGGTTAGCTCAGGGGTAGAGCGATCGCCTCACACGCGATAGGTCACAAGTTCGAAACTTGTACTTCCCACCAGAATTCTTCAAGTCGTAAAAACAAAAAGCCTGCCGGTTCATTCGGCAGGCTTTTTGTTTTTACGACTCCGGATTCTCATGATCTCTTTTTGCGCTGCTTGATGGCGGCGAAAACGAGCGATGGAATCTATCTTCCCATCAAGAACAAAAATCAAGCGGCAGGCGGCGCGGGAAATGCTGTCCGGCGCCGGGGCGATCTGCATCGCGCAAGGTGCGCCATGTATAGGCGAGTGCCGCTTCGACTGCCTGCAGGGTTGTTTCGCCCAGTGCCAGCCGGCCGGCCAGTGCGCTGGCCAGCGTGCAGCCTGAGCCGTGATAACTGCCTGGAAGACGATCGCATACGAACGATTCGAACGATCCATCGCGTGAATACAGGCGATTGTGGACTTCATGCTCATCGCCATGGCCGCCGGTAATCAGCAGGTGCCGGCAGAAGGGCAGGAGTTTTTCCGCGCATTGATCCGGTGTGCCGTCGGGCAGTTCGGCAAGAATGCGCGCTTCCGGCAGATTGGGCGTGGCGATCGTTGCGATCGGCAGCAGTCGTTCGCGCATGGCGTAGCCGACTTCGTCCTTGCCGAGGGCGCCGCCGCCGCCTGCGCGTAGAACGGGGTCGCACACCACAGGTACACCCGGCAATCGACGCAGAATCTGCACGACGGTATCAACCATGGCAACCGAACCGAGCATGCCGAGCTTGACGCCGGCAATGGTCAGATCGGTAATGACGGCATCGGCCTGTGCCAGAACCCATTCCGCATCGAGCACGCGGAAATCGGAGACGTTGACCGAGTTCTGCACGGTCAGTGCCGTGACGGTTGGCGCTGCGTGGCAGCCTTGCGCCATCAGGGCTTCAATATCGGCCTGCAGGCCGGCGCCGCCGCTGGGGTCGTGACCGGAGAGGCAGAGAACGATGGGGCGCGGGCTGGATGTATTCATGTGCTGACTTGATTGGCGGGTAAAAGCGCATCGACAAGGCGATGCAAATTGGATGTAAGGTGCGTCGTAACCGGAGGCGTGTTTTCCGTGCGGTGTGGCGAATATTATAACTGCGGCCGATAGGTACCGATGCCGGATGCGCATTCGCCGATATGCCTTGCCATTCTCACGGGCGTGAGCTGGAGTCTCTATCATAGGTACATTGTCACAGGCACATTGCGGACAGAAGAATGGACGTTCAGGAAAACAGATGCGGCTGGCGCATGACGTTGCACATGTCATCCGGCGACAGCGGATGGGCGACGTAATAACCTTGTACCTCGTCGCAATTCAGCGTTTGCAGGATGGTCAGCTGTTCCGCAGTTTCCACGCCTTCGGCGACGACGCGCATGCCGAGCGCCTTGGCCATGGTGACGATCGCACCGAAGAAAATTTCGCCATCGTTGCCGCGTCCGAGTTGCGATGTGAATGCCTGGTCGATCTTCAACACATCCATATCCAGACGCTGCAGCAGGGACAGCGATGAATAGCCGGTGCCGAAATCGTCGATGTTGACCTTGATGCCCATTTTATTGAGCGCGGCAATTTCATCGAAGATATCGCCGCCGTTGCGCATCATTGCCGATTCGGTCAGTTCGATTTCAAGCAGCGCGGCAGGAAGCCCGTGTTTTGCGAGCCCTGCTTCGATGATTTTCTTGACCTTGCCTTCGTTGAACTGGTGTGCCGAGACGTTGATCGATACCGGTACGATATCGACGCCCTGTTTGCGCCACGAGACCATTTGCGCACATACCTTGTCGACGACGATCTCGCCGATGATGTTGATCATGCCGGTTTCTTCCGCCAGTCCGATAAAGTCGTTCGGCGGGATCAACCCGCGCTCCGGATGCTGCCAGCGAATCAGCGCTTCCATGCCAAGCAGGCGACCGGACATCGCATGGACGCGCGGCTGGTAATGCAGCAGGAATCGATCTTCCTTGATGGCCTGCATCAGTTCCTGTTCGGTGTTGAGCCGTGTCCTGATGTTCTCGTACAGCATGCGATCGTAGAAGCGGAACTGTCCCTTGCTGTCGCTCTTTGCTGCATACATGGCAATATCGGCGTTCTTGAGCAGTGTTTCGACATCGGTGCCGTCGCGCGGAAACATGCTGATGCCGATCGATGCACCTATCCTGTTTTTCTGCGGGGTCGTGTCGCGCGTGATCTCGAACGGTTCGCGCAATGTCTGATTGATGGCAAATGCGATGTGCGCGATTTCTTCTTCGTTGTGGATTGCTTCGAGGACGACGGTAAATTCGTCGCCGCCGATGCGGATGACCTTGTCGGTCGATCGCACCACGGATTTCAGACGGGACGCCACCGCGCACAGCAACTGGTCGCCGGCCGAGTGGCCGAGCGTATCGTTGACGTTCTTGAAATCATCCAGATCGATGAAGAGTATGCCGATCATGGATGAATTGGAGTGTGCCGTGGCAAGCGCCAAAGGCAGATAGGTCATCAGCCAATGGCGATTCGGCAAGGTGGTCAGGCCGTCTTCGGAAGCGCGTCTGGAAAGTTCGCTTTCATGGCGTTTCGATTCGCTGATGTCGCGCACGGTGACGGCGAGTCCGTTTTCGGCGCGCACGAATTTCCGGTGCAGCCATTCTGCAGCGACCGGGCTTTCTTCCGGCACACGATAATCGTCTTCATAGAAACCGATTTCCATCGCGCTGCGGTAAGTACGCATCAGTCTTTCAAAATATTCGCCTGTATAAAAGGTGGATACCTTGCTGCCTAGAAAGCGCTCCCTGCCTATGCCGAAGAAGGCGGCGCCTTTTTCGTTGCAGTCGCCGATTTCGAAATCGGTGATGAAACCGTTCCGGTCGCGATGCGGAAAGATGATGTAGAAACCTTCATTGCCGCCTTCTGTTGCAAGACGATAGGTTTCCCTGATCGAATCGGCCTGTCGCTTGCGCCAGTTCAGGTGACTCGACATCCAGGCGGCGGCAATGGCAAACATCAGGAGCACGATGCTGCCGGCGACCGCGATCCGGTGGTACAGCGCTGCGTTGCGCTCGTATGGCAGCAAGACCTGTTCCCTGTTCAAACCGACCAATGCGAGGAAGGGGTAGCCATTCAGCTTCTGCGTGGCAATGAAGTACCGGTTTTCATCGGGAAGCAAATAGGTATTGCTCGCGTCCGTATTTTTCTCGGGAGCGGCGTCACGAGATCGCTGGCCGGATGTTTTCCACATGCGCTCGATCCCGTCTTCGCCGACGAAGGCGAGAATGCCTCCCTGTTCGAGGACGGGATCGCCGGAAAACAGGGAAAAGAATTCCGATGCAATGCCCATGACCAGCACGCCGCCAAAAGAACCGTCGTTGTTGTCGATGCGGCGCGTGACCTGGATGATTTCCTTGCCGCTGAGGCGACCGATGGTACGCACGCCTATGCGCATTTTGCCGGACCGGTTTTCCTGGTGAAAATGGAAGTAGTCGCGATCGGTGACGGTGAATGTTTTCGTGACCGGAATGCTGGTGGTGACCGGTTTGCCGTTTTCGCCGTATATCGCGATCGATATGAACTGCGGAACATCCAGCAGGCCGCCATTGGCCATGTCTTCGAAATTCAGCTTGCCGTTGGAGCTCTCCCATCCATACTTGATCTGTTGCGAGAGCTGGTCGAGTTGCTCAACGGTGCGGGTCAGATACTGTGCATACGTTTTTGAAATCGAGGTCGTCTGCTTGCGCGCCTGTTCTTCCAGCAATTTCCTGTCGCTATCGAGCTTTGAAAAATTCACGCTCCACAACATGGCAGCCAGTGCCAGCGAGAGCGCGGGAAACAGAATGATAAAGCGCAGATTGCGCCGCACGAAGCCGATGCCGCTCGAGCGATCGCGGGAACGATTCTCTGAAATTTTCACGTGCATGGGATAGGCGATCGAACTGAGTGATGGGCGTGATGAGCTGCTGACAGGCTGACGACGGTTCTTCTTTCAATAACGGGGCGATCGTGAACAGAAAAGCGATGCTGCATCGTTCTGATGGGCCGCAAGTCAAAATTTGCCGGATGGAATGTCGTTCCAGAAGCGATGTGATCAGCGGAATCAAGTGCTGACAGGCTTCCATATGTTGCCGTTCATCAAGTCGCGCCTCAGTGTAGTGATTTGCCGGGTGGGGTTGCATCCCATATGTATGGGGGTGCGGGTGGGTAGCGGTGGAAAAATTAACAAATCAAATTAAATTGCCGCATCGCAATCATTCGGCCCATTGCACGGAGTGCTTACTGATCGGTCTGTCCCAAGCGTCAGGTAATTTCAGATTTAACAAATTGACCTGAAAATTGTCTGTAATTTGGTTGGCTAATTAGCAATGCCTTGTGCTTCATGTAGATAACAGAGCATGCGTGCTTCAGGTCTCTGCAATGGAGGAAGGTTGCATTCGACAAACGCGTCGCACGCGAGGTAAATCTTCCAGGTGCACCCATGACTGCGTACGACCTGCCGATTACTGCCTTGCTGCCAACCAACAGGGCGCGTACCATGAGGGCGGAAAAAACCGCTACATTTTTTACGGAGAACGCTCGATGTCAGTTCACTTGATTGAGGCAGTACGATTCAACGATGCGGGAGACAGGATAGAAATGGTGCGGTGGGGACGCGGCCACCGCAAGGGCGACGGATCTCCGGGATGGGAAGCAGTGACGGTTGAGCAGGATGTCAGTCTGGTAGTGGATGCCTTGCATTTCGGTGATGAGGTGGCAACGGCATTCCGGGTGGGAAGCGAAATGGTGCTGGGCCCCCGCGTCCACATCGTCATCCATCAACATGGCATCGAAGACATCGATACCATCGATCACGACGTACCTGGCCGCACGCTGGCCGATCTGCCACGATTTTGAATAACTAACTGACAAGAACGGGATTTTTGATGGGATGCAGTCATGGGTGATGATTTAACGACGGACGAGTTCGATGCGCTTTTGCAGATTGCGGACGGCAGCAGGCAACAGGCGCGGCCTTCGGCCTGTGTAGCGAGAAATACCAAGCGGCTCTCCGGCCTCAAGTACATTGCCTACGCCAAGGATGGCCGCCTCGGTCTGACCGACAAAGGCAAGCAGACGTTGTTTGTCAAAAGCTGCATCGATG
Organism: uncultured beta proteobacterium; assembly: GCA_963697715.1. GTDB lineage: Bacteria > Pseudomonadota > Gammaproteobacteria > Burkholderiales > Burkholderiaceae_D > Oxalicibacterium. The sequence goes on along the minus strand of OY969095.1, from coordinate 2,689,758 downwards.
GCTTGCGCGCCGTTTCAACCGACCCGCAGGCTGTGCTGAAGACGGATGTAGTGACCTTTCTGGGCAAGAAGGGACATATCGCTGCCAGTCCGGTTGCCGGCGGTTTCGACATTACGCAAAAAGGCCGGGAATGCCTGGCTGATATCGACGCGCGCAGCAAATAACGCAATTCGCCCGCCGCACTGAAAATCGTGCAGGGCGTGATTTTTGCCGCAAGCAGTATCATCTTTACTGCGGATTGATGTCTGGTTCGACGTGGAAGTACGGTATTTCCATACGGTCGAATCCGGCGCTATCCGCCAGTCTTTACATATGGAACTGGATCGACGTAACTGATTTCTGCCTTGAACGAAGGGGGACGTTACATGCAACCTGCTTCCCGGCGGCATATGCTGCCCGATTTGCACAGGGCGATTCGCTCGATATCTTTATCTGTTGCGTTACGTGATGCTGTGCAGACGATCGCCCGTCGCGGCGATCCGCCGTTTTTTTGGTTTTTCCCGAGAACTTCATTTTTTTGTACGAGTCCAAAACTCGGTTGGTTGCAAATAGCGGCAGGCCTTCCTGCGTCGTTTGATTGCAATCCTGTCGGTACTTCTTCATTCAGATAAGGCGAAACGATGAACAATCGCAATCTTGTCCCCCATTCCTCTTTTACAGTCGATGCTGCGGAATCCCCGCAACTGGATGCCGCGATACGCATCCTGAAGCATTTACTGGGCAATTTCCCCGGTGCGACCGTTTTACGCTCAATGGGCGACAGGCTCAACCAGATCGAGGTCGCCACACCGGAATTTACCTTGCTGTTGCGCGATACGGCCGTTTTGCGCAAGCTGATATTCGGCCGCAGTCCGTTGCCTCTGGCGGATGCCTATATCAACGGTCTGGTCGATGTGCAGGGCGACTTGTATGCGGCACTCGGATTGAAGCAGCATTTCGAGACGTTTGATTTTTCGCTGGGCGTGCGCTGGGCATTATTGCGCGATGCGTGGCGGCTGCCATCCAAACCGCGAAATTTGCCGACCACACCATTCGATTCCGGCGGATTCTCGCATCGCCATTCGAAGAACAGTGACCAGGCGGCCATTTCCTTTCATTACGACGTATCGAATCTGTTTTATCAGCTGTGGCTGGATAAGCAGATGGTGTATTCGTGCGCCTATTTCGAATCGCCGGACGACACGCTGGAACAGGCGCAGGCCAACAAGCTTGATCATATTTGCCGCAAACTGCGACTCGCACCGGGAGAGCATTTTCTGGATATCGGCTGCGGCTGGGGCGCGATGGTGTGCTGGGCTGCGCGTCATTACGGCGTGCAGGCACACGGCATCACGCTCAGCCAGAAACAGTATGAGTATGCGCAGGCGCGCATTCAGGCGGAAGGATTGAGCGATCGCGTCACGGTCGAACTGCGCGATTATCGCGATCTGGAGGGAGAGGGCGTGTACGACAAGGTTTCCAGTATCGGCATGTTCGAACATGTCGGCTTGGCCAATCTGCCTCTCTACAATGCAACGGTCAAACGCATGCTGCGTCCGGGCGGATTGTTCCTCAATCACGGCATTACCCACGATTCGGAAGGCTGGCAGCGCACGATCGATACCGAGTTCATCAATCGCTACGTTTTCCCCGATGGCGAACTCGATACCGTGAGCAATATCCAGCGACGGATGGAGCAGACCGGATTTGAAATACATGATGTGGAAGCGCTGCGTCCGCACTATGCGATGACATTGCGGCATTGGGTCAGCCGGCTGGAGCAACACCGCGAAGAAGCGCTGCAATATGTCGGTGAATCGGCGTATCGCGTCTGGCGTCTTTACATGGCCGCATGTGCGCTGGAATTCGAATCGGGCGGCACGGGCATTTACCAGATACTTGCATCAAAGCCGAATGCCGGTGCTGCAAATGTGCCTCTGACGCGGAAGGATATTTATACCAATGCCGGCTCAACGGCGGGATGATATTACTTCAGGCTGTGATCGCTATGCACCCGGAAAAGAAGCTTTAAACAGAAGCTTGAAGCGAAGCATAAACAGCAAAAGAAAAGGCCCCACGTTTTCACGTAGGGCCTTGAATTCTTTGGCTCCCCGACCTGGGCTCGAACCAGGGACCTGCGGATTAACAGTCCGTCGCTCTACCAACTGAGCTATCGGGGAACAGAAGCGAAATTATAGGATGAATAAGCCTTGCTTGTCAAAGCTTGCGCGATAAATTTCTGTGTTTTTGCAGAAATTTATCGCACTTCATTCCTTAGGCTTAAAGAACCTTGGCAATCGCGTCGACGACGTAGTCGATATTGCCGGTGTTCAGGGCCGCAACGCAAATGCGGCCGGTATCGACAGCGTAGATCGAGAATTCGTCACGCAGGCGATCGACTTGCGGCTTGGTCAGGCCCGAGTAAGAGAACATGCCGCGTTGTTCGATGACGAAGTCGAAGTTGTGAGCCGGCGATTTCTCTTTCAGCTTTTGTACCAGCGCCTGGCGCATTTCGCGGATGCGTACGCGCATGCCGGCGAGTTCTTCTTCCCACAGTGCGCGCAGCTCAGGGGTGGCGAGGGCCGTTGCGACAACCTGGCCGCCGTGGATCGGCGGGTTCGAATAGTTGGTGCGGATCACGCGCTTGAGTTGCGACAGCACACGGGAAGCTTCTTCCGCGTTGACTGCCACGATGCTCAATGCGCCGACACGTTCGCCGTACAAAGAGAACGATTTGGAGAACGAGTTCGATACGAATACCGGGCCACCGGCTTCCGCGAACTGGCGTACGACCTTGCCGTCCGATTCGATGCCGTCGCCGAAACCCTGATAAGCCATGTCGAGGAACGGAATCAGGCCGCGTGTGGTCATAACGTCGATGATTTGCGTCCATTGCGCAGCGGCCAGATCCGCGCCGGTCGGGTTGTGGCAGCAGGCATGCAGCAGCACGATCGAGCCGGCGGGAATCGATTTCAGCGTATCGAGCATGCCGGCGAAATTCACGCCACGGGTTGCTGCATCGTAGTAAGGATAGTTGTTGACCGTGAAGCCTGCGGATTCGAACAGGGCGCGGTGGTTTTCCCAGCTTGGATCGCTGATCCAGATTTGCGCATTCGGCGCAAAGCGTTTGAGGAAGTCCGCACCGAGCTTCAATGCGCCGGTGCCGCCGATGGCTTGCGCCGTCACTGCACGCTTGTTCTTGACTACTGCGCTATCGGCACCAAATACGAGGTCTTGCACCGCCTTGTCGTACGCGGCCAAGCCGTCGATCGGCAGATAGCCGCGCGGCGACAGTTTTTCCATCAGCAACGCTTCGGATTTGCGTACGCATTCCAGCAGCGGCAATTTGCCGTTGTTGTCGTAGTAGACGCCTACGCCAAGATTGATCTTATTCGGATTCTTGTCTGCGTTATACGCTTCGGTAATGCCAAGAATCGGGTCACGGGGCGCCATTTCGATGGCGTTGAGAAGTGAAGCAGGAAGAGGTGCGTTCATCGTGATAACATCAAAAGTTAGCTGCAAGAGACGGTTTGCAGAAGGGTTGTATAGAGCGCAAGACCATAAGTCCTGCGAAAAATGCGGCTCACTATTTTACCAAAGGTCGGATTTAAATGGCTGATTTATCCCAAGTTCCTGCTTCCCCAGACGAATCGAAAATCGTCACTTTCCCGAATTCCCCGTTTCGCCTGTTTCAACCGTTTTCTCCTGCGGGCGACCAACCTGCGGCAATCGACAAGCTGGTCGAAGGGATTGAAGACGGATTGTTTTACCAGACGTTGCTCGGTGTAACCGGTTCGGGAAAAACTTATACAGTTGCCAATGTGATCGCCCGCATGGGGCGTCCCGCGATCGTGTTTGCGCCGAACAAGACGCTGGCTGCGCAGTTGTACAGCGAATTCCGCGAGTTCTTTCCGCAGAATGCGGTCGAGTATTTCGTCAGTTATTACGATTACTACCAGCCGGAAGCCTATGTGCCGCAGCGCGACCTGTTCATCGAGAAGGATTCGTCGATCAACGAGCACATCGAGCAGATGCGCCTGTCATGCACCAAATCGTTGATGGAACGCCGCGACGTAGTGATCGTTGCAACAGTGTCTGCCATCTACGGTATCGGTAATCCGAGTGAATACCATCAGATGATCCTGACTTTGCGCGCCAAGGACAAGATCAGCCAGCGCGACGTGATCGCACGTTTGATCGCGATGCAGTACACGCGCAATGAAGTCGATTTCGGTCGGGGCACGTTCCGCGTGCGTGGCGACACGATCGATATTTTTCCTGCCGAGCATGCCGAACTGGCATTGCGGATCGAAATGTTCGACGACGAAATCGAAAGCCTGCAGTTGTTCGATCCGCTGACCGGTCGTGTGAAGCAGAAGATCCCGCGCTTTACCGTCTATCCCGGCTCGCATTACGTGACGCCGCGCACGACAGTGCTGCGGGCGATTGAAACGATTAAAGACGAGTTGCGCGAACGGCTTGAATTCTTCCGCAAGGAGAACAAGCTGATCGAGGAACAGCGGCTGGAACAGCGCACGCGCTTCGATCTGGAGATGATGCAGGAAATCGGTTTCACCAAGGGCATTGAAAACTATTCACGCCATCTGAGCGGCGCCAAAGCCGGCGATCCGCCGCCGACGCTGGTGGATTATTTGCCGCCGGACGCATTGATGTTCATGGACGAGTCGCATGTGCTGATGGGGCAGCTCAACGGCATGTACAACGGCGATCGCGCGCGCAAGACCAATCTGGTCGATTACGGTTTCCGCCTGCCCTCCGCGCTGGATAACCGTCCGCTGCGATTCGATGAATTCGAAGGAAAGATGCGGCAAATGGTGTTTGTATCGGCGACGCCGGCCGATTATGAAAACACGCATGCCGATCAGGTAGTGGAGCAGGTGGTACGCCCGACCGGCCTGGTCGATCCGATCATTCATGTGCGCCCGGCTTCCAGTCAGGTCGACGATCTGATGTCGGAAATCACCGATCGCGTCAAACGCAACGAGCGCGTGCTCGTGACGACGCTGACCAAACGGATGGCCGAGCAATTGACGGAATTCCTCAGTGATAACGGCATCAAGGTGCGTTACCTGCACAGCGATATCGATACGGTTGAACGCGTGGAGATTATCCGTGATTTGCGTCTTGGGACATTCGACGTGCTGGTCGGGATCAACTTGCTGCGCGAAGGGCTGGATATTCCAGAGGTATCGCTGGTGGCGATCCTGGATGCCGACAAGGAAGGTTTCCTGCGCTCCGAACGCAGCCTGATCCAGACAATCGGCCGTGCTGCGCGAAATCTCGGCGGCATGGCAATTCTGTACGGTGACAAGGTTACCGATTCGATGCGGCGCGCGATTGATGAAACCGAACGCCGCCGGGCCAAGCAGGTTGCCTTCAATATCGAACACAACATCACGCCGATCGGCATCAAGAAGCACATCCGTGAATTGATCGATGGTGTCTACAGTCCGCAGGAAGCGCGTCAGGAACTGCAGGTTGCGCAGGAGCACGCGCGCTATGACGCCATGAGCGAGAAACAGGTCAGCAAGGAAATCAAGCGGCTTGAGAAGCAGATGCTCGATCATGCAAAGAATCTGGAGTTCGAAAAAGCCGCGCAGGTGCGGGATCAACTACGAATATTGAAGGAGCAGTTGTTTGGCGCGCCGGGCGCCGACAACGTGATGGTTGCGGAATAACAGGGCGTTTCAATTTGTCGGCAGTCATGCCTTGCGATGCGCAGGATGGCGGCCGATTTTTATTTTCTTCAGGGATGCAATGTCGAATTCGATTCCTCCATCTTTTACCGCGATGATCGATGCAGCCGATCCATCGTGGCAGCCGGTTCTATCAGCAGGCCTCGAAGCGATTGCCGCGGCCGATCCGAACTATCTGCCCGCGCTTGCCGACGATCATTTTCTGCCGAACGGCGGGCGCATTTTCGCCGCTTTCCGGCAACCCTTGAAGGCAGTGCGTTACGTGCTGGTCGGTGAAGGGCCTTATCCGCGGCCGGACAGTGCAACCGGCGTGTGTTTCATGGATGGCGCAGTGGGTGCCTTGTGGTCCGAGAAAGGCTTGTCGAAACCGGTCAACCGCGCGACATCGCTGCGTAATTTCATGAAAATGCTGCTGGTCGCCGATGGGCAGTTGTCGGTCGATCATACGACCGGAGAAGCGCTTTCCGCGGTGGCGGACCATGCGCGTGCTTCGGATTCCACGATCCAGACATTGCCCGAATTACAGGAAAATCTGACGCGGCAGGGTTTTCTGTTGCTGAACGCTACGCTGGTTTTCAGGACGAATGTGCCGCCTGTGCGTGAGGCAAGGGCATGGTTGCCGTTTTTGCAGGTCGTGCTGTCCGCGCTGGCCGATCATGCCGAGCGGCTCGGCGCATCGCCGCCGACACTGGTTTTATGGGGAAGGATCGCCGTGCAGCTGAATGCCTTGCCGGCGAATGCACGTTTTCCGAAGGAAGTTGCCGAACATCCGTACAACTTGAGCTTCATCGCCAATCCGCAGATGCAGAAGCTGTTCGGACCAATGCATCTGCTGCGAAAATAAACGCGCCGACGACTAAACGTATCGGCCGACAGACGATGGCAGTCTAGATAAGACTCATCTGGCGCGCATCTTCCGCGCCGATCCGTTCTTCCGTTGCATCAGACGACGCCGGTTCCGATATCGGTGCAGGCGCAGCGGCCTTGCTGCGGCTCTCCGCTTTTCCTTCCTTTGCCAGAAGTCGGCCGATCATCGTTTCGAAAAAAGCCGGCAGGGCATGCGGATCGTCGTGCGCATGAAAATGCTGGCGAATGATCATGCCATCCCACATTCCGGTCAGGAAAAGCGCAGTCTGCGCCGCATCCAGTGACGTATCCAGTTGGCCGCGCGCCTGCGCGATGCGCAGGATGTTGGTCAATCCCATCACCCATTCCGCTTCGATTTTTCGTAGAACGGTGCCGATGCGCTTGCTGCGCATGCCTTCTGCATAGACTTCCGTCATCAGTCCTGCATCGCCACCGCTGCGATAACGTTCCGCAAAGAGACGCGTCACCGTGCCCAGCATCTGTTGCAGGGATTCCATCTCGCGCATCTGGAGTAGCATGGCGCGCGCCTGCCTGCGCTCATCTTCAACCATGGCTTCGATGATGGCTTCCTTGCCTGTGAAATAGCGATAGACGGCGCCAGGACCAAGGCCGGTTTCGGCGCAGATCTGCTGCATCGATGTTTGATGGAATCCTGTTTTGCGGAAGCATTTGCCGGCGGCTTTGAGAACTTCGCCACGCTTCTTGTCGGCCTTTTGTGTCGGAGATTGTGGTGTCTTGGAAATGCGGGTAGCCATGCAATTGATTGAAACGAAGTTTCGGTCCATTAACGAAGCATCGATTATAAATTGAATGTTCGCTCAAATGTATTTCGCTGTGAAATGTGCCTGAATTATTGGAAATTATTTTCTCCTGATAAATTTTAGTATTGACTATGTGATGAAAAATTAAATTGAATAATCATTCCAATTTCGCTTGCCTTGGCGAATAAAGCTAGTTTTTTACCATCGCGGAGGGAGTGGATGAAATAGGCATATGGCCAGATTTGGGCGTACGCAAGCCGGCTATCGGAACCCGCAAAGTCCGTGCGGACCTGACCCCGGTCAAGGAAGGTGCGATCTCTTCGAGATAAAATTCTGGCGACAGGGCAGGTGCAATCGCAGGCGCCCGCAGAATGGGATGGGGCTATACCTGACAGATTCACTCAACTTTGATATACTTGACCAAATCGTTCAACAACTCAGGTTATTCATTTCTGTTGCAAGGATGAAACGTAATGCGCTTGACCACGAAAGGCCGTTTTGCAGTAACCGCAATGATTGACTTGGCGTTGCGTCAGGACAATGGCCCGGTCACGCTTGCAGGAATCAGCCAGCGACAGGAGATTTCGCTGTCCTATCTGGAGCAGTTGTTCGGCAAGTTGCGCCGTCACGAAATTGTCGAGTCGGTACGCGGGCCGGGCGGTGGGTACAACCTTGCGCGTCGCCCTGAAGATGTCACTGTCGCCGACATCATCATTGCCGTGGACGAACCGCTGGATGCGACACAGTGTGGTGGCAAGGAAAATTGCCACAGCCCGGAGCATGAGCATGGCGGGCGTTGCATGACTCACGACCTGTGGGCGACGCTGAACGCCAAAATGGTGGATTATCTGGATTCTGTTTCGTTGAAGGATCTGGTTGACCAGCAAAAACAAAAGATTTCCGAACAATGCGTGGTGATAGTGCATCGCAATCACGCTGCAGTTTGATTATTGGAGCCCCAAACATGAATGCCCCGCTGGATAAAAGCCTCATCGATACGATCAAGGCACCTCATTTCCCGATCTATATGGATTACTCGGCCACGACGCCGATCGATCCGCGTGTCGCCGACAAGATGATTCCGTACTTGCGCGAGCAGTTCGGCAATCCGGCATCGCGCAGCCACATGTACGGCTGGACCGCTGAAAAAGCGGTGGAAGATGCACGTGAGCAGGTTGCTGCTCTGGTCAACGCCGATTCCCGCGAAATCATCTGGACGTCCGGTGCGACCGAAGGCAACAATCTGGCACTCAAAGGTGCTGCGCAGTTCTACAAAACCAAGGGCAAGCACATCATCACAGTCAAGACCGAGCACAAGGCTGTGCTGGATACCGTGCGTGAACTGGAGCGCCAGGGTTTTGAAGCGACATATCTGCAACCGCAAGACAACGGCCTGATCACGATCCAGCAACTGGCCGAAGCAATTCGCCCGGACACGATTCTGGTATCCGTCATGCTGGTGAACAATGAAATCGGCGTGATTCAGCCTATCGATGAAATCGGCGAGCTGTGCCGCAGCAAGGGCATTATTTTCCATTGCGACGCTGCGCAGGCAACCGGCAAGGTCAAGATCGATCTGGAAAAATCCAAGGTCGACCTGATGACTTTCACTGCACACAAAACTTACGGTCCCAAAGGCATCGGCGCTTTGTATGTTCGCCGCAAACCACGTGTGCGCATCGAAGCGCAAATGCATGGTGGCGGTCACGAGCGCGGCCTGCGTTCCGGTACATTGGCGACGCATCAGATCGTCGGTATGGGTGAAGCATTCCGTATCGCAAAAGAAGAAATGGACACTGAAATCGTCCGCATCAAGGCATTGCGCGATCGTCTCGCCAAAGGCTTGATGGATATGGAAGAGGTCTATATCAACGGCGACATGGACCACCGTGTACCGCACAACCTGAACGTCAGCTTCAACTACGTCGAAGGCGAATCGCTGATCATGGCGATCAAGGATCTGGCTGTTTCTTCCGGTTCGGCTTGTACTTCTGCCAGTCTGGAACCATCTTATGTATTGAGGGCGCTGGGTCGCAGCGATGAACTGGCGCACAGCTCGATTCGTTTCACATTCGGTCGTTTCACGACGGAAGAAGATGTCGATTTCACGATCAATCTGATCAAGGAAAAAGTCTCGAAGTTACGCGAATTGTCGCCGTTGTGGGATATGTACAAGGACGGGATCGATATCAGCACGATCCAATGGGCGGCGCACTAAGCGTACGCAGGCTGCACAGGCGCTGACCGTTTCAAATTTTAGGAGCATCAAAATGGCTTACTCAGACAAAGTTCTCGATCACTACGAAAATCCTCGCAATGTCGGCGCGTTCGACAAGGGCGACGATACGATCGGCACCGGCATGGTCGGTGCTCCGGCTTGCGGCGACGTGATGAAATTGCAGATCAAGGTCGGCGCAGACGGCGTGATCGAAGATGCAAAATTCAAGACGTACGGTTGCGGTTCCGCGATTGCATCGTCGTCGCTGGTGACCGAATGGGTCAAGGGCAAGACGCTGGATCAGGCGCTCTCGATCAAGAACACGCAGATCGCCGAAGAGCTGGCTTTGCCGCCGGTGAAAATTCACTGTTCGATCCTGGCGGAAGATGCGATCAAGGCTGCTGTATTGGATTACAAAACCCGGCACGGCAGCGTGGAATCGAAAGAAGCGGCTTAAGTTTGTCAGGCACGCGCAAGAATGGTCTTGCGCGATGACTGCAATCCTTTTGAGCAAAGATCATGGCTATTACATTGACTGAAAAAGCGGCGAAGCACATCAATCGCTACATGGAACGGCGCGGCAAGGGCATCGGCCTTCGTTTCGGTGTGCGCACGACCGGTTGCTCCGGGCTGGCGTACAAGCTGGAATATGTGGACGAAAGCGCAAGCGAAGACAGTGTATTCGAGTCGCACGGCGTCAAGGTATTCGTCGATCCGAAAAGCCTGCCGTATATCGACGGCACGGAACTGGATTTTGCGCGTGAAGGATTGAACGAAGGCTTCAAGTTCCACAATCCGAACGTCAAGGACGAATGCGGTTGCGGCGAAAGTTTCCGTATCTGATTTGTCGGAGCGGCATAACTGCCGTTCAGGACGATTACATTGATGAGCCTGTCGAATCCGAGCAGGCTCTTTTATTTGATGCACGGATAAAGCGAAAGCCGTATTCCGCGCAGAGCGCAAAGATTCCGCAATACATGCAAAACCACTTCGAACTTTTCCATCTGCCGCAGCAATTTTCGATCGACCTGCCGGCTCTGGACAAGGCGTATCACGAAGTGCAGAACCAGGTGCATCCGGACAAGTTCGCCAATGCGCCCGATGCGGAAAAGCGGGTTGCCATGCAATGGGCAACGCGCGCAAACGAGGCGTACAAGACGCTGAAAAGTCCGTTCAAGCGAGCCGCGTACCTGTGTGAATTGAATGGCGTGGATTTGCAGACCGAATCCAATACGGCGATGCCGGTTGCATTTCTCATGCAGCAGATGGAATGGCGCGAAGCGCTGGACGATGCGCGTGTGCAAAAGGACAGGGAAGGTCTGGAGCGGCTGGATACCGATTTGCGTGCGGGGCGCAGGCAGACGATAGAGCAGGTCGGCAGTTTGCTCGATGCGGGCGATTACACGCAGGCGGCGGAAATGGTGCGTCAATTGATGTTCCTGGAAAAATTTGCGGACGAAGTATCCGGCGTATTTGAATTGCTGCCTGACTGATGCACACGATTCCGGAGCATGTCATTTCGTGCCGGATTTGAAAACACATAAAACATGACCATGCGTGCCGCCTTGATGGCAGCGCATTCATCCTGATAACAAGTACGAACGACTATGGCTCTTCTTCAAATCGCCGAACCGGGCATGTCCACCGCACCGCATCAGCATCGCCTTGCGGTCGGCATCGATCTCGGCACCACCAATTCCCTCGTCGCAACGGTGCGTAACAGTATTCCCGAAGTGTTGAATGACGAAGAAGGCCGTCCGTTGCTGCCGTCGGTTGTGCGCTATCTGCCGAACGGCAACGCGCACATCGGCAGCAAGGCGCAGGCAGCTCAAAACGTCGATCCCAAAAACACGATCGTTTCCGTCAAACGCTTCATGGGGCGCGGCCTGAAAGACATCGCGTATGTCGAAAACCTGCCGTACGATTTTATCGATGCGCCCGGCATGGTGCAGTTGAGGACCGTTGCCGGCATTAAAAGCCCGGTGGAAGTCTCTGCGGAAATTCTCGCCACCTTGCGCCAGCAGGCGGAAGATGCGCTCGGCGATGATCTGGTCGGTGCGGTGATTACGGTACCGGCCTATTTCGACGACGCACAGCGTCAGGCGACCAAGGATGCGGCAAAACTGGCTGGCTTGAACGTACTGCGCCTGCTGAACGAACCGACTGCGGCGGCGATTGCCTACGGTCTGGATAACGGATCGGAAGGTATTTATGCCGTCTACGATCTGGGCGGCGGCACGTTCGACGTATCGATCTTGAAATTGACCAAGGGCGTGTTCGAAGTGCTGTCGACCGGCGGTGATTCCGCGCTGGGCGGCGACGATTTCGATCATCGCCTGTTCTGCTGGATTATCGGGCAGGCCGGACTTGAGCCGCTATCCGATGAAGACACCAGCGTCCTGATGGTCAAGGCGCGCGAAGCGAAGGAGTTGTTATCCTCCAAGGGCGAAACGCATATCGACGCGGTCTTGAGTTCCGGCGAGGAAGTGCATGTGACGCTTGCCGCAGCGCAGTTCGTGGAAATGACGCAGCATCTGGTAGTTAAAACCATGACGCCGACGAAAAAAGCGTTGCGCGATGCAGACCTGACCGTCGACGATATCGACGGCGTGGTGCTGGTTGGCGGTGCGACACGCATGCCGCATGTGCGCAAGACGGTCGGCGATTTCTTCCAGTCGACGCCATTGGCCAACATCGATCCGGACAAAGTGGTGGCGCTCGGCGCGGCAATCCAGGCAAACCTGCTGGCGGGCAACCGTGCAGCCGGCGACGATTGGCTGCTGCTCGATGTGATCCCGCTGTCGCTCGGTATCGAAACCATGGGCGGCCTGGTGGAAAAAGTCATTCTGCGCAACTCGACGATTCCATGCGCGCGCGCGCAGGAATTCACGACGTTCAAGGACGGCCAGACTGCGTTGGCGGTTCACATCGTGCAGGGCGAACGCGAACTGGTAACGGATTGCCGTTCACTTGCAAAGTTTGAACTGCGCGGCATTCCGCCGATGGCAGCCGGCGCTGCCCGTATTCGCGTCACCTATCAGGTGGATGCGGATGGCTTGCTGTCGGTATCCGCGCGTGAATTGCGCTCCGGCGTGGAAGCATCGATCGAGGTCAAGCCATCCTACGGTCTGGCCGACGATCAGGTCGCAAGGATGCTGCAGGATTCATTCAAGTCGGCCGATGTCGATATGATCGCGCGTGCATTGCGCGAAGAGCAGGTCGAGGCGGAACGCATCGTGCTGGCGACGCAATCGGCACTGGACGCGGATGCCAATTTGCTGTCGGAAGAAGAACGTGTCGAGGTCGATACCTTACTGCAGGCAGTGCGGCAAACGGCCAACGGCAGCGACCATGCGGCGATCAAGCTCGCAGTCGATGCGCTGGCGCACGGCACAGAGGAATTCGCCGCGCGGCGCATGGATCGCAGTGTTCGTACTGCGCTTTCCGGCAAGAAGCTGGAAGAAATCTGACAGCGCCGTGCTTGAATGAATTGAAACAGCAATACACATGATCATGCGGCTTCATACCGCCAATTAACATCTCGAGGGTAGTCAAGTGCCACAAATTGTTATTCTTCCCCACCACACGCTGTGCCCGGACGGCGCCGTCATCGATGCACCGGCAGGCAAGTCGATCTGCGATGTCCTGCTTGAAAACGATATCGACATAGAACATGCCTGTGAAAAATCCTGCGCATGCACGACCTGCCACGTGATTGTGCGGGAAGGCTTCAATTCCCTGAACGAAGCGGAAGAAAAGGAAGAGGATTTGCTGGACAAGGCATGGGGCCTGGAAGCCGCGTCGCGCCTGTCGTGTCAGGCTATCGTGGCGGATCAGGATCTGGTGGTCGAGATTCCGCGCTATACGATCAATCACGCCAGCGAAAATCATTGATCGAGCAGAGGAGCAGCCAGATGAAATGGACCGATACCATCCGCATTGCGGAAGAGCTGAACGACAAGTTTCCTGATGTGGATCCGCTGACAGTGCGCTTTACCGATCTGCATAAATGGGTATGCGAACTGGAGGATTTCGACGATGTACCGGATCGTTCGGGAGAAAAAATCCTTGAAGCGATTCAGATGGCGTGGATCGAAGAGGCACAATGATCCGGCCCTGAATCCGCGGGAGCAGCGGATGAAATAAAAAAGCGGCAGATTTGCCGCTTTTTTGATGTGAAGCCTGATAAAGCGATGCGCTATCAGCGGGCTCTCAGGTAACCATCGACCACGCGGACACGATCGCCTTCACGCCATTCCGGAGCATTGTTGTAAGGGAAGTTGCGGATTTTTCCGTCCTCCATCCGTACGCGCACCTGATATGTCGTTGCGGTGCGTGTGCGTTTTTCTATCTCGTTGCCTGCATAACCACCACCTACCGCACCTGCAACCGTGGCGACCGAGCGACCGGTACCACCGCCGATCTGGTTGCCCAGCAGGCCGCCGACGATGGCGCCGCCGACTACGCCGACACCGCTAGGTTTGGCTGCAGATTGAACCGTATGCACGGATTCGACCCGGCCGCAGGTGTAGCAGACGGGCGCTTGCGCAACTTTCTCGTTGCGCTCACGTGCAGCCGCCTTGTTTGCTGCAACGCGATCAGCTTCCCGCTGCTTGGCGGTTTTTTCGTCCGCCGCCTTTTCATCGGCAGCCTTCTGATCTGCGGCGGCTTCGAGTTCCGCCACACTCTGTTTATTTGCATTGGAATTCGGCAGCATGCCGGTCATTGCCGCCACGCCGACCAGACTGACAAGCAGAACACCGACGGCCGCGGCAGCGACGAGTGGGTGCAGGCGATGTGAATTTTTTTGCGTTTCCATGACTTCCTCCGGGTGGTTCACGTTTTTTCGTGTTGATGCAGTATTGCTTCATCGCCATCAGATAAAAAGCCTGATCTTGTGTCAAATGTAAGCCGATGTAACTTGGATGCACGGAAGGTGACATAGTTGCCGAAAAATAAAAAAAGGACTGCAATTGCAGTCCTTTTGCTTGCCATGAGGCAATTTAATCTTCCCGGCGCAAATGCGGGAACAGCAGCACGTCACGAATGTTCGGCGAATCGGTGATGATCATCATCAGGCGATCGATGCCGATGCCGCAACCGCCGGCCGGCGGCATGCCGTATTCCAGTGCGCGAATGTAGTCGGCGTCGTAATACATCGCTTCCTCGTCGCCTGCATCCTTCGCAGCGACCTGCGCCTGGAAGCGGGCGGCCTGATCTTCGGCGTCGTTCAACTCGGAGAAGCCGTTGGCGATTTCGCGGCCGACCATGAACAGTTCAAAACGCTCGGTGATGCCGGCGACGGTATCCGATGCGCGTGCCAGCGGCGACACTTCGACCGGGTAGTCGATGATGTACGTTGGTTCCCACAATTGCGCTTCGGCGGTTTCTTCAAACAACGCGAGTTGCAACGCGCCGAGGCCGGAATGTGCATGCGGCTTGACGCCGAATTTCTTCAGCTCGGCCTTGATGAATTCGGCATCGTTGAGTTGCTCAGTCGTATAGCCCGGCGCGTACTTGTTGATCGCTTCGACAATCGTCAGGCGATGGAACGGCTTGGCCAGATCCAGTTCGCGGCCGCCGTAGGTCAACGTAGCGGTGCCGTGCGCATCGATCGCCGCCTGGCGAATCACCGCTTCGGTGAAATCCATCAGCCATTTGTAATCGGTGTACGCCGCATAGAATTCCATCATCGTGAATTCCGGATTGTGGCGAATCGAGACGCCTTCGTTGCGGAAGTTGCGATTGATCTCGAACACGCGATCGAAGCCACCGACGACCAGACGTTTCAGGTACAGCTCCGGCGCGATACGCAAAAACATTTGCATGTCGAGTGCGTTGTGATGCGTGATGAACGGCTTGGCCGCCGCGCCGCCGGGAATCGTGTGCAGCATCGGCGTTTCGACTTCCATGAAGTCATTCTTGGCCATGAAATTGCGAATCGACGTGATCGCTGCAGTACGCGCCTTGAACGTGCGCCGCGTGTCTTCGTTCATGATCAGATCGACATAACGCTGGCGGTATTTGGTTTCCTGATCGGCAAGGCCGTGGAATTTATCCGGCAGCGGACGCAGCGATTTGGTGATCAGACGTAGTTCGGACACCTTGATCGTCAATTCGTCGGTCTTGGTTTTGAACAGCGTGCCGGTCACACCGAGGATGTCACCCAGATCGTAATGATGCAGTGCTGCCATCGCCGCTTCGCCCGTCAGATCCAGCGTCGCGTAGATCTGGATGCGGCCGTCGGCTTTCGGGCCGGACGCGTCCTGCAGCGTGGCGAATGCGGCTTTTTTGCCGGCTTCGCGTTTCAGCATCATGCGGCCTGCGAGGACGACGGTTACAGGCTCGGCTTCCAGTTCTTCACGCGACCTGCCGTCGTATTGCGCGTGCAGGTCGGCGGCCTTGTGCTGCGGACGGAAATCGTTCGGGAAGGCAACGCCTTGTTCGCGCAATGCGCTCAACTTGGCGCGACGCTCGGCGATGATTTTGTTTTCGTCGATCGGTAGCGATGCAGCAGCGTCGTCGTTATGCGTAGTCATGGAAGGCAACAATCTGTGAGTGGTTCGATTAAAAATATGCGACGGATTTGCGAGGGTGGATTACACGCCTTGCTTCAGCGATGCGGCAATGAAGTCATCCAGATCCCCGTCGAGCACGGCCTTGGTATTGCCGGTCTCGAAGCTGGTGCGCAGATCCTTGATGCGCGACTGATCCAGCACGTACGAGCGAATCTGGTGACCCCAGCCTACATCGGTCTTGGAATCTTCCAGTTTCTGCTGCTCGCTCATGCGGTTGCGCATTTCCAGCTCAAACAATTTTGCTTTCAGCATGTCCCATGCTTCCGCACGGTTGCGATGCTGGCTGCGATCGTTCTGGCATTGCACGACGATGCCGGTCGGTCCGTGCGTCAGACGCACGGCAGAATCGGTTTTGTTGATGTGCTGACCGCCGGCGCCGGAAGCGCGATAGGTATCGACGCGTACGTCGGCCGGATTGACATCGATCTCGATCGAATCGTCGACTTCCGGGTACACGAACAGACTTGAGAATGACGTGTGACGACCGTTGGCCGAATCGAACGGCGATTTGCGCACCAGTCGATGCACGCCGGTTTCGGTGCGCAGAAAGCCGTATGCATAGTCGCCTTCGACCTTGATGGTCGCGGTCTTGATGCCGGCAACCTCGCCGTCGGACTGTTCGAGGATCTCGGCCTTGAAGCCCTTGCGTTCGCAATAGCGCAAATACTGGCGCAACAGCATCGATGCCCAATCCTGCGCTTCGGTACCGCCGGCGCCTGCCTGGATATCGATGAAGCAGTTGTTCGCATCCATCGGATTGCTGAACATGCGGCGGAATTCCATGCCTTCGACCAGCTTCAGCAATTCCTGCGCATCGGCTTCGATGGCGACGATGGTGTCTTCGTCTTTTTCTTCACGCGCCATGTCGAACAGATCGCGGGCATCGGTCAGCTCGCTGTCGATCTTGATCAGCGTGTGGACAATCGCTTCGAGCGATTTCTTTTCCTTGCCGAGGTCTTGTGCGCGTTTCTGGTCGTTCCAGACTTCCGGATCTTCCAGTTCGCCATTGACCTGGTCGAGTTTCTCTGACTTCACATCGAAGTCAAAGATACCTCCGAAGTTCGGTCGCGCGGGTCGTGAGATCGGCGAGCAGGGATTCGAGGGAATTTAAGCGTTCGGCTTCCATGATGTTTTCTTTTAGGAGGAAACCGGACATTATACGCGAGCTGACCTGTGTTTCAGCCCGTTCCCGAGGCAAAATTGCCCGGCGAATCGTTGTCCCGTTTTGCGGTCTTCTGATCAAACTTATTGCCAAGGGAGTAATGGATATGGAGCGGTTGCGGCGCACCTGCGCACTGTTTTTCCTGTGCGCTGCATTGACAGCCTGTTCGACGACGCCGGCGCCGCGCGGAGAGGTCAAGGGCATGTCGGCCAGCGGTGCGGAAATGGGGCAATCCGACACCAACCGCATGGCCACCATCGGCATGCGCGATAACCTGGAGAGCCTCTATCTGCTGATGGACAAGCTGTACCGCCGCAATCCCGCCGAGTGGAAAAAGACCGCGGCCAGCCGGGAAGAAAGCATCAAGCGCGTGCGCGAGGCGATCGCGCAACGGCAGCCGTGGGCGGACTTGCAGGGACTGCGCGATATCAAGGCCTTGTCGCTGGCGCTGAAGCCGGAATTCAGCGGCGATCGCGTGGCGGCGCTGATCTACAGTTCCGCCGACATGATCGTCACTGCGCATGGCGGCAAGACGGAATTTTTCCTGATCGATAATCTGGATGCGCAGCACATCTATAACGCAGCACGCAATGTCGAAATCGCCGTCTGGTTGCTGGGGACTCGCCGCGATGCCGCCGGCCGGATGCTGCTGCTGTCGGATGACATCGGCGAGACCGGGCGCAACCTGAGCTTCGAGCGCGAGTTCGGCAAGATCGTCGGCCGGCTCGATTTGCTGGCTGAATTCGTCACGGAAAAATACCGGCGCGCCGGCATCAATTACGTGCAGAACCTGCTCGGCGGATCGTTCCTGCAGTTTCTGCCGGTGCGCTGACGTATTCGCTGCATTCTCCGCAGCTGTTCATTTCTCGTTCGCCGGATCAATCGAGCGCTTCCGCATGCTCGACCAGTAACTGCACGCGCGTGACGCCGTTGAATTCGTTGGCATCCAGCCGATAGGCGACGCGTGCACGCTGCGGCAGCGAATCGATATGGCCGAACCAGATGGCATCGTAGCGCTGACCGTCTTTTTCCAGCGTCAGTTTCAAATGCCGTTCCTTCAGAATGCGCTGGCTGATGACGCGGAATTCGTCGCAGAACAGCGGCGGGGCAAAGCCTTGTCCCCATACCTGCGTTTCCATCAGTTCGATGAATTGCGTCGTGAAGTAGGCCGATTCGAGCGGGCCGTCGGTTTCGATCACGCGCTCCAGTTGATTCTGGTCGAGCCAATCCTTGCCGACCGCTTCAAATGCCTGGGTGAAAGCTTCCAGCGATTCTGCACGTATCGTCAGACCGGCCGCCATGGCGTGGCCGCCGAATTTGTCGATCAGCGTCGGCGCATGTTTGGAGACCAGATCGAGTGCGTCACGCAGATGGAAGCCGGCGATCGAACGTCCCGAACCCTTGATCCAGCCGTCGCCGGCGTCGGCGAAGGTGATCGTCGGACGATAGAACTTGTCCTTCAGGCGCGAGGCAACGATACCGATCACGCCCTGATGCCAGCTTGGATCGAAGATGCTGATCGTGGTCTTGTTCTGCGGATTGTGGTTTTCCAGCAGGATGAGCGCGGCATCCTGCATGTCGGCTTCGATCGTGCGGCGCTCGCGATTGATTTCATCGAGCTGCTGCGCGATTGCCCATGCGCGTCCTTCGTCGTCGGTAGTCAGGCATTCGATGCCGATCGACATGTCGGCCAGCCGCCCGGCGGCGTTCAAACGCGGACCGAGCGCAAAGCCGAGGTCGAATGGCGATGCGCGCCGCGCCTCGCGACCGGCGGCACGAAACAGCGCGGCAATGCCGGCATGCATGCGGCCGGCGCGCATGCGCTTCAATCCCTGCGCAACCAGGATGCGGTTGTTGGCATCGAGCTTCACCACGTCGGCAACGGTGCCGAGGGCGACCAGATCCAGCAGCGTATCCAGCTTCGGCTGGGTTTGCGCATCGAAGATGCCGCGCTGCCGCATCTCGGCGCGAAGGGCGAGCAGGACGTAGAACATCACGCCGACGCCAGCCAGATTCTTGCTGGGAAAACCGCAGTCGGGCTGGTTGGGATTGACGATGACGCGCGCCGCGGGAAGCTTGTCGCCCGGCAGATGGTGATCGGTCACGACGACATCGATGCCGCGCCGGTTGGCTTCGGCCACGCCGTCGATGCTGGCGATGCCGTTGTCGACGGTGACGATGACGTCCGGCGATTTTTCGCGGACAGCCAGCGCGACGATTTCGGGCGTGAGGCCGTAACCGTATTCAAAGCGATTCGGCACGATGAAGTCGACGATGGCGCCCATGGCGCGCAAGCCGCGCAGGCCGACCGCGCAGGCTGTGGCGCCATCGCAATCGTAGTCGGCGACGATGACCAGTTTCTTTTTTTTCGCGATGGCATCGGCCAGAAAAACGGCGGCGGCATCGATATGCAACAGGCCGGGCGGCGGGATCAGGGCGGTCAGTTCGCTTGCCAGTTCTGCCTGATTCAGCAGACCGCGCGCAGTGTACAGGCGCGCCATAACGGGATGTATGCCGCTCTGATGCAGGCGTTCGGTATCGCGGAACGGATAGGGGCGGATGGCGATGCGGGTCATGCTGCGAGCCGTGCGAGCGACGGTTTTTTCCAGAAGCGGCGCAGTGACGATTTGCCGATCGCAAAGGTCGATAGCATCGTGTTGTGGCTGAGCGTGAGCGACAGGCGGTCGAGCCGGCCGCTGCCGAGCGCATCGAGCAAAGGCGCGAACCATGTCTGTTCCATGGCCTGGAATCGGCCCAACCATTCCGACCAATCGCCGGCCAGCGCCGGTGCGATCAGGTCGTCCAGCATAAGCAAACCGTGCTGCGGCCGGGCGGCGAGAATATCGGTTGCGGAGGTGGCGGCGACGGGGCTGGCTGCGGCGGCGATGAACGGATTGCCGCTTGCGCCGGAAGTGAACGTTTCTTCAAATTCCGGTTGCGTGCCGCCGGTGGCGGAAGCGCCGCCCCACAGCCAGATTGAATTGACCGGCTTCAGGCCGCGCGCTTCGCGTTCGTCGTTGATGGCGTGGGCATGCCAGTGCATCTGTATCTCATTTTGTAGTCGGCGCCAGTCGCGCGCCTGATCGCCTTTCGGCATCCAGATATCGATGTTGTGACCGGAGGCCGCATCGGGTGTGGAGGTGAGCAGGGCGTGCCAGTCGTCCGCCCGCAGGAACCATGTGGCAGCATCGCCGTATTGCAGCGTCTTGCCGGTTTCTTCGAGCAGCGGCCGGACGATATCGAACAGGGCGCGGGAATCCGGTTCGGAGAGTGCGAGATGGCGCGGATCCGTCAGCACCAGATGATCGCGGGCGATATGCAGATGCACCGGTTGCACGATGAACCAGAAACCGGATTGCGCCGGCAGATCGAATGCGCGCATGACGCTGGTCGCAAGTGCCGGGCTGGAGTTGTCGCTTGGCGTGGACAGGCCGTATTGCCGGGCCAGCCAGGATTCATGCGGCAAGGCGCGCGAAAAATCTTCATTCAGGTGATTGGTCAATCGATTGCCGCGCGCCAGCAGCATGGCAAGGGCAGGGGTTTTCAATTCACGCAGCAGGTCGCGTGCCATTTCCTGCGGCGGCAGGGCGAACGGTAAAAGGAGGTCGAGTCGAGTCATGCCGCGATTGTAGGGCAATTGACCGCGCGGCCGTTATTCCGCATCGGGATTTCCCGGCCTGCAATGCGTCTGAGGCCGCGTTTGCACCGGACGATTCTGCAGGTTCGTCGCCTCGCCGGCGGGAACGCAATCGGCTTGCTGCAGTCAATGATGGGCGGCGCTATGCGTCGCATATTGTCATGCACGATGTGAACGCGACGGTTCGTGGCAGTTCGTTTGTGCGATACCGGCATCGCTTGTGCCGATCCATTGTGTTTTGCTGGCACGCGATAATGTATGGCAAACTGCGTGCTGCATTCAGGAGCCCTTCTTTGAGCATCATAAAAAATCTGTCATTCGAATGGCTGGTCGGCATCCGCTACACGCGCGCCGGGCGACGCAGCGGTCGCAACAGCTTCATTTCCTTCATTTCGCTGATTTCGATGGCGGGCATTGCGCTCGGCGTGGCTGCGCTGATCGTCGTGCTGTCGGTCATGAACGGTTTCCAGAAAGAGGTGCGCGATCGCATGCTGTCGGTGCTGTCGCACATCGAGATATTCGAGCCGCAGGGTGCGTTGCCTGACTGGCAGCAGACTGCGCGCGAAGCATTCACCAACAAGGAAGTGCGCGGCGCGGCGCCGTATGTCGATGCGCAGGCGATGATGACGCGTGATGAAACATTGCGTGGCGTTGCCGTGCGCGGCGTGCTGCCGGATCAGGAACCGAAAGTGTCCGATGTGGCGTCGCAAGTCAGCCAGGGCAGCCTCAACGATCTGCGTCCGGGGGAATTCAATATCGTGCTCGGCTCCGAACTGGCGCGCAGCATGGGCGTTCATCTCGGCGACAAGGTGACGATGATCGCGCCGCAGGGGCAGGTGACGCCGGCCGGCGTGATTCCGCGCCTCAAGCAGTTCACGGTCGTTGGCGTCTTCGATTCGGGACATTTCGAATACGATGCATCGCTTGCCTTCATTCACATCGACGATGCGATGAAGATGTTCCGTCTCGGCGCGCCGTCCGGCCTGCGCCTGAAGATCGCGGACATGCAGCGTGCGCCGCAGGTTGCGCTCGAGTTGTCGCGCGTGCTGAGTGGCGATCTGCTGATCCGCGACTGGTCCAAGCAGAATCGCAACTGGTTCGCTGCCGTGCAGACCGAGAAACGCATGATGTTCATCATCCTGACGTTGATCATCGCGGTGGCGGCATTCAATCTGGTTTCGACGCTGGTGATGACGGTGACCGACAAGCAGGCGGATATCGCGATTCTGCGCACGCTGGGTGCATCGCCGGGATCGATCATGAAAATCTTCATGATTCAGGGCGCGCTGGTCGGTCTGGCCGGTACCGCGATCGGGGTCGGTGGCGGTGTGCTCATCGCGTCGAATATCGATGTCATCGTGCCGTTCATCGAGCGGCTGCTGCATGTGCAATTCCTGCCGAAGGATATTTATCTGATCAGCGAATTGCCGTCCGATCTGCGCTGGCCCGATGTGTGGACGATCGGCGGCGTGGCGGTGGTGCTGGCATTTCTTGCGACGCTGTACCCGAGCTGGTGGGCTGCCCGCGTAAAACCTGCAGAGGCATTGCGTTATGAGTGAACATGTACTGGCTTGCCGCGATCTGGCAAAAACCTTCACCCAGGGAAAATACTCGGTCGATGTCCTGAAGGGCATCAATCTCGATATCGTCAAGGGCGAACGTGTGGCGATCGTCGGCGCATCGGGTTCGGGAAAATCGACGTTGCTGCATTTGCTGGGCGGATTGGATACGCCGACTGCAGGTTCTGTCACGTTGCTGAACAAGGATTTCGCCAGCCTCGACGAGAAGACGCGCGGCACATTGCGCAACAGCGCGCTTGGTTTCGTGTACCAGTTCCATCATCTGCTGCCGGAATTTTCCGCACTCGATAACGTCGCCATGCCGCTGATGATCCGCCGCGTGCCGCGCGCCGATGCGCATGAGACGGCGCGCGAAATTCTATCGCGCGTTGGTTTGTCGCATCGCGTGACGCATGTGCCGGGCGAGTTGTCGGGCGGGGAGCGTCAGCGAGTGGCGCTGGCGCGCGCACTGGTGACGCAACCGGCCTGCGTACTGGCAGACGAACCGACCGGCAATCTGGATCGTCATACGGCACAGAAAACGTTCGACCTGATGTTGGAACTGTCGCATACGTTCGGCACCGCATTCGTTATCGTGACGCACGATAACGCGCTGGCGACGCATTGCGACCGCGTTCTGCGCCTGTCTGAAAACGGCTTGCAACCCTACAGCGATTGAATCCCGGCGCGCGGCTCATCATGATTGCATCGTGCATCCGCCCTGACGCGTCGGCTTTCGCTTCCTGATATTTCTGATATGTGGATCGATACGCACTGTCATCTGGATGCGGCGGAATTTTCCGGCGAGACGGATGCAGTGGCGACCGCCGCACAGCGCCAGGATGTCACGATGATCGTGATCCCCGCCGTGGCGCGCGATAACTTCACGACCGTGGCCGCGCTGGCGCAACGGCATGCCAATTGCACCTATGCGCTCGGCATTCATCCGGTCTTCGTGCCGCAGGCGCAAGAGGGCGATCTGGCTGCATTGCGCGCATCCGTGGCAGCAGCGATGGACGATCCGCGTTTTGTCGCCATCGGCGAGATCGGCCTGGATTTTTTCATCCCCTCGCTGACATCCCCTGCCATGCGCGAGCGGCAGGAATTTTTCTATTCCGAGCAGTTGAAAATCGCGCGCGATTTCGGTCTTCCGGTCCTGCTGCATGTACGAAAATCGCAGGACAGCATTCTGAAATACCTGCGCCGCATCAGCGTGGCCGGCGGCATCGCGCATGCGTTCAACGGCAGTTTTCAGCAGGCGCAGATGTTCATCGAGCTTGGTTTCAAGCTCGGCTTCGGCGGTGCGATGACCTTCACGCGTGCATTGCAAATCAGGCGACTGGCCGCCGAATTGCCGATCGAGGCGATCGTGCTGGAAACCGATGCACCGGATATATCTCCCGCATGGCTGCATCCGCAGCGCAACAGTCCGGAACAGTTGCCACGTATCGGTCAGATACTGGCTGAACTGCGGGATCGTCCGGTGGACGAGATTGCGCGTGTGACATCGGCGAATGCGCTGGTTGCCATGCCGCGGCTGGGCAGTTTTTTCTAGCCGGTCATGCGCAGTGCGATCATCGGTTTTGTCGCCGGCGCCGCCTGGCTGCAGATGCAGGCGACGCTGCCGCAGTACTCCACGCTTTTCCTTCTTGTCATGGCCGCCGTTCTGCTGGGGTTTTCCTCGAGGATCAGGCAATTGCGGCGTGCGAACATTCCTCTTCTCGTCCTTGCAGGCACATGTTTCGGCTTCGCATGGGCGGCTCTGTTTGCGCATCACTATCTGGCGCATGAATTGCCGGCGGAATGGGAAGGGCGGGATGTCACGATCATCGGCACCGTCGATAGTCTGCCTGGCTATTTCGAACGCGGTGTGCGTTTCAATTTCGCCGTCGAGAAAATATTGCCGGTGGATGGCGAATTGCCGGTGCTTCCACCGAGGCTGGCGCTGTCGTGGTATTCCGCATTCAGCGCGGAGGAGTTGCAGGCAGTGGGCGAAGTGCATCCCGGCGAGCGCTGGCAATTGACGGTTCGTTTGCGCCGGCCGCATGGCAATGCGAATCCGCACGGATTCGACTATGAAATGTGGCTGCTGGAACAGAACCTGCGCGCCACCGGTTATGTGCGGCCGGATCAGCAGGGCGCTGCCAGAAATGTCCGGCTCGATCGTTTCGTTTTCAGTTTCGGCAATGTCGTCGAGCGTTGCCGCGGCTGGTTGCGCGATCGCGTGCAGCATGCGTTGCGCGACAAGCCCTACGCGGGCGTGATCGTGGCGCTGGTGGTCGGCGATCAGCGTGCAGTCAGTCAGGCGGACTGGACTGTCTTCAACCGGACGGGCGTGGGGCACCTGATTTCGATTTCAGGACTGCATATCACCATGATCGCGGCGTTGTTCGCGGGTGCGGTTCTCGCACTGTGGCGGCGTTCTTTCTTTACGGCCGCGCGCCTGCCCTTGATCCTTCCCGCGCAAAAAGCGGCGGCAATTGCCGGTGTGCTGGCTGCCGTGGTGTATGTCCTGCTGGCGGGCTCCGGCGTGCCGGCGCAACGCACGTTGTGCATGCTGGTCGTGATTGCGCTGGCGCTGTGGTTCGGGCGCATCGCGCGTGTTTCGCATGTGTTGTGTCTTGCACTGGGCGCCGTTGTTCTGCTGGATCCATGGGCGGTGCTGGGCGCGGGATTCTGGTTGTCGTTCGGCGCTGTGGCCGTGATTCTGTATGCGAGCGTCGGGCGCGCGCATATGCCGGAATACGCCGGAAAATCCCATTGGCGCACTGCGCTTGAAACCGCCACATTGACGCAGTATGCGGTGACGATAGGACTGGTGCCGCTGGCAGTGTTGCTGTTCGGCCAGACGTCGCTGGTCAGTCCGCTTGCCAACGCAGTGGCGATACCGCTCATCAGTTTTTTCGTTACGCCGCTGGCGCTCATCGGCAGCGTATTGCCGGCACCTTTGTCTGGCTGGTGTCTGGGGCTTGCGCATTTCCTCGTGGCGCAACTGGCGCAAGTGTTGACCTGGCTGAGCAGTTTTTCATTTGTCGTCTGGACGGCGCCGGTTCCAGCCTGGTGGATGTTTGCGCTGGCGATGGCGGGTACGCTGTGGATGCTGGCGCCGCGCGGGTGGCCGGCCCGTTATCTCGGCGCATTTGCATGGTTGCCGCTGGTGCTGAATGCGCCGACGCAGCCGCACCCCGGCGAGATGTGGGTCACCGCATTCGATGTAGGGCAGGGCATGGCGCTGCTGATCGAAACCGAAAAGCATCGTCTTCTATACGACACCGGACCTTCCTATTCGATTGACGCGGATGGCGGCAATCGTGTCGTGCTGCCGTATTTGCGCGCGCGGGGGATTCATGCGCTGGACGGCGTCATCGTCACGCACGGCGATATGGATCATGCAGGCGGCGCCATGTCGATCCTCAGGGAAATCGATGTCGGCTGGCTGTCGTCATCCCTGCCGCTCGATCATCCGGTCGTCATGGCAGGCAGTGCGCACCGGCGGTGCACGGCCGGGCAATCGTGGAACTGGGATGGCGTGCATTTCGAGATGCTGCATCCGACTGCCGACAGCTACGATGATCAGAAATGGCGGCCGAATGCCCGCAGCTGCACGCTGAAAATCACGTCGGGAAAACACGCCATTCTGCTGCCCGGCGATATCGAAGCCGCACAGGAGAATGAACTTGTCGCAGAAAATGCGCAGATGTTGCGCGCGTACGTTCTTCTTGCTCCGCATCACGGCAGCGGCACATCGTCGACGCTGCCGTTTCTGCAGGCTGTCGGGCCGCAGATTGCGCTGTTCCAGGTCAGTTACCGGAATCGCTACCGCCATCCAAAAAAGGAAATATTCGAGCGTTATGGTGAACTGGGCATCACGCGCCTGCGCAGCGACGAATCCGGCGCGATCTCGCTGCGTTTCGGTCCGACGATTGCCGTCAGTGAATATCGGATGGAACGCCTCAGATACTGGTACGGGCGCTGAATCGCTGCACAGCTGCTGACGCCGTGCGGTTGCATCAGGCTCGTTTGTCATGAACCTTTCACAATGCAGCATTACCATCGGCCGCATTTGCCGTGCTGATTCGGCGTCATCGCATTGCCCCGCAAGATGCATCTGGAGCCTGTGTCCGATGCTTTGCGCCATACCGGAATTTCATGAAGCCATTTCAGATCGTCGCCCTGTTGCTGCTGTTGGCGAGCGGTACATTTGCAGCGCATGCCCAGTCGCTTGAGAGTGCTGCGGCCGATTTTCAGAAGGTACGTGCTGACGGTGTTTCCTCCTTGTCGCTGGACATCGATAACGACAGTCTGCTGTTGAACAAGGATGACGGTTTCTATACCAGCGGTTTGCGGCTCCTGCAAAGGTACACGCTGCGGGATGCTGCATCCGAGACGACATTCGGCTGGCGGATCGGGCAGGAGATTTATACGTCGTCCGATATCAAGTTGACGCCGTCGCAGATTGCGCCGAATGATCATCCGTATGCAGGCTGGCTGTATGGCGGCCTGTTCAGGGAAACGCATCGCATCGACGGCACGCATGCGATCTTCGGCATGGATATCGGCTGTCTTGGCCCATGTGCAGGCGGGAGCGGTACGCAAAAGGCGCTGCATCGCCTGATCGACCAGCCGCAACCGCAGGGCTGGAGCACGCAGGTCAGGAATGAATTCGGCGTCGTGCTGTATGCCGATGTCGCGCCCCGGCGCTGGCTGCTGGCGAATGGCATCGATCTTGCGCCGACCTTCGGCGGCAGGTTCGGCAATATCCATGCGGATGCCAATGTCGGGTTGACGTTGCGCGCAGGCCGGCTGAACCTTTTGCCGGGCGCGGCAACCCTGCATGGGTTTGTCCGCATCAATGCACGTGCGGTGGCGTATGACGCCACGCTGCAGGGCGGCTATTTCTCCGACAGTAATGTACATACGGTCAAGCCGGAAGGATTCGTCGGCGAAGCGGAGGCCGGGCTGGCATGGCACCGTGACAACTACGGCATTCGCGCATCCGTCGTTCGTCGGGGGAACGAGATCCGCGATGCGTCCGATTCCGCAGGCGCGCAGAATTTCGTGCGATTGCAGTTTATCTATACGCCGTGACGGACATCGAATCCGTGCGCCGTGGCGGTTGTGCAGGCGCTTCGCAATTGCGCCTTAATTTTTAATCGCTGCAGGCATTCAAGAACCGGGAGCGTTGCGGTATAATTCGAATTTCCCGCACGTGCCGTTCGGCACCATTTGCAATGACCAAGTTTGTATTCGTCACCGGCGGCGTAGTGTCTTCCCTTGGTAAAGGGATTGCCGCCGCCTCTCTCGCTGCGATCCTCGAATCGCGCGGCCTCAAAGTCACTCTTCTCAAGCTCGATCCCTACATCAACGTCGATCCCGGCACGATGAGTCCGTTCCAGCATGGCGAAGTCTTCGTTACCGAAGACGGCGCCGAGACCGATCTCGATCTCGGTCACTATGAACGGTTCATTACCGCCAAGATGCGCAAGGTGAATAACTTCACCACCGGCCAGATTTACGAATCGGTCATCCGCAAGGAGCGTCGCGGCGAATATCTGGGCAAGACCGTGCAAGTGATTCCGCACATCACGAACGAGATCCAGGATTATATTTATCGTGGCGCAGAAGGCTTCGATGTTGCCCTGGTGGAAATCGGCGGCACGGTCGGCGATATCGAATCGCTGCCGTTCCTCGAAGCTGCGCGTCAGTTGAGCCTGCGTGCCGGCCGCAATGCGGCGGCGTTCGTCCATCTGACGCTGGTGCCATACTTGGTATCGGCCGGTGAACTGAAAACTAAGCCGACGCAGCACAGTGTGCAGAAGCTGCGCGAAATCGGTATTTCGCCTGACGCGTTGCTGTGTCGCGCCGATCGCCCGATTCCGGACGACGAGCGCGCGAAAATTTCGCTGTTCTCGAATGTACAGGAAGATGCGGTTATCTCGGTGTGGGATGCCGATACGATCTACAAGATTCCGCAAATGCTGTTCGACCAGGGACTGGATCGCATCGTGTGCGAAAAGCTTGCACTGTCGCCGAAACCTGCCGACCTGTCGATCTGGACCAAGCTGGTCCACGCGCTGGAAAATCCAAAGAACAATGTCACCATCGGCATGGTCGGCAAATATGTCGACCTGACCGAATCGTACAAGTCGTTGACGGAAGCGTTGCGTCATGCCGGCATTCACACCGAAAGCCGTGTCAACATCGAGTATCTGGATTCCGAAGAAATCGAAAACACCGGTCCGCAATGTCTCGCCAAGTACGATGCGATTCTGGTGCCGGGCGGTTTCGGCAAGCGCGGCGTCGAGGGCAAGATTGCTTCGGCCCGTTTCGCGCGCGAAAGCAAAATTCCCTACCTCGGTATCTGTCTCGGCATGCAGGTCGCGCTGATCGAATACGCACGCAACATGGCTGGCCTGGACAAGGCGAATTCGACCGAATTCGATCCGGATACGGAACAGCCGGTCGTCGCCCTGATCAACGAATGGCAGAATCATGACGGCAAGGTCGAGCGCCGCGATGCGAACTCCGATCTGGGTGGCACGATGCGCCTCGGCGCGCAAACCTGCGCCGTCAAGCCGGGTACGCTGGCAGCGGAAATCTACGGCAATGAAGTGACCGAACGTCACCGTCATCGCTACGAAGCGAATAATCATTACCTCGGCCGCGTCGAGGATGCCGGTCTGGTGGTGTCGGCCCGTACGCCAACCGAATCGCTGTGCGAAATCATGGAACTGCCGCGCACCGGCAGCAATGCACATCCCTGGTACGTCGGCGTGCAATATCACCCCGAGTTCAAGTCAACGCCGCGTGACGGACATCCGTTGTTCATCTCGTTCATCAAGGCAGCGCTTGCGCACAAACAGGCAGCACAGTCCGCAAAGGCGGCCTGACTGCAGCGACAGACGGTTTGGTATTCAGAAGAATCTTAAAGAATTTGTGATCAGGAGAAATAGATGAGTGCAATTGTTGACATCATTGGCCGTGAAATTATCGATTCGCGCGGCAATCCAACCGTCGAGTGTGACGTGCTGCTGGAATCCGGCGTCATGGGCCGTGCCGCCGTGCCATCAGGCGCATCGACCGGTTCGCGCGAAGCGATCGAATTACGCGATGGCGACAAGAGCCGCTATTTCGGCAAAGGTGTGTTGAAGGCATGCGAACACATCAACACCGAAATCTCCGAAGCGATCATGGGTCTGGATGCCAACGAACAGGCATTCCTGGATCGCACCTTGATCGACCTCGACGGCACCGACAACAAGGCACGTCTGGGTGCGAATGCGACGCTGGCTGTCTCGATGGCTGTCGCCAAAGCGGCTGCTGAAGAATCCGGCCTGCCGCTGTATCGCTACTTTGGCGGTTCGGGCGCGATGCAGATGCCGGTGCCGATGATGAACGTCATCAACGGCGGCGCACACGCCAACAACAATCTGGACCTGCAAGAGTTCATGATCATTCCGGTCGGCGCGCCAAGCTTCCGCGAAGCGATTCGCTACGGCGCCGAAGTGTTCCACACGCTGAAAAAAATCATCAACGACAAAGGCTTGCCGACATCGGTCGGCGATGAAGGCGGTTTTGCGCCATCGGTTGAAAATCATGAAGCCGCCATCAAGCTGATCCTGCAGGCGATCGAGCAAGCCGGCTACGAGCCGGGCACGCAAATCGCGCTGGGCCTGGATTGCGCCGCGAGCGAATTCTATAAAAATGGCAAGTACGAGCTGTCCGGCGAAGGCCTGGCGCTGTCGAGCACCGACTTCACCAACCTGCTCGGCACATGGTGCGACAAGTACCCGATCATCTCGATCGAAGACGGCATGGCCGAAAACGACTGGGAAGGTTGGGATATCCTGACTCGCGCACTGGGCAAGAAAGTCCAGCTGGTCGGCGACGATCTCTTCGTTACCAACACCAAGATTCTGCGTGAAGGTATCCAGAAGAACATCGCCAACTCGATCCTGATCAAGATCAACCAGATCGGTACGCTGACCGAAACGTTTGCCGCGATCGAGATGGCAAAACGCGCCGGTTACACCGCCGTGATCTCGCATCGCTCGGGCGAAACCGAGGATTCGACGATTGCCGATATCGCGGTCGGTACCAACGCATTGCAGATCAAGACCGGCTCGATGTCGCGTTCGGACCGCATGGCGAAGTACAACCAGTTGCTGCGCATCGAGGAAGACCTGGGCGACATCGCCAGCTATCCTGGTCGCAACGCGTTCTACAACCTGAAGTAATTTCATCTCCGGCCACGCAATAGCGTGGCCGGACTGTTCCGGCACTGTCCAATGCGCCTTATCATTCTCTGCCTTGCAGCGCTGGCTCTCCTCATCCAGTTCCCGTTATGGCTTGGGAAGGGCGGTTGGCTGCATGTCTGGGATCTGGATCAGCAGGTCATTGCCGCACAGAAGAAAAACGACGAGCTGAAGGCGCGCAATGCGAAGCTCGCATCGGAAGTGCAGGATTTGCAGGAAGGTACCGGCGCCGTCGAGGAACGTGCCCGTTACGAACTTGGGATGATCAAGGAAAACGAGGTATTCGTTCAGGTCCTCGATCCGAACAGAAAATCCTCGTTCGTTGCCATCCCGCTGCCGCAGGAAACAAAACCTCCAAAAGGCCATTGAACGCACGCATTGCCGTTGCTGCGCGTTTCACATCGTGGCTGTTATCTCTCAGTGCTTGACCGGATTGGCTGGAATCAGCGTTTCGACGGCTGAATCGCTGGCAAAAAGCTGCGCGCAATCGACGCGGTCGAATTCGTAATGCTGGCCGCAGAAATCGCAATCGATTTCGAGCTTGCCCAATTCTTCCAGTACGGAATCCACTTCGGGCTGGCCCAGCATCTTCAGCATCGTGCCGACTTTTTCACGCGTGCATGTGCAGAGAAATTGCGGGTGCTTTGGATCGAATATGCGAATGGTTTCTTCCCAGAACAGGCGGCGCATCAGCGTTTCGATATCGGTGGCAAGCAATTCCTCGCGGCGCAACGTCGATGCCAGCATCACGGAGCGATCCCACGTGCCAAGATCATCATCGGTCGTCGTGGCGATGCCGCCTTCGTGCGGCAGTTTCTGCAACAGCAGGCCGCGCGAAACATGATCGTCGGCTGCCAGCCACAGTCTGGTATCGAGCTGTTCGGAACGCAGCATGTAGTTTTCGATGACGACCGCTACCGATTCTCCATCGAGCGGCACGATGCCCTGATATGCCTTTTGCCCCGGCAGTTTGTCCTTCGGATCGAGCGTGATGACGAAGCGTCCTCCGCCATTCACATTCACCAGTTGTGTCAGGTTGGCATGTTCGGGAACGACGGCATCTTCCACCAGTTTGGCCGTGGCGCGCAGGTTCAGGTCGGAATCGCATTCGACCACCAGCAGGCGAATCGGACCGTCGCCGTGGATCTGCATGACGATGGCGCCGTTGAATTTCAGGTTGGCGGACAGCAGCGCCGCCGCCGCCAGCATTTCGCCGAGAACGGTTTTCACCACCTGCGGATAATCGCGCCGCGCCTGCACCTGCTTCCATGTGGCGGATACGTCGACCAGTTCGCCGCGGACGGCGGTGTCCTCGAACAAGAATCGTTGGAGTGTGTCAGTCATTGTTTATCCTATTCGTTTCAGCGTATTTTTAAAGTGGCGGCTGCGTTCCGCGTAACTGTCTGCAATGCGGCGCAGGTTGGCGATATCTGCCTCGTCCAAGGTACGTGCCACGCGTGCGGGTGCGCCGATGATCAGCGAGTTGTCGGGAAATTCCTTGCCTTCGGTGACGAGTGCGCCGGCGCCGACCAGTGAATTCCTGCCGATTTTTGCACCATTCAGAACGATTGCCTGGATGCCGACCAGCGAACCTTCTCCGATCGTGCAGCCGTGGATCATGGCCTGATGCCCGACGCTGACATTGTCGCCCAGCGTCAGCGGGAATCCGGGATCTGCGTGCAGCACCGCACCTTCCTGCAGATTGCAGTTGCGACCGATCGTGATGTCCTCGTTGTCGCCGCGCACGGTCACCTGGAACCAGACGCTGGAATCCCCGGCTATCTTCACGCGGCCGACAATGGTCGCGGAATCGGTGATGTAGGCGGAAGGCGCGATATCGGGAATGTGTTCGCCTAATTGGTAGATGGCCATGATTTAAGTAGAATTGATGGTTGCCTGCATCGCCATATCCATGCGCCGCATGGGTGCGGCCAATCGCCGGATGGCTGCAAATCGGGTTCAGTTCAGCCAGATGGGGGCGGTTTCCGAAATTGGAAGTTCATTTCGGCATGGGTTGAATTGCATCGAGTCCGCATCCAGCTCTGCAGCCGGTGCCGCAAAGCCGGTATTTTACGTTACCTGCATGAATAATCACTTCCTCGATCCTGCTCAAGGCAATCAGACTGAATTGCGCGCCACGGCATTATGCTGGGCAGGCGAGACCGATCCTGCGCGCAAGGCGCACCACGTGCGCGAACTCGCTGCCGCATGGCACGGTGACCGCCTGACGCTGGATACCGCAAGCGCTCTGCAGCCGCCGTGCGCCATTCCCGGTCGCCCGGCCTTGCCGGAACTGATTTCGCCGAAATTCGTCAAGCATCGCTCCATGCGGACCGAAGAGGGTCGGGCGGCGATGATCCATGCATTGACACATATCGAATTCAACGCAATCAATCTTGCGCTCGACGCCATCTGGCGGTTCGCCGGCATGCCGCGCGATTATTATGCCGATTGGTTACAGGTGGCAGGGGAGGAGGCATTGCATTTTTCGCTCCTGTCCGCGCATCTTGAATCCATCGGCTATCGGTATGGTGATTTCCCCGCACACAACAGCATGTGGGAAATGGCGGATAAAACCAGCGGCGATATTCTTGCCCGCATGGCACTGGTGCCCCGTACGCTGGAAGCGCGCGGACTCGATGCATCGCCGCTGATGCGCGCCAAGCTGGCGCAGGCCGGCGATCATGCCGCCGCCGACATTCTCGACATCATCCTGCGCGATGAGATCGGCCACGTTGCCATCGGCAATCGCTGGTACAACGCCCTGTGCGATGCGCGCGGGCTCGATCCTGTCGCGACGTATGCCGGACTGGCGCTGCAGTACAAGGCGCCGGTATTGCGCGGACCGTTCAACCTGCCTGCCAGGCGCGCTGCGGGTTTCAGCGAGCCTGAACTCCTTGCACTGACGAACGCGTCGCAACCGCAGGCTGAGTAAACTGCGGTTACACCTTGTTACCCTGCTGCAAGCAACTTGCCAAAAGTTTCACGGTCAGACGGGAAGTCATGCAGACTGCACGGGCAGCATGCATCGATTTGTACAACTTAAAAGGGAGTCATCATGAAATCGAACAAGACGCTTGTTTCTTTTATTGCAGTTGCATTCCTGATTGCCGGTTTGGCCGCCTGCCAGAAAAAAGAAGAAACTGCAGGACCGGCTGAAACTGCTGGCCAGAAGATCGATGAGGCCGCGGCGACAGCAAACCAGAAAGTGGAAGAAACCACTGCCAAGATCGGTGAAAAAATGGAAGAGGCGGGGAAAAGCATCCAGCAATCTGCCGACGACGCCAAGAAGTAATTCGCTCCGTCCGGCAGCAAATGACGCATCGGTGGGTAAAACCATCGATGCGTTTTTCTTTGGCGGATCGATCATGGCGCTTCGTCCGGCCGTTTTGCCGGAGCATGCGGACAATGCCGACTGCAAATGTAAAATGGCGACATGGCATTGCGTCCACGCCGTTCGCGCCCAACTCTCCTTGTTCCGCATGAAACCATCACGCTCAGAATTCATCACCGTTCGCGGATTGCAGTATCACATCCGTCATTGGGGCAATGATGATGCGCCCATGCTGTTCATGCTGCACGGCTGGATGGATGTATCCGCCACATTCCAGTTTCTGGTGGACGCATTGCGTGGCGATTGGCATGTGATCGCACCGGACTGGCGCGGCTTCGGCCTGACCGATTTTGCCGGATCCGGTTACTGGCACCCTGACTATCTGGCGGATCTGGATGCGATTCTGCAGCACTATTCGGCGGATCGTGCGGTTAATTTGCTGGGGCACAGCCTGGGCGCGAATGTGGGCGGAATATACGCAGGCGTGCGGCCGGAACGGGTTGGAAGACTGATCCTGCTGGAAGGTTTCGGCATGCCGACGACATCTCCGGCGGATGCGCCCGGGCGTTATGCCACCTGGCTAGGCGAATTGCAGGCGCCGCCCGTGCTGCGCGGCTATGCAACGCAGACGGATGTCGCGACGCGTTTGCAGAGAAACAATCCGCGTCTGAGCGATGCGCGTGCGGCATTCCTGGCCGGGCATTGGGCCGCGCCCGATGAAAATGGCAACTGGATATTGCGGGCCGATCCGCAGCATCGCCTGACCAATCCGACACTGTATCGGGTCGAAGAGGTGATGGCGTGCTGGAAGGCGATTACCGCGCAGGTTCTCTGGATCGAGGCGAAAGACAGCGAACTGTTGCCGCGATTCGGATCAAATGACAGCGCGCGGGCGGAGATCGACCGCCGTATTGCGCATATCGCCAATGTCGCCATATTGATGGTGGACGATGCGGGTCATATGGTGCAGCACGACCAGCCGGAACAACTGGCAAGGGCGATCGAGGGCTTTCTGGATTGAAGTGTACCCGATTTATTTCGAATTGATGCAGGGCAAATTTGGTTTGCCTCGCAGCAAAAGCCGGCTGGCACGCGTACAATCGATCCGTGCTTTTCCTCTCATCGGACCACTGAATTTTAATGCTGAATTTCGATCTTCACTCTCATTCCAACGTCTCCGACGGCACGCTGACGCCGACGGCTCTGGCCGCACGCGCCAAGGCCAACGGCGTGGACGTCTGGGCGATGACAGATCATGATGAAGTCAGCGGAATTGCCGAAGCGCGCGTTGCCGCTGCGGCGCTGGATTTACCGTATGTGCCGGGCGTGGAGATTTCCATCACGTGGTCCGGCCAGACCGTACATATCGTCGGCCTGCACATCGACGAGACGAACCACGTGCTGGTAAATGGCCTGGCTTCCACGCGCGGCGGTCGCGAACAGCGCGCCCGCGAGATTTCCGCGCAGCTTGAAAAAGCCGGCGTTCCGGGTGCCTACGAAGGCGCGCTCAAGTATGTCGGCAATCCCGACCTGATTTCGCGCACTCACTTCGCGCGCTACATTATTGAACTGGGCATTTGCACCAATTTGCACGAAGTTTTTGCCGAATATCTGGGCGACGGCAAACCGGGCTATGTGCCGCATCGCTGGGCGACCTTGCAGAATGCGGTGGAATGGATTCGCGGTGCCGGCGGGATGGCGGTCATTGCACATCCGGGGCGTTACAAGTTCAGCGAACTGGCTTTCGATGCGCTGTTCAATGAGTTCAGGGAGCTCGGCGGCGCCGGGATCGAAGTGACGACCGGCAGTCATACCGTCGACCAGTATGACTATTACGCGAAGGTGGCGAATACCTACGGCTTCCTCGCATCGCGCGGTTCCGATTTCCACGGCCCCGGCGAATCGCGCGTCGATTTGGGCGCATTGCCACCATTGCCGCCCGGCGTGCGGCCGATCTGGCATGACTGGCCTATCTGATCATTGAGCGCAGTCCGGTATTCGGGTATCTTGCGCTATTGAAATTTTCAATTGCAGTCCTATATATCTAACGCACGTCATCCCCCTTTTTGGAGGTTATTGAATGAAACGGATTTTCCTCTTCGTCGCGACCAATATCGCTGTCATCGCCGTCATGTCGGTGGTGCTGTCGTTGCTCGGCGTCGATCGCTTTATGACGCAGTCGGGCCTGAACCTGCCGATGCTGCTGGTGTTTTCACTGGTGGTGGGTTTTACGGGTTCGATCATTTCGCTGCTGATCAGCAAGCCGATGGCCAAGTGGTCGACCGGCGCGCGGGTCATCGATGCGCCGTCTTCGAGCACTGAATTGTGGTTGATCGACTCGGTCCGTAAATTGTCCGAGCGCGCCGGCATTGCGATGCCGGAAGTTGCCGTTTATGAGGGCGAACCGAACGCATTTGCCACCGGTGCCTTCAAGAATTCCGCACTGGTTGCGGTGTCTACCGGCCTGTTGCAAAGCATGACGAAGGAAGAAGTCGAAGCCGTGCTCGCGCATGAGGTTGCGCACGTTGCCAACGGCGACATGGTGACGATGACGCTGGTGCAGGGTGTGGTGAATACCTTTGTCGTGTTTCTGTCGCGTGTGGTCGGCTACTTTGTCGATCGAGCCATTTCGCGCAACAGCAATAGCGAAGGCGGGCATGGCATCGGGTACATGGTGACCGTGATGGTCTGCCAAATCGTTTTCGGCATCGCAGCTTCGGTCATCGTCGCCTGGTTTTCGCGTCATCGTGAATTCCGCGCGGATGCCGGTGCGGCGAAATTGCTGGGCAGCCCGCAACCGATGATGAAGGCGCTGGCGCGTCTGGGCGGCCTGACACCTGCGGCCTTGCCGGAAAACCTGGCATCGTTCGGCATCAACGACAAACCTGGTTTCATGGCGCTGTTTTCCAGCCATCCGCCGATCGAGCAGCGTATCGCGGCATTGCGCAGCATTCAGTAATTCTTGACTAAAGGATATGCGGCGGCGGTAGCCTTGCGGCTGCCGCCGTTATTGTTTTATGAGCCAATTTTTTCAGATACACCCGGAAAACCCGCAGGCACGGCTGATTGCACAGGCCGCCCAGATCGTGCGCGACGGCGGTATCGTCGCGCTGCCGACCGATTCCTGCTATGCGCTGGTCTGCCATCTGGACGACAAGGACGCGGTCGCGCGACTGCGCCGCATCCGCAATGTCGACGAGAAGCATCACCTCACATTGCTGTGTCGCGATCTGAGCGAGATCGCGCAATATGCACGTGTCGACAATCAGCAATACCGGATGCTCAAGGCGGCCACTCCCGGGCCGTATACGTTCATCCTTGAAGCGACGAAAGAGGTGCCGCGACGCCTCAGCCACCCTTCGCGCAAGACAATCGGCCTGCGAGTGCCGGAAAACCGCATTGCACACGCCTTGCTGGAGGAGCTGGCGCAGCCGCTTCTCGGCACCACGCTGATTTTGCCGGGCGAGGACGAGCCCTTGACCGATCCGGAAGAAGTGCGC
Source organism: uncultured beta proteobacterium (assembly GCA_963697715.1). Taxonomy (GTDB): domain Bacteria; phylum Pseudomonadota; class Gammaproteobacteria; order Burkholderiales; family Burkholderiaceae_D; genus Oxalicibacterium. Next base: position 2,652,191 of record OY969095.1, on the reverse strand, counting down.
GACCGCCTCGTCAAACTGGTCGATCTGGTCGTTGACGGCGGCGCGTGCAGTTTGCAGCCGACGACCGTTATCGACATGACTGGTGAAGAACCTGTCTTGCGCCGGCAGGGACGCGGCGATGCGTCCCTGTTCGGTCTTTGATCGTTCCCGTTAAACGGGCTGACACAGTCCCTCTGATAAAATCCTGCCGATGAATGATCTGATCCAAACCTTTTCCGTCTATGCATTGCCGATCGTCTTCGCGATCACGCTGCATGAAGCAGCGCATGCCTACGCCGCCAAATACTTTGGCGATACAACCGCCTATGCGCAAGGCCGCATGAGCATGAATCCGCTCAAGCACATCGATCCGATCGGCACGCTCTTGATTCCGATTGCGCTGTATTTCGCCGGCAGTCCTTTCTTGTTCGGCTATGCGAAGCCGGTGCCGGTCAATTTCAACAATTTGCGCAATCCCAAGAAGCAGATGGCATTCGTTGCGCTGGCCGGGCCGCTGGCGAATCTTGTGATGGCGTTGTGCTGGATGCTGCTGGCGATTTTCCTCAGTGCATTGGGCATGCGTGAGGAATTTTTCATGCGCATGGCGCAGGCCGGCGTGCTGACCAATCTGGTGATCTTCGCATTCAATCTTTTCCCGATTCCGCCGCTCGATGGTGGTCGTGTGCTGACCAGCATGCTGCCGAATCGTTACGCATACAGGTTCGCGCAACTGGAGCCCTATGGTTTCTTCATCGTGCTCGCGCTGGTATTCCTGAACGTGCTGCATCTATGGATGGTGCCGGTGATGACGATTGCCAAAACCGTGCTGCTGCTGCTGGTTTCTCCCCTTACTTTTTTACTGAACTGATTTATGTCTACCAATCGCGTTGTTTCCGGAATGCGCTCGACGGGCGCGATGCACCTTGGCCATTATCATGGCGCACTCAAGAACTGGATCAAGTTGCAGTCCGAAATGGAGTGCCTGTTCTTCGCCGCCGACTGGCATGCGCTGACCACGCATTACGAAGATCCGAGCGTCATTGAAAACAGCACGTGGGAAATGATGATCGACTGGCTTGCAGCCGGCGTCGATCCGGCCAAATCGAGCTTGTTCATCCAGTCGCAGGTGCCCGAACATGCGGAATTGCACTTGCTGCTGTCGATGGTGACACCGCTCGGCTGGCTGGAACGCGTGCCGACCTACAAGGATCAGCAGGAAAAACTGTCGGATCGGGATCTCTCGACCTACGGTTTTCTCGGTTATCCGCTGCTGCAGGCGGCGGACGTGCTGATCTATCGCGCCAATCAGGTGCCGGTCGGCGCGGATCAGATTCCGCACATAGAAATGATGCGGGAAATCGCGCGTCGCTTCAATCATCTGTACGGCAAGGAAAAAGGCTTTGAGCAGAAGGTCGCCGAGACGCTCAAGAAATTGAGCGGCAAGCAGTCGAAGGAATATGCCGAATTGCGCACCGCATATCAGGAGCAGGGGAATGCAGAAGCGCTCGTGCACGTGAAGACACTGCTGGACAGCGCACAAAGCATCAGCGTGGCGGATCGCGAACGTCTTTTCGGTTATCTGGCGGGCACGCGCAGGCAAATTCTGATCGAACCGCAGGTGCGTCTGACCGAGGCCTCGCGCATGCCGGGACTCGACGGCCAGAAAATGTCGAAGAGCTATGGCAACTCCATTACGCTGCGCGAAGAGAAGGAAACGTTGACGAAGAAAATCCGCACCATGCCGACCGATCCTGCGCGCATACGCCGTACCGATCCGGGCGATCCGGAAAAATGCCCGGTCTGGCAGCTGCATCTGGTGTATTCCGACGAGCCGACAAAGGAATGGGTTGTCCAGGGATGCAAATCCGCCGGCATCGGCTGTTTGGAATGCAAGCAGCCTGTCATTGACGGCGTGCTGAAAGAACAGGAACCGATGCGCGAGCGTGCGCAGAAGTATCTCGACGATCCGACTTTGGTGCGTGCGATCGTGGCGGACGGGCGCGACAAGGCACGCGCGCTGGCGCAGGAAACGATGCGCGAAGTGCGCGATGCAATGGGCCTGAGCTACAACTGATGTCTACATTCGACAAAAAGCCCGACCTGCATGAAGCGATGGATCAACCGTCTGCGTGGGTCGTCCGTTTTGCCGGTTTGATCCCTGCCGGCGAGGTGCTGGATCTCGCTTGCGGCGCAGGCCGTCACAGCCGATTGCTGGCAAAGCTCGGGCACCCGGTGATGGCAGTCGATCGCAATGCGGACATGCTGGCACTGGCGTGCGGCAACAACGTGCGTACCTTGCAGGTCGATCTGGAAACCGGCGATCCCGCCACGTGGCCGTTTGAACCGCAGCAATTCGCAGGCATTGTCGTCACCAACTATCTGCATCGCCCGTTGTGGCAGGCATTGATCGGCAGCCTTACGGAAGGCGGCGTGCTGATTTACGAAACCTTTGCCCTTGGAAATGAGCAATTTGGCAAGCCGTCGAATCCGGATTTTCTGCTGAAGCGCGGTGAACTTCTGGAGGTTACCGGCCTCCATGGATTACGCGTTATTGCGTATGAAGACGGATGTGTTTCCGTGCCCAAACCGGCAGTGGTGCAAAGAATTTGCATGGCAAAACCCGGCAGCGCCATTGCGCCGCAGAATTTCGCATTGAATTAGCGCCTTATTCGAGGCAAGCGCACACCACAGGCGGCCTATCCGCTACAATCCAACATTCTCTATTTTTTTCGTTCATACCATCATGATTCAGGGCAGCATTGTCGCAATCGTTACACCCATGCACGCAGACGGTTCACTCGATTTGCCGGGGCTTTGCAAGCTGATCGACTGGCATATCGCCGAAGGAACAGACGGCATCGTCATCGTTGGAACGACCGGTGAATCGCCGACTGTATCGGTGGACGAGCATTGCGAGCTGATTCGTGTCGCGGTTGAACATACTGCCAAGCGTATTCCGATTATTGCCGGCACGGGCGGCAATTCCACTTCCGAAGCAGTCGAGCTGACGCAGTTTGCCAAGGATGTCGGCGCCGATGCTTCACTGCTGGTGGTGCCTTACTACAATCGTCCGACGCAAGAAGGCATGTATCAGCATTTCCGGAAGATCGTCGAAGCGGTCGACCTGCCTGCCATTCTGTATAACGTGCCGGGGCGCACGGTGGCCGATATGGCGAACGAGACGATCCTGCGTCTGGCGCAGGTGCCGGGTGTAATTGGTGTGAAGGACGCAACCGGTAATGTGGGTCGCGGCATCGATCTGATGCGCCTGGCGCCAAAAGGTTTTGCCGTCTATTCCGGTGATGATCCGACTGCGATGGCATTGATGTTCTGCGGTGCGAAGGGCAATATTTCGGTGACTGCCAATATTGCTCCGCGCGGCATGCACCAGTTGTGCGATGCAGCGATGAACATGCGCGTGGCCGAGGCGATCGACATCAACAACAAGCTGTTCCCGTTGCATAACAAATTGTTCATCGAGCCGAATCCTGTACCGTTGAAATGGGCGATGGCCGAAATCGGTCTGATTCCTTCAGGCATGCGTCTGCCTATCGTGCCTTTGGCCGCGGAATATCACGATATCGTACGTACGGCGATGCGCGAATCGGGTGTATTACAATAAGCGCCGACCGGTATCCGGCCTGCAGCTGAAACAGCCCATCGCACTTACTCAAGCATTTACATTATTACCTCGGAAGATTTCTTACATGGCTCATTGCAGCTTCGCAAAACGTGGATTGATTTACATGCTCGCGCTTACCGGCCTGGCTGGATGCTCTTCCCTCAATTCGATGCTGGAGCCGGGGCGTCTTGATTACAAGAGTGAAGTCAAGAAGACGCCGACACTGGAAGTCCCACCCGACCTGACGCAGCTTCAGCGTGAGAACCGCTATGCGATGCCCGATACAAGTCGCGGTACGGCAACGGCATCTTCGTACAACACCGTGCAGCAGAAAGCGCCGGCAGAGCAGGCTGCGCTTGTCGCGCCAAACAAGCTTGCCAATGCGCATCTCGAACGCGATGGTTCGCAACGTTGGCTGGTGATCAATCAATCGCCGGAAGTGCTGTGGCCGCAGATCAAGGATTTCTGGCAGGACAATGGATTCCTGATCAATATCGATTCGCCGCAGTCGGGCGTGATGGAAACCGACTGGGCAGAAAACCGGGCGAAGATTCCACAGGATTTCCTGCGCAAGACGATCGGCAAGGTATTCGATTCGCTGTATTCGACGGGAGAACGCGACAAGTTCCGCACACGTCTTGAACGCGGTGCCGATGGTTCGACCGAGATCTATGTCAGCCATCGCGGCGCGGAAGAGCAATTGACAGGCTCGGACAAGGAAAAGACCGTCTGGACTGCGCGTCCTTCCGATCCTGAACTGGAAGCCGAATTTCTGTCGCGCCTGATGGTGCGTCTGGGCGTAGAGGAAACGCGTGCCAAGGCTGTAGTCGCCAACACCGTCACGCAATCGGCGCGCGCCAAACTCGTCAAGGGCGTACAAGGCAACTATGTGCAGGTCGATGAAGGATTCGATCGTGCATGGCGCCGCGTCGGTCTTGCATTGGATCGCGTCGGATTTACCGTGGAAGATCGTGACCGTACGCAAGGCCTGTATTTTGTGCGTTACGTCGATCAGGGTGAAGATGCGGAAACCACGCAGAAAAAGGGCTTCCTGTCGAATCTGTTCTCGTTCGGTTCAAAGACCGAGAAAGACAAGGCTGCTGCGCGTTACCGCATCTCCGTCAAGGGCGCTGCCGATTCCAGCCAGATCACTGTGCAGAACAACGATGGCAAGCTTGAAACATCGAAAACGGGCGAAAGAATCCTGTCCTTGCTGAACGAGCAATTAAAATAATTTGCCTGTCGATGCATGCCGCTGACGAGGATTGCGATTGAAATTTGCAAGTCTCGGCAGTGGCAGTGAAGGAAACGCCTTACTCATTTCTACCCGATCCGGCACGACGCGTACTTCCGTCATGCTGGATTGCGGCTTCGGCATTCGGGATACCGAGCGCCGTCTGGCAAGACTGCAACTCACACCATCAGATATCTCAGGCATCGTGGTCACCCACGAGCATCAGGACCACGTCGGCGGCGTGTTCAAGTTTGCGCGCCGCCATCGAATTGCGATCTGGCTCACTTTCGGCACCTATCAGGCTATGTGCGGTCACTGCGACGATGTGACAGTGCATTTCTGTCGCGATGGCGATTCGCTGGCGATCGGTGATCTTGAAATGTCCCCCTATACAGTGCCGCATGATGCAAGGGAGCCAGTGCAGTATGTCGCCAGCGATGGCAACGCGAGGTTGGGTATTTTGACCGATGCAGGACATGCAACGCCACACATGGTTGCCGTACTGGGCGGTTGCGACGCATTAATGCTCGAATGCAATCATGATCGGCAGATGCTGCAGGATTCAACCTATCCGGCATCGCTCAAGCGGCGCATCGGTGGCGATTACGGACATTTATCGAATGAGGCGGCAGGCGGAATTCTTGCCGCGATGGACAGATCACGTCTGAGGCGTATTGTGGCGGCGCATCTGAGTGTGAAAAACAATACACCCGATCTTGCGCGTGCTGCGCTCGTCAATGTTGTAAAAGATCAGGTCGGGATAAACATTGCATGTCAGGAAGATGGTTTTGCATGGGTGGATTTATCGAAGCCGTGAAGTGAACGAAACCGGCGCGACAATAAAAAAGCCGACCATCAGGTCGGCTTTTTTCATTCAGCAGGGCTGAATTACTTGGCTGCCGGAGCTTCGGTAGCTGGAGCTGCTGGTGCATCGGCAGCTGGAGCTGGTGCGTCAGCTGCAGGTGCTGCTGGAGCTTCAGCTGCTGGAGCTGGTGCAGCTGCTGGAGCTTCAGCTGGTGCAGCTGCTGGAGCTTCGGTTGCTGCTGGAGTTTCAATAGTCGTTTCTTCTTTTTTGCTGCAAGCGGTCAAAGCGATTGCCAACAGGGATGCGATCAGCAGGGATTTTGTCATGATTTATCTTTCAAATAAGTCAGGTGGTTAATATCAATGTGTAATGGCGATGAATAATTACCGGTAATTATCGCTCTTAGGGGCCGTATGTTGTTTCGAACCATTGTTGCGGTGCGATGCAACGAAGCTTCCTAACCGAGAATTATAGCGCTTCTTTTTGCTTATGACACAACGCTTTTACATTTTGTTAATTGGAATGCCCGTTTGATACAAAAAATGATAATGCAATGTCTCTGCAAGAGGGAAAGGCAAGCTTGTTTGCCAACCAAATGGCGTCAAATCCGGTCATCTACGCCGATTCCAAATTTAACCATCCATCTTTATGCCATGTATGCAACGCCTCAATGAGATCCGGCGAGGCGGAGGAAATGGTCTTTCCGGCAAGTCGCCGGTCATTGGCAAGCAGGGTCAGAATATCAAGATCCGATGCATCGACCTCAAACGAAGTACCATTGATGAAAATGTAATTGCTGCGATGCAGCATCTGTGTCTTGCGCGAGAGCTTCACGCCGGATTTTTTGGCCAACTGACTGAAGCGCGTTTTTGTCAGATCGGCATCCGGTGCGTCGAAATAAATATGCGCTTTCGGCTCGGACAGGTACTCACCGAGAAATATCGTGATGTCCTCTTGCGTAAAGCGGACCTTGTTCAATTCCGCTGTTACGCGCGACAACATCGCATTGCTGATTTCAGCCCGATGCTTGCCGGGTTTCAAGTCAGGATCGGCGTAGCGCCCTGGCAGATCGATCGAATCGATCATCGATTCCAGAAATGCCTCGCCCAGCTCCTGGTATGACGGTGCGCGAAAGCCGATGGAATAGGTCATGCATTCATCCATCGCCGTGCCTTCGTGCGCATACTGCGGCGGCAGATAAAGCATGTCGCCGGGCGCGAGAACGAATTCTTCCTCCGCCTGGAAATTGCTCAGCAGTTTCAGTGGCGCACCTTCCACCAGAGACAGATCGGTCTGCGCGCTGATGCGCCAACGGCGATGTCCGTGTGCCTGCAGCAGGAAAACATCGTAGGAATCGAAATGTGCACCGACGCCGCCGGTCTCGGTTGCATAGCTGATCATCAGATCATCAAGTCGCGTATCGGGAACGAAGTCGAATTGCCGCATCAAGGCATCGACCCCATCGTCATGCAGGTTGACGCCTTGCACCAGCAGGGTCCAGTTTTTTTGCGTGAGCGGCGGAACCTGGTCGAAAGGACCGCTGTCCATCTTCCACTGGCGTTTTGCATGTGTAATCAATCGCGATTCCACATCGTCCTGCCCGACGAGCTCAAATAGCGCATCGCGGGAAAGAAGCGGTTGAAATCCGGGAATGGCCTGACGAATCAGGAGCGGTTTCTTGTGCCAGTAATCGCGCAGAAATTCTGCGGCGGTCAGGCCGCCTAGGAGAGTCAGTTTTTTCATCGCGCCATTATAGGTCAACGGCCTGTATGAACGTGCGGAACGGGGCAGGAGTTGCACACCGTTCAAAAAGACACGCAGGTATAATTACGGCATCAAAATTGAAAGGATCATCATGCAGATAGCCAAGAATACGGTCGTAACCGTCGATTATAAATTGTCGGATGCGCAGGGCGAATTGATCGAGGAAAGCAGTGAACCGATGGTGTATCTGCATGGCGGATACGAAAATACGCTGCCGAAGATTGAAGAGGCGCTTGAAGGCAAGACAGTCGGTTTCGAGGATACGATCCAGGTAGAGCCGCAGGATGCATTCGGAGAATATGATTCAGATCTGGTCAAGATCGAGCCGCGTAATCGCTTGCCGACGCCGCTGGAAGTCGGAATGCAATTCGAAGGTTCGCCGGAAACACCGGACGATGACGAAATGCCGGTCATTTTCACCGTGACCGATATTGCCGACGACAAGGTTGTGCTGGATGGCAATCATCCATTGGCCGGCATGGCATTGCGATTTACGTTGAAGGTGACTGGCGTGCGCGCAGCAAGCGAAGAAGAGATCGCACATGGTCATGTACATGGCGCGCACGGCCATCATCATGAAGGCGATGATGATGATGCGGAAGGCGATCATTTCCGCAGCCATCCGATTCACTGATTGCTGCCAGACTGCTGCCAAACGGATCAAGTCGATCCGTTGATGTTGGGAAAACAAAAAGGATGCATCGGCATCCTTTTTTATTGGCAGCGACAAGGCGATTCTTAACGATGTGCGGCCTGCTGCTCGCCGGCTTCGCGCTGTGCAAGAGCAAACAATTGCGGCAGGGCAGGGTTGACGTTGATTTTGCTCCAAGGGGTCTTTGCCTTGATCGTGCCGATGTTTCCTTGCCACACGATGTCTTTCGATGCAATCTTCTGCCCATTCTCCTGCTCGCCATGAACAATCAGGATGCGGCCGTGGAAGCTTGCGCTGAATCGCATGATCTGCCGCCGGATATCGGCGGATCCCTCGCGTTTGCCGCTGGAGAACAAGCTTGACGCATGTTCTGCATGCAGCGCAAGCGGATTGCCATCGCAAAACAGCACGATGCCATCAAGCTTGCCGATTTTTGCCGTGATGAAAATGCGCTTGAGCCAATCGCTGTTGGCGACCTGCCTGTCTTCGAATTCGCTATTGCGGCCGGCAGCATTCAAGTAGTTATTGTTGTTCGCAGGCAGATTGACGGTCGCGAACAGCACATCTCCGACGCGCCAGTGCATGTTTTCGGCATACATACGGAATACCGGCATCGTCGACTGGCGAACCAGCGGGATCTTGCTGTCGCCGAACGAAAATTCATCGGTAAAGAATATTTCGCGCAATCGGCCCATGCGCTCCACGGCGATCGAACGATTCCTTGAATTGATGCAGCGCGTCCAATCGCTGGCCGCAATGGAAACGATCAAGCCATTCTTTGCGCCGTCGAAAAGTGTCCGCCGGTTCTTGTAAATCGTATCGGTGCATGGTTCGCCATCGGCCTTGACGCCGCTGGCGACCACGAACGCCAGATTGTCGGCATCGGTTTCATCGATTGCCTCGCGCAGCAATGCCTCGGCAGCAATCGATTGCGTCGGTTTGGCGATGACGCCGAAGCTGAATGTTTCGGTCGCTGACGTCAGAAAAGGATGCAGCAGAACGATGCCGAGCAACAGGCGGGCGGCGCAGATTTTCATGCCGAGCCCTGATTGCTCAGTTCTTTCAGGCGATAAAGCGCATCGAGCGCTTCGCGCGGAGACAGGGCATCGGGATTGATGGCGGCTATTGCTTCGTCCACAGCGGAATGGCCACGGGGTGGCAAGGCATCGTTATCTTCCGCAGAGACCAATGCGCCCGCTTCGGCAAACAGGTCGAATTGCGGTGTCGGCTGCATGGAATGCGCTTCCAGCGAAGCCAGATGCTTGCGTGCAGCGCGGATGACCGGTTGCGGCACGCCAGCCAATTGTGCAACCTGCAATCCGTAACTCTGCGATGCGGGGCCCGCCTGCACTGCATGCAGGAATACGATGCGGTCCTTGTGCTCGACTGCAGACAAGTGGACGTTGGATGCAGTTGGATGGATTTCCGGCAGTTGAGTCAATTCGAAATAATGCGTGGCGAACAGCGTGAAGCTTTGCGTCGTTTCGATCAGATGACGGGCAATCGCCCATGCCAGTGCAAGGCCGTCGAATGTCGATGTGCCGCGCCCGACTTCATCCATCAAGACCAGGGAATTTGCCGTGGCACCATTGAGGATGGCCGCCGACTCCGTCATTTCCACCATGAAGGTGGAACGACCGCCGGCCAGGTCGTCTGCGGCGCCGATACGCGTGAATATGCGATCGATCGGGCCGATCGTGGCGTTGGCGGCAGGAACGAAGCTGCCCACGTATGCCAGCAGCGTGATCAATGCAACTTGCCGCATGTACGTCGATTTACCGCCCATGTTGGGGCCGGTGATCAGCAGCAATCGGCACTCGCCCGTGAGCACGCAATCGTTGGCGATGAAGCGTTCGATATGATTTTCCACGACAGGGTGCCTGCCTTGTTCGATCGCGATCGTCGGTTCTGCCACCAGCAGCGGTGCGCACCAGTTGTGACGCAATGCGTGATCGGTCAGTGCGACCAGCGTATCCAGTTGTGCCAGCGCGTGGGCGATGCTTTGCAAGACGGGGATGTGCTGCGTCATTTGCTGCAGGACCTGATCGTACAGATACTTCTCGCGTGAGAGCGCGCGCTCCTGTGCGGAGAGTGCCTTGTCTTCGAAGGCTTTCAACTCCGGCGTGATGTAGCGCTCCGCATTCTTCAGCGTCTGGCGGCGGCGATAATCGTCCGGCACCTTGTCGGTCTGGCCATGCGTCACTTCGATGTAAAAGCCGTGCACCTTGTTGTATTCGACGCGCAGGTTGTTGATGCCGGTGCGTGCGCGTTCGCGCGTCTCGAGATCGACGAGGAACTGTCCGGCGTTTTCCGACAGGCCACGCAGTTCGTCCAGTTCTGCATCGAACCCACGCGCGATCACGCCGCCATCGCGGACCATCGCTGCCGGTTCCATGGCGATCGACCGCTCCACCAAGTCCAGACATTCATTGGGCGTGGCAAGTGCGTCGTGAATTGTTTTCAGAAAAGGTGCATCGGCATCCTTGTTGCACATCGAGACATAGTTGCGCAGCGACGGCAACTGCTGCAGGCCGCCGCGCATGCCTGCCAGATCGCGCGGACGCGCTGTCATCAAAGCGATGCGCGTGGTGATACGTTCCACGTCAGGCACCGATGCCAGCGTCGATGAAATGCCGGTCGATGCATCTGCGCGCATCAAGGCATTGATCGCTGCATGGCGTGCCCGTGCCACGCTTTGATCGCGCCTTGCATGGTGCAGCCAGTGGCGCAGCAGGCGCGAACCCATCGCCGTGCGGCAATGATCGAGTAGCGAAAAGAGCGTGGCTGAGTGATTGTCCTGGCCACGTATGGTTTCTGTCAATTCCAGATTGCGGCGAGTGGCGGCATCCAGTCCGATGAACTCGTTTTCCGTTTCAACCGTCAGCGTGCGCACGTGTTGCAGGCCTCTGCCTTGCGTCGATTGTGCATAGCGCAGCAACGCACCAGCGGCACAAATTGCAGCGCTCAGGCCTTCTGCACCGAAACCTGTCAGCGTTGCGACGTTCAGTTGTTCATGCAACGCCTTGGTGCCGTGCGCAAGATCGAAATGCCAATCGGGCACGGTCGTGTTCTTTGCGAATGCGTAGTCATCGAACAGATTGTCGACGCTGCCGGCCAGCAAAATTTCAGCCGGCGCAATGCGTTCCAGTTCCTGTTTCAGCCGTACATCTGCATCCTGCACTTCTGTCGGAAATTCCATCAGCTTCAAGGCGCCGCTGGCCATCGAGAGCCAGGCGAGGCCGATTGTGACAGTCTTGCGCTGCATGGTGCTGTACAGAGCAAGCAAAGGCTGTTCCGATTTTTCCGGCAGGAGGTCGGAATCCGTCAGCGTGCCCGGAGTGATGACGCGCATAACCTTGCGTTCCACCGGCCCCTTGCTGGTTGCCGGATCACCGATCTGTTCGCAGATCGCAATCGATTCGCCCAATTTGACGAGCTTGGAAAGGTATTGATCGACCGCATGAAACGGCACGCCCGCCATCTTGATCGGATTGCCGTTGGAAGCGCCGCGCTGCGTCAGCGTGATGCCGAGCAGGCGGGATGCTTTTTCCGCATCGTCGAAAAACAGCTCGTAGAAGTCACCCATTCGGTAAAAAACCAGTGTCGTCGGGTGCTCGGCCTTGATGCGCAGGTATTGCTGCATCATGGGGGTATGTTTTTCGGTCAACGGCGATGCTGTTGGATTTTCGTTTGTCGACAATGGCATGACTGATTCCAGAATTGCATCAACGTATTGCGAGTGCCGCCTCAATCAGTTTTCTGAAGCGGATTACGCAAAATAAAAATGCCATTGTATGCGACGGATTCTGCTTTGTAGACCGCAGAATGCGGTCGTCGCACAAAAGCCGCCAAGACTGCAGGACAATGGCATATGCTGCCCATTTTCCTGCAGTCTGGCGCGTGGCGAGTGGTCTATCGCCCGCGGCCGCCAGAGCGGCGCGGTGCCGATGGGCGCGCAGCGGAATTGCCGCCGAACGGCTTGGCCGGGCCGTTCGGTTTGGCGCCAGGTGTGCCGCCGGTTTTTGCCGGAGCATTTCGGCCCTGTTGCGGCCTGCGTCCTTGGGCATCGTTGCTGCGACGCTGGATTGGTTGTGGCTTGGCGTTCAGGTCTGGCTCGAAGCCGGGAATGACTTCCGACGGCAGCTTGCGCTTGATCAGTTTTTCGATGTCTTTCAGCATGTCCAGTTCATCGACGCAGACCAGCGATACGGCTTCGCCTGTTGCGCCGGCACGGCCGGTACGGCCGATGCGATGCACATAGTCTTCCGGTACGTTCGGCAGGTCGTAGTTCACCACGTGCGGCAGCTGGTCGATGTCGATTCCGCGTGCGGCGATATCGGTGGCCACCAGTACCTGCAGGCTGCCGTCCTTGAACTCGCTCAGTGCGCGTGTGCGTGCGGACTGGCTTTTGTTGCCGTGGATCGCCATGCCGGTAATGCCGTCTTTTTCCAGTTGCTCGACCAGTTTGTTTGCGCCGTGCTTGGTGCGGGTGAAGACGAGCACCTGCGACCAGTTGTTGGTCTTGATCAGATGGGCGAGCATCGGATGTTTCTTGTCGCGATCGACGGGGTGGATTTTTTGTTCGATGACTTCGACCGTCGAGTTGCGACGGGCAACTTCGATCATTGCCGGCGAATTCAGCAAGCCATCGGCCAGCGCCTTGATTTCGTTGGAAAACGTGGCCGAGAACAACAGGTTCTGGCGTTTCGGCGGCAGTGCGGCGAGCACCTTGCGAATGTCCTTGATGAAGCCCATGTCGAGCATGCGATCGGCTTCGTCCAGGACAAGAATTTCGACCTGTTTCAGGTTGATCGTGCCTTGCTGCATGTGATCAAGCAGCCGGCCTGGCGTCGCCACCAGAATATCGACGCCATGCTTCAGCAGTTTGATCTGCGGATTGATGCCGACGCCACCGAAGATGACGGTGGATGTCAGGTTCAGGTACTTGCCGTAAGTCCGCACGCTTTCTTCGACTTGCGCAGCGAGTTCGCGCGTGGGCGTCAGCACCAATGCGCGGATCGGTCGTTGCGATGTCGAGGATGCGTGCGGCGTGCCGGTAGTGGAGAGGCGATGCAGGATCGGCAAGGTAAAGCCGGCTGTTTTGCCGGTACCGGTTTGCGCACCTGCAAGCAGGTCGCCGCCGGCGAGCACGGCGGGGATCGCCTGTGCCTGAATAGGGGTAGGGGTGGTGTAACCGTTTTCGGTAACGGCACGCACAATTCCATCGGCGAGGCCGAGGTCAGCAAAAGACATGAAAACTCAATATAGAAATTATCGGCCTGTCGCCGCAGAGGGCGCCAGTCGCAGGCAAACGGGATTAGAAAGCTGAAGTCGTAATAGACGGCGGCAAGGTGACTGGAGATGTGCCGCGTGCGGCGAGTATAACAGCACGCGGCATTACCGGGAAAAGCGGATGTGGAAAGAGGATTATTTTTTCGCGAACGGGCTCAGCAGCGACAGCATCGGCACGAACACCTTGGGTGAACCGGCAATCACGTCGCCCTTGTACAGGTAATCCGATTCACCGGAAAACGTGCCAACGATGCCGCCGGCTTCGGTAACCAGCAGCGAGCCTGCGGCCAGATCCCAGGGGTGCAAACCTTTTTCGAAGAACCCGTCCAGACGGCCGGCTGCAACGTAAGCCAGATCGAGCGCGGCAGAACCGGGACGGCGCAGGCCGGCGCAGCTTTGCGTCATGATCTTGAACATTTTCATGTATTCGTCGATATCGTCCGTATCCCGGAAAGGAAAGCCGGTACCGATCAGTGCATCATTCAGTTTGTCGCGTTTGGTAACGCGAATGCGCTTCTCGTTCAGATAGGCACCGGCACCCTTGGTCGCGGTGAACAGATCGTTGCGCGTCGGATCGTAGACAACCGCCTGCGTGATCTGGCCGCGCTGTTGCAGCGCGATCGAGACGCAGTATTGCGGAAAGCCGTGGATGAAGTTGGTGGTGCCGTCCAGCGGATCGATGATCCAGACGTTTTCGTTCTGATCGTGGTGATTGGCCGATGCGCCGGATTCTTCGGCGAGGAAGGCATGGTCCGGATAGGCCTTGGACAGAACCTCGATGATCGCTGCTTCAGCGGCCTTGTCGACATCGGTAACGAAGTCGCGATGCGCTTTTTCGGTGATGGTGATGCGGTCGAGGTCGAATGACGCACGATTGATCACGGACGCGCCGCGACGGGCGGCCTTGATCGCCGTATTAAGCATTGGATGCATAGAGGTTCCGTTAAAATGGCCGGCTGATGGCGACAAGCCGTCATGCCAGACATAGATGAATTAATGAGCGATGCGGCGTGAACCGCGTTAATGCCGGTATTTTAAATGATCCAAGCCCAAATCCCCAATCCTGTATTCAAACATTTGCGCTTCGTCCTGGTCGAGACCAGCCGCGCCGGCAATATCGGCGCCGCTGCGCGTGCCATGAAAACCATGGGTTTTTCGGAGCTGGTGCTGGTCAATCCACGCGCCGCCGATCCCTTGCGTGAAGCAGAAGCCGTCGCCTTTGCCAGCGGTGCGCAAGACGTGCTAGAAGGCGCACGCATCGTGACGTCGATCGAGGAGGCATTGCAGGGTGTGCACTTTGTTGCAGCGGTATCGGCAAGGTTGCGGGAATATTCTCCGCCGATTCTCTCGCCGCGGATGGCGGCGGCCAATATGGCATCGGTCAATGCCCCGGTTGCACTGGTGTTCGGCAACGAGCGCTTTGGACTGCCGAACGAGATCGTCGAGAAATGCAATGCGCTGATCAATATTCCGGCCAATCCGGATTATTCGTCGCTCAATCTGGCGCAGGCGGTGCAGGTGCTGGCATACGAATGCCGGATTGCGGCGATTGGTGAATCGCAAGTGGAAACGACGATCGGTTTTCAGGGAGAGCCGGCCAGTGCGGATCAGGTGGACGGCATGTATGCCCATCTGGAGCAGGCATTGGTGAAGATTGACTTCCTCGATCCGGACAATCCCAAAAAGCTCATGCCACGCCTGAAGCGCCTCTTTTCACGAACCGGGCTGGAGGCAGAAGAGGTCAATATCCTGCGCGGAATTGCCCGACAAATTCTTGACGGGAAAAACAGGCGTTGAGCCTGTTGCGTAGAGGAGCTGACGAGGCTGAGGACCGGTAATGCGAAGATTCAGTGCCAGGAACGTACCAGTCCGACTGCCAGGCCTTCCAACGCGAATCCATCTTCTTCGCCGACACGGATGATCTTGAAATCCGGATTTTCCGGCAGCAGTTCGATTGCCGAACCGGTCTTGCGATAACGCTTGACCGTCACATCGTCGCCGATGCGCGCCACCACGATCTGGCCATTGCGCGCCTGATCGGTCTTTTTTACCGCCAGCAGATCGCCATCGAGAATCCCTGCATCGCGCATCGACATGCCGCGTACCTTGAGCAGGTAATCGGGTTTGGCCGAAAACATCGACGGATCGACTGCATAGTTCTTTTCCACATGTTCCTGCGCAAGAATGGGCGAACCGGCTGCGACGCGGCCCACCAACGGCAGGTTCAGCTGCATGAGCGAGGGATGAGGCAGGGCCATCTGGGTTTGGGTATGGCGTTCGAAGCCGCCGTCTCCCGCGCTGCGCAGACGGATGCCGCGCGACGTGCCGGGCGAAATTTCGATCGCTCCCTTGCGCGCCAAGGCCTGAAGATGTTCTTCTGCCGCGTTGGCGGAACGAAAACCCAGCTCGGCGGCGATTTCGGCACGCGTGGGCGGGAATCCGGTATTTTCGATCGCGTCGCGGATCAGATTGAGAATTTGTTCCTGGCGTGCGGTGAGCTTGATCATGGGTAGTCCGGGCTGTGGATGCAAACAGTATGTGATTTTATACAGTATTTGCGACAGCACAAGCATTTTGAGCGGATGCATCGGCCATTTTTGGCGTAACGCATCCTAAATGCTTGAATGGATTGAATTTTCGGACGTTTCAGGGTATAGTTTCGGGCTTTTCCTCTTCCCACACTCGTCTTGACGCCGAGGTGGGCAATCTTCAATCCGTCCAAAAGGAGCTTACATGCGTCATTATGAAATCGTATTTATCGTCCATCCGGATCAAAGCGAGCAAGTGCCCGCCATGATCGAACGCTACAAAGGCATCGTCACCGCACGCGGTGGTGTTGTTCATCGCGTGGAAGACTGGGGCCGCCGTCAAATGGCGTACCTGATCCAGAAACTGGCCAAAGCCCACTACGTCTGCCTGAACATCGAATGTGATGGCGAAACGCTGGCTGAAATCGAAACCGGCTTCAAATTCAACGATGCCGTTCTGCGTCATCTGACCGTGAAATTGAAGAAGGCTGAAACCGCGCCATCGCCAATGATGAAGGCTGTGCAGAAGGAAGATGCTGCCAAGAGCCATCGTACCGAGGCGCCTGCTGCTTAATTGCAGCGATAGTTATTGCAACGACGTATCAGGAGAGTGAATCAACTTCAGTTTGTAGCCACCATCGCCGAGCGTGAAATTTTGCGCTACACACCGGCCGGTGTCCCGATTGTGTCAGCAGTTTTGCTGCACAGTTCGCAACAAAATGAAGCAGGTGTTCCACGATTGGTTGAGTTTGAAATTGCCGCGATTGCCGCGGGAGAAATTTCAGGCAGATTCAATCAAGCCGAATTGGGCGGAACATTTCAGTTCACCGGTTTTCTGGCACGCAAGAGCCGTAACAGCAAAAGCCTTGTTTTCCATCTCACAGATTTCGAGACCCACATTTTAGATACAGGAGCCACAAATGGCATTCGGTAAAAAATTCGACAAAAGCAAACTCAAAGAAAAACGCAAACAACAAAACCCTTTGTTCAAGCGTAAAAAATTCTGCCGTTTCACCGCTGCACACGTAGAACAAGTCGATTACAAAGATATCGATACGCTCAAGGATTTCGTTCAGGAAAACGGCAAGATCATGCCAGCACGCCTGACCGGTACCAAAGCGATCTATCAACGCCAAGTCGATACAGCAATCAAACGCGCACGTTTCCTCGCGTTGTTGCCGTACACTGATCTGCACCACGCGTAATTAACGACTTGAATAGGAGAAAAACATGCAAGTCATTCTGTTGGAAAAAGTCGTTAATCTCGGCAATCTTGGTGAAGTCGTCAAAGTCAAAGACGGTTACGCTCGTAACTTCCTGATTCCACAACGCAAGGCGCGTCGTGCAACCACGACTGCATTGGCTGAATTTGAAGTCAAACGTGCAGAACTGGAAAAAGTCGCTGCCGAGAAACTCGCAGTTGCACAGGCACAAGGCGAAAAGTTGGGCGGTCAATCTGTTCAGGTGACTCAGAAGTCGGGTGTGGACGGCCGTTTGTTCGGTTCCGTCACCAACTCCGATATCGCTGAAGCACTGACCAAGCAAGGCTTCGCGGTTGAAAAATCGCAAGTCCGCTTGCCGCAAGGTCCGTTGAAAACGACTGGCGATCACGCTGTTGCTGTTTCGTTGCACACGGATGTTCTGGTCGACGTGACCATCACCGTGATCGGTGAGCAGGCGTAAATATGTATGGCATTTGATGCAATAAAAAAGCCGGGTTTTCCCGGCTTTTTTATTGTCCATTTTTTCAAAGCTCTCGCCGGTAGAAGGTATAATTCGCGCCATGAATACCCGTGCTGATCCGCAACTAGAATCCCTTCGTGTTCCCCCGCACTCCATCGAATCAGAACAATCCGTTCTCGGTGGCCTGCTGCTGGACAATGCCGCATGGGATCGCATTGCGGATTTCGTCAGCCAGGACGATTTCTATCGTTACGATCATCGCATCATTTTTCAGCATATCGTCAAGCTGATCAATGGCTCCCGCCCGGCCGACGTCATCACCGTCTTTGAAGCGCTGACGAACAGCGGCAAGGCGGAAGAAGTCGGTGGCGTTTCCTACCTCAATGCACTGGCGCAGAACACGCCGTCCGCAGCCAATATCCGCCGCTACGCCGAGATCGTGCGTGACCGTGGCGTGCTACGCAAACTGATCACCGTCTCCGACGAAATTTCCGGCAATGCCTTCAATCCGCAGGGCAAGGAAGTCAAGCAGATGCTCGACGAAGCCGAATCCAAGATCTTTGCGATTGCGGAAGAGGGCGCGCGTGGTGCGCAGGGCTTTCAGGAAATCCAGCCTCTGCTGACGCAAGTCGTCGAGCGCATCGATGAGCTGTACAGCCGTGACAGCACCAGCGATATCACAGGCGTGCCAACCGGCTTTGCGGATCTCGACCGCATGACATCCGGATTGCAGCCGGGCGATCTGATTATCGTGGCCGGTCGTCCGTCGATGGGTAAAACCGCATTCTCGATCAACATCGGCGAAACCGTCGCAATTGAAAGCGGCTTGCCCGTCGCTGTGTTTTCGATGGAAATGGGCGGCACGCAACTCGCGATGCGTATGCTGGGTTCGGTCGGCCGGCTCGACCAGCATCGCCTGCGTACGGGGCGCCTTGTCGACGAAGACTGGCCGCGGCTGACGCACGCGATCCAGAAAATGAACGACGCCCAGTTGTTCATCGATGAAACGCCGGCGCTGAACTCGATCGAATTGCGCGCGCGTGCGCGGCGTCTGTCGCGCCAATGCGGCAAGCTCGGCCTGATCATCATCGATTACCTGCAACTGATGTCGGCGAATTCGTCGGGCGAAAACCGCGCGACGGAAATTTCCGAAATTTCACGCAGCCTGAAAGGGCTGGCGAAAGAACTGAATTGCCCGGTCATCGCGCTGTCGCAGTTGAATCGCTCGCTGGAGCAGCGCCCCAACAAACGCCCGGTGATGTCCGATCTGCGCGAATCCGGCGCAATCGAGCAGGATGCCGACGTGATCCTGTTCATCTATCGCGACGAAGTCTACAACCCCGACTCGCCTGACAAGGGCACGGCGGAAATCATCATCGGCAAGCAGCGTAACGGCCCGATCGGCAGCGTGCGGCTGACCTTCCTCGGCGCAGTATACGAAGTTCGAAAACTACACCGGCTCGGCCGCGTTGTATCAGGGTGACTGATATGAAAGCCTGCACATCGGCTATTGCTTTGCAAAACGATCGCCGCACTCTGACGGCACTTCATCTCATTTGCAACGTTTTAATATTCAAAGAGAGCAAGTCATGTTTGGACGATTCATGCCGAAAGAAGGCAAATTTTTCGATCTGTTCAACGAACATGCCGAGCTGTGCGTAAAGGGTGCCAAGGAAATGGTGGCGCTGATGACCAATTTCGATGACCTGGAAATTCGCGTTCACGCCATCGAAGGCATCGAAAAACAGGCCGACAAGATCACGCATGCCACGCTCGACGCTCTTGCACAAGACCTTCATCACGCCGCTGGATCGCGACGATATCCACCAGCTGATCACGCGCATGGACGACATCCTCGATCTGCTGGAAGATGCGGCACAAACCATCTCGCTGTACGACATCAAGGCGATCACGCCGGAAGCCAAGCGTCTGGCCGAGCTGTGCCTGGCATGCACCGAGAAGGTCAAGGCAGGCGTGGCGCTGTTGCACAACATGGACAATTCGCGCCAGATCCTGGACATCTGCAAGGAAATCGACCGGCTGGAATCGGATGCCGATCATGTGATGCGCGCGGCGATGTCGAAGCTGTTCCGCGACGAGCCGGATGTGCGCAATCTGATCAAGCTGAAGGCGATCTATGAAATCGCTGGAAACGGTGACCGATCGTTGCGAAGACGTCGCCAATATCATCGAAGGCATCATCGTCGAAAACTGCTGTGATGCGGCACCGTGCTCAGGCGTCGTCTCCATCGGCGTTGATACGTGTCCGACCAACAACTGAACAAGATATTCCTTCATGCACACCCTTCAGATCAGCATTTACGTGCTCGGCTTTCTGATCGTGCTGGCGCTGGTGTTCGATTTCATGAACGGCTTTCACGACGCGGCGAATGCGATTGCCACGGTCGTGTCGACCGGCGTGCTCAAGCCGCAGACGGCGGTGGCGATGGCGGCGGTGTTCAATTTCGTGGCGATCTTCGTCTTCCACCTTGAAGGTGGCGGCCACGGTCGGCAAGGGCACCATCGATCCTGCACGTGGTCGATCACTACGTGGTGTTCGGCGCGCTGGTCGGCGCCATCATCTGGAATTTCGTGACCTGGTATTTCGGCATTCCGTCATCGTCCTCGCATGCTTTGATCGGCGGCCTGGTCGGCGCAGCGGTGGCCAAGGCCGGGACCGGCGCGCTGATTGCATCCGGCCTGATCAAGATCATCATGTTCATCGTCCTGTCGCCGTTGCTGGGGTTCCTGTTCGGCTCGCTGATGATGGTGCTGGTGTCCTGGCTTTTTGTGCGCTCGACGCCGCGCAAGGTCGATAACTGGTTCCGTCGCCTGCAGCTTGTTTCGGCCGTCGATGTACAGCCTGGGCCACGGCGGCAACGATGCGCAGAAAACCATCGGCATCATCTGGATGCTGCTGATCGCCGCCGGCGTATCGACCGGCGACGATACGTCGCCGATGGTGGGTGATCATCAGTCTGCTATGCGGCGATCAGCCTGGGTACGCTGTTCGGCGGCTGGCGCATCGTGAAGACCATGGGGCAGAAGATCACCAAGCTCAAGCCGGTCGGCGGCTTCTGCGCGGAAACCGGCGGCGCGATCACGCTGTTCCTGGCGACCGCGCTGGGCATTCCGGTATCGACCACGCATACCATCACCGGCGCCATCGTCGGCGTCGGTGCATCGCAGAAAGATGTCGGCCGTGCGCTGGGGCGTTGCGGGCAATATCGTCTGGGCCTGGATCTTCACGATTCCTGCCTCCGCTTTTGCTGCGGCAATTGCGTGGTGGGTTGGAACAAGATTTTGTAATGCATACGGATTGCATGGATGAATGGCATGATCGCTGGAAAAATGGCCGAGGATATTCCCCGGCAATTTTCGATTTGCATCGACTTGTGGTAATACACGCGGTGCGTACAGCCCGACATTGTCGGGTTGCGGCACCGGTCAGAATCTACTACAGCACTTCGCTCGCGTGATCGGCCAGGCGCGAGCGCTCGCCGCGCGCCAGCGTGACGTGGCCCGCGTGCGCCCAGCCCTTGAAGCGGTCGACCACGTAGGTCAGGCCGCGAACCCTTCGGTCAGGTACGGCGTGTCGATCTGCGCGATGTTGCCGAGGCAGACGACCTTGGTGCCCGGGCCGGCGCGCGTGACCAGCGTCTTCATCTGCTTGGGCGTCAGGTTCTGCGCCTCGTCGATGATCAGGAACTTGTTGATGAACGTGCGGCCGCGCATGAAGTTGAGGCACTTGATCTTGATGCGCGAGCGGATCAGGTCGCGCGTCGCGGCGCGGCCCCATTCGCCGGCGTCGTCGTCGGTCTTGTTCAGCACGTCGAGGTTGTCCTCGAGCGCGCCCATCCACGGGCCCATCTTCTCTTCTTCGGTGCCCGGCAGGAAGCCGATGTCCTCGCCGACCGGCACCGTGACGCGGGTCATGATGATTTCGGTGTAGACCTTGGTCTCCAGCATCTGCATCAGGCCGGCGGCCAGCGTCAGCAGCGTCTTGCCGGTGCCGGCCTGGCCGAGCAGCGTGACGAAGTCGATCTCCGGATTCATCAGCAGGTTCAGCGCGAAGTTCTGCTCGCGGTTGCGCGCGGTGATGCCCCAGACGCTGTTCTTCTGTGCGTGTAGTCGTTCAGCGTCTGGCAGCACGCGCGGTCTTGCCGGTGATCTCCTTGACCTGACGCGTAGAACGGCGCCTCGCCGTCTTCGGCTCGATGATAGACGAACTCGTTGACCAGCAGCGACGGCACGAGCGGACCGGTGATGCGGTAGATAGGTGTGGCCGTCCTCTGTCTGCCACGATTCCATGCCCTTGCCGTGCTTGTCCCAGAAGTCGGCCGGCAGCTGCTGCATGCCGGAGTACAGCAGCTCGGTGTCCTCGAGCACCTTGTCGTTGAAGTAGTCCTCGGCGGCAAGCCCAGCGCGCGCGCCTTGATGCGCATGTTGATGTCCTTCGACACCAGCACCACGTTGCGCTCCGGATGCTGCGTTTCGCAGAGCGCGACGACGCCGAGGATCTGGTTGTCGGCCTTGCCGTCGGCAGGCCGGCCGGCAGCACGGCGTTCATGCAGCTTGGTCTGCAAGAACAGGCGGCCCGTCGCGTCCTGTTGCCGAGCTTTGCCAGCGGAATGCCTTCGTCGATCTCGTTGTCCGTCGATGCCGGTGACCAGCTCGTCGAGGAAGCGGCTACCTGGCGCGCGTTGCGCGCGACTTCGGTCATGCCTTTCTTGTTGTTGTCGAGTTCCTCGAGCGTGATCATCGGCAGGTAGATGTCGTGCTCCTCGAAGCGGAACAGGCCGTCGGATCGTGCATCAGGACGTTGGTGTCGAGCACGAACAGCTTGCGTCGGGCCGGTGACCTTGGCCACTGGCCGGCGCGCGTTGGCCTTGGGCGCGAGGGCGACAGCAGGAGTCGATACGGCATTCGGTTTGCCGACCGGCGTTCTGTCGGCAATCCTGGCGCGGGTAACTGCAGGCGCCGGTTCGATTTTGCGCATCGCAGGTTCGATCAACGTCAGCGATTTGACAATCTTGTCCTTATCCGCCTTCGGATAATCTTGAGGTGACAGCAATGCGGCAGGCTTGGTCGGTAATTTAGGCAGTGGCATCAGGACCTCGATTTGAGAAGTTTGAAAAACGTACAACCGGTGCAGCGGGCAATGCAAAAGAAAGGAGGAAAAAACGGATCGCGGAACGGGCCGCGGCATGGAAGTGCAAATCAAAAAGCAAAAAAGCCGTTTGGGAAGGCGCATGGCCTAATCCGCAAACGGCTTTTCCTGAGAAAAATTCTTTTGAATTCAATGGGTTTTGCAAACCTAAGCAAGAGCCTTCACAAACTCCAGTACTTCATCGATGTGTCCAGGCACTTTCACTCCACGCCATTCTTTCACCAATTTGCCCGACTCGTCAATGATAAAAGTGGAGCGTTCGATACCGCGTACTTTCTTGCCATACATATTTTTCATCTTCATGACATCGAACAGTGCGCACAACGTTTCGTCCGGATCGGAGATCAGCTCGAAGGGCATGTCGAGCTTGGCCTTGAAGCCCTCATGCGAACGAAGACTGTCGCGGCTGACGCCGAAGATTTCCGCATTGGCGTGCTGGAATTGCGGATACAGCTCGCGGAACTGGATGCCTTCGGTCGTGCAGCCTGGCGTGTTGTCCTTCGGGTAGAAATAAAGAACGATTTTCCTGCCTTTGTAATCGGACAGTTGAAACGTCCGGTCGCCGGTCATCGCAGCGGAAAATTCCGGCACCATCTTGTTGAGTGCGGAAGGGCGTTCTGCCACGGCGCTATCTTGATCCATTGTGATTACTCTCTTTGCGGATTTGGTCGTGCGCCGCACAGGCGGCATATGTGATCGATGCATTCATCTGTTTGAAGAAAGATTAACCTCGATCAACCACAAAAATGGGGGCAATTTCTGATCCTTCAAGCAATTAAATTGAAAAATCGATCAGATTTGTTCGTCGTGATCGCGACAGACATCGCGCAATTGATAGATCGTCATCATATCAACTCGACAATCGGCCACTCCGCACGATACGTTTTAGAAGAGACAACGAATATTGTCCTTGGTTCGTTCATGCAGCCTGACTGGCCTGCATGAAGCGGACGGGAAGGTGAAGTGCGGTGAACCAGGATTACGCCTCGAAGATCAACGCCAGTGCGACCTTTCGGCCTTCGGTCATCAGGATGTTGTAGGTGCGGCATGCGGCCTGATTGTCCATGCATTCCACACCGATGCGTCGTGAGGTCAGCGATGCGCTCAGCCGCGGATGGGCAAAGCGCTGGCGCCTGCCGGTGCCGAGGATGACGACGTCGGGCGCAGTTGCATTGATCTGTTCGAAATGTTCGGCTGTCAATGCATCGAACGACGTGACCGGCCACGCAACCGGCGCGGATTCCGGCAGGACGATCAGGCTGTGATTGAAGCGGGTCAGATTGATCTCGACGCCGTCTTCGTCGTAAGCGGTCACGGTTTGATATTGCTGTGTTGGAGTGCTGTGGAGCTTCATGGCGATATGTTCCGGAGTGCGAACGCCTGGTCCGGCAATGAAAAATAAGAGTGCGTATTGTAACGTTTCGGCCCGTTTTCATCCCGAAAGCGGTCTTTATCGATTGATAAAATCGGTCGCTTTCGGCAAAATGGATCTCTTTCGCGGTGCAGCATTGCCGCTGTCGTTTTCATGCCTGCATGGATGCCGCCAACCCATTGGCGTTGCGCCCTCGGATGCATGCATTCATCAGAGCCGGCCCTGGCAACTCTGAAAAAATCACAAGGAACAATCGCTGTGCGACCGATTCAAAAATCGAAAAAACTGGCTGACGTCTGCTACGACATCCGCGGCCCGGTGCTCGACAAGGCACGGCAGATGGAAGAAGAGGGCCACAAGATCATCAAGCTGAATATCGGCAACCTCGCCGCCTTCGGTTTCGAGGCGCCTGACGAAATCGTGCAGGACATGATCCGCAACCTGCCGAACGCCGTCCGGCTATACCGATTCGAAAGGCCTGTTCGCGCCGCGCAAGGCGATCATGCACTACACGCAGGAGAAGAACATCTCACGGCGTGACGATCGACGACATCTACCTCGGCAACGGCGCCTCCGAGCTGATCGTGATGAGCATGAATGCGCTTGCTCAACACCGGCGACGAAGTGCTGGTGCCGTCGCCCGACTATCCGCTGTGGACGGCGGCGGTCAGCCTGTCCGGCGGCACGCCGCGTGCACTACATGTGCGACGAGCAGTCGGACTGGCTGCCCGACCTCGACGACATCCGCGCAAGATCACGCCGAACACGCGCGGCATCGTCGTCATCAACCCGAACAATCCGACCGGCGCGCTGTATCCGGACGAGCTGCTGCAGCGAGATCGTCGAGATCGCGCGCCAGCATCAGCTGATCATCTTCGCCGACGAGATCTACGACAAGGTGCTGTACGACGGCGCGACGCACACATCGATCGCCTCGCTGGCCGACGACGTGCTGTTCGTCACCTTCAACGGCCTGTCGAAGAACTACCGCTCCTGCGGCTATCGCGCCGGCTGGATGGTCGTGTCGGGCGAGAAGCGCCACGCCAGGGACTACATCGAAGGCCTGAACATGCTGGCCTCGATGCGCCTGTGCGCCAACGTGCCGGGGCAGTTCGCGATCCAGACCGCGCTGGGCGGCTACCAGAGCATCAATGATCTGGTCGGACCCGGCGGTCGCCTGCTGCAGCCAGCGCGACCTGGCGCACAAGCTGCTGACCGATATCCCCGGCGTGACCTGCGTCAAGCCGAAGGCGGCGCTGTACATGTTCCCGCGCCTCGATCCGAAGATCTATCCGATCGACGGACGACCAGCAGTTCGCCTATCGAACTGCTGGCCGAGGAAAGGTGCTGATCGTGCAGGGCACCGGCTTCAACTGGCCGACGCCCGACCATTTCCGGGTCGTGTTCCTGCCGAATTCCGACGACCTGACCGAGGCGATCGGCCGGATCGCGCATTTCCTCGACGGATACCGCAAGCGGGCACGGCTAAATCGAATCATTCAGTCACTGCGTCCGGCATGATGCGGACGCTTTCCACGTGACTTTACTTATGCAGACATTATGAAACCCATCAAAGTAGGCCTGCTAGGCATCGGCACCGTCGGCGGCGGCACATTCAACGTGCTGCAAGCGCAACCAGGAAGAAATCTCGCCGCCGCGCCGGCCGCGGCATCGAGATCGCGATGGTCGCCGACCTCGATGTCGCGCGCGCGCAAGGAACTGGTCGGCGACGACAATGCGAGGTGGTCGGCGACGCGCAATCTGGTCGTCACGAATCCCGATATCGATATCGTCGTCGAGCTGATCGGCGGCTACGGCGTTGCGAAGGAACTGGTGCTGAAGGCGATCGCCAACGGCAAGCATGTCGTCACCGCCAACAAGGCGCTGCTGGCCGTGCACGGCAACGAGATTTTCGCGGCCGCGCAGCGACAAGGGCGTGATGGTGGCGTTCGAGGCGGCAGTGGCCGGCGGCATCCCGATCATCAAGGCGCTGCGCGAAGGCCTGACGGCCAACCGCATCGAATGGATCGCCGGCATCATCAACGGCACCACCAACTTCATCCTGTCCGAGATGCGCGACAAGGGGCTCGGATTTCGACACCGTGCTGAAGGAAGCGCAGCGCCTGGGTTATGCCGAAGCCGATCCGACCTTCGACATCGAAGGCATCGACGCCGCGCACAAGGCCACGCATCATGGCGCGATCGCCTTCGGCATTCCCGTGCAGTTCGACAAGGCGCACGTCGAAGGCATCACCAAGCTGGAAGCGGCCGATATCCGCTACGCCGAGCAGCTCGGCTACCGGATCAAGCTGCTGGGCATCACCAAGCGCACGCCGAAGGGCATCGAGCTGCGCGTGCATCCGACGCTGATTCCGGCCAAGCGCCTGATCGCCAATGTCGAAGGCGCGATGAACGCCGTGGTGGTGCATGGCGATGCGGTCGGCGCGACGCTGTACTACGGCAAGGGCGCAGGCGCCGAGCCGACGGCGTCCGCAGTGATCGCCGACCTGGTCGACATCACGCGCCTGGCCACTGCCGAGCCGGCGCATCGCGTGCCGCATCTGGCTTTCCAGCCGAATTCGATGACCGATACGCCGATCCTGCCGATGTCGGAAGTGACCACCAGTTATTACCTGCGCATGCACGTCGCCGACAAACCCGGCGTGCTGGCCAACGTCACCAGCATTCTGGCCGAATCGACGATCTCGATCGACGCAATGCTGCAGAAAGAGCCGGCACGAGGGCGAAACCCAGACCGACATCATCATGCTGACGCACCAGACGCAGGAAAAGAATGTCGAAGCGGCGATCCGGAAAATCGAGGCGCTGCCGACGGTTCTCGGTAAAGTCACCAAGCTCAGGCTTGAGCATCTGAGTTGAAAAGGGCGCTTCGGCGCCTTTTCATTTGCTGCCCCATCGGTGCTTGCGGGCGCTGCAGTTATAATGACGGCTCGCTTTTTGAGCTTTTGACCCTATCCCACGACATGCAATATATTTCAGACCCGCGGTGCTTCGCAACGCCGTCCGCCCAGTCCTTTTCCGACATCCTGCTTGGCGGCCTGGCGCCCGATGGCGGCCTGTATCTGCCGTCGAATATCCGCAAGTCACAGCAGCCGAACTCGACGCGTGGCGCACGCTGTCGTATGCCGACCTGGCATTCGAGGTGCTGAAGAAATTCGCGACCGATATTCCTGAAGCAGATCTGCATGCGCTTGACGCACAAGACCTACACCGCCGATGTTTACTGCAATGTGCGGCATGGCGAAGAAGCTGCGCGCATCACGCCGCTGCGCCGCTGGAGGAAAAGAACGGAACGAAGCTGATGCTGCAGGCATTGTCGAACGGCCCGACGCTGGCGTTCAAGGACATGGCGATGCAGTTGCTCGGCAACCTGTTCGAATACACGCTGGCGAAGCAGCGGCGCGGAACTGAACATCCTCGGCGCGACGTCGGGCGACACCGGCAGCGCGGCCGAATACGCGATGCGCGGCAAGAAGGGCATTCGTGTCTTCATGCTGTCGCCGCACAAGAAGATGAGCGCGTTCCAGACCGCGCAAATGTTCAGCCTGCAGGACCCGAATATTTTCAACATCGCCGTCGAGGGCGTGTTCGACGATTGCCAGGACATGGTCAAGGCTGTTTCCAACGATCTGACCTTCAAGCAGCGACAGAAGATCGGCACCGTCAATTCGATCAACTGGGCGCGTGTCGTGGCGCAGGTGATTTATTACTTCCGTGGATACCTGAGCGCGACCACCAGCAACGAGCAGAAGGTTTCATTTACCGTGCCGTCCGGCAATTTCGGCAATATCTGTGCCGGTCATATCGCGCGCATGATGGGTTTGCCGATCGACAAGCTGGTTGTCGCCACCAATGAAAACGACGTGCTCGACGAATTCTTCCGCACCGGTATTTACCGTGTGCGCAAATCGGCGGAAACCTATCACACCACCAGCCCGAGCATGGATATCAGCAAGGCGTCGAACTTCGAACGCTTTATCTATGACCTGCTGGAGCGTGATGGCGAACGCGTGCGTGCGCTCTTCCGCAAGGTGGAGACGCACGGCGGCTTCGACCTGTCCGGCAAACCGGGCAGCGACGGCGACGAATTCGGCAGGATTGCGCAGTTCGGCTTCATCTCCGGCAAATCGACGCACGCCGATCGCATCGCGACGATTCGCGACCTGCATGAAAAATACGACCTGACGATCGATACGCATACGGCGGATGGTGTCAAGGTCGCACGCGAGAATCTGACGCCGGGCACCACGATGATCGTGCTGGAAACGGCATTGCCAGCCAAATTCAACGAGACCATCCGCGAAGCACTGGGACGCGATGCCGAACGTCCTGCCGGCTTCGAGAATATCGAAGCACTGCCGCAGCGTTTCGAAGTGATGACGACCGACATCGACAGGATGAAATCGTACATCGCTGCGCACACAGGTTTGTAAGAAGAGATGATTGCCATCGCTTCATAGATGGCAATCCTGCAGCGCGGCGGGCTTGCGACAGGCGGCCGCGCTGCGATTACAATCGTTGCATGACCAGCTATCGAGCCAAGCATGACTGAACCCAAACCGCTGTTGAGCGTTGCCGAAGCACTCGACTTCCTGCTTTCTTCCGCACGACAAATCACCGAAACCGAAACGCTGCCCACGCTGGAAGCAAACGGCCGCATTCTTGCCATTGCGCAAGGATCGCAACTGAATGTGCCGCCGGCGGATAACACGCAGATGGACGGTTACGCAGTGCGGGCGGCGGATTGCGCGAGCGGCGAAGCCGTGCTGCGCGTCAGCCAGCGGATTCCCGCCGGTCACATCGGTCAGCCGCTGGAAGCAGGTTGTGCCGCGCGCATCTTTACCGGCGCGATGATTCCGCAGGGAGCGGATGCCGTCGTGATGCAGGAAGCCTGCGAAGCATCGAAAAATGCCGACGGCGATATCGTGACCGTTCGCCACAAGCCGCAATCGGGCGAATGGATTCGCCGTGCGGGCGAGGACATTCGCGCGGGCAGCACGATTCTGGAAGCAGGGCAGCGCCTGCGTGCGCAGGAACTCGGACTGGCTGCTTCCGTCGGTCTGGCCACGCTGCCGGTCGTGCGCAGGCTGCGCGTTGCGGTGTTCTTTACCGGCGACGAACTGGCGATGCCGGGCGAGGCACTGAAGCCGGGCGCAATTTACAACTCCAATCGCTTCACATTGCGCGGCCTGCTGGAAAATCTCGGCTGCGATATTACCGATTACGGCATCGTGCCCGATACGCTGGCCGCCACGCGCGATACCCTGCGCCGCGCCGCCGCCGAACACGATCTGATCATCACATCCGGCGGCGTCTCTGTCGGCGAGGAAGATCACATCAAACCGGCAGTGGAAGCGGAAGGTCATCTGAACATGTGGCAGATCGCCGTCAAGCCGGGCAAGCCGCTGGCGTTCGGCGAAGTCAATCGCGCGGAAAGCGGCGCAGGCAAAACCGGCACCGCATTTTTCCTGGGACTGCCGGGAAATCCCGTTTCCAGTTTCGTCACTTTCCTGCTGTTCGTGCGTCCCTTTATCCTGCGCCTGCAGGGCGTGGCCGATGTGACGCCGAAGGCCTATGCGATGCGCGCCGATTTCAACTGGCCGAAGGCAGATCGCCGCAACGAATTCCTGCGTGCCCGAATCAATGCAGGCGGCGGGCTCGACCTGTTTGCCAATCAGGGCTCCGGCGTATTGACGTCGACCGTATGGGGCGATGGCTTGATCGACAATCCACCGGGCAAAACGATCGCGCAAGGCGATGTCGTGCGCTTTTTATCTTTCAGCGATTTGATGGCTTGAACATGCATATTCAATTAAGATTTTTTGCCAGCGTGCGCGAAGCGCTTGGCGTGACGCAGGAATCGGTTACCGTTCCCGCTCATGTAAAAACGGTCGGCGAAGTGCGCGACTTCCTGCGCGAACGCGGCGGCGTATGGGCCGAGGTGCTGGCCGAAGGACGTTCGCTGCGCATGGCCTATGATCAGGTCATGACGGACGCCGCGACCGAGATCAGCGAAGGCGGCGAAGTGGCCTTCTTCCCGCCGGTGACCGGCGGCTGATTCCCGCTTATTACGCATTCAGCACGGACCCAACCAACATGACCATTCGCGTTCAAACCGAAGATTTCGATGTCAGCCGGGAAGTGGCTGAGCTGCGTGCGCACAGCCCACAGATCGGTGCCGTCGTGACCTTCATCGGCACCGTGCGCGACATCAATGACGGTGCCAGCGTGGCCGAAATGGAACTGGAACACTATCCGGGCATGACGGAGAAAGCGCTGCAGAACATCGTCGAACAGGCGAAGGCGCGCTGGCCGATCGAGGATGCACTGGTCATCCATCGTATCGGGCCGTTGCTGCCGCTGGAGCAGATCGTGCTGGTGGCGGTGACGTCCGCGCATCGCGGCGAAGCATTTTCTGCCTGTGAATTCATCATCGATTACCTGAAGACCGAAGCACCGTTCTGGAAGAAGGAGCAGACGCCGCAAGGTGCGCGCTGGGTCGACGCCCGCACAACGGACGATACCGCACTGGCGAAATGGACTGCTGTGCAGGGGTGCGCCAAATGAGCTGGCTGGCGGTCGGCCTGGGCGCAGCCATCGGCGCGTGGCTGCGCTGGGGCTTGAGTCTCTGGTTCAACGCCGTCAATCCCTACGTTCCGGTCGGCACGCTGGCGGCCAATCTGGGTGGCGGTTATCTGGTCGGGATCGCGGTTGCCTTTTTCACCAGCCATCCAGGCATACCGCCGGAATGGCGTCTGCTGGCGATCACCGGATTCCTCGGTGGCCTGACCACGTTCTCCACTTTTTCCGCCGAAGCCGTCCTGCTGCTGCAACGCGGCGATTACCTGTGGGCGCTGGCGCACACCATGTTGCACCTCATCGGCTCCATTCTTTTTTGCATGGCAGGATTTGCCACCTACCGCGCTTTTTCGGCATAGACTGATAGTGCGTTGCGCGGCAGCCGGGGCATCAAATACTGTGCTTCCACCGCGATGACCGCCAACATTGTTGGAAGTCGGAAATCCTTTCTTGAAAAGTGGATATCCGGCCCAATTTTCCCTTGCATCACTGATCTTCATCCGGAGAGTATGCAATGCGCCTCGACAAACTCACAACCAAACTGCAGGAAGCGCTGGCCGATGCGCAAAGCCACGCCGTCGGCAACGACAACCAGTACATCGAACCGGTCCATGTTCTGGTCGCGCTGCTGAGTCAGGACGACAGCAGCACGCGTTCGCTGCTGCAGCGCGCGGGCGCCAATATCAACGGCATGACCACGGCACTGAAAAGCGCGCTTGATCGCCTGCCGAAAGTGTCCGGCAACGGCGGCGCAGTGCAGGTCAGCCGCGATCTGACTTCACTGCTCAATCTGGCCGACAAGGAAGCGCAGATGCATGGCGACGAGTTCATCGCCACCGAAATGCTGCTGCTGGCATTGACCGAAGACAAATCGGATGCCGGCAGGATCGCACGTGAAAACGGCCTGACCCGCAAGGCGCTGGAAGCGGCGATCAAGGCCGTGCGCGGCGGTGCCAAAGTCGATTCCGCAGAAGGCGAAGGCCAGCGTGAAGCGCTCAAGAAATACACAATGGACCTGACGGAACGTGCACGCGCCGGCAAGCTCGATCCGGTGATCGGCCGCGACGATGAAATCCGTCGCGCTATTCAGGTGCTGCAACGTCGTTCCAAGAATAATCCCGTCCTGATCGGCGAACCCGGTGTGGGCAAAACTGCGATTGTCGAAGGTCTGGCACAACGCATCGTCAATGGCGAAGTACCGGAGAGCCTGAAATCGAAACGTGTGCTGTCACTCGATATGGCCTCATTGCTTGCCGGAGCCAAATATCGCGGCGAGTTCGAGGAGCGCCTCAAGGCCGTCCTGAATGAACTTGCCCAGGATGAAGGCCAGACCATCGTCTTCATCGACGAGATGCACACGCTCGTCGGCGCAGGCAAGGCCGAAGGTGCGATGGATGCCGGCAACATGCTGAAGCCTGCGCTCGCGCGCGGCGAGCTGCATTGCGTCGGCGCCACCACGCTGGACGAATACCGTAAATACATCGAGAAGGATGCCGCGCTCGAACGCCGCTTCCAGAAAATCATCGTCGATGAACCGACGGTGGAAGCGACCATCGCCATCCTGCGCGGCCTGCAGGAAAAATACGAAGTGCATCACGGCGTGGATATCACCGATCCGGCGATCGTCGCGGCCGCGGAACTCTCGCATCGCTACATCACCGATCGCTTCCTGCCGGACAAGGCGATCGACCTGATCGATGAAGCCGCAGCCAAGATCAAGATCGAGATCGACTCCAAACCGGAAGTCATGGACCGTCTCGATCGCCGCGTGATCCAGTTGAAGATCGAACGCGAAGCAATCAGGAAGGAAAAGGACGAAGCCTCGCAAAAGCGCCTGCAACTGATCGAGGAAGAAATAGAACGTCTGGGCCGCGAATACTCCGATCTCGAAGAAATCTGGAAATCCGAAAAAGCCGCCGCGCAAGGCAGCCAGCACATCAAGGAAGCGATCGAAAAGGTGCGCCTGCAGATGGAAGAAGCCACGCGCAAGAGCGACTGGCAGCGCGTATCCGAACTGCAGTACAAGACCCTGCCGGAGCTGGAGGCGCAACTGAAGAATGCCGTCACCGGCGAAGCGACCGCAGGGCGTCCGCAACTGGTGCGCACGCAAGTCGGCGCGGAAGAAATTGCCGAAGTCGTCTCGCGCGCAACCGGCATTCCCGTCTCGCGCATGATGACTGGCGAGCGCGAAAAACTGCTGCAGATGGAAGACGCGTTGCACAAGCGCGTCGTCGGCCAGCATGAAGCCATCGTTGCCGTATCCGACGCGATCCGCCGTTCGCGCGCCGGCCTCGGCGATCCCGATCGCCCTTACGGTTCCTTCATGTTTCTCGGCCCGACCGGCGTCGGCAAGACAGAACTGTGCAAGGCGCTCGCGTCATTCATGTTCGATACCGAGGATTCGCTGATCCGCATCGACATGAGCGAATTCATGGAGAAGCATTCGGTTGCCCGCCTGATCGGCGCGCCACCGGGTTATGTCGGTTACGAAGAGGGCGGTTACCTGACCGAAGCCGTACGGCGCAAACCGTACAGCGTGATCCTGCTTGATGAAATCGAGAAGGCGCATCCGGACGTGTTCAACGTCTTGTTGCAAGTGCTGGACGACGGCCGCATGACGGATGGACAGGGCCGCACGGTCGATTTCAAGAACACCGTGATCGTGATGACGTCCAATCTCGGCTCGCACAAAATCCAGTCGATGGAAGGCAGCGATCCGGCTGTGATCAAGATGGCGGTGATGGCCGAGGTGCAGGGGCACTTCCGGCCCGAGTTCATCAACCGTATCGACGAGATCGTCGTCTTCCACGCGCTCGACGAGAAGAACATCGGTTCGATCGCGAAGATTCAGCTGGCGACGTTGGAACAGCGCCTCGCGCGTATGGATATGGCGATGGATGTATCGGCCGAAGCGCTGCAGAAGATTGCCGAGGCTGGCTTTGATCCGGTGTATGGGGCGCGTCCGTTGAAACGTGCGATTCAGCAGCAAATCGAAAATCCGTTGTCGAAGGCGATCCTGGAAGGGAAGTTCGGGCCTAAAGACGTGATCAACGTCAGTGTGGAAAACGGTGAGTTGGCGTTTGTGAAAGCAGAGTAAGCGCAGTAATGTTGAAATTAAAATGGCCCTCCGGGGCCGTTTTTATGTTGAATGAAACGGTATTTTTATCGTTCTTTTATCTCATTGTTCAGTTATCGAACAATTTTAGAATACCGTCGTAGCGTTTGTGTAGCACTCCGTGTCACAGATGATCATCGAGTAGCTCACGGAGACCTGATATCTGTGCGCCAATATCTTTGAGGTCGAGTTTTTCCCATTCCGCATGAAGTGCATGGTTCCTTATCGCTGCATAGGCTTTCAATCGCTTTGCCTTTACTTGGGTAATTACATCAAGTTTGGTGAGATTGTCGATGAGTGGATCAAGTGAGAGGTTTGCTGTTTCAATGCCACTTTTGATTGCAATACGTTTGACAGTGTCTTCTAAAACGGCTGATGCCAAAACTGCAGCCTCTTTAATCTTGCCAGACTTGTGATAGTCGGATGCGTGATCTAGGAAGTCATCGAAGGCAGTTGCTACCACTTGATCTTCAAGTTTTGTGAGTAGCCCGGCCTGTGCTTCGAGTTGAACTGATTGCAATAAGCCCAATACCTTTTCGACCACAGAGAGAGGAATACCGTTCTGTAATTGGTCGTTTGACATTAGCCGATCAAGTTCTGCCCGAAAGAAACTCCCAGATGGTGCAACTTGCTGAATAGCATTTGCAGCAGAGGCTATCCAGCTTTGGGCTGCAATGACATCTTCCATCCAATAGTCTGGGCTGGAGCGCGCAGTTGCATTTCCGCGACTAATGAGGTCCGCAATTCGTTGGAGAACGTGTGCTTGCATAATTTTGGAGGTTAAAGTTTGTGGCGTGAGGCTCAGTATGCCTATTGGCGGGGCCTCCGCAAAGGTTGGACATACTCAGATTCCCTTTTCGCTTGAGTTACACAAGCTCATCAGCAGGCTAAGCCTAGAAGGGAGGTGGTTCTCCCAAGACGTAATAACACGACCCTTGATACATTTTGCGTATGTCATAACCTCATTTACTACCTTCTTGACCATAAGCAAACCCTCCTTTTCGACCGAAGTTAACAAACCGATTATTTCTGAAATTACAAACTCCAACCAAAAATTGGTTGGACCAATAACAACATAAACAAGGCCTGCCATCATCAGTCTCAAGAGGCCACCCCTGAGAGACGCACGAAGTACGTTTCGGCATATGCTGCAAACTATCTAAAGATTTTTCAGCAGCGATGGGTAACATAGCGGAAGTTATATGCAAAGCCATAATTTATGGAGATGCAAGGTCGGCTTAGAGTAACTCAACACTATCCAAATTCAAATAACAACTCTCCCCGCGCCGTTGTCACAAAATCCGCGAGATAAGGTTTTTGCGAAACTTCAGGTAAACACGTAGTGGGTAGGCTGGGCTAACGTTTTATCAGCCCAACACTGAAATAGATAAATTCGATCATCGCGACATTGTGAAAAGTATGCAACTCTCAGTTGAGAGATCTTTGAAGCCGAAATAGATGAATAGGTCATGTAGTTAATGTTGGGCTGATAAAACGTTAACCCAACCTACCGTGCTTGAATTTCATTTTCACATGAGAGAAGCTCGCCCTTCAAGCGACGAACAGCGTTTGCAGGCATCTCATAACTCCCTGGGATTCGCGTAAGAACAGCCGAGCAAGCGTAGCTTGCACTGGTTTGGTGGAATAATGAGTTATGCCGCGTCAGTCTCAGCCTTTCGACGAGATAGCCAGTGCCAGGGCGACTGCGAAGCACCGCTATGAAAGAGAAAGAGCCCGGCCAAGCCGAAGCAAATACCACCAAAAAATTTACCAATATATGCGGCAGCGCCGCCCTTGAAGAAAGCGGCTCCCAAGAATAGAAAAAACTCAAGAGGCAAAAGAAGCGCGGCTATGATTCCCGCAACGACGCCGCCCCACCCCCACACGGAGTAGTAATACTGTATTGGAACGATCACATAGCCCCAAAAAGCGGACACTCCACCCGCAAAGGCTCCGAGGATAGCCGCGTAAATTAGAAAACTTGGACGGTTGCCGAAGAGCTTGTGGAGAAATACAAACGGAATCATTGCAACCACTAGCATTTCTGCCAAGGAGAGATTCCATAGACCTTTCAGCAAGATGCCGATTACAGCGATGACAAGAGCTACAAAAACTTTGATCATGACAATTTCCCCTTGGGCATCAAACGTATCTGTGCCGCATAATTATATTTAGATGCCAGCATAATATGTGATTGACGTTGCCTAAATCAATTATTTGGCATCATAAGCACATGACAATTAAGGATAAATATGCTGGTGGTGGTATTTAGGCTGCTTAAATAATGACGGACGACTAGGTAGCCATCGGGAAGCAATATAGTCAGCGTTAATTAATCTTTTTCATAAAATAATTTTGACGCTAGGTGTTTGCTGAGACTCGATGTGATTCTTCGATTACTAGATGAGGCTTACAGCAACTCCACACTATCCAGATTCAAATAACAACTCTCCCGCGTAGTCGTCACAAAATCCGCCAGATAAGGTTTCTGCGAAACCTCCGGCAAACAGGCCGTGTACAAACGCCCGGTCAATCCTTCCGGCGTAATCCGCTTCGCCAATACGTAATTCCGGTTCAGATAATTCTGCGCAGCCCACACCGGCAGCGTGGCGATGCCGCGTTTGCTGGCGACCAGTTGCAGCATCGCGACGGTCAGTTCAGTCGTGCGGCGCGCGACTTGTACGCCGGCGGGCTTCAACACCTGACGCACGACGTCGAGCATGTCGTCCGGCACCGGATAGGTGATCAACGTCTCGCCGATAAAATCTTCTGCGGTCAAGAATTCCTTGTTTGCCAGCGGATGATCGTGCGCAACCAGTGCGACGATTTCAAAACGGAACAGCGCGTGATAATCGACGGCTTCGTCGGGGTCTATTTCCGACACGATGGCGACGTCGGCGCGGTGTTCATATAACAGGCCGACCGGATCGGCCTGGAAGCCGGAGACGATGTCGAGTTCGACTTCGGGCCAGCGATTGCGGAAGGTGTCCATCGCCGGCATCAGCCAGTCGAAGCAGGTGTGGCATTCGACCGCGATGCGCAGTTGGCCGGCGGTGCCTTGCGCCAGCCGGACCAGGTCGCGTTCGGTTTCCTCCACTTGCGGCAGGACGGCATCGGCCAGTTTCAGCAGGCGTTCGCCGGCTGGCGTGAAGCGCACCGGCACCGATTTGCGTTCAAACAGCGGCGTGCCGTGGTGGTCTTCCAGTTGCTTGATCTGGTGCGACAACGCGGATTGCGTGACGTTGAGCAGCGACGCTGCGCGCAGCAGGTTGCCGGCTTCGCGCAGGGCGAGCAGGGTTTTGAGGTGGCGCAGTTCGAGGATGGATTGCATGTCAACATTTCACTATGAATTTAATTCAAGATGATTCTTAGAATTTATCGTTTGAATCATAGATCTGTGGCGGGCAACATGGCAAGCCTCGAAATCTTTATCGGAGTTCTGGCATGGCAAAGGCACATATTCTTGGTTTTCCGCGCATCGGCGCACAGCGTGAGTTGAAGTTTGCGGTGGAGTCATTCTGGCGCGGCGAGTCGGACCTGCCGGCCTTGCAGCAAACCGGCAAAACCCTGCGCCAGCGCCATTGGGCGGTTCAGGCCGAAGCCGGTCTGGATTTTGTGTCGGTCGGCGATTTTGCGTGGTATGACCAAGTGCTGAATACGCTGGCCTTGCTGGGCGCGGTGCCGACGCGCTTCAAGTTCGATCCGAAGAAACTGACGCTGGCCGATTACTTCACGATGGCGCGTGGCAATCCTGAACACTTCGCAATGGAAATGACGAAGTGGTTCGATACCAACTATCACTATCTGGTGCCGGAATTTACTGCTGACGTGCGTTTCGATGGCGGCGTCGACTGGCTGTTTGAAGAAAACGCCGAAGCCGTCGCGCTCGGCCATCAAACCAAGGTGACGCTGGTCGGCCCGCTGACCTTGCTGTATCTGGGCAAGATCAAATCGGGCGAAGGTGAGAATAAATTCAATAAACTGGACCTGCTGCCGAAGGTTATTGCCGGCTACCAGAAAGTATTGAAGCGCCTGCAGCAAGCTGGCGTGGAATGGGTACAGATTGACGAGCCGATTCTGGCGCTGGAACTGGCAGCTGTCTGGCGCAATGCATTTGCGCCGACGTACGAGGCATTGGTGGCCGGTGCACCCAAGTTGTTGCTGGCGACGTACTTCGATCAGGTGCGTGAACACAGCGCATTGTTGCGCAGCCTGCCGGTCGCCGGCGTGCATCTTGATCTGGTGCGCGGTGCAGGGCAGTTGCCGGAATTCCTGAAAGACTGGCCGCAGGATCGCGTGCTGTCCGCCGGCGTGGTGGACGGTCGCAATATCTGGCGCGCCGATCTCGATGCTGCAGTCGCTGCGTTGCAGCCATTGCAGGCAGCGCTGGGCGATCGCCTGTGGGTCAGTGCAAGCTGCTCGCTGTTGCACGTGCCGGTCGATCTGGCCAACGAAAACAAGCTGGACGAAGAACTGAAAGGCTGGCTGGCGTTTGCCGTGCAGAAGATCGGCGAGATCAATGCAATCAAGAGCGCATTGAATGGCGAAAAGGACAAGGTCGCGCAACAATTCACCGCCGCTGCACTGGCTGTCGCCGCGCGTCAAACGTCGCCGCGCATTCACAATCCGCTGGTGCAAAAACGCTTGGGTCAGATCGAGTCGATTTCAGCAACGCGTGCTGCGCCGTTTGCAGAACGCATCGTCAAGCAGCAGGCGCGCTTCAACCTGCCGGCTTTTCCGACCACCAATATCGGTTCTTTCCCGCAAACGGCGGATATTCGCCAGGCGCGTGCGCAGTACAAGCGCGGCGAGATCGGCAACCTTGAATATCTGAACCGCATGCGGGATGAAGTGCGCATGGTTGTGAAGAAGCAGGAAGAAATCGGTCTCGACGTATTGGTGCATGGCGAGCCGGAACGCAACGACATGGTCGAGTATTTCGGCGAACAATTGTGGGGTTACGGTTTTACCGCCAACGGCTGGGTGCAAAGCTACGGTTCGCGTTGCGTGAAACCGCCGTTCATCTACGGCGACGTCTATCGCCCTGAGGCGATGACGGTCGGCTGGAGCGAATTCGCGCAAAGCCTGACCAGCAAGCCGATGAAAGGCATGCTGACCGGCCCGGTGACGATGTTGCAATGGTCGTTCGTGCGTGACGATCAGCCACGCGACAAGACGGCGCTGCAGATTGCGCTGGCATTGCGCGACGAAGTGGTCGACCTGGAAAAGGCCGGTATCGGCATGATTCAGATCGACGAACCTGCATTCCGCGAAGGCCTGCCCTTGAAGGCAGCCGACTGGCCGCATTATCTGGACTGGGCGGTGAAGGCATTCCGCATCAGCGCATCCGGCGTACAGGACGATACGCAGATCCATACGCACATGTGCTATTCGGAATTCAACGACATCCTGCCGTGGATCGCGGCGATGGATGCGGACGTGATCACGATCGAGACGTCGCGTTCGGACATGGAGTTGCTGGACGGCTTTGGCGAATTCGCATATCCGAACGATATCGGCCCGGGCGTCTATGACATCCATTCGCCGCGTGTGCCGAAGGTCGAGGAAATGCAGCGTCTGCTGCGCAAGGCGCGCGATGTGATCCCGGATCAGCGCCTGTGGGTGAATCCGGATTGCGGCCTGAAAACCCGCAGTTGGCCGGAAACGATCACTGCGCTGGAAAATATGGTGCTGGCAGCACGCACCTTGCGCGAGGAAGTCACGGCAAAAGCGTAAGGCGAGAAAGGTTATGTAAAAAGCTGTATAAAGTTGTATAAAAATTGTGTGGCAGCGGAGCGGACACCGGAATCATCGGTGCCCGCTTTTTTATTCACGTTCGTTTCATGCAGAACGGCTGCATTGCGGGCGTGACGCGTGGCCCGGCCGCCACGCTATTAGGCGTATATCTCCCAGCCGGGAATTGCTAGAATGGCGCATTACCGGATTCTGCCGCTTTTGCAGGATCTCCCTTTCTTCATTCTCGCCAAGACACTTCCCTATGCTGAGTTACCGCCATGCCTTCCACGCGGGCAATCACGCCGACGTACTCAAGCATCTTGTCCAGATTCAGTTGCTCAAATACCTGAATCAGAAAGACACGTCGTACATGTACATCGATACGCATTCAGGTGCGGGCGTGTATGCACTCGACAGCAACTATGCGACAAAGAATGCGGAGTTCGAATCCGGTATCGCCAAATTGTGGGATCGCAACGATTTGCCCGAGGCGGTTGCCGATTACGTGCAGGTTGTGAAGGCACTGAACCCCAGCGGCAAGATGCGTTATTACCCGGGTTCTCCCTATTGTGCGGACAGCATCATGCGCGAACAGGATCGCCTGCGCATGTTCGAACTGCACCCGGCTGACAGCAAGCTGCTGGCCGATAATTTCCGCAAGCTGGAAGCGCATGCGGCAGAGCAGGGAAGACGCCCGGCAACGCGCGGCAAGCGCATCATGATCGATCGGGCGAATGGCTTTCTCGGCCTGAAAGCGTTGTTGCCGCCACCATCGCGGCGCGGCCTGGTCCTGATCGATCCGCCTTATGAAGACAAGAGCGATTACCGCAGTGTCGTCACCACGGTTGCGGATGCATTGACGCGCTTCGCTACCGGCACGTACGCCGTCTGGTATCCGGTGCTCAACCGGATGGAAGCACGCCAGATGCCGGATAAATTGAAGAAACTGCCCGCCAACGGCTGGCTCAATGTCACGCTGTCGGTCACAACGCCGTCGCCGGACGGTTTCGGCCTGCACAGCAGCGGCATGTTCATTCACAACCCGCCGTGGACGCTGGAACCGATGCTGCGCACAGTGATGCCGTATCTGGTGGCGGCGTTGGGCACCGGTCCGGATGCTGGTTTCACGCTGGAGAGCGGTCAGACCGTGCCGCAGAATACCGGCACGCGCCGCATTAAATGAAGCAAATATGCTGTGCAGTTATTTTAAAAAGTAGAAAATTTAACAAGCGTTAAATACTTGCCTTTTGGAAATATCGACGGAATAATGAAGGCGTTGGATTTGCATATGTTTGCGTCGATCTGCTTCTGTGCGGATTTGTTTGCACGTATCCTTATCGAACATGCGAATCAACATGACGTAACCGTTCATATGCACCGAAGAGTGCGGACAAGATTGGGTCGCATGGATTTATCGGCATGTGCCCGATGATTCAAGAAGAACAAACAAGGAAGGTGATGTTGGCTGATCGGCACCTTCCGCAGAAATGAGACAACAACCCTGATGATCACCGAACTCGATCGGCACGTGCCTGACGAATATCCCCGCGTGAAGGAATTTTTTCTCGCACGGCAACCCATATTGAACAGCGATGAAAACCTGGTGGCGTATGAGCTGCTGTTTCGTCGCGCGCTGGGCGGTCCGGCGAACGTGGTCGATGATCTGGCTGCGACCGCATCCGTCATCGCGCACGCGTCGGAACTGGGCATCGTCAATGTGATCGGCGGGGCACTGGGATTTTTCAATGTCGATGCCGCGGTGCTGATGTGCGATTTCGTCAATTTCCTTCCATGCGACAAGGTCGTGCTGGAAATCCTGGAAACAGTCGAGGCAACGCCGGAGCTGGTGGCTCGCGTAACGGAACTGGCGGCGCAGGGCTTCACCTTTGCGCTGGACGACGTGATCTGCAACAACGATTCACTGCAGATGCTGCTGCCGATGGTCAAGATCATCAAGATCGACATCACCGGCATGAGCAAGGACGATCTGAGCAAGTTGGCCAATCATTTCAAGCGCGAGAACAAACTGCTGCTTGCCGAAAAAGTGGAAACCATCGAGCAATTCCAGGATTGTATGAACCTCGGTTTTCATTATTTCCAGGGGTATTACTTTGCCCGGCCCGTCATCCTTTCCGGCAAGAAGCTCGCGCCGTCGCAAGTGGTGATCATGCAGTTGATGTCGCTAATCGTGGCCGATGCGGATACGGCCGACATCGAACTCAGCATCAAGAAGGATGCCTCGCTGGTCCTGACGTTGCTGCGGCTTGCGAATACGCCGGGTGTAGGCGTGACGCAACGCATCGATTCTCTGGGGCAGGCGTTGACCGTGCTGGGACGTCGCCAGTTGCAGCGCTGGCTGCAAATCATTTTGTATGCCGAACATAACAAGAGCGGCCACTTCACCTCGCCGCTGCTGCAACTCGCTTCGACGCGCGGCAAGCTGCTCGAACTCATTACCGAAAAACTTCGTCCCGATCACCGTGCAATGGCCGATACGGCATTCACGGTCGGCATCATGTCGCTGATGGACACCCTGTTCGGCCAGTCGATGCAGGAAATCCTGGCACAGGTCTCCGTTGTCGAGGAAGTCAGTGATGCACTGTTGTACCGCAAGGGTTTCTACGGCGATCTTCTCAAGCTCGCGGAA
Organism: uncultured beta proteobacterium; assembly: GCA_963697715.1. GTDB lineage: Bacteria > Pseudomonadota > Gammaproteobacteria > Burkholderiales > Burkholderiaceae_D > Oxalicibacterium. Next base: position 2,609,992 of record OY969095.1, on the reverse strand, counting down.
TATATCGAACGCATCGAGCAAACCGGCGCGTTGCTGATCCCGACATTGCAAAAACTGGGTTTGTCGATCGAAGACCTGTATGCATTGCAACTCAATGCGTTCGAATGGAGCAATACCATTTCGGGCGTTTAAACGCCACTCACTGAATCTTGCCGGGAAAAGAAACGGCAAGATGTCACCACTCCTCCATTCTCCCGTCTTCCTCGCGTTGTGATGCCATATGGCATGCATTCGCATTTACTTCGCGCTACATCTATTACGTAAAATGCCCTCATGAACCAGGTAACAAAAACCGAGCAGGATGACGAAGACGACAATTTCGGCGCGCCGCCGATTCCTGCCGGTTCGAAAAACTACATGACGCCGCAAGGCCACCAGCGGATGAAGGACGAGCTGCTCAGGCTGATCGATGTGGATCGGCCGGAAGTCGTGCAGATCGTCTCGTGGGCCGCTTCCAATGGCGATCGCTCGGAAAATGGCGATTACATCTACGGCAAGCGGCGCCTGCGCCAGATCGACAGCCGCATCCGCTTTCTGACCAAGCGTCTGGATCTGGCGGAGGTGGTTGATCCATCCAGCCATCACGGCAGCGACCAGATATTTTTCGGTGCGACAGTTCGTTATGAAACGCAGGCGGGCGACGAGCATACCGTCACGATTCTGGGAATTGACGAGCTGGATCCGCTGAACGGAAAAATCAGCTGGATATCACCGGTAGCGCGTGCGTTGACGAAGGCGAGGGAGGGCGATTCGGTCGCATTGCGAACGCCGGGCGGTCTGGAGGAATTGGTGATCCTGGAAGTGACTTATCCGGCACCGGTACCTGAATGATGCGGTGCGATCCGGACAGATATCTACGAAGCTGAGGGCGTGAGGCCCGTCAGCTCCTGTCGCGCAACAAACGCGTAACGCCGGAGATGCGGCGCAGATTGCGCATCAGTCGCGCAAGATGCACGCGATCCTCGACCTGCACGGTGAAGTGCAGGTGCGTCATCATGTGATCCTTGTCATCGTCCATGCCGACATGCGTGATGTTGGCATCGGACTCGCCGATCTCTGCGGCCACTCTCGCCAGAATGCCTTTCTCGTTGCGGGTCAGCAGCGTGATACGGCAATCGAAGCGGCGATCGATGTCGTGACCCCACATGACTTCGATCCAGCGATCCGGCTCTTTCGAACGCTGCCTTCTTGCGATATCGCAATCCATCGTGTGGATGACCAGCCCCTGGTCGCGTTTCATCTGACCCATGATGTCATCGCCCGGAATCGGCATGCAGCATGGCGCCAGCTGGACGGACACACCTTCACTGCCGTAAATGATGACCGGATCGATCTTCTTGGTGACGGCGTCGCCATTGGCATCGAGCATTGCAGGCGAGAGCGGCGCGTCGTTTTCCGCGATGCCGAGAATGTGGCGTGCAACCAGCGCCGCCATCCGCTTGCCGACGCCGATATCGGCGTACAGATCGTCGAGGGATTTGGCGCTGGATTCGTTCAGCAGTCGTTCGGCCACCGGTGCCGGCAGTTCAGGGCTCAGGTTGAGCGCGCTCAATGCCTGCGACAGCAGACGGCGACCGAGCTCGGTCGATTCGGTCAAGTTGATCGTGCGCAGATGATGGCGAATCGCGGAGCGCGCCTTGCCGGTGCGCACGAAACTCAGCCAGTTCGGATTCGGGCGCGAGGTTGGTGCAGTGATGATTTCGACGATGTCGCCGTTGCGCAGCTCGGTGCGTAGCGGCACCTGCTCGAGATTGATTTTTACCGCAATCGTCTGATCGCCGACATCGGTATGAATCGTATAGGCAAAATCGAGCGCGGTTGCGCCGCGCGGCAGGGCGATGATTTTCGATTTCGGCGTAAATACATAGACCGAATCGGGAAATAGGTCGACCTTCACGTGTTCCAGGAATTCGGCCGAATCGCCGGTCTGCTTCTGGATGTCGAGCAGCGATTGCAGCCATGCATGCGTGCGCTGCTGCAGATCGGACAGGCTGCCTTCATCATCCTTGTACAACCAGTGTGCGGCAACACCGGATTCGGCGACGCGATGCATGTCCTGCGTGCGGATCTGGAATTCGACCGGCGTGCCGTACGGGCCGATCAGCGTCGTATGCAACGACTGATAACCGTTCAGTTTCGGAATCGCGATGTAATCCTTGAACTTGCCCGGCATCGGCTTGAACAGCGCGTGCAGCGTGCCAAGTGCCACATAACAATTCGCAAAGCTGTCGACCACGATGCGGAAGCCATATACGTCCAGCACCTGCGAAAACGACAGGCGTTTGTTCTGCATCTTGCTGTAGATGCCGTACAGCGTTTTTTCGCGGCCGTAGACTTGCACCGGAATGCCGGTGGCTTCCAGCGTCGTGCTGACCGATTCCAGAATCTTGCTGACTACTTCGCGGCGGTTGCCGCGCGCGGCCTTGACCGCCTTGCCCAGCGTCTTGTATCGCAACGGGTACAGATGCGAGAACGCCAGATCCTGCAATTCGCGATAGATGTTGTTCAGGCCGAGACGATGTGCGATCGGCACATAGACTTCCATCGTTTCGCGCGCGATGCGGCGCTTTTTTGCCGGCGCCATCGAACCGAGCGTGCGCATGTTGTGCAGGCGATCGGCCAGCTTGACCAGAATCACGCGCACATCGCGCGCCATCGCCAGCAGCATCTTGCGGAAGTTTTCCGCCTGCGCTTCGATCTGGCTCTGGAATTCGATCTTTTCCAGCTTGGAAAGTCCGTCGACGAGATTCGCGACCGGTGCGCCGAAGCGTTCGATCAGTTCGTCTTTCCGGACGTCCTGATCTTCCATCACATCATGCAGCAGCGCGGCCATGATGGCCTGCGCATCGAGCTTCCAGTCGGCGCAGATTTCGGCGACGGCGATCGGATGCGAGATGTACGGTTCGCCCGACATGCGCATCTGGCCGAGATGCGCTTCGTCCGAAAAGCGATAGGCTTCCTTGACCTTCTTCAATTCGGAAGGCGTCAGGTATTCGGCGAGTTTATTGGTCAGATGCGTGACGGATGCCACGCCGGGTGCGGCGGCGGAATGACTGTTTTGCGGAGTCTGCGGACCCGAGCGATCAGAAACCGCTCGGTTGCCGGGAGCGATGGTAGGCATTGAATCGGCAGGTGTCAGGTTCATACTGATTTAGCGAGTCAGCCGCATCGCGGTCAAGGGAAGATACTGATCAGCTTGGGACTTTTTTCAACATTTCAATGCCGACCGTGACCTGCAGCGATTTCGCGCAGTGCGATGACGGTTGGTTTGTCTTTTGCATCGACTTTCGGCGTATGGCCTTGCAGCAATTGGCGCGCGCGATAGGTCGCCGACAGCGTCAGTTGAAAACGATTCGGGATCTGCTTGAGGCAATCTTCGATGGTAATGCGGGCCATATGGACTCCTGAAATGAACGGTTTCAGCTTAAATTGGGATGGATGCCCAGTTGGGCGAACAGGGATGCGTTCCGGGTTGATTGCTGCGGGAAGCGGCAACGCGTGGCTTTGACAATTGCGCTCAACTCGGACAAAGCGGCTGTAAACTCTTGATTGATAATAACATATTCGAACTCCGACGCGTGGGCGATTTCGCCGCCGGCGGCCAGGATACGACGCGTGATGACGTGCGGTTCGTCCTGTCCGCGCTTCTTCAGGCGTTCTTCCAGCGCGTCGATGGACGGCGGCAGGATGAAGATGCCGACCGCCTGCGGAAACTGCTTCTTGATCTGCTGGGCGCCTTGCCAGTCGATTTCCAGCAATACGTCGGTGCCGGCGGTCATTTGCTCGGCGATCTGGATGCGGGACGTACCGTAATAGTTGCCGAATACTTCAGCCCATTCGAGAAATTCATCCGCCTTGCGCCGCGCGCCGAAATCTTCCACCGAGGTGAAAAAATATTCACGACCATTCTGTTCGCCGGGGCGGGGTGGGCGCGTCGTATAGGAGATCGACAGTTTGATCGTCGGTTCCTGCTGCAGCAACGCATTGACCAGACTTGATTTTCCAGCGCCCGACGGCGCGACGACTAAAAACAAACTGCCGGAAGAAACGGGTTGGTCAGACATGGGAGGCCTTGGTCAATCGGTGAATATGGTTAAGGTTGGAATAATGTGCTGGCAAATCAGATGCGGGCTGCGTGGACGCGCTGCAGCCTTGACTACTCCAGATTTTGCACCTGTTCGCGCATTTGTTCGATCAGCAGTTTCATTGTCATTGACGCATCGGCCAGTTCCTTGACGGCAGCCTTGGAGCCCACTGTGTTGGCTTCGCGATTGAGCTCCTGCATCATGAAATCCAGCCGCTTGCCGACCTGGCCGCCTTTTTTCAGAATGGCGCGGGTTTCGTTCAGGTGAGCAGACAGGCGCGAGAGTTCTTCGGCCACATCGATGCGGATGCCATACAGCGTGACTTCCTGGCGAATGCGATCCAGCGCTTCTTCGCGTGACATGGTCGGCTGGGCGTTGCTGTCACCGTTCTTTTGCGCCAGCCCCAATGCTTCCTGCATGCGTTCGGTGGCTTTTTGCTGGAATTGGGCAATGACCTGGGGAATCAGTGGCGTGATGCGCTGCACGATGGCATCCATGTCGTCCACACGCGACAGCAGCACTGCCTGCAGTGCACCGCCTTCGCGTGCGCGGCTGTCGACGAAGGCATCCATTGTGGTTTGCATCGCTGTCGCGACATCAGCCTGCAGGGTGTCCTGGCCCATTTCTGCTTCTTCGATCACGCCCGGCCAGCGCAGCAGTTCATTGACGGACAAAGGCCGCGCATCGGCAAAAATCTGCAAGGCGCCTGCCTGCAGGCCGGCCAATGCATCCAGCGTTGCGGCGTTCAATGCCTGCGTGGCGCCTGCGGCAACCTTGCGGCCGAAGCTCAGCCGACATTCGACCTTGCCGCGTGTGACGCGCGCCATGATCGCTTCGCGCAATGCAGGTTCCAGCGCGCGCAGATCGTCATTGATGCGGAATTGCAGATCGAGGAAACGCGAGTTGACGCTTTTAAGCTCGATCGTCAATGTGCCGCTGGCGGTCTCATGCGTGGTGACGGCGTAGCCGGTCATGCTGCAAATGGTCAAAATGGGGTCCCTTGTTTCTCTTTACAAAGAGGCGATTTATCAACACAATCCACAACAAACGTCGTTACGCGATCGCGGGCGGCAGAAAAAACAGGCAAATATTGCCATCCCTTTTTAGCCGCGCTGTATCGGCATGATGAAGACTAGGACGACATGGCTGCGCAAAACAATGCTCCGTTGCCGGATGGACTGGAAATCGCTGGATATCGCATTGTAAAGAAGATTGCGTCCGGCGGGTTCAGTATTGTCTATCTGGCATATGACGAAGACGGCAATGCAGTCGCCATCAAGGAATACCTGCCAAGCTCGTTGGCATTGCGCCAGCCGGGCGAACTGGTGCCGGCGATTTCGCCCGAGAATCTGCCCGTTTTTCGTATCGGTTTGAAGTGCTTCTTCGAGGAAGGCCGCGCGCTGGCGCGCATCGCACATCCGAACGTTGTCAGTGTGACCAACTTCTTCCGCGCCAATGAAACGGTCTACATGGTCATGGGCTATGAATCCGGCCGTTCGTTGCAGGATCACATCCTGCGCCGCCGCGACAAGGGCGAAAAGCCGCTGGTTTCCGAACGCTTCATCCGCAAGATGTTCAGTCATGTGATGAACGGTCTGCGCGAGGTGCATACCAACAAGCTGCTGCATCTGGACCTGAAGCCTGCCAACATTTATCTGCGTGTCGATGGCACGCCGATTCTGCTGGACTTCGGCGCCGCGCGGCAAACGCTGCAGGCCGATTTGCCGAAGCTGTACCCGATGTACACGCCGGGTTTCGCCGCGCCTGAGTTGTATGTCAAGAACGGCAACCTTGGTCCGTGGACCGACATTTACAGTATCGGCGCATCGATGTTCGCCTGCATGGTTGGCGCACCGCCGCAACCGGCCGATCAGCGCAAGCTCAACGACAAGATGGACGGACATTTCAGCAAACTGGAAGGCGTCTATTCCTCGGACCTGATCAAGGTGATTCGCTGGAGCCTGATGCTCGATCCGCTGGAGCGTCCGCAAAGCGTGTTTACCCTGCAAAAAGCGCTACGCGAGCAGGTGCAGGACAAGCAGGAAGACGCCAAACTGCAACAGGTCACGCGCAAGCTGAAGAACATGTTCAGCAATCTCGGCAGGAAGCCAGCGAGCGTCACGACGACGATTCAGGAACATACGCGTTAAACTTTTGTCCATTGTTGTAACTCCTCCAACTTCACGAGCCTATGCGATTCTCTGTTTATCAAGAAAGCCACATCGGCGGTCGCAAGAACAACCAAGACCGCATGGGCTACAGCTTCACGCGCGATGCGCTGTTGCTGCTGGTGGCGGATGGCATGGGCGGCCACATCATGGGCGAAATGGCGGCGCAGATCGCGATGCAGACCATCGCATCGCTGTTCCAGGAAACACGCCACGCCCTACGTGAAGAAGCCGGAGCGTTTCCTTGAAGACAGCTTCTTTGCCGCGCACCGCGAAATCCATCGTTACCGCGCCATCAATAACCTGCCGGAAACGCCGCGCACAACCATCGTCGCCTGCCTGATCCAGCACAACAATGCGATGTGGGCGCATTGCGGCGATTCGCGTCTGTACTGGATGCGCCAGGGCCAGATTCTGGCCCGCACGCGCGACCATTCGCGCATCGAAACATTGATTGCACAAGGCAAGGTCGATCCGTCCGAGCGCGACACGCATCCCGATCGCAACAAGCTGTTCAACTGCCTTGGCGCGCCGAACATGCCGATCGTGGAGATTTCGCGCCGTGCCAGTTTGCAGGCCGGCGACATCATGCTGCTGTGTTCCGATGGGCTGTGGGCAGTTCTGCCTGATCACGAACTGGCGCAACGCCTGCACAACAACACGATCGTGCGTGCGGTGCCGGAACTGCTGACAACGGCAACCGGTATTGCAGGCAAGACCGGCGACAATGTCACCGCGCTCGCGATGATGTGGGAAAGCAGCGAAAACCTGCAGGGCAACAGCACGATCACCACGCATACACTGCCGATAGGCAGCGTCACCACCACGATTCAGGCGCCGCGTCATCTCGATCTGGAGCCTGCAGACACGTACAATGATTCCGAAATCGAGAAAGCGATCGAAGAAATTCGCAACGCCATCGACAAATCATCCCGAATCACTTCCAGGAATTAATCCCCATGTTGCATGAAAATCGTCCCAGCGGCCGTGCCGCTGACGCACTGCGCGCCATCAAACTTACCCGTCATTACACCAAGCATGCCGAAGGCTCGGTCCTCATCGAATGCGGCGATACCAAGGTTATCTGCACCGCCAGCATCGAAGACAGCGTACCCGGTTTTCTGAAGGGCAAAGGCCAGGGCTGGCTGACCGCCGAATACGGCATGCTGCCGCGCTCGACGCACACCCGCATGGATCGCGAAGCCGCGCGCGGCAAGCAATCCGGCCGCACGCAGGAAATCCAGCGCCTGATCGGCCGTTCGCTGCGCGCCGCATTCGACCTGCAGGCATTCGGCGAACGCACTTTGCATCTTGATTGCGATGTGATCCAGGCCGATGGCGGTACGCGCACCGCTGCGATTACCGGCACGATGGTGGCTGCCTACGACGCCTTCAGCAAACTGGTGGCGCAAGGCGTCGATCGCCGGCGATTCCGCTCAAGCATTTCGTCGCGGCCATTTCGGTTGGCGTCTATCGCGGCCAGCCGGTACTTGATCTGGATTACGCCGAAGATTCCGATTGCGATACCGACATGAATATCGTCATGACCGACGCCGGCCACTTCATCGAAGTGCAGGGCACGGCTGAAGGCGCTGCGTTCGATCGCGCCACGCATGGATCGCCTGCTCGATCTGGCGCAGGACGGCATTCGCGATCTGATCGTGATGCAAAAACAGGCATTGGCGATTGCTGCGTAAAATAGCGTCTTGCCGGATCGGTGCATTGTCAGCGCACTTCCTGTTGTAATGCAAAGTGCCCGGACAGTTCATCCTGTCCTGTGTAACCCGGCCGATTCTGGTGCCGGGTTTTGTTTTTTTATCGTCCTTGATTTCGGATCGCCATGCCACGTACCCTCATCCTCGCTTCCAATAATGCCGGCAAACTGAAAGAATTCGGAGCCTTGCTTGCGCCGCTCGATTTCGATCTACATACGCAGGGAGAATTCAATGTGCCGGAGGCGGAAGAGCCGCACATCACCTTCGTTGAGAACGCGATTGCCAAGGCGCGCCATGCATCGCGCCTGACCGGCTTGCCGGCGCTGGCCGACGATTCCGGCGTCTGCGTCAATGCGCTGGGCGGCGCGCCCGGTGTGTATTCGGCGCGCTATGCCGGCGAGCCGAAATCGGATCAGCGCAATAACGACAAACTGATCGCCGATCTTGCATCGCATGCAGACAAGTCCGCGTACTACTATTGCGTGCTGGTCTTCGTCCGCCATGCCGACGATCCGCAGCCGGTGATCGCCGACGGCCGCTGGGAAGGGGAAATGATCGCGACAGCGCGCGGGCAGGGCGGATTCGGCTACGACCCATATTTCCTGATTCCGTCATTGCAGAAAACGGCAGCGGAATTAACGGCCGAAGAAAAAAATCGTCTGTCGCATCGCGGCCAGGCACTGCGTGCGTTGATCGAGAAGTTGCGATGATTCCGATCAAGCCGGTCAGCGCCGACATCACCGATGCGCTCGATCATTCCGAACCGGCGCGCGTCGCGGCTGCCTATCTCAAGCCGGGCGCATTGAGCCTGACTGCATTGCCACCGTTGTCGCTCTATGTGCATTTTCCATGGTGCGTGAAGAAGTGCCCGTACTGCGATTTCAATTCGCATGAAGCCACCGGCGGATTTCCGGAAAAAGAATATCTGGACGCCTTGCGGGCGGATCTGGAAATGGCTTTGCCCTTGATCTGGGGCCGCAAGATTTACACGATTTTCATCGGCGGCGGCACGCCAAGCCTGCTGTCCGCGGCAGGGCTCGACCGGTTGCTGTCGGATATCCGCACGCTGCTGCCGCTTGATGGCGCCGTAGAGATCACGATGGAAGCGAATCCCGGCACGTTCGAAGCCGAAAAATTCGCCTCCTATCGCGCCAGCGGCATCAATCGCCTGTCGATCGGCATCCAGAGTTTCAACGCAAGGCACCTGCAAGCGCTCGGTCGCATTCACGATGGGGATGAAGCGCGGCGCGCGGTCGATATCGCCATGGCCAATTTCGATAATTTCAATCTCGATCTGATGTACGCGCTGCCATCGCAAACACTGGAAGAAGCGAGACAGGACGTGCGCACCGCAATCGCCTATGCGCCGCCGCATCTGTCGCTGTATCACCTGACGATGGAGCCGAATACCGTCTTCGCCAAGTATCCGCCTGCCGTTGCCCGACGACGATGCCAGCGCCGACATGCAGGACATGATCGAGCAGGAAACATCGCGCCGCCGGCTATCGAGCATTACGAAGTGTCCGCCTATGCGCAACCGAAGCGGCAGGCGCGGCACAATCTGAATTACTGGGAATTCGGCGATTATCTCGGCATCGGCGCCGGCGCGCACACCAAACTGTCGTTTCCGCATCGCGTGATCCGGCAGGCGCGCTACAAGCAGCCGAAAACCTATATGGAGCACATGCGGCAAGGCAATCCGGTGCAGGAAGAAAAGGAAATCACCCGCGACGGAAATGGGATTCGAATTCATGCTCAATGCAATGCGATTGGTGGAGGGCGTGGAAGTCAACCTGTTTGCCGAACGCACCGGCATGCCGTTGAATGCCGTCGAGCATGCGCTCAACGAGGCCGAGGCCAAGGGATTGCTGTTCCGCGATCACAAGATCATCCGTCCGAGCGAACTTGGCCAACGTTTCCTGAATGATCTGCAACAGCTGTTTTTAATCGATTAAGCGAAAATGCTGTCTGGCGGTCACAATGAAGGCCGAGTTAGGTATAATGCGACCTCTTGGAAATTGATGAATTTCGTCACCGATTGGCTGCACTCCCGTGCAGCAAGGTTGCAAGTCGGACTGACGCATTCATCCGTCGATATCAAAATGGAAGCGTGGCCGAGTGGTTGAAGGCACTAGTCTTGAAAACTAGCGACGGTTTATCCCGTTCGTGAGTTCGAATCTCACCGCTTCCGCCAAGCAATATAAGTCCTTGATTTTCAAGGATTTTTTTTCGTCCAAAAATCCTAGGTGAGACACTTTGGTGAGACACAACATCTCAACCAATGAAGATTTCATCACACCTCTGCAAGTCTAGGCACGGTATTTATTACTTTCGCCAAACCTCACAAGAAAACGGTAAGCAACGAGCTAAAAAGATTAGCTTGCATACTAAAGACCCCATATCAGCAAAGTCAAAAGCTATACAATTACTCGCATTACTTCAAAGAAATAGTGAGAACGAAATGACCAACAGATTTAATAAATTTGAAATGAATATTGTTGATGGTGGTGTCTCGTTCAAAATAGATAAAGATATCCCTGATGACATTGATAAATTGGGCGAATTTTTAACGAAAAATCCCCAATTTGCACCAACCTCACAAAACAAAAAAGTAGAAAAAGAAACCGTGCCTGATGGTGTCGCTCTTGATGTAATTATTAAAAAATATACCGATAGAAAAACTGGAAAACTAGCCCCAAAAACTCTTTATGGATATCTGCAAAATATCAATATTTTTAAAGAATGGGCTGAAAAACAAACAGGTAAAAAACCGTTCCTAATAAACCAAGCAGATAGAAAACTAATCAGCCAATACATTGACCATTTAAGAACATTGGATATTCACGATAACACTATCGGAAAAAATTATTTAATGGCATTAAATGGACTATTTGATTTTGCGAAAACAATTGGAGATTATCCAGATATTTCAGCACCATCAAGAGGACATCAATTAGTTGATAAAAAGAAAAATAAAAAGACACGAAAGCCGTTTGAAATTGAAGACTTAAAATTAATCTTCAATCCTAAAACTCTTCCTACAAAAGGTCACCCAGAACAATTTTGGGCACCTGTAATTGCATTATTCACAGGTGCGAGAATTTCAGAAATTTGCCAGCTTCATAAAATTGATATTGGTAAAAGAGAAAACTTTTATACAATTTCAATCACTGATTTAGATGAAGATGATGAACTTGAATATGAAAAAAGAGTAAAAAGCGAAGCAGGTAAAAGACTGTTGCCAATTCATCCAATATTGATTGAAATGGGTTTTATTGAATATATTGAAGATATGAAAAAGTTTGGAGGTCAGATATTTCCAACAACAAGACCCGATAGCTATGGATATTTTGGAAAAGAAGCAGGTAGAAGATGGGCTAAATACTCTGACAAAATCGGAGTAACCGACCCTGCAAAAGTTTTCCATTCTTTCCGTTCTACTGCCAACATTAAATTAATGAGAACTGATTTAAAAGAAGAAATAAGATATGGCTATATTGGTCACGATGTAACCAATACTAATGTAAAGCATTACGGTGAAAAATTTCCTCCTGAAACATTTTGGGAGAAGGTAACACCCCTCTTAAATTTTGATATTGATTTTTCAAAGTTAAAATATGAAAAAGGAATGTTTGATAAATTTATTTATAAAGATTTAGCCAGAGTTGAAAAAGATAAAAAGCGAAAAGAAAGACTTGCAGAAATTAAGAAAAATAAAAAATAGTTGACTAGATTTTTTGTACTGATGTATTGTCAACTCATACCAATTTTTGAAGGAAATTTAAATGACAAAATTAAATGATTTGCTTAAACAAAAAGAAGCTCTTGAAAAAGCTATTGCAGAACAACTGACAGCAGATAAAGCACCCGTCATCGAAGCTATCAAGAAACAAATTAAACAATTTGATATCACTGCTAAAGAGCTCGGTTTTAAAACCACAAGAACTAAAAAATCTACTGGCTCAGTAAAAGAAATTTTAGAGCCAAAATATAAAAATGGCTTGTTCACATGGACGGGGCAGGGACGAGCACCTAATTGGATGAAAGAAAACGGTAAAGTAAGCGAAACATTGAAAACAAAATATGCAATCAAGAAATAATTAAAAGCCTCTTACGAGGCTTTTTTTCATCCAAATTATTGTGCTAAACGGCTATTTCTTTCAGAAAGACATTGTTCTGCCAAATATTCAGCAGAGATATCTACATTTTTATAATTCTCGTAGTATGTCTTTAAATCGTCCATATCATCGTTTAGAGGTTTCTTAGTAAGATTGTAGTAATGCTTTAGAAAGTCATTCCACCTTTTATCTGTAACGATTGACACACTGCTAGAACTCTTCTTTTTATCCGTTGCACTTACATACTTGTCACCGAGTATCAGTTTCTTCTCTTCTTCTACTTCATCGTAATCAATTAAATCTTTGGTTCGCCAATGCGACACCAATTTGCACAGTTTATTGTTATCAATTTTATGTGCAGTGATTAATGTTTTCACATCGTCAATCGTCAATAATAACTCAACGATATTTCGATATCGTAAATCACACAACCGTAAGGCAACAATCAAAGAACAATACTTATAAAGTCTTGCTCCATAGCCTACCTTTGTCGCTCCATTCTCCACCATATTTCTAATACTTGAATAGTCAATCTCATTCATTTGATATCTCCTTTTATTATTGTTGTTATCAATAACTAATCTAGCCGATATCTAAATAAAGTCAATTTCACTTCAAAATCTAATCATTGGCACATCAATAGATATGCAGTATTAAATCCAAAATATTTGACAAACAAAAAAAATCTGTAAAGATAAAAGAGAGGCAAGCTTACCCAAAATGAACCCACTTCGTGTTTTCATTTCAGGACTTGTAAGGATTTCATCCTTAACCTAATGGGCAAGCCCATACCCTTTTAAAAACAGGATATTTAAATGATTGAGAAAAATAAAAATAGAGTTAGAAAAAATCAGTTTAAATTTTATTATAACGACGATGAAAAAATCACATTAGCTGAAAAACTAACATTGTTGAAGTATTCAAATCGTTCAAAGTATTTTAGAGATTTGATTAGTAATAATTTTATGTATGTGAATTTATATCGTGAGTTACTTAATGAATTTCGCAAGCAAGGAAATAACTTAAATCAAGTAGCTAAATATTGTAACGAAAATAAACAAGCTGATGATGTTGTAGCACCTACATTAAAGAATATAGAAATTGCTTATAAAGAAATTCTGAAAGAGCTAAAAAATAGATGATTGTAAAAAATGGAGATAAGACAGGAAGTGCAGAAGGAGCAATAAATTATTTATTGTCTGACAGGACTGTGCAACCAAAAGTTATCAAAGGCGATCTTGATATAACTAAAGAAATATGCAAAAACAATCCACACACATTAAAAACAACATTCGGAGTTCTTGCTTTTACTGATGATGAAAGTTCCAAGATAACTGACAATATAAGAGATGAAATTATTACTGCATTTGAAAAAACATTTTTGGGAAATATGAAAGACAGGGTAAATATTCTATGGGTTGAACACAATGAGAAAGGAAATAAAGAACTTCATTACTTAATAAACAGAATAGATTTAGTCAGTGGCAACTCATTTAATGCTTTTCCAAAATCAGATAACACAATTGATTTAATGAAGGAATTTTCAGCAGTTATAAATCATAAATATGGATTAGAGCAGGTAAAGGAAAAAAGCCCACTTAAAACAGATTATTCAAACAATGAATTGAAGGGATTAAAAAATAAAGAAAATGGTTTTCATACATTAAAAGAAAAACGAAACATTGATAAAGCTTTGCAAGACTTAGTAAAAAATGGAGAAATTAAAAATCGCGATGAACTCATAAAATTTTTAAAAGATAACGGTAAAAAATTATCTCGTATCAACGACAGTTTTATTTCAATAGAAAATGCAGACGGTAGAAATATTAGATTAAAAGGTGGCATTTATTTGCACAACGATGGCAAAGACTACAAACAAGTATTGATTGAACACAAAGAAATAAAAGAAGAGTTCAGCATTGAAAAGTCAGTTTCAAATCTAAATCGCATAATCAAGATTAGAGATGAATACAACATAGTTAGATATCAAGCGAAGGCACACAAGCCAACGTTTACCAAACTAGCCAGTAGAAACGATTTAAACGGCTCAGGCTCAATTCTTCCCATTCGCACCACCCAACACACCACCCAACAAGAAAAAACGGTTCCTGCCTCTCCTATAGGGAGAATTGAGCCTGTGCAGAGTGGCGACAGTCGCAGTTCTACCGATGATGACCAGGGAAGAACCAGGACTGACACGGGTTCTGTCGTATCCACTGCGGGAGCCGTGGGAGCTCAAAGCTCACTAGATAAGGCTATAAGCCAATTGGCCAATGCGAAGACACCACAACAAACGGCAAGAGCACAAGTAGCAGTAGCGATTGCTAGGAATGCTTTAAACAATGCACTGGCAAGCATTGAGGAACAAAAGAAACAGCAGTCAATAAAAAGAAAATTTTAAAGGAGATGTATATGTATTTTTTAAATAACGATGAAAATGCTTTTAAAGATATGACAGACGAACAGCTAGAAGATTTGATTTTAGATAAAAAGGCAGGAGTTAAATACTTTTTGAATTATTTTGAAAATGAAACAAAAGGAATTTCAAAAAATAGCAGTCAATATCTTGAATTGAAGGGAAAAACATTGCTTGCAGTTTTTGCTTTATATGCAGGAGTTGCAAACACATTAAAGGCTATGAATATTAATTTTTATAGTGATAGAGCAATTGAAAATAGAAAGTTAATGCTGAACACAAGAGAAAAGCTAGACGAAACAATTAAGTTCATAGATAACAATAAAATAAATGTTATTGACAATCAAATGTATGAATACGACGAAAAAACAATTTCCATAAAAAGAAAAGACGAAACACAGAAAGTAAAACGACCAATGGGATTTTTTTAAATGAACAGCACAAGACGAATATTAGAACTATTAAAACAGAAATCTAATGCACAAGCCGAATTGCAAAATCTTAGAGATTGCGACTCTGGTATTGAAGACAGGACACTTGTATTTTCAAAAATATATGCAATAGATAGAGAATTAAATCTTTATACAAAAGAAGAAATTCAAACAGCAAAGAACACTATTGATATGCAGACAAAATATAGAAAACCGATTAAACGAAACAATTTTATAGAAGTAGAAGAAGAACAAACAAGCCTTATTTTTCTTCTAGTGATGATGATTATTTTGATGGGCAATTCTAAAAATAAAGCGTTTCTTATGCTTGGTCTTGCTCTTATTGTTTCACCGACAGAAAAAGTTAAAAGGATACAAAACACAATATAAATAATTGGAGGTTTATGCAAATAATAAAAAGAATACTAAAAAGTATCGGATTATATAAAAAAGAAACAGAAATCAAATATAAATTAAATGATGATGACGATTTAAGTTTTACTAATGAACATAAATTAAAAGATGTAAAGTTACATTACGACAGATCGGAAGATCAAAGAAGAAAGACAGAGCAAGACAAATATACAAAAGCATTTTTTGCAGAAAAAAATAAAAACAAAAAGATTGCTTTTGAATTTTGTCCTAAGTCTCAAAATTTTAGAAATGCAAGAAGTGCATTGCATTTTATAACTGGCGACTATAAAAAATGGACAGAAGTAAGAAATTACATTGAAAATAAAAACGATGGTGTATGTATCATCTGCAAAAAAACTTCACACGATTATCAAGATTTAAACCCAGATAAAAATATAACCACTAATACCGAATGCCACGAAGTATGGAGTTATAAGCATGGTTTACAAAGACTAGTAAAACTTGAACCCCTTTGTTACTTCCATCATCAAATCAAACATATAAATATGCATAAAAAAGATGACCAATATTTTTATAAATTAATGGAAGAGTATTGCGAATTGAATGATATTGATATTGAAGATGGATTGAAAGACTACGAAACAGCAATTAAATTGAAGAGAGAAAACGACAATATAAATTTTAAACTTGATTTATCTATATTGAATAAATTAAATCTAGAAATTGATATATACGAGAATTTTGACTGTCACGAACCAAAGTTTAATAAATTTTTAGAACTTGATTTTAAAACTAAGCACAAACAAGCCGAGGAGGATTAAAGCCATTTGTTTTTTATGCTGTTGTTTTTGTTTTTAAGATGATTTCAAAGAAATGTTTTTAAAATTAATTAGCTTTCATCATTTATTTTAGGTTTTTCTTTATCTTTTGTTTTTGCATTTTCGCTTTTCCTTGAAAAACTTTGAATTACTGTAACTTCTTTTAGTAATTCAAAGTTTGCTTTGTCAATATTAATACTGCCTATCCTGAATGTCTCAATGCTTTTGTTTTCATTAACAAGATATTCAATTTCAATATCATAAGCATTTTTCTTATTAATAACTTCTTTATAAGCCTTGAATGCAAACACATTGTTAATGTCGTTTTCATCAAGCATTGAAATATCATCTATCTTTTTCTTGTTATAAAGGCTTTCTGTAAAAGCTTCGCTAGTTTCAAATATTGAAAAAATCTTCTTTTCTATAACAATCTGTTTTATGGAAATACCAATTATTTTCTCTA
Organism: uncultured beta proteobacterium; assembly: GCA_963697715.1. GTDB lineage: Bacteria > Pseudomonadota > Gammaproteobacteria > Burkholderiales > Burkholderiaceae_D > Oxalicibacterium. The sequence goes on along the minus strand of OY969095.1, from coordinate 2,593,403 downwards.
GGCTGTTGCCAGCCAAATCAAACATGACATAAGAAATTCTCTTCTTACTATCTCGCACGGTTCTGAAATATTTTTCATACTTCGTTATAAAACTATAATAATCAAATTTCATAAACATATCTTGTATGTCGTTTGAATAAGCCTCTTTATATTCCTCGTAGTTTTCAATCAGAAAATTAAATTTTGCTACTACTTTCTTAATCCCGAAAAATTCAAATGCACGAGCAGAGTAAAAACTTCTCAATGCCATATTTTTTAAAATCACTTCATCTTTGCCCACATAGCTACCACTTGTTTTTGTGATGTATTTAAAAATGTAAGTCGCACCACTTGCTCCTTTTTTCTCATCATATTCAGATATATCAAAATTTAGTGGCTCACCAAATTTTTTAGACCATCTTTGTTCTACTTCTTTAACAACTTCATAGATGATTGCTTGGTGTTTTAACGAGCTATAGAGCAATGCATGTTTGTGTAGAACTGATGATTTCATTCCCTCTAAAGTAATTGCTCCAAAATATTCCGATCCACTATGTAAGCCAGCCTTTGCAAGATTGGCTCTGATGTCTTCCCAGAATTTTTGTATCTGTCTTTGAGCTTGTGAAGGCATAACCCCATTAAAGCCATCCATAGACCTCCCATTCATCGGCAACGGATGAAATGAACCAGGGAGGGTCAAAGTTAGAAGGCAATACACATAGTCCCTATCCTTGGCAATCTTAGAAATGGCAGATGAAATGTTTAATGTCTGTGCAAGCTGTCTTTCTTTTTTCTTTTCACTATTGACCAGCTTGCAGATCTTGCCACTTGCATTAATTAGCCTGAAATTTTCAAGAAAATTTTCTTGTTCTTTTTGTTCTTCAACATAGTAATCAACGAGGCTTCTATTCAAATAGTGAGAACCACCATTACCAACCAAACCTAACAACTGGCTTGCATACAAAAGAGCTTCTTTTTTTCTCTTGTTCGCACTCCTAATATCTTTTTTACTTGCTCCCATTCTGCAAACATCACCGTTTGCCAAGTCTCTTAATTTGACGGTGTAAAAATCTAAAAACTTTTGTCTGCATTTAATAAATTCATTTGCATCATTTTTAAATTTCTTCTTAATAATCCATTTAACATATTCTTTATGAATTTCAGGAATTCGATTAAAGAAAATTTCCCTCTTTTTTTCCTCAATCGTTTTCGTATATATATTTTCTTTTTCTTCGTCTTTGATAAATTCAATAAATTGTATATACCTATTGACTTCTATATTATTTTCATTTATGTTTAAATTGTAGTCATTCATAATTTCCTTTTATTATTCTTGGTAAAATAATCATAAGAAATTAAAAATGTTTGTCAAATAAAAGCCCTTGAAAAAGGGCTTTTTTAATATGGGGAAATAAAATGCCAGTGGCTGATATTAAAATTCCTGAATTACTTGCTATATGGGGTGCCGTTCTTTCAACTGTATTATTTATATTTAAATTAGTAGAGGTTTTAAATAATCGTTTAAAAATTGATGCGGATTTCATTTCTAGTTCTAATGAGTCAAACGGCCATAAGATAAAAATTCGCAATCTTTCCAATAAAACATTCATTGTTGCTTATTGGGAGTTGATTTTATGTTTGCCTTTCAATAATAAATCTGATGGCGAACATATTGCTTATGCTGATATTGATAGCGATCATCGGATGGACCCATATGCAACTATGACTTTAAATTTTACTGACAGTAATTATTTTTCCATTACAGAAAAATTTCTGAAAGGAAGAAATATTTATATTCGTCTTCATATTGCAGGTAGAAAACCAATTTATAAGCTTGTTTATAAATCTTCTTAAAAAATTTTGCCAAATAAAAAGCCACTTAGATAAGTGGCTTTTTTGTATTCGTTTTCTTCGTGCTTTTAACTATTTTTAAAAATAGTATTTACTCTCATAGTCTAAGAAAACATTGCAACTAATGCCTTGAATACATGCATAATTGCAATAAATTCGCCTCCACTGCATACAAGGAAAACTATGGCACTCGTGTTTTTTCTCTTAACAATCGTAAGTATCAGCTTGCTAATGTTTGGTTTGGTTAAGCCTGGAAAGGTCTTTCTTGGAGCAACAAGCACAAGAAGTAAAGCAGCTAAGATATACGGAGTTGCAACTTTCATTTTGCTTATTGCATTCGTGGTAGCAGTGCCCAAGGAGAAGAAAGAAGAAAGCAGCCAAGCTTCTACACCTGTAGCACCGAAAACTTCTCAAATGGATAATAAGTCTACGAACGAGAAGACAGTTCCACAAGCTTCCTTGAAAACACCTATACAAACCTTACAAGAATCATTAGGTGGGATTGGAAAAGATATAAGCATTGAAGAAATAAACAAAGATGCGAAAGAACAATATCGCATAGTAGCGAAATATTCTCCTAAATCTATTTGGAGTCCGTCGTTCTATGTTTCTTCCATAGCTGACCAACTTCTTACCGTAGGTAAAAAGGCCAAAGAAAGTGGCTTACCCATTTCTGCAATTGTGATTCAAGGCATTGCCCCGAGTGTAGATAAATATGGAAACGAATCAAGCTCAGAAGCAATGACTCTGACACTTAGCGGAGAGGATATTTCAAAAGTCAATTGGGCTAATGTCAATTCTTGGCAGTTATTGAATTTAACGGATTCTTATCTTAGACCATTGGGAAGGTCGGCAGTTATTGAATATTGCCAAGAGGAAGCGAATCTGAAATATGCAAAAGAATTTTGTCGCTCTGCCATTTTTGGCAAGAAATAAACGAAACAAATAAAACAAAAAAGAGCCCATTTTAACTGTCCAACTTTATGGGGGCAGTTCAGAAAATGGGTTTTTTTATTACTCATTCATTTGTTCATTGTTGTATATACGTTTTTATTACCTATTATTTATTCCATATAAAATATCGTATATTCTCGCCATCTCTTCAATTAACGGAATAATGTTTTGTTTTCTACCCAACAAATAAAAATCATAAGTTGTAATGCAATATGCTCTAAAAAAATGTTCTGGAACTTCACTCTCACTAGGATAAATTAGTATTGCACTTGGAATAATATGTCCAATTATTCCTTTGGACAGATATGAATCAATTTTTTCATCGTAATGTTCAATTGCATTTCTTACAGTTCTAGTTTGTAGCGGGTTGTCATTTTCAATTTTAAATATTTCTCTAAGTTCTTTTGCCCTTGCAATATTTCTTTTATTCGTGTTTCCATCCTGAACCCAAAAGAATTTTGATATCAAAGCACATTGATTAATAAAATTTTGTATTAAATTAAGCAGCTCATCTTTTCTATCTTGTGCTTCAATTTTTCCTTCTCTTATTTCATTGATAATTTCATTTGCTGATTCGCAGTAAAGTTTTGCAGAATCAACATTAAATTTCATAGATTCAAAATAGAATGCTTTATGCACTGGGTTAATCCCAAATTCGTCTATTTCATTATCCATTTTTATTTACACAAAGTTTTTGAAATATCTTCGCCTATAGAATCAGGAAATATTGCCTGCCACTTTCCCTCTTTTGAATTGCTATCCACAATATCTCCTAAATAATTATAAGAGACAGAATTTGTTGATTTTATTTTTCTATTTTTGCAGGATAAGATGTAGTGAGTAACAGATTTTTCTTCTTTTATTTCTTTTGATTGATCACACAGTAATTTATCCATTGGACTCAATCCGAATGCATTTTTATCGCATTCCAATTTATTATTTTGTATCTTCATCCAATAATCATAGGTATTGCCATTCTTAACTATGCCTTTTAAATAAACTTTTCCATTCTTTGTATCGGCTTGATAATGCCAATCATCGTTTTGAATAAATTTATCTTTTGCCGTTTGTGCATTCGCTATATTTACTAAAAATAATAACGAAAATCCCCAAAGAATTTTTTTCATACTCTCTCTATTTTTTTATTATCTCGACCTTGGAAATCTGCAATTTCCAAACCTTTTGCCAAATCCATTTTATCAATCCAAATGAATTTTTAGTAAAAACTAGACGGGTAGGGTGGTGACTGGTAGTCTTGAAGATGGACTACATGCACCAAGTGGGACACTTTGGGGGTTCAGACTTTCAACCAAGTTGAAAAGAATTCTCAAGAAAATCAAGTGCTTACAGAAACTTAGCTGAAGTGGTTAAATCTCTCACCGCTTCCGCCAATGATTTATATAAATCATTGGCTCAGGTTATTTTATATTTTTAAGCCCATATAATGTCCCGCAAAAAATTTCTTCGTCCCCGCATATGCTTGCGGCATAGAGCTTCCTATACACTGCCAATGCCACGTTGATCATTCCAATCTCTACTCACTTCGGTAAGTAGGATTGCGTTCTAAACTGGAGTGAACCCCTCGAGTTGGACCGTTCGGTTCGACGAATTAAGCCGCTTGCAGAGCTGTTGTGTTTGGAAATGGTGGGGTGATTGATACCCGGGCACCGAATGCATGTGCCGTTCGTTATAAAATCTCTTCAATGAAATACGGCAAGTGTGTTGCGAGTTCGTTGAACGTCTCGTAACGCGTGACATAGATATCTTCACCTTCAATGTCTTCATGAAGCTCTCCGCTTGCGTATTATGATACGAATTGACCGGTCCATGGGCTAGTGAACCAGCATTCCAGGCAGGTGCATTCATCAGGTCGAATGGCAGTCCTGTCGAGATTCCTGTCGGCTCGCTCGCAGAAGATAGTTCTGTAGAGATAAATCGAGAGGAAGTGTCCGTGCCGGTATCGCTCTGGTTCAAGCATACAGATAAATCATTGATGCTGCGGGGGATGAAGATACGCTAGCATTTCTGCCTAAGCCTTCAGACTCAGCCTTCACCGGCAATGCCGTATGGAGTAGCTTCATCCACCAGCCATTCGTCTAGCGAAATTGTTGAACTGATGCTTATATTTTTTTAGAATTCAGCTTAGATCGTTTAGCAATTGGACTGCCAGCGCCATGAGTCTTCACACATGACTTGCAACGATTTCTCCGCTTGCCAGTTCAACTTGTTTTTTGCAAGGGAGGGGTCGGCGTAACATACAGCGATGTCCCCAGGTCGACGTGCAATGCGGTCAAACGGAATGTCACGACCGCTGGCACGCGCATATTCTTTGACCATCTCCAGCACGCTGTAGCCGACGCCGGTACCAATATTGGCTGTAATGCTTTTGGATTCATTTTCCAAATACCTTAATCCTGCAAGATGGGCTTTGGCCAGATCGACAACGTGAATATAGTCGCGAATACCGGTGCCATCCGGTGTCGGGTAGTCATCACCGTAGACCGACAGTCTTGCCAAACGCCCGCTAGCGACTTGTGCGATGTAGGGCATCAAGTTGTTGGGTGTACCCAACGGATCCTCGCCGATGAGGCCACTTTCATGTGCGCCGACCGGATTGAAATAGCGCAGATAGGCAATCTTCCATGACGGATCCGATGTTTCTAGATCTCGCAAAATTTGTTCGCCGATAAGCTTGGTCATGCCATATGGATTTGTGGCGGAAAGCGGGAAGTCTTCAGTGATCGGCACCGATACAGGTTCGCCGTAAACCGTAGCCGAGCTGCTGAATACCAGCCGCTTGACATCCGCATCCCGTAAGTTAGTGCACAACGTCAACAGACTGCCAAGGTTGTTCGAATAGTAGTCAATGGGTTTGCTAACGGACTCTCCTACTGCTTTCAATGCCGCGAAGTGAATGACAGCCGAAATGTCGTTTTTCTCAAGAATTCTGCGTGACGTTTCTGCCTCACATAAATCGCCTTCCACAAAATTCAATGTCGCACCTGTGATATGTGCAATGCGTTCCAGCATGACAGGTCTACTGTTGACGAAGTTGTCGACACCAATGACTTCATGTCCGGCATTAAGTAATTCAACCCATGTATGTGAGCCGATATAACCGGTTGCACCGGTGACCAGAATTTTAGACTTCGTCATATTTGCTTTTGATTAGTTAGGCCAGAAGACCCTTGAGTTGCGTGGATTTGCGAGACTCTATAACTAAAGTGTTAGAACGGATACCAAAAAATGATCACTACACCATCGAAGTATTGCCGCATAGCACTTTTAACAATGGTTAACAAAATTTAAGGAAAATCAAGTAGGTGTGTGTAAGTATTTGTAAGAGAATCTGCGTCGTGCCAAGTTCTTTCTGGCACAAAGGACGGGTTAGCAATCCAGAGAGATAGCTCCGATTTGATTGGATACTTCTTAGATGCGTAAGTCACTTCGAAGCAATAGAAATTCGGCACCATGATTGCAGCAATGAAATGCCATGCGTTTATGGCGCTTACTCTCTGTACAGTTTTTTTTGCACTACCCGCAAAAGCAGAGCTTCCTAGGCAAACAGGCGTGTTCGGCAATATAGCCTTTCATTACGGCGCCCAGCCTCCCGTTTCTGAATTACAGTCATTCGATCGCGTCGTTGTCGATCCCGACAGCGATGTTATACCGAGCAAGCTGTCCTCACACACTAAATGGATGGCGTATATCAGCGTCGGCGAAGTTGAGCCCAACCGTGCTTACGCCAAGTCCATTCCCCACGAATGGTTGATTGGTACCAACAACGTTTGGCAGGCCGCTGTCGTCGATCAGTCGGCACTCGACTGGCCATCCTTTTACGTCAAGAATGTTGTCGCGCCTCTGTGGGAGCGCGGTTTCCGCGGCTTTTTCCTGGATACGCTGGACAGTTATCAGCTTGTGGCCAAGACTCCCGACGCAGTTGCACGGCAGCGGGCAGGATTGATCGCCGTGATTCGCAAGATCAAATCGACATATCCGGAAGCAGAGCTGGTCTTTAACCGCGGCTTTGAAATTTTGCCGGAGGTTGGTCAGCTTGTTTCTGCCGTTGCATTCGAGTCGTTATATCGAGGCTGGAATCAGGCAGACAAGCGTTATGTCGAGGTCAACGAAGCGGATCGTCAATGGCTGCTCGAACAGGTCAAGACAGTTCGCGATGTTTATCGTTTGCCCGTGATTGCAATCGATTACTGTGATCCGGCCGATGCCGCATGCAAGAAATTTGCAGTCGAAAAAATCAAGACGCACAACATTATTCCGTATGTTGCCGATGGCGGCTTGCAGACCGTGGGCCGAGGTTTGATCAGCGTGGTGCCGCGCCGCATCCTGATCGTTCAGGATCGCGCGGACGACACCAATATCGACAATTCGGAAGGTGTACGTTTTCTGTCCACGCCACTCAATTATCTTGGATACAAGGTCGAGTTCGCAGACGTCAAGGAGACGCTGCCGTCTGTAGTGTCTTCCGATATTTATGCCGGTATCGTGTTGTGGTTTAACGGCGATGTTCGTTCCGATGCATCGGTATTCACGAGTTGGGTACGCGATCGCATGCAGGCAGGCATTCCTGTCGCTTTCATGAACCAGTTCGGTGGGCCGATAGACGGTTCGCTCGGCAGACAACTCGGTCTGCAACGTGTTCAGGGCAAACCTCGGGGCAAGCTTGAGGTGACGACTCGCGATCCCATCATGGGATTCGAATTGATGCCTGTTGCGGATGCATCCAACACCGTGCCGGTCAAGAGCAGCAAGGACAGTACGCCGCTGTTGACGCTCAGTGCGGGCAATTACGTCATTGACAGCGCCGCCATCACGCCATGGGGCGGCTATGTCGTGTCGCCGTATGCCGTGGTCTCGATGGACGAAATCGAGCAGACACGCTGGGCGATTCAGCCGATTGAATTCTTTCGACGCGCCTTGAGACTCACGCTTCTGCCTGTTCCGGATACCACTACCGAAAACGGCACACGATTGTTGATGACGCATATCGACGGCGACGGGTTCGCTTCGCGGATCGAGTTTTTCTCCGGTGCCGGTGGTCCGACTTATCCGGGTGACGTGCTCTATAACGAGATTTTCACGCATTACAAAATCCCGACCACGATGTCCATTATCGAAGGAGAGACCGGTCGTCTGGGACTGTATCCAGATCATTCGAAAGAGCTGGAAGCGATTGCAAAAAAAATCATGGCGCTTCCTTACGTCGAAGTCGCTACCCATACTTATTCGCATCCCTATGAATGGGAGGAAACGGTCAAATACACGGAAATCAGCGCAGGTCGTGCTACCGGCCCACTGCCCAAAGACTTTCATTTGCCGATTCCCGGTTATGCCTACAACCTTGATCGGGAAATCAATGGCTCGATCAACTACATCAATACCACACTGACGACGCCTAAAAAGCCCGTGAAAATGCTGCTGTGGCCGGGATCGTGCGACCCACCTGCGGAAGCTGTGCGCATGGCGTATGCCGCGGGCATATTGAACATGAATGGTGGCGACACCCTGATTACAAAATCGAAGCCGAGCTGGACCGAGATTGCACCGCTGGGCATTAACAAAGGTCCGAATGCGTTTCAGATTTTTGCTCCCAACCAGAACGAAAATATATATACCAACGATTGGCGTGGCCCTTTCTACGGTTTCGAGCGGGTGATCGAGACATTCCAGATGACGGATACGCCGTATCGTTTCAAGCCAGTTGATATTTATTACCACGCTTACAGCGCAACCAAACTGGCTGCATTGAAAGGGTTGAAGAAGGTTTTCGACTACGCGCTGTCGCAGCCGAACTTCCCGGTTTATGCGACAGAGTATGCGCGCAAGGTCTTGGACTTCGAGAACCTGGCAATCGCAGTCGAGGGAGATGAGTGGATTGTCCGTGGCGCCGGCGATTTGCGCACGATGCGTATTCCGGAGGGGGTCGCGCCAATGATGGCAAGTGCAAGCGGCGTCGCTGGCTATTCTTCTGGTCCGGGCGGGACGTATGTGCATCTTGGTGATGAGGGTGCCCGCTTCCAAATTGGCAAAGATGACGGACGTGAGCCGTATGTCGTTTCCGCCAACGGTCGCATTTCGGATCTGATTCAGACGCCTGGACGACTGTCTTTTACTTTTCAATCGCACGTTAAACCAAAGCTGACGCTGGCGCGTACGTCGCGTTGCACGGTCACTGTCAACGGCAAGCCGGCACGTGTCCTTGTCAAGGCAGGACATGGTGAGGTGAGTTTTGGCAGCTATCTTGCCGACAACGACATGGCAAGAATTGAGGTGCGTTGTGGCGGTTAAGCGTGAACGATTGATTCATCCATTGTTCGTCGGTTTGTTTGGCGGTGCAGTCGGCCTGTCAGGGGCGTTGTTGCAGGCAAACGAAAGCCTCATACAGCGCGTGAAGAGCGAGCCGCCGAATGCATTGAGTATCGCTTATCTGGAAGCATGGTTGCGTATCAGCGGCAAGGATCTGGAACTGCAGTCCTTGCTTGCTTCCCAGTACATCCAGGCCGGGCGTATCGATGAGGCACGTCCGCTGATCGACAGTCTGATTAGTTCTGGAGATTCGTCACTCGCGAAGACCACCATGCAACTTGATATGGACGTGGTCGAACAACAGCTTTGGGCTACGCAGCAAGATACGCCTGAGCATGCCGAGCTTATGGTGCGCTTCGTCGACATGCTCAAGCGAAGCGCGTCGCAATCCTGGACACCCGACGAACTGAAGGTGCTGGCGATTCGCGCACATGCGCTGGGTTTGTCAGACCTGTCGGGGCAGTTCTTCAATCGGTTGGCTAAAGTCGACCCGAAGAACACGACTGGATGGCGAGAGCTGTCTGCGAATTGGGCATTGGCTGACGGGCGTTATGTAGAAGCTGCAGAAGCCGCCTTCTTCAGCCAACGATCGGCTCCGACGCTGGCGCTGCAGCGGGAGTATTTTTTGCGCGGCATGAAAATTATGGAGTCGGGCAATCTTCTTGGCGTGGCAATGAAAAATGTCGGCCAGCATTTGACGGCAAGTCTTCAGCATGATCCGGAAACTCTGCGCGTGCTGATCCGCATGGCACGTTCTGCCAATCTTCCGGATCTGGCCAGTGAATATGCAGACCGTCTGCTAGCGCTTCCGCTGCAACGTACGAAGGCCGATCCTCAAAAGGGAGCGATTGGCAAACAGCAAGCAACATGGCGTGTCAACGATTACGGTCATAAACTACAGCGCGACTGGATCTATCTTGACGGCCCGAGGGGGAATGCATTGCGTCACCAGATCGACTTGGCCTCGGCGGGTCCGGCAGGTGTCATGCGTGTATCGCAGACAGTCAACAAAACGACTGCAGCAAATAAAACAGCTGGTTTGGCGCGGAAATCCCAAGCGAATCCCGTACCGGTTCGCAATGATGCGGATGTCAATGCCGACTATGCGTTGACGTACGAAGCATATGTCGCGGATCAGAAACTCGATCGGGCACTCGATGTCGTCAACCGGGCATTGAAGCAAACCCCGAACGATGCTGAATGGTTGCGTCGCGATGCCGTTCTCAATGAATGGATGGGGCGTCCGGCAGCTTCCTTGCAGGCATGGCTGAAGCTTGCGCGGATCACACAAAGTGATGAGGCATGGAAAGCGGTAGAGCGGCTTTCTGTCGCTTTATATAACGATGTGACATACATCGAGGCGTTGCGGCATCGACGCGCTGATGCCGCAGAAGAGCTGCTTGCAGTGGATCAAATTGTTGCGACCTATGAACGTCTGGGTGAACCGGAAAAGGCGCTGGAGTTTTTGCGTGAACGCGCAGGAAAATCAAAACATCAACATGAATTGCTGGAGCGCTATGCAGCACTGGCGGAGAGATTTGGTGAAGATGAACAGGCATTGCAAACCTGGTTGCTGCTAAACCAGCGGTTCGGGCCGCGCAGCGATTATGCGGTCAAGATTGCCAACATCTACAGTGTGGAAGGCAAATTCGATCAGGGCTTGAAAGTTCTTGTGGGTGCCAAGAACCAGGCTAACGCCAACGACTATGTCTACTGGCGTGTATTGATGAGCCTGGCTATACGCACCGGCGATAGCGAGACAGCACGATTTGCGTCACGCCATCTGATCGAAGACAAGGAACAGACCGATGATCAGCTGGATACGATGATCGCTTTGTGGAACCCTTTCCCGATCGATGCTGCTCGCATCGCCGAGCGCGCATTCCGTAAATCGGGAAGCATCGCTGCGCTGCAACAGGCGGTCTATCAATATTCGCGCGCCGGCGCATGGAGTCGGATTGATGCCTTACTTTCGGATCTGACGCCCGAGCAAGATAACGACGCAAGGCGTTCACTGGAATTCATGCTCGCCAAGGCCGAATACGAGCGGAAAATCGGCAAAAATGATCAGTCGCTGGCAACGTTGCGCGAAGCAGTTGCGCTAAATGATCGCAGTAGCAGCGCTGCTCCTGCGTACATATGGGCATTGATCGATCGCGGTTCCGAGGAAGAATTGCAATCGGCTCTGCGACGCTGGCGTGCTGATGCGGAAGAAGATACGCAACTGTGGGGACCTTTTGCCGCGGGTTATCTGCAACTGTCCCAAGAAGCAAACTCTTTGCACTTCTTCCAGAAAAGTCTGCCCACCAAATATCGCGATCCATTGTGGCAACTGACTTATGCGGAAGCACTGGAGACTTTTGGTCGGCCTGATCAGGCATGGGATATTCGTCGCCAGGCCTGGTATCAGATTTCGGCGCGTCGCGATACCTTGCTGGGATCGCCTGAACCTGTTGCTGTAGATACTCAGGATGAAGAGTTCCGGCAGGAGGATGCAGATGCACTTGCAGAATTGCATGCAGTCGCGGCAACGCTTGCGCAGCCTTATGCCGGCGGAGATTTCTCGCGTGACCTCCTGCTGCAGATTCTGCGTGAAAACCCAACCACCAGGAATGTGGCGGCGCAAAGTAACTTGCCGGAATTGGACGCTGTCGATTCCGCCACTCCAGACACCACCGCTGTAGTGACTGACAGTACTCCGGCTAAAAGGGCCGCGACAGATGTTGCATTGGCCTGGGCACTATCGAACGAACCTTATCAGTTGGCCCGCCAATGGATGGCGCAGCGGTACGGCACCGAAATGCAACGGCCGGCCTATGCGGAAGTAGCGGTAGCGCTGGCAATGGATGACCGCGAAGAGCTCGATCGTTTGCTTGAGCAGAATCCCGACCGCATTCCTGTTCTGAGCCGGATCGAAGCCAATGCGCGTCTCGATCGATGGTCCGAGGCGCAGCGCCTGGCTTTCAATGGCGCCAATGGCAGTCCGCACGGCGAAGAACTGCAGAGCGCTGTGCGCGAATTCGGCTTGCTGAATGCGCATTATGTTGAGGGCGGCGTAAGAAAATTGCGTCAGGCGCCACTGGACTTTACTGAAAGCGATCTTGGAGTGGGCTTGCGCCTAAGTGATCGATGGACGCTGAACGCCAAGGAAATTTATCGCCGGCAGAAGAGTGCCGATCAGTTGGCGTTGGTAAACGTTCCTGGAACAGATCGTACCGTGCTTGCCGGGCTGACGTGGCGCGACAGTGATACCACCATATTGGTCGAGGCGGGTAGCCGTAATGCAGTGGAAAACGTCAATCAGGCACGTATCAATTCAGTCTGGAATCAGCAGGGAAGCGTGAACTGGACGGCTTCGGCCGGCTATAACCAGGAAGCTACAGATACTGTTGAACTGCGTGTCGGTGGCGTGAAGGATGATGCCTCTGTGGGTGCGCAATGGCGCGTTGGGACACGTGAGCTTCTTTCCATGCGTGTCGAAACCTCACGCTACTACGACCAGAACAGATATGCCGTAGGCAAAGGTAACCAGATCGATCTGGAGGCGGCATACAACATCCGTCTGGAATATCCCGATTTCATGATCCGCGGGGTCTACACACGTGCCACTTATTCTGCGGTGGGTAATAATGCCGGGCCTATTTTCGGCAGTTTGTCACCGGATGGCGTGACAACAACAGCCGACATAATGCCGACCAATTTCACCCAGAAGGGCCTGTTGTTCAGCTTCGGTACCGACCTCATGACGAGCTATACGCGCGCCTGGCGTCCATTCCTGGAGTTCGGCTATCTGCATGACTCACGACGCGGATGGGGATCAACAGGCAGCGTCGGTCTGGCCGGAACGGTGTTCGGCAACGATCATGCCGTGTTGTATTACAGCCATGATCGTTCTGCAAAAGGCGTGGATGCCGGCGCGCCGGCGTCGGAAGTTGGCGTGCGTTATCGCTGGTACTTTTAAACCGTAACCGAATGGGCGACTGCATGTGCAGGCGCCGTTCATAGATAGGGAGATCAAGATGTTTAATGTTTCGACTGCTTTCAAGCGACTTGCCGGTGTACTGGCGTTGTTGTCGCTCCTCGCGGGCTGTGCAACGGTGGTTTCGTCGTCCGCGCCGGTACTCGCAAAAGGCGACAAGATCGCCATTCTGCCTATTGTCAATTTGACGCAAACGCCGCAAGCAGGTGCGCGTGTCGAGGCGATTGCAGAATCCCTGTTGCTTGCCAATGGCGCATACGGCGTCAAGCGTTACCAGGGAGACGCCAATCGTGACGCGTTGTTCCAGCCGATCGATGAAGGCACGGTTCAACAGGCGTCTGCTGTTGCGCGGGCGCAAGGCATGAAGTTCGCGTTGACGGGTTCCGTACAGGAGTGGCGCTACAAGGTTGGTGTCGATGGTGAGCCGGCAGTTGGTGTTTCCCTGAAGCTGATCAATCTGGAAACCGGCGAGGTAGTCTGGAATGCCGCAGGAAACAAGACAGGCTGGAGCCGCAGTTCGGTATCCGGCGTTGGACAGGATTTGCTGCGCAGTCTGCTGAGCCCACTTCTGAAGTAACTGGAAACGCAAAGCACAAGAAAGGCACGGGAACAAGACATGAATTCCAATCAACAGGCATTGATGCATGAGACGGGGAGCGATGCTTCTTCGCCGGCAGCAGTGACCACGTCGGCAGGAAAATCGCGCGGCATCGCCAAATCGAATTGGTACGGTAGATTGCTCGCTCCTGCCGTTACCGGATTTGGCGCAGTAGCGGAGTCGGCGATCGCGATGGCGATTGCGTTCGCCATAGGAAAAATTTTTCAGCCTGAAGATCCCTTGTTCCTGAGCGCGGGATTTCCCTATGCCTGGATTTTGCCAGTCATCATTGCCTTGCGCTATGGCACCTTGCTGGGTATTTTCGGCGCGGCATTTATTCTGGCTGACTGGTTTGTTTTTTATAGTCGATTTTTTGCGTCGGAGTCCGGTGTAAACGCATTTCCCCAGGCATTCTTTGTCGGTGGTCTGCTATTGGTTTTCATTGTCGGCCAGTTTGGCGATATCTGGGCAGGACGCATGGCGCGTGCACATGCCGTCAATGGATATTTGAGCGATCGTCTGAGCACGCTGACGAAGAATCATTTCCTGCTCAAGATATCGCACGAGCGCCTTGAAAACGACTTGCTGACCAAACCGACGACGCTGCGTAGCGCGTTGTTGCAGATGCGACAGGTTACGCTGGCCGAGCAGGATGCAGACGATCTGCCGGGAGCGTCCCAGTTTCTGCAGTTTGCTGCACATGCCTGCCAACTCGAATCCGCCGCCTTGTATGCATTGCGAAACGGACGTCTGGTAGCAGTCGCAACGGCAGCTGTCGGTGTGCCTTTTGAACTGGATCCGTCTGATCCTTTGTTGATTACTTGCCTGGAGAAGAAGACGTTAACGCATTTACAAACCTCTTCTTTGCGTGATGGGCGTACAAGCAACTACATCGCATGCGTGCCATTACTGAGCGGTGCCGAGGATGTGATCGGTGTGGTGGTTGTCAAGCATATGCCGTTCCTCTCTTTAACACAGGAAAACCTTCAACTCTTGCTGGTTTTGGCGGGCTATTACGCCGATGGTGCGCGTCCGGTACGCGCAGCCAGTTCCCTGCTTGCCGAAGTGCCGAACTGCCCCCAGGACTTCGCGCTTGAATACATCCGTCTTGCGCGACTGGAGAAGGAGGCTGGCGTTGCATCGACAATCGTCGCCTTGACTTTCAGCCCTGGCGATCTTCAGGAAACATTGTTCTCCCACTTAAGACGCAGTGTGCGTGCACTTGACGTTTCATGGCGCATTAAATCTGGAGAAAATCTCTGCCTCCTCGTATTGATGCCGCTGACGGGAGACGACGCCTTGTCGGGCTATCTGTTGCGTGCAGAGCGCAGTGTGCAAGGACAGTTTGGCCTGGATTTTGCCCGCGCTCACATCGCATTCCAGTCCGTACCTATCAACTCCAATGATGTCGGCGCTTTGAAACATCTGCTGAATCGAATCCATGCAAACGTCTAACGCGTTCTCGATCGCAGCCGCCAATGCAGATTCCTGGCTGTGGTATCTCACCGGCAACAGTTCGACCGTACTGTTGATCTATTTCGCTTTGCAGATTGGTTTGGCATTCATTGTTGCGTTCGTTTCGTACAAATTGCTTCCGCGGATTTATCGCAACCAGTCTCGACAGCTCGCGATATATCTTTTTATTCTTTCTCTGGCAATTCCTCTGGGTGGGTTGATCGTTTGCGTTGCAGTGATCGCTCTGGCTTATCGCTTTCCGATGGAAGTCGACATCAAGAATGTTATCGAGGTCGAACTGCCTGTTTTTGAAACGGCTTTGGTCGAGCGCATCAAGCACGGCGCAGGTGCAAGGATGCGCGTGCAACTTGAAAACAGAAACGCGCCGGTAGCCGAGCGCTTGACGGCGTTGCTGGCAATGCAGGCTATTCCCAAGAGGACGGCCAGTCCGATCCTGCGCAAGTTTTTGTGGGATTCCGTTGAGGATGTGAGGCTGTTGATGTACGCCATGCTGGACAGCGCCGAGAAAGACATCACGCAGAAAATTCACGTTGAATTGCGGCGTCTGACCAAACTCTCCGACGATGGTAACGAAAAGCGACGTTACATCACGCATATGCATCTTGCGCAGTTGCACTGGGAACTGGTTTATCAAAATCTGGTGCAGGACGATATTTATAACTTCACCGTTGCACAAGCCGATTTTTATGCCGAACAGGCGCTGGCATTGAATGCGAGCAACGCCTCGCTTTGGAATATGCGTGGTCGACTCGCCTTGGCGCGCAACCGGCCGGAAGAAGCAGAACTGTACTTGCAACGCGCAGCGGAAGCGGGTTTCCCAAGCGATCGTTTGCTTCCATTTTTCGCCGAGTGCGCCTATTTACAGAAGAATTATGCCTCTGTGCGCTCTGCCTTGAATGCATTTGAAAATCGCTCGACCCTGCCGTTTCTTCAACCCTTGCAGCGCTACTGGACGTCATGAAAAACAATTTTCCTCGTGCCGAATCGGCAGACATCGCTTTGCTGCTTGAGGGGACGTTTCCTTTTGTGCGCGGCGGTGTGTCTGCCTGGGTCAATCAGATGATTCTGGCTTTTCCACAATATACGTTCGCTTGCATTTTCGTTGGAAGCCGCGAGGAGGATTACAACGGATTGGCGTATGAATTGCCATCCAATGTGGTTCACGTTGAAACACATTATCTGTATGGCGTGCAAGACCGGCAGGATGCAGTGCAGGCCAACGAGGGTGACCGTGGGGCATTTGAAAGCGTTGCGAATCTTCATGAGGCCTTGCGCAATCCGCAGAGCCGTGAACAAGTCAATGCCGCAATGCAGGCGTGTCTGGCTTTAACAGATGATGATGACAGCTTGAGCGAAAAGAATTTCCTTTACAGTAAATTGTCCTGGGATTACATCACCGAGCAATACCGCTCGCATTGCACGGACCCGTCATTTACCGATTACTTCTGGACAGTGCGACTGATGCATCGTCCGCTCTGGCAGTTGATGAAGGTGGCAAAAAACATGCCGCGCGCCAAGCTCTACCATACCGTATCGACAGGTTATGCGGGGTTCCTCGGTTCCGTGTTGAGTCACAGAACCGGCCGGCCGCTGCTGACGTCCGAGCATGGCATCTATACCAAAGAACGCAAGATCGATCTGTTCCAGAACCAGTGGATTCACGACAATCGCAGCATGTTCGAAAAGGACATTTCACAGGTCGGCTATTTCCGTGATCTGTGGGTGCGATTTTTCGAAACACTCGGGCATGTCTGTTATGACTCGAGTTCCAAAATTGTGGCGCTCTACGAAGGCAATCGTCAGCGTCAATTGACGGATGGTGCGCCGCTCGAACTCACGATGACGATTCCCAACGGGGTCGATGTGGCGCGTTTGCGCGCCTGTCGTGCCTTGCGTCCGGACCAGCCGCCAAAAGTGCTTTGTCTGATCGGTCGTGTCGTGCCGATCAAGGATATCAAGAACTTCATTCGCGCCATGTTGACCGTCGTGCGCGAAATGCCGGAGGCAGAGGCGTGGATTGCAGGGCCGGAAACAGAAGATGTCGAATATGCACAAGAATGTCGCAATCTGGTGGAAAGCCTCGATTTGACGAAACACGTCAAATTTTTGGGTTTTCAGAAGATCGACCAGCTGTTGCCTCAATGCGGCGTGCTTGTGTTGAGTTCCATCAGTGAAGCGCTGCCACTTGTTTTGCTGGAAGGCTTTGCTGCGGGCGTGCCCGCCATCGCAACCGATGTAGGTTCCTGTCGCCAATTGATCGAAGGCGTCCCGGGCGAGGATGCTGCGCTGGGTGCAGCGGGCGCCGTTATCAGAATTGCGGATCCGGTTGCTTTGGCAACCGAGGCATTGAAACTATTAAGTGATAACGCCTATTGGCATGCGGCTCAGGCAGCGGGTATTGCAAGGGTCGAGCGGTTTTATACGCAAGAGTTGATGGTCGACAGCTATCGGCGCCTGTATTCCGATCTGCTTACGCGGCCCATGGAACGGTTGTCGCGTGACAGCAGTTCCGTTGGTTGCCCGATGGCTGCGGCGAGGAGCAAATAATGGCTGGTATCGGTTTTGAACTTCGCAAGATTTTAAAGAAGGACACGCTGTTTGGTGCATTGCGTGCCTATTCCTATGCCGGCATTATCAGTTCCGGTTCGTGGATTCTCTCCATCGTCGGGATTCTGCTGATCGGTATTCTGGGCCTGCCGTTTGTGGTGCCAGGTGGGCAAATTACGCAGTTCCAGGTTTCTGTGACCTATGTCATTGCGACCAGCCTGATTTTGACCGGGCCGTTGCAACTCGCCTTTACCAGATTTACATCGGATCGATTGTTCGAAGGGCGGCCGGATTTGGTGTTCTCGAACTACCACGGTGTCGTTCTGGTCACGACGGTGATGAGCTTGCTTATTTCACTGCCGCTCGCACTGTTTGTTTTTCCTGAGCAAAGCGTGGCGTATCGACTGCTGCTGATGATTGCTTTGGCAGTGACCAGCAATGTCTGGATTGCCGTCATTCTGTTGAGTGGCATGAAGCAGTACAAGCAGATCGTCTTCACCTTCCTGATCGGTTATTCGGTAACAGTCGGGATGGCCCTGTATCTCGCCCCATGGGGGCTGGAAGGGTTGATCTTCGGTTTTCTGATCGGACAGATATTGTTGCTGGCCGGGTTGGTGCTGCCGATCTATCGCACGTTTTCCGGACCGGTTTTTATTTCGTTTGAATTATTCCAGCGGCGTTTTCTGTATGTAAGCCTTTTGCTGATCGGATTTTTTTACAATCTCGGTATCTGGATCGATAAATTCATCTTCTGGTATGCGGAGACTGGCCAGCAGGTCATTGGCCCGTTGCATGCCTCCGTCATTTACGATATTCCGATCTTTCTGGCTTATCTCTGCATTTTGCCGGGGATGGCAGTATTTCTGGTGCGGATCGAGACGGATTTTGTCGAGTTCCATCACGCGTTCTATGACGCGGTGCGTGACGGAAGCTCGCTGGAGCAGATTGAGCGCATGCGTAACATGATGGTGCGCTCCATCCGCGTCGGACTCTACGAAATCATCAAGGTCCAGTCGATCGTCATTTTGTTGCTGTTTGTGATGGGCGGAACAATTTTGCGTGCGCTCAATATCTCGCAGTTGTACTTGCCATTGTTGTACATCGATGTCGTTGCGGCCAGCTTGCAGGTCGTTTTCCTCGGGATATTGAACATATTCTTCTATCTTGACCGCAGAAAAGTCGTTTTGTGGCTGACGGCAGGGTTTGTTGCCTTGAACGGCTTGTTGACTTTTGCGACGATCTCACTGGGGCCAAATTTTTACGGTTATGGTTTTGCCGGCGCACTGCTTATGGTTGTCATGGCGGGTGTCTACTTCCTGGACCGAAAACTGGATTCTCTGGAGTATGAGACGTATATGCTGCAGCGGTCGTGAGACGTTGTCTGGCCGAACATCATGTCGATCGACGCCGGGTTTTCTCCATCATTACCAAACCTAAACTGAACACATACATACAAATCTGGGACGTATGAATGAGTTCGCTTATAGATTTTTGAGTAATGTTGCGGCAACTATGCTTGTGGTTATGTCGGTTAGGCGGTGTCGAAGTATGTGGAATATTAATACCTCAGATTTTTTTGGCGTTGATTTGCTTGCAGAAGTGTCCCTTTCTAATTGATCCACCTTCCACTGTCTTGCGAAGGCTGGGACTCGTCATACGGCTCTTACTTGCTTGCAACGGGAATGACGTCCGGAGGGAATTCTTGAAAGACCGCGATTTCTCCGGCCCGATCAACCCAGCAATAATGTAGCGGCGTAGTTTGTCCCTTGCGAAGAGGATTGCGCGTGCAATATCGCGCGTAGGCAGGATCGACAAAACGGTATGGAAGATGCTCGTCCCGTCCGGCCGTAATTCCTAATCGAGTTGTCTGAATCAGAATCTCCGGAGATTCGCCTACATCATCGACAAAAAATTCGGCAAGGTCGAATGAACGTGCGTCCCAGTCCGGTACGCGTAGCGCCAGGGACCGACACAGCAAACTCTGCCCCGCACAGAGACGGTGTATCGGCCGGACTGTGCCGCCAGCACCGGGATTTTGCGCCCGCATTTCTTCTAACGCGGCAGGACCTGCAATCGCGTCGATCCAGGGGTAGCCTGATTTAATCAGGACGGCATTGCCTGGGCCGGCCGCACTGATATTGAAGGAATCACCACCACGCGAGTAATACATGTAGATGGTGCCACCGTCCATGAACAAGGCACGCCGTTTGTGTGTGTAACCAAGCGAAGCGTGACTCCCGCGCTCGTTCAGGCAGTAGGCTTCGGTTTCAATGATGCGCGCGGACAGCCACTGGTTTTTCCAGCGCCGACGTAACACCTTGCCAATCAATGCGCGTGCGAGCGCAGGGCTGTGTTGGTCAAAAAAAGAGTGCTGTACTACATGGAATCGATCGGTATCAGCTATTGCTTTATGCATGACGTTTTGAAATGAACAGTTAAGTTTTCCCTCTGGAGAAGTATTCAGTGTACTTGCGTTTCGATGGCCGGATAAAACGCTTGATCTTCCGAATCGAAACCGGACTTGCTGTGGCTTACCTTCGGAAAGGATGCCGTGGCTATTTCGGTTTTAATTGGGAGCAGTATCCGAACAGGAATAAAACTGGATGCCAGCGCTGATGACGGATGGCGGAGAAATGGCTGAAGCGGTATGAGCCAGTCATACGCTTATGTCGAGCAATGAATTGATGACGGAATCAACCCGCTTCCATGGAGGCGGGTTTTATTTCAAAGATCAGTTCTGCCGATCCTTGATCGCATCGCTGACCGAAAATTCGGATTGCGTATCCGCGTCTTCACGACGCTCCAGCACCGGATTGCTGATTGTGGCGGATTCATTCTTGTTTTTTGCATCGTCCCGTGCGCGATTGTCGGTCACTTTCTTTTCATTCTGCGGGGAAATGGGCTTTGTCATGATGCTCCTCCTTCGTTGATAAAACATAAATCCTGAGGGCATAAGCGCCGATGGCCAAGCAGACAATAGGCCGCTGATGCGTAGGAGAAACGGTCATTTCCGCATCGTTTGTAACAATTAATTTTTAACTCTCACATCCCCTTCACGAGGCATAGCCTGCGGAAAGGAGGACACACAATGAGTGAAAATTCTCGATACGAGGCGTGGCAGGCGAACAGGGCAATATGCAGAAGCCTGCATCAATTTTCGGAAAAACTGCCTGACAAGTTGCGGAAGGAATATCTGACGATGCTCGAAGATGTCGTGGCGAAACAGAAGGCGCTGGCGGTGACTCAAGGTCGATACCGGATAAAAACGCCGGCTGTGCGCAGACAATCTTTTCTGCGGCCGCTGATGCTGTACTTTCGCTTGCGCAAATAACAAGCTGCATAGAATGGAATAGCCCCTTTATCGGGGCTTTTTCATGGTCGGCGATATCGCATGTTTCCAACATGGTGTGGGTCGGCGCACAAAACAAAAATCCTCGTGAAAACGAGGACTTTTCCTGATGGAACGGTGAGATGCCGTTCTGGCGGCCTTCGATTACAGGCTGCGGTAGTTTTTCATACTCTGGTACTGGGCACCGCGGGTAGCGCACAATTTTGCGATGGCTGCGATACGCGCAGATTGAGATGTGCTCAAAATTGCCTTGGTGGAGAATGCTTGTGACATGGTGAGTTCCTTTCGTGGTTGACTCTTATGGAGTAACTACAGTGTAGGGATGCTCGTGTTATTAATCCAATTTTGGTTTCTGATATGCGTAATTCATGAAACGTATATCTTGGGGGTCTGTTATTCGGGTATTAATACGGTGATGCCATGTTTTCTGCCGAGAGGCCCGGGCATTTCGCCGCATTTGCACTGACCGATCGCGGTCAATGCAGATGCCGGCTCCATCGCCGTGATTGCCGATTAAAACTGCTCCCAGTCATCGCCTGACGGTTTCGCATCGCTGGCGATGCGTTGCGGAGCGGGGGCCGCCACAGTGCGCCGGGAAACCGTTTTGTCGGGCGCGGGTGCAACTGGTCGCGCGGCTGACACAGTAGCGGAGCTGTGTCTGGAAGCAGCCATGCCGTCGATCTTGAATACGCTGACGGTCTGTTCCAGTTTGCCGGCCTGTTCCTTGAGTGAGCCTGCTGCGGCGGCAGCCTGTTCTACCAACGCGGCATTTTGTTGCGTTACCTGATCCATCTGGGCAATCGCTTCATTCACCTGTTCGATACCGGCGCTTTGCTCGTGGCTTGCCGCAGAAATTTCCGACACGATATGCGTCACGCGGTTGACGCTTTCGACGACTTCGTTCATCGTCGCGCCGGCTTGTTCGACGAGTTTGCTGCCGATATCGACCTTGCCTACCGAATCATCGATCAGCGTCTTGATTTCCTTCGCCGCCGCTGCTGCGCGTTGCGCCAGGCTGCGCACCTCGCCGGCAACGACGGCAAAACCGCGTCCCTGTTCGCCGGCGCGCGCGGCTTCCACTGCGGCGTTGAGGGCGAGGATGTTGGTCTGGAAGGCGATGCCGTCGATGACGCTGATGATGTCCACGATCTTCCTGGCGGAATCGTTGATGGCAGTCATCGTATCGACGACCTGGCCGACCACTTCGCCACCTTTGACGGCAACTTCGGAAGCGGAGAGCGAGAGGGCGTTGGCCTGACGGGCATTTTCTGCATTCTGCTTTACCGTCGAGGTGAGCTCCTCCATCGAAGAGGCGGTCTCTTCGAGCGAACTGGCTTGCTGTTCGGTGCAGGACGACAGGTCGAGATTCCCGCTGGCGATTTCGCTGGAGGCGGTGGCAATCGTTTCGGTGCCGCTGCGCACTTCGCCGACGATGCGCACCAGATTTTCATTCATGTTCTTCAGCGCCTGCAGCAGCTGGCCGGTTTCATCCTTACCGGTGACGTCGATCCGGCTGGTCAGATCGCCGTCGGCAACGGTCTGGGCGACACGGACTGCCTGATTCAGCGGACGCGTAATGGCGCGCGTGATGAACAATCCAAGGGCAATGCTGATCAACAGGGTGATGGCGGAGATGGTGAGCACGATCGTGGTCGATTGCACGGTTGTCTGGTCCGACTCCTGGCTTTTGGCACCGACAACACGCTGTACGGACTGGATCACGGTATCCATGTCCGTGACGATTTGCCGACGGAGCGGACTGCATTCATTGACGAGGAATCTGCCGAATTCTTCCATTTTTCCTGCTTCACGATACTGGCGCGGGCGCTTGAGTTCTTCCGCCATTGACAGCAAACCCTTGCTGGCCTTGTCGAAGGCGGCATCGCCCTTGAACAGCGGCGTCATCTTGTCCAGTTCGGCCAGATAGATGGCCTTCTGCTGATCCACGATATCCAGTTCCTTTTTCGCGGCAGCCTCGTCCGTGAATATGAAGGCGTTGCGTGCGGCAAGGCCGGTTTGGCCGAGTGCTTCCCGGGCGATATACAGGCGTTCCAGCTGTTGCGTGCGGATCGCGTTCTGGTCGCCGATCACGTGGTGGATCTGGTTGATTCGCAAGAGTGAAAACAGGGCGATGACCAGCGTCAGGAAAACCGTGATGCCGAATCCCAATCCAAGTTTGGTGCCTACCTTCATGTTTGCGAACATTTTTCTCCCCCCAGGTTTGCTGAAAAAATCCATACAGCGATTGATTCGGTTACATCGTGATTGATGCGATGCGTGTGATGGCGCTGTGAACGTATGAATGTTTCTGGATGAAATTTTTTTTGACGTTATCGCAGGCTGTGTTGATGAACACCCCATAAATATGGCAGATTTATTTCCATATGGAAATGCCGTATTGTGAACTTTGGGAATTTCCACGGTTCGATCAAAGAATCCTCGACGATGTCCGCGTGTTGCCAAATCGAACTTTCTTTCTTCTTCGTTATCGTAAAAGAATGCAATCAGGGGAGGAAAATGCGATGAGCCATACCAATCTCGAACAACATCATGGTTATTCCGTTCACGGTACGAGCGAGAAGCACGATACCGGCAAATGGATAGGCAGTTTTCATATTGCACAGCACAGCGTTCCGACGATCAGCATCAGCGTGGTCGGCGTCGAATTTGCGTGTGCGGAGGATGCGGCATCGCATGCACTCCGGCAGGGAAAGGCGTACATCGATCGGGAGTTGGTCAAGGCGTCGCAGTGACTGCCGCAGTGCCCCCTTGTTGCGCATCGCGCCGTGTCGCGGACCGGCCGCAATCATGACGGTTCAGACCGGTTCCGTCATCGCCGGCTATGCGATTGCCACCGAAGCCAGATCGGTGCGAACCGGCGTATTCAGCGGCGTGTTCCATGTGGGCGTGGATCGCGACGGGCGCAGCTTCAGCCCGCCGGTTGCCATCATTGTGCCGGGCCAGTGGAAAACGGCAGATGAGGCGCATCGCGCGGCGGCAGACTATGCGGCAGTCATGGCTGGCGACGGCGCGTTGGCGGTTGCGCTTCAAGTACGGCATACCGTGATTCGGTAGCCTTTTTCATGCACTTGGGACTCCAGCCGTGGCAGGCCGTATCGTGCGGCATTCTTGCCGGCTTTGTCGAGTCAGCTTGATTTTCCGGAAATGGAGTATATTATGTCCATATACGGAGAAACCATGAATCCAGCATTCGCCTATCCAAAAAGCCGATTCGAGCCCACCGGGCTGATCGATTTGAACGCCAGATCCGAGCGCGAGCGTCTGTCCCGCTCGGCGCTGAAGGGATTCTTTCGACTGGCGACAGCATGGAAGCTGCGCGACGAAGAAGCACGCGAATTGCTGGGCGGCCTGTCGAGCAGCGCGTTTTATGAATGGAAAAAGAATCCGGAACGTGTGCTTGAGGTGGATCGCATCACGCGCATCTCCTACCTGATCGGCATCTACAAGGCATTGCACATTTTGTACGGTGACAAACTGGCCGATGAATGGATTGGTTTGCCGAACAGGAACGCCATTTTTTCCGGGCAGGCACCACTGACATACATGCAGGCCGGTGGCCTGCTGGCGATGCAGACCGTGCGCAAACTGCTGGACGCGCGACGCGGAGGATTGTAATGGCCGCACCGCCTCTGGTGCAGTTGCGTCAGTTCGATACATGCAGATTGATTCCCTCCCGTTTTGTCGAAAAAGAGGATTCCGTTCTCGTGCCATTGTCGGAAGATAACGATCATCTTGCCGATATCTTCGAACTGGACAATGCCACCAACGAACGCCTGATTGCGGAGCACGGACGCGCGACCGGGATAGGCGTCGATGAACTGGTGTTCGGCGTGCCGAACTTTCGCATTATCAATGCCGCGTTCACCTATGCGCGCCCGGAAGGCAGCCGGTTCAACAACGATGAACGCGGCGCCTGGTATTGCGGCTTCGATATCGATACGGCCCTTGATGAAATCATCTTCCATAAAACAGTTGAGTATTACGAGATCGATCGCTTTGACGATTGCGTCCGCTATCAGGTGCTGCTGGCGGATTTCAATTGTGCTTTTCACGATGTACGCGGCGTGGCACGTTATGCAAAGTGTCTGGCGCCTGACAGTTATGTTGCTTCGCAGCGACTGGCGGCACAATTGCTGGAAGAAGGTTCGCTGGGAATCATTTATCCAAGCGTCAGACATGCCGGCGGCGTGAATCTTGCCTGTTTCCGCCCGGCGCTGGTCGGGAATGTGCGGCGCGGCGCGGTCTATGAGTTGCGCTGGTCGGGGCAGCCGTCTCCTGCGGTCAAGGTCGTGACCCGCTGAGTGCAAGCGTAACGTTGCGGGATCGTTTTGCGCAGTGTGCCGGCGCAACGACGATCAGAGTCCAACTCATTTGCGCATCAATCGTTTCTTCATTCGTGTATCGGCCGCCGGTCTTCGCGCTGGTTCATTGCGACCGGTGTGCCGCAGGCAATGGCGCATCTCACCTTGAGCGGATTGGCGCGAGTGTGCACATGTTCATCGGTGTGGGACTTCTCCGACGCGCTCTTGCGTTTTTATCCGACTGCCGGAAAGCACGATCGACCGTACGATGACCTGTCGCATGTTTGCAGCGATGTGTTGTTGATCGATGGCGATTGCTTTATTCATTTTCCAGGAAGGCCGGCAATGACCGAACGGGCGACAGAGGTTGAACCATCTGCGCAGGATGCAGGCACGGCGATGGCCGATGCGCATTCGGCCGGCTTGCGCTATGTCGATGACCGTTTGCCGGGGATTGTACGCAAGCCGGCGCGCGATGGTTTTCGCTATGTGGATACGCATGGCAAAACCATTCGGGACGGCACGGAGTTGGCGCGCATCAAGGCGCTGGCGATTCCGCCGGCATGGGTGGATGTGTGGATTTGTCGCTGGCCCGCCGGGCATTTGCAGGCGACCGGACGCGACGCGCGAGGGCGCAAGCAATATCGTTATCACCCGCAATGGCGCAGCGTGCGTGACGAGGTGAAATACGAACGCATGCTCAGTTTCGGGAAGGCGCTGCCTGTGATTCGCCGGCAAGTCGATGCGGCGTTGTCGCTGAGCGGCCTGCCACGTGAAAAAGTACTGGCGGCCATTGTCTATCTGCTGCAAACCACGATGATGCGCGTCGGCAATCGGGAATATGCGCGCAGCAACGATTCATTCGGCATGACGACATTGCGCAAGAAGCATGTGCGTATCGACGGCACGCAGATACGGTTTGAATTTCGCGGAAAGAGCGGCATCCAGCATTCAATCAAAATGCAGGATCGCCGTCTGGCACGCATCATCAAGCGTACGCGCGATCTGCCGGGGCAGGAGCTGTTCCAGTATGTGGATGACGACGGACAGCATCACGCGATCGGCTCGGCCGATGTCAATGCGTATCTACGCGAATTGACGGGCGAGGATTACACGGCGAAGGATTTTCGTACGTGGGCCGGGACTGTGATGGCGGCGATGGCGCTACGGGATTGCGAACAATGCGATTCGGAAACGCAGGGAAGAAAAAATATCGTGCAGGCAATCGCGACCGTGGCGAAGAGGCTGGGCAACACACCCGCGATCTGCCGTAAATGCTATGTGCATCCGGGCGTGATCGATGCTTATCTGGATGGTTCGCTGCATGCGTTGCCGCAAGAGGGAGCGCAAGCGAAGAAGGATGCGGCAGAATCTGCGCTCGCGCCTGAGGAGGCGATGGTTCTGGCATTGCTGGAGAAGTGCGTTGCCGTTGCCGTGCCGTCAAAAAACAGCCGCCGGCGACGGATTGCGTGAGATGTTGTTTTGCGCCTGATGATCGTTTTTGTTTTTCGCTTGCGCTTATTGTGGGGCAGGAATCAGGGGGGATGCCGAGCAAAGCTGATTTTCCCCAACGCATTCGATGTGGACTTGAACATCAGACATCCGGTTTCATCACCTTCGCGACGCTTTCCTTGTTCAGTACATGGCCCCACGATTCGATCCGGTAAATCTCGCCGAATTTATGAATCACCATGCCGTATTGTTCACGCAGTTTGTCGACCTCGGTATCCACAATGCTTTTGTCGATGCCGGTCAGGTCGTCGATCGTGGTCGGCGTCGGGCGTTCCAGCAGGTCGATGGCGCATGCGAGGACGAACAACCTGCGGGCATCGTCGTGCGGATATTGGGGTATGCCGAATTGGTTTCTGATGAACGTCATGCGATTTCCTCCCGTTCCTGCCTGTCACCGGATTTTCCGTGATACCGATGTCCTATTGCAAGCCTGCGCTTTTCCGATGCAGGATTGACCCGGATGCATGCCGAAAATTCACTTCATCCGACAATTCTCGTATCGGGAACAACGCCGTCATCGATACGCTCCCACGTAGAATAGAATCCTGTCAAGGCAACTTACGGGGAAGCAATGAGCGTTAACCTGATCGATCTCGCGCGGTGCATGCCGAAAGCGGAACTGCATATTCATATCGAAGGCTCGCTGGAGCCGGAGCTGATTTTTGCACTGGCGCAACGCAATGCGATCACATTGCATTATGCTTCCGTCGGAGCGTTGCGCGAGGCATATGCATTCACCGACCTGCAATCGTTTCTCGATATTTACTATGCAGGCGCGAGCGTGCTGCTGACCGAGCAGGATTTCTACGACATGGCGTGGGCGTATCTGCAGCGCGCACATGCCGATTCTGTCCGGCATGCCGAATTGTTTTTCGATCCGCAGACGCATACCGCACGCGGCGTGCCGTTCGCGGCAATCATCAACGGCCTGGATCGTGCGTTGGCCGATGCCCGCGCACAGTTCGGCATGACAGGCGGATTGATCATGTGTTTCCTGCGGCATCTTTCCGAAGAGGAGGCGTTCGTGGCGCTGGAGCAATCGCTGCCGCATCGCGACCGGATCATCGGCATCGGGCTCGACTCGTCCGAGAGCGGGCATCCGCCGGAGAAGTTCGCGCGCGTCTTTGCGCGTTGCCGCGAACTCGGCTTTCATCTGGTGGCGCATGCCGGGGAAGAGGGGCCGCCGGCATATATCGAAACCGCACTCGATTTGCTGCAGGTGGAGCGCATCGATCACGGTGTGCGTTGCGATGAAGACCCGGTCCTGATGCAGCGTCTGGCGCGGGAGAAAATGCCGCTGACGGTTTGTCCGCTGTCGAACATCAAGCTGTGCGTGTTTCAGCAGATGGCCGTGCACAATCTGGTGACCTTGCTGGATGCGGGCCTGGTGATTACCGTCAATTCGGACGACCCGGCCTATTTCGGCGGCTACATGAACGATAATTTCGTCGCCATCATCGAGGCGCTGCCGTTGCAGCGGCATCATCTGCAGCAACTGGCGCGCAACAGTTTCGATGCGGCTTTCCTCGACGAGGAGTCGAGACGCGCTTACCTGCGGGAAGTCGATGCATTCTTCGCGGCCTGAACGCGGGAATGCGGTTTTTACGTTAGTCTTGCGTACCGCCCGATGATGGCTGCGAGCGAGGTGCGGTAACGGTCCGCTTCCGTTTCACCTGTATTTCCCTTATCGATTTGCCGCTCTTGTGGCGCTTCCTGCCGGACGCCGCCGGAGCTTCATGGAGTTCGACGGATGCTTGCTCAATCCTTTCGTATGACACAGCGCGACTGGCGCGCCGGCGAACTGCGTTTTCTGCTGGTCGCCCTGATCATTGCAGTGGCGGCATTGTCGTCGGTCGGTTTCTTCGTCGATCGCATGCGTACCGGTTTGAATCGCGATGCGCATCAATTGCTGGGTGCCGACATGGTGATTCGCACCGATGAACCGATTGCGGCTGCATTGCGCGACGATGCGAAAAAGCGCGGATTGCAGCTGGCCGAGACGACCGTTTTTCCGAGCATGGCGATTGCGGGAGAAGGGGAGCAGGCCGTTTCCAAACTGGCGTCGATCAAGGCCGTCAGCGTAGGCTATCCGTTGCGCGGCAGCGTCCGGATCGCGGACCTGCCAACCGGCGAGGGCATTGCCGCCAGCGGCATACCTGCAGCCGGCACGGTGTGGGTGGATGCGGCAATTCTGGACAGTTTGAATGTGGCGATTGGCAGTCCGCTTCGCCTGGGCGACAAGACATTCACCATTGCAAAGGTCATTACGTTCGAACCGGATCGCGGCGCGGGCTTCATGAATTTTGCGCCGCGCGTGATGCTGGCAGAGAGCGATCTGGCGGCGACCCATCTGGTCCAGTTCGGATCGCGTGTGAGCTATCGCCTGCTGATCGCCGGGGCGAACGGAGCCGTCAGCGATTTCGACAAGTCCGTGCAGAACCGGATCGAGAAGCAGAATATCCGCGGCATGCGGACCGAATCGCTGGAATCCGGACGTCCCGAAATGCGGGCGACGCTGGAGCGTGCAGAGCAGTTTCTGTCGCTGGTGGGCTTGCTGTCGGCGATGCTGGCGGCTGTGGCCGTGGCGATGGCGGCGCGCCGTTTCATGCTGCGTCATGTGAATGCATGCGCGATGCTGCGTTGCCTCGGCATGACGCAGAATCAGGTGACGGCGCTGTATCTGGTCGAGTTTCTGATTGTCGGACTGGTTGGCAGCATTCTTGGCGCACTGATCGGTTTCGGTGCGCATTTCGTTCTGGTCGAATGGCTGGGAAAACTGGTGACGAACGAGTTGCCCGCCAGTTCCTTCGTTCCGGCGCTGCAGGCGGTTGCGACCGGTTTGTTGCTGCTGATCGGTTTTGCGATTCCGCCGATTCTGCAACTGCGCAACGTGCCGCACAATCGCGTCATCCGGCAGGAGCAGGATTTGCCACAGCCGATGACGGTGGCGACGTACGCGCTCGGCCTGCTGACCTTCACGGGATTGCTGTTGTGGCAGGCGGGCAATGTCAAACTCGGTTTGCTGACCGCTGCCGGTTTTCTGGGCGGACTGGCCGGCTTTGCCCTGATCGGCTGGCTGTCGTTGAAGTCACTGCGGCTGCTGCGCGGCGCAGCCAGCCATCCGAACTGGCACTTTGCCCTGACTTCGCTGCAGCGCCGTCCAGGTGCGACGATCGTGCAGATTGTTGCACTGGCGCTGGGATTGATGGCATTGCTGTTGCTGACCGTGATTCGCGGCGATCTGGTTGACGCATGGCGCAAGGCCACGCCGCCGGATACGCCGAATCGTTTTGTCATCAACATTCAACCTGAACAAAAGGCGCAGATCGAGGCGCGCCTGGCACAGAACAACATCACCGGCGCAGATCTGTTTCCGATGATTCGCGGCCGCCTGCTGGCGATCAATGATGTGGCGATTACCGGCGAATCGTTCGTGGAGGATCGCGCCAAACGATTGGTCGATCGCGAGTTCAACCTCTCGACGATGATGGCGGTGCCACAGGGGAATGAAATTACCGCAGGGCGCTGGTACGACAACAGCAAGCCCGAAGCGTCGGTCGAGGAAGGACTGGCCAAGACGCTGAATCTGAAGCTGGGCGATCGCCTGAAATTCGAGATCGCGGGCGAAACGGTCGAGGTGCCGATCACCAGTCTGCGCAAGCTGGAGTGGGGATCGATGCGCGTGAATTTTTTCGTGATCATCAATCCGGCCATGATGAAAGACATGCCGCAAACATGGATTACCGCATTCAATCTTCCGCCCGGCCACGCCGCACTGGATAACCAGTTGACGCGCGATTATCCGAACCTGACGGTGGTCGATATCGGCAGCGTCGTGCGGCAGATTCAGGGAGTCATCGATCAGGTGGTGGGCGCGGTCGAGTTCCTGTTCCTCTTTACGCTCGCGTCCGGCATGCTGGTGCTGTATGCCGCGCTGGTCGGCTCGCAGGACGAGCGCAGGCGCGAGGCCGGGCTGCTGCGCGCCTTGGGGGCGACACGCAAGCAATTGTCGCGTTCGCAATGGATCGAGTTCGGGCTAGTTGGCGGACTGGCCGGACTTCTTGCCGCGACCGGCGCGACGGCGGTCGGCTGGAGCCTGGCCTATTTCGTCTTCGATTTCGCATGGGTATTCAGTCCGATCGTGTGGCTGGCGGGACTGGGAATCGGCGCTGCCTGCGCGTTCATCGGCGGCTGGGTCGGCTTGCGCAATGTGCTGAATCAACCGCCGTTGCAGACACTGCGCGAAGCGTGAAATCAGGTGCAGCACATCCTGCCGCCGTTTAACCGATTATGGAATGTCCGGATATTGTTGCCGTTGCGAGAAAAAATGATCAGATGGCGCGCGTCCGAGTGATTGCGAAGAGGCGCGGAGCAAACCCGATGCGTTATCATGCCGCCTATGACTACCGAAGAAAATCAACAACAGACGCTGTATGAACTGCTGGACGGCGCTACCGGATTGCGCGAACTGGTCGACCGTTTTTACGATTTGATGGATCTGGAGCCGGCGTTTGCCGGTATTCGCGCGATGCATCCAACGATGCTGGAAGGGGCGCGCGACAAGCTGTACTGGTTCCTGTCCGGCTGGACCGGCGGGCCGGACCTGTTCGTCGAACGATTCGGCCATCCGCGCCTGCGTGCGCGCCATCTGCCTTATGCCATCGCCACCAATGAGCGCGATCAGTGGCTGCAGTGCATGGAGATGGCAATGAAGGATGTCGGCATTGTTCCTTCGCTGCAGGAACATTTGCAAAAGGCATTTGCCGAAACCGCCGACTGGATGCGCAACACGCATGGTTGAGCCGGCGAGCGGCCTTTTGTCGGTGCTGCATTTTCAATCGATTTTTTCGCTTCAGGTATTTTTCTCATGACACAACTGCATTTCATCGTTCTGCTGCTGGCTGCTGCTGTCGTCATCGTGCTGCAGGTTATCGCGATACTGCGCAATCGCGCGGTCGATATCGCGCCGCAGCTCGCACAGTTGCAGAACGAACTGCAATGTCATCAACAGCAGGGAAGCGAACGGATAGAACGCGAATTGCGCGAACAGGTGCAATCGACAGCGCAGGCAACGCGCCAGGAACTGGGCAGCAATTTCATGCAATTCCAGCAGGCACTGGCGACACAACTGACGAGTGTGGCGACAATGCAGAACAGCCAGATCGATTCGTTTGCACAGCAACTGGCCAAACTCAACGAAGCGAATGCGCAGCAACTCGAAGCGATGCGCCAGTCCATTGCGTCGCAGGCGCAAACGGGACGCGAAGAACAGGCCGTCGCACTCAAGCGATTCGGCGATACGCTGAACCAGACCTTGACGACGCTGACCGAATCCAACGCACAACGCATGACCGAAGTGCGCGCAACGCTGGAAGCGAAGATAAAGGATCTGCAAACCGACAACGGCGCGAGACTGGAAGAAATGCGCAAGACCGTCGATGAGAAGCTGCATGCGACGCTTGAACAAAGACTGGGGGAATCCTTCAAGCTGGTGTCCGATCGCCTGGAAAAAGTGCATCAAGGTTTGGGCGAAATGCAGCAGTTGGCAATTGGTGTCGGCGATCTGAAACGTGTACTGACCAACGTCAAGACACGCGGCACGTGGGGCGAGGTTCAACTCGAAATGCTGCTGGAACAGGTGCTGACGCCCGATCAATATGCGAAGAACGTCGAGACGATTCCGAATTCCGGCGCGCGCGTGGAGTTTGCCATCAAGCTGCCGGGCTCGGACGATGGCCACACGCCGGTATGGATGCCCATCGATGCAA
Organism: uncultured beta proteobacterium; assembly: GCA_963697715.1. Taxonomy (GTDB): domain Bacteria; phylum Pseudomonadota; class Gammaproteobacteria; order Burkholderiales; family Burkholderiaceae_D; genus Oxalicibacterium. The sequence goes on along the minus strand of OY969095.1, from coordinate 2,560,744 downwards.
AATTCCCGAAAGAGCAATACGAACGTCTGGCCGAAGCGGCTGATCGCGCCGACGCGGATGGCGTGCTGCTGGCCGGTCGCGAACTGGAAACGGTAGTGCGCAACGAAGCCAAAAAAATCGCCGAGAAATATCTGTCGCCGCCGCTGACCACAGATTTCGCGATCCTGTTTTTACCGACAGAAGGTTTGTATGCAGAAGTGATGCGCCGCCCCGGCCTGGCCGACGATTTGCAGCGCACGCATCGCGTCAGCATTGCCGGGCCGTCGACCTTGTCTGCATTGCTGAACAGCCTGCAAATGGGCTTCCGTACGCTGGCATTGGAAAAGCGCTCGTCGGAAGTGTGGCAAGTGCTCGGTGCGGTCAAGACCGAGTTCGGCAAGTTCGGCGACGTGCTTGCCGCAACCAAGGCCACGCTGGAACGCGCAGCGAAAAACATCGAGCAGGCGGAGACCAGAAGCCGCCAGATGACGCGCAAACTGAAATCGGTCGAAGCGCTGCCAAGCGAGACTGCCCAGCAACTGTTGGGTGGAGAATCGCTGAGCGATCTGCTGGACGACAAGGAATAAAGACTTGCGGTCGCCAGCAACGTTTTTTGAATCGTGATAAATTCACGCTTCTTGATGAAACGGTGCTGCATTTTTAACGCATCGCTCATCGGAAACGTTCTCGGGGCGGGGCGTAATTCCCCACCGGCGGTAATGATGCAGCGATGCATCCAGCCCGCGAGCGCTTGCTGAAGTTCCAGCCTGTTTCTTCAGGTTCCTTCAACAAGGTCAGCAGACTCGGTGTGATCCCGGGGCCGACGGTCATAGTCCGGATGATAGAGAACGGGATAACTCATGACGCGCCCGCATCTTGCGGCTACGTACGTTTGCCATTCCCGCTTTGTATTCAATGCCCTGTTATTCAATTCGCAAACAGGAGCTTCACATGCAGCATCCCATCGATATCAAGACAAAATCGGCCACGCGCCGTATCGCATTCATTCAATCGAGCTGGCACAAGGAAATCGTCGATCAATGCCGCATCGCATTCGTCGCGGAAATGGCCGTGCGCGGTTACTCCGAAGACGCGATCGACTTTTTTGAAGTCGCCGGTGCGTTCGAAATCCCGTTGCACGCCAAACTGCTTGCCAGGAGTGGCCGCTACGCCGCCGTGGTCGGCACCGGGCTGGTGGTGGATGGCGGCGTCTATCGTCACGAATTTGTGTCGCAGGCGGTCATCAGCGGCCTGATGCAGGTACAACTGGAAACCGAAGTGCCGGTAATCTCGGCGGTGCTGACGCCGCATCATTTCCATTCGCATGACGAACACCAGGGATTTTTCTTTCAGCACTTTCTCGTGAAAGGCCGGGAAGCGGCGCACGCATGTGCAGACACCATCAATCGCCTGCAAAGAATCGAGATGATGATGCAGGAGCGCGTTGCTGCCTGATCTGCAATGACGTGATTGCCTGAACGTCGAAGCAGATCGCGATCCTGAAATCGATGCGCTGTAAGGAGCCGTTTTTTGCAAGACGAATGGCGCAATGAAATAAAAAAGGGAGCCGAGGCTCCCTTTTTATTTACATTTTCCTCTGCATGCAGAGGAAAATTTTCTATCGCTTGGTTTCCATCTGAACCAATGGCTCAGTCGATTGCGGCGGCAGCGGTTTGCGTTCACGCGGTGCGCGTGCCGGTACTACAAACTTCGCAGCTTCTTCCTGCGCGGCCCGCAGTTTTTCCGGATCGGTCGATGCCAGCACCAGGCCTGCTGCACGCAATGCATCGTCCAGATTGGCTGGTGCGCTGACAGGTGTGCTCGGCTTGGCAGCGACAGGCGTCACAACGTCCGGTGCAGCAAACAGCGTTTGCTGGCGTACCGGTGGTGCGACTTCGACAGGCGCTGTTATCGCCGCAGGCAATTCAACCGGAGCGGGTGTCGGTGGAGTATCGACCGGAGCCGGTGCTGCAACAATTGCCGGTGCGACTTCCATGTCGGCAACCGGCGTAGCTGCAACGACAGGTTCATCCCGACGCTGAACTTCCTGCGGTACCAGCGGGGCGGCGATTGCCGCATTCAATGCGCTGATCGGTGCTGCGACATTGGTTGCTACAGGCATATCGTCGGTGTGTGTCGTTGCGATTTCATCGACAACGGCAGAAGCCATTTCACCTGCACCGGTGTGTGGCGCAGATGAGGTTTGCACCGCTTCGTCCAGCAGACCTTCTTCCTGCAGGGCAGTAACGGTGTTTTCACCATCTTCCGACTCCGTGCCGGTTTCTGCATTGTCGCGATCGCGACGGTTGCGGTTGCGGCCGCCACGACGGCGACGGCGACGCGGCTGTTCTTCACCAGCCACTGCTTCGATCGGATTACCGTTCACATCCAGAATCACTGCATCGTTTGCAGTTTCCGCAACTTGTGGAGCGGTTCTGGCGGCATTGGCGCCGATTGGCGCGGCGGCAGTTTGCAGTGCCGGTTGTTCGACTGCACCGACCGCGGCTTCCTTGCGGTCTTCACGTGGCGGACGCGGTGTGCGTTCACGACGGCCTTCATTGCCTTCACGCGGTTCGCGTGCTTCCCTGGCCTCGCGTGGTTCGCGCGGCGGACGTGGAGGGCGCGCAGTTTGCGTCTCGGTTGCTGCTGCCTGAACCGGTTTTGCAGATTCATCACGCTCTTCACCACGATCGCGACCACCACGGCCGCCGCGATTGCGGTTGCGCTGGTTGCGTCCGCCTGCATTGCCGCGTTCGCCACGGTTACGCTGATTTTTGTCTTCCAGTACTGGCAGGGCCGGTGCTGCTTTCGGTTGCGCTGGTGTTCCGCTGAAGAAGGCGACCAGCTTCTGGAAGAAGCCTTTGGCTTCAACCGGCGCGGGCTTGGCTGCTTCCGGCTCCTTGCGTTCGAAAATCGGCGCAGGTTGATCCGGCGTAATGCCTTTGACCATGGCTTCCTGGCGCGGTTTGACTTCTTCTTTCTGACGTTTGCCGTAGCTGATGTCGGTGTCTGCTTCTTCCGTCATTGCATAGCTGGCTTGCGTTTCTTCCAGGCGCGGATCGTCATGCTTGATGCGCTCCATCTTGTAGTGCGGCGTTTCCAGATGCTTGTTCGGAATCAGGATGACGGAGACGCGGTGACGCGTTTCGATCTTCAGGATTTCGCCGCGTTTTTCGTTCAGCAGGAAGGCTGCGACATCGACCGGTGCTTGCACGTGGATCGATGCGGAATTTTCCTTCATCGCTTCTTCCTGGATGATGCGCAGGACTTGCAATGCGGACGATTCGGTATCGCGGATGTGGCCAGTGCCGTTGCAGCGCGGGCAGGTCACGTGACTGCCTTCGGACAGCGATGGGCGCAGACGCTGACGCGACAATTCCATCAGGCCGAAACGGGAAATCTTGCCCATCTGTACGCGAGCACGATCGAAGTGCAACGCGTCTTTCAGGCGCGTTTCGACTTCGCGCTGATTCTTCGCGTTTTCCATGTCGATGAAATCGATGACGATCAGACCGCCCAGATCGCGCAGGCGCAATTGACGGGCAACTTCTTCAGCGGCTTCGCAGTTGGTGTGGAATGCGGTGGTTTCGATGTCGCTGCCACGGGTGGCGCGTGCCGAGTTGACGTCGACGGAAACCAGTGCTTCGGTGTGATCGATGACGATCGCGCCGCCGGATGGCAACGGCACGGTGCGCGAATACGCGGTTTCGATCTGATGTTCGATCTGGAAGCGGGAGAACAGCGGTACGTCATCGCGATAGCGTTTGACGCGATGCACCATGTCCGGCATCACGTGGCTCATGAACTGCTGGGCTTGTTCGTAGATGTCGTCGGTGTCGATCAGGATTTCGCCGATGTCCGGCTGGAAATAATCGCGAATCGCGCGGATGACGAGCGACGATTCCTGATAGATCAGGAATGCGCCTGCACCCGATTGACCGGCGCCTTCGATCGCACGCCACAATTGCATCAGGTAATTCAAATCCCATTGCAGTTCGTCGACATTGCGGCCAATGCCGGCGGTGCGGGCAATGACGGACATGCCTTGCGGCAAGTCCAGTTTGTCCATCGTTTCGCGCAGTTCCTGGCGATCTTCGCCTTCGACGCGGCGCGATACGCCGCCGCCGCGCGGATTGTTCGGCATCAGGACCAGATAACGACCGGCCAGCGAGACGAACGAAGTCAGTGCCGCGCCTTTGTTGCCGCGTTCTTCCTTCTCGACCTGAACCATGATTTCCTGGCCTTCGCGCAACGCATCCTTGATGGAGGCGCTGCGAACATCGACGCCTTCCTTGAAGTAGGTGCGGGCGACTTCTTTGAACGGCAGAAAACCGTGGCGATCTTCGCCGTAGCTGACGAAGCAGGCTTCGAGCGACGGTTCGATGCGGGTGATGACGCCTTTGTAGATGTTGGACTTGCGTTGTTCGCGTCCGGTTGTTTCGATATCGATGTCGATGAGTTTTTGCCCATCGACAATGGCAACACGCAGTTCTTCCTGCTGTGTCGCATTAAATAGCATGCGCTTCATGTTTTAGTGCTCCGTGACCCGAAGGTCAATAAATGCCGTCGTGCTGCATGTAGGCATCAATGATCGGCGCGCTCTGGTCTACGGCATGAAATGAATGCAGCGATAGTTGCCTATCGGATTCACGTCAATATAGCGGATGAGCGCTTGCTTCCATCATTGACGGCGTCATGCGCCATCGAACAGCAAAAGTACAGGGATGTATGCGGGACAGGAACGGCTGGGGAGGGAATTGCCTGATGTGTGAGACTAAGCGCAATGCGCTGTCATCACAACGGGGCGCGGATGCAGTGAAACGGATGCCGAATGCGCACTTGATTCGCATCATGCACATCGAATGAATCGAGTGCAATGAACACAATCGCGAGTGGTGAGCAAATTGGTTGAACCATACAAAACATGGGCAATCGGCAAAACAGTTTCAGTTACATCAACCAGCAAGCTATCCGATTCGGCGAGCTTGCCGGACTTTATCCTAACGATCCAGACATTTCTGACCAACACCCTTGCGCGTTATCCGATTACAACAACGGTGCAACCTTGACTCGCGCAGGGGCGGTGCATACACATCTTTTCCATCGAATTTGCAAATTGGCGAGGCCGATGGAGACGCCCCTGTGTAGAATGTGCTTTTTATTCTTACACTTACAATGGTTTTGTGACCATTGCGAATCGATTATATATTCAAAATGAAGGACTTAGCGAGATTTTCCGGGAAAGAGGCTGAAATGCCATCGCCCACCCGGTCCGCACAGGTTCCTCCCCCGGTTCCGGCGCAAGTGCAGCTCGTGACCATCTCCGACGAAGAAGCCGGCCAGCGGATCGATAATTTTTTGCTACGTATTTGCAAGGGCGTACCGAAAAGCCATATCTATCGCGTATTGCGTTCGGGCGAAGTGCGCGTCAACAAAGGGCGCATCGATCAGACCTATCGGCTGGTCGAAGGCGATACGATCAGGATTCCACCGATTCGCATTGCAGAAAGACAACCTTCCGGCGCACCCGGCGCAGAATTCAAGATATTGTTTGAAGATACTCACCTGCTCGTCATCGACAAGCCGGCCGGCGTCGCCGTGCATGGCGGTTCAGGCGTCAGTTATGGCGTGATCGAACAGTTGCGGGCTGCGCGGCCGGATGCCAAATTCCTGGAACTCGTGCATCGGCTCGATCGCGATACATCAGGCGTTTTGTTGCTGGCGAAAAAGCGTTCTGCATTGACAAATTTGCATGAACAGATTCGCGATGGCGAGCCGGACAAACGTTATTTTGTATTGGTGCACGGCGACTGGAAGAATCCGCGCCAGCACATCAAGTTGCCATTGCATAAATATTCGACACCGGAGGGCGAACGCCGCGTCCGGGTGCAGGCTGACGGTATGGTATCCCACACGATCTTTAATCTGGTTCAGCGCTACGAGCAATTTGCGTTGCTGGAAGCAGAATTGAAGACCGGCCGCACACATCAGATTCGCGTGCATCTGGCATCCAGCGGTTTTGCGATTGCCGGGGATGACAAATACGGCGATTTTGCGCTGAATCGCGATTTGCAAAAGGGCGCCGGCGATCGCGCCGCCTTGAAACGCATGTTTTTGCATGCACATCAGATCACATTCATTCATCCGGAGACCGGCACGCAGATGACGCTGAATGCGCCGCTGCCGCCTGAATGCGATCGCTTCCTCCGGAGTCTGAAGAAGGTGTCGTGATGTCTGCTGTGCTCGATTTTTCGATCCATGCAAAACGAACCGATTTCGCCTGATACATATATAAAGGAGCAGACAGCGCGCGCTGTCCGTTACATGGCACGAAAGCAATTTGATTTCATCGTCTTCGACTGGGACGGCACGCTGATGGACAGCACGGCAACGATTGTCCATTGCATACAGGCCGCGGCACGCGATCTTGGCCTGCCGGTGCCCGATGAGCGGGCGGCGTCGCACGTCATCGGCCTCAGTCTGCAGAGTGCAATGGAGCTGGCGATTCCCGGCGTTGATGCGGCTTACTATCCGCGCATTGTCGAGCGCTATCGTTATCACTATTTGAATCAGGACGGCGGATTGACGTTGTTCAATGGCGTGCGCGAGATGCTGGCCGATCTTTCGCAGCAAGGCTATTTTCTCGGCGTGGCGACAGGGAAAAGCCGGGTTGGGCTGAACCGGGCGCTCAATGCGGCCGGCTTGCTGTCGCTATTCGATGCCACACGCTGCGCCGACGAAACGTTTTCCAAGCCGCATCCTGCGATGCTGCAGGAACTGACGCGCGAACTGGGGCAAGAGATGGCGCGCACCGTCATGATTGGCGACACGACGCATGATTTGCTGCTGGCGAAAAATGCCGGCGCGGCCGGTATTGCCGTTCATTACGGCGCGCATACGCCGGTTGAATTGCAGGCGCTTCATCCGATGTTTGCCGCCAATTCGGTTGCCGAACTGCATGCGTGGCTGAACGAAAACGCATAAGCACGTGATGCCTGATCCTGTTCCCGTTTGCGATGCAGCCTTTCTTGAAGATGGCGGCAAGGGTGTGCGCTTTCCGTTGACTGCAGGTGGCGAAGATGCGACCGGCTTTGTCGTGCGATACAACGGAAGTGTCTATGGCTATCTGAATCGCTGCGCGCATGTGCCGATCGAGCTGGACTGGAATGAAGGCGATTTTTTTGAATCGGGCAAACGCTATCTGATTTGCTCGACACATGGTGCGATGTATGCACCGGAAAGCGGGCGTTGCGAAGGCGGGCCGTGCCGAGGTCGCAGCCTGCGTCCGATCGGCGTTGTGGAAAAAGATAATCAGGTATTCTGGCTGCCTGACGAATATGCAAGGCCCGCGTGCGCATGAGCGGCGCGGGAATTTATCGAGTGATGACATGAGCAACGACAATAATCAAGGCAATCAACCTCCATCCTGGCAAACTTCGACGCCGCAAAGAAGGGAAGGCTGGGAACGGGAAGTGCTGGAGAAACTGGCTTTCGCGACGTTGAAGGAACAGCGTGCACGGCGCCGCTGGGGCATCTTCTTCAAGTTCATCACGCTGGTGCTGATTGCCTTTGCGTTGTGGACCGGATTGGGCCCCTCGGTAACCGAAATGGAAAGCGTCGGGCCGCATACCGCCTTGATCAAGATCGAAGGCACGATTGAAACCAAGGGCGCAGGCGATGCGGACACCGTGATTTCCGCGCTGACCAAGGCGTACGAAGATCCGGGTTCGGTCGGAATCATCCTGCAGATAAACAGTCCGGGCGGCAGTCCGGTACAGGCGGGCATCATCAACGATGAGATCACACGTTTGCGTGCCGCATATCCGAAGAAGCCGCTGTATGTGGTCGTCACTGAAATCTGCGCTTCCGGCGGTTATTACATCGCCGCGGCGGCGGATCGCATCTACGTCAACAAGGCCAGCATTGTCGGTTCGATTGGCGTGCTGATGGATGGTTTTGGTTTTACCGGCACGATGGAAAAACTGGGCGTTGAGCGACGTTTGCTGACAGCCGGTGAAAACAAGGGCTTCATGGATCCGTTCAGCCCGCAATCGGCAGCACAGAAAAGCTATGCGCAGGACATGCTCAACGAAATCCACCAACAGTTCATCGATGTGGTGCGCAAGGGGCGCGGCAAGCGCCTGAAGGAAACGCCGGAAATATTTTCAGGCTTGGTCTGGAGCGGTGCGAAGTCGGTCGAACTCGGTTTGGCGGACGGTTTCGGCACCGTCGAGAGCGTGGCGCGCGATCAATTCAAATCAACGAACATTGTTGATTACACGCAACGTGAAGGTTTGTCTGATCGCGTGTTGAGAAAATTCGGTGCAGCCGCAGGCGTATCCGCGGTAAAGACGCTGACCGAGCAGGCAATGCCGGCCTTGAAATGATGTGGAAAAATTTCTGCTGCGGGCTTTGTGGCAAGCTGCAAAAACAGACTTGAAGTTTGGCGGTGGTTGTCTATATTGAGAACGCGTTACCAACATCTGAAGATGTGAATGCAACAACGTCTGCAATCATCCGGTTGTAACCGCTCGCATTTGGTGACGTCATGGGTCGCTCGACCCGTCCAGATGCCTTCTCGGAAGGCAGGCAAAGCGACGATGAAACATCGTCGCTTTGCGTTTTCCGGACTTGAACAATCAAGCTACGTTGGCCAGCAATAAAAATACAGTTGGTTTTTTGTGGAAGTCGGGCACGTTGCCGTTTGCCAGATCGGTTTTCCATTTCGCTGCGGATTGCGTCTTGATCGACTCTGTTGCCAGCGTGAGATCCGTCGCCACGCAAATCAGCGTTTGCGCATGGCAGGTTGCGGCCAGTGTTTCCAGCATGCCGGCATTGCGGTAGGGCGTTTCGATGAAAAACTGCGTCTGTTTTTCCGTGCGTGAACGTTCTTCCAGTTGCTTGATGCGTTTTGTGCGTGTGCCGGTATCGATGGGCAGGTAGCCGTTGAATGCAAAGTTCTGGCCGCTTAATCCACTGGACATGACCGCCAGCAGAAGCGACGATGGCCCGACCAGCGGTTTGACCTGAATCCCGTGCGCGTGCGCCAGTCGAACCAGATTGGCGCCCGGATCGGCAACGGCCGGAACGCCTGCTTCCGAAATCAGTCCGCCATCCTGTCCATTCAGCAAGGGCTCCAGCATTGCCGGCAGCGCTTTTTCTTCCGTATTGATGTTGAGTTCGGCGATACGGATTTCCTGTATCGGTTTGGCCAAAGTGTTGTGGGCACCGATCAGTTTGAGGAAGGCGCGCGTGGTCTTGGCGTTTTCTGCGATGAAATAATCCAGTTGCGCGGTGATTCGCTGCACGTCGATCGGGATGATGTGCGACAGCGGGCTTTCGTCCGGCTCGGATTGACCAAGTGTGTTGGGGATGAGGTAGAGGATTCCGGGCATGTGCTGAATAAAGTGTGGGCGGGGATTATTTTCCGGCAAAAAAGGCGACGTTTGCCCGGCGCAGCATCGAAGTCAGGGCAATCAGCGGCAGGCCCGTCAACGCTGTCGGATCGCTGCTCTCGATTTTTTCGATAATCGCAATGCCGAGTCCTTCGTTTTTTGCGCTGCCGGCGCAGTCGTAAGGTTGTTCAATACGCAAATAGGCATCCAGTTCATGATCCGGCAGATCGCGGAACGTGACGGAGGTCTGAATGTTTTTCAGTTGAAACGGCAGAGATGCAACATCGACTCGATTGTCGAGCAGGCAGAGTGCTGTATGGAATACGACTGTGCGGCCGCGCATGGTTTGCAATTGCTTCAATGCATTCTCATGCGTGCCCGGTTTGCCGATTTGGGCTCCATCCAGCGTGGCAACTTGATCGGAGCCGATTATCAGGGACTCGGGAGCCTTCGCTGCAATGGCAAGCGCTTTTTCATGCGCCAGTCGCATGGCGGTCGCATCAGGAGATTCTATCGGCCGTGCGGATTCATCGATGTCCGGCACCATGATCTCGAACGGAATGCGCAGGCGAGACAGCAATTCCTTGCGGTAAACCGAGCTTGAGCCAAGAATCAATCGGAATTGCTGAGGGAGAGAAGGCATTTTGATGTTTATTTGAATGACCGCTCAATAAAAGCGCGCTAACACTTTGACGAATAAAGGAAAAGCCTGTTATTATCGCAGGTTTTCCGGGTTCGGCTAAGGCTATGAGCGCTTTCATCATTGACGCCTTTGAATTCTGCCGGCTCAGGGAGCAGTGTGAAGGCGATGTTCCGGTTGCCGATATGCCCAGGCTTGCTGCTGAATCCGTCAATGCCGCTTCGGCGTCCTTGCACTGGGTTTTACAGGGCGGCGAAGACGGATTCGGTCATGCGCAATTGACGATGACAGTGACGGGCAAGGTTCATTTGATGTGTCAGCGCTGCATGACGCCGCTGGAATATGCGATCGAATCGGAGCAGGTGCTGATTCTTGCAAAAAGCGACGAACATGCGGATGAAATCGATGCATTGCTGGCCGACGATACGATTGATGTGATCGTCGGATCGAGATCGATGAATGTCAGGGAATTGGTGGAGGACGAGGCGTTGCTGTCGTTGCCATTGGCGCCCAAGCATGAAACGTGTCCCGATAATGTCGCGACGGACGCTCTGACCGGCGCGCGCAAGCCGTCGCCTTTCGATGTGTTGAAAGGCATGAAGCAATAATTCAGTAGCAGGGATTGTCGATTTGCAATGGGTTTGCAAATCGGGATGTGTTAGAATTTTCGAACTTAAGGTTTAGGAGTAGTTACCATGGCTGTTCAACAAAATAAAAAATCCCCATCGAAGCGCGGCATGCACCGTTCGCACGATTTTCTGGTTGCTCCGCAACTGGGTACGGAACCAACCACGGGTGAAACGCATATGCGTCACCACATCAGCCCTAACGGCTTTTACCGTGGCCGTAAAGTCCTGAAAACCAAAAACGACGAATAATCCATTCTCGTTCAGGCGAAGAAAGCGGCGCGTTGAGTTCATGACTTTGCGCCGTTTTTTCATATGCTAAAACAGCGCACTGCGTCATTTTGAATCAAGCCGAATCTGGCCCATAATGTGGCTGGACTGAGGCCCTGAATCAAACCAATGACAATTAAAATATCTATCGACTGCATGGGTGGCGATCACGGCCCTGCGGTTACCGTTCCTGCCGCCATTTCGTTTGTTGAAAGCGAACCGGACGCCGAGTTGATTCTGGTCGGACTGGAAGCATTGCTTCTGGCCGAGCTGAAAAAACACAAGGCACACGATCATCCGCGACTGTCGATCCTCAATGCCACGGAAGTTGTGACAATGGACGATACGCTTGAGGTTGCATTGCGCCGCAAACGGGATTCCTCGATGCGCGCCGCGATCAATCTGGTCAAGGAAAAAAAGGCGGACGCCTGCGTTTCCGCCGGTAACACCGGCGCGCTGATGGCGATTTCGCGTTACGTGCTCAAGACCATTCCAGGCGTTGATCGTCCCGCCATCTGCAGCATTCTCCCCAATCAAAAAGACGGACCTACCTACATGCTCGACCTTGGCGCCAATGTCGATTGCGAGCCGCGGCATTTGCATCAATTCGCCTTGATGGGTTCAGCGCTGGTGTCTGCCGTGGAAGGCAAGCCGAAACCGACGGTGGGCTTGCTCAATGTCGGCGAGGAGGACATCAAGGGCAATGATGTCGTCAAGCAAACTGCGGTATTGCTGCGGGCCGATCATGCAAAAGGCACGCTGAATTTCTACGGCAACGTCGAAGGCAACGATATTTTCAAAGGCACGACCGACATCGTCGTGTGCGATGGCTTTGTCGGTAACGTGACGTTGAAGGCCTCGGAAGGATTGGGGCGTTTCGTGAAAAGCGTTTTGACGACCGAATTCAAACGCGGCCCGTTCAACATGCTGGGTGCCCTGATTGCGCGCGCCGCCTTGAAAGCCATCTCGCAACGCTTGAATCCATCTCGTTACAATGGCGGCAGTTTGCTCGGCCTGCGCGGACTTGTTTTCAAAAGTCATGGCGGTGCCGATGCCTACGGTTATCAATGGGCGATCAAACGCGCATTTGATGCAGCCAAGCATGATGTGCTCGTGCGCATCTCTACAAAAATCGCCGATTTCATGCCACAGTCGGCCTCGTCATCCGGCGAAGATTCGGTTGGTACAACAGAAAACATAGAACAGAAAACCGCATGACTCTCTACAGCAAAATTATTGGCACCGGCAGCTATTTGCCACCTAACCGCGTCACTAATCAGCAACTCACTGAACAACTTGCCGCTCAAGGCGTTGAGACATCGGATGAATGGATTGTTTCGCGCAGCGGAATTTCTGCACGTCACTATGCCGATGCGGATACACAGTCGAGCGATCTCGCGGTCGAAGCGGCAAAGCGTGCTCTTGATATGGCCAAGCTGGCTCCTGATGATATCGACCTGATTATTGTTGCTACATCGACGCCTGATTTTTTCGGTGGCTTTCCGAGTACGGCATGTATTGTGCAGCGCAAGTTGGGCATTACGAATGAATGTGCGGCGGTCGATGTGCAGGCGGTTTGCAGCGGCTTTGTCTATGCGGTGTCGACGGCGGATAATTTCATCAAATCCGGTTCGCACAAGAATGTTCTGGTGATTGGCTCCGAGGTGTTCTCGCGTATTGTCGATTTCAAGGACCGTACAACGTGCGTACTGTTCGGCGATGGCGCTGGCGCCGTCGTAATGTCTGCTTCTGGCGAGCCTGGGATTCTGGCGACCAAACTGCACGCTAACGGACACTACAGCGATATTCTGTGCGGCCCGGGCAAAATCAGCAATGGCGCGATCGAAGGAAATTCCTTCATGTACATGGACGGTCAAGCGGTGTTCAAACTGGCAGTTGGATTGCTGGACAAGGTTGCCAATGAGGCGTTGCAACTGGCCAAAATGGATGCATCGCAGATTGATTGGATCGTCCCGCATCAGGCCAATATCCGCATCATGCAAGGTACGGCGAAAAAACTTGGCATGAGCATGGACAAGATGATCGTGACCGTCGATCAGCACGGCAATACATCGGCTGCATCGATTCCGCTGGCGCTGGATGTTGGCGTGCGGGATGGTCGCATCAAGCCGGGCCAAAACGTCATGATGGAAGGCGTTGGCGGCGGCTTTACATGGGGTGCCGTATTGGCGCGCATGTAATTCAAAACATTCACTTCATTACTAAAACTAAAAAAGCATGAGCAATTTCGCATTCGTATTTCCCGGTCAAGGTTCCCAAGCTGTCGGCATGTTGAATGGCTTTGCCGATAACATGGTTGTGCAACAGACACTGGCAGAAGCATCGGACGCCTTGCAGTTCGACCTCGCCAAGCTGATCGCTGAAGGCCCGAAGGAAGAACTCGATCTGACCACTAACACGCAGCCGGTCATGCTGACCGCTGCGGTGGCGATGTATCGCGCCTGGATTGCCGCAGGCGGTTCGACGCCGACGGTCGTTGCCGGTCATAGTCTTGGTGAATATTCGGCGCTGGTCGTCTCCGGTGTGATTCCATTTAAGGATGCCGTGCCCCTGGTACGTTTTCGTGCGAAAGCAATGCAGGAAGCTGTGCCTATCGGGCAGGGCACGATGGCGGCGATTTTGGGCTTGTCGGATGCAGACGTATTGGCCGTATGTGTTGAAGCTGCGCAAGGGCAGGTAGTCGAAGCCGTCAATTTCAATGCGCCAGCGCAAGTCGTTATTGCCGGTCATAAGGACGCAATCGAGCGTGCATGCGAAATTGCGAAAGAAAAAGGTGCCAAGCGCGCATTGCCGCTGCCGGTTTCCGCGCCATTCCATTCTTCGTTGTTGAAACCTGCTTCGGATCGTTTGCGTGAATACATGGCAGGAATCGTTTTCAATTCCCCGCAAATTCAATTGATAAATAATGTTGACGTTGCAATCGTCAATGATATTGATGGCATCAAGGATGCATTGGTCCGTCAAGCGGCTAATCCTGTTCGCTGGGTTGAGTCGGTACAAAAAATGGCGGCAATGGGCATGCGGAACGTTGTCGAGTGCGGCCCAGGCAAGGTACTGGCCGGCCTGACCAAACGAATTAACGGCGACCTCACCGGGCACGCGATTGTCGATCAGGCATCTCTGGATGCGGTTTTGGAGCTTTTGAAATAATGGATAATCAATTGGCAGGTCAGGTCGCACTCGTTACCGGCGCATCGCGCGGTATCGGACGGGCAATTGCGCAGGAACTGGTAAAGCAGGGCGCGAAGGTAATCGGAACGGCAACGTCCGAATCCGGCGCTGCGGCAATTTCGGAATATCTGAACGATGGCGGCAAGGGCGTGGTTCTGGATGTCAACGATGCAGCCCGTGCGGTTGAATTGATCGATGAAATCCAGAAGGAATTCGGCACCGTCACCATTCTGGTGAACAACGCCGGCATCACGCAGGATCAGCTGGCCATGCGGATGAAGGATGAAGAGTGGGACAGCGTCATCTCCACCAATCTGACTGCGGTCGCGCGCCTGTCCCGTGCCGTTCTGCGCGGCATGATGAAGGCCAAGCATGGCCGGATTATTAACATTACTTCGGTTGTGGGTTCTACCGGTAATCCGGGGCAAATGAACTATGCTGCTGCAAAAGCGGGCGTGGCCGGCATGAGCCGTGCGCTGGCGCGAGAAATCGGCAGCCGTAATATCACCGTGAATTGTGTGGCGCCCGGCTTTATCGATACGGACATGACCAAGGTATTGAGTGAAGAGCAGATATCCTCGCTGAAGGCACAGATTCCGCTGGGACGTCTGGGTCTGCCGCAGGACATCGCGTCGGCCGTCGGCTTCCTCGCCTCGCCTCAGGCAAGCTACGTTACCGGTACCACGTTGCATGTCAACGGCGGTATGTACATGAGTTAAATTTGTAATTGGTCGCTTTTAGCCGAAGTTCCGGCTTTCTTGATGACAAAAGCTAAAAGTGAATTTTCGGTGCGCAAACCTGCTAAAATGCGCGCACTTTCTGTAACCACTCATTGGAGTTAAAACATGTCGGATATCGAACAACGCGTTAAGAAGATCGTCGCTGAACAACTGGGCGTCGCCGAAGCAGACATCAAGATCGAATCGTCCTTCGTTGACGATCTGGGTGCCGATTCGCTCGATACCGTTGAACTCGTGATGGCACTCGAAGACGAATTCGAAATGGAAATCCCTGACGAACAGGCTGAAAAAATCACCACCGTGCAGCAGGCGATCGATTACGCCAAGGCACACGTCAAAGCGTAAGTTGTTGAACGACTCCAGGAGAATTGCTTGAGCCGCTCTAGTAAACGTCGTGTCGTCGTCACTGGTCTTGGTTGTGTTTCTCCCGTCGGCAACAATGTCGCAGACGCATGGAATGCCATTACCTCGGGTCAATCCGGCATTGCAACCATTACCAAGTTTGATGCGACACCTTTCAGCACGCATTTTGCTGGAGAAGTAAAAAACTTCAATATCGAGGATTACATTCCCGGTAAGGAAGCGCGCCACATGGATACTTTCATCCATTTCGGTGTGGCGGCAGGCATGCAGGCGTGGCGGGACAGCGGTCTGGTTGTGACCGAAGAAAATGCCGATCGCATCGGCGTCATTGTCGGTTCCGGCATTGGCGGTTTGCCGTTGATCGAAGATACGCATGCGGAGCTGACCAATCGCGGTCCGCGCCGTATCAGCCCGTTCTTTGTTCCTGCATCGATCATCAACATGATTTCCGGTCACCTGTCGATCATTTACGGTCTGAAAGGCCCGAATCTGGCGATCGTGACTGCATGTACGACCGGTTTGCATTCGATCGGCACTGCCGGTCGCATGATCGAATACGGCGATGCAGATGTCATGATTGCCGGCGGTGCGGAATCCACGATTTCTCCGCTTGGCCTGGGTGGTTTTGCCTCGGCCCGCGCACTTTCTTCCCGCAATGATGATCCGACAACGGCATCGCGTCCGTGGGACAAGGATCGCGATGGTTTTGTGCTTGGAGAAGGTGCCGGTGTCATGGTGCTGGAAGAGTACGAACATGCGAAGGCACGCGGCGCGAAGATATACGCCGAGCTGGTCGGTTTCGGCATGAGCGGCGACGCGTATCACATCACCGCGCCGAACATGGACGGTCCGCGCCGCAGCATGAGCAATGCATTGAAGAGCGCAGAGATCGCGGCCGATCAGGTGCAATACCTGAATGCACACGGTACATCGACGCCGCTTGGTGACAAGAACGAGTCGGATGCCGTCAAGGCGGCGTTCGGCGCGCATGCCAAAAAACTGACCGTGAACTCGACCAAATCGATGACCGGTCATTTGCTGGGCGGTGCGGGCGGACTTGAATCGGTATTCACCGTGCTTGCATTGCATCATCAGATATCGCCGCCGACCATCAACATCTTCAATCAGGATCCGGAGTGCGATCTCGATTACTGTGCCAACACGGCACGCGAGATGCCGATTCAGTACGCCATGAAAAACAACTTCGGTTTTGGCGGTACGAACGGTACCCTGATTTTTGGTAAAGCCTGATCAAAATCCGATTGCCTGTAAGGGCAATCGGATTTTTACCTTTCCCCTTCTATAATGTCGATCGCGGTCAGTGCCGTGGTAAAGCCGTCCCGCATTTTGTTCGGGATGTTGATCATCATGTGCATTGGCGTGCTGTTCGTCGGGATTGTGGTGGGGGCCGGTTCGGTTGGCAATCTGGCAGACTGGTCACGGGTAACGTTGCTTGTTCTTTGTGCAGTGGTTGCCGGCTTTGCCTTTTATCGTGCGATGGCCGGTCGCCGGAATCGGTATGAAATTCACGTTTCCGGCAGTGGCCAGATTCGACTTTCCGTTTTGATAAAGGATCGTCACCATGGCGCAGGGAATGAAAACACGGTGCGGACAGAGGCGGTACGTCTGTTGCCGGTCTCCACACTCTGGTCAGGTTTGCTACTCTTGCATCTGCAGGGCGAAAATAAGCGAATCGAAGTGTTGGTGATCCTGCCGGATTCGGTTTCGCGGGAAAGTTTTCGCGCGTTACTGGTGGCATGCCGCTGGATTGTGATGCGCCATCCGGATGCAGATTGCGAATCGACCATTCGAAATTAATTCCGGGATCTTTGAACTAATCATGTTTCGTCCAGTCAACAGTGCGAGCCGCGTGCGTGTTGCAACATAACAAGGGAATGGATTGACGACAGAACGCGAGATTGATCAACTGCTTGTCGAGCGCGTACAGCGTGGCGACAAGAAAGCCTTTGAGCTGTTAGTGATCAAGTACCAACGGAAATTGATGCGACTGGTGTCGCGGCTTGTTCGCGACCAGGCTGAAGCTGAAGATGTCGTGCAGGAAGCGTTTATCAAGGCATACCGTGCGTTGCCTCAATTCCGCGGCGATTCCGCGTTTTACACGTGGCTTTATCGCATCGGAATCAACACCGCAAAAAACTATCTGGTAACACAAGGCCGTCGTGCGCCGACTTCCACGGAAGCGGATGTCGAAGAAGCAGAAACTTTTGACGACGGCGACCACCTAAGAGATATCAACACACCGGAATCGTTGTTGGCAACAAAGCAAATCGCCCAAACGCTGAACGTTGCGATGGATGAGTTGCCTGAGGAGTTGCGTATGGCGATTACCCTGCGAGAAATTGAAGGATTGAGTTACGACGAGATCGCCGAATCGATGGGTTGTCCGATCGGCACGGTTCGCAGCCGGATTTTTCGGGCACGCGAAGCTATCTCGGAAAAATTAAGGCCGTTGCTGGATACGGCACTCGATAAACGTTGGTGAAAATAAAATAGAAACATTTTTTGCTGCAAGTACAGGGGTAGCCTTAATTTTTTCGAGGTAGTGATGAATACGACGAATATGACGCGGGAACAGATTTCTGCCTTTGCCGATAGCGAGTTGTCCGACGGGCATCTCGATGTCACGCTGGCAGCATTGCGTCAGGATGATGGACGTGAAGCGTGGGATACGTATCACCGTATTGGTGATGCGTTGCGTTCCGACGAACTGAATACGCACCTGAGTGCCGACTTCAACGCACGGATGTTTGCGCGTCTTGATGCTGAGGCGACCATCATGCTGCCGGCAGGCAAGCGTGTTGCCGTGGCCAGGGATGTATCGTTTAAACGCTTTGCCATGCCGGGCATGGCAGCTGCGGCGGTCGCGGTTGCCGCGTTCCTGACGGTGCCGCAAATGATGACGCACAATGCGCCGACGCTGGCGTCGAATCCCGCTCCTCTGGTTGCCGCCGCCGCGCCAGAAACGATTACGGTTGCAAGCCAGGATGGCGGCGAAGTATTACGCGATCCACGTATCGATGAATACTTGTTGGCGCATCAGCGTTTTTCTCCTTCTGTGTACAGCACGGCGCAATATGCCCGTTCGGCCACGTTTGCTGTTGATTCGGACAAGTAATCGCTATGCGGCAAACATCAGGTTTTTTCAGGTTCGTTGTACTTTTTTCCAGCTTCATTGCGTTTGGTTCATATGCGGAAAATGTCGTGCCGACCAGCGATCAGCACGATACACAGGTATGGCTGAAGAAAATTCAGTCATCGGCCCAGAAGCTGAGTTACTCGGGTACGTTTGTTTATCAACAGGATAGCCAGGTTCGCACTTCCCGCATCACGCACATCCTCAACGGAAAAAACGAACTCGAAAAACTGGAAATTCTCGATGGCAAGCCGCGCGAATACATTCGCAACAACGAAGAAATTGCCTGCTATGTCCCGGAAAGCAAATCGATACGTGTAGAGAAGCGCGTGACGAAAGATGTTTTTCCGGCGATCCTCGGCGCCAGTCCGGCTGATCTGGCGCAGCACTACGATTTGAAGAAAGGCGAGAGCGGCCGTGTCGCCGGTTTCGATTGCCAGGCAATCATTCTGGAACCCCGGGACAAACTGCGCTACGGCTACAAATTGTGGGCGGAAAAATCCACGGGTCTTTTGCTGAAAGCGCAAACGCTCAACGAAAAAAACAATGTGGTCGAACAGATCGCATTTACCCAGATCGTGATCGGCCATGTCGATCCGAGTCTGGTCAAGACCAGCTTCAAGAATACGCATGGCTGGCGGGTGGAAAATGCCGTCATGAGTGAAGCAAATCTTTCTGATTGGTCGGTCAAGGCAATGCCGCCTGGTTTCAAGAAAGTGCGTGAAATGAAGCGTCTGATTACCGATACCGTATCGGAAAATGTGCCGCCGACCCAGCGCGAAGTCTCCCAGATTGTCTATTCCGATGGCCTGGCTGCCATCTCTGTTTTTATCGAAGCCGGTTCGCAAAGTCGCACCGAGGGTTCGATGCAGCAGGGAGCGATGAATATTGTCGGAAAACGGCAGGGCGATTACTGGTTGACCGTTGTCGGCGAAGTGCCGGCTGCGGCCATCAAGCAGGTCGCCAATTCAATCGAGCTCAAACCTCAGTAAGTAAATCCCTTATCAATATCCGGCTTCGCGAGTGTATGAAAACGATCTCTGTTCAGAAAAAACTTTCCGTTGTCCTGCTTGCTGCTGCGAGCGCATTCTTTCTCCCTGTTGCCGCCGGCTTGACACCTTCCGCAATCGCCGCGCCTTCGGTTGCGGGGCTTCCCGATTTTACCGACCTGGTTGAGAAAACCGGTGCGGCAGTCGTCAATATTCGTACTACCGAAAAAGCCAAGGTCAGTCAGGGCCGGGGTGATGCCGCGCAGGATGAGGAAATGCAGGAATTTTTCCGCCGCTTCTTCGGCGCGCCGCTTCCTCCGGTGCAACCTTCACCGCGCGGTCGCGGCAAGTCCGCTCCGGCTCCGGATGCCGAAGAAGAAGTGCCACGTGGCGTCGGTTCGGGTTTCATCATCTCTGCCGATGGGTATGTCATGACGAATGCGCACGTGGTTGACGGTGCGGATGAGGTATACGTGACGCTGACCGATAAGCGCGAGTTCAAGGCGAAGATCATTGGTGCGGACAAGCGTACCGATGTAGCAATCGTGAAGATCGAAGGCAGCAATCTGCCGCGTCTGGCAATGGGCGATTCGGACAAGATTCGTGTTGGCGAATGGGTGATTGCGATCGGTTCACCATTCGGCCTGGATAACACGGTGACAGCCGGGATCGTGTCGGCCAAGGCGCGTGATACGGGTGAATATCTGCCTCTGATCCAGACTGACGTGGCCGTCAATCCTGGCAATTCCGGCGGTCCGCTGATCAATATGCGCGGTGAAGTGATCGGTATCAACTCGCAGATTTACAGCCGTTCGGGTGGTTACATGGGCATCTCGTTTGCGGTGCCGATTGACGAGGCGATGCGGGTAGCAGATCAACTGCGCGTCAGCGGCAAGGTCACACGCGGTCGCATCGGCGTGCAGATCGGCGAGGTAACGAAAGACGTTGCCGAGTCGCTTGGTCTTACACGTGCGCAAGGTTCGCTGGTGCAGCGTGTCGAACCGGACAGTCCTGCCGAAAAAGGCGGAGTCGAGGCCGGGGACGTGATCCTGAAGTTCAATGGCGTGGCAATCGACCGCACCAGCGATTTGCCGCGTATTGTCGGCAGCACCAAGCCAGGCACGCGTTCGACGCTGACGGTGTGGCGCAAGGGAGCATTGCGCGATTTGACCGTGACGATCGCCGAGCTGGAAGCAGATCAGGTCGCAACGCCGCAGAAGAAACCGAAGGCTGCCCAGATTGCCAATTCGCTGGGATTGGTCGTCACCGATTTGACTCCGGCGCAGATCAAGGACTTGAAGATCGATGGCGGCGTGGTGGTTGAGTCGGCAGAAGGTGCCGCCGGCCGTTCCGGTCTGCGCACAGGCGATATTCTTCTGCGCCTGAACAATACCGATATCAAGGATGCGCGCCAGTTCAATACACTGGTGGCCAAGCTGGAGGCGAAGAAAACGACTCTGCTTCTGGTGCGGCGTGGCGATTCCTCGCAATTCGTGGCCATCAAACCACTCCAGCAATAAACATTGCCGATCAGGAAAGGCTGCACGCTGAAAAGCCGGCAGCCTTTTCTTTCGCAGGCGGAAAGCACTTGTGATTCATTTCACCCTGTATTCGCGCACATACTGTCACCTTTGCGACGACATGCTGGCAGCATTGTCGGCGTTGCCCATCGGTGAGGAGCATGTGATCGATGTGATTGACGTGGATGCCGACGAGGCGCTGGTCGCACGTTACGATGAACTGGTGCCGGTATTGCTGGGCAGCAGGAACGGTCAGCCGGCGCGACAGCTTTGCCATTATTTTCTGGATGTGGCGGCAGTGCAGGCTTTTATGGCGGATGCTGACCTTGCGTCGTGATCGTCGATGCCGGCCTCGGGGATTTTCAGGCTGCAAATGCCCATCCGGTAATTTACGGGATTTCCCCTCTGAAATCCGGTAAAATGCCCGGGCCGTCCTCCCTCTGTAACAAGGCGCTCGCTTGGGGAAAAACTCCTAGCATTGAGCGCTTTTTTTGTAATTGTCACTTGGTTAATGAACAACATTCGCAATTTTTCCATCATCGCCCATATCGACCACGGTAAATCGACGCTTGCCGACCGCATCATTCAATTGTGCGGCGGCTTGTCGGATCGCGAAATGGAAGCGCAAGTCCTTGATTCCATGGATATTGAGCGGGAGCGCGGCATTACCATCAAGGCGCAGACCGCCGCGCTGAGTTACAAGGCGCGTGATGGCCAGCTCTACAACCTGAACCTGATCGATACGCCGGGCCACGTCGATTTCAGCTATGAAGTCAGCCGTTCGCTGTCGGCTTGCGAAGGCGCATTGCTGGTCGTCGATGCATCGCAGGGCGTCGAGGCGCAAACCGTGGCCAATTGCTATACCGCGCTCGATCTCGGCGTCGAGGTTGTACCGGTGTTGAACAAGATTGATCTGCCGTCTGCCGATCCCGACAATGCCATCGCGGAGATTGAAGAAGTCATCGGCATCGATGCCGGCGACGCAGTGCATTGCTCGGCCAAAACCGGATTGGGCGTGCAGGATGTGCTTGAATCGTTGATCGCCAAGGTGCCGCCGCCGCAGGGTGATCCGGATGCACCGCTGCAGGCGCTGATCGTCGATTCATGGTTCGATAATTACGTTGGCGTGGTAATGCTGGTGCGTGTGAAGAACGGCACCTTGCGTCCCAAGGACAGGATTCTGCTGATGGCGACCGATTCGGCACATCTGGTGGAAAGCGTTGGCGTATTTACGCCGAAATCGATCGCGCGCGAGTCGCTGTCGGCCGGGCAGGTGGGTTTCATCATCGCCGGCATCAAGGAGCTGAAAGCGGCCAAGGTCGGCGATACGGTCACATTGGCCGGCCGTCCCGCAACCGAGCCGTTGCCCGGATTCAAGGAAGTGCAGCCGCAGGTGTTCGCCGGTCTTTTTCCGGTCGAGGCCAATCAGTACGATGCCTTGCGCGATTCGCTGGAAAAACTCAAGCTCAACGATGCGGCGTTGATGTACGAGCCGGAAGTATCGCAGGCGCTGGGCTTCGGTTTCCGCTGCGGCTTCCTCGGCCTGCTGCACATGGAAATCGTGCAGGAACGGCTGGAGCGCGAGTTCGACATGGATCTGATCACGACGGCCCCGACCGTGATCTACGAAGTCGTGCAACGCGACGGCACGATTTTGATGGTCGACAATCCGTCGAAAATGCCGGACCCCTCGAAGATCGAGGAAATTCGCGAACCGATCGTGACCGTCAATCTGTACATGCCGCAGGAATATGTCGGCTCCGTCATCACGCTGTGCACGCAGAAACGCGGCGTCCAGCTGGACATGAGCTACCACGGCAAACAGGTCAAGCTGACCTACGAAATGCCGATGGCTGAAATCGTGCTCGATTTCTTCGACAAGCTCAAATCGACGTCGCGCGGCTACGCCTCGATGGATTATGAATTCAAGGAATATCGCGCATCCGACGTCGTCAAGGTCGACATGCTGATCAACAGCGAAAAAGTCGATGCGCTGGCGATCATCGTGCACCGCGGCAACAGCCAGTATCGCGGCCGGGCCGTGGCGGCAAAGATGCGTGAACTGATTCCGCGCCAGATGTTCGACGTCGCCATCCAGGCAGCCATCGGTGCCAACATCATCTCGCGCGAGAACGTCAAGGCGTTGCGCAAGAACGTGCTGGCCAAATGCTACGGCGGCGACATCAGCCGCAAACGCAAACTGCTGGAAAAACAAAAAGCCGGCAAGAAACGGATGAAGCAAGTGGGCTCGGTGGAGATCCCGCAGGAGGCTTTCCTCGCAATTCTACAAGTGGACGATAAATGACACTGCAAGACATCCTCGGCAATTTTTCACTGATCTTGTTTGTTCTGATGGCCGGAACCGGCGTGATCTGGTTTTTCGATACGTTCTATCTGGCAAAGAAGCGCCGGGCAAGAGCCGATGCGGTGCTGGCAGAATTCGATGCGCGCAATGCGAAGCTGGCTGGCGACGGCATCAAGCCGGACGACAACGGCCGTTCCGCGCTGAAGGCCGGACTGTTGCGCCAGCCGACCTGGATTGAATATTCGGGCAGTTTTTTCCCCGTTATCGCGCTGGTGTTCTTCCTGCGTTCGTTTCTGTATGAGCCGTTCAAGATTCCATCGACCTCGATGGTACCGACGCTGCAGGTCGGCGATCTGATCCTGGTGAACAAATATACCTACGGCATCCGCCTGCCGATCATCAACAAGAAAATCGTCGAAATCGGCGATCCGCAACGCGGCGATGTGATGGTTTTCAAATATCCGGAAAACATGGCGCTGGATTACATCAAGCGTGTGGTCGGTGTACCTGGCGATACGGTCGTGTACAGGAACAAGCGCCTGACCGTCAACGACAAGCCGGTTTCCTACAAGCCGCTGCCGGATTACCTGGATGAAGAAACGCTCAGTTATTCGAAAAACTTTACCGAAAACCTGAATGGCGTTGCGCATCAGATCCTGACCAACCCGCGCGCGCCGGCGTATGTGCCGAATCCGCACGACTTCCCGCGTCGCGATCTGTGTACGTATGATGCGGAGGGATTCACCTGCAAAGTCCCGGCTGGACAATATTTCATGATGGGCGATAATCGGGACAACAGTCTGGATAGTCGGTACTGGGGATTCGTGCCGGATAAAAACATTGTCGGAAAAGCATTCTTTATCTGGTTGAATTTGAGCAACTTCCCCAATAATCTGGGGCGCATCGGCAGCTTCCAATAATCTCGATCAGGAGCATACTTATGACATCGTCACGCGTCGGCCGCAAGGAGCAAGGTCTTTCCCTGACAGGATTGATCCTTGTTCTCGCTATTCTTGGTGTCATCGGTGTGCTGGGCATGAAAGTCGTGCCGACCTTCACTGAATTCATGTCCATCAAGAAAGCGATTGCTAGTGTCAAGGCGAAAGGCGGCTCGATTCCTGAAATGCGTACGGCATTCAACAAGCAGGCGGAAGTCGGATACATCGACGCCATTGATGGCAAGGATCTGACGATCGTCAAGAATGGCGACGATGCCGATATCAGCTTTGCGTACCAGAAAACCATTCCGCTGGTCGGCCCGGTCAGCCTGCTGATCGACTATGCCGGTTCCACCAACGATCGAGCGCCGAAACCTGCCGCGCCGTAAGGCGGGCAACAGAAGGCATGAAACGATAGAAAAATGGATGTAACGTTACTGCAAACCCGGCTGGGCCACACTTTCAAGGATGCCGTCCTGCTGCAGCAGGCGCTGACGCACCGCAGCCATAGCGGCGTGCATAACGAACGGCTGGAATTCCTTGGGGACTCCATTCTGAATTGCGTGGTTGCATCGCTCCTGTTCGATCGCTACAGCAAGATCGATGAAGGTGATTTGTCGCGCCTGCGTGCCAATCTCGTCAAGCAGCAATCGTTGTATGAAATTGCGCAACGACTGGAGCTGTCGCAGTTTCTGCGTCTGGGTGAGGGCGAATTGAAGTCGGGCGGTTTCCGCCGGCCGTCGATTCTGGCCGATACGCTGGAAGCACTGTTCGGCGCCATTTTCCTCGATGCCGGTTTCGACGTTGCGCGCGATGTGATTCGCTCGCTGTACATTCCGATTCTCGATACCGTCGATCCGAAGACGCTGGGCAAGGATGCAAAAACGTTGCTGCAGGAATATCTGCAAGGCAAGAAAATTCCGCTGCCTCAATACAACGTGGTTGCCACCCACGGCGCCGCGCACAATCAGGAATTCGAAATCGAATGCCTGGTGCCCAAGCTCGATATTCAGGTCTTCGGCACTGGCGGCAGTCGCCGTGCCGGCGAGCAGGCTGCCGCCAAACTGGCGCTGGAAGCAGTGCAGGCTACCTTGGTCAAGACGCCCGGAACCAGCCGCAAAAGCAAACCGCGAACGGCGCAATTGAAGCTGGCGGGCATTGCGACCGTACAGCCCGATGCACCGCTTGAGGAATCGGCAAAAACGGCAAGCAAGGCATCCCGCGCGGAATCGAAAACCGCCAAGGCCGAAGCAAAGACCAGTCCGGCCTCTGCAACGACCGAACCGGAAGCCGTCGACAATGGCCAGAAAAGCCTGATCGCCGGGGCCGATTCGACCGGTAAATCCGATGCTGCGACCGGCGACGCCGTCGCTTCATCTTCCCCTTCTCCTACTTCAAAGACTGCATGACTGAATCCGCCGCACTGCCTCACTTTCGATGCGGTTATATCGCGATCGTCGGTCGCCCCAACGTCGGAAAATCGACGCTGATGAATGAACTGATCGGCGCCAAGGTCAGTATTACATCGCGCAAGGCGCAAACCACGCGACATCGCATTACGGGTATCCAGACGGTGGAGGACGCGCAGTTTGTCTATGTCGATACGCCGGGTTTTCAGACGCGTCACTCGAATGCATTGAACAAGACGCTGAACCGTACCGTCACGAATACGCTGACGGCATCTGACGTGATCCTGTACGTCATCGAGGCCGGCACGTTCGGTCAGGCCGATCAGCAGGTGCTCGATCTGATTCCGAAGAACGTGCCGTGCATTCTCGTCATCAATAAATCCGATCGCGTGAAGGACAAGGCCATTCTGCTGCCGTTTGCGCAGCAGATTGCCGCCAAACGCGATTTCACCGCAGTGGTGCCGGTCTCGGCCAAGCTGCGTTTTCAACTTGATAATCTGCAGGGCGAGATCAAAAAGCATCTGCCGGAAAATCCGCCGGTCTTCGGCGAAGACGATATTACCGATCGCAGCGAAAAATTTCTCGCGGCAGAGATCGTGCGCGAAAAAGTCTTCCGCTTCGTCGGCGACGAATTGCCTTACACCAGTACGGTGCTGATCGAGCAGTTCGAACAGGAAGGCAATCTGCGCCGTGTGTTCGCCGCGATTCTTGTCGAGCGCGATACGCACAAGTCGATGGTGATCGGCAACAAGGGTGCACGACTGAAGGATATTTCCACGCAGTCGCGGCTCGACATGGAGCGCCTCTTCGGTGGCCCGGTGTATCTGGAAATCTGGGTCAAGGTCAAATCGGGCTGGGCCGACAATGAAGCAGGCCTGCGCGCGTACGGTTACGAATAAGCCGGTTCGAAGATGGTCGCACAGATGGTTGCACCTACCGCCGACGTCAACTCTCCGGAAACGTCTTCCAGCGACGAACAAATGTCGCCGCGCACCGATCGACCTGGCCATGCCGGTAACGCATTGACGTCTTCCACTGCAGCGAAAACACCGGTACGCCGTGCGCGTTCTCTCGAAAAGGACATGCGCATCGCGGATCAACCCGGCTTCGTGCTGCACAGCTATCCCTACAAGGAAACGAGCCTGATCGTCGACGTCTTTTCGCGCGATTACGGCCGCATTGCGCTGGTCGCAAAAGGCGCGAAG
Source organism: uncultured beta proteobacterium (assembly GCA_963697715.1). Classification (GTDB taxonomy): domain Bacteria; phylum Pseudomonadota; class Gammaproteobacteria; order Burkholderiales; family Burkholderiaceae_D; genus Oxalicibacterium. The sequence continues at coordinate 2,534,019 of OY969095.1, read as the reverse complement.
CGTCCTCATTCCAGATTGCGCGGCGTGCTGCAAACGTTCCAGCCGCTGTCGGTAGGCTGGAGCGGCAAATCGGAAGTGCGCACACTGACCGCAGCAGAATGGGTCGGCGGACTTCTGCCATTGGAAAAATCTGCGTTGCTCTGCGGCTTCTATCTGAATGAATTGCTGGTCAAACTGCTGGCGCGCGACGATCCGCATCCGGCATTGTTCGATCATTACGTGAGCGCGCTGAATCAGCTCGCGCATGACGAGCCGGCCGCGATCGTGTTGCGCAAGTTCGAACGTGCGTTGTTGAAGGAAAGCGGCGTGGCAGGCGACTGGTCGCGCTGCACGGCAACCGGGGCCCAGGTCATTGGTAAACAGATTTACGTTGTCGATCCGGAGCAGGGCCCGCGTCCGGCACGCCCCGCCGATGCATGGCCGCGTGTTTCAGGCAAGACGCTGCTCGATATGGAAATCGAAAACTACACGGATGCCGCAACGCAAACGCAAAGCAAATTCCTGATGCGCTTCCTGCTTGGGCACCATCTGAACGGCGCAGCCCTGAACACGCGCCAGATTCTGATCGATCTGTTGCAACTCTAACGGACCCATTGACATGAGCTTCCTTCAACCGAACCATTCCACCATCGATCTCGGCATCAACATCGATCACGTCGCCACATTGCGCAATGCGCGCGGCACCGTGTATCCGGATCCGCTGAAAGCTGCGCTGCTGGCCGAGGAAGCGGGTGCCGATGCGATCACCCTGCATCTGCGCGAGGATCGCCGTCACATCAAGGATGCGGATGTGGAACTGATTCGCCCGCAACTGCATACGCGCATGAATCTCGAATCGGCAGTCACGCAGGAAATGATCGATTTTGCGTGCCGCATCAAGCCGCAGGATGTGTGCCTGGTGCCCGAGCGCCGCGAGGAAGTGACGACGGAAGGCGGCCTGGATGTGATCCGGTATTTTGCGGAAGTGAGCGCGGCGGTGCGCCAGCTGCAGGCGGAAGGCATACGCGTGAGCCTGTTCATCGATCCGGATGCGGCGCAGATTCAGGCGGCATCGGAAGCCGGTGCGCCGGTGATCGAATTGCACACCGGGCGTTACGCGGATGCGCATGACGCGCAGCTGCAACAGAATGAATTGAAACGGATCGAAGCAGCGGTGACGGCGGGTATTCGTCACGGGCTCAAGGTCAATGCAGGACACGGCCTGCACTACACCAACGTGCAGGCGATCGCAGCCATTCCCGATATCGCCGAACTCAATATCGGCCACGCGATCGTTGCACACGCGGTATTTTCCGGCTGGCAGAATGCGGTGCGCGAGATGAAGGCGATCATGGTCGCCGCGCGCCTGGCGGGACAAACGCGATGATCTACGGCATCGGTACCGACATCATCCAGATATCGCGCGTCGAGGCGGCGTTGGGCCGGCATGGCGACCGCTTTGCGGAGCGCATACTGGGCGTCGATGAACTGGAAAAATATCACCGCCGCAAGGCAAAGGTCGAAGCACGCGGCTTGCGTTTTCTGGCAACGCGCTTCGCCGCCAAGGAAGCGTTTTCGAAAGCGATCGGACTTGGCATTCACATGCCGATGACATGGCGCGCGATGCAGACATTGAATGCGCTGAGCGGCAAGCCGATCGTGGTGACCAGCGGAAAACTGCTGGAATTCATGCAGGATAACGGACTGACTGCGCAGGTATCGATCACCGATGAGGTCGAATATGCAGTCGCTTTTGTGATTGTGGAGAAGAAATGAACGCAGCAACCCATGCAAACTCACCCGCCGCATTCGGCCCGGTGATGCTCGATGTCGTCGGCACGACGCTGACGGCCGACGATATCCGCCGTATCCGACATCCGCTGACCGGCGGCGTGATCCTGTTTGCGCGTAATTACCAGAACCGCAAACAACTGACGAAACTGGCGGCAGCCATACATGCTGAGCGCCCTGGCATTGTGATCGCGGTCGATCATGAAGGTGGTCGCGTGCAGCGCTTCAAGACCGATGGCTTTACCCACCTGCCTGCCATGCGCAAGCTCGGTACCTTGTGGGACAAGGATGTACTCGCGGCGACGAAGGCGGCGACCGATGTCGGCTATGTGCTCGCGGCGGAGTTGCGTGCGTGCGGCGTCGATCTGTCGTTCACGCCGGTGCTCGATCTCGATTACGGCGAATCCGGTGTAATCGGTGATCGCGCCTTCCATCGCGATGCACGCGTGGTCGCATTACTTGCAAAAAGCCTGAATCACGGGCTTGCTTTGGCAGGCATGCTCAATTGCGGCAAGCATTTTCCCGGTCACGGTTTCGTGAAGGCGGATTCGCATCTGGAAATTCCGGTTGATGAGCGCGAGCTTGAAGGACATCCTGGCAGAAGACGCGGCGCCATATGACTGGCTCGGCTTGAGTCTTGCCGGCGTGATGCCGGCGCACGTCATCTATCCGAAGGTCGACAAACATCCGGCCGGTTTCTCGCGTAAATGGCTGACCATGTTGCGCAAGGATTTCGGTTTCGACGGCATCATTTTCAGCGACGACCTGAGCATGGAAGGCGCCAGCGTTGCCGGCAATGTGATCGATGGCGCGCACGCTGCGCTCGATGCGGGTTGCGACATGGTTCTGATCTGTAATTCGCCGGACAAGGCCGATCAATTGCTGTCCGGCCTTTCGCTCAGGCAAGGCGGGGCAAGCATCAAATCGGCCGCACGCATTGCCGCGTTGACGCCGCAGTCGCCATCACTGACGTGGGAAGCGCTGCAACAGGAAGCGCGTTACCAGGCCGCGAAGAAAACCGCGCTGTCGCTCGCTACGGCCTGAGCCCGGATATCCGATCATTTGATGAATTACGCGTAACGACATCATGTCCGAGATTGATACGCCAGATCCACGTGCGATCGTGCTCGAAACGGTAGCCAAGCTGCCGCATCTGCCCGGCGTGTATCGCTATTTCGATGCCGACAATAATCTGCTGTATGTCGGCAAGGCGCGCGACCTGAAAAAGCGCGTTTCAAGTTATTTCCTGAAGAATCTTGCCAGCCCGCGCACGCGCATTGATGGTCGAGCGCATCGCGCGTCTGGAAACGACGGTCACGCGCAGCGAAGCCGAGGCGCTGCTGCTCGAAAACAATCTGATCAAGACGCTGCAGCCGCGTTACAACATCCTGTTTCGCGACGACAAATCCTATCCCTACCTGAAGATCACCGGCCAGGAATTTCCGCGCATGGCGTATTACCGCGGCGCGGTGGACAAGAAGAACCAGTACTTCGGCCCGTTTCCGAGTGCCTGGGCGGTCAAGGAATCGATCCAGATCCTGCAGAAGGTATTTCTGCTGCGCACCTGCGAGGACACGGTCTTCGCCAACCGCACGCGGCCGTGCCTGCTGCACCAGATCCAGCGCTGCAGCGGGCCATGCGTCGATTACATCAGCCGCGAGGAATACGCCGAGGATGTCGAGAACGCGGCAAATTTCCTGCGCGGCCGCCAGACCGAAGTGCTTGAGGCACTGGAGGCGAGGATGCACGACGTTGCAGAGGAGCTGAAGTTCGAGCAGGCAGCTGTGGTGCGCAATCAGATCACTGCGCTGTCGCGCGTGCTGCACCAGCAGAGCATGGATACTGGCGGCGATGCGGACATCGATATCATCGCCGTGATCGTGCAGGGCGGGCGCGCCTGCGTCAATCTGGCGATGGTGCGCGGCGGCGCCATCTGGGCGATCGCGCATATTTCCCGACGCATGTCGACAATGTGCTGACCAACGCCGAGGAATCGCTGGCGGCGGAAGTGATGAAAGCGTTTCTCGCGCAGCATTACATCGACAAGTTCATCCCGTCATCGCTGATCCTGAATACCGATTTCGACGATCCCGAACTGATGCTGGCCCTGATGGAGCAATGCGGTCATCGCATCAACCTGATTTTCCAGCCGCAGGCAGCAGCGCCGCCAGTGGCTGGAGATGGCGCAGAAGGGCGCCGAGATATCGCTCGCGCGCCTGCTGTCCGAACAGGGCTCGCAGCAAACGCGAACGAGACTGCTGGTCGATGCGCTGGGCCTGGACGTCGCCGATCTCGAAACCTTGCGCATCGAATGCTTCGATATCAGCCACACGCAGGGTGAAGCGACGCAGGCATCGTGCGTGGTGTTCCATCATCATGCAATGCAGAACGGCGAATATCGCCGCTACAACATCAACGGCATCACGCCCGGCGACGATTACGCGGCGATGCGCCAGGTATTGCAGCGCCGCTACGAGAAGGTCGCGAACGGCGACGGCGTGATGCCCGATGTCGTGCTGATCGACGGCGGCAAGGGCCAGGTCGAAATGGCGCGCCAGGTTTTCGTCGAACTGGGGCTGGATATCGGCCTGATCGTCGGCGTGGCCAAAGGCGAAGGACGCAAGGTCGGGCTGGAGACGCTGGTCTTCGTCGATGGCCGTGCCGCACAGGAACTCGGCAAGGAATCGGGCGCATTGATGCTGATTGCACAGATCCGCGACGAGGCGCACCGCTTTGCCATTACCGGCATGCGCGCCAAGCGTGCAAAGGCCCGCCAGACGTCGCGGCTGGAAGAAATCGAAGGCATCGGCGCCAAGCGGCGGCAGAAACTGCTGGCGCGATTCGGCGGCCTGCGCGGCGTGGTCGACGCCAGTATCGAGGATTTATCGTCGGTCGAAGGCATTTCCCGGCAATTGGCTGAAGACATTTACAGGCAATTGCATTAGATTACGGGTGCGATGCATGCGTTGTGCACACTCATAAAATGTAAAGTCTGATATGCCCGTCAATATTCCCATTCTTCTTACCTGGTTGCGCGTTGCACTGATTCCGCTGATGGTCGGCGTGCTGTACCTGCCCGACTCATGGCTGGGGCCGTTCGACAAGAGCCTTGCTTCCACGTTGATATTCATCATCGCGGCGTTGACGGACTGGATCGACGGCTTTCTCGCACGCCGCTGGAATCAGACTTCCGCATTCGGCGCATTTCTTGATCCGGTGGCGGACAAACTGATGGTCGCCGGCGCATTGCTGGTGCTGATCGAGTTCGGCCGCGTCAATGCGGTGATTGCCTTCATCATCATCGGGCGGGAGATCACGATTTCCGCATTGCGTGAATGGATGGCGCAGATTGGTGCGTCGAAATCGGTGGCGGTCAGTTCGCTCGGCAAGATCAAGACGGTGGCGCAGATGGTGGCGATTCCGATGTTGCTGTACTACGAAAACTTCTTCGGCATCGATACCCGTATCTGGGGCCAATGGCTGTTGCTGGTGGCGGCGGTGCTGACCGTATGGTCGATGTTTTACTATCTGCGCAAGGCGTGGCCGCTGATCAAGGAAAGCGCGGGACATTTACTGTAGTTCGCTGTCCGGAGCGCTTGACAAGCAAAGCCATTACTCTATAATGTGCACCTGTCGATGCGGGAGTAGCTCAGTTGGTAGAGCGCAACCTTGCCAAGGTTGAGGTCGAGAGTTCGAGACTCTTCTCCCGCTCCAGATTTTCCAGAAAGGGAAGCTGATCAGGCTTCCTTTTTTATTGATTGATTTTCGACAAAATCATTTCAGTCAATTTTGCAGTAGTGGTTGTTGGATGTACATGCGGGAGTAGCTCAGTTGGTAGAGCGCAACCTTGCCAAGGTTGAGGTCGAGAGTTCGAGACTCTTCTCCCGCTCCAGATTCTTTAAAAAAGGAAGCTGCCCAGCTTCCTTTTTTATTAGCGAGCAGTCGCAAAAGGTTTTCAACGTTTTCGTTTGTACCGCACGCAGCACGATTTTTATTTCGCGGTACAATACGGACCCGTGGCGGGGTAGCAAAGTGGTTATGCAGCGGCCTGCAAAGCCGTGTACGCCGGTTCGATCCCGACCCCCGCCTCCAGTTTTTCCAAAAGCGCCGTGGGCGCTTTTATTTTTTCTGCTGCCTTAAAATAGCGGCATGCCCGGATGGTGAAACAGGTAGACACAAGAGACTTAAAATCTCTCGCCGGAAACGGTGTACCGGTTCGATTCCGGTTCCGGGCACCAATCTGCAAGTCCATGCAACTCTATCCATGCCGCAGGCTCCGCTCAGTGCGGAGCCTGTTCGCGCGCAATCAAAGTCAATAGTGTTTCCAGCCGGTTGTTGTCGCAGCTCACGGCATAGCCTTCACTGAAAACAGGCAATGCCAGATTGGTAAGCACCATGCCGCTGGGCATTTCCACCGCGAGGCGTGCGCCGCGTTCCCATGCGAGTTGTGTCGTGTCATCCCAATGAACCTGGCGCGCCAGATTGCATGCCAGATCGTCGGCGATCTGTATCGGATCATGCATCACGCGTGCGGCGCTGCTGCTGAGACAAGTAATCTGCGGACGTTTCATGTCGATGCCGGCAAAGGCTTTTTGCATCGACAGCGCTTCTTCATCAAACAGCGAACAATGCGACGGCACGCTGACCATCAGCCGTTCGACCTTGTTGGCGCCGGACCGTAGTGCCAGTTGCATGACTGCATCCAATCCTGCGTCATTGCCTGCAATGACCAGTTGCCTTCTCGCGTTCAGATTGGCGAGAAAGACCGGTGTGCCGTCGGCGTGAACGTGCATGATCAATGGCTCAAGCTGCGTGCGATCCAGGCCGACGATGGCCGCCATGCCGTGGCCGCTCGGGTAGCGTTGGTCCATCAGGCGCCCGCGCAGTGCAACCAGTCTCAATGCATTTTCATAATCGAGTACACCTGCGGCAACAGCGGCGGGATAGGCGCCAATCGACAAGCCGGCCACCATATCGGGCTGCGCTCCGCATGATGCCAGCACGCGCGTCATTGCGACGCCGGCGATCAGCAGGCATAGCTGCACGGACTGGCTGCTCGTCAGCGCTTTTGGATTGTCGAGCTGCAGTACATCGATCTGGAGGATGTCGGATGCCTGCTGCAGCGTCTGCCGGGTTTGCGCGTGTTCGGGCAGCGCATGCAGCATCCCGGCGCGCTGCGACCCCTGACCGGGAAAGGTGTACAGAACGCTCATGCGGTCAGCGTTTCAACTTGCCACGGATCGCTGGTCAGGCGCGGGCCGGTATCGGTCTTGAGCAAAACGCGCCCACGTGCTGCCATCCATTCGGCGAAGGAAAAGCCACCAGCGCCCGTATCGATTTGCAGGTCGATGCGACAGGCTGTGTAATCGAGCAATGGCGATAACAGCCGGATTTGGCATGCAGTAAACGGCAATGCAGCGCGCACGACGAGATCGAGATCGCTTCGCGCATGCAGCACAGGCAAGCCGGTGGCGAGGAAAAAACCGGCGCCGCCGGTCGGTCCCCACGGCAGCCCGCAAGCATCGAGTAGCGGCTGCAATGTCTTCAGTGCTGTTACTGCGGGGAGCTCGGTATCGGATGGCGGCGTATCGATTTTCAGTGTCTTCACCAGCGCTTCCGGGCTGACGCAACACGTTACGGCATGACGTTGTACGCAGGCAGCAAATCGATGACAGCGCTCGAATCCACGCAATCCCACCGGCAACAGGCTGGCGTCATCCAGCCGTTGCCGCCGTACGACCACCGGCGACTTTGAAATCCAGTCGGCACTTGTCCAATTCGGCAAAGGCGAGCCGGCAGCCAGCGCATCGATACCCGTCAGCCACAACAAATCATGCGGACGGATACAGCTTGAATGAGACTCCGTGTTCGGCATTGAATAACGATCAGGCTGGTCGGGATAAACCTACCTGGTCGGCGCACCCATGACAACATCCGGCAGCCAGGTCGCAATGCCGGGAAAAACGCAGAGCAAAAATACCGCAAGGAACATCAGTCCCACGAACGGCATCACGCCCCAGATAATGTCGTGCAGGGAAATGTCCGATGCGATGTTCTTGATCACGAAAATGTTCAGCCCCACCGGTGGGTGAATCAATCCCATCTCCATCACGATTGTCATCGCCACGCCGAACCAGATCAGATCGAAACCTGCCGCTTTCAACGGCGGCAGGATGATCGGTGCCGTCATCAGAATGATGCTCACCGGCGGCAGAAAGAAACCGAGGACGATGACGAATATCAGGATCGTCGACAGCAACAGCCATTTCGACAGATGCAGCGATACGATCCATTCCGCTGTCGACTGGCTGATGTGCAGATAGCTCATCACGTACGAATACAGCAGCGACATGCCGATGATGAACATCAACATGGTGGATTCCTTCAGCGTGCTGTTAAGGATCGGGCGCACCTGCTTGGGCCGCCACAAGCCGTAGATGACTGCGACCAGCACCAGCGCCAGCATGCCGCCCAGACCCGCCGTTTCGGACGGCGTGGCATAGCCGCCATACAGCGCGACCATCACGCCGATCAGAAGAATCACGAAAGGGCCGACGCGCGGCAGCATCTCCATTTTCTGTTTGGTTGTGTAGTGATGTTCGTCGAGAAAAGCGGATTTCTCGCCGCCTGCCTGATGCGTCGCGACGGCTATTTTGTATTCGTGGCGATAGCGATAAACCGCGTAAGCGGAAAACAGGAATACCAGCAGCAGGCCGGGCCCGATGCCGGCAAGGAACAAGCGTCCCAGCGATTGTTCGGCCGCGACGGCATACAGGATCATCACGATCGATGGCGGCAGCAGGATGCCGAGCGTGCCGCCGGCGGCGATGATGCCGGCGGCAAATCCGGGTGAATAGCCGCGACGACGCATTTCCGGAATGCCGGCGCTGCCGATGGCGGAGCAGGTGGCCGGGCTGGAACCGGCCATTGCGGCAAACAACGCGCAGGCAAAGATATTCGCAATGCCGAGGCCGCCCGGCACCTTGTGCATCCACGCATGCAGCGCCGAATACAGATCCTGGCCGGCGCGCGATTTACCGATCGCCGCACCCTTCAAAATGAACAGCGGAATGGCAAGCAGCGTGATGCTGGCCATTTCTTCATATACGTTTTGCGTGACCGTATCGAGCGATGATCCGGGCATGAAGAAGTACATGAATATCACGGCGATAGCGCCGAGGGCGAAGGCGATCGGCATGCCGGAGAACATGACGATCAGTGTCACGATTCCGTATAACGCGCCAATTAAGGTTGCACTCATCGGTGTCTCTCTTTTTTAATTATGCTGCCGGACCGTTCGCATCCGCACAAGTGTTGCTCACATCGGTTGGCAAAGCCGAATGTCGTCGTAGGCCGGCAAAGAATGAGCGAATCATCTCTTTGCGTCTTTTTTGATGGATCAATCACCCAGCCATTTCGCGTGCTCCCCGCCTTCGACCGGCTTCGCCGTTTTATCGGCCAACACGTCAATCGTCAGGCTGGTTAGCAACTGCAGGCAAATCAGCGTCATGCCCAGCGCCATCAGAAAGTAGGGGATCCATAACGGCGGCCCCCACGTCGAGTTCGTGGTCTGCCCATCGACCCACGCTTCATGCAGCAGCGTCCACGATTTCCACGAGAAGAACGCGCAGAATGCCAGCGAAAAAATGTCGACGAAAAACATGCGCCAGCGGTTGGCGCGCGGCGACATCAGGCTGGCGATCGCCTCGATGCCGATATGGCCGCGATAGGCCTGCACGTAAGCGCCACTGAGAAACGTGGCGCCGACCAGCAGGAATACCGCCGCCTCGTCCTGCCATTCTGTCGATATCTTCAAGAAATAGCGCGCCGCCACGCTATATGTGAGCACGCATGCAGCCGCAACCAGCGCCACCATGCATGGAATCACGATGAGCCGGTTAAGCACGAGCATGCCGCGCTCCAGCCGCGACAGCACCGGATTGCGGCGCGGGTCGAGCCGGAGCGACAGCTGGACATCAATGATCTGATGACTCATGTCACTTGCTGCGCCAGTTTCAGCAGACGTGCGCAGTTTTCAGAACGGGCGGCGTAATCCTTCCATGCCGTTTCTCTGGCGATGGCGATCCATTTCTGTAGCGCCGTATCCGTCATTTCATGCACGGCAGCACCGGCCTTGGCATAGTGTTCGGCAACTGCAATATCGTCGGCCTTGGCAGCTTCCATGCCGAATTTTTCCATTTCGCCACCGACCGTCATGATCAGTTTTTGCTGATCCTTCGGCAGTTTGTCGAATACCTGTTTGGACATCAACAAAGGTTCCAGCATGAACCAGTAGGATTTGCCGACCTTGCTGGTCGTCAGATGCTTGGAGACTTCTTCCAGGCGGAACGAGATCAGGCTGGTGGACGAGGTGGTAACGGCATCGGCGGCACCGGTCTGCATCGCCGCGTATGTTTCATTGGACGGGATCGACAGCACCGACGCGCCGGCGGCCTTGAATACCATATCCATTTCCCTGCTGCCGCCGCGAACCTTCAATCCTTTTGCATCTTCCGGATTGATGATTGCCTTTTCTCGGCTGGCTGCACCGCCGGCTTGCCAGATCCACGTCACGATGACCAGTCCCTTGTCTGCCAGCAGTTGGGTCAGTGCCTTGCCGACTTCGGCATCCTTCCAGCGCAGGCCCTGTTCATAACTGGTGACCAGGCCCGGCATCAGCGCGATGTTTACCTCCGGCACTTCGCCGCCGGCGTACGGCAGCGGCAGCAACGTCATGTCGAGCGCACCTTTGCGCAATGCGCTGAATTGCGCGTTGACCTTCATCAAGGATGAGCCTGGATAGATCGCGAACTTCATTTTACCGGCGGAACGCTTTTCCACTTCGGCCGCAAACTTGCGGCACAGGCGATCGCGGAAATCGCCTTGCGTCAGCGTGCCGCCGGGGAATTGATGCGAGATCTTGATGGTGGTCGCTTCCTGGGCGAATACGGGGAATCCGGTCAGCGCAAAGGGCAGGGAAGCCAGCGAACCGGCAAGGATGCGACGTCGTGTGATAGCCATGATATTTGTCTCCTGTTGTGGTTAGGCAATGCAAATGGTTGCGACTGCTGACGCTATAGGTTTGATTAATATTTGCCGGATAAAAGCATCCCCGCACCCGGCACGACGGTTTTGAGACCCAGTTTTTGCAGCATGTGAAAAGTGGTGCAGACCGATGAGGAAACCACCGGCAAACCGGTGCGGTCTTCGACGATCTGGATGCCCGGCAGCGACGGCATCTGCACGCACGCCGACAGCACGATGGCATCGACGCCGCTGGTGTTGAGCTTGCGCACGATGTCCACCGGCGCCATCGGATCGCGTGCGCCGACTTCGAGGTTGTCGGGGATTTCCAGCGAGATGCTGTCGACCACTTCGATGCCTTCGTTCTCGATATATTCGATCACCATTTTTGTCAGCGGCTTCATGTAAGGCGCGAGCAGGGAAATCTTTTTGGCGCCCATCGTCTGCAATCCGTGTATCAGTGCACCGGCGCTGGTGACGATGGGTGTCGGTGCGCCATTGCCGACCGTGACCTGATGCAGTCGTTCCTGCGAAACACGATGATAGCCCTTGCCCATGTTCATGATGGCGACCAGGCATGCGTATCCCATCACGTCCACGCGCGCGTCGGACAACTCCAGCGCACAACGATCCGAATCCCGGTCCATCGCGGCCAATTGTTCCGGCGTGACTTCCTTCATGCGCATGCGGCTGGAGTGGAACGTGAAGCGTTCCGGCGCAATTGCTTCGCGTGCGCGCAGCATGGCGGGAATCTCCGTTTCCATCGTGGTGTTGGAACTCGGTACGATCTGGCCGATGCGATAGGACGTCTTGTTCACATTGTCTCCGTATGGGTCGTCATTGCATGCTGTCCTGATGCCATTGTGCGCGCAATAGATCGCGTACCTTGACGGTCGCCTGTCGATTTTTTGCCCCGAGACGGCTGTTCAAGCCACGCTCGGGATCGGCGACGATGTCTGCCAATGCCTGCGTCAACGTCGTCTGCACCATTGCCAGATCGGATGCGCCCGGTGTATCGGGCGTCTGCAATTGCAGGCTGCGCCACAATAATCCCAGCGATGCAAAATTGTCGATGTCGTACGCCATCGGCGGTATTTTCGACGCCAGCGCTTCCAGCGCATCGACTGAACGCATCGTGATGCGCGCGGCCGATTCCTTGCCCATTGCATGCACCTGAACCTGATCGTCGCGGATGGCGATCAACCGATTGGCCTGATAGCCGTGTGCGAGAAACGCGCCGGAAATCGCCTTGCCGACAAGGAGCGCGATGACAGGATGCCCGGCCAGTCGCGCTTCCGCATAGGCGCCGGCAGCAGCAGCCAGCGCCTGATGAATGCCGAATGCTTCCTCGCGTCGTCCATATGCCTGGCTGGTGACATCGACGATCGCGACCAGCGGCGTCTTTTCATTGCGATCACGATCTGCTTCAATCTGTTGCTGCACGGCGCGTGCAATTTCCCATCCTTCGACCAGCCCGACTTCGCCATTGCGTACACGCGGAAAACGATTGGCGGGATCGGGAATCACGCTGATGTAAAGCGCGGGTTTTCCATCGAGCGGTGCATGCGTCACCAGCAACGTGCCGGAATAGCCTGCATGCACCGGTGCGTTACCGGTCAGGGCGGCAAACCAGACAGCGCCGCGGCCATGGACGTTGTTCATGACGCGAATCCTTTTCCGTAGATGGCGCATACCTGTTGCGGCGTGGATTGTGCGGCGGTATCGACCTCGGCCAGACGCGCCAGAAAACCGCGATACAACGCGCTGCGATTGTGTTCCGGCAATCCGCTTTTCAACAGCGATGTCACCGTTTGCTGTATCTCCGCGACATCGTCTTCTACATACGCGTCCGCCAGGCCGGAGCGATAACGCTGCTGGCCGCCGGTGAAGCTCCAGATGAAGGGACGGTCGCGCGCATCGAATTCCGCCAGCCCGGCTTCCTGTTCGATGACGGCCGGACCATTGAGGCCGAGACGTGCTTCGCGCGTCATCACGACGTAGCTGCACAAACCGGCAGCGATCGACATGCCACCATAACAGCCGACCGTGCCAGCAGTAATGCCGATCACCGGCTGGTAGCGACGCAGGTCGACGATGGCGGAATGAATATCGGCAATCGCGGCAAGGCCGAGGTTGGCTTCCTGCAGGCGCACGCCGCCGGTTTCAAACAAGATCAGCGCGCAGGTCGGTATGCCGTTGCGGTTGTCGTCGGCGGCCAGTTCCAGCGCCATCGCGATCTTGGCGCCGCCCACTTCGCCCATGCTGCCGCCCTGATACGCGCCTTCGATTGCCAGCACGACAGCGTGTTGGCCGTTGATTTTTCCCTTGATCAGCACGACGCCATCGTCGGCCTGTGCGGTTACACCCTGCATTTCCAGCCACGGTGATTTGACGCGATCGAAAGGGCTGAGCAGCTCGCGTGCCGAGCCGGCATCGAGCAGCGCATGCGCGCGATCGCGTGCGTTCAGTTCGATGAAGCTGGCGCGGTACAGCAGTTGTTCGGTGTGGTTCATGTGCGGGTCGCTTCTTCAAAAGCCTGTTCGATGCGCATGCGCACGACGCCGGGCGTGGCGCCGCAGTCGTTGATTTCGATATGCGCCGCGGGCAACAGGGTGCCGGTGAACATGCGCGTCAACAGCGTTTCCCAGATGCGCCCCATGCCGTTGACCGACGTATTGATGACGATCTTGCTGCGGCCGGCCGGCAGCGGTTCCAGCAATACTTCCAGATCACCGGAGCCGACGACGCCGGCCAGTGCGCGTCCGGCGGCGGGCGTTCCTGCTGCGTATTCATACACCATTTTTTCCATGCTTTATCTCCTTCGATGCGGTGCAGTGGCGCTCACTGAAAATGTTCCGATGTCAGGCGATCCAGGAACAGCGCTGCTGCCAACAGATCGGCGGCTCCGCCGGGAGAGACACCGCTCGCCAATGCATGCTGCTCCAGTTGCCGCAGCAAGCGCGCACCGTTTTCGTGTCCCACGCCGCCGGCTGCCAGGACTGCATGGGCGCCGGCCTGCATGGCGAGCAGGGCCGGCATGCCGCCGCGCGACAGGATGCAGGTGTCGTCAAGATCGACCATCACGGCCAGCAATGCATTGAGTTGCGCATGATCTTCGCGGTCGCCGCGTGCGCGCGCTGCATGCAGGCACGGCAGCGCGACCTTGATCACATGCGGAAAGCCGGCCATCGCTTCGCCGCGTGCACCACTGATGCCGTAGGCGCAGCAAGTCCGTTCGCCCTTGTTGCCAGTGACGAGCGGAGCAAAGCGATCATGAAGGCGCGCAATCGCACCGGCGCGTGCGGCGATGGTTTCTGCATCTGCCTCGCCTTGTGCCGCTGCACTGACCAGCAGGCCGAGCGCCCAGATTGCGCCGCGATGCGTGTTCACACCATCGGTGGCATGCAGCATGGCGGCTTCGCCGTCGCGTCCTATCCGGCCCAGCTCTTCACGCAGCGCCTGCAAATCATGCGCGAGCGCACCGGCCGCGGCCATCGCGTGGAAAGTCGAATGCAGCACGCTGGCCGAACGGCACATCAGTGCCCAGCTCAGATCGCGATGTGCGCCGCTGCCGCGCAAATCGACCAGTCCGGGCTTGGGCGTCAATGTGGCTTCCTCCACCAATGCCGCGACGGCCAGATCAGCCAGCCTTGCGATGCGGGATGGTGTGCCATCGAGGTTCGACGATCTTGCTGAAAACGGATATTCGAAGGGCATTACCAGCTCCTGAATTTTGCCGGCGGGTCATACAGGCCGCTTGACCATTCGACCAGCTCGGCCACGCTTTTTGCTGCCAGCAGCGAACGGCTGGCTTCATTGCGCTGCACGCCGATGTCCTGCGGCAGCGCGATCAATCCTTCGCGCCGCATGCGTTCGGTATTTTTCGGATCGTGTCGCAGGCCGATCGGCGTGACGCCTGCAACCGCGGCCAGCATCGCCTTGCGTTCTCCCAGCGAGCGTGCCTTGTACAGATAGGCGATGCCTTCTTCGGTCAACACGTGGGTAACGTCGTCGCCGTAGATCATCACCGGTGCCAGCGGCATGCCGGAATCCTGGCCGACGCGCACCGCATCGAGCGATTCGACGATGGTCGGCTGGCCGCCGTCCTGAAAGGTTTCGACCATTTGCACGACGAGTTTTTTGCCGCGCGCCAGCGGATCGTCGGTTTCGATCAAATCGAGCCAGGCCGGACTGGCATGGCGACGTCCGTGCGGATCGTGTCCCATATTGGGCGCACCGCCGAAGCCGGCCAGACGCCCGTGCGTGACAGTCGATGAATTGCCGAGGCCATCCATCTGCAGCGTCGCGCCGATGAACAGATCGACCGCGTATTGACCGGCCAGCTGGCACAGCGTGCGATTGGAGCGCATCGAGCCATCGCGGCCGGTAAAGAAAATGTCCGGACGCGCTGCCACGTAATCTTCCATGCCCATTTCGGAACCGAAGCAATGCACGCTTTCGATCCAGCCGGATTCAATCGCCGGGATCAGCGTCGGATGCGGATTGAGCGCCCAGTTCCTGCAGATTTTTCCCTTGAGTCCCAGCTTCTCGCCGTAGGTTGGCAGGATCAGTTCGATCGCGGCGGTGTTGAAGCCGATGCCGTGATTCAGCGATTGCACTTCGTGCTTTTCATACACGCCGCGTATTGCCATCATCGCCATCAGCACATGCACCGGCTTGATCAGGCGAGGATCGCGTGTGAACAACGGCTCCATGAAAAACGGACGATCGGCCTGCACCAGGAAATCAATCCACGATCCGGGGATATCCACGCGTGGCAGATCGGTAGTGTCCTCGACGATCTGATTGACCTGCGCGATCACGATGCCGTCGCGGAACGCGGATTCCACCAGCGATGGCGTGTCCTCTGTGCTGGGGCCGGTATACAGATTGCCGTGCCGATCCGCCATGAAGCCGGCGACCAGCACCACGTTCGGCGTCAGATCGATATACAGGCGCGCATACAATTCGATATAGGTATGGATCGCGCCGATTTCGAGCTGGCCGTCTTTCAGCAGTTGCGAAATGCGCAGGCTCTGCGGTCCCGCATAGGCGAAATCCAGCTTGCTGGCGATGCCGCGCTCGAACAGGTCCAGGTGTTCAGGCAGGCTGACGCTGGGCATGATCATATGCAGGTGATTGACCTTGGTCGGATCGAGCCGGGTAAGGGTACGCGCGAGGAAATCCGCCTGCTTTTGATTATTACCTTCAAGTACGACGCGGTCGCCGGGGCAGATCAGCTTTTCCAGCGCCGCGACGAGGTTGTCGCCACGGATGAGGCAACCGTCGGTCATGCCGCTGATCTGTGCAATGCGGCGCTGCTTCTCCAAGCGACGCTTGCTCCACTTCGGATCGAGTTGTGCTACAGCTTTCATCGATGCTCCGGCTTTTATTTGCATCGATGGTAGGCCGGTGATCAAGCCGGAAACAATCAATCTGATCGTATAATCTTTACTGTAAGGTTAATGATTGAATAGCGGAGCGGCCATGGCAATCAATGAAAAAATCACGCTGAAAAAGCTGGAAGTTTTCCTCAGCTTCATGCAACTCGGCAATCTCACCCGCGTTGCGGAAGTGCTGGAGCAGACGCCCGTCAGCGTGCACCGTGCGCTGCATTCGCTCGAAGAAGGTTTGCATTGCCCGTTGTTCAAACGGGAAGGGCGGAATCTGATTCCGCTCGCCAGTGCGCATGCGTTTGCCGAGCATGCGACGCGCATCATCAATGAATGCGAACAGGGCGTGAAAAAGGTCCGCGATCTGGCCGGCCTGAATACGCCGCAGCTGCGCATCGGCTCGCTCTATTCGCTCACCATGCGCTGCATACCGCAGATATTCATCGGACTAAAACTGCGCCGGCCCAACCTCGATATCAAGCTGACGCTGGGATCGAATCGCGAACTGCTGCACAGCATGGCGGACGGACGGCTGGATGCCGTCGTGGTCGGGCTTCGGAACGACAATGCCGATCACGAACTGCTGGCGGTACCGATATTCGACGACGACATGTTCCTGGTTGCACCGGTCAGTTCACCCTATGCACAGCACAAGGAAATCGATCTGGCGCAACTGCAGGCAGAGAAGTTCGTTGCACTGAATACCGGTTTTGTTTCGTCGGAAAGTTTTAATTATGCGTTCGATGCTGCGGGTTATCGGCCCGAGATCGCAACGGAGGTCGGCGATATTTTTTCGCTGATCAATCTTATCAGCGGCGGTATCGGTTACGGCCTGCTGCCTGGACGCATCGCCGCATTCAGCACGCACATCCAGTTGATTCCGCTCAGCGAAAAATATACGTCGCGACAGACTATTACCTTGTTGATGCCGAAGAATCGGGAACGCGATCCGAATCTGCTGGCGCTCGCAGCAGAGTGCAGGATGTTCGGAAGAGGGCAGTAAAAATGCGGCTGGCGGGAGCGATCCGGATTGCACGGCAATGACGCCGTCGCTAACAAAACGCTTTGCGTTGCAGAATGAGCGTTGCGAGATTAAACATCAGTGTCCGCCGATCGACCGTTCTGCAAGCAGAAGCTACAGTCGATCAGCAATCAACAAAGGGATGAAGAAGGATTCAGCGTTTGGCGTACTGCGTGGCGCCGAACAAAATTTCCCGCGATTTATCATCCGCGATCGGCTGGCGCACACTGACCAGCATGCTGGTTCCTTTTTTCACTGCCGGGCGCGCTTCGATTTCATCGAACCAGCGTTGCAGGTTCGGATAATCGGATAGTGTGATGCCCTGTTTTTCCCATGAGCGCAGCCACGGGAAGGTCGCAATGTCTGCAATCGTATAGGTCTCGCCCGCAAGATAGCGGCTTTCCGCCAGCCGGCGATCGATGACGCCGTACAGACGTCTAGCTTCGTTGGTATAGCGATTGATGGCGTAGTCGATTTTATCCGGCGCATACATGCGGAAATGATGGGCCTGGCCCAGCATCGGACCAACGCCGCCCATCTGGAACATCAGCCATTGCAGCGTCGTGAATTTTTCGCGATCCGTGGTGCCGAGAAACTTGCCGACCTTGCCGGCGAGATAAAGAAGAATGGCGCCGGATTCGAACAACGACATCGGCTTGCCGTCCGGACCGTTGCTATCGACTATTGCGGGAATCTTGTTGTTCGGCGATATTTTCAGGAATGCCGGTGTGAACTGATCGCCGGTGCTGATATTGATGTGGTGCAGGCGATAAGGCAGGCCGCACTCTTCCAGCATGATGTGAATCTTGTGGCCGTTCGGCGTCGCGGTGGAATAGGCGTCAATCATGTTTCCTCCTGTGGAAATCGTGGCTGGAATAAAAAATTATTCGCTGCACGATTATGAAGAGATTCCGCTTTTCCTGCAGCGCGCGGGAGCAACTGCCGCCAACTTATGGCGCCAACCTATGCAGCCGGCAACGCTTCCTTCTCCGTCAAGGTTATTTGTAGTGCGGCGTGCGCTTTTCCAGGAAAGCGCTGATGCCTTCGTGCGCATCGCGATGATTGAGGCTGTCGACGAAATGCTGTTTTTCCGATTCGAAATGACGCGAAAGCGTATTGTCGTTTGCTTCGCGTGCCAGCAACTTGATGCGATCGACGGCGTTGCATGACAGCGCGGCCAGATCGTCGGCCCAATGCAATGCGACATCCAGCGCCGTGCCGTCTGCGGCGAGCTTGTTGATCACGCCGAGATCGTGCAGGCGCGATGCGGAGACCGGCTTGCCCTCGATCAGGATTTCAGTAGCCAGTTGTCGTGGCAGTGCCTGCGACAGGAACCATGATGCGCCGCCGTCCGGCGTCAGGCCGACCTTCACGTACGACATTGCAAATTTGGCCGTGCTGCCGGCAACGATCAGATCGCATGCCAGCGCGAGCGAGAAGCCGGCGCCGGCTGCTGCGTCTTCGACTGCGGCAATGACCGGTTTCGGACAATCGCGAATTGCCTCGATCCAGCCGCGCAGGCTGTCGACCGCATCGGCCTGATCGATGCGATCCATCGCACGATGTTCGAGCAGCTTGTTGAGATTGCCGCCGGCGCAGAAAAAATTATCCGCGCCCGTCAGCACCACCGCACGTATGGAATCGTCGCGTTCCGCGGTGGACAGCACCTCGATGGCGGCGGCGAACATATCGGGATGCAATGCGTTCTTCGCGCCCGGATTGGAAAGCGTCAGAACCAGCGTCGCGTTGTGGCGGGATGCCTGGATTTCAGCGGACATGTTGTCGGTGAGGGAAGTGGTGAAATTGCCAGAGAATATACAGTAAGCGATGGCGTTTGGCAGGGCGCGGCCATTGCGCATGGCCTGCATTGCGTGGGTAATCTGCAAACAATTGTCAGATGCAGGGACTTTCCTTTGACGGCGACGGACTTGTTCATCCAAAATACGCGCGACGGAAATTGCAACGTTCCGGCATAGAATACGCGTACTTTCCAATCAAGAGGCATCTATGGCACGGCCCGAAAAGGTTCGGCTGGGCGAAATCCTGGTCCAGCAAAAATTACTTTCCGAAGAACAGCTAACCTTTTCACTGGACGAGCAAAAGCGCACAGGCAGGAAGCTCGGTCGCGTGTTCGTGGAAAACGGCATCGTTACCGAAGAACAGATATCGACTGCCATCGCACGACAGCTTGATATCCCCTATATCAATATCAAGTTCTACAATCTTCACGCGGATACCGTCCGCCTGTTGCCTGAGACGCAGGCGCGCCGGTTCCGCGCGATCGTGCTGGAAGACCGCCGCAAATCCCTGCTGATCGGCATGGCCGATCCCACGGATCTGTTTGCCTATGACGAAATTTCCAGAACCGTAAAACGCGACGTCGAACTGGCCGTCATCAACGAGAGTGAACTGCTGCACGCGATCGATCGCATCTATCGCCGCACCGAAGAAATCACCGATTTCGCACGCGAGCTGGAGCAGGATCTGGGCGACAGCCATGTCGATTTCGGCATGCAGGGCATGACGCCGGGCCTGGAAGAAGCGCCGATCGTCAAGCTGTTGCAATCGGTGTTCGACGATGCGACGCAAGTGCGCGCATCCGATATCCATATCGAGCCGCAGGAAGGGCGTCTGCTGATTCGCTTCCGTATCGATGGCGTGCTGCATCTGCAGACGGAAGCCGATATCAAGATCGCGGCATCGCTTGCGTTGCGCCTCAAGCTGATGTCCGAGCTGGATATTTCGGAAAAACGTTTGCCGCAGGATGGACGCTTCGCGATCAAGGTTCGCAATCATCGCATCGACGTGCGTATCTCCACGATGCCGACGCAATTCGGCGAATCGGTGGTGATGCGTCTGCTCAATCAGAGCGGCAGCATGCTGATGCTCAATTCGATCGGCATGCCGATCGAGATGATGAAGCGTCTGCGCAAGATCATCCATCGTCCGAACGGACTGGTGCTCGTGACCGGCCCGACCGGCAGCGGCAAGACCACGACGCTGTATGGCGCGCTGGCTGAACTCAATACGACGGAACGCAAATTGATCACCGTGGAAGACCCGGTCGAATATTGTTTGCCCGGCATCAATCAGGTGCAGGTCAACGAGAAGATTGAACTGAGTTTCTCCCGCGTGCTGCGTTCCGCATTGCGCCAGGATCCCGATGTGGTGCTGGTCGGCGAGATGCGCGATCAGGAAACTGCGCAGATCGGCATGCGTGCCGCACTGACGGGCCATCTGGTCCTTTCCACGCTGCATACCAACGATGCGATCAGCACACCGATTCGATTGCTGGACATGGGCGTGCCGCATTACATGGTGGCATCGTCGCTGCAAGCCGTTCTGGCGCAACGGCTGGTGCGCGTCGTTTGCGAAAGCTGTTCCACCGACTACGAGCTATTGCCTGCAGAGCAGGAATGGTTGCAGGCAGAGTTGGGTGATACGGTTACATCCCACACCTACAAGCATGGCCGCGGATGTTCGCATTGCAACGGAACGGGCTATCGCGGACGGACTGGCGTGTATGAAATGCTGGAGATGACGAACGCCGTTGCGCATGCCGCCAACAGCGAGGATCCAAATCACTTCATCAAGGTCGCCCGCGAGCAAATGGCTGGCGAAACCTTGCGGCGTCATGCTGTCTCTCTTGTCGTCGCGGGCAAAACCACGGTGAAAGAGGCCATGCGCATTACCAACCAGTTCGAGGATTGATCCGGCATTGCACATTATTTTCACATGAAAATAATGTGTTGTTGTGGATAGTCCAGGCTTCGGCGAATCACTTGATCGCCCTGCAGGTAGGAAGCGTCTTTTCCGTGCATTTTTTGCACAGTCGATTCCCGATGCAGTCACGTGATTCGCTCTCTATTCATCGCATGCCACCTTCCTTTCCGGTCCTACAATTCGGTATGGGATAGTCAGTCATTTTTTCGTCATGAAAAATCCTGCATAACGGTCCCGGTTTTTAATATGTTTCCACATGGAAATTAACGCACGCAAAGTTCCAACAGATTTCGTTAACTTTTGTTAAATGGCAACAATCGACTTGGTAGCAATACATTTCTCCCTTACGCTCGCGCTAGTGCAAATTTAGGAATCCTCGTGCCGTTTTTTGCGTACAAAGCTCGTAATGCCCGCGGCGAAATGCTGCAAGGTGTCCTAGAAGGTCCGGACAGCGGTGGCATTGCCGATCAATTGTTCAGTACCGGCATTACCCCGATAGAAATTATCCCAACACGGAAACCTGCTGGAAATAATACCGATAGCTGGTGGAGTCGTTTAACCGAGCCGAAAGTGCGCTCAATCGATGTGCAATTGTTCAGTCGCCAGATGTACACGTTGCTGAAAGCAGGGGTACCCATCATGCGCGGGCTGGCAGGTTTGCAGGAGTCGGCTATCAGCAAGGCATTCGCGCGTGTCGTCAAGGATCTGCGCGAGTCGCTTGATGCGGGACGTGAACTGTCAACCGCAATGCGCCGCCATCCAAAGATATTCACCCCCTTTTATACCAGCATGGTGCGAGTCGGCGAAATGACCGGGCGTCTGGAAGAGGTATTCCTGAGGTTGTTTGATTATCTCGAATTTGATCGGGACATGCGTCAACGCGTGAAAAGTGCGCTGCGTTATCCGATGTTTGTTGTAACTGCATTGGTTATCGCGATGGTCATCATCAATATCTTTGTGATTCCAGCCTTTGCAAAAGTTTACGCCGGATTTAAGACCGAGTTACCGTTCATGACCAAACTTTTGATCGGGACGTCGAATTTCAGTGTGCAGTATTGGCCGTTGATATTGGCGGTCGTAGTTGGTGCGGCAGTCACATTTAAACTGTATACCGATACGCCGGGCGGTAAATATTGGTGGGATAAAACGAAGCTGCGTATTCCGGTGGCGGGCAAGATCATGCTGAAGGGCACGCTGGCGCGTTTTGCGCGCAGCTTCGCGCTATCGAGCAAAAGTGGCGTGCCTATCGTGCAGGGATTGAATGTCGTCGCACAAACAGTCGATAACAGCTACATCGCAAGCAGGGTCGAACAAATGCGTGATGGTGTGGAGCGTGGAGAAAGTATTTTACGTACCGCTGTCACAACGGGCATTTTCACGCCTGTCGTTATACAAATGATTGCTATCGGCGAAGAAACCGGCGAGCTGGACAGCCTGATGGACGAAATCGCCGCCATGTACGAGCGTGAAGTTGATTATGAATTGAAGACACTCTCAGCTCAGATTGAACCGATTTTGATTATTGGTCTTGGCATTTTGGTATTGATCCTGGCACTGGGTGTGTTCCTGCCGATGTGGGATCTCGGCAAGGCAGCGTTGCACGGGTGATGCGAAGGATATCGATTTTCCGATGCAACGGACGGAGCGTGAGCGTGCAGGGCGGCTTTACGTTGCTGGAACTGGTTGTCGTCGCCTGCATTGTGGGGGTACTGGCGACCTTGCTGTATAACCGTCTTCAGTATTATCAACGCATGGCGGAGAAGGCATCGGTCGAGCAAACGGTTGGTGCATTGCAAAGCGCGTTGAATTTGCGCTTCGCTTCGTTGATTACGCAAAACCGGATCGATACCGCACCGAATCTGGTGGATCAGAACCCTGTTGCATGGCTGGTTCAAAAACCGGGAAATTACGCAGGCGAATTTTTCGGTACTGCGGAAGATGTTAAGACAGGTCAATGGTATTTCGATTTAAAAGACAGGGCGTTGGTTTATCTGGTGCGGAATCGCGGCAATGCCGGTGGACGCGATACACCGCAGTTGCGATTTAAAGCCCGGCTTGTAGAAGGTAGTGAGGATTTTCCAGGTAAGAACGGATCGATCGCTGGAAAAACTGAAGGAGTAGTGTTTGAGCAGATCGTTCCGTATGAGTGGGATTGAAAATTCAGTTATTTTTTATATTAAGGAGCTTTAAATGAAAGTGCAGTCTTTTGCAAAAAAACAAACGGGTTTCACGTTGATCGAACTGGTTGTCGTGATTGTCATTCTGGGAATTCTGGCGGCAACGGCTATTCCTCGTTTTGCGGATATGGGAAAACAAGCTAGGGAAGCAACGGTCGATGGTATGGTTGGTGCGCTTCAATCGGCTTCGGCTATTGCGCATGCGCAAGCACTTGTGACAAATACGACTACTGGCCCGATTACGCTTGAAGGCTTGAGTATCACGATGGCAAATGGCTACCCTACAGCGGATGCAGCTGGAATTGGAGCAGCGCTTTCAGCCAAAGACGGGTTTACTCCTGATTATTCGGCTGGTGCTGTATTTCAATTGACAAAAGCAGGTGCCGATAATATGGCAACTTGCTCTGCCAAATATGTAGCAGCAACCGTAGCTGCAGGTGTTGTCACTCCACCAACGATTACAGCCGACAAGAGTGATTGCTAAAAGTCATACAGGAATTGATCAGACCCGCACCTGGAAGCAGGTGCGGGTTTTTTGCTTTTCAATTAAATCGTGGTGAAGAACGCTGACTTGTCCAATGCCGGCTTTACCCTGATCGAACTCATCATGGTTCTGGTCTTGGTCGGTATTCTTTCTCTTTTCGTTCTGCCCCGTTTTTTCGACCGCAATACTTTCGATACGCGCGCTTTCGGTGACGAAATGCAATCCATGCTGCGTTATGCGCAAAAACTGGCAATTGCCCGCAATGGGCCTGTCTATGTCTGCTTTACCTCAAACAGTATTTCGCTTGGCCTTGATAATGCATGCAGCGAATTGGTTCTCATGGCATCGAGTAAACCGGCGACATTGAATTTCCCCGCTAACGTGGTGCTCGATACGCAAACCACCTTTTATTTCAATGCGTTGGGTCGGCCATTCAACAAGAGCGATACAGCACCCACTTCCACATCCAGCTTTGCCAAAAGACAGATCAAGCTGACGGGTGGCGAGATGCCCTTTACACTTTTTGTCGAGAGCGAAACAGGTTATGTGCATCAATAACCGTTGTCGTACTCGATATATTCAATCCGGTTTCACGATGGTGGAACTGGTTATTTTTATCGTCATTGTGAGTATTGCCGTTCTGGGCATATTGATGGTGATGAATATCACGACGGCCAACAGCGCCGACCCGCAGATACGCAAGCAAGCGTTGTCGATTGCGGAAGCGCTGATGGAAGAAGTATCGCAAGCGCCGTTTACCCAGTGCAACGATCCCACGTTAACGGCGGACGGATCGACTTGTATTGAACTCAATGGGACCGATACAACGCGTCCGTTGAGTGCGTTGAATGGGCCGGTCACGACGGACATTCAAGGTAATTCTATTCCGGGGCTGGAGAGTTACAGCGCGATTGTGACGATAGCTAATGCTGCGCTTGCTGGAATTGCTGCCAATGATGCGTTACATATCACCGTGACCGTAACGCATGGTGCGGAGTCGATTCAGCTGGATGGTTATCGCACGCGCTATATGCCAGGGACACAATAATGACGGCGATGCGACGCAGCGATGCGAACAACGCGGTTTTATCGCGGGGTTTTACTCTGGTGGAGATGATCGTGGTCATCGTCATCACGGGCATCATCGTGGCTGCTGTTGCCGTATTCATTCGCGCACCGGTGCAGGGATATGTCGATCTGGTGGCGCGCGCGGAACTGGCCGACGAGGCGGATACCGCCGTGCGACGCATGTCGCGCGATTTGCGTCTGGCTTTGCCGAATAGTATTCGAGTGAGTGTTCAGTCTAATGGCAGTAACTATCTGGAATTGCTTTTAACTAATACAGGGGGGCGCTACCTCACCGATACAGACGATGCTTCCTTGGGAGGGGATATCCTCAGTTTTACCGATTCGGGAGACACAAGCTTTCGAGTAGTTGGTGATCTTTCTACGGATCCGACACGACAAATTCGCGAGGGTAACTGGATCGTAGTGTATAACCTCGGCGCGGGGCAGGCGCCAGCCGATGCTTATTGCACAGGCCCTTCTTGTAACAATCGAGCGCGAGTGGCTGAAGATGTGGTGGTGCCCTCAAAGATTATTAATCTGTCCTCTCCTAATCCTTTTGCACCATCGCCGCCGGTTCCTGCCAATCCTGCTGGTGGTGCTGGGGCATTTCCTTCGCCGGGTAATAGGTTTCAGGTTGTGACGACGCCGGTTACTTATGAATGCAATCCGACGGCTGGCACGCTGACACGTTATTCCAATTATGCGATCAGTGCGGCGCAACCGATTGCCGCACCGACTACGCCGATGGCAGCCGGTGCAAATGTTGTCATCGGTTTGCTGGCAAACGGTGTGACGGCGTGTAATTTTGCTTACGACAATAGTGCGACCAATACGAGTCAGGCACTGGTCGGTATCACGCTCACGATGCAGCGACCGAGCACGAACAGCGGAGCCATTGCCTTGTTCCATCAAGTGCATGTGGATAACACGCCATGAATAATGCGATGCGCACGATGCTGCCGACACGCATCAATGAATTGAAAAAGAGATTGAACCGTGAACACGGCTTCAGTCTGGTGACAGCTATTTTTCTGCTGGTAGTTCTGGCCGGATTGGGTGTGGCGATGGTGACGATTTCGACGACGCAGCATCAAAGTTCCGGGCTTGATGTACAAGGTGTCAGGGCATATCAGGCCGCGCGTGGGGGAATCGAATGGGGTGTGTATCAATGGCTGCGAGGAGATCAGACTAATAAAAGTCGATGCTCGTCCACGATGACGCTTTCAGGATTTACGGTCGTGGTCGGTTGTATTCCTGGCGAAGCGAATACGGTAGTCATCACATCGACGGCGTGCAATATACCGACAGCGGGTGGCTGCCCGAATCCGGGACCGAACAATGCGGATTATGTACAGCGTGTGGTGGAGGTAAGGCTGTGATTAACCTCATCTCTATTGATTCCACCGTTTTTCGATTGAAAGAGGTATTACAGATAGGTCTATGCCGAGCGTTCTTGATATTGTTGGCCGTGATCAGCTTGGGTATATCAAACTCGGCTTATGCATACTTTTATCCTCTTTCGGCGACGCTTAATGGTGCTCAGAGCGTATCAGTAGCTCCTGGTGCAACTATTAGCGCCTCGCTTACTGTCTTCATAAATAGCGGAGATACTTGGGGGGGGACCAGATTTGTTACCAATCCTGCTGCGATTTCAACTTGCCAAAATACGCCTGATCGTTCTTCTGCTACGTCCTCTAATACCTTTAATATTGTCGCCCCAACTACTCCCGGAACATATGACGCGACTTTTATTATATATACTGGCAACAGTTGCACGGGGACGGGTACGGGTAGCGGTAGTGGTTTGGTAAATACCATAACTTTGAGCGATGCTATTACCGTTGTTTCTCCCGATCATATTGCTCCTACAGTTACCTCTATTACGCGGGTTACTGCAAGTCCTACCAATGCAGCCAGTGTTCAATGGACGGTAACGTTTAATGAAAGCGTAACAGGCGTTGATGCACCCGATTTTCAATTACAGAACACGGGATTGTCTGGCTCACCTGCAATTACTAGTGTGACAGGTAGTGGTTCGACGTATGTCGTAACTGCCAGTACGGGTAATGCTAATACAGAAGGCACACTCGGCCTTGATTTGATAGACAACGATTCGATTCTAGACACGGCCAATAATAGGTTGGGTGGAACCGGTGCAGGAAATGGAAGTTTTACTGCGGGGCAGGATTACACGATTGTCAAACCACCGACAGTTATTTCTATCGCACGTGCGGGCATCAGCCCTACCAGCGCTCCCAGCGTCGATTGGATCGTTACCTTCAGCGAAAGTGTGAAGGGTGTGACGCCTGCCCGGTTTGCATTGGTGAGGACGCTGCTGGGCGGCACGCCTGCGATCACTTCTGTCGTGGATAACGGCGATGGCGTCACATGGACCGTGACAGCGACCACCGGCACCGGCAGTGGCACGCTCGGATTGAACATCACAGCTGCGTCCGGGGCAGGTATTACCGATCAGACAGGCAATGCATTGATCGGTTTACCGAAAACCGGCGAGGTATACACGATTGATCCGACTGCGCCTTCAGAGTGTTTTCTCGACAGCTTTGCCCGAGCGGACGGGGCACCGGGAGCCGACTGGGCGTTTGGTCATGAAAGCGGAACGTTCGGCGATCCGCGGATCGTGAACAACCGATTCCGTCTGACGGATGCGTCGCAGAATGCATCTACCTACGCAACATTGCAGCGCATATTTCCCGGAGCGGGAAATAAGATCGTCGTTGAATTCAACCATTATGCGTATGGCAGCAATGGTGCTGATGGCATGGCAATGGTTCTTTCCGATGCGTCGAAACTCCCTGTTGCAGGAGCCTTTGGCGGATCGTTGGGGTATGCGCAGAAACGTCTAGGGGTGGCGGGCGGCGATCAAACACATGATGGTTTTGCCGGTGGCTGGCTGGGCGTGGCATTGGATGAGTTCGGAAATTTTTCGAATCCAACCGAGGGGCGTACCAGTGGACCAGGGGGGAATCCAGGATTGCATCCGGACGCCGTCTCGATTCGCGGTTCTGGATCAGGTCTGAACGGATATTCCTATTTGTGGACCAGTGGAACACTGGCGCCGGGTATCGATACGACCTCGTCCACTCCCGGGCCTGGGTATCGTTATCGCATTACCGTTGATCACAGCGACAGTATTCATGCTTATACAAAGATTGAGCGCGATACGTCCGGTAACGGCACAAACTACACGCCGCTGCTCACTCAATTCGATGTGAAAGCGCAAACTGGCCAAGCCGCTGTGCCGACCAACTGGAGTCTGTCCTTTACCGGCTCTACCGGCAGCAATACCAATATTCACGAATTCTCGCGATTGCAGGTCTGCTCCGTATCGCTGGAACGCTTGCACCACATCGAACTCGATCATCCGGCGAACACCTGCAGTGCGGCACCGGTAACGGTGAAGGCGTGCGCCAATGCGAATTGCTCCAGCCTGTACGTCGGCAAGGTGACAGTGAATCTTGCCAACGTTACCTCCAGTGGAACGTCGAGCTGGTCGTCGGGCAACCTGCTGACGTTCTTCAATGGCCAGACGCAAGTAACGCTGAGTCAGGGCAGTCCGGTCAACGCATCGGTCAACATCGGCGGCAGTATAGCCACATCGCCGCCTTCGGCCGATGCCACGGTCTGCAAGGATGGCAGCAATACGACGAATTGCGTTGTGCAGTTTTCTTCGGCTTGTTCGTTCGATGTCGTTGAGCCAGGCAAATTACCCGGCTCGCCAATTTATACGAAACTTGTTGGCACGTCTTTCACCCTGGATTTGCGGCCGGGCGATGCAAGCGGCAATCCTTCCCCATACACCGGCAATGTGACGGTTGCGCTGATCGATCAGGATGCACCGCCTGGCGCGGGAAAATGTACCGATCTGAATGCAGGCATCACGCCGGAATCGACGTTTACATTCAATAATGAATCGCTCAAGACAGTACCGTTCAATGTGAACAAAGCGCAGAAGAATGTCCGCGTGCGCGTGATTGCCGGTTCTGCCGGGAGCGCCTTGCCAAGCTGTTCCCGCGATAATTTTGCGATACGGCCACAGTCGTTCCAGCTAACGACGCCTGATATGAACGACTGTGGTACGTCGATATCGTGCGGTTCTTCCTATGTAGCGGGTAACCCCTTCACTGTTAAGGCCACGCCAACACCGACGCCGACGGGTTATTCGGGGATACCGAATTTTGACAAGACCAAAGTGCAGGATCACATGGGAGCCAATCTGCAGGCATCGGATGCATTGGACGGAAGCTTCACCGCGGCGGATAGTAGTGGCGTCGCATCCGGCACCTTTCGATATGACGATGTGGGCAGTATCGTATTTCTCGCAGGCAGGATAATCAACAATGTCTATATTCCAGGTGCGGTAAACGATGAGGTCTTTACTAACGTGGATCACATAACCGGATCGGCTGGAAATGTGTTGCACGATAGCGAGGGCGATTGCGTTCCGGGCTCGGCAACGAATACGAAGACGCTTAGCGGGAAATACGGCTGCCTGATTGGCAACGATCAAACCATGCCGAAAGGAAGATTTAGGCCGCATCACTATGCGGTAGATGCATCCTTCACCGAGGCCTGTAAACCGATCGCGCCAGCGAAGCCGTTTACTTATATGGATCAGCCGATGGCGATCGCTTTGGCTGTCAGAGCTTTGAGCAGTCAGAATGTTGTGTTGTCCCGTTATGCGCCGACTGGAAATGCGGCCACTACGCAATTTCTTAAGTTGGCGGCCTTTACCGTTGATGGCAAGGATGATGATATTAATGGCGACAAAACTATTCGCTTATCGTCGTTGCCACCGGCGTTGCCGATGCTCGGATTGCCTGCGCCCGTTTGGATGAGGGGGCAATATATCGCGAGTGGTAGCTATAAATTCGTTCGTGAGACGACGCCCGACGGTTCCTTTGAAAAATTCAAACTCGGCGTCGGAATCAATGACGCCGACGGGGCCAAGATCACCATTCTTAATGGAGCGACCAAGGATCCAACAACGGGGGCAGACATTAGTACAACGCAGGTTTCTTCTGCGCCGACCATCATTCGGTTTGGTCGCCTGAAACTGCTGAACGCGAATGGCTCACCGCAGAATATCTTGTCGGTGCCGATGCGCGTAGAGTATTGGAGTAACACAGGCTTCGTGACCAATACGGATGACAGTTGCACAGTACTTCAGCCGAGTAATGTTCTGCTCAAGAACACCGCCTCGGGTTCCACTTTGACGATCAATAATATTTCAAAGGGTGTCGGTTCCATAGCGTTGAGCAGGGCGAATGGAAAGACGAGTATCGACTTGTGTGTCGATCTAGCTGCCGACACCCCGCCTGGGACGATCTGTAACGGCTCGACATCAGCTGCCAACATGCCGTGGCTTCAAGGAGCGTGGGGAGGTCCGAAGTACGATGATGATCCGACAGCACGCGCGACTTTCGGTGTGTTCAAAAGCGGGCCGATTATTTATCTTCGCGAGGTTTACTAGTTGGCAAATTAACCAAAATTTACAAATGCGTTGTTAATTGATTGGGCTTTTCCTTCGTTCAGGGAAATTGATTGACACTAATTATGTAATCCCCTAATTTCACGCAGTTCTCGATAAAGATCTTGGTATGAGCTGGTTTAAAAAAGAAAAAAATACGACAGGGTGGCTGGTTGTTTCAATACAGCCGGATAGTATTTGCATCGCCAGTATCAGCCGTCCAACTTCCGGTAAGCCCGTTGTGGAAATCGCAGCGACGCACGCATTGAACGGTGTCGAGTCTGCGACCGAAGCGCTGGAAAAAATCGGCAAGGAGTTGCGAGCCGGTTACGATTGCATAAACCTGCTCTGTGGAAATGAATACCAGTTGTTGTCGGTAGAAGCACCGAATGTCCCGGCAGATGAATTGAAAACGGCAATCCGTTGGCGCCTGAAGGACATGCTGGATTTTCATATCGACGATGCAACGATTGATGTACTGGATGTGCCGAGCGACAAGAGCGCAGGCGGTCGCAATCATTCGATGTACGCCGTCGCGGCACGTAACCAACTGATTGAACAGCGGCAGGCCTTGTTCAGTGACGCCAAGGTTTCGCTGCGCGTTATCGATATCCCCGAGATGGCGCAACGGAATATTGCCAAGCCGATCGAGCCGGAAGGGCGAGGTGTCGCACTGCTTTCATTCGATGCGCAAGGTGGATTATTGACGGTCACATACGGCGGCGAATTGTATCTGTCCCGACGCATCGATATTCCCCACGCTCAACTGGCGCAGTCAGATGAGGAGGAAAGAAGCGCTTGTTACGGGAGGGTGATGCTGGAGTTGCAACGTTCCCTCGATCACTTTGATCGGCAATATCACTACATCACGCTATCGAAGTTGATACTAGCGCCGCTAGGAGGGGCTGCATCGGGCCTGGTGACCTATTTGACAGAGAATCGCTACATGCCAATCGATACGCTGAATCTGGAGGCGGTTTTCGATTTTTCCAAAGTGCCGGAACTGAAATCGCCGGAGATGCAGCAGCTTTACTTCATGGTGCTTGGCGCCGCATTACGCTTGGATGAGGTGATGCTATGAGTCAGCAGATTAATCTGTTCAATCCTATTTTTCTGAAGCAGGAAAAGCATTTTTCTGCGATGACGATGGCGCAAGGGTTGGGCATTATTTTGCTGGGCGCGCTTTTGCTGACGGCATATACAAGTTTTCAATTGTCGAAACTGCAAAGTGACGAAGCTTCGGTTGCCAATCAATTGCAGCTTGCGCAGAACCAGCTTGCCAAGGTAACGGCAGCTTATGCAACGAAAGAAAAGGATTCGGGACTGGAGGCGAGGCTGCAGCACAAGCAAGCTGAAGTGCAGTCGTTGCAGCAGGTCGCTGATCTTCTGGAAAAAGGTGAATTCGGCAACACGGGTGGTTATGCAGATTTCATGACGGCTTTTGCAAGGCAGATAGGTAACGGTATCTGGTTAACCGGATTCACGATCCAGGGAACCGGTAGCGATATCGCGATCAAGGGAAATGCGCTACGTCCGGAACTAGTACCGATTTATCTTTCCCGCCTGAAGACGGAAGCGGTGATGCAGGGGGCGTCTTTCGCAACGCTGGAGATGCAGTTGCCGAAACTGGATAGCAAGCAGGGTGCCGATACAAAACAGATATCGGCGGTGACGCTTCCCTATATTGAATTCAATCTGCATTCTTCCGGTATCAAGGAGCAGGACCAGACGGGAGGGCAGGCTAAATGAAGCAATCCTGGGGAAAACTGGCGCTAAGAATCGATGCATTGACGCTACGCGAGCGCACGATCATTTTCGCGGTTGCCGTACTGATTCTGATCACACTGATTAACGCTGTATTGCTTGATCCGCAATACGCGAAACAGGCAAGCCTGTCTAAGCAGATCAAGCAGCAGCAAGCGACACTCGCGGATGTCCAGAACCAGATCCAGCAAAGGGTCAAATCACGGGAAGTCGATCCAGATCAAGAAGCGCATGCGCAACTGGAGATGCTGACGCAGAGCGCGAAACGGATGCGCGAGACATTAAATGACTTGCAGGAAGAACTGGTTTCGCCGGACAAGATTGCGAACCTGCTTGAGAACATGCTCAAGAAGAACGACAAGTTGTTGCTGGTTTCGCTGAAATCGCTACCGGTTACGAGATTGAATGAATCGGTGGAAGAAATCCAGGCAAGGCAGGCGAAAACCGGTGCAGCCAAAACGACATCGATTGCCGGCAAGGATCAAGTCGCTGACGTGGATGCAGTGTACAAGCACACAGTTGAATTGAAGGTGCAGGGCAGCTATCTCGATATGCTCGCTTACGTGAAGGCACTGGAAGGAATGCCGTGGCGCGTATTCTGGGAAAACGCACAGATGAAGGTCGAGAACGATCAAACGACGCTAACGTTGACGCTGTTTACATTAAGTTTGGACAAGACATGGCTGAATCTGTAATGAAATGCCGTCGTGTATTTGCGTTCTCGGCGGGCAGCCTGCTCTCTTTGTGCGTAGCGATGTCGTCTGCCTATGCCCAACTGCGCGATCCGACACGTCCGCCGGAACAGGTAGGGCAAAGCGGCGAGGCCGGTGCACCCAGTGGCCCGATATTGCAGTCGGTACTGCTTTCGCCTACACGCAAGATTGCCGTCATCAGCGGCCAGACCGTCAAACTGGGCGAGAAATTTGGTGATGCGACTTTGGTCAGGATTACCGAAAGCGAAGTGGTATTACGTAGCGGTAGCGAATTGCAAACGTTAAGGCTTTTTCCCAGCATTGGAAAACGATTGACGTCCGGTCGTACAGATCGACATCCCGATAATCGGAAATGAGAAGGTAGCAAGCGTGCAAAAAATTTCATTAGCCATTTTGGTTCTCTGTATCGCCGGATGTACGGCGCCTACTTCCAAGAGAGATACCTACAATCTGATCAATGCGGAGATGGACAAGGCCGTGCAGTCGGCCGCGCAGCCGGCCAAGCCGGACGCGGTTTCTGCCGCGCTGCTGCCGCCGATCAATATCGAAGTGCCGCGGGCGAGGGCGCCGCTTGAAGAGCGCTTCAGCCTCTCGTTCAATAATGTGCCGGCCAGCCAGTTTTTCTATTCGATCGTGAGCGGCACGCGCTACAACATGCTGGTACATCCGGATGTGGCGGGCACAATTTCCGCGAACCTGAAGGACGTGACGCTGTTCGAGGCACTGGATGCGATCCGCGAGCTGTACGGCTATGACTACAAGGTCGAGGGATCGCGCATCGTGATCAAGCCGCTGACGATGCAGACTAGCGTATTCCAGGTGAACTATCTGACCGGCAACCGCAAGGGCACATCGGATACGCGCGTCATTTCCGGCTCCATGAGTACATCGCAATCGGGGAACAACAGCAATAATTCCAATCAGAATAGCAACAGCGGCAATCCCGGTACCACGCTGACTTCGCTGGAAAGCAGCAAGATCAGCACCACGTCTTCCAGCGATTTCTGGGGTGAACTGAAATCTGCACTGGATGCCATCGTCGGCGCCGGCAAGGACGGACGCAGCGTGGTGATCAGTCCGCAGTCGGGCGTGGTCGTCATCCGCGCCATGCCGGATGAGTTGCGCAACGTCTCGGCCTATCTGAAGGCAACCCAGTTGTCTGTCGATCGCCAGGTGATTCTGGAGGCGAAGATTCTTGAAGTCGAGTTGAGCGATGGTTTCCAGACCGGTGTCAACTGGTCCGGCTTCCGGACGGGAAGCACGCGGATATCCGGCGGTTCGATTTCTCCCGGCACCGTATTGCAAACCGGTGGATCTCTTGCCACGGGGGCATCGGGAATTGATGCAGCAGGCAGAACCTTTACCGGTGGCGCGTTGCAGGGAATTCCGGGGCAGGATCTGTTGTCTGGCGTATCGAATCTCGGCAGCATGTTCGGTCTTGCCTTGCAGACCCGGAATTTTGCCGCGCTGATTTCATTCCTGGAAACGCAGGGTAATGTGCATGTCCTATCCAGCCCGCGCATTGCAACACTGAACAACCAGAAAGCGGTTTTGAAGGTCGGCACGGATGAATTCTTTGTTACGGGTGTGAGCAGCAATACAAATACGACATTAACGGGTAGTACGTCAACACCAAACGTGATCTTGCAACCATTCTTTTCCGGCGTGGTGCTGGACGTGACGCCGCAGATCGATGAGCAGGGCAACATCATCCTGCACATCCATCCTTCGGTCAGCGACGTGCAGACTTCGGAAAAAACCATCAATCTGGGCGAGCAATCGGGCACGCTGATCCTGCCACTGGCGAAAAGCAATACATCCGAAACCGACAGCGTGGTGCGTGCGCAGGACGGCAACATCATTGCGCTGGGCGGCTTGATGCGGCAGGCGACATCGTCGGATCGTTCGCAGCTTCCGGGTGTGGGCGATGTGCCGGGACTGGGCGCGTTGTTCCGCAATACCAACCAGGCAACGCAGAAGCGCGAACTGGTCATCCTGTTGAAGCCGACCATTATTCACAACGAAAGCAGCTGGTCGCAGGACGTGCTGGATACGCAAAAGCGGATTCAAGGCATGGCGCCGCGCGACAAGGCTTGGGAATAACGGCAGGTGTACAAACGCCATTTCGGTCTGCGCGAACTGCCTTTCGGTATCACACCTGATACCGGTTATTTCTTCGCCTGCCCGAGTTATCAGCAGGCGCTGAATACCTTGCTGATCGCCGCCAAAAGCGGCGAAGGTTTCATCAAGATCACCGGCGAAGTCGGCACCGGCAAAACGCTGCTGTGCCGCAAATTCCTCGCCACGCTGGATGACAGCTTTGTCACCGCCTACATTCCGAATCCCTATCTTGAACCGCGCAGCCTGATGCTGGCGCTGGCCGACGAGTTGCAGATAGAACTGGAAGACGGGATCGATCAGCATCAGTTGCTGAAATCAATCAACCATCGTTTGCTGGTGCTGGCACGTGAAGGCAAGCGCGTTCTGCTGTGTCTGGACGAAGCGCAGGCCATGCCGCTGGAGAGCCTGGAGGCATTGCGCCTGCTGACCAATCTCGAAACGGAAAAACGCAAATTGCTGCAGATCGTCCTGTTCGGGCAGCCCGAACTGGATACGAAACTGGGCCAGGATGCGATTCGCCAACTTGCCCAGCGGATCACCTTTCACTATCGATTGAGTCCCTTGTCCAGGGACGATCTGGATTTCTACATTGCGCATCGTCTGAGCGTTGCCGGCTTTCCGGGAAGCCGGTTGTTCGCGAGCGATGCCATTCGCACACTGCATGCAGCGAGCGGTGGCATTCCGCGGCTGGCAAATATCCTGGCGCACAAATCGCTGATGCTGGCATATGGCGAAGGGCAGCAACAGGTGCGTGCACGGCACATCCGCGCGGCGGCAAAAGATACCGAGGCGGCACGCGGCCTGCTGTTGCCATGGTTGCCGTGGCTGGCAGGCGTTTCACTTTTAATGGTCGTATCCGGTATGGCCTGGACTTATTTGCGATGAGCATCATCAATAAAATGCTGCAGGAGCTGGAACAGCGCCATGCGGATGACCCGGTTGCGGGCGAATTGCCGGGGCAACTCCGCGCCGTGCCCCGTGAACGAAGCTCGCATGCCGGTTGGCTGGCTGCTGCCATTCTGGCCGTGCTGCTGGTTGGCTTGCTGGTCTGGTTGTGGCTGCGGCCTGCGCCGGTTGCCAAACCTGCATCTGCGATGCATCTCGCGTTGAAGATCGCGCCGACGATTCCCGCGCCGCAGCCTGTCGCACCGGTTGAGGCTGCTGCACCGGAACCTGCGCAGCCGGAAGCCGGTGCGCTGCCATCGACGCCGAATCCGGCAACAAAAGAAAATGCCGGCAACGAGAAAAATGCCGTCAGTGAAGTTGTGGTCGACAGCAAGGCCAACAAAGTAAATGTTGTACAGCCTCCGTCTGCCGATATTCCGGTGGCGAAGCCAGTGCAGCAAACAAAGGTTGCGCCGCTCGATTACGCGCAACCGAAAATGAAAAACCAGCCGCCGTCGCAGCAAGTCGTTGCAGGCAACGCGCCTGCATCCCGGCAGGTTGCGGCGGTACCCGATGCTCCCTTGATGCTCGACAAGCAGGTAAGGGCATTGACGCCGCAGCAAAGGGCGGAGAACGATTACCGCCGGGCGACAACTCTGGCGGAGCAGGGCCGTGCAGCGGATGCCATCGCCATGCTGGAACAGGTGTTGCAAGACGCTCCGGCGCATGCCGGCGCGCGCCAGACATTGATCGCGCTGCTGTTGAAGAACAAGCGGCAGGACGACGCCTTGCGTCGCGCCAGAGAAGGCCTTGATCTCGATGTGAAGCAGCCTGGTTTCGCCATGATCCTGGCGCGTTTGCAAGTGGAGAAAGGCGAGCAGAAAGCCGCGATCGCCACTTTGCAGCGCACCTTGCCTTATACGCTTGATCGCCCTGATTACCGTGCCTTCCTCGCCGCCTTGTTGCAACGCGAGGGGCGGCACAAGGAAGCGATCGAGCAATACCTGCTCGCGGTGAGCATGGCGCCGCAAAACGGCGTGTGGTGGATGGGACTCGGGATTTCGATGCAGGCGGATAATCGGCCTGAAGAAGCGCGTGAATCTTTTTCACGCGCGCGGGAAACCAATACGTTGTCGCCGGAACTACAGGCTTTCGTGGAACAGAAGCTGAAGCAACTCGGGCATTGAATCGTCGACCGGACGGCCGGCGAAGAATCT
Organism: uncultured beta proteobacterium; assembly: GCA_963697715.1. GTDB lineage: Bacteria > Pseudomonadota > Gammaproteobacteria > Burkholderiales > Burkholderiaceae_D > Oxalicibacterium. The sequence goes on along the minus strand of OY969095.1, from coordinate 2,497,168 downwards.
ACTTTTCCATCTGCAGCAACGCCATTGTTTCCAGCGTCCATGCTTCCGGCGTCATGATCGCAAAAAGGCCGTCGCGCCGGGTCTTGCGGGCCAGTTTCAACAAGGCCTTGTCCTTCGTGATCAGGATATCGGCTTTCGCATCGCGCGATATCTCCAGAAATTTCTGATCATCCTTGTCCTTGCAGATCGGCAGCCTGACCGGTTCCGACTCTATCGCCGGCATCGGATGGCAATGAATCAATGCATCGAACTCGGTTGTACAATCCGACCTTGCCGCATCGTCCAGCTTCAGATGCGGATAACGCAGAACGATGCTCCACTCCATGCGGCAATCGTCGCGCGTCACGGCTTCGAGCCGGCCGTCCTTCAGCGCACCATGCAATAACGTCCAGCGTGGATCGCGAAATACGAACAGGTCGAGGCAGACGTTTGTGTCGAGTACGATGCGCTTCGGTATCATTGCCAAAATATTCTCGTGGAAGTAAACATGCTTATTGTTTTATCGCCTGCCAAAACACTCGATTACGAATCACCCGTCAATACAGAGATCAGCACCAAACCGGATTTCATCAAACGTTCTGCAGAGCTGATTGCCATCCTGAGGCAATCGTCGCCGGACCGCATTGCCAGCCTCATGCATATCTCGGATCAACTTGCGACCCTGAATGCTAATCGCTTTGCGGCATGGTCGCCCAGATTTACGGCGAAAAATTCCAGACAGGCGATGCTGGCATTCAACGGCGATGTCTACGAAGGATTGAACGCGGCAACATTCAATGAAAAACAGTTGGCGTACGCGCAATCGAACATCCGCATTTTATCCGGCTTGTATGGCGTGTTGCGGCCGCTCGATCTGATGCAGCCCTATCGATTGGAGATGGGGACGAAACTTGCCAATCCCGCTGGCAAGGATCTGTATGCATTCTGGGGCGAGACGGTGACGCAGGCATTGAACCTGCAGATCGCCGCACAAAAGGCCGGTGCGCTGATCAATCTGGCATCGGAAGAATATTTCAAGGCAGTCAAGCCGGCGTTGTTGACCGTGCCGGTGATCACGCCGATGTTCCTGGACTGGAAGAACGGCAAGTACAAGATCATCTCGTTCTATGCGAAGCGTGCGCGCGGATTGATGGCGCGTTATGCGGCAACCAAGGGATTGATCCGTCCGCAGGCCTTGAAAGCATTCGATGTCGATGGCTATGCATTCGATGAGGCATCGTCCGATGCGCATTCATGGATATTCAAGAGAAGAATCGCAGATTGAAGCAAGCCGGATTCCCGGAAATAAAAAAGCCTCGCATTGCGAGGCTTTTTTGATGAATGATCCGATCGCGTATTACCAGATCTGCCACCACGGTTTTTCCTTCTTCTTCCCGCCGCTGAAATAAACGCTCTTCGGGAAGTTCTGCCTCAGTACACGTTCCGAATCGTCGCGCAGCTGCGGCAGGTTCAATGCATTGTACGATTCCATCATGATGAACAATGCTTCCTCGGCCGCAGGCGCGCCCGGGTAATTTTTGACGGCGGCCTGTGCGCGATTGGCTGCAGCCAGATAGGCGCCGCGACGATAATAATAGTTCGCCACGTGGACATCGTATTGCGCCATGGCATTCACCAGATAGGCGAGGCGGGCTTCAGCGTCAGGCGTGTACTTGCTGTCGGGAAAGCGCTCAATCAGTTGCTTGAAGGAATCGAAGGCTTCGCGTGCGGCTTTCGGGTCGCGCTCGGTCGCATCCTGACGGGACAGGAAATCGAAAATGCTGACCTTGTCGTTGAAGTTGATCAGGCCGCGCAGGTAGTACATGTAATCCACGTTCGGATGATCGGGATGCAGTTTGATGAAGCGTTCGACTGCAGCCAGCGCCTGTGGCTGGTCGCCCTGACGATAGTAGGCGTAGGCGATTTCCATCTGGGCCTGCTGTGCATAAGTGCCGAAAGGATAGCGGGATTCCAGCTTCTCGTAATGACTGATGCCTTTTTCATAGTTGCCAAGGCTCATCTCGTCGCGGGCCTCCGAGTATAATTTGGACGGTGACCAGTTTTTGGTCTCGTCGACTTGGTCTGGCGTAAGGCTGCATGCAGAAAGCAGAAAAGCAAGAGCGATGAGGATAATTTTTGGCATTTGTTTTTGCATGAAATTTGCGATTGCGAGAATACCGCTGGACAATGAATGATTATAGCCGATGGGACTAGCAGTGAACCCAACTGAAACACCGATTCAAGAAAATACGATATCCGACGACGATTGGGATGCTGCCGACGAGTCAGACGGCCTTATGCCGGAGATTGCCCCGATTGAACTGGAACTGACGCCGGAAGTATGCGGCATGCGCCTCGACAAGGTGCTTTCCACGCTTGTCTCCCAATATTCCCGCAGCCGTTTGCAGCAATGGATCGATGCCGGCCACGTCAGCGTGGATGGCGAAGTGGCGAAAGCCAAGATGACGATGTACGGCGATGAAAAAGTTGTCATCTTGCCGCAGCCGGCACCGGAAGATCAGGCATTCACGGCCGAGCCGATGGATCTGAAGATCATTCATGAAGACGAATCGATTCTGGTGATCGACAAGCCGGCAGGACTGGTCGTCCATCCGGGTGCCGGCAACTGGTCGGGCACCTTGCTCAACGGTTTGCTGCACTACCTGCCGTCGATCGCAGGTGTGCCGCGCGCGGGCATTGTGCATCGCCTCGACAAGGACACCAGCGGCCTGATGGTCGTTGCCAAGACATTGGTGGCGCATACGGATCTGGTTCGCCAATTGCAATCGCGCACGGTCAAGCGCGAATATCTGGCGCTGGTATGGGGCACGCCGAACGCCACGGGGAAAATCGATGCATCGATCGGCCGCCATTCGCGCGACAGGATCAAGATGGCCGTATCCGAAAATCTGACCGCCAAGCCTGCCGTTACCCGTTTCGAGCGCGTTGCCACGGGCATGCTGGACCGACGGCCTGTCAGCCTGATGCAGTGCAACCTCGAAACCGGCCGCACGCATCAGATTCGCGTGCACATGCAATCGATCGGTTTCGCGCTGGTGGGTGATGCGCTGTATGGCAAGCAGCATCTGACGACGGTATTTCCGCGGCAGGCATTGCATGCGCGGCGGCTGGGATTGATACATCCTGCTTCCGGCACCGATTGCGAATGGACGGCGGAATTGCCGCAGGATTTTTCCGATCTGATCGCGCGCGCGGGCATGCCTGTCCAGCGTTGATGCGCATCGCCGTTCCTCTTTTGCCATGAATCCCATCCTGCCGAACTGGACTGTGCCGCTCGCCTCGGTCGGTGCGGTCATGTCGGTGCGTGCAGGCGGTGTCAGCGTCGGATCGTATGGCGACATGTCCGGCAGGGATGGTATGAATCTCGGTTTGCATGTGGGCGATCGCGCGGAGGATGTACAGCGCAATCGGATGCTGTTGCAGACATTGCAGCAGGAACCTCTGCCGGCCGAACCGGCATGGCTGACGCAGGTGCATGGGAATCTTGTGATCGATGCGGCGCAGGCGACGAATGCGCCACAGGCGGACGCAAGTTTCACCACGCAGCGTGGCGTCGTGTGCGCCATCATGACGGCGGATTGTCTGCCGGTTCTGTTCGCCGATGCGTCCGGGCGGGCAGTAGGTGCGGCGCACGCAGGATGGCGCGGTCTGGCTGGTGGCGTACTCGAAAATACCGTGATGCGGATGCGCGAAGCCGGTGCGGATAATCTGCATGCATGGCTGGGGCCGGCAATCGGTCCGGCGCGATTCGAAGTCGGGGAAGATGTGCTGCAGGCATTCGTGCAGAAAGATGCCGGTATGCGGCAGGCGTTTCATGCCATTGACGGCAATCCGGGAAAATATCTGGCTGACATCTATCAGCTTGCGCGGCTGGCATTGGCGCAGGTGGGAGTGACGCGGGTAACGGGTGGCGACTGCTGCACGATGAGCGACGCAGAGCGTTTTTATTCTTACCGCCGCGATGGCGTTACCGGCCGGATGGCGGCACTGATCTGGTTGCGATAACGCCCGGTTTTCCGATGCAGGAAGGTATCAGGTTTCCGGCGGGCGTTCTTGCGCATCCGCATCAGCGGCCTGTTGTTTCATCAACTCCTCGCGCCGCTGCATCTCCTGCGCATGGCGTTTGCGTTTACGCCTGCCGGTTCCCATCACATAGACAATGATCGACACCGGCAGCATGCCGTACAGCAGAAACGTCATGATGCCCGCGACCGCCGATGTTTCGGTGATCGACATCATGAAGACGACGTAGATCCATGCGATCGCAATAATGTACATGTGTTGGCCGGGCGGAAATTCGAATCCGCAACCTTACTTGAAAAGGGTGCTGGCGGCATGAAAAAGTCGTCCTTGCTCCCGCTCCCGGCAATGCCGAGTGTTGCATTTTCGACCAGGGTTGCGGCAACGCTGACCGACGCTCCTACCCGTGGACGGTACTTTTCGGCGTTATTTTTCTTGCACTGCGGCGTAAATGGCGGATGAATCGAGGGTTGCGTAAACCTTTGTTTTTCCGCACTATAATGGCCGGCCAGGATAAGTCCTGTTCGCTTTTCAATACAAATTACAAAAATGCGTTGCGGCGCAGCAAATGGAGATTCCCATGACGAGCACCAAAAAAATCTCCGAACGTTTGATCAAAAAGTACCTGAATCGTCGGTTGTACGATACGCAAACGAGTTCCTACATTACTCTCGCCGATGTCAAGAAACTGGTGCTCGGCGCCGAGCAATTTACCGTGGTCGATGCGAAGACGGCGGAAGACCTGACCCGCAGCATCCTGTTGCAAATCATCCTGGAAGAAGAGGCGAACGGTTCGCCGATGTTCTCCAGCACGTCGCTGGCGCAGATCATTCGCTATTACGGTCATGCGATGCAGGGCATGATGGGTGCGTACCTGGAAAAAAACATCCAGGCTTTCATCGATATCCAGAACAGGCTGACCGAAAATTCCAGGGAATTGTGCGAAGACAAGGCATTCAGCCCGGAAATGTGGGCGCAATTCATGAATGTGCAGGGTCCGATGATGCAGGGAATGATGAGCAACTACATCGAGCAGAGCAAGAATCTCTTCGTGCAGATGCAGGAACAGATGCAGACGCAGTCGAAAAGCATGTTCGGCGATTTCTCGTTTGCCCAGTTGGGCGCGAAAAGTAGCAATTAAGACAGCAAAACCGGAATAAACGTACAGGCCGAAAGGCGCATGTGCGGGCCGCATTCACTGGCAGGTGCGCGGTGCGAACGGGTACAATAGCGGATTCGTTTCAATCCTCGCTTTTACCCCGTTCCGTTACCCGTTTCCACCATGACCAACGCATCGCAAGCAGTACCAAAAATCGGCTTCGTTTCCCTCGGATGCCCGAAAGCCCTGGTCGATTCAGAGCAGATTCTCACGCAGTTGCGTGCAGAAGGCTATGACACGGCCAAATCGTACGACGGCGCCGATCTGGTCATCGTCAACACCTGCGGTTTCATCGATGCCGCCGTGCAGGAATCGCTGGATGCCATTGGTGAAGCGCTGAATGAAAACGGCAAGGTCATCGTTACCGGTTGCCTCGGCGCGAAGAAAGATGCCAACGGCGACGACATCATCCTCAAGGTGCATCCGAAAGTGCTGGCCGTTACCGGCCCGCACGCGCTTGGTGAAGTGATGGATGCAGTCCATATCCACATGCCGAAGCCGCACGCGCCGTTTCTCGATCTGCTGCCGCCGCAGGGCGTCAAGCTGACGCCGAAACATTTTGCCTATCTGAAAATTTCCGAAGGCTGCAATCATCGCTGCAGCTTCTGCATCATTCCGTCGATGCGCGGCGATCTCGTCTCGCGCCCGATTGCGGACGTGATGATGGAAGCTGAGAATTTGTTCAAGGCCGGCGTCAAGGAATTGCTCGTGATCTCGCAAGACACCAGCGCCTACGGCGTCGACGTTAAATTCCGCATGGGATTCTGGAACGGCAAACCGGTCAAGACGCACATGACGCAACTTGTCGAGGCGCTTGGCGAACTGGCATCGCAATACGGCGCGTGGGTGCGCTTGCATTACGTGTATCCGTATCCGCACGTCGACCAAATTATTCCGATGATGGCCGAAGGAAAAATCCTGCCGTACCTGGACGTGCCGCTGCAGCATGCCCATCCCGATGTGTTGAAACGCATGAAGCGTCCGGCCAGCGGTGAAAAAAACATCGAACGCATTCAGGCGTGGCGCGCCATGGCGCCGGATCTGACAATCCGTTCAACATTTATTGCCGGCTTTCCCGGTGAAACAGAAGCTGAATTCGAATACCTGCTCGACTTCCTGAAAGAGGCACAGATCGATCGTCTCGGCTGCTTTGCCTATTCGCCGGTCGAAGGTGCGACCGCCAACGATCTGCCGAACGCCGTGCCGGAAGAAGTGCGTGAAGAACGCCGCGGTCGCGTGATGCTGCTGCAGGAAGAAATTTCGAAGAAGCGTTTGCAGGCCAAGGTCGGCAAGACCATGCGCGTGCTGATCGATGAAGTCGATCGCAACGGCGGCACCGGTCGTACTTCCGCCGATGCGCCGGAAATCGACGGCGTCGTCTACGTCAAGCCGCCATATGAACCGCATCTGAAACTGAAGGTCGGCGAATTCGTCGATGTCAGAATCACGGCGGCCGATGCGCATGATTTGTGGGCGGAGGCATGATGAACAGGATGAAATTTTCTGCCATCGTTCTGACCGCTGCCGCGCTTGTGTTTTCTTCTGCCGCTTTTGCGACTGGCGAGGTTGCCACCGCACCGGTTGATGCGCAGGTACCAGCGGCTGCAGCGCCTGCCGCAGCTTCTGTCGCTGCTTCCACCGCCGCGCCGCTTTTTCTCAAACCGGTATTTTTGCGCGGCACGCTCGGCGATGTAAGCGTTCAGGTCAGTATTCGTCCGAAGACTGAAATTGACGAAGGCCTTGAAGGCGAATATTTCGTCTTCGGACGTTCGCTGAAAATATTGCTGGCCGGTGAGATGGAAGGCAACGTTCTCTTCATGGAAGAATCGGAAAACGGCACCGACATTTCAGGGCAGTGGGACGGCAAACTGGAAGGCGATACATTGACGGGAAGCTGGATGTCGGCCGACGGGGCGGTCACCAAACCGTTCATCCTGAAGGCGATCGCTGCGAACGAATCAAAACCTGCGCCATCCAGAAAAGTATCTGCCAACAGCAGGAAGCAATAACGCCACGCAGTCATTTCCGGAGAATCTCGTGACCGAACGCACATCCTTCCAGACGGCCCTGATTCATCACGATTACGCGGCGCCGGAAGGATTTGCCGCGTTTCCGCAAGCCATCCATCACGCCTCGACGGTCCTTTTCGACAATGTGGCCGCGATGCGTTCGCGCAACTGGCAGCAGAAGACCGGCTACACCTACGGCCTGCACGGCACGCCGACAACCTTCACGCTGGAAGCGCGCCTGGCCGCGATCGAGGAGGGCAAATACTGCCGCCTTGCGCCGAGCGGATTGGCGGCGATCGCAATGGTCAACTTCGCGTTGCTCAAAGCCGGCGACGACGTTCTTCTTCCGGATAATGTGTATGGACCGAACCGCGAACTGGGCAACTGGCTCGCGAGCGATTTCGGCATCACTGCGCGCTATTACGATCCGCTGATCGGTGCCGGCATCGCCGATCTGATCCAACCGAATACCCGATTGATATGGGCGGAGGCGCCCGGATCGGTCTCGATGGAAGTACCCGACGTGCCTGCAATCTGCAAGGCGGCGCATGCGAAAAATGTGATCGTCGCGCTCGACAATACATGGTCGGCCGGCCTTGCATTGCGTGCATTCGATCTCGGTGTGGATATCGTGATGCAGGCGTTGACCAAATACCAGTCGGGCGGATCGGATGTCTTGATGGGCGCGGTCATTACGCGCGACGATGCGTTGAATCATCGCCTCGAACTGGCGCACATGCGACTGGGATTCGGCGTGGGTGCGGATGACAGTTATCTGGTGCTGCGCAGTTTGCCCACAATGAAGCTGCGTTTTGAAGCGCACGATGCCGCGGCACGCAAAGTCGCGGCATGGCTGCAGACACGACCGGAAATTGCGACCGTCCTGCATCCGGCCTTGCCGGAATGTCCCGGCCATGCAATCTGGCAGCGCGATTTCACCGGCGCGGGCGGATTGTTTTCCGTGCTGTTCGATCCGCGTTATACCGAAGAACAGACCGACCGCTTCGTCGATCACCTGAAGTTGTTCAAGATCGGTTTCAGCTGGGGCGGCGTCAACAGCCTGTGCGTGCCGTATCGCATGCAAACCATGCGCGACAGCTGGGCGCATCGCGGACAACTCGTGCGATTCAACATCGGGCTGGAAGATCCCGTCGATCTGATTGCGGATATCGAGCAGGCCTTTCAGTCCATGTAATAAAAAAGCATCCGGAAGGATGCTTTTTTATTGCTACGCTGCTTCGATATGCATGACAGCACTACGGCATCGATTTGTTGTCGTTCAGGTCGACGATACCCTTGATCAGGCGATACAGCTTCCACAGCCATGCAACGGTCCAGACCAGGAATGCGGCAGGAATGCCCACGAAGGTCAGGAACAGAATGCCGCTCAGCGTCATCCAGATCAGATACCACCAGAATGAGCGAATCTGCCAGCCGTGATGGCTGTAGACGAATGTATTCGCTGCATCCTCGCGCTTGACATAGTTGAGGATCAGCGGAATGAACGAAAACGCGCCCAGCGAAAACAACATGCTGGCGCCGTGCGCAATGTAGAGCCACCACGCGAGATTCTTTGACGATTGCAATTGCGTATCCAGAACGACTTGCTGATTCATTTAGATTCCTTTATTGCTCTGAGGATATTTGATTGAACTGTCATTCAATGCTGGAAGTTAATCATTGTCCGTCATATCGTCAAAGCGGTGTGAACCGTTTCGATTGCCCGGATTTGTAAATCCGTAGTCGTCTCCTGCGTCGAGAGGCGTGCGATATATGCCGGAGCCTTTTCCGTGGGTGCGGTGGACTGCCAGCACGATAATCGCACCGATCAGCGGTAAAAACCAGATCAAGGCGAGTTGCAAGATACGTTGGCTGCGGTCGCAAAGAGAATCGCGCAGGACAAGGAGTGTCGCCTTGCCTTGCAAAATCAGAATGATAGCAACCGGGATCGCGACGAGCAGGATCGGCATTGTTTTTTACTCGCTTTTTCAAATGGATTTTTGTGCAACCGCCGGTCTTCGGTAGCGCATTCAGCCAGATCGATGGCGTGTCGCTGCGATTGGGAATCTAGCATGCCAGATGGCGAATGAATATCCCGTATTCATTTGATATGCGAAAGATGAGTGCGAAAAAAAGCCCGGAACCTTGCGGCTCCGGGCTTTTGTCATTGCAGCTTCCGGTTAGCGAACAACCATGTGCGTGAACGGCGCGACATACGCCTGCAACGTCACGAGGAAGCCGACCAGAATGGCCAGCACGATCGAATGGAAGAACACGTAGCGCAGAATATCGCCCTCGTGGCCGTACCACTTGGTTGCGGTGGAGGCCACCACGATCGACTGTGCATCGATCATCTTGCCCATCACGCCGCCCGAACTGTTTGCCGATGCCATCAGGATAGGACTCAGGCCCAGCTGTTCCGCCGTGGTTTTTTGCAGGCTGCCGAACAGGACATTGGATGCCGTGTCCGAACCGGTCAGAGCGACGCCCAGCCATCCAAGCAATGTGCCGAACATCGGGTACAGAACGCCGGTATGGGCAAACGCCAGACCCAGGGTGGCATCGACGCCGGAATACTTTGTCAGGTAACCGATGCCGAACATGGCGCAAATGGTCAGCAGGGAATAGCGGACCAGTTTGATGGTTTCCCAGTATTCAAGGAACAGGCGCTTGAATGAATAACCCATCATCAGGCCGGCGACGATCGCGGAAACGAAGATGCCGGTACCGGCCATCGACAGCACATTGAAGTTGAATACCGCGCCTTCCAGCAACGGTGTATGTACCACCGGCGGCATTTTCATGACCATTTTGTCGAGGCCCGGAATCGCATACTTCCACGCCCAGACCGCGTCGATGGCCTTCTTGAAGAACGGTGTGCCCCAGATGAAGACGAAGACGGACAGAATGACCCATGGCATCCATGCCCTGGCCGCGCTGATGTTGGCCAGCGCGGGGTTTGTTTCCCGTTCCGGCTCAGGCACGATATCGTCCTTGGAGTTATCCACGCGATTGCTCAATGCCGTGGAGGTCCAGATCTTTGCAGGTTTCCACACCTTCAGGAACAAGGTAAGTGAACCCATAGACACCAGCGAAGCGATCACGTCCACCAGCCACGGGCCGTGGTAATTCGACACGAGGAATTGCGGAATCGCAAACGACACGCCAGCCACCAGGATCGCCGGCCAGATTTCACGCATGCCGCGGAATCCTGCAAACGCCCAGATCAGCCAGAACGGCACCAGTACCGAGAAGAACGGCAGCTGACGCCCGATCATCGCCGACAGTTGGTGCAGATCGAGGCCCGTGACGGAAGCCAGCGCAATGATAGGCGCGCCCAATGCACCGTAGGCAACCGGTGCAGTGTTCGCAATCAGGGCCAGGCCCGATGCAGCCAGTGGTGAGAATCCCAGTCCGATCAGGATGGCACCTGTCACGGCAACCGGTGTGCCGAAACCTGCAGCACCCTCAAAAAATGCACCGAAGCAGAATGCCACCAGCAGCAACTGCAGACGGCGATCTTCCGTGATGCCGCTGACGCTGTTTTGCAATACCTTGAAGTAACCGTTAAGCGTAGTCAAACGATGCAGGAAGATAATATTGAGGACGATCCAGCCAATCGGGAACAAGCCCGATGCAATGCCGTAGCCCGCAGCCTTGCCGGCCATCGCCAATGGCATGCCGAACACGAAAGCGGCCACCACGATGCCGACCAGCAATGCTAGTCCGGCCGCGAGGTGCGCCTTCAGATGGAAAAATGCGAGTGCTATCAATAGAACCGCCACCGGTATGCCGGCGACGAAGGTGGAAAGCCCAAAGCTGTTAAGCGGGTCGTAAATCTGTTGCCATATCATTTTCTTGCTCCTTTATAGGCGGCTTGACTACTATTTTTATCTCCTCGCATGACTACGGCATATGAAAAAGCCGCCCCAGATTATTGGACTAGTTGAGAATGTGATTGATGAATAAAATTAACGGATCGATGAAATGTTGTGCCGACTTGTATAAAAAGAAATTTTCTTAACGCTTTCCTACTAGGGCGCATGCAGAAATACATGGAAGCGACGGCGTCTTTCTGCGGCAGCAAAATTTTTCTGTGAAATGCCTGTCAACAGGCGAGGTCGCTTGTTTCAGCAATTGCTGATGCCGGATTCGGTGGCGGATTGGACAGCAGGCATGGTAGCGAAGGCCTGCATGTGGGCGCATCGACATTGCGGCGCCAGCTGGTTGCGGGCAACGCAGCTTTCGCGGCATCCTGAGCAGGTGCATCCGGGGAAGGGTATTGCAGTGGCTGCAGAATACAGAGCGGCCATTGGAGGGAATTGCCGAAGCAAGGGGGCCATACATCGGCATCGCGTTTTTCGATGCACCTTCGTGCGTGTTCTGGTTTGTCACCGTGCGACTTGCGGGCAGCACTCCAGAGTTTCCTGCATATTCCCGATGGCCGTGCGCAGTCTTGCGCGTGTCATCAGAATGGAATCAGGCGAATAACTGCAACACGCCATCGAGCCCGACAAAATTCAGGGCGACATCGGCCTGTGCGCGTACGACCGGTTTTGCCCGGAATGCAACCGACAATCCTGCAATGCCCATCATCTTCAAATCGTTCGCACCATCGCCCATGACGATGGCCTGCTGCGGCGTAATGTTCAATTCCTTGCAGACGCGCTCGACGGTGCGTTTCTTTTCTTCGCCATCGACAATGTCACCGATGACACGGCCGGTCAGTTTGCCGTCGATGATTTCCAGCTCGTTCGAATGGGTATAGTCGAGGTTGAGGCGCTGCTTCATGCGATCGGTAAAAAAGGTGAAGCCGCCCGAGACCAGCAAGGTTTTCATGCCGGCAGCCTTGACGGCGGCAAGCATCGTTTCCGCACCCGGTGAAAGATGCAACCGTTCGTCGTAGACGCGTTGCAGTGCACCTGCGTCCAGCCCTTTCAGCAAGGCCACGCGGCGCGTCAGGCTTTCGCCGAATTCGATTTCTCCGCGCATGGCGGCTTCGGTGATGTCGGCGACTTGTGGTTTTAATCCCTGCATGTCGGCAATTTCATCGATGCATTCGATCGTGATCAGCGTTGAATCCATGTCCATCGCGACCAGCTTGAAATCGGACAATGCACGACCGCGTTCGATGAAGGCGTAATCGATTCGGGCCGCCCACGCCGCCACATCGATCTGTGCCTTTACTTCATCGTTGTACGACACGCGTTCACAGCGATAGGCATGTTCGCCGGTCGCCACGATCACGCGAGGGCGTGCAAGATCGGCGATGTGCTCTATGGCATTGCGTTGTGTGACCGGACCTTGCAGGATGAGATTCATGATGATGACGGATGGGGATGAATGGCGTTATGCAAGCAGTGCGCGGATCGTGTTCCTGATCTGGCCGACGCGCGCTGCAAGGTCGGGCATGTTGGCAGTGATACGCAGTTTATCCTGCCCGTTCAACTTGATGTGCCGGTTCTTCTGGATCAGCTCGATGATGCGCATGCCGTCGATCGGCGGATTGGGTTCGAATTGCAGTGTCGCCGATTCGGCATGCGCGTCGATCTTGATGATGCCGACCGGTTTGGCGATGACGCGCAGGCGATGCGTTTCCACCAATGCCTGCGCAGCATCCGGCAGTTTGCCGAAACGGTCGATCAGTTCTTCCTGCAGATCGTTGACGGCGTCCTGTGTCTTGCAGTTCGCAAGGCGCTTGTAGATCGACAGCCGTTCGTGCACATCGCCGCAATAAGTGTCCGGCAACAATGCGGGAACATGCAGATTGATTTCGGTCGTGGTGGAGAGTGGCGCGGCTAGGTCCGGTTCCTTGCCGTTTTTCAGCGAGCGAACCGCTTCGTTGAGCATGTCGGAATAGAGTTGAAAACCGATCTCGGTCATTTCGCCGGATTGATTTTCGCCCAGCACTTCGCCGGCGCCGCGAATCTCCAGATCGTGCATGGCGAGGTAGAAGCCGCTGCCGAGTTCTTCCATCTGCTGAATCGCATCCAGACGGCGTTGCGCCAGTTTTGTCAAACCTTGTACATCATGCACCAGCAGATACGCGTATGCCTGATGATGCGAGCGCCCGACACGGCCGCGCAATTGATGCAGCTGCGCGAGGCCGAACTTGTCGGCGCGATGCATGATGATGGTATTGGCGGTCGGGACGTCGATGCCGGTTTCGATGATGGTGGTGCACAGCAGGATATTGAAGCGTTGCGCGACGAAATCGCGCATGATTTTTTCCAGATCGCGCTCGTGCAACTGACCGTGTGCGACGCCGATGCGCGCTTCCGGCAACAGCGCTTCGAGCATGGCCTTGCGGTTCTCGATCGTTTCGACTTCGTTGTGCAGGAAGTAAACCTGGCCGCCGCGCTTGAGTTCGCGCAGACAGGCTTCACGGATGACGGAATCGTTTTCGCTGCGCACGAAGGTTTTGATCGCCAGACGTTTTTGCGGCGCGGTCGCGATGATGGAAAAATCGCGCAATCCTTCCAGCGCCATGCCGAGCGTGCGCGGAATTGGCGTTGCCGTCAGCGTCAGCACATCGACTTCCGCGCGCAAGGCCTTCAAAGCTTCTTTCTGCCGCACGCCAAAACGGTGTTCTTCGTCGATGATGACGAGGCCGAGGCGCGAGAACTTGACGTCGGGGGACAGGAGTTTGTGCGTGCCGATCACGATGTCCAGCGTGCCGTCGCCCATGCCCTTGAATGCCTGCGTGATTTCCTTGCCGGTACGGAAGCGCGACAATTCCGCGATGCGGACCGGCCAGTCGGCAAAGCGGTCGGCAAAGGTTTGCGCATGCTGTTCCGCGAGCAGGGTGGTCGGCGCAAGAATGGCGACCTGCTTGCCGCCGAGCACGGCGACAAAGGCGGCGCGCAATGCGACTTCTGTCTTGCCGAAGCCGACATCGCCGCAGATCAGCCTGTCCATCGGTTTGCCGCTGGTCATGTCGCCGATCACGGCATTGATTGCGGCGGCCTGATCGACTGTTTCTTCAAAGCCGAAGCTTTCGGCGAATGCTTCGTAGTCGTGCGCGGAATAGGCGAACGCGTGGCCTTCGCGCAATGCACGGCGTGCATACAGATTCAACAGTTCGGCTGCGGTGTCGCGGATTTTTTCCGCGGCGCGGCGCTTGGCTTTTTCCCATTGGCCGGAACCGAGCGCATGCAGCGGCGCATCTTCGGGCGATGCGCCGGAGTAGCGCGAGATGACGTGCAACTGCGATACGGGCACATAGAGTTTTGTATCCTTGGCGTATTCCAGATGCAGGAACTCGGTTTCGCCTTCGCCCAGATCCATGCTGATCAGGCCCATGTAGCGGCCGATGCCGTGATTCGCATGCACGACCGGATCGCCGATCTTGAGTTCGGAAAGATCGCGCACCATCGATTCGACTTGCGTTGCGCCTTCCTGCTTCCTGCTGCCGACGCGTCGGCCGGAGCCGGCGTAGAGTTCGGTTTCCGTGACGAATGCGAGATTGCCGAGCGCGTGGCCAAGTTCAAAGCCGGCATGCATCGGCGCGACGCCCAGCATCAATTTGGCGGAGGCCGTGGCGAAGTCTGCGAAGCCTTCCGCCGGCGCGAGCGGCAGATCGTATTCGTTGAAGTATTGCTGCAGCGTTTCGCGACGGCCGTTGGTTTCGGCGCAGATCAGCACGCGCTTGTCCGTTTGCAGCAGGTATGCGCGCAGGTTGACGAGCGGATCGTCGGCGCGTCGATTGACAGCGATGTTCGGCAGCGGTGCGGATAATTCGGAGGCGGCGTTTTCCGACTGGATCACCCAGCGGCCGAACGGTTTGGCGAGGGTGAAGAAGTGTTCGTCCGTGAGGAAAATCTGTTCCGGCGCGAGAATGGGACGCTCGCGATCGGATTTGAGGAAACGGTAGCGCGATTGCGTGTCTGCCCAGAAGCGCCTGATCGTTTCGTTGATATCGCCGATCAGCGCAAACGTGGTGTCGGGCGGCAGGTAATCGAACAGTGTTTTTGTTTCTTCAAAAAACAGCGGCAGATAGTATTCGATGCCGGCGGATGCGATGCCGCTGCCGATATCCTTGTAGATGACCGAGCGCGATGGATCGCCTTCGAACAGTTCGCGCCAGCGGCCGCGGAATGCGGTGCGGGCTTCTTCATCCATCGGAAATTCGCGCGCGGGCAGCAGGCGTACTTCCTTGACGGGATAGAGTGAACGTTGCGAATCGGCATCGAAGGTGCGGATCGTGTCGATGGTATCGCCGAACAGATCGATCCGGTACGGCAGCACGGAGCCCATCGGGAACAGATCGATCAGGCCGCCGCGCACCGAATATTCGCCGGGCGACATGACTTGCTTGACCGCGCTGTAACCGGCCAGCTGCAATTGCAGTTTCAGTCGCGCTTCATCCAGCTTTTCACCCTGCTTGAAGAAGAAGGTGTAAGAGGCGAGAAACGAGGGCGGCGCCATGCGCACCAGCGCGGTCGTGGCCGGCACGATCAGCACGTCGCACTGGCTGTTCAGTACTTCATACAGTGTGGCAAGACGCTCCGAGACCAGATCCTGATGCGGCGAGAAGGCATCGTACGGCAGCGTTTCCCAGTCTGGCAGCAGATGGCAGCGCAGCGCGTTCTGTTCGCTGCTGCCGAACCACGGGATTTCCGCCAGCAGGCGTTGTGCATCGCCGGGATTGGCGACGACAATCGTCAGCATCCGGCCCTGCGATTTCAGTTCGATGGCAGCCTGTGCCAGTACATACGCATCCGCCGAGCCGTGAACAGGGGGCAGAACGAAGCGCGAGCCGGATTTGGGAAGAGATTTTTTTAGGTCGAAGGACATCAAATAGCGACATTGAACATGTCATGTAGTCAAAAAGCGCATTCGATCGTTTACACGCATGCACTTGATTTGACAGTGAAAAATTATGATGCGATTATAAACCAAGCCCTCGCTCAGGTCGGCTGCATGCGCAATCGAATACGATCTCCCCTACAACAATGCGCGCCCTGAATCTTCCCGTTACCGCAATATGACTTCACCCCGCTATTTTGCATTGATCCCCGCCGCCGGCGTCGGCGCACGCCTGGGTGAAACCATTCCGAAGCAATATGTGCGGATCGCCGGCAAGCCGATGCTGTCCCACGTGCTGGCCGCATTCACCACGGCCGATGCGCTTGCGCATACCTTTGTCGTGGTCAATGCCGATGACGGTTATATCGATGCGACGCTGGCCGACGCGACGTTTGATGCTTCGCGTCTGTCGGTATTGCCGGTCGGCGGTGCAACCAGGCATCAGTCGGTATTGAACGGCTTGCATGCCATGCGTGACCGGATAGACGATGATGACTGGGTGCTGGTGCACGATGCAGCGCGGCCGGGAATCGATACCGGCATGATCGACAGATTGATACACGCGCTGAAAGATGACGAAGTCGGCGGACTGCTGGCGTTGCCGGTGGTCGATACATTGAAACGTGCGGACGCCGATGGCAGGATTGGCCAGACGGTTCCGCGCGAACGGTTATGGGCGGCGCAGACGCCGCAAATGTTTCGTTACGCCTTGCTGCTGCGCGCGCTGGAGCAGGCATCGGCCGTTACCGATGAGGCCGGGGCGATAGAGGCGCAGGGATTGAGGCCGATGCTGGTCGAAGGCGATGCACGCAATTTCAAGGTGACATTGCCGCAGGATATTGCATTGGCCGAACTTTATTTGAAGGGATTTGCATGAATCAGCCGGTTTTGAACGGACCGCCGTTTCGCGTAGGGCAGGGTTACGATTGCCACGCACTGGTGGAGGGACGCAAGCTCATCATCGGTGGCGTGACCATTCCGCATACGACCGGCTTGCTGGGCCATTCGGATGCCGACGTGCTGCTGCATGCAATCACCGATGCGCTGTTCGGCGCGGCCGGACTCGGCGATATCGGCCGGCATTTCCCCGACACGGCAGTGGAATTTGCCGGTGCCGATTCGCGCGTGTTGCTGCGGGAAGCGGCCAAACGTGTTGTCGCCGCCGGCTACCGTATCGGTAATGTAGATGCCACGATCATTGCGCAGAAACCGAAAATGGCACCGCATATCCCGCAAATGACGGCGCATATCGCGGCCGATCTCGGCGTGGCGGTCGATCAGGTCAATATCAAGGCGAAAACCAACGAAAAACTGGGATATCTGGGGCGCGAGGAAGGCATTGCGGCGGAAGCCGTGGCGCTGATTTATCGCACGATCTAGATTCTTTTGAAATTTATCGGCAATCCTGATGTCTATCCGGCAAGCACCAGACCTTGAAAGGATGCCGCATGTCGAATGAAGGCTATCATGAAGCGATCGACAAACTGTCGGTCGAGACGATGGATATGCATCGTGCAATTACCTCGCTGATGGAGGAACTGGAGGCGGTGGACTGGTACAACCAGCGCATCGATGCAGCGACCGATCCGGAGTTGAAACAAATTCTCAAACACAACCGCGATGAAGAAAAAGAGCATGCAGTGATGGTTTTGGAATGGATACGCCGTCATGATGACAAAATGGACAAGGAATTGCGGGCCAGGTTGTTCAGGGAAGGCCCGATTACCGATCATCACGATTGAGCGTGTGACAGGCTGGAGCCAGGCAGCGTTTCCACCTCCTGTCGACGGCAGAATGATGCCGGCAAAACAACAGACTGCGTGCAGACTATTGAATTTTGCGGCGGGAGTCACCAACTATTGCAGCATGTGCCGTATTGACGCATAGTGTGCGTGAAGGCATGGCGCGAACCGGTTGAACGATTCGGCTATACTACGGAAACAGGAGTGATTACATCCATGGCATCTTTTCTTTTCAGTCAGCACGCCCAGAGTTGGCAACAAATGTTTCGCCGCAGTCAGTCTGGCGGATTTTTCTCGCGCCTGATCGCGTGGCTGGTGCTCGGTCTGCTGCTGGCAGTCGGTATGCTGGTCATTGTCACCGTTCTGCTGCTGAGCTGGCTTCTTATTCCTGTTCTGCTGTTCAAGAAACGCAGTGCACTGAAGGCCGCACGCAACGCTGCGGACCGCGCGTATCGCCAAAATTCCGGCGGCGACGTGATTGAAGGCGTGATCACCGAAATCAAGGATGAGAAGATTTAAGAAGAACTGATGCGCGATTGATGATTGGAGAGGATGTTGCAGTCTCTCTTCAAGAATCGGGGCCGATAAAAAACGCACATTGCCTGACGGGATGTGCGTTTTTTATTTGTTATTTCAAATCAGAATGACGACAGATTCAAAGCAGGAATCAATGGCGTTTTTTTGCGTTTGCCAGCGTGATCTGCACGACGAGCCCGCCGTCATTGCGATTGGACAGATGCAGTTTCCCGCCGTGCCGCTTGACGATGCGATCGACGATGGCAAGACCAAGCCCGGCGCCATTCGCCTGGCCGCGCGCTTGATCCAGCCGCGTGAACGGACGCAGCAGGCGTTCGATTTCCACTCCCGGTACGCCGGTGCCATGATCGGCGATTTCCACAATGACTTTATCGCCATCGATACGGCAGGCGAGGTCAATATCGACATGATTGTCATCGCCTTTCTTGCCGTAGCGACGCGCGTTTTCAATGAGGTTGTTGACGATGCGCGTGATATCGGTCGGATTGCCGAAAATGGTGGCATTTTCCTCAATCGCCATATTGATGAGTACATCCGGCAGGCGTGCAATTTCCTGCGCGGTTTGTTTCATCAGCGCAGACATGTCTATCTGCACAAACTGCGCGCTGTCGGTCGGCCTGGCGTAATCGAGGAACTGTCCGATGATGGCATCCATCTGCTCCAGATCGGATTGCATGCCCTTGCGCGCATCTTCCTGCAATCCGGCCATCTCCACTTCCAGTTGCATGCGGGCGAGCGGCGTGCGCAGATCGTGTGAAATGCCGGCGAGCACGACGGCGCGATCCGATTCCACGCGATCGAGATCGTCCACCATCTGGTTGAAGCTGTGATTGGTTTCACGAATTTCAGTCGGGCCACGCTCCGGTAGTGGCGCAGGGCGCTGGCCGTTCGCAATGGCGCGCGTGGCTGCGGTAAGGCGTGCCAGCGGTTGATTGATCAGCCCGGAAATCATCATTGCGCCGAGCAGCGACAGTAGCAGCGTGACCGCGCCCCAGCCGACCCATTGCACGCCCGAACTGCCCTCCACGCGATCGCGATCGAGCATCAGCCAGTATTGATCGTCGGAGATGACGAAACTGACCCAGAAGCCGGCCACATCGTTGACGGTGCGGGCGAAGCGCGTGTCATCGCCCAATCCTGCACGCACGTTTTCCTCGATGACCTGCATCATGCGGCTATCGATCGGTGGTTCGGTGCGGTCGGTGGATTCCAGCGGGTAGACACGAATGCCTTCGTTGCTGGACAGGTCGAACAACAGTTCACGACGCAGATCGGGAGCGGAATGCGTCAGCGCGGCGCGTGTGATCGTGACGACAGAAATGACTTGCGCTGCAATCTGGTTGGCGCGCGGCGTCTGTTCAACAACGCGATAGCTGGCAATCCATGCTGCCATGCTCGCCGCGATCAGAAAAGCGAGCATGAAGAAGGTGCGCCAGAACAGGCCGCTTTTTATCCATGTCAGTCGATTTGACGAAGAAGGCATTCGTTTTGTTTTTCTGACGGATGGCGTCGTATCGGCGATCGCTGCGATCAGCGCGGCTTGCCTTCGGGAATGAAGACATAACCAAGTCCCCACACCGTCTGAATGTACAGCGGCGTCGAGGGATCGGGTTCAATCAATTTGCGCAGACGCGAAATCTGCACGTCCAGGCTGCGGTCGAATACTTCGTATTCACGGCCGCGCGCAAGTTCCATCAGCTTTTCGCGCGAAAGTGGTTGGCGTGCATGACGTGCAAATACCTTCAATACGGAAAATTCGCCTGTCGTCAACGGCATGGTTTCGCCATTCTTTTTCAGCGTGCGTGTGCTGAGGTCAAGGACGAATTCGCCGAAGGAGAAGGATTGCGGCGTCTCGGATGGCGCGCCCGGAATTTCGTCGGGGCCGATACGGCGCAGCACGGCGCTGATGCGGGCAACCAGTTCGCGCGGATTGAATGGCTTGGCGAGGTAATCGTCTGCGCCCATTTCGAGGCCGACGATGCGATCGACGTCTTCGCCTTTCGCGGTCAGCATGATGATCGGCGTCTTGTCCCCCGCACCGCGCAGGCGGCGGCAGATCGACAGGCCGTCTTCTCCCGGCAGCATCAGATCCAGCACGAGAAGATCATAACGTTCGCGCAGCCAGAGTTTGTTCATTGCCTGCGCGTTCTCTGCGGTCACAACGTTGAATCCCTGTTCTGACAAATAACGACGCAGCAGATCGCGCAAGCGCAGATCGTCATCGACCACGAGTATCTTGGTCTGATGCGCGTTGGTTGAATGAGCGTTTTCCTTCATGGGTGCATTTGTCGTATTCATGTTGCTATGGTAACTTCAGAAATACTTCCCGACATGGCGAGTAGTGCAGGCATTACAAAGTGTTACAACCTTTACGGAAATGGACTTAGGGCCTGAAGCAAAGCAGCCTAAACTTTGTGCATGGTGATATCGATGACGCATGCCGTTCACAAAGTGCTGTGGAAATGAAGATGATGAATATTACATTGAAAAGAACAGGACTGATTCTGCTGCTGGCGACCTGCTTTGCAGGCACGACGACGGCCTTTGCCCAATCGCGTTTTCAGGATAATTCGTTCGGATTTTTTGCGCAGAACGATGGTCGCCAGCGCTCCAATCATGATCGTCGCGGCGGAGATGAGCGGCGACAGTCGGGCGAGCGCGGTGATCGTGGAGATCGTGGAAGCCAGCAGCGTCGCGATGATCGCCTGTCTCCCGATGAGAGAAGGGCATTGCGTCAGCAAATTGATGAGGCCGGGCGCGATATTTATGCGCCACGTCGCAGATAGATGAAATGATCGATTCCGCGCTCAGGCAAGAAACGAACGCGGAATGAACAACATGAACCGGTGAATGCTCTGCATCGCCGGTTTTTTTACGACAGAAATCAAAAGGAAGTGAGTGAAACGAGAGGCTGCTGCTATTCCGGCAGCCAATCAGGCAACGATATGACGACCGGTGCCCTTGTGGGCGGTCTGACCATTCGGGCCGTAGACGTGATTTCCCTGCACATTGCCATGCTGCAGGATGCTGAGGATGCCTTGATTGCGAACCAGCTGCTTGTTGATCAATGTTCCGTTGACGCGATTGAGTTCTTTCGCTGCCTTGGCCAGTTCGATCAGTTCATGCCACGATTTATTGATGGTCTCGGAAGCGTTTGCGGTTTTCAGCCAGATTTGCATGCCGGCTTCGGAGGCCGGGAATCCTGCAGCTCCCAATGCGCGGTGGCGCAGCGCCGCGAGTTCCGTCATGTAGGCCGTGGCCTTGGCTTTCGGTTCGGTCAGGGCGGAGATGCCATCGATGTCGATTGCGATCAAATGCTCCTGTTCCAGTTGCAGCAGTTCCGTCAGGGCGCGAATGGCCTTGTGCTCTTCACTCAAACTGTCTGCAGGGCTGGTACCGAATGCACTCATGAAATTATCTCCGTGTGGAGATCAGGTCTTTTACCGTGTCCATCAATCCATCGGCTACGCGCTCGGCGTTGACCTGGAACTGACCGCCGGCAATTGCTGCCTTGATCTCGTCGACTTTCTTGGAATCAAATACGCTTGCACCGGCTACCTGGCTCGTCAAAGCCTGAACCTGCGTCGAGAGCGTGACATTGTCGGAGGAAGCTTTGCCGCCGGCATCGGCCTTTTCAGGACCTTTGCCCGCACGGGTCTGCGTCGTACCAACGCCTATTCCTGCGATTTTCTTGCTTGCGTCATCAATTTTCACGACTTGCTCCATATGGTTTACGGCAAAACGCCTATCTCTGATTGGTCTATCGGCGTTATCACACCAAACTTTAGTACTAAATGGAGCGAACGTAAAATATTGTGACTTTCCTGTCTTGCTAATATGCTAATTCAACAATGCCGCCCAGTTTGGCAATACCGCTGACGACTTGTCCGGCGGGGGTGCGCACCTGAGTCAACTGCCCTTCATTGGCATTGTTCAGTGCGCGCGCTTCGCTCGTGACGCTGAAACCCGCGCCATTTAATACGATCCGCACAGCCTGACCTTGCTGGATGGCCTGTTGATTGCGCATTGCATCCTGACGCAATGGCGCGCCGACATTGACGGAAGACGTCACTGTTCGGCCTATGGCCTGTGATGCATCTGTAACGATGCCTGGCGGCAACGCCGTCAGATCGCCTTTTACCTTGGCGATATCGTTCTGGCCGATGGTTTGTCCTTGCGCCAGAGGGACTGCGGCAGCGATGTATTCAGCTTGTACCTGTACCTTGGCGGATATGTAGATGGTCCAGGCGGATGGTGCCGTGCAGCGCACGCCGACCGTGGTTTTGCCCCATGCCTTGCTCGATGGCGGCAGGAATGCCTCGGGCGTGGTGCAGGCGGGCAGTTTCAGGCGCGGATCGACTGCGCCGACGGTCACGCGTATTTCACCCGGCAGGCCGACTGCCTGCTTGTGCAGGAACTGATCGACGGTCTGCTTCAGCACGCCGATGTCTTGGCGCTGTTCGACATCCTGCCCGAACGCGACTTGCGAAGCGAATCCGAGAGCAACGAGTGCGATGGTGAAGTAGGCGTTCATGATTGTCCATGGGGGTTATTGCACGATCATGGTACCGATTCGGCCGGAAGGTAAAGCCGGGAACAGCATGGATTTTGGTCTTCTTATCGTTTGATCGAAGCGCAGTAGTGCTCCGTATGATCGACGCTATACAAATCCATATCGGGTGCGGTAGCAGTGTCCCGAGATGCTTATTCCGGAGGGTGCGATGGGAAAAATTGATGATCTGATGCGGTTTCAGGAAACGGCGCTGAGCCTGCGCGCGCAGCGCCAGCAGCTGCTGGCGTCGAATATCGCCAATGCCGATACGCCGAACTTCAAGGCGCGCGACATCGATTTTAACAAGGCTTTGCAGGGTGCGATAGCCCGCAGTGCCACCGGCGCCACAACGCCGAACGAACTTGTCAAAACCTCTGCGACGCATCTGGCCTCGAACAGGCCCGCCACGATCGGCGGCGCACCGCTGCTGTATGCCAATCCGCAACAGGGCAGCGTCGATGGCAACACGGTCGATATGGATGTGCAGCGCAATCAGTTTACCGATAACGCGATGCGCTACGAGGTCAGCCTGACGCTCGCTTCGTCGAAGATCAAGGGAATGCTCACCGCCATCCAGGGACAATAATCATGTCGCTATTCAATATCTTCAATGTCGCCGGTTCAGCGATGAGTGCGCAGAGTCAGCGCCTCAACGTCGTCTCCAGCAATATCGCCAATGCGGAAAGCACCACCAGCGCGGACGGCAAGACATATCGCGCCAAGCAGGTCGAGTTCAAGGCGATTCCGATGAACGGCGCGACGTCGACCGGCGTGCGTGTCGATCGCGTGGTCGAGGATACGACGCCGCCGAAAATGGTGTTCGATCCCAAGAGTCCGGCAGCCGACGAAACCGGCCATGTCGCGATGCCGAATGTCAACGTGGTGGAAGAAATGGTCAACATGATTTCCGCCTCGCGTTCCTACCAGACCAATGTCGAAACCATGAATGCGGCGAAGACAATGCTTCTTAAAACACTGACGCTCGGTCAGTAATCGATTAAAGGATCAAAGATGGCTGCCATTTCCAATCAGTTGCCGCAGGCATTGCTCGACACCATGAATCCGCAGGCGGCCAGTGCCAAATCGGATGCCGAGGAAGTGCAGGATCGCTTCATGACGCTGCTTGTCACGCAGATGCAGAATCAGGATCCGTTGAACCCGATGGACAACTCGGAGATGACGAGCCAGCTGGCGCAACTGTCGACCGTGACCGGTATCGACAAGGTGAACTCCACATTGCAGTCGCTGATCGGCAGCTATCAATCGAGCCAGTCGCTGAGTTCGGCGAACCTGATCGGCCATGGCGTGCTGGCAGAAGGCAATCAGCTCGGTCTGGCGGACAAGCAGGCATTGATGGGTGTCGAATTTCCGCAGGATGTGGATCAGGCCCAACTGGTCGTCAAGGATGCATCCGGCAACGTTGTGCAAACCGTCGATCTCGGCAAGCAAAGCGAGGGAACGGTTCCGCTGCTGTGGGACGGCAAGAAGGCGGACGGCACCGATGCGCCGGACGGCAACTATACGTTCGAAGTCAATGCCAGCGTGAACGGCAACAAGGTGGATACGCAGGAATTGCAATTCGGCATGGTGACGACAGTGACCATGGGGCCGGATGGCGTGAAGCTCAACGTACCCGGACTGGGCGCGCTCGACTTCTCGGACATTCGTCAGATTCTTTAATACCGTAACGGCAGCATAACCAGGAGAAAGACATGAGTTTTCAGCAAGGTTTGAGCGGACTGGATGGCGCCTCCAAGATGCTGGAGGCAATCGGCAACAACGTCGCCAACTCGAGCACTGTCGGCTTCAAGCAGTCGCAGGTTCAGTTTTCGGATATCTATGCAAGCACGCTGGCGGGTTCCGGCGCATCGCAGATCGGTATCGGCACACAGGTGGCGCGCGTTTCGCAATTGTTCAGCCAGGGCAACGTCACCGCGTCGGCCAATCCGCTCGACATGGCGATCAACGGTAACGGCTTCTTCCGCATGAATGACAACGGCGCGATCAGCTATACGCGCAACGGCCAGTTCACGCTGACGAAAGACGGTTTTATCGAAAATGCAGCAGGTGCGCATCTGACCGGTTATCTGGCCGATGCCAACGGCGTGATCCAGACCGGCGCGCCGGCCGACATCATGATTGACAAGGCCGATCTGGCCCCGAAAGCCACCGGCAATTACGACTTGGCGATCGCACTGGATTCGCGCAAGGACGCAACACTGGATCCGGTCGATTTCGATCCGAACGATGCGACCACGTTCGACGACGCCACCACCACGCAGGTGTACGACAGCCTGGGTAATTCGCATACATTGCGCACCTACTACATCAAGACCGCAGACAATACGTGGAACACCTACGCGACCAATGACGGCGCACCAGTGACGCCCGCAGATCCTGCCGCGACACCGCCTACTGCTGCCGGATTCATCGGAACGATGTTGTTCAGCGGCAATGGCGGTGCGTTACTCAATACAGACCCCGATCCAATGAGTGTGCCGATGGTGGTGACGACCGGTGCAACGACACCTTTCAATATCACGATCGACTCCACCGGCTCGCAGCAAAAAGCGGCCAGCTTCGGCTTCAGCAGGCAGCAGCCGGACGGCTATGCATCCGGCATGCTGACCGATTTCAGCGTGACGGACAGCGGCATGATCGTCGGACGTTACACGAACGGCCAAGTGAATGTGCTCGGTCAGGTCATCCTGTCGAACTTCGCGAATCCGAACGGCTTGCAGAATATCGGCGACAACCAGTGGGTGGAAACTGCCGAGTCCGGTGTGCCGATGACCAGCACGCCGGGCTCGACCGGCCTGGGCCAGGTGCAATCCGCACGGGTGGAAGAATCGAACGTCGATTTGACAGCCGAACTGGTCAACATGATTACCGCGCAGCGTTTTTATCAGGCCAATGCGCAAACCATCAAGACACAGGATCAGATCATGCAAACGCTGGTCAACCTGCGTTAATGCACACATGGATGTCGCATTGATCGCCGTATCCGCCATGCCGCAAGGCAGATACGTGCGTCAGGAGAAATGATATGGATCGTCTGATTTACACCGCAATGACGGGTGCCAAGCAGATTCTCGAACAGCAGGCCACGACCTCGCACAATCTGGCAAACGTGTCGACGACCGGTTTCCGCGCACAGCTCGATACGTTCCGTGCGGTGCCGGTTGTCGGTCCGGGTTTGCCGACGCGCGCCTTCGTTGTCGACTCCACGGTCGGCAGCGATTTTCGCGCCGGTCCGATTCAGCAGACCGGACGCGATCTCGACGTGGCGATTCAGGGCAAGGGCTGGCTTGCAGTGGAACGCGCGGATGGCAGCGAAGGCTATACGCGTGCAGGCAGCCTGAAGATCAATGAAAACGGCCAGTTGCAAACGCAGAGCGGCATGAACGTGCTGGGCGACGGCGGTCCGATTTCGATCCCGCCGAACGTGCGTATCACGATCGCCAAGGACGGCACGATCTCGACAGTGGATTCGGGAACGACGCCCGGTGCAACGATCGACCTCGCGCGCTTGAAGCTGGTCAACCCGGATGAAGCCAATCTCGTGCGCGGTGAAGACAGCCTGTTCGTCACCAAGGACGGCGAACCGCTGGAGGCCGATGCCGGCGTCAACATCGTCGGCGGCGCGGTGGAGGGCAGCAATGTCAACGTGGTCGACGCAATGGTCAACATGATCAGTCTGTCGCGCCAGTTCGAACTTCACATGAACGTGCTCAAGCATGCGGAAGACAACGCGGCGAAAGCGTCCGAATTCCTCGCTTTGGGTTGATGCGCATCCGGGCACAATGAAACTGAAAGGTCGGTTTGCAGGCAGTTTGCCGACACACTGGAGAAGAAAATGATTCGCTCACTATGGATTTCCAAAACGGGTCTTGATGCACAGCAGATGCAGATGGACGTCATCTCCAATAACCTGGCAAACGTCAGCACGAACGGTTTCAAGCGTTCGCGCGCAGTATTCGAAGATCTGCTGTATCAGACGATTCGCCAGCCGGGCGCATCCTCTTCCCAGCAAACGCAACTGCCGACAGGCCTGCAACTGGGTACCGGTGTGCAGCCCGTTGCAACCGAACGCCTGCACACGCAGGGCAATCTGCAGAAATCGGACGATGCGCGTGACGTGGCCATCAGCGGCGATGGTTTCTTCCAGGTGCTGATGCCGGACGGCACGACCGCCTACACGCGTGACGGATCGTTCAAGACCGATAACCAGGGCCAGCTGACGACGGCCAGTGGCTTCCCCATCGATCCTGCCATCACGATTCCGCAGAACGCAACCAGCATGACCATCTCGCGCGACGGCGTCGTCAGCGTGACGACCTCCGGCAACATTCAAAGCGTGCAGGTCGGCACGATCCAGCTGGCCACCTTCATCAATCCGGGCGGACTGGAAAGCAAAGGCGAAAACCTGTACGTGGAAACGACTGCATCCGGCAATCCGATCACCAATACGCCGGATTCGAACGGCGCCGGGGCATTGAAGCAAAACTACGTCGAAACATCAAACGTCAACGTGGTGGAAGAACTGGTCAACATGATCCAGACCCAGCGCGCGTATGAAATCAACAGCAAGGCAATCACGACATCGGATCAGATGCTGCAGCGCCTGACGCAAATGTAAGTGTGAAGGAATCGTGATGAGAACATCTCTGCTGGCAATGGTCGTCGCTGCCGTCGCGCTGATCGGTGGTTGCTCCACCATGCCGGAAACCATCGTGCAAACCCCGCTGACCGCGCGTCCGCAACCAGCCAGTGCGATGGCGCCGCCGGCCAATGGCGCCATTTTCCAGACATCGTCCTATCGTCCGATCTTCGAGGACAGGCGCGCACGCCTGATCGGCGACACGATCACGATCGTCATCAATGAAAGAAGCTCGGCCGGCAAGCTGGCGGGCAGTTCGGCCAGCAAGACCGGTACCGTTGCGGCCGCTGCACCGAATCTGTTCGGCTTGTTCGGTTCCCTGACGGATCGCCTGGATGCCAGCGCATCGACGTCCTCGAAATATGAAGACAAGGGTGCGATCACCTCCAGCAATAATTTTGTCAGCACGCTGACCGTGACGGTGATCGAGGTCCTGCCGAACGGCAACATGCTCGTCGCCGGCGAAAAACAGGTTGCGCTCGACAAGGGCGCTGAATTCATCCGCTTCTCCGGCGTGGTCGATCCAAGCACGGTGGCAGCCGGCAACATCGTCTCGTCGACGCAGGTCGCCGATGCCAAAATCGAATATCGCAGCAACAGCCGGATCGACGGTGCGGCCGTGATGTCGATGCTGGCGCGCTTCTTCCTCAGCGTGGTGCCGCTTTGATGGATGCGGCAAACAGTACGAAGCAACCAGGATCTGACATGAAAAACGCATACACGACTCGCCCGTCCCTCAGAAAATCGCTGCAGGTCATCGCCTGTTCACTGTGCCTGCTGGCACCGTTTGCATCGCATGCGGAACGCCTGAAGGATCTCGCCAGCGTACAGGGCGTCCGGCAGAATCAACTGATCGGTTATGGCCTGGTGGTCGGCCTGGACGGCAGCGGCGATCAAACGACGCAAACGCCGTTCACGGTGCAGAGCATCCTGAGCATGCTGCAGCAAATGGGCGTCAACATGCCGCAGGGAACCAACCTGCAATTGAAGAACGTGGCTGCGGTCATGGTCACGACATCTCTTCCTGCCTTTGCACAACCAGGCCAGACGCTGGACATAACCGTATCGTCGATGGGCAATGCGAAAAGCCTGCGCGGCGGCACCTTGCTGATGACGCCGCTCAAGGGTGCGGACGGGCAGATTTACGGCATGGCGCAGGGCAACGTCGTGGTCGGCGGTGCCGGCGCATCGGCCAACGGCAGCAAGGCGCAGATCAATCACCTCAGCGTAGGCCGCATCTCTGCCGGCGCGACGGTCGAACGTGCAGTCGCGACCACGCTTGGACAGGGCGACATGATCACGCTGGAACTGAAGGAAAGCGATTTCTCCACGGCCAGCCGTGTGGTCGATGCAGTGAATGCGCGTTTCGGCCCGCAAACGGCAGCGGCGCAGGATGGTCGTGTGATCCGCGTGCGCGCACCGACGAATAACGACGAGCGCGTCAGCTTCCTCGGTTCGCTGGAAAGCATCAACGTCACGCCGGCGCAGGTCAGCGCAAAAGTAATCATGAATGCGCGCACCGGTTCGGTCGTGATGAATCAGGCGGTCACGCTGGATACCTGTGCGGTATCGCACGGCAACCTGTCGGTCACCATCAATACGCAACCGGTGATCAGCCAGCCGGCGCCGTTCTCCGGCGGGCAAACGGTGGTCGCGCAGCAGTCGCAGATCGAAATCAACAAGGATCCGGGCAAGGTTATCCTGCTGAAAAATTCCGCTTCACTGGCCGATGTCGTCAAGGCATTGAATTCGATCGGCGCCACGCCGCAGGATCTGCTGGCGATTCTGCAGGCAATGAAAGCGGCGGGTTCGCTGCGCGCCGAACTGGAAATCATCTAAACGCGACATGATTACGCCCGCCGACAATTCGAACAGCAGCCTGGCGATCGATGCCAAAAGCCTCGAGTCGCTGAAGCAGTCCGCGAAGCAGAATTCGCCGGAGGCGCTGAAGGCTGCCGCCAAACAATTCGAGGCGCTCTTCATGAACATGATGATGAAGAGCATGCGCGATGCATCGCCGCAGGACGGCGTGTTCGATAATCAGCAAACCAAGATGTACACCTCGATGCTGGATCAGCAGTTGAGCCAGAACATGGCCAGTCGCGGCATCGGGCTGGCGGATGTGCTGATCAGGCAGTTGTCGAATACGCAGATGTCCGACGCAATGGACGACGGCAAGGCAATGAAATCCGGCAGTCAGCCGGATGATCTTTCTGCCAGCCTGAAGACCGAGCTGCTGCGCTCGCTTTCTCCGCGCAGCGTGCGCGAACCGGCGGTTGCCGATGTCGCACAATCTTCATCATCGAAACCTGCACACGTGCAGGCATTCCAGGACACGTTGACGCCGCATGCGGAAGAAGCCAGCCGTGCAACCGGCATTCCGGCCAGATTCATGCTGGGCCAGGCCGCACTGGAAAGCGGCTGGGGCAAGCATGTGATGCGCACGGCGGATGGCGGCAGCAGCCACAACCTGTTCGGCATCAAGGCGACCGGCAGCTGGAAAGGCAAGACAGTCGATGCAGTGACGACAGAATATGTGGGCGGCGTTGCGCAGAAACGCGTCGAGAAATTCCGCGCCTACGATTCGTATGCGGATTCCTTCAAGGATTACGCAAACCTGCTGCGCAACAACCCGCGCTATGAAAAAGTGCTGGCAAACGCAACGGATGCAAAAGGATTTGCACAAGGTTTGCAGCGCGCAGGCTATGCAACCGATCCGAACTACGCGGCAAAACTGACGAACATCATCAATAACAATCTGTCTGTTTGATCACGTTGCCGGCGCGCAGTCGTATGGATCATAGGTACATTGCAGTTGTTTTTTCGGCATGCGTTCCGGCTCAAGTTTTTCGTCGATATGCCGTACACACGAACATAGGATTAAAAAACAGACCATGGCCAATATCTTCAGCATCGCCCAGAGTGGACTTGCCGCAGCCCAGGCAGGAATTGCTGTAACCGGACATAACCTCGCCAATCAGGCAACGCCCGGTTATAACCGGCAGGTTGTTATCCAGACGGCGATGGATGGCCAGAATCTGGGCGGTATCGGCTTCATCGGCAACGGTACGCAGGTGCAGACGATCCAGCGCATCTACAATGATTTCCTTGGTGCACAGGCCGTCAGCGGACAGGCCACGGCCAGCCAGCTAGCCACGTATTACGATCAGGTCAACAAGGTCAACAACATCATTGCGGATCCAACGGCCGGCATGGCGCCGGTGCTGGATAACTTCTTTGCAGGCATACAGGATCTGGTTGCGCATCCGGGCGAGGCGCCGTCGCGTCAGGCAATGCTGTCCAATGCACAGTCGCTGGCAACGCGCTTCCAGAGCATGGGGGCGCAATTCCAGAGCATGCAGGATGGGGTCAACAGCGCGATTGAGTCTTCGGTCGACAATATCAATTCCTTCGCGCAGCAGATCGCCAAGCTGAACGAGGCCATTGCGAGAGCACAGAGCACAGGACAACCGCCGAATGATTTGCTCGATCAGCGCGACTTTCTGGTTGGCGAACTGTCCAAGCAGACCAAGCTGACCGTTTCCAAGCAGGAGAGTGGTTACGTCATCGCCATCGGCAACGGTCAGCCGCTAGTGGTGGGCGGTCAGACGATGCAATTGACGGCAATGATGTCGCCGACTGACCCTAATCGTCTGGAAGTCGGCATCACATCGAATGGCAATACTTCCATTCTTGCGGAAAATTCGCTGACCGGCGGCAATCTTGGCGGCTTGTTCACCTACCGCAGCCAGACGCTCGATACGATTCAGAATTCGCTTGGCAGGATTGCAATCGGACTGGCATCGACATTCAATGCACAGCACCGCCTGGGGCAAGACCAGAACGGCAAGCTCGGCGGCGATTTTTTCAATGTCGCCGATCCGGTTGTCAGCGGCAATACCAACAATACGGGCACCGCAACAGTAGGCGCAACGATTACCAATGTCGATGCATTGACGACCAGCGATTACCAGCTCTCCTTCAATAATGGTGAGTATAAGGTGACGCGGTTGCCGGACAACGTAACGCTGTATTCGGATACGAATTTCCCCCCTGACCCAATCGATGGCGTGACTTTTTCGCAGACCGGCACGATGGCGCCGGGCGATAAATTCCTCATCAAGCCGACGGCCAATGGTGCGCAGGACTTCAAGGTCCTGATTACCAACATCGCGGATATTGCCGCAGCCGTGCCGATTCGTACCGCCGCGCCAAGCACCAACACCGGCACCGGTACGATCAGTGCAGGCAACATCAATGCGGCTTTCAACGCGGCATCAGCGGCAGCATTGCCTGTCACGCTGACCTATGATTCCGCCGCTGGCACCTTTACCGGTTTTCCGGCCGGCATGGATGTGACGGTGACGGTCAATGGCGTGTCGACGCCCATCACGGCCGCTTTGCCACCTGCGCTGACCACGGTAAACTTTACCGCCGGAGCGACCATATCGTTCGGTGGTGTGGAAATTCAGATCGACGGCGCACCGGCCAACGGCGACACCTTCACCATCAGCAATAATTCGAACGGTGACGGCGACAACCGCAACATGCTGGCATTAGGCGAGTTGCAGACGAAGGATGTCCTGCAGGGCGGCACCGCCAGTTACAACAGCGCATACAGCCAACTCGTCAGTCTGGTCGGCAACAAGACGAGCGAGATGAAAGCCAGCAGCGCGGCGGAAGCGACGTTGCTCAAACAGGTACTGGATGCACAGCAATCGGCATCGGGCGTGAATATGGATGAAGAAGCGACGAATCTGCTGCGTTACCAGCAGGCATATCAGGCGTCGGGCAAAGTCATGCAGGCGGCCAGCGATATGTTTGATGTCTTGATGTCGATAAGAGGATAGTTATGCGTATCAGCACAAACATGATTTTCGAGATGGGTTCCAGCAAGATCGGCGATCTGCGGGCTGAAATGATGAAAACCCAGCAGCAGATATCAAGCAACACCCGTGTGCTGACACCGGCGGACGATCCGATTGCCGCCGCATCGGCGGTGGGCGTGAATCAGGCCATGTCGATGAATGGTCAGTTTGCGGCCAACCGCAACAATGCAAAAAATGCGCTGGGGCAGGAAGACAGTATTATGCAAGGCGTGACCGACATGCTGACTGCGCTGAAGAGCGTGGTGGTCGGCGCCGGCAACGGCTCGTTGAGCAACGATCAGCGGCAAACCTATCTGGCGCAACTCAACAGCAACTTCGATGAGTTGGTGGGGCTGGCAAACACGCGCGATGAAAACGGCAATTACATCTTCGCCGGTTACCAGACGAACACGCAACCGTTCAGCAAATCATCGACCGGCGCAACCTATAACGGCGATCAGGGGCAGCGCATGCTGCAGGTGGGCGCATCGCGGCAAATGGCGGTCAGCGATTCCGGCAGCGATGTGTTCGAAGGCGGACTGACCGGCAATGGCCGCTTCGCGACATCACCTGGCGCAGGCAATACGGGCAGCGGCATCATCAGCACCGGTTCGGTCAAGGATTTGACGCAAGTGAACGGTCATGAATATTCGGTCGATTTCACCGTTGATGTCACGACGAAGGTAACCACGTACACGGTGACCGACAACACGACGCTGCCGCCGACAGCGGTTGCAACCAATCAGCCGTACAAAAGTGGCGAAGCGATTTCGTTTGGCGGCATGGAGTTTGCCATTGAAGGCGAACCGGCAAACGGCGACACGTTCAGCGTGGAGCCCAGCACAAATCAAAGCGTGTTCACGACGTTTCGCAATATGATCAAGGCGCTGGAGCAGCCGGCAACCGATGCAGATGGCCAGGCCAGACTGACGAATGCACTGAATGCCGCGAACGACAACCTGGACAATTCGCTGCAGAACATTTCTGCGGTTCGTTCGACGATCGGTTCACGTCTGAACGAAATTGATAATCTGGACAGCGAAGGTTCCAGTCTGCAGATTCAGTACACGCAGAATCTAACGGATCTGGTGGGCATCGATCCGGTGGCGGCGTATTCGCAGTTCACCCAGCAGCAATTCACGCTCAATGCAGCACAGCAAACGTTCCTCAAGACGGCAGGCCTGTCGCTCTTCGACATGATGTCCTGATGTTCTGAAATTCTGCCGCGCGCCCTGTGCATCCTGTGCCGGGCGCGCTTTTTTTCATGCGTCCGCTCAGTTCAGTGGTGTGAACGCTACCGTGATTCTCCCCATCGCCTCGATCCCTTCCTGAATCAGGTGGATGAACGGGTTCGTCAGGTAGGGCAGTACCAATCCGATCATGATGAAGCCGACGCCGATCGTGATCGGGAAGCCGATACCGAAAATATTCAGTTGCGGCGCAGCGCGCGTGAGGACGCCGAGCGCTATATTGGTGATCAGCAAGGCGGCCACGATCGGCAGCGACAACTGCACGCCGGCGCTGAAAATGCGGCCGCCCAGGCTCGCTACCTGAAGAAAGCCTGCATTCGACACGAAGCTGCTGGAGATCGGCAGCAATTCAAAACTTTGCGCCATGGTGGAAAGCAGCACCAGATGCAGGTTGGTTGCCAGATAAATCATCAGCATCAACAGCGCAAGAAACTGGCTGATGGCCGATGAACGTCCGCGCGTCTGCGGATCGAAAAAACTGGCGAAGCCGAGGCCCATCGTCATACCCGTAATCTCGCCGGCCATTTCCACACCGGCAAACACGATGCGCATCGCAAAACCGATTGCCAGTCCGATCACCAGTTGCTGCGCCAGTATCAGCAAGCCGGCCCAGGACATCGGATCCATTGCGGGCACGGCAGGAACGCCAGGCGCGATGATCATCGCCAGCAGGATGCCGAGTCCGATCTTGACGCGTGCAGGCACGCTGACGTTGCCGAACAGCGGCGCGACCGACATCACGCCGATGATGCGTGTCAGCGGCCACAGGAACGAGGCAATCAGGGTCTGGAGTTCTGCGCTGGTGATGGAGATCATGCCGATCCGATGAGGCAGAAGGCGATGCGGTGCGACGTCAGCCGACGAGCAGCGGAATGCTGGTAAACATTTCGCGCATGTAGTCGAGCATGATCGTCAGCATCCACGGGCCGGCAACCACCAGCGCGACAAAGATGCCGATCAGTTTCGGAATGAAGCTAAGGGTCTGTTCGTTGATCTGTGTGGCGGCCTGAAAAATACTGACGATCAGACCGATGGCCAGTGCGATGAGCAGCATCGGGGCGGCAACCATCAACGTGACTTCGATCGCGTGGCGGCCCAGTGTCATGACGCTTTCCGGAGTCATTGCCTGTCCTCAGTAAAAGCTCTGCGCGAGCGAGCCGATCAGCAATTGCCAGCCGTCCACGAGGACGAACAGCATCAGCTTGAACGGCAGCGCCACGATGGAAGGCGACACCATCATCATGCCCATCGACATCAGGACGCTGGCGACCACCATGTCGATGATCAGGAACGGGATGAAAATGGCGAAGCTGATCTGGAATGCCGTCTTCAGTTCGCTCGTCACGAATGCCGGAACCAGTATGCGCAGCGGAATATCTTCCGGTCCCTGCAGTTCCTGGCTGTTCGACATCTTCACGTAGAGTGCAAGATCGGATTCGCGCGTCTGCTTGATCATGAAGGTCTTCAGCGGCACCACCGCCTTGTCGAGCGCTTCCGCCATCTGGATCTTGTTTTCGGAAAGCGGCTTGTAGGCATCGACATAGATCTTGTCCAGCACCGGGCTCATCACGAACAGCGTCAGGAAGAGCGCGAGCCCGATGATGACCTGGTTCGGCGGGGCGCTTTGCGTGCCGAGCGCCTGACGCAGCAGCGACAGCACGATGATGATGCGGGTGAAACTCGTCATCATCAGCAGCACGGCCGGCAGGAAGGAAAGGCCGGTCAGCAGCAGCAGGGTCTGCAGGCTGAGCGAATAGGTTTGTCCGCCGCCCGGGGTCGGCGTGCTGGTGAGCGCAGGCAGGCCGACCTGTTGCGCCATGGCCGCCATCGGCAATGCCAGCAGCAGCAATGGAAGGCAGCGGCGTGCCAGCAGGGAAACGTTGTTAGCCATTGCGTTTTTCAAGTGTCTGCGTGAGCCATGCCGAGAAATTCTTGGCGGGCGGGGCATCGGTGGCAAGGGTCGTTTCCTGCCGTTGCATCGTGGCCAGCGCATTGACGCGGCCCGGTGCAACGCCGACGACGATCCATTGATCGGCCACTTCGACGACAATCACGCGCTCGCGGTTGCCGACATTCACGCCGCCGATGATCTTGATGTCTGCATTGCCAGGACCCTTGCCGGCATTGAAGCGCCGCAGGACCGACGCCAGCACGGCCATCAGGCCGAGCACGACGATCAGGCCGAGCAATACCTGGAACAGGCCGCCGGCCGTCGATGGCGCAGCCGTGACAGTCGGCACGGTGGCAGCGGCGCGCGCGTCAACGGCCAGCGCCGTCAGTACGAGCGTGAATGGGAACAGAAGCGGTTTGCGCAGGGAACGCATGTGCATTATCGGTTCAGTTTGCGGATGCGTTCCGACGGCGTGATGATGTCGGTCAGGCGAATGCCGAACTTGTCATTGACGACCACGACTTCGCCCTGTGCAATCAGGCAGCCGTTGACCAGCACATCCATCGGTTCGCCGGCCAGACCGTCGAGTTCGACGACCGAGCCCTGCGCCAGTTGCAGCAGGTTCTTGATCGCGATCTTGGTGCGGCCGAGTTCGACCGTCAGTTGCACCGGAATATCGAGAATGAAGTCGATATCGTTATGCGTACCGGTCTTCAGGTCGCCGCCGGAGAAATCCTTGAACACGGTTGCCGTTGCCGGCTTTGCCGCGAGTGCCAGTCTCTTCTTCGATCTGCTGCTGCTCGGCCATTGCCGCGCCCCAGTCGTCGTCCGCTGCCGCCGTCTGCGGTTCGTTTTCATCAGCCATGTTCATCTCCTTGCGTTGAGTCGCTTGCGCTGTAGATCAGTTTTTCCACGCGCAAGGCGTATTGGCCGTTCAGTTTGCCGTACGAACATTCCATGACCGGAACGCCGTCGACTTCAGCCGTGATCCGGTCCGGCACGGCGATCGGTATGACGTCGCCGACCTTCATGTTCAGAATATCGCCCAGCGTGATATGTGCCGAACCCATGTTTGCCAGAATTTCCACTTCCGCGGTCTGGATCTGCTGCGTCATCAGGCGGATCCAGCGCTTGTCCATCTCCAGCGTTTCGCCCTGCATGCTGCTGGTCAGCAGATCGCGGATCGGTTCGATCATCGAATACGGCACGCAGAAATGCAGGTCGCCGCTGACCGGCCCCAGTTCGATCGTGAACGTGGTGGCGACGACGACTTCGTTCGGCGTGGCGATGTTGGCGAATTGCGTGTTCATCTCCGAGCGGATGTATTCGAATTCCACCGGATAGACCGGTTCCCACGATTTGGCGTAGGTTTCGAAAATGATCGCGAGAATGCGTTGAATGATGCGCTGCTCGGTCTGCGTGAAATCGCGGCCTTCGACGCGTGTGTGGAACCGGCCGTCGCCGCCGAACAGATTGTCCACCAGCAGGAACACCAGATTCGGGTCGAGCACGATCAGGCCGATGCCGCGCAGCGGCTTCATGTGGATCAGGTTCAGGTTGGTCGGCACCACCAGATTGCGGATGAACTCGCTGTACTTCGATACACGCACGGGACCGATCGATACTTCGGCGCTGCGATGCAGGAAGTTGAACAGGCCGATGCGCAGCAGGCGCGAAAAGCGTTCGTTGATAATTTCCAGCGTCGGCATCCGGCCGCGCACGATGCGTTCCTGCGTCGCCAGATTGTAGGGACGGACTCCGGTGGAGTCCTCCTTCTTGCCGGTCTCATCCTGATCGCCGTTGACGCCCTTCAGCAGCGCATCGACTTCTTCTTGAGATAGGAAATTATCAGCCATGGTGTGTTATTGCACGACGAACGACGTGAACAGTACGCTGAGAACTTTCACTGTAGGACCTTGCGGTGTGAAAGGCTGCTTGAAAACATCCATGATCTCCTGCGCCAGCTTGTTCTTGCCTTCGGTCGACAGGATTTCAGACGGCTTCTTGCTCGACAGCAGCAGCAGCAGACGGCTGCGCACGTGCGGCATGTAAGTCTTGATGACTTCTACTTCTTCCTGGTTGGGCAATTGCAGTGTCAGCGTGGTTTGCAGGAAACGTTCGCCTTCCTCGGATTGCAGGTTGACGGTAAACGATTCCATCGGCAGGAACACCGGCGGGGCGCTTGCTTCCGCAACCGCGGCATGTTTTGCCGCGCCATGGCCGGCCGCAGGCGCTGCTTCCGCCTTGAAGATCAGGAAATACCACGCAGCCGCGCCCCCCGCGCCAAGCACGATCAACAGTACGAGCACGATGATCAGCAGGCGAGACTTCGGTTTGCCTTCTGCTGGTTCGGTATCGGTTTTTTTGGGAGCGCTCTTGCCTGTTGCCATCTGTCTTCCTCAAGTACGGCATGAATACTATGGTTACATGCCATTATTAAAAAAAAACGACGCACAGGATGCTTCGAAAAGAG
The DNA here is from genome assembly GCA_963697715.1 of uncultured beta proteobacterium. Taxonomy (GTDB): domain Bacteria; phylum Pseudomonadota; class Gammaproteobacteria; order Burkholderiales; family Burkholderiaceae_D; genus Oxalicibacterium. The sequence continues at coordinate 2,459,199 of OY969095.1, read as the reverse complement.
AGGTGAACACGGCGCATATCGGCGCATTCGCTTCATCACATCCTGAGGCCGGTTCTTCCGAGGGGCGCTGCTGGTTTTGCCACCCTGATTTTCCGGACTGCCATGTGGCAGGCAGCGTCCCTGTTCAAGGCGCTATTAAACCATTATTAATCGCGGCACACACCCACATCGGGTGAAAAACAATGTGATTTTTACAGCGCATTGCGGATGATTCGCAATGTGTTCACGCGAGGTTGCAAGGGGAGGCGGGTGCGAGAGCGGAAAATGTCGCAGGATGCGGCCCCATGGGCCGCACCGACGTATCGATCGACGGTTGTGATGTGCGCGACGATTTACGCGAATGTATCGACCATGCCTTTTCCGCCGGAAGGTGTCGGGATGTGGCTGACATTGACTGCCGGTTCCATCGCATTGCCCGCGTGGCCGGACTGACGCCCGCCCTGACGCTGGTCGCTGAATGCGTTGCCTTGCTGATTCGGCGAGCCGGCGCTGACGCTCGATTGTCCCAGCTGGATGCCCGCATCGTTGAGCATCTCGCGCAGACGCGGCATGGCTGCTTCCAGCGCATGGCGGACTTCGGGCTGATGCGCGGTGAAATTTGCGGTTGCCTGATTGTTGGAAACGTTGACGGTTACCTGCATCGGTCCCAGATCGGGCGGATTCAATGTCAGCGTGGCGGTCTGATGCGCGCCCTGGGCCATCCAGACTATTTTCTGCCCCAGTGCCTGATCCCAATCGGGGCCGCCGACTTGCGGCATGAGTTTGTTGGATTGCGGATCGTGCATGATATTGCTGGCGTGTTGCAGCGCGGCTGTTGTGGTGGCGGCAATGTTCTGCGGTGTTGAGGCTGCTGCCGGTTCGAGCGTCTTGAGCACCTGAGCGGCAATTGCCAGTTCTGCATCGGTCTTGACGGTGGCGGCAGGTGCCGGCGTCTTGCCGCCGTTGTCGGCAGTGCCGGCCGTGGCCTTGTCGAGCGCGGAGACGAAATCCGATTTTTTACCGGCGGCTTCCTTCTCGCTGGCGGTGCCAGCGGTGAGCGCAGACGGATCGAGTTTGGGATCGCTTGCGTTGTCGATGCCGGCAATCCTGGCCTTGATGTCGGCGCCTGCAGCCGCAACCGGCGTTGCAGTGCCGCTACCGGCTTGCGTCAATGCGGCAACGAACGCGATGATTTCAGCAGATGCGGTGGCGACAGGATCGGTTTCGGTATCGTCGTCCTTGTCCTTGGCAATCGGCGTCGCCTTGTCGCCTTCGACAGGCTTGGTGCCGTCGGCCGCCTTGCTGCCTTCAGCCTGCGAGGCCGTGTCGTTCTTTGCCGCATCACTCTTTGATTTGTCGCCATTGCCGGCGCTGTCTTTTTTGGTCCCTTGCGCTGCTTCGTTCGCGTTGCCGCGATCGGTGGCCTGGGAGAGCATTTGATTGAACACGCCCGCATCCTGTGCAGCGCCGGCATCCTGCTTGCCGCCATTGGCCGGGGCAGGCAAACCGCTTAAAACATTGCTGATCGATGAAGTGCTCATTGTCATGTCGCCTGTCTGATCTGTTATCGTTTGTACAGCAACTGTCTTGCCGCATGTTCGTCCATTTGCTTCTGGTCGCGCTTGTTCTCTTTCAACTGCTCGGCCTTTCCTGCGCGCTCGGCCAGCGTGCCGTACGACATGCGCTTGCGTTCGCAGTTTTGCCACGCGGTTCGTTCGCGGTCGACACGTGCGTGCGCGTCGCGTACCACCAGTTGCTGGCTGGCGATCGCCTGTTCCAGCTTGTCGAGAAATTGCTGGAAATTACGATATCCCGTTGCCGTCAGTCCGGTCGTCAGGTTGTGCTGGAAGCGCGCTGCGTAATCGTCGCGGTATTGCTTGAGCAGTTCCAGCTTCTGTTCGCATTCCTCTACGGCCTTCATGCACTTGCCCAGCCGTTTCGCGGCTTCGTCGGTATCCTTTGTTGCCAGTTCGATCAGGGTGCCCAGTGCAGTGGAGGTGGCCATTTTTTCTGATTATATTTTTTCAACCGGGGCGGCAATCACGAGAACAGCGAGGCAAGTTCCCCCAAGCTCTCGTTTATGCCGGCGCGTTCGGTGATGTCCTGTTGTAAAAACGACTCTATTTTCGAATTCAGCGCGATTGCTTCATCCAGTACCGGATCCGAACCTGCACTATAGGCGCCCACGCTGATCAAGTCACGATTGCGCGCATAACGGGATGCGAGCTGTTTGAGCTTGCGGGTCTGTTTCTGGTGCTCGGACGAGGTGATGCTGTGCATTGCGCGGCTGATCGATTGCTCGATATCGATGGCGGGATAGTGGCCGGCTTCGGCCAGCGAACGGTTCAGCACGATGTGGCCGTCGAGAATCGCGCGCGCCGCATCGGCGATCGGATCCTGCTGATCGTCGCCTTCGGTCAGCACGGTATAGAAAGCGGTGATCGAGCCGCCGCCTTCCTTGCCGTTGCCGGCGCGTTCGACCAGTGCCGGCAGCTTGGCGAACACCGATGGCGGATAGCCCTTGGTCGCGGGCGGTTCGCCGATCGCGAGTGCGATTTCGCGCTGCGCCATGGCATAGCGGGTCAGCGAATCCATGATCAGCAGTACATCCTTGCCCTGGTCGCGGAAGTATTCGGCGATGGCGGTGGCGTAGGCGGCGCCCTGCAGGCGCATCAGCGGCGGCGTATCGGCCGGCGCAGCGACCACGACAGAGCGCGCCAGGCCTTCCTCGCCGAGGATCTGTTCGATGAATTCCTTCACTTCGCGGCCGCGTTCGCCGATCAGGCCGACCACGATCACGTCGGCGGTGGTGTAGCGGGCCATCATGCCGAGCAGCACGCTCTTGCCCACGCCGGAGCCGGCGAACAGGCCCATGCGCTGGCCGCGGCCCGACGGTCAGCATGCTGTTGATGGCGCGCACGCCGACATCGAGCACATCGACGATGGGCGCGCGCGACAGCGGATTGGCGGCCCGGACATTGAGCGGTGCGGAATGAATTGCCTGCAGCGGGCCGAGCGCATCGAGCGGACGACCCGCGCCATCGAGCACGCGTCCCAGCAATTCGATGCCGACCGGAAGATGGCGGGTGCGATCACTCGGACGGCGGCGCGGATGCGTGACTGCGCCGGGACGCGGCAGCGATTGCACAACTTCGACCGGATACACGCGGGTGCCGGGCACGATGCCTTCGACATCGCTTTGCGGCATCAGGAATAATTTATCTTCGTCAAAACCGACGACTTCGGCCTCGATGCGCGCACCGCTGGGCAGCGGAATCGTGCAGGCACTGCCGACGGCGAGACGCAATCCGACGGCTTCCATCACCAGTCCGGCGACGCGCGTGATGCGGCCCGATACCTGCATCGGTTCGGCAATATCGAGCAGGGTGCGGCAATCGCGCAGATAGGCTTGCCAGCGGCTGCTGTTCGGCGCTGTTGGTGGCGGGCCGCCCAGTTGGGGCGGCGTCTCCGATGAAACGGATGAGGGATCCGTGATCACGATTCCAGCCAGTCGGATTCTTTGCCGAGCGCGGCGGCAATGCGTTGCCAGCGGGTCGACGTGGTTGCGTCGATCTGGTTGGTCGCGGTTTCCACCCGGCAGCCGCCGCGATCCATGTGCGCATCTTCCACAATGCGCCAGCCGGCGGTATTGATCTCGTCGCCCATGTGCGTGGCAATCACTGCCGCATCTTCCGGATGCAGGTGGAGCAGGGCCGGTTGCTGCAGGGTCGGGAGGTAATGAATGGCTTCGCGCACGATGGGAACGATCAGTTCCGGCCGGGCGTGCAATGCGGTTTTCAGCATGGCCTTGGCCAGATCGAGCGACAGGTCCAGCATGTCGGCGGCGATCAGTTCATTTGCCTGGGAGACTTCGGTACCGAAGGTTTCTGCAATCCGTTGCAGGGCGAGCCGTTCCTGTTCGGCCAGCGCGCGGCCCTGGAGCAATCCTTCGGCGCGGCCTGCCTCGATGCCTGCTTCGCGGCCTTCGGCGGCACCGGCGGCGTATCCTTCCGCACGGGCCTGCGCGCGCGCAATTTCGACCTGTTCAGCCATGGCGTCGCGGCCGGCTTTTTGCGCTGCGGCGGCGCTGGCTGCAGCGGCAGCGCGCATGCCATCGGGCGTGTTGATGCGGGGCGGATCGTCGCCGAACGATTCCATCTCCCACCGCTGGTAGGCAGATTGTTTCTCTTTCGGAATGACGCTACTAGACATAGGCATCTTCGGCTTTTCCACCCAAAGTCAGTTGGCCTTCGTCGGCCAGGCGGCGGACGATCTGCAGGATTTCCTTCTGGTTCGATTCGACCTCGGAGAGGCGTACCGGCCCTTTGGAATCGAGATCCTCGCGCATCATTTCGCCTGCGCGTTGCGACATGTTCTTGAAGAATTTTTCGCGCAGATCCGGCGTTGCGCCCTTGAGCGCGATGATGAGCGTTTCGGACTGGACTTCGCGCAGCAGCAACTGGATGCCGCGATCCTCGATATCCATGATGTTGTCGAACACGAACATCTCGTCCATGATCTTCTGTGCCATGTCGTTGTCGTAACTCTTCAAATTGGTCATGACCGACGCTTCGTTTTCGCCGTTGAAGAAGTTGAGGATTTCGGCTGCGGCGCGGATACCGCCCATCGGTTTTTTCTTCAGGTTCTCGTTGCCGGTCAAAAGCTTGGTGAGCACTTCATTGAGTTCGCGCAATGCCGCCGGCTGGACGCCGTCGAGGGTGGCGATGCGCAGCACGACGTCGTTGCGCAGACGTTCGGTAAAGTGTTCGAGTACTTCGCAGGCCTGGTCGCGTTCAAGGTGGACCAGGATGGTGGCGATGATTTGCGGATGTTCGTTGCGCACGAGGTCTGCGACCGATTGTGCGTCCATCCACTTGAGGCTTTCTATGCCGCTGGAATCGCGTGCGCCGAGGATGCGATTGAGCAGCGAGGAAGCCTTGTCGTCGCCCAGCGCCTTGGTCAGCACATCGCGGATGTAGTCGTCGGAGTCGACGCCGAGCGAAGTGTTCTTCTCGGTCTCGCCGCGGAATTCGCTGAGGACGGCGACCAGTTCTTCGCTCTGGATGGCCTTCATCGTCGACATCGCCGCGCCGAGCTTTTGTACTTCGCGCGGGCCGAGATACTTCATGACTTCGGCGGCTTCATCCGCGCCGAGCGCCAGCATCAGGACCGCTCCCTTGTGTACGCCGTTATCAATCATTTCCCACCCACGCCTTGACTATGTTTGCGACGACTTTCGGATCCTTGCGGGCCAGTTCCTTGGCGGCTTCCAGATTCTGCTGATAGGTATTCTGGTTGACGCCCATCGGGCCGACATGCTCTTCGAGTTCCTGCACATTCTCGCCGTTCTCGTCGACCGTTTCGTCAGTCAGCGCCAGCGGAGGCGGCGGATTCAGCTTGTCGAGCATCGGCTTCAATACCTTACGGTACAGAATCAGCAGCACAATGCCAAGCAGCAGATATTTGGCGGCCTGAATTGCCAGATCGATCATTTCCGGACGTTCCCAGATCGGCGGTGGCGCTTCTTCCTTGGCAGCGCCGGCGAACGGGCTGTTGACGACGTTCAGCGTATCGCCGCGATCCTTGTTGTAGCCCATCGCCTCGCGTACCAGATCGGTGATCTGGGCCTTTTCAGCAACCGAGAGAGGTTGCAGGCTGGATTTGCCGTCTTTGCCGGTTACGCGCTTGTAGTTGACCACGACCGCGACGGACAGGCGCTTAAGACCACCCATCGGTTGCTGGACGTAACGGACGGTCTTGTCCACTTCGTAATTGGTTGTGGTATCGCGTTGTGTCGGTGTGGCCGGTGTCTGTGCATTGGCCGCGCCGGCAGCACCTGGCGTACCGGGCGCTCTCTGTTGTGCCGCCTGCGCTGCTGCGGCCTGTTGTGCCGGCGTCTGTGGCGTGCCGTCCGGATTCAGGGCGGGTGCGGTCAGCGGTGCGGTCGAGGCCGGTGCCGGCTGATTGGTCAGCGCGCCCGGTACGCCGGTTGCGTTGGCACCGCCGTTGCTCGATTCGCTGGATTGCTGGCTGCGAATGGCGGCGCTGTTCGGTACCTGGTTCGGTTTGTAGATTTCGGCAGCCTGTTCGCTGGTCGAGAAGTCGACATCGGCGGTGGCTTCGGCGCGCACGTTGTTGAGGCCGACGATCGGCGTGATGATCGATTCAATGCGCTTGACGATATTTTGCTGCAGTTCCTGTACGTATTTGAGTTGCGTCGGGTCCAGTGTGTTAGTGCCCAAAGGCTTGTTGTTTTCGGAAAGCAGATTACCTGCCTGATCGACGATGGTCACGTTCTTCGGCGGCAGTTCTGGCACGCTGCTGGCAACCAGATGGACGATGGCGCTGACTTGCTGCTGATCGAGCGAACGGCCTGGATGCAGGTTCAGCAATACCGATGCGGTAGGCTTTTGCTGGTCGCGGACGAAGACCGAGGATTTTGGCAGGGCGAGATGCACGCGTGCGGCCTGGACTGCGCCGATCGATTGAATCGAACGCGCCAGTTCTCCTTCCAGCGCGCGCTGGAAATTGACTTGTTCGAGGAATTGCGAGATGCCGAGCTTCTGGTTTTCCATCAGCTCGAAGCCGACATTGCCGCCTTTGGGCAGGCCTTCCGCCGCCAGTTTCAGGCGCACTTCATGCACCTTGTCTGCCGGCACGAGGATGGCGTTGCCGCCTTCGGCGAATTTGTAGGGAATGTTGGCAGCCTGCAGCGAAGCAACGATGGCGCCGCCGTCACGATCGGAAAAATTGGCAAACAGAATTTTGTAATCCGGCTTCTGGCTCCACAGGACGAGGGCGATCATCACCGCGATCACGGCGGCGGCGCCCAGCATCAGAATGACTCTGCGGCCATTCTGCGATTTCGCCATGTCGAGGATGGTGCTCGGTGTATTGGCGCGACCGCTTTCACCGGACATGCCGGGTGCCAGGCTGCCTTCATCTGCCACGACTACAGCCATGATGGGGCTCCCGTTTGGCGATCGTCAAATGTGCGTGGATTGTTCATCGGTCATCTCGCTATTCAAACTTTTTCCGTAGCATGAATTGTCAAGGGTCCGCGGAATTTCAATCGCTGGAACAGAGCAGGGTTTCTATGGCTTATCAGGGCGTTTCAAAAGGGGGCGCGTGATAACTTGGCAGGGTAGTCTGATGCCCCGTGCGGGCACCGGCAGACTGGTTGAAATGATTATAGCCATCAACCTGCAAACGGATGGAGAAAATGATGAAAGTCGGTGGAATTGATTCAAGTGCGATCGAGGCGATGGTAGCGCAGCTCAAGGCTGCCGCTGCGCGCGCCCAGCCGGCGATAGCCAACCCGCTGGCCGGTGCGACAGCGGTGGAACAGCCGGCCGCGAAGGTGGATTTTTCGCAGGCATTGAAGGCATCGCTGGATAATGTGGCAAGCGCGCAGAACAGCGCGAATCAACTGGGCGAGCGCTTCACGATGGGAGACGATAACGTCAATCTGTCGGATGTAATGATTTCGATGCAGAAGGCGAGCATTTCATTCCAGGCAACGGTGCAGGTACGCAACAAGCTGGTCTCTGCCTATCAGGAAATGATGAACATGCAGGTGTAGTCGGCTGTCTTGCGGGCGCGATGCGCCTGAACCCTGTCTTCCTGCCAACCTGAATCGAGCTGTCCGGCGGCAATTCTGCCTTGTACGCCGAGTGTCTGTAACGTTCCGCTGCATTCCACCGCATCCCGCCGCATCTCGCTTTTATCCCACCGCTTCAACCCAATCCCGTGGCCTTTGCGTTGCGATCTCTTTCGAGCTTCGTGATGTATTTCTGCACCGCGCCCATCGTACCGTTGGAAGGATTCACGAACGCGCATCCCAGCCGGTGGATGCTTTTGCCGTTGGTCAGCGTCAGTTCGAGCAGATTGCGAATCTGCAGTGTGACGGTGACGGCGCCACCGGGCAGATCGATCCGGCAGTTTTCATACACGCGGCCGAAGGTGGCGTCGACCAGCTTTTTTTCATCCACCATGGAAATGCCGCCGCCGCTGATGTTGTGCAGCGTGGTCACGACCGGAATGGCCTGGTCGTCATCGGTCCGCATCGTAAACGAGCAGGTGATCGGCGTGGTAACGGGTGTCGGCACGCGGTAGAACTCGCGGCGTTGCAAACGGATGGCGGATGTCGGAAGCGGAACGACGAAGGCCGGCAGGTTTTCATACAGGCAGCTCTCGGCCGCTTCTGAATTGAAGAGGATGCGGATATTGTCGAGAACGGTTTCGAAGGAGAGTTTGCGGCTTTCAAGGACGCGCTGGTTCATCGTGGCCGTCGGGGCGCAATCGAGAAGGATGGTGTCGTTTGTTTCATCGATATGAAGGATCGACGTCACAATCGTGTCCGCCCCTTGATTGATGACCATCCGGACCAGCTGGTTGCGTTCGCCGATGCTGCGCAACAGCGCGATGACTTCCCTTCGGGAGGTCACTCGGAACTGGTTCAGGTCGTCATTTTCGTAATTGCTAACAAGAGTCATCGTTATTTCTTCAAACCTGATGGCCGATCGGCGGTTTTACACTTTTACAACCCAGCATCATACATTGCCGTCGTGCTGTTGCGCAGCTTCGACGCGATATAACCACGCCAGAAGTTCGGCGACCGCGCGGTAAAGTGCAGGGGGAATGTGGTCATCCAGTTCCACCTGCATCAGCAGCGAAACCAGCTCCTTCGATTCATGCACGGCGACGCCGTGTTCCTTCGCCCGTTCAATGATCTGTTCCGCCACCAGGCCGCGCCCCTTGGCAACGACGCGCGGCGCCGAATCGCCGTTGTTGTAGGCGAGCGCCACGGCATGCGGCGGCGGTGTCGGCTTATCCATCATGTTTGACCAGCAACGAATCCAGCGTCGATCCGGCGGCGCTCAGCGCGTCCGCGAGCAGATTGCCGTAGGTGCGCAGGGCGGTTGCAGCATGTTCATCGACAGTGCGCACATTGACCTGCACGTGCTCGCCAGTCAGGCGAATCGTGGCGGAGACCGAGCCAAGCGTTGGCAGGGAGAAACGCACCGTGCTCTGCCATGAAGGTTCCGGCTGCTCTGCGCCGTCATCGCCGTTGCCGCGAGGCGTATCGTCGGAAATTTCCCATTCAAGCGGTTGACCGGGAAAAAGTTCGCCTTGCCACATGATGCGGCGCTGTTCAAGCGTATCGAGTTGAAGGCTGATGAGCTTGACGCCGTCGTTGCCGCTAACAGGCTGATTTTTATTCGCCGGATCCAGGCTGTCCTGACTGCCGCCGCTATCCTTTAACACGCGCAGTACATCAGGCAGCGCACGTTCCCCGCCAACCCATTCCCGCACATTGGCGACCAGTTTGCCAAGGTCGCTCATGCGTGCGCCTGCCTGCGTGTCTGTTTCGGTTTGCGGGGAGGCGGGCGTGCTGCCGGTCAAAGGTGCATCGGACCGTTTGGCAAGTGGTTCACTCTGCAGATCGGTCAGCGGACGTGTGCCGTTGGCCCATTGCGCCACATGCGATTCGTAGAAAAGTCCGCTGAACGAAACGGCCTGTTGCAATGCATGCGCGATTTGCGCCGCCGGTGCATTGGGTGCAGCAACGAGCGGTGTTTTGCCGGTTAGTGCGGTCGGCGGAAGACCGTCTTCCTGCGCCAGTTGCAGCAGGTTGCCGATCAGGCGTCCGGTATTGCTCAATGAAGCGGTAGGGCCGGCATCGGGCTTGCCGAGCAGGAAGGTCGGGCGAGGCTGGGTAGCCAGCAGTGTCAGGTCGAGCACATCGCCGGCTTGTGTGCCGGGCGGCAGCTTGACGTTGACAAACGCATCGTCAACCTTGATCAGATAAGAACCGTTGGCGAGGCGAGATAATACTTGGGCCTGGAATTCCTTTCCAAGCCCAAGCTGGTTCAGCCGGTCGAACGATTCCTGTCTGGCATCTCCCGACGCAGTGGTCGGGATCAGCGCTTCGATCAGGATGAGGGGCCGGGCACCTGTGATGTCGGCCCGTTGCAGCATTTATTTATCTCGAGTGAGCGGTGCCGTAGGCGTGATTCAATTTGCGTTCGGTGCCGGTGCTGTTCATCAATTTGGCGAGTTGCGTCATCCACGGTTCCGTGATGTTGCGGATCTCGCGATCATCCGACAGGATCTTCTGGATGATCTGTACCTTGCGTTCGCGCACCACGCCGGTCAATGGAACGGGCGGTTCGCCGGCCTTGAGCAGAGCGACCTGGCCGGCACAGCGCGCTTCCAGCGCAACAAGTTCGTCCCAGTTGCCGTTGCGTGCCGCTGCCAGCATCTGATCGGTGATGCCGGCAACTGTTTCGTACAAAGAGATGACTTCCTGACTATCCATCATTGATCACGCTTTCACTAATGTAGAGATATTCGGGGCGAGCGGATCGTACGCGTTTCGGGCAACCGGAACGGCAGGTTCCTCGAACGCTTCCTGATCGTCAATGGCGCACCAGGCGCCTTTCAGATCAGCCAGCAATTTCAGTACTTCTTCCAGCAGAGCAGGGTCATTTTTGGCGTTTGCCATCAACAACTGCTTGCTCATGTATTCATACAGCGAATCCAGGTTTTCCGCGATTTCTCCGCCAGCATTCTTGTCCAGGCTGGCGCGCAATCCGCCATCGATGATGGCAATCGCTTTTGAAATCGATTTTCCCTTGGCCGGAATATTCGTTTCCTGCATCTGCCGCTTTGCCGACTGCAGCGCAATGATCGCGCCATCGAACAGCATGACGATCAGGCGATGCGGACTGGCGGCAACGACGCCGGTTTCCATTCCGACTTGTGCGTATGCGTTGGCACCGCTGGTTGATGACCCAAACATGATTTTTTCGCTTTATGCAGATTATTGAGACGAGAGGTTGGCCAGACTTGCCAACTGTTGCATCAAAAAGTTCGAAGTGCTATTCATGCTGGCGACGAGCGCATCCAGCGCGGTGAATTGCGCGCGGTAGTTCGCTTCCACTGCGGTGAGTCTGATGTTCAGTTTATCTGCCTGATCGTCGATATCGCCGATCGATCGATTGATGCCCGCGGTACGGCCACCGATCAATCCATCTGATCCCAAAAAACCATCAAGCAGCTTGTCCAGACGATCCGCATACCCTTGCGAGAAATCGATGCTGCCACGATTGCCGAGGGCGCCACCGGTGATTTCCAGTTTCAAACCATCCGCGTCGGTCCCTTTTGCGGCGGTCAGCATCTGGCCTGAACCGGTTGCAGCCTGCCCGCCAATCGTTCCTGCTACATCCACACCAACTGTGCCAGTCGTGGCAGTACCGAACAAGGTTGCAGCAGATGTTCCTGTGCCGTTAGTGATTTTGATATTGGATGCAGAACCGTAGCGATCAGAAATAACATTCAGGTGACCATCCGCGTCGACGGTTGCACTGACTGAAACATTGGCTCCCGATAATTTCGACGAGCCGTTGATTGCCGATTGCACCATTGCAGCAAGCTGTTTGGCGGTGTAAGACCCGGCAGTCAGCGCAACCTTGGCTTCGATGCCATCGATCTTGACATTGAGTTCCGTATCGGCAGCGATGACCGTGTTGCCGGCATTCAGATTGACGTCGCCTTTCAATGTTGCCTGTGTGGCTAGTTGCGTGATGTTGATCGCATACTTGCCGGCCTTGGTTTGCGGCCCGGATGTATTGAAATTGATGAGGCTGTCGGTGGGCTTGCCCACCGTTGCGAACAATGCACCAATATCATCGAAATTATTCGCCAACGCCTTGGTCAGCTTGTCGGAGTCCACGGCAAGCGAACCATCCTTTTGAAAAGCCACGCCGATGGAAGAGAGGGAAATACTGCTGTTGCTCAACCCTTCCAGCGAAGTTGTCAGTGTTTTGCGGATCGAATCCTGAATAGTACGCGTGGTGGCATCGCCTACCAACGGTCCGCCGGTACCTTGTTGTCCTTTTACTTTAGGAGGCGTATAGGCCGTCAACGATTTTAATGCTGTGTTGAGATCGTTATACGCTTTGACAAAGGCGTTGATATTCGTTTGGACTGCATTGGTGTCCTTGGTAATCGAAAGCGAGCTTTCTCCTACCTTCGTCAAGTTCAAGGTAACGCCTTGAATGGCTTCCTTTACTTCGTCAGTCGGACTGGTAATTTCAATGTCGTTGACGGTGAGTTTCGCATCCTGTGCGGCACTCGTTTGCGACATGTTCTGCGTACCGGTAGGGTCGTAACTCAGCAGATTTTGCAGGGCGGGATCACCATCGACGGTGACCTTCATGCTCGATTCCTTACCGGTTTCATTGGACGTGATCACCAATCGCTGTGGCGCGTCGCTACCGTCGGAAACCAGCGTGGCGGTTACGCCCATCTTGGCAGCATTGATTGCGTCACGAATTCCCTGCAGCGAATTGTTGGAGCTATCGATCGTGATAGAGCCCGTTTCCTGATCCGCATTCTGATTGAATGTCGCGCCGGTGTATTTGCCGTTCGCTAGTGTGCCGCCGCTGATCGTGCCGAATTGAAACGAAACAGTCGTAGTCTGGCCGCTACCAATAGGAGCAGTCTTGTTGCTTTGTCCACTCGTTGTGAGAATTTGTGCTTGCGACAGTTGTGTAACGTTAACGCGATAATTGCCGGCGACCGCCGTGCCGCTCGTCTTGGCGGAAAAGAAGTCGTCATCGATGATATTTGTTTTCAGAGCCTGAAAAGCGGACGCCTTGCCGAGATTGGCCATCGCATTCTGGAATGTGGTCAATGTTCCCGATAGATTGCCGTATGCAGATAATTGCGCCTGATAACTGGCCTCCTTTTTTTGAAGACTGACCAGAGGTTGCGACTCGGCCGTCATCAAACTGTTAAGAAGGTCCTCCAGAGGCAAGCCTGAGCCGACGCCTAGGTTGGAAGAAATAGATGTGGCCACTTTTTTCTCCTGCAGAAAGCATTAATGTAACGAACCGACAGCCATGCCAAAGCGTTATGAAGACGGGGAATTACCACCTTCTTTGACGTATCAGGCTTCCTGGTGAATCAGCTTGCCGGCTGCGCGATCCAGTGCCTTGGCAATTTCCAGCGCTTCCAGGGATGGCATCTGGCGAATGATTTCGCCAGTCTGCTGGTCGACGACCTTGACGATGGTACGTTCGGTATCGTCGTCCACAGTAAATTCGAGATTGGATGAAGACGTTTGCAACGCCTTGTTGATGCTTTGCAAGGCTTGAGTCAGTTGTGCCGGATCGGGTTGCTGTACAGCGACCGGCGTCATGACTGGGGAAGGGGATTGCACAGGCCGTGCAGCGTTGCCGGTTGCAGCAACCGTGACAGGTTGACTATCTACCCGGGGTGCCGGTTTGGCGCCGATTTGTCCTATATCCATGATGTACTCCTTTTATGACAATTCCCCGACTGCCGAAAATGCAGTCGGGGAACCGTTTTCATGCTGCAGCTAGTGATTAGCCGCGGAGCAGGGCGAGCACGCCGTTAGGCAGCGAGTTCGCTTGTGCCAGCATTGCGGTACCGGCTTGTTGCAGGATCTGGCCGCGGGTCATGTTGGCCGTTTCCGATGCAAAGTCAGCATCTTGAATACGGCTACGCGATGCGGTCAAGTTTTCTGCTGTCGTGCTCAGGTTGGCGATAACAGCCGTGAAACGGTTCTGAACCGCGCCAAGTTGCGCGCGCGTACCGCTGACTTGCGTCAGGGCGGCATCGACAATGGCCAGTGCGTCGTTTGCTCCGCCGACTGTGGAAATATCCAGGTTCGACACGATCAGGTCCTTGGCAGCACCGGTCGCTGCAGTCAGACCGAGATCCGCGGCCAAGGTGCCGGTGGCACCGTTCACGACAGTGATTGTGCCGCCTACCTTGGCCGATAATGTAATGCCGGCTTCATAGCTTGTTTCAGCGGTTGCGCCCATTTCCAATACATCAGCGGTGTCCGTCAATTTAAAATCCGCGCCATTGGCAGACGTCAGTTTGATTTTTCCAGCGCTATCGACTTCGGCAGAAACACCGGTATTCGATGATGCACTATTGACTTTTTCTGCGATCGTTGCCGCATCATCGCCAGTCAGAATGGAAATGCTAGCCGTGCCAATTTTGATCGTGCTGTCTGCCGCAGCAGCAGCAACTACAGCTGTACTGGTAAGCGTGTTGGAAATCGCACGCGCTGCGGTTACGCCGGTGTTGCCGCTCTGGGCGTTGATGGCGTTGACGACGTCATTCAGGTTCTTGGCGCTTGTTGTATCGATATCCGTACCATTAAGAACGAGACCGCCAGTAAAGTCTTTGGGAGTGCCTGGAACAGCAGCAACGTCATCAGCATTGCCTGCAATACCATCAACACCATTAGTGCCAGGGGTGCCAGGGGTGCCGGTCGTGTCGACGCCGGACGCAACGGTTGCGGTGCCGCTGCTCAACGTCGTAGCACCCATGTGCTCGGCACGCGAATCGGCAACCGAGACGCTGATCGTTTCGCCTGCATTGGCGCCGATCTGATATTGCTGGTTTGCGTAGGAACCGTCGAGAATTTTCAGGCCGTTGAACGAAGTCGTGTTGCTGATACGGGTGATTTCGCTGACCAACTGGCTGACTTCCTGCTGCATTGCGGCACGGTCGGACGAGCTGTTGGTTGCGTTGGCCGATTGGTTAGCCAGTTCACGGATACGTTGCAGCGAATCGCCGACTTGACCCAATGCGCCTTCAGCGGTTTGTGCCAGCGAGACGCCGTCGTTTGCGTTTTGTGCAGCGCGATTCAGGCCGTTGATCTGGCTGGTCATGCGTTGCGAGATTGCCAAACCTGCAGCGTCATCCTTTGCGCTGTTGATGCGCAGACCGGACGACAGACGTTGCAGCGAGGTTGCGAGGGACGATTGCGATGTCGTCAGATTGCGTTGTGAATTCAACGACGAGATGTTGGTATTAATGACTGCTGCCATGATGATTCTCCTGTTGTAGTCCGATGGAAGTCTGACTGAAGCACTGTCAACGTCTGGCTTGTCTTGTTTTGCAAGGCATTACAGCGTCGTTGAAAGTTTTATCGGACGAATCCGGGAAAAGTTTAGTGTCCTGCCTAACTAATTTCTTTCCCGGTCTCGCCCAAACTGCAACCAGATAAGTCCTTTGACGGTTGCTGCACGGAAAATCTTTAAGGGATTTGGCGTAGATTTAAAACAAATAAAAGTCGATTTCACCCTTCATTTTTTCCATTTCCTGTCGAGTAGGGCAGTTGTCGAATTAGTCACTTTCGCTTGTTTCGCTGTGGAGAAGAAGCGACAAAAACAGACGGCATGCGGCCGGATTTCTGCGCGGGGCAGAAATCCGGACTGGCGTTTTGCATGGAATGTTGAGGGAATGTCATGTCGTCGGCGAATGCGGCGACATGTTGTACTGCCGAAGAATCAGTTTGCTGCGATCACGCGGTTCTTGCCGGCCTGTTTTGCAGCGTACAAGGACATGTCTGCACGGTTGATCAGCGATTGCTGGGTTTCATTTGCGGCACGCAGGGCAACGCCGGCACTGAATGTCATCAGCAGGCGAGTGTGGTTGTGCATGAAGATCTGCTTCGTCAGTTCTCGCTGAACGCGGGTAACGGTCTGGATGGCTTCTTCCAGATTGGTATCCGGCAGGACAATCAGGAATTCCTCGCCGCCGAAGCGGGCAATGACGTCCATTGTGCGCAGTGTGTCCTTGATGACGCGAACCAGGTGAATCAGCGCTTCGTCGCCGGCGGAATGACCGTACTTGTCGTTGATTTTTTTGAAATCGTCGAGATCGAGCATGGCGATGCACAGCGGCGTGGCCTTGCGGTCGGCGCGCGCGATTTCCCGCTCGAAGACATCTTCCAGGCCACGGCGGTTGAGGCTGCCGGTCAATTGATCTTCGCGTACCAGTTCGCTCATCTGTTCCAGCTTCGTCTCCAGATTGTGGATGCGCGTTTCGGCGTCTTCCACATCCTTGCGCGCGGCGAGGATGGCATCGCGCGAGCGCAGGGCCTCGCTTTGCGCGATGCGCGTTTCTTTCATGACTTCATTGAGAATCTTGCTGAGCTTGCCGACATCCGACGTTTCGACGATCTGTCTGGAGTAGCCGTCGATCTTCTTGTGATAGTTGTCCGTGGTATCGGCGATCTCGCCGAGACGATCAATAAACGTGATTATCATGTTCTTTACCGAATCTTTTGCTTCAGTCAGGCTGTGTTTCAACGTTCCCTGTTTGTAGATCACTTCCTTCAGGCTGCGCATGACTTCCCTGAGGGCGATGTCGTCGATGGGACCGTCGATCAGATTCTGCACGGCTTCGATCTGTCCGTGCATCCAGGAATCGTCGTCGAGCAGGCCGCTGATGTTTTCAAGCAGGAGTCTGAAGAGGCGCAGCAGTAGTTCATGCTGCTCGGCCATGTCGCCGCTTTTCAGTTCGATCTTGAAACAGAGTTGTTTCAAGCGAGTAGAAGCCTCGTTGAGCGCCTGTTCCGTTTGTGCTTCCTTGATCGAGCGGCCCAGTGCTTCGGCTTCTTCCGCCAGTGCAGGCACGCCTTGCAGCAGGGAGGCGACCGCCAGTGTCAGCGTGCGCGTCAGCAGATCGCGCAGCAACGCAGGTTGCGGATCGTCGATCAGGGACGTGTTGCCAGAAAGTGATGAAGAAGCAGATGCCGCATTGCTGCGCGCCAGTTGCGCCTGATAGTGACTGACCAGTTGCGTCAGTCCCTTGCCGAAATCAGGCCAGTACGGTACCGCGGCTGCCTGCTGCAGTGTTTTCCCGATGACGGAGACGCCGTCCGGCGCATTGAGAAGGCTGCCGGCAAATTCGCCGAGGATTTGCTCCGCAGTTGGCTCGATCGCATAACCTGCGATCTCGTCATAGATTTTGCGGTAGGCGTCCGGCGTTGGCGCGATCTTGCGAATGGCAAGCTGACGGAATGCCTCCCGCGCGATATCTGCGGGATTCTGTGTGGATTTCTCTGGATTGTCTTGCATGACGGCGTGCACGCTTTACTGTTAGGCAGCCGACATTCGGCTCGCCTAGCAATAATAGGGCAATCAGGGCAAATCGATGATGGGATTAGCGAGGCAAATTGTTGCCAATTTGTCGTTTTGGAAACGCCTAGCAAAAAATGGCAGCATACGAATGCTTATCGGGGCGATGCAGGCGGTAGGTCGCGTGCTCCCGATTCCGGCCCGGCCGACGGCATCCGCATTATTCCGGTCTGCCGCCTGCTCAGTCGACCAGATGATTCTTGATCGCATAATGTGTTAATTCCGCGTTATGCCGAAGTTTCATTTTTTGCAGCAGGCGCGAGCGGTACATGCTGATCGTTTTGACGGACAGCACCAGTTCAGTTGCGATGTCGCTGACGGTTTTGCCGGAGGCGATCATGGTGAGCGTCTGGTATTCGCGGTCAGACAGGGTTTCATGCAGCGGAATTTCATGATCGTCGCTGATCTGGTTGGCGAGTTCCTGCGCGAGCGCAGCGCTGATGTATTTGCGCCCGGCGGCTACCTGGCGAATCGCATTAACCAGTTCGGCCGGTGCGCTCTGCTTGTTGAGATAACCGGCAGCGCCGGCCTTCAGGGAACGGATGGCGTACTGGTCTTCGCGATGCATGGAGAGCATCAGGACGGCCATTTTCGGCGATTCTTTCTTGACCTGTTTCAGCACTTCGATGCCGCTTCGATCGGGCATGGAAATATCCAGGAGGAGCACATGGCTCGTCCCTTCGCGCGCCAACCTGATTGCTTCGTTGCCGTTTTCGGCGTGGCCTGACACAACGATATCTTTTGTGTCAGCCAGAATCTGCTTCAAACCTTCTCGGACGATTGCGTGATCGTCTGCAATCAGGACTTTTATTACGTTCTTCGTTGTCATGTTCTGCTTTATAGGATCTGCATGCAGAGACCGCTTGTCTTCTCTTGATGAGACAAAATTCGGCTCTGTCCGGTTCCGTCTGACAAAAAACGTCAGTTATTTTGAAATATTGTCGGTCAGGAGGTTGAAAATTCCGTTGCATCGGGTAAAGGCACGTTTATAGCAACGATTGTGCCACCTTTGGGCGCGGTGCTGACGGACAAGCTGCCGCCCAGCGCGATTGAGCGCTCGACCATGCCGCGTATGCCGAACGATTTCGGCTTGGTGCGATCGGTGGCCTGAATGCCGCGTCCGTTGTCGAGGATTTCCAGTCTTACAAATTGATGGGCGTGCAGCAATTGGACGCTGACGAGGCTCGCCTGTGCATGCTTGGCAATATTGGTCAGCGCTTCCTGAAAAATCCGGAATAGGGCGGTGGCCTGATCCAGATCGAGATCGATTTCTGTCTTGTTCGACGAGAATTCGCAGGGAATGCCGCATTGTTTTTCAAATTCCTTTGCCTGCCAGCCGATGGCGGCGATCAGGCCGAAATCGAGTACGCCGGGACGAAGATCGCCGGCGATGCGATGCACGGTTTCAATCGTGCGATCGACCAGCTGTTCGACGTAGTCGGCTTTCTCGATCAGCGACGCATCCTTGGCCGGCAGCCGGCGTGTCAGCAAGGCGAGCGCCATCTTGATGGCTGTCAGATTGCCACCGAGATCGTCGTGGATCTCGCGCGCGATGCGTGTGCGTTCCTTTTCCTTGACGGTATCGATATGCGCAGACAGTTCGGCCAGCTGCGCGCGGGAACGAATGATTTCTTCCTGTTCCAGCCGGCTCGCCGTGATGTTGGTCATGATGCCTTCCCACTGGACACAATGTTCGTCCAGCGCACGGGGCGTGGCACGCAGGTTGATCCATTTGATGTCTTTCCACTGCTCGATCCAGATGCGTCCTTCCCAGTTCCAGTTGCTCATTTCCCTGGTGGAGGCTGTCATTGCATCGAGATAGGACGGCCGGTCTTCCGCCAGAATCAGTTCCATGAAGAGCGCGGGGTTGTCGTGCAGTTCATCGGCAGTGACGCCCAGCAGGGCTTCGCAACCTTCGCTCAGATACGGAAATGAAAATTGTCCGTCATCGCCAAGCCGGAATTGGTAAACCAGACCTGGCGTATTGGAGACCATTGCGCCGAGCCGCGATTCGCTGGCGCGCAATGCCTTGTCCGACTTGTCGCGTGAGCTGACGTCGTTGCCGATGGCAATGATGACCGGACCGGTGCTCGATACTAAATAAAAGAGACGGAATTCGATCGGGTAGATCGAACCATCCTTGCGGGTATGCGCCATGTTCACGGCAATCGATGCAGGGCTCCCACTGCGCAATCCGGCAAGAAGTTGCGAATAGGCTTCGGATGTCATGCCTTGCACGATGCCGATGGGCGACATGTCGAGCAATTCATCGAGACTGTATTGCAGATTGGTCGTCGCTGGCTGATTGGCGTATTCGAAGCGCAATGTGTCGCAGTTGAATACGTAGATTTCGCTGGATGATCCTTGCAAGATAATCGGCAGCCATTCGGCGTGTATCTTGTCGATGATGGTTTTCTCTTCGGTCAATTTGTTTTTGTATCGTGCAAGTCTGGTTTGATCCGGCATGGCGCGTCTGCGGATATCACTGCATTCTGCTTTTAAAATAAAGACGCGTCAGATATGTAAATTCCATGGGACTTTAGCATAAGTATTTTTAACAAAAAGGGATGAAACAGACGGAAGTGCCTGAATTTGTGCAGATGGCGCATCACGGATATCCGTTGTTATCAGGCTGAGAACAGGTTGCGTGAAAACGGAGTGGAATAAGGTTGTTGAATAAAGTGCAGGGGCGGGCTTCCAAAATGATTAATACTCAGCTATAATTTTGTCTTTCGCGGCTGTAGCTCAGCTGGATAGAGTACTTGGCTACGAACCAAGGGGTCGTGGGTTCGATTCCTGCCAGCCGCACCAGTATTGAAGTAGTACCGAAAGGCCAGTGCCACAAGCACTGGCCTTTTTCCTTTCCATTTTCCCGACTTGCCGTTTTCTTGCGGCACATCGTCATCCCTTTGCCTTGCCCGCTCGTTAGTCATCCTGACAAGAAGGGCGATGTGCATCGTTTCCGAATCGCTCCGGTTCACGAAGTTGTAGTTCTGGAATCAATAAAAAGTACCGTGGTATGCGCTGATGGAATATCTGTTAGTCCCATATTCGATATCTCCGAACATGAACTGACAAATGCATTTATAATCGCGCCTCGCCATGGAAATTGGCTCATAGGCTTTTTTACATTCAGTTGATCATGCAATCGCGTCTGTTAACAAGTATCTGGCTTTCCTTACTGCTGCTTTTTTCGCAGCAGTCTGCGTTTGCCGATTCGTTAATGCATGCGCATTATTCGGTTTCCGACGATCACCAGTACGCGTTTGAGGATGCTTCGTTCGATGGCGATGCAGGCAAGCACATCGCGCTGGGTGATTTCAACGGTCTGCCTGCCGCATCGTTCGCATTGTCGGTTCTGTCGAATCTCGTGATAATGCCGGTGCCGGAAGGCATAGACCGGTTCTTCTCTGCTGTTTCCTCGTACTACTCTTCCCGCGCTCCGCCTCTCCTGTAACAGGCATTCTTTAGTGGCACGCGATGTCCGTGCGTCGTTAACCTTTCAGGTCAGCGTCATCACTAGAAACGCATTCTTCATCCATTGACGTTGGATGGCTTTGACCGCTAGCGGTTAATCGTTGCGTTCCCGCTTGAATGTCTGCAAGTCCAATCGATTTATTTCGAAACGGATCGGCATTGCCTTGCCTTGATCGTTTCGGTATTCATGACTTCTTGAGAGGTAGTTAAATAATGAACAGCAATCAAATGACTGCGCAGGATATGAAAAGCGCGACAGGATATAAAAACCGCTGGTGGCAATTGATCATCGGCATTGGCTGCATGGGCCTGGTGGCCAATCTTCAGTATGGCTGGACCCTGTTTGTAACGCCGATGGACAATGCGCATCATTGGGGCAAAGCGGCCATTCAACTCGCATTTTCCATTTTCATCCTGACGGAAACATGGCTGGTGCCGATCGAAGGTTTGCTGGTCGATAAATTCGGTCCGCGTCCGGTGGTTGCGGGTGGTGCGATCTGTGCAGGTCTGGGCTGGATTTTGAACAGCTATGCGGCCTCGTTGCCTGTGCTGTATTTCGCGGCAGTGATTTCAGGTATCGGCGCAGGTTGCGTCTACGGTACCTGCGTCGGTAATGCATTGAAATGGTTTCCGGATCGCCGCGGTCTGGCAGCCGGCCTGACTGCAGCGGGCTTTGGCGCTGGCGCAGCCATTACCGTGATTCCTATCGCGAACATGATCAAGGTTGCAGGCTATGCGCATACCTTCCTGACGTTCGGCATTATCCAGGGCGTGTGCATCTTTATCTTGGCAATGTTGTTGATAAAACCGGTTGCACCGAAAGGCGCTGTAGCAAGAGCCGGCACGGCAAGCAAGATTGATTACACCACCAAGCAAATGTTGAAAATGCCGGTGTTCTGGGTGCTTTACGTGCTGTTCGTCATGGTGGCTGCAGGCGGCCTCATGGCAACTGCACAACTCGGCCCGATCGCGAATGATTTCGGTCTTGCTTCACTGCCGATGACATTGTTCGGTGCGACCCTGCCATTGTTGACGATGACTTTGTCGATCGACAATATTGCAAATGGCCTGACCCGTCCTCTGTGCGGTTTTGTTTCCGACAAGATCGGTCGTGAAAATACCATGTTCATCGTGTTTATCGGTGAAGGCCTGGCATTGCTTGGCTTGATGGAATTCGGTCACAATCCTTACGCGTTCATGACGTTCGCTGCACTGATTTTCCTGTTCTGGGGCGAGATTTATTCGATCTTCCCAGCAATTTGCGGCGACACATTCGGCGGTAAGTTTGCAGCAGGTAATTCGGGCACGTTGTATACCGCCAAGGGTACGGCTTCGCTGCTGGTTCCATTGGCATCGATTCTGTCGGCAGGCGGCGGCTGGAATCGCGTGTTCATCGTGGCAGCAGTGATCACGATCATCGCTGGCATTTCGGCCAAGCTGATCTTGTCGCCGATGCGCAAACGCTTGTTTGCGGAGGGCGAGGCAACTGCCGCTGCGGCGGAAGCCTCCGAAGGCAAGCGCGTCCCCGCTTGATCGCCGAAGATGATGCATTAAACATGTCGTGGCGATGGAAATGCAGTTTTTGAAAATGAACTGATCGTTTTCGACGCAGACGACAAAGAAAAGGCTGGCACTACAAGTGCCAGCCTTTTTTCTTGCGCTGCCGGAAACGGTTGTTTTTTATCTGCCGAAAAAGCCGAACTTGCCATCCCGGTCGAAGCGCAGATCCTGGCCGTTTTCCATTCTGTTCACAAGGCCAGTCTTGTCGAAATGAACATGCATGATCGAGTTCCAGAGGCCGTGTTCCTTGTATGGATAGCTCCATACTTCCAGCTCCTGCCTTGACAGGTAGGCCGTTTCGGAGGGATGCCCGATGGTGCGCAAGACATCCTGTTTGGTCGAGATGCCTGGCTTGATGGCGGCAAATTTCTCGGCCGTCAGTACCTGTTCGTAGGAAATCAGTCGACCATCGTTGCCGAAGCGCGCCATGTCCGTCGCCTGGCCCCATGGATTGCGTGTGTATTCCAGCAGGAATCCATTGTTGTCGGGAATGCGAGCGGTAGGGCGTCCCAGTTTGGCGATGACTTCGGCCTCTGTTTCCCCGGGAGCAAGGGTAACCGGCGCAAATACCGCGCAAGCACTCAGCATGACGAGCATGCCGCCCAGCATTATTTTTTGCAGATGATTCATGTCTTTTCCCAAAATAAATGCGCTAAGTGTTTGAATCGTTTCGGCATTTCCGCTATACTGCGTCGCTGGTCTGTTTGACCGGTTCCATTAATCGTTGTTCACGGTGTGCGGGGTCAAGACTCTGTGCATCGCATGTGAAAGGTAATTGCATCATGTCTCTCGAAAAATCAAGCAAGGCGGCCATCGTCGCCGATAACGCACGCGGCCAGAACGACACCGGTTCACCGGAAGTGCAAGTCGCACTGCTGACAGCTCGTATCAACGAGCTCAACGGCCACTTCAAGGAACACTCCAAGGATCATCATTCCCGCCGCGGTCTGATCATGATGGTCAATCGTCGCAAAAGCCTGCTGTCCTACCTCAAGGGCAAGGACGCAACACGTTATCGCGATCTGATCGTGAAGCTCGGCCTGCGCAAGTAATTCGTTGCAATATTTTATCCGGCTTTCATTGTAAAAATGCCTGCGTCAGTTCTCTGATGCGGGCATTTTGTCTTGTGGCGTTTTGTATCTGAAGTAACGGTAATAAAACGATGCGCTGTCGGCACATCGTTTGTGGTGAGGTGAACGACAGCGCCTGAAAATCTGTCGGCAAATCAGAAAGGGAACACCGTGTTTAATAAAGTCACTAAAACTTTCCAGTATGGTCAACATACGGTCACGCTTGAAACCGGCGAAATCGCCCGTCAGGCTTCCGGTGCCGTACTCGTCTCGATTGAAGATACCGTTGTGCTCGCGACCGTGGTTGCGCGCAAGGATGCAAAACCTGGTCAGGATTTTTTCCCTTTGACCGTCGATTATGTTGAGAAAACCTATGCCGCCGGCCGTATTCCAGGTGGCTTCTTCAAGCGCGAAGGCCGTCCTTCCGAAAAGGAAACGCTGACATCGCGCCTGATCGATCGTCCGATTCGTCCGCTGTTCCCTGAAGGTTATCTGAACGAAGTGCAGATCATCATCCACGTGATGTCGGTCAATCCTGAGATCGATCCGGACATCGCTGCAATGATCGGTGCATCGGCTGCCCTGTCGGTTTCCGGCATTCCATTCGCAGGCCCGCTGGGTGCGGCTCGCGTCGGTTACATCGATGGTCAATACATATTGAATCCGACTGCATCGCAACTGAAAACATCGCAGATGGATCTGGTTGTCGCCGGTACCGAAACAGCAGTGTTGATGGTTGAGTCTGAAGCACAGCAATTGTCGGAAGAAGTCATGCTGGGAGCGGTTGTTTTCGGTCACGATCAAATGAAGGCAGTGATCGATGCGATTCACGAATTGGTACGCGACGGCGGCAAGCCGGAAGTGCAATGGGCGCCTCCGGCAAAGAACGAAGCCTTGATCGCACGCGTGGCACATTTTGCAGAAGCAAAATTGCGCGCTGCTTATCAAACCAAAGACAAGCAGGCACGTACTGCCAAGCTGAAAGATGCATTCGCAGAAGTCAATGCCGAACTGGTTGCCGAAGCAGCATCGATCGGCGGCGAAGCGCCGGATACGTCGGAAGTCGGCAACATCCTGTTTGACCTCGAAGCCAAAATCGTCCGCTCGCAGATCCTCGAAGGCGAACCGCGCATCGATGGTCGCGATACACGCACCGTTCGTCCGATCACGATCCGTACCGGCGTGCTGCCGCGTACGCACGGTTCGGCATTGTTCACACGTGGCGAAACGCAGGCTCTGGTTATCGCAACGCTGGGCACGGCCCGCGACGAACAAAAGATCGATGCATTGATGGGCGAATATTCGGATCGCTTCATGATGCACTACAACATGCCTCCGTTCGCAACCGGCGAAACCGGTCGTGTCGGTACGCCGAAACGTCGCGAAATCGGTCACGGCCGTCTGGCAAAACGTGCACTCGTTGCCGCATTGCCTGCACCTGAAGACTTCAGCTACTCGGTTCGCCTGGTTTCAGAAATTACCGAATCCAACGGTTCGTCGTCGATGGCTTCCGTCTGCGGCGGTTGTCTGGCATTGATCGATGCCGGCGTGCCGATGCAATCGCACGTTGCGGGTATCGCGATGGGTTTGATCAAAGACGGCAGCAAGTTCGCCGTCCTGACCGATATCCTCGGTGATGAAGATCACCTCGGCGACATGGACTTTAAAGTGGCTGGTACCGCAAACGGCATCACCGCTTTGCAAATGGATATCAAAATCCAGGGCATCACCAAGGAAATCATGCAAGTCGCTTTGGCACAAGCCAAGGAAGGCCGCATTCATATACTCGGCGAAATGGAAAAAGCGGTGCCAAGCGGCACAACCGGCGAATTGTCGGACTTTGCTCCACGTTTGATCACGATCAAGATCAATCCGGAAAAAATCCGTGACGTCATCGGCAAGGGCGGCGCAGTCATTCGTGCATTGACCGAAGAAACCGGTACGCAGATCGATATCAGCGATGAAGGCGTGGTCACGATCGCATCGGTCGATGCTACCGCCGGTCAGGAAGCAAAACGTCGCATCGAAGAACTGACTGCTTCGGTCGAAGTGGGCAAGGTCTACGAAGGCACCGTGTTGAAACTGCTGGATTTCGGCGCGATTGTTCAGGTCATGCCAGGCAAGGACGGCTTGCTGCACATCAGCCAGATCGCCAATGAGCGCGTCAATGCTGTTGCCGATTACTTGAAGGAAGGTCAACAAGTTCGCGTCAAGGTATTGGAAACGGACGATCGCGGTCGCCTGAAACTGTCGATGAAGGCAGCCGTGGCGGATGAGAATCCGGAGCCGGCTTCGCAAGAGTAATCGAGTCCGCTTGAAAAAACCGCCCGCGGCGCAAGCCAAGGGCGGTTTTTCATTGGGAAAATGGATCCTTCAGTTTGACCGTACTTGCCGCAGCGGGCTAGAATAGCGGGTTATTAGAATTGTGGATTTCATATGCGCCGCAAACTCGTCGCAGGCAACTGGAAAATGAACGGCAGCCTTGCTGCCAATGCCTTGTTGCTGACGGAGATCAAAGCCGAGTTCGCGGAGGGGGCATGTGATGCAGTTGTTTGCGTTCCATTCCCGTATCTTGCGCAATGCCAATTGCTGCTCGCGGGAAGCAATATCGGACTCGGCGCACAGGATGTGTCGATGCATGAGTCGGGTGCTTATACCGGTGAAGTGTCGGCAACCATGTTGCTGGAATTCGGTTGTCGTTATGTGATTGTCGGCCATTCCGAGCGTCGTGCGTATTTCCGCGAATCAGATGAACTGGTTGCACGGAAAGCAGCGCGCGCGGTGGATTACGGTCTGGTACCTATCGTCTGTGTCGGTGAGACGTTGGCGCAGCGTGAAGCAGGGCAGACCGAAGAAGTTGTTTGCCAGCAAATGGATGCGGTATTGTCGGTCCTTGCGCCCGACGATCTGTGCCGGATTGTTGTAGCATACGAGCCGGTCTGGGCGATCGGCACAGGCAGGACGGCAACGCCTGAAATGGCGCAGGAAGTACATGCAATATTGCGCAAGCGTCTGCATGAGAAAAATGCAAATGCAGCCAGTGAAGTCAGAATTTTATATGGCGGCAGCATGAAGCCGGACAATGCCGGCGAATTGCTCGTCATGCCGGACATCGATGGCGGTCTGGTCGGTGGCGCTGCGTTGAAAGCGACGGATTTTCTTTCAATTGTGTGCAAGGCCTGACGCGTTGTCATGATCAAGCTTTAATTTTACGTATCATCAAAACTGGAAATTTAAATGAATAGTTTGCATACCATTATCGTCATCCTTCAAGTGCTCTCGGCATTGACGATCATCGGCCTCGTGTTGCTGCAACATGGCAAAGGCGCGGACATGGGCGCGTCGTTCGGTTCGGGCGCATCCGGCAGCCTGTTCGGTGCGACAGGATCTTCCAACTTCCTGTCGAAATCCACAGGCGTCGCTGCGGCGATATTTTTCGCTGCGACGTTGGGGCTTGCATTTGTCGGCAACAAGCCTGCGGCTACAGGTGGTGGTGTGATGGAAAACCTGCCGATATCTTCCGTTCCGGGTGTAACACCTGCAGTGCCGGATGCATCGACTGCACCTGCAACAGTGCCGGCGGCATCGACTGGAACAGAACAATCAAATCAAATTCCAAAATAAGCTGCGTCCTCTCTACTTTGTGCTTGTTTAAGTGCAATTGCGCATTGAACTAAAGCATCAAAGCAGGTTAAAATGTAAGTCTTGCGCCGACGTGGTGAAATTGGTAGACACGCTATCTTGAGGGGGTAGTGGCGAAAGCTGTGCGAGTTCGAGTCTCGCCGTCGGCACCACAGAATTCAATGCCAGCAAGATATCTTCATGCTGGTTTTTTATCGACAAATTGTCGCTCGATCCAACGAGTACTTTGCAAGCCAATTAATCGTTCAATCTACTGCTGCTAATTGTGAACCTCGAAAACTATTTCCCCGTTCTGCTTTTCATTCTGGTCGGCATCGGCGTAGGTGTCGTGCCGCAAGTGCTGGGTCGTGTGCTCGGGCCGCACAAGCCTGATGCAGCAAAACTTTCTCCCTACGAATGCGGTTTCGAGGCGTTTGAAGATGCGCGCATGAAGTTCGACGTGCGCTATTACCTCGTTGCGATTCTGTTCATTCTGTTCGATCTCGAAGTTGCCTTCCTTGTTCCATGGGCAGTGGCAATGCGTGAAGTCGGCATGTTGGGATTTTGGTCAATGATGATTTTCCTTGGAGTGCTGACCATCGGTCTGGTGTTCGAATGGAAAAAAGGCGCGCTGGATTGGGAGTAAGTCATGGCAATTGAAGGCGTATTGAACGAAGGTTTTGTTACCACCACAGCAGACAAGCTGATCAACTGGACGCGTACCGGTTCGATGTGGCCGATGACATTCGGTCTGGCATGCTGTGCAGTTGAAATGATGCATGCAGGTGCATCGCGTTACGATCTGGATCGCTTTGGTATCGTGTTTCGCCCATCGCCGCGTCAATCGGACGTGATGATCGTGGCAGGTACCTTGTGCAACAAGATGGCGCCTGCCTTGCGCAAGGTGTATGACCAAATGGCGGAGCCGCGTTGGGTTATTTCCATGGGTTCCTGCGCGAATGGCGGCGGTTATTACCATTATTCCTATTCGGTTGTGCGGGGCTGCGATCGCATCGTGCCGGTCGATGTGTATGTTCCCGGTTGTCCGCCGACGGCCGAGGCGTTGTTGTACGGGATCATGCAGTTGCAGAGCAAAATCCGTCGCACCAATACGATTGCTCGCTAAGGATCCCGGTTAGCTAATATGACGACCAAACTCGAACTCCTCGAAGCCGCCTTGCGCAATGCGCTGGGTGAGCAACTTCAAAGTCTGACGGTGGCGCTTGGTGAGGTGACCATCGTTGTGAAATCCAATAATTATGCATCGTCAATGCGCGTTCTGCGGGATCACGCGGATTTGCGTTTTGAAGAATTGATCGATCTGTGCGGTGTCGATTATTCGACATATGGCGATGGTATCTGGGAAGGCCCGCGCTTTGCGGTGGTCTCTCATTTGCTGTCCATCTCTCATAACTGGCGTGTGCGCGTGCGTGTATTTGCCGAGGATGACGAGATGCCGGTCGTCGCTTCGATGAACGATATCTGGGCAGCCGCAAACTGGTATGAGCGCGAAGCGTTCGACTTCTTCGGCATTCTGTTCGAAGGTCATAATGATTTGCGTCGCATCCTGACCGACTATGGTTTCATCGGTCATCCATTCCGCAAGGACTTCCCGGTATCGGGTTATGTCGAGATGCGTTACGACCCAGAGCAAAAACGGGTGATCTATCAGCCCGTCACGATCGAGCCGCGCGAAAATGTGCCGCGCGTGATTCGTGAAGAACAGTACGGGATGAAATAATGGCTGAGATCAAGAATTACACCCTCAACTTCGGCCCTCAGCATCCAGCGGCGCACGGTGTGTTGCGCCTGGTTCTGGAACTTGACGGTGAAGTTATCCAGCGCGCCGATCCGCATATCGGCCTGTTGCATCGTGCAACAGAAAAGCTCGCTGAACAAAAGACCTATCTGCAGTCCGTGCCATACATGGATCGTCTCGATTACGTGTCGATGATGTGTAACGAGCATGCATACGTGATGGCGATCGAAAAACTGCACAACATCGAAGTGCCGTTGCGTGCGCAGTACATCCGCGTGATGTTCGATGAAATCACCCGTTTGCTGAATCACCTGATGTGGCTGGGCGCGCATGCGCTCGACGTCGGTGCAATGGGCGTGTTCCTGTATGCCTTCCGTGAACGCGAAGATCTGATGGATTGCTATGAGGCGGTTTCGGGCGCGCGCATGCATGCAGCCTACTATCGTCCGGGCGGCGTCTATCGTGATTTGCCGGATGTCATGCCGCAGCACAAGGCATCGATCATCCGCAATGCAAAGGCAATCAAGCAGCTCAATGAAAACCGCCAGGGTTCGTTGCTCGATTTCATCGAGGACTTCACCAATCGCTTTCCGACCTATGTCGATGAATACGAAACACTGCTGACGGATAACCGTATCTGGAAACAGCGTCTGGTCGGCATCGGCGTTGTCTCGCCCGAGCGCGCGAAGGCAATGGGCTTTACGGGTCCGATGTTGCGTGGTTCAGGCATTGAATGGGATTTGCGCAAGACGCAGCCTTACGAAGTTTACGATTTGCTGGATTTCGATATTCCGGTTGGTACCAACGGCGATTGTTATGATCGCTACCTGGTTCGCATCGAAGAGATGCGCCAGTCCAATCGCATCATCAAGCAATGCATTGAATGGCTGCGCAATAATTCCGGCCCTGTGATGACGGACAACCACAAGGTTGCACCACCATCGCGCGTCGGCATGAAGTCGAACATGGAAGACTTGATTCATCACTTCAAGCTCTTTACTGAAGGTTTCCATGTGCCGGCGGGCGAGGCTTATTCTTCGGTCGAACATCCTAAGGGCGAGTTCGGTGTCTATCTGATTTCCGATGGTGCGAACAAGCCTTATCGCATGAAGATTCGGGCGCCTGGCTTTCCCGCATCTGCAAGGTCTGGATGAAATGGCCAAGGGTCACATGATTGCCGATGCAGTAACCATCATCGGTACGCAAGATATTGTGTTTGGTGAGATTGACCGCTGATTGCGGCTCAATAATTGAGGCATAGACATGCTGTTATCAGAGCAAGCGTATAAAAAGATCGATCGCGAGATCGCCAAGTTTCCTGCAGACCAGAAACAGTCTGCGGTCATGGCGGCGCTCGCCATCGCACAGGACGAAACCAGTTGGCTGCCGCCGGAAGTCATGCAGGATGTTGCCGATTATCTCGGCATGCCGGCAATTGCGGTGCAGGAAGTGGCAACGTTCTACAACATGTATCACACCAAGCCGGTCGGCAAGTTCAAGATTTCGGTGTGCACCAATCTACCTTGCCAATTGTCGGGCGGTGAAAAAGCAGCGCATTACCTGAAGCAAAAGCTCGGTATCGATTATCGCGAAACGACGGCAGATGGCCAATTTACGCTGATCGAAGGCGAATGCATGGGCGCCTGCGGCGATGCGCCGGTCATGCTGGTCAACAACAAGCGCATGTGCAGCTTCATGTCCGACGACAAGATCGACACACTGGTAGAGGAACTGAAAAAATGACCAGTCTGCACAATCGTCACATCAAGCCACTGATCCTTGCCGGCCTCGACGGCAGCAACTGGCATCTGGCGGATTACGTCAAGCGCGGCGGCTACGAGTCGTTGAAACGCATTTTGAACGACAAGATGACGCCGGAACAAGTCATTGCGGAATTGAAGGCATCGTCGCTGCGCGGTCGCGGCGGCGCAGGTTTTCCGACCGGCTTGAAGTGGAGCTTCATGCCGAAGAACTACACGGGGCAGAAGTATCTGGTCTGCAATACCGATGAAGGCGAGCCAGGCACATTCAAGGATCGCGACATCATTCGTTACAACCCGCATGCTTTGATCGAAGGCATGGCCATCGGTGCGTATGCGATGGGTATTACCGTTGGCTATAACTATATCCACGGTGAAATTTTCGCCGACTACGACCTGTTTGAGGAAGCTTTGGAAGAGGCACGTGCTGCCGGCTTCCTTGGCGATCGCATCATGGGTTCGGACTTCACATTCCAGTTGCACGCATTCCACGGTTTCGGCGCGTACATCTGCGGTGAAGAAACGGCATTGCTGGAGTCGCTGGAAGGTAAAAAAGGCCAGCCGCGCTTCAAGCCGCCATTTCCGGCGAGCTTCGGTTTGTACGGCAAGCCGACCACCATCAACAACACCGAGACGTTTGCGGCCGTTCCGTTCGTCTTCCAGATGGGTGCCGAAGCGTACGCGGGCATCGGCAAGCCGAACAATGGCGGCACCAAGATTTTCTCGATGTCGGGCGATATCGCTAAGCCGGGTAACTACGAAGTGCCGTTGGGAACACCGTTTGCCGAATTGCTGGAACTCGCGGGCGGTATGCGTGACGGTAAAAAAATCAAGGCTGTCATCCCGGGCGGTTCGTCGATGCCTGTCTTGCGCGGCGACGTCATGATGGCGACCGACATGGATTACGATTCGATCGCAAAGGCTGGTTCGATGCTGGGTTCCGGTGCGGTTATCGTGATGGATGAAACACGTTGCATGGTCAAGTCGCTGTTGCGCCTGTCGTATTTCTATTACGAAGAATCGTGCGGTCAATGCACACCATGCCGCGAAGGTACCGGCTGGCTGTATCGCATGGTGCATCGGATCGAACACGGTCAGGGTCGTGCCGACGATCTCGACATGCTGAACTCGATCGCCGACAACATTCAGGGCCGCACGATTTGCGCGCTGGGTGATGCAGCGGCGATGCCGGTGCGCGCGATGATCCAGAATTTCCGCGAAGAGTTTGAATATCACATTGAGCATAAGCATTGCTTGGTGCCCGCTTACGTTTAGCCGATCACTTCGTTAGCGTTATAGACCTAGTGAGAACACTGAAGTCAACAAAAGCAAAGCCATGGTTGAAATCGAAATAGACGGTAAAAAAGTCGAAGTGCAAGAGGGCAGCATGGTAATGGATGCCGCCAATAAACTCGGCACGTACATTCCACACTTTTGCTATCACAAAAAATTATCCATCGCGGCAAACTGCCGCATGTGTCTGGTCGAGGTCGAGAAAGCGCCGAAGCCGCTGCCTGCATGCGCGACGCCGGTTGCGCCCGGCATGATCGTTCGCTCGAACAGCGAAAAAGCGGTCAAGGCACAAAAAGGCGTGATGGAATTCCTGTTGATCAACCATCCGCTCGATTGCCCGATCTGCGATCAGGGCGGCGAATGTCAGTTGCAGGATCTGGCTGTCGGTTATGGTGATTCGACTTCCCGTTACGAAGAAGAAAAACGCGTTGTCGTGCCGAAGGATGTAGGTCCGCTGATCTCGATGAAAGAGATGACGCGCTGCATTCACTGCACGCGTTGCGTTCGTTTCGGTCAGGAAGTTGCCGGTGTCATGGAGTTCGGCATGCTGGGTCGCGGCGAACACGCAGAAATTACCTCGTTCGTCGGTAAAACCGTCGATTCCGAATTGTCCGGCAACATGATCGATCTGTGCCCGGTTGGCGCCCTTACATCGAAGCCTTTCCGTTACAGCGCACGTACGTGGGAATTGTCGCGTCGCAAATCGGTGAGTCCGCACGACAGCCTCGGTTCCAACCTGATCGTTCAGGTCAAGGCGGGCAAGGTCATGCGCGTATTGCCGCTGGAAAATGACGATGTCAACGAATGCTGGATTTCAGACAAGGATCGCTTCGCCTATGAAGGCTTGAACAGCGAAGACCGTCTGACCAATCCGATGATCAAGCAGGACGGAAAATGGCAGGAAACGGATTGGCAGACCGCGCTTGAATACGTCGCGCACGGCTTGAGCAACATCAAGCACGAACATGGCGCCGATTCGATCGCTGCATTGGCGGCACCGTATTCGACGCTGGAAGAGTTGTCGCTGCTGCAAAAAATGGTGCGCGGTCTGGGTTCTGAAAACATCGACTTCCGTCTGCGCCAATCCGATTTCTCGCTGGATGCTTCCGTTACACCATGGCTGGGCATGTCGATTGCAGAGTTCAGCGCGTTGAAACGCGCATTCGTGATCGGCTCGTTCCTGCGCAAGGATCATCCGTTGCTGGCTGCGCGTTTGCGCCAGGCAGTGAAGCAGGGCGCGAGCGTCAGTATTCTTCATGCAACTGATGATGATCTGCTGATGCCGGTCGCCAACAAGATGATCAAGGCACCATCCGATTGGCTGGCAGCGCTGGGTGAAATCATTGCTGCAGTTGCGCAGGCACGCAGCATCGCCGCGCCGGCAGGTTTTGAAAATATCGAAGCATCGGCAGAAGCCAAGCAAATCGCGGCCAGCCTGCTGTCCGGCGAGCCGAAAGCAGTGTTGCTGGGTAACGCAGTTCTGCAGCATCCGCAGGCAGCAAAACTGCACGCTGCGGCGCAGTGGCTAGCACAGAATACCGATGCAAAATTCGGCTTCCTGACCGAAGCGGCAAACACGGTCGGCGGTTATCTGGCCAATGCTGTGCCAGGTGCCAATGGCGCGAATGCTGCACAGGCATTCGAGAAGCCACGCAAGGCATACGTACTGTTGCATGCAGAGCCGGAACTCGACAGCTTCAATCCGCAGGCGGCACGTGCTGCACTGAATCAGGCGGAGATGGTCGTCGTGATGTCGGCATTCAAGCACGGTGCGGAATTATGCCGACGTGATGCTGCCGATTGCACCGTTCTCGGAAACATCCGGAACCTTCGTCAATTGCGAAGGGCGCGCACAGAGTTTCAACGGTTCGGTCAAGCCGCTGGGCGATACGCGTCCGGCATGGAAAGTATTGCGCGTGCTGGGCAACCTGCTGGAATTGAATGGCTTCGATTACGATACATCGGAAGCCATCCGCAATGAAATCCTCGGTGCAAATGCACCTGCTGATGCCAATCTGCAGCCGCGATTGAATAATCTCGGCAATGCATCGCTGCAAGCGGTTGTCAATGTCTCCGGCATGCAGCTGGAACGCGTAGCAGACGTTTCGATCTATGCAACCGATGCGATTGTCCGTCGTTCGCTGCCATTGCAGGAAACCACCGATGGCGCGGCACCGAAGGCAAGACTGTCTGCGGATCTGGCCTCCAAGCTTGGTGTCGTCGCGGGCGACAGCGTCAAGGTAACCCAAGGCAGCGGCAACGTGACACTCACAGTTGCAATCGATGCAGGATTGCCGGCAAATGTCGTGCGCGTAGCAGCGGGACATCAATCAACCGTGGCACTTGGTGCAATGTTCGGTTCTATCAGCGTGGAGAAAGCGTAATGGATCAATTGTTCGTATCCATCCACGCGGCGGGTCAATCGTTATTCGGCTTTTACTGGCCGCTGGTCTGGAACATCGTCAAGATCGTGGCAGTCGTATTGCCGTTGATGGGTTGCGTGGCCTATCTGACATTGTGGGAACGCAAGGCAATCGGCTGGATGCACATCCGCCTCGGCCCGAATCGTGTCGGTCCGGCAGGTTTGCTGCAACCTATTGCCGATGCATTGAAACTGCTCCTGAAAGAGATCGTCGTTCCGGCAAAATCGAACAAGGCCTTGTTCGTGATCGCACCGATCATGACCATCATGCCGGCGCTTGCTGCATGGGCAGTGATACCTTTCGGACCGGAAACCGTGTTGGCAAATGTAAATGCCGGTTTGCTGTTCGTGATGGCGATTACTTCGCTTGAAGTCTACGGTGTGATCATCGCCGGCTGGGCATCCAACTCGAAATATGCATTCCTCGGAGCGATGCGCGCATCGGCGCAGATGATTTCGTATGAAATCGCGATGGGCTTCGTACTGGTTATTGTTCTGATGGTATCCGGCAGCCTGAACCTGACGGAAATCGTGATGACGCAGACCACGGGACGCTTTGCCAGCATGGGCCTGACGTTCCTGTCATGGAACTGGCTGCCGCTGCTGCCGATGTTTGTCGTCTACATCATTTCGGGCATCGGCGGAGCTGAATCGCCATCCGTTCGATGTGGTCGAAGGCGAATCGGAGATCGTTGCGGGTCACATGGTTGAATATTCGGGCATGTCGTTCGCGATGTTCTTCCTGGCCGAATACGCGAACATGATCCTGATTTCGATGATGGCAACGCTCATGTTCCTGGGTGGCTGGTCGTCGCCGATCGATGCGATTCCGTTCAACTGGATTCCGGGCTGGATCTGGCTCGGCTTGAAGACATTCCTGGTCGTTACCCTGTTCATCTGGTTCCGCGCGTCGTTCCCGCGTTACCGTTATGACCAGATCATGCGCCTGGGCTGGAAAGTGTTTATTCCGCTGACACTGGTTTATCTGTTGATCGTGGCGATCTGGATGAAGACGTCGTGGAATATCTGGAATTAATGCAGCAAGGCTGAGCAAAAAGGGAAGCCAAGATGGAAGCAATCAAAGATTTTTTCGGCAGCTTGATGTTGCGCGAGCTGTTCAAGGGACTGGCATTGACCGGCCGCTACATGTTTTCGCGCAAGATCACTGTTCAGTTCCCGGAAGAAAAGACGCCGCAGTCGCCGCGTTTTCGCGGTTTGCATGCATTGCGCCGTTATCCGAACGGGGAAGAGCGTTGCATCGCGTGCAAATTGTGCGAAGCAGTATGTCCGGCAATGGCAATCACGATTGAATCGGACCAGCGTGAAGACGGTACGCGCCGTACTACACGCTATGACATCGATCTGACCAAATGCATTTTCTGCGGATTCTGCGAGGAATCTTGCCCGGTCGATTCGATCGTCGAGACGCACATTCTTGAATACCACGGTGAAAAACGGGGCGACCTGTACTACACCAAGGAAATGCTGCTGGCAGTCGGTGATCGTTACGAACCGGAAATCGCTGCTGCACGGTCCGCCGACGCGGCCTATCGTTGATTTAATAGTATTGGCAGCTGCATCTCGCTGACTTTTGCTGACTTTTTGGCTGATTATGGAATTTACAACTGTCCTGTTTTACGTGTTCTCAGTGATCCTTGCGTTCGCTGCCATACGTGTCATTACCGATCGCAATCCGGTACATGCGGCGCTGTTCCTGGTGCTGGCTTTTTGTTCCGCTGCTGCATTGTGGATGCTGCTCAAGGCCGAATTCCTGTCGATCGTGCTGATCCTGGTCTATGTCGGCGCGGTCATGGTGCTGTTCCTCTTCGTCGTGATGATGGTGGACATCAAACTGAACAAGCTGCGCGAAGGTTTCTGGGGATACCTGCCGCTGGCAGCCACGATTGGCGTTGTGATCGTTCTGGAAATGGCTTCCGTTCTTTTCCGTGGTTTCTGGAAATCGCATGTGGATGTGCCGGCTGCCGCAGCGAACATTGGCAACACGAAAGAATTGGGCAAGCTGATCTACACGCAATACCTGTACGCATTTGAACTGGCGGCATTGCTGCTGCTGGTGGCAATCGTGGCCGCAGTTGCGCTGACCATGCGCAAACGCAAGGACAGCAAGTATTTTGCGCCCGGCGATGCAGTACGCGTCAAAGCCAGCGATCGTTTGCGCATCGTGAAGATGAAGGCAGAGTCCACTCGCCTCAACAACGACAGCCAACCACCAGCTGCGTCTGCAGCAGAACAAAAGTAAGGGGAGTGCTGTGGAGTTATCGCTCGTACATTATCTGATTCTCGGCGCGATCCTGTTCGCGATATCGATTGTCGGTATTTTTCTGAACCGCAAGAACATCATCATCCTGCTGATGGCAGTCGAACTGATGCTGCTGGCGGTGAACATGAATTTTGTCGCTTTCTCCTATTTCCTGGGTGATGCGGCGGGTCAAATTTTTGTTTTCTTCATCTTGACGGTGGCTGCTGCTGAAGCTGCGATTGGTCTCGCCATTCTGGTATCCCTGTTCCGTACTCTGGATACCATCAATGTCGAGGATCTCGACAGCCTCAAAGGCTGATTCCGAACAATAACGATAAGGTTCATCATGGCGGGGCAACTTAACCCTAACCTCCTTCTGGTCGTACCCTTGGCGCCGCTTGCCGGCTCCCTGATTGCGGGCCTGTTTGGTACGAAGTTTTTCGGCAATATCATCGGCCGCACCGCGTCGCATACCGTGACGATTCTCGGTGTTCTGATTGCATTCCTGCTGTCGCTGCACACGATGTCGCTGGTTCTTGACGGCGCCACATTCAATGGCAGCATCTATACATGGATGACTGTTGCAGGACTCAAGCTGGAGGTCGGCTTCCTTGTCGACAGCCTGACCGCAATGATGATGTGCGTCGTGACATTCGTGTCGCTGATGGTGCATATCTATACGATCGGTTACATGGAGGAAGACGAGGGCTACAACCGCTTCTTCTCTTACATTTCGCTGTTCACGTTTGCGATGTTGATGCTGGTCATGAGCAACAACTTCCTGCAACTGTTCTTCGGCTGGGAAGCGGTCGGTCTGGTTTCCTATCTGCTGATCGGTTTCTGGTACACCAAGCCGACAGCGATCTTCGCGAACATGAAGGCATTCCTGGTTAACCGGGTTGGCGATTTCGGTTTCATCCTCGGCATCGGCCTGTTGCTGGCCTATGCAGGTTCGATGGACTACGCCGAAGTGTTTGCCAAGAAGGATCAACTGGCGCTGCTGACCCTGCCGGGCACGGACTGGATGCTGTTGACGGTTGCCTGTATCTGCCTGTTCATCGGCGCGATGGGTAAATCCGCGCAATTCCCGCTGCATGTGTGGCTGCCTGATTCGATGGAAGGCCCGACGCCGATTTCCGCACTGATTCACGCGGCAACCATGGTAACCGCCGGCATCTTCATGGTGACGCGCATGTCGCCGCTGTTCGAATTGTCGGATACTGCGCTCTCGTTCATTCTGGTCATCGGTTCGATCACCGCGCTGTTCATGGGCTTCCTCGGCATCATCCAGAACGATATCAAGCGTGTTGTCGCGTATTCGACGTTGTCGCAGCTCGGTTACATGACGGTTGCACTCGGTGCATCGGCTTACTCGGTTGCGGTATTCCATCTGATGACCCACGCATTCTTCAAGGCGCTGCTGTTTCTCGCCGCTGGTTCGGTCATCATCGGCATGCACCATGATCAGGACATCCGCAACATGGGCGGCTTGCGCAAATACATGCCGATCACCTGGATCACGTCGCTGCTGGGTTCGCTGGCACTGATCGGTACGCCATTCTTCGCCGGTTTCTATTCGAAGGACAGCATCATCGAGGCGGTTCATGCAACTCACCTGCCTGGCGCCGGTTTTGCGAACTTTGCAGTTCTGGCCGGCGTGTTCGTCACGGCTTTTTACTCGTTCCGCATGTATTTCCTGGTATTCCATGGCGAAGAGCGTTTCGGCAAGGAACATGCACACCATGATGACCATGCGCACGCCAAGGCAGCGGACCATCACGATGATCATGCACATGATGCGCACGACGATCACGGCCATGAAGAACATCATGGTCTGGCGCCGGGACAGAAACCGCACGAGTCGCCGTGGGTGGTGACATTGCCGCTGATCTTGCTGGCAATTCCTTCGGTGATCATTGGTTATTTCGCGATCGAACCGATGCTGCATGGCAGCTTCTTCAATGGTGTTATCACCGTCAACGAAGCGCATGGCGCGATGGAAAGCCTGCACGAAGAATTCCACGGTGCACTGGCAATGGCATTGCACGGTCTCTCGACGCTGCCTTTCTGGCTGGCAGTGAGCGGTGTGGCATCTGCATATTACTGCTACATGATCAATCCACGCGTACCGGCCTGGTTCTATAGCAAGTTCCATGCGGTGCATACGCTGCTGGACAACAAGTACTACATGGACAAGTTCAATGACTTTTTCTGGGCCGGTGGTGCGCGTCTGCTGGGCGGCGGGCTGTCACGTGTCGGCGACAAGACGTTGATCGACGGATTGATGGTGAACGGCAGCGCCAAACTGGTGGGCTGGTTCTCCAGTGTGATCCGGACCTTGCAGACCGGTTACATTTATCACTACGCATTTGTCATGATTCTCGGCGTGCTGGGTTTCCTGATTTATTTCTTGCCATTCCCATCGTTCGCGCAATAAGTTAGCGAAGTAAAGCAAATAAAAAATCATGATGCAGTCAACATTTCCCCTCTTGAGTCTCGCGATCTGGTTGCCAATCGCGTTCGGTGTGTTCGTTCTGGCGATCGGCCGTGATGACAAACCTGTCGTGGCCCGCAGCGTTGCGCTGATCGGTTCGATCCTCAGCTTTCTCGTCACGCTGCCGTTGGTTCAGAATTTCAATAACGCTGCGCATGGCATGCAGTTTGTCGAGAATCTGAAGTGGATCGAGATTTTCAACATCAACTACACGCTCGGCATCGATGGTTTGTCGATGTGGTTCGTCGTGTTGACCGCATTCATCACAATTTTTGTCGTGGTCGCGGCATGGGAAGTGATCGAGAAACGCGTCGGCCAGTACCTGGGCGCATTCCTGATCCTGTCCGGCCTGATGATCGGCGTGTTTTGTGCGCTTGATGGTTTGTTGTTCTATGTCTTCTTCGAATCGACATTGATCCCGATGTTCATCATCATCGGCGTATGGGGCGGTGCGAATCGCGTCTATGCATCGATCAAGTTCTTTCTGTACACGTTCTTCGGCTCGTTGCTGATGCTGGTTGCCTTGCTGTATCTGTATTTCAAATCGGGTCACAGCTTTGATATCCTCGCATGGCACGCATTGCCATTGCCATTGAATGCACAGATCCTGATTTTCCTTGCGTTCCTGATGGCGTTTGCCGTCAAGGTGCCGATGTGGCCGGTACATACCTGGCTGCCGGATGCGCACGTTGAAGCGCCAACAGGCGGTTCCGTGGTGCTGGCTGCGATCATGCTGAAACTGGGTGCCTACGGCTTCCTGCGGTTTTCGCTGCCGATCACGCCGGATGCAAGTCATTATCTGTCCGGCTTCATGATCACGCTGTCGCTGATCGCGGTGATTTACATTGGTCTGGTTGCGCTGGTGCAGACCGACATGAAAAAGCTGGTTGCCTATTCGTCGATTGCACACATGGGCTTCGTTACGCTCGGTTTCTTCATGTTCAATGACATGGCAGTGCAGGGCGGCATCGTACAGATGATTTCGCACGGTTTCGTTTCCGGCGCGATGTTCCTGTGCATCGGCGTGCTGTATGACCGCATGCATACCCGTAACATCGCCGATTACGGCGGCGTGGTCAACACGATGCCGAAGTTCGCTGCATTCTTCATTTTGTTCTCCATGGGTAATGCGGGTCTGCCCGCAACTTCCGGCTTTGTCGGCGAGTTCATGGTGATCCTGGGCGCGGTCAAATTCAATTTCTGGATCGGCATGCTGGCGGCAACGGCGCTGATTCTGGGTGCCGCCTATTCGCTGTGGCTGGCAAAACGCGTGATCTTCGGTGCGGTCGCCAATCATCATGTGGCTGAACTCAAGGACATCAACAAACGTGAATTCCTGATGCTCGGCGTACTGGCCATTGCGGTGCTTGCGATGGGTCTGTATCCGGCGCCGTTCACCGATGCGATGCAGACTTCCGTGACCGATCTGCTCAAGCATGTCGCGATTTCGAAAATCAATTAATAAACGACTACGCAACCGCACAACTGAACGCACACACACTGCGACAAAATGAATAATCTGAATCTGATACCGGTCCTTCCCGAAATTTTCCTGGCAATTGCGATCGCTGCAATCCTGCTGACTGACTTGTTTCTGACAGATGCGAAACGTTACATCACGTATGCGCTGTCGATTGTTGCGTTGGTGGTGTGCGGTGCGATGAGCTTTTGCGACTTCAGCGCCGGTGCGACGTCGTATTCGTTCAATAACATGTTCGTCTCCGATCCAATGGCGAACCTGCTGAAGGTATGTTCCTACGTTGCGGTCGGCCTGACGCTGGTCTATTCGCGCCGTTACGCAACCGATCGCCAGATGGTGAGCGGCATTCAGGGTGGCGAGTTCTACATCCTTGCGCTGTTTTCGCTGCTGGGCCAGATGGTGATGATTTCGGCCAATAACTTCCTGATCATTTATCTGGGTCTGGAGATGATGTCGCTGTCGCTGTACGCGTTGGTAGCAATGCGCCGTGATCATGCTGTATCGACCGAAGCGGCGATGAAGTATTTCGTTCTGGGTGCGCTGGCATCAGGCTTCCTGCTCTATGGTATTTCGATGCTGTACGGCGCAACCGGTTCGCTGGATCTGACCGAAGTGGCACGTGCGATTGCAGCGGGCTCGGTCAACAAGCCTGTGCTCATTTTCGGCCTGGTATTCATCGTCTCCGGCCTGGCATTCAAGCTCGGCGCCGTGCCGTTCCATATGTGGGTGCCGGACGTTTATCAGGGTGCGCCGACGGCGGTTACCCTGCTGCTGGGTGGTGCGCCGAAGCTAGCCACATTCGCCATCACGATCCGCTTGCTGGTTGAAGGCTTGTCCGCGTTGTCGGTTGACTGGCAGCAGATGCTGACGATCCTCGCCGTGCTGTCGATGGCGATCGGTAACATCACCGCGATCGTGCAGACGAATATCAAGCGCATGCTGGCTTATTCGACCATTTCGCAGATGGGTTTCATCCTGCTCGGTTTGCTGTCGGGTATTGTGACCGGTGCCGATGGTTCCACGACCAACGGCTACAGCGCCGCGATGTTCTATTCGATTTCCTATGTGCTGACGACGCTGGGCATCTTTGGCGTCATCATGCTGTTGTCGCGTGCCGGTTTCGAAGCGGAAAACATCGAAGACTTCAAAGGTTTGAACCAACGCAGTCCGTGGTTTGCGTTTGTGACGCTGTTGTTGATGTTCTCGCTGGCAGGTGTGCCACCGGTCGTCGGCTTCTATGCAAAATTGTCGGTTCTGCAGGCAGTGCTGAGCACGGGCCACATTTGGCTGGCGATTGTCGCCGTCATGTTCTCGCTGATTGGTGCCTACTACTACCTGCGTATCGTCAAGGTCATGTACTTTGACGAACCTGCAGATACGTCGAAGCTTGTCGTGAGCCCGGATGTGGGTGTGGCATTGAGCATCAATGGCGTGGCGATACTGGCGCTTGGCCTCGTGCCCGGTCCGTTGATGACGGCATGTGCCGCAGCAATCGTCAAGACGCTTGCTTCCTGATCACGATTTTATATCGCTGATCGCGTGGATGTCTCTCTCGCAAGCTGGTTCGTCATCCTGTTGGCGCTGTTCAGCGCCAACCTTCCTTTCTTCAATGAGCGGTTGTTTGCCGTCATCCCCACATCGCTGGCGGTCAAGCCGGTGTGGATGCGTCTGATCGAGTTATTCGCTCTGTATCTGCTTGTCGGCGTCATCGCGCATATGCTGGAATCACGTATGGGCAATGCCTTCTCCCAGAGCTGGGAATTTTATGCCGTGACCGGCTGTCTGTTCCTCGTGCTTGCCTATCCCGGTTTCGTCGTGCGTTATCTGCGCAAGCATCGTCATTGAATTCCGCGGCATCCTGCCGATTTTTCTTCGCTGTAATCCGGTTTGATACATGATGGAGTCCGCATGGACAATCATTTGAAAGAGACACGCATCGATGGCGCACTTGCCTATGATGGCCATTTCCTGAAGGTGCAGAAGGATACGGTGCGTTTGCCGAACGGCCAGCCTGCCACGCGGGAATACATCAAGCATCCAGGCGCAGTTGTCATCCTGCCGTTGTTCGAGGATGGATCGGTATTGATGGAGCGGCAATTCCGTTATCCGCTCGATCGCGTTTTCATTGAATTTCCCGCAGGGAAAATCGATGCCGGCGAAGCGCCGCTGGCATGTGCAAAGCGTGAATTGCTGGAGGAAACCGGCTATACCGCGACAGAATGGCAATTCGTCTGCACGATTCACAATGCCATTGCCTATGCGGATGAACATCTGGATCTGTATCTTGCGCGAGGATTGACGGCCGGCGAGCGCAAGCTCGATGACGAAGAATTCCTCGATACATTCAAGGCTTCTGTCAGTGATTTGACGGCGTGGGTCAGGGAAGGGAAGATTACCGACGTGAAAACCATCATCGGTACATTCTGGCTGGAAAAAATCCTGAGCGGCGAATGGAAAGTCTGATTCGCATCATTCGATTCGTCACTCCGTAAAAAAAAAGCCGCTATTGCGGCTTTTTTATCGTTACATGTTCGGATAATTCGGCCCGCCGCCGCCCTCCGGCGTGACCCATACGATGTTCTGCATCGGGTCCTTGATATCGCAGGTTTTGCAATGCACGCAGTTTTGCGCATTGATCTGCAAGCGATCTTCGCCGGCATCGGTCTTCACGAATTCGTAGACGGCGGCAGGGCAGTAACGTGCTTCCGGCCCTGCATACAACGCCAGGTTCACCTCTACCGGAATGCT
The DNA here is from genome assembly GCA_963697715.1 of uncultured beta proteobacterium. Lineage (GTDB taxonomy): Bacteria > Pseudomonadota > Gammaproteobacteria > Burkholderiales > Burkholderiaceae_D > Oxalicibacterium. Next base: position 2,416,303 of record OY969095.1, on the reverse strand, counting down.
GGCATCCTTCAATGTCAGATGAATCGGCTGATCTTCCGCATGATTGGTATTGGAGATGAATACCGATGACAGACGATCGAAGGTCAGCTTGTTGTCCGGTTTCGGATAAACGATCGGTGTGCATTCTGCAGCGGGGCGCAGGCACGTATGATCTGCATGCGTATTGCGCAGTGTCCACGGCGCCTTGCCGCGCAACAGCAATTGATCGATGCCGAACATCAGGGCACCCATGTAGAGACCCTTGTCCAACCATGGCTTGAAGTTGCGCGCGACGTGCAATTCTTCATGCAGCCATGACTGTTCGAATGCCACCGGATAGTCGACCAGCTCATCGTATTGCCGTCCTGCGCTCAGGGCAGCGAATGCGGCATCGGCGGCCATCATGCCGCTTTTCATCGCGGCGTGGCTGCCCTTGATGCGGCTGGCATTCAGGAAGCCGGCATCACAGCCGATCAATGCACCACCGGCGAATACCAGCTTGGGCAGCGATTGCAACCCGCCGGCGGTAATGGCGCGCGCGCCGTACGAGATGCGCTTGCCACCTTCGAAGAAACGGCGAATTTCGGGGTGCGTCTTGTAGCGCTGGAATTCCTCGAAGGGCGACAGATAGGGATTCTCGTAACCGAGGCCGACGACGTAGCCGACCGCGACCTGGTTGTTTTCCAGATGATATAGGAACGAACCGCCGTAAGTGTCGCTTGCAAGCGGCCAGCCTGCCGTATGAATGACCAGTCCCGGCTGATGCAGGGCAGGGTCGATTTCCCACAATTCCTTGATGCCGATGCCGTAAGTCTGTGGCGCCTTGCCTTTGTCGAGGGCGAACTTTTCGATCAGTTGCTTGCCGAGGTGGCCGCGCGAACCTTCGGCAAACAGCGTGTATTTGGCGTGCAGTTCCATGCCGAGCTGGAACGAATCGGTTGGCTGACCGGCGCGATTGACGCCCATGTTGCCGGTGGCGACGCCCTTGACCGAACCGTCGTCGTTGTACAGAATTTCCGCTGCGGGAAAACCGGGAAATACTTCAATGCCGAGCGCCTCTGCCTGCTGACCCAGCCAGCGCACGACATTGGCCAGAGACACCACGTAATTGCCGTGGTTCTGGAAGCAACCGGGCAACAGGAAGTTCGGCGTTTTGTAGGCTTTTTCTTCAGTCAGGAACAGAAAGCGATCTTCGCTGACGGGCGTATTCAGCGGCGCGCCTGATTCCTTCCAGTTCGGGAGCAGTTCGGTCAGTGCCTGGGGATCCATGACAGCGCCGGACAGGATGTGGGCGCCGAGCTCACCGCCTTTTTCCAGGATACAGACGGATACGTCCTGTCCTTTTTCGGTAGCCAGTTGCTTGAGCCGGATAGCGGCAGCAAGGCCGGCCGGACCACCGCCGACGATCACGACGTCGTATTCCATCGTTTCGCGCGGACCGTATTGTTCCAGCAAGCTGGTATCTGTGGATGTGTAAGTCATGTCTGTGAACCGTGAGTATTATTTTCAGGCAAGATCGATATTGTCCAATGTTTTGCCTGCGACGCGAAGTGTAAATGCTTGTTGCTGCGCTTTCGTGTAATCATAACGCTTCCAAGATTGGTTTTATTGATGCACGTTGATAATCAGGAGAGTTTGTGGGAATTGAAGTCAATTTCGAAGGCAAGGTTGCATTGATCACCGGCGCGTCCGGCGGACTCGGTGCACGTTTTGCGAAAGTTCTCGCAATGGCCGGTGCGCAGGTCATTCTGGCATCGCGTCGTATCGATCGATTGAAAGAACTGCGTGCCGAAATCGAGGCAGAGGGCGGCGCCGCGCATATGGTCGCATTGGATGTCACCGATTATGCCAGCATCAAATCCGCGATCGCGCATGCAGAAACGGAAGCGGGCGCGATTGATATCCTCGTCAATAATGCCGGCGTATCGAGCAGCCAGCGCCTTGTCGATGCGACTCCGGAAGATTATGCATACGTGATGGATACCAACCAGCGCGGCGCATTCTTCGTTGCGCAGGAAGTGGCCAAACGGATGATCGCCCGCCACAAGGGCGATTCGAAAAAACAGCATCGCATCATCAACATCGGCTCCCTTGCCGGCTTGCGCGTTGTGCCGGAACTCGGCCTGTACTCCATGAGCAAGGCGGCGGTCGTGCACATGACCAGAGCGATGGCGGTTGAATGGGGCAGATTTGGCATCAACGTCAATGCAATTTGCCCGGGCTATATCGCCACTGAAATGAATCAGGATTATTTCAACAGCGAACAGGGCCGGCAATTGCTGGAGGCGCTGCCGCGCAAACGCATCGGCAAGCCGGAAGACCTGGACGGCCTGCTGTTGCTACTGGCAGCAGAGGAGTCGCATTTCATCAATGGCGCGATCATGAATGCCGACGACGGTATGGGTGCGCACTGATTCTTCCATGCGTCCTTTCGTATCGAATTCATCAGGAACAGGCCGGTGATCGATCAAGCTGCCAGTAGTTGGCGGTTTGAATCGCCGCCGCGTCATTGACGCTAACGGGAAATACCATGACGGAAGCCAGCATCAAAACGGTTCAGTGTCTTTCGCCGGCAGGATTGCACCGGATGGCATACAAGGAATGGGGCGATCCGCAGAATCCCGCCACATTGATCTGCGTGCATGGGCTGACTCGCGTTTCGGACGATTTCGATGCGCTGGCCAGGGCGCTTTCGAATGACTACCGGGTGATCTGTCCGGATGTGGTCGGGCGCGGACGATCCGACCACCTGCGGGATCCCCGGCATTATGAGGTGCTGCAATACGTGGCGGATATGGTGACGCTGATTGCCCGATTGAATGTCGATTCGGTGCATTGGTTCGGTACATCGATGGGCGGTTTGATCGGCATGGCGCTGGCCTCATTGCCGGAAACGCCGGTTCGCAAGCTGCTTATCAACGACATCGGCCCCGTGTTGAAGCCACCTGCGCTGGCGCGTATTGCTGAATATCTCGCGCAACCGCCAACATTTGCGACGCTGGAACAGGGCGTGGATTACGTGCGGCAGATATCGCTGTCGTTCGGGTCGCATACCGATGACCAGTGGCACAAGCTGGCTGCCGATGTGCTGCGGCAGAATGCGGAGGGGCAATGGACTTTCTGCTACGACCCGGGATTAAGCGTGCCGATTCGGTCGATGACCGCGCAGGACGCACAACTGGCGCAAACGATGCTATGGGCGGCCTACGATGCCATTACCTGCCCGACATTGCTGGTGCATGGTGCCGAATCTGATCTGCTGTCGCACGAGACGGCACAAGCCATGACGCAACGCGGACCGAAGGCGGCAATTGTCGAGATTCCCGGCGTCGGCCATGCGCCGACATTTGTCAGCGAATCGCAGATTGCAATTGCGAAAGATTTTTTGCTGGGTTGAAATACAGCGTCTTTGAACACCGGAATTGAGAACATGAACATCACACGCTTGCACATCGGCGATACGCTGTCCGAAGTCGCCATTCACAATGGCACGGTATACTTGGCAGGCCAGATTGCGGAAGATGTGACGCAGGACATTCAGGGCCAGACGCGCGAAGTGCTGGCGCACATCGACCGCCTGCTGGCCGAAGCGGCAGCGACAAATCCCGCATTCTGTCATGTCAGGTATTCATTGCCGACGTCAACGATTTTGACGGCATGAACATCGCATGGAATGCATGGGTGGCCGAAGGCCATACGCCGCCGCGCGCCACTGTCGCCGTAACATTTCCCGACCCGAAACGCATGATCGAAATCATAGTGATCGCCGCAACAACCTAGGTTCTGAATGGTTTCCACCGCCACAATGCAAAGCGATACACCGGCACTTCTTCGCGCCGGCCTGAGCGAACACGACAGCGCGCGCGTGATGGATGCGCTCGCGTTCGTCAAGCCGATCTATAGCGGAAAAACAGCCTCCGCCGGTCAGGACGCATTTGAAAGCGGACAGGATGCATTCGAATTTGCACAGGGAGTCGCCACCGTTCTGGCGCAACTGGAAACCGACGCCGATACGCGCATTGCGGCATTGCTGTTCGCACTAGCGGCCATCGATCCGGACGCTGCCGAGAAAATAGAGGAGCGTTTCGGCAAGGAGGTTTTCGATCTGGTGGCAGGTGTGCGGCAATTGATGCGTCTGCATGAACAAACCTTCGTGCAGCATGAAACATTGCGCGGCAAGAATGCAGCGCAGGAAGCGGCGGCGCAACTGGAAGTGTTGCGCAAGATGCTGCTGGCCATGGCAACCGACATGCGCGTGGTGCTGGTGCGTCTGGGAACGCGTGTGACGACATTGCGTTATTTCGCGGACCGGAAATTGCAGAACGAACGGTCACGACAATATGCGCGCGAGACATTCGATCTCTACACGCCGCTCGCCAACCGGCTCGGCGTCTGGCAACTGAAATGGGAACTGGAAGACCTGTCGTTCCGCTTTCTGGAGCCGGAAGCCTACAAGCGCATTGCCTCGATGCTGGAAGAAAAGCGCGTCGAGCGCGAAGCCTTTGTGGAAAATTCGATCAAGCGCCTGAAAGCGGAAATGGCTGCAGCCGGCATCAAGGCAGAAGTGTTCGGCCGCCCGAAGCACATCTTCAGCATCTGGAGCAAGCTGCGCGGCAAGGAAATCGAGTTTTCCGATCTGTACGATGTGCGCGCATTTCGCGTGATCGTGGAAGACGTCAAGACCTGCTACACGGTGCTTGGGATCGTGCATAACATCTGGGCGCCGATTCCGGAAGAATTCGACGATTACATTTCACGGCCGAAATCGAACGGCTATCAGTCGCTGCACACGATCGTCATTGCCGAAGACGGACGCCCGCTGGAAGTCCAGATCCGGACCGACGACATGCACGACTTCGCCGAATATGGCGTGGCGGCGCACTGGCGCTACAAGGAAGCCGGCACCTCCAATTTTTCGGGGCAGAAGTACGATGAAAAAATCGCATGGTTGCGCCAGTTGCTGGCGTGGAAAAGCGAAGTGGTCGATACCGTCGTCGGTCAGGAAGATGTCCATCGCGACTGGGTGGAAAAACTCAAGTCGGCAACGCTGGACGACCGCATCTATGTACTGACGCCGCAGGCACGCGTGATCGAACTGCCGAACGGCGCAACGCCAATCGACTTTGCCTATCATCTGCACAGCGATGTCGGCCATCGCTGCCGTGGCGCGCGCGTCAATGGCTCGCTGGTTCCGCTCAATACCGTGTTGAAGAACGGCCAGACCGTTGAAATCATTACCGCCAAGGGACTCAATACGGTGGCAGGCACCATCGGCCCGTCACGCGATTGGCTGGCGCCCGGCTATGCGGCGAGCCCGCGCACGCGTGCCAAGGTGCGTGCGTGGTTCAACGCGATCGATCAGCAGGAGACTCTGTCCAGCGGCCGCAGCCTGGTGGAAAAAACTCTGCAGCGCGAAGGCAAGACGTCCATCAATCTGGAGGAACTGGCGCACAAACTCGGTTTTGAAAAACTCGATGACCTGTTCCTCGCCGTGGGCAAGGATGAGTTCAGCCTGCGCACAGTCGAGCACGCATTGCGCGGCAATGACGACGATGCGGCAAGACAGGCGGAACTCGACGATGCAGTCATTCCGCGCAAGAGCCGCGCATCAAGCGTCGTGCAGGGCGCGAAGTCCGGTGTGCTGGTGGTTGGCACCGACGGCTTGATGACGCAACTCGCGCGCTGCTGCCGGCCGGCGCCGCCGGATCAGATCGTCGGCTTCGTCACGCGCGGCAAGGGCGTATCGATTCATCGTGCGAACTGCAAGAATTTCGTCGAAATGCGGCACAAGGCACCTGAGCGCGTGATCCAGACGGCTTGGGGCAAGTCGGAATCCGCCACCGTTTATCCGGTGGATATTTTTGTGCTGGCGGGCGATCGCCAAGGGCTGCTGCGCGATATATCGGATATCTTCCTGCGCGAAAAAATCAATGTGATCGGCGTCAGTACGCAGAGCGTAAAGGGACAGGCGCGCATGGCCTTCACCGCAGAAATCGGATCGACGGAACAATTGCTCAAGGCATTGAATGTGATTCGCGAAGTCAATGGCGTGGTGGAAGCGAGGCGTCATTGAGAAGGGACTGCCGCGGGAATTTTGCCGAGTTGCTTTGAAAAATTCCATAAATGAGAAATGTTGGCGAATAATTTCAAACCAGCACTAGGCAAACATATTGTTTATGGCTATAATTTCGCTTCTTTAGGCGCGTAGCTCAGCTGGTTAGAGCACTACCTTGACATGGTAGGGGTCGTTGGTTCGAGTCCAATCGTGCCTACCAACGAAAAATTGGTAAAACCTGTAAGAGCGAGAAAGGCATCCCCGGTTATGACACCGCGAACGACAACCACATCGGTTTCCAAGCGACGCTAGTCGGGGTTCTTTTTCGTCATTACCATTTGAAAAAGCGCGGCTGGCCCGCGTTTTTTTTCGTCCGCATTTTTGTTGTTCACATTGAATCCATCTAGCGTCAGCTGCCATGCCGGCTGAAACGGAGAGCAAAATGATTACAGTCCGACTTCCCGACGGTTCGCAACGTCAATTCGATACGCCTGTCACCGTGGCGCAGGTTGCCGCCAATATCGGCACCGGCCTTGCGAAGGCTGCGCTGGCCGGCAAGTTGAATGGCAACGTGGTCGATACTTCCTATCTGATCGAACAGGACAGCGAGCTGGCCATCATCACCGACAAGGATGCGGAAGGCATCGATGTCATTCGTCATTCGACCGCACATTTGATGGCCTATGCGGTGAAGGAATTGTTTCCCGATGCGCAGGTGACGATCGGGCCGGTGATCGACAACGGTTTCTACTACGATTTTTCATACAAGCGCCCGTTCACGCCGGAAGATCTGCAGGCGATCGAAAAGAAAATGACGGAGTTGGCGAAGAAGGATGAACCGGTTACGCGCAAGGTGTTGCCGCGCGACGAAGCCGTTGCGTATTTCAAGTCGATCGGTGAAGCCTACAAGGCGGAAATCATTGCCTCGATTCCTGCCGATCAGGATGTATCGCTGTACAGCGAAGGCAAGTTCACCGATCTGTGCCGCGGTCCGCACGTACCGTCGACCGGCAAGCTGAAGGTCTTCAAGCTGATGAAGCTTGCCGGCGCGTACTGGCGCGGCGATTCGAAGAACGAAATGCTGCAGCGCATTTACGGTACGGCATGGGCGAAGAAGGAAGAGCAGGAAGCCTATCTGAACATGCTGGAAGAAGCCGAAAAACGCGATCACCGCAAGCTGGGCCGTTCGCTCGATTTGTTCCATTTTCAGGAAGAAGCGCCCGGTTTGATTTTCTGGCATCCGAAAGGCTGGACGGTGTGGCAGCAGGTCGAACAGTACATGCGCCGCGTTTATCAGGACAACGGTTATCAGGAAGTGAAAGCGCCGCAGATTCTCGACCGCAGCCTGTGGGAAAAATCCGGGCACTGGGAGAACTACAAGGAAAACATGTTCACGACCGAATCGGAAAATCGCGCCTATGCGTTGAAGCCGATGAATTGCCCCGGTCATTTGCAGATTTTCAATTCGGATTTGCGTTCGTATCGTGAATTGCCGCTGCGCTACGGCGAATTCGGCCAGTGCCATCGCAACGAGCCGTCGGGTTCGCTGCACGGCATGATGCGCGTGCGCGGTTTTACGCAGGACGATGGTCATATTTTCTGTACCGAAGACCAGATTCTGGACGAATGTGTTGCCTTTACGGCATTGCTGCAGAAGGTTTATCAGGATTTTGGTTTCACCGACGTTATTTACAAGGTTGCAACGCGGCCGGAAAAACGCGTCGGTTCGGACGAAGCATGGGACAAGGCGGAGCAGGCATTGATCGCATCGCTTGATCGTTCCGGCTATCCCTACGAGATTTCGCCCGGCGAAGGCGCGTTTTACGGTCCGAAGATCGAATACACGCTGAAGGACGCGATTGGCCGCATGTGGCAATGTGGCACGATCCAGGTCGATTTCTCGATGCCGGCCCGCCTGGGCGCTGAATATGTCGCGGAAGACAACACCAAGAAAGTGCCCGTCATGCTGCACCGGGCGATTCTCGGCTCGCTGGAGCGTTTTATCGGCATGCTGATCGAAAATTACGCGGGCGCCTTGCCGTTATGGCTGGCGCCGGTCCAGATTGCCGTGCTGAACATCTCCGACGCACAAGCCGATTATGCGCAGGCTGTTGCACAAAACCTGAAAAAACAAGGGTTTAGGGTACATGTCGATTTGCGTAATGAGAAAATTACCTATAAAATACGCGAGCATTCCGTTCAGAAGCTGCCGTATATCATCGTGATTGGTGACAAGGAACGGGACGCAGGTACAGTGGCCGTGCGAGCGCGAGGTAATGTCGATCTGGGCGTGATGCCTGTCGATTTACTGGTGGAGCGCCTCAACAATGAGATCGAAACCAGAGCCTAAGGGATCAAACCCATAGCGCAAGAGCACGGCTTAATTATTTGATTTTAAAAGGAAATTGCAATAGCTACTGACAAGTCGCATCGGATCAACGGTGAAATTACAGCGCCTGAATTGCGTTTAAGCGGTGTAGAAAACGAGCCGCTGGGTATCGTTAGTCTGGCTGATGCCTTCCGCCTTGCGGAAGAAGCCAATGTGGATCTGGTAGAGATTGCGCCAACTGCGCAACCGCCGGTGGCACGCCTGATGGATTACGGTAAGTTCAAGTATCAGGAACAGAAGAAGGCGCATGAAGCCAAGCTGAAACAGAAGGTCATTCTGGTCAAGGAAGTTAAATTCCGGCCTGGCACCGATGATGGCGATTACAACATCAAGCTGCGCAACCTGACCAAGTTTCTGGAAGACGGCGACAAGACCAAAATCACGTTGCGCTTCCGCGGTCGTGAAATGGCTCACCAGGATATCGGTGTGCGTATGCTGGAACGTCTGAAGCTCGATCTGGAGCCGTATGGCCAGGTTGAACAATGGCCGAAGATGGAAGGCCGTCAGATGATCATGATTCTGTCGCCGAAAAAGAAGAAATAAGAATTCGCGCAAATCGCCAGTAATGGTGGTTCGTGCAAATAGCAGTGGACTCGATTCCGCTGCATAACAAGTGAGAGTAGGCATCCAAGCGTAGCGAAATTGCTGCCACCTGCAATCATATAAAAATGGAACTGTCCCAAAAGGACAGCGTGTGTCATGCCAAAAATGAAAACGAAAAGCAGCGCCAAAAAGCGCTTTCGTGTCCGTCCGGGTGGAACCGTCAAACGCGGTCAAGCGTTCAAACGCCACATCCTGACCAAGAAAACCACCAAGAACAAACGTCAATTGCGCGGTGCTGTTGGTGTCCATGACACCAACATGAATTCCGTTCGCGCAATGATGCCGACTGCTTAACCTCACTAAGGAGAAATCATGCCTAGAGTAAAACGTGGGGTTACCGCACGGGCCCGTCATAAAAAAGTCCTCGACCAAGCCAAAGGCTACCGTGGTCGTCGCAGCAAGGTTTACCGTATCGCCAAGCAAGCAGTCATGCGCGCTGGTCAGTATGCATACCGCGATCGTCGCAACAAGAAACGTGTGTTCCGCGCTCTGTGGATCACCCGTATCAATGCAGCATCGCGTGAACATGGTCTGACTTACAGCGTGTTCATGAACGGTTTGAAACGCGCTTCCATCGAGCTGGACCGTAAAGTCCTGGCAGACATGGCCGTGATGGACAAACCGGCATTCGCCGCGATCGTCAATCAGGTGAAAGCAAACATCGCTGCTTAAGTGTTGTGATCGATGCGCTGTCGTTTGACGGCGCAGCAATATCCGAGCGGGGCAGGGTTTCATACCTATGTCCCGCTTTTATTTTCTCGATCTTTTTTGCTTTCCTTTTCGGTTTCCTCTCAAAGGACGAAAACAAACCGCATGAATCCCCTAGATCAACTCGTTACTCAAGCCCGGACCGATTTTTCGGACGCAGCCGATGCTGCAGCGCTTGAAAACGCGAAAGCGAAATATCTCGGCAAAACCGGGCAAATCACCGAGCAGATGAAAAGCCTCGGCAAGCTGGCGCCGGAAGAGCGCAAGGTGCAAGGTGCCGTCATCAATGCGGCAAAAGAACAAATCGAGCAGGCACTGACTGCACGTCGCGATGCGCTGTCGAATGCGCAGATGGAAGCCCGCCTGAATGCGGAAGCCATCGATATCACGCTGCCTGGACGCGGTCGCGGTACGGGCGGTATCCATCCTGTCATGCGCACATGGCAGCGCGTGGAGGAAATCTTCGGTTCGATCGGTTTTGACGTGGCCGACGGCCCGGAGATCGAAAACGATTGGACCAATTTCACCGCCTTGAACAGCCCGGAAAATCATCCGGCGCGTTCGATGCAGGATACCTTCTACATTGAAGGGAACGACACGCAGGGCAAGCCGTTGCTGTTGCGCACGCACACCAGCCCGATGCAGGTACGGTATGCACGCATGAACAAGCCACCGATCCGCGTGATCGCGCCAGGCCGTACCTATCGCGTCGACAGCGATGCGACGCACTCGCCGATGTTCCATCAGGTCGAAGGTCTGTGGATCGACGAGAACATCAGCTTCGCCGATTTGAAGGGCGTGTACCTCAACTTCGTCAAGGCGTTCTTTGAAACCGACGACCTGCAGGTACGTTTCCGTCCTTCCTATTTCCCGTTCACGGAACCGTCGGCCGAGATCGATATCGCTTTCGGCAGCGGGCCGCTGAAAGGCCGCTGGCTGGAAGTGTCCGGTGCCGGTCAGGTGCATCCGACCGTGTTGCGCAACATGGGGTTCGATCCCGAGCAGTTCATCGGCTTTGCATTTGGTTCCGGCCTTGAGCGTCTGACGATGCTGCGTTATGGCATCAACGACCTGCGGTTGTTTTACGAAGGCGATCTGCGTTTCCTGAAGCAATTCAATTAAGCGGCGACAAGACGGTGCGCGCTATGTGCATGTCTTGATTCTTGTATTTGTGACGTCTGTGGCAAAAGGTTTTTAAATCATGCAATTTTCCGAAAGCTGGTTGCGTACGATGGTCGATCCGAACATGACGTCGGACGAATTGGCGCATTTGTTGACGATGTCCGGCCTGGAAGTCGAAGAGGTCGAGCCGGTTGCGCCGCCATTCTCCAATGTGGTGGTGGCGGAAGTGCGCGACATTGCCAAGCATCCGGACGCCGATCGCCTGAATGTCTGCCAGGTCGACGCAGGTACCGGCACATTATTGAATATCGTATGCGGCGCACCGAACGTGCGCACCGGCATGAAGGTGGCCTGCGCTCTGGTGGGCGCGGTATTGCCACCGGGCGATGACGGCAAGCCGTTTCATATCAAGCTCGGCAAGTTGCGTGGCGTTGAGTCGCAAGGCATGTTGTGCTCGGCACGCGAATTGAAATTGTCGGACGAGCAGGGCGGTTTGATGGATTTGCCGTCGGATGCGCCGGTCGGCCAGAATTTCCGCGATTACTATCAACTGAACGATCTCAAATTCACAATCAAGCTGACGCCGAACAAGGCTGATTGTCTGTCGGTGCTGGGTGTTGCACGTGAAGTGTCTGCCTTGACCGGCACGCCTTTGAAAGCACCGACCTATAACACGGTTGCTACCACGATCAGCGACGTGTTGCCTGTGACGGTTTCCGCGCCGGATTTGTGCGGTCGTTTTTCCGGCCGCATCATTCGCGGTTTGAATGCGAAGGCTGCAACGCCGGACTGGATGAAACAGCGTCTTGAGCGCAGTGGTCAGCGTCCGATTTCAGCATTGGTCGATATCTCCAACTACGTCATGCTGGAACTGGGTCGTCCGACGCACGTATTCGATCTGGACAAGATTCATGGCGGCTTGACTGTGCGCTGGGGCAAAAAAGGCGAATCGCTGAAGCTGTTGAACGGCAATACGGTTGAAGTCGATGAATGGATCGGCGTCATCGCCGATGACCGGGAAATCGAATCGCTGGCCGGCATCATGGGTGGCGATGCGAGTGCCGTTTCGCTCGATACGCAAGACATCTATCTCGAAGCTGCATTCTGGTATCCGAATGCGATTCAGGGACGCGGACGTCGCTTCAACTTCTCGACTGACGCAGCGCATCGTTTCGAACGCGGCGTCGATTTCGCCACGACGGTTGAACACATCGAGCGCATTACATCCCTGATCGTCGAGATTTGCGGGCAGAAGGACAAAACGGTTGTCGGTCCGATCGACGATCACATTGTCAATCTACCGAAGCGTGAAACTGTCAGCGTGCGTACGGCACGCGCGGTGAAAGTGATCGGCGTTGCACTGAGCGATGCGCAGATCGCCGATATTTTCACGCGTCTCGGTTTGGCGTTCACGCAAAAAGATGGCGTGTTTTCGGTCACGCCGCCATCGTATCGTTTCGATATCGAGATAGAGGAAGACCTGATCGAAGAGATCGCGCGCGTCTACGGTTTTGAAAATATTCCTGCGTTGCCGCCGGTGGCTGCGAATGCGATGCGGATTGCGCCGGAAAACAGCCGTTCTTTGTTCACGATTCGCCGCCAACTGGCCGATGCGGATTATCAGGAAGTCGTCAACTTCAGTTTTGTCGAGCAGTCGTGGGAAGCGGATTTTGCCGGCAATACCAATCCGATCAAATTGCTGAACCCGATTGCCAGTCAGATGAGCGTGATGCGCTCGTCGATGATCGGTAATTTGATCGCCAATGTGCGTTACAACCTGAACCGCAAGGTCAGCCGCATTCGCCTGTTCGAGATTGGCGCGGTTTACCTGCGCAATACGGAAGAGCAGGATGGCCCGCTGTCGGTAGCCGGCTTTCATCAGCCGAAACACGTTGCGGCAATCGCTTACGGCCCGGTCGCTGAGGAGCAATGGGGGCAGGCAACGCGCAATGTCGATTATTTCGATGTAAAGGCTGATCTGGAAGCGTTGTATGCGCCTAAGAAGCTTACTTTTGCCAAGCTCGACCATCCTGCACTGCATCCGGGGCGTTCCGCAACAATCATGCTGGATGGCAACCCGATCGGCATGATCGGCGAATTGCACCCTCGCTGGCAGCAAAAATACGATTTGCCGCTGGCTCCGGTGTTGTTTGAGGTCGATGCGGCTTCATTGCGAAGCGTCGATGTGCCAGGTTACAAGGAAATTTCCAAATTCCCGGCGGTTACGCGTGATCTTGCGTTAGTGGTAAAACAAAACATTTCCATGCAGGATCTGATGGATACTTTTGTTGCTGAAAGACAATCTAATTCAATCTGTCGTATTCTGCAAGTGGTTGTTTTATTTGATGAATATCGCGGGAAAGGTCTGGAGGCGGACGAAAAAAGCCTTGCTTTCCGCTTCACCTTGCAAGATACTCAATTGACCCTGCAGGACGACTTGGTTGATGCCGCAATGGCTGCATTTGTCGCCGCTGCCGGCCAACGGCACGGTGCGAGATTGCGTGCATGAATATGCAGGGAATAACCAATATGAATGACGTGAATTCGGTCGAACTCCAATCCGTTTTAGCGGCGGATCTCAATCGCGCCATGCTGGAGGCGCAAGTCCGGTCGCAAGCGGAAAAGGATCTGCCTACGCTGACGAAGGCCGAACTGGCGGAATTATTGTTTGAGCAGGTTGGCCTGAACAAGCGCGAAGCCAAGGACATGGTCGAGACATTTTTCGACGAAATCCGCAATGCGCTGGAACGGGGTGAATCGGTCAAATTGTCCGGTTTCGGCAATTTCCAGTTGCGCGACAAGCCGCAACGGCCGGGACGCAACCCGAAAACCGGCGAGGAAATCCCGATTACCGCGCGCCGCGTCGTCACTTTCCATGCCAGCCAGAAGCTCAAGGGCATGGTTGAAGACTCCATCCAGAAACCGCTCGCCGGCAACGCCTGACCTCCGAATAAATGAACGAACGGATCACCAAACCCGAATTGGCTGCGTTGCCGCCGATTCCAGCGAAGCGTTACTTCACGATCGGCGAAGTGAGCGAACTATGCGGCGTGAAGCCGCATGTCTTGCGCTACTGGGAGCAGGAGTTCACGCAGCTCAAGCCAGTCAAACGGCGCGGTAATCGCCGCTACTACCAACATCACGAGGTGCTGCTGATTCGCCGCATACGCGAGTTGTTGTACGAGCAGGGCTTCACGATTAGCGGCGCACGCAACAAGCTGGACAGCCGCATTCTGGAAGAACGCCTGGATGATGAAACGTTGCAGGATGGCGCAATGCCGGAGACAGTTCAACTGGCGGTTATTCGCAGCGAATTGACGGTGATTCTGAACTTGTTGAAGTAACCGTCTCATGATGCCAGCAGTCCCAAAAGGAGAAGAGAAGCGAAAACGCAACTCTTCTCCTTTATGTTTTTGGCCGCATGGATTTGGAAAAATCATGTAGTGGCCATTGATCCGTATCCGAGACTGGGTCATTTCAGTACGCTTTATCGATCGCTCAAAAACAAAATGGGGTTACGGCATTTCTGCTGTAACCCCATTGATTTTATTGGTCGGGGCGAGAAGATTCGAACTTCCGACCCCTTGCACCCCATGCAAGTACGCTACCAGGCTGCGCTACGCCCCGACGAGCGCGGAATTATAGCAGCAGAGCGGCAACAGTTGAATACGTATGCGGGCGGGTATTGTGTCGACGGCACTAGGCTCGGGATAGCTCCCGAAGCGTCAATGCATTGCGGATTGCTGCGCCATCCATTGTGTTATCGAAGATACACCAGACATCACGGGACGTGCTTTGCTGTTCATCAAGCAGCTGAGAAATCTTTGCAAGGCAGCTATCGGAATACGACGATCTGTACATCTCCGGCGAACCATGCAGCCGCAGATATGCAATACCGGCACCCAAGATCGATAACGGTGGAATTGGAGCCGGATCGGCAAATACGCATGCGATGCTGGAATCGGCAAGCAAATTGACCGCTTCGGGAAGCGTCCATGTGACGTGGCGGGCTTCGAAGACGACATGGCCGTCGAAACGACTGCGCAGAGAAGCCAGAAAGTCACTTGCCTCCTGCGGATTGAATGCGAGGGATGGCGGTAACTGAATCAGAAGACAGCCGAGTTTTTCTTCCAGATGATGCACTTCGAACAGGAATCGGTCGAGCAGGTCGGCCGTGTCGCGAAGGCGGCGTACGTGCGTAATTTCACGCGGCATTTTTACCGAAAATCGAAAGATATCCGGAACACTGTCTCTCCAGCGGGAATAGGTGGCGGGGAGATGCGCGCGATAGAAAGAGGAATTGATTTCCACCGCAGAAAAAACGCTTGCGTAACGTTGCAGATGGCTGCCTTCTGCAGGAAAAGCAGCCGCCGCCATGGCGTTGATGCTCCAGCCGGCGCAACCCAGATGCAGTATTCGTTGCGTCATACATCAAGTGTTAGTGCTTTTGCAGCGGCAATCGGTAGGGATCGAGCGGCATGCTGCGTTTGTGCGCAGTCGCGAGGTAGCGGTTGACGATGGCCTTGCGCGCAGACTCGTCGACCGGTTTTCCGCTCAGGAAATCGTCGATCTGTTCGTAGGTCACGCCCAATGCGTCTTCATCGGGACGACCCGGGGCCAGCGTTTCCAGATCCGCGGTCGGCATCTTGTACGCCATGTCTTCCGGCGCGCCGAATGCCAGTGCCAGTTGCCTGACCTGATCTTTGTTCAGGCCGTAGAGAGGTGCCACGTCAGCCGCGCCATCGCCGAACTTGGTGAAAAATCCTGTCAGCGCTTCCGCTGCATGGTCAGTACCGATGACAAGACCGTCGGTGGCGCCGGCTACGGCATAGTGCGCGATCATGCGCTGGCGCGCCTTGATATTGCCGAGGACGAAGTCTTCCTGATATTCGCTTTCGAAGGCGAGGCCTGCTTCGCGCAGTTGCTGAAGCATGGCGTCGGCGGCGGGTTTGATATCGATCGTGAGAATGTGATGGGGCGCAATCAGCTTCAGTGCGCGCTGAGCGGCTCCTTCGTCGACCTGGACGCCGTAAGGCAGCCGGAGCGCAATGAAATCAGCTTGCCGCCCATGTCCCTTGACTTGCTCGGCCGCATGTCGCGCGAGATAACCGGCCACAAGGGAGTCGACGCCGCCGCTGATGCCCAGCACCAGAGAATGGCGATTGTGTTCGATCAATTGATCGGCGAGAAAAGTGGTGCGTCGCACGATTTCTGCAGAGGGATTGAATGCGTGCAGAACTTTCAACGCATCCATGATTTCCTGTTGGGTCGGATCGATGTCGGTTGTGACCATGACGTTCCTCCTTCAGATTGCATCGGGGTCGTTGTGCTCCTGCGTCCACAAGCGGTGGTAGAACAATGTGCGTTCTATGGCATAACGCGCTGCGGATTTGCGGACGGTATTGCGGTCTCCGCTGAAATGCCGCGTTTCATTATAGGTCTGAACGCGAGCGCCATCGTCAAATGCCCAAGCCAGGCAAACGGTACCTGCAGGCGTACCATCTTGCGCCGCATCGGGACCGGCAACGCCGGTATTGGCAATCGCGACATTGCCGCGACTTCTCTTGAGTGCACCTTCCACCATTTCGGTGGCGACCTGCGAACTGGTCAGGCCGTGTTGCCGGATCGTTTCCGGTCTGACACCGAGCACGGTGGATTTGGCATCGGCTGAATAGGTGACGAACCCGCATTCCAGCCACGCTCCGCAGCCCTCGCAATCACCAAGCATGGAAATAATCAGGCCGGCCGTGCAGGATTCCGCCGTCGCCAGTTTCAGCTTTTGCGCGGCAAGGTAATGGGAAAAGTCCTCCAGAAATTCCATCGATTCTCCCCCTCATGACTATTTTTTTGGAGATTGCTGCAAGGTGGTGATTTCATGCGGCAATGCAGATTTTATGTCGAAGATGATAAATGAGGCAGGCCATGGTTCGAAGTCAGGCGTTTGCTGATTCAGATGTAGGATTGCAGGCAGTCATGGATGCCGTATTTTGGCATATGCAAAGCGCTTCATATTTGAATGCCCGGAAATGATGGGTACTATTGCGCCATCTTTACGCGAGGTGAAATGAAAGCGTTCATCAAACTGAGTACGACTGGAGTCATCCTGGCAACGCAATTATTCTTCGGCACGGCGCATGCGCAACAGGCGGGGCAAAACGAGCCGGCAATTCTGTTCGCTGCAGGCAGCCTGCGCACGGCGATGGATGAGATCGTTCAGGTGTATCAGGCGCAGGGCGGCCTGCCGTTCACGGCGAAATACGGTCCCTCCGGCAAGCTGCGCGAGGAAATCGCGGCAGGCAGCAAGGCAGATGTATTTGCCTCCGCATCCACCGATCACACGGAAGCGCTGGCACGGCAAAAACTGCTTGGACCGTCACAGGTTTTCACGCATAACGATTTATGCGTTATCGGCCGACCGGCGCTGGCATTGCGCGCAGACCGCATTCTCGACATCCTGCGCACGCCGTCGGTGCGCGTTGCCACATCGACTCCGGTCAGCGATCCGATGGGCGATTACACATGGCAATTTTTCAGGAATGCGGACAAGACGCATCCGGGGTTTTATGCCGTGCTCGATGCCAAGGCGCGCAAGCTATCCGGTGCAACAACTCCGGCGGCCGGTGAAAAATTGCCTTACATCACAGCCTTTGAAGAGGACAAGGCCGATGCCTACATCATGTATTGCACGAATGCCGTGGTGACCAGAAAAGCATTGCCGACGCTGGACGTCGTGCGTATTCCGGATGAATACAACGTGCGCAGTGCCTATGGCATTGCCGCCGGCATGAACTCGACCGCCGGCAAGGATTTTGCCGCCTTTGTTCTGGGATCAAGAGGACAGGAAATTTTGAAAAAGCACGGCTTCGATTAAGCGAAGTGCACCGATATCCCGGTGTGGCCGGGAGCGGGATGAAAGGTATTTCTGCATCAATTCCTACGATAAGTCGGTTGATCCGCCGACATCGGTAAAATCATGGTGCCGATATAGTCACTCGATGTCGATCTGACATGATTTTGTCAATCAAGGAGAGTGAAATGACTGCACAAAAAAACCAATCGCAACCGGCAAAACCTGCAACGCCCGCCACACCGGGCAATGCAAACGATCCACGCTGGAAAGCAGCGGACAATCTAGAAAAAGACAATGAAACCAGGCTGGGCGAACAACACCTCGACAAAAAGCAGGACAAGGCAGGCGGATAAACCAACGACGGGCGCCATGCGGTCATGATGGCGCTTTTCGATTTCGAACAGGATGGGCGTTATCCATTGCGCCGGATCCCGATGACGATACGGTTCAACCTCGATGGATGCGGGATCAGGATTTCCCTGACTGCATGGGTGATGCTCAGCCGCACGGAACGCGAAGAGCTGGTTGCGATGTCATGCAGGTCGGATGCGGAGCGCGCGGCGTTTCGCTTGCGACTTGCAAACATGTTGTCGCCGCATGCGGGCAATCCGGATGCCGCAATTGAATATGTCGAGATCGATGCACATCCGATCTGGCAGGAATTGCAGGCAGTGCCGCAATCCGTCATCGATACCCTGAATGAATTGTCACTGCCGTTGCTGACGCTGCCGCAATGGAAATCGCTGAATGACCTGCAGCGATTTGCAATGATCAAGCTGACACGTTCGGGTCACAAGAATGCAAACCTGCTACCGGCGTTGAAGGAATTCGGGCTGGCCTGATTCTGCTTTTCAATTCATTTTTTCCTACAAGAGGAGACTGATTTTCCTCCTCATCTTTCTTCCACGTCTTGAAAAATCCATAGCGATTCCGCATTGTGCGTTCAGCTGTCAACAGCGGCAGGTGATCTGAAAATACTTTCCTGTTGTCCTACACTGTAATCAGGAATACGCCGATACCCGCGATATTTTTCCATCTGTATTATTCATTTCACAAATTACCGGAGCCGGCGGTTCGAAAATATACCGGCACCAATTCCTGATGTAAAAAATGGTTGAACGGCATTTCGCCCGTTCAACATTGCGGTAAATCCCCTACAATCTCATTCTTCTTGCAACGCACTTTTACCGGCGTTTGCCCTCTGTGTCTGCAGCTGTGCAGTCACGTGCAATGCACTTATCCGAAAGAAAAGAATGGCCATCAGAATCAGTTCCCGTTTCGATGCCGGTGCGATCGAGGTGGTGCAGGCCGTAAGCCCGCACGCGATCGAACTGCGCTTGCGCAAGGATAGCCATGCCGATATTGCACAATGGTTCTATTACCGGTTGCAGGGCGCGCGCGGCGAACGTTGCACGATGCGTTTTCTGAATGCGGGCGAATCGACTTATCCGGATGGATGGAAAGATTATCAGGCGGTTGCCAGCTATGATCGCGCGAACTGGTTCCGCGTGCCGACCGCCTTCGACGGCAAGGTCATGACGATTGCGCATACGCCGCAATTCGACAGCGTGTATTACGCGTACTTCGAACCCTATTCATGGGAGCGTCATCTGTCATTGCTCGGACGTGCGCAGGCTTCGTCGCTGGCGCGCATCGAGAATCTTGGCAGCACGGTGGAAGGACGCGATCTCGACATGGTGGTCATCGGCCAGTCATCCGCACGCCGGAAAATATGGGTGATCGCACGCCAGCATCCGGGCGAAACGATGGCTGAATGGTTTGCGGAAGGCATGATCGATGCACTGCTCGATGCAGATAATCCGGTCGCGGGAAAATTGCTGCAACACGCGGCGTTTTACATCGTGCCGAACATGAATCCGGACGGTGCGATCAACGGTAATCTGCGCACCAATGCAGCAGGCGCGAATCTGAATCGCGAATGGATGACGCCGTCGCCGGAAAGCAGTCCGGAAGTATTCCATGTCAGGAATCGCATGCATGAAACCGGCTGCGATCTGTTCCTCGACATCCACGGCGATGAGGGTTTACCGTATGTGTTCGTTGCCGGCAGCGAGATGCTGGAAGGTTTCACGCCGCAGCAGGCAACCGAGCAGCAGCGCTTTATCGAGCAGCTCCTGCGTGCCAGCGAGGATTTTCAGACCGCATTCGGTTACGGTGCGGGAAAGTATCGTGCGGAAATGCTGAAGCTCGCATCCAAATACATCGGCCACACGTTCAAATGCGTATCGCTGACGCTGGAGATGCCGTTCAAGGACAATGCGCATTCGCCTGATCCGAAGATCGGCTGGAACGGTGCACGCAGCGCGCAACTGGGGCGCGCCATGTTGCATCCGATTCTGGACAACGTGGAGCGCAGCGCACGATGAGTATCGAGATCGAACGGAAATTCCTGGTGCGCGACAGCGCATGGAAAAAACTGGGGCAGGGGGTCGCGATACGGCAGGGTTATCTGTCGACGCATCCGGATCGCACCGTGCGTGTGCGGATCGAGGGCGACAAGGCGACATTGACGATCAAGAGCCGGACGCAGGGTTTTACGCGCGGCGAATGGGAATATCCGATTCCTCTGGATGAGGCGGATGAATTACTGAATGGCGTATGCGAACGACCGCTGATCGAGAAGACACGCACGCGCATTGCGCACGACGGGATGGTATGGGAAGTCGATGAATTCTTCGGCGACAATCTCGGCCTGATTGTGGCCGAGATCGAACTGTGCAACGAGCAGCAAGTATTTTCCCGTCCTGAGTGGATAGGCGATGAAGTCACCGACGATGCACGTTATTTCAATTCCAGCCTGCTGCGCCATCCCTTCACATCCTGGTAGCACAGAGCGATTTCATTCGTTTGAAAACGCTGTCATCAGTGCAGATGCGCCGATCCGGCCGGCGCATCTTCCGGCATCTCTGCGTGAACTAGTTCTGCATCCGGATCCGGAAACAGCGGCGAGCCGCAGTCGTCGCAGAACTCCATCGAGAACAGTTCGGGGTGGCGCTTGACCTGCGTGATGCCGCATTCTTCCAGCAAGGCCAGAATCTCTTCTATCGGCGATTTGCGCGCCACGTCTATCAAGATGACCGGATCGACCGGCATTTCGACGCCGCGATACTGGAGTTCCTCATCATCCTCTTCGCCATACAGCGGCCACACGATGCCGTACATCACATCGTGATTGCCGGCGAGCCCGAAGCTGACGCGATATTCATCGACGCGGCCATCGGCTGATTCTTCGCCGAAACTGCCGATGATGGCTTGCAATGCATCCGGTTCGACATCCAGCGTGTTCGTCAGGTAATTCACCGCTGCGCGGATCGACGCAGGGCGAATCTGCTTGTCGCCTTCGCGACAGGCGACAAAATAAGCTTCCGGCAGCAACAGCTCGATGCCGCAACCTGGCAGCAGCCGGGCGATGTTCGGCATGGCCTGCGTATTCCATTGCGATAGCGCTTCATCGCGTTCCGCCAGATTGGCCGATGCCTGCCAGCGGAACAGCGGTTCACCCGTTGCGGCTGTTACTACAGCCAGCAGGTAACGGGTATCGGCAAGAAAAGGCGCAGTCTCCGGTTGCTGCAGCGCGGTTTTCAGTACAGTGCCTTTCAATGCGGCCTGCGCCATCTGTTGCGTCAGGGCGAACGTGTCGGCGTGCGTGCGCGGCAGTTGATCGATTGAAAACAGGGTGGGCGCCATTGCCATTTTCGTTCCGCTTGCCAGCAGATGCGCATGGAGATGTGCCGACAGCGTCATGACCATATCGGCGGGAATCGTGCCGGAGGCAATCGAGAAACGTGTCCACGCCAGAATCGGCATGGCGATCAGCAACGCATCGTGCGACACGCCATCCTGTTCGACCACGCAGCATTCGCTGGCGGCTTCGGCGCATTCCATCAGGGCATCGTAGGCGCCGGATTCCATCTTGAACAGATGATCGAGCGCCGCGTCCACGGTATCCTGATGATGGTTCTTCAGGAGCTTGCGCAAGAGCAGGTCCAGTTGTTTTTCCCAATTGCGTTCTTCCAGCCGGCTTGCCGCCTGAACGATTGCCTGGGCGAGCGTCGCCAGTCGCTGGCTGTCGGCCGACAGTTTGAGGGAATTGCTTTTGAGTGGACGGCGCATGAGGGCTGCAATGAAGAAGGTGAAGATGGGTATTGTAGTGGAATAAGCGGCGCGTCAGTGGCTGCCGAGAGCAATCGCGTCACGCATGAAAAAAGCCGCATGCGCGATGCATGCGGCTTTGATGTGCCGGTTTATTTACAAGCCGTCGGTCAGGCTTCGCACATTCCATCGATCATGCGAAGGACGAACGTCATGCCGCCAGCAACTGGCGCAGCACGAACGGCAGGATGCCGCCATGCTTGTAGTAATCGACCTCGATCGGCGTATCGATGCGCAGCAGTACCTTGACTTCCTGCATGCTGCTGTTGCTGCGATGGATCACCAGTGTGAGTTCCTGTTGCGGACGAATCTCGCCTTCGAGTCCTTTGAGATCGAAGGTTTCATCGCCCTTGATACCGAGCGTGGTGACGCTGTCGTTGCCGAGGAACTGCAGCGGCAGCACACCCATGCCCACCAGGTTGGAACGATGAATGCGTTCATACGAACGGGCAATCACGGCCTTGACGCCGAGCAGTTGCGTACCTTTCGCCGCCCAGTCGCGCGATGAACCGGTGCCGTATTCTTCACCGGCAAACACCATCGTCGGCGTGCCAGCATCCATGTAGCGCATTGCCGCATCGTAGATCGACATTTCCTCGCCGCTCGGCTGGTACCGCGTGAGGCCGCCCTCGACGCGCGAACCGTCGTCCTTGACGGGAATCATCAGGTTCTTGATGCGCACGTTGGCGAAGGTGCCGCGCATCATGATTTCATGATTGCCGCGACGCGAGCCGTAGGAGTTGAAATCGGCCTTCAGCACGCCGTTGGCGGTCAGCCATTTTCCTGCGGGGCTGCTGTCCTTGATCGAGCCGGCAGGCGAAATGTGATCGGTGGTGATCGAATCGCCGAACACGCCCAGTGCGCGTGCGCCGGTAACGCCGGTTGCCGCCGCTTTCGGCACCATCGTGAAGTCGGTGAAGAAAGGCGGTTCGGCGATGTACGTCGATTTCGGCCAGTCATAGACCTGACCTTCGGCGACGCCCTTGATCTGTTCCCAGAGCTTGCCCGGTGCGGTTTTGACCTGCGCGTAATTGTCCTTGAAGGTTTTCGCGTTCATCGCGAACTTCATCAGCTTTTCGACTTCCTGGCTGGTCGGCCAGATGTCGCCCAGATAGATGTCGCGCGCCTTGCCATCCTTGCCCTTGCCGCGGCCGACCGGTTCGGTCATCAGGTCGCGCGTCATCGTGCCGGCAATCGCGTAGGCGACGACCAGCGGCGGCGAGGCGAGGAAATTGGAGCGGATGTTCGGATGGATGCGCGCTTCGAAGTTGCGATTGCCGGACAGCACCGCAGAGGCGACGATATCGTTCTGCACGATCGCTTCGTTCATTGCAGGCGTGAGGTCGCCGGCATTGCCGATGCAGGTGGTGCAACCGTAGGCAGTGACGCCGAAGCCGAGTTTTTCCAGATACGGGAGCAGGCCGGCCGCTTCCAGATATTCGGTCACGACGCGCGAGCCGGGAGCGAGCGATGTCTTGATATGCGGCGATACCTTCAGGCCGGCCTCCACCGCTTTTTTCGCCAGCAGGCCGGCGGTCAGGAGAACGCTCGGATTCGAGGTGTTGGTGCATGATGTGATGGCTGCGATCAGCACATCGCCATTCCTGATCTTGACGTTGTCGCTGTTGACGTAGGTGGCGTCCAGATCCGCGGCTTTCTTGTTGAAGCCGTTTTCTGCAGTCGGTTTGGAAAACAGTTCGGCGAAGTTCTGTTTGACGTTGCCGATTTCGATACGATCCTGCGGACGTTTGGGGCCGGCCAGCGATGGCGCGACCGAGCCGAGATCGAGCGCGACGACCTGCGTGTAATCGATCTCGCCGGATTTTGGAATGCCAAACAAGCCTTGCGCCTTGAAGTAGCTTTCGAATGCATCGATTTCCGCTTTGGTGCGGCCGGTGCCTTTGAAGTAATCGATAGTCGCATCATCAACCGGGAAGAAGCCCATCGTCGCGCCGTATTCCGGCGCCATGTTGGCGATCGTGGCGCGGTCGGTCAGCGATAGCGAGGCCGTGCCTTCACCAAAGAATTCGACGAACTTGCCGACGACTTTTTCCTTGCGCAGCAGTTCGGTAATGGTCAGCACCAGATCGGTAGCCGTCACGCCGTCGCGCAGCATGCCGGTCAGGTTGACGCCGACCACGTCAGGCGTCAGGAAGTAAACCGGCTGGCCCAGCATGCCGGCTTCCGCCTCGATGCCGCCGACGCCCCAGCCGACCACGCCGATGCCGTTGATCATGGTCGTATGCGAGTCGGTACCGACCAGTGTGTCGGGGTAGTAGACGTCGGTTTTGCCGCCGTCGTTCTTCTTGTGCACGCCGCGCGCCAGATATTCCAGATTGACCTGGTGCACGATGCCGAAACCAGGTGGCACGACGCCGAAGGTGTCGAATGCCTGCATGCCCCATTTCATGAACTGGTAGCGCTCGTTGTTGCGCTGGAATTCCAGTTTCATGTTCAGGTCGAGCGCGTTTTTCTGGCGGAAATGATCGATCTGGATCGAGTGATCGACCACCAAGTCGACCGGCACCAGCGGTTCGATGTTTTTCGGATTCTTGCCGAGCTTGCTGGCGACATTGCGCATCGCGGCCAGATCGGCCAGCAGCGGCACGCCGGTGAAATCCTGCAGTACGACGCGGGCAACGACGAACGGAATTTCATCGGTGCGGTTGGCGGTCGGCTGCCAGTTCGCGAGCTGACGGATATGTTCTTCGGTCACCTTCTTGCCGTCGCAATTGCGCAGCACCGATTCCAGCACGATGCGGATCGAGACCGGCAGGCGCGATACATTCACGCCGAGTTTTTTACCCAATGCCGGAAGCGAATAAAGCGTGCCTTTCCGGGAACCTGAAATATTGAATTCCTTGAGCGTATTCAATGTATTGGATGACATGATCTCTCCTTGATGCAAAATAGCCGATACGAAATTTGTTTGATGCGATTTATCTGATGCGATGCTTGATGCGTTGGTGCATTGACTGTGTTGCCGATGCGTGCCGCCATCGATGCCGGTCGCAAGACACGGCACCGCTGTCAGCTGCCGATCTGCATGCTTATCCTTTTTTTGCCGCGAGTGCTTTTTGCTGTTCAGGGTTTCTGCATTCGTTCGCCAGTTGCTGGCCCTTGCGGGAATCGAGCAGCATGGCCTTCGACGGAATGTTGATCCACACGATGCCGTATTTGCGATTCTCGAAACGGTTTGCGCCGGTGCTGGTGCCGACGCGGCGCAGGCGATGCACGGAATTCTTCCAGCGGATCGCCATGTATTTGTCGTCGCTCTCGTTGTTGTAGGTCGTGATCCTGTTGCCGAGCTCGCAGCTGTATTCGGTGACGGTCGATCCTTCGATATTGGCTTCGCCGAGATCTTCCTCATTCTCGTCTGCAACCAATGCTTCACCGGCGGCAGGTGCTGCTTTCTTGGCAGTTTTCTTTACCGGTTTCTTCTTGACGGCTTCCTTCTTCGGGGTGGCGGTGGCCGATTGTGCAAAGACAGGCACGATGGCCGAGGACATGCCGATCAACAGAAAGGCGCAAAGCAGTTTTTTCATGCGGAAATCTCCATTTGTTTCCATTGATCCGTTTGGCGGAAGAGCGGGCGGGGCAAAGTCGTTTCATAAAATTGCGTTCATCGCATCGGGCAGGCGCAGGCCGCCTGCTTGTGCGCGTTGCAGGATAGTCCAGTAATAACGATAACTGGCGCGGTCGTGCAGTTTTCCATGGTGTTGTATCGGCCCCCATTGCACTGCCTGAGCTTGCGACAGGATTGCGATCGCTTCGTTCACTTCGGACAACTGCGGGGCAAACGATTGCAGTATGGGCTTGATCTGGTTCGGATGGATGCTCCACATCCGGGTATAACCGCATTCCGACGCAGCACGACGGGCATCGTCGGCGACGACTGCGGTGTCGGCGATTTCCGTCGTGACGTTATGCGACGGCGTCTTGCCGTGTGCATGGCAGGCTGCGGCGATTTCCAGCTTGGCGCGCATCACCAGCGGATGCGTGAACTGGCCGGGCGAACGCATTGCGCTGCCGGGAATGGCGCCGTAATGGGCGGAAACAAAATCCATCACGCCGAACGACAGGCACTCGATCTGCGGCAACGCCGCGATCGCATGTGCATCGGCCAGTGCGCCGTGCGTCTCGATCAGCACATGTACCGGCAGGTCGTGACGGCCGTGTTTTTTCGCATGGCGATTGATCAGCGTTATTGCGTTGCGTGCGTCAGCAACGCTGTCGACTTTCGGCACAACCAGATACGCTATTTTTCGCTGCAGCGTGCTGCAGGATGCGTTCGATATCCGGTTCGAAGAATGCGCTGGCGATGTCATGTACGCGTGCGCCGATGTGCCCGAAACGATTGTCTTCGCTTGCGATCAGCGCGCCCAGCATGTGCGCATGCGCTTCTTCATTGCCGTGTGCCGCGCCGTCCTCGCAATCGAATGTGATATCGAAAACGGGTCCCAGTTCATGTTGCAGCGCCAGCGATTTGCGCATCAGCTTTTCGGAGCCGGCGTAGTGATCGCATGCCGGAATCGAAACCGGTGGACACGTTCCCTGGAAAAGGACTTCGGAAGGATGCATGTGTGCGTAATGCTTAATGTGTGGGCGTGCGTTCGGCTGGCGGGAGGAAATGAATGAGCGCCGGTCTTGAACACTCATTCATCGGTGCTGCTCGGGTCGGTATCAGGCCAACAGGTGCTTGACGCCTTCGCGTTCTTCGAGCAATTCCTTGAGCGTCAGATTGATGCGTTCCTGCGAGAAGGCATCGATATCCAGACCCTGGACGATCTTGTATTCGCCGTTTTCAGTCGTGACCGGGAAGCCGAAGATCGTATCTTTCGGAATGCCGTACGAACCATCGGACGGAATGCCCATCGTGACCCATTTGCCGTTGGTGCCCAGCACCCAGTCGCGCACGTGATCGATGGCGGCATTGGCTGCCGACGCTGCGGAGGACACGCCGCGTGCTTCGATCACTGCCGTGCCGCGCTTGGCGACTGTCGGCAGGAAGGCATCCTTGTTCCATGCATCGTCGTTGATTGTTGTCCTTGACCGACTGGCCGTCGATTGTGGCGAAACGATAATCGGCATACATCGTCGGCGAGTGATTGCCCCAGACCGCGAGTTTTTCGATCGACGCAACCGGCTTGCCGGTTTTTGCCGCGATTTGCGACAGTGCGCGATTGTGATCGAGACGCAGCATGGCGGTGAAGTTTTTCGCCGGCAGGCTCGGTGCCGATTTCATTGCGATGTAGGCGTTGGTATTGGCCGGGTTGCCGACCACCAGCACTTTCACGTTGCGCGATGCGACTGCATCCAGCGCCTTGCCTTGCACCGTGAAGATCTGCGCGTTGGCTTCGAGCAAATCCTTGCGTTCCATGCCGGCGCTGCGCGGACGCGCGCCAACCAGCAGGGCAATGTCGGCATCCTTGAATGCGGTCATCGGATCGCTGTGGGCGGTCATGCCGGCGAGCAGCGGGAATGCGCAGTCGTCGATTTCCATGATCACGCCTTTCAGCGCCTTCTGTGCTTTTTCATCGGCAATTTCCAGCAGTTGCAGAATGACCGGTTGATCCTTGCCCAGCAGGTCGCCGTTGGCGATGCGGAACAGCAGGGAATAGCCGATCTGGCCGGCGGCGCCGGTGACGGCAACACGCATGGGGGCTTTAGCCATGTTGAATCTCCAAAATGATGATGAAATCGGGGTCCGGTTTCGGGAAAAAAATTCGCGTGGCGCAATGATACAGTTGAATATGCGATTAGTCAGCGAGGACAATCCGTGAACGGCGATTCGGGTTGTCGTGCGGTACTGACTGTGTGCTATTTTCCCGATCGGCCAATGCGATGAGTTGTGCGGCAGAACAAATGATGCGGCGAGTGTAGGCTTCGACTGTTTTGCTGTCAATATCTATCTTATGTCTTATATAAGATATGTTAATTAATATCTTTCGCTGGACGGGACGCATGCTTTTGTGGTGAAATCCATATCCATGAGTTCCCCCCATTCCTCCACGCCGAACGCCGGCACGGCACCTGCGTCAGTCGCGGTGCCTGCCTCCGGGGCGTCGCCGACGTTCAGCCCGTTGTATCAGCAGATCAAGGCCCTGATCATGCAGAGCCTGCAGTCCGGCGAGTGGCAGCCGGGCGAATTGATCCCGAGCGAGATGGAACTGGCGAGCCGCTTCAAGGTAAGCCAGGGTACCGTGCGCAAGGCGATTGACGAACTGGCGGCCGAAAACCTGGTGATGCGGCGGCAAGGCAAGGGCACATTCGTCGCGACCCATCTCGAAGCGCGTGCCCAGTTCCGTTTCCTGCGCCTGAAGCCGGATGTCGGCGAGGCGCATTACCCGGATAACAGCATCATCGAGGCGAAGCGCCTGCGCGCGCCTGCCGATATTGCACGTCAGCTCGATATCAAGAGCGGCGATTCCGTGGTCTTCATGAAGCGCATGCAATCGTTTGACGGCGCACCGACCATTCTGGAAGAGCTCTGGCTGCCGGGATTGATTTTCAAGGGCTTGTCGGTCGAGCGCATGCTGCAATACAAGGGACCGATGTATGCGTTGCTGGAAACCGAATTCGGCACGCAGATGATTCGCGCGACCGAGGATATCCGCGCGGTCGCGGCAGATCGGCAGTCAGCCGAATTGCTCGGCATCGCTGTCGACACGCCGCTGCTGAGCGTGAACCGTTTATCGTTTACGTACGGCGACAGGCCGGTCGAAGTGCGTCGCTCGCTGTATGTGACGAACGGGCATCATTACCGGAACGAATTGAACTGATGAGGACGATCTTGTTGATAAGCGCTTCGCCGGCCGCCGGGGATGTCACGAAAATTGAATGGTGTGACGTAAAAAAATCGGTGAAAATTGAAAGTCCATCCTGCTCGGAAAAATCACGCCATGTCTGATCCGCTCAAAACCGGCAAGCCGCAATTCCGCAATATCCACGTCACCGATCTGGCGCGCTACCGCCTGCCGCTGGCCGGAATCCTGTCGATCATGCATCGCATCAGCGGCGCATTGATGTTCTTGCTGCTGCCTTTTGTCCTGCTGCTGCTGGACAAGAGCCTGATGTCCGAAATTTCGTTTGAATATTTCAAGGGCATTGCATCGCACTGGTTTGCCAAGCTGGTCATTCTGGCAGTGATCTGGGCTTACCTCCATCATTTGTGTGCAGGCATTCGTCATCTGCTCATGGATGTGCATGTCGGTCTGGACAAGGACACGGCGAGAAAATCCGCCGCCATCGTGCTCGCGGTAAGCCTGCCCCTGACGGCAATCGTTGCGCTTAAATTGTTCGGAGCTTTCTGATGCCAAATGACAATATCGGACCGCACCGTCTGGTCGTCGGCGCACATTACGGGCTCAAGGACTGGCTTGCGCAACGCATCACCGCGATCGTGATGATCGTTTATACGCTGATATTGCTGATTGCCTTCCTGATCGGCAGCGATTTCAGTTATGAAGGCTGGGCCGGGCTGTTTGCGCGGCAATGGTTCAAGATGCTCACGTTCGTGGCCTTCCTTGCGTTGTTCTATCACGCGTGGGTCGGCATGCGCGACATCTGGATGGATTACATCAAGCCTGTTTCGATACGTCTTGCATTGCAGGTCGCCACCATCCTGTGGCTCGTCGCGTGTGCCGGATGGGCCGTGCAGATTCTTTGGAGAGCGTAACGTGGCAGCAATCAAATCGAGTGTTCCGGTACGCCATTTCGACGCCATCATTGTCGGCGCCGGCGGTTCCGGCATGCGTGCATCGCTGCAGCTTGCAGAAGCAGGACTGAATGTCGCGGTCCTGTCGAAAGTCTTTCCGACGCGGTCGCATACGGTTGCGGCGCAGGGCGGCATCGGTGCATCGCTCGGCAACATGGCCGAAGACAACTGGTATTGGCACATGTTCGATACCATCAAGGGCTCGGACTATCTGGGCGACCAGGATGCAATCGAATTCATGTGCCGCGAGGCACCGAAGGTCGTGTACGAGCTTGAACACTTCGGCATGCCGTTCGACCGCAATGCCGACGGCACGATTTACCAGCGGCCGTTTGGCGGACATACGGCCAATTTCGGCGAGAAGCCGGTGCAGCGTGCCTGCGCCGCCGCCGATCGCACAGGCCACGCGATGCTGCATACGCTGTATCAACGCAATGTCCGTGCGAAAACGCATTTCTTTGTCGAATGGATGGCGATCGACCTGATGCGCGATGCGGATGGCGATGTGATCGGCGTTGTTGCGCTGGAGATGGAAACGGGCGAAGCGATGATCCTGCAAGCCAAGACAACGCTGTTCGCCACCGGTGGCGCGGGGCGCATCTGGGCTGCATCGACCAACGCATTCATCAATACCGGCGACGGCATGGGCATGGCGGCGCGTGCCGGCCTGCCGCTGGAAGACATGGAATTCTGGCAGTTCCATCCGACCGGCGTGGCCGGTGCGGGCGTGCTGATTACCGAAGGCGTGCGCGGCGAGGGTGGCATTCTGGTCAACAGTAATGGTGAACGTTTCATGGAACGCTATGCGCCGACGCTGAAGGATCTCGCGCCGCGCGATTTCGTGTCGCGCTCGATGGATCAGGAAATCAAGGAGGGGCGCGGCGTCGGCCCGCACAAGGATCACGTGCTGCTCGATTTGCGCCACATCGGCGCGGATACGATCCGGCGCCGTCTGCCGTCGATTCTTGAAATCGCACACAAGTTTGCCAATGTCGATGCCACGCGCGAACCGATTCCGGTGGTGCCGACGATTCACTATCAGATGGGCGGCATTCCGACCAATATCCACGGGCAGGTTGTCGCGCCAAGCAACGGCAATCCGAATTCGATCGTCAACGGTTTGTATGCCATCGGCGAATGCGCGTGCGTTTCGGTGCACGGTGCCAATCGCCTGGGAACCAACTCGCTGCTCGATCTGCTGGTATTCGGCAGGGCGGCCGGCAATCACATCGTCAGAAGCGGCCTGACCAAGCGCGAACATATTCCGCTGCCGCCTGATGCCGCCGATCTGGCGCTGTCGCGACTGGCCAAGCTGGAAAGCAGCACCGGTTCGGAGCGCGTGCAGGATGTCGCCAACGATATCCGTTCGACGATGCAGCAGTATTGCGGCGTGTTCCGTACGGACGAATTGCTGCAGACCGGCGTGAAAAAAATCATGGAACTGGACGAACGGCGCAAGCACGTGTCGTTCAAGGATAAATCCAGGGTATTCAACACCGCCCGCATCGAAGCACTGGAGCTGGATAATCTGATCGAAACGGCCAAGGCAACAATCACATGCTGCCGCCGCCCGCAAGGAATCACGTGGCGCGCATGCGCACCGCGACTACGAAAAGCGCGATGACGTCAACTGGCTCAAGCATTCGCTGTACTTTTCGGAAGGCAATCGCCTCGAATACAAGCCGGTCGT
The DNA here is from genome assembly GCA_963697715.1 of uncultured beta proteobacterium. Classification (GTDB taxonomy): domain Bacteria; phylum Pseudomonadota; class Gammaproteobacteria; order Burkholderiales; family Burkholderiaceae_D; genus Oxalicibacterium. Next base: position 2,385,017 of record OY969095.1, on the reverse strand, counting down.
CACGCAGCCGTTGACGGTCGAGACGTTCAAGCCGAAACCACGTACTTTCTAAGGTCGAAAACATGGCACGGACAATCAGACTACAGATTTACCGCTACGATCCTGACAAGGATGCGAAACCGTACATGCAGGACGTGACGGTCGAACTGCATCCGACACGACAAGATGCTGCTGGATGCATTGCAGCGCATCAAGGCCAACGTCGACGATTCGTTGGCGCTGCGCCGCTCCTGCCGCGAAGGCGTGTGCGGCTCGGATGCGATGAACATCAACGGCAAGAACGGACTGGCCTGCATCACCAATCTGAACGAGCTGACGGAGCCGATCGTATTGCGTCCGCTACCGGGTCTGCCGGTCATCCGCGACCTGATCGTGGACATGACGCAATTCTTCAAACAATACGATTCGATCAAGCCTTATCTGATTAACGATACAATTCCCCCTGAGAAGGAACGATTGCAGATGCCGGCCGAGCGGGAAGAGCTCGATGGGCTGTACGAATGTATACTGTGCGCCTGCTGCTCGACATCGTGCCCGTCCTTCTGGTGGAATCCGGACAAGTTTGTAGGGCCGGCCGGCTTGCTGCAGGCATATCGTTTCATTGCCGACAGCAGGGATCACGCGACTGGCGAGCGGCTGGACAATCTGGAAGATCCGTATCGGTTGTTCCGTTGCCATACGATCATGAATTGCGTGGACGTTTGTCCGAAAGGGCTGAATCCGAACGCGCGCAATCGGAAAAATCAAGGAATTGATGGTGCGCCGGGCGGTATAGGCGTGCAGCTTGACGAGTCGCATGCGATTTCGTCGCCATTCGTTTCTTTCGCAAGAAAATGACATGGAAATGCGTAGAACAGGTTGAAGGCCATGTCGCTCACCCATCAAGCCGACCCCGTAAAACGCGCACGCCTCGGTGGCGCGGGCGCCGCGGTCTGCTTGAAAACGATTTGATCCTGACCCGTTTCCTGGATCGTCATGAAGAAACGATGACGGATGAAGAGGTCGAGGCCTTTTCGATATTGATGGAGTTGCCGGATAACGATTTGCTGAATTTGCTGCTGGCGCGCAATGAACCGGAAGGCGAGGCCGATGTGCCCGGTGTTCATGCGCTTCTTGCAAGGCTGCGCGCAATCTAGCGTGCTTCGAACAGGTTTTTTAATTTTGCGATTTAATCTTAAATCGACTCACCCCCTCGTTATTAGAAGGAAGAGCCATGCCCAATCCCAATCTGACACCAAAGCCACACTGTCGTTTTCCGACGGTTCGCCATCACTGGAGTTGCCGATCTACAAGGGAACCATTGGTCCTGATGTCATCGATATCCGCAAGCTGTACGGTGCAAGCGGCAAATTTACCTACGATCCGGGCTTCATGTCGACGGCTTCGTGCAATTCGACCATTACCTATATCGATGGCGACAAGGGCGAATTGCTGTATCGCGGCTATCCGATCGAACAACTGGCGGTGAACTGCGATTTCCTGGAAACCTGCTATCTGCTGCTGAAAGGCGAATTGCCGACCGCGGCGCAGAAGAAGGAATTTGTCAGCACGGTCACCAAGCATACGATGCTGCATGAACAGATGCAATTCTTCTTCCGCGGCTTCCGTCGCGATGCGCATCCGATGTCGGTGCTGGTCGGCACGGTCGGCGCGCTGGCTTCGTTCTATCACGATTCGCTCGACATCAACGATCCGCATCACCGCGAAGTATCCGCGATCCGCCTGATCGCGAAGATGCCGACGCTGGTGGCGATGTCGTACAAGTATTCGATCGGTCAACCGTTTGTGTACCCGCGCAACGACTTGTCCTTCAGCGCGAACTTCATGCACATGATGTTCTCGACGCCGAGCGAAGAGTACAAGATCAACGACGTTCTGGTGCGCGCACTGGATCGCATCCTGATCCTGCACGCGGATCATGAACAGAATGCATCGACCTCGACCGTCCGTCTGTCCGGTTCGTCCGGCGCCAATCCGTTCGCCTGTATCGCGGCCGGTATCGCCTGCCTGTGGGGCCCTGCACACGGCGGTGCCAACGAAGCGGCATTGAACATGCTGAAGGAAATCGGCTCGGTCGACAAGATTCCGGAATTCATCGCCAAGGTGAAGGACAAGAATTCAGGCATAAAACTGATGGGTTTCGGCCATCGCGTCTACAAGAACTTCGATCCACGCGCCAAGCTGATGCGCGAAACCTGCCACGAAGTGCTGGAAGAACTGGGTCTGCACGACGATCCGCTGTTCAAGCTGGCAATGGAACTGGAACGCATTGCACTGGAAGACGAATACTTTGTGTCGCGCAAGCTGTATCCGAACGTCGATTTCTATTCGGGCATCGTGCAATCGGCGCTGGGTATTCCGGTTTCGCTGTTCACCGGTATTTTCGCGATGGCACGCACGGTCGGCTGGGTTGCGCAATGGAACGAGATGATCTCGGATCCGGAACAGAAGATCGGTCGTCCGCGTCAATTGTTCATCGGCCAGAAGACCCGCGACGTGGTCGCTATCGCCAAGCGTTAAGGTTGCGACGAAGACGGAAGGCGTATTGTGCCTTCCGTTGCGTTTCCTTTTGAATTTGCAGTTATGCTGTTCCTGTTTTCACGTTATCGATTTCAAGCTATAGATTACAAGTCCTTCCCCACAACTTGATGTGCAATCCGCTAACCGGTCAGGCCGTGTCGCGGAAGGTTGAATAACCCGCTAATCTCGCGAAACGCGAAGAAAGGTGAGCAAGATGATGCAGCAGTCGATTTCCAACTCCTATCTGTTTGGAGGGAATGCGCCGTACGTCGAAGAGTTGTACGAAGCGTATCTCGACAATCCCGGTTCCGTCCCCGACAACTGGCGCTCTTATTTCGATGCCATGCAACATGTCCCTGCGGTCGATGGTTCGACGCGGCCGGACGTCACGCATGCATCCGTCATCGCCTCCTTTGCCGAACGCGCCAAACACGGCCCGATCCGCACCGTTACCGCTTCCGAAGATGTCGAGATGGGACGCAAGCGCGTCGCCGTCACGCAGTTGATCGCCGCTTATCGCGTGCTGGGCAACAACTGGGCCAATCTCGATCCGTTGCAGCGCCAGGAGCGCCCATCGATTCCGCCGCTTGATCCTGCTTTCTACGGTTTCACCGATGCGGACATGGATACCGTGTTCAACATCAGCAATACCAATTTCGGCAACGAAACCGCGTCGCTGCGTGATTTGCTGAATGCCTTGCGCGATACGTATTGCCGCTCGATCGGTCCTGAGTTCATGTACATCAGCGATCCTGTGTCGAAATTATGGCTGCAGCAGAAACTCGAATCCATCCGCTCCGCGCCCACTTTTTCCAGTGAAGTAAAAACACACATCCTGGAACGCCTGACCGCAGCCGAAGGCCTGGAGCGCTACCTGCATACCAAGTACGTCGGCCAGAAACGCTTTTCGCTGGAAGGCAGCGAGAGTTTCATTGCCGCGCTCGACGAAGTCATCCAGCGCGGCGGCGAAAAAGGCGTGCAGGAAATCGTAATCGGCATGGCGCATCGCGGCCGCCTCAACGTGCTGGTCAATATCCTCGGCAAAACACCGCAGGAACTGTTTGCCGAATTCGAGGGCCGTCACGGCGACGATCTGCCTTCAGGCGACGTCAAATACCATCAGGGATTTTCATCGGATATCAGTACGCCGGGCGGTCCTGTGCATCTGTCGCTGGCCTTCAATCCTTCGCATCTGGAAATCGTCAATCCGGTGGTGGAAGGATCAGTGCGTGCGCGTATCGAGCGGCGTGGACAGAACGATCCTTCACAGCAGGTGCTGCCTATCCTGATCCACGGCGATGCAGCTTTTGCTGGCCAGGGCGTGATCATGGAAACGCTGAATCTGGCGCAGACGCGCGGTTACGGCACAGGCGGCACCGTGCATATCATCATCAACAACCAGATCGGCTTCACGACTTCCGATCCGCGCGATTCACGTTCGACGCTGTATTGCACCGATGTCGCCAAAATGATCGAGGCACCCGTACTGCACGTGAACGGCGACGATCCGGAAGCCGTGGTATTCGCGGCGCAGATCGCGCTCGATTACCGCCTTGAATTCAGGAAAGACATCGTCGTCGACATCGTCTGCTATCGCAAGCTCGGCCACAACGAGCAGGACACGCCGGCGCTGACGCAGCCGCTGATGTACAAGAAGATTTCGCAGCATCCTGGCACGCGCAAGCTTTACGCCGACAAACTCGCGGCGCAAGGCGTGATCGATGCGGACCGGGGCGAGGCAATGGTCAAGGAATTCCGCGATGCGATGGATGCCGGCAAGCATACGGTCGATCCGGTCATTTCCAATTACAAGAGCAAGTACGCGGTCGACTGGATGCCGTTCCTCAACCGCAAATGGACCGATGCCGCCGACACTGCCATACCGATGGCGGAGCTGAAGCGCCTCTCTGCGCGTATCACGACGGTTCCTGAAAATTTCAAGGTGCACCCGCTGGTGGAAAAAGTGCTGGCCGATCGCGCTGCGATGGGACGCGGCGAGATGAATCTCGACTGGGGCATGGGCGAGCATCTGGCCTATGCATCGCTGGTCAGTTCAGGCTATGCCGTGCGGCTGACGGGACAAGACTCCGGCCGCGGCACATTCGTGCATCGTCACGCAGTCCTGCACGATCAGAACCGCGAAAAATGGGACGCCGGCACGTATGTGCCTTTGCAGAACGTCTCCGATCAGCAAGCCTGGTTCCGCGTCATCGATTCCGTTTTGTCGGAAGAAGCGGTACTGGCATTCGAATACGGTTATTCGACTGCCGATCCGAATACGCTGGCCATCTGGGAAGCGCAGTTCGGCGATTTCGCCAACGGTGCGCAAGTCGTGATCGACCAGTTCATCAGTTCCGGTGAAGTGAAATGGGGCCGCGTCTCGGGTCTCGTGATGATGCTGCCACACGGTTACGAAGGGCAGGGACCGGAACATTCGTCGGCACGCCCCGAGCGTTTCCTGCAGTTGTGCGCAGACAACAACATGCAGGTAGTGCAACCGACGACGGCGGCGCAGATTTTCCATCTGCTGCGCCGCCAGATGATCCGCCTCTTCCGCAAACCGCTGGTAATTCTCACGCCCAAATCGCTGTTGCGCAACAAGGATGCCGGATCGCCGCTGAGCGATCTGGCGAAGGGCTCGTTCCAGACGGTAATCGGCGAAGTGGATGAAAAGATCGATGCGAAAAAGGTCAAGCGGATCATCGCCTGCTCCGGCCGCGTGTATTACGATCTGGTCAATGCGCGCAAGGAACGGGCGCAGAACGATGTGGCGATCATCCGTGTCGAACAGCTTTATCCGTTCCCGCACAAAACGTTCGCTTCCGAGCTGAAGAAATTTCCGAATTGCACCGAACTGGTATGGGCGCAGGACGAGCCGCAGAATCAGGGCGCATGGTTCCAGATCCAGCACAATATTCTGGAAAACATGGAGGACGGGCAGAAACTGGCCTATGCAGGCCGTCCCGCCAGCGCATCGCCGGCAGTTGGTTATTACGACAAGCATTACGCACAGCAAAAGGCATTGATAGAAGCCGCTTTTACCAAACTAAAAGGTTTTGTACAGACCAAATAAAGACCCTTCGGCACCCCAAATGCTGGGGTGCCGTATGAACAACCCGAAACGGAGAGTTACATGGCAATTCTTGAGGTGAAAGTTCCGCAATTATCGGAATCGGTTGCAGAAGCAACGCTGCTGCAATGGCACAAAAAAGTCGGCGAAGCTGTCGCACGCGATGAAAATCTGATCGACATCGAAACCGACAAGGTCGTGCTGGAGTTGCCCGCCCCCGAGGCAGGCGTCATCACGCAGATCGTCAAGGAAGACAACAGCACGGTTGTTGCCGGCGAAGTGATTGCGCTGATCGACACCAGTCTGACGGCATCGCCCGCTGCGCCTGCGGCAGCTTCGGCTCCTGCCGACGCATCGAAGCCTGCCGCCGCGCCGGCCGCTGCAGGCAAGCAGCCGGCATCGACTGCCGCGAGCAATGTAGCCATGCCCGCTGCGGCCAAGATGCTGGCCGATAACAGCCTGGTGGTCACCGATGTGGCCGGTACCGGCAAGGATGGACGCGTCACCAAGGGCGACGTGATCAATCAGCTGGAGAAAAATCCGCCGGTGTCTGCTTCTACTTCTGCAGCTGCTTCGGCAATCGCATCGAAACCGGTGTTGCAGCAAGTCGCCATGCCGCTCAGTCCGCAACTCGCGAACCGGCCGGAAGAACGTGTGCCGATGAGCCGTCTGCGTGCGCGCATTGCGGAACGGTTGCTGCAATCGCAATCGAGCAATGCCATCCTGACGACATTCAACGAAGTCAACATGCAACCGGTGATCGATCTGCGCACCCGGTACAAGGACAAGTTTGAAAAGGAACATGGCGTGAAGCTCGGCTTCATGTCGTTCTTCGTCAAGGCGGCAGTTGCCGCACTCAAGAAATATCCGATCATCAATTCATCGGTCGATGGCAACGACATCGTCTACCACGGCTACTTCGATATCGGCATTGCCGTCGGTTCGCCGCGCGGGCTGGTTGTGCCGATTCTGCGCGATGTGGATCAGATGTCGATTGCGGAAATCGAAAAGAAAATCGGCGAATTCGGCAACAAGGCGAAGGAAGGCAAGCTGACGCTTGATGACCTGACCGGCGGCACGTTCTCCATTTCCAACGGCGGCATTTTCGGTTCGATGCTGTCGACGCCGATCATCAATCCGCCGCAGTCCGCGATTCTCGGCATTCATGCAACGAAGGAACGTCCGGTTGTCGAAAACGGCCAGATCGTCATTCGTCCGATCAACTATCTGGCGCTGTCCTACGACCATCGCATCATCGACGGCCGCGAAGCGGTGCTCGGCCTGGTCGCGATGAAGGAAGCACTGGAAGATCCTGCGCGCTTGCTGCTGGATCTCTGATAATCGACTGAAAAAAGACGCGGAAAACATGGTTGTCTGCGCGTCTTTTTTCCTTGACGGGAAACGATATGTCGAAAAATTTTGATGTAGTGGTAATCGGCGGTGGCCCCGGCGGCTATATCGCGGCAATACGCGCGGCGCAACTGGGATTCTCGACTGCGTGCATCGACGAATGGAAAAATGCCAAGGGCGGGCCGGCACCGGGCGGAACGTGCACCAATGTAGGCTGCATCCCTTCCAAGGCATTGCTGCAATCCTCCGAACATTTCGAGCATGCGGGCCATGCCTTTGCCGATCACGGCATCGAGATCAAGGATCTGTCGCTCAACCTGAAGAAAATGCTGGCGCGCAAGGATACGGTCGTCAAGCAGAACAACGACGGCATTCTTTACCTGTTCAAGAAAAACAAGGTAACGTTTTTCCACGGACGCGGTTCGTTCGTCAAGACGGGCGGCGATGGGGCGCATGAAATCCATATCGCCGGTGCAGCCGAGGAAAGCATCACCGCCAAACACGTGATCATTGCGACCGGCTCGTCGCCGCGCGCGTTGCCGAATGCAGACTTCGATGAAAAACTGATCCTCTCGAATACCGGCGCGCTCGCGCTGACGGATGTGCCGAAACGATTGGGATTGATCGGTGCGGGCGTCATCGGCCTGGAAATGGGCAGTGTCTGGCGTCGTCTTGGCGCAGAGGTCACGATCCTTGAGGCGTTGCCGGCATTTCTCGGCGCGGTCGATGAACAGGTTGCAAAGGAAGCGCACAAGCTGTTCGTCAAACAGGGTCTGGTTATCAACCTTGGTGTGAAGATCGGCGCAATCACGACCGGCAAGAACGATGTCACGGTGAATTACACGGACGACAAGGGCGCAGTGCAGAAAGCTGTGTTCGACAAACTGATCGTGTCGATCGGACGTGTTCCGAATACAGTCGGGTTGAATGCCGAAGGCGTCGGCCTTCAACTCGACGAGCGCGGGTTCGTCGCGGTCGATGACGAATGCAGGACGAGTGTGCCGAATGTATGGGCCGTCGGCGATGTGGTGCGCGGACCGATGCTGGCGCACAAGGCGGAAGAAGAAGGCGTGGCGGTTGCCGAGCGTATTGCGGGACAGCACGGACACGTCAATTTCAATACGATTCCGTGGGTGATCTACACCTCGCCGGAAATCGCCTGGGTCGGCAAGACGGAACAGCAATTGAAGAATGAAAACGTGGCCTACAAAACAGGTTCGTTTCCATTCCTCGCAAACGGACGCGCGCGCGCATTGGGCGATACGAACGGATTCGTGAAGTTCATCGCCGATGCAAGGACGGACGAAATCCTCGGCGTGCACATCATCGGGCCGACCGCCTCCGAGCTGATTTCGGAAGCGGTGGTGGCGATGGAATTCCGTGCGTCATCGGAAGACATTGCACGCATCTGCCATGCACATCCATCGCTGTCGGAAGCAGTCAAGGAAGCGGCGCTGGCCGTTGATGGCCGGGCGTTGAATTTCTAGGAGGGCATGATGCGTTACGCAATGTTATTGCTGCCGTTGGTGTTGGGCGCATGCGCGACCGGTTTCGGCGACAACAAGGTGTCGATCGTGACCGCAGGCAACGGCCAGCAATTCGGCGGCGCCAGTTGCACGGTGTTGACCAACAGCGACAGATGGACCGTCACCACGCCGGCAACGCTGACGATTCCGGCGAACGGTGAATTGCGTGTCGTCTGCAACAAGGCCGGTTACCGGATGTCCGAGGTCCGATTGCCGCCGTTCGGCCAGTCGGGTTCCAACATGGGTGTCGGTTTGGGCGGCGGCAGCGGTGCGGTCGGCATGGGTGTGGGTTTCAGCCTGCCGATTGGCACGGGAGGCGGCAGTTATCCGCCGCGCATTGTGGTCGACATGTATCCGCAATAACAGAAGGGTCTCATCGTTCCTCCGGGCGAGCATGGCTCGCCCGTTTTTTATCTCCGAATGTGGCTGACGGTATGAACGGGCTGTAATGGAATGAATGTAAGCGAATTTTACGACCATGCTTTGTCGCAGCGCGGCTTTGTTGCCGATCCGGCGCAGAGGGCTGCTGTCGTCCGGCTGCAGCGTGCCTACGATGAATGGGTGGCGTATAAGTCGCAACGGCGGAACGCATTTCTGCGGCTCATTCGCCAGCTGGATATTCCGCGCGGCGTCTACATGTGGGGCGGCGTCGGGCGCGGCAAATCGTTCCTGATGGATAGTTTCTACTCGGTCGTGCCGCTGACAAGAAAGACACGCGTGCATTTTCATGAATTCATGCGCAGCGTGCACAGGCAGCTGGATGAACTGAAGATGGTTGCCGATCCGCTCGACGTGGTGGCGGCGAATGTCGCAAAAAAATACAGGTTGATCTGCTTCGACGAATTTCATGTCACCGATATCGCCGATGCGATGATTCTCTACAACCTGTTCAAGGCATTGTTTGATCGCGGCGTGTCGTTCATCATCACGTCGAATTTCGAGCCGGATACCTTGTATCCGGACGGCTTGCACCGCGATCGCATGCTGCCGACAATTGCATTGCTGAAGGCAAAGCTCGATATCCTGAACGTCGATGGCGGCAACGATTACCGCAAGCGTGCCCTGGCGCAAGTGGCTGCCTATTACGCGCCGCTGGGCACGCATGCGGATGAAGCGTTGCGTGCAGCGTTTGTCCGCATCGCGGAAACAGCGGATGAAAATCCGCTCATTCGCATCGACGGTCGTGATATCAGGTCGCTGCGACGCGCGGGCGGTGTGATATGGTTTGACTTTGCAACCCTGTGCGGCGGGCCGCGTTCGCAGAATGATTATCTTGAGATCGCCAGTCGGTTTCATACGGTCATTTTGTCCGACATGCCGGCACTATCCGCAGCCATGGGATCGGAAGCGCGCCGTTTCATCTGGCTGGTGGACGTGTTGTACGACCACAAGACCAAGCTGCTGATATCTGCTTCCGTTGCCATGGAGAAGCTGTATACGGAAGGCGCACTGTCGATGGAATTTCAGCGTACGGTTTCGCGTCTGATTGAGATGCAATCGGCCGAATACATGGAAGCTGAACGTCGCCACGGCAACACCTCCGTCCTGTAAGTCATCTTGTCGATTTGAATTAAATAATTTCCAGAGATCTATGAAACAGTCATTGAATATTGTTATCGCGGTATCGCTTTTTATCTCGAGTCAACTCGCTCTGGCGCAAGCCGCTGCTGTCCCGGTGGATGACACGGTCGCGTTGTCGTATTCGGTTGCCGGGTTGATGGAAGAATATCCCGCCGATTCCATTCAATCATCTGAGCGGGCAGATGCGGCTGTAAAGGCAGCCACAGAGGCCCGCGCCGGTATCGAGGCACGCTATGCTGCGGAACAGCGTGCCTGCTATCCCAAGTTTTTTACCAATGCCTGTTTGAACAAGGCAACCGAGCGCAGGCGTCTGGATTTGCTGCTTGTGCGCCCGATTGAACTGGAGGCGAATTCGTATATTCGCCATGCGCGTGTTGAGGTACGCGACGAGCGTCTGGAAGAACAAGCGAGGGCGCGAGCAGAAAAAGAAGGTATGGCTCCGCCTGTCACGGAACCGAAGATGAACACCGACAAGCCTGTTGATGCTGCCGCCGAGCAAGGCAAGAATACGCAACGCAAGGCAAGAGCCGATGCCTACGCGAAGAAAAATGCGGAGCACGCAGAGAAACAAAAGCAGTTGAAGGAATCCGAACAAACCGAAGCGACACGACGCGCCGAGAATGTATCGAAGTATGAAGCCAAGGTAAAAGAGGCGGCAGCACGCCAGAAGGATGTTGCTGAAAAGAAAGCGGCCAAGGAGCAGGAACGCGCGCGCAAGGCAGCGAACACCGGCAACAGTAACTAGTGTCAATCGGTCATGTTGTCCGGAAAGCGTGGCCGCCGGAAAATGTGTGCGAATTGCAAGAACATGATATTTGAGCAATCGGGACAGAAATCGCACTGGATCGCACATGACCGGAATTCGCAATTTCACGACAATGCAAGTAGATATTCAAAATTTAACCTTTTAAATTTTAATCCCGGTATAATCAGCCATCGTTGAGATTCGAGCTAGTGGTGCAGTCTGTCTGTCATTCCTGTCTTGGTTGAAACGATCTAACGGGCAACTGCCCAACTTAACTGAAATTAGGAATTGCAATGGCAACTGGTATCGTAAAATGGTTCAATGATTCGAAGGGCTTCGGCTTTATTACTCCTGATGAAGGCGGCGAAGATCTGTTCGCTCACTTCTCGGCAATTCAGTCGAACGGCTTCAAATCACTCCAAGAGAACCAACGCGTTTCTTTTGAAGTGACTGCTGGCCCTAAAGGCAAGCAAGCTTCGAACATTCAGCCTATCTAAGCTGAATCAAGCGAAACAAGAAAAACCCCAGCTTGCTGGGGTTTTTTATTGCCTGTACGGCGCGAAGAGCAGGAGTATTTCGAGGCCAGGTCAGGCATGTCATCGATCGGGCGCTAGTTTTCCAGCAACGCCTTGCGCAGATTGCGTTCTTCCTGCCACGCACGATATTCGGCGCTGCTTCTGGTTTGTGCCTTCAGTTCACCATCGGTTTTATCCGCATGCGATGCAACGAGTCGATGCGCGATTCGATGATCCGGCATCGTCGTGCCGTAAAAGAGCACGTCATCACCACGCTGGATCAACAGGGTCGGAAAGTTTTCCACGTCGAAGTCGCCGACAAGATCGGCGCGGTCTTCAATATCGATCCAGATGAACAGCTTGTCCGGATGCTCGGATGCCAGCTCGTCAAAACCCGACCGGTAGTTGGTGCAGACATCGCACCATGCCGCACACAGGCAGGCAACGACCCATACGTCGTCTTTCATGCGCTGCATCAGCTGCGATTTGTTTCCCTGATCTAGTACGATACTTGGCATGGCGTTATTTTACCGGTTTATGTTGCCGGACGAGCGAACGGAATGCATCCGTTTGCCGTTTGTTTCCGCTCGTGTTTGCCTTGCCTGAATTTGAGCGGAATGATTCCTTTGCGCACGGTAAAATACGGCATGCCTACCATTCTTGCCATTGAAACCTCTGCCGAACTGGCTTCTGCTGCGCTATTGCACAATCATGTTGTCATCGCACGGGAAGCGGAAGGCGTCGTGACGCATTCGCAAACCATTCTGCCCATGGTGCAATCGCTGCTTGTCGATGCCGGGATTGCACTGGCCGATTGCGATGCGATTGCATTCGGTTCGGGTCCCGGTTCGTTTACAGGCGTGCGGACGGCGTGCGGAATCGCGCAGGGGCTGGCCTATGGCGCGGGTATTCCATTGCTGCCGACTGTGACGTTGCTGGCGCTGGCGCAAGCCTGTCATGAACAAGGCGGTGCAAACGATGTGCTGGCGATCGTCGATGCGAGAATGGGCGAAGTGTACTGGGCGCAATATCGTTTTGCCGGCGAATGGCAGATTGTTGTGCCGCCAGGTTTGTCTGCTCCCGCTGATGTTCTGCCGATTGGCGATGTCGTTGCATGCGGCAATGGCTTGAAGGCTTATGAAGCGGAGTTTTCCACGCGTGCTTTTTTTCGTGACGAGTGGAAAAACCTGATGCCACATGCCGCGCAGATGGCGACAATTGGCGCGCTTGCATTCGAACAGGGAAAAGCGGTGGCTGCCGCAGCAGCGGAGCCGCTTTATTTGCGCAACAAGGTCGCATTGACGACCAGCGAACGCCTGGAAAAGGCATCAAGGGAGGCGGCGTGAGTTCGGTGCCGAGTCAGAGTCGCGGGGCGACGTCCGGTTTTATTTCCGCTCCTGCAAGCAAATTGTATTTCTACAGGATGCAGCCAGCGGATATCAGCGATGTGCTGGCGATTGAAAATGATGTTTACCCTTTTCCATGGAGCCGCGGCAATTTCATGGATTCGATCAACAGCGGTTACGAGACATGGCTGTTGCGTGATGAATCAGGTACCTTGAACGGTTATTTTCTGCTGATGCCATCGGTGGATGAAGCACATTTGCTGAACATTACCGTGCATCGCGATTTGCAGGGGCAGGGAATCGGATTACTCCTTCTCGATAAGGCGAAGGCGATTACGCAGAGTCGAAAACTGGGCGCCATGCTGCTGGAAGTTCGTCCCTCGAATGCGCGCGCAGAGAAGATTTACCTGCGTTATGGATTTACCCGCATCGGCGTGCGCAAGGGATATTATCCGGCGCCCAACAATCAACGCGAAGATGCAATTGTCATGAAGCTGGCACTATGAGCGACGCGAATCGCCGTTTGGCATTCCTGAATGAAATGGGCCTAGGGCCGGTCTGGTCGCAACGAACGCACGCGTCGGCGTTTGCCGATGAGGTGGTCAATGCAGAACCGCGGCCGGAATCGGTGCCGCATCAAATGGATGCAGAAATGCTGCCGTCATCTGCATGGCACGAGCCGAACAGAGAGCAGTCCGCGAATTCTGTTGTGCTGCCGATGGGGAATGCACCAGTTCCCGCGGTCGGAATTGCGCGCATGGATTGGGATGAACTTACATCCGCGGTCGCGAGCTGTACTCAATGCACGCTATGCAAAAGCCGGACGAAAACGGTATTCGGCGTGGGCGATCAGAAAGCGCGCTGGCTGTTTGTCGGCGAAGGCCCGGGGCGAAACGAGGATCAGCAAGGATTGCCGTTTGTCGGCCCGGCCGGAAAACTGCTCGATAACATGTTGATCGCGATGGGATTGAAGCGTGGCGAGAATACCTATATCGCAAACATCGTGAAGTGCCGGCCGACGGACGCAACAAGGCGAGATCGACCGCCGGCTGCGGAAGAAGCCGATGCGTGCATGCCTTATCTAGAGCGGCAGATTGCCTTGATTCAGCCGACCGTTATTGTCGCACTGGGCAAGACCGCTGCGCTATCGTTGCTGAAACTCGATCCGGCAACGCCTGTCAGCAAATTGCGCGGCAAGGTGCATCACCACGCGGATATTCCATTGATCGTCACGTACCATCCCGCCTATCTGCTGCGCAGCCTTGCAGACAAGAGCAAAACATGGGCGGATCTCTGTCTGGCCATGCAGACCTATGCAGGCAGCGGCAAGTAGTCCTGTAAATTCCTTCCAAACATATTTCCACACACGCTGGGGGTACCTGAACGACCCGCACGTGCGAGGGCTCGCGTGGCTCCTCGATGCACCCGATTTGCTGGATCCGCATGCAGCGCAATGGCGAGGACGACTTGCAAATCTGCAAGCGATCGTTGAGGGCGACGATATCGATGCATGGTTGCGTGCGCTCGATCGTGCGCCGGATGCATTGCATCTCTATCTGGACGTGCAGCCGTTTACTCGGCTGGGGCGTTATGCGGAAAAACTGATCGCCTTTTATTTCATGCACCGCCGTATTCTTGTTGCGCATGGTGTGCAGGTGCGGGCGGGGAAGAACAGTACGATCGGCGAATTCGATTTTCTGCTGCGCGTAAACGGCCAGTTGACGCATTGGGAATTTGCCACCAAGTTTTATCTGCTTGAATCGACCGGTGCCGGCCATGACGCGGATTATTTTGTCGGGCCCAATCTGGCCGATACCCTGGGTGCAAAAATGCACAAGATATTCGACCGGCAATTACAGCTTTCCGCACATCCTGCAGCGCAGGCTTATTTGCCGGAACCGGTTACCCTGGCGCAGGCATTGGTGAAGGGATGGCTGTTTTATCACGATGTCGATATGCAGAGTCATGGCACATCGACAATGCATTGCCGCGGATTCTGGTGTTCCCTGGATGAGTCAGCTGGCATGCAGGCGGAACGGTATGCAATCCTGCCGCGTCTGCAATGGCTGGCACCGGCAAAAATGGCTGTGCGGGAAACGATGAGCCGAGAAGAATTATTCGATCATCTGACCATGTATTTCGCCGACGATACAATGCCGGTCATGGTCGCGCTGTTGAAGGCCGATGGCGACAGTGTGATTGAAACGAGCAGGGGATTTATCGTGCCGAACGACTGGCGCACGCGAGCGGGACAACGCGTCAGGCTGGCGCAGCCTGCCGCCTGACCTTGTGGTTCAGTGCTTGGGTTCGCCGATCAGTGAAAGCGAATCGTGCTCGCGTTGATTGGCAGCATGCCTGCGCATGATGAGAAGCATGGTGCCGGCAACCGATACGCCGAACATGACGATAACGATATTGATGTTGAGATCCAGTTTGACCATCAATGCATACAGCAGCAGCATGGTCAGGACAGACAGGTTTTCATTGAAGTTCTGTACCGCAATCGAATGCCCGGCGCTCATCAGGACATGGCCGCGATGTTGCAGCAACGCATTCATCGGCACGACGAAATAGCCGGATAGTGCGCCGACCAGCACCAGCAACGGATAGGCAAACCAGATGTTGTGCACCATCGTCATCGCAATGACGACCAGTCCCATGACGACGCCGAGCGGCATGACGGACAATGATTTTTTCAGCGGTACAAAACGTGCGGCAGCGATCGCGCCGACCGCCACGCCGGCAGCAACAATGCCTTGCAGAATGGCCGCCTTGTCGAGCGGCATGCCGAGCGATGTTTCGGCCCATTTCAGCACGATGAATTGCAGCGTTGCGCCGGCACCCCAGAATAGCGTGGTGACGGCGAGAGAAATCTGGCCCAGCCGATCTTTCCACAAGGTCGTAAAGCAATGGGCGAAATCAGCGATCAGCCTGACCGGATTGCGTTCCTGGTGCGGATAGCGTGCACCGGTATCGGGAATGCGCAGATTGAACAGTGCGGCCAGGAGATAGGCGACGGTGATGATGCACAGCGCCGATTCGGCTGCCGTGTCGATGCCGAAATTAAGCATCGGAAAGTCGAAGGACAAGAGCTCGGCGGACACCTTGGGGTTGATCAGCGCGCCGCCCATCACGGTGCCGAGGATGATCGATGAAACCGTCAGGCCTTCGATCCAGCCATTGGCGGCGACCAGTTTCTCCGCCGGCAGCAGCTCGGTCAGGATGCCGTATTTTGCAGGCGAATAAGCCGCAGCGCCGAATCCGACAACTGCGTAGGCGATCAATGGATGAACGTGGAAGAACATCATGCCGCAACCGACGATCTTGATCATGTTGGTGACAAACATGACACGGCCTTTGGGCAGTGAATCCGCGAAAGCGCCGACGAATGCCGCCAGCAATACATATGAGAGGACGAAGAAAAGCTTCAGCAATGGCGTCATCCAGTCGGGTGACTTCATTACCGTTAACAAGGCGATTGCCGCAATGAGGAGGGCGTTGTCGGCGAGCGAAGAGAAAAACTGCGCTGCCATGATGGTGTAAAAACCGCGATTCATCCGCATCAATCTTTTTGACTATGTATCTCTGGTTTGCTTTATACCATGAAAATCCGGGACTTCGAGCGAATTGCCCGATGCTTTGGAGGAGCTGTCCGGTAAAATGACCGCTTCCTTACCTGATCCACACGACCACTTTCCGCGTATGTCCAGACCGCTTGTTGCTACCATCGATATCGCCGCCTTGCGACACAATCTCGGCGTTGCAAAAGAATGCGCGCCGCAATCGCGGATATGGGCAATCGTCAAGGCAAACGCGTACGGACACGGTCTGGCGCGCGGCATGCACGGCTTTGCCGATGCCGATGGTCTGGGCCTGATCGAGCCCGATGGCGCTGCGGAATTGCGGCAGCTCGGCTGGCAAAAACGCATTCTCCTGCTGGAAGGTTTTTTTGATACGGCGGATTTGCAGGCGGTTGTCGACAATCGACTCGATACCGTTGTGCATTCGGTCGAACAGCTGGATATGCTGGAATGCGCAGGCCTGAATGCAAAGATCGATGTGCACCTGAAGATGAACAGCGGAATGAACCGGCTTGGTTTCACACCGCATGCCTATCGCGCCGCGTATCAACGGTTGCGCGCGATTCCGGCGGTGCGCGATATCTCGTTCATCACCCATTTTGCCAATGCGGAAAATGCGGAGAATGCCGGCTTGCCGTTGGCAGAACAGATTCGCCGGTTCAGCGAGGCAACGCATGGATTGCCAGGCGAACGCTGCCTGTCCAATTCCGCTGCGGAATTGATGCATCCCGAATGCGCCGCCGACTGGGTGCGACCGGGTGTGATGTTGTATGGCGGCACGCCGGCAGATCGTTCCGCGGCATCGTTCGATCTGCAACCGGCGATGACATTGACGAGCGAACTGATCGGCCTGCAGGACATTGCTGCGGGCGAAGCCGTCGGTTACGGCAGCCGTTTCATCGCAGATAGTCCCATGAAGCTGGGCATCGTCGCATGCGGTTACGCCGACGGCTATCCGCGACATGCGCCGGATGGCACGCCGATTCTGGTGAATGGCGTCAGGACGCGCATCGTCGGACGCGTTTCGATGGACATGATCACAGTCGATCTCACGCCGATCGTCGATGCGCATGTCGGCAGCCCGGTTACGTTGTGGGGAAACGGATTGCCGATCGACGAGGTTGCCAATGCGGCAGGAACCGTTGGCTATGAACTGATGTGTGCGATCACGCCACGTGTCAGCGTCGTCGAAATCAATCGTTAATCGAATAACGAGGAAAGCGACAGATGGCAAAAGCAAAAACCAATTACGTATGCAGCGAATGCGGTGGCGTCACCAATAAATGGACCGGACAATGCCCATCCTGCAACGCGTGGAACACGCTGAGTGAAACGGTGATCGAAGGCGGTTCCAATCGCTTTTCGACCCAGCATCAGGGGCTGGCGCAGACGGCGCCGGTTTTGAGCCTTGCCGATATCGAGGCGGTCGATGTGCCGCGCTTCGGCACCGGCATCGAGGAATTCGATCGTGTGCTCGGCGGCGGTCTGGTTGCCGGCGGCGTCGTCCTGATCGGCGGCGATCCCGGCATCGGCAAATCGACACTGCTGCTGCAGGCATTGGCAAATCTGTCGAAGCTGAAGAAAGTCCTGTACGTCAGCGGTGAAGAATCGGGAGCGCAGATTGCGTTGCGCGCCAGACGCCTGGCGGTCGACGCCAAGGAATTGAAGCTGCAGGCAGAAATCCAGCTGGAGAAAATCCTCAATACATTGGCCGAACACAAGCCGGATGTTGCCGTGATCGATTCCATCCAGACGATGTACTCCGACGCACTGAGTTCCGCGCCCGGCTCGGTGGCGCAGGTGCGCGAGTGCGCGGCGCAACTGACGCGTGTCGCCAAGCAGACCGGCATCACCATCATCATGGTCGGTCATGTCACGAAGGAAGGGGCGCTGGCGGGGCCACGCGTGCTTGAACATATCGTCGATACGGTGTTGTACTTCGAAGGCGATACGCATTCGAGCTTCCGGCTTGTGCGCGCCATCAAGAACCGCTTCGGCGCCGTGAACGAGCTGGGCGTATTCGCCATGACGGAAAAGGGATTGAAGGGTGTGTCCAATCCATCCGCGCTGTTTCTGTCGCAGCACGACAATCCGGTGCCCGGCGCGTGCGTGATGGTGACGCAGGAGGGAACGCGGCCGTTGCTGGTTGAAATTCAGGCGCTGGTCGATACGTCCCATCTGCCGAATGCGCGACGGCTTTCCGTCGGGCTGGAACAGAATCGTCTGGCGATGCTGCTGGCGGTATTGCATCGCCATGCGGGTATCGCAGCATTCGATCAGGATGTGTTCATCAATGCAGTTGGCGGTGTGAAAATTACCGAGCCGGCAGCCGATCTGGCTGTGTTGCTCGCGATTCATTCGTCGATGCGTAGCCGGCCTTTGCCGCGTGGCCTGGTCGTGTTCGGTGAAGTCGGCCTGGCTGGAGAAATCCGTCCTGCACCGCGCGGTCAGGAGCGTTTGCGGGAAGCGGCCAAGCTGGGATTTTCGCTGGCGCTGATTCCGAAGTCGAATGCGCCCAAGCAGAAGATCGAGGGACTGACCATCATCGGTGTCGAGCGCATCGATGAAGCATTGAATCGCGTGCGCGAACACGAGTAGGGCGGCGCAAGGCCGATCGATGTTTTTATCCGGCGGCGAAATGATCGTTCAGCAAAGCGGCAGCCTTTATGCCGCTGCGGATTGCCGATTCCAGTGTTGCCGGATAATCGCCGGCAACGTAATCTCCGGCAATCGCCATGTGCGGAAAATCCGTTTTCTCCATCGGCCGTTGCAGGGCCGGCGTGCATGAGAATGTTGCACGTTTTTCGGAAATAACGCTGCTCCAAACGGGATGCGCCAATTGTGGCCGGCCGAATGCGGTGGCAAGCTGCGATGCAATTGCGGCCGACAATGCGTCATGCCCAAGTTCAATTGCCTGTGCCGATGCGCTGACGACGACGGCGAACAATCCATCCTGCGTGGCATCCAGTTGGGCGCGATCGAAAACGAATTGGCCCCAACAACGTGTTTCCGGATTATCGACCAGTGCAAAAAACGGCTGCGGAAGTCTGGTGCCGGCGGGATATTGCAGATAGCAGGTCGTAATCGGTTCGTAATCGAACGATGGCACCGGCGATTCACTCATTACATTTTTCAGCAAGGTCGCCGCCTGTGCCGCAGGTGTCGCGACGACGATTGCATCGAATGCCAGTTCTTCATTGTTCGCATTCAGAGTCAGTAACCAGCCGTTTTCCGTTGCGGATATTTTTTGCACCGCGCTACTGGCTCGCACGCCGCCGCCGCGTTTTTCGATATAGGTGGCTGCCTGCAAGGGGAACAGGGCGGTCAGGTCGATACGGGGAATCAACATGTCGGACGCTGCCCGTTTTGCGCCCAGGCTATCGCGCAAGACATTGAGGAATATCTGCGCCGATGCACGTTCCGGCGGCGTGTTCAATGCGGCGATGCAAAGCGGCCGCCACATCAGTTTGATCAGACGATCGGTTTGATCGAAGCGTTCCAGCAATGTGCTGACACTGCAATCCGTATGCAGGCGCCAATTCATCCAGCGCGCGGTTGTCGAGAAACGCGCCAGCGCCATCTTGTCATCGCGGGCCAGGCCTTTCGCGCGCAGCAGTGCAACCAGCATATGCCACGGCGCAGGCAGGCGAGGCGCAACAAAATTCATGCCGTCGCATCCATCCGGATAACGCATCTGCAGCGGCAGGCGAAGGAATGCCTTGTCGGTATCGACGCCGGTTTTCCTGAGCAATCGCAATGTGTCGAAATAGGCGCCGAGCAGGATGTGCTGGCCGTTGTCGAGCGATTTCCCGTCGATGCTGACGGCGCGTGCGCGGCCGCCCAAGGTACGCGATGATTCGAATAATGTTACGGCATGTCCGGCATCGCTCAATTCGACGGCAGCGGCGCTGCCGGCCCAGCCTGCACCGATGACGGCGATCGCCTTGCGCTCAGTCATATTGCCGGGAAGAGGATTGTGCCGAATGTAGCGATCATCAGCCGCGCACGTAAGTGATCCATGCCAGCCAGAGTTTGCGTATCGGCGTCAGCGAAATGCGCTGATTGAGCACGTGAAAGCCATCGCGTTCGACTTCATCGAGCACGGCCCGATAAATCGCCGCCATGATCAGGCCGGGGCGTTGCGCGCGCCGATCTTCTTTCGGCAGCAGGGCAAATGCTTCGTCGTACAGTTTCTGTGCGCGTGCGGCCTGGAACTGCATCAGTGTTTCGAAATTCTCGCTGTGGCGTGCATGCAGGATGTCGGCTGCCGTCACGTTGAACTGCTGCAGCTCGCTGACCGGCAGATAGATGCGGCCCTTGCGTGCATCCTCGCCGACGTCGCGGATGATGTTCGTCAATTGGAATGCGAGGCCGAGTTTTTCTGCGTATTGCAACGTTTGCGGATTTTTCACGCCGAAGATATTGGCGGAAAGAATGCCGACCACGCTTGCCACATGCCAGCAGTATTTCTGCAAACCGGGAAAATCCAGATAGCGCGTTTGATCCAGATCCATTTCCATGCCGTCGATGATATCCATCAGATTCTGGCCATCGAGCGAAAAGGGAATCAGGTGCGGCTGCAATGCCTTGGTAACGGGATGCGTGGGCGTGCCGGACAGCATGGCCGCGATTTCATTGCGCCACCAAGCCAGTTTGGTGCGTGCGATGCTGACGTCCGTGCATTCGTCAACGGTATCGTCGACTTCCCGGCAGAACGCGTACAGCGCCGTAATGGCGCGGCGGCGATCCGGTGCGAGAAACAGGAAGCTGTAATAGAAACTCGATCCGCTTTGCGCGGTTTTTTGCTGGCAGTATTCGTCGGGGGACATGGAAATGGGGCGCCTTGCGCGAAATCAAGCCGCTATGCTAGCCGACTAAGGCAGGCGCGACAAATAATCTGTGATGCGGACAGGACGATTTCGTCGGCGGAACAAGGATCGTGGCGCGCCGCCTGACAGTTATTTCCGCGGCAATGCGGGAGTCATTCGTATTGCGCGCCAGACGATGCGTAGCCAATCACTTTTGGCAAGCGTGGGCCGATGATGAAACATGTCGTAATCGACCGCCTCGATCGATTCGAGAATGCGCAATCCGCCTTGCACCACCAGCCTCAACTCCCAGCCAATGCGGCCGCGCAAGCGCAACGCAAGCGGCGCGCCGGATAGCAGCATGGCACGTGCACGCGCAATTTCAAACTGCATCAATGCCCGCCATGCCTGATCGATATGGCCGTTGGCGATGTCGTTTTCCGCCACATTGAATGTGTGCATATCGTCAAGCGGCAAATAGATGCGCTGCTTTTGCCAGTCGATTGCAACGTCCTGCCAGAAATTGATGAGCTGAAGCGCCGAACAGATTGCATCCGAATCGCGGAAATTGCGCGGCGTTGCCTGATCGTACAGATGCAGCATCAATATACCGACCGGATTGGCGGAGCAGCGGCAGTAATCGAGCAGGGCGCCGAAATCGGCATAGCGTGTGGTCACGACATCCTGCTTGAAGGCCGACAACAGATCGTGAAACGGTTGCAGAGGCAACTTGTATTCGGTAATGACACGCGCCAGCGACTGGAATAATGCCGTACTCGGCGGTTGCCCGGCAGCGATTTGCCCGAGCTCGGCCTCGTAGGCGGTCAGCGCAGCAAGTCGTTCCTCCGGCATTGCATCGCCTTCATCTGCCAGATCGTCGGCGCTGCGCGCGAAAGCATAGATGATTTCGACAGCAGGGCGCAGTCGTGCCGGCAGAAGAAGCGATGCGACAGGGAAGTTTTCGTAATGATCGACAGGCATGTGTTCCGGGCGGAAGGTAATCGGCGAACAGGCATTGTCCTGAAGACAATGATGACCTGAACGCATGGTAAATGAAATTTCCCGTTCCCTTGCGGAATGCATGCGATGGCTGGCCGGTATTTTTATTGCTGGGTTATTTCCCGCATGAAATGACGAGGGCGGGATTTCTGTATTTCAAAAAGAATGGCAATAGCGGGCGGGAAGCAGGCAAACTGTCGAAAATCAGCGCAGCAGGCACAAAATCCAGTAAAATCCCGGGCTGAAGTTGAGCAGCCGGTTTGAATGGCAGCGCAGGGCGACCCCAATATTCACTTCGTGGTCGCCCTTTGCTTTTGTACCGCTGCTCTTATGCACATTCCCGCGAGGATGGCGAAATTGGTAGACGCACCAGGTTTAGGTCCTGACGCCAGCAATGGTGTGGGGGTTCGAGTCCCCCTCCTCGCACCACAGAATTCTTTATTTTTTGGACGATTCACATGGCAACTGCAGTCGAAACTCTGGATAAACTCGAACGCCGTATCACGATCACGGTGCCACTGGCCGATGTACAAGCGGAAGTAGAAAAACGCCTGAAGGTTCGTGCGCGTACCGTGAAAGCGCCGGGCTTCCGCCCAGGCAAGGTGCCGATGAAAATGGTTGCGCAGCAATACGGCTACCAGGTTGAAAACGAAGTGCTGAACGACAAGGTCGGCCGCGCATTCAACGATGTCACGACCGAAAACAACCTGCGCGTTGCCGGCTATCCGAAAATCGAACCGAAAACCGGCGACGATATCGCAGAAGGCACCATCGCCTTCAACGCGACGTTTGAAGTCTATCCGGAAATCAAGGTGGGCGATCTGGCCGCGGCTGAAGTCGAAAAAACCGTCGCCGAAGTCAGCGATGCGGAAATCGACAAAACCATCGACATCCTGCGCAAGCAGCGCGTGCATTACCACGTCAAGGGCGAACAAAGCGCGCATGGCGACGGCGGTTCCGATCTGACAGCCAAAAACGGCGATCGCGTCACCATCGATTTCGTCGGCACCATCGACGGCGTTGAATTCCAGGGTGGCAAGGCGGAAGACTACGCTTTTGTGCTCGGTGAAGGCCGCATGCTGGCTGAATTCGAAGCCGGCACCATCGGCTTGAAAGTCGGCGAATCCAAAACTTTCCCGTTGTCGTTCCCGGCCGATTACCACGGTGCGGACGTTGCAGGTAAAACCGCAGAATTCACGATCACACTGAAACAGATCGAGTGGGCGCACTTGCCGGAAGTCGATGCCGAATTTGCCAAGTCGCTCGGCATTCCGGACGGCGATCTGGCAAAAATGCGTGAAGACATCAAGGTCAACTTGCAGCGCGAAGTCAGCAGCCGCGTCAAATCACGCACCAAGGAAAGCGTGATGGACGCTTTGATCAAGGCCAGCGAACTCGACGTGCCGAAGGCATTGATCGAGCAAGAGATCGAACGTTTGATGGAAATGACGCGTCAGGACATGACCCAGCGCGGAATGAAGGTTTCGGAAGTGCCGTTCCCTCGCGAACTGTTCAGCGAACAGGCAGAACGTCGCGTTCGCCTCGGCCTGATTCTGGCCGAAGTGGTGAAGGCAAACGAACTGCAAGCCAAGCCTGAACAGGTCAAGGCGCAGGTTGAAGAATTCGCACAGAGCTACGAAGACCCGCAGCAGGTTCTGAAGTATTATTTCAGCGACCGTAGCCGTCTGGCCGAAGTGGAAGCCCTTGTATTGGAAGAAAACGTCGTCAATTACGTGCTAGGCAAATCCAAGGTGACCGACAAGTCGGTCGCATTCGATGAATTGATGGGCAACAACGCACAAGGTTAATCAAGCCTGTGCGCTCTCCTTAAGGAAAGCACATGACCACAAGCATGACCCGTACTTCCGCTCTTGATACCGACATGCTCGGTATGGTGCCGATGGTGATCGAGCAAAGCGGCCGCGGTGAGCGCGCGTACGATATTTATTCGCGTTTGCTGAAAGAGCGCGTGATTTTTCTGGTTGGCCCGGTCAATGATCATTCGGCCAATCTGATCGTTGCGCAGATGCTGTTTCTTGAAAGTGAAAATCCGGACAAGGACATCTCGTTGTACATCAATTCTCCAGGCGGTTCGGTTTCGGCCGGCATGGCGATTTATGACACGATGCAGTTCATCAAGCCGAATGTTTCGACGTTGTGTACCGGTCTGGCTGCATCGATGGGTGCTTTCCTGCTGGCAGCCGGCGAAAAGGGCAAGCGGTTCTCGTTGCCGAATTCGCGCATCATGATTCATCAACCGTTGGGCGGCGCGCAAGGCCAAGCATCAGATATCGAAATCCAGGCCCGTGAGATTTTGTACCTGCGTGAACGTTTGAATGCAATTCTTGCCGAACGAACTGGTAAAACGATTGAAGAAATCAGCAAGGACACCGATCGCGACAATTTCATGTCGGCCGATGCCGCCGTGGAGTATGGAATGATTGACAAGGTGTTAACAAGCCGAGCCTGACCGTTTGATCGGATCAATGGACGCCCGGGCATCATGTCCGGGCGTTTTGCTTTGGAGTACGGTATCGGCGGAATTGCCATGTCATGGCGTGACGAATCGCCGATTCGCAGGTAATATCAATCCATCCAAATAATAGATAAGCACCATGTCAGAGAAAAAATCCTCCAGCGGCGAAAAACTGCTTTATTGCTCTTTCTGCGGCAAAAGCCAGCATGAAGTGAAGAAGCTGATCGCGGGACCATCCGTGTTTATTTGCGACGAATGCATCGACCTGTGCAATGACATCATTCGCGACGAGGCATCCAGCGTTGAAACGGTGGCAGGCAGCCCGCGCAGCGATTTGCCTACGCCGCAGGAATTGTGCGAATTGCTGGATCAGTATGTGATCGGCCAATCCTCCGCCAAGCGCATTTTGTCGGTTGCGGTGTACAACCACTACAAACGGCTGAAGCACCTGGGCAAGAAGGATGACGTTGAATTGGCCAAGAGCAATATTTTGCTCGTAGGTCCGACCGGCTCAGGCAAAACCCTTCTGGCGCAAACATTGGCGCGGACTCTGGATGTGCCGTTTGTGATCGCCGATGCGACGACATTGACCGAAGCCGGTTACGTAGGTGAAGACGTCGAAAACATCATTCAGAAGTTACTGCAGAACTGTAACTATGAAGTCGAGCGCGCGCAAAAAGGGATCGTCTACATCGATGAGATCGACAAGATTTCGCGCAAATCGGACAATCCTTCGATCACCCGCGACGTTTCGGGCGAGGGCGTACAACAGGCTTTGCTGAAATTAATCGAAGGCACAATGGCATCGGTGCCGCCACAAGGTGGCCGCAAGCATCCAAACCAGGATTTTGTGCAAATCGACACCACGAACATCATGTTCATTTGTGGCGGTGCATTCGACGGCCTGGCGAAGATCATTTCAGAACGTTCGGAAAAGAGCGGCATCGGTTTCTCCGCCAGTGTGAAGAGTCGCGAAGAACGTACGGCGAGCCAGGTGATGCTGGATACCGAACCGGAAGATCTGATCAAGTTTGGCCTGATCCCTGAACTGGTCGGTCGTCTGCCGGTGGTCGCGACTTTGCGCGAACTGGATGAAGAAGCGCTGATCCAGATTCTGCTGGAGCCGAAGAATGCGCTGATCAAGCAATATTCCAAGTTGCTGCAGATGGAAGGCGCGGAGCTGGAAATTCGTCCAGCCGCATTGCAGGCCATTGCCAAAAAGGCGATTGCACGCAAAACCGGTGCGCGTGGTCTGCGTTCAATTCTGGAGCATGCGTTGCTCGATGTCATGTATGAATTGCCAAACGAGCAAAATGTTTCCAAGGTGGTGATTGACGAAGGCACCATCACTAACGGTGCCAAACCATTGCTCATTTATCACGAGCAGCCAAAAGTGTCGGGCGCGAAACAGTAATTTTTGAAAAATGCATGTGAAATGATGAAAAACGGGCTTTTTGGCCCGTTTTTCAATTAAAAAGGCAGTACAATTTAAAACAGCAGCAAACATTCAGGCTTCCATCGTAAAGCCACTTCGAGGGTAACTTCGCGGGTGGCTTTTTTGTTTTTGGTTTGAATTTTGTTGCTGTCCGGGCTTGTGTTTTGGCCGCTCGTGCCAACATCATTAACACGTTTATCGATAAGGCTCGCCATGACGACTACTACTTCTCTTGAACAAACCCAATTGCCGCTGTTGCCGCTGCGTGATGTTGTTGTCTTCCCGCACATGGTGAT
This sequence comes from uncultured beta proteobacterium, assembly GCA_963697715.1. Classification (GTDB taxonomy): domain Bacteria; phylum Pseudomonadota; class Gammaproteobacteria; order Burkholderiales; family Burkholderiaceae_D; genus Oxalicibacterium. The sequence continues at coordinate 2,358,769 of OY969095.1, read as the reverse complement.
TCCGCTTTTTGTCGGTCGTCCCAAATCAATCAAGGCGCTGGAAGCTGCGATGGAGCAGGGCAAAAGCATCATGCTTGCCGCCCAGAAAGCTGCTGCCAAGGACGAACCGTCCGCCGATGATATTTATGAAATCGGTTGTGTCGCCAATATTCTGCAAATGCTGAAGCTGCCTGACGGTACGGTCAAGGTGTTGGTCGAAGGCGCGCAACGCGCACGCATTCATCACATCAGCGAACTGGAAACTCATTTCGTCGCCGATCTGACGCCGCTCGAATCCGAAGCAGGAGATGAGTCGGAAGTCGAAGCGATGCGCCGTGCGATCGTTCAGCAATTCGATCAGTACGTCAAACTGAACAAGAAAATTCCACCGGAAATCCTGACTTCGCTGGCGGGAATCGATGATGCCGGTCGTCTGGCCGATACGATTGCCGCACATCTGCCGCTCAAGCTGGAGCAAAAGCAGGTCATTCTGGAGATCTTCAACGTCGCCAAGCGCTATGAGCATTTGCTCGGCCAGCTCGAAGGCGAACTCGACATTCTGCAAGTCGAAAAGCGTATTCGCGGCCGCGTCAAACGCCAGATGGAAAAATCGCAGCGCGAATATTATTTGAACGAGCAGGTCAAGGCGATCCAGAAAGAACTGGGCGAAGGTGAAGAGGGCGCCGATCTCGAGGACCTCGAGAAAAAAATCATCGCTGCCAAGATGCCGAAAGAAGCGCTTGCCAAAGCGCAAAGCGAGCTGAAAAAACTCAAGCTGATGTCGCCGATGTCAGCCGAAGCAACGGTGGTGCGTAACTACATCGATACCTTACTTGGCTTGCCATGGAAGAAAAAGTCGAAGGTGAACAACGATCTGACCAATGCTGAAAAAGTACTGGAAGACGATCATTACGGTCTCGACAAGGTCAAGGAACGCATTCTGGAATACCTCGCCGTGCAGCAACGCGTCGACAAACTGAAAGCACCGATCCTGTGCTTCGTCGGTCCTCCAGGCGTGGGTAAAACGTCGCTGGGCCAGTCGATCGCACGCGCAACGAATCGCAAGTTCGTTCGCATGGCGCTTGGCGGTGTGCGTGATGAAGCCGAGATTCGTGGTCACCGTCGTACCTATATCGGTTCGATGCCGGGCAAGATTCTGCAAAGCCTGGCGAAAACCGGCGTGCGCAATCCGCTGTTCCTGCTCGATGAAATCGACAAGCTCGGCATGGATTTTCGTGGCGACCCGTCATCGGCTCTGCTCGAGGTGCTGGATCCGGAACAGAACCATACGTTCTCGGATCACTATGTTGAAGTCGATTTCGACTTGTCGGATGTGATGTTCGTTGCGACGTCGAACTCGTACAATATTCCACCGGCGCTGCTGGACCGTATGGAAGTGATTCGTCTGTCGGGTTATACGGAAGACGAGAAGACCAGCATTGCACAGCGTTATCTGTTGCCGAAACAGATCAAGAACAATGGCTTGAAAGAAGGCGAAATCAGCGTTGCCGAATCGGCCATTCGCGACATCATTCGTTATTACACGCGTGAAGCCGGCGTTCGATCGCTTGAACGTGAAATTTCCAAAATCTGCCGCAAGGTTGTGAAGATGCTGTTGCTTAAAAAGCAGGATCGCAAGATCAGCGTCACCTCCAAGAACATCGACAAGTTTCTTGGTGTGCGCCAGTTCGATTTCGGCGTGGCGGAAAAGGAAAATCAGGTCGGACAGGTGGTCGGTCTGGCATGGACCGAAGTCGGTGGCGATCTGTTGACGATCGAGTCGATGAGCATGCCCGGCAAAGGCGGCATCATTCGTACCGGTACACTGGGCGATGTGATGAAGGAATCGATCGAAGCGGCGCGTACGGTGGTGCGCAGTCGCGCAAGGAAGCTCGGCATCAAGGCCGATATCTTCGAGAAGAGCGATATCCACATTCACGTGCCTGAAGGTGCAACGCCGAAAGACGGTCCGTCTGCCGGTGTGGCGATGACGCTTGCAATGGTATCGGTCTTTACCGGTATTCCGGTACGTGCCGACGTTGCCATGACGGGCGAGATCACGTTGCGCGGTGAGGTGTTGCCGATCGGCGGCCTGAAGGAAAAACTGCTGGCGGCTCATCGCGGTGGCATCAAGACCGTTCTGATTCCTGAACAGAACGTGAAGGATCTGGCGGAAATTCCGGACAACGTGAAAAACAAACTGGAGATCGTGCCGATTCGCTGGATCGACAAGGTACTCGAGATTGCGTTGGAACGCGCGCCTGTGCCTTTGTCGGATGAGGAAGTTGCAGCAGTCGGTACAGCTGTGGCCAAGCCTGCGGAGCCTGCCGATCCAAGTGTCGTCAAGCATTGATTGGCATGCAGCATTGAAAAAGCGCCCTGTGGGGCGCTTTTTTTCGTCTGGATATGTTGATCAATTCAAACCGATTGAATTGCTCTGTCAATACCTTTATTTTCAGAGGAGAATCTGCCGCAAAGCGCTTGACACAAGGCTTTGCGGCTTGTTTAATACCTGCTGCAGATTTTTCTGCCTCCGCATGTCGCGATACCGATGAAGTAAAACGATATGCGGCATTCAACCTTTGTGAGGGGACGTAAGTGAATAAAACCGAATTGATTGACCACATTGCTGGTTCCGCCGACATTTCCAAAGCTGCTGCAACGCGCGCGCTGGATTCGCTGATCGGTGCAGTCAAAACCACGTTGAAAAAAAATGGCACCGTTACGCTGGTCGGTTTCGGTACATTTTCCGTAGGCAAGCGTGCAGCACGTACCGGTAGAAATCCACGCACCGGCGAAGCGATCAAAATCAAGGCAGCCAAAGTGCCTAAATTCAAACCGGGCAAGGCACTGAAAGACGCAGTTAACTAAAAAATGCGTAGTGCAAATTGCGCCGACATGCTGTAAAATATTTTTCTTTGCGGCGTGGTGACAACGCTGAATGTTTGGCTGGGTAAGCAAGGCTTTGGGTGCTTAGCTCAGTTGGTAGAGCGGCGCCCTTACAAGGCGTAGGTCGGGAGTTCGAGCCTCTCAGCACCCACCAACAGTCAAACTCGCAAGGAAACATCAAGTAGTTCAGGAGTGGTAGTTCAGCTGGTTAGAATACCGGCCTGTCACGCCGGGGGTCGCGGGTTCGAGTCCCGTCCACTCCGCCAAAAAAATAAAAAGGCGAACGAGAGTTCGCCTTTTTTCATATCCGACGTATTGATCGTGCTCTGTCTGTGATTGGTTAGCCATGTTTGAATTTATTCGCACCCACCAACGCCTGATGCAGTTCCTGCTGTTGTTGATCATCTTTCCTTCCTTTGCATTTTTCGGGCTGGAAAGCTATTCCAGCATGGGCGATGCCAAGAATGCTGTTGCAAAGGTCAATGGCCAGGAGATCACGCAACCCGAATGGGATGCTGCGCAGCGCGATCAAATGAATCGCTTCCGCCAGATGTTCGGCGATCAGTTCGATGCAAAAATGTTCGATACGCCTGAAGCAAAGCAGGAAATCCTGGACAACATGATTGCCCAACGCGTGCTGGCTGCCGAGGCAAAACGCAATCAACTGTCCGTTTCCGATCAAGCCTTGCAGCAGACAATCGCAGGCATGGAAGGTTTGCGAACAGCGGACGGCAAGTTCGATATCGAGCGTTACAAGACCTTGCTGGCGGCGCAAAACATGACGCCTGCCATATATGAAAGCCGCTTGCGGCAGGATATGGCCGTGCAGCAGGTGAATGCCGCCATCCAGACAACGGCCTTTGCGCCGGATTCGTTAGCCAAGCGTTTGTCGGAACTGGGCGAGCAGGAGCGGGAAGTGCAGCTGTTGTCGTTCAAGGCATCCGATTACGCTTCTCAGGTCAAGGTTACCGACGATATGCTCAAGTCGTACTACGACAAGAGCGAGCGGTTCAACATGCCTGAGCACGTCAAGGCGGAATATGTCGTCCTGACTGCGGATGCCCTTGCATCGCAGATCAATGTCAGCGATGCCGATATCAAGGCTTATTACGATCAGAACGTTTCGCACTACGGCGTGACGGAACAGCGTCGTGCCAGCCATATTCTGGTTGCGGTGAACAAGGATGCATCAGACGCGGACAAGGCTGCAGCAAAAGCGAAGGCAGAAAAACTGCTGACTGCCTTGCGCAAGAATCCGCAGGAATTTGCCGAACTGGCAAAGAAGAATTCGGATGATCCCGGTTCTGCCGAACGTGGCGGTGATCTCGATTTCTTTGGCAAGGGCATGATGGTCAAGCCGTTCGAAGATGCGGCTTTCAAATTGAAGCAGGGCGAACTGAGCGATCTGGTGCAGTCCGATTTCGGGTTCCATATCATCAAGGTAACGGCGATCAAACCGGCCACCACCAAATCGCTTGACGAGGTCAGGAACGAGATTGCCGGCGATATCAGGAAACAGCTCGTGGCGAAAAAATTTGCAGAGACGGCCGAGGTTTTCAACAATACGGTTTATGAGCAGGCCGACAGCCTGAAAGCGGTTGCCGACAAACTAAAGCTGAAGATCGAAACGGTCGACAACCTGACGCGTCAGCCGAATCCTGCGATGGCAAAAACTGCGCCGTTCAATAACCAGAAATTCCTGTCGGCCCTGTTCCTCGATGATTCGTTGAAGAACAAGCGCAATACGGAAGCAGTCGAGATTGCGCCGAATGCATTGATCGCCGGCCGTGTTGTGGACTACAAACCTGCAACCAAGCGTCCTTTCGATGAAGTGAAAACCATCGTGCATGATCATGCGGTTCAGGTCGAAGCTGCGGTCCTTGCGCAAAAGGCCGGCGAGGCGAAGCTGGCCGGATTGAAGACGAAGGACGATGCGGCAGGGTTTTCGGCAACGCAGACCTTGTCGCGTGCGAAGAGCCAGGGCGTGAATCCTGCGATCTTTTTGGCGGCCATGAAGGCGGATACCAGCAAGTTGCCTGCCTATGTGGGTGTGGACCTGCCGGGGCAGGGTTACAGCGTGTTGCGTGTGTTGCGCACGGTTCAGCCGGCCACAGTGGATAGCGCAAAGCGTCAGGCCGAGAAGCAGCAGATTATTGCTGCCTTGGCGCAGGAAGAAACGCTGGCTTATATCGATGCGTTGAAGAAGAAGGCCAAGGTTGAAATCCTGAAACCCGTCGCCGCGAAATCGGCGCATGTAACGGCGGATGCAACAGAATAATCAGTGATGTTTTAATACCGGATGCATTTGCAAAAAAGCCGCTTTTCAGCGGCTTTTTTATTGCCTGTCGAATAACAGGGAGTCAGCAATCGTTTCCTGGTAGTCGGCATAAGGGCCGATGCCTCTGATCGATTGGCAACTTGAACTTGCCTGAACAACGCGCCATGTGCTTGCTGTAACAGCGCGGTTATTTTGCGAGCAGCGGCCGGAGGTGCGGCCAGATGTTGTTCAGGATGATCGGATGTGCGGCTGCGTTGGGATGAATGTGGTCAGGCTGGAACAGATCGGGATTTTCCGCTATGCCTGCGAGCATGAACGGCACCAGCGATGCCCCCGTTTTCCTGGCGATATCCGGAAACAATCCGGAAAACTCCCGCGTGTAATCGTTACCGTAATTGGGTGGAATCTGCATGCCGATCAGCAGGACCCTGGCCTTGATGTCCCTTGCGCTCCTGACCATCGCCTGCAGATTGTCGCGCGTGGCCGATAGCGGCAGGCCGCGTAATGCGTCATTGGCGCCCAGTTCGATGATGACGACATCAGGCTTGTGCTTGCTCAGGAGCGATTGCAGGCGCGACCGGCCGCCGCTGGTCGTTTCTCCGCTGATGCTGGCGTTGACGATGGTTGCCGGGATTTTTTCCGCTGCCAGTTTTTTCTGCACCAGATTGACCCAGCCTTCGCCGCGCGACAAGCCATATTCGGCAGACAGGCTGTCGCCGAGCACAAGGATGGTTTTTGATGCAGAATAAGCATTCATTGCAAACGATGTCAGCGCAATCAGCATCAACGTCCGCAATGCCGTCCGCATCATTTTTCCCACCTGACAGAACCTGAAATTAACCGGCATGCCTGAATCCTTTCTCTCGAATCCTGCTGTTGAAGCAATCAATCTGACGAAACGCGTGGCCGATGCAACTGGTGAGCTGACCATTTTGCATGGCGTTGATTTTACCGTGCAAGCCGGCGATACGCTTGCCATTGTCGGCGCATCGGGTTCCGGAAAATCCACGCTGCTCGGTTTGCTCGCCGGGCTCGATACGCCGTCAGACGGAACGGTCAAACTGGGAGGAGTTGATATCTTTGCGCTGGATGAGGATGGGCGGGCAGGTCTGCGCAAGGCCAGCCTCGGTTTTGTCTTTCAGTCGTTCCAGTTGCTCGGTCATTTGAATGCGCTGGAAAATGTGATGTTGCCGCTTGAGTTGCGTGCCGACGGCAAGGCGAGGGAAAAGGCGGAGGCAATGCTGGCGCGCGTAGGCCTGTCCAGCCGCCTGAAGCACTATCCGAAGTATCTGTCCGGCGGGGAACAGCAGCGTGTGGCGCTGGCGCGTGCCTTTGTATGCGAGCCGGCGTTGCTGTTTGCCGATGAGCCGACCGGCAGCCTTGATGCTGCCACCGGTGAAGCGGTGATCCGCCTGATGTTTGAGCTGAATCAGGAACGCAATTCGACCTTGGTGCTGGTGACGCACGATCCGTCGATTGCCGCGCTCTGCAAACGGACCATCACGATTTCGGCCGGGCGTCTGGCTTGATCGGGTGACGGGATTTGCCTGCATGTTCACGCAGGACTTTATTCAGAATCAGCCTGATCTCATCGATCAATTCGCTTGCGACAAGGCCGACCGGCCCGATGCCATGATCGACTAATTCATCCGCGGCCATGCCGTGCAGCCATGTTGCCGCCAGTGCGGTTTCCCATGCGGGATAACCCTGTGCCAGCAGGGCGCCGCAGATGCCGGACAGTACATCGCCGGTCCCGGCTGTTGCCAATGCCGGATTCCCCGTCGGGTTGATGGCGACACGGCCTTCCGGCGAGGCGATGATCGAACCCGAACCCTTGAGAATGATCGTGGCGTTGAATCGCGTTGCCAGCGTGCGCGCAGCGGCAATGCGATTGGTTTGAATCTGCTCGGTCGACAGGTCGAGCAATCGCGCTGCCTCCAGAGGATGCGGTGTAAGTAGCGTGGGAGAAGTACGCGACCCCAGCTTCTGCCGCAGAAGCGGCTCGGCGGCAAGCAGGTTCAATGCGTCGGCATCGAGCACCAGCGGCGCGTTGGCGGACATTGCCATGGCGAGCATATCGCATGCATCGCGGGACATTCCCAGCCCCGGTCCTGCCACGATCGTCTTGCCGGTGAAGTCGATGTCATGCGCGCTGCGGCACATCAATTCCGGTTGTTGGAAATCGCAGAAGAGATCCGCTGACATCGAGGCGATGAATGTGCGTCCCGCGCCGCATTTGGCTGCGGTGCGCGCAGAGAGGATGGCGGCACCTGTCATTCCCCGTGCACCGCCCAGCACAACGACATCGCCGTAACTGCCTTTATGCGAATTATGCGATCTGGTGCGCAGCGCAGCAGCAAACAATTCAACACGATTCATCATCATGGCGGGGGGAGGGAACAGCGCTGTCTCGATATCAAGATCGGCGACGTGCACTTCACCGGCATGATCGCGTCCGTCACAGGTATGCAATCCCGGCTTGTTGCCGATGAAGGTGATGGTGTGGGTTGCGCGGATGGCGATGCCATCCCGTCCGCCGACAACGTTTCCGGTATCAGCATTCAGTCCGCTCGGTACATCGAATGCCAGAATCGGCGCGGATAGTGCGTTGACTGTTTCAACCAGTTGGCGGTTGAGGCCATCGATTGGCCGCGTCAGGCCGATGCCAAACAGTCCGTCGACGATCAGCGCCCATGGATTCTGCGCGATGTGCTTTCTATTTAAAGTCATGAACCGAACGGTGGCGGAGAGGGCATGTTCATATGCCTTGCGCGCGTCGGGTGGCAAGGTGGCTGGTTCGGCTGTCAGCAGGATCGTCACATCGCAACCGTCTTTTGCCAGCAGTGTTGCCATTTCCAGCGCATCGCCGCCGTTATTGCCGGGACCGGCCAGAATCAGTACAGGTGATGCGTGATTGCCTTGTTCGTTACGGCCGTTTGCCAGCAGTTTCCGGGCAAGCGATGCCGCCGATTGCGCGGCGCGTTGCATCAGGGTGAACGGCGGCAGCGCGTGTAACGCAGCCTGTTCGATGTTGCGGATGGCCTCGACGGAATACAGTGCGTGTTCGTTGCTCATGATGTGATGTGCAACCGGAAGATGATCTGCAGGAAGTCCGATTCTAGCGGAGTCCCGACGAGAAGAGAGAGTGTTACTGGAAACGCAGTGACGTCAATCCATCCATATCGATATCGGTCTCGCGGTCGGAGACGATATCAGCCACCATCTTGCCGGCGCCGGCCGCCATGGCCCAGCCGGCTGCGCCGTGGCCGATGTTGAGGAAAACGTTTCTGACGGAGGTGGAACCGATCAGCGGTACACCATCCGGCAGCATCAGGCTGCTACCCGACCAGAATGTCGCCGCGTTGTAATGGCACGCATCAGGGAACCAGTCGTAGGCAACTTTCAGCAGTGTATTCAAAGCGGTTTGCCGCAACGCCGGTGTGCGTGCACCCAGTTCACTGGTGCCGGCGATGCGGATGCGATTGCCCATGCGGGCGATGGAAACCTTGTAGGTTTCGTCCATCAATGCATTCAACGGGACCGATTCGAAATTGCGGATGGTCGCCGTCGCGGCATAGTTCTTCACGGGGAATGTCGGGAGATGAAGATTCAGCGGCGCCAGCAGATGCGCGCTGTCTGCACCCGTGGCCAGCACGGCGGCGTCCGCGGAGAAATGCCGGTTGTCGACCTCCATCAATACGCCGCGATACGATTGCTGGATCGACTGGACGTCGCAGCCAAAATGGAATTCGACGCCCATCGCCTGTGCAAGTTGACGCATCTGGCGGGCGAACAACGGGCAGTTGCCGGATTCCGCATCCGGCAAATACAGACCAGCCGCGAGCGACATGGCGGGATTGAGCGCGGGCTCGATCGATCGGACATTCTCGGCCGCAAGCACATCGTGCCGAATGCCAAGTGTGTCCAGAAAATCAAACACAGGCCGGGCCAGTTGCAGATCCTTTTCGGAGCGGTAGACCTGCAGATAACCGGCTGCCTGTTCGTAATCCAGTTGATGGCGGTCGCGCAGCTGCTGCATGACGTTGTGGCTGTAGGAAGCGACGCGATGCATGCGGTCGCGGTTGAGTCGATAGCGCTCGATATTGCATTCCTTCATCCAGCGACGCATCCAGCGCCACATGGCCGGATCCCAGGCGCGATTGAGGAAAAGCGGTGATTCCGGTTTCGTCAGGAAAGACAGGAGGGATGCAGGCATTCCCGGCGCGGCCCATGGCGCGACGGCGTCGGCGGCCAGCAACCCGGCATCGCCGAAACTGGCTTCTTCCGCAACATTATTGCGACGTTCCATGACGACAACTTCATGTCCTGCTTCGGCCAGAAAATAGGCAGTACAGACGCCAACCACTCCCGCTCCGATGACCGCTACTTGCATTACTTCCATCCTTCCCGAAAATCAACCCGCCATGTTACCAAGCCGGCGCGCGGATATGCCAGCGCGGAGGAAGAAAGTTCACAATAAATTTGCAGGAAAGACGCAAATCCGTTTTTTGAAACTGGATGCATCCATCGCTGGTACATGCATTTCCAGAACAGGCTGATGCGAATCCGGAAAGTATGCGGCTGATTATATTAAAAAAGGCCGCACCAAACGGCGCGGCCTTTTGCAATCTGCGCCCGGTATCGGCGCATGCACGCAACTTACAGGGGCCTGCGGCCGCTGATGACGCGCAACAGGACGATGACGATCGCAATCACCAGCAGCACATGGATGAAGCCGCCGATGGTGTAAGAACTGACAAGGCCGATCAGCCACAGAATGACGAGTACGACTGCAATGGTATAGAGCATGGCAATTCCCTTTCTTGTTTGATTGATGACTGGAAGCCCGCTGCAGTGTCGTCATGCCGAAAGCCTGAAGAAAACTTCACGCCCGCAACAATGTATGAAAACGATGACGACGGCTGCAATGCAGAGGTGTACATTTATTCAGATTCCGGCTCAGTCTAGATGGACGGTAGTCTCGAATCTGTACGCTATCGCACATAGATGCATGGATGATGCAATCGCTCACAATCACGTTGCCTTGCCGGTTCTCGCGTGGAACAATCCGGCGCGCATGCTGCCCAACTGCAGCGCATCGCAGGTTTCTTTGAGAGAGAAAATGATAAACAGGAACGACAACCCGGACCCATCCGGAACCGATGTCATGCGCCATGCAAAGGCGGATACCGCGAAGGAGGAGGCGACGCTGATGTCGATTCCGGTCAATGCGCGCGGCATAGCGCTGACGATCCTGGCGACAGTGGCATTCGTTTTCGCGCTGTCGGCTGCCCACATGTTTTTCATCCCGCTGGTGTTCGGCATCTTCATTGCCTACACGTTGAATCCGGTAGTGGTCTGGCTGGAGCGCATTCACATTCCGCGACTGGCCGGCACCTCGTTCGTGATTATCGCGATCCTGTGCAGCGCCTTGCTGACGGCCTACAACCTGCGCGACGAATTCAATTCCATCGTGAGTGATCTGCCGGTCGCAACGCAAAAAATGTCTCGTACGCTGAAAAACCTGCAGAAAGGCCAGACCAGCACCATCCAGCAAATGCAGGCAGCCGCGACGGAGATAGAGAAGGCGACCAATCAGGCCGCCGGTGTGCGCATGCCGCCGCGCAAAACGCTGACGGACCAATCGGTATTCAACCTCAATCAATGGTTGTGGACAGGATCGATGGGCGCCGTGATGTTCGTCAGTCAGGCGGGCGTGGTCGTGCTGCTGGTGTTTTTCTTTTTGCTGTCCGGCGACATGTTCAAGCGCAAAATCGTAAAGATCAGCGGTCATTCGCTCTCGTCGCGCAAGATCACGGTGCATATCCTGGAAGCGATCAATAGCTCGGTGCAGAATTACATGCTGATGCTGCTGGTGACCAATGTGCTGTTCGGCTTGCTGATGTGGGTGGCGCTGCAGTGGATCGGGCTGGAAAATGCGGGCGCCTGGGCCGTTGCGGCTGGCTTCCTGCATGTCATTCCATACTTCGGTCCGATATTGATCATGGTCGCTACCGGCGTAAGTGCCTTCATGCAGTTCGAGACGATCTCTTCGGTGCTGGCGGTGGCCGCCGCGACCATGGTCATCGCGACGATCATCGGCACGTTCGTGACGACGTGGATGACCGGCCGCATTGCGCGAATGAATGCGGTTGCCGTCTTCGTTTCGCTGCTGTTCTGGACATGGCTCTGGGGCGTATGGGGCATGTTGCTCGGCATCCCGATCATCGTGATCGTCAAGGTGATTTCCGAGCATGTGGATGGTTTGCAGGTCGTTTCGGAACTGCTGGGAGAGTAGCGTTTCCGGCCGCACGGCTGTCCTGACTGGTTGCCGACTGTTGTACTTTCAGCACATTTTTGAGGCGTCGATGTGTCGTTGTCCCGCAGCGCGGGCGTATTATGCCAATGGCAATTCAGCCGTTGCCGTACAAGCCGCAATACAAGCTGCGTGCACAATGCGATCGCCGTGATCGAAAGCACCGCGCGCAATCATCCACACCAATCTAGGAAGAGCACCATGCACAATACTGACGATCTCGGAAAATTGTTGTTGCGCACCGTTTTGGGAATGTTGATTCTGCTGCACGGCATTTCGAAAATCATGTCGGGTCCGGCGTTTGTCATCAGCGCGGCAGTCAGCGCCGGTTTGCCGGCTGCGATGGGGTATCTGGTTTATCTGGGTGAAGTCGTGGCGCCGATCCTGTTGATCGCAGGTATCTGGTCGCGACTGGCAGCATTGGTCATTGCCGGCAATATGGCTTTTGCCGTGTTCCTCGTGCATACCAAACAGCTTGCCCTGATATCGGAAAGCGGCGGCTGGACACTGGAACTGCAGGGCATGTTCCTGGTTTCCGCGCTGGCGTTGGTGTTCCTGGGAGCAGGGCGCTTCAGCATCGGCGGGCGCGGCGGAAAATGGAATTGACTTGAGGAATTGACCTGACGCCCCGCATCGGGTGAGAGGCAAAAAATAAAGGGACGCCGCCAAGCGTCCCTTTATTCCATTACAGCCCGCTATTTCGACCCGGTTCCTGCGGTTTCCGGCAGCGTGTCGCGGTATAATCACGCTTTCCGAGCCAACCGCAGGCCGGCAGCCGAATTGCCCTGCTTTCCTGCATCAACCATCTTCTCGCCATGCTGATTTTGCCAGGCTCCAACGCCCTGTCTGCCTTTCGTACCGAACGTCTTTTACAGCAACTTCATCACATCGACCCTGCCATTGCCGGCGTCACGGGACGATTCCTGCATTTCATCGATTCTGCCGCGCCGATCGCGCCGGAAGATGTCAAGCGCCTGGATGGTTTGCTCACCTACGGCGAGCCCTTTTCGGCAAAGGTTGAAGGCGATGACTTTATTGTGATCCCGCGCTTCGGCACGATCTCGCCGTGGGCCAGCAAGGCAACCGATATTGCGCACAATTGCGGCATGACCGCGATCCACCGCATCGAACGCGGTATCCGCTACACCGTGCAACTGAAAACCGGCCTGCTTGGCGGCGCAAAAAAACTGACGCCGGCCGCAATCGAGGCGATACAGGCATTGCTGCACGATCGCATGACCGAAACGGTGTTGCGCAGTGAGGGTGAAGCGGCGGGCCTGTTCGGCGAACTGGATGCCAAGCCGCTTGCTTTCATCGATATCGCTGGCGGGTGGCAAATCCGCGCTGGTGAATGCCAACAGCGAACTCGGCCTGGCCCTGTCGGATGACGAAATCGATTACCTGCTCGCGGCCTTCACAAGCGCCGGGCGCAATCCGACCGACGTCGAACTGATGATGTTCGCGCAGGCCAACAGCGAGCACTGCCGCCACAAGATATTCAACGCGGACTGGACCATCGACGGTGAGAAGCAGGACAAATCGCTGTTCGCCATGATCAAGAACACGCATCAATTGGCGCCGCGCGGCACGGTCGTTGCCTATAGCGACAACTCTTCGGTCATCGAAGGCGCGAACGTCATGCGCTTCTATCCGCGCGGTGCGGCCGCCGGCAATGCCTATGCGGAATCGGAGGAGTTGACGCATATCCTGATGAAGGTCGAAACGCACAATCACCCGACTGCGATTTCGCCGTTCCCCGGTGCATCGACCGGTGCCGGCGGTGAAATCCGCGATGAAGGTTCGACCGGTCGCGGCGCGAAACCGAAAGCAGGGCTGTGCGGCTTTACCGTTTCCAACCTGATGCTGCCGGATGGCATACAGCCGTGGGAAAACGATCGTGATGTCACTGCGCATGCCGCGAAAGTGAAAACGGAAGCCGGCGTGTACGGCAAACCGGATCGCATCGCATCGCCGCTGCAGATCATGATCGACGGCCCGATTGGCGCGGCATCGTTCAACAACGAATTCGGCCGGCCCAATCTCGGCGGCTATTTCCGCACCTACGAACAGAATGTCGGCGGCACGTGTCAACGGTTACCACAAGCCGATCATGATCGCCGGCGGCATCGGCAGCATCGCCGCCAACCATACGAAGAAAAACGATTTGCCGGTCGGCAGCCTGCTGATCCAGCTCGGCGGTCCCGGCATGCGCATCGGCATGGGCGGCAGCGCCGCATCGTCGATGGCGACCGGCGCCAATACTGCGGATCTGGATTTTGATTCCGTCCAGCGCGGCAATCCGGAAATGGAACGGCGCGCGCAGGAAGTCATCAACGCCTGCTGGGCAATGCAGCGACAACAATCCGATCCTGTCGATCCACGATGTCGGCGCAGGCGGCCTGTCGAACGCATTTCCGGAAATCACCAACGACGCAAAACGCGGCGCGATTTTCGACCTGCGCAAGATTCCTCTGGAAGAAAGCGGCATGGCGCCGAAGGAAATCTGGAGCAATGAATCGCAGGAACGTTACGTGCTGGCGATTGCGCCGGAAAGCCTGCCGCAGTTCGAGTACCTGTGCGAACGCGAGCGCTGCCTGTTTGCCGTGGTCGGCACCGCAACCGAAGAGCGCCAGTTGAAAGTGATCGATCCCGAACACAACAACAATCCGGTCGACATGCCGATGGATGTGTTGCTCGGCAAACCGCCGAAGATGCATCGTGACGTCACGCATGTCGAACAGACACTGCCGGCCATCGACCTGACCGGCATCGATCTGCTGGAAGCATCGATTCGCGTCCTGCGCCAGCCGACCGTCGCCGACAAGTCGTTCCTGATCACGATCGGCGATCGCACGGTAGGCGGTACCTCGGTGCGCGACCAGATGGTCGGTCCGTGGCAGGTGCCGGTCGCCGATTGCGCAGTCACCGCAATGAGCTTCGAAGGCTATCTGGGCGAAGCGATGGCGATGGGCGAGCGCACGCCGCTGGCGGTCATCAATGCAGCTGCTTCCGGCCGCATGGCGGTCGGTGAAGCGCTGACCAATATCGCGGCTGCGCCGATTGCCGATATTTCCGACATCAAGCTTTCCGCCAACTGGATGGCCGCCTGCGGTCAACCGGGGCAGGATGCCGCCTTGTTCGATACGGTCAAGGCCATCGGCATGGAACTGTGCCCGGCGCTTGGCATCAGCATTCCGGTCGGCAAGGATTCGCTGTCGATGCGCACGACCTGGAACGACGACGGCAAGGACAAGGCGGTCGTTTCGCCGGTGTCGCTGATCGTTTCCGCCTTCGCGCCCGTGCATGACGTGCGCAAATCGCTGACGCCGCAATTGCGCACCGATGCTGGCGATACTGTATTGATCGCAATCGACCTCGGTCGCGGCAGGAATCGCCTTGGCGCTTCAGTACTTGCGCAAGTCATGCAGCAGATCGGCAACGAAACGCCGGACGTCGACAGCGCGGAAGACCTGAAGGGTTTCTTCGCCGCCATCCAGCGCCTCAATAACGAACAGAAACTGCTGGCGTATCACGACCGTTCCGACGGCGGCCTGTTTGCCACCTTGTGCGAAATGGCATTCGCCGGCCACACCGGTCTTTCCGTCAATCTGGATATTCTGACGCTGGAAGGCGAACACGCCACAGATACCGGCGATGCGAAGAACTGGGCCGGCCAGGTTGCCGAACGCCGCAACGACATGACGCTGCGTGCGCTGTTCAACGAAGAACTCGGCGCCGTGATCCAGGTGCGCGCGGAACAGAAATCCGACGTGATGAACGTGCTGCGCGAGTACAACCTCGGCGCATGCAGTCACATTGTCGGCAAGCTGACCGATCATGACATGATCGAATTCACGCGTGATGCAAAGACGATCTACAGCCAGTCGCGCATCGACCTGCATCGCTTCTGGAGCGAAACCAGCTGGCGCATCGCGCGCCTGCGCGACAATCCGGATTGCGCCGATGCCGAATACGATCGCATCCTCGACAAGCTCGATCCGGGCATCACGCCGCTGCTGACGTTCGATCCGCAGGAAAACATCGCTGCGCCGTTCATCGCAACCGGCAGCCGGCCGAAAGTGGCGATTCTGCGCGAGCAGGGCGTCAATTCGCAGGTCGAAACCGCTTATGTGATGCACAAGTCCGGCTTCGACGCGGTCGACGTGCACATGAGCGACCTGATTACCGGCCGTGCGCATCTCAGCGATTTCAAGGGCGTGATCGCTGTTGGCGGCTTCTCGTATGGCGACGTGCTGGGCGCCGGCGAAGGCTGGGCGAAAACGATTTTGTTCAATATGCAACTGGCCGAACAGTTTGCCATTTTCTTCGATCGCCAGGATACGTTTGCACTCGGCATCTGCAACGGTTGCCAGATGATGAGCAACCTGAAATCCATCATCCCCGGCGCGCAGGCCTGGCCGAAATTCACGCGCAACAAGGCGGAACAGTTCCAGGCGCGCTTCTCGATGGTGGAAGTTGCCTCGTCGCCATCGATCTTCTTCAATGGCATGGCAGGCACGCAAACCGCGATTGCGATTGCGCATGGCGAAGGCTATGCCGATTTCTCCCTGACGGGCGATATCGACAAGGCGATCGTCGCGATGCGTTATATCGACAACAAGGGTCACGCCACCGAAACCTATCCGTACAATCCGAACGGTTCGCCGCAAGGCATCACATCGGTGACAACGCCGGACGGACGTTTCACCGTGCTGATGCCGCATGCCGAACGCGTGTTCCGCAGCGTGCAGCAATCGTGGCATCCGGAATCGTGGGGTGAGGATTCGCCGTGGATGCGCATGTTCCGCAATGCGCGCAAATGGGTAGGCTGATGTAACGCGTGACGTTCGTGCCGAGGTGTCATGATGTTCCTCCGCACGAATGGTTGATGCGACGATCGATGAATGTTCGGCGATCACCGGCAATAAAAAAAGGCGCTCCGCGGAGCGCCTTTTTTCATGAACGAAACGATTACTGAATCTTCGCCTTGTCGCGCAGCTGCTTCTGATAAGCCTGCAGTTTTCTCTGTTGCAGCGACTCGATGATTTGCGGTTTGACTTCTTCCAGCGTCGGCACCTTGGCAGCGCGCACATCGTCCAGACGGATCACGTGATAGCCGAACTGGGTCTTGACCGGCGTTTCCAGCAACTGGCCTTTTTTCAACGACACCATCGCATCCGAGAACGGTTTCACGAATGCGGCAGGCGCTGCCCAATCCAGATCGCCGCCATTGGCTGCCGAACCCGGATCCTTCGATTGCTTGGCCAGGTCTTCGAACTTGGCACCGGCTTTCAGCTTGGCGATGATGGCCTTGGCTTCGTCTTCGGTTTCAACCAGGATGTGGCGTGCGTGATATTCCTTGTCGCTGGCCTGTGCCTTGAACTTGTCGTACTCAGCCTTGATGTCGGCGTCCTTGACCGGATTCTTTTTCAGGTAATCGGCGACGAGGGCGCGGATCAGGATCGATTGGCGGGCAATATCGATTTGTGCCTTGACGTCTGCACTGCTGCCGAGGCCCAGCTTGTCGGCTTCCTGGATCAGGATTTCACGGTTGATCAGTTCGTCCTTGATCATGGCGCGCAGTTCAGGCGTGTCTTGCTGACCTTGCGTGGTCATTTGCTTGACCATGATGTTGCGCGGGAAGACGGCACAGGTTTGCCGTTCACGACGGCGAGGTTTTGCGCCAGTGCCGGCAGTGCAGCGGATGCGAGTAAGTACGACCAGCAAATGAGCAGGTTTCAAGATCATATGAATTCCTAGTGGAGGTAGTGATTTTTTAGAGATGGACAGCGAATAATGTGTGGGCGCATCAGATTTCGGATGGCGCCAGAGCCGTAATGGCCAATGCATGGATTTCCTTATGCATCATGTCATCGAGGCAATCATACACCAGCCGATGACGATTGATGCGGCTCTGCTTTTCGAACTGCGAGGAAACGATATAGAGGCGGAAATGTCCTCCGCCGGAGGCGGCCCCCGCATGTCCGGCATGCAACGCCGATTCGTCGTCCAGTTGACATGCCTGCGGCGCAAAAGTTTCCTGCAGGCGTGCGCGAATGTGATCGATGCGACTGGTCATGCGTTCCTCATTGCGGTTCCTTGATGTGTTTTGACAGTATCAGGCTCTGCACGATGATGAATGCAAACATCAATCCCATGCCGCCGAACAGTTTGAAATTGACCCAGTTGGCCGGTGGAGAAATTGAACGCGACATACAGGTTCAACAATCCCATCGTGATGAAGAAGGCGACCCACGCCAGCGTGACGCGGTGCCAGATGCCATCCGGCAGCGACATCTGCTTTTCCATCATTGCGCGAATCAGGTTCTTCTTCAGGACACCTGGCTGAACAGCAGTCACTGCGGCAAAGCACCAGTACAGGACGGTCGGTTTCCACTTGATGAAGGTCTCGTTGTGGAAATAGATGGTCGCGCCGCCGAAGAAAACGATGATCGCCAGCGACAGCCACAAGCATCGCATCGACTTTGTTTCCGCGCGCCAGCAGGTAGCCGATCTGCACGATGGTGGCGATGATGGCGATGGCGGTGGCGAGCAGGATCGGCGCCTGCGTCAACCTGACCTCACCGCCGGATACGAGGCCGGCCAGGTATTGCTGGACCAAATGCCTTGCGGCTTCGGTATTGCCTTCGCCCCATTTGAATACGGCGAAAAACAGGATAACCGGGAACAGATCGAACAGGAACTTCATGAGTGACTTCGCTTATTTCAGCTCAGGCATGGGAGATAAAATGCAGCGACGCCGAATTGATGCAGTAACGCAAACCGGTTGGCGGCGGGCCGTCAGTGAAAACGTGGCCCAGATGCGCATCGCAGACGTTGCAGATGATTTCGGTACGGACCATGCCGTGGCTGCGGTCGACTATTTCGCTGCACGTTGCCGGATTGAGCGCCTTGAAATAGCTCGGCCAGCCGCAGCCCGAATCGAATTTCGCATCGGAGGCGAACAACGGCGTATTGCAGCAGACGCAGGTATAGATGCCGGCTTCGTGGTGATCCCAGTAGCGGCCGGTAAACGGCGCGTTCGGTGGCGGCATGGCGCGTGACGTCGTACTCTTCGGCATCCAGCTGCGCGCGCCATTCGGCGTCGGTCTTGACGTCGATCTTTTTATCCGCGCTCATGATGAGCAGCTCACTTCGAGGTCGCTGGCCCAGTCGGGCGGCAGGTCGGCATAATGGTCGTTTTCAGGTTGTTCGTCGAACGGTTTTTCCAGCACCTGCAACAGTTGCGCAACTTCGGAAAAGTCCTTGTCCTGTGCTTTCCCGATGGCGATTTGCGCAAGATAGTTGCGCAGCACGTATTTGGGGTTGACTGCATCCATTGCAAGCCTGCGCTCGCTGTCGACACTGTTTTCCTGCTGCAAACGTGCGCTGTATTGTAGCGCCCAACCGTCGAATGCGGCACGGTCGATGAACAGATCGCGCAACGGTTCCAGGCTGGCTGCATCGCCGATTCTCAGGCTGCCCAGACGGCGGAAGAAGGTCGTGAAATCGACATGGCTTTCCTGCATGATGCCGAACAGGGCATCGAACAGTTTTCCGTCCTCCGGCTGTGCCGTCTTCATTCCCAGTTTGGCGTGCATCAGGGCAAGGAATTTTTCCGCGAATGCCGGCTTGTAGATCCTGAGCGCGGCCTGCGTTTCTTCCACGCTGCCGATCAGCGGCAGCATGGCCTGACCGAGTGCATAGCAATTCCATTCGCCGATTTGCGGCTGGCGCGCATAAGAATAACGGCCTTGCTGGTCGGTGTGATTGCAGATATGCACGGGATTGAATGCTTCCATGAAACCGAACGGGCCGTAATCCAGCGTCAGTCCGAGGATCGACATGTTGTCGGTATTCATCACGCCATGCATGAAGCCGACTGCCTGCCACTGCGCAATCGTTTCGGCGGTACGCAGCGTGACTTCCGTCAAGAGCGCCTTGTACGGATTTTCTGTCGCGCGAAAACCCGGATAAAAACGATCGATCACATAATCGGCCAACGTTCTCAGCTCCTCGTGTTTTTCGTTATAAAACCAGTGTTCGAACGAGCCGAAGCGAATGAAGCTCTGTGCCATGCGGGTCGCAACGGCTGCGGTTTCCGCCTGTTCGCGCATGACAATCTGATCCGAACCGGTCACGCAGAGTGCACGCGTGGTCGGAATGCCGAGCGCCGCCATGGCCTCGGAACAAAGGAACTCGCGTATGGAAGAGCGCAGCACGGCACGACCGTCGCCCATGCGTGAATAGGGCGTCAGGCCGGCGCCCTTCAATTGCAGTTCGAGCCGCCCGGAAGGAGCAGTGACAGGCGAGGGCACATCGCCGAGCAGAATCGCGCGACCATCGCCGAGCTGGCCGGCCCATGTACCGAACTGATGGCCCGAATACACGGCGGAAAGAGGTTGTGAACCGTCGGGAATGCGATTGCCGGTGAATGTTTCGATGAACGATTCCGTCTGCATGTCGGCAAAATCCAGCCCGATCAAAGCCGCAGCCGACGCGCTCGTCGCCACCAGATACGGCTTCGGCAAGGGTGTCGGCATCAGCGCGGTGTAATGTGCGGGCGGCAGCGATGCAAACGAGTTGGCAATCGGCAAATCATCGACGCGATGCGCAGGATGCGGCGAGGCGGGTGAAGTCAAAGTAGCGTCCTTGAGAATGGCGTCCCCGGTATCTGCCGGATAGGCGAGGCGAAACGGGGAAATGCGTATTTTGACAGAGAACCGCAGATGAGGGAGGCGGTCGGGCCCAAGCGCCGATTGTGGCTCGGGCTGAAATCGCATGGCGTATAGGGCGAAGCGGGCATGGAAGCATTGTCCGCGGGCAGATGATGGAAGCCCATCCATTCGGCAATCGTTTGCGCTTCTGCGAACAGGTTTCGCAGGAAGACAGAGAAAAATTCAAGGGACTGCGCGCGGACCGGGTTTCAGACCGATCGTCGCGCGCGTTTATCGCTACAGCCAGTATTCGAACTGGCGCGCCACCCATTCGCGCATGCGATCCGAAAACGGGCGCTGCTCCCATTTTTGGGGTGTGACTTCGATCGAGTTTTTCAGGTCTTCGTTGAATGCGCTTTCCATGGTCGAACCAAACCCCTGATCCAGCGCAATCAGATTGACCTCGCTGTTGTGCAGGAAGCTGCGCATGTCGAGATTGGTGGAGCCGACGGTGGACCAGTAGCCGTCGATGACAGCGGTCTTCGCATGCAGCACCGATGCCTGCAGTTCGAAGATGCGCACACCGCTGGCGAGCAGTTCGCTGTAGAACGAGCGTCCCGCATGCATGACCAGGCTCGCATCGGAAACCCCGGGGAAAACGATTTTCACATCGACGCCGCGCTTGGCCGCATTGGTCAGCGCTTCGACCAGTTGTGCATCGGGCACGAAGTAGGAATTGGTGATGTGGATCGATGTTTTCGCTTCCTGCATGGCGAGTACGTAGGCTTTGTACACCTCGTAATCGCCGCCGGGCTTGCTGCCGATCACGCGCACGATCTTGTCGCCGGCCGGTTTCAGTTGCGGGAAGTATTTGCGTGCAGCCAGATCGTCGTTGCGCTGGCTGACCCAGGTCTGCATGAACAGCCACTGGAAGGAGGCAACTGCCGGTCCTTCGACCTGGACATGCGTATCGCGCCAGCCAAGGTGTGATTTGTTCCTCGAACGCGAACGGAAGAGCGAGCCTGATGAATAATCGTCGGTGATGTTGATGCCGCCGGTGAAGGCAATCCTGCCGTCGACGATAAGGATCTTGCGATGATCGCGATTGTTCAGGCGCCACGCGGAGCCGAAGCGCTTGAATGGATTGACCGGATTGAATTCAATGACGGCAATGCCCGCATCGCGCAGGCGTTGGAAAAATTCAGGTTGCGTGCCGAGCGAGCCGACGCTGTCGTAAATGATGTTGACCTGCACGCCTTCCTGCTGCTTCTGGATCAGCAGGTCGGCAAATTCATCGCCCATCGCATCCTGGCCGAAAATATAGGTTTCCAGATTGACGTGGTCTTTCGCATCCTTGATGGCAGCGATCATTGCCTTCATGGTTTGCGGTCCGTCGTTGAGCAGCGTCAGCTTGTTGCCGGCGATGAGCGGGCTGCCGGTTGCGGCTTCTTCCAGTGCGGCGAGTTCCGGCAGATCCACCTTGGCGCTGCGCAGTCGCTGCGCGAGCAGGGAGTCGGACTGTTTCTCGCTCAGTTCGCCGTGTGCGGTTTTGATCGTGGCGGATTGCTGGGGATCGAGCGAGGTATTCAGGTAGCGTACATCCGGCAGCGAAGCGCAGGCCGTCAGTGACAAACACAAGGCCGCGATTGCCGAACGGGTGGCGAATCGGGCGCGCGGCAAAAAGCCGCCATGCAAAATCGTATCCATCATTTTTTATTGTTCCCTGATGCAACTGTTTGAAGGCCGGTGACACGTGTTTTCTGTATTGCCTGGCAACAGGCATGCCATCAGACAACAAATCAGGGAAAAAGTTGGCAGGAGAAATAAACTATTCCTGCTGTTGTTGTTCCAACCTCCGTTCGACTGGATCGAGGCATCGCACAAAGGTTAAAGAATCGTGAAAAAGGGACGATATAGAGGATGAAGCGTCATTCCGGCGTAGGACTTGGAGATGAAGATGGATACAGGCAACATCGCGGCACTCGCAACGAGCATGGCGCAGGAACGCACCGGCAGTGCCGTATCGATAGCGGTCCTCAAGAAGACCATGGATATCCAGGGTTCGATGGCGATGGCATTGATCGAATCGATCGGACAGGTGCCGAACGTGCAGAATCTTCCGCCGCATCTGGGCAACAGCGTCAATACCAAGGCTTGATGCCGCATTTTTCATTTCACGCATGCATACAGCCAGCGCGCGACTGTGCTGGGCGCTGGCATGAAAGCAGGAGCCGGCATTGACGGAAAGCATTGAGTCGATTCTCGGATTCTGGTTCGGCGCGAGCGTCGATGACGCCGAGGTCGCACAGGAAAAAGGCAGGATGTGGTGGTCGAAGAACGAGGCCGTCGACGAGGAAATCCGCCGGCGTTTCGAAGCCTGCACCGCTGCTGCATTGCACGGTGCACTGGATGAATGGGCGGCCACGCCGCGCGGCGTGCTGGCGCTGGTTCTGCTGACCGATCAGTTCCCGCGCAATATGTATCGCGGCCAGCCGGCGTCGTTTGCATTCGATGCGATCGCATTGCGCTGGGCTCTGCACGGGCTGGAGCGCGGCATGGACAGTTTGCTGCGACCGATCGAACGCGTCTTTCTCTATCTTCCGTTCGAGCATTCCGAATCGATTGCCGATCAGCGGCGTTCGGTGCTTCTTTATGAACAGTTGCTGCGCGATGTGCCACCGCAGCATGAATCCACATTCTCGGGCTTCGGCCAATTCGCGATCCGGCATCGCGACATCATTGCCCGCTTCGGGCGCTTTCCGCATCGCAATGCCATCCTCGGGCGTGCGTCGACCGGGAAAGAAATCGCTTTCCTGCAAACGCCCGGTTCATCCTTCTGATTTCTGATCGCTGCGGTCGGCTAGAGCGACCGCGCGCCGAATTCCGTTTTTGCAAACAGTTCGGCAATCCATTCCGCAAATGCGCG
The DNA here is from genome assembly GCA_963697715.1 of uncultured beta proteobacterium. Taxonomy (GTDB): domain Bacteria; phylum Pseudomonadota; class Gammaproteobacteria; order Burkholderiales; family Burkholderiaceae_D; genus Oxalicibacterium. The sequence goes on along the minus strand of OY969095.1, from coordinate 2,335,724 downwards.
CACCTTGGTGGATAGATGCCGGTTCGGCGGATACAGAATCCACACCGGTACTTTTTCGGACAGATGGCCATCCATGATCGGCACCAGCTTGCCCGACGCAATGAAGTCGTGGGCGATGAAAGCGGGCAGTTGCACCAGGCCGATGCCGGAGCAGGCGGCAAAGGCGCAGGTGTCGAAATCATTGATGGATACGCGCTGTCGGCCCTGCACCGTGGTCTGGGTTATGCCGTCGTCGTAGATGAAGGGAAACGGCTTGCCGGTTTTCGGCGATGCGAAGCTGACCACGTAGTGACGTTCGAGCTCGGCGGGATTGCGGGGCGCGCCGTGTTTGGCGAGGTAGGAGGGCGCGGCGTAGGTAATCATCTGAAAATCGCCAAGCCGCCGCGCCACCAGTGATTCGTCGCTGATCTCGCCGCCGCGAATCACGCAGTCGATGCCTTCGTGCACCAGATCGACCGGGCGATCGGTGCAGCCCATTTCCAGATCGATTTCCGGATAGCGCGCAAAGAAGTCGTCGAGCGCCGGTGCGATGAGGCGGCGTCCCACTGCGGCCGGCACATCGACGCGCAGCCTGCCCTTGGGCGACATCGCGGCGTGGCTGACGGCTGCTTCGGTTTCATCCAGTTCGCTGAGCAGCCGGACGGCGCGTTCGTAATAACCGGCACCATCCGGCGTGACGCTGACATGGCGTGTGGTACGGTTGAGGAGCTTGACGCGCAATCGTTTTTCCAGCGCGATCACTTGCGCGGAAACTGTCGCCTTTGGCAGATTCAGCGATACTGCCGCCTTGGTGAAACTCTTTAATTCAACCACGCGGGTGAAGGCGAGCATCGTGTCGAAACGATCCATGTTATTTGTCCGGTCGTGGAATGGGGTGCACTGATTCTAGAGCATTATCCGCAGTCGCCGGGAACCTGTGCGGGACTGGCGACTCCGTAGAGAAGGCGCGCGCGCGGCATGGCGTTATGCAGACGCGACCGGATAGTCAAATACATATTCAAACAATTTTCATTCGACAGGATACGCATGATCACACTCTATACATGGACCACACCGAATGGCCGCAAGCCGGCCATCATGCTGGAAGAACTCGGCATTCCATACCGCGTGCAAGCGGTCAACATCGGCAAGGATGAACAGTTCGCGCCGGCGTTCTTGGCGATTTCGCCCAACAACAAGATTCCGGCGATTGTCGACGACGAGGCGGAAGGCGGACCGCTGTCGCTGTTCGAGAGCGGTGCCATCCTGACTTATCTGGCGGAAAAACATGGCCGCTTCCTCGATGCTGCAGGTCCGGCGCGTTACCGCGCGCTGGAATGGCTGTACTGGCAGATAGGCGGAGTCGGGCCGATGTTCGGGCAACTCGGATTTTTTGCCGTGCGTTCGAAAGAAAAATCGGCACTGGCAATCCAGCGATTCACCGAAGAAGCGGATCGCCTTCTCGGCGTGATGGACAAGCGGTTGTCGCAAAATGCCTACCTGGCCGGCGACGACTACACAATCGCCGACATGGCGAACTATGCATGGATATTGTCTGCCACCACCAATCTGAAGGATGTGCTGGCCGAGAGCATGAACAGCAAGCCTGCGGTGCAGCGCTGGCTGGAAACGGTCGGCGCGCGTCCGGCGGTGCAGCGCGGGATGAAAGTGCCGCAGGTGTAGATGCGGTCAGCAGTTTTGTTCTTGCATGAAAAAAGCGCCTCGATCGGGCGCTTTTTTCATGGTTGCATGTCGTTGTGTGAAGGTTGCTGCATCCATTCATCCACACATCGACACGAACGCGAATTTATTTTCCGGCACCGGGCCATGCGCGCATGGCGGCTGCGCCGATTGCCAGCAGCTTGTCGCGATTGCCGCCGGTGTCTCTTGCCTGTGTGGACATGCCGTGAATGACCGTGCTGTAGAAACTCGCAAGTGCGCCGGCATCGGTATCCGGCGTCAATTCGCCTTCGCTGATGCCTTGTTCGATGCGCGTCCTGATCATGACTTCGATGTTGTCGCGCCGTTCGGTCATCGCTTCCTGAACATGCGAAGCCGACGCAGAGCAATTGGTTGCGGCAGTCACGACAAGACAGCCGGGCGGATGACTGGGGCAGGTATTTTCCACGGCGCTGCTTTGCAGCAGGCGTTCGATGGCATCACGCGCGGTGGGTGCTTCGGCAAACAGGCATTGCAATGTGGAGCAACTCTTCGTCGAATACCGTTCGACGGCTTCCAGAAACAGTTTTTCCTTGTCGCCGAAAGCCGCATACAGGCTCGGCGGCGTGATCCCCATGGCCGACGTCAATTCATTCAGCGACGCCGCTTCATAGCCGAAACGCCAGAACACCAGCATCGCGCGTTCCAGCGCCGCATCGCGATCAAAAGAAAGCGGACGGCCTGATTTTTTGCGCGGTGTATCGGATTTTGTTTCCATTTCCATAGCGATCGATATTAAACCTCTTGACAGAGTAAAACAAGCTGGCTACAGTTGCAACTGTATTCTGTAGTGATCACTATTAAATTAAAGAAGAGCACGTCCTGCTTTGTTCTCGGGTCGTCAGCATTAGAAAACGATGCCGGCGCGATGTCAAGCATAGCAAGAAATCTACTGTCAAATAATTAAGGACAGTCCTTCATAAAAGCAGGTATTTATCTTTAATAGCTGGATTCCTATACTCCATCCCATTGAACAATATTTACCGGGAGTATCAAAATGAAAAGCCGCCTCTACCAAGTCACCGCAGTTGCCGCCGGTACGCTGGCGCTGTCTGCTGCAATGCACAACAGCGCATTGCCCGACCTGATTTACGACAGCGCTCTGGCAGGCGGTGCCGTGTGGGCCAGCGCAACAATGTCGGTGGGTAATCTCGGCCAGTCGGCAACGGCGGAGCGTCACTAATCATGCTCGTTCGCCAGAAAGCACCATTGTCGGCGTCATTTCGTCATGCATCGCTGTCGCGCGAAATTGCCTTGCGCATTTTCGGCAAACGCGACGGACAGGCCGGATTGCCGTTGATCGTGTACTTTCACGGCGGTTTTTTCGATAGCGGATCGACAGTCGATGCGGATGGCATCGCCGATGCATTGGCAGAAAACGCCGTCGTGGTGACGGTCGATTATCCGCCTGCGCCGGAAGTGCTTTTTCCCGATACGGCGGAAATCGCATTCGCGGCATTGCAATGGGCGCAGGCGCACGCGGCCGCGCTGGGCGCCGATGACCAGCGATTGTTCGTTGCCGGCGATCAGGCGGGCGGCAATCTTGCTGCCGCCGTCGCGATGATTGCGCGCGACCGTATCACGCCGACCAGCCGCGGTATCTGCCTGAAAGGGCAGATTCTGATCACGCCGATGCTGGATCCGAACCAGACAACATCGTCAATGAAATCGTCCGAAAAATGCATCTGCCGCGAAGGCTGGTCTGCTTATCTGCCGACGATCAGCGATGCCATGCATCCGTATGCGGCGCCGGGACAGTCGCGCCGGCTGGGCGGGCTTGCATCGGCATTGATTGTCAGTGCCGACAGCGATGCCATGCGCGATGAAGCGGAACAATATGCAACGCACCTGATTGCTGCCGGCGTGCCGGTGCAGATGCGCCGCCTGGATGGCTCGCCCTGCAATCTGGTGCAGGTGCGCCATCCGGATTTTTCCTTGCTGGTGTCGATCGTCACGCAATTCATCAACGACCCCGGCTGACGCGCCCCTCGTCTGAAAACGGCCAGACGAGATCTGCAGCGCCGTCTATAACACAGCATTCGCCAAAGGCTTTCTTTCTTAATCAATCGTATTCAACCAATCATCAGGGATCACTTACATGAAAACCAAAACCACACCACGCTTCTCACGCAGCGCCATTGCCATCGCGATCGGCGTTCTTGTCATTGCCGGCGCGGCCACCGTATCGCTCTCCGGCCATGCGGAAAAAACGCCGGTTGCCGCGCCTGCCGCCACAAGCGTTACCGTCGCCAATGTGCTGGAACGCTCCGTTACGGAATGGGACGATTTCTCCGGTCGCGTCGAAGCGGTCGAACGGGTTGAAATTCGTCCGCGCGTTTCCGGCACGATCGACGCCGTGCATTTTCAGGACGGACAACTGGTGAAGAAGGGCGCATCGCTGTTTACCATCGATCCGCGTCCGTACAAGGCTGAGCTGGCGCGCGCCGAAGCCGCGCGTGCCGGTGCGCAGGCCCGCCTGTCGCTGGCCAAAACCGAACTCGATCGCACCCGCCGCCTGCTGGAAGATCGCGCGGTCGCGCAACGCGAACTGGATCAGCGTTTGAATTCGATGCAGGAAGCCGATGCCAATCTGAAGGCAACGGAAGCAGCAGTGCTGACCGCGCGCCTGAATCTGCAATACACGGAAATCACCGCGCCGGTCAACGGACGCGTCTCGCGCGCCGAAATCACGGTCGGCAATCTGGTCGCCGCCGGCCCGACGGCGCCGGTGCTGACTACCGTGGTGTCGGTGTCGCCGGTCTACGTCAATTTCGAAGTCGATGAGCCGACCTATATCCGTTATGCAGGCGCCGGCGCGGTCGGCAACAGCGGTGTGAACCGCATTCCGGTTTCGATCGGCCTCACCAGCGAAGACGGTTATCCGCGCCAGGGCCACGTCAAGTCGTTCGATAACCGCCTCGATACCGGCTCCGGCACGATCCGCGTTCGCGCCGTATTCGATAACCAGGACGGCACGCTGACGCCAGGCATGTATGCACGTGTGCGCACGGGCGACGCCAATGCGAAGAACGCGTTGCTGATCGACGACAAGGCGGTCGGCACCGATCAGGACAAGAAATACGTGATGGTGGTTGGCGCCGACAACAAGGCCGTGTACCGCCAGATCACGCTGGGGCCGATGGTCGATGGTTTGCGCGTTGTCCGCACCGGCTTGAAGAAGGATGAACGCATCGTCGTCAACGGCCTGCAACGGATTCGTCCGAACGATACCGTCACGCCGGAAGTCGTCGCGATGGATGCCAAGGTTGCCAGTGCGAACAAGGTTGCGGGGCAGGGTACTGCGGTGACAGTGATCCGGGCGGCCTTTGCTCGATAACATTTAAAAGAATAGAAACCTCACATGAATATCTCTAGATTTTTTATCGACCGGCCGATCTTTGCGGGTGTGCTGTCGTCGATCATCCTGATCGGCGGCCTGATCTCGATGCGGCAATCTGCCGATCTCCGAATATCCGGAAGTCGTGCCGCCATCGGTCGTGGTCAAGGCGCAATTTCCCCGGCGCCAATCCGCAAACCATCGCGGAAACCGTTGCCACGCCGATCGAAGAACAGATCAACGGCGTCGAAGGCATGCTGTACATGCAATCGCAGGCCACCTCCGACGGCTTGATGACGTTGACCGTCACCTTCAAGCTCGGCGTCGTCGCCCGACCAGGCGCAGCAACTGGTGCAGAACCGCGTCAATCAAGCGCTGCCGCGTCTGCCTGATGTCGTGCAGCGTCTTGGCGTGACGACGACCAAGAGTTCGCCCGACCTGACGATGGTGGTCCACCTGTTGTCGCCGAACGATCGCTACGACATGGCGTACCTGCGCAACTACGCGGTGCTGAACGTCAAGGATCGCCTTGCGCGTTTGCCGGGCATCGGCGCGGTGCAGCTGTTCGGTTCCGGCGATTACTCGATGCGCATCTGGCTCGATCCGCGCAAGGTAGCTGAACGCGGTCTGTCGGCTCGACGATGTGGTGGAGGCGATTCGCGAACAGAACGTCAACGTCGCAGCCGGCGTGATCGGGGCATCGCCAAGCGTGCCGGGCGTCGATTACCAGATCTCCGTCAATGCGCGCGGCCGTCTGACGACGGAAGATGAATTTCGCGATATCGTCATTCGCACCTCGCCGGATGGCGTGGTCACGCGTTTGCGCGACGTCGCACGAGTCGAACTTGGCGCCAGTGAATATGCATTGCGTTCCCTGCTGAATAACAAATCAGCCGTGGCGATTCCGATCTTCCAGTCGCCGGGTTCGAATGCGCTGGAAATTTCGGACAACGTGCGCAAGACCATGGCCGAGCTGAAGAAAGACATGCCGGAAGGCGTCGACTACAGCATCGTCTACGATCCGACGCAATTCGTGCGCGCATCGATCGAAGGCGGTTGTCCATACGCTTGCTGGAAGCGATTCTGCTGGTCGTGATCGTCGTGATCATCTTCCTGCAGACATGGCGCGCGTCGATCATTCCGTTGCTGGCGGTGCCGGTATCGGTCATCGGTACGTTCGCGGTCATGCTGGGGCTCGGCTTCTCGATCAATGCGCTCAGCCTGTTCGGGCTGGTGCTGGCGATCGGTATCGTGGTCGATGATGCGATCGTGGTGGTGGAGAACGTCGAGCGGAATATCGAAGCGGGACTGACTGCGCGAGAGGCGACCTACAAGGCGATGCGCGAAGTGTCGGGCCCGATCGTCGCGATTGCGCTGACGCTGTCCGCTGTGTTCGTGCCGCTCGCATTCGTCAGCGGCCTGACCGGTCAGTTCTTCAAGCAGTTTGCGTTGACGATCGCGATTTCGACGGTCATCTCGGCATTCAACTCGCTGACGCTGTCGCCTGCATTGTCGGCGCTGCTGTTGAAAAATCACGGTGCGCCGAAGGATAAATTCCAGCTGCTCATCGACCGCCTGTTCGGCTGGTTCTTCGTGCGTTTCAACCGCGTGTTTCATCGCGGTTCGGATAACTACGGCAGCGGCGTGACCGGCGTATTGAAACGCAAATCGGCCTCGCTGATGGTGTACGCCATGCTGATCGGCGCGACCGGATTCCTGTTCCATCACGTGCCGGCCGGTTTCATTCCGGGTCAGGACAAACAGTATCTGGTCGGCTTTGCGCAATTGCCCGATGCGGCATCGCTGGATCGCACCGAAGACGTGATCCGCCAGATGTCCGATATCGCGATGAAAACACCGGGTGTGGAATCGGCGGTTGCGTTCCCGGGCCTGTCGATCAACGGCTTCGTCAACAGTCCGAACTCCGGCATCGTCTTCACCACGCTGAAACCGTTCGACGAACGCAAGAGCGCGGACCTCAGCGGCACCGCCATCGCACAGAAGCTGAACCAGCAATTCGCCGGCATTCAGGGCGCATTCATTGCAATGTTCCCGCCGCCGCCGGTGCAAGGCCTCGGCACGATCGGCGGCTTCAAGCTGCAGATCCAGGATCGCGGCGCACTGGGCAAGGAAGCATTGAACGACGCGTTGCAAGGCGTTCATGGCGAAGGCGTATCAGCGCCGGAACTGGCCGGCATGTTCTCCAGCTACCAGATCAACGTGCCGCAACTGTATGCCGATCTGGACCGCACCCGTGCGCAGCAGCTGGGCGTGTCGGTGCCGTCGGTATTCGATACGCTGCAGATCTATCTGGGTTCGCTGTACGTCAACGACTTCAACAAGTTCGGCCGGACCTTCCAGGTACGCGTGCAGGCGGATGCGCCGTTCCGCGCGCATGCCGAAGATATCGGCTTGCTCAAGGCGCGCAACGCCAGCGGCGAAATGGTGCCGTTGTCTTCCGTGCTGAAAATGACGCAAAGCTACGGTCCGGATCAGTTCATCCGTTACAACGCGCTTCCCGGCAGCCGACATCAACGGCGGCCCAGCGCCCGGCTACAGCACCGGCCAGGCACAGGCCGTGGTGGAGCGCCTGCTGGCGGAAACACTGCCGCGCGGCATCGGCTATGAATGGACAGAGATCACCTATCAGGACAAGATCGCCGGCGATACGCTGTTCATCATTCTGCCGCTCGCGATGCTGCTGGTGTTCTTCGTGCTCGCTGCACAGTATGAAAGCCTGACGCTGCCGCTTGCCGTCCTGCTGATCGTGCCGATGGGCCTGCTGTCCGCCATCTTCGGCGTCTGGCTGACGGGCGGCGACAACAACATCTTCACGCAGATCAGTCTGATCGTGCTGGTGGGGCTGGCGTGCAAGAACGCGATCCTGATCGTGGAGTTCGCCCGCGAACTCGAGCATCAGGGACGCGAAACGTATGCAGCGGCAATCGAAGCAGCGCGCCTGCGTCTGCGTCCGATCCTGATGACATCGATTGCGTTTATCGCCGGCGTGGTGCCGTTGATCCTGTCCTCCGGCGCAGGTGCGGAAATGCGCCATGCGATGGGTGTGGCGGTGTTCTCCGGCATGATCGGCGTGACCGCATTCGGCCTGTTCCTGACGCCGATCTTCTATGTGCTGCTGCGCACGCTGGAAAAGAAATTCACGCGCAAGGCCGTTGAGGAAGAAATCTATCCGGCGCATGCAACGCATGCGGCTCCGGCCATCGCAATCGATGCGCCGAAAAATTACGAGGTTTGATCATGAAAAAATTCAACTTGACCCTGACGACACTGGTTGCGGCGCTGGTGCTGGTCGGCTGCTCGACCGCGCGTCCGCCGGACCAGCTCGAAGCTCGATCCTGCCGACGCAGTACCGGGAAAAAGCCGAGCAGCTCGATGGCGCATGGAAGCTCGCCGTGCCGGCCGACAATGCCGATCGCGGTGCATGGTGGAAGGTGTACGGCGACAACGATCTGGGCAACCTGATCGTGGAAGCGACCGAATCCAGTCCGAATCTGGCAATGGCGCTGGCCCGCGTGAAGGATGCGCGCGCCGCTGCCGGCGTGATCGATGCCGATCGCGGCGTGCAGGTGGATGCAGGCTTCGGCCCGACACGCACCGGCAACGCGCGGGCGACGTCCACCGTGTACAGCGCACCGCTGTCGTTCTCCTACGAGGTCGATCTGTTCGGTCGCCTGTCCGATGCCAGCCGCGCGGCGAAACTGGATGCGGAAGGGCAGGAAGCCGCATACCGTTCGGTTCTGCTTGCGCTGCAATCCGATGTCGCGCAACTGTACTTCACGATTCGTTCGCTCGATTCCGAAATCGATGTGCTGGAGAAATCCGTCGGATTGAGGCAGGAAGCGCTCGGCCTGGCACAACATCGCTTCGATGCCGGCGATACCAGCGAGCTCGATGTCGCGCAGGCGAAAACGGAATGGGCGACCACCAGTGCGGAACTGGAAGGCGTGCGCCGCGAACGTGCGCTGCGCGATCATGCTCTGGCGATCCTGCTCGGCAAGGCCCCAGCGGAATTCACGCTGGCGGTTGCGCCTTTCAATGCGCCTATCGTGACCGTGCCGGCCGGATTGCCGTCCGCGCTGCTGGAACGCCGTCCGGATATTGCGCAGGCACAGCGCCAGCTTGCCGCATCCAGCGCGCGGATCGGCGCTGCGAAGGCTGCATTCTTCCCGTCGCTGGTGCTGACCGGATCGGCCGGATATGAGTCGAACGAGTTGCGCGATCTGTTCAAATGGTCGAGCCGCAGCTGGATGCTGGGACCGGTGCTTGGCACCATGCTCAGCATGCCGATCTTCGATGGCGGACGCAACAAGTCGAACCTGGCGCGGGCCGATGCCAATTACGAAGGACTGGTTGCCAACTATCGCCAGCAGGTGCTGGTCGGCTTCCGCGATGTCGAGGACAACCTGAGCGCCTTGCGCACACTCGATCGCCAGATGGTGTTTGAAGAACAGGCGATCAAGTCGGCGCAGCTCGCAACGAAACTGGCGGATTCACGCTATCGCTACGGATCGGCCAGCTATTTCGAGGTGATCGATGCGCAACGTTCCAGCTTGGCATCGCAGCGCTCGCGGATTCGCAGTGCGGGACAGCGCGCCGTGGCTTCGGTCGGCTTGATTCGTGCATTGGGTGGTGGATGGGATTCTCCGGTGGCGAAGGGTGAAGATGTGGTGTCGCTGGCGAAGCAGCCTTGAAACGCAGTTTTAGAACGCAGCCTTAAAAGGCAGCGTTGAAATTATCGTTGTTCACTCATGAAATGGCCGAATGTTGATTCGGCCATTTTTTTATTTCTTCGATTTCTTCGCCGGTTTCTGCGCTGCAGGTTTATCCATTTTGCCGGAAGGCTTCGATGGAGGCCGGATGGCCGGCGATTTTTTCGGCGCTTCTTTTTGGCGCCGATCGGCGGGTTGCAGTGTCTCGTCCAGATCGAGCATGGCTTGATGTTCGTATCTTTTCTGGCAGCGCTCGCAATAGAAGCTCCGTCGGTTGGTTCGCCCTAGCTTGCCTTTGCTGAAAGGAATATCGCAGCGCGGGCAGATAGTTCTGGTATGTGCGAGCCAGTGCTTCTTCAGCTCGAATGCGCGTTTCCATCGGAGAAAATCGAAGCTGTATTCGCGCGCCTGTTCCACCAGTTCACGCAGCTTGCGGTCGGATAACGCACCGACGGTGGAAAGCGGATGCACGCGAATGCGGAACAGGACTTCGTTCTTGATGATGTTGCCGACGCCGGAGAAGATGGTTTGATCGAGCAGCACATCGCATACCAGCATGTCCGGGCAGGCCCGCAGCTTCCTGCGCGCGGTGGCGGGATTCCAGAGATCGGACAGCACGTCGGCCGTCCAGTCGTACTGCGGATCGAGCGCACCTTCCAGAATGCGCACCGAGCTCGTGTAGAAATTCAACTCGCCGTCGTTGAACTGCAGGCTGAGGCTGGGATTGCTCTCCTTGCGTTCATTGATGCGATAGGTGCCGAACATCAGCAGATGGATGCGCACGGTCAGATCGGGCAACTGGATCAAAAAATGTTTGCCCCACGTGCGCAGCGCGACGATGCGCTGTCCTGTCAGGCGCGCCATGTCGATCTTCGCCAGACCTTCGGCCCGAACGATGATCTTGCCGGCGAACGATGCAGTTTCTTCCTTCAGCAGGAGAAGCGATGGGCCTTCTGGCATGGCGCTATTTCTTTGCGGACGGGATGAAGCCGAGCATTTTCATCGCAGCGGTCACGTTCTGCGCAGACTTGTCATAGTCGTCCCACGGCGCATTGCCTTTATCCAGGCGTGTGTGAATGTTGGCGATGGTCCATTGCGCGCTGCTGTGCAGCTTGTCGACTTCGTCCCAACTGATCGGTACGGAGACGCCGAGTCCAGGACGCGAACGGACAGACCATGCGGCGACCGTGGTGGCGCCGAATCCGTTCCTCAGATAATCGATGAAGATTTTTCCGACGCGATTCTTCGGTCCGCTCTTGGCGACAAATCGCATCGGCAAGGTGTTCGCCATGTGCTCGACGATCGCCTTGGAAAAATCCTTGATCGTGTCCCAGTCGTAACGCCGTTTCAATGGTACGACCACATGCAAGCCTTTGCCGCCGCTGGTCTTGACGAAGGATTTGAGGCCGAGCTGATCCAGGAACGATCGCATCAGCAAGGTGGATTCCTGCATGATCGGCCATTCCACGCCTTCACCGGGATCAAGGTCGAAGGTCATGCGGTCCGGTTTGTCGATCGCGCTCTTGACCCCGTTCCAGGTGTGGAATTCCAGCACGTTCATCTGCGCGGCTGCCAGCAGGCCGAGCGGCTTGGCGATTTCCATCAGCGGTGCGTGACCGGGATCGAGTGCAGGATCAAGCAGGATGAGACCTTCCAGCGGATCGTCCATGTGCTTCTGAAAAAACAGTTCGCCGCCGATGCCGTCGGGCGCGCGCACCAGCGATACCGGTCGGCCTTTCAGGTGCGGCATTATCAGTGGCGCGACCAGCGCATAAAAGCGAATCACATCGATCTTGGTTGTGCCGGTGGACGGATCGATGACGCGCTCCGGATGGCTGACCTTCATGTTTTTCGGCAGCGTGCCGGGCAAGGCGGTTGTAGAGTCGGCTGCTTTGGATGACATTGATCTGGATGCACTTGATCTGGATACGGACCTGGCAGAAACCGGTTTCTCGTGGACGATTGCCTTTGCCTTTTTGTCGATGCGCAGGCCATGAAAAACGGAATGGCGAATCCGCCCGGAAGTCGTCCAACTCGCGAACGATATTTCCGCCAGCAGCGTCGGCTTGACCCAGTGCGCCTTGCGATCGATGCCGGTCGATGCGGAAAACGGATTCCTGTCGCTTGCAAGCGCAGCCAGTTTTTTCTTGAGATCCTGCAGCGTCCTGTCGTCGAAGCCGGTGCCGACATTGCCGGCATAAACCAGCTTGCCCTTGCCGTCATGCACGCCGAGCAGGAGCGAACCGAGTCCCTTGCGCGTGCCTTGCGGATCGGTATAACCGCCGATCACGAATTCCTGCCGTTGCGTGCACTTGAGTTTGATCCAGCTGGTGGAGCGGCGCGACGCATAGGTCGATTCCTTGCGCTTGCCGATCACACCTTCGAGGCCGAGGCGGCAGGCCGATGCGATGACGTCGATTGCAGTCGCTTCGAACGTATCGCTGTAGCGGACCAGTTCCGACGGCGCCTTTGCCAGTATCGTCTGAAGCAGCGCGCGCCGTTCGAACAGCGGGACGCCGCGCAGATCGTAACCATTGCAGAAGGGCAGATCGAAAACGTAATACACGATCTCCTGCGTCTTCGCCGTGTCGAACGCATTCTGCAATGCCTGAAAATCCGGCAAACCCTTCTTGTCGATGACGACGATTTCGCCATCGAGCCACCCGGAAGGCAGCTTCATGCCGGCCAATGCTTTCGCCAGTGCCGGCAGTTTGTGGGTCCAGTCGTTGCCGTTGCGCGTGATCAGCTGAACCTTCCTGCCGTCGATTCTCGCGACGATGCGGTAGCCGTCGAACTTGATTTCATACAGCCAGTCGGCGCCATCGTTCGGCGGGCCGTCTACCAATGTTGCCAGTTGCGGCGAAAGCGTTTCCGGCAACGCGGCCTTGACTGCGCCGGTCGGCATGCCGCTGTTCTTTTTCGCGACAGCGGTTTTGCTTGCCGCTTTCGGTGCGGGTGCGGATTTCACGGTTGTTGAAGAAGACTTGCCTGCGGGTTTTACAGTTTTTTTGGCGGCAGTTTTCTTTGCGCCTAAACCGGCGACGCTATCCGGCATTTCGTCAATGACGCTGTATTCGGCGGCAGGGCGCACGAACTCGTCCTTTTCCTTGATCAGCAGCCACGGTTCTTTCTTTTCGCCTTTTCCCTTCATGCGAACCAGTACCCATCTGCCGTGCAGTTTATGACCGCGCAATTCGAACTTGAGATTGCCGTCCCTGTAGCCTTTGCGCGGATCGCCGATTGGTGTCCATACGCCTTTGTCCCAGATGATGACCTTGCCGGCGCCGTATTGTTTTTCCGGAATCTCGACCTTCGAATGTGTTGTATGAAATCGGATGGTCTTCGACGTGCACGGCCATGCGCTTGTCTTTTGAATCGAAGCTGGGCCCTTTCGGCACGGCCCAGCTTTTCATGCTGCCGTCCAGCTCCAGGCGGAAATCGTAGTGCAGGCGCGTGGCCCAGTGTTTCTGGATGACGAATGCCAGACCCGATTCGCTTGCCTCGCCGCCATCGGCCGGTTCCGACGTGATGTCGAAATTGCGCTTGGCCTTGTATGCCTTCAGGGAATCGGATGCCGCCATGGTCAGGCCGATTTACGTTTGGCCGCAGGCTTTCTTCCTGTCTCGGCGGAGGATTTGGCGGTTGTCCTTGCAGTGGTCTTGCGCGGGCTTTTTGCCGCGGTGCGTGACTTCGTCGCGGGTTTTTTCGGAGCGGATTTTTCGGCATCGCCGCGCGTCGCGGTTCCGGATTTTCCGCCTTTCAGGCTGCGCTGCAGCATCTCGGTCAGGTCATATATTTTTGCCGATTCACCGGTTTGCTCCGGTTCGATTTGCGTGACGGCTTCGGTGTCGCCGGCCTTGACCCTGGCTTCCACCAGCTGCAGGATCTGTTCCTTGAACGAATCGGTGAATTCATCGGGGTTCCAGTCGCCGCTCATATCCTTGACCAGCTGCTCGCCCATTTTGATTTCCTTGTCGGTCAATCCTGCGGCCTTGATACCTTCCTTCGGCAGGTCGAGCTCCTCCCAGGTGCGGATCTCATCGCCCCAGCGCAACAGGTTCAGCACCAATGCCGGTCCTGACGGGATCAATACCGCCAGATGCTGTTTGGTCTGGATCACGACCTTGGCAATGCCGACCTTTCCGGTCCTGATCAATATCTCGCGCAGCAATGCGTAGACCTTCGCGCCTTTGTTGATGGGCGAAATATAGTAGGGGCGTTCCAGAAAAACGAACGGAATCGAATCGGCCGGGACGAAGGATTCGATCTCGATGGTTTGCGTGGTCTTTGGATAGGCTGCGGCGATTTCTTCCGGCGTCAGGACGACGTAATGGCCATCCTCGACCTCGATGCCCTTGACGATGTTTTCCTTCGCGATTTCCTTGCCGGTTTTCTTGTTGACGCGCTTGTAACCGACCGGATCCATTGTGCGCTTGTCGAGCCAGTCGAAATCGAGTCCCTGTTCTTCCGTTGCGGAATGCAGTGCGATCGGAATGTGCACCAGGCCAAAGGAAATTGCGCCTTTCCACAAGATACGTTTGCTGGAAGAAGCCATGATTGCAGACCGGAAAATGATAATGGTTCATCATCCGGTGCACACGCGCAATCGTCTGTAGGAAAACGACGGAAAGCGCTGTCAGAAGTGCCGCGATCGCAGCGATGCGGGGCAGGTAAAATTCCCGAAGAGCCGGGAGAAATTGCCGCAAGGAATGTTCATGTCGATTCACAGTATGATGCCGCTATCCTTTCATTTGCAGCGCGGTTCCGGCAAGATGCCTCATCGAGAAAAGACAGCGAGCATGCGCATCATTCAGACGACTTCCCTCCTGCTGCACATACCGCAATCGTTCCTGCGCCGATTGTGCGTGCTGTTGTGCATAGGCGGCCTGTGCGGCACATCCCTGACGGTTGCCTTTGCGGCCGAACCAGATGCATCCAAGCGTGCGCCGGTCATGCTGGCGAACAGCTATCACCGCGGCATCGATCTGGCCGCTTACTGGGTCAGCGAAAAATACGACGGCTTGCGCGCCTACTGGGATGGCGAACGATTGCTGACGCGCGGCGGCGAAAAAATCAATCCGCCGGCTTGGTTCATCGCGCGCTGGCCGAAGTTGCCGATGGACGGCGAACTGTGGGTCGGGCGCAGCCGTTTCGGTGATGCGGTGTCGACGGCGCGCACGCAGCAGCCGGACGATGCAGCGTGGCGCAACATGCGCTTCATGGTGTTCGATCTGCCGGCACACGGCGGCACCTTCGATCAGCGCTTGCCTGCCTTGCGCGGCACGATTACTGCGTTGAATTTGCCGTGGGTGCAGGCTGTGCCGCAGGAAAAAATACGCGATCATCAGGTTCTGCAGAAACGCCTGCAGGCAATCGTCAAGGCAGGCGGCGAAGGATTGATGCTGCATCGCGGCGCATCGTTTTATCGTGCCGAACGCAGCGACGATCTGCTGAAGGTCAAACTGCACGAGGACGCGGAAGCGCGTGTCATTCAACATCTGTCCGGCAAGGGGCGGCACGAGGGAAGAATGGGCGCCTTGCTGGTGGAGATGCCGGACGGCATACGCTTCAGGCTGGGAAGCGGGTTTACCGATGCACAGCGTGCGGTGCCGCCGCCGGTCGGCAGCTGGGTCACCTATCGTTATCGTGGCTTCAACGACAGCGGCATTCCGCGCTTTGCGAGTTTCGTGCGGGTGCGCGAGGATTTCAATCCGCCGTTGCGTTGATTGCGGCGGCATTCGCTGTTTGTTCATTGTTTTTTCACACAAGGAGGCATCATGTCGACTCTCAATTTCCCGAAAACGCTGGCTGCCGTCGCGTTGCTGTGTGTGGCTTCGCTGGCTGCTGCCG
Source organism: uncultured beta proteobacterium (assembly GCA_963697715.1). Classification (GTDB taxonomy): domain Bacteria; phylum Pseudomonadota; class Gammaproteobacteria; order Burkholderiales; family Burkholderiaceae_D; genus Oxalicibacterium. The sequence goes on along the minus strand of OY969095.1, from coordinate 2,320,109 downwards.
TTTCGCTGGCCGATCTCAGCAGCAAGGATGCGACCAGCGGCGTGAAGACGGCGCTGGAGAAGGGCGCGACGATCGCGGTTTCCAAGCTGGGTGTGCAGAACGGCTTTCTGAACAACGACAAGGTAAAGATCGGATTGCCGGGACCGGTTGAAAAAGCCAAGCCTATTTTGAAGATGCTGGGCCAGAGCAAGAAGGTCGACGAGCTGGAAGTGGCCATGAATCACGCCGCCGAATCGGCTGTTGCGGAAGCCAAACCGCTGCTGCTGAATGCGGTGAAGAATATGTCCGTCACCGATGCGAAGCAGATACTGACCGGCGGCGATACATCGGTCACCGATTTCTTCCGTCAGAAAACCGCGACGCCGCTGGGTGTGAAATTCCTGCCGATCGTGAAGAAGATCACCGATGGCAACGGCCTGTCCGCGCAATACAACGCCTTGATGAGCAAGGCGAGTGCATCGGGATTGACGAAGGAAACCTCCACGGTGGAAAGCTACGTGACGCAGCGCGCGCTCGATGGCCTGTACACGATCATCGGTGAAGAGGAAAAGGCAATTCGCGCCGATCCGGTCGGCACCGGCAGCGCGATTCTGGGCAAGGTATTCGGCGCGTTGAAGTAACAGGAGCACATGACGCGGGAATGACATCGCGTCCTTTATTGACTCTTTCTTCCGTTTTGCCCGGTCCGGCAGGGACGTAAAGTTCACGCGTCGTGCCGGGCCAACGCTTTTATAAAATTCATTTGTCGCACAGGACGAACTCAGCCATATTGCAATCGGGAAATATGAACAATCAAGCATATTTCCCGAATAACAATCATGTAGAAGCTCGAGACAAGGTGCGCAATGACGAAATTCCGTAGCTGGACCGTGGGCAGCAAGCTGTGTCTGATGGTGTTTTTGCTGGTCGGCATCATGTTTGCGTTATATGGCTGGGCGTTCGGCCGATCGACGATGTCGATGATGAACGAACGCGTCGCAAACGAAGTCCAGGGGCAATCCCGTGTCGCGATCGATCTGATCGACGTGTTCGACCAGGCCAAGCGCAGCGAGACAGGCCGTTTCGCCGCGCTGTTCACGGGCTATTTCAACGGGCCGTTCTCGCAGGACGGCAATCGCACCACGGCACTGGCGAATCGCAACGTCCCGATGCTGAAGGCCGGCGCGGTCGATCTCAATCTGGATTTCGAACCGGTCGATCGCTTCACGGCACAGAGCAAGGGCGGCGTCGCAACCATTTTCACCAAGACCGGCGACGACTATGTGCGCGTCGCCACTTCGCTGAAGAAGGAAGACGGCCAGCGCGCGCTCGGCACGCTGCTCGATCACTCGCACCCAAGCTATGCGCGCATGCAGGCCGGACAATCTTTCGTCGGCATCGCCACGCTGTTCGGCAAGCAGTACATGACGCAGTACGATCCGGTCAGGGATGCAGCGGGCAACGTGGTCGGCGCGCTGTTCGTCGGTGTCAACATCACGGAAGACCTGAAGCTGCTGAAGGATCGCATTCGCGCAATCAAGCTGGGTCAGTCCGGCTATTTCTATGTGCTCGATGCAAAACCCGGCAAGGATCAGGGCAAGGTGCTGCTGCATCCCGATCAGGAAGGCCGGAACCTGCTGGATGCGAAGGATGCCGATGGCAAGGAGTACATCAAGGATGTGCTGGCGCAGAAGGAGGGCCTGATCCGCGTGAACCTGGCGGAAAACGGAAAGGCGTCGCGCGAACTGCTGCTGGCCTTCAAGCCCTATCCGAACTGGGGCTGGGAAGTGGTGGGCCGCGTCTATACCGACGAAACCGAAGGCGAGATCATCGCGATGCGGAACACCTACGCGATCGCCGGCGCCATCGTTCTGCTGCTGATCGCGGCCGTGCTGTACTGGACCATCCGGCGCATGATCAACCAGCCGCTGCAGCAGACGATCGCCATCGCGGCGCGACTGGGTGCGGGCGATCTGACCGTGAATTCACGCACGACGCGCGAGGACGATATCGGGCAACTGCTGCGCGGCATCGACAGCGTTGGCGGTGGATTGGCATCCGTGGTCGGCGATGTGCGCCGTTCGTCGGAAGCAATCAATGTGGCGGCACGCGAAATCGCCAGCGGCAATGCCGACCTGTCCGCCCGCACAGAATCACAGGCCGGTTCGCTGGAAGAAACCGCATCCTCGATGGAAGAACTGACTTCCACCGTGCGGCAGAATGCCGACAACGCGCAACAGGCCAACCAGCTCGCGGGTTCCGCCTCCGAAGCGGCGACGCGCGGCGGCAAGGTTGTCGATCAGGTGGTCGAAACGATGAGCGCCATTCGCAACAGTTCGCGCAAGGTGGTGGACATCATTACCGTCATCGACAGCATCGCCTTCCAGACCAACATCCTTGCGCTGAACGCCGCAGTGGAAGCGGCGCGGGCCGGCGAGCAGGGGCGCGGCTTTGCCGTGGTGGCGGCCGAAGTGCGCAGCCTGGCGCAGCGGTCGGCCAGTGCGGCGAAGGAAATCAAGGAGCTGATCGGCGATTCCGTGCGGAGCGTCGATGACGGCAGCGAGCTGGTCGATCAGGCCGGCGCAAGCATGCAGGAGATCATGAGCTCGGTGCAGCGCGTGGCCGACATCATGAGCGAGATCACGGCAGCGACCAATGAACAGCGCAGCGGCATCGAGGAAGTCAATCGCGCCATCACGCAAATGGATGAAGTTACGCAGCAGAACGCGGCGCTGGTCGAACAGGCTGCAGCGGCGGCTGAATCGTTACAGGAACAGGCCGATCATCTGGTGCAGGCGGTCAGCGTGTTCCGGCTGGATGCCGGCGATAAAGTACTGTCATTGCAAAACCGTGCGCCACAGTTGACGCGCGACTGACGGATGCAGGTATCGGTGAAAAAACGGCGTCGCGATGACGCCGTTTTTACGTGTTCCGAAGTTATTTCAGCAGAACCGGTCCGGCATCGATCTTGATGCGCATCAGCTTGTACGGTTTTTGCCGCATGTCCTTGCCCCGATGAAAGCCGGGCTGGCGATCGAGTTGATTGGCGGTGAAGTACAGATAACCGTCGGTGCCGATGGACAGCGTGTCAGGCCACTGGATTTCCGGCGATTGCGCAATCGTTGTCCATTGCTTGCCGTCGTAACGACGGATGCTGTGGTGTTCGTAATCGCCAGCATAGACGCGACCTGCATCGTCCGCTTCAAGCCCGTCGGACGCACCTTTCAAACCCAGATACTTAATCTGCTTCGCCAACTGGGCATTGTTGATCGAGGAATCACGCAATGCCGCGGTCGGAACCGAATACATCCGCCGGCTCGACAGCGCGCAGTAATACAGCGTCTGTCCATCGGCGGACAAGGCAATGCCATCGGATGCCACCTGCAGGTTCGACGGCTGACCGCCGGCCGGACGGTTCATCAGTTTCTGTCCGTCGATGACAGGAACAAATCCTTTTTCGGCATTGGTCGATGCATGATCAGACAGGCGACGCACCGCCTTGCCGGTCGCCAGATCGACAACGATGATGCCGCCGGGGCCGCGTGTCGACGAGTCGGTGATGTAGGCAACCCCTTCGGTGCCTTGACGCAGATCGAAGCGTACGTCGTTGATGTAGCTTGTCGGCAGCACGGTCTGCACATCGAACACGATGGTTTTCACGATGGTGTTTGTCGCCAGATCAACCGCGACCAGCTTGGCGCCGCCGTTGACCGGTGTCTGGAAGCCGGGCGCAGCAGTATCCAGTATCCACAGACGATTCTTTGCATCTGCGACCACGCTCTGCACGCTGATCAGGCTGTCCGCAGGGCGAGCAGGATCGGCGCGATTGAATTCCGCGGTTGGATACGCGACTGCCTTGCCGTCAAGAATTTCTGCCACGGTGAACGGCACGTCGTCACCCCAGCGCGGGTAGTTGACGAAGATGCGACCGTTCGGTGCAACCGTGACGCCGGTCGGCATCGCGTCGGGAAAGGTGGCAACGGTTTCGATGGCGCCGATGGTCTGCGTAGTCTGTGCTGTAACTGCCGGAGCCGCCTGTGACCAGGCCGCGGTTGCTGCCATTGCAAACACTGCGCCGGCCGCAATGATTTTTCTGTTCATGTTCATCTCCTTGTTGAAACGGAATTCACGTTGTTTCAGAAACCTTCGAGAACGATCTTGCCGATACTGCGATTGCTTTCGATCAACGTGTGTGCACGACGAAGGTTGGTTGCGTTAATCGTGCCGAAGTTCTCCGCAGCGGTGGTCTTGATCGTGCCGGCGTCGATCAGGCGCGCAATTTCATCCAGCAGTTCATGCTGTTTCTGCATATCGTCGGTCTCGAACATCGCGCGTGCAAACATGAATTCCCAATGTACGGAAGCGCTCTTGCGTTTGAGCGGCATGACATCCAGTGTCGATGGATCGTCGATAACGGCCAGCTTGCCTTGCGGCGCAATTGCCTTGACGATTTCTGCGTAGTGATGCTCGGTCTGGTTCAGACTCGCAATGTACTTCACGCTGTCGATGCCGATCGCTTTCAGTTCTTCGCTCAATGGTTTCGAATGATCGATCACATGATGTGCGCCCAGATTGCGTACCCATTGCCGCGTTTCTTCACGCGACGCCGTGCCAATCACGGTCAGGCCGGTCAGTTTGCGGGCAAGCTGCACGAGAATGGAGCCGACGCCGCCCGATGCGCCGATGATCAGGATGGCGTCGTTGGTGCCGCTGTCTTTGCCGACGCCAAGTCGCTCGAACAGCAGTTCCCACGCCGTGATGGAGGTCAGCGGCAACGCTGCAGCCTTGCCGAATTCGAGCGAGCCGGGCATGTGACCGACGATGCGTTCGTCGACCAGATGCAGTTCGCTGTTGCTGCCGGCCCGTGTGATCGATCCGGCGTAGAACACCTTGTCGCCCGGTTTGAACAAACTGACTTCGCTGCCGACGGCACGCACGATGCCGGCGGCGTCCCAGCCGATCACTTTCATTTCTCCGTCCGGTGGATTGACGCCGGAACGCACCTTGATGTCCACCGGATTGACGGAAATCGCCTTGACCTCGACCAGCAGATCGCGACCGCTGGCAACCGGATCGGGCAGCGTGACATCGATCAGTGCTTGCGGATGGGTGATCGGCTGGGCTTTCTTGTAGGCGATGGCTTTCATGATGATTCCTTTCGTGCGTTTTTGTTGTGAGACGCTGCATTCCGGCGTTTTCTATCGCCGCTGCAGTACGTTGAGACGCAGTTTCCGCTATATTCGTTTTATTAAAAATACGTTCAATCAACTATCACTTTCAAAAATAAAATGAAAATACCGAGAATCGAGGATTTGCTGCTGTTCGTGAATGCGGCCGATTGCGGCGGTTTGTCGGCAGCCGCGCGCGAGCTCGATATGGCGCCGGCGGCGGCAAGTGCTGCGCTCAAGCGGCTGGAGAGTGCGCTGACGGTGCGCCTGTTTGTCCGCTCGACGCGCAGTTTGCGGTTGACGCTGGCCGGCGAACGGTATCTGGCGCATGCGCGCAATGTGCTGCGGGAACTGGACGAGGGCGCGGCCACATTGGCGCAGGCATCAGAATCGATCGGCGGCGATCTGAACCTGTCGCTGCCGTCCGATATCGGGCGCAATGTATTGCTGCCGTGGCTGGACGATTTTCAGGAATTGCATGCGGCGATTCGTTTCCGCATCCGCATCAGCGATCGTCTCGCCGATCTGTACCGGCAGCCGGTCGATATCGCAATTCGCTACGGCGAGCCGGAGGATTCCGCCATGGTGGCGTTGCCGCTGGTCGCCGATAATCGCCGTGTCCTGTGTGCATCGCGCGACTACATCAAGCGGCACGGTGCGCCGCGTACACCGGCCGATTTGCCGGGACATAACTGTCTGCGCTTTGTGCTGGGCGATAACGTCCACGATCGCTGGGTGTTTTTACGCAGGAAGAAAACCGACAGCGTGGTCGTGCAGGGCGATCGCATCAGCGACGATGCCGATCTGGTGCGGCGCTGGGCGATTGCAGGACGCGGACTGGCATACAAATCCGCGCTGGATGTCGCGCAGGATTTGAAGAGCGGTCGTCTGGTTGCAGTGATGACCGACTATGCGGGCGAGGCGGCGCCGTTGAATCTGGTGTGCGCGCATCGCCTGATGCTGTCGCCGGCGACGATCGCACTGCGCGAATTCCTGCAGCAGCGCCTGGCAAAGCTGATGGTCTGAATGGAAAAACGGCGACCGTTTGCCGGCCGCCGTTGCTGCATTTGCCCTCATCGGCAAGTTAGCGTGATCAGCGCGGATTGACTGCCTTGTTATCGACATTCATGTCCTGTTCGATCCAGTCGAAAACCGATGTGTGTGTCGGCTTCCAGCCCAGTTCCTTGCGCGCCCTGGCCGCCGTCACGCGGCTGTTGGAGCCGAACGAATAGACGGCGTGCCCGAAGCCCCATTCCTTGATCGCTTCTTCGACCGGCCACGATTGCGGTTCGCCCAGATTCAGGCGCTTCGCGATGGCGGTGACGATATCGGCATACGATGCTTCGCCGTTTTCGACGAAGTAGAACGAACCGGCCGGCGCGTTTTTCAATGCCAGCAGATAGAGGTCGGCGACGTCTTCGATATGCACGTTGGACCAGACGTTGATGCCTTTGCCGACATAGCGCGCGATACCGCTTTTCTGCGCCTGCGCGACGAGCGGCGGGATCTGCACGCTGTTCGGGCTGGCGCCGAGGCCGGTACCGTAGATCATCGTGTTGCACAGGATGACCGAGCGTACGCCGCGCTGTGCAGCATCGATGATCAGCTTGTCGAGCGAAGCACGGGCCGCCTTTTCCGGCACAACATCGAACGGCGTGTCTTCGGCGAAGATCTTGTCCGATTTCCATTCGCCGCGCGCGTCGTCGCCGATCACGCTGGAGCCGCTGGTGTGGATAAAGGGCTTGCCCGAACCGGTGAGGGCGTCGAGCATCGCTTCGACCGAGGCGCGGTGATCCGAACTGGCGGCGTTGACGACGGCATCGGCCTGCTTCGCTTCGCGCGCGAGAATGTCGGTATCTTCCAGCGTGCCGATGACCGGTTCGATGCCGAGCTTGCGCACGCGCTCTGCCTGCTCGGCGGTGCGGACCAGACCACGCACCTTGTCACCTTCCTTCAGCAAGCGGGCCGCGACCGAACCGCCGATAAAACCCGCTGCACCTGTAATGAATACGTTCATGTTCTGTCCTTTGGTTGATTGCCGAAGCGGCATGACGTCACTATGCCGGCATTTATTGTTGAGAAAAACCACTGTACTATCAAAAGATACTTTCCCTGGAATCAACAATGGATATCAATTCAGACGATTTGCGCATGTTCGTGGCGGTGGTTGACAGCGGCACGCTCGGTGCGGCGGCGGTCAATCTGAATCAGACCACGTCGGCCGTCAGTCGTGCGTTGTCGCGGCTGGAGGAAAAGCTGGCAACCTCGCTGCTGACGCGCACCACGCGCCGTATGGAGCTGACCGACGAGGGCCGTCTGCTATTGCAAAAGGCGCGCGCGATTCTGGAAGCGATGGACGAAGCCGAAGAAGCCATTCGCATCCGTCGCCAGCAGCCGAGCGGACGTTTGCGCATCGATGCCGCCTCGCCGTTCATCCTGCATGCGATCGTGCCGCATGTGGCGGAATTCCGCGCGTTGTATCCGCAGATCACGCTGGAGCTGACCAGCAACGATCAGGTCGCCGATCTGCTGGAGCATCGCACCGATATCGCCATCCGCATCGGCACCTTGCAGGATTCGACGCTGCATGCGCGTGCCTTGCGATCCAGCCCGCTGCACCTGCTGGCAAGTCCGACCTATCTGAAAAAGCATGGCATGCCGCAGACGCCGGAGGAACTGGCGTCGCATCAACTGTTGGGTTTCCTGCAATTCGAATCCGGCAATCTGTGGCCGCTGCGGCATGAAGGTGGCGAGACGCTCGCGGTTTCTCCGTCGTTGTTTGCATCCAGCGGCGAAACGATCCGCGCGCTGGCGCTGGAAGGACAGGGGATTGCGTGCCTGGCGGAGTTCATGACGAAGGACGATATTGCCGCCGGACGGCTGGTAAAAATTCTGGAAGATCATTCAACCGGTTATCGTCAGCCGATCCATGCGGTGTACTACCGCAATACGCAGTTGTCGCGACGCATCAGTTGTTTTCTGGAATTTTTGCAACAGAAGCTAATGTAATCAAAACCAATTAAATCAGCCGCTTACTATTTTTAATTAACGTAACTTCGCTCGGTAAAATAGTTAATTGTCCTGCGGTTGAAAACGCCAATGCCATGGTTCGTAGATGAATCCGAGCGTGTTATCGCGCGGATAGGACAGGGTAAAACCGAACCGGCCGGCGTGGACGGCCAGCCAGCGGAATGCATCGGTGCGTTCGAATTCTTCCTCGGTGGCCACGCAACCCGGCGTATTGATATCGATTGCACAACCGGTATGGTGCTCGCTGTAACCGGGCGGCGCACTGAGCGTCAGGATTTTTTCCATCGGCATGTTGCGGTCGAGTTTGTACTGGATGATGTCGATTTGCCGCTCGATCGAACGGAAGGCGGAAACGATTTCCAGGATCACATTGTCCTGCAGCGCGGCCGCCTTCATCGCGGCCCATGCGTTGGCAGTGGCTGGCGTCATCATGTATTCGCGGCCTTCGGCATCGGTTTCCGCCACGGCCAGTTCCTGCGCTTCAGGATGGAACGGCAGGTTTTTCTTCGTAATCAATTCAAGCGAAATGCCGAGCCGGACGAGCTCGCGATGAATGCGTTGCCGGTATTCCTGATCCTGTATGTCGTCATGCATGAGTGTGCGCATCGTTGCTGGTGGAAACCGGCTCAGCTTACGACGTCCTGGAAAAGTCTGCAATTGCCGGGACAGGCGGATGGTTCGAACTGCTATCATGCGACCGATATTTAAAAAGAACCACACAAAGAACGACACAAAAAACGACATGATAACGAGGTGACAAAGTGAAGTTGAGGATGTCAAAAAATTCCATTTTCGCAATCCTGCTGCGCTCGCCATGGTGGGTGAGCGGCGGCATTGCGGCCATCATTGCATTGATCGGCTGGGCGGCGATGCCACCGGGCTATCGCATCTATGGCATGTTGAGCGGCATTCCGTTCACGGTGGTGTGCGTGGTTGCATTCAAGCGGCAATGGGGAACGCCGGGCGCCGCGCGGACGGCGGAGACGCTGCAGAGGGCGCGCGAAATGTCATGGCGCGATTTTTCGGCGGAAATCGAAGTGGCATTGCGGCGCGACGGCTTCGAAGTCAAACGGGTGGAAATGCCGGAAGCGGATTTCTCGATCACGAGCAATGGCCGCACGGCGCTTGTCAGTTGCAAGCGCTGGAAAGTGGCAAGCGCCGGCGTCGAACCGTTGCGCGAACTGCATGCCGCCGTGGAACGCGCCGGTGCGCACGACAGCTTCTATATTACGGCGGGAGAATTTACCCAGAAGGCAATGCAGTTTGCCGTCGACAAGAAAATGCGTCTGGTACGCGGTGCGGCGCTGGCAAAGCTGTTGCGGGAAATGAAGACCGGCAGCACCAAGGCTGCGGGGAAAGCCTGATAGTGACGAGAAGACTGGCGAGAGGACTGACAAGAAGAGAAAAAGGGCGGCCGTGGCCGTTCCATTCGTGAAGATGCATTGTCCGTCTTCGATATAAAACCGGCTCAGGCCGGTTTTTTTGATTGGCCGTCCGGTCGCGATGTTTTGCATCTGTCGTTGCAGAGTTCCCGAATGGCGATTTCGGTCGGATCGATGCGCAGTTGTACAGCAGGAATCCTGCAGGTGAACAGGTGCCTGGAAATATATATCATAACGTGATACTATTTCGCTTTCCATTTTTGCGCCGGGCAATGTCCGGTCCTTTCATGTCGAATCCTGCACAGCTTGAACAAGGCGACTTTGAGGCGCTTTCCGAATTCCGTTATCAATTGCGCCGTTTCCTCAAATTCAGCGAAGACGCGGCACACAGCGTCGGCCTGACGCCGATGCACTACCTGGTGCTGCTGCACATCAAGGGTTTTCCCGGTCAGGATTGGGCGACCGTGGGCCAGATCGCCGAACGCCTGCAGATCCAGCATCACGGCGCGGTGGCGCTGGTCTCGCGCTGCGAGAACGCAGGGCTGGTCTCGCGCTCGCAGGGGCGCGAAGACCGCCGTCAGGTTTGCGTGAGCCTGACTGCCGTCGGCGAGCGACAGCTGCGCCATCTGGCCGAACTGCATCGCAACGAACTCCGTTCTCTTTCCAAGGCCTTCAAGGTGGCGCGGATTTCCGCGTTCAATGATGGCGAAATCAATTCCTGATTCATTTAGCGCTTCTCTTTTTCTTCCGGGTTGTTATCAATGCATGCTCATCAACGTGATTTTTCTCCCGACCTGCGGGTCGTTCTCCTGTGCGCCATTGCCGTTGTGATCGGCGTCGTCAGTACCGGCGCCGCCTTCGTTCTGCTGAACCTGATTCACTTCTTCACCAATTTGTTCTTCTTTCAGACGTTCTCGTTTGAAAACAGATCACCGGCCGATCATGCGCTGGGATTGCTGGTGATCGTGGTACCGGTCATCGGCGGCCTGATCGCCGGCCTGATTGCGCGCTTCGGCTCGGACAAGATTCGCGGGCACGGCATACCGGAAGCGATCGAAGCGATCCTGTTCGGCAAGAGCAGGATGTCGCCAAAAGTCGCGGTGCTCAAGCCGCTGACGTCCGGCATCGTGATCGGCAGCGGCGGGCCGTTCGGCGCGGAAGGTCCGATCATCATGACCGGCGGCGCGATCGGTTCGCTGATTGCACAGGGCTTTTCGGTCAGTGCGGCGGAGCGCAAGACCCTGCTGGTTGCCGGCGCGACGGCCGGGATGACGGCCGTGTTCGGCACGCCGGTTGCGGCCGTGTTGCTGGCGGTGGAATTGTTGCTGTTCGAATGGCGGCCGCGCAGTCTGCTGCCGGTGATCATGGCGTGCGCCGCTGCGGCATTCTGCCGGCCGCTGCTGCTGGAAGCCGGGCCGTTGTTCCCGATGCAGACTGCGCCGGCAGGCATTTCATCGTTCTTGATCTGCATCGTCGCGGGTTTGCTGAGCGGCATGCTGTCGGCCGGGATGTCGGTTGCGTTGTATCGTGTCGAAGACTGGTTCGCCAAGTTGCCGTTTCACTGGATGTGGTGGCCGGCAATCGGTGCGGTGGTCGTCGGCGTGGGCGGTTATTTCGAACCGCGGGCACTGGGTGTCGGTTACGACGTGATTTCGGATCTGCTGCATAACAATCTTGTGTTATCGGCGGCATTGTCGCTGTTGCTGGTGAAGGCGATCATCTGGGTGGTTGCGCTCGGTTCGGGAACCTCCGGCGGCGTGCTGGCGCCATTGCTGATGATGGGCACGGGATTGGGCGCGGTCATTTCGAGTCTGGTGCCGGGAACGGATCAGGCACTGTGGCCGCTGGTCTGCATGGCGGCGGTGCTGGCCGGTGTGCTGGGCGCGCCGTTGACGGCAGCGATCTTCGCGCTGGGGCTGACCGGCGATTTCAATGCGTTGCTGCCGTTGTTGCTGGCGACTGGCGTGTCGTACGGATTCACGATTCTGGTGATGCGCCGTTCGATCATGACCGAGAAAATTGCGCGGCGCGGCCTGCATATTTATCGTGAATACAGCGTCGATCCGCAGGAACGTTCGTTTGTCGCCGAAGTCATGTCGACCGATATTGCGGTCATTGATGCAGCGATGCCGCTGCGCGATGTCGTGCAGAATTATTTCGGCACGGCGCAGAAGCATCGCGCCTTTCCGGTCGTGAATGCGCAGAATGCGCTGGCGGGCGTGATCGATCGATCGATACTGGATGAGGGAATGCGTGTGAAGGGCGAGGATTGTCCGGTCGGCGCGTTGTTCGACGATATCGAACAGGCGGTCGTGCTGGCGACGGAAACCTGCCAGGCAGCCAGCCGCCGGATGGCGAGCCAGCATGTGGAGCGTCTGGCGGTGGTGGCGGATGAAGCGTCGCGCCGCCTGGTGGGGATTGTCAGCCGCAGCGATCTGGTGAAACCGTCGCATACGGCATTTCATGAAGAGCACGTCCGGGAGCGCTTCTTCGGCGGCTAGTTTTCGCCCTGAAGGTGCCGGACGTTATTGGTACATGGGAAGGAAAGGGGCGCTCAGGATTTTTCCGCGAGCGCCTTTTCCAGTTCTGCGATCTTCGCGCGTTGCGCGCTTTCGTTTGCAAAGCGTTCCGTAATGTCGCGCGCAACAGCCAGCGCACCGAGGACGTTGCCGTCCTTGTCGCGCACCAGTCCGAAGCTCATGTCGACATAGAGACGGCTGCCGTCCTTGTGCATCGAGCGCGTGGTCAGCACCTTGTTGACGTATTTCATTTCACCGGTGGAAACAGCGTGGTTGAAGCCGTTGTTATGCGCCTGCACCATGCGTTCCGGAATGATGATGTCCAATGTGCCGCCGATGACGTCGGCTGCCGTGTGGCCGAAGATGCGTTCGGCGCCGCTGTTCCACAGGCGCACGATTCCATCCCGGTCGGCAAAGATGATGGCGTCGGGCGCCTGATCGACGATGCCCTGGGAAAGCGCGACGAGATCGAGTGTATGTTCGGTGGCTTGCATGTTTATGCTCCTGGTGATGTAGGTTTCCGCGCCAGTTGCGGCGGACGATCGGCCATCGTGCTTTCGTACAACGCGGCAATCAGGTCGGTTTGCGAAATCAGGCCGACCAGATGGCCGTGATCATCGACGATGGGTATCTGGTGCAATTCGGAATCCGACATCAACGGTACCAGATCGACGATGGATTGTGTCTCCTTGGCGGTAATGACATCGCGGGTCATGATCTGGCCGACGACTTCATGCTTGTCGGTATGCGTGAGCTGCGACGGCAGGATCAGTTGCGCAAGACGCTTGCCGAGCCCTTCGTGCATATCTTCTTCGGCGTGCTTGAGATAGTCGGCCTTGGTCACGATCCCGATCACGCGCCTGCCGCGATCGATCACAGGCATTGCGGTCAGGCTGTGTTCGCGCAGGCGTATCCAGGCATCCTCCAGGTCGGTGCCGAATTCAACCGTGACAATATCCTTCGACATGATGTCGGCGCACTTCGTCTCGCCCAGCTGGCGGCGATAGGCCTGCAATTCAGTCTGCAGCATGATTTCTTCGAGATCGTCGCGGCTGATATCGATCACCTGGTTGTAGCGTTTCAGCACTTCGTCCAGATCGTCAGGCGTGATGCCGGTGCGTTCGGTCGGCGGCGCGTCGGCCGTGCCGTGCTTGTTTACCTGATCCGGTACGGGACGGTGTGGGTAGCGGCGGCCGGTCGCGTTGTTATAGAACAGCGCCATCACCAGCAAAATGATGGAGTTGAGCAGTACAGGCACGACGACAAAGCTGTAGCCCATTGCGTGAATGGCCGGTCCGCCCAGCACGGCGGTCAGCGCGACGGCGCCGCTTGGCGGATGAATGCATTTGAACATGAACATTCCGCCGATCGCCAGAGAGATGGCGACACCGGCTGCCAGCATTGGCGCACCGATCAGCTTGGCGCAGGTAACGCCGATCAGGGCTGCCACCAGATTGCCGCCGACCAGCGACCACGGTTGCGCCAGCGGGCTCGATGGCACGGCAAACAGCAGAACGGACGATGCACCCATCGGGGCGATCAGCCATGCGGCATGAATGTCCTGACCGAGAATCAGGTAACTGAAGGCACCTGTGAGAACGATGCCGAAGAGGGCGCCGGCGCAGGCGCGCATCCTTTCGTAACGATCGACGGAGCCCATCATCGGCAGTAAATAGGAAGAAATCCACTTCAGTTTTGCTTGAATCATGCTGCTCCTGACATTGATATTTGTATCTGATTGCATCGGCATGGATGCATGCGGATGGCAATCCTGCGAGTTTAAATATGTTGCATATGAAATACAATATATTTAACCGTGAGGAAGACCGTGTGCGGACCTAAGCCGAAGCGAAAGCGCAGCGATCGCATGCGCGCCGGATCGATTAAAAACATTCATCTCAACGATGCCGCGGAGGAAATAGAATTCGACGAGAGATCAGAGCGGTACAGCAGGCGTCCCGCAAACACGGAGCGCATCGCAGGAAGCATGCGTCGCTGCTGCAGGAAACGTGGAACGTGTTCAACTCGGCATTCTGCGCGAATCCCGAGACTCGCCAGGAAATACACAAGGGACACACAGGAGACTGCATGACCATCATCACCAATATCGAAGACCTGCGCGTGCTGGCGCAAAAACGTGTACCGCGCATGTTCTACGACTATGCCGATGCCGGCTCATGGACCGAATCGACCTATCGCGCCAACAGCAGCGATTTCGCGCCGATCAAGTTCCGCCAGCGTGTTGCGGTCAACATGGAAAACCGCACGTTGCGCACCACGATGATCGGCCAGGAAGTAAAAATGCCGATTGCGCTTGCGCCGACCGGCTTCACCGGCATGCAGCATGCGGACGGCGAAATTCTTGCCGCGCGCGCAGCCGAAAAATTTGGCGTTCCCTTTACGCTGTCGACGATGAGCATCTGCTCGATCGAGGACGTTGCCGCGCATACCAGCAAACCGTTCTGGTTCCAGCTGTACGTGATGAGGGATCGCGGATTCATAGAACGCCTGATCGACCGCGCCAAGGCCGCCAACTGTTCGGCGCTGGTGCTGACGCTGGATCTGCAGATCCTCGGCCAGCGCCACAAGGACCTGAAGAACGGCCTGTCGGCGCCGCCGAAGCTGACGGTGCCGAATATCATCAACATGATGACCAAGCCGCGCTGGTGCATGGGCATGCTGCAGACGCCGCGCCGCGGGTTCGGCAATATCGTCGGCCATGCCGGCGATGTGGCCGACATGTCTTCGCTGTCGTCATGGTGCGCGCAACAGTTCGATCCTGCGATGTCATGGAACGACGTCGAATGGATCAAGCAGCGCTGGGGCGGCAAGATGATCATCAAGGGCATCATGGATCCGGAGGACGCGCGACTGGCGGCGGACAGCGGCGCCGACGCGCTGATCGTCTCCAACCACGGCGGACGCCAGCTTGACGGCGCCTTGTCCAGCATCGTGGCGCTGCCGGCCATCGTCGATGCCGTCGGCAATCGCATCGAAGTGCATCTGGATGGCGGCATTCGCTCCGGCCAGGATGTGCTGAAAGCGATCGCGCTCGGTGCAAAGGGTGTACATATCGGTCGCGCTTTCCTTTACGGGCTTGGGGCGATGGGCGAGCAGGGCGTGACCAAATGCCTGGAAATCATCGAACGCGAGATGGATATCACCATGGCGTTCTGCGGATTGACCGATGTGAAGAAGGTGGATGAAAAAATCCTGATTCCCGGTACGTATTAAGTCGGATTCAGTGGCATTTCCTGAGCGGCCGCACGTGTGCCGCATACATTCGTAACACGCATCCTTTGCCTGGCAAACAATGTCCGCCAGCACGTTTTTTATTTATATCGTAATATGCCGATATAAATTTCTTTATTCAACGATATTTAATTCGGTTTTCCACGAAACATGAAAAAGACCATAGACATCGATGCCATCCACAAGGCGCTGGCCAATCCGGTCCGGCGCGAAATCCTCGGCTGGCTGAAAGAGCCGCAAAAGCATTTTGCCGAGCAGGAGCATCCGCTCGATTTCGGCGTGTGCTGCGGCATGATCGACAAGCGCAGCGGCCTGTCGCAATCGACCATTTCCGCGCATCTGGCGACCTTGCAGAATGCGGGGCTGGTGACATCCCGGCGCATCGGTCAATGGGCGTTTTTCAAACGGAACGAAGAAACCATCGATGCTTTCCTGCAATCGGTCAAGGGCGATCTGTAACTCCTCTCCTGTAATCAAATCAACGAAAGACCGTATGCCTGTTGCCTTGCTTGTTCTTGCATTAAGCGCCTTTGCCATCGGCACCACCGAGTTTGTGATCATGGGGCTGCTGCCCGATGTGGCGCGCAGCCTGTCGGTATCGATTCCGAGTGCCGGCTGGCTGATCAGCGGTTATGCGCTGGGTGTCGCGATCGGCGCGCCGATCATGGCGGTGGCGACTGCCTCACTGCCGCGCAAGCGTGCGCTGCTGATCCTGATGGGGATTTTCATCGTCGGCAATGTGCTGTGCGCGGTGGCCGTCAGTTACGACTTTCTGATGCTGGCGCGCATCATCACTTCGCTGTGTCATGGCGCATTCTTCGGCATCGGTTCGGTCGTGGCGGCCAGCCTGGTGCCGGAAAACCGCAAGGCGTCGGCCGTCGCGCTGATGTTTACCGGCCTGACGCTGGCCAATGTATTGGGCGTGCCATTGGGTACGGCGCTTGGACAGATCGCCGGCTGGCAGATGCCGTTCTGGGTGGTTGCCGGACTGGGCGTGCTGTCGCTGATCGGTTTGTGGCGCGTGATGCCGGTGCGGCACGATGAAGAAAAAACAGATCTGCGTGCGGAGATCGGACAATTGCGCAACGCAGGACTGTGGGCTGCACTGTCGACCACGATGCTGTTTTCCGCCGCGGTCTTTGCATTGTTCACGTATGTCGCGCCGTTGCTGGAAGAAGTCACGCATCTGTCGCCGCACGGGGTGACGTGGACGCTGTTCCTGATCGGCCTCGGGCTTACGCTCGGCAATTACATCGGCGGACGACTCGCGGACTGGCGGCTCGGTGCGGCGCTGACCGGGATTTTCCTGACGCTGGCGGCAGTCGCTGCCGTTGTGCGCTGGACCAGCCCGAACTTCATCCCGATTGAAATCAATCTGTTCCTGTGGGCGATGGTGTCCTTTGCCGCCGTTCCCGGATTGCAGGTGAACGTCATGATCTTCGGCAAGGCTGCGCCGAACCTTGTCGCCACGCTGAACATCGGTGCGTTCAATGTCGGCAATGCGCTGGGCGCATGGGTCGGCGGGCTGGTCATCAGCGGCGGATTCGGTTTGCGTGCCGTGCCGCTGGCTGCGGCAGCGCTGGCAATCACTGCCGCGATCGCGATGCGCGTATCGATACGTCTTGCCGGCGCAGCGGAACCTGTACCGGTTCCTGCCACCGCCTGATTCCCTTTAACTTTTTGTCCGTAATACCTTGGAGAATAATCGATGAGCACCACCACACTTTTTTCGCCACTCAAGATCGGCGATCTCGAACTACCCAATCGCGTCATCATGGCGCCGCTGACCCGTTCACGCGCAATCGGCGGCGGCCGCGTGCCGAACGCCCTGATGGCGCAATACTACGTGCAACGCGCTTCGGCCGGTCTGATCCTGACGCGAGGCAACTTCCGTCACGCCGCAAGGCGTCGGCTATGCCGATACGCCGGGCATCTGGTCCGACGAGCAGGTCGAAGGCTGGAAGCATGTGACCGAGAGCCGTCCATGAGGCAGGCGGCCGATCGTCCTGCAGTTGTGGCATGTCGGCCGTGTTTCCGACCCGATGTTCCTGAATGGCGATTTGCCGGTTGCGCCCAGCGCCATCGCGCCGAAGGGCCATGTCAGCCTGGTGCGTCCGCAACGCGAATTCGTGACGCCGCGTGCACTCGATCTGGACGAAATTCCCGGCATCGTCGCGGCTTATCGCAAAGGCGCGGAAAACGCCAAGACGCGCCGGCTTCGATGGTGTTGAGATCCATGGCGCGAACGGTTATCTGCTCGACCAGTTCCTGCAGGACGGCTCCAACAAGCGCACCGATAGTTACGGCGGTTCGATCGAGAATCGTGCACGCCTGATGCTGGAAGTGACCGACGCGTGCATCGACGTCTGGGGCGCATCGCGCGTTGGCATGCATCTGGCGCCGCGCGGCGATTCGCATGACATGACCGATTCCGATCCGCTGGCGACGTTCGGTTATGTTGCGAAGGAACTGGGCAAGCGTGGCATCGCGTTCATCTGCGCACGCGAATCGCTGGGCGATCGCCGCATCGGCCCGCAATTGAAGAAAATATTCGGCGGCGTGTATATCGCGAATGAAAAAATGACGAAGACGACGGCGGAGCAGGTCATCGCCGGTGGCGAGGCGGATGCCGTCGCATTCGGCAAATTGTTCATCGCCAATCCGGATCTGCCGGAACGCCTGAAACTGGATGCGCCGCTGAACGAGCCACGTCCCGATTTCTTTTACCATCCGGCGGCCGAAGGCTATATCGATTATCCGGCTTTGGGTTAATCGAAACCGTTTTCAGATGCATCGAAATCGATCGGCAAAGGAAATGTTTCCGTTGCCGATCGATTTTTTTTGTGGAATGAGGGCAATGCGATCCTGCAAATCTCTGCAGGCCTGTCCTTGCCGGCCATGCAATTGGATGGCACAAGTCATGCACTGGATGCCGGCATACCGGCAGGGCAATCGCCGTCTTCGCAGTCCGTCTATCCTTCGATATCGAGGGGCGGGCCGATATTGAAGATGCTCCGGCTGGCCGGCGTGACCAGATCGTGATGCTGCGGATGCGTGCGCAGGTAATGCGCGATGAAGCCGCAAACGGGAACGACACGCTTGCCCTCGGCGTGCAGGTATTCCATCGCCTTTGCCGCCAGCTTCTTGCCGTGGCCCCTGCCTTCGAGCGCAGGATTGACTTCGGTGTGCGTGATGACTGCGATGTCGCCGAACGGGTAGTAATCGACGAAGCCGTACAGCCTGTCGCCATCGGCCAGTTCGAAACGTTGCAGCGGCATGTCACCTTTCGGCATGATCTGGTTCATACTATTGAAAATATTGATGCCTGTTTTTTGGAGAATACTCATGCAAAACGATCATGCCAATGCTTCAAAACATCTTGCCATGCAACCGGAAGACTGCAGCCGCATCCTGATTGCGGCGCTGGAATCCGGTGATATCGACACGGCGGTTTCCCTGTATGAACCGGATGCGGTGCTGTTCAAGAAATCGGGAGCGCCGATGATCGGCCTGGATGCGATTCGTGCCGACAATGCCGGATTGATCGCGCTGAAACCGAAATTCAGGATCGCGTTTATCAAATCCACGATCAGCGGTGACGGCATGCTGGCGACCAACCGAATGAAAGCGGACTTGATGTGGAACGATGCAGAAGGCAAGGCAAAGCAGGGAAGCGTCGACACACTGGAAGTCCTGCGCAAACAGCCGGACGGATCATGGCGTTATGTCATCGATGATCCGTACGGCAGCATGCGCGCCAATCTCCAGGATCGCTCATAAGAAATGAGGGATCGGCGCCGACCGCTCAGGATTGCGGCTTGTTCCTGCGCGCGAGGAAATGCGCCAGGTCGGCAGTGCGCTGTTCGGTATGCAGGCGCATGCAGCTGTAATATTCCACATCCTTCAATGCCGAACCCTTGTTGTAGATGCTGATCGACTTGCAATCCTGCTTGACGAATTCATGCCAGGCCTTTTGCGCAACGTGCATCTGCTTCTTCACTGCCGTGTACGGAATCCCGTCTTCATCCTGTTTTGGTATCTGCGTGGTCAGCGCCTTGTAGGTCTGGTCAAGCTTGTCATGCGCCTTGGTGTACTCCTCTTTGGCGCAACTATTCATCTCCGGTGTGCTCGCCTTCGTGATGCAGGGATCGACCTGTTGCTGCTGGGCGAAGGCTGACAGTGGAAGCAGGGCCAGAAAGGTCAGGGTGATTTTGTTCATCGTTTGGCTTTTCGGAAAAAGAGGGAAATTCAGATTGCCTGCCGACTGGCGGCGGGCAATCCACGCGTGAAGAGATGATGAATAGAGTGCTGCATATTTTGCATGGCGTCAATAAACCGAACGACAAATAGAACAATGCGCCGCCATCCGCGATGGCTGGTGGCGCATCTTCAGGTCTTGAGCCGATAGCCGGTCTTGAAGATCAGCGAGACCACCACAAGGCAGATGCTCAGGAATACCAGTGTCATGCCGATGCTGACGCCGACGCTGACGTCCGAGATGCCGAAGAAGCTCCAGCGGAATCCGCTGATCAGGTAAACCACCGGATTGACCAGCGCGACCTTTTGCCAGAACGGTGGCAGCATGTCGATGGAATAGAAGCTGCCGCCGAGGAAGGCCAGCGGTGTCACGATCATCAATGGAATGATCTGCAATTTCTCGAAACTCGGTGCCCAGACGCCAATGATGAAACCGAACAGGCTGAACGTGATCGAGGTAAGCAGAAGGAAAAAGATCATCCAGAGCGGATGGGCAATTTCGAACGTGACGAACAGGCGTGCGGTGACCAGTGTCAGCAAACCCAGGATGACCGATTTCGTTGCCGCTGCACCGACATAGCCAAGGATGATTTCAACATACGAAATGGGCGCCGACAAAATCTCGTAAATCGTACGCGACCATTTCGGCATGAATATGCTGAAGGATGCATTCGAAATGCTCTGCGTCATCAATGCCATCATGATCAATCCCGGTACGATGAAGGCACCATAACTGACGCCTCCGATTTCGACCATGTGCGAACCGATCGCCGAACCGAATACGACAAAATACAGCGATGTGGAAATGACGGGCGATGCGATGCTTTGCATCAGGGTGCGCCAGGTGCGTGCCATTTCGAACAGATAGATGGCGCGAATTGCGTAGATATTCATGATTCTGCTTTCACCAGATTGACGAAGATTTCTTCCAGCGAACTCTGGCTGGATTGCAAGTCCTTGAAATCGATTCCATGTTCGCCAAGTTTGCGCAGTAGTTCGGCAATGCCGGTCTGCTCAGCCTGTGCATCGAATGTGTAGGTCAGTTCGTTGCCGTCAGCCGACAGTTCCAGATGCCACGCCGACAGATCGGCAGGAATCGCCTGCAGCGGATGCTGCAATTGCAGTCGCAACTGTTTTTTGCCGAGCTTGGCCATCAGCACGGCCTTGTCTTCGACCAGGATGATCTCGCCCTTGCGGATCACACCGATGCGGTCGGCCATTTCTTCGGCTTCCTCGATGTAGTGCGTTGTCAGGATGATGGTCACGCCGCTCTCGCGCAGGCCGCGCACCATTTCCCACATGTCGCGCCGCAATTCCACGTCGACGCCCGCAGTCGGTTCGTCGAGAAACAGGATTTGCGGTTCGTGCGACAGTGCCTTGGCGATCATCACGCGCCGTTTCATGCCGCCTGACAATGCAAAAATCTTTGCATCCTTCTTGTCCCACAAAGACAGCGAGCGCAATATCTTTTCAACATATGCGTGATCCGTCGGCTTGCCGAAAATACCTCTGCTGAAGTTGACAGTGGCCCATACCGTTTCGAACGCATCCGTCGACAGTTCTTGCGGCACCAGACCGATCTTGGCGCGTGCCAGACGGAAGTCGGTAACGACGTCGTGACCATCGGCCAGCACATTGCCTCCGCTCGGATTGACTATGCCGCAGATGATATTGATCAGCGTGGTTTTACCCGCACCGTTAGGACCGAGCAGGGCGAAGATTTCGCCACGGCGGATATCGAGATTGATGCTCTTGAGTGCCTGAAATCCCGATGTGTATTGTTTGGTCAGATTTCTGACGGAAATAATCGGCTGCAAGCCAGCCTCCATAAGTTGTGCAATGGGCTAGATTGTATTGCGGATAGCCGATGCATGTTGAATCTCGCAGTAATCTCACGGTAATCGCATGACGATTCCATGGGTTTTTTCTGCATGCGTGCAACGTGATTGCAGCATGGAAAGAAGGTTCGGTCGCTTGTCGTTTTTTTTTCATGCGTCATCAAGTCGTCACATGCATCTGTGAAGATGCGTCCAGTTGTTCTGCAATCCATTTGACGCTGTACTGACCCACATCGATGAAATCGCGCATTCTCGCTAATCTCTGGCTTTGCCTCCTGCTGCTCTTTTCGCAGCACGTAGCGTTGGCGGAATCCGTGACAGCGGCGCAATACAGCAGCGGTGATCATCAGTGCGCGCTGGAAGATAGTTCAGTGCAGGATTCCGATAGCGGCGTGCATGTGGCGCTGGATGATGTCGATAATGACGTCGTCGTCGCATTTGATTTTGCTGTTCTTTCTTCGGCTTCGCATCTTTCCCCGCAGAAGCTGGTCGTCGAGTTCTTCTCCGTTATTTCTCCTCATTATTCTACCCGGGCACCTCCTCTCGCCTGATTGTCAATTCGCATGCAGGTGCTGTTCGCACCTGCATGCACATCCCGTTCTACCCATGACAGTTTGATTCGATCCCGTTACGACGGGACCGAACGATTTCGTATTGCCTTCACGTTTGTTCGCAACGTGAAAGCTGCTGCTTTGTTCATTCACTATTTCAAAGGTCATCATGCAAATCAATAAATGCATTACCAGAAACATATCGTTGACGGCAATCGCCGCGGCGGTTTCACTGCTTGCCGCTTGCGGCGGCGGAGGCAGTTCTGGTCCAACAGGCACGCCATTAAGTGTTCAAGGTACTGTCTCCGACAGCATTTTCACGTCCGGCAGTGCGACCGAACCGGCGATGACGCCGACTGTGTATCAAAACGCGAAGGTATGCGTTGATGCAAACAGCAACGGCAAATGTGATGGAGATGAAAATTCTGTTCGTACTGATTCCGCCGGCAAATTTGCATTGCAGATTTTGACGACGGACACCGTGATTGCGGATATCGGCACCGATGCAAAAAAAAGCGACGGTAGCACCGTGGCAAAACGCAATGCCTTCCGCGTTTCGCCGCAACAGTTGAACGATAAGCCTACAGCTGTTGCCATCAGCCCGTTTTCCGCTGAAATCATGCGCATGATGGAAGCTGACGGTACCGATTACGCCACCACCAAGGCAAATCTGGCTGCACGTGTCAGCGTGCCTAACGCGACTATTTCTGCAGCTGATGTCGTGACCGATATCAACGCAACGACCGGTGCCAAACAGACTACTTTGCTGAATGAAGAAAATGCCTTGAGCCAGCGTTATGCGTATGCAGCGCATAAAGTCGACCACAAGGATCTGTACCCTGACGCGTTGGCTGTTCCAGGTGGTGATCCACGTTTGAAAGGCATGGGTGGTGTCACTCAAGAAATTCTGAATACGCCAGCAGACACACGCAAGCCGATCACGTTCAAGCAATCGCAGCAGGCAGCGTTCAATATCGAAGGTATTCCGCGTTACGACCACATCTTCATCGTTATGCTGGAAAACAAGGCAACGTCGACGATCAAGGATCCGTCGCCAACTACACCAAATCCAAATGCACCAAATATCAATCGTTACTTGAAAGAAGGTAACCAACTGACCAGTTATTTCGCAACGGGTAACCCGAGCGAACCAAACTATACGGCGCTGGGCGGTGCGGATGACTTTGGTATTCCTGATGACAGTCAATGGAACTGCGATACGGTAGCCTCCCCGCAGGATATCGAGCCGACCGCGGCTAACTTCCCGACGGAGATGCCGAAGTCCCCATTCAAATCGCCTTGTACGCAACCGACTGCCGGTAATATTAATCACAATATTGTCGACAAACGGAATCTGTTCAATGCGTTGACGCAAGTCGGTTTGACATGGCGTACCTATAGCGAATCGATGAATCCTGGTCAGGACGTCCGTGTTGACAGTATCGCCGATTCAGCAGTAACGGCAGTCGATAAGAATGATCCGACGATCACGCTGCCACTGCCTGCCGGTTTGTATAAAACCAAGCACCACCCTGGCATGGCGTATGAGAACGTGCGTAACGCAAAAGAGTTTGCCTATAGCAACCGTACTCTGGGTGGTGGTCAGTGGGATGCAACTTTGATCGCAAACAGCACGACTTATCCAACCAAAGAGTTCAAGGATATAAAAGGTCAGAACACAGGGAAAGCCTGGACTATTGATCAGTTCGGCGACGATCTTGCCAGCGGCAATGTCGGTACGCTGAATTTCGTGGTGCCGGATCAGTGTGACGATATGCACGGTATTGGTGTGCCGAGCACGACGTCCGGGGTCTCTGCAACCGATTGCGGCGGTACCGCGCTCATTAAGCGTGGCGATAAATACGTCGACTATCTGGTCAAGAAAATCCAGGCTTCACCGCTTTGGAATAATCCGCAAAAACATATCGCTATCGTCCTGATGTTTGACGAAGGCTCGGCAACCGGCGGTGCAACCAACTCTTGCTGTGGCTGGGTTCCTGGTAACGGGATTCAGCAGGCTACCGATGGCAAAGGGGCAGCACAGCCGTTGAACGATGACGGTACTCCTGCTACGCCTATCAAAAATTACACTGTCGGTAATCATGGTCACGGTGAAAGTATCTACGGTATTTTGACCAACCAGGCGAATGCACCGAAAGGCGTAGCCGACAGCGATGCATATAGCCACTTCTCGTTCGTTCGTACCTTGCAAGACATGTTTGGCTTGTCCGATCCGGCGGACGATTCGACCTATATGAATCGTTCGAAGTACACGGAAAAATTCATCGCTGAAAACATCAAAAATCTGCCTGAGTACGCAAACACGGCGAATACACACTTCAATGCTGTTCGCCCAATCAACCATGCGTTCATTGCTCCGCTTGACTACAAGCAAATTCAGTCTAGTGACGTCAATACGCCGGCACAGGTTGGACCGGATCCAGTACAGACCAACGTCTGGGCACTGAAAAAATAAGCAGTTTTTAGTATTGACGCCATTGGGAAATTTTCCTGATGGCGATGGAAAAGGGTGAGTCTGCGATTCACCCTTTTCATTCTTTTTTGTCCTTTGAGCGAGAAGCGACAAGTATTATGAAGAACGCCTTATCACGCATGCCTGTCATGCAAAATTTTTCCATGTTCCTGTGCTGCGGCATGTTGTTGCTGCTGTCGGCATGTAACGATGCAACGAGTCCAGCGAATTCGCCGCCGGTCACGACACCAACGCCTCCCCAATCCAAACTGAGTGCAGCCGCGCAGGTCGGGCAAGTCATGTTCTTCGATCAGACGCTCTCCGGTTCCGGAAAAATGTCGTGCGCTACATGCCACGATCCGAACTCGGCCTATGGTCCGCCGAACGATCTGGCTGTGCAATTAGGCGGCACGTCGATGACGGCGGCGGGCACCCGCGCCGTGCCATCGCTGCGCTACAAAAGCGTCACGCCGCCGTATGCCGACCTGCTGGACAATCCGGACGGCATCACCGCGCCGGGTCCCGGCGGCGGATTTACCTGGGATGGCCGGGTCGATACGCTGGCCGAGCAAGCTGCGATTCCATTGCTGGACCCACACGAGATGGCCAATACGGACAAAGCCACGGTGGTCGCGCATATCAAAGCGGGCACTTATGCCGATCTGTTCCGTCAAGCATTTGGTCAACAAGCGTTGGAGAACGTCGATGACGCCTTTGCCAATGCAGGCAAGGCATTGCAGGCATTCCAGATGGAAGACATCAGTTTTCATCCGAATACAAGCAAGTTCGATCTGAATGCAGGGAACAAAATCGGCGGCACCTTCACGCCGGCGGAAGAGCGTGGTTTCCGCGTGTTTGTCGATCCGAATGTGGGCAATTGCGCATCGTGCCACTACAACGGTGCAGGTATAAACGGCAGCTCCGCATTGTTTACGGATTTTTCGATCGAAGCGATTGGTGTGCCGCGCAATATGGCGATTCCGGTCAACGGCGATCCGACTTATATGGATATGGGTGTATGCGGGCCGCTACGCAAAGATCATCAACCGAGTGCGCCACATGCCGCCGACAATTTTTGCGGAAGATTCAAATCGCCGACCTTGCGTAATGTCGCCACGCGAACGGTCTTCTTTCACAACGGCATCATGCATTCGCTGGAGCAGGTCATCCGTTTCTATAACACGCGCGATACCAAACCGGAACTTTGGTATCCGACGGTGGGTGGCACGCCGAAGAATCCTCCTGACCCGGATTTCCCGACGTATGGCCTGATCAAAACGCAGTATGTCGGCGGGCAAGTGCAGAAGTACAACGATCTGCCGGCGGAATATGCAACCAACATTGATCCGCAAATGCCGCTGGACGGACGGCCTGCGGGTAGTGCAACACCGATGACCGATCAGAACCTTACGGATTTGATCTGCTTCCTGAAAACGCTGAACGACGACTACGTGCCGGGCAAAACCCCGACCGCGCCGGAATGCCTTAAATAAATTTAAAGTTTGAATACGGATTAACCAGTGAAAAACATCATGATCAAGAAATTAGTACCTGTGGTTTTGGGCATCATCAGTTTGATGATTTTGTCTGCCTGCGAAGACAAGACGGAAGCGAATGTCAGTAATCTCACGCAGGGCATGAATGAATATCTTGCGAAGAACGGCGATTTTTGCATCGGTGACACGCAGTGGCCGATTGATGTCACGCAGCACGAGATAGATACACGTGGGCATAACGCTGTACAGATGCCGGTAATGGAAAAAGCCGGACTGGTTCACTCGTCGATCGCGTTGGTAAATATGAAGGAGGACGCTGGCAATGAGGTAAAAGACGTCAAGGTCATGCGTTACGAACTGACCGATGAAGGGAAAAAATATTATCTGAATCAGCCTGCACGCAAAGATTCTAACGGCACCCTGAAAGAAATTCCGGGTGATTTTTGTGCCGGCAAGATGACTTTGGACAAAGTCGTTAGTTGGAAACCGGTGAAGGAGGTCGATGGCAAGAAACACACGGTTGTGACTTATACCTACAACATTGATGCTGCCGAGTGGGCAAAGAAGCCAGAGCTCCAGAAAGTTTTCCCGATGGTGGCGTATGTCGTGAATGGCGGGAAGAAAGTGCAATTGAAGGAAGGCTTTGTGCTGACGCAAGAAGGCTGGAAATCCGTCGATCTGTGAACAGGGGGAGGCAACATGGGCGCCATTGTTCACTTCCCGCCGGATCTGAAAGACTGGCTGACGCATAACATCAAGCGCGGTGCGACTGCGGCACCGCTGATCGATGCGATGCAGCAGCAGGGATTCAATCTTGGCATTGCGACTGCGCTGGTCAACGCGTTCGTTACGGCGGCGCAGCACGGCAAGCCGTTTCCTGTCGATTCGATCGAAATCGACGATCCCGCATCGAATGCCAACCGGTACGGCGGATTCAGTTCGCAGAAACTTGCGTCCGGCAATGTGCTGCAGGCGAATGACCGGCAGGTCAGGGTGGCCTTGCGTTCATCCAGTCCGGCACTGATCGTGTTCGATAACTTCCTGTCGCAGGATGAATGCAGCCGCTTGATCGATCTGGCCAGGCCTCGCCTGACGCCTTCCACGATCACCGACCCAGTCAGCGGAAAAACGGTGGTGTCGGAGAATCGCAGCAGCGACGGCATGTTTTTTCGACTGGGCGAGAATGCGTTGATTGAACGCATCGAGCTTCGCATCGCCGATTTGATCGAGATGCCGATGGAGAATGGCGAGGGTCTGCAGGTATTGCATTATCGGCCGGGCGCGGAGAGTGCGCCGCATTTCGATTTCCTGACGCCGGGCAATGCGGAAAACAATGCCTCCATCGCGCGCAGCGGGCAGCGCGTCAGTACGATGGTGATGTATCTGAACGATGTGGTCGATGGCGGCGGGACTTTTTTTCCTGAAATCAATCTGACCGTCATGCCGAAGAAGGGCAGTGCGCTTTACTTTGAATACTGCAATGAACTGAACCAGCTCGATGGGAAATCGCTGCATGCGGGAACACGCGTAATGCAGGGAGAGAAGTGGGCCATGACCAAATGGATGCGCCAGAAAAAATTCGTTCCGGCGTAACGCACATTACCGGAACGAATAAACAGGAAAACGACGACAGGCGGAATGCGGAAACGATGAACAGGATCGGGACGCGAGTGCGTCCCGATCCTGTTTTCAGGCGGCGATTTCCGCCGTCGGCTTGCTCAGCATCTGATTAAGCTTGGTGCGATCCAGCTCGCCTTCCCACGCGGATACCACCACGCATGCAACACCGTTGCCGATGATATTGGTCAGCGCGCGGCATTCGCTCATGAAACGATCGATGCCGAGGATCAGCACCATGCCGGCGACCGGCAATGCGGGCACGACAGCCAGTGTCGCCGCCAGTGTGATGAAGCCTGCGCCGGTGACGCCACTGGCACCCTTGGAAGTCAGCATCGCCACGCCGAGAATCAGCGCTTCCTGTTGCCACGTCAGGTCAATGTTCAATGCCTGGGCAATGAAGATCACCGCCATCGTCATGTAGATATTGGTGCCGTCGAGATTGAAGGAATAACCGGTCGGGATCACCAGGCCGACGACCGAGCGCGAGCAGCCGAGGTTTTCCATCTTCTCCATCAGTTGCGGCAATGCCGCTTCGGATGAACTGGTACCAAGCACGATTGCGAGTTCTTCCTTGATGTAGTTGATGAAACGGAAAATGTTAAAGCCGGTCATTTTTGCCACGATGCCGAGCGCCAGCGCCACGAAGGCAATCGCCGTCAGGTAGAAGCAGCCGATCAGGCGCAGCAGCGGCAGCAGCGAGACGAGGCCGTATTTGCCGATGGTGAAGGCCATCGCGCCGAATGCGCCGATCGGTGCGACCTTGGTCACGATGTGCACCATGCGGAAGAATATCTTTGAAACCTGTCCGATGAAGTCGGTCACCATCTCGCCTTTGGCACCCAGCATCGACAGCGCTGCGCCGAACAGCAATGCGGCAAACAGGATCTGCAGGATGTCGCCCTTGGCGAATGCGTCGGTGATGGAACTCGGGATGATATGCAGCAGGAAATCCGATGCGCTCTGGCTTTGCGCCTGCGTCGTGTAGGTCGTGATGCTCTTGGTGTCGATGGTCGACGGATCGACATTGAAGCCGGTGCCGGGATGCAAAAGATGCGCGGCCAGCAGACCGATCAGCAGCGCCAGCGTCGACATGATTTCAAAATAGATCAGCGCCTTGCCGCCGACGCGGCCGACCTTGGTCAGGTCCTGCATGCCGGCGATGCCGATGACGACGGTACAGAAGATGATCGGGCCGATCAGCATGCGGATCAGCTTGATGAAGCCGTCGCCGAGAGGTTTCATGTCCACGCCCAGCGCGGGATAGAAATGGCCGAGCAGGATGCCGATGGCAACAGCCATCAGGACTTGTACATACAGAATCCGGTAAAAAGGTTTTTTCAATTTCATCTCCTGATGAGTCCGCGGATGCGAACCGGCGATGCGTTCGCCGCGTGGATCGAGGGCTAACGATAAGCCTGCAGCAGCGGCAATGTCAGCAGGATTCAGATGAAAAATATGGAAGCGTACGTTAAAAGCGACAATCAGGCGGCAGCCGTAAAAAATATCGGCGCATCTATCATCCGAAGTGTATTGCCCTGCGTTTATGGTCGCGTTTGTCATGCCAGGTTTGGAATTCCCGGCCATCGCCTCCATATCGGAGATCGGTGCACAATGCATCGTGACGATGTGCACACTATCGATGGAGTTTCTGATGTCAGCTTCGCGCCTTCCCGTTCTCTTTATTCCTCACGGCGGCGGTCCGTGTTTCTTCATGGACTGGCCGGGAGATCCGCACATGTGGGATCGCATGGCCGATTTCCTGCGTGGCCTGCATGAGCTTGCCGGTGCGCGGCCGAAGGCGATCGTCGTCATTTCCGGTCACTGGATCGCGGATCGGTTCACGGTCACATCGGGTGAGAATCCATCGCTGATCTACGATTACCACGGCTTTCCGCCGCATACGTATGAACTGTCCTATCCGGCACCTGGTGCGCCGGCACTGGCGCAACGCATCACGGTGCTGCTTGGTGCGGCGGGCATCGATGCTGCGACGGATGCGCAGCGCGGATTCGATCACGGGACATTCATCCCGCTCAAACTGATTTATCCGGATGCCGATATTCCTGTCGTGCAACTGTCGATGAAAACCGGCCTTGATCCTGCGGCGCATCTGGCGGCTGGTCGCGCCTTGCAGTCGTTGCGCGATGAAGGCGTGCTGATCGTTGGCAGCGGCATGAGCTTCCATAATATGCGCGGCTTCAGTCCGGCTTTTCATGATGCATCGAAACGTTTCGACGGCTGGCTGACAGACAGCATCGCCCGGCCGGAAGAGGCGCGCGATGCATTGCTGGAACAGTGGAAGGATGCGCCGGATGCGCACACGACGCATCCATATCCCGATCATCTGTTGCCGCTGATGGTCGCGGCCGGTGCCGCCGGCGACAGTGCAGGGCGCAAGGTTTTCGAGGATACGGTGATGAACGTGGTCGTATCAGGCTGGGCGTTCGGCGATCCGGCCAGCTGAAATCGGATTGAATGATCGTTCCGTTTCTGCCGGTTCGGGCAGGACGGGACGCGGTGCGCGCGCCGGTTTTCCGTGCGAAAGCCGATTCGTCATGGAGCGTGTAATTTTTGCAAGATAACAAATCGTTTCAACTCGATGGTGCAATGCCTGATAAAGTTGCGGCGCACACCAGACTTCACAGGGGATCGCGTTGCGGTTTTTTTCATTTATATCTTCAGCCATCGTTGCATGGTCGGAGCGTCCGACCGACATCAAACTGCGGCAAGCCGCCATTGCCGCGCTCATCGCCTTCGTTGCCGCATTGCTGCTGGCCATTGCCTGCACGGCGCTGTTCATCGTGCCGAACCTGCCGTCCATCGATGGACTGACGGATTACCGGCCCAAGATTCCACTGCGCGTCTATACCGCCGATAACGTGTTGATCGGCGAGTTCGGTGAAGAGCGGCGCGATTTTGTCTCGATCAACAATATCCCTGCCAGCATGAAGAACGCGATCATCGCGATCGAGGACAACAATTTCTATGAACACGGCGGCGTCGATTTTCTCGGCATCGTGCGCGCCGGCCTGGCCAATCTGATACACAGCCGCTCGCAAGGCGCATCGACGATCACGATGCAGGTCGCACGCACATTCCTGCTGACGCGCAAGAAAACATACAGCCGCAAGCTGCAGGAAATCCTGCTGTCCTATCGCATCGAGAGCAATCTGACGAAGGACCAGATCCTGGAGCTGTACATGAACCAGATCTACCTGGGGCAACGCGCCTATGGTTTCGGCAGCGCGGCGCGCATCTACTTCGGCAAATCGATCAAGGATCTGACAATCGCCGAATCGGCGATGCTGGCTGGCCTGCCCAAGGCGCCGGCCAGCGCCAATCCGGTCGTCAATCCGAAACGCGCGACCGAGCGCCAGCAATACATCCTCAAGCGCATGCATGATTTGAACTTCATCACGCAGGTGCAATACGATCAGGCCAGGGCCGAGAAGCTGAACGTGCTGACCGACGGCAACGAGTTCCGCACGCATGCCGAATATGCTGCGGAATCGGTGCGGCAATTCATGTACGCGCAATACAAGGATGAAATCTATACGAGCGGCTTCAGCGTTTACACAACTCTGAACAAGGCCGATCAGGATGCTGCATACGATGCAGTGCGGCGCGGCGTACTCGATTACGATCGCCGCCATGGTTATCGCGGTCCTGAAGCACAGATCGCCTTGCCGGGCGATGACGAAGATCGCCAGCAGGAGATCGAGGACACGCTGGTCAAGCATCCGGACAGCGACGACCTGCAGGCAGCAGTCGTGCTCGATGCCTCGCCGAAACTGGTGCGGGCTGTTTTGCTGTCGGGTGAAACGGTGGAAATCACGGGCGACGGCCTGCGTTTTGCTGCAGCCGGTCTGGCTTCCAAGGCCACCGAACAGAAAAAAATCAAGGCGGGTTCCGTGATCCGTGTCGTGGAAGGCAAAAAGAAATGGGCCATTTCGCAACTGCCGGAAGTGTCCGCTGCCTTTGTCGCGCTCAACGGTCAGGACGGTTCGATCCGGGCGCTGGTCGGCGGTTTCGATTTTGCGCTGAACCAGTTCGATCACGTCACGCAGGCATGGCGCCAGCCCGGTTCGACGATCAAGCCGTTCATTTATTCCGCCGCCCTGGAAAAGGGATTCTCGCCGGGGACGCTGATCAACGATGCGCAACTGTCCGATGATGCAGGACTGGAGCAGAACGGCAAGTCGTGGAATCCGGGTAACGACAACGATGAATACGACGGCCCGATCACCATGCGCACCGGTTTGAAGAAATCGAAGAACATGATCGCGATCCGCATCCTGCGCAAGATCACGCCGCCGTTCGCGAAGGAGCATCTGGCGCATTTCGGTTTCGATCCTGAGCGCCAGCCGTCCAACCTGACGCTGACGCTGGGCACCGGTTCCGTCACGCCGCTGCAAATGGCCGGCGCTTATGCCGTGTTTGCAAACGGCGGTTTCAAGGTCGCGCCTTACCTGATCCAGAAAGTGGTCGATGCGCATGGCAAGGTATTGCTGGAGGCAAGTCATCCACAGGCCGGCGATGAAACGGCGCGCACGCTGTCGCCGCGCAACGCCTTCATCATGGATTCGATGATGCGTGATGTCGTGCGTTCCGGCACCGGTTACATGGCAAGCCAGAAGCTGGGACGCAGCGATCTGGCCGGCAAGACCGGCACGACCAACGATTCGCTCGATGGCTGGTTCGCCGGTTATGGCCGCGATATCGTAGGCGTGGCATGGATGGGCTACGACAAGCCGCGCACGCTGGGCGGCCGCGAATTCGGCAGCACGCTGGCGTTGCCGATCTGGACCGATTACATGCGCGTCGCACTGCGCGGCAAGGATCAGCTTGCACCGGTCGTGCCGCCGGGCCTGACGCAGGTCGATGGCGACTGGATGTACAACGAATATGCGAACGGCGGCGACGCGGTGCGTTCGCTGGATGTGGATGAACAGAAGGGCTTCTGGGAAAAACTGTTCTCGCCGTCGCCGGCGCAGCAGGATCCTGCGACCGTCAATCCGCCGCCGAGCGGTCCGACGGAGCAGCAGAAGCAGGACGATCTGTATCGCTAAAGGTAAAGAGAAGTGGCAATAAAAAAAGGCGGAGTGATCCGCCTTTTTTATTGCCCGCAACGCCTTCTTCATTGAGCGCGCGCATTGCTGTCTGCGGCGCCGGTTCAGGTTGCCACGGCCACGCGCCGGCGTCCCATTCCCTTGGCCTTGTACATTGCGCCATCCGCCCGATGCAACAGGGCTTCGCTGGTGACGCCCGAATCGGGATAGGCGGCCACGCCGATGCTGGCGGAAATATTCAGGTCGAGCTTGTCGATCAGGTACGGCGCCGAAATGCTCTCGACCAGTTTTTCGCCAACGGCCACGCCGTCCTGCATGGTGGCGCCGACCATCACGATCGCGAACTCGTCGCCGCCCAGCCGCGCCACCACGTCCGAGTTGCGGCTGCAGGCTTTGAGGCGCGCGGCGACGTTGCATAACACCTTGTCGCCGGTTTCATGGCCGTGCCGGTCGTTGATGGATTTGAATCCATCCAGATCGATGTACAGAATCGTCAGGATCGCGTGATTGCGTTCACACAGCGCCAGTTGCTGGCTGACGATTTCATGGAACAGGGCGCGGTTTGCCAGCCCGGTCAATGCATCGTGATTGGCCTGGTGCTGCGCGCGATGCAGCATTTCCGATACCTTGACCAGCGAAGCGCCGACTTCATCCGCTTCGCGCAAATGCAGCGGTGGCACGCTGACCACTTCGCCGGAACCGAGCGCCAGCGCAGGGCCGGTCAGGCCGTGAATCGATTCGGCGATGCGGCCGCCGATCATCCACGCCGCCGTCAGGCTGCTGGCGAGCAGGGCAATGGTGGCGAATACCAGCCAGAACAGCGTGAAGCGCAATTCATCGGTAATGCTCTGCGTCGGGATGCCGATCGCAAGCGACCAGTTGGAAATGGATGAACGGCTGAATACCGTATGCACGCGAACGCCGTCGTGGGTCGTGCTGATGAAGGTGTCTTCGCTGGCGGCGGCCATGCGCGCGATCATGTCCGGCGTGCCGGGCTTGCCGACATAGCGCTGCATGTCGCGCGTGCGGGCGATGATGGTTCCCTTGCTGTCGAAAATCGCGGCAATCCAGCCTTCGGGAAGTTTTTGCTGTTGCAGCAGCTTCTCGAAACGTTCGGGAAAAATGCCGGCGTTCAGGCTGTATTGAATCCTGTCGTCCTGGAGCGTGACGGGGACGCCGATCACCAGCAGAGGACGCTTGGTGACTTCGCCCACGAAGAGATCGGAGATGACGGGCTTGCCTGTTTCATAAATGCTCGCCCACCCATGGAAGCGGTTGCGCGTCGGCAGCGGCGTGCCGAAGGGACGGCGGGTGTTGATGTATTGCCGGCCGTTTTTATCGAGCAGCGCGATATTGATATCACCCTGTTCCGACTGGTTTTTCAGGACATTTTGCGCTTGGTTGTAGAAGGCGTGGAAATTGTCCGATTCCAAATAAGGAGAAGTCGCCAGCACCACCAGCGACGATTCGATGCTGGCCATGTCGCGATCCACAACGGAAACCATCGCGCGCGCGGTGCCCAGCAGATTGGACAGTAATTGTTCGCGTGCGCGCTGATAATCATGCGTAATCAGTACGACCGCCATCAACGACGCCGGCAATACACATGCCGTGACGAGGAGTACCAGCTTGGAGCGTATGGTGGGCGCGCGCTTGGTCATTGATGGATGGAAAGTCGGCCTGATTAGGACAATCGCCGATTCTATCCCAACCATAACGGGCTAATTGAGATTTATTGCCAAAAAGAAACGTTATAGATTGTTAAATTCTGCCTAGATATTCTTGTTGCATTTACATGACCGGATGGCTTGCCAACAGGCGGTGGATGGCGATAATACGGGGCCGCACGGCAATCGTCGCCGGCGGCGAATTCGACATCTCGACCCATACATGAAAACCATCATTGAAATATCAGGCTGTTTCCCGCCACTGCGGGCGCTCGATGCACGCCAGTTCATCAATGCGATCGAACCGCGGCTGATCGATATCCGCAGCCCGCGTACCGGTTTGCAGATCGACCTGTTCGGCCGTGTCAGCCATGTGGAAATTCTGGAAGAGCAGGGACTGGTGATGGTGGAAATCGACATCGACGATGCATTCCTGCAGAAGAATCAGTTGACCGCAGAACAACTGGATGACGTGTTGATCGGCCGTATCAGCAAGTTGCGGCATCCGGCAACCGGCGTAATGCATCCGGTAGAGGCACGACTGGCCACGCGTTAGAGCCTAGCGCGCTTTTCCCGTCCGGCGAGGAGCGCGCGGCGCAGCCAGCGTCTGCTGTATGCGCATTTGCTGCACCTGCGACAGATATTCGACAAAAACCATTCCCTGCAAATGATCCATCTCATGCTGGATGCAGACGGCGAGCCAGCCGTCGGCTGAGATTTCAAACGGTTTGCCGTTCAGATCCAGTGCGCGCACGCGTATCCAGGCGGCGCGTTTTACCTTCTCGTGAATACCGGGCACGGACAGACAACCTTCCTCGAATTCCGCACGGCCGCCGGCCTTGATGATTTGCGGATTGATCAGCGTCAGCAGGCCGTCTCTTTTTTTCTCAACATCGACCACGATCACGCGCAGGTGAACATCGACCTGCGTCGCTGCCAGTCCAATGCCGCCGCCGGCGTACATTGTCTGCGCCATGTCCGCGGCAAGGCGGCGGATGTCGTCGTTAACCTCCGTTACCGGCTGCGCAACCGTGTGCAGCCCTTCATCCGGGTAACGAAGAATTGCCAGTCTGGTCATCGTTCAGGCACTCCGGATTTGTTCATTCAATACATTCACTCTGTTTTCCAGGTAGTTGAAATGGGGGGGGAATTCATTCTCGAAAACGATTCGAAGCAAGCGCATCGAACGGATGGTAAACGGTCGATGCGCGCATCGCGGTGTAAACAAGTTTTTATATCTTGTTTACACCCGCATCCCATCTCTTTACCAAATTTTTAGACTGTTTCTCCTAAGCTTCTTTCCATCAAAACATGCCTTTTGGGAGGTGAATGATGGATCTTGTTTTTATCGGTGCAACGGTGGCGTTTTTGCTGCTGTGTCTGGGCATGGCCCAAGGCTGCAGCAAGCTGGGAGAACGTCAATGAACGCATTTTACGTAATCGGCTCGGTCGTGTCGGCCGGTTTGCTGGTCTATCTCGTATGGGCCTTGTTGAAAGCGGAGGATCTGTAACATGACTTCGCAATCAATCATGCTGCTCGTCGCATTTCTGGTCGTCCTGCTGGTGCTGTCGTACCCGCTCGGACGATTCATGGCAAAGGTCGGCGACGGCTCATCCATTCGCGGTTTCGGATGGCTCTCCAGAATAGAACAAGGGTTGTACAAGGTCGCCGGTGTGAATTTGCAATCGGCGCAATCTGCCATGGGCTGGAAGGGTTACGCCTTCGCGCTGCTGGTATTCAACGGAGTCGGTGCGCTGTTCGTGTATGCAGTGCAGCGCATGCAACTGTGGTTGCCGCTCAATCCGCAGGGCATGATCAACGTCAGTCCTGACTCTTCGTTCAACACTGCTGTCAGTTTTGTTGCCAATACCAACTGGCAAGGTTATGGCGGCGAAGCGACGATGAGTTATCTGACGCAAATGGTTGCGCTGGCCGGGCAGAACTTCTTTTCCGCCGCAACCGGCATTGCAGTCGCCTTTGCATTGATTCGCGGCTTCAGCCTGCGTTCATCCAAATCGATCGGCAACTTCTGGGTCGACCTGACGCGCTCCACGTTGTACATCCTGCTGCCGCTGTCGATCATCGTCACCATCATCCTGATGGGGCAGGGCGTGATCCAGAATTTTTCGTCCTACAAGGATGTGACGCTGCTCGATCCTGTTACCTACCAGCAGCCGAAAGTGGATGCTGCAGGCCAGCCGATGGTGGATGCCGAAGGCAAACCGCTACTGGAAACGCTGACGACCAGGACGCAGACCATTGCAATGGGACCGGTGGCTTCACAGGAAGCGATCAAGATGCTGGGCACCAACGGCGGCGGTTTCTTCAACGCCAACTCGGCCCATCCCTATGAGAATCCGACAGCCTTGTCGAACTTCATCGAGATGCTCGCGATTTTCCTGATCCCGGCCGGTTTGTGCTTCACCTTTGGCCGCATGGTTGGCGACATGCGCCAGGGCTGGGCGGTGCTGGGCGCGATGACCTTGCTGTTCGTCGTGCTGACGGCGGTCGTCATGACGTCCGAGCAATCGATTCATCCGGGTATCCATGCTCTCGGTGTCGATCAAGCCAGTACTGCGCTGCAGTCGGGCGGCAACATGGAAGGCAAGGAAACACGTTTCGGTATCAGCGCTTCATCGCTGTTCGTGGCGGTGACGACGGCGGCATCGTGCGGTGCGGTCAATGCGATGCACGATTCGCTGATGCCGATGGGCGGTTTCGTTCCGTTGTTCCTGATGCAGCTCGGCGAGGTGGTGTTCGGCGGTGTGGGTACCGGTTTGTACAGCATGCTGATCTTCGCGATCTTTGCGGTCTTCATTGCAGGCCTGATGATCGGCCGCACGCCTGAATATCTGGGCAAGAAGATCCAGTCGTACGAGATGAAGATGGCATCGATTGCAATCCTGGTGACGCCGACACTGGTGCTGGTCGGTACCGCGATCGCGGTGATGGCCGATGTCGGCAAGGCCGGTGTGGCCAATCCCGGCGCGCATGGTTTCTCCGAGATCCTGTACGCGTTCACGTCGGCCGCCAATAACAACGGCAGTGCGTTCGCCGGACTGTCTGCCAACACGCCGTTCTACAACACGATACTGGCGATTGCGATGTGGTTCGGACGTTTTGCAGTGATCGTGCCGATTCTGGCAGTGGCCGGTTCGCTGGCCGGCAAGAAACGGCTGGAAGCCAACGTCGGCACGCTGCCGACCCACGGCCCGCTGTTCGTCGTGTTGCTGATCGGTGTCGTCGTGCTGATTGGCGTACTGAACTACGTCCCGGCGCTTGCGCTCGGACCGGTCGTCGAGCACCTGCAACTGTTCACACATTGATCAATGCCCGTGGGATGGAGCCGCTCTGTTTGTCTCAATAACAGAGTGGGCTTCGATCCCGCACAAAATGAAAGAAAGTGCCATGCACAAGCCAGAATCCAAGGCGGCGCCCGTTGTGTCTCGCAAAAGCCTGACGCTTTTCGATTCGACGCTGATCGGTCCCGCCGTTATCGATGCATTCAAGAAGTTGACGCCGCGCGCACAGTGGCGCAATCCGGTGATGTTCGTTGTTTATGTCGGCAGCATCATTACCTCGCTGTTGTTCATCCAGTCGCTGGTCGGCAAGGGCGAAGCCAGCCCCAGCTTCATCCTCTCCGCCACGTTGTGGCTGTGGTTTACCGTCCTGTTTGCGAACTTCGCCGAATCGCTGGCCGAAGGCCGCAGCAAGGCGCAAGCCGCCACGCTGCGTGCGTTGAAGCAGACCGTGCTGGCGAAGAAGCTTGCCACGCCGAAGCACGGTACGACCTGGTTGCCGTCTTCGCCTGCAGAACTGCGCAAGGGCGATACGGTGCTGGTCGAGGCCGGTGACGTGATCCCGGTCGACGGCGAAGTGATCGAAGGCGTCGCCTCAGTCGATGAAAGCGCCATCACCGGCGAATCCGCTCCGGTGATCCGCGAATCCGGCGGCGACTTTTCGTCAGTCACCGGCGGCACACGCGTGCTGTCCGACTGGCTGGTGGTGCGCGTTGCCGTCAATCCGGGCGAAGCCTTCATCGACCGCATGATTGCGATGGTCGAAGGCGCCAAGCGCCAAAAGACGCCGAACGAAATTGCCCTGACCATTCTGCTGGTCGCATTGACCATCGTGTTCCTGGTGGTGACAGTCACGTTGCTGCCGTTTTCGATGTACTCGGTCGAGGTCGCCAGCGCCGGCACGCCGGTCACGATTACCGTGCTGATCGCCTTGCTGGTCTGCCTGATCCCGACCACCATCGGCGGCCTGCTGTCCGCTATCGGTGTGGCCGGCATGAGCCGCATGATGCAGGCCAATGTGATCGCCACTTCCGGTCGTGCAGTGGAAGCAGCCGGCGACGTCGATGTGCTGCTGCTGGACAAGACCGGCACCATCACACTCGGCAATCGTCAGGCATCCGAGTTCTATCCGGCTCCCGGCTTCACGCAGGTGCAACTGGCCGATGTTGCTCAACTCGCTTCGCTGGCTGACGAAACGCCGGAAGGCCGCAGCATCGTGGTGCTCGCCAAGCAGAAGTTCAACATGCGCGAACGCGACATGGCTGCGCTGCATGCGACTTTTATTCCATTCAGCGCACAGACGCGCATGAGCGGTGTCGATATCGCCGAACGCGTGATTCGCAAGGGTTCGGTCGATGCGGTGAAAAAGCATGTCGCAGAACTGGGCCGTCCGTTCCCGAACGAAGTCTCGCTCGAAGTCGATGACATCGCCCGCCGCGGCAGTACGCCGCTGGTGGTGGTCGACGACGGTCGCGTGATCGGCGTGATCGAACTGAAGGACATCGTCAAGGGCGGCATCAAGGAACGTTTTGCCGAACTGCGCCGCATGGGCATCAAGACCGTGATGATCACCGGCGACAACAAGCTGACCGCTGCCGCGATTGCAGCCGAAGCGGGCGTCGACGATTTCCTCGCCGAAGCCACGCCGGAAGAGAAGCTCAAATTGATCCGCAGCTATCAGACGCAAGGTCGCCTGGTCGCGATGACCGGCGACGGCACCAACGATGCACCGGCGCTGGCGCAGGCCGACGTCGCCGTCGCGATGAACTCCGGTACGCAAGCTGCGAAGGAAGCCGGCAACATGGTCGATCTGGATTCCAATCCGACCAAGCTGCTGGAGATCGTCGAGATCGGCAAGCAGATGTTGATGACGCGCGGTTCGCTGACGACGTTCTCGATCGCCAACGACATCGCCAAGTATTTCGCGATCATCCCGGCGGCGTTCGTGACGACCTATCCGCAGTTGAAGGCGCTGGACGTCATGCATCTGAGCAGCCCGTCGTCGGCCATCATGTCCGCCGTGATCTTCAACGCACTGATCATTGTCGTGCTGATTCCGCTGGCACTGAAGGGTGTGAAGTACCGCGCAGTCGGCGCTGCCGCGCTGTTGCGCCGCAATATGCTGATCTACGGCCTCGGCGGCATTCTGGTTCCGTTCGTCGGTATCAAGCTGATCGACATGATCCTGGCAGTTCTGGGACTTGTCTGATCCGGATCAGGATTTTGGAACCATACTTTAACTACGCGTTTTAGATCGTTTAACTTGCACAGGGACGGTACGCACCGCATGCCGTCCCAACCAACAGAGAGAGTAGAAACATGAACTCAACCATCCGTCCCGCCGTCGTCCTGTTTGCCGGACTGACCGTGATCTGCGGCGTGTTGTATCCGTACGCGATGACCGGCGTCGGCAAGCTGGCCTTCGCCGACAAGGCCGAAGGCAGCATCGTCGTGCGCAACGGCCAGCCGGTCGGCTCCACGCTGATCGGCCAGGGCATTCTCGTCACCGCAGTATTTCTGGGGCAGACCGTCGGCTACCGGCCCGATGCCGAATAACGCAACGGCTTCCGGCGGCTCCAACCAGGGCCCGCTGAATCCGGCGCTGATCGATGCCGTCAAGGGACGCATCGATGCGCTGAAAGCGGCCGATCCGACCAATACCGCATCGATCCCGGTCGATCTGGTAACGGCTTCCGGCAGCGGACTCGATCCTGAAATCAGTATCGCCGCCGCGCAGTACCAGGCACCGCGCATTGCGCGCGAACGCAAGATGATGCTGCAGGACGTGAACAATCTGATCGGTCAATACAGCTCGGGCACCGTCATGGGCTTCTTCGGCGAACCGCGCGTCAATGTGCTGAAGCTGAATCTGGCGCTGGACCAGCGCAAGTAAACGCAGGTTTGCGGCCATATCCGTATGACCCGATGTTCCTTATCTGGACAGCCCTGCCGGCTGACCTGAAGATCGGCTCGCAGTTCTGTCCGGATAGGGTACATATGGCACAATCGATCATCGTTCATTCCCATCACATCCATGCCCGCTGATCATCAACGCCCCGATCCGGATGCCTTGCTCGCGCATGTGCAGGAACAGGAACGGCGTGCGGAACGCGGCAAGCTGCGCATCTACTTCGGCGCATCGGCCGGTGTCGGCAAAACCTTCGCGATGCTGTCCGCCGCCCGCAGGATGCAGGCAGAAGGGCACGACGTTCTGGTCGGCATCGTCGAAACGCACGGCCGCAGCGAAACCGCAGCACTCCTCGACGGACTGGACGTGTTGCCGCGCAAGGCGCTGCCTTACCGCGATCGCACGATCGACGAATTCGATATCGATGCCGCGCTTGAACGCCGTCCGGCATTGATTCTGGTTGACGAACTGGCGCATTCGAACGCGCCGGGTTCGCGCCATCCCAAACGCTGGCAGGACGTCGATGAACTGCTGGGTGCTGGCATCGACGTCTTCACCGCCGTCAACGTCCAGCATCTGGAAAGCCTGAACGACGTCATCGGCGGCATCACCGGCATCCGCGTTGCGGAAACCTTGCCGGATACCGTGTTCGATCAGGCGGACGAAGTCGTGCTGGTCGATATTCCGGCAGAAGATTTGCTGGCTCGCCTGAGCGAAGGCAAGGTTTATCAGGCGCAGCAGGCGGAG
The DNA here is from genome assembly GCA_963697715.1 of uncultured beta proteobacterium. Taxonomy (GTDB): domain Bacteria; phylum Pseudomonadota; class Gammaproteobacteria; order Burkholderiales; family Burkholderiaceae_D; genus Oxalicibacterium. The sequence continues at coordinate 2,278,853 of OY969095.1, read as the reverse complement.
CGCGCCTCGCGTAATTTTTTCCGCAAGGGCAATCTGATCGCCTTGCGCGAACTGGCATTGCGTCGCACTGCAGACCGCATCGGCGACGATGTGCAGGCCTATCGCATCGAAAAATCCATCAACGGCGTCTGGAAAACCGGCGTCGATCTGTTGGCCTGTATCGGCCCCGATGAAGGGGCGGAACACGTCATTCGCAGCACCGCGCAACTGGCCAGCCAGTTGAATGCCGAATGGCATGCGGTCTATGTCGAGACGCCGCAATTGCAACGGCTGCCATCCACGCATCGCGAAGACATTCTGAAGATGCTCAAGCTGGCGCGCGATCTGGGCGCGACGACGTCTGTACTGTCCGGTCACGATAGCGCGCAGGAGATCGCCGCCTACGCACACAGTCACAATCTGTCGCGCGTCGTGCTGGGGCGGCAACGTGCACGGCGTTTTTGGCTGCCGTTCTACCAACCGTCGCTGGCAGCACGCATCGCCGCCCATGCACCGGACATCGACCTGATCGCGATCAGCCGCCAGCAGGAAGAAAAAACTGCATCGCGCTTTTCCGGCAATGTTGATAGCGATGCAGACGACGTTGCGCCAAGCCGCAAGCCGCGCCACTGGTCGTATCTCTGGTCGGTCATCGCCTGCCTGCTGACTGCGGTCGTCGCCACGCCGATGATGGAACATCTGGATCTGGCGAATATCGTGATGCTGTTCCTGCTGACCGAAGTGCTGATTGCCGTCAAGTTCGGTCGCGGACCGGCTGTGCTGGCCGCGTTCGTCAGCGTTGCCGCCTTCGACTTCTTCTTCGTCTCGCCGCGCATGTCGTTCGCCGTCAGCGATGTGCAATACGTCGTCACGTTCGGCGTGATGCTGGTGGTCGGCCTGATCGTCGGCCAACTGACTTCGGGCTTGCGCTTCCAGGCCAGGATCGCATCGCATCGCGAAGGGCGTGCACGTGCGTTATATGAATTCGCACGTGAATTATCAGGTGCGTTGCAGACCGAACAGATTTTCGAAATCACGCGCGTTTCCGTGCAGCAGACATTCCGCGCCAAAGCCACCTTGCTGCTGCCGGATATGGAAAGCAGACTGCAGATCAACGATGTCCCGCACGACGATTCGACAATGAAGAATCTGGATATCGGCATTGCACAATGGTCGTTCGACCGTGCCACGCCCGCCGGCATGGGAACGAATACGCTGCCGGCAAGCAAATTCTTTTACCTGCCGCTGGTCGCGCCGATGCGCACCCGCGGCGTGCTGGTGATCGAGCCGGAGAATCGCCGCTGGCTGATGATTCCCGAGCAGCGTCAACAGCTCGACACCTTTGCCACGCTGGCTGCAATCGCGCTGGAACGTGTGCATTACATCGAAGTCGCGCAGGATGCGCTGGTGCGCATGGAGTCCGAGCGCTTGCGCAATTCACTGCTGGCCGCGTTATCGCACGATCTGCGCACGCCGCTGACATCGCTGGTCGGTTTGTCCGAATCGCTCACCATGTCACGCCCGCCGCTGGCCGCCACACAACAAGAACTCGCGCAGGCGTTGCACAACGAAGCGCTGCGCATGAGCAACCTGGTCGCCAATCTGCTGGACATGGCGCGCATCCAGAGCGGGGAAGTGAAGCTCAATCTGCAGTGGCAACCCTTCGAGGAAGTAGTCGGCAGCGCATTACGCGCCTGCCAGACTTTCATCGGCCGTCACGTCATCAGGACGCAACTTGCCGCCGATCTGCCGCTGGTGCGTTTCGATGCAGTTTTGGTCGAACGCGTGCTGTGCAATCTGGTCGAGAACGCCACCAAATACACGCCGGACGGCTCGCGCATCGTCATCGCTGCGGAATGCAGCGGCAGCCAGTTGCAGATTACCGTCTACGACAACGGCCCCGGATTACCGGTGGGACAGGACGAATCGGTTTTCGAAAAATTCACGCGCGGTGAACGCGAATCGGCTACGCCGGGCGTCGGCCTCGGGCTGGCAATCTGTCGCGCCATTGTTGAAGCGCATCACGGCACGATTCGTGCAGGCCATTCACCGGAAGGTGGTGCGGCCATCGTCTTTACGCTGCCGCTTGGCACGCCGCCCGCAATGCCCGAGATTGAATGACAGCGCGAATAACAAATAACTGAATACTACTGACATGGATATGCCATGAGCGAAACAGCACCTGTCGCATTACTGGTCGAAGACGAACCGCAGATCCGCCGCTTCGTGCGCGCCGCGCTGGAAGAAGAGGGTTGGCAGGTACACGAATCGGAAACGCTCAAGCGCGGCCTGATCGATGCCGGCACACGCAAACCGAGTCTGATCGTGCTCGATCTCGGCTTGCCAGACGGCGACGGTGTCGGCTTCATTCAGGATGTGCGCAAGTGGTCGCCGGTGCCGATCATCGTGCTCTCCGCACGTGTCAGCGAAACCGACAAGATCAAGGCACTCGATGCCGGCGCCGACGATTATCTGACCAAACCGTTCGGTGTCGGCGAACTGCTGGCGCGCGTACGTTCCGCGATGCGTCGCCACGGCCAGCCAGGCAGCGAGCAAGGAACGATCCAGTTCGGCGACGTGCGCATCGACAGCAAGGCACGGCTGGTCACGAAGGCGAACCAGATCGTGCACCTGACGCCGACAGAATATCGTTTGCTGTCCGTGTTAGCGGCCAATGCCGGCCGCGTCGTCACCAATCCGCAGTTGTTAAGAGAAGTGTGGGGGCCGTCTCATTCAGACGATGGCCATTATTTGCGCATCTACATGGGGCATCTGCGACAAAAGCTGGAAGACGATCCGGCACAGCCGCGTTATCTGTTGACGGAAACGGCGGTCGGTTATCGATTGATGCTGCCGCTGTAATCGTAGCGAGTAAATAAAAAGAAAGTCAGGCGATACCTCGAACGAATCAAAGGATGCGTTTCCCTTCTGCATTGATAACGGGTTCACCGTCTTCCTTGATGAATGCAGTTCTTGGCGGTTCGGGAAGAATATCGAGAACGATCTCGGAAGGACGACACAGTTTCGTTCCCTTCGGTGTCACGACAAACGGACGGTTGATCAGAATCGGATGTGCAACCATGGCTTCCAGCAGTTGCGCATCGGTCAGCGCAGGATTGTTGAGTCCGAGTTCTTTATATGGCGTTTCCTTTTTTCGGATCGCCTCACGAATCGGCAGGCCGGCTTCGGCAATCAATTTACTCAATGCGGCAATCGACGGCGGATGCGCCAGGTATTCGATGATCGTCGGTTCGATGCCGACGTGACGAATCAATGCGAGTGTGTTGCGCGAGGTGCCGCAATCGGGGTTGTGATAAATGACCACGTTCATGTGGTTCCTTTCTGATTCGCTTCGTACCAACCCTTGCTGCGATTGACGATGCCGACGATGAGCAGCATGACCGGAACCTCGATCAGGACACCTACCACGGTTGCAAGTGCCGCGCCGGATTTGAAGCCGAACAGGCTGATCGCTGTGGCGACGGCCAGTTCGAAGAAATTGGATGCGCCGATCAATGCCGAAGGACAGGCGATTGCATGCTTTTCGCCGACAAGCCGATTGAGCCAGTAAGCCAGCGCTGAATTGAAAAATACTTGAATCAGAATCGGAACGGCCAGCAAGGCAATGATCATCGGCTGCTCGATGATGGCGTTGCCCTGGAATGCAAACAGCAGAATCAGGGTAAGCAGCAGTGCCGAGATCGACCACGGCTGCATACGCATCATGATCTTGTCCAGAACGCCGGGCCCTTGTCGCAACAAAAAATGACGGCAGCCTTGTGCAACCAGAACCGGCACGACGATGTAAAGCGCGACCGATGCAATCAGCGTCGCCCACGGAACGCTGATGCTGGATACACCCAGCAACAAGGCAACCAGCGGGGCAAACGCGAAGACCATGATCAGGTCATTCATGGCGACCTGCGACAGCGTAAAATACGGATCGCCGCCCGTCAATCGGCTCCAGACAAACACCATCGCGGTGCAAGGCGCGGCAGCCAGCAAGATGAGTCCGGCAATATAGGAGTCCAGTTCTCCGGTCGGCAGCAGTGGCGCAAACCAGTGGCGAATGAACAGCCAGCCGAGAAACGCCATCGAAAAAGGCTTGACGGCCCAGTTGATGAACAGCGTCACGCCGATGCCGCGTACGTGGCCTTTGACTTGCCGCCATGCGCTGAAGTCGATCCGGATCAGCATCGGAACAATCATCACCCAGATCAACAGGCCGACAGGCAGATTGACGCCGGCAATTTCAAGCGAGCCGATGGTTTGCGTTGCAGACGGGAAGAACTGTCCCAGCAAAACGCCGATAACGATACAGAGCGCGACCCACAGGGTCAGATAACGTTCGAACAGATTCATGATGATTTTGAAGGATTATTTTCAGACGGGCTGCAGATTCCGGCCGGTGAGCAGACATTGCCGCCGCAGCAGTTGTCGGTGAGGAAGCCAAGCAGCGTATTCATCGCATCGAAATTGGCCGAATAGATCATCGACCGTCCGTCGCGGCGAACCGTGATCAGGCCGGCATGTGTCAGTTCCTTGAGATGAAAGGACATCGAAGACGGAGCAATATCGAGTTGCTGGCCGATCTGGGTAGCGGCCATGCCTTCCGGACCGAGTTGGACCAGCAGGCGGAAAACGGCAAGACGTGATTCCTGTGCAAGAGCGCCGAGTGCGGCGATAACGGCTTGAGTGTTCATGGGAATTCCATTTAATTCAATATTTCAATTATTATTGAACTAAAGGATAAAAACAAGCCATCACCAGAAATGACTTGCGATTTCATCGCAGGGAAAGTCGAGTTGGCAAATCGAACTAACGTCAAATATCGAGCAGTATCAGTTGCTCCAGCGCGTCGGCCAGTTTCCGTTTTCCTTCTGGCGACATCGGCACCATCGGCAGGCGCATTTCCTCGCTCATGCGGCCCTGCATCGCCAGCGCCGCCTTGAGTGGAGCGGGGTTCGGTTCGAAAAACAGCAAATGAATCATTGGCAGCAGCGCGCTGAAGATCGTCGAGGCGCGGCCCGTCATGCCAATTTGCATCAACTCATAAATGCGCACGTACAGATCGGGACGCAGATGTGCGGCAGCCGAAATGGCGCCGTGGCCGCCGAGATCCAGCGTGCGCAGCAGCAGCGCATCGTCGCCGGACAGCACGTTCAGCGTGCGGCCTTCGATAAGTTCGCTCAGTTGCTCGCGATCGCCACTGCTTTCCTTGATCGCGATGAAATGCGGATCGGTAGCCAGCGCGGCCACGGTTGCCGGCAGCATGTTGACGCCGGTTCTGGACGGGATGTTGTAGAGAATGATCGGCAGATCCGTCTTTTTCGCGATGGCATTGAAATGCTGCAGGATGCCTTCCTGCGACGGACGCACATACGACGGCGGCGAGATCAGGTAACCGGCCGGCGCGTATTGATTGCAGTTCGCAATTTTTTCGGCAACGGCATGCGTATTGCTGCCGCTGAATCCCATCATCACCGGACAGCGTGGGCTGACCGCTTCCATCACGGCGCATAGCAGGGCGGCTTGTTCACGATCGTCGAGTGCCGCTGCTTCGCCGGTCGTGCCGCAGACGATGAGTCCGTGCACGCCGTCGTTGACGAGGTCGGTAGCGAGATGTTGCGCCGCATCGAGATCGACGCGGCCGTTGAAGAAAGGCGTGACGATGGGGATCCAGATTCCGTTGACGGACAATTTTTTACGGGATCGTTTTCGGCTTTGTTTACAGAACGAAGCAAGGTTTCCTGAGAACTTTCATGTGTGGTTCTGTCCACAGCGGTTAAGGCGTGCATGACTTTCTTTCGATGTTTCGGAAATGGCGCGAGGAAGGAGAGCATGGCGATTGAATCCGCGAAATACTCTGCGGAATTCCATCAAACGTAAAAATCAGGAATAAATCACGCTGCCGAACTCGGCACTCGGCAGCGAGCGCATCACGGCATCCATGACCAGATCGGTGGCCGGTGCATTGAGGCAGAGCCACACCTTCATTTTTTTTGCGTGGGCTACCGGCTGCGTGCGGATGAAGACCAGCAAGCGACCGCAGGTGCGCATCATCAAATGGCGCAACTCATTGACGCAGTCGGCATTGATGGTGACCAGCATCGTGCATTCACGGACATGCGTATCGGTTTGTGCAGCGCCGTGAGGCGCGGCATTTGCCGCAGGAGCGGAGACATCGGTGCCGATGATGGCAACACGGCTCGGGCGAGTATCGACTGTTTTCAGGGCAATTCGGTCGCTGCCGGAAGAGGGAAGGATGTGTAGCGGTGCGTGCAATGTACCTGGCAATGCAGCGGACGGAGGATGATCCGTGTCGACTGTTGCCAGGTTTGTTCGTGAACGAACAGATGAAGAACTACGTCGTGCGATGACAGGGTCTTGCGTTTGCATCAAGGTCAAGCGATTCATTGGGAACCTGCTTCGTCGTTGAGATGTCATGCAGATTAGCAGCCGCTATATAAATATTTTCTAAAGAAATATCCTTGTCATGTAAACGAACCGTATAAATTCAGGCGGCAATTTTTTACGCTATTTTTATACGGGAAAGCGTATCGTTTTTCGATTGCGTTTTTCTGTATTGCCCATGAATGCTTTTGCCCGGATTCTTTTCCCGGAGAATATTTTTCTGAACCTGGAAGTGGAAGACAAGTCGCAGGCGCTGTCGTACATCGCATCACTTCTGCAGCGTCAGCATCAGATTGATGGTGCGCTGGTCGAGCGCCAGTTGCATGCACGCGAAGCGCGCGGCACGACCGGACTGGGACGCGGCGTCGCGATTCCGCATGCGCGGATTGCCACACTGAATCGTCCGATGGCGGCGTTCGCACGATTGCGCACACCGACCCGGTTCGATGCGCCGGACGATTTGCCGGTATCTGATCTGTTCATTCTTCTCTTCCCCGCAAGGACGACGGATGAACATGTGCAGATGCTGGCGGATGTAGCCGGTTTGCTGTGCGATGAGGATTTCAGAAAACAACTGCATGCGGCCAACGATACCGCAGCGATACGACAATTTTTTCAGGGAGTACGGTGTGTGGAAGGGCAGATCCTTCTATAAAAAATGCCCATCGCTATGGATGGGCATTGTCTTGACGAACGGCGAAAACAATCAGGATTGCAGCTTTGCCGTCAGCGTGATTTCTGCATTGCCGTTGAACAACTTGGAAACAGGGCAGCCGACCTTGGCATCGTTCGCGATTTTTTCGAAGTCCGCCTGATCGGTGCCTGGAACTTTTCCGACCAGATCGAGATGAATCTTTGTAATCGCAAAACCGCCTGGTGCCTTGTCCAGCGTGACGGTCGCTGTCGTTTTCAGGCTGTCTGCCGTCAGACCTGCCTTGCCGAGTTCTCCCGACAACGCCATCGTGAAGCAACCGGCATGTGCTGCACCGATCAATTCTTCCGGATTGGTGCCGGGTCCGTTTTCAAAGCGTGCCTTGAATCCGTACGGCGCATCTTTCAACACGCCGGTTTGTACCGAAATACTGCCGATGCCGTCTTTGATGCCACCGCTCCATGCTGCCGATCCCGTGTGATCCATGTGACTCTCCCAAGGTAAGTGAAAAATGAAAGGTCTTGGTAGAGTGTTCGACATGACGCGAGGTTCCATGCGATCGGCAGCAACCGTATGAAGTTGTTATCCGGCAAGCAGCCAATTCAAAACGTTTTGCTGATGCTCAGCACAACCGTGTCCTTGCCGAGGAACTTGCCGTTGACTGGCGACGAATAGAAATCCTCATCCGCATCGGTGCCGATATAGGCCAGTGAGCCGGTCACGATGCCGAAGTCGCGGGTCACGCCGATCTTCCAGTCGGTGTAGCTGAAACGGTCGTTGCTCTCGCCGAGACTATTGCCGCTGACTTTCTGGTAACCGGCATGCAGGTTCAGGATATATCCGTCGCCGACGTCGAGGTTCATGCCTGCATCGTAATAATCGCTGCCCTTGCTGTCGCCGAAGCCGAACAGGTTCGTCAGCGAACGCGAATACTTGAAGTAGGCCGGGCCGTAACCGACTTGCGCATAGGCTTCGGTGGTGCTGATGTTCGGCGACAGTTCGTTCGATGGATAGATGTAGCGCAGCAGGCCGATGTCGTAGCTGATGCTGTCGGTGATCTGGCCGCGTTTGCCGCCGTAGATATCCCATTCGACATTGCCATCGCCGCCGTTGTCTTCGATGAACTTGAGCGAAGACAGCCAGGTGCCGGCATAAAGACCGGTTGGATTGTTGACGTAGTCGGCGCCGCCTTGCAATGCAGGTTGCAGGCGTGTTTGCGAAATGCCGCGATAGCGATAATCGGAGACGACCGATGCGTTGAAGCTGACGTCGTTATCCGGTTTGACATCGTCGGCATGTGCCACGCCGCCTGCAAACGCGGCTGCGGTTGCAGCGGCAAGAACCAGTTTTTTCATGTGTGTTTCCCTAAAGTTGAGTTGGCATGACCGGGCGCGTTTGCAGCCGCAGTCATTGCGAAGCAGCTTATTTGTTCTCCTGTAAAAAATTTCTAAAGAGAAGGCGGGGAGATGTAAACGTCGTATATAAATTCACGATGTATAGAGAATGACGCGATCGATCGGGGCGTAAAAAAACCGGCAATCGCAACGATGGCCGGTTCGGAGACGCGTGGAGTTATTGAACGTAGTCAGTGACAACCGCCCGCATGCGAACCGAGATTTGCCGGCTCCACAATGTCCGCATCGGCCAGGCTCTGCAGGATGCCGCAGGCTTCGGTCGATTGCACGGTGCGGCAGCGGCTGCGCAGTTCTTCCAGTTGCGCCTGCAATGTTTTCAATTCCTCGATGCGATGCACCACGTGGCCGATGTGCTTGTCCAGCAATGTATTGACGCCGGCGCAATCTTCTTCCGGCCGGTCGCGAAAATCAAGCAGCGCACGGATTTCATCCAGCGTCATGTCCAGCGAGCGGCAGTGACGAATGAACTGCAGGCGCTTGACGTGGGCATCGCCGTACAGCCGGTAATTACCGGCCGAACGTTGCGGTTGCGGCAGCAGGTTCTGCTGTTCGTAATAGCGGATCGTTTCCACCGATGAACCTGTGCGGCTGGCGAGTTCACCGATTTTGAGTAACGACGATGTCATTTTGATTACCTGTTGGCAAGTTGCGGGAAAAACGTATTGCGGCGCTTGACTCTATAGTGACTACAGAGTCTCTAATTACAAGCGTGATGTCAAATTCGGCAGTAAGGAGATGAAGATGGATTGTTGTGGCTCGGATAAACCCTGTTCCGGTGGCGTGATGTCGCCGCTTGTACAGACAAAAACACCTGAGGCAGATGGCGCAGCACAACTTGTCCTGCTGATTCGCAAGATGGATTGTCCGACCGAGGAAAAACTGATTCGCGACCGATTTCAGAACATGGATGGCATTCTCGGCTTGCAATTCAATCTGATGCAGCGTGAACTGACCGTGCATCACAATTTGATGTCGATCGACGGCATTGTGCAGGGACTGGAAAAACTCGGCCTCGATCCGCTCGTCAAATCCGATTCGCTCGACATGACGCGTGCCGATGCTGCCAATCATCACGATTTGTCCGGTGATTACAGAATTGCACCGTTGACTTGGGTGCTGATGGGAATTTCCGGCACGACCGCCATTGCATCCGAAGTCGTGGCATGGACGAGCGGCGTGGAAAATTCCTGGCCCGTCATTGTGCTGGCGTTGATCGCTATCCTGGCCGGCGGTCTGGATACGCTGAAGAAGGGCTGGATTGCGCTGCGCCATCTGTCGCTGAACATGAACTTCCTGATGTCGCTGGCCGTCATCGGTGCAGTCGCGATCGGGCAATGGCCGGAAGCGGCGGTCGTCATCTTCCTGTTCGCCGCGGCAGAAATGATCGAAGCGCTGTCGCTCGATCGCGCACGCAATGCGATCAAGGGATTGATGGCGATGACGCCGGATACGGCGACGGTGCAGATCGACGGTACGTGGCAGACAGTCGCCGCGGCCAGTGTCGCGCTCGATACTGTCGTGCGCGTCAAACCGGGCGAACGCGTGCCACTGGATGGCGTGATCGTCAGCGGTCAGAGCACGATCAATCAGGCGCCGATTACGGGTGAGAGCATGCCGGTCGATAAACAGGTTGGCGATATCGTCTTCGCCGGCACGATCAACGAACGCGGCGGATTCGATTATCGCGTGACGGCATTGCAGTCCGATTCGACCTTGTCACGCATCGTGCGCAGCGTGCAGCAGGTGCAGGGCGAACGTGCGCCGACGCAGCGCTTCGTCGATCAATTCGCGCGTTATTACATTCCGGTCGTGGTCATTCTTGCGATTCTGGTTGCCGTGCTGCCGTCATTGCTGATGTCGCAGCCGTTCCAGCCGTGGCTGTATAAAGCGCTGGTACTGCTGGTGATTGCGTGTCCGTGTGCGCTGGTGATCTCGACGCCGGTGACCGTGGTCAGCGGGCTCGCTTCGGCCGCGCGGCGCGGCATGCTGATCAAGGGCGGCGCCTATCTGGAGCAGGGCCGCAAGCTGAAGGCGATTGCCATCGACAAGACCGGCACGATCACTTCCGGCAAACCGGCCGTGACCGATACGATTGCACTGGCCGGAGACGAGCAGGGATTGCTGCATCTTGCCGCCAGCCTGGCACATCGCTCCGATCATCCGGTTTCTGCCGCGGTAGTCGCCTATACGGTCGCCTATTTAAAAGACGAGATTGATTTTGCCGATGTCGCCGATTTCGAAGCGCTGACCGGTCGCGGCGTGAGGGGAACGATAGCCGGCACCCTGTATTACCTCGGCAATCATCGCCTGATCCATGAGCTCGGCATTTGCAGCACCGGGCTGGAAGCGCAACTCGATGCGCTGGAGAAAAACGGCAAGACCGCCGTCGTGCTCGCCACTGCACAGCAACCGTTATTGATCGTTGCCGTTGCGGACACCGTGCGCCCGGGCAGCGCCGCCGCGATTGCCGGGCTGCAGGCGCTGGGTGTGAATGTGACGATGCTGACCGGAGACAATCCGCATACGGCGCAAGCCATCGGCGCCACCGTCGGCATTGCGGATGCACGCGGCAACCTGCTGCCGGAAGACAAGCTGACCGCGGTCGATGCATTGAAGGCGCAATACGGTTATGTCGGCATGGTCGGCGACGGCATCAACGATGCGCCGGCGCTGGCAAAGGCCGACATCGGCTTTGCAATGGGTGCGGCCGGCACCGATACCGCGCTGGAAACGGCCGACGTTGCCCTGATGGACGACGATCTGGGCAAGCTCGCCGCCTTTATTCGATTGAGCAAACGCGCGCACGGTATTCTTGTACAGAACATCGCGCTGGCGCTCGGCATCAAGGCGGTGTTTCTTGTGCTGGCATTGACCGGCGAGGCAACCTTGTGGATGGCGGTGTTCGCCGATATGGGCGCAAGCCTGATTGTCGTGTTCAACGGCTTGCGATTGCTGCGGCTGCAGTCAGAGCGGATCGGCTGAGTTTTTCAATGCGAATTTCAATGCTAATATCGAGCCCGTGAAAAAACTGCTGATCATTCTCATGCTGCTGGCGTTGCCGTTCCAGTCCTCCTGGGCGATGGCGGCCGTCTATTGCCAGCACGAGCAGGGCACGAAGGTTCAGCATTTCGGCCATCACAGCCACCAGCATCAGGGCAGCGATGCGCATCAGCAGGATCACAAGGGCCAACTGTCGCAGGTCCATCAGGATTGCGGTTACTGCCATGCGGCCACTCCGGCGTTCTTTGCTGCAGCATTGCCATCGGCGACGCTGCCGCCCGGTTCCATCCCCATCACGTTTTACGCCATCTCCTTCTCCTCGCACATACCGGACGTCCCGCAGCGGCCCGACCGGCGTCCCGTCGGCTGACCGACGGGACGATCCTCTCTTCACTTTTCCGATCTGACGTCTCGTCGAATTTTGTCCTTTTTGCTGGGAGAATTCGATGTACAGGTATTTTTTGCTGCTTGCGTTCGCGCTTGCCGCCACGGCTTTGCCGATGTCCGCATCGGCACAAACCTACACCGCTGCACGCGTTACGGAACCGCCCGGACCGCTTACGCTTGAGCAGGCATTGACGCGGGCGCTCGGCGGCAACGCGGATTTGTCTGCCGCGCGCAATGAAGCCGATGCCGTGCACGCATCCATCGTGCAGGCCGGTGCGATGCCGAATCCGGACGTGTCGTTGCTGGTCGAAGACACGCGTCGCGAGACGCGCACGACCACCGTGCTGTTCAACCAGCCGATCGAACTGGGCGGCAAACGCGATGCGCGCGTTCGCGCCGCCGATCGTGCGCACGATGCGGCGGGTGCCGATCTGCTGGCGGTACGTTCGGCCACGCGGGCCACCGTCATCGGCGCTTTCTTCGATCTGCTGAACGCGCAGGAAAAACGCACGCTGGCGGAAGCATCGCTGGCACTGGCACAGCGCGCCACCGGGTCGGTCGCAAAACGCGTCATCGCCGGCAAGGTATCGCCGGTCGAGGAAACGCGCGCGCGCGTGGCCGAAGCGAATATCCGGCTCGCTCTCAATCAGGCGAACAGCGAACTGCTCACGGCGCGAAAACGGCTGGCCGCAACCTGGGGCAATCCGCAACCGCGCTTCGATCGTGCGGAAGGACGGCTTGAATTACTTCCCGATCTGCCGGACTGGAGCACGCTCGAACAGCGTCTGCAGAATGCACCGGCCCTGATGCGTGCACGCCATGAAGTGGCGCGCCGCGATGCGATGACGCGGGTGGAAACCAGCCGCCGCACGCAGGACGTGACGGTCAGCCTCGGCGTCAAGCGCGATGAAGAACTCGGACGCAATCAGGCGGTGATTGGCGTATCGATGCCGTTCCCTTTCTTCGACCGCAATCAGGGCAACGTGCTGGAAGCCTTGCGCCGCACCGACAAGGCGCGCGACGAACTGGCCGCCGCGGAGATCCGGCTGGATGGCGAACTGTCGCAGGCATGGCAGCGTCTCGGCAATGCGCGGCAGGAAGCGGAAACGCTGCAGCACGACATCCTGCCCGGCGCGCAGAGCGCCTATGACGCCGCGGGCAAGGGCTTCGCATTCGGCAAGTTCGCCTTCATCGATGTGCTGGATGCACAGCGCACATTGCTCGAAGCCAGATCGCGCTACCTGCAAACGCTGGCGGAGGCGCACCGCGCCGCAGCAGAAATCGAACGCATCCTCGGCGAGCCGGCGCTGTCAGCGCCACCATCGAATCGATAACGATCACAAGACAACATCATGAAAACCACATTGAGCAAAAAGCAAACCATCGCCATCGTTGCGATGATCGTTATCGGTCTGCTGCTCGGCAGCCTGATCCTGCTGTCCGACAGGAAGAGTGCGGACGACGAGCATGGCCAGAACACCCATGCGGAAGAAGGGCATGAAGTACACGAAGGCAAGAAAAAGCCGGGCGACCATGAAGGGGCGAAGGAAGCAGGCATCCCGATGAGCGATGCGCAGATCAGGGCGGCAGGCATCGCAATGCAAGCCGCCGATGCCGCCATCATCCGCAACCTATCGATCCTGCCGGGAGAAATCCGCTTCAATGAAGACCGCACCGCACATGTGGTGCCGCGCCTCGCGGGTGTTGTGCAAGGCGTACCTGCCGCGCTCGGCCAGCAGGTGAAAAAAGGCCAGGTACTTGCCGTCATCGCCAGCACCGGCCTGTCCGAACAGCGCAGCGAACTCCTCTCCGCACAGAAGCGCCTGACGCTGGCGCGCCATACCTACACACGCGAAAAGACGCTCTGGCAGGAGAAAATCTCGGCCGAACAGGATTACCTGCAGGCGCAACAGGCATTGCAGGAAGCGGAAATCGCCGCCGAGAACGCACGGCAGAAACTGGCCGCACTGGGTGCCGACAGCGGTTCGCAGGGGGCATTGAACCGTTATGAAATTCGCGCCCCGTTCGACGGCACCATCGTCGCGAAGCATATCTCCACCGGCGAAGCGGTGAAGGAAGACGCCAGCATCTTTACCGTTTCCGACTTGACGTCCGTCTGGGCTGATATTGCCGTATCGGCAAAGGACCTGAACGCGGTGCGCGTCGGCGAACAGGTGACCGTGCGCGCGACGGCTTTCGATTCCAGCGCGACCGGCACGATTGCCTACGTCGGCTCGCTGCTTGGCGAACAGACGCGCACTGCGCAGGCGCGCGTCACGCTCGCCAATCCGCAAGGGACATGGCGACCCGGCCTGTTCGTTAACGTCGAGATCGTTGCAAGCGAGACGCAGGTGCCCGTCGCCGTCATGGCGGAAGCGATACGGGATATCGACGGTAACGCGGTCGTTTTTGTCAGGACGAAAAATGGCTTCGTCGCGCGACAGGTAAAAACGGGGCGCAGCGACGGCAGGTTTGTCGAAATCGTCGACGGGTTGAAGGCAGGCGAAGAATACGCGGCCGCCGGCAGCTTCCTCATCAAATCGGAACTCGGCAAGGCCGGCGCCGAGCACAGTCATTGAGACGAAAGGCACGATCATGTTTGAACGTCTCATCCGCTTTGCCATCGAGCAGCGCTGGCTGGTCATGCTCGCCGTGGCCGGTATGGCCGCACTCGGCATCTACAATTACCAGAAGCTGCCAATCGACGCCGTGCCCGATATCACCAACGTGCAGGTGCAGATCAACACCGCCGCGCCCGGCTACTCGCCGCTGGAGACCGAACAGCGCATCACCTATCCGATCGAAACCGTCATGGCCGGCCTGCCGAGTCTGGAGCAGACGCGCTCGCTGTCGCGCTACGGCCTGTCGCAGGTTACGGTGATCTTCAAGGACGGCACCGATATCTACTTCGCGCGGCAGCTGGTCAACCAGCGCATCCAGGAAGCACGGCAAAAATTGCCGCCCGTGCATCACGCCCGCCATGGGGCCGATCTCGACCGGCCTCGGCGAAATCTATCTGTGGACGGTAGAGGCCGAAGAGGGCGCGAAGAAGCCCGACGGCTCGCCCTACACCCCGACCGATCTGCGCGAGATCCAGGACTGGATCGTCAAGCCGCAATTGCGCAACGTGACCGGCGTAACCGAGATCAATTCCATCGGCGGCTTCGCCAAGGAATACCAGGTCGCGCCCATGCCGGAACGTCTCGCATCCTACGGCCTGACGCTGCAGGATGTGGTCGACGCGCTGGAGCGCAACAACGGCAACGTCGGCGCCGGCTATATCGAAAGGCGCGGCGAACAATTGCTGATCCGCGCGCCGGGGCAGGTGCAATCGATTGACGATATCGGCAACATCATCCTCGGCAACGTGCAGGGCGTGCACGATCCGCATCCGCGACGTCGGCCGAGCGTCGACATCGGACGCGAGCTGCGCACGGGCGCCGCGACCGAGAACGGACGCGAAGTCGTGCTCGGCACGGTGTTCATGCTGATCGGCGAAAACAGCCGCGCGGTATCGCAGGCGGTCGATAAAAAAATGGTCGAGATCAATCGCAGCCTGCCGCAAGGCGTGCAGGCGATCACCGTCTACGATCGCACGGTGCTGGTCGACAAGGCCATCGCCACCGTGAAGAAGAACCTGCTCGAAGGCGCGGTGCTGGTGATCGTCGTGCTGTTCCTGTTCCTCGGCAACATCCGCGCCGCACTCATCACGGCGATGGTGATTCCGCTGTCGATGCTGTTCACCTTCAGCGGCATGGTCGACCTATCACGTCAGCGCCAACCTGATGAGCCTGGGCGCGCTGGATTTCGGCATCATCGTCGACGGCGCAGTCGTCATCGTCGAAAACTGCGTGCGGCGGCTTGCCCATGCACAGGCCGGGGTGAAGATGAAATACGGCCGCTCGCTGACGCGCAGCGAACGCTTCCATGAAGTATTCGCGGCGGCGCAGGAGGCGCGGCGTCCGCTGCTTTACGGACAATTGATCATCATGGTCGTCTACCTGCCGATCTTTGCCCTGACCGGCGTCGAAGGGCGCATGTTCCATCCGATGGCGTTCACCGTCGTGATCGCCTTGCTCGGTGCGATGATCCTGTCGATCACCTTCGTTCCTGCCGCCGTCGCGCTCTTCATCGGCGACAAGGTGGCCGAAAAGGAAAACGCATTGATGGAGAAAGCGCGCGGCTGGTATGCGCCTGCGTTGCAACGCGCGATGGACAACAAGCCGGTGGTATTGACGTTTGCCGCCGTTCTCGTCGTGCTGTCCGGCCTGCTGGCGACGCGCATGGGCAGCGAGTTCGTGCCGAGCCTGAACGAAGGCGACTTCGCCATCCAGGCGCTGCGCATCCCCGGCACCAGCCTGTCGCAATCGGTCGCGATGCAGCAGCAGCTGGAGAGCGTGCTGAAGCAGAAGCATCCGGAGATCGAACGCATCTTCGCGCGTACGGGCACTGCGGAGATCGCCTCCGACCCGATGCCGCCGAATATTTCCGACGGCTACATCATGCTGAAGCCGCGCGATGCATGGCCGGAGCCGAAGAAGACGCGCGACGAACTGCTGGCCGCCGTACAGCAAACCGTGGCGGCACTGCCCGGCAGCAACTACGAATTCTCGCAACCGATCCAGTTGCGCTTCAACGAGTTGATCTCCGGCGTGCGCAGCGATGTGGCGATCAAGCTGTTCGGCGACGACATGGACGTGCTGAACAAAACGGCAGAAAAAATGGCTGTCGTCCTCGGCAGGATACCCGGGGCAACCGAAGTGAAGGTCGAGCAAACCACGGGCCTGCCGATGCTGACCGTCAACATCGATCGCGAGAAAACGGCGCGTTACGGGCTGAACATCGCCGATGTGCAGGATACGGTTGCCACTGCAATCGGCGGACGCGAGGCCGGCACGCTGTTCGACGGCGACCGCCGTTTCGACATCGTCGTTCGGCTGCCGGACAGCGTGCGCAACGATCTCGATGCGATCAGGCGGTTGCCGATTGCGCTGCCAGCAACGCTGCCGCGGACACTATCGTCGCAAGTCGCAGCGGGCGAGGGCAGGACCGGCTACATCCCGCTCGGCGAGGTCGCCACGCTGGATCTCGCGCCGGGGCCGAACCAGATCAGCCGCGAAGACGGCAAGCGACGCATCGTCGTCAGCGCCAATGTGCGCGGGCGCGACATCGGATCGTTCGTCTCCGAGGCCGAAGCGAAGATTGTGCAGCAGGTAAAAATTCCGGCAGGTTACTGGACCACATGGGGCGGCCAGTTCGAACAACTGCAATCCGCAACGCAACGCCTGCAGATCGTGATTCCGGTCGCCTTGCTCCTCGTCTTCACATTGCTGTTTGCCATGTTCGGCAATCTCAAGGATGGCTTGCTGGTGTTCAGCGGGATTCCGTTCGCGCTGACCGGCGGCATTATCGCGCTGTGGCTGCGCGATATCCCGATGTCGATTTCGGCAGCAGTCGGCTTCATCGCGCTGTCCGGCGTCGCCGTGCTGAACGGATTGGTGATGATCTCCTTCATCCGCACGCTGCGCGAAGAAGGACGCCTGCTGGACGACGCGATACGCGAGGGTGCATTGACGCGCTTGCGGCCGGTGCTGATGACGGCGCTGGTCGCCTCGCTAGGCTTCATCCCGATGGCGCTGGCGACCGGCACCGGTGCGGAAGTACAGCGTCCGCTGGCGACCGTGGTGATCGGTGGCATTCTGTCTTCCACTGCATTGACGTTACTGGTGCTGCCGTTGTTGTACAGATGGGCATATCGAAATATCAAAACCTGATCGACAAAGGGGACTGATCGCGGTGGCGATCATCGGCAAATAGAACGTGAGATGGAAGCGGCGGTTGGTGCGGCAATCAAGCAATGCCATGCCAACCGCCGTTTTATTTTCCTTCTTTTGCAACATTGTTGCATTTATGTATAATGCAACTCAATTGCATAAATGGTCGACTGCATTGATTTCTTCGTTGATTCGACCTCGCCATCTTCAACCTGCCAAGCAAGGATGCTTCATGAATCGCCTTCCCGTTACGGTGCTGTCCGGATTTCTTGGCGCCGGAAAGACCACGCTGCTCAACCACATCCTGAACAATCGTGAAGGGCGGCGCGTCGCCGTCATCGTCAACGATATGTCGGAAGTCAACATCGATGCAGCACTGGTGCGCGATGGCGGCGCCGAGCTGTCACGCACCGATGAGAAGCTCGTCGAGATGAGCAACGGCTGCATCTGCTGCACCTTGCGCGAGGACCTGTTGCTGGAGGTCGGCAAGCTGGCGAAGGAAGGGCGCTTCGATCAGCTGGTCATCGAATCGACGGGTATCTCGGAGCCGCTGCCGGTGGCGGAAACGTTTACCTTCACGGACGAGAAAGGACAAAGCCTGTCCGATGTCGCGCGGCTGGATACGATGGTGACGGTGGTCGACGGCTTCAATTTTCTGAAGGATTACAGCTCGCGCGACAGCCTGCAACAGCGCGGCGAATCGATGGGCAAGGAAGACGAACGCACGGTCGTCGATCTGCTGATCGAGCAGATCGAATTCTGTGATGTGATCGTATTGAACAAGATGGACTTGATCGGCGCGGAGGATCGCGAACGACTGACCGGCATTTTGCGCCGCCTCAATCCGCGTGCGCGCATCGAGATTTCCACGTTCGGCAAGGTCGCGCTCGACAAGGTGCTGGATACCGGCTTGTTCGATTTCGAGCAGGCATCGCAGGCACCCGGCTGGTTGAGCGAACTGCGCGGCGAGCATGTGCCGGAGAGCGAGGAATACGGCATCGGCAGCTTCGTCTATCGCCAGCGCAGGCCTTTTCATCCTGAACGCTTTTTCGATCTGGTACAGCAGGAATGGCAGGGCGTGATTCGCTCGAAAGGATTCTTCTGGCTCGCCAGCCGACCGACGTTCGCCGTATCGTGGTCGCAGGCAGGCAGCATTTGCAGGCACGGCATTGCCGGTTTGTGGTGGGCTGCGGTACCGCAGGAGAAATGGCCGGAAGATGCGGAAAGCGTGGGGCGCATTCGCGCGGACTGGACGGACGAGGTGGGCGATGCACGGCAGGAACTGGTGCTGATCGGCATCGGCATGAATGAACCGGCATTGCGCCAATCGCTGGACAACTGTCTGTTATCCGATCAGGAAATGAAGGAAGGACCCGATGCATGGTCGCGCTATCGCGATCCTTTCCCGTGGTAGCACGATCCTAGCGGGTCATCATCCGCCGCAGCAGAAAACTCAAGGCATCGACTGCGGCAACCATCAACAGCATCGCAACGATCACGGTCGCGGCTTGCTGCATCTGGAAAAGCGACAGGTGATATTTCAGCATCTGGCCAAGTCCGCCGGCGCCGACCACGCCGAGGATGGCGGCGGCGCGGATATTGTTTTCCCAGCGATATAACGTGTACAACATCAACTGCGGGCCGCTTTGCGGCAGCGTGGAATAGACGAAGGCAGCGACCGGATGCACGCCGTTGCCGCGCAAGGTTTCTTCCGGCAGCGGCGGACAGTTTTCAAACGCATCGGCGAACAGGCGGCCCAGCACGCCCATCGTATGCAGGGCCAGCGCCAGCGTACCGGCGAACGGACCGAGTCCGGCTGCAATCAGCAGGATGGATGCCCACACCAGTTCGGGAATGGAGCGCAGCACATTCAACACCGCACGCGTGGCCAGCCGCGCAGTCATGCCGAAACGTCCGCTTGCCGGCAAGCCCAGCAGGATACCGATGAATGCCGCAATCAGTGTGCCGATGGCCGACATCGAAAATGTTTCGAACGTGGCAAACGCAACCTTGTGCAGGAAGGCCGATGCCATGTCAGGCGGCGCAAAACCGCGCAGGAATTCGATGCTGGTGTGTATCGCGTCGGGACTGAAGAATTCCCGCCATTTCAGTTGCAGCGAAATAAAGCTGAGCAATACCAGCAGAATCAGTCCGCCGAGCAGCGCAACGGTTGACCAGCGCATCGCCGGTGGCGCCGGCAATTTTCGGCTGGAGGCGCAGACAGAGTTCATTCGAGCCGCCTGCGCAACATTGCGGAAACGCCGTCGGCCGCGGCAACCAGCAGGATGAACACCATCAGCATGGTCGACAATTCGCCACCCGCCAGCATTTTCATCGATTCATCCATGCGCTGACCGAGGCCGCCGGCGCCGACAAATCCCATCACGATCGAACCGCGGATCGCGCATTCCCAGCGATATACGGTGTAGGAAACCAGTTCGGATGCGGAGTCCGGCAATGCGCCGTAAAACAATGCGCCCAGTCGGCCGCTGCCATTCTGCAGCAATGTATTGCAGGCCGATGCATCCGACGATTCGAGAATTTCCGCATAGACCTTGCCCAGCATGCCGCAGTAAGTCAGCGCAATCGCAATCACGCCGGCCGTCGGGCCAAGACCGACGATACGCACCAGCAGCAACGCCCAGACCAGTTCCGGCACGCTGCGCAGCAACACCAGCAGCCAGCGAACCAGCCTGCGCATGGCGGAAGCGACAAAGGAAATACGCCCGGTTCCCACGCGCGAAATCGATAGCTGCTCGGTCACCAGCAGCGTCAATGGAATCGCACCCAGCATCGCCAGCGTCATGCCGGCCGTTGCCATGGCGACGGTTTCCCAACTGGCCTGCGCCACCATTTTCAGGAATTCCACTGAATGTTCAGGCGGGAAAAAGCTGGACAGGAATTGGCCGGTCGCCTTCAAACTTTGTGCATCCCACAGAATCCACGGCTTGAATTCCGCCTGCACCAGCATCGGCCACAACACCAGCAACGCGACGAACAAACCAATGACGCGACCGCGCCAGGCGGGATCGCGATGGTCGCGGTGATCGGGATGCAGGTTGGAAGAAAGCAGCATGGGCGAAATCCGTGCAGGCAATCAGCAGCGCGGCATGGCGTTGTCGATTTCCGGCATGACCGGCGGTTCGACCTGCGGGCCGGTTGCCTGAATGCTGTTGCGATACAGCGCGTCGATCATCGCATCGTCGATATCCCTGCTTGCTGCATCGAACACCACGCGACCGTCGCGCAGGCCGATGATGCGCGGAAAACAGGCGCGCGCCAGTTCGACCTGATGCAGGCTGCACACCAGCGTCGCCTTGCGCTCGCTCGCTTCCTGTTGCAACACGGTCAGCGTTTGCACGGCGAGCGTGGGATCGAGTGCGGATAACGGCTCATCCACGAGGAAAGCCTGTGCATCGGATACCAGCGCACGCGCCATGCCGCAACGCTGGCGCTCGCCGCCGGACAGGCGATCAACGCGTGCGTACAGCTTTTCCTGCAAATTGAAACGCGCCAATGCGTCGAATGCAGCACCCGGATCGAGCGGCTTGATCAGCGAACGCATGGCTTGCCACACGCTCCACTGCGGCAGCCGTCCAGCCAGCACGGCATTGACCACGCGTTGACGCGGCGGCAGCGGCGGTGTTTGCGGCGCGAGGAAAAGCCGTGCGCGCAACGCATGCCGTTCGCCGCTGGCAAGCTGCCATGGATCGTTGCCGAAGACGTCGAGGCTGCCGGATTCCGGTTTCAGCGCGCAGGCCAGTGTATGCAGCAGGCTGGTCTTGCCCGCGCCGGAAGGGCCGATCAGCGCGACCTGTTCGCCTTGCGCGATCGACAGCGACAGATCGTGCAAGGCAAAGGACGATGCCGCAGCGCCGTTGTGCCGCGCATGAATGTGTTGAAGAAGAAAAGTCATCCGGATGTATCGATATGCTTTGCGATCGTGCTCTTCCCCGCAGGATTACAGCAGGGAAGAGCGGCGAACGCGATTATTTCAGCAGGCCGGCATTGCGTGCCGCTGCTTCGATGGCTGCGTAGTTTTCAGGCTTGGTCGGGATGAAACGCGTTGCGCGCTGCAGGTCCAGGATTTCCTTGTCTTGTGGATTGTCCTTGTTC
Source organism: uncultured beta proteobacterium (assembly GCA_963697715.1). Classification (GTDB taxonomy): domain Bacteria; phylum Pseudomonadota; class Gammaproteobacteria; order Burkholderiales; family Burkholderiaceae_D; genus Oxalicibacterium. Next base: position 2,257,116 of record OY969095.1, on the reverse strand, counting down.
AGCGCGAGGAAGGCATCGGCCAGCTTCTTGCGCACGACCGGGTTCATGTCGGAACGCACGCTCCAGTTGTAATCGTAATAGCCGGGCGTCGTGTAGAACACGCGCACGACTTTCGGATCGACCTTGCCGGCCGCAACCAGTTTTTCCCAGACGGAGATATTCAGTGCGCCTGCATCGACCTTGCCGCCGCCAACGGCTGCCACGGTGGCATCATGCGCACCGGAAAACGCGACACGCTTCATGTCGGTATCGGGATTGATCTTTGCCGCCAGCAGATACGAGCGCGGCATCAGGTGGCCGGATGTCGACGATTCGGAGCCGAATGTGAAGGTTTTACCTTTCAGGTCCGCCAGCGAATTGATGGATTTTTCAGTGGTGATGAAGACGGACTGGAATTTCTCGTCTTCTTCGCGCTGCACCAGCGGAATCACCTTGCCGCCGCTGCGCACATTCGCCTGCACGAATGTGAAGCCGCCGAACCAGACCATGTCCAGCTTGTTGTTGATCAGGCCTTCCACCGATGCGGCGTAATCGGTCACCGGTGTGAATTCCACCTTCATGCCCAGTTTCTTGCCCAGATATTCACCCAGCGGCTTGAACTTGCGCTGCAGTTCGGTCGGCGCTTCGTCCGGAATGGCCGATACGCGCAAAACCTGCTGCGCATGCGCCAGCGTGGTTGTGCCCATGCTCAGTACGGTCAGCACGGCTGCCATCAGGGCAGGGAATCTGGAAATGAATGAACGAATCACGTAACGCTCGCTTGTATGAAAGATTGATGGATACCCGAAGAACATTCCAAGCCGCCTGTTCAGGCAGGCAGCATATTACCTGTACGGCATGAAGACTGTGTGAATAACCGCGCTGTATGCGCTGTATGAACAACTATGCGACGGCAACGCCGGACGTACCGGCCTGCATGTCGCCGATGACGGCCGCATGCGCGAAACCTTCTTCGCGGAATATCGCCAGCACCTGCTCGACCGCATCCGGCGCGCACGATACCAGCAGGCCGCCCGATGTTTGCGGATCGGTCAGCAATGCTTTTTGTATCGCATCGATCGAGGCGGCCAGCGTCACCTGCTGGCCGTAGCCGTCCCAGTTGCGCCCGGATGCGCCGGTAATGCAACCCTGCGCGGCGAGTTGCTGCACTTGAGGCAGAAACGGAATCGCCGCCATGTCGAGACGGGCGGACAAGCCGGCACCGCGGGCGATTTCCAGCAGATGGCCAAGCAGGCCGAAACCGGTCACATCGGTCAGCGCATGCACGCCATCCAGCAGCGCCAGTTTTTTGCCCGGCGTGTTGAGCCGGGTCGTGTTGTCGATCATGGATGCGTAACCGGCGGCATCGAGCAGGTTTTTCTTCAACGCTGCGGACAGCACGCCGACGCCCAGCGGCTTGCCCAGAATCAGCTTGTCGCCGGCGCGCGCATCGGCGTTGCGCTTGATTCTGGATGGATGCACCAGCCCCAATGCAACCAGTCCGTAAATCGGCTCCACCGAATCGATCGTGTGGCCGCCCGCAATCGGAATGCCGGCCTGCGCGCATACCGATTCGCCGCCCCGCAGAATCTGGCCGATCACGTCCAGCGGCAGTTTGCCGACCGGCATGCCGACCAGCGCCAGCGCCATGATCGGTGTGCCGCCCATCGCATATACGTCGGAAATTGCGTTGGTCGCCGCGATGCGGCCGAAGTCGAAAGGATCGTCGACGATCGGCATGAAAAAATCCGTCGTCGCAATCAGCGCCTGTTCGTCATTCAGCTTGTAGACCGCCGCATCGTCGGAGGTTTCGATGCCGACCAGTAGTTCCTTCGGCAACGGGAAGCCGCCGCTGCTTTTCAGAATCTGCGCCAGCACGCCGGGCGCAATCTTGCAGCCGCAGCCGCCGCCGTGCGAAAACTCGGTCAATCTGATGTGTGGTGTATCCGTCATGTGTATTTCTCGATGAACGTGCCTGATAAAGCAGGATGTCTCAGGCGGTAATGTTGATGAATTGGCTTGCAGCCGCTTCTCGCAATCGCGATGCCGCTCGCTGGAAGGTCTCGCCGGAAATATCCGGCAACGTCAGTATGTCGGCCTGTTCGAAATGCTGAAAATTGCGCCGGATCGACTGCAGATAGGCGGGATCGTAATGTTTGCGCAGCAGATCCTCCACCAGTTCATGCATGCTGCCGGAGAGGGCGAGCTGGTGCCAGTGCGCGATCTTTTCCCGTCCGTGCAATTGCGTCAGGAAATCGAGCTGCGTGTTCAGGCTTGCCGGATCGGTGACGAAATGCGCGTATTCATCCATCAGCAACTGCACCCTGTGCGCAATGGACAGATCGACGGTTGTGCAAGGCGATATGCGCATTTTGGCCATCAATGCTTCCGGCACGCGCAACTTGCCGACCTTCTTGCTTTCCGCCTCGACGAAAACCGGCTGATCGGGATTGAAGCGCCGCAGCAATTGCCACAGGCTGCTTTCGAACATTTTCTGCGAAGGTTGTGGCGCAGCCGGCAGATCGCCCAGCACCGAACCGCGATGCGCCGCGAGTTCTTCCAGATCGAGCACCTGCGCGCCTTGCGCGGCCAGTGTCTGCAGCATGCGGCTTTTGCCGCTGCCGGTCGGCCCGCACAGGACGTGATAGCGCAACGTCTGCGGCAGTACTGCCAGCTCGTCGTTCACATGCGTGCGAAATGATTTGTAGCCACCGTCAAGTTGCGCCACCGGCCAGCCGATTCGCGCAAGGATATGCGCCATCGCACCGCTGCGGTTGCCGCCGCGCCAGCAGTAAACCAGCGGTTTCCAGCCATGCGGGCAGTCGATGAAGCGGCTTTCGAGATGCTGCGCGATGTTCTTCGCCACCAGCGCCGCCCCCAGTTTCTTTGCCTCGAATGCGCTGACGGTCTTGTACAAGGTGCCGACCTGGACGCGCTGGGCGTCATCCAGCACCGGGCAATTGATTGCGCCCGGTATGTGGTCTTCCGCGAATTCGCCCGGGCTGCGCACGTCGATGATGGTATCGAACTGTTCGAGCTGCGGTAAAACGTCAGAAAAGGGAAGCACGGCGGGGTACTTCATTGTGGTCAGGATAATTGCGGAGCGAAGCCGCAATTATCCCCGATAAACCACAAAAGCGGGCCTGCATCACGTCCCGACAGCGATCCTGTCTGATTAGCCCTTGCTTTGATGTAATCTGGGGCGTTGCCAAATGCCGCATGGGATAAAAATGCGACCACACCGACTTCCTTACAGGGCCATTTAATTTGAATGATCGTTCATCACAGATACAGATAGACAGGAAACGGCGCTCGCTGATGTCGCGAGCGATTGCGTTCACCTTGCTGGCGGCCATTTCACTGATTAGTCTTGCGGCATGGGATAGTTGGCAGGCCCATGCCAACAAGTTCGAAAATACCGCGAACAACACGTCCAACATGGCGAGAGCGCTGGCGCAGCACGCCGAAGCAACGATTCTCAGCACCGATAACATTCTGGCCGGGCTGGTTGAAAACATCGAGGGAAGGGGGCTAAGGAATCTGTCGCAATCTTCTCTGCATTCATTCCTGATGAGAAGAGTTGCCGAACAGGAGATTGTGTACAGTCTGTTCATCATCGATGAAAAAGGCCGTCCCATTGTAAACTCCCAGCCCAAACTGACTGCCGGTGTGAACTACGCGGATCGTATCTACTTTGCTTATCATCGGGATTTTTCGGATCGGGGCCCGTTCATTGGTCCTGCAGTTCAAAGCAAGACAACCGGCGCCTGGATCATCACGGTCTCTCGCAGGTTGCAGCATCCGGATGGCACCTTTGCCGGCCTCGTCCTGGCCACCATCTCCCTGGATTTTTTCAGGTTTTTCTATGAAGAATTTGAAATCGGTAATTCCGGCGCTATTTTTCTGGCAAGCGATGAGGGAACCCTGCTCGTGCGTCGCCCGTTCATCGAGTCAGCCATCGGATCCAGCATAGCGCAAGGCCCTGTGTTCAATGAGTATCGGACAAAAGGGGCGGTCGGTACCGCAATGCTGACGTCGCTGCTCGATCGCACCGAGCGCCTTTACAGTTATCGCCGCCTCGAAAACTATCCGTTACTTGTCGCCGTTGCGTTATCAAAAGAAGATATTTTTGCGAACTGGCGCAGCGAGACATACCGGCTTGTAACGGCGTGCCTGTTGCTGGTTATCCTGATCGGCGCTTCCGGCATCTATCTCGTCTACCAGATCAATCTGCGGGAAAGCACGGAAGAGCAATTGAGAGTGGCGAAGAGAGAGCTCGAAACGCTGGCGGCAGAAGACAGCCTCACAGGATTGGCGAATCGCCGTACGTTCGATGAAGCGTTCGCAACCGAATTCAACCGCGCGATGAGGAACCGCAGTGCGCTGGCATTGGTGATGATCGATGTGGATCGTTTCAAGCAGTTCAACGACCTGTACGGTCACCCGGCCGGCGATGACTGCCTGATCAGGATCTCCCGTGCCATCAAGAGCGTTTCGGTGCGTCCGGCGGATTTGACCGCGCGATACGGCGGCGAGGAAATGATTGTCCTTTTGCCTGAAACGGATACAGAAGGCGCAAGGTCGATTGCGGAACGCCTGCGTGCTGCAGTGCAAGATCTCAACATACCGCATTCGGCGAGTTCCGGCGGAATGGTCACCATCAGCTTGGGCGTGGCATCCGTCAAGCCAACCCTTTACCTGGGAACTGCTGTCGATTTGCTCAAGCTTGCCGACGAAGCATTATACAAAGCCAAGGCGCAGGGCCGGAATCAGGTCTGCCTGGCTGAAACCTGACCGTCGTTGGACTTCAGCGGACGTCAAGACGCTCAGACGAAATTCGATTCAGATAAACCATCCATTCAGCAACGAGATGGCATCGTGGCGTCCCGGATCTGTGTTGAACGCCAGCCTGACGAGCTTCGTAAAGGGCGGTTATTTCGTGACAGCGCTTTTCTGTTTTTCAGGCTGTCTGGAATCCAGGACTTCTCCGTTTTTTCCAACGCGCTTGATTTCGGTTGGAATGACGGCTTCCGTAGGCGGCACCATCGTCTTGTCGATATCCGCGCAATCGACATTGGTGAAAGTCGTTTTTCCCTTGGAGACGCATTTTCTGATCTGATCGCCAGCCTTTGCCGTCTGCGCGCACAGAACAAGGACTGCGATCAACATGGCTGGAATTGTTTTCATGCTTTGTCCCGATCGATCGTATCTGCGCATGATTATATTGTCTGCCGGTATTCGCATCGACAAACGTCTGTGAAGACATACATGATTACGGATGGTCGCTCGTCTTCAGAATCTTGACGGCCTGGCCTTGCACCACGCCTTGTGCATCGATCAATTGCCAGAGCACCGCATCCTCAATCAGGAACCGTGCTCCCGATTTGGAAATCCTGACCCCGCGATAATCCCTGGCAAAGCCATCGCGCCTTACCCGATCGAGAAGCTGCTGGCGTTCTTCGCGGTCAGGCAATTCGGCTGAAAGACGTGAATGCAGGCGCGTTATTTCTTCCCATGAATAGCCAAAGCGCGCCTGCGCCGCCAGATTCCCGTACACAAACATCGGATCCGCATCCGTGTTGTGGGCGAGGATGGCGAAGGGCGCTTCTTCATAGAGCCAACGGCATGCCGCAGGCGAGCCGGCGATGAAATCGGGAACGAGAGATTCATTGAAGAAGCACGCGTAACTTGTTGAGAGCAAATCAAAAAACGATGGATCAAAAGGTGAGTGCATGCGGGCAGGTGAATAGAGAGTCTGTGCCCGGTACTATAACTCCGGAATGAAAATAGGCCTCGTTTGAGGCCTATTTTTTCTGGTGATCGAACAGGCAGAAGCTTTCTCCTTCACCTGACCTTATCGACCCGCTTCCTTCAAATAAACCGCACGTGCAGCAACGCCGGTATTGGCAAAATCGGTGAACACACCGTCGATGCCTGCGCGGAAGTAAGCCAGATATTCCGCAATCGGATCGCCTTTGTAGATGCCGGCCAGATACTTCTTCTCATTGCGGAACGTGAAACTGTGTACAAACAATCCGGCTTTATGTGCGTCCGCAATGACGCTGGTCGGTTTGATGACATTGACGTCTGCAAGCGAGCCGACATAGGGCGAACCGTCCGGATTAGTCGCCTTGAATGGCGAGATGATGTGCAACATCAACTCCGGTTTCCACGGGCCGATGCCATCTGCATAGGTCTTGATTTCCGCCAGACCCGCAGGCGTCAGCATCGCACCGAAGTAACGACCGTCGCCGGCCAATGTCCAGCTATAAGGACGACCGCTAACGAAGTTCCACGAATCGTTGGTCTTGTAGATCATTTCGCCCGTTTTGTAATTGGTGTCATTGCCGTCAACCAGCTGAATCAGTTTGGCATTCATGCCGTTGGCACGCATGTACTTCAGACTGGCCGGATCGAAACTCTGGACGAAGATCGGTGCGGTTTTGCTGTTGAGGTTGTTATCGTTGACGAGCTTGATGATCGCGTCTTCAAACGGATGACCGGTACCGCATCCATTGGCGGTCGCCTGCGCATTGTTCCAGTACGGATTCTTCGCTTCCGGGTAAACAGTCAGCGTACGTCCGAGCACCGCGCTTCTGGCCTTGGCATAGTCGAAGGCTTCCTGTGCCGTGATGATCGGATACTGGCCGTCTTGTGCGGTAGCGGCGGGGCGCTCGCTTGCGGCGTCATAAGCGGTGCCGGCGATCCATTGCTTCAGCTCGTCGGCGGTGAAATCGCTGATGGACCAGTCATTGACATGCTCTTCGCCATCGACGACGAGCGATTGCAATACCGAAGCAGGATCGCCCGGATCAGTCAGGTCGGTCAGATACTGCGCAGGACTGCCGAAATCGGCGACCGAGTAGCCAACGTTGACCAGTACACCAGGCACCGTGCGCTTGCGTGCAGCGACGGCGGGATTGGTTGCCGCGACTGTCGCGATATTCGTGTTATCGCTGAGCCACGGGTTGTGACGAACGACGAGTTTGCAGTCCTTGGATAAATGCAGATCCATTTCAAGCGAGTCGGCACCTGCATCTGCAGCGCCGACATAGGCCGGCAGCGTTTCTTCCGGAAACAGGCCGGGCAATCCACGGTGGCCAATGATGAGCGGAGCCTCGCCATCAAGCGTACCGAATGCCGTTGGCGCGGCTGCACCGTCATTGCTGCTGCCACTACCGCCGCATGCAGCGAGAGAAAGCATGATCGCAATGGCTGAAACAGGTTTGGTTCTGAAGATATGGAAGGACATACGTTCCTTTCGGTCAGGGGCTGGGGAATTCAATGTAACCAGCGCACATGACGAGAAGGTGACGTTTGATTTGTGGTTAGTACCTAGATGGCGGCGAGCCATGCCTTGCATGCGCGTCTCAACCTACGAATGCGATTTGACATAATATAAATTATACGAACTTCCTGACACTGCAAACGATTGTTAAAGCCCCATGAATATGGGATGCGAAAACACAAAGGGCCAATTAGTTTTATTGGCCCTTTTCTTTTGTCAGGACAAGAAAATGCGATACCCAAATACACGCTACGGCAACCCAACTGAATTGCAATATTATTCGCAAGGATTGTCAGAAAAAGAACTGGCTAAAGAATTGAAACGTTCGGAAAAAACAGTCAAGAATTGGTTGCAGGGAAAATACAAAATTCCCTTTTGGGTTCCTGAACTCATGCGATTGAGACACTTAGAAGCAGAAATAAAATTCAAGCAAATGGGAATCGAGGGCTATAGACAACGCTTTGGCATCGTTAAAGCTGACGTACTGGAATTCAAACCTATCGCACACATTCTCGATAATATCGAGACTGATTCGCTTCCAATCCCTGAACCAGCGCGTTACGCAATATAGAGGCACCGGGAGTCACATGATTGATAACTTCTGCATCATGCCGTGCAAGCGCCCGTTTTGAATTGTCGATTGAATCGAGAATAGCCGGGCATTGCTTAGGCGTGATGTTGATATCCTGAATAACATTGGCCGACTTCAGACCAATCTTTTCGCACTGATAATCGGTATAGACCTTTTTACCATCGGCACCGATACATACCTTGACTTGAGCGGATGCAGAAACCGCCACAAACAGCAACGCAAACGCTATAACCCTCATCCCACACCCCCTGAATATTCTTATTCAGGGGATTCTATCAAAACGGTACACCGGCAATGTCCTGACTGCGCCCAGGCGCAGTAGCTATCCAGACGCAGCCTAAAGCGTTATTGCACCACCATTGCATGCCATCCAAATTGCCCTCACTGGCGACGGCCACGGCCACCTCTACAGCAGCCAGCATCGTATCGCTATGCAATCGCCAGTAAATGACTTCCGGCACCGGAATACCACGTGAGCAGAAATAACGCTTTTCATCGAGGGAACGGCATTCCATCTCTTTGGTGCAGTATTTGGCAATGTATGAGGCCAGCTTGTGAACGCCATCCTTGCCGAATCCGAATCGATGCGGATCACGCACGTTGACTTGGCCCATTTTTCGGCCCTGTCCGTCAGTGCCTAAGACTGATTGCCAGATCGACCGGAGCAGATAGTAATTTTGACGGCCACGCACGGCAACGTGGAAGTGAATTGCGCCCCGTTTTTGCAATTCCATGACGGCGACGTAGTAAAAGTTTTTCTGTGCTTTGCGGAGGCGGCGGACAAATTCCTTCCAGTGCTTTAATGCCTGCACACGATCAGTCAGGTTTTCCCGGTAGGTCAGCGTCACCAGTCTGTCGGCACTGATCGATTTACAGGCTATGCGCACCCTCTTCTTTGCAGCTTTACCGGCATCGATATCGTTTGCTTCGCGGTTCTTTGATTCGCCACGTACGGCGCGATTGGCGACGTTGAAGGCGGGGCCGTTGAAATGCTTGCCCTTGGATACGCTAATTTCCATTTGACCGTCAGGGAAGACGATTTTACGAGCCGTGAAATCATCATCCCATGTATTGCGGCACCCTTCTCTGTTCCAGAAGGCTTCCGGCGCGTCAGAGGCGTTTACAACAGGTTCAAACGTCACGTGTGACAGGTCACTGTCATTCTGATATTCTGGATTCATTCAGGTTTCCGGTTCGACGGTTATCTGGACGGCCCCGTACAGACTGCAATCTGTACGGGGCTTTTCTTTTTAATGCAGTAAAAACCAACTTCTCTTTTCTATCCTTGGCACGCCCGAAATTCCGTGCGTGTTCTTAAGTATCCCTAATACAAGTTTAGCGGCGCTTCGCGCCGCTGCCGGCGTGCTGCGCATCCGCTCGGCAGCGGAACCGCGCCCCACTCTTTTGAATATTCGATCTAATACGCGTGACCCGCTGGAGGCGGGCCATAGAGAGGGCATGGTGCCGTCCGTCGGCGGCATCTGACCATTCGGTCAGACTCAAATCGCCATGCTGCTGGAGGCTCAACGTCAGCAATGTTTGGCTTACAAAAAGCGACATACCCGCACCGGGACGGCCAGAACGCAAAGTAATCATTTTCGGTCCGAAGGAATATCTGCATCACCCGGACGACGCACACCGGCACCAGTGCGGCCAAGAACGCCATAACCATCAGCAGATGCAACAGGCGGCACTTGAGCAGTGCGGTCAGGAACGACCGGCACAGAGTCAGCACGAACGAGATACGCATCCGAGAAATCACGACGATGCTCAGTCGGAACATCTGGATTCGCTTTGAAGTCGACAAAGAAGCCACGCGCAACGATGGTGCGGCAGGTGTCATCAGAAACATCCATGATCGTCGCCTGCTGACTGTAGCAATTGCACTTCGTTTTACTGGCCACACAAGACACAGGGACCGGCGCCGTAATCGGTGCAGTCACACCGTCATATTTAGGAGCCGTATGCGGCATGCCGACGATACGGGGCGTCGATTCAAAAACATACTTGCGCGCATCGGCAATTGGATCGATGTCGTTTTCCGATCCATTACCCTTGCGTGATGATGAAACGAAGCCGCTCGCCTGTTGCTTCGATGCGGCCGGTTCGCTCTCAGGATGAATGCGCGACATGATCGAGTTATAGATCAGGTAGACAAGACCTGCCAACACCAGCGGAAGAATAAACAGCATTTTTATTTTCCATGGAATGTTTCGCTTCATGGTGTGCTGCTCGGCACTCTTGTAGAGACCATAGAGCGACTTATTGAACTTGAAGGGCTTCGCGGTGGAATCTTTTCTGCCGACAGGCTTATCGCAGTTTTCGCGAACCTGTGGCCATTCGTGAATCACGCTGCCTTCCATACCAAAGGTACGCACAGCATGAAGATGTTGCCCGGTCAAACGACGCAATGCAGGATCTACAAGCATCGGATGCTGCGTGATGAATACCAGATCGATACCGAGATGCCGATGCGTTTCCAGATCGGTTACGAACTTCGGCGCAACAGCATTGATGCTGCGGTTACGGAAAATGCGCTGGCATTCGTCAATGACGACAATCGCACCCGGCGGACATTCATTCCACTTCATCGGCTCGAATTCAATCCATTCGCCGAAACGCAGCAAACCTGCAGGCGTGAATTCAATTCCTGAAAAATAGACGGGCCGATTTTCTTGCTTCGCCCATCGCTCAATCCAATCAAGCAGGTAAAGCGTTTTTCCATTGCCGGGAAATCCGGTCAGTAGCGTAATCATTTGAACTGCATTCTTGTGATGCTGCCACCGGCACCAACTTTCAATGCACATGCAGCAACCCATGCACTGAAAATCATAGACAACGCTTTATCAAACCAGAGCCAGCCAAGAAACTGCGAAACATAAGCAGGCATCATTCCGAAACTCGAAATCATGTTGGCATACAACCAATCAGACAAAATCGTAACGCCTGTATACGTCGTATAGGTCACGCCCAAAGCAACCAGCAACCGGCCAACGAGCGAACCCATTGCCACACCGATACCACCAATGAACCATTGAAGAATAAGTAAAGGCATGTGTTACCCCAAGACGGATTTAGAAATAAGACGCCAGCTAGCCAACGTAGCAAGCAACATGACAAGACCGCGCAGTGCAATCAGGTAGTCGCACAGCTTGGAAAATGGAATCGTGAACGATCGATTCGAAACGCTAAATTGAAAATCAGAAAAACAGGCACCACCACCAAGAAATCCGTTTTGATCAAGCGTCGTCGGGAAAGGCACTTCACGTGCATTCTCAATCGTCGGAAACGTATCTTTTTTCGGATCATTGCCGCCTAATATCTGCTCACCTAAAGTACGAATAGGATCGGCTTTATGATCTTCGCAATATTCTTTTTTCTGTTGCTTGAGCATGGCGCAGGTAATCGGATCACCATCACACGTAGTCGAATCGATTCCTTCAGGCGAACAATTGCCATTACCAACACTCGATTCACGGCAAATTGTCAGATTCGGATTGTCCCTGCAAAGACCATCGCTATTACCACCGCCGCCGCCACTTTGCGCACCGGCATCCGTTACTTTCGTCGTGGTCGTACCGTCAAGATTGGTAGTAATCTGCGTAATCTTTTTAGTAATCGTCGTCGTGCCATCCGACATTTTCTGCGTAGTCGTTTCCGTGGTGGTCGTGGTGGTCGTGCCGTCAGGATTTTTTTGACCAGTGATATCAGTCTTCTTTGTTGGCGGACCCTGCGGCAAAGGCTCTTCAGGTTTCGGCGGACTGTTATCAATGCAAATCGCAATACTTGGATCAGTACTAATATTCGTGGACCCCGCCCAACAAGAAGGCGGCGTTGGATCATCCGCCGTGCAATTCAAATTATTAAAATCATTGGAAATGTTATGCGTTCCCTTTGGACATTGCTTAGGCTCCGAAGGCAACAAAGGTGTATTTGTCTGACAACGCGCAGACGTGGACGTATATGATGAATACCAAACACCCTCCACCTGAACAGCAGTGGTACCGCTTTCAGTCCATGTACACAAGTCTTTACAGACTGAAGCAGGCAAATGGTCAGACGTAACGGCAAATTGCTGCTTATTGCCTGACTCACACGGAGGCAAGCCCTCACATATCCCCGTCGCAGGATTCAAAACAGTTTCAGCAGGACAAACCGTACCACCTCGATTCACAGCGCCAACAAATGTACGCGATCCAGTTTGAGGATTCTTTACGTAACATCGATATTGGTTAACAGCAGAAAAGTCACAGCCATCAAATGACCACGGCGAAGGAAAAGGATCAGAAGCATATCCAACAGCACCAACGGATTCAGGGTCAGCACCCCGAATCTCTGGCGCATTATTCCAGAACCAAAAATAATCCTCAGCGAATGCCGACTGCGATATGTCAATCAGCGAGAGCAAAAGTAAGAATGCGCGCAGGATTTTCATGACGAAAACAGAATCCAGCCAGCGCCACAAATTGCGATGAGTACGATCAATCCCATGATGCTCTCCCCTTAATTGAAAAAGGGGAGCCGAAGCTCCCCTGCCCGACGCGCTCGATTACAGAGCGGAACGAGCCCATTTGAAAACCTTGATACCGACCATCACAACAAGGACAGCGGCACCGATCGTTGCAACGTCAGTAGCAGCACCCGTGATGGACGTCATCACCGATTCATCGACGGCAGCGAAAGCACCATTTGCGGCCAAAGCCAGAGCAGCACCAGCAGCGAGTTTGTTACGGTTAGTTTTGAACATCGTCATTCTCCATAAGGACACGGATCACTTGTTTGATGCCCCACGCAGTTGCCCATAGCGCAAATACGCATGAACTAATGAGCGTTGCATCTTGGACGGAGAGAGAGCCAAGCGACCCAATAACACTCTCTGCTCCGGTTTCCACCACATAGGGACATGTGGCTGAATTCGTTATCGTCGGATCAAGACCTAACAGGTATGAACCGTCCGGTTGCTCGATGGCTATCGCGCAGATCGCCATGTCAGACCGGGACCATCACCAGCACCGCAATAGCGACACCAACGACGAACGCACATAGGTTTGTGAAAAATCGCTCCATGTCAGAACTCCGAAGCAAGACCGCCAAGCATTTGAAGACACACCCATGCCTGACGACCAACGAACTGTTCACCGAACAGAGCGCGGTAGTGCATGAGGCGGTGGAAGTTTTCGGAGACTTCGCGGCGCAATTTGCTATCGGAGATAGGCATGGTTAGGCCGCTTGTTTTTCTGCAGGCGGACGAACCGGATTGCCTTTCGAATCGCACGGCACCAGAGAATCGACAACGGATTCGATACGCTTTTGCTGCGAGACAGAGAGGCGGAAATCAACGAGGTAAAAACCGAGCGGCGTTTCTTTCATGTCGGAAGGCAGAACCAACTCACCCACCAACGGCTCGACAACGCCCGTTTCTTTGTTGGCCACATGAGCGATGGTTTGAGCAAGGCGCATGTCATAGGCATTGCCCGATTTTTTTGCGACACCTGCCAGCGTTTTTACGAAGATGATTTGAATGAGTGTTTTCATGGATTTTCCGAGCCCCTAGACTGGTTAATAAAATGTGTGCAAATGCACGGTTACTCGCTCACACGGGATGCGGGAACGAAGATTCTTTACAAATAATTTTGGAGATATAGTTACGAAACAAGCGATACCGCTTGACATCGAGAACAGAAACGGAGGACGCGCTTTGAAGACGACTGTAATTAAGGGGAAACCACTCGCTACCTTTGATAGTGATCTGATGAAGATGGTCAGATGCGAGGAAACGACCATGCGCCAAGTCGAGAAGTTTGATTTTCGATTCGGAATCCGCAACGAGAACGAGCAGCTTTACAGGGTGTTCGGGGTGTCCGGCGACGATACGGAAAAGCTCCGAGATCACCTTGAGTACATTGGCTTTACCGACGAGCTTGAGGACAAGAAGCCCAAGCAAGGGTGTGATTCGATATTTAAATTGACCCCAAAAGTAAAATGGCTCTTCGAGGAAAATGACAACTGAACCCGGCAAGTACTTAGCAAACCGATTTACGAACGAATCCAACATGTGCGCCCCTTGTGATATCGTTAACTTGTAATCCGAACGGTCTTAAACCAATCGGTATAAACAAGATAAAACCAAACGGTCTAACGAAGCAACAGGAGAATTAAGATGAGTTATCTCGAAATTGTTAAACGAGCGTTAAAAGAACGCTCAGTAAATCAGGCGGCAAAGGACTGGGGATTGCAGCAAGTTACGCTGAACAGATATGTAAATGGGCAAAGAATGCCGGACTATCTGACTGCCAAAATAATGGCATCGGAAGCGGGAATTTCCGGCGAAGAAATGCTGAATGTTTTAGCAGCAGAAGAGAAAAAATTGAAGGCGAAGAAATCTAAAATTTCCAAGTCTTTTGATTCCTTGTTACGCGCCGCAAACGTAGTCTGGGCAAGGGTTCCAGTTACGGCGTAACAAGTATTTTGCAGTGGATGGAAGTATAAATTATACGAACTTCATTATGATACTTCGAGAAATGGGATTCGGAGAACAAAAGATGAAATTGGGATTGGTAACGGGCAATATAATTGAATTTCCGACCGTTCAAAATAACAATCATGAAGATAACGATTCTGGGAATAACAGCAATGATCTGGACAACGTTCGCATACGCTCAAACAACCAAAAGACAAACCGATCCGGTCGGATACAGGTGCGATCAAGCAAACGAACGGCTTCAATGGCTCAAAACATTAAAGCCAACACCTGAAAAACCAATGTATTTTTTAAAAAACGATCTGCATGAAACTCAAAAGCATGTAACAGCATGCAAGCAATTGAAGAAATTAGACTAGATCAAAACGGCGCGGCAATGTCCTGACTTCCTCCAGGCGCAGTAGCTATCCAGACACAGCCTAGGGCGTTATTGCACCACCATTGCATACCATCCAAATTGCCCTCACTGGCGACGGCCACGGCCACCTCTACAGCAGCCAGCATCGTATCGCTATGCAAACGCCAGTAAATGACTTCCGGCACCGGAATACCACGTGAGCAGAAATAACGCTTTTCATCGAGGGAGCGGCATTCCATCTCTTTAGTACAGTACTTGGCAATCCATCCGAAGAGCACCTGAAATGGATGCAGGCGTTCAGCCATCGTACCTGCCATCCCTTTTTCTATGAAATCGATGGCGAAACGCTTGGGTACGGATCGCATGATTTTGTTCGTGATCTCACCGGTTTTGCCCGGTCAGGACGGCCATTATGGTGAGTCGGATTGTCGTCGTGGTGCGGTCTTTGGAATAGCTGTCGCGCTATGCTATTCTCCCGTCCTCTCAATGGACGCCCGCTCCGGCTTCGGATTTTCGGGCATGGATCATTAATTTACGGAGACCTGGAGCATGGACGAATACCTGTGGCGCGCCAAATGGACAGAAACACTGATCAAGGCTGGCGCTGATATGGAAAGCGCGATGGATGCGCTGGATATCTTTTATGGCGACGACCCTATCGACACGTCAATTGACCCAGTCGCGGCAGCCAAGGAATTTTTGCAGGACAATACCTGATTCGTTTTCCTGTCTCCTGAAATACGGAGTCGCCGTTCTTCAGGCACAATGCCGACTCGTTTCAAAACCGGTATTTCCAACTCCGTCATCCATGAATTCCCATTTCTATAAAAACGCGCTGGTCCTCGGCCTGCTGTCCGCCATTGGTCCGTTCGCCATCGACATGTATCTGCCGGCATTGCCGTCGATCGGTGCGAGCCTTGATGCGCCGACCAGTGCGGTGCAGGCGAGCCTGATGGCTTTCTTCATTTCGCTGGGAATCGGTCAGCTGCTGTACGGCCCGATATCCGACATGTTCGGCCGCAAGCCGCCGCTGTATTTTGGCTTGGTGCTGTTTGCGGTGTGCAGCGTCGGCTGTGCGCTGGCACCGAATATCCATACGCTGATCATCCTGCGCTTTCTGCAGGGGTTGGGCGCGGCGGCCGGTATGGTGATTCCGCGTGCGATCGTGCGCGATCTGCATACGGGTAACGATGCGGCGCGATTGATGTCGCTGCTCATGCTTGTGTTCAGCGTATCGCCGATTCTGGCGCCGCTGGCCGGCAGTTTTCTGATCGAATGGAGCGGCTGGCGCAGCGTGTTCTGGGCGGTGACGATTGCCGCCGTGCTGGCGCTGTTCCTGTTGAGTAATGGCCAGGCGGAGACGCGTGCGGCGGATCAGCGTGTCGGCAGCAGCGTGATGAGTGCGTTGAAGGCGTATGTATTTTTATGCCGCGACCTGCATTTTCTGGGCATGGTGTTTATCGGTGCGTTCGGCGTGGCGAGCTTTTTCGCGTATCTGGCCAACTCGTCCTTTGTACTGATCAATCATTACGGACTGACGCCGCGTGAATACAGTTTTGCGTTTTCCTCCAACGCAGCGTCGTTCATCGGTGTGTCGCAATTTACCGCTTATCTGGGCAAACGCTTCGGACTGGTATCGATGGTGAAGTTTGCTGTGGCCGGTTTTGCTCTGCTGATGACCGCTCTACTCTTTGTGAATCTTGCCGGTATCGAACGACTGGATGTGATGCTGGTGCTGCTGTTCATCGGCTACGGTTTTCTTGGTTTGGTGGTGCCGACGACTGCCGTGCTGGCGCTGGAAGAGCACGGCGAAATCGCCGGTACCGCTTCTGCGTTGATGGGCACCTTGCAGTTTGTAACCGGTGCCGTGGTGATGGCGATGATCGGGCCGTTCGCTGACGGCACGGCGCAGCCGATGGTGATCGGCATTGCCGGTTGCGCGATTGTGGCGTTTATCCTGTCGCTGGTGACCTTGCGCCACGTGAAGAATCAGCCGCCCGGCCTGACGACCTGACTGCCGAAGCAAAACACATAAACAAAATAAACAGCCGCCGGTTTGCTAACCGGCGGCTGTTTTTTTGGGGCGCTTATGTTTACTTCGCCTGGGTTCGACTCGTCGCGACCTGATCGAGGATGTGCTTCGGTACCGGCGCATAGTGCTTGAACTCCATCGTGTACGTTGCCCTGCCCTGCGTCAGCGAACGCAGCGAAGTCGAGTAGCCGAACATTTCCGCCAGTGGCACTTCCGCACGCACCAGCTTGCCACCACCGCCGGCGATGTCTTCCGTACCTTGCACCATCCCGCGGCGCGATGACAGATCGCCCATCACGTTGCCCATGAAGTCTTCCGGCGTTTCCACCTCGACGTGCATCATCGGCTCCAGCAAGACTGGATTGGCGCGACGCATGCCTTCCTTGAACGCCATCGAGCCGGCCATGCGGAAGGCATTTTCGTTGGAATCGACGTCGTGGTACGAACCGAACGTCAGCGTGACCTTGACGTCCACCACCGGATAACCGGCCAGCACGCCGCTCTTCAGCGTTTCCTGAATGCCTTTGTCGACGGCAGGAATATATTCGCGCGGAATGACGCCGCCCTTGATCGCATCGACGAATTCGTAGCCTTTGCCAGGTTCCAGCGTGAGGACCGCATGACCGTACTGACCGCGTCCGCCGGATTGCTTGACGAACTTGCCTTCGACATCGGTCACGGCCTTGCCGATTGTTTCGCGATAGGCGACTTGCGGCTTGCCGACCGTGGCTTCGACGTTGAACTCGCGCCTCATGCGGTCGACCAGAATTTCCAGATGCAATTCGCCCATGCCGGAGATGATGGTCTGGCCGGATTCTTCATCGGTATGTACGCGGAATGACGGATCTTCCTGCGCGAGACGATTCAAGGCCATGCCCATCTTTTCCTGATCGGCTTTGGTCTTTGGCTCGACAGCTTGCGAAATCACCGGCTCCGGGAAAATCATGCGCTCCAGAATGATCACGTGTTCCGGATCGGACAACGTGTCGCCGGTCGTCACGTCCTTCAAGCCGACGGCGGCGGCGATGTCGCCCGCATAGACGTCCTTGATTTCCTTGCGTTCGTTGGCGTGCATCTGCAGGATGCGGCCCAATCGTTCCTTCCGGCCTTTGAGCGGACTGTAAACAGTGTCGCCGGAACTGATGACGCCCGAGTACACACGGAAAAACGTTAGCTGCCCGACGAAAGGATCGGTCATGATCTTGAACGCGAGTGCAGAGAACGGCTCGTCGTCGGCCGGATGGCGTTCGATTTCCTCGTCGTTTTCGCCATGGCCCTTGATCGCCGGCACATCGACCGGCGATGGCAGGTATTGGATGACGGCGTCGAGCAACGCCTGTACGCCCTTGTTCTTGAACGCGCTGCCGCACAGCATCGGCACGATCTCGCCGGCAACCGTGCGCTGGCGCAGGGCCTGCACGATTTCTTCCTCGGACAGCGCTTCGCCACCGAGATACTTGTTCAGCAAGACCTCGTTTGCTTCAGCCGCAGCTTCGACCATCTTGTCGTGCCATTCCTGCGCCTGTTCCTTCAGATTGGCGGGAATCTCGCCGTACTCGAACTTCACGCCCTGGCTGGCGTCGTCCCAGATAATCGTCTTCATCTTGACCAGATCGATGACGCCCTGGAAATGATCTTCGGCACCGACCGGCAGCTGAATCGGCACCGGATTGCCTTTCAAACGATCCTTGATTTGCTGATAGACACGCAGGAAATCCGCGCCAACACGGTCCATCTTGTTGACGAAAGCCACGCGTGGCACCGCATATTTATTGGCCTGGCGCCAGACGGTTTCGGATTGCGGTTGTACGCCGCCGACCGCGTCATACACCATGACGGCGCCATCCAGCACACGCATCGAGCGTTCGACCTCGATCGTGAAATCAACGTGGCCCGGCGTATCGATGATGTTGATGCGATGTTCGGAAAAATTGCCTGCCATGCCCTTCCAGAACGCGGTCGTCGCAGCCGATGTGATCGTGATGCCGCGCTCCTGTTCCTGCTCCATCCAGTCCATCGTCGCCGCGCCGTCATGTACCTCGCCGATTTTGTGATTCACCCCGGTATAGAACAGCACACGCTCGGTCGTCGTGGTTTTGCCGGCATCAATGTGCGCGCTGATACCGATGTTGCGATAGCGTTCGATGGGGGTTCTGCGGGTCATGGCTGTGCCTTTCGCTAATGGGCCTCTGTTATTGGCAAGGTGCCGTTCATGGTAATGCTTCTTTCGAAACGCCGTTCGCGGACGATTCGACAGCAGCGTGAATGAGCCGACTATATGCCGACGGCGATCTTGTTTTCAAGTAATCACAGGGTAGCTGCTTCTGCACAGGCAAATAAAAAAGCCCGCCAAGGTGGCGGGCTTTGGGCATCCGACGGATTTAATCGTCAATCAATCTTCAACTTCATCCGGTCCAATATCTTCCTCGATGCGATCGACGTCGATATCGCGTGCAGTCGTCTCGTCGCTGCGTTCGACGCCTGCACGTTCGCCGGTTCCGGTCGAATCCGTGTCGCCGCCACGTCCGGGTGTGCCAGCCATGTCACTGCCGCTATCGGATGAATCGCTTGGACCAAGCGCATTGATGTCGTGGCCTTCGCCCAATTCGCGGTCCGGTTCGAAATCGTTGTCGGGATCGATGGTGCTCTTGCTCATGGCGTCTCCTGATGATCTTTATGTGTTTGGATTACTCATCCTAGCAATCCGCTTCAGGTTTTCGAATAGGAGAAGCAGGCGATTTCACGTAAGAGGACGATGCACGATATGTTTGATCTGTTGCATGAGGTTTTGTTTCATAAAGCATTGATTTTAAATATGAATAACTATTTGTTTATATGTAATGTTTTACTTGAGAAGTAATTTATTAGCAGACAATGTTTCTATTCCAGTCCGCGGCTTCAGTTTAAAAAGACGCTTCATTTCAATTTCACTCACGCCCATTTCGATCGGTCCGACCCGTCCTCGCCGCTCATCATCGGTAACGGTTTGTGCGTGATTAAGTACGCTTCGGTGATGTCCATACCTCGTGCATCCAGGGGAAGCCGTATTTGACGAATTCGAGGCCGAGATCCCGATGTTTCAGTTATTTCTGAACAGATAGTGTTGTAACGGTTGGTACACTCTCTATGTTCTCGACCGTAAACTTCACCTTGTCGCCTACTTTCACATTGGAAAGAAGCACTTTGTCTTTCACGGCAAAAGGCATGGTCATAGCTCCCATCTCTACCGTTGCACTCTTAATGCGCCCATGTTTCAAAGTAATGCTTTTGTTTTCTTTATCCACGGCTTTGACTTCACCATCCGATAAAGCTGTCGCCTTCGCTGGTCTTGTCGGCACGCTATCCATCTTCATCCCTGCCATGTCCGTACCTTTGCTGCTTTGGTCAGCGTAAGCACTCATAGTCAGCAGAGAGAATCCACAGATGGCCACCAGATTTAAAAGCGATTTTTCCATTTGATACTCCTTGGTAGTTAAATTGATTTTTTTCGTACTGCCAACCGTAATTTGCGTTCTTGAAGCAAACGCCATGCGGCTGGAATCACAAACAGCGACAGCAAGGGTGCGGTAATCATGCCGCCCACCATCGGTGCGGCAATCCGTTGCATTACTTCGGAGCCTGCGCCGCTGCCGAACATAATCGGGACAAGACCGGCCAGGATAACTGCCACTGTCATGGCTTTGGGGCGCACACGTAGCACTGCTCCTTCTCGTATCGCTTCCGCAATGAGCTCCTTGGTTAACGGCAGCCCGGATTGCAGACGCTGATCCAGTGCGTTGCGTAGATACACCAGCATCACGACACCGAATTCAGCTGCCAATCCTGCCAGTGCGATAAACCCGACCGCAGTAGCAACCGAAACTGCATGGCCCAGCAGCCACACAAACCAGAAGCCGCCGATAAGTGCAAAAGGTACGGTCAGCATGAGCAAAAATGCTTCCGATGTTGAACGGAATGCCAGGTACAGAAGAATAAAGATGGCGGCCAACGTCAGTGGAATCACTGTTTGCAACTTGGCGACGGCGCGCTCCAGGTATTCAAACTGACCCGACCAACCTATCGAATACCCAGGCGGGAGCTTTACTTCTTTTGCCACCGCGGCCTGCATTGCCTTCACGGCTGTGTGCAAGTCGGTTCCACGTACATCGACATAGACCCAGCCAGAAAGTCGTGCGTTCTCGCTGCGTATCATCGGCGGCCCATCGGTTACCTTGATGTTCGTAATATCGCCCAGCCGTACTTGTGCACCCTTCTCTGTCACGACAGGAAATTCACGGAGTGTCTGTACCGAATTCCGATATTCCTGTGGGTAGCGGACATTGATAGGAAAGCGCTGGCGTCCATCCACGACTTCACCTACGTTTTCGCCACCGATCGCAGATGAGATGACCGACTGCACATCCGTCACCGCCAAGCCATATCGCGCTGCTTTTGCGCGATCGATATCGACATCGATATAACGTCCGCCGCTTACGCGCTCCGCCAGCGCAGAAGTCACCCCCGGTACTTTTTTGACGACCGCTTCGATTTGCGTGGCAATTTTGTCGATTTGTCCGAGGTCGGCACCGGATACTTTTACACCGACGGGTGTTTTGATGCCGGTCGAAAGCATGTCGATGCGGTTCCGAATAGGTGGCACCCAGACATTCGATAGTCCAGGAACCTTGACTATCCGGTCCAGTTCTTTAATGAGCTTTGCAGATGTCATACCGGCACGCCATTGGTCTTTCGGTTTGAATTGAATGGTCGTTTCAAACATCTCCAAAGGCGCAGGGTCGGTGGCCGATTCCGCACGGCCAGCTTTGCCGAATACCGTCGCGACCTCCGGTACTGTCTTGATGAGGCGGTCTGTTTGTTGCAGCAGTTCACTGGCTTTGGATGCGGACAAGCCGGGCAATGCAGAAGGCATGTACAGCAAATCACCTTCGTCCAGAGGTGGCAGGAACTCGCCTCCTAGCTGCGACAGCGGGATCACCGTCAAGGCAAGAGCAATAAACGCAATCGCAATCGTCCATTTCGGATGCGCCAGACTTGCATTCAACCAAGGCCTATACGCGCGTATCAGTACGCGATTAATCGGATTCGATGCCTCGCTGGGAATACGTCCGCGAATCATGTATCCCATCAATACCGGTATCAGCGTAATCGCCAGCCCGGCCGCCGCAGCCAAGGTGTAGGTTTTTGTATATGCCAACGGCGCGAACAACTTGCCCTCTTGCGCTTCTAGGGCGAATACCGGAATGAAAGATAGCGTGACAATAAGCAATGAGAAGAACAGCGCAGGCCCGACCTCTATGGCCGACTCTGCAATCAGGTCCCATCGCTCGCGGGCACTAATTTCCTGATTTGGATGCGCGTGCGAATAGGCTTCCAGATGTTTGTGAGCATTTTCAATCATGACAATCGCTGCATCGACCATCGCACCTACTGCAATGGCTATACCGCCTAATGACATCAGATTGGCATTGACCCCTTGGTAGCGCATCACAATGAAAGCAGCGAGTACGCCCAAGGGTAACGAGATGATGGCGACCAAGGCGCTGCGTAAATGGAACAGGAAGATGGCGCAGACCAAAGCGACCACAACGAACTCTTCAATCAGCTTGTCGCGCAGGTTGGTCACTGCTGCCGTAATCAGTTTGGAACGGTCGTAGGTCGTGACAACCTCCACGCCTTTCGGAAGTGAACTTTGCAAGGTAGCGAGTTTTGCCTTGACTGCCTTGATGGTCTCCAGCGCGTTTTTACCGGAGCGCATGACAACGACGCCGCCAGCAACTTCACCTTCACCATTCAACTCGGCAATGCCGCGACGCATTTCAGGACCAATACGGACTGTTGCCACATCCCTGAGTAATACTGGCGTACCCGCATCATTTGCGTTGAGTAAAACATTGCGGAAATCTTCCAGTGAACGCAGATACCCGTGAGAGCGGACCATATATTCGGTCTCGGCCATTTCGACGACCGATCCACCTGATTCCTGGTTTGCCTTCGCCAATGCATCGAGCACCTTTGCATGCGAGATACCGAATGCGCGTAGCTTGTCCGGGTCGAGGATAACTTGATACTGCTTCACCATGCCACCGATGCTGGCGACCTCTGCTACATCCGGAACGGTCTTGAGTTCGAACTTCAGAAACCAGTCGTTCAACGTCCTCAACTGACTGAGATCGTTTTGCCCGGTACGGTCGACCAGTGCATACTCAAATATCCAGCCTACTCCCGTTCCATCCGGCCCAAGCTCGGCGCGCACGCCCTGAGGCAAGCGGCTTTGCACCTGGCTGATGTATTCCAGGACTCTGGAGCGCGCCCAGTATTGGTCCGTGGCATCTTCAAAAAGAACATACACAAACGAGTCGCCAAAGAAGGAATAACCCCGGACGGTCTTGGCGCCTGGAACAGCCAGCAATGCCGTGGTCAGTGGATAAGTGACCTGGTCCTCCACTAACTGCGGTGCCTTGCCGGGATACTGAGCACGAATGATGACCTGCGTATCAGATAGATCAGGCAATGCATCCAAAGGCGTTTTGTTCAAGGACCATAGACCCCATCCTGCAATGACGACCGCAGCAAGCAGTACCCAGAATCGGTTGGCAATGGACCAGCGAATTATTCGCGCAATCATTGCTTGCCTCCGACCGATTTGACGCTTTCGAGCAGGTAGCCGTCGTCATTTTCCCTGAACGAGAACTCAACTTCCTGCCCTGCTTTTATCTCGCCGAATAGCTCAGGACGCGACTTGTTAAAGTCCATCGTCATTGCACCCCACTCAAGTTCCGGAATTGGCTTGTGCGAAAGGGTCAATGCTTTTGGCGTTACTTTCTCTACGGTGCCAATACCTCGATGAACAGGAGACGTTGTTGGCTGCATTGTCTGGTTATTGCCAACAAACTTGGGCAATACCGACTTCAGGCTAGCTTCCGAATCGATAAGGAATTGCCCCGAAGCGACCACTTTCTGCCCCTCACTCAAGCCACTCAAAATCTCGGTGTCGTTGCCGGTATCCCGGCCTGTCGTCACAATTACAGGTTGCATGCTGTTGTTTTCGCCAGCGACCAGAACAATTGATTGCTTGCCACTTGCAATCACGGCTTCACTCGGAACCAGAAGACGCGACACTGGCTTTTCGGCATCAAGGCGGACGCGCATGAGCATGCCTGGCGTGAGGCTGCCATCACGATTATCCAGCTCCAGTCGAGCCTGCAAGGTCCGTGTCGCAGTACTGATACCCGGCAGGATTTCTCTAACCTTGCCGCTGTATTTTCTATTCATGTCACCGGAGAATGTGGCTTCGACCGTCATGCCGGAGCGGACTGCATTGCTCAGTGCCTCGGGTACTTCTGCTACCAGCCACACCTTGTTCAGACCTGCGACTTTTGCAATGGTCATGCCGGGCGTTACCATCGCGCCATCGCGCACGGATAACTCGGTGATGACGCCGGTAACAGGCGATGTCAGTGTGAAGTGCTTTTGGGATTGCCCAGTGCGGTCCGCCTGATTTATCAATCCATCAGGGATAGACATGGCTCGCATTCTTTGCCGGGCAGCGGCCGCTAATTCGGCATTACCGCTACGTTTGAGCGCCAGATATTCCTCTTGCGGCGCGATCCAGTCGGGAATGAAAATAGAAGCAATTGCTTCGCCGCGCTTGATGCGTTGTTGAGGCGAACGGGCATACAGTTTGTCGATATATCCCGTCACGCGGCTTTGTACGACTTCCGATGCACTTTCATCAAACTGCGTTGTGCCGACCATTTCAAATGCATCGCGGACTCCTTCGCGCCTTACGGTCGCAAAGCGAATACCGAGATTTTGTTGAAGCGTGGGGCTGATTTTTATTCCGCCATCTTCTGAACCTTCATCCGCATAAACCGGGACCAACTGCATATCCATGAAAGGACTTTTTCCCGGCTGGTCGAACTTGTTTCCCGGAACCATAGGGTCATGCCAATACAGGACTTTGCGGCCCGTCTTCGGGTCAACTTTTTCAGTCGCTGCGCCAGATGTGGCAGCGTCATCCATGCTTCTTTGTGCCCCGAACCAGTACCCCGCAAACACGAGGCCTGTACCTGCCAATACCAAGACAATCGCTTTCAATGCGAATTTCGATTTCATTTCATTTCTCCTGCAGGCACCATGTCATGTGGAACCACGTGATATTCCAGCGCTGCCCAAGTCAGCGCCGCTTCTCTCTCTAGCTCGGCTATTTGCAGCCGTCGTTCCAACAACATTTTTTTTGCATTGAAGACAGCACTCAGACTGCCGGCACCTGAACGGTAAGCAGCAGTTGCCAACTCCACCTGCTGCGATGCAGGCGGTAGCAACTGCGCATTGATTTGCGTTACACGGGCTTTAAGACTTTCCAGAGTGGATGACTGGTTCTCGATTTCGGTTTGCAATTCGCGCAAGGCTTCTTCGTATTGCATCCTGGCCTTGGTGCTCAAGGCAGATTTTTCTGCAATGTCGCGGTTCTGTTTTTGCGCACGATTAACCGCAAGAGGAATGCTGATGCCAAAAGACACCATGTTTGAATACTGACTGCCACGCTGACTGTAAGCAGCTTCTACAGACCAGTCGGGATTACTTTCCCGGTTCGCTACGGTGCTGTCAGCATCTGCGAGATTGACCGCTCGACGCGCAGACAAAAGCATCGGATGATATTTTTCGAGTTCTTCTACCGGCAGCCCCGGCACATGTGAAGTCAGTTTGGGTGTCTCGTCGGCGACAGTGGCGGCTGGCATGCCGGTCCAGCGGCTTAACGCAAGGCGTGCATTCTTCAAATCCTGTGTGTTCTTGCGCGTTGCATCTTGCGCCTGCGAGAGCGTCAATTGCGCTTGCATCACGTCTGAGGCGTTTGCCTTGGCACCTCGATGTGCCGCGTTCACCGCATTCAGGTCTTCGGCCGCTTCTTTTTCCATCGCACTGACCAATGCCAATGTGCGCTGTCCGTAAAGTACATTGACCCATGCCTTGGCGGCTTCTTCCCGCACCTTGGCAACGCTTTCCAGATAAGTACTTTCTTCCATCTCGACGGCGCGCTGGGCACGTTCCGATCGTGCAACACGCTTGTCGGCAGATACCCATTGCTGTTCGATGCCGACCCGACGCATGGTCATGAAATCGCTCGTGGTGCTGTAACGGTCGCTACCTGTCACCGGCACATTGTCGATGCCAATTTTCAGCATCGGGTCAGGCAACTGGTCGGCTTTAGCTGCTGATTCGCGGCTGGCCAATACAGATGCATTGGCGGCCTTGGTCAACGACGAGCGCTGCAATGAAAGCTGCAATGCTTC
Organism: uncultured beta proteobacterium; assembly: GCA_963697715.1. GTDB lineage: Bacteria > Pseudomonadota > Gammaproteobacteria > Burkholderiales > Burkholderiaceae_D > Oxalicibacterium. The sequence continues at coordinate 2,231,093 of OY969095.1, read as the reverse complement.
GTTTAATGTGAGCCCATCGGATTGGGCGTGAACAAAAGATGTGCCAAAAATCAGCGCCAGCAACACGCTGATTCGGCAGAGAGTGCGCGACTGATGATTCAGTCGCGCATGGATACGCAAAAACATATAACCCCCGGTAGAAAAGACGAACGCCGACCACGGCACAATGCCGGTCAGCGAAACAACTGGGGGTTAAATCAAATGCGGAGTCGTTGCGTTCGGAGATAAGGCGGGTCTGCGCCTAATTCCAGGGAAGCATCTGTCCAGGCTGAAGCCAGAACGACAGGAACAACCGGCATGGGCGCCGGCATGATGAATGCAACGATGGTTGGCGCCAGCGATGGTGCGGCGGCCAGATGTTCAAGTGCCAACTGCGTATCTGATTGATGGGAAGCACAATGAACCGGCTTCTCGATATCCATCCCTGCACAAGGCATGTCGCCCATTGCCATCTCTTGCACAGGGGCCGTCGTCTGCGGACAGACGTAGGCAGCCATTGCTATTCCTGAAGTCAGAACGCTCATGACCAGGAAGCAAGCAATTAGGCGGCAAAAAGATGAAAAATAGTGTTGGCGCATTTGGCGGTATATAAAACTTTTTGCAGTTTAGCGCAATTCGTTTGTTTATATGTCTGGTCCATGCATGACCGGCGTACAAGACAATTGCGCTACCGCGGCCTATCTCTGCACCAGCAATGCCAGCGCAGGAAGCCACAACAATGCTGTCTTGACGAGTAGATTCATGGCGGGCGAGTTTAACACGGCGGTGACCAAGACTTTTGCGACAGCGTGCTATTTCAGATAGGAACGCAGTATGCCGACCACCTGTTCCAGATCGGCCTGCCGTTGTTTGGACGGAATGTCGTCCGGGCCCAGATGTTCGCGAATGTGATTCTCCAGAACCTCGCTCATCAATCCATTGGCGGCACCGCGAATGGCGGCGATCTGCTGCAGGATGGATCTGCAATCCACACCCTCTTTCAGCGCCTTTTCCAATGCCTGTGCCTGCCCCTTGATGCGACGTACGCGCGCAAGCAGCTTCTTGTTGTCGCCGGTTGTATGAGCCATTCTGTTCTCCAGATCGTGATTGCTGTCTGCTGTTAATATACTGGGGTACAGTATATTTGAAAATGGAACCAGCATGATTTTATCGACCGAAAACGACCTCGTCCACGACCACATCTTCAACCACGGCAATCCGCTGGCGGAAAGAAAAACCTTGTGGGCGCTCGTGCTCACAACCGTCATGATGATTGCGGAAATCATCAGCGGCTATCTGTTCAATTCGATGGCGCTGCTGGCCGACGGCTGGCACATGAGTTCGCACTCGGTCGCGTTGGGGCTGTCGGTGCTGGCGTATGTACTGGCACGACGCTATGCGCATGACACGCGTTTTGCGTTCGGCACGTGGAAGATGGAAGTGCTCGGCGGTTACACCAGTGCGATTCTGTTGATGCTGGTAGCAGGCCTGATGCTTTATCAGTCGGTCGAACGTCTGCTGGAACCGGCATCCGTGCACTACGACGAGGCAATTGTGATCGCGTTCATCGGCTTGCTGGTCAATCTTGCCTGCGCCTATTTGCTGAAGGACGATCACGTACATCATCATGATCACCATCACGGACACGATCACGGACATCACCATCATGACCTGAATTTGCGCGCCGCCTACATGCATGTAGTGGCAGATGCCGCGACATCGGTACTGGCAATCGTCGCCCTGTTCGGCGGGAAATTATGGAGCCTCACCTGGCTCGACCCCGTCATGGGAATTGTCGGTGCGGTGCTGGTATCGGTCTGGGCGTACGGATTGATTAGCGACAGCAGCCGCGTGCTACTCGATGCCGAAATGAACGTGCCAGTCGTTGACGAAATTCGCGACGTCATCGCCGCCAGTCCGATTGCCGCGACAATTTGCGATCTGCACGTTTGGCGCGTCGGCAAGGAAAAATACGCGTGCATCCTGAGTCTTGCAGTAACCGAAGATGTTGCGCCCGCCTATTTCCGTGAGCAACTCGCGATCCATGAAGAACTGGCGCATGTCACTGTCGAGATCACACGTGTTGCGCGATCCTGACCGTGAGGTTGCCGAACAACGCGGACGAAGTTACTGCGTGTCTGCTGCCGGTTTATCCAGGAAGAAATCGACTGCCAGTTTGACGATCGGCGGCTGGATCGCGTGCTTGCCGTCGAACTCCATATATTCGACGTCGTAGCCTGCGCCTTTCAGCTTGGTCGCATTGGCGCGGCCGCTGGTTTCGATCGGCAATTGTTCATCGATCAAACCGTGCGCGATGAATACTTTCGGCGCACCTTCCTGCATGAACACCGACATGAAGCCGCCGGAAAACACGATCACGTGGCTGACCAGATCACCGTTCGTGATGCCGATCGACAGCGAATAACTGCCGCCATCGGAGAAACCGGCAAATCCCAGATGCGTCGGATCGAGCAGATAACGCGATCCGACTGCAGTCAATGCCAGTTCCAGTCGTTGCAGATCCGGACCGCTGCCGCCGATGACGATGTCCCAGGTCGGGAACATCGAATGCGGCGCCAGCAGCAGAAATCCTTCGCGTTCCGCGTGTTCTTCCAGGAAAGGCAGGACCTTCTCCGGGAAACCGCCCGCACCGTGAAACATCACCAGCATCGGCACCGGACCGCTTTTCGGCAAACTGGCCGGCACATACAGCACGGCGTCGCGCTCTTCTGCGATGCCCAGATGATTGCGTCCCGGATTCAGCGGCGGCAGGCTAGGCACAATGTGGCGAAAGGAAAGGCGGCCCATCAAGGAAGGATCGAACATGGCGGTTTTGTCTTTTTGTTGTAATGGAAGGTGTCGGCTGCGCATATCGCATGCACAGCAGCCAGCACGCGATTATGGCAAATTTTCAGGCGGATGGGGTTGGCCGGAATGTCGGATTCGCGACAAACAGGCCGTGTCGATTACTTGAAGAGCTGCGGCGATGCGGAGCCGGCATCGCCGCCATCATCGGACGATTCAGAAAACGCGCTTCTCCGGCGGCGTCCACTGATACAGCCACGTCTCCGACAACGCCTGTCCATCGGCCGACAAATACAGGCGCAGATCGATCGGCCCCTTGATATCGTCGGCGACTTTCAGATCGAAGATCGCGCGGTAGCCCTTGATCTCGTGCAACGGCCGTGCAGACGGGATCTCGATCGTGCCATGCGTGGTCGAAATCACCGGCATGACCTTGACGTCCTTGCCCAGCAACGCAAGATCGCCGCCGGCGAAGTCGATCGCGAAGCGCCATGAAAAATACGTGCGCTTCTTGCCGATCACGCCGCCGATGCCGGTGCGCGTGGCAACCACGGTCGCCAGATTCGGCCCGACCGGCATTTTCGTTCCCCAGTACAGTTTGTAGCCGAACAGCAGCTCCTGCCCTGCCTGCGGCTTGGCTTCCGGATTCCAGAAGGCGACGATATTGTCGAACGTCTCGTCGATGGTCGGGATCTCAACCAGCTGGATCGAGCCCTTGCCCCAACCGGCCTTTGGTTCCACCCACAGGCTCGGACGTCGGTCGTAGAACACGCCGTCGTCCTGATAATGATCGAAATCGCGATCGCGCTGCATCAATCCGAAGCCGCGCGGATTTTCGTCCGCATAGGCGTTGAAGCGCAGATGCGCGGGATTGACCAGCGGCCGCCAGATCCATTCGCCGTTGCCGCTCCACATCGCCAGCCCGTCCGAATCGTGAATTTCCGGACGCCAGTCGTCGTTGATGCGGCGATCGTTTTCGGCATTGAGGAACATGCTGGTCAGCGGCGCGATGCCCATGCGCTCGATGGTCTTGCGCGGATAGAGCGCGGCATCCACATCCATCACCGTCGTCGCACCCGGCGCAATCTGGAAGCGATACGCGCCGGAAACGCTTGGCGAATCGAGCAAGGCATACACGATCAGCGTGCCTGACTGCGATGCAGGACTTTCAAGCCAGAATTCAGTGAAGCGCGGAAATTCCTCCGGCCGCTCCATGCCGCAATCGATCGCCAGTCCGCGTGCAGACAGCCCGTATTGCCAGTCGCCGCCGACTGCGCGGAAATAACTCGCGCCGAGGAACGCCGTGATGTCGCGCACCAGATCGGTATGGAAGTTGACGCGAAAACCCGCAAAGCCGAGATCCTTCGGCAGATCCGTCCCCTTCAGGCCGCTTTTGCCGTAATTAAACATCGCAGGATCGTAGGCCAGCTCGCGCGCAACGCCGTTTTCAACCTCGTGAATCTTCACCGATTGCGTCGCATACATACCGAGATGGAAAAACTTGACCTGAAAACGCCGCTTGTCGTCCGCCCACAAGGCATGATCGTCGCGATAGCCGATCGACTGGTACTGATCCCAGTCGAGGTCTTTTACCTTTTGCGGAATGTCGTTGAGAGGCAAGTGATACGGCTTGCCGGCAAGATTGCGTGCCTGGCCTTTCAGCCACGCATAATCGAACGTTTCTGCCTTGCCCAGCGTCTTCAGTGAAGACGGTGATTTGCTCGCGGCGTACAACTGGGGAGCGGAAAAACCGGCCAGAGCGAGGGCGGCGGAAGCTTTGAGTAAATCACGGCGTTGCATTGGGCTCCTTATCGGATATATCGTCAGCAAACTTTGGCAAGATTGCAATGATAACGTTCAATTCAATGCCATGAGATATTGACCGGCATGACATGGAAATACATCCGTATCGCATTGCGCATTGCGTGTGGCCTCATGCCGAAATTGCCTGCAATATCGTAAAATGTGCGGGTTGAAGTAGATTCTGAGCAAGATGTTTTCAATTTAAATCAACGACTTGCAAGATAAACCGATCCTTTTCATCATCCACCCATCCACCACAGAGACGAACAATGAGTGAGCAAAACAACGAAGCAGGTCAACCGGAGACCATCAACAAAAGCGAAGTCCTGTCTTTCTGCCGCCATATGGGCCGCAGCCTCAAGGGCACCGGCGCAAGCGATGTCGAACTGGCACACAAACTGATGGGCGAAGCCGAATACCTGCAAAAAAACGGTTTCTCGAAAGTTGCCGATATGTTCTCGGCCGTCGCGCAAACCCTGGATCCGACGCTTCCAAAACTGCAGGATCGTACCGAATGACGGGAACGCACTCTCCGCTTCCATCAATCTGATGCATCGGGCGTGCGAAAAGGCCGTCTTCCGGCCGCACGTCCGGCAACGAATTCACGCCAGATGTTTGCGGCAATGATGCAAACGGTCACGGATTGCCAGGGCTGCCCTGTGCGAACAGACGCAGACCGCATGACATCCTTGCAAGCAAACCATTTGCAAACTTTTATCGGTTACAAAAAATAGTCCTGCCGCGACCGGATAACAACATCCTGCCGTGAAGAAACGACGCTATCATCGCTGCTCGAAGAAAATCATTTTCCGGGTAAATATGATCAGGTCTTTTTTTCTTGCCGCTCTCATGCTCGCCGCTTCGTCGGCCATTGCCATGCCGCTGGGTTCCAGGCACGCCATCGTCGTGGATGAGCAATCGGGCCAGATCCTGTTCGAAAAGAACGCCACCGACATCGTACCGATCGCGTCGCTGACCAAGCTGATGACGGCAATGGTCGTGCTTGATGCGCATCCCGACATGCATGAATCCATCGAAATCACCGAAGACGATGTCGATACGCTCAAGTTCAGTTCGTCGCGCGTGCCGGTCGGCGCTGTGCTGACGCGTCACACCTTGCTGGAACTGGCCCTGATGTCATCGGACAATCGCGCCGCGCACGCATTGGCGCGTACCTATCCGGGCGGCATGAAGTACTTCCTCATGGCCGTACGCAACAAGGCCCATGCATTGAATCTGCGCCGCACGAACATTGAAGAGCCGACCGGCCTCTCGCCTTACAACACGTCGACCGCAAACGACCTGGCCAAGCTGGCACTGGCGGCTTCCCGCTATCCGGAAATCGAACGCATCACCACCGCCTCCGGCGACATGATCGAAATCGGCGGTGCGCCGCGTCACTATCACAACACCAACAAGCTGGTCGGCGACAAGAACTGGACGATTCTGCTGTCCAAGACCGGCTTCACCAAGGAAGCCGGACGCTGCATCATCATGCGCGTCCGCGCGGCAGGCCGAGACGCCATCATGGTGTTGCTGAATGCGCGCGAAACGGCAAACCGCACGGCCGATGCCAATACGCTGCACCGGCTGCTGACTGGCGTGCATCGTACGGATGTAATGGCGGGATTGCATCTGGAGTGACCGGACGGCCATTCCATTTTCATTGGGTAAAACAGTGAATGCAGTGGAATAAACCGGCTCTGCAACAGATTGTGCGCCGCTCCGGTTGTCCGTCTTTCGCGGCCCCGTGCTTCTCTGATGTCTTTTGAAACCTAGTGAATGTTCCGGTGGAATTCCATCGGTTTGACGCTGACGGCGGCATTGACTTCCGGATTCGATTCGCATGTGGCGCACGTGCTGCATCCGCTGCCGCAGCCACCGCCGGAGGTTTCGCCCGGCGTCAGGAATTTCCCCATCCCGCGCAACACAGCCGAACGATATGGCTGGTTCAGCGTTGCAGCCAGTGACGCTTGCCGGGCATGCATCCATTTCGGCAGCAACCTGCGCAACACGTACAACGCACTCACCAGCACAACCGCACCGATAATCGCTGCCTGCACAAAGTCGAACAGAGTCATGTGAGTGCCTTTGCAATCTGGTACGTGAGGAATGAAGCCAGGTACGCCAGCGCGAACAGATAGCCGGCTGACACCGCTACTGTACGCCATGAATTGGTTTCGCGCCGGATCACCGCCAGCGTCGACAGGCATTGCGGCGCGAACACGAACCATGCCAGCAGCGACAGCGCGGTCGCCAGCGACCATTGGGTCGCAATTAGCGTTCCCAATTGCGTGGCGATGGCATCTTCGCTGCCCGACATCGCATACACCGTTCCCAATGCGGAGACTGCCACTTCACGTGCCGCCATGCCGGGAACCAGTGCGATGCAGATCTGCCAGTTGAAACCGATCGGCGCAAAAATGTATTCGAGGAAATGCCCGATGCGGCCGGCCAGACTGTAATCGATGGCTGGCAGCGTCGCGCCGTCCGGCGGTCCGGGGAAGGTGGAAAGAAACCACAGCAACACTGTCAGCGACAGGATGATGGTCGTCACGCGGCGCAGGAAAATCAGCGCCCTCTCCCACAAACCGATCGCCACATTGCGCACGCTCGGCATCCGGTACGACGGCAGTTCCATCAGCAACGCATGTTCGCTTTTATCCTTGCGCATGCGCTTGATGAACCACGCCACCGCCAGCGCGCTGACGATGCCGGACACATACAGGACGAACAGGACGATGCCCTGCAGGTTGAACAGGTTCCAGACCGTTTCGCTCGGGATGAAGGCACCGATCAGCAATGTATAGACCGGCAGGCGCGCCGAACATGTCATCAGCGGTGCAACCAGAATCGTCGTCAGGCGATCGCGCGGATCCTGAATGCTGCGCGTGGCCATGATGCCGGGAATCGCACAGGCGAAACTCGACAGCAGTGGAATGAACGAGCGCCCGGTCAGGCCGGCCTTGAACATCATCCGGTCGAGCAAAAACGCGGCGCGCGGAAGATAACCAGACTCTTCCAGCACCAGAATGAAAAGAAACAAAATCAGGATCTGCGGCAGGAAAACCAGCACTGCGCCGAGGCCGGCGAAAATGCCGTCGACGACCAGGCTGCGCAACAAGCCGTCAGGCAATGCAGCGCCGAACCACGCACCTGCCGCCGTCACGCCCGCGGTGATGCCATCCATCATTGGTTCGGCCCAGGAAAAGACCGCCTGAAAAATGAAGAACATCACGGCGGCAAGAATCGCCAGCCCCAGAACCGGATGCAATACCCAGCGATCGATCACGTCATCGACAATCGAAGTCGAGCGCGGCATCGCGACGGCCGCTGCCAGAATCCGGCGCACCTGTCCGTGAATATCGGCATCGACTTCTTCGGCGCGCACCGGTTCTGGTGTGTCGATGCGATCCAGATGTTCCACCAGATCCCTGGCTCCGCCGGTGCGAATCGCCACGGTCTCGATGACATTCATGCCGAGCTGGCGCTGCAGTTCCTCGCGATCGATGCGAATGCCGCGCTTGCGCGCCGCATCCATCATGTTCAATGCGAGCACCATGGGCCGGCCGAGGCGCTTCACTTCCAGTACGAAGCGCAGGTGCAAACGCAGATTGGTTGCATCGACGACGCAGACGATCAGTTCCGGCAGTTCTTCACCGGCGACGCGACCCAGGCAGATATCGCGCGTGATCACTTCATCCGGACTGGTCGCATCCAGGCTGTAGGCGCCGGGCAAATCGAGCAGCCTGAACACGCGACCGGACGGCGCGGTGAAGCGCCCTTCCTTGCGTTCGACGGTCACGCCGGCATAGTTGGCGACCTTCTGGCGGCTGCCGGTCAACTGGTTGAATAATGCGGTCTTGCCACAGTTCGGATTACCAACCAGCGCGATACGTGAAATAGCCATTGAAGAATTCTTTTCTCAGGTTGCCTTGATGTTCTCTGAAATTCCGACTGCCTTGATGCCGGATTCAAGCAGGATGAATGTTGACGCGCGCCGCTTCGGATCGGCGCAATGCAAATCGCGTGAACCCGATCTGCACCAGCAATGGATCGGCGCCGATCGGACCGTGCGCGACAATGCGCACCGGCTCGCCTTCGACAAAGCCGAGTTCGCGCAAGCGTTTTGCAATCGGATCGCTGCTGTCCAGGCCGGTAACGGTATCGACTATTGCGGGTGTGAAGGGAGAAAGTTCGGAGAGGTTCACGAATAAGTTCAGACGAAGACGTCAGTTAAATAACAATGATTCTCATTATATCCGTATTTGTACGGCGGCGATTGCATTACACTCTGCACGTTTAAACATCATTTACGACAGTATTCCAGACACGATGGATCAGGATCATCTGCAACGCCTTGTCACGCTCGCCATGCCTTACGGCAAATACAAGGGCCGGTTGCTGGCCGATTTGCCCGGCCACTACCTCGGCTGGTTCGCGCGCGAAGGTTTTCCGAAAGGCGAACTGGGCACGCTGCTCGCGCTGATGTATGAACTCGACCACAACGCCTTGCGGCATTTGCTCGATCCGCTGCGCCCACGATAGGCAGAATCCGGCAGCGCTCCCTTGCCTCCGCTTTTACGTACCAGCTGTTTTCACTTTGTTTTTATTTACCCGGTTGCGGCAAACCGCGTTCCACCATCTCCAGCAACTGCGCGCCGATTCCTTCCGCCTGCTCGCCGTTCAAAACGCGCAACGGACCGTCGATCAGCAACATCGACAATCCATGCACGGCCGACCAGGCCAGAAATTCCGCACCGAAGCGTCGCTCCGCCATCAACACGCCTGCTTCGCACATCTCATCCAGCGCACACGTCAATAACTGAAACGGCGTCAGACCGCTTTTGCCGGCCATTTCCGGAATCGTCGCTTTCTGCAAATCTTCATGCACCGAAAACGCCGTGCGAAACAAACCGGGCTCGGCGCGTGCGAATCGCAGATAACCGGTGCCGACCGCACGCAAATGCGCACGTGCGATGTCGGCCGGCTTCCCGCTCGTCGGGCAGGCAGCCCATTCCGCCTCGATCGCCAGCGCCAGTTCGGCTTGCGCTGCCGAACACACCGCCTGCAGCAAGGCATCGCGATCGGCAAAGTGGCGATAAGCGGCATTTGGCGCGACGCCGACTTGTCGCGTTGCTTCACGCAACACGACCGCAGTCGGGCCGCCTGCCTTCGCCAGTCTTGTCCCCGCCTCCAGCAAAGCCCGGCGGAGGTCGCCATGGCGATAGGTTTCTCGTTTGGGAACAGCCATTTTATTTGTCATTTTTAATAATTGTGTACGGCGTACACTATCTATCGTAATATTCGTGAACACTGTACACAACATTTGATTTCAAAGGAGAAACACCATGAATCAGACTGTCAGCAGTACCGCCGCAGAAGCCGAAGTGCGTGCCGCACTCGATAGCTGGGCCAAGGACGTCGGCACCCGCGATGTGAAGAAAATCATGTCGCACTATGCATCCGATGTGCTCGCCTTCGACGCCGTCGGACCGCTTCAATTTAAGGGAGCCAAAGCTTACGGCAAACACTGGGCTGCATGCATGGAAATGTGCAAGGGCCCGATGGTATTCAAGATCGATCAGGTGAAAACCACTGCCGAAGAAGGTGTCGCCTTCAGTCACTTTCTCGTCAATTGCGGCGGCACCGATCAGGACGGCAACCAGAAGACACCCTGGATGCGCGGCACAAGCTGCCATCGCCGCGACAACGGGCAATGGCACATCGCGCACGAACATTTTTCCGCGCCGTTCGAGATGGAAAGCGGCAAGGCGGCGTTCGATCTGAAACCCTGATCGGTCGATTCGACCACTTTCGCTCTCGTCAATGCAGACAGAAACCGTACCCATGCCGCAACCGGTGCCCGTGCCGCTTCCGACTTCGGTTTCGGTTTCGGTTTCGGAAAACGATTATGGGCGATGGACAAGCCGCTTCGACGCATTATGGTCATCGACCACTTCCGAACACGATCAGCACGAGATGCAAGCTCTGCTCCGGCTGATCGAATGATACGAAACAACGTGCAGTCCCCTTTAACAATGTACGCAACCAAAGGAGAAATCTCATGAGCAATCCTGCAGTCAAGCCGATTCCGGACGGCATGCATTCCGTCACGCCGCATCTGGTCTGCGCCAATGCAGCCGAAGCCATCGCTTTTTACGTCAAGGCGTTCAATGCCGTCGAAGCCGCCAGAACTGCCTGGCCCGGATGGCAAGATCTGGCATGCGATGGTGCGCATCGGCGATTCGCCGGTGATGCTGGTCGATGAATTCCCGGACTATGGCTCGCTCGGTCCGAAGGCGCGCAAAGGCACATCGGTCACATTGCATCTGTACGTCAAGGATGCCGATGCCGCATTCAAGCAAGCCATCGATGCCGGTGCCACCGTCAAGATGCCGCTGGAAAATGCCTTCTGGGGCGATCGCTACGGTATTGTCGAAGATCCGTTCGGCCATTTGTGGTCGATTGCCACGCACGTCAAGGATCTGACGCCGGAAGAAATCACCAATGCGGCAAAAACGGCGATGACCGACGGCGGCTGCGCATAAAAACGCAAAGTCGAATTCAAAATTTGAGCGAACGCTCAAACAGAGAGCGATCGTTCAACCCGGAAAATGCAGATGCATCTTGCCGACATCTGCATTTCACGACGCCTTGCGAAACGTCAGATTGATCCGGCAGTCGCCCGTCAGCAGGTGACTGCCCTGCTTCAACGGTGCGATGCCGTGATAACGCAATCGTGCGCTTCCGCCCCAGACGACGATATCGCCATGCTGCAGCGGCACGCGTATTGTCCTGTCTTCCCGTTGCGGGCCACCAAACAGGAAAACAGCGGGGATGCCAAGGGAAACCGACACAATCGGCTGGCTGAAATCGCGCTCGTTCCTGTCCTGATGCAGAGACAGCCGTGTTCCCGGTTCATAGCGATTGATCAAACATGCATCCGGCCTGAAATCGGCAAATCCTGCTTGGTCCGCCGCCTCGCGCGCCAGCCGCATGAATACTTCCGGCATCGCCGGCCAAACCTTGCCGCTATCCGGATCAACCGTATCGTAACGATAACCGCGTCGATCGCTTACCCAGCCCCATGTGCCGCAATTGGTCATCGCAACCGACATGCGAAAACCACGCGCCGTGACCATGTTGCGAAACGGCGCGGCCTCGGCAATCTGCCGCACTGCATCCAGGATCGCCTGTTCTTCCGCAATTGCGCCACCGCGCAATACAACGGTATCTGCGCACACCTCTTCCCGCCACGTGCGCGATTGTTCCTGCTCATCGAAAAGATTCAACGTCATCGCTTCATTCCATTGCGAAAGCGCATCGCGCGCGATTGTTCATCAGAGCCCAAACCGCACTTGCCTGATTCTCCATGCAGGCATGGCGTACGTTGTCTTTCATTGATATGTGGAACTTCATGTATCTGCCAGCCGGCAGTTTATCAACCGCGGCACCCTGCGCGGCATAAAAAAACCGTTGCCGGGCATTGGTATTTGCCCGGCAACGGCTGCACCGCAATGACCTCTTTTTTAACAGGCCATGCGAAAACCGAATGTCATCGTTCCGTCTGTTCCAGCTTCCAGTACATCGCCCCTGCCACCATGCCGAATATCACATGCGCAGCGAGCGTTATCCCGCCGCGCAATTCAGCAAACCACGGGAAGAGCTGCACCATGCCGTAAAAGTTGAGCAGATAGATCACCGCGCCGAATACCGCGCCGCTCAGCAGAACCATGGCTACGCTTGAATCAAAACGGAACGGCACGATGATGGCGGCAAGCACAAGGCCGAGCACGATCCCCAGCACGTAGTGCGTGACAAGCGCCACGGCCACGATCGGCAGGCTGAAGTCCGTCCCTTGCAATACATCGCGTCCCATCACGATGGCGGCCACCATGTACGACGTTTCCCATGGATTGCCCCGCGTGATCAAGGCCGACCACAGCAATTCCAGCACCATCAGGACGGCACCTGCGGCAAAACCGGAAACTGCCGCCACTGTCCAGTCCGGCATTCGTTGTTCCCATCGATGGGAATGCATATGAAGTTCCATATCAAACCTCCATCAAAAAGCGCTCACGTTCCGATACCTGCTGCGCGGCCAGTACACCGCCGGCAGCTCCGCCAATCTTTTCAATTCCGCATGACCGTTCAGGGGAAAACGGGAATATGCGGCGCCTCACCGCTGAACCTCATCTCGGGATGGCGTGCGGCCAGCATTTTTTCGATTTCACCTACCCGGCGCGCCGGCACATTCGCAATCATCAGAATCCTGCCTTTTTCCAGTTCCGGATAAAACGCTTTCAGGCGGGAATTCGGCAATGCCGCCGCAAACATGCTGGAGGCCCATCCGCCGAACAGAATACCCATCAGGGTCGTGACCAGAACGGTCGCCTGACCCAATTCGTAATAGCCGATCAGCAGCGCACCGAACGCCATACCGAGCACTGCGCCGGCAATCATGCCGGTCGATGCGCCATGCAGCACATCGGTTTTAAGTAGAAAATTCGCTTCCGGAATATTCTCCGGAAGGGGCGCGCCGCCTGTCAGGAAGCTGACATGCCGCTGTTCAATGCGGTTGAGCAACATGTCGTCAAACGTGCGCCGCACGCTGTCCATGTCCGGCAGGAAATAATAAAGTCTGTGTCTCATGACCGACTCCTTTGAACCCTGTGCATGAAACTCAGTATAGGCAGTGAATCCAGACTTTCAATGTATAAACTTCCGGCAGGCGCTGCCGCACAGGCGGCAAAGGCAGCGCCGTCCCTGCTGAAAAGGAATGTCGGCCGAGTGGTCCGAGCTTGATATTGCCAGTCGCATCGTCGTCAACGAAGCGATCGCACGTTCGCACAAGGGCCGCCGGGCGGAAATCATCGGCTGGATGGCGGTGCCGAATGGGAAAACGACACAGCGGAGGCCCGCATGGGAAAAACAACGCCTGAACAACCGGAAACCGCCGTCCGCAGCCGCTTCTTCCGCGCGCGCGGTCTGCTGCGCGAAGCTGGCGCGGGAAATCGATTTCGTTCACGACACGGCATTTTCATTCGACGGTGCGCGATGCAATCGCATCGTGGCCGGCGTGCTGGAACGGGCAAGGAATTTACATACAAACCAGGCCTGATTTAAGCGCAACAACATCCCATGAGATATGCTGGCATCACAGATAAAAAGGAACGCAGCGATTCAATCGTCTATTGAACAGACGAAGGCATCGCCCGAATGCTAAAAATGACACGACCTCCCGTACCCGACACACACGCAACGAATGACACATCGTCCACACAGGAGGCTCCGGCTTCCCGCCTGGCCAGCCACGATTTTTCGGAAGACGACTGGCGCCGGCTGCTATCGCACCTCGGTGAAAATCCGGACCGACAAGGCCTGATCGACACGCCGCAGCGCATGGAAAAAGCCTGGCGTCACTGGACCTCCGGCTACGGGCAGGACCCGGCCGATATCCTGAAGGTATTCGAAGATGGCGCAGAACAGTACAACGAACTGATCGTCGTGCGCGGCATTCCCGTGTACAGCCATTGCGAGCATCACCTCGCGCCCTTCTTCGGCACGGCAACCATCGGCTATACGCCGAACGGAAAAATCGTCGGCCTCTCCAAGCTGACGCGGTTGGTCGACTGTTTTGCGCGACGCCTGCAAGTACAGGAACGCCTGACCATCCAGGTAGCGGAAACGCTGATGGAACACGTCGCACCGCTCTCGGTCGGCGTCGTGATCCGTTGCCGCCACATGTGCATGGAAAGCCGCGGCGTGCAGGCATCGGGAGAAGAAACCGTGACCTCGGCATTGCTGGGCGAAATGCGCACCAACCTCGCACTCAGGAGCGAATTCCTCGCACTGGAAAGAGCCTGACACCGGCCAGCCATATGTTCGGCAAGGCACGCGACCGGTCGAATCGGTCGCCTTCCCCATCGCAGGGGTCGGGAAATCGTTTCTGCAATGAAAACGGGCCCGCAATTTCGCGGGCCCATTTATTTGTCCGCTAGATTATTCGCCACTATCAGGCAGAAAATCCGCCATCGATGGACAGGCTCGCGCCGGTGATGTAACCGGCTTCGGGACCCGCCAGATAGGCCACGAAGCTCGCAATCTCTTCATCCTTGCCGTAACGGCTGATCGCCATCAGGCCTTTCAGCGTTTCCGCAAAATCGCCGTTGGCAGGATTCATGTCGGTATCGACCGGACCGGGCTGCACGTTATTCACCGTAATGCCGCGTGGTCCCAGATCGCGTGCCAGGCCTTTGGTCAAACCTACAATCGCGGATTTGCTCATCGCATAAGCCGCACCGCCCTGGAACGGCATGCGGTCGGCGTTGGTACTGCCGATCGTGATGACACGGCCGCCGTCGCCCATGTGGCGAATCGCTTCCTGCGTTGCAATGAATACGCTGCGGATATTGACTGCAACGGTGCGATCGAAATCTTCCAGTTTGAAATCTTCAATCGGTCCCATTGCCAGCACGCCGGCGTTGTTCACCAGAATATCGATGCGGCCGAATGTCGATGCCGCCTGATCCACCGCTTGTTTGATTGCATCCGCATTGCTGCTGTCCGCCTTGATCGCCAGCGCACGTCCGCCTGCGGCCTTGATCGCGTCGACCACTTCCTTTGCCTTGTCGGGCGAGCTGATATAAGTCAGCGCGACGGCTGCACCGTCGCGTGCCAGACGTTTTGCGATGGCGGCACCGATGCCGCGTGAACCGCCCTGAACGAATGCGACTTTACCAGCCAGCGTTTGTTGTGTTGTGTTCGACATGATTTTTTCTCCGTAAGGTTGTTTGGTTTGTTTCATTAATTGCGAGACCACGGAAACAAGTATCTGCCAACGATTATGTTGTGAATAGCCATGAATTTATATAATCTGTTGATCCATATGGTTTAAGGTGAGCGGAATGGAAACGATGAACAGCATTGAGTGTTTTGTCCGCAGCGCAGAAGCCGGCAGCTTCTCGGAAGCCGCACGGCGCCTCAGTCTGACGTCTGCCGCAGTCGGAAAAAATGTCGCCAAACTGGAGGCGAATCTGGGTGTGCGCCTGTTTCAGCGCAGCACGCGCAGCCTGACCTTGACCGAAGCCGGCGAACGCTTTCTGGCAGAAGTCAGCGGCGGCCTTGCGACCATTCAGTCCGCAGTCGCCAATCTGGCCAGCGCCGACGGTCAGCCGGCCGGCATATTGAAAGTCAGCATGGGCACCGGATTCGGTCGCACTTATATCGTGCCGCTGCTGAAGGATTTTCTGGCGCGCTATCCGGCGATTACTCCCGACTGGCATTTCGATAACCGGCGTGTCGATATGGTGGCCGAAGGTTTCGATGCGGCGATCGGCGGCGGCTTCGAACTGCCGCCCGGCGTGGTGGCGCGTACGCTGGCACCGGCGCACGGCGTGCTGATCGCCGCGCCCGATTATTTCGCAGACAGGACGGCGCCAGATTCGCCGGCCGATTTGATCAAACACAACGGCATCCTGATCCGCTCGCCGCAAACCGGCCGCGTACGTTCATGGCCGTTGCAGCATCGCGCAAAGCATGCACACGAACAGGCACCCGTCGCACTGCGCGCCGGCATCACCGTCAGCGATCCGGATGCCGCGTGCGAGGCGACGCAACAGGGTCTTGGCATTGCGCTGGTATCGATGCCGAACGCGCTGCGTTATCTGGAGGATAAAAAGGTCGTGCGCGTATTGCCCGACTGGTATGTCGACATGGGCACGGTATCGTTGTATTTCGCCGCGCAAAAACTGCTGCCGGCGAAGACGCGCGCATTTGTCGATTTCGTCGTCGAGCACTTTCGCCAGCAGAATCTGGCGAAACGATTTTCGGCTTTCTGACCTACCGCATGATGGAAACCAAACGTCTTGTCTGCACACGCTGCCTGCGTCCGCAACGCACCTGTATTTGCCAGTGGATCGTGCCGACTGCGCACACTACCGAAGTGCTGTTTCTGCAGCATCCGCTGGAAGCGGGCAATGCGAAAAACAGCGCCGGTCTCCTGCACCTGAGCCTGAAACATAGTCAACTGGCCATCGGCGAAACCCTCGAAGAAGACATGCTGCGCGCGCTGCTGCACGCACCTTTCCCTACCGAAGACGCGGCCGTTCCGCAAGACCGCGTGATTCATCCGATCCTGCTGTATCCGGCCGACGCCGACGATGACGGCGCAGCGCTCCGGCAGAATGTACCGCCGCACCTGACGGCGCGACATCGTCTTGTCGTACTCGATGCAACCTGGCGCAAGAGCCGCAAGATGCTGCACCTCAATCCCATGCTGCAGCAACTGCCGCGTCTGGCGCTGCACAATCCGCCCGCCTCGCATTACGCCATCCGCAAGGCGCATCGGCCCCATCAGCTATCGACATTTGAAGCGACCTGCCACGCACTCGCGCAACTGGAAAACGCAGATGAAAAATATCTGCCGCTGCTCGCAGCGTTCGACGGTTTCGTGATGCAACAACAGCAGCAACAGTCGCAAGCCATTGCCAGCCGTCTGCGCGATTGATGCGGTAATTTTATGTGGCAATCTGACGCAACAAGCTGCACGGCAACGAACTGCACCACGTCCGGCGCGATTTTTCATTCGTCTCTATAATCGGCGCACATTCACTCAAGGAAGTTTCATGACCATTTCCCTTCACGCCGCATCCATTCCCGTTTTCAAGCAAATGCTCGGTAGCGTCAGCGATCTCCTGAAAAAGGCCGAAGCCCATGCCGCCGCAAAAAACATCGAAGCCGACGCCTTCCTGCAGGCGCGTCTTTACCCGGATATGTTCCCGTTGTTGCGCCAGGTCCAGGTTGCCTGCGATTTCGCACGCAGCGCATCGGCACGCCTGGCCGGCATCGATATCCCGAAATATGAAGACAACCAAAAAACATTCGCCGAACTGCAAACGCTGATCGCCAAATCGCAAGCCTTCATCGATACCGCAACGCCTGCTCTGGTCAACGGCCAGGAATCACGTGAAATCATCACGCGTCCCGGCACCCCGAATGAGCGCAAATTTACCTGCCAAAGCTATCTGCTGACTTATTCGCTGCCGCAGTTCTTCTTCCACGTGAACACCACGTACGCCATCCTGCGCCACAACGGCGTGGAAATCGGCAAGAAGGATTACATGGGCGCGTATTGAGCGGACGCACATGCGGGACCTGCGGGCGAAAAGCGTGGCGCGCAGACTGTACCGGCTCCGGCCGGTCTACATGTTGAAAAGGGCAAACAAGGGTTTGCCCTTTTTTCATTTAATCGCCTGATATTCCGGCAAACTGTTTCAATCATTCCCAGGGTTCAAGGAAGAGCAATGACACTCCGTTCAGCGACAGAAAATTATCTGATCGATTTTCACAACCGGTGCCCGGGCGTCACTGCCAAGGCATTCGCTCGTTTCCCCGCCCGCTCGGAGCAACGTCAATTCACCTCCAGCTACGCCTGTCTGGCCGATGTGATTGAGGAACGCGATCATGTCCAGGCCATCCTGGACATGGGATGCGGGGACGGCTATTTGCTTGAATTGATCGCCGGTCGGCGATTGAAAAACATGCAGTTGCACGGAATCGATTTCAGCGCCGCCGAAATTGCCATCGCCAAGGCAAGGCTGGGCGATGCCGGAAACCTGCAGATAGCAAACGCGCAGTCCCTGCCCTTTGAAGACGGTGCCATCGATTATGCGCTGTCGCACATGGCTATCATGCTGATGGATGATGTTCCGTCCGTCCTCGCGGAAAGTAGCCGAGTGTTGAGATCCGGCGGCGTGTTTTCAGCCGTAATCGGCCGCCGCTTTCTTCTGGGGCCGGTACTCGATGTGTTTTTGCCACTGCTGGTGGAGGAGATGAGTGAAAATCATATCGATCATTTGATATTCGACGGAGGAATTCTGCACCGGCAGGACCGTCTTGAACAACTGTTCGCCGATGATTTTTCCATGCTCCAGGTAAGCGAGATCGACGTGCCTTTCAATCTCGCTCCGGACGATCTCTGGGAGGAACTCTGCGGTACCTATAGCGTGGATCGATTGCCGGAAAATGGAAAGAAACGGCTCAAGAATGTATTCCTGGCTTCCACTACATCGTTGATGAATGCCGACGGCTTGATTGAAACAGGCTGGGGATTGAAGAAAATAACGGCGATAAAAGGATGTAGTTACTCAGAATGCAATGACGATCATCTCCATTCACGTGTCGTAAACGCTTCGGGAACGCGTTGAGAACGCGTTGAGAAAAAACCGCGCATGCAACCCTGATGAAAAGGCCGGAATAACTTGTTTGAAAAACATGCAATCGCGTCATATGAAACGGAAGCGCGCTGAAACTGCAAAAGACCCATACTCATCGCTGCAACCCGTCCTATAATGATTCGAGCCAACAGCCACGCGAGCCTGCCATGAGTGGAAGAAAATTGTTCTCCGATATGGACGCCGGAACCAGACGATTCTATTCGGACATCATCAACACCGCGGTCCTCAATATCTATGCCGTCGAACAAAACCTGTTCGATACGCTGCTCTGCGAATCCGGCGACCCGGCCATCATGGAACGATGGAAGGAAGTCGAGCCGCTGATCAGGGATACGATCCAGCGTCGCACCGACATCGATCCCGGCGAGAATCCCGTCTGGACGGATTTCTGATCGCAGGTCTCTTCATGCCGCACATTTGCGGCATTTTCAATTCCGCCACATCCGTTTCCTTCTCTGCTTCCGCGATGAGCTTGCCGATGTTGTCATCGCATGTTCATCCGGTTTCGTTACACTGCGCTTTTAATTCGAACGCAGCCAGCCCATGTCACCGATTGCCGTGCAGAGACTTCTTGTCGCCTTTTCCTTTGCCCTCGTCTTTCTTGGCGGCTGCACGGGCTCCGCTCCCGTCCTGACACAAGCGCATGCGGCCATGCCTGCCGGCGAAGGTAATTCTGAGCACGTCGCCGACTACATCACCATCAAGATCATTGCATTCAACGATCTCCACGGCCATCTCGAACCGCCACAATTGACAATCGCTGCGCCCGGTCCCGGCAATACAACGATTGCGGTGCCGGCCGGCGGCGCAGCCTATATGGCCGGCGCGATCAAGAGCCTCAGGCAGGCCAATCCGAATCATGCGGTCATTTCTGCCGGCGACATGATCGGTGCGTCGCCGCTGATATCAGCCCTGTTCCTGGATGAACCGACGATCGATGCGGTGAATGCATTCGGCATCGACTTCAATGCAGTCGGCAATCACGAGTTCGACAAGGGCACAGATGAACTGCAACGCATGCAGCACGGCGGCTGCGAGCAGCATACGCAGCGCAAGCCTTGCGCGCTCGACGGCACATTCAAGGGTGCCAATTTCGGATTCCTGGCGGCCAATACCTTTCGCAAGGACGGCACCACTCTTTTCCCCGCGACGGGCATCAAGTCGTTCGGCGATGCCGCGCATCAGGTCAAGGTAGGTTTCATCGGCCTGACATTGAAGAACACGCCGCATATCGTCACACCGTCCGGCGTGGCCGGCCTGACCTTCAGGGATGAAGCCGCCACCGCCAATGCGCTGATTCCAAAGCTGAAGGCGCAAGGCGCCGATGCGATCGTCGTGATCATTCATCAGGGCGGCACGACCAGCGGCAATTACAACGATCAGACTTGTCCCGATCTAAGCGGCGACATCGTACCGATCCTGGACAAGCTCGATCCTGCCGTCGACATTGTCGTATCCGGCCATACGCACCACTCCTACATCTGCGATTACGGCAGGAAGAATCCGGCCCGGCCGTTCCTGCTGACCAGCGCCGGCCAGTACGGCACGCTGATCACGGATATCAACCTGACGATCGATGCGCGGACGCACAAGCTGGTCTCCCGCTCGGCCAGCAATGTCATCGTGCAGGGAGAAGGCTTCGTCAATAGCGCCGGTGCGACGGTTCGCCTGTCCGACGCCTATCCGCATTTCGCGAAGGATGCGGCAGTCGATGCAATCGTGACGCGCTATGCCGATGCCGCAGCACCGCTTGCACAGCGCGTAGTTGGTCGATTGACGGCTTCGCTGTCGCGCATGCCGGTCGCATCGGGTGAAAGCGCGCTTGGCAATCTCATCGCCGATGCGCAACTCGCGGCCACGCGTTCAGCCGCGCACGGCCATGCGCAACTCGCGTTGATGAATCCGGGCGGCATACGCGCCGACCTGAACGTGCCGGCCGGCGGCGGCGAGGTGAACTACAGCCAGATTTTCAGAACGCAGCCGTTCGGCAACAACCTGGTCGTCAAGAGCCTCAGCGGCGCGCAGTTGCGTGCGCTGCTGGAACAGCAGTTCCGGAGTGGCGCCAACACACCGCGCCAGCCGCGCGTGCTGTTTCCCTCGCAGGGTTTCAGCTATGCATACGACCTTGCAAAACCTGCCAATGCGCGCATCGTGAATATGCGATTGCACGGCGTCCCGATAAAAGACGATGCGCGTTATCGCGTGACGATGAACAGTTATCTTGCGGCCGGCGGCGACAACTTCAGCCTGTTCAGACAAGGCAGGGAAATTTCGGGCGGCGATCTCGATGTCGATGCGCTGGAGGATTATCTGCGCACGCATTCGCCCGTCACTCCGCCGGACCTCAATCGCATTACGCGCATTGTCCGGCCTTGAAGCTGCCGGTTCCTGAAGACGATTTTTAAAGCATTTCTGCCCGAAACTTCGCGCGGCGGCTGACCGTCTTGCCGGACAGCATGAAGACGCCGTCGCCCGTGTAATGCATCGTCTGGGGATATTTCGGTGTGCGCGCCACGTGCGCCTTGACGACTTCGAAGATGAAGAAATCGTATTTGCCGATCAGGCTCCTGTCACGCAACCGGCACTCAAGATTGGCAAAGCATTGCGACAGCAAGGGTGCGTTGACCTGCTCGGCCGGTGCAACCGTCAGCCCGAATTTTTCAAACTTGTTCACCTCCGCACCCGAACAGTTGCCGATGCCGACCGCCTCATCGATCATCTCCGCGGTCGGAATGTTGATCACGCATTCCCGGCTCTTCCTGATCAGTTCATGGCTGTGATTGCCGCCCGCGATGATGCAGCCGATCAGCGACGGCGTGAATTCCATCACGGTATGCCATCCCATCGTCATCACGTTCGATTCGCCCTTCCAGTGCGACGTCACCAGCACGATCGGTCCGGGTTCCAGGTAGCGGCGGATCTCCGCCACCGGCAAATCCTTCTTCCTGACGAGCTTCATCGCAGAACCATCCTTTCGATCGGAATGTCATAACACGTGCATGAGGCATGTCGCGCCGCTTGAATGGCATTTCGACATGTCGCCGGATGCAAAGTTGCGCATGCCAGTCGACAGACCCCGAGCATGCTCCCTGCATCGCATCATTCCACGGAGAAACCCATGTCTACCCGTACGCTCAATCTGGACGACACTGTTTATGACTACCTGCTTGCGACGTCATTGCGCGAGCATCCCGTCCTGCAGGAATTGCGCACCGCCAACCAGTCCCATCCGCTTCGCAACATGCAGATTGCACCGGAACAGGCCCAGTTCATGGCCATGCTGATCACGTTGATGCATGCGCGGCGCACACTCGAAGTCGGCGTCTTTACCGGCTACAGCACGCTGGCGGTGGCGCTTGCATTGCCGGAAGAAGGCCAGATCGTTGCATGCGACATCAATGAGCAGTACACCGACATCGCGCGCGATCACTGGAAGCGCGCCGGCATCGCGCACAAGATCGATCTGCGGCTTGCACCGGCGCTGGACACGCTCAACGCACTGGTCGCCGAAGGCCAGGCCGGCACCTTCGATTTCGCCTTCATCGATGCAGACAAGGAAAACTACGATGTCTATTACGAGCACTGCCTGCAACTGCTGCACCCGGGCGGTCTGCTGGTTCTCGACAATGTCCTGTGGAACGGCAGCGTTGCGGCACCGGCAAAAGATGATGAAACACGCGCCTTGCAGAAATTGAATGAAAAATTGCACTTGGACGAACGCATCGACCTGTCGATGCTGCCGATCGGCGATGGATTGACGCTGGCGAGAAAAAGATAGGCGGTTTTTCATCCGTTCGGATGTTCATGTAGATCCGCCGAACGTCCTCCGAAACCGGTCATCGGAAGGTGAATTGCAAACGCGCTTGAAGTTGCGCCCTGCATCACACTCTGCATTGCACCTTACCTTGCGCTGTAACCGCCATCGACGCGCAATACCTGCCCGGTCGTGAATGATGCGCGATCGGACAGCAGGAACATCACGGTTTGCGCGATCTCGATCGGTTCGGCGGTACGCTGCATCGGATGCAATGCCGCCAGCGGATGAACCGGCGGCCCGCCCTTTTCGCAAGCCTTGAATGCGCGTTCAGTCATCGGTGTGCGTGTGATCCCGGGGCTGACGACGTTGATGCGAATGCCTTCCGCAGCCACCTCGATCGCCGTCGCACGTGCCAGTGCAATCACGCCGGCCTTGCTGGCGCTGTAGATCGCCTCGCCCGGCAGCCCCAGTTCCGCCAGCACCGATGCGGTAAACACGATGGATCCCGCGCCCTGCTCACGCATGACGGGCAATTGCGACTGGAGGCAGAAAAATGCGCCTTTCAGGTTGGTATCGATGACCTTGTCCCAGGTCGTTTCATCCTCGCAGAGAAACGGATGGTGATCGCCGCTGACGCCGAAATTGTTGAACGCGCCATCCAGCCGGCCATGCCGGCGCATCACTTCGTCCGTCATCGCCTGCACGCTGGCACCATCCGCCACATCACACTGGATGAAGCTCGCTTCTCCATCCGCCTCCAGAATCTGCTGCACCACCGCCTGTCCTTCGACGCTGCGCCGCCCGGCCACGACCACCCGTGCGCCTTCCTGCGCGAACAGCATTGCGGCCGCCGCGCCGATGCCCGACGTGCCGCCCACCACCACCACGATCTTTCCTTCCAGTAAATCCATGCTCGCTCCTTATTGATGACAACTGACATCTATTGTATTGATGATGAATATCATCTATTATTCATGCAATTCAAAATCGGACGGATCACATCATGCCCCGCGTATCCAAGGAACAGACTGACATCAACCGCAATGCAATCGAGACGGCCTCCGCCAGACTGTTTCGCGAAAAGGGTTTCAATGGCGTCAGCGTAGCAGATTTGATGGGTGCAGCCGGATTGACGCATGGTGGTTTTTACGGTCACTTTGCGTCGAAGGATGAGCTGGCGGCCGTGGCCTGCGCCAATGCGTTCCGTCAATCGTCGGAACGCTGGGCCCAACGCGTCGATGCCCAGCCCGACGAACAGGCCGCACTGCGCGCCATCGTCGACGCGTA
Source organism: uncultured beta proteobacterium (assembly GCA_963697715.1). Lineage (GTDB taxonomy): Bacteria > Pseudomonadota > Gammaproteobacteria > Burkholderiales > Burkholderiaceae_D > Oxalicibacterium. The sequence continues at coordinate 2,207,222 of OY969095.1, read as the reverse complement.
CCTGTCACCCCGGTCATTGCAGGATATCGGCAACGGCTGTCCTTCCGCTGCGCTGGGGATCGATGTCGCGCGCGAAAGCCCGGACAAACCGGTACGCGCCGCCTATCGGACCGGCACCGCAGAACTGGTGGAAATCCTGGCGGCGCTGGCGCCTTCCGGCGATGCCGCCGTACGCCGCAAGACCGCACTGGTCCAATGGAGCACGATGGTCGGCGCCATGATGCTGGCACGCGCCACGCAAGGCGATGCGATTTCCGCTGAACTGCTTGCCGCTGCGCGCGAACAATTGCTCGGCATGCCATTGGCTGCACAGTAAGCGAACCCATTCTTTCTCTCGGATCGAACCAACCGGAACCCTCATGCTTGCCCAAACACTTTCCAACTGGCTGCACCGCAAGGGCTGGCATTTCTCATGGATGATCGTGGCGATCACCTTCCTGACGATGCTGACGTCATCGGCCGCACTTGGGCCTGCCCGGCGCTTTGCTGCAACCGCTCGGCAAGGAGTTCGGCTGGAATACCGAACAGATTTCCTCCGCGTTGGCGATCCGCTTCATGCTGTTCGGGCTGATCGGCCCGTTCGCCGCGATCTTCATGGAGCGCTTCGGATTGCGCAAGGTGATCTGCATTGCGCTGACACTGATTGCCGCCTGCCTCGCGCTCTCCACGCGGATGACGCAGTTGTGGCATTTGTTCGTGCTGTGGGGCCTGGTGCTTGGCGTCGGTTCCGGCATGACGGCGCTGGTACTGGGCGCAGTGGTTGCCAACCGCTGGTTCGAAAAACGGCGCGGCCTGGTGATCGGCCTGCTGACCGCCAGTTCGGCCACCGGGCAGTTGATCTTCCTGCCGTTTGCCGCATGGCTGATCGAACATCACGGCTGGCGTGCCGCAGTGTTCCCGGTCTTCTTCAGTTGCGCGATTGTGTGCGTGCTGGCGTTCCTGTTCATGCGCAATCGTCCGCACGATATCGGCGCTGGCGCCGTATGGCGACGATGCGAACTCGCGCTCCGTCCGCACCGGCTGCCGCTGCCACGCATGACGATGATGGAACCATTGCGCGTACTGGCCAGCGTATCGCGCAATCGGACTTTCTGGGTGCTGGCCGGCACGTTCTTCATTTGCGGGCTGAGCACCAGCGGCCTGATCCAGACCCACTTCATTTCCCTGTGCGGCGATTACGGCATGTCCGCAGTCCCGGCGGCCGGCGTGCTGGCGATGATGGGCGCGTTCGATTTTGTCGGCACCATCCTCTCCGGCTGGCTGTCCGATCGCTACGACAATCGCAAGCTGCTGTTCTGGTATTACGGATTGCGCGGCCTGTCGCTGTTCTGGCTGCCGCATTCGGAATTCACTCTGTATGGCTTGTCGCTGTTTGCGATGTTCTATGGCCTCGACTGGATCGCCACCGTGCCGCCGACAGTGCGGCTGGCCGGTGCGGCATTCGGCAGAGAGCGGGCAGGAATGGTGTTCGGCTGGATCTTTGCGTGCCACCAACTGGGCTCGGCAGTCGCGGCATATGGTGCCGGATTGACGCGTACCTGGCTGCTGACCTACAATCCGGCCCTGTATGCCGCAGGCGGTGCATGCCTGTTTGCCGCCGCGATCATTTTCATGATCCGCACACCGCAGCCGGTTTGTACCGGCTGACGATTCCGGCGCATCTTATGGTGCGTGTGCACGCCAGACCGACGCCAGCCACGGCTGCTGTTCGCGCGGCAGGCCGATTGGCCGGTAGTAATGTTCAAGTTCGACGAAGCCGGCCCCGGTCATGAATTTCTGCCACGTCGACAGCGTGTAATACGCGCCGTAACGTTCGCCCTGCCAGCCTTCCTGATCGTCGCCGCGCGGATTCGATGCGAACAGCACGCCGCCCGGCTTCAGCGTTGCATGCAACGCCTTCAGTACGCGCGACAGTTCCCGGCTCGGTACATGGAACAGCGAGGCATTCGCGAACACGCCATCGAAATGCCGCGACGGCAAATCCAGCGCCAGAAAATCCTGTTGCCACACCGCGCATTGCGCATGCACTTTCGCCATCTGCACGAACTGTGCCGCGCCGTCGATGCCGACAGGTATGTGACCGAGATCCGCAAACGTCCTCAGGTCGCGGCCCGGTCCGCAACCCAGGTCTAGTATGCGATACGGCGCATCGGCTTCGATGTACTTCAGCAATGCCTGAATATTCTGGCTGACATCGTGATCGAGCGTGCCCGCACGGAATGCATCGGCGCGTTCGTTGTAATACGCCAGCGTACGGTCGCTGATCCGCTCCGGCTCCGGGCGATCCTGATGCGGCGGCATGTTGTTTTCCATGATGCGTTCTTCCGGGCGCACCATCAGCGGCGGTGGATCTTCATGATCTTCTGCTGCTCGCGCTGCCAGTCGCGGTCTTTTTCGGTATTGCGCTTGTCGTATTCCTTCTTGCCTTTCGCAAGCGCGATATTGCATTTCACGCGCCCCCTGACCCAATGCAGATCGAGCGGCACCATCGTGAAGCCGGATTGCTCGACCTTGGCAACCAGCTTCTTGATTTCCGCCGCGTTCAGCAGCAATTTTCGCGTGCGTCTGGCTTCGGGATGATCGAACGACGATGTGCTGTTCAATGCGCTGACATGCGCACCGAACAGGAAGATTTCATTGCCGCGCGTGATGACATACGCTTCCTTCAATTGCACGCGACCGGCGCGGATGGCCTTGACTTCCCAGCCCTCCAGCATGACGCCGGCCTCGTACCGGTCCTCGATCGAATAATCGTGAAATGCTTTTCTGTTGTCTACAATGCTCATGGATGTTCCGCTAAAGTAGCGAGAGTTTAACCGCCATTCACCCTGCACATGCGATTCCGCTCATGTTGATCGACATGCGGCAGGCAATACAGGCAACTCCGCATTCCGGCGTGCAGATCCGGCATGAAAATTCCGGCACGAAAAGCACATGAACACATGACATCCTATATTTTCGTTCTTTTTGTCGGACTGGCCGCCGGCGCCATCAGCGGCGTGATCGGCACCGGTTCGTCGATCATGCTGCTGCCGATCCTGGTATATACCTTCGGTCCGAAACAGGCCGTGCCGATCATGGCGGTCGCTGCCGTCATGGCCAATCTTGCGCGCGTTCTGGCGTGGTGGCGGCTGGTCGACTGGCGCGCATGCGCTGCCTATTCCGTTACCGGCGTTCCCGCTGCCGCCATCGGCGCCCGCACGCTGCTGGCATTGCCGCCCAGCCTCATCAACATTTGTCTCGGCGGATTTTTCCTCCTGATGATTCCGCTGCGGCACTGGCTGCGGAAACATGATTTCCGGCTTCGCCTGTGGCAGCTTTCCGTGGCGGGCGCATTCATCGGTTTCCTCACCGGCATCGTGCTCTCCACCGGACCGCTCAGCGTGCCTGCGTTCGCCGCCTATGGCCTGGTGAAAGGTGCGTTCATCTCGACCGAAGCCGCCAGTTCATTCCTGCTGTATGTCGGCAAGATCCTCACGTTCGGCGAATTCGGCGCCCTGCCGCCGGATATTTTTCTAAAGGGGCTGCTGGTCGGCACCTCATTGATGGCCGGCACCTTTGCGGGAAAAATCGTGATGCTTAAATTGAACGAACAGGCATTTCGTCATTTGCTGGACGGCTTGCTGTTCTGCTCCGGGCTGTCGCTGATCTGGGCTGCCGTGCACTGATCGATCGTCGTCACGCGACCGGTGAGTGCAAATCGGCGCATTGCACACGTTCAGGTTGAACATGCTGCGACTGGAAGGAAAACACGAAAACGCACCGCCTGACACATGGCCGCTTTTATGCCTGAAACGGTCACCTGTTAACACAGGTTCAACGCATTCAGCCGACGACAAATCCCGATTCGCTCATCAGACCCAGCACGCCGTGCCAGAAAATTTCGATGCCGATGCACAACAGGATGAAGGCGGATAACCGCAACAGCACCATCGTGCCGAGCCGGCCAAGCATGCCTACCAGGCTGTTCGCATAGCGATAACAGAGAAAGATAACCAACGCAGTCAATGCCGCACCCAGCGCCGCACTGCCGATGGAAATCACCAGATCCGGCAAACGCGTCGGCGTATTTGCACCGAGCGTGATCGATGCCGCAATCGAACCGGGACCGACCGTCAGCGGAAAGCTGATCGGGTAAAAACTGCGTACCTTGAATTCCTCGTCGGACCAGATATCTGCCTGCGTGTTCGCGACCTGCGTGCGAATCGCATCGCCGTCACTGCTGTTCTCATGCAACAGGCGCCAGCCGGTTGCGATCACGAGGATGCCACCGCCGATGCGCACGATCGGCAGCGAAATGCCGAAAAACATCAGCACATGCGAGCCGATGAACATCGCGCCCAGCAGCATGAAAAAGCAGTTGATCGCCACCTGTCGCGCCAGACGCTTTTCCGCATCGCGGCCCACGTTGCCCAACAGGCTGGCAAATACCGGCGCATTGCCGAATGGATTCAGGATCGGCAACAAGGTGATCGGAATCAGGAAAGCGGATTTGAGAAACAGGATCAGCATGACAAATTCGGTTCGGTTTTGGATCTGTATTTCTGGATCGGCATCAATGCTGTTCGACCGAGTAACCGGCCGCGAGCCACGCATCAATGCCGCCGGTCAGCGGGCGCACGCGCGTGTAACCGCGCTGCATCAGTTTTTTCGCCAGTCGTGCCGCAGACGCTTCGTTCGGGCACGCGCAATAGATGATCACTTCGGAACTGGTTTCCGGATTGATGACCAGCGCGCTAAGATCGTCGTCCACCGACATCACCATCGCGCCGGGAATGCGCCCGCCTTGCTGCGCCACGCCGGTACGCACGTCGATGATCGTCGGCGGATTGCCGCTTTTCAGCAACTGATCGAGCTCCGCCACCGTGATGCGCGCCATCCGCAAATCCTTGAGGAAGGTATAACGCTGCCACCATTTCTTCGCCAGATACACGGCGAACGCCAGCGCTACCAGCACGATACCCCATTTGCCGAGGCTGGCCAGAATATCCAGCAGATCGGCAACGGCCGAGCTGAACAGCGAACCGAGGAAAATCGCCGAGCCGCTCCACAGCGCCGCACCCAGGGTATCGAATAAGAGGAATTTGCCGGAGCGCGTACCGATGGCGCCGGCCAGCGCACTGGCAACGGAAGCAAAGCCGGGAATGAATTTGGCGACGATCAGTGATGCCGGACCGTAACGCACATAAAATCCCTCGGTCTGGCGCACGCAGGAATCGGGCGAGAGCGAGATTTTGCACAGCTTCGCCATCACACGCCCGCCGTAACGCCGGCCGGCCATATACCAGGAATAGTCGGCGATCAATGCCGCCACCACACCGGTCAACAGCAGCATGGGCGCCGAATATTCGCCGCGTTCAAGCAATGCGCCGGTAATGACCAGCGTCGGATAAGCCGGAATCGGCGCGCCGAGCTGTTCCAGCAGCACGTTGCCGAAGACGAAAAACAGTCCGTATTGTTCGATCAAATCCAGCAGGAAACCCATGTCAATTCCATGTTCCAAAAAGCGTTGTGCGTGAGGCGAAGCATAACAGGGCATATCGGGGCGCGCCTGAACATTTCAAAGGAGCAAGGCGATTGCTTCCCGCTATCGCATCGATGGAAAATGCCGAATCTTTGACGCTTGCGCGAGTCCAATGCGAACAATGTAACCGAGGAGATCACATGTCACGCGAACTGAAACACATGACGGAAGAAGCCGATATCGGCAGTGGCGAGCAGAAGCAAGGCGACAAGGAAACGGAAAAGGAAATCCGCAAAGTGCCCAAAGTCCCGGAAGACAAGAACGGCCGCACCACGACAGACAACGAAAAGGATGAGGAAAAGCGCAAGGGACTGGTGGATGAAGATCATCCATTTCCATCAAAGGGAAACTGATCGCAATATGGAAGGAATCAGGCCTTCATAATGGAATCCGTGGCCTGCCTGTCAAAAGGTGCCGCGGAACTGCGGCATGAACAGGCCGATTGCAAACCAGATCGCGTGGAGGACCCAGCACAGCAGAACATAAAGCTTGATCTGTTCCGCCGACCACAGCGACGCACGAAACCAGTCGATGAAAAACAGGGAGCGCCAGCCTTCCATCCATTCCGCCCCGCCCCATCGCAACACCCACAGGTAGAACAGGCAGTTTGCTGCGAAGAGAAGAATCCAGGCGGTGTGGCCCATGGCGATTGCTGGGTGAGAAAAATTGAAACGGATCGTGCGACTATTTCACGACCGCAGCGGCCATCGGCTCGCCCAGCCTGACCGGTCCGGCTGCCAGCCAGCCGGTATTGAATGTCAGCATATCCTTCGGGAACAGCATGACCACGGTCGATCCGAGCAGGAAACGCCCCATTTCCTCGCCCTTCTTCAACATCAGATGCTGTTTGTCGTAACGCCATTCACACACCGCAGCCAGACGCGGCGGATTGATGACGCCGTGCCATGTGGTCTGCATGCTGCCGACGATCGTCGCGCCTACCAGCACCATCACAAAGGGGCCGCGTTCGCCTTCGAACACGCACACCACGCGCTCGTTGCGCGCGAACAGGTTCGGCACGCCGCGCGCCGTCGTCGGATTGACGGAGAACAACGCACCTGGCACATAGATCATCTTCATCAGGCGGCCATCGCACGGCATGTGAATCCGGTGATAGTCGCGCGGGCTCAGGTAAACCGTGGCGAAACTGCCGTGCGCGAATTGCGCCGCCAGTGCCGGATCGCCGCCGACCAGTGCGGTCGTCAGGTAATCGTGGCCCTTCGCCTGAAAAATGCGGTTCTCATCGATGCTTCCGAACTGGCTGATTGCACCATCCACAGGACAGATGAAATCGGCATCCGCGATCGGCCGCGCGCCCTTGCGCAGCGCGCGCGTGAAGAATTCATTGAAGGTCGCATAGCTGGCGATATTCGGATTGGCCGCCTCGCTCATGTTGACGTTGTACTTGCCGACGAACCAGCGAATGAGGCAGGTCGTCAGCCGCCCGGCACGCGCACCGGCGACCTTGCCTGCAAAAACAGTCAGTGCCTTCTTCGGCAGGAAGTATTGGGGAAGAACAGGCAGGCGGGTAAACACGATAGGTGGCGCTTTAAGAATAATGGATGGTGGGGCGAAGGCGACGTCAGCCCTGCGCAGCAGCCTTGACGACCGTGATGCGGTCGATGAAAAATTCGCCGTCTATGCAGCGGCGATGCGGCACGCCCGCCAGTTCGAATCCGCGATTGTCATCCTCCATCCAGACCTGCACCAGCGTGTCGAACTCTTCCGGCTCCAGTCGCAGCATCTGCGCAGAGATGACGAATTGCGCGCCCTCTTTCTGCTTGTTGACGATCTCTTCAATGCTGGCCATCCGGCGTCCTCTTCAAAAACAAAACTGCCGCCATCATAGCGGGAGTTGCATCCGAATTCCATCCTGCCTCGCGTCATCCTTCTATCCGGCTATGGCATCGCATGATCGGCGGGCTGGTGCGCCGGTGCATTTTTCGTCGCCTTGTCCCTCGGTGAAAAAACCACCTGGCATGGATCGGATTCCGGATTCGCGCCATCCCAGATCGATGTGGCGACAATGCTGATACCACCTGTCACGATGGCTGCGCCGATGCGCGCAATCGCCGCCACACCCGACTCGTCCACGCGCCATTCCGGCTTTGCAAGCTTGCCGACGATCTTCACGTTACCGCCGAATGTCGACCAGCCGAGGCTGATTCCCGACCGCGCCCTCACACGACCGCGCAGATCGAGTGTTTGCGAACGCATATCCACGGTGCCGCCGGTCAGCAACTGGCTCGCATCGCTGCGTACGCCGACAATGCCCTCGCCGCGCGCCACGCCGGACTGGAACGGCAGGCGGGCGCTGAGGCAGGACAGATCGAGCCGATCCGAATTCTTTGCCGAAAACAGTCCCGTCAGCCAGAATTCCGCCTGCCCGGCTTTTTGCGACAGCACCTGCGTGCCGCCGATACGGATATTGATCGGCCCCGTTACTGTTGCAGCGAGATCCTTCATCGATGCGCCGTTTGCGTGAATGCGCGCATCGACCTGCATCCTGCCATCGGTCAGCGCGACTTTTTTGCCGGTTTCGCTGAACCAGCGGCTGAGCAAGGTGTTGTTGAGTTTCAGATTCAGATCCACTGCTTTTTTGTTTCCCTCGAACACGGCATCGCCCGATGCCGTGCCGTTCAGCAATTTTCCGGAAAAAGACGGCACCGTCATCACATCATTCTTGACGTTCAGTTGCGCCGCCGCCTCCGTTACCTCGATGCCGGAACGCAGTCGCAGCGAGGCAATCGTCGCGGTTATCCTGCCGTCCATGCCGTCGAGTTTCACCAGCATCGGCCACGCCAGCGGCACGTCGCGGAACAGTTCGCCGGGGGCCTTGGGCGGCAAAGGCGGTCGTCCTGCATCGATGAAGGTCTGGGTCATGTCGACGCGATCGGCCTGCAGCGTCGCATCGAAAACCGGACGCGCGCCGCCGCGATCCAGATGCCCCGTGCCGGACAGGTTGAGCCTGCCCATCTGCAGCTTCAGATCGCTGACATCTGTCTTGCTTCCGTATCCCTGCAGCACGGCGCTGGCCTTCAACGGCACCGGCGAACGGCGATTGCTGCCGAAGAATGCATACGCCTGCTGCATCGATTGCGCATCGATGGATGCAGCAAGCGCGTAACGCTGCAACGCCGGATCAATCGGAAATTTGCCGGTCACGGAAGCCGATGCGGAACCGATCCTTGCATTGAGCGTGCCTGCAGTCATCGCATCTGGCGTGCCGAAGGCGGATAAATCATCCATCCTGCCGTCGAGTTGCAGCAACTGTGCATTGCGCCGCACGCGTGCATCAAACACGATATTGTGCAAATGACTGTCGGCATCTGCACGCAGTTCTTCCACTTGCAGCACGACAGGCGCATCGCTCATGCCGCGCACGACGAGAATGCCGTTCTTCACCTTCAGGTCGGTCAACGCAATCTGTTCCGGCGACCGTTGGCCGCCATGCGGCATGTCCCAGTTGCGCCTGCCGTCCTTCGCCACTTCAAGGTTGGCTTTCAGGCCGTCGAAGTACAGGCTTTTGAGAACCACCTTGCCGGTCAACAGCGGCAGGAGGGCAAAGCCGGCCGTCAGTCTCGATGCTTCCACAAAATTTTTATCCTGCGCCCATTCCGGATTGGACACGGCGATATTCGTCGCCCGCAATCGCGGATACGGGAACAGATCCACCGCCATCTCGCCCACTGTCAGCTCGCGCGCCCATGTCTGCTCCACCTTGTCGTGCGCAAGTTGCCTGAGCCTGTCGCCGTCTGCCAGCGTATGCAACGAGAACGCGCCGATCGCCAGCAGCGCCGCCAGACCGACGATTCCCCACAGCACTCCCTTTTGCCATCTGCGCATGCGCGTATCCTCGTTATCGAAACCGGCTGCGACAGGATCCGCCTGATCCGGTTTGATCGTTGTCGAGGATATAACAGCCGGCACGGCGCGTCATGCCGGACATGGCGCGAAGTTGCGTAGGAAATAGACGACAAACTGTGCAGGCATCATCCGTTTTCGCCGGGACACGACAGGCCTCCAATCTTGAAATGACGGCATCCATGACGAAACCGTCGTGCATACTTGCACTGCGAAGCAGCATGAAGCGCGGCGCGGCTCAGCAATATAAGGCGCAGTGATACATTATTCATGCCGTCCACTCACCTCTGAAAGGTTCCGCATGCCGCATCGTTCCCATTCCGAACAGCATCGTAACGGCCGCATTGCCTGGCTGCGCGCCGCCGTCCTTGGCGCCAACGACGGCATTATTTCCACCGCCTGTCTGCTGCTGGGCGTGGCCGCGGCCAATGCCGACCGCAACGCATTGCTGACAGCCGGCGTCGCGGCGCTGGTTGCCGGCGCCATGTCGATGGCAGCCGGCGAATATGTTTCGGTCAGTTCGCAGGGCGATGCCGAAAAGGCGGACCTCGACCGCGAACGCGAGGAACTACGCACGCAACCTGTTGCCGAACATCGCGAGCTGGCCGGGATTTACGTCGCACGCGGCGTCGCACCGGAACTGGCAGCGCAGGTCGCACAGCAACTGATGGCGCACGATGCATTGAAGGCGCATGCGCGCGATGAACTCGGCATCACCGACGGATCGGCGGCGCGGCCGGCGCTGGCCGCCGTGACGTCTGCCATCACGTTTGCGACCGGTGCGGCATTGCCGTTGCTGACCGCGCTGCTCGCGCCACCAACATTGCTGCTGCCGCTGCTGGCCGTTACCTCGCTGGTGTTCCTGATCGTGCTCGGCCTGCTGGCGGCACGGGCCGGCAACGCGCCGCTGATGCGTGCAGCGCTGCGCGTCGGTTGCTGGGGTGCGCTGGCGATGGCGATCACTACCGGCGTCGGCAGATTGTTCGGCGCCGTCGTTTGATGCGATGCAAGGCAGTGCATCGATGATGCGAAAAAAGCGATTGAATATTTCCGATCAAGGCAGACGCGAGAGACCGACACATGAAATTCAAGGACTATTACGAAACACTGGGCATCAAGCGCGATGCCACATCCGATCAGGTCAAGAATGCCTATCGCAAGCTGGCGCGCAAATACCATCCGGACGTCAGCAAGGAATCCGATGCCGAGGCGCGTTTCAAGGAAGTCGGCGAAGCCTACAAGGTGCTGAAAGATCCCGAAAGCCGCGCATCGTACGACCGGCTCGGCGCCAACTGGCAGAACGGGCAGGATTTCCAGCCGCCTCCGCGGCGCGACGGCGGATTCGAATTTCGCAGCGGCGGCAACGGCAATGCCGGTTTCGGCGAAGGCATGGATTTCGGCGATTTTTTCGAGCAGATGTTCAGCCAGCAAACCGGACACGGACGCCGGCAGCGCACGATGCAGATGCCAGGCGAGGATCATCATGCGAAGATGCAGATCGATCTGGAAGACGCCTATCGCGGCGCCGAACGCACGATCTCGCTGCGCATGCCGGAAGCGGATGAAAGCGGCCGCATCGTCAACCGGGACCGCACGCTCTCCGTCACTATTCCCAAAGGGGTACGTGGCGGCCAGACCCTGCGTCTCGCCGGTCAGGGCGGCTCCGGCATCGGCGGCGGCAAGGCGGGCGATCTGTATCTTGAAATCGAATTCCGCCCGCATCCGCGCTACCGCGTGGATGGCCGAGACCTCTATCTCGACCTGCCGCTGGCACCTTGGGAAGCGGCACTCGGCGCATCCGTTTCCGTCGCCATTCCGGAAGGATCGGTCGAATTGACCATCCCTCCCAATTCCACCGCCGGCCGCAAGCTGCGGCTCAAAGGCAAGGGTTTGCCCGGCAAGGAATCAGGCGACCTGTATGTGGTGCTGACGATTGCCCTGCCGCGCGCCGATACCGAAGAAGAAAAGCAGGCCTATCGCACCATGCAGCAGGCGTTCAGCTTCGCGCCGCACGCACGTTCATGAGGAGTTCGCCATGATCAAGCAAACCGCAATGCAGCAGGAGAGCCAACTGATCGACGATGACGTCTCGCTGACGCTGATCGAACTGTGCCAGGCCTGCAAGAGTTCCGAGGTACTGGTGACGACGCTGGTTGTTGAAGGCGTGCTGGAGCCTTCCGGCGAGCAGCCGCAGGAATGGCGCTTCAGCGGTGCATCATTACGCCGCGTGCGGATGGCACAGCGCTTGACGCAGGACCTGGAAGTCAATGTGCCGGGTGTGGCGCTGGCGCTGGATCTGCTCGATCAGATCGAGATGCTCAAGGCGCAACTGACGCGCAGCGGCCTATATTGAAGCGAACTTTTGCAGCATCGCCGATTGCACTGGCGCACATCGGCGCGCATGCACATTCCATGCGGAAATAATGGTTGGGAAATCATGATTGGAAAAAGTAGAAAGAAACGAACGGAAGAAACGGGAAGACGATTGCCGGACGCAATACCGGCAATCGCCGCGACGATTTACAGCTTGCGCCCGTTGGCCAGCCTGAAACAGAGATAGATCGCATACAGCGCCGACAGACCGACGATGATGTACGCAACGCGTGACGCTTCAGTCCCTTCGCCGAACATGGTTGCCACCAGATCGGTATTCATCAGGCCCATCAGGCCCCAGTTCAGGCCGCCAATGATCAACAGCGTCATCGCGACCCAATCCCAGAAAAGAAAGACGCCCGAACGGGTGCCGGAACGACGGTCTGGAATCTGGCGCCGTTCTGTCATATGTGTATCCAATGTTGCCATAACGAACTCCTTCAATGAAATTGACTTCAGTCGGTTACGAATAAAACACGGAACAAAAACATTGAACAACAACAGACGATTTCCACAATCGCTGTGCAGGACATTCTTCCATAAGGGATACGGATTCCGGGTAGGAAAACCACGGGTTTTCCCGTCAGACTTTACACACTTTTCCATGCACCGGATCAGGCCGGATGGGATAGGATGGATGAACGATCCCGCAAGAGCGCGCTCATACCTTTGACAATATCCTGGGAGACTCGCATGAACATTCTGATTACCGGCCACCATCTCGATCTGACCCCCGCCATTCGGCAATACGTCGAAGACAAGCTGCAACCCATCACGCGCCATCTTGAACAAATCACCGAAATCGAAGTCATACTCGGCATCGACAAGCCGGCGGAAAAAGAGCGTCGTCAATGCGCGCAGGCCAACCTGCGCCTGAAAGGCGAAACCCTGCATGCGGAAAATCACGCCGAGAATTTATATGCGGCAATAGACGGGCTCATGGAAAAACTCGACCGCCAGGTATTGAAGGTCAAGGGCAAAATCAAGGAACACCGGCAGGAAGGCGGCAAACGGATGGAAGAACCGCTTGCCGATACGGAAGAGGAATAACGTCTCTCAGCGGCGGGACGAAATCACGATCCCGCCGACGATCAGCGCAAATGCGAGGCCGTGATAAGGATGCGGCAATTCGCCGAGAAACGCGGATGACATCACGGCCGCAAACAGCGGTGTCAGGTTGGCAAAAAAACCGGCAATCGTCGGCCCGACCCGCTGCACGCCAATGCCCCAGCAGCGCAGCGCGATGATCGCGGGTCCGATCGCGACGAACATCAAGGCAGCGATCAACGGCCAGCCCCACGCAATATCCGGTGCGCCAACGGCCCATTCACCGGTCGCGAACAGCGCCGACCATGCCACGCCGAACGCGACCTGCGCCAGCAGGAAGGCAGCCCAGTCGCTGCGGATTTCCTGCGGATCCTTCGGCAACGTCAACAGCCAGCTGTAATAAGACCACACGATCGCCGCCAGGATCATCAGTACATCGCCAGGCACCAGCCGCAACGCCAGCAGGAACCGCAACTCGCCGCGACCGAGGACGATCAGCACGCCGCCGATCGACAGCACCGCGCCGATCAATTGCCTGCGCGAAATCGGCACGTGGAAAAAGAACGATCCGATCAGCAGCATCCATACCGGCATGCTCGCCGCCACCAGCGTCACATTGATCGGAGAAGAAGTACGCAGGGCCAGATACTGCAATGTGTTGTACAGGCCGATTCCCAGCAGGCCCAGCAACGCAAAGCGCCGCCAGTTCGACCACAACGCGCTGTCGCGCCTGAAAATCCAGCTCGCCAGCGGCAGCAGGATCAGCGCCGCAATCGACCAGCGCAAAAGATTCAGCATGACCGGCGGCACCAGATCGTTCACGGCGCGCCCGACGATGGCGTTGCCGGCCCAGAGCAAGGGAGCGAGCGTAAGGAGCAGGATGGTGGACGGCGTTATTTTCTGATTCATGCTTATTGTGGCGGGATGTGGCGGATGCAGGAGGCAGAGAATACTGGATTACGCTGCTGCAATGTCCGTGCGTTCGATTTTATTCATCTCGCGCGTTGAACTTTCAGTCATTATTGACAACCAATTCGCTGTAATCCAATCGGCATGCGGAAGCGCATCGGAAAATGATCCGGGCCGGTGCAGCGCTAACCCAACTGACTCTTCACAGGCGGCGTTCATGGCAGATCACGATCCCTCTCTCTCGGATGCGGCGGCAGCCGTATCCACCGGCGGCACACCGCTCCCGGCTCTTCCCACCAGACGCAACTTCCTCAAATCCATGGGTGCCACCGGGCTGGCAGCGGCCAGCAATGGCGCGTGGTCGCAAAGTACGGCGGCGCAGGCACTCGCGGCAGATGCCGCCGCGCAGGAAGCCGGCCTGCATACCGTTCGCATGGTCGTCAACGGCCAGCGCCAGACGATGCAGGTGGAACCCAACGCGGTCCTGCTCGATGTTTTGCGCGATCGCCTGCATCTGACCGGCACCAAAAAAGGCTGCGATCATGGCCAGTGCGGCGCATGCACGCTTCATGTCAACGGCAAACCGGTCAATTCCTGCCTCTCGCTTGCAGTCATGCATGACGGCGACGAGATCACCACCATCGAGGGTCTGGAACAGAACGGCGAACTGCATGCGATCCAGCAGGCATTCTGGGAACACGATGCGTTCCAGTGCGGCTATTGCACGTCGGGCCAGATGATGACGGCGGTCGCCATCCTGAAAGACCCGCACATCGGCACCGACGATGCCAGCGTGCGCGAGGCGATGAGCGGCAACATCTGCCGCTGCGGCGCATACAAGAACATTCTGGCGGCGATACAGTCCGCACGCGGCAAGATCGGCAGGGCCGGCTGATGCGCAATTTCGACTACACGCGCGCCGCCGATGCGGCACAGGCCATCACCTTTCACGCACAGGCACCTTCCGCCTTCCTCGCCGGCGGCACCACCCTGCTCGATCTGATGAAGATCGACGTCATGCGTCCCGAGCGTGTGGTCGATGTCAACAGGCTGCCGTTGAACAGTATCGAGATGCTGACCGACGGTCGCCTGCGCATCGGTGCGATGGTCACCAATACCGCGCTCGCACAGCATGAAAAAATCATCAGCGATTATCCCGTGCTGTCGCAGGCCCTGCTGTCCGGCGCCACCACGCAGTTGCGCAACAAGGCGACCACTGCCGGAAACGTGATGCAACGCGTGCGCTGCGGTTATTTTCGGGATGGCGTATCGGCGTGCAACAAGCGCGAACCCGGTACGGGGTGCGCCGCCATCGGCGGCCAGAACCGCAGCGTGCATGCAGTTCTGGGCACCAGCGATCACTGCATTGCAACGCATCCGTCCGACATGTGCGTGGCGATGGCGGCGATCGGCGCGACCGTGCATGTGCAGGGGCCGCGCGGCGAACGCGACATCGATTTCCTCGACTTTCACCTGCTGCCCGGCAAGACACCATGGAAGGAACATGCGTTGCAGAACGACGAACTGATCACGCACGTCATCCTTGACCGCCCGATTGCCGGCAGCAAATCGGGCTATCTCAAATTGCGCGATCGCGCCTCGTATCAATTCGCGCTGGCATCCAGCGCCGTGATCGTGGCGTTGAACGGCGGCGTCATCCAGAATGCGCGCATCGCGCTCGGCGGCGTCGGCACCAAACCGTGGCGTGCGCGCAATGCGGAGGCCGCCCTGATCGGACAGGCGCCCACGCTGGACAACATCCGGCGCGCGGCCATGGTTGCGATGCAAGGCGCCATTCCGTACAGGCACAACGCATACAAGATTCCGCTGGGTCAGCAGGCCATTGTGCGCAACCTGCAGACGCTGCTGGCATAACGGCCGGCACGCCGTGAACAGCACGCGCGAATCCATGCATCACAGGAGAAGCTCATGACAGACAACATCATCGGCGCCAGTCCGCGCCGCGTCGACGGACGCCTCAAGGTAACCGGCGCCGCCATGTATACATCGGACCAGCATCCGCCGAACATGGTGTATGCCTACGGCGTGTTCAGCACCGTCGCCAGCGGTCGCGTCCGGCAGATCGATGCCGGCGAGGCGAAAAAAACGCCGGGCGTCATTGATGTTTTTCATCACGGTCATTTTTCAAAACTGTTCCACACGCCGAAAAACGATTTCTCCCCCGGCGATGTCGCCAACAGCACCAAGGCCGACGAAACTCGCCTGCCGTTCGAGGACGATCGCGTGTACTACGCCGGCCAGTTCGTCGCGCTGGTGGTCGCCGACACCTTCGAACATGCACGCGCCGCCGCGTACAAGGTCAAGGTCAGTTACGTGAAGGAAAAGGCGATCGCGAATCTGGCCCAGAGCATCAAGGCGAGCGCACCGCGCGCCACGCCGAAGAATTACAGTCACGGCAATGCGGAATCCGCGTTCGCCAGCGCACCGCGCAAGATCGACGCTACCTATACAACGCCGGTGGAGACGCACAACCCGATGGAAATGCATGCCACGGTCGCCAGCTGGAACAACGGCGACCTGCACGTCTATGAAGCCACGCAAGGCGTTGTCGTTCACCGCAATACACTGGCCCGCATCTTCGGCCTGTCGCCGGATCGCGTCACGGTCGAAGCGCCGTTCATCGGCTCCGGCTTCGGCAGCAAGCTGTGGGCGTGGCCGCATTCGGTCGCGGCCAGCGCCGCTTCGCGCCTCGTCGGCCGTCCCGTGCAACTGGTCGTGCCGCGCGGGCAGATGTTCACCACCACCGGGCATCGGCCGGAAACGCAACAGCACCTCAAACTGGCGACCGACAATCACGGCAAACTGGTCTCGCTCCGGCACGATTCGATCAACACCACCTCCTTCACCGATACCTACGTGGAAAACTGCGGCGGCATGACCCAAGGCGGTTACAGCTGCCCGAACGTCGCCGTCACGCACAAGACCGCGCAAGTCAATCACGGCACGCCCACATCGATGCGCGCGCCCGGCGCCGCGCCCGGCCTGTTTGCACTGGAATCCGCAATCGATGAAATGGCTGCGGTCAACGGCATCGATCCGCTGGCATTCCGCATACTCAATTTTTCCGCCACCGACGAGAGCAAGCAGCAACCCTGGTCAAGCAACCATTTGCGCGACGCCTACGATCAGGGAGCGAAGATGTTCGGCTGGGACAAACGCGATCCGCGCATCGGCGCCATGCACGAAGGCAACGAAATCATCGGCTACGGCATGGCCGCCTGCAGCTGGGATGCCATGCGCACACCGGCCGAAGCGCGCGTGTCTCTGCGTGCCGACGGTACCGCCTACCTCACCTGCGCGGTGCAGGACATCGGCACCGGCACCTACACGATTGCCGCGCAAACCGTCAGCAGCGTCACCGGCCTGCCGCTTGAAAAAATCATCGTCAAGCTTGGCGACTCGTCATTTCCCGCCGCGCCGGCATCCGGCGGTTCATGGGCGACCGCCAGCGTCATGCCCGCCATCGCGCAAGCCTCGCGCAAGGCGCTGGATCAACTGAAATCATTCGCCACCGCCGAAGGCGGCAGCTTCCAAGGCGTCAAGCCGGATGAACTGACAGTGGAAAACGGCACGCTCAGGAACGGTGCACGTGCACTGACATTTGCGCAGATCCTGCAGGCACAGAAAGTCGCCAGTGCAGAAGGCCACGGAAATACCGTACCCGAAGAAGCCGGCAAGGTATCGTTCCGTTCGTTCGGCGCGCATTTTGTCGAAGTGCGCTGGGACCTGGGCATTTCACGCCTGCGCGTATCGCGCGTGGTGAGCGCCATCGACGTCGGCAAGGTTGTCAATCACAAGACCGCCAGCAATCAGGTCGAGGGCGCCATCGTGATGGCGATCGGCATGGCATTGTTCGAAGCGACCGAATACGACGAACGCAACGGCATGCCGGTGAATAACAATTACGCGGAATATGTCGTGCCGGTGCACGCCGACCAGCCGCAGATCGACGTGATCCTGCTGGACTATCCTGATTTCAAGCTGAATGAGTTCGGCGCACGCGGCATCGGCGAAATCGGCACCACCGGTCTGGCAGCGGCCGTCGCCAACGCGGTTTATCACGCTACGGGAAAACGCATACGCAGCCTGCCGATCACGCTGGACAAGCTGATGGACAACGTGCCGGCAGTACGCATCTGAACGGGCATGCGATGAAGATGCGCGGCTGAATGGCTATCGACCTGCATGCGTGTAAATCACGCTGCAGTGCATGCGCTGCCTGCCGAAAGAGCGCTGTTTTTCTTCTCGCCTGGAAAAACCGTTATAGCGCGACTTTCAATTTCCTCCCGCCGCTGATGGAGAAACCTTCACGTTCGTAAAATGCCAGTGCCCTGTCAAATTGCGGCAGCGGCGGCGTGGTCACCTCCAGCCGGGTCCAGCCATGCCGGACACCATATTCCCTTGCCGCATCCAGCAGCATCTTCCCCACACCCTGCTACCTGAAGCCGGGACGAACATACAGCTCCGGGATCGTTCCGAACGCGCCGCCGGCATAAATCGAATAGCTTTCATGCATGGTCAGGCAACCCACCTCGGCTTTTGTCGCAACATCTCGCGCGACAAATACCTGATACCGATTGGCTTCGACAAAATCCGCGAGGCGCGTCGTCGCTTCTTCCAGGCTGAAATTGAATGCACGCGTATCGATCGCGATCCTGATTTCTTCAAGCAACTCGCCGACCATCGCCGCGACCGCCGGATAATCCGCACGCGCTATTTTTGCAATTTCAATGTTCACGTTTTTCTCCTGTTCCAACATCGCTCACGACGCCGTCAACACTTGCGTGATCAGGCATCAATGATGATAACGATATTCCTGCGTCCGTCCACCATAACCATATGAAGCAGCCTTCACGTCTTCGATGTGAATGTAACTTTCCTCATGCAGGTCTCCCAATAGGCGTTGAAAGCCGGCGAACGCCTCCCTGATGTAGGCGGCCTTTTCATCTTTGGTGTTGGTTTCGTCAGTGACCTTGATGTCGAAATAAAAACTGTTTTTCTTCTGTTCGCTGAGCAATTTTCCGCCGACCAGCCAGCTGTCCGCATCGGCGAAATCGATGGCAATGGCGGTGACTTCTCTTTTCTTTTTCAGAATACGCGTCGTCAAATCCAGTAGCAGTTCGGATATTTCTCTTACCAGTTCAGGCGTTTTCCTTGCGCTGACTTTTACGTTAAGAATCGGCATTTCGTTTCCTTTTAGTTTGCTATACAACTATATGAGAGAAAAAATCACTCCAATACGGCGCGAGCAATCCGTACATTTTCCACCGTTTCATCAAACTTCATTGCACTCAACATTTTCTTCAAGCGCTTGGTTACTTCGCCGCTTGCCACATTGATTCCATCTTTCATCCCGATTGCCAACGCCGTGGGTTCAATTGCGGACTCACGGCCATCACGTTCCGTTGCCTTGCGCTCAAGCAGTTTCAACTGCTGCAGACCGTCCAGCGTGCGGGTCGCCGTTGAACGTGAAATGGAAAGCTCGGCAGCCAGTTCGCTCTGCAGCAAGCCGGGTCTGGCCATCACCACTCGCAACATGAATGCTTGCGAAGGCGTCAGGCCAAACGGTTTGAACGCCTTCGCCCACTCGCGTTCCAGCGTGCGGGCCAAGGCTGTCGTATTGAAATATAGGCAATGTTCGAACATGAATTCATATTAGTATATTTTAATTCGCTATGCAACTATATTTATTAAGCTCTACAAGAAAAACGGGCATCGCAAGACAGATTTGGGCCCTGACGCACGTATCTTCCGGCCGCCGCGCCTGTTAGACTGCCAGCCTTTCCCTCGCAATCGGCGCGCCATGTCTTCCCTGTCTTTTTCTACTCTCGCTTTATCGCCTGCCATGCTGGCCAATCTCGACAGCCTCGGCTATCACGAGATGACGCCGATCCAGGCGCAAAGTCTGCCGGTAATCCTGCAGTTGCGCGACCTGATCGCACAGGCGAAGACCGGCAGCGGCAAGACGGCGGCATTCGGCATCGGCCTCCTGCAAAAACTG
Organism: uncultured beta proteobacterium; assembly: GCA_963697715.1. Taxonomy (GTDB): domain Bacteria; phylum Pseudomonadota; class Gammaproteobacteria; order Burkholderiales; family Burkholderiaceae_D; genus Oxalicibacterium. Next base: position 2,187,483 of record OY969095.1, on the reverse strand, counting down.
AATCCGACATGGTTCGCGGTCCAGGCGCTGGTGATCTGCCCGACGCGCGAGCTGGCGGATCAGGTATCGAACGAATTGCGGCGTCTTGCACGATTTACCGATAACGTGAAAGTGCTGACGCTATGCGGCGGCGCGCCGATGCGGCCGCAGATTGCCTCGCTGGAACACGGCGCGCACATCGTTGTCGGCACGCCGGGCCGCATTCGCGATCATATCGGGCGCGGGACGATCGATCTTTCCAAGGTGCAGACACTGGTGCTGGACGAAGCCGATCGCATGGTCGACATGGGCTTTTACGAAGACATGGCCGGCATTGCCAGCGCCTGCCCTGCCCGCCGTCAGACGCTGCTGTTCTCGGCGACCTATCCGGACGACATCCGCAAGATCAGCGCCGAATTCTTGCGTGACCCGGTGGAAGTCAAGGTTGAATCGCAACATGACGATGCGCAGATCGAACAACGTTTTTACGAAGTCGGTTACGACGATCGCAATGCCGCGGTTGCGCGCATGCTCAATCATTTCCGCCCGACCTCGACGCTGGCATTCTGCAATACCAAGGTACATTGCCGCGAACTGGCGGAGGAATTGCGTGCGCAGGGATTCAGCGCGCTGGCTCTGTACGGCGAACTGGAACAGCGCGAGCGCGATGAGATCCTGGTGCTGTTCGCCAACCGAAGCTGCTCCGTGCTGGTGGCCACCGACGTGGCCGCGCGCGGGCTGGATATCCAGTCATTGAACGCCGTGATCAACGTCGATGTATCGAAGGACACCGAAGTCCACATCCATCGCATCGGCCGCACCGGGCGCGGCAATCAGGACAAGGGACTGGCACTCAGCCTGTGCGCGCCGAACGAGAAGAAGTGGGTCAAGCTGATCGAGGAATACCAGCAGCGCCCGGCGCAATGGTTCGATCTGGCAACGCTGGAACCGGTGGACGGCGGCATGCTGATCGCGCCGATGGTGACGTTGTGCATCATGGGCGGCAAGAAGGACAAGTTGCGTCCCGGCGACCTGCTGGGTGCACTGACCGGCGAAGCCGGGCTGACGAAGGAACAGGTCGGCAAGATCAATGTATTCGAATTCATGACCTATGTCGCGCTGGACCGATCAGTCGCACAAAAAGCCTATGCGCAACTGAACGACGGCAATATCAAGGGGCGCAACTTCAAGATGCGTTTTATCGAAACCGATAACGCCTGAACGTTTTCGCCGTATCAGTGATGGTGATGCTGGTGATGCACTTCACCGGTCGCCACAAAGGTTTCGATGGCATCCTTGTCCCCCGTGGCGTGACGCCTGATTTCACCGCAGCTGCAAATACCCTGATACGGCTGGACGTGCGAACAGGCGGAAACCTTTTGCAGGAAAACCTGCACCGGCTTGTTGCACTGCGTGCATTTGAAGGTCAGAAAACGGGCTGGTTTGTTGGCCATGTTGATCTCCCAAGTTGAATATTCTTGATGGAACGTTTATCTAGCGTACTGCAAGCCGCCACAAGGAGGTAATTTCCTTCGACCGCGCTTCGTGCAAAGGATCGCTTTCATCCGAGACGCGTGCGTGTGTCGGTTTGGTGTCCATGCGCGCAAGCACTTTCAAACCGGCAGTCGCCAGCATCTGCTCCAATTCCTCGCGCGAACGCAAACCCAGATGCTCGGCCAGATCGGACAGGATCAGCCAGCCCTCGCCCTTCGGTTCCAGATGTTCGGCCAGACCGTTCAGGAACCCGCGCAGCATACGGCTTTCCGGATCGTAGATCGCATGCTCGATGGCTGAACTCGGACGCGCCGGAATCCACGGCGGGTTGCAGACGATCAACGGCGCCTTGCCCGGCGGGAAAAGATCGGCATTGACGATGCCGACGCGATCCCGCAGATCGAGCCGCGCCAGATTTTCCTTCGCGCACGCCAGCGCACGCGCATCCTGATCGGTTGCAATGATCTTGGCGATGCCGCGTTGCGCCAGCAGTGCTGCAATCACGCCGGTGCCGGTGCCGATATCGAACGCCAGCGTTTTGGTCGGTAACGGCGCCTCGGCAATCAGGTTCAGGTACTCGCCGCGCACTGGCGAAAACACACCGTAATGAGGATGGATGCGCGCGCCCAGCGACGGAATCTCGACGCCGGTCTTGCGCCACTCATGCGCACCGATCACACCAAGGATTTCACGCACCGACACAATGAACGGGCCGACGCTCGCACCATATGCTTCATTGCAGGCAAGGTTGATATCCGGCGCGCGGCGCAGGGGAATCGTGTAATCGGCATCGATCTCGATCAGCAGCATGCCGAGCGTACGCGCACGCTGGGATTGCGCCTGCCGATGCATGTTGAAGGCATCGATCGGTGACGCTGCGGTCTTGCGCGGCTTGCGGTCGATGCGCCGTGCCAGTGCCTGCAGCAATTGGCGGGCATTCTGGTAATCGCCGCGCCACAACAATCCGTTGCCTTCGCTGGCGAGGCGGAATGCAGTATCCGCCGACAAGGTATCGTTGGCGACCACGACGCGTTTCGGCGCGGGAGCGCCGCCTTCGGATTGCCAGCGCGCCGTGCGTTCCGCGCCGTCTTCCAGCCAGGTAATCAGCGGATGATCGCTCACGATTGTTGCTCCGAATCAAAGGCGACGGTGCGTGCAGTCAGCGCGATAAACAAGGTGAAAAATGGGAATGGCATGCTGAATCCGGTTTGGCAAAGGCAGCATTGTGGGGCAATGTGCGCCTGCGTGGGGATGAAATTGCCGGTCGCGCTTGCCGGCGGATGCCGCGCCAAGCGCGACTTGCCGCTTATTTCTTGAAAATGCCCGGATTCGATTTATTCCGGTTATCGAAAATCGTTTTGGCATCCTGTTCGGCCCGTTCCTGGGTGCGCATCGCGGGATCGTCGTCGTGCAGCGTGAAGAAATCGCCGGCCTGCGCACGCATCACGTACTTGATCGCGGCGGCATCGGTCGCATCGTAACGCTCGACGATCAGCGTGGTTACTTCATCCAGATATTGTTCGTAAGTCATGGTCATGGCGGTTCTTGATACTGTGCGAGTTGAACGAAGTACGCAGTATGCCTTTCAAATGGACACGCATGCACGAATCCTCTGCCTGCTGTATGGTTACGTGACAGGTAAATACTTGTCTTTTTTGAAAGAAACAAGGAATTCTGGTCGCCATTTGCGTTAATTGACAAGCAATAGTTGCCCTATTCCTCCCTTATCGCGTGATATGGGCGTGTGAGAATGATTCTGCAGCAAGCCATACAGGAAATTCTCACTAGATCGAAACACCGAAGCTGCCGTCATAGAAATCTGACAAATGAAATTCAAGGATTATTACGAAGTTCTAGGCGTACCACCCAATGCCACGCTTGATGCGATCAAGAAGGCGTACCGCAAACTCGCGCGCAAATATCATCCGGACGTGAGCCGCGAGCCGCTCGCCGAGATCCGTTTCAAGGAAGTCGGCGAAGCCTATGCGGTCCTGAAGGATGAGGAAAAACGTCTGGCCTACGACCAGATGCCGCGCCCGCTATTCGGCCGCAAGGCTGCATCCCCCTCCACGCCGCATCCACAACCGAGCCGCAGCTACGGTTCGGATTACAGTTCGGATACCAGAGAACCGCCGCAGGCTGCCAAACGCCCGGAACGTACCGACGAGAATTTCGGCAACATCCTCGATGAGATGATGGGCCGTCCCGGCATGCAGCCGCCCCGTTCGCGCAACATCAATGTGCACGGCAGCGACCAGCACGCCAAGGTGCAGATCGATCTGGAAGACACCTTCCACGGCACCGCCTGCAGTATTTCGGTCCCGACTTACCTGACCGACGATTACGGCACGCCGATGGTGACCAAGCGCACATTGAAGGTCAGCGTTCCGAAAGGCATACGCGGCGGACAGACGCTGCGGCTCGCCGGGCAGGGGTTTGCAGGCATGGGCGAAGGCCGCTCCGGCGACCTGTACCTGGAAGTCGTGATTCGTCCGCATCGCCGCTATCGCGTCGAAGGCCGCGACATCTATGTCGATGTGCCGCTGACCTCCTCGACCGCCATGTTCGGCACGACCGCGCATGTGATCACACCGGTCGGATCGATCCAGCTGTCGGTGCCGCCGGGTTCGAGCCCAGGCCGCAAGCTGCGCATTCGGGGCAAAGGCATTCCCGGCGATCCGCCCGGCGATCTCTATGCGGTCATCACCAACGTCGCGCCACCGGTGCATACCGTCGTCGCGCAAAAGGCATACCGCGCCTTGAAGGCCGCATTCGATTTCTCGCCGCGCGCCAATTCCGATCGCTAGTCCGGCCGCTGGTTTTTCCGGTTGCCGGATTGCGGCGGTACATTTTCTGTTCGCCTGTCCCGTTCGCATACCGGCGTGCAAACCGCTTCGCATGCAGACATCCGCCGCACCGTCTTCGCGCTCCCGTCTTTCTCGCCCACGATGCAACCGCTATACTGGCCGAAGAATTAAAAAGACAAACGCTCACATCCAACGAAAAACAACGCACTTATGACATACGAAGTAGTCGACACACAACTCTCCCCCGAAGGTCGCCTGGATATCCTTTCCAAGGCCGAAGTCCACAGACTGCTCGATACCCGCAACGGTGGACTGTATGAACTGTTCCGCAATTGCGCACTGGCTGTACTGAACAGCGGCAGCACCACGGACAACGGCAAGGAACTGCTGGAGCGTTACCGCTCGTTCGACGTCAACATCATCCAGCGCGAGCGCGGCATCAAGCTCGATATCAAGGGCGCACCAGCCAGCGCCTTCGTCGATGGCACGATGATCAAGGGCATTCACGAGCATCTGTTTTCCGTGTTGCGCGACATTCTCTTCATCCATGATGAAATCATGGCGAATCCCGCATTCGATATCGAATCATCGATCGGCATCACCGATGCGGTTTTCTACATCCTGCGCAACGCCAACGTGCTGCATCCGCACCTGAATCCGAAAATGGTCGTGTGCTGGGGCGGCCATTCGATCTCGCGCGAGGAATACGATTACACGAAGAACGTCGGCTATGAACTTGGCCTGCGCGACATGGATATCTGCACCGGCTGCGGCCCGGGCGCGATGAAGGGTCCGATGAAGGGCGCAACGATCGGCCACGCCAAGCAGCGCATACCGACCGGGCGCTACCTCGGCATCTCCGAGCCCGGCATCATCGCGGCGGAAGCGCCGAACCCGATCGTCAACGATCTGGTGATCATGCCGGATATCGAAAAACGCCTCGAGGCATTCGTGCGCACCGGCCACGGCATCATCGTGTTTCCGGGCGGTGCAGGGACGGCGGAAGAAATCCTGTACATCCTCGGCATCCTGCTGCATCCGGACAACGCCGAACTGCCGTTCCCGCTGATCTTTACCGGGCCGGCCAGCGCCGCCGACTACTTCCGCCAGATCGATCATTTCATCGGCATCACGCTGGGCCCGCAGGCGCAGAAGCTCTACACGATCATCATCGACAATCCGGCACTGGTCGCGCAGGAAATGCAGGCCGGCATCGCGCAGGTGCGCGCCTTCCGCAAGAGCAAGGGCGATGCGTATTACTTCAACTGGACGCTGAAGATCGATCACGCATTCCAGCAACCGTTCGAACCGACGCATGAAAACATGCGCAACCTGTCGCTGCACCGCAATCAGGAGCGTCACCTGCTGGCGGCCAATCTGCGGCGCGCGTTCTCCGGCGTGGTTGCGGGCAACGTCAAGGACAGCGGCATTCGCGCCATCGAGAAATACGGCCACTTCGAAATCAGCGGCGATCCGGAAATCATGGAACCGATGGATGCATTGCTGGCGGCATTCGTGCTGCAGAGCCGGATGAAGTTGCCGGGCAAGGCATACACGCCGTGCTATCGCATCATCAAATAATGCGATAGCACGCGCGATATCGGATGCGCTGCGGAACGTAGCAGCGGCTAGCCCGCCTCAAAAAAGGAAAGTTCAGAACGATGCGGGCGATGCAGGATCGCCCGCATCCTGCAGCAGCGATTCGATCGCACGATCGAAGACCGGTGCGGCCTCCGCCATGCCGACCGAGCCTTCACGCAATCCCTTGATCAGCGCAATCGATGAATAGATCAGCAATCGCGCCGATCCTTCATCCTCTTCCTTCGGTTCGTTCCGGTTCGCCAGCTTGAACAGATAGAACGACTGCTGCTGGTCGACCCATACCAGTGTCGCCGGCAGATAGCCGTTGTCATGCCACCATTCAATCGAAATGCCGGGCTGCATGCCGCCGAGCCACTTGACATCCACACTCTGCAAGGTACCGATGTCGCTGTCGAGATGAAGATGCGCCGACACGTTGAATTTCCTCAATGCCGCCTGCAGGCGTTCGCGCGGCACAGTCGGCGCATGAATCGCCGATGCGTCCATGCCGGCCGCGCCGCCGATCTTCAAGGTCGAAAAATGACGGTGCAAATCGGCCAGGGGAATCGATGGCACGATCCGCTCCGCCTGGATCGTGCGCAATACTTCCGCATGCATTGCCACCAGTTCATCCATGATCGGTCGCGCTTCCTCATCGGACATGCCGATCAGTTGCAAACCGCTCTTGACGCGCTGCACCAGCTTCGGCAGCAGGCGCATCAATGTGCTGCGCTCGCCCGCATCCACGCCCTGCACGCTCCACAGCAGATCGGGAACGACTTCCAGATACGGCTGGCCGTCGATCCCGGCATGTTCGCTCGCGTGCACCAGAACACGGCTCCAGGTTTTGACGATGAAATCCACCGCGCGCCTGTCCGCTTCCATGATCGACAGGCGTTCGCGCAATGCGTTGACGGTTTGCACGATCAGAATATCGTGCTGCTGCGGATTTTTTTCTGCATCCTTCAACGCGGCGACGGCGCGTCCCGCATCGTCGTCGGCTTCGCCTGATGCGCCTGCAACGACGAGATTGAAATGATCGAGCGCATCGCTGAAAATCGTCAGGTCTTCATCGAAGTTGCGCAGGATGCTGTCGGCGATCCGTTCCATTTCAGCGTGGATTTCCTTGCCGGTCGCCGTCTCCGGTCTCAGGCCGATCGCCACCGATGCCATGCGATTGAGCAGCTGCCTGACCGGATGATCGGCCTGCTGCAGAATGTCCGGCGCCAGCATCGCCGCTTTCAGGAACGGCACCTGCAATTGCAGGATCGGCGCGCGAAATGCCGGCGGGATGAGGCTGTCGACGGCGATGAAATTGAACAGCATCGAGACGATATCGATCGACACGCGATCGAGTTCACCAAGTTTTTCCTTCTCCAGTTCCGTCTGCAGATCGCGCGGCTTCGCCAATACTTCCTGTGCATCGGGCAGCGAAGGTACATCGACTGTACCTTCGGCGATCGCTTCTTTTTGCAGGCTGCTCAATCGGTCGAACAGCGGATGCCGACCCTGTGCATTGTCGACACGCCTGCCTTGCGCAGCGCCTGATGCGCTGTCCGGATAGCGTGGATTGGAGGGAATTCTGCCCGGCACGGATTGATTGAATATCTTCCAGACGAAATCCTGCAGCGCCGTCTGCTTCTCCATCTGCGGCGCGGGCATGATGCTGTTGGCATCACCCGGTTTCTGCTGCAGCAGCGAGAGGATGCGATCCATCGATTGCGACGGCATGAATCCTGCAGCGAAGCCGGCAGGCATGCCCGTATTCTGGAAGACCGCGCCTGGCGCATAAGCGACGGTATTGTCCTGCCCATACGTTGCCAGCATATCGCGATCGCGTCGGTTCGGTGCCGACGGCCTCGCCAGCAGTCGCGCCTGAATGCCGTTGGATTCGAATACCTCGCGGATGGCGGCGAAGTAATCCGGCAATTGCAATGCCAGCGCACCGGACATGTGATCGAACAGCATCGCGCAGATATCCGTGGTACGCGACATCTCGCACAGCACATCATGCAGCGCCCGCGCCATCAAGTAAGGACGAAATGGATTCTCCCGCTCGCGCACATCATGTTCGCCATGCAGTTGCGCAATCATCAGATTCAGGCGGCCGAGGCTTTGCTGGTCGGCATCGCGCAGGCGCAGCACGCGGCGCTCCACTTCGATCTGACGCGTGACGGTGTCGTCGTCCATCAGCGTCAGGGTATCGGCCGATATATCGTGCAATCCCTGGCGCAAATCGTGATACATCGTCTGCATGCCGCGCTCGACGTAGCCGATGTAGCTGACGTTCAGGCGCGCGAGAAAATCCGTGCCCTGCACCGCAAGGAATTCCTTCGATGCAGCGATGGTTTTTTGTTCGGCAAGGGATTGGGCAGTCCGGGTCGACTCTGCGATCGTGGTGCCGGCGTCCTGCAGCATACGCAATGCAAGAGCGGAGAATCTGAATAAGGCGCGTTCCTTGGCCAGCTGGATTACAGGTTTGATCGCGTGCATTGCGGTGACTGTCTCCGATAGGATCGCCTGACAATCATGGCATCAGGGCAGTTGATCATATCGCAACAAAGATCGACTTGATATCCGATTTGTCTCTGTCAGCGCACGTTTAACGCAAATTAACAATTCGATCGATGAAGAGCGGCTGCGCACACGATCGTTGCGCCGAAGAATGATCACCCTCGCGAATCAGGCACCACCGTCAACCGGCTTCAGCAAGGCAAGCTGCGCCGCATCCAGATAGGTCCACTCGCCTTCTTCCAGTTCCAGCGATGCCAGCGTCAGTTCGCCGATCGCCACACGCGTGAGCGCCGTGCAGTGATTTCCCGCTGCGGCAAGCATGCGCTTGACCTGATGGTACTTGCCCTGTTCCAGCACGATTTCCAGCTGGTGTTCGCCCAGCATGCGACAGGTTTGCGCGGCCAGCGGCGCCGGTTCGTCATGCAGCTGCACGCCTTCCATCAGTTGCGCCACCAGTTCCGGCGAGGCGGGATCGTGCGTGGTCGCCACATAGACTTTGGGAATATGCCGCTTCGGCGACGATTGCGCGTGAATGAAAGGACCATCGTCCGACATCAGCAGCATGCCGGTGGTGTCGTGATCGAGCCGCCCGACCGGCTGCAGGTCGCGCCATGTAAACTGTTCCGGCAGGAGTGTCAGCACACCCGGATGATGGCTGGGCTTGCGCGAACATTCGAAATTGGCGGGCTTATTCAGCACGATGTAGACATGTTCGCGATAGCGCCACACTTCATCGAAAATCGTGAATTCCAGATTGTCGGTATCGAAAGCTGCACGGTAATCCGTCACGGCCTCGCCATCGATGCTCACTTCGCCGTCCTCGATCAGGCCGCGGCAATATTTTCGGGTGCCGAATCCCTGCGATTGCAGGATGCGGTCCAGGGTCAATTTACTCATGGCCGCACTCTACCAGAAGGCGAAGAATTAATCAGCCGTTGGCGCTGTCGTTGCCGGTATTGCACATGCAATTGCGCGCCTGACTTGTCTTGTTCCGCTGCAGAGAAACTGCACCGTCGTCGTATTTGCGCCCGGCTCACTATAAAATGTGAGGTCTATCAATAAAGGAAACGCAGTCATGAGTCAATTCTGGAGCCCGCTGGTACGCACCCTCACGCCGTATGTGCCAGGCGAACAGCCGAAGATCGCCGGCCTGATCAAGCTCAATACCAACGAGAATCCATATCCGCCGTCGCCTGCCGTCATGGCTGCGATGCATGCCGTTTCCGCCGATGCCCTGCGTCTGTATCCCGATCCCGATTCCAGCGCGATGAAACAGACGCTGGCCGACTATCACGACGTGCAGGCGAATCAAACGTTCGTCGGCAACGGTTCTGACGAAGTGCTGGCGCTGGCCTTCATGGCGCTGCTCAAGCATCAATCGCCGCTGCTGTTCCCCGACATCACCTACAGCTTCTATCCGGTCTACGCCAAATTGTTCGGCATCGACTACGTAGAAATCCCGCTCAACGATGCGATGGAAATCGACATCGCCGATTATGCAAAATGCGATTGCGGCGGCATCATCTTCCCGAACCCGAATGCGCCGACCGGTATTCCGCTGCCGCTGAGCAGGATCGAGGAATTGCTGATCGCCAAACCGGATGCTGTCGTCGTCATTGATGAAGCCTATGTCGATTTCGGCGGCGAAAGTGCGATACCGCTGATCCGCACCTATCCAAACCTGCTGGTGGTTCGCACCTTCTCCAAATCCCGTTCGCTGGCGGGCCTGCGCGTCGGTTTTGCCATCGGCAACGCCACGCTGATCGAAGGCATGGAGCGCGTGAAGAACAGTTTCAATTCCTACCCGATGGATCGCATCGCGATTGCCGGCGCTGTCGCCAGCTACAGCGACGAAGCGTACTTCCGCAAGACGACGAAAGCCATCATCGACAGTCGCGAACAGATGACGGCTTCGCTGGAAAAACTCGGCTTCTCCGTCCTGCCGTCGCGCGCCAATTTCATCTTCGCGCGCCATGCCTCGATTCCTGCGCCGCAGCTTGCCACCGGACTGCGTGAACGCGCAATCATCGTGCGGCATTTCAATCATCCGCGCATCAACCAATATCTGCGCATCAGTATCGGCAATCCGGAAGAATGCCGGATGCTGGTCCAGACACTGCAACTGCTGACCTCCCAGTTCTGACCGGGGAAAGGCGATGCCGCGCATCGCCTTTCTTCTGGTTGAATTGTTACTTGCCGAATATCAAGCAAAAATAATTCGCCCCCAACCTTGACAGATAAAATTCCATGCATTAATTTACCTATTAGTTAATTAACCAATAGGATACATACGATGCATGCGGATCAACTCAGCGCTACATTCGCCGCACTTGCCGATCCGACGCGCCGCGCGATTCTCGCCCGGCTCGCGTCCGGCGAGGCATCCGTCACCGAACTGGCCGAGCCGTTCGCGATCAGCCCGCCGGCCATCACCAAGCATCTGAAAGTACTGGAGCGCGCCGGCCTGATTTCCCGCAGCCGCCAGGCGCAATGGCGCCCGTGCAAGCTGGAAGCCAAACCCTTGCAGGATATTTCGTCCTGGGTCGAGCAATACCGCCAATTGTGGGAGCAAAGGCTGGATCGGCTGGACGATTACCTGAAGGTGCTCCAAGCGCAGGCAAAACAAAAATAGCCACGCAGCCCATCGCACGATTCAAAAAATCAAAAGGAGACAATCATGCTGCATGCAGCACAAGCCTACCCCGACGCAGACCGTTCGCTGATTTTCAACCGCATGTTCGACGCACCACGCGAACTGGTATGGCAGGCATGGACCGATCCGCAGCATGTCGGCCAATGGTGGGGCCCGGACGGCTTTACCAATTCAACCAGCGAAATGAACGTGCAACCCGGCGGCGTATGGCGCTTCGTCATGCACGGCCCGGACGGCACCGACTACCCGAACAAAATCACCTTCATCGACGTCATCGAGCCCGAATGCCTCGTCTATGCGCATGGCGGCGATGACGACAAGGCGGACGATTTCCATGTCACCGTGACCTTCACGGAGCAAGACGGCAAAACCTTTCTCGGCATGCAGATGCTCTTCCCTACCGCTTCCGCGCGCGATTACGTTGTCAGGGAATACGGCGCGGAAAAAGGCGCAAACGAAACGCTGACCCGCCTTGCTGCGCATCTGGCAACCATGGTGTGAAAGGCAGAGCCATGATCGATACGCCGCATAGCGCGCAAGGTGCCGCCCTGCAAACAAAAGGACACGACATGCCTGCCCGACCAACTACCTTCGTTGAACATCCGTCCGACAACCAGATCGTCATGTCGCGCGTATTCGATGCACCGCGCCCGCTGGTGTTCAAGGCATGGACCGATCCACGCCACATTTCCGCATGGTGGGGACCGCACGGTTTTGAAAACACCGAATGCGCAGTCGACCTGCGCGTCGGCGGCACCTTCCGCCTGCAGATGCGCGCGCCGGACGGCAAGCTGTATCCGTGCCAGGGCACCTACCGCGAAATCGTGGAACCGGAACGCATTGCCTATCTGGGCGTGGCGGAAGACAGCCATCCCTGCGGTGCCGGTCTGCCGCCACGCGCGCTGGTCACGATCGACTTCACCGAACAGCAGGACAACAAAACGCTGCTCACGATTCACACGCGACTGGAGTCCGCCGCCGCCAAACAGGCCGCGGCGCAAGGCGGTTACATAGCGGGCTGGAGCGACAGCCTCGAACGGCTAAATGCATTCTTCATACAAAACCGATAAACGGAGACTTATCCATGTTCATTTTCAAAATCGTCCTGCTCGTCGCCGCGATCCTGGTTGCGGCTGTCCTGATCTTTGCCGCGACCAAACCGGATACCTTCCGCATCGAACGTTCGATCGCCATCAAGCTCCGCCTGGATTTCATCAAGCCGTTCGAAGCGCAAAACACGGCGGAATTCACGCTGACGCCGGATGGCGACAACACCGGCGTCACCTGGACCATGTACGGCCCGATGCCCTATATATCGAAAATCATGACGACATTTTTCAGCATGGACCGCATGGTCGGCGGCCAGTTTGAAGAAGGCCTGCGCAACCTGAAAGCCATCGTCGAGAAACCTGCGGGCCCCACTCTTCCGCAACCGTTCAATCCGGCATGAACGGAGAATCCACCATGACCCGCCAAATCTTCATCAACCTTCCGGTCAAGGATCTCAACGCATCCAAGACATTTTTCGGCGCACTGGGCTTCGGCTTCAACCCGGAATTCACCAACGATCAGGGCGCCTGCATGGTCGTCAGCGACACCATCCACGTCATGTTGCTGCGGGAAGAATCCTTCAAGACCTTCACGCACAAACAGATTTGCGATGCGGCCAAAAGCACCGAAGTGCTGGTCTGCCTCTCGTGCGACAGCCGCGCCGAAGTCGACGAAACTGTCGCCAGGGCGCGCAAGGCCGGCGGCAATGTTCCGCGAGAACCGCAGGATCATGGCTTCATGTACGGCCACAGTTTTGAAGACCTTGACGGCCACATCTGGGAATTCATTCACATGCAGGCCGTCGCCTGACGCACCACCAACGCCTCACCAACATTACAAATCATCCAGGAGAAACGACATGACATCATCCGGCGAATCGACCGCAAACCGCGAACTGACATTGACCCGCATCTTCGATGCACCGTGCGAACTGGTTTACAAAGCGTGGACCGATCCGGACATGATCAAGCAATGGTTCGTGCCGAAACCGTGGACCATTTCCCGCGCCGAAACCGACGTCAGAATCGGCGGCTCCAGCCTGATCGTCATGCGCGATCCGGACGGCAACGAATATCCTAATCGCGGCGTCTATCTCGACGTGGTGAAGAACGAACGGCTCGTGGTGACCGACGCCTATGTAAAAGCGTGGGAACCGTCCGAGAAACCGTTCATGACGGCGATCATCACATTTGAAGCACAGGATGGCGACAAGACGAAATACACCGCGCGCGTGCTGCACTGGTCGGTCACCGACAGGGAAGCACATGAAAAAATGGGCTTCCACGAAGGCTGGGGAACCTGTGCAGATCAGCTTGCGGCATTGCTGGCAACCATGTGACCTTGTCGCTGAATATGCAGGTATTGTCCGCGGACGCATCAATCGACTACGCATCGATCGACTATTCATCGATCGACTATTCATCGATCGACAACCGGCACTTCCCGTCCGCGTAATCTGATACGGAAAAACAGACGCGTATCTGCTCCTGTTTCCGGCGTGCCATTAGGTGTATGGTGGAATGCATAGAATCGATGTCCGCAACCGGACGCACGCGCTGTCGCAATGCGCGCTTTCATCGAAGGCGCTCCGCTATAATCGACGGCACACAATGCATCAACCGCATACCGATGGAGAACGCCATGTCTGAACCGATCGAACAGGAACAAAAGAAAATGTCGTTCTTCGCAACACTGGGCGCGGTGTTCTGGTCTTTCGTTGGCTTGCGCCGCCGTTCGGATTACGAGAAGGATGTGACCGGCCTCAATCCGGTATACGTGATCGTCGCCGCCCTGATCGGCGTGGCCATCTTCATCGGCGTTCTGCTGCTGATCGTATCGATGGTCTTGAAATAAACCGCGCAATTCAAAAAAATGGCGAACCACAAGGTTCGCCATTTTTTATTGAAAGCCGGTTACTACCGGCCGCAATTTTGCACGTTCAAGCTGCAATGACTTCCGCCCGCACTTCATCGACGCATATCTGCTCATGGCCCGCACGGATTGCAGCCTGCAGCGAAGGGATCGAACCGCCGGCCCGATAACCGAAGCCGACATGCAGCTGATCGCCGGCCTTGACAGCAACCGGTTCGCCGAGCGGCAATACCAGATAGTGATTGAGCCAGTCGATCGTCGACGACTGTTCCATCACCGCCGCAAGAATATTCTTGGTCACGAAACGCAATGCATTGACAGTGCCATCGCGCTCAATCGCGAACGTGCCCTGCCATGCGATATCCGCGCCCACGTCCTGCGTAAAGTCGAGTGCAGCGTAAAGCGATGGTTGCGCCAGTTCGATCGTGCCGGCCTGAATGTGGGACGGTTCCTGGAACTGCACGATAGGTGCATTGAATCCGGAAAAACAGTAATCCTGTTGCACCGGCTGCACGGCCATGATCATCGCTTCCGGGATGAACTTCGGCAACGGTCCGCCGAATTTTTCCAGATAGCGTTGCTTGAAGGACGCAATCACCTGCACCTGCTTCTCGCGCAGCATGGCGGTATGAATCATTTCGCAGATGACGACATCGACCGGTTCCGGCGGCAGGTATTCGAAAGCATCGCCGTGAACGACTTCGACCTTGTGGCCATTTTCGTTCTGCGCAAGAAAACGCCGGGCCTCCTTGACCAGGTCCGGATTGTATTCAACGCACCAGACCTTTTCCGCCCTGGCCGCCGCAAACCATGAGAGCACGCCCGTGCCACCGCCCAGTTCCAGCACCTTGTCGCCGGGAGAAACGGCATAACCGATCGCCGCCTTGAAGCCCGACATCCGCCGCTCATCCATCAACATGTTGTGGTGATAATGCACAGGGATGAATTGGCCCAGATAGCAGCTTTCAAGTTCGCGTTCGGTCAGCATGTTTCATCCTTTGCGCATTATCGATACGTCCGTCGTTCGCGGCCGGAATGCCGCTTGTGATGGATCATTATGATCGGGGCGGGATAAAACAAAACCGCGATATACGCGGTTTTTACGTGGCTGTTCCTTTGTTGAACATGTCGATGCCGATCGAGCATTCATCCTCTCGCACCGATGCGGCCATTGCAGCCGGCCGCATCGGGTAGATACTCATTCAATCGGAGGATGATTCCCCATGACGACCGTAACTGCATGCGTCGCGCCATCGTCCTGCATGACAATCTGCAAGTCCGGTTGTTCCACGCCATCGAGTTCCATGCGCATCACTCCCTTGCTGACGCCATCAGGATTCTCGATCGTGATGTTGTAAAGCGTGCTGCCGTAACGGTAATGCAGTTTGGCTTTGCGCCATTCCGGCGGCAGGCACGGATCGACGCCGAGCAGATTTGCCCTGACCTGCAATCCCAGAATGAATTCGACGCCGGCGCGATACAGCCAGCCGGCTGCGCCGGTATACCAGGTCCAGCCGCCGCGCCGCACATGCGGCGATTCGGCATAGATATCCGCTGCGACTGCATACGGTTCGACCTTGTACGCCGCCATGCCGGTGCGTGTGCTGGTGCGGTTGGCCGGATTGATCATCTTGAACAGATCGTGTGCCTGGCTGCCTTTCCCCATCATCGAATAGGCAATCAGACACCACACGGCCGCATGCGTGTACTGCCCGCCGTTTTCACGCACACCCGGCAAGTAGCCTTTGATATAGCCGGGATCGAGCGGCGTCTTGTCGAACGGCGGCGTGAACAGCAGGATCAAGTCGTCGCCGGGGCGAACCAGATACTGATCGACCGATTCCATTGCACGTTGCGCGCGCGCGGGCTCACCGGCGCCGGAGATGACGGACCAACTTTGCGCGATCGAATCGATCCGACATTCCGCGCTGCTGGCGGAACCGAGCGGCGTGCCGTCATCGAAGTAGGCGCGGCGATACCAGGCACCGTCCCATGCATGCTCTTCGACAGCCTGCTTCAGTTTTTCTGCGTGATCGAGCCAGCGCGTGACGCGTTCGTGATCGCCGCGCGATTTCGCCACCGGGGCGAAACGCTGCAGCGTCGCGTACAGGAACCATGCGAGCCAGACACTTTCGCCCTTGCCTTCATGGCCGACGCGATTCATGCCGTCGTTCCAGTCGCCGCCGCCCATCAGCGGCAGACCGTGCTGTCCGGTATGCAGGCTGTGGTCGAGCGCGCGCGCGCAATGTTCGTAGACGCTCGCCTGTTCGTCGGAAATCTTCGCCTCGAAATAATTGTCTTCCTTCTCCAGCGGCAGCAATTCGCCTTCGAGGAAGGGAATCATTTCGTCGTAGAGCTGCGCGTCGCCCGTCGTTTCGACGTAATGCGCCGCGCAGTATGGCAGCCAGATCAGATCGTCCGAAATATGCGTGCGCACGCCGCGTCCGCTCGGCGGATGCCACCAGTGCTGGACATCGCCTTCCGGGAACTGGCGTGACGATGCGCGCAAAATCTGGTCGCGCGCCAGTTTCGGCGCGGCCAGCGCGAGCGCCTGCGTATCCTGCAACTGATCGCGGAAACCATATGCACCGCCGGCCTGATAGAACGCCGTCCGCGCCCAGAAGCGGCAGCTCAGCGTCTGATAGAGCAGCCAGCCGTTGAGCAGGTAATCCATCGAGCGATCGGGCGTTTCCACCTGCACCGTGTGCAGGATGTCGTGCCAGTTCTTCTGGCTGAGATCGAATACGGCATCGATGTCGGCTTCGCGGTAACGCTGCACCAGCATGCGTGCCTGCGCGGCATCGTCGGCCTGCCCCATCAGGAACACGATGTCGACTTCGCCACCGGCTGCAATCTCGCATGCGGTCTGCAGCACGCTGCACGGATCGAAACCGGCGCCGACACGATTGGACAGCGTGCGTCCCGGCATCAGCCCGCTCGGCTTGCTCATGTTGCCGTTGCGTCCGATGAATTCCTTGCGGTCGCCGCTCCATGCAGTCTGCTTGCCGCACAGATCGACGAAGGCAATGCGCTGGCCGAATTCGATATTCCACGGATTGCGCGCAAACATCGCACCGCTTTCCGCATCGCGCTCGGTTGTAATGAAAGGTGCATTCGCGGTTCGCACCGCACCCATCACCCATTCGACATACGATGTCAGCGACAGCTTGCGCGTGCCGCGCGAATTGTTCTTCAGACGCAAGCGGCAGATCTTGACGGGATCGTCCCAGCTGACGAATTGCAGCAGCTCACTGGCGATGCCGTTGCAGTTCAACTCGAACCGGCTGTAGCCCTGACCGTGACGCGTGGTGTACGTCGCATCCGGCACGCGGATCGGCGAAATGGTCGGACTCCACAACACGCCGCTTTCCTCGTCGCGAATATAGAACGCTTCACCCGACGGATCGGAAACCGGATCGTTGGACCACGGTGTCAGCTTGTTCTCGCGACTGTTCAGGCTCCACGTATAACCTGCACCGCGTTCCGATACGGTAAAGCCGAATACCGGATTGGCAATCACGTTGATCCACGGCGCCGGCGTGACCTGCTCCTGCGTCTGCACGATCACGTATTCGCGGCCGTCCTTGTCGAAACCGCCGAGTCCGTTGAACAGCGTCAGTTGCGGCGCCGGACCGGCCGGTGTGCCGTGCGGCACGCGCACGCGGCGATCAAGCCACGAGAACGGCGCATCGGCATCGCTGTCCGGGAGCGCCTGCAACTGCTCGGCAAGACTGCCCTGTCCGCCTTCCAGCACGACGCGGGCCGATGCCAGCAGCAGCGTCCGCTCATCCTCGGTAATCAGATCGGCGCGCACGATGTATGCGCCGCCGCGTTCGCCCTGCTCCTGCTGCGCGGAAAACGCCTGTGCCGCGCGCACCATGTTCTCCATCGCGGCCTGCAATTCCTGTGCGTAGGACGCGCCTTTTTCATTGAGGATCACCAGATCCACCGGCAACTGCTTCATGCGCCAGTACTCATGCGCGCGCAGCAATTGCGATACCAGCTTCAAGTCTTCCTGCCGCGCCATGCGCAGCAGCAGGATCGGCCGGTCGCCGGAAATTCCCTGCCCCCACAAACCGGCGTGGCTGAGGCGCATCGCCTTGATCACGTGACCGCTCGCACGCGACGAACGATCCGAGAACAGAATGCGGCTCGCCAGATGCTGGAACAGTTCGGCCTCGTAATGTTCGATGCGCAGGTAATGCAGGCGCACCTGCGCATGGGTCCATACCAATGCTGAAATGCGCGAGAACGCGGATCCGTCGTGATATTTATCCGCGAGGTTGACGATCGCTTCGCGCGAATCGGCCGCCATCGTTGCGAAGACGAGATGCGTGATTTCGCCCGGTTCGATCCGCACGCGTACGCGCAAACTGAAAATCGGATCGAGCACCGCGCCGACCGTATTCGACAACGGCCGTCCGTCGCTGATCGAACGCGGATTGTCGATGCCCTGCCCGCGACCGATGAAGCGCGCGCGATCGGTTTCGTACTCGATGCCGATCATTGCATCGCTGCCTTCGCCGCGTGCCACCACATGCGCCGCCCACGGCCGCACTTCGCCATCCTTGCGCGGCCGACGCGATGCCAGCAAGCCGCGCACATCGTGCAGGTACTCGGTTTCGACGAACAGGTTGGAGAATGCCGGATGCGCGATGTCGGCGGCGACCGGTGCCAGCAGCACTTCCATGTACGAGGTCACTTCGATGACGCGCGTGCGCGAACCGTTGTTGGTCAATGTCAGGCGGCGCAGTTCGGCATCGTCTTCCGGCGACACGATCACTTCCAGCATGCTGGAAAGCGAACCGTCGGTACGCGAAAAACGCGCACGGTCTTCCGCGAACTTGACGTGATAGGCATCGGGTTCCACCGCGGTCGGTTGGTAACAGGCGGACCAGAATTTTCCGCTGTCCGAATCGCGCAGATACAGATGACTGCCCCACTGGTCGCGCGTTGCATCTTCGCGCCAGCGCGTGATGCCGAGCTTGTTCCACAGGCTGTAACCGGAACCTGCCGCCGTCAGCATCACGGCGTAATGGCCGTTCGACAGCAACTGCGTTTCCGGTACCGCCGTCATCGCGGTATTGAAATGCCGCGCCACGCCGGATTCCGGCAGCACCACCGTCGGACGCGACACGTCTTCGCGCAGCGCCAGGGACGCCGCACGTATCCAGCGCGGTTGCGATTCGTGCAGCAGCAGTTCGGCGGAATGGATGATCGGCTCGCGATGAAAACGGCGTCGCATGATCCGTCCGTTCAGCACATTGCCGAGCGAAACCAGCAGCATGCCCTGGTGATGCGCCATGTAGGCGCGCACGATGGCGACGGTCTGGTTTTCCTTGCGGCGGCCCGGTGTGAAATCGAGTGCCTCGTAAAATCCGTACTGGCCGAGCGCGCCCATTTCCGCAAGCCGGCGGAAATTCTCGGTTGCGCTTTTCGGCATGTACATCGCCGCGAGGCCGGTTGCGTACGGCGCGATGACGACGTCTTTTTCCAGTCCGCGCTTGAGGCCCAGACCGGGCACGCCGAACGCCGAATATTGATAGGTGAAATCGCGGTCGCGCAGATTGAGCGCGGATTCGGAAATGCCCCATGGAACATTGCGCTCGTTGCCATATTCGATCTGGCGCGCAACGATGCTGCGACAGGTCTGGTCGAGCATGCTGCCGCGCGGCGTGGAAATCACCAGCGACGGCATCAGGTATTCAAACATCGAACCCGACCACGATGCCAGCACCGGCCCTTGCGCGCTCGGCAGCATGCGCCGTCCAAGCCGGAACCAGTGCGACGGCGGCGCCTGCCGCTCGGCAATCGCCACCAGACTGGCCAGCCGCGCCTCCGATGCCATCAAATCGTAATAACTGTCGTCGAGACGTCCTTCATCGACGTTGTAGCCGATGGAAAACAGTTTGCGTTCAGGCGACAGAAGGAAACGGAAATCCATTTCCACCGCCATCTGGCGCGCCGCCGTTTCCAGCACATCGAGCCGTGCTATCCATTGCGCAGCCAGCACAGCCGCCCGCGATAACGCACCGTCCAGCGCTTCGTACAGGGTCGACGGAATCACACCGGGATCGAGCCGGTTCTGCGACGAATAGAGACGCCCGACTTCCTGCCGCACCGCTTCGTAACTGCGCGGCAGATCGTCAAGCGCCGTATTCGGATCAAACTGCGCATGCATCAGTTGCCACAATTCGGCATTCTGGCCGGCTTCCATATCCTGCGCTTCCAGATGCGCCCATGGCAGCACGACGACAAAATCGTCGCAATGCGTATGCACTGCCTCGCGCAGTTCGCCCGCCCATGACAGCACTTCGTGCCGGGGATTTTTCAGATCGACCGAAATGGCCTGCGCCAGATCGAACAGGTTTTCCGAATGCTCGGCCAGTTTCTTCCAGAAGCTGTACGTCAGCGGCGCATAAGCCTCGACATTGAGCATGTCGCTGAACTGCTCGGCGCTCTTGCGCAATTCCTGGATGCTGACTGCCTGCGTGCGCAGTTCAAGACTGACGTTGTCGATTGCCATGCGCAACAGCAGCGCCGTATCGCGCAGGCCGGCCACCGAGGTCGCGCTCAATACGGCTTTCTCGCGCTCGCCCTTGCAGGCTTGCGCGAGAACGAACAGATGACCGGCCAGATTGCCGCTATCCACCGTGGAGATATAACGTGGCGACAGCGTCTCCAGCCGTTCGGTTTCGTACCAGTTATAGAAATGGCCGTGATAGCGCGGCAATTTCTGCAACGTGCCCATCGTCAGTTCCAGCCGGTGCATCATGTCGCTCAAACCGATCCAGCCGAAATCGCGGGCCGTCGCCACCGACAGCAGATACAGGCCGAAATTGGTCGGCGACGTGCGATGCGCAATCACCGGTGCAGGATCTTCCTGGAAATTGTCCGGCGGCAGATAGTGATCCTGCGCGACGACGAATGTCGTGAAGAAACGCCATGTCCGGCGGGCAATCAGCCGCAGTTCGGTCGCTTCATCGCTATCGAGCTGCTCTACATGCTTATCGAGCGGCGGCAAACTGATCGCACGTGCAATCGCCGGACTGAGCAGCCACAGCAAGACAAATGGCAACGCCAGATGCCAGTGCTCCGGATTGATCGTCAGCACGATCGCGGCAATCGCAATGGCAATCGCCACGCCGATACGGCCGCGCCAGACAAAGCTGACGATCGAATATTTCTTGCTCTTCCTGACCTGCGCCGACGTCACCCATTCCAGCAGTCTTCTGCGCGTCACCATCAGGCGGATCAGGGTACGACCGATCGCATCGATCATCAGCCATGCGTATTGCGTGAGCACCGCCAGCGAAATGAAAATCACCGCGAGCGTATCCGGCAGGACGGCCATGCCGCGCCGCCAGTGCGCCTGGAACGAAATATCGTCGCGATGCGGCAGCAGATCCGAAACGAACTGAAATACCGCAGGTGATGCTAGCCCGACGATGCCCAGCAGCAGCCACGGCCACGCCGGCGACATGTCGAGGCACAGCGCCGTCACCAGCGTCACCAGAATCGCCGGCGCCATCAGCGAGCGCCGCATGTTATCGGCGATCTTCAGGCGATCGATCATCGACATCGAGACACGTCCCGCATTCAGCAGCCACGGCAGCAGTTGCCAGTCGCCGCGCGTCCAGCGATGCTGGCGCGCCGCGGCTTCTTCCACATGCGAAGGAAAATCCTCGAACAGTTCCACATCGTTGACCAGCGCCACGCGTGCCAGTGCGCCTTCAAACAAATCGTGGCTGAGCATCGTGTTTTCCGGCACCTTGCCTGCCAGCGCGCGTTCGAACGCATCGACGTCGTACAGGCCCTTGCCCGAATAACTGCCCCAGCCGAAAACGTCCTGATACACATCCGACACCGCACCGCCATACGGATCGACGCCGCCGCGTGCCGAGAAGAAGCGGCGATACAACGTGCGTTCCTGCTGCGTCGGCAGTGTCGGTGTAATGCGCGGCTGCAGAATGCCGTAGCCTTCGATCACCTGATGCGTCACTGGATCGTGGCGCGGCTGGTTCAGCGGATGCGCGGCAACGCCGACCAGTGCGCGCAAGGCGCCGATCGGCATGCGCGTATCCGCATCGAGCGTCACCACGTAACGCACATTGTCCGGCAGCGAGGTGCCATTCAACAGAAACGATGTGTCCTGCGCATCGCGCAGCAGGCGATTGAATTCATGCAGTTTGCCGCGCTTGCGTTCCCATCCCATCCACTTGCCTTCCGCCGCATTCCACAAGCGGCGGCGATGCAGAATGTGAAAGCGGACAAGCCCGCTTTCACTCGGACCGTAACGCGCATTCAATTCGGCGATGCCCTGCCGCGCCTTTTCCAGCAGCGGCAAATCCTGCGGCATGTGTTCCTGGCGCGCATCGGCCCAGTCGGACAGCAGCGTGAAATACACTTCGCCGTCGGGGTTGGCGAGGTAATGCGTTTCCAGTTGCTGGATTTCTTCCTCGATGCCGTCTTCGCTGGTCAGCATGACCGGCATCGCGACACAGGTGCGCACGCTCTCCGAGATATCGACCAGTTCCAGGCGCGGCAAATGGCGCGGCCAGAACAGGCGCATCAGTATCTTGTTGACCAATGTGATCGCGATATCGGTCGCGGGGAAGAAGCCGGCAATGACCAGCAGCGCCAGCACAGCCGGCGGCACACCTGCATCACGCGTGCTGAACAGCGGAAACGCCAGTACGATCAATGCAAAGATCAGAATCGTCAGCGGATAGTAAAGACTCGCGTGCGCCACATAATGCCGCTTGAATTTCTGCGACAGATCCGGCTGATAGCCAAGCTCCGCTTCCAGCTCGCCGCGTCCGCGGCCCAGCAGGTAATGGCCGGGATCGAGTGCACGCTCGTCGGCCACCACATCGTCATGCGCCATCTGGCCGCGATGCGATGCGATCTTGCGCACCAGCGCATCGGCAATCTGCTGTTCGGAATAATTGGCGTTGAGCGCGATCTGCTGAATGATCTTGCGATAGCGATCGCGCGTCAGGAAATCCAGCGCTGCATAGTTCGGCAGGGTCTGCAGCTTTTGCTCGACAAGACTGACCGATTCGAAGAAGGCACGCCAGTCGAATGCGGCGATCGCACGCATGCTGGTGATGATGTTGCGTATCGTCTGGTTCGCCGCGACCTGCATCGTGTGCTCGCGCAGCACGAGATCGTCGATCGTCAGGTCATGCTCGACCAGCCGGCTGCCGAGCGCATCGAGCAACGGCGTGAAGCCGGGTTCCTGATAACGCAGGCGCTGCACCAGTTGCACCACGAACGGTTGCCGCAGTTTGCCGGGCGGCAGCACGATGGCGGCCTGTTCGCTTTCCGGCGTCTTCTGCGCCAATGCAACCAGGTCGTTGGCAAAATCGTCGGCGGCCTGTCGTGCGGCCTGCGCCTTGACGACGCGCACCGCAACGCGGCGCAAATGTTCGAGCAGCACGGCGCGCATGACAACCGGCATTACCCACAGTTCGATCATCGTCAACGGCTGCACGCGTTGATAGGCGCGGATGAAGCGCATCAGCAGGTCGGCATCGAAATGATTGTCGGTGTGCGCGACAAAGGCCCAGCACAGCGCATAGATGCGTGGCTGGCCGGCATGATCGCCATTGACCAGTTTCGGCAATGCCTTGCGGATGCGGCGCGACAATTGCTCGATCACGCTGACCACGTTTTCTTCCACGACATGCAAATTGTCGAGCAGCCATTCCGCAGCCGACGTGATGGCGCGCCGCTCTCCCGCGGATTGCTCGATGGCGGCGTGAGCTGCAACCAGCACCTTGCCGTTTTCCCGCGTTGCAACCGACAGATTCATGCGGCGCGAAGGCGCGCCGATCTTCAGTTGCGATGCGAGTTGCGCGGCATGCGTCTCCAGCCGCTCCGCACTGAATATCTCTACGGGAACCGGTTCATCCGCAGGATTGCCATCCTCGCGCGACGCCAAAAAAAACTGGTCTGGCCGGAATATTTTTTTAAACAAGGGAATCCTCGCTGTGCAGACGAGAAAAATTCTCCTGTTTGAGAAAAGCAGAACGGTTCCGGCATGCGCCGGATTCCGATGCAAGAGGAAGACACGAATGATTGCTGTCTGTGAAGAATCGCATCGCGCGTGGTGAAGACGCACGCGCCTCGATAGTATTGACCATATTTTTCCCTCCCGCTGACGCGGTTCCTAGACAACATGGTGGCCCGTATTTTGCTCAGTTGGAGAGGGGGAGACGAGCAAGAGTTCCCGCTTTACATCAGGCAAGACAAAGGCAGCTGATATAGCTTGTACAACGGGCCCGTGACGTGCGACCACTGCGGGGAAACAGATATAAATCCGGATGTTGAATCGGGATACTGAATCGAACACAATCGAGGGAAGGTTACCATGCGTGTCAAGTTAATCAACGACGGTTCCGAGAAGACCTATGCATTGATTCTGGAAACAGGCGAGGAAGTCGCATCGCAATTGCAGCGATTCGCGAAGGAACATGCGCTGGATGCCAGCCGCTTCACTGCCATCGGCGCCTTCAGCAGCGCCACGATCGGCTATTTCAACTGGGAACAGAAGGATTACGAAAAAATCGCGATCAACGAGCAGGTCGAAGTGCTGTCGCTGATCGGCGATGTTGCCTTGGAAGGCGATGAGCCGAAGACGCATATGCATGTGGTCGTCGGCAAACGCGACGGCAGTGCGCACGGCGGACATCTGCTGTCGGCTTACGTACGCCCCACGCTGGAAATCATCCTGACCGAATCGCCCGGCTATCTGAAACGTTCATTCGATCCGGAAAGCGGACTGGCATTGATCAGCATCGGACCGGAAGCCATCTGACAAAGCGATCCAACGGCAAGTATAAATGCACATGCGTGTAAAAACTGCCGGTTCTTTTTTCAAGCGTCGGACTGAAATCGCGCGTGCCGTTATTCGAAAACGATGCCGCCAAACGAACATGCATGTGCAGGCGATTCGGTCAGACGCAGGATGCAATCCTCGTTTTTGCCGGAGACTTTCCTGCCGGCACTTGTAAAAGATACCGGCTTTATCTGCGCATTTTGTATCGGCAACATTCCTTGGCGATCACGGATTTTGTCATGCAATCGGCCGCAAACCCTTTCCCTTCAACGGCTTTAACAAAGTGGCAACTGCTGGCACGGTAAATGCGTACTTATCGTTTCGAAGCACATCAATGAATGTCGTTTCAACGGGAGTTACGCGTGCGTGAAATTACGTAGATTCGATCACGTAGGCTCCTCACATAGGTTCGACAATCAATTAATCAAAACAAGGAGTAGTGCCATGAAAAAATTTGCGACCATTATGTTGACCCTCGCCTTTGCTGTCATCACGGCGGCATGTTCGTCCACGGCAACTTCGCGCGGGACCGGCCAGGTATTCGATGATGCAACGCTGACCACCAAGGTCAAGACTGAAATCGCACAAAGCGAAGGCGTTGGCCGCGCAGCAGCGATCAATGTCGACACCTATCGCGGCGTGGTTTCGCTGGCCGGCTTTGTCGATAACCGCGAGCAAATCAATGCGGCAGTCAAGGCAGCAAAAGGCGTTGAAGGCGTGAAAGAAGTGAAAAACAACCTGCAGATCAAACCAGCCGGGAAATAACCCCGATCTGATTCGTTTCATTCATGACTCGCAAGAGTCATGAATCTGCGGCTTCGCCAACGACACGCAATGCGTGTGGCTGACGGAGCCGTTTTTTTATTTCCGCTGCGTTTGGGCAAACGCAAACGCAGCTGCGATGCCACACGAAAGATGCACACGCTCATCCATCGCCGGTAACATTCGGAATCAATCGCGTCACAAGCCATTTACATCGCCTGCCTACAATCGCATCCATCCGAACCCGGCCAGGAGATGATCATGGATCCCGATACGCGCGAAGAACTACGCCACCTGCTCTCCACATCCGGAACCATGGCCGGCCTGTGCATTACCGCAACGACGCTGTTCGCGACGCTCAGGACGATTGCAGCGAAAACCGTCGTCGACGATATTTTCGTGGTGAGCGCGCTGCTGTTCTGTTATGCACCTATTGCGTATTCTGGGCCTTGCGCACCCACCACGTCGCCACGATACACATGCTGAGCCGGCTCGCCGATCTGCTGTTTGCGATGGCATTGACGGCGATGGTCTCTGCCGGCTTCATCATGACTTATACGTTGTGGTGAATCGCGCGTCGTCATTCATCAGCGCCTGACAGGAGGACTCGCACCACGGTTGTCCTGCCGCATCATGAATCCATCCCAGTCATCGCTGCGCGGCTCGGTTCAAATCATCATGTCAATCGATGGCGATCGATATGATGAGCGCGTCGCTGCACAATATGGACACCCCTGCATTGAGCAGTACGCCGTTCGATCCAGTCAAACCGGCGACATAAAAAACTACACCGTCTTTCCCGAATCCATACAAAATCCTTTTATACTGTACAAACATACAGTATATTGATCACACCCGGCTTTAGCCACGTTTGTCCCAAACAGCACACTTTGGAGGTTTTTATGGTCGCAGTCGCATCCGCTTTTCCGTTTGCCGCATCCTCGATCCCATCTTCGCAGTCCGCTTCGGCCCTGCGCGACGGGGCGGCAATCCATCGTTCCGCATCCATTCAGTCCGGTTATCCGTCGCTGAACCGGCAATTGCCGAATGGCGGCTGGCCTGCCTCCATGCTGATTGAACTGTTGCTCGCCAATCCGGACGAAGGCGAATTGCGCTTGCTGGCCCCGGTATTGAAACGCATTGTTCAGGCAGGCAAAAAACTGATTCTGCTGGCGCCTTCGCATATTTCGTTCAGCGCCACCCTGCGCGAACTGGGGATCGACATGACAAACGTGATCCTGATCGAAGCGGATCAACCGATCGACCGTATCGCTTCGGTGGAACTCGCGATGAAAAGCCCAGATTTCGGCGCGCTGCTGTGCTGGTTGCCGGAAGCGCGCGACGATCATTTGCGCCGCCTGCAACTGGCCGCGGCCGACAGTGCGGGCCTGACCTTTTTGTTCCGTCCATTGCCGGCGCAGAATCAATCATCGCCTGCCCCTCTGCGCATCATCTGCCAGCCGCTACCTGCAGGACGCATGTCGATCGAGATCATCAAACGCCGCGGACCGGTGTATGTCGATCCGATCATCCTGCCATTGTCGATTCCGGAAATCATGGTCAGATCGCTGGCGGTCCGCAACCTGACAAGGCCCGTATTCAACGCCAGGCCGTATGCGATGGACCGTGCAGCGATGGGCGTGCCTGTTGCACGGCAACGCGCCGCGTTATCTGCCTGATGGATTGATCCGAAAAAGCGCGATTACGGCAATGCACCTGATGCATTGATCTGGCGGATTTCCAGCCTACCATCGCGTATCTTCAAGCGCTGGACGCCCGGTAAGGCAATCAGGTCGCGATCATGGCACGCCATGATCACACTGCTGCCCTCGGCGATCAGCGCCGGAATCAGCGCAATCACCTGCTCGCGCGCCGGCCCGTCCAGATTGGCGGTCGGCTCGTCAAGCAAGAGAAGTTTCGGCGAGAGCACGCGCGCGCGCGCCAGCGCTACCCGCTGTTTTTCGCCGCCGGACAGAAAATTCGGCACGTTGTTGCGCAGATGCGCAATGCCCGCCCAGGCGATTGCCTCTTGCACTTTTTCGTCGATGATTTTTTTCGGTACGCCGCGCACGGACAAACCGTAGCCGATGTTTTCCGCAACGCTGGTGGAAAACATGACCGGATGCTGATGAACGTAGACGACCGCATCGCGCATCACGCGCGGATACGGCAGCAGGTTCACTGCCCGTCCCTGAAACCGCATGTCCGCCACATCGGCCGGTTCCAGCCCGGCCAGAATGCGCATCAACGTACTTTTGCCGGAGCCATTGGCCCCCGTCAGTACATATGCCTGCGCTTCTGCAATGGACAGGTTCTCGATATCGAGCAAACGCCGTTGATGAAAATCCTTTTGCAGGCGTTGAATGGAGAAAAGTTCGCCCATCAGATATTCCTCGCGGGACGCGTATCGCCCTGCAATATCATCATTCCCGCATTGATCAGCAACGCTATCGTGATCAGCACGATTCCCAATGCAATGCCTTGGGCAAATTCGCCCTTGCTGGTTTCCAGCGCAATGGCCGTGGTGATCGTACGGGTCTCGCCGGCGATATTTCCGCCCACCATCATTGCGCAGCCGACTTCGGAAATCACGCGTCCGAAGCCGTTGATCACCGCAGCCATCACGCCGAACCGCACCTCATGCAGCACCGTCAGCATCACGCGCCAATTCGATGCGCCATGCACGACCGCCGTTTCCGCCAGGCGTGGATCCGCTGCCTGCACGGCCGACAGCGTGAACGCGATCAGCACCGGCAGCACGATGAGAATCTGGCCGAGAATGATGCTCGATTGCGTGAACAACCATTGCAGCGAACCCATCGGACCCTGTCGCGACAGCATCAGATACAACAACAGCCCGACCAGCACAGTCGGCAGGGAAAGCGTCGCCTGGGCGATCCAGATTACGATGCGACGACCGACAAACTCGCGTGTGGCGATTAGATAGCCGATCAGCACTGCGACCGGCGTTGCAATCAACAAACCGACGATCGATGTCTTCAGCGATATCCAGATGATTTTCCACAGCACCGTATCGCCCGAAAACAGCAGGCCGAACGCATCTCTAGTGGCGTCGATTAAGGACATGGGAATGAAAGTGATGGATAAAACGGCAGCCGAAGAAAAACATCCGGCCGGCTCATGTTGAATAGCCGCAATTCTAACGCACCGTCACGGTGCAGCGAAATGATGTTGTGCCGGAGATGACGCGTCAGGCGACGCGCAAGGGTGTGTCGAGCAGATGCGGTTCGTAAATCATGCGTTCCTTGCCGGTCACCAGCAGGAAGTGCCGGCCGGTGCAGCGCGCCAGCAATGTCATATTGACCTTTTCGGCCACCATGTGTCCCATTTGCGTAGTGCCCGAACGCGAAATCAGGAACGGCATACCCATCTGCGCTCCCTTGATGACCATTTCGGACGTCAGGCGGCCCGTCGTATAGAAGACCTTGTCGCCGCCGTGCACATTGTCCAGCCACATCAAGCCCGCAATCGAATCGACGGCATTGTGACGGCCCACGTCTTCGACGAAATACTGCAGTTCGCCTTCCGACGAAAACAGTCCGCAGCCGTGCACCGAACCTGCTTTTGCATACACCGAATCCTGTGTGCGTATCGTGTTGACGATCCGGTACAGCGTCGATTGCTTCAATCTCGCCTCGGGCGGCAGCACGATGGTATCGATCTCGTCCATCAGGCCGCCGAACATCGTGCCCTGGCCGCACCCCGTCGTCACGACGCGGTGCGCCGTGCGCTCCTCGATATTGTCGATGCCGTCGCGCGTCACGACCGATACCGCATTGCTGTTCCAGTCGACATGTACCGAGACGACATCCTCGATCGCCTGCACCAGGCGCTGATTGCGCAGGTAACCCAGCGTCAGCGCTTCCGGCGCCGCACCCAGCGTCATCAAGGTCACCAGTTCACGCCCGTCAACGTACACGGTCAACGGACGCTCGGCCGGAATGGAAACCGGCGAGACGTGCGTCGACTCGTCGATGGCATCGACTTCGTAGGTCAGCTTGACTGGTGAACCGGAAAATTCAGGGCGATACGACATGGCTTAAAGTGTGTGAGCAAGGCGAACCGGTCCTCATTCTGGTTATGCCACGGGTTGCGGAATCAATGAATGAAGCCGAATACCGCAATGGCAAATCCAGACAGCGGATCTTCGTTCGAACAGGGAGATTATAGCGGGATCATGCAATCCGGACCCGCAATGACTGCGCCGCTGCCTTCTTCAGGCAATGACGCCCGGGGAAAAGCAGATTGTCGTGTCACATAAAACGATGGCGGCTCGACCGGAACATCTTCCGATCCATGCCGAAAGATGGATTATTTCTTCGCGCCCGCTGCGGGAACCGGCTTGGAATCGGCCACGCCAACACTGGTCGTCGCTGTATGCAACGCGACGTACGGACCGGGCTCGGTACACGCCGGCACCTGAACGTCCGGTTTGGCCTTGCCGTTTTCCTTCAGATAACGTGCCACCACCCTGTCCTGCGCGAGGCACAGTTTATAGGCAGCGACCTTGTCGCTCCATGCCGTCTTGTTCTTCGCCTCGGCCGCCTTGGCCTTGGCGGCATCGTCGGGCGGCGGCAATTTGGCAAAGGCAACGCCGGCCATCATCATCCCCGCCAGCACAATCGATAGTTTTTTCATCTGCATCTCCTTATCTTGGCAGGATTCACACCGTCTTTGTCGCCGGCGTGCCGATTTTTTCCGAAGCTTCCTTGCTGCGCACGCGCGGCACCTTGCCGCTCTGGATCTCGTCGTACCAGATATCGTGATGTTCCTTCGCCCATGCATCGTCGACGTAGCCGGTGCGCATCGCACTGTAGGCGCCTTCCATGCCCAGCGTGCCCATGTAGATGTGCGCCAGCGATGCGCTGAATATCAGCACGGCAGCGACCAGATGAATCACATTGGCGATCTGCATGTTGCCGCGTGTGTAGAGAATGCCCGGCACCAGCATGTCGAGCACGAAACCGGAAGCACTGACGATCAGTCCGAGGAAAACGACACCGCCCCAGAACCACAGCTTCTCGCCCGCGTTGAAGCGCCCTGCACTGGCGTGACCACGCGCGCCGCCCAGTTTCTTCAGCCAGTCCCAGTCGCTCTTCGCCGGGAAATTGTCTCTGACAAAAATCGCGAACATCACAATCAGCGCCATCGTGAATACGGGGCCGACGAAGTTATGCACGTTCTTGCACGCATACGCCAGCCAGCCGAACAATGTGTAGCCGAACACGGGCAGCACGACATATTTGCCGAACAACATGATCAATCCCGTCAACGCCAGCGTCAGAAAACTGATTGCCACCGTCCAGTGGGTCATGCGTTCAAGCGAGGTAAACCGTTCGATGAAGCGACCTGTGCGGGGCTCCTTCAATCTGATGCCACCGAATGCAAAATAGAACGCCGCAATGCCGACGACGGCAACGATGATCAGCCAGCCGCCGTACATCGTGAGCGGACCGTTGCGATATTGCCGCCACGCTTCGCCTGCCGTGGTTGCACGTGCCTGCCCCGGAAACTGTGCATGCGGCTGGATCAATACGCCCGACTCCAGCGCCGGCAGGCTTGAATAATTGTTGGTGCCTTCCTTGATCTGACGATAGAGCGGCGCCATGTTGCCCGGCTGTACCAGCGTGCGCTCCGCCTGATTCTGGTTCAGGTAGCGGATGTCGTCCGATTGCACGTTCGGCAAACCTTGCGCTGCGGGCGGCGGCGTTTCCACCTTTGCTTCGGCAGCCGGCGCAGTCTGTGCCAGCGCAACGCCTGTCGTCAGCGCCGCAAACGACAGGCCGATGGCGAATTTGGCTAACCATGTTTTCATGAGAATTCCCCTCGCTGAAGCATCAGTTACCGAGTTTCACGTACTCGTTCTGCGCCTGGGCACGCGCGCGCATTTGCGTGTCCCATTCGGTCTTGTTACCCGGCGTCCAGCCCTTCACGACATAGGGATCGTGCGCGCCCTGATAAGGTGCGACATCGCCGGAGTTGCGTGCATCCGCCTGCGACTGGCTTTTCTCGCCGCAACCAAGCAGGGCCAGTGCCGCCAGGGAAACAATAAGTATGCGCATCATGGTTTTTTCTCCGGTGCCTTCGCTTTCGGATCGTGCGATTGTCCGTAGGCCGTGCCCCAGCCCCAGACCTCGCTGCCCTTGCCGCGATGCAGAACACGCGTTGCGGAAGATGTCGGCGACCACGTCGCCGTCGCCGCCCAGCAGCGCCTTGGTCGAGCACATTTCGGCGCAGGCCGGCAGCTTGCCTTCGGCCAGGCGGTTGCGGCCGTACTTCTCGAACTCGGCCTTCGAGCCGTTGGCTTCCGGGCCGCCGGCGCAGAAGGTGCACTTGTCCATCTTGCCGCGCAGGCCGAAGGTGCCGTTCGACGGGAACTGCGGCGCGCCGAACGGGCAGGCGTACGAGCAGTAGCCGCAGCCGATGCAGATGTCCTTGTCGTGCAGCACCACGCCTTCGTCGGTGCGGTAGAAGCAGTCGACCGGGCACACCGCCATGCAGGGCGCGTCGGAGCAATGCATGCAGGCGACCGAGATCGATCTTCTCGCCCGGCACGCCGTCGTTGAGCGTGACCACGCGGCGGCGGTTCACGCCCCACGGCACCTCGTGCTCGTTCTTGCAGGCGGTGACGCAGCCGTTGCATTCGATGCAGCGCTCGGCGTCGCAGATGAATTTCATTCGTGCCATGGCGATCTCCTCATCTGCTCGTGGTCGTATGCATTGCTACGCCGCCTTTTCGATCTGGCAGATCGTGGTCTTGGTCTCCTGCATCATCGTCACGCTGTCGTAGCCGTAGGTGGTCGCGGTGTTGACCGCCTCGCCGCGCACGATCGGCGCCGCGCCTTCCGGGTAGTACTCGAGCATGTCCTTGCCCTGCCACCAGCCGGAGAAGTGGAACGGCATGAACACCGTGTCCGCGCCGACCCGCTCGGTCACCAGCGCCTTGACCTTCAGGCGTGCGCCGGTCGGCGTCTTGACCCAGCACGTATTCGCCGTTGCGGATGCCGCGGTCGTTGGCCGCCTTCGGATTGATCTCGACGAACTTCTCCTGCTGCAGCTCGGCCAGCCACGGATTGGAGCGCGTCTCCTCGCCGCCGCCTTCGTACTCGACCAGGCGGCCGCGAGTCAGGATCAGCGGGAATTTCTTCGCCGATTGTCCTTCGACGTTCTTCTCCTGCACGCGACTTGTACAGCGTCGGCAGGCGCCAGAACGCCTTCTTGTCGTCGTGCGTCGGATACTTGGCGACCAGGTCGGGCCGCGTGCCGTAGAGCGGCTCGCGATGCTGCGGCACGGCATCGGGGAAGTTCCAGACCACCGCGCGCGCCTTCGCATTGCCGAACGGGTGGCAGCCGTGGTTCTTCATGCACGACGCGCTTGATGCCGCCGGACAGATCGGTCTTCCAGTTCTTGCCTTCGGCCGCCTTCTTCTCGGCTTCGGTCAGCTCGTCCCACCAGCCGAGCTTCTTCAGCAGCACGTGGTCGAACTCCGGATAGCCGGTCGTGATGTCGGCGCCCTTGCGAATACGAGCCGTCCTCGGCCAGCAGGTTGACGCCGTCGCGCTCGACGCCGAAGTTGGCGCGGAAGTTGCCGCCGCCGTCCATCACGTGCTTGCGACGTGTCGTACAGGTTCGGCGAACCCGGGATGCTTGAGCTCCGGCGTGCCGTAGCACGGCCACGGCAGGCCGAAGTAGTCGCCGGTCAGAGTCGTAGCCGGTCTCCTTGTCCTTGCCGCCCTTGGCGCGCAGCGTCTTCACGTCGAACGATGTCATGTTGCGCATGTGCGCCTTCAGCCGCTCGGGCGATCTGGCCGGTGTAGCCGATGGTCCAGCAGCGCGGTTGATCTCGCGCAGGATCGATTCCGGCTCCGGCTCGTTCATGCCGCCCTTGCCCGGCACCATCTTGTAGTTCTTGCAACCAGCTCCTTGCCGAAGCCCAGCTTCTGCGCGAGCTGGTACATGATCATGTGGTCGGTGCGCGATTCCCACAGCGGCTCGATGACTTTCTCGCGCCATTGCAGCGAGCGGTTGGACGCGGTGACGGAGCCCGATGTTTCGAACTGCGTGGCAGCCGGCAGCAGGTAGACGGCGCGGTTCGGATTCAGCTCCTGCGCATCGCCCGGCATCGCCGCCATTGCCGCGGTAGCGGATGGGTACGGATCGATGACGACCAGCAGGTCGAGCTTGTCCATCGCCCTCTTCATCTCGAGGCCGCGCGTCTGCGAGTTCGGCGCATGGCCCCAGAACACCATCGCCGCGCAGGTTCGGTCCTGGTCGATCAGCTCGTTCTTCTCCAGCACGCCGTCGATCCAGCGCGAAACGGTCATGCCGGACTTCTCCATCATCCCTGCGACGCGTACTGCTTCTTGATCCATTCGTAGTCGACGCCCCAGACCGCGCGACAGTGCTTCCACGATCCCGTCGGCCAGACCGTAGTAGCCGGGCAGCGAATCGGGATTCGGACCGACGTCGGTCGCGCCCTGCACGTTGTCGTGGCCGCGGAAAATGTTGGCGCCGCCACCCGACACGCCGATATTGCCCAGCGCCAGTTGCACGATGCAGGAAGCGCGCACCATCGCATTGCCGATCGTGTGCTGCGTCTGCCCCATGCACCAGACCAGTGTGGATGGGCCGGTTCATCGCCATGGTCTTCGGCAGCCTTATAGACTTCCGCTTCCGTCACGCCGCAGGCTTCTTCCACCTTGTCCGGCGTCCACTTGGCATGACTTCTTCGCGCACCTTGTCCATGCCGTAGACGCGGTCGTTGATGTACTTCTTGTCTTCCCAGCCGTTCTTGAAGATGTGATACAGCATGCCGCACAGGAACGGAATGTCGGAGCCGGAGCGGATGCGAATGTACTGATCGGCCTTTGCCGCAGTACGCGTGAAGCGCGGGTCGACGACGATCATCTTCGTGCCGTTTTCCTTCGCATGCAGCATGTGCAGCATCGACACCGGATGCGCCTCCGCCGCGTTCGAACCGATGTACAACGCAGCCTTCGAATTCTGCATGTCGTTGTAGCAGTTGGTCATCGCCCCATAACCCCAGGTATTCGCAACGCCGGCGACCGTGGTCGAGTGGCAGATGCGCGCCTGGTGGTCGGTGTTGTTGGTGCCGAAGAAGGAAACGAACTTGCGCAGCAGCGCGGACTGTTCGTTGTTGTGCTTGGAAGAACCGACGAAGAAAACGGAATCGGGGCCGCTTGCCTTCTTGATGCTCAGCATCTTGTGCGGTGATTTCGTTGAGCGCCTGATCCCAGCTGATGCGTTCGATACTTGCCGTTGACCAGCTTCATCGGATATTTCAGACGGTATTCGCCGTGGCCGTGCTCGCGCAATGCAGCACCCTTGGCGCAGTGCGCGCCGAGATTGATCGGCGAATCGAACACCGGCTCCTGGCGAACCCACACGCCGTTCTCGACGACGGCATCGATGCGCAGCCGACCGAGCAGTGCGTGCAAACCGTGCGCTTGACTTCCAGCTTCTTGCCGCCCGCCGCTCCCGGTGCCTTGCTCTCGTCTGCCCTGGCTTTCTGGATCAGTCCGAGTTGCGTTACCGCGATACCGGCTCCGATCCCGATGCCCGAACGCTTCAGGAATCCGCGCCGATCCATGGTGGGCAAGGCGCGCGCAAGCGAATTGGCCAGGCTGGAGGAAAGGCCGGACGAAACGTGTCCGGGCGAACTGCGATCGGCAGTATTGCTTTTGCGAGTCAACAGCATGTTGTCACCTCGAAATCAGATTGTGGTCGTGCGGTAGTATTTTTTGATGTGCTCGGTGAGCCGATAGCTGTCGCCATCCGGTTCCGGTGCGGGAACCGCGCCATCGATCAGGGCTGTTACCGGAGACTGAGGTATAAGTTGGACAGCTGCGCCTGCGGCGGCAACAGCACCTAAACCTGCGAAGAAACTGCGACGGGAAATTCGTGATTGATCAGTCATGATCGTCTCCTGCAATGGGGTTCAGGACGTATATGCTTTTTATTTCTTATAACAACTTGAATCAAATTTAACATGCTTTTCACATCTTGCATTCATTTTTGCAATAAAAGATCAACTTTTCAATTGGCAGATGTCGGCATGAAATTAATTCATCGTTTGAACTCTCCGCGATCAATCAAACCATGTCGAACGCCTGCATTTCAACTTCGAAAAACTGGCGCGCCACTGCCGCCACCGTTTTGTAAAACCGCGCACCCGGATGCGCGGCAACTGCGGCGCAACAGTCCAGGATCCATGGCCGCATATGGGCTGCGAAGAATTTTTCCTGAACCGCCAGATCGGCGTTAGCGAGTTCGTCCGAGACGATCAAATGGCGCATGACTTCGCATAACGCAGCCAGATGATCTTCGCTTTCCACCATGGCGACGCTGCGTTCCAGCCCCAGTTGCGCCAGATCGGTACGCAACTCGGCCAGCGGTTTCTCCATCAGGAAGCCGGACAAATAATACGAGCCGTACAGCATCACCTCCGGCTTGCCGACGCCGATGAACAGCTGCTCGTATTCTTCACGCACATTTTCCTGCTGCGCTGTGCGGCAAACGGCAACCAGTTCACTCCATGCATGCTCCAGCACGGTTTCGCCCTGCGTCTCCGATGCCGCAATCGCATCCAGCAGCGATTGCGGCGGCGGCGTGTAAAACAGCGCGGCAAGCAGGCCGTACATCTCGGCGCGCGCGGCTTCTTCGCCGGCATCCTGGGTTTCAAACGTGATTGGCTGGACTGTCGTCATGGATACTTTCTGTTCTGTCTGCATGCTGCAATGTTCGCGTTACAAACGTTTGAGATCGGTAATTTCCGCTTCCTTCGTGTTCGCCATCATGTCGACCACGCGGCAATCCGGACACATCTTCAAACGGTCGACATTGCCGGAAAACGCGCCATGCAGCGACAATTTTCCGATCATGTTTTCGATCATCTGCGCGGTGCCGAACGGCTTGTGGCAACTGATGCAATGGAACGGTTCTGCTTCGTTGAGCACCACAGGCTGTTTCGCGGCATCGGTCAGAAGCAGACGCGGCAGCAGCGAGATGGCGTTTTCGGGACAGGTCTTTTCGCACAGTCCGCATTGCACGCAATTGGTTTCGATGAAACGCAACTGCGGCATGTTCGGATTGTCGGCCAGGGCCGCTTCCGGGCAGGCGCCGACGCACGACATGCACAGCGTGCACGCCTGCTTGTTCACCTTCACCATGCCGTATGGCGCACCGGCCGGCAATGCAATTTCGTCCACCTTTGCCGGCGCATGTGTCTTCAGGTGATCGATTGCCAGCGTCAGTGTGTTGCGCTTGTCCGCCGCAATATGGAACAGCGCGTGCTGCGTCGGTACCTGCGCCGGCTTGACCGTCGCCAGTGCAACATCCAGTTGTTCCGGCGTATCGGCCGCGATCAGCGATAAATGCTTGCCTTGATATCCAAGGCCGGTCAGGATGGTTTGTGCGATCTCGATCTGCTTTGCCAGCGCCGTCACATATTGCGGTGCATCGCTGCCTGTCGTCAGCACCATCACATTGCTTGCGCCATATGCAATCGCAGCCAGCCAGATATCGATGCCGGTCGATGCGCTGTGATGCAGATCTATCGGCATCACACGTGCCGGCACACCGTTCAGTTTTTTGCCTGCCTGCGCCAATCGACCGAGCTTGTTGACCAGCGCCGCACCCTGTTCCTGATCGTGCAGCAACAATGCAGGCTGGATGCCGCCCGCCTTCGCATAGGTCGACAGCATCGTCTTCAGACGCGTTCCCATATCCGTCACACGCGGATAGGCATACGCCAGCGCACCGGACGGGCATACCGTCGTGCAGGCGCCACAACCTACGCACAGATTGGGATTGACCTTGATGACATTGCCGTCATGGCTGACCGCTTCGGCCGAACAGACATCGATGCAGGAAGTGCAACCGATCTTGCCGCTGCGACCGTGCGCACACAGCTTTTCCTTGTACAGGAAAAATTTCGGCTTGCTGAAATCCCCGATCAGTTGCGTCAGCTTCAGCACATTGTCCATCTGCCGTTCCGCGTCTGCACCCGGGGCGAAATAGCCCTGCGGTGGCTGATGCATGGCAAACAGGGGCCGATCGGACAGGTCGAATACCAGATCGCATTCGGCACTGCGCTGCGTGGCGGTTCGCATGAAATCGATCGCACCTATTGCACCGCATGCCTTGACGCAGTCGCGGTGCGATTTGCATTTCGCGGCATCGATCTGGTAGGTCAGGTCGATTGCGTTTTCCGGACACACATCGATACAGGCATTGCAGCGCGTGCAAACTTCCAGATCGATCGGATTGGCTTGCTGCCACGTGATCTTGAACGCTCCCAGCCAGCCATCGACGCGAATCTCGCTGCCGGAAAAAATGGGGAACGCGCGTTCCGCTGACATTTCCCCTTTTGCACTTCCCGTCAGCAGCACGCTGACATCCGTTTGCAAGCCTAGTCTTTTCGCCCACGGCAACGCGCGATCGGCAGGTCCGACAATCAGCACATGTCCGGCAGAGCGGTAATCGACTGTAGGCACCGGTTCCGGGTCCGGCAACGCGGCGGCGAGCAAGGCTGCCATTTTCGGCAGCGCGCCTTTCGCCTGCACACCCCAGCCGCCGGTTTCGCGAATATTGACGAAGCGCAGCGGAGCGATGCTGCCTTTCTGCTCTGCAAGTTCGCTGAACAATCCGCGTTCCTGCGTACAGGCCACGACGACATCGTCGGTACCGTTCAACGCCGTCAGATAGGCGCCGACTTCACGCCGGCATAACTCCGTTGCCACCGGCAGCGGCGAGACGCCGAGCGCCGCACCGAGCTGTGCACCCCATGCAGCATCGAGCGGCATCGTGCGATTGCAATTGCATACTTTGAATTCTGTTGTCATTGGCTGGCTTGAAGGCTGGCTGATTCAGATACTGTCAATCGCCGTTCACGCTGGGCGTGATGGCGGGCTCCCCTGTCGTTCTTGTTTTTTGTTCCGGCTGGATTTCGTTGCCGATTTCTCCTTCGGAGTCGGATACGATGTCTTCCATCACGGCGTCGCCGCTTTCGCGCTCATCCGCCAGTATGGGTGCATTCTCTTTCTTCTGTTCGGATTCGTTTTCTTCCTGCAGGCCGAGCATGCGCATGACCGGTGCCTGCAATTGCGAAAGCGGATCCAGCAGGTTTTTCGCGTGATTGAGCGACGCCAGCATGGCGGGCGAGATCGGCTCGAATTTGCTGAAATCCTCGATATAGACGTCCAGACCATCCATCACGTTGAAATGCGGATCGGAGAACAGTTTCTTCATCGCCGAGCGACGCACCGATTCATCCACACCCTGCGACATGAAAACGGAATAATCGGAATCGTGCGTCAGCTTTGCGACGTCTTCCTGCGTCGGCAGCGCCGCAGGTTCTTTCACGGATTCGATTGTCGGCGCCTGCTCCGGTGCCGCCGCTGCGCGCCCTGCGTCAATCGTGACGCTTTCATCCCTCACCGCTGCATCGCTCTTTTGTTTCGACCAGCGCGCAAAAAAATCTTCAGCCGCCACGCGGTTCTCCTTCGGCGCGCGCCATCTTGTCGACGCCTTCGCCACCTTCGAATGACGGCTTCTTGTGTTTGCGTTTCGGTTCAGGGTGGTAATGCGTGTGCGTGAAGGCGGTCAGCCATTCAATGATGTCGGCGGAAGCCGGCAAGGTATCGACGCGTTCGCCGGCATCCATCTGACGCGCGGCTTCGTTATAGGACAGCGTGACCGATTTGGGAACGGCCAGCTCCTCGCCGCCGGTTTCTTCCATGCGCCACATGATGAACCAGCACGGCAATGGCGCGCTGATATTGAGGAAGTAGCCTTCCGCTTCGGTCGTGCACAACGTGATGGGAATGCCGTTGAAAAGCCAGCGCGTATCGTCCGGATCGCTGCACAGACAATGCCGCCCCCCGGCCGCTACGGCATCAACGATTTCGACGGGCTGCCACTGGAATGGCTGCCATCTGCTTGAAAGCGGCGTGCGCCGCATGATGATGCCGACGCTGATTGCTTCTGTCTCCATGTTTCCTCATTGCGGCATGACTGCTGCCGTCGTTGCGAAGATGGCCCGATGTTGCATGAGGCCGAAACTGCAAACCGGATTCAAAATGGCGAATCGCGGCATGAACGATGAACAAACGATGAATGAAGAACAAATCGCGCAGGCTTGTCGCCCGCGCGCAGAGATGACTATCTCAAAACCAACATACTCTTAAACAAATGCCGTATCAAGAGAGAAAAAATCAATCGTTCTTGACGACGATGGTCGGGAACTTGGACGACATGTCCTTCGCCTTTTCCGCGACCTTGATCGCAATCTTGCGCGCGATCTGCTTGTAGATGACGGCGATCGGGCCATCCGGATCGGCGACCACGGTCGGCTTGCCGGAATCGGCCTGCTGGCGGATCGACATCGTCAGCGGCAATGCACCGAGGAAATCCACGCCGTATTCGCCGCACATTTTTTCGCCACCGCCTTCACCGAAGATCGCTTCCGCATGACCGCAATTCGAACAGATGTGCGTGCTCATGTTTTCCACGATGCCCAGAATCGGAATGCCGACCTTTTCGAACATTTTCAGGCCCTTGCGTGCATCCAGCAGCGCGATATCCTGCGGCGTCGTCACGATCACCGCGCCGGTCACCGGCACCTTCTGCGACATCGTCAATTGAATATCGCCGGTGCCCGGCGGCATGTCGACGATCAGGTAATCCAGATCGCGCCAGTTGGTCTGCTCCAGCAATTGCGTCAGCGCCTGCGTGACGATCGGGCCGCGCCAGACCATCGGCTCGTCCGGATCGATCATGAAGCCGATGCTGGAAACCTGCAGTCCGTAGTTTTCCATCGGTTCCATCGTTTTGCCGTCCGCGCTTTCCGGACGACCGGAAATGCCCATCATCATCGGCTGCGACGGGCCGTAGATATCGGCATCCAGAATTCCGACCTGCGCACCTTCCGCCGCCAGTGCCAGGGCCAGATTGACCGACGTTGTCGATTTACCGACGCCGCCCTTGCCGGACGCCACCGCAATGATG
Source organism: uncultured beta proteobacterium (assembly GCA_963697715.1). Lineage (GTDB taxonomy): Bacteria > Pseudomonadota > Gammaproteobacteria > Burkholderiales > Burkholderiaceae_D > Oxalicibacterium. Next base: position 2,146,879 of record OY969095.1, on the reverse strand, counting down.
TTCTTGACGTTGGCCATCAGCTTGACGCCGCGCTGCGCAGAATGCGCCACGATGTTGGAAAACACATTGGCGGTAATGCTGCCGACACCATCCATGCCGTGGACCGCAGCAATTGCCGCCTTGCGAATGCCATCGATCTGGCTCTTGGCCGGATAGCCGAGCTCGACGTCGAAAATGACATTGTTGCCGTTGATCTGGATGTTTTTTGCGGAACGGCTGCCGATCAGGTCTTTGCCGGTATTCGGGTCGATGACTGCGGATAGTGCTGCCTTGACTGCTTCAATCGTAATGCTCATTGGTTCTCCTGAATTGTTGTGCAAGTCTAAACCAATTTGCAGTTTGTCCGCTTTGCAATAGACGCGTTTTCGCCTTACTTTTTGACAAATGACGGCCGATTCCTGTTTGCGGGCAGAGGTTCAATCGCGTATCGGCCGCAGAATTGATGCCGTCGCGGCACATTCCGATTGAATTCAGGATGCGTCGGTCTCATGTGTAAATGATGTCTTTGCCATCCATTTTCCGGCCAATATCTTGTCCGTATTCGACAGTGTCGGCACGAAACACTTACAATGGAGGCCTGACGCGCCTTCCACTGCCATGACCGAAAAAATCATCCCGCTCGCCGACCAGCGGTATCTGAACCGGATACCGATCGTCCCGACTCGCCTCGAAGCACCTACCGGCATGCTGGCGGACAAGCGCGCGCGTCCCTTGCAGGATCTGCGCATTTCGATCACCGATCGCTGCAATTTCCGCTGTGTGTATTGCATGCCGAAGGAAGTGTTCGACAAGGACTACGCCTTCCTGCCGCAGACTTCATTGCTGTCGTTCGAGGAAATCACGCGCATCGCATCGCTGTTCGTGGCGCACGGCGTCGAAAAAATTCGTCTGACCGGCGGCGAACCGTTGCTGCGCAAAAACGTCGAGAAACTGATCGCCATGCTGAGCGCCCTGCGCACGCCGGACGGCCGCGAACTGGATCTGACGCTGACCACCAATGGCTCGCTGCTGGCGCGCAAGGCACAGGCATTGAAGGATGCCGGCCTGAAACGCGTGACCGTATCGCTGGATGCGCTCGACGATGCCGTCTTCAAGAAAATGAACGATGTCGATTTCGCCGTTTCGGATGTGCTGGAAGGCATCGAAGCTGCCCATCGCGTCGGCCTCGGCCCGATCAAGATCAACATGGTCGTCAAGGACGGCATGAACAATCAGGAAATCGTGCCGATGGCGCGCCACTTCAAAGACACGCCCTATATCCTGCGCTTCATCGAGTACATGGATGTCGGCACATCAAACGGCTGGAAAATGGACGAAGTCATTCCGTCCGCCGAAATCGTGCGCCGCATCGGCGCGGAAATGCCATTGCAGCCGATCGCGCCAAATTACGTCGGCGAAACAGCCGGACGCTGGCGACATGCCGACGGCAGCGGCGAAATCGGTGTCATTTCCAGTGTGACGCAGGCTTTCTGCAGCGATTGCAGCCGCGCACGCCTGTCGACCGAAGGCAAGCTGTACACCTGCCTGTTCGCCACCGGTGGCCACGATCTGCGTGCCCTGATGCGCAACGGCAAAACCGACGAAGAAATCTCCACCGTTGTCGCTCACATCTGGCGCGCACGCGACGATCGCTACTCCGAATTGCGCACTGCCAGCACGGACGGCCTGCAGGATCGCAAGGTCGAAATGTCCTATATCGGCGGATAGCGCGGCAGGCAATCAGTGACGCGCGTCTCTTCTGTCTCTTTTGTTTCTTCTTCCACCAACTGATATCGGATAACACAACAACATGGATACCAGCCAGATCACCGGACTCATCCTTGCCGGCGGGCGTGGCACCCGCATGGGCACCGTCGACAAGGGATTGCAGATGTTCCGCGGCGCACCGATGGCGCTGCATGCATTGATGCGTCTGGCGCCCCAGGTCGGCCACGTAATGATCAACGCCAACCAGAACATTGCGCCTTATGAGGGTTTCGGCGTGCCGGTCTGGCAGGATGAAATGCAGGGATTTGCCGGACCGCTGGCCGGCCTGCAGACCGGACTCATGCATTGCGAAACGGAATATCTCGTCACCGTGCCTTGCGATTCGCCATTCCTGCCGACGGATCTGGTCGCGCGACTTGCGGCGGGACTCGAAGCAGGCAATGCCGATCTGGCCGTTGCGGTCACCGGCGAAGGCGAAACGCGCCAGCCGCATCCGGTCTTCTGCCTGGCCAGGGCATCGCTGCTGCCGCACCTGACGCTGTATCTGCAGGAAGGCGGACGCAAGTTCGACAAATGGTACGCATCGCTGACCGCAGCCGAAGTGCATTTCGATGACGAAAACGCATTCCGCAACATCAATACGCTGGACGAATTGCACACGCTCGAAACGGACTGAGCCATGAACCTGCGTGCCGCCTACCTTCTCCACGGTTCAAATCTTGACGATCTGGATAACGACATGCCCAACACTCCGCAAACCGAAGCAACCCAGCCGCGCACCGCGCTTTCCGATGTCATCAGTTGCCTGTCCGATTACGATCCTGATGCATTGCCGGTGCCGGATGCGCAAACCATCATCCGGCAGTTCATCAAGCCGGTTGCTGCCATCGAAAAAGTGGCAATTCGCAGTGCGCTCGATCGTGTGCTGGCCGGCGATATCGTGTCGCCGATCAACGTTCCGTCGCATGACAATTCCGCAATGGATGGCTATGCATTGCACGGCGGCGATCTCAAGGCGGGCCAGGATCTCTCCCTGAAAATCATCGGCACCGCATTTGCCGGACGCGCGTTTGAAGGCGCGGTCCGGAACGGCGAATGCGTACGTATCATGACTGGCGCGGTCATGCCAGGCGATTGCGATACCGTGATCCCGCAGGAATTCACGCGCGACGAAAGCGAAACCGGCATCACTATTCCCGCCGGCAGCGTGCGCAGTGGCGACAACCGCCGGCTCAAGGGCGAAGACCTTGCGGTCGGCACGCCGGCGCTGCAAAAAGGGAAAATCCTGCGTCCCGCCGATCTCGGTTTGCTGGCTTCGCTCGGGATTGCCGAAGTGCCGGTGCAACGCCGTTTGCGCGTCGCCTTTTTCTCGACGGGCGACGAGCTGCGTTCGATCGGCGAAACGCTGGACGAAGGCTGCGTCTACGACAGCAATCGCTACACGCTGTACGGCATGTTGACGCGACTGGGTTGCGACATCGTCGACATGGGCGTCGTCAGGGACGATCCGGCTTCGCTGGAAGCTGCCTTCCGCACCGCATGCGAAAACGCCGATGCGATCATCACCTCCGGCGGCGTCTCGGTCGGCGCCGCCGACTACACCAAGCAAATGATGGCGCAACTGGGCGATGTCACCTTCTGGAAAATCGGCATGCGACCCGGCCGCCCGATGGCGTTCGGCAGGATTTCATCGAACGGCAAGGATGCCTACCTGTTCGGTCTACCCGGCAATCCGGTCGCCGTAATGGTGACGTTCTATTTTCTTGCGCGCCAGGCATTGCTGCACATGATGGGTGCTTCGGCAGTCGACGGTCCACCGATGATGAAGGCCCGGTCGAAAGCGGCCATCCGCAAACGTCCCGGCCGCACCGAATTCCAGCGCGGCATCCTGAGCATCGCCGAAGACGGCATGCAGGAAGTGAGCATTACCGGCTCGCAAGGTTCGGGTGTGTTGCGTTCCATGTCGGAAGCCAATTGCATGGTCGTTCTGGAACACGAACGCGCCGAAGTGAAGGCCGGCGATCTGGTCGATGTGATTCTGTTCGACGGGCTGGTTTGATCGGGTTTTGATCCGGTTGTCGTTGCCGGCAGGAACAATGCGATCGTTCGATTCGATCTGCCGCCGGCAGATTCCGGCCTGAACGAAAAGGCCGACTGATTTACGGCTGGATTTAGGGCCGATTTATGGCTGCTTTCCAGCCCTCTTCAGGCGGTACGCCAGTCCGTCGACAATATCCTTGTTGCCACTCTGCCGGGCAAAATCGATGGCAGTCATTCCCGCATCGTTTTTCAGCGTGGCATCCGCGCCTGCATCCAGCAACAGTTTGACGGCAAGAATATGACCGCCACGCGCCGCCATCATCATCGGCGTGGTGCGATTCGGTGAAAGCGCATCGAGATTCGCATCCTTGTCCATCAGCATCTGCACGATCTCGTTATCGCCAGAGGCCGCCGCATAATGCAGCGGCGTCCAGCCATCCTTGTTCACGGCTGCACCTTTTGCCAGCAGCGCCCGCACCGCTTCCCGGTCCGCCTTGTAGGCGGCAATCATCAGCGCCGTATCGCCATTGCCGGCGCGCAGATCGACATCGATGCCGGGTGCGTTCAACAATTGTGCGAATACCTTCATCGCATTCTCGCGCAGCGCCAGGATCATTCCCGTATCTCCACGTTCCGCCTCGACCGTATTCGGATCGAAGCCGCGTTTCAGCAAGGCCGCAATCGCCGCGCCATCGTCAATCCTGGCCGCATGAAAAAAATCCTCGTACGAACCGGCGTGCGCCTGCAGCGGCAGGAACGCCATCGCCATCAGCAACGCGATATATGTCGCGCGCAAACGCAGTGTGCGCACGAATCCTTGAATAAATATCAGCATGTGGTCACCGTGCAATGTTGAACAGGTTGAAGAAATTGTCAGTCGTCTGCCGCGCGACCTGCTCCACCGGCACGCCCTTCAGCGTTGCCAGATATTCCGCCACGTGGCGCACCAGCGCCGGTTCGTTAACCTTGCCACGATGCGGCACCGGTGCCAGGTACGGCGAATCGGTCTCGATCAGCATTCGTTCGAGCGGCACTTCGCGCGCGGCCGCCTGCAAATCCTTCGCGCTTTTGAACGTCACAATCCCGGAAAACGAAATATAGAAGCCCATCTCCATCGCCGCCTTCGCCACTTCCAGCGATTCGGTAAAGCAATGCATGACGCCTGCCGCGCCGCCCGCATCGGCGCCTGCGCCTTCTTCCCGCATGATGCGAATCGTGTCTTCCGATGCCGCGCGCGTATGGATGATCAGCGGCTTGCCGGTCGCGCGCGATGCGCGGATATGTGTCCGAAAACGTTCGCGCTGCCATTCCAGATCGCCTTCGAGCCGATAGTAATCAAGACCGGTTTCGCCGATCGCCACGATCTTCGGACGATCCGACAAACGGATCAGCTCGTCGACCGACGGCTCCGGCGTATCTTCGTAATCGGGATGCACGCCGACCGAGGCGTAGATATTCGGATAACGTTCCGCCAGATCGAGCACGCTCGGAAAATTCGGCAGGTCAACCGATACGCACAGCGCGTGGCTGACTTCGTTCTCCGCCATCTTGCCGAGAATGTCGGGCATGCGGGCGGCGAGTTCGGGGAAGTTGATGTGACAGTGGGAATCGATATACATGGCAGGTTGAATTGTACGCGCCGACCGCATTTGCCGCGACTGCTTCATCGTTGCGAGAACCGACGTGATCGCATGTTTGCGTTTGCGTCCGATGCAGGCCACGCGTGAAGGAACGGGAACCGTTGTGCGTATTGCGCAACGAAAACGACCGACTGACTTGCCGCCGACAGACCGATCTATCGGCCGGGCATTACAGCGTATGCGTGGCGCGCGACGAACCGAGCGCCGCACCCAGTAATTCTTCTATGCGCTGCTTGATACGCTGACCGCTTTCATCCGCGGAAAATTGCACGCCTATACCTTGCGCCTTGTTGTTATTGGCGCCGGCCGGCGTGATCCACGCAATCTTGCCGGCGATGGGGTATTTGTTCGGATCGTCCATCAGCGTCAGGATCAGATAAATCTCGTCGCCGATCTTGTACTGCTTCGTGGACGGTACGAAGATTCCGCCGTTTGCCAGAAACGGCATGTAGGCCGCATACAGCGCCGACTTTTCCTTGATCGGCAACGACAATACAGACGGCCGGCCTGCGACGGCGCTGCCTGCTGCATTCGGAGTATCTGCCATGACGAACCTTTCAGGAAAAAAGTGACGTGTAATCCAGCAACATGTCTTCGATGAACAACTTCGGCGCAAGCGGATGTTCCGCAATTGCACGCCGCTCGCCGATGGATTTGATCGCCTGCAGCAGCGCGCCGGTATCGGCCCGTCCGGCAAGATCGTCCAATTCCTTCTTGTATCGCGGATAGTAACGGATTGTGCCGGAAAGCTTGACGGAAAGCACGTCATGAAGCCAGCGTTGCTGCCATGCGACGAGCGCGACCACCGGCGTCTTCTGCAGGCGTTCGGCCGCCTTCAACGCGGTATCGATGCCCTGGCCGCGCCAGCTGCTGCAGCAAATCGTCCATCGCTTCGCGACTGTCGTCATGCGACGCATCGAACGCGGCCAGCGGCGCACCGCCCTGCTCGGCCAGCCAGCCTTCCGCATCTTTTACCTTCTGTTCCGCCAGCCACTGCAATGCCGCGTCGCGGGATGGCATCGCCAGCACAAACTTGCGGCAGCGAGACAAAATCGTCGGCAGCAAACGGTCGAGGCTGTTGGTAATCAGCAGGAACATGGTCTGCGGCGGCGGTTCTTCCAGCATCTTCAGCAGTGAATTGGCTGCCGCCGTATTCAACGCCTCGGCCGGATGCAACAAGACCACGCGCATGCCGGAGCGATGCGTGGAAATGTTCATGAAATCGGCCAGCGCGCGAATCTGGTCGATCTTGATGTCCTTCGATGGTGCCTTGGTTGCCTTTGCCTTCTTGGTGTCGCCGGCCTCTTCGTCGCCCTCCGCATCGCCTTCGTCAAGAATCTCCGGACGCACACGGCGATAGTCGGGATGGCTGTATTGCGCAAACCAGCCGCAGGCGATGCATGTGCCGCACGCATGACCATCCGCTGCGGGCGTTTCGCACAGCAGCGATTTGGCGCATGCTTCCGCGAAGGCGGTTTTGCCGATTCCCTGCGCACCGTGAAACAGAATGGCGTGCGGCAAACGGGCGCGCAACTGCTGCCATTGCAGCCATTCGGCCTGTTGCCACGGATACAGTGCGTCGCTCACGACATCATCCTGTCGATCAGGTCTCGCAATTGTCGTTGGATCGCATCGATGGATTGCGTGGAATCGATGATGCGAAAACGTGCGGGAAATTCCTCGGCACGCCGCAGATATTCGGCGCGCGTCGCGGCAAAAAAGTCCGCCTGTTCCTGCTCGAACTTGTCCAGTGTGCGCGTCGCATCGAGTCTTGCACGCGCAACATCCAGCGGCACGTCGAACAGCAGCGTCAAGTCAGGCTGCAGATGCGGATGCACCCATTGTTCAAGCGCAGCCAGCTTGCTGCGATCGAGCTTGCGGCCACCGCCCTGATAGGCAAAGGTTGCATCGGTAAAGCGGTCGGATATCACCCAGTCGCCGCGCGCCAGCGCCGGCTCGATCACCTGTGCAATATGTTCGCGGCGCGCGGCGAACATCAGCAGCGCTTCCGTTTCGAGATGCATTTTTTCATGCAGCAGGATCGTACGCAGCGATTCGCCCAGCGTGGTGCCGCCCGGCTCGCGCGTCACCACCACCGTTTTTCCCATTGCCCGCAATGCCTCTGCCACGAACGGCAGATGCGTGGATTTTCCGGCACCGTCAATGCCTTCGAACGTGATGAATTTTGCTTGTGTCATGCGGCTGGATTATCGGTTGCGCTGGTATTTGTTGACAGCGTTGTTGTGTTCATCGAGCGTGGCCGAAAACTGGCTGCTGCCATCGCCGCGCGCGACGAAATACAACGCATCGGTCGGCGCCGGATGCATCGCGGCGTACAGCGATTCCGCACCCGGCAAGGCAATCGGCGTCGGAGGCAGACCCACGCGAGTATACGTGTTGTGCGGCGTATCGGTCAGCAGATCGCGCTTGCGGATATTGCCCTTGAAATTCTGTCCCATGCCATAGATCACCGTTGGGTCGGTTTGTAGCAGCATGCCGTGTTTCAGGCGATTGACGAAGACGGCGGCAATCATCGTGCGTTCGGACTTCCTGCCGGTTTCCTTTTCGACAATCGATGCCATCGTCAACGCCTGATAGGGCGTTGCATACGGCAGCATCGGATCGCGTGTCGCCCATTCGGCATCCAGTTTCTTCAGCATCAGCCTGTGCGCCTGACGATAAATCTGCAGGTCGCTGGAATTCTTCGCAAACATGTAGGTGTCGGGATAGAACAAACCTTCAGGCGTAGGGAAATCGGGGGAAATTCTTGCCATCAATTCTTTGTCGGACAGGGTCGCTGTTTCGTGCTTCAGGCCAGGATGCGCATTGATCTCCTGGCGCATTTGCGCAAAGGTCCAGCCCTCGATGATGACAAGCGCTTCCTGCGCGAACTCGCCGCGTACCAGTTGCCTGATCAGACTGATCGGCGTCGCACCCGGTTTCAGTTCATAGGTGCCGGCTTTCAGTTTTGTGCTGTTGCCCGTCAGTTGCGTCAGCATGACCATCATCAGCGAATTGACCGGCGCACCGGCATTTTCGATCTGCTGCATACTGCTGCGAAGGCTGCTACCGGGGGCGATAGTGAATTCGATGGTCGGCTGGCCGCTTGCGAGGATGGGCAGGCGCGCCCAGAAAATAATTGCTGCCGCGGCAATTGCCAGCAGGACGATCAGGGTAAACAGTTTTTTTATCAAGGTGACTCTCTGCGAAATCCGGCGTAATCCGACGTGTTTTTCTCACGCCACTATAATCAGACCCTAATGATAATAGCGGAACTCTGTTTCACCGCAATTTATTCGCTCCAATTTACCGATGGGAATCATGACTACCTGGTTGAATTTTCTGGCTGAACAAGGTGCGCAGTTCGATGCGCCCGTCAGCGATGGCGTCGAGCCGCAACTGTTGTCCTTCGGCACCGACGTTGCGTCCGAAACCGCGCGCACCAATTTCGTCGCGCCACTAACTCACTTCGGCCTGATCGCCGCCGTCGGCGATGATGCGCCGCACTTCCTGCATAACCAGTTGACCAACGACGTTGAACATCTTGGCAATACAGAAGCCCGCCTTGCGGGTTACTGTTCGCCGAAAGGCCGGCTGCTGGCCAGCCTGCTGATGTGGAAAACCGCCGATCGCATCCTGCTGCAGATTCCACGCGAGATTCAGGCAGGCGTGCAGAAGCGTCTGCAGATGTTCATCCTGCGCGCGAAGGCGAAACTGACCGATGTAACCGGCGAACACGTGATGCTCGGCCTCGCTGGTCCTGCCGCCGCCAGTGCACTGATGCCTTGGTTTCCCGCATTGCCGCTGGCAATTTACGACAAGGTGGAAACGCAAGCCGGTACGCTGATCCGTCATTCGAACGCGTTCGGCATTCCGCGCTATCAATGGATCACGACGCCTGCGCAGGCAATGGAAGCATGGCCGCAACTGACCGCTGTCCTGCAGGCGACGGGACCGGAGGCATGGCGTCTGGCGGAAATCGATGGCGGCATGCCGCACATCACCACGATCACGCAGGAAAAATTCGTGCCGCAGATGATCAACTTCGAGCTGATCGGCGGCGTGAATTTTCAGAAAGGCTGTTATCCCGGTCAGGAAATCGTCGCGCGCAGCCAGTATCTCGGCAAGCTCAAGCGCCGCATGATGCACGCCAGTGTGGCTATTGAAGAGACTGCGGAACAGGTTAAAGCCGGCACCGAGATATTTTCCGCCGACGATCCCGGCCAGCCTTGCGGCATGGTGGTCAATGCCGCGCGCGCCAATCCGCAAAGCATCGATTGTCTGGTCGAGATCAAGATTGCCGCCGCCGATGCCGAAGTGCGTCTTGGTTCTGCCGACGGTCCGGTGCTGTCGTTCCAGCCGCTGCCGTATCCGCTGACCGATCCGGTTTGAGCATCGCAAGCGAACACGAACCGGATCGCGGACAATGACGATGGATCTCTATATTTACTATCGCGTGCGGGTCGCCGATGCCGAGGCATTCCGTGAAAGAGTTCTGGCGATGCAGGATGCGCTGGCGCGGCAATGCGGCATCACCACTGCGTTGAAGCGTCGGCCTGCAGCGCAGGACGATACGCATACATGGATGGAAGTGTATCTGGCGACTGCTGCGGATTTTGAAGAACAACTGGAACGCGCGGTTGCAGCGAACGGTTTGCCGGCCTTCATCGAAGGCACACGTCATACGGAACAATTTGTGGATTTATCGTTATGTGCCTGATTGTCTTTGCATGGCGTGTGTTGCCGAACATGCCGCTGCTCGCCGCCGGGAACCGCGACGAGTTCTACGACCGTCCCGCCAGGACGGCCGATTGGTGGGACGACCATCCGCAGATTTATGCAGGGCGCGATTTGCGGGCCGGCGGCACGTGGATGGGCGTGGCGCGCGACGGACGTTTTGCCTCGATCACGAACATTCGCGCGCCGTCGGAAATGCGCGCCGATGCCCCATCGCGCGGCAAGCTGGTACTCGATTATCTGGCCGGCACGATGACGCCAGGCGAATACATCGACGGCATCGCGAAGCAAACTGCCAATTACAACGGCTTCAACCTGTTGATCGGCAATCACGACGAATTGATCTGGTTTTCCAATCGCGGCGACGGCGACGAACGCAACGGAAAATCGCTGGCGCCAGGCGTTTACGGTCTGTCGAATTCGCTGCTCGACTGCACGTGGCCGAAGGTCGTGCGCACCAAGGCAGAGTTCGCCAGCCTGCTGTGCCAGGGCGCGCCGGAAGATGCCTATTTTGAAATGCTGTCCGATACCACCTGCGCATCCGATTGCAGGTTGCCCAAGACAGGCGTCAGCCTTGAGCGCGAACGCATGCTGTCCGCCGTCTGCATCGAATCGCAGGATTACGGCACGCGCGTCTCGACGCTGGTCAGGCTGCAGGATGGTCAACAACCTGTATTGATCGAGCGCCCGGCTGTCGCCTTGCCTGTACAGCCGATGCAGCAACGTGCGCATCGCGGGCAGTGCACGAAGGGATTTTAGGCACGCATCAGAACCGGCAAAACTGTCGGCATCGCATCAGCGTTTCAGCTTTGCCCGCAGCAGTTCGCGGATGTGCGGCATTTCTTCATACGGATCGTAGGGATTGCGCTGCTGCACAATATCTTCCATCCGCTTGTGCGCATTGCGCAGCGGTTCCGATTCCGAATAGATGTAAAACTGGCCGTTCCGTATCGCATCGAACGTCAGCCCGGCAATCTGCCCGGCCGATATTTTCCCCGCCGCCACCGATTTTTCCGAGAACGTCTGCGCCGCGCGCTGGCTGACAGTCGGTGCTGCATCGTTCTGCATATCTTCGGGACGATTGCGTTCGGATTGATGAATGCCGGTCGGCACGAAGAACGGACACAGCACCGATGCACCGATCGGCGCTTGCACCAGACGCAGGTCCTGGAACAACGTTTCGGTCAGCGATACGACCGCATGCTTGGAGACATTGTAAATACCCATCGTCGGCGCATTCTGCAGGCCGGCCACCGAGGCGGTGTTGACGATATGCCCCTGATACGAAGGATCGCGTTTCGCGCATTCCAGCATCAGCGGCGTGAAGATGCGCACGCCGTGAATCACGCCGAACAGATTCACCCCCAGCACCCAATCCCAATCCGCTGCCGAGTTTTCCCAGACCAAACCACCCGATGCGACGCCTGCGTTGTTGAACAGCAGATGCACGGCACCGAAACGCGCCATCGTCGCATCCGCCAGCGCCTGCACCTGTTGTGCATCGCGTACGTCGCAATGCAATGCGAGCACCTGTGCGCCCTGCCCGGTCAGTTCCGCCTCGATGTCCGACAATGCATCCTGCTGCACATCGGCCAGCGCCAGTTTCATGCCGAGCCGTGCGCCCAGACGCGCGAACTCGCGACCGAAGCCGCTTGCCGCGCCGGTAATGACGGCGACTCTGTCCTGAAAATCGTTCATGCGTTCTTTCTGTTCGACGCCGGACAAAGGCTTACGCCGGATTCATTTTTTTGGCGACATCGGTGCGACGGAGAAACTTGAAGGTGCCGCTGGCCTTGGCAACCAGCCTGTCTTCATTCCACAGCTCGCCTTCGCAAAAATAAAGACTGGACGAAGCATGCATCACCTTGCCTTTGGCGACCAGCCGGCCGCCTTCGACGCCACCCGGTTGCATGAAGCTGGTTTTCATCTCGATCGTGACGCCACCGCGAATATTCGGATCGAGCGAGCGGCTGGCGAGCGACATCACATTGTCCAGCATCGTCATGACGACGCCGCCATGCGCGACCTGCCAGCCATTGAGATGGCGCGCCTGCAAGGTCAGCTCAACCTGTGCTGCGCCGCTGCCGGATTCGACAACCTCGATGCCGAGTTCGTGCAGGAAAGGAATGTGAGGCGCGGAAGGTGTGGAAGCTGGATTGTTCGTCATCGCGTTCATTCTGTGAAAAATGGCGTCATTTTAGAGCCATCCGGCATGCACGCAAAATCGGTGCGCCGGTTGCTGACACAAAGTCAGCCTATACGCGCGCCATGACGGCGACATTTTCCCTTGCCGCGACTGATGTTCACCGCCGAAAACCCGCCAACAACGCAGGCGCGCAAAGCGTTCCCATATCGCACATTTCCGTAAGCGCTGCGTAAGGTTTGCGTCGCACACTCCGGTTGCGTACCCAAATGTGCGAAGGCATCCGCGCATTCTATCTATAACTATTAAGGAGACGATCATGGCGCCAGTATCTACACCTGCACGCGGGATCACGGCGGAGGAACGGAAAGTCATTTTCGCATCATCGCTGGGAACCGTTTTCGAATGGTATGACTTTTATCTGTACGGCGCGCTGGCCGGCATCATCGCCAAGCAATTCTTCGCCGGCACCGATCCCAATACCGCATTCATCTTCGCCCTGCTCGCCTTTGCTGCCGGTTTCATCGTGCGTCCGTTCGGCGCAATCGTGTTCGGCCGTCTGGGCGACATGATCGGCCGCAAATACACGTTCCTCGTCACGATCGTGATCATGGGCACGTCGACGTTCATTGTCGGCCTGCTGCCCGGTTATGCCTCCATCGGCATTGCCGCACCGATCATCCTGATCATCCTGCGCATCCTGCAAGGTCTGGCGCTGGGTGGAGAATACGGCGGTGCCGCAACCTATGTGGCGGAACACGCACCGCACGACAAGCGCGGCGCATTCACCGCGTGGATCCAGACCACGGCGACAATGGGCCTGTTCATGTCGCTGCTGGTGATCCTCGGCACGCGCACCGCCGTCGGCGAAGAAGCCTTTGCCGACTGGGGCTGGCGCATTCCGTTCCTGCTGTCGATCTTCATGCTTGGCATCTCTGTCTGGATTCGCCTGTCGATGGCGGAATCGCCGGCTTTCGCGAAAATGAAAGCCGAAGGCAGAACATCCAAGGCACCGTTGACCGAGGCATTCGGCCAGTGGAAAAACATGAAGATCGTCATTCTGGCGCTGGTCGGCCTGACCGCAGGCCAGGCTGTGGTGTGGTACGCCGGCCAGTTCTATTCATTGTTCTTCCTGACGCAAACGCTGAAAGTCGATCTCTCCACCGCCAACATCCTGATTGCCGCATCGCTGCTGCTGGCGACGCCGTTCTTCGTGATCTTCGGTACGCTTTCCGACAAGATCGGCCGCAAACCGATCATCATGGCCGGCTGCCTGATTGCTGCACTGACTTACTTCCCGATCTTCAATGCACTGACGCACTATGCCAATCCGGCGCTGGAAACAGCACTCAAGGATTCGCCGGTCGTCGTGACAGCCGATCCGGAAACCTGCCAGTTCCAGTTCAATCCGACCGGCACCAAGAAGTTCACTTCGTCGTGCGATATCGCGAAAGCCAAGCTGTCGCTCGCTTCCGTTGGCTACTCGAATGTCAACGCAGCACCGGGAACCGTGGCAACCATCAAGATCGGCGACACGCTGATCACGTCTTATGATGCGAACGGCCTGTCGAAGGAAGATGCCGCAGCGAAAGACAAGGCCTTTTCGAAAGAGCTGGGCGACGCCATCAAGGCGCACGGCTATCCGACCAAGGCCGATCCCGATCGCATCAACTACGGCATGACGCTGTTGCTGCTGTTCATTCTCGTGCTCTATGTGACGATGGTCTACGGCCCGATCGCCGCCATGCTGGTTGAAATGTTCCCGACCCGCATTCGCTATACGTCGATGTCGCTGCCGTATCACATCGGTAACGGTTGGTTCGGCGGCCTGCTGCCAACCACTGCATTCGCACTGGTGGCATACAAGGGCGACATCTACTACGGCCTCTGGTACCCGATCATCATCGCGTTGATCACCTTCGTGATCGGCATGATTTTCGTGAAGGAAACCAAGGACAACGATATTTACGCCAACGACTGATCGTGGCCAACTCCTGATCCGGGGAATACTCGGTTTAAAGCTGCCGCACAATGTGCCGGCAGCTTTTTTTTCATCCGCGAAAAAATCCGGCGCGCATTCGTTTCCAGAAGGAAAGTAGACAATTTACACTGTCCAAACAGAGCAGGATTTGCTATTGTCTGGAAGCTAATGAATTACTCCAATCTATCGCGAGGGTCGTCACCCTCAATGACATTCCCGCCATGAACAAAAGCAACAACATCAGCCGCATCGGCACACCACTGTCCGATATCGCCACCAAAGTCATGCTGCTTGGCTCCGGCGAACTGGGCAAGGAAGTCATCATCGCGTTGCAGCGTCTCGGCGTCGAAGTCATCGCCGTCGACCGTTACCAGAATGCGCCCGGCCACCAGGTCGCACATCGCTCCTACGTAATCGACATGACCGACGGCGTGCAGCTTGCCGCCCTGATCAACCAGGAAAAACCGGACCTCGTCGTACCGGAAATCGAAGCGATTGCCACCGCCACGCTGGTCGAGATGGAAGACGCCGGCAATGTGCGTGTGGTCCCGACCGCGCGCGCTGCATGGCTGACGATGGATCGCGAAGGCATTCGCCGTCTTGCCGCCGAAGAACTGGGCGTCGCCACGTCGCCCTACCGTTTTGCCGACAGCCTGGAAGAATTGCAGCTCGGCTGCACCGAAGTCGGCTTCCCATGCGTCGTCAAACCGGTCATGTCGTCGTCCGGCAAGGGGCAATCGAAACTGACCGGCCTCGACGATGTTGAAAGCGCATGGGAAACCGCCGTCGCCGGTGGCCGTGTCAATACCGGCCGTGTGATCGTCGAAGGCTTCATCGATTTCGATTATGAAATCACGCTGCTGACCGTGCGCGCAATCGGCGCCGACGGCGAGGTGCATACGCATTTTTGCGAGCCGATCGGCCATGTGCAGGTCAACGGCGATTATGTCGAATCATGGCAGCCGCAGGCGATGCATCCGGCCGCGCTGCAAAAAGCGCACGATATCGCCAGAAGCATCACGGAAAACCTCGGCGGCCTCGGCCTGTTCGGCGTCGAACTGTTCGTCAAGCACGATACAGTCTGGTTCTCCGAAGTCAGCCCGCGCCCGCACGATACCGGCATGGTGACGATGATCAGCCAGGAACAGAGCGAATTCGAATTGCACGCCAAGGCCATACTCGGCCTGCCTGTGAACGTCGCCCTGAAAACACCGGGCGCATCGGCGGTGATCTACGGCCGCCACGATGGCAAGCCCATCGCATTCGAAGGCGTAGCTGACGCGCTGCGGATCGAAGGCACCGATATCCGCCTGTTCGGCAAACCGGAATCCTTCGCCAAACGCCGGATGGGCGTGACGCTCGCCGGTGCACCCGATGTCGAAACCGCGCGTGCGCGCGCCAAGGCGGCCGCCGCGCTGGTCACGCCGGTTACGTCCAGCCGATGAAGGCACCGCAGCTTCGCATACCGACCGTCTTTACCAGCAGCGATATCTTTCGCACGGCATCGCTGCTGTTGTATGTCACGCTGCTGTTCCATGTGCTCCTGCTGGTCTATTCAAGCCATCTGACCCTGCCGCGGCTGGCCGTGTTCGCGACGATGCTGCTGCCCTTGTTACTGACGGCCGCCTTCGTCCGCCATTTCTGGCAGCGCTGCGGCATTCTTCTCGGTGAAAGTTTTCTACTGGTCGAAATGTCGGCGGCAACCTTTGCCATCGTGATCCTCGTTCTGCTCGACCCCGCCGCCGCACTGCCGATGCCGTGGCTGATTGCAGTGGCCGGCGTCTTTCCGCTTGTGCTCGGCAATCGTCTCGCCATCGGCGCCATTGCGATTCTGGCCTTTCTCGGCTATCGCCTGAATGTCCATCTCGGCGCCACGATCAATGAATGGCTGCCCGAATTTTTCGCCACGATCTGCATCGGCTGGCTGTCTCTGCTGCTGGCCCGCACGCTCAACGCCAACCGCGTTGCGCTCAATCAGGTGCGCACCAACGAGCGGCGCTTCAATGCGATCGCCCTCGTCACGCGCCACGTCTTCATCATCACGGATACCGAGTACCGCATCCAGTTCGCCAATCCCGCATTGCAGGAAGTCATCGGTTACAGCCCCGAGGAAATCACCGAGCAAGGCATCCGCCCCATCCTGCATCCGGACGACAAGACGGAACACAAGGACAAGCTGCGCTACCTGCGCGATACGCCGCATGGCACGATCTTCTCGCGCCACCGCGCCCGCCACCGCGACGGGCACTGGGTCTGGCTGGAAACCTGCGGCTACAACATGCTGCACGATTCGGCCATCAACGGCCTCGTTTTCAGCATCGAGGACATCACACAGCGCAAGGATGTCGAATTGAAACTGCAGGAAGAAACGGCATTGCTGCGCGCCGTGCTCGATCTCAATCCATCGATGATCTATGCGAAGGATACGGAAGGCCGCTTCACGATCAGCAACCAGAGTTTCCAGAAACGCTTCGGCTATGCGAGCGAGGAAGAGCTGCGTGGCAAGACATCCTATGATCTCTGCCTGAAAATGGGCAACGATGGCGACACTTTGAGCGCGCGCGACATCGCCGATGAAATTTCCCGTCAGGATCAGCTGGTCATGCAAGGCGGCCAGCCATTGCAGGATATCGAGGTGCAGGGATTCTGGCGAAACGATCTCGATCGCTGGTTTCACACCAGCAAATATCCATTGCCGGATGCAGCCGGACGCATCATCGGCGTGCTGGGCGTGACGCGCGACATCACCAAACGCAAGCAGTACGAAACCAGGATCGAATATCAGGCCATGCACGACATGCTGACCGATCTGCCGAATCGCCGCTATCTGGTCAACACGCTTGCAGATGCAATGACGACCAGCCGGCAGCGCCAGTCCAGCCTGACGATGCTGTTCCTCGATCTCGACTTCTTCAAGAGCATCAACGACACGCACGGTCACGACTTCGGAGACAAATGCCTGATCGAAATCAGCCGGCGCATCGTCGCCGCATTGCCCGACAAGGACTTCGTCGCGCGTTTCGGCGGCAATGAATTCGCGATTCTCACCAACGCCTCGCTGGCGGAAGCCGCCCTCAAGGCCAATGCGGTCATGCGCGCCGTCTCCGAACGCCTGATCTTCGACAACGTCGCCGTCAAGATCCAGACCAGCATCGGCATTGCACAACTCAACGCCGACCATCATGCGCCCGCCGATCTGTTGCGCGACGCCGATGCGGCGATGTACCAGGCCAAGGAACGCGGCCGCAACCGCACGGAAATTTATGATGCGGCCCTGCAAAGCACCTCGACCAAACACGCACGCATGGACGTTGCATTGCGATTTGCGCTGGAACGCAATGAACTGTCGGTCGCCTGGCAGCCAAAGGTTTCGCTGACCGACGGCAAGGTCAAGGGATTCGAACTTCTGCTGCGCTGGAACAGTCCCGAATACGGCTTGATCTCGCCGAACGAATTCATCCCGATTGCGGAAACCTCCGGCATGGTCGTACCGATCGGCATGTGGGCGATGGAACAGGCATGCCGTCAGCTCGCCGCGTGGCAGGCAAGCTATCCGGCAATCGGCGACATGACCGTTGCCGTCAATGTATCGATGCGGCAGTTGTTGCAGACATCGTTCTTCAGCCAGGTACGCACGATTCTGGACAGTAGCGGCGTGGTACCACGCACCATCGAACTGGAACTGACCGAAACGTCCGCCATGGCCAATCCACTGCAAACCATGGAAACCCTGTCGTTGCTCAAGAAGCTCGGCTTGCGGCTGGCACTCGACGATTTCGGTACCGGCTATTCGTCGCTGGCCTATCTACAGAAACTGCCGATCGACATTCTCAAGATAGACAAGGCCTTCGTCCACGGCCTCGGTACCAATCAGAGTGACATGGAAATCATCCGCCTCATGATGGCGCTGGCGCAGACACTGAATTTGCAAACCGTCGCCGAAGGCGTGGAAACCGTCGCACACATCGACGAACTGAAGAAGATGGGATGCGATCTCGGGCAAGGTTTCGTCTTCTCGCCGCCGCTATCGACCGATCAGGCGGAAACACTGATTCGCAAGGCGCATACATTCCCGCTTGCATGACGGCATGGCAGGGAGCGTTTCCCCTGGCTGAATCCGGGCGATCCCGCGATCCGCATGCAGTTGCGTTACCATGACAATCCGTCATTTCCTGCCGCGCCCATGCATTGCCGATTTTGCCGTTTGCGCGGTTTGCCGCCAAATCGAATATAGTCATGGGCTGACCTCTATTCTTACCCGAAAATATCTATGAAATTTGATGTCGCGATCGTCGGCAGTGGATTGGCAGGCTTGTCCGTCGCCCTCCACCTGGCCGAAACCCGCAAGGTTGCGGTCATTTCCAAACGCACGCTGCTCGACGGCGCCAGCAACTGGGCGCAAGGCGGCATTGCCGCCGTGCTGGATTCCAATGACAGTTTCGATGAACACGTGGCCGATACGCTGGTCGCCGGCGGCGGATTATGCGACGAGGCTGCCACGCGCTTCATCGTCGAACACGGCCGCGAAGCGATCGAATGGCTGATCGAACAGGGCGTACCCTTCACGCCGGACGCAACGGCCGAACTCGGTTTCCACCTGACACGTGAAGGCGGCCACAGCCAGCGCCGCATCATCCATGCGGCCGATGCCACCGGCCACGCCGTGCAGGTCACGCTGGAACAGAAAGTACGCGCGCATCCGAACATCACGCTGATGGAACATCATTACGCGATCGACGTCATCACATCCGATGCGCTGGAGCGCAAGAAAAACGGTCCGCGCTGTCTCGGCCTGTACGTGCAGGACGTCAAAAGCGGCAAGGTTCTCACCATCTCGGCCGACCACACCGTGCTTGCCACCGGCGGCGCCGGCAAGGTCTACCTCTACACCACCAATCCCGACACCGCGACCGGCGACGGCATCGCGATGGCATGGCGCGCCGGCTGCCGCGTCGCCAACATGGAGTTCATCCAGTTCCATCCGACCTGCCTGTACCACCCTCACGCCAAATCGTTCCTGATCACCGAAGCGCGTGCGCGGCGAAGGCGGCGTGCTGAAACTGCCGCAATCCGCTGGCAAGGATGCCGGCAAGCGCTTCATGCCGTCGCACGACGAACGCGCCGAACTGGCGCCGCGCGATATCGTGGCGCGCGCCATCGACTCCGAGATGAAAAAACGCGGTCTCGACTACGTCGATCTCGACATCAGCGCACAAATCGCCGGACTTCCTGCAGGAGCATTTCCCGACCATCATGGCGCGCTGCCTGGAACTCGGCATCGACATGACGAAGCGAGCCGATCCCGGTGGTGCCGGCCGCGCACTACACCTGCGGCGGCGTGGTCACCGACCTCGCCGGCCGCACCGATCTGCCGGGCCTGTACGCGGTCGGCGAAGCCGCCTGCACCGGCCTGCACGGCGCCAACCGCCTGGCCAGCAACTCGCTGCTGGAATGCCTGGTTTTCGGTCGCGCCGCGGCCAAATACATCGACGAGCAACCGAAGCAGAAAGTCCCTGCCCTGCCTGCATGGGATGAAAGCCGCGTCACCGACGCCGACGAAGAAGTCGTCATCGCGCACAACTGGGAAGAACTGCGCCGCTTCATGTGGAACTACGTCGGCATCGTGCGCACGACCAAGCGGCTGGAACGCGCGCAGCACCGCATCGCCTGCTGAAGGAAGAAATCGACGAGTACTACGCCAACTTCCGCGTCACACCCGACCTGCTCGAACTGCGCAATCTGGTGGAAGTCGCCGCGCTGATCGTCAACAGCGCCCTGTCGCGCCGTGAAAGCCGCGGCCTGCATTTCAGCCGGGATTATCCGGAGACCTTGCCGAAAGCGTTGCCGAGCGTTCTGTCGCCGGATCGCAAGAAGTAAAAATTGATGCAATAAAAAAGCCGCGAACAGCGGCTTTTTTTATCAGGAAACGGCTGGCGTCTACCGCGCTTCCAGAATCCGCAACGAGTAATCTGTAGCGTGCACATCCTTGGTCAGGCTGCCGATCGAGATGCGATCGACACCCGTCTCCGCAATCGCCCGCACGGTATCGCGATTCACGCCACCGGAACCTTCCAGCACCGCACGTCCGTTCGTCAGCGTCACCGCATCGCGCATCATCTCCAGCGAAAAATTATCCAGCAATACCGATGTCGCGCCGACCGCCAAAGCGTCTTCCAGTTGCGCCATGCTTTCGACCTCGATCTGGATCGTCACGCCGGCATCGAGCGCCAGCGCTGCCTGCATCGCCGCGCGCACGCCGCCTGCCGCCGCAATGTGGTTTTCCTTGATCAGGATGCCGTCGTACAAGGCCAGGCGCTGATTGCAGCCGCCGCCGACGCGCACCGCGTACTTCTGCGCCAGACGCAATCCCGGCAAAGTCTTGCGCGTATCGAGAATCGCCGCCCTGGTGCCGGAGATCAATTCTACATAATCGCGCGTAGCCGTCGCCACACCCGATAACAGCTGCAGGAAATTCAGTGCGGCGCGTTCGCCGGTCAGCAACGCGCGCGCAGGCGCTTCAATCGCACAGACTTCGCTGTCGGCCTGCATCATGTCGCCTTCTGCATACCGCCATTCGATACAAATACGCGCATCGAGATGCTTCATCACGCCTTCAAACCACGGCGCGCCGCACAGCACGGCAGCTTCGCGCACAACCACATGCGCACGCACGATTTCCTGCTCCGGAACAAGCCTGCCGGTCACATCGCCGCTGCCGATATCTTCCGCCAGCGCGGACAGGATGCCGGCCTCGAATGCCGTCTTCAATGCCGCATCGAACGGCGCAAAGGGATTCTGCAGCAGGCTCATGCGGGGCCTATTCCTGAAAACAGTTTTTGCTCTTTCGCCAGATCGCCGGACGGACGCACATTGGCTTTTTGCGCAGCGGCAAAGTCGAGCATGCGATCGATGCAGACGGTCGCCTTGCGGCCGATTTCCGGATCGACGTGAATTTCGTTGCGGCCAGACTCCAGTACATCGGCCAGATTCTGCAGGCCGTTCATCGCCATCCACGGACAGTGCGCGCAGCTCTTGCAGGTCGCGCTGTTGCCGGCGGTCGGTGCATCGATGAATATTTTTCCGGGCGCAGCCGCCTTCATTTTGTGCAAAATGCCGTTGTCGGTCGCGACAATGAACTCCGGCGCATCCATCGTCTGTGCGGCATGGATCAGTTGCGACGTGGAGCCGACCGCATCGGCCAGCGCAACGACGGCGGCCGGCGATTCCGGATGCACGAGCACTTTTGCCAGCGGATGTTCCTTCTTCAGCAGTTCGAGTTCGACCGCCTTGAATTCATCGTGCACAAGACACGAGCCTTGCCACAACAGCATGTCGGCGCCGGTCTGTTTCTGGATATAGCCGCCGAGATGCTTGTCGGGCGCCCACAGGATTTTCTTCCCTTGCGCGTGCAGATGCTCGACGATCTTCAACCCGATCGATGACGTCACCATCCAGTCGGCACGCGCCTTCACCGCCGCACTGGTGTTGGCGTACACGACAACCACGCGATCCGGATGCGCATCGCAGAATGCGTTGAATTCCTCCGACGGACAGCCGAGATCGAGCGAACAGGTCGCATCCAGATCCGGCATCAGGATGTTTTTTTCAGGACTGAGAATCTTTGCAGTTTCGCCCATGAACCTGACGCCGGCCACGACCAGTGTCTTTGCCGGATGATCGCGCCCGAAACGCGCCATCTCCAGCGAATCGGAAACGCAACCGCCGGTTTCTTCCGCCAGATCCTGCAGGTCGGCATCGACGTAGTAATGCGCGACCAGCACCGCCTCGCGTTCTTTCAGCAGGCGCTTGATGCGTTCCTTCAATGCAATTTTTTCTTCAGGCGACGGCGTGGCAGGCGCACGTGCCCATGCCTGCGCGGTGCAACTGGTACCGGCTTGCATTGCTGGGCGTTCGAATTCAACGGTTTTGATTGGCTGGATTTGCATGGCTGGTCAGAGGATCGAATGCGATGGAGGTGTGCGGCTTTTGCGGAAAAACATGGCGCTTCGCCAGAAAGGACCTGCAAATTGTAGCGCCATTTTCAGATAACGGCAGGCAGGTTCGCTTCAGGCAGGCAACGGCATGACTGCCGTGGCTGAGTTGGAAAAAGCGCGACACGGACAATTGCACGTCATTGCACGTCGCACTTGCCGGCCGCGCCTTCAACCCTGGATTTTATTCGATGCCCTGACTGGTCAGGTAATCCTCGTAGCTGCCCTGGAAGTCGATGATCTCGCCTTCCTTGACTTCCAGCACGCGGGTCGCCAGCGACGACACGAATTCACGATCGTGCGAAACGAAAATCAGCGTGCCCGCATATTTTTCGAGTGCGATATTCAACGATTCGATGGATTCCATGTCCATGTGATTGGTTGGTTCATCCATCAGCAAGACGTTGTGGCGACCAAGCATCAATTTGCCGTAGGTCATGCGGCCTTTTTCGCCGCCGGACAATACCTTGACCGATTTTTTCACATCGTCGCCGCCGAACAGCAAACGGCCGAGAATCGAACGCACTGCCTGATCGTCGTCGCCTTCCTGCGTCCATTGTCCAACCCAGTCGGTCAAATTTTTATCGCTCGCAAAGTCTTCAGTCGGATCCTGCGGCATGTAGCCGACATTGGCGTTTTCCGCCCATTTGACTCGACCACTATCTGGCATCCAAACCTGTAATGTCCTTGCCGCCGATGCTGCGCAACAAGGTAGTTTTACCGGCACCGTTGGCACCGATGATGGCGACACGTTCGCCCGCTTCAACCGTGATGCTGAAGTTCTTGAATAATTGGCGATCGAATGCCTTCGAGATGCCCTCAACGGTCACGGCCTGACGATGCAGTTTTTTCTCGCCGTCAAAACGCACGAATGGATAGGCACGCGACGATGGCTTGATATCATCGACCTTGATCTTCTCGATCTGCTTGGCGCGCGATGTGGCCTGACGCGCCTTGGATTTGTTTGCAGCAAAGCGGCGCACGAACTCCTGCAGTTCGGCGACCTTGTCCTTCGCTTTCGCGTTATTGGCCAGTTGCTGATTGCGCGCCTGCGTCGACGCAAACATGTATTCGTCGTAATTGCCCGGATAGATTTTCAGCGTGCCGTAATCCATGTCGGCCATGTGCGTGCAGACCTGATTCAGGAAGTGGCGATCATGCGAAATGATGATCATGGTGGAATTGCGCTCGTTGAGCACGTCTTCCAGCCAGCGGATCGTGTTGATGTCCAGATTGTTGGTCGGCTCGTCGAGCAGCAGAATGTCCGGATTCGAGAACAACGCCTGCGCCAGCAGCACGCGCAGCTTCCAGCCGGGCGCCACGTTGCTCATCGGACCCTGATGGAGGTCGATGGCAACACCTGCACCGAGCAGCAATTCGCCGGCGCGCGATTCTGCCGTGTAGCCATCGAACTCGGCGAACTTCGCTTCGAGATCGGCAGCCTTCATGTAATCGTCGTCGGTCGCTTCCGGATTGGCGTAAATCGCATCGCGCTCGGCCATCGCTGCCCACATTTCCGTGTGGCCCATCATCACGACGTCGAGCACGCGCATTTCTTCGAACGCGAACTGATCCTGGCGCAATTTACCCAGACGTTCGTTCGGATCGAGCATGACGTTGCCGCCGGACGGATCGAGATCACCGCCGAGGATTTTCATGAAGGTGGATTTGCCGCAACCGTTGGCGCCGATCAGGCCGTAACGGTTGCCATCGCCGAACTTGACGGAAATGTTTTCGAACAGCGGCTTGGGGCCGAACTGCATCGTGATATTAGCTGTGGAGAGCACTGATTAAAGCCTTTGCGGAGATGAATTTTACAGTCGGCTATTTTACCATCGTGAGAGTCGCAGCCCGACTGTGTCCTGCGGACAAGATACTCGCCGGCAGATTGAATGAATCCTGAATGAATTACAGCAAGAGGCAGGCGCGAAAATCGATTGCCGATGCGTAGTCCAAAAATGACGCAATCGAAACCGGATGTTATCTGTTCGGCAAGCCGCCATAACCCGCCATCGCGACGGAGAAAGCACCATTGCGCGACCGCAGTTCGGCTTGCGCGCCAATGGCCATGGTCGCCTTGTCACGTCCGTGTCCGACCGGCAAACCAGTCAGCACCGGAACCGGCAGATGCGCGCGCAGATATGCCACCATCTGCGCAAAATCGTACCCGTTGTCATATTCCGTCAACCGGTAACCGGAAAAATCGCCCAGCAGCACTGCCTGTTGATTGTCGAGCGCGCCTGCATGAAGTAATTGCAGCATCATGCGCTCGACGCGATACGGATGTTCATTCACATCCTCGACGAACAGAATGCCGTTTTTTACATGCGGCAACCATGGCGATCCGACCAGATGCGCCAGCATCGCCAGATTGCCGCCCCACAGCGTGCCTCTGGCATCGAGATCGGGATTGTCGGACGCCTCGCCGGTCACGGTATGCGTCGCCTGCGTCATGCATTTCCAGAAATCGATCAGCGTGTAATCGCTCGATTCATCGCGAACAAAATCGTCGCACAGCATCGGGCCGGAAAAACTCGGGCAACCGTGTGCCAGCAGCCCCATTTGCAGCGCGGTGAAATCGCTGTGCCCGACGAAACGTTTTCCGCTTGCGGCCAGCATGGCGAAATCGATCTGCGGCAAGAGTCGCGTCAAGCCGTAGCCGCCGCGCAGCGCCAGCACGATATCCACTTCCAGATCCTGTGCCGCTGCATGCAACTGGGCAATGCGCTCATCATCCGTCGCGCCGAAACGCTGGAATTTCCTGGCCGGATCGGCAAAATTCCGCACCCGGCATCCCTGCTCCCGCAACGCAGCCATGCCGCGTTCGATTGCTTCCTGTTGCGGCGCATAACCGCTGGGGGCGACGATCGCAACCAGCGGACCATCCTTCCCATCGCGGGAAGAAGCGGCAAGCAGCGCGCGGATTGCCTGATTCAACTGAAGACTCACCTGCATACTCACGTCACGCTTCAATCAGGGCGGGCATGTCTTCGACGGCGTGGCAGTGACAGGCGATCAATTCTCCGAGCCGATCGTTGAGCTGGTCCGGCAAATCGTGACCCATGCCGTCGATCTCGTGCATGACGGCGTTCGGCACCAGTTGCGCGGTTTCGCGGCCGCAGGCAATCGGAATCAGCGGATCGGCGGTGCCGTGGATCACCAGCGTCGGTACACGAATGCCTTTCAGCAGCGCGACGCGATCGTCCGATGCGCCGACCGCCAGTAATTGCCGCGTGGTGGCAATCGGTTCCAGGCTGCGTTCGACCGAGCTGGCGATGCGGTCGAGCAAAACGGCGTGCGGCGTCGGATAACGCGGACTGCCGATGACTTCCATCGTATGGACGAAATGTTCGATGATGCCGGTACGGTCGAGCGGATTTGGCGGTGCGGCAAAAAGGACTTTGCGTGCCGCGCGTGTCGGTCCCGGCAAACCGCGTCTTCCGCTGCTGGACATGATGGATGTCAGGCTGAGCGTGCGTTCCGGATAACGGCCGGCGACGATCTGCGCGATCATTCCGCCCATCGATGCGCCGACGATATGCGCCTTCTCTATCTGCAATGCATCGAGCACACCGATCGCATCAGCAGCCATGTCGTCCAGCTTGTAGCCGGCAGGAAGCTTCATGCGCAACGCAAGCTTGAGCACGGCCATCAACGTATTCGGCTTGCCCAGGTGATGCAGTTTGGTGGAAAGGCCGCTGTCGCGATTGTCGAAGCGAATGACATGGAAACCGCGCTGCACCAGTGCATCGCAAAACGAATCGGGCCACGATACCAGTTGCATGCCAAGGCCGACAATCAGCAGGATGGCGGGATTGCGTGGATCGCCTTGCGTTTCGTAGCAGATGTCGAGATTGTTGACGTGAATGATAGGCAAGATTGGACTTTCCGAAAAACTGCCGCGCTATCTGCGCGGCGGATCACGATAAATGAATTGTGTCATCCCTTGTGGCCGTTGCAATCGAACCGTTGCTGCCCGTCTTCGACGATGCCGCAAGCACATGTGGCGCTGCCGGATTGACGCATCCGGATTTCAAGATTCTTCCAGTCGCATGGCGTTCTGTTCGATGCGACATGCCACGACACAATACCATCGGTCCGGCTGAAAATCGAGGCGACCGATACGGCGGCATGTTGAATGCGGCTGCAACGCATCGATTGCCGTTTTGCCAATGATCGCATCATGCACACGTCATGCTTCATGGCATCGCATCATGCACACTGCCTGATGCCGCGCTTGGCGCGAATGAATATCGCCAAGGCGCCAATCGATGGCACAGGCATGAAGCGCGTGCGACCACGTGTAATCGCTCAATACAAGGCACGAAAAAAACAGGAATTTAAAGCGAAGCTGCGGAAAAACGAGAGAGCGTAATCGAATCAATTCTGCGGCAAACCCGCATCCCTGATCGATTGCGCATTGCGCCGGCGTTCGGCAAAGAATTCCTTCAGCAGGCCGCCGCACTCATCCGCCAGCACGCCGCCGGTCAGTTGCGTGTGGTGATTCAGCTGATTCTGTTCAAACAGATTGACGATCGAACCACAAGCCCCGGTCTTCGGATCGGATGCGCCGAAGACCACGCGCGCCAGCCGCGCATGCATCATCGCGCCGGCGCACATCGCACAAGGTTCCAGCGTAACGAACAGTTCGCAGCCTGGCAGGCGGTAATTGCCGAGTAGCGTCGCGGCAGCACGCAAGGCCATGATTTCCGCATGTGCGGTCGGATCGTGCGTGCCGATCGGCTGGTTGAAACCGGTGGCGATGATTTCGCCATCCCTGACGACCAGCGCGCCGACCGGCACTTCGCCCAGCGCCCATGCATTGCGCGCCTGATCCAGCGCCTGGCGCATCCAGATGGAATCCTGAGCGTGACCGTGCATGAAATCGATCAGCCTTCCGCCGTGATTTCGGCCCAGCAGTTCGGCGTTTCGTGCAGCACCAGTTTATGCAGGCGCAGGCCGGTGCCGTAACGGTCCTTGTATGCGGCATTCAGGATGTTGAATGCGGTCTGCGCCAGATTCTCCACCGTCGGAATGCGATCGATGATCACCGTCTTGTGGCCCGGGATGCTTTCGAGGAATTCGCGCACCTTCGCATCCTTTTCATACACGAGGAAAGCGTGGTCCCATACGTCGATCAAATGCTGCTTCGCCAGCGACTTGATATCGGAAAAATCCATGATCATGCCGTTGTCGGAGCTGCCCTCTTCTTCGATCACCGCACCGACCAGCGTAATCTCCAGCGTATACCGATGCCCATGCAGGTTGCGGCACTGGCTTTTATGATCGGGAATGCGGTGACCGGCATCGAATTCGAGCTTGCGTGTGATTGTCAGCATGGGATTACGGTATCTGTAAAAGTTTATGGGTCTGCAAACTGAGCTTCCATTTCGGATTGCGCTTGCAGACATCGATTGCGAGCCGGGTATTCTGTTGCGCCAGCGGACCGTCCATCGGTTGCACGAAGAAGTGATCGAATTCCAGTCCTTCGTACACAGCCAGCGATTGTCCGTCCTGCGGAATCACGACCTTGATTTCGCTCCCCTTGCGCACGACCAGTTGCGAACCTATTTTCGGGCTGACGCAAACCCAGTCGACGCCATCCGGAACCGGCATGGTGCCGTTGGTTTCAATCGCGATTTCAAAACCGGCTGCATGCAACGCATCGATGAGTACGGCATCCAATTGCAGCAACGGCTCGCCGCCGGTGCAGACCACATACTTGTCGGCGGCATGATGGGCCGGCCAGAGCGCATCGATCGCACCTGCCAGCGTCGCGGCATCGGTAAATTTTCCGCCGCCTTCGCCATCGGTGCCGACGAAATCGGTATCGCAGAACCGGCATATGGCAGTGGCGCGATCGCTTTCACGTCCGCTCCACAGATTGCAGCCGGAGAAACGGCAAAACACCGCAGGACGGCCGGCGTGTGCGCCTTCGCCCTGAAGTGTGTAGAAAATTTCTTTTACGCTGTAAGTCACAATGTGCGCCGGCTGTTCAAATGCGGGTATATGGCAAGGATCGAAGGTACCTGAGTACGGCGGTGTCGCGTCTTGCAACGATGCCTTCTCTTCTGAATCCGTGAGCGGCATGCCGAAAAAACCGGCCGGCTGAACGAATGCATGCCGACCGCACCAACAGATTCGAACATGTGGTCATCGCCCTCGACCGAACCCGCCATTATAGACTACAGCCGCACGGCATGAAGCGACACTGCTGCGCGATGAACGATGCCGCAGCAAGCAGTCAACGATCCGTATTGCGCGATAGTGCGCTCTCGATCAGATCCAGTTCGCGCAACAGGCGCTGATGCACGGAGTCGTCCAGGCTGTTATTCAGCCACATTTGAAAAAGCTCTTCACGCTCCGCACGGATTGCTTCCAGCCGCAGATTGCGTTCCGCTTCGGCCAGCGACCTGCCACGCGTCGCCTCTTCGCCCTTCGCCCCGTAATCCAGCCGACGTCGGTACAGTTCGGTAACGCGCGCCGCCGCTTCCGGGTGGCCGGCGCCATTGCCGAGAGCATTCTGCCTGGCCTGTCCGATATGACGCAACGCCGCTTCGGCAGCAGCGGCGCGCGCCTTTCCTTCCTCCGCGCCGAGCACCGGGTCCGGCATGAATTTCAAGTCCCGCGTCAGCAAGGGCAAGGCGATGCTGGCGCTCAACAGGGAAAGAAAAATCACGCCTTTTGCCAGAAAAATCAGCAGATCCCTTTCCGGAAAGACGCTGCCATCCGGCATCAAAAGCGGCAGCGTCAAAATGCCCGCCAGCGTGATCGTGCCACGCACGCCCGCAAATGCCGTGACCAGTAACAGGCGAAAAGATGGTTTAATGCCATCACTCTGATCGCGCCGTTTTCGGAACAGCGTGAATTTCAGCGAGCTCCACACCCACAGAAAGCGCAGCACAGCCAGGACCAGCGTAATCGCCAGGACATACAGCAGCAACCACCACGCACTGCCCAGTCCCATATCCGCCGCAACGGCCGGCAAACCTTCCACCGTCGTGCGCAATTGCGCGCCGAGAATCACGAAGATCACGCCATTGAGCGCCATCTGGATCGTGTCCCATACGGCACGGCGCTGCATGCGGGTCGCAGCAAGACGGCGCCCGATCATGTCCGTGTAATGCGTCATGATGCCGGCCGCAGCGGCGGCAAGAATACCCGAGACGACCATGTGCTCGGCAGCGAGATAGGCCGCGAATGGAAGCAGCAGGCTGATCAGGATCTGGGTACCCGGATCCTCTCCTGCCGCCGCAACCAGCCACCGATTCAACAGGCCGACCAGCCACGCGACCGCGATCCCCGTCAACAGACCGCCGCCGGCCGACAACAGGAAATCCAGCGACGCGTCAAACAGCGAAAAAGTCCCTGTCACTACTGCGGCAACCGCGAACCGGAAACAGACCAGGCCGGAAGCATCGTTCAACAGCGACTCGCCTTCCAGGATATGCATGAGGCGCGGCGGAATGGGGCTCTGCGATGCAA
This sequence comes from uncultured beta proteobacterium, assembly GCA_963697715.1. GTDB lineage: Bacteria > Pseudomonadota > Gammaproteobacteria > Burkholderiales > Burkholderiaceae_D > Oxalicibacterium. The sequence goes on along the minus strand of OY969095.1, from coordinate 2,117,155 downwards.
TCGCCGATACCGCCACCGGATCGGTCGGCGAAAGAATCGCGGCCAGCGCAAAGGCTGCCGCCAGCGGTACCGACGGAATCATCCAGTGAATGAAATATCCCATGCCGATCACGGTAAACAGCACCAGCCCGATCGCCAGCGTCGCAATCGGACGCACGTCGCGGAAGAATGCACTTTTCGGGATGCGCCATCCATCCAGGAACAGCAATGGAGGAATGAAAAAGAGAAAGAAAAATTCCGGATCAAGCGGCACGCTGATGCCGAAACCATAGGAAAGCACTGCGCCGACGCCAATCTGCACCAGCGGCAGCGGCACGCGAACCGGCAGCATACGCGCGATGAACCCACCGGCCACTACCGCCAGCAGCAGAATCAGAATGATCGTAACGGTATGCATCCGGCCTTGTTTTCTCGATATGGAGGGAACTGTCGCAGCAAACTCGCATCATGCCGGCAGCGTTCAGAATTCAGCACTTGCTTCAACACTTTGAAGCAGCTTGCACAGCGCCCTGCATTATCGCGCATGGACAAGGCTTTGTCCGCCGTTGGCCTGCGAGCCACTGTTTTCGCCATGTGCCAACTCTCCTGACAATAATGCTTGACGATGAAGAACGATCGTTCTACCATGCATCGCATGGACGATATCTCACTGACCGAAACGAAGAAAAAGCTGCTCGATGCAACCGAACGGTTGATCTACGCGGGCGGCATCTGCGCAACCGGTATGGATCTGATCGTCAAGTCATCCGGCGTGGCAAGGAAAACCATCTACCGTTATTTCCGCACGAAGGACGAGCTGGTCGCGGAAGCATTGAGCAAACGCGACGAACGCTGGATGCGCTGGTTCATCACCGAAAGCAGCAAGGTCGGCACGCCGGCCGACAAACTGCTCGCGACCTTCGACGCGCTGGAACAATGGTTTTTCACGCCGGATTTCAGGGGGTGCGCGTTCATCAACGCCGCCGGTGAAATCGGCGATGCCAGCGACCCGATCCGGGCCGTTGCAAAGGAACACAAGGTAAAGCTGCGCAACTTCCTGCGCCAGCTTGCAGAAGAATATGGCGCCGACGATCCGGATGAACTGGCAACAGAGTTCCTGATCCTGATCGACGGCGCGATCACGGTAGCTTTGGTCATGGGCGACAAAGGAGCGGCACGCAGCGCACAGAAACTTGCGCGCAAACTGCTTAACCCTTGAAGCCGAAACCGGAAGCACAAGCAGTATTGTTCAACTCACGCACAGGAGATCCCATGTCAGCCAACCCGAATGTACGCCCGCCTCTTCCGCCCTTCACTCGCGAAACCGCCCTCCAGAAAGTCCGTGGCGCCGAAGACGGCTGGAACGGACGCAATCCCGAAAAAGTCGCCCTCGCCTACAGTGTCGATACCAAATGGCGCAATCGCGCCGAATTCGTCACCAACCGCGCGGAGGCACAGGCACTTCTGGAGCGCAAATGGGCGAAGGAACTTGATTACCGACTGATCAAGGAATTGTGGGCCTTCACGGATAACCGCATCGCTGTCCGTTATGCCTACGAATGGCACGACGATTCGGGCAACTGGTTCCGTTCCTACGGCAATGAAAACTGGGAATTCGGCGAAGACGGCCTGATGAAAGCGCGTTATGCCTGCATTAATGACATGCCGATCAAGGAATCGGAACGCAAATTCCACTGGCCGCTGGGTCGCCGTCCGGACGATCATCCTGGCCTGTCCGATCTGGGGCTTTAATCTTCTCCGGCCGGAGTCACTTTCCGGCCTTTGCACAACCTGCATGCTCGCACTTTCGGGAGCGAACCTGCAGGTTGTGCAACGCCGGTTACATCGCGAATCGAACCGAAATCGCATCCGGAACCAGTCTGAACTGCTTGATTCAGGCAAGACCGCCATTCGCACGCAATACCTGCCCGTTTACCCACGCACCGTCCGCGCCTGCAAGGAACGAGATAACCGATGCAATATCGTCCGGCTGACCGAGTCGCTGCAATGGCGGCATACTGGCGAACTGCTGAATCTGCGCCTCGGTTTTACCGTTGAAGAACAATTCCGTTGCAACCGGCCCCGGTGCTACCGCATTGACTGTGATATTCCGGCCGCGCATCTCTTTTGCGAATATCGGCGTCAGCGTTTCGACCGCTGCCTTGCTGCTGCTATAAAGCCCGTAAGTCGGCAGATTGAGCGCTACCGTGGTACTTGAAAAATTGACGATGCGGCCACCATCGTTCAGTCGCGTCGCCGCCTCGCGCAAGGTGTTGAACGTCCCTCGCACATTGACGCTGAACGTCTGTTCAAACAACGCATCGCTGCTCTCCGCCAGCGACGCCGTCTTCAAAATGCCGGCATTGTTGATCAGGACATCGACCTTGCCCAGCTTTTGTTCCGTTTCATCGAACAGGCGGCGCACATCGTCTGCTTTCGATATATCCGCCCGTACGGCGATGGCCCGATGACTGGCGGCCTGCAGCCTGGCAACCAGTGCATCCGCCTCGCCTGCGCTACTGGCGTAATTGACGACGACGGCGAAACCGTCACTCGCCAGACGCTCCGCAATCGCCGCGCCGATCCCGCGCGATGCACCGGTCACGATTGCGACCTTGATGTTTTGATTCGTTTTGACTTGATTGCTGACTTGATTCGACATGATGTTCTTCCTTGGTGAGTTGGCATGAACGAAGTCTGCGCCAATTCATTGATAAGATAATCAGGTTAAAATCGACAACATTATTCGAAATAACATAACAATCTGCACAAGGTCATGCAATGGATCGATTTCAGGAAATGCAGATTTTCGTGCGGATCATGGAACGACGCAGTTTTACCAAGGCGTCCGAAGATTTGCAGTTGCCGCGCGCGACCGTCACCAACGCCATGAGCCGGCTGGAAGAGCGACTCGGCACACGTTTGCTTAATCGCACCACGCGCCAGGTTTCGGCCACGCTGGACGGCGACGCCTACTATGCACGCTGCATCAGTCTGCTGACCGAGATGGAGGAGGCCGACAACGCCTTCCGCAATACCGCGCCCAAAGGTTTGCTGCGCGTCGGCATGCAAGGCACGTTGGCGGCCCATTTCGTGATTCCGGCCTTGCCGGATTTTCTCGCTCGTTATCCCGATCTCGCCTTGCATATCGATGAAAGCGACCGGCTCGTCGATCTCGTTCGGGAAGGCATCGACTGCGTATTGCGCATCGGAACGCCACAGGACTCATCCCTGATCGGCCGCAAGATCGCATCGCTGGAACAAGTCACCTGTGCCAGCCCTGCCTATCTGGAAAGACAAGGCCGGCCGCGCACACTCGAAGAACTTGGTACACACAAGGCCGTCAACTACATATCGAGCGCCAGCAGCAAACCCTATCCACTGGAATTTACCGTCGCCGGCGCGGTTCGACTCATCAACCTGCCCGGCGACGTGTCCGTCACCGGCGCGGAGGTCTATACCCAATCTGGCGTGGCAGGACTGGGCTTGATCCAGGTGCCGCGATATCACGTGGAACATCATCTGAAAAGCGGAGCATTGAAACCGGTCCTGCCCAACCTGCCGCCGCCCTCCCTGCCCGTCACCGTCCTGTATCCACAGAACCGGCAACTTTCTCCGCGTGTGAAAATATTTGCCGAATGGCTGAAGGAGGTTTTCGCGCATCACGTTTCGTGAATGACGTCGGGGGTCGACGTATCCACTTAACAATGCAAACCTTGGTAAAGGCTCTTAGCTGGCGATAAATGCAATGACGCAAATCAAAAGCTACATCAATTGCAATAGTTACCGATAGCTCAAACAACCCCTGATCATTCCCACTCGATCGTCGCCGGCGGCTTGCCGGAGATGTCGTACACCACGCGATTGATGCCGCGTACTTCATTGATGATGCGGTTGGAGACATTGCCCAGCAATTCATGCGGCAGATGCGCCCAGTGTGCCGTCATGAAATCCTGCGTCTGCACGGCACGCAGTGCCACGACATATTCATAAGTCCGGCCATCACCCATCACGCCGACCGATTTGACCGGCAGGAAGACGGCAAATGCCTGGCTGGTTGCGTCGTACCAGTTCTTGAATGGCGTGCCGATGTCCGTTGCCTGTGAAGTATTCGGCACGGCCACGAACGGCGTGTTGCGCAGTTCTTCGATGAAGATGGCATCGGCGCGACGCAGCAAATCGGCGAACTCCTTTTTGACCTCGCCCAGAATGCGCACACCGAGACCGGGACCGGGAAATGGATGACGGTAGACCATGTCGTGCGGCAGGCCGAGCGCAACACCCAGTTCGCGCACTTCATCCTTGAACAGTTCGCGCAATGGTTCCAGCAATTGCAGATTCAATGTTTCAGGCAGGCCGCCGACATTGTGATGGCTCTTGATCGTGTGGCCCTTCTTGCCCTTGCCTGCGCTTTCGATCACGTCCGGATAGATGGTGCCTTGCGCCAGCCATTTGGCATTCTTCAGTTTGGCGGATTCAACCTGGAATACTTCGACGAACTCGCGGCCGATGATCTTGCGCTTGGCTTCCGGATCGGTCACGCCTGCCAGATGACCCATGAACTGATCGGTAGCATCGACATGAATTACTTTCACGCCGAGATTCTTGCCGAACATCTCCATCACCATCTTGCCTTCATCAAGGCGCAACAAGCCGTGATCGACGAATACGCACGTCAGTTGGGCGCCGATTGCGCGATGAATCAAGGCGGCGGCAACGCTGCTGTCCACGCCACCGGACAAGCCGAGGATGACTTCGTCCGTGCCGACCTGCTGACGGATTTTTTCGACTGCTTCGGCAATGTAATCGGGCATGTTCCAGTCGGATTTGCAGCCGCAGATTTCATGCACGAAACGAGAAAGAATGGCCTTGCCCTGCACCGTGTGCGTGACTTCCGGATGAAACTGGAACGCATACATGCGGCGTTCTTCGTCGGCCATGCCGGCGATCGGGCAATTGCCGGTCGATGCCATCAGCTTGAAGCCCGGCGGCATTTCATTGACCTTGTCGCCGTGACTCATCCAGACCTTCAGCATGCCGTGACCTTCTGCGGTCGTGAAATCGCTGATGTCCTTCAACAATGAGGTATGGCCATGCGCACGTACTTCCGCGTAGCCGAATTCGCGCAATGTGCCGTTTTCAACCTTGCCACCCAGTTGCGCTGCCATTGCCTGCATGCCGTAGCAGATGCCAAGAACCGGCACGCCCAGCTCGAAAACGGCCTGCGGCACGCGCGGCGTATCGCCTTCGATCACGGAATTCGGTCCGCCTGAAAGGATCACGCCGGCCGCGCCGTAATTTCGCACGAATTCATCGCTGACGTCGTACGGATAGACTTCGGAAAACACGCCCGCATCGCGTACGCGACGTGCGATCAATTGAGTGACTTGCGAACCGAAATCGAGGATGAGGATCTTTGAGTGCATGGAAGTTGCTTAGGTAGATACAGAATAATCGGAAATTTATTTCATCAGTCAGGCCGGGCCTGTTTCACACAATTGCGTCCGGCATCCTTGGCGGCATACAGTGCCGAGTCAGCCCGGCCGATCAGTTCATCCGTGCTCGCTGAAGGAAACAGATCGGTGGAGGCGAACCCGGCGCTGATCGTCAGCTTCACCATCGCCTCGCCGATCGCTTCTTCTTGCGCTGCCACCGCCGCACGCATGCGCTCCGCGATTGAGCGGGCAACCTCATGCGATGCACCCGGCAATACCGCAAGGAATTCTTCGCCGCCGTAACGACCCACCGAATCCTGCTGCCGGATGCAGGAACGCAACCGGCTGGTCACCTTGACCAGTACCGTGTCTCCGGCCGGATGTCCGTAGGTGTCGTTGATTTTCTTGAAGAAATCGAGATCAACCACGATCACGGACAACGGCACATCGAGCTTGTCGCACCGCACCGCTTCGATCGCAAGAATCCGCATGATGGCGCCACGGTTCCATGTACCGATCAAGGGATCGATCAGCGACTTGCGCCGCAACGTCTTGTTCTTTTTTTCCAGATCAATCTGGATTGCATTGAGCGAACGTACATGCAGCTCGCGCTCGACCATGCCAACCATGTCCGCCATCGCGCGCCTGTCGAGTTCGCTGAACGTCCGCGCGCGATAATCGATCAGGTTGATGCTGCCGACAATGACACCGCGCGCATCATGAATCGGACTGGCGGCATAAAAACGGATATGCGGCTCGCCGCTGACCATCGGATGCTGCGCCAGCAATGTCCCTGCGCTTGCATCACCGACGACAAGCGGTTCGCTTATCGATGACAGGCTGCGGCAGAACGACAAGCCGATTTCCTGTCCGCCGTCATGAAATTCAGTTGATACACGGTCGAAAACGATCACACAATGCGCAACATTGAACAATCGTTCGCCGATGCGCTGAATCCGCAATAACTGGTCATCGGACGACATTTCATCCGCATCGCCTGCGCTGATCGCGATGGTGGCCTTATCGGATGCAGTATTCGCCGTGGTTGTCATGAATGGCCCAGAATCGCTTTCCCGAATCCGTCAGCCGTTACTCAGCGCGGTAGTTAGGCGCTTCCTTGGTGATTTGCACGTCATGCACATGCGATTCGCGCATGCCGGCCGATGTGATCTCGACAAACTCGGCCTTGTCGCGGAATTCGTCGATCGTTGCACATCCGCAGTAACCCATCGAAGAACGCACACCACCGACCAGTTGATACAGGATGGCAATCACGCTGCCCTTGTATGGTACGCGGCCTTCGATACCTTCCGGCACGAACTTGTCGACGTTGTTGGCCGCATCCTGGAAATAGCGATCGGCCGAACCGTCCGCCATTGCGCCGAGGCTGCCCATGCCGCGATACGATTTGTAACTGCGGCCCTGGAACAGGATCACTTCGCCCGGCGCTTCTTCGGTGCCGGCAAACATGCTGCCCATCATCACGCTTGATGCACCGGCTGCCAGCGCCTTGGAAATATCTCCGGAGAAGCGAATGCCGCCATCGGCGATACATGGAATGCCCGTCCCCTTGAGCGCCTGCGCCACATTGGAGATCGCCGTAATCTGCGGCACACCCACACCGGCAACGATGCGCGTCGTGCAGATCGAACCGGGACCGATGCCGACCTTGACGCCGTCGGCGCCGTGATCGGCCAATGCCTTGGCCGCTGCTGCGGTGGCAATATTGCCGCCGATGACATCAACACCCTTGTAGTTGTCCTTGACCCAGCGCACGCGATCCAGCACGCCTTTCGAATGACCGTGCGCGGTATCGACCACGATCACGTCCACGCCTGCCTTGACCAGCAGATCGATGCGTTCATCGTTATCCGCACCGACACCAACTGCAGCACCAACGCGCAATTTGCCAAGACCGTCCTTGGAAGCCATCGGATGCTCGGTCGATTTCTGGATATCCTTGACCGTGATCAGGCCACGCAATTCGAAGGCATCGTCGACCACCAGCACGCGCTCAAGGCGATGCTTGTTCATCAGGCGTTTCGCTTCGGACAGATCAGCGCCATCCAGCACATACACCAGCTTTTCGCGTGGCGTCATCTTGGCGCTGACCGGCGCGTCCAGTTCACCTTCAAAGCGCAGGTCGCGGTTGGTGATGATACCGACAACCTTCTTGCCTTCGACAACCGGAAAACCGCTGATGCCGTGCTGCTGCGACAAGGCGATCACGTCGCGAATCTTGGTATTTGGCGGAATGGTGATCGGATCGCGCACCACACCCGATTCGAAACGTTTGACCTTGGCGACTTCGCGCGCCTGCTCACGGGCGGTCAGATTCTTGTGGATGATGCCGATACCGCCCTCTTGCGCCATCGCGATCGCAAGACGCGCTTCCGTCACCGTATCCATCGCTGCGGACAGCAATGGAATGTTCAACGTGATATTGCGCGTCAGACGCGTGGCAAGAGAGGTATCTTTGGGGAGAATGTCGGAATAAGCCGGGACCAGCAGCACGTCATCGAACGTGAGTGCTTTTTGTAATAGACGCATAGTGTTTTCCTATTGGCGCAAAAGCGAATTATACAGAAAACCGTTTGACGCGTCCCGCGGTCCGGCAAATCCAGCCCAAAATCCCGACATCCATTGACATCCGGCAGGAAGCATGGCGAAATCGCATCACTCTGCCGCCCTTTCAAGGATCATCATGCGTTCCACAGGATTGAAACGTCTCGCCTTCGCCCTCCTACTGTCCGCCAGCGCCGGCGCCGCCCTGGCGCAATACGTCTGGCTCGATGCAAAAGGCGTGAAGCAGTATTCGGACATGCCGCCGCCAGCCTCTGTGCCGAACAGCAAAATCCTGAAATCGCCGGGCTCGGCATTACAACCTGTCACGCCGCCTGAAGCAACACCCGCAGCCAACGACGAAAACAGTACGGAGAAAACGCCAAAAGCGCCGCCAAGCCTCGCCGACAAGAATGCGGATTTCCAGAAACGACGGGCGGAACAGGCTGAAAAAGACAAGCTGGCGGCAGAAAAAATCCAGCGGGAAGCCGAGAAGAAAAAGAATTGTGAACGGGCCGCCAATTACCAGCGCGCGCTCGGTTCCGGCCAGCGCATTGCCCGCATGACGCCCTCCGGCGAACGTGCCTATATGACGGATGAGGAACGTGCAGCGGAAGTGCGCGAAAACCAGCGCAACATGGCGGACTGCAAATAGAAAAACAAGCCTGCAGGCGAATGCGGAATTTTTGCCGGCCTGAACCTTGGCCGGCCGATTTCTCAAGCCGTTTTTTTCAGATCCTTGCCGGCATCCTTCGTCGCGCGCTTGCGACGTGAATCCTTTGGGTCCGCGATCAGCGGCCGGTATATTTCAATCCGGTCGTTCTCGCGCAAGACCGTATCCAGTGTTTTCAGCTTGCCGTAAATGCCGACACGCCAGACGGACACATCGATTTCCGGTGCCTGCCGGATGATCCCGCTGTTCTGGATTGCCTGCTGGATCGTGGTGCCGGGCGCGACTGTCTGCGCCAGCAAAAACTGCCTGTCCGGTCTGGCGTAGCAGATCTGGATGGCAATGCCCGCTGCGTCAGCCATATACCTGCTCCGCCCGCTTGCTGAACGAATCGACGAAACTGGTCGCGATCATGCTGAAGACCGGCCCGATGATCGATTCGATCAGCCGGTTTGAAAATTCGTACTGTAAATCGAAATCGATCTTGCACGCGTCGTCGCGCAAAGGCTTGAACGTCCAGGTACCGTGCAGTTGCTTGAACGGGCCTTCGAGCAGACGCATCGTCATCGAGACCGGCCGCACATTGGTGTTCTCGGTCGTGAAGCTTTGCCGCACGCCGTGATAGTTGATCATGATGCTCGCCACCAGCCGTCCCTCTTCGCGCTGCTTGACGTCAACACCGCCGCACCATGGAAGGAACTGTGGATAATCCTCCACCCGATCGACCAGCGTGAACATCTGTTCGGCGCTGTAACCCAGCAATACTGATTTATGCACTACCGCCATCGAATAGGAACCGTTTGATAGAATCGCAGAGTTGCCATTTTAACCGACCAGTTGCAGAAACTCATGAGCATTGTTGATAACAGAAAAGCATTTCACGATTATTTCGTCGAGGAGCGCTTTGAGGCCGGCGTCGTACTGGAAGGATGGGAAGTCAAGGCCATTCGTGCCGGACGCGCCCAACTGAAGGAAGCCTACGTTATCGTGCGTCATGATGAGGTTTTCCTGTTCGGCGCGCACATCAGCCCGCTGACGTCCGCCTCCACGCACGTGACGCCCGATCCTGTCCGCACCCGCAAACTGCTGCTGAAGGCCGACGAAATCAAGAAGCTGGTCATCAAGGTCGAGCGCGCCGGCTACACGCTGGTCCCGATCAATCTGCATTACCAGAAAGGCCGCATCAAATGCGAGATCGGGCTGGCAAAAGGCAAGAAACAGCACGACAAGCGCGACAGTGAAAAGCAGCGCGATACGCAACGCGAGATCCAGTCCGTGATGAAACAGAACCGACGATAGAAAACGGCGCCCGAAAGCGCCGTTTTTATTTGCACCGCAACTCTGCTGAAAACTAGGTTTTTGCCTGCGGCCCCTGCGACTTCACCACCTGCAGCGCGCTCGCAATCAAACCGCTGATGTCGCCCAGATTGGCCGGGACGATGATTGAATTGTTGGTCTTCGCCAGCTTGGCGAACGCATCCACATATTGCTCCGCCACTTTCAGGTTCACCGCATCGGAACCGCCCGGTTCGCGAATCGCTGCGGCGGTTTTGCGAATCGCTTCGGCGCTCGCCTCGGCAATCGAGAGAATGGCCGAGGCTTCGCCTTGCGCGCGATTGATCGCAGCCTGCTTCTCGCCTTCCGAACGCGCAATCGATGCCTCGCGTTCGCCGGTCGCGATATTGATCTGCTCCTGTTTGCGCCCTTCCGATGCGGCAATCAATGCGCGCTTTTCACGTTCGGCCGTGATCTGCGATTGCATCGCATGCAGGATTTCCCGCGGCGGCGTCAGATCCTTGATCTCGTAGCGCAATACCTTCACGCCCCAGTTGGCCGCCGATTCATCCACTGCATTGACGATGCTGTGATTGATCAGATCGCGTTCCTCGAAAGTCTTGTCCAGCTCCATGCGGCCGATCACGGAACGCAGTGTCGTCTGCGCCAGTTGCGAAATCGCCGAAATATAGTTGGACGAACCATACGATGCGCGCATCGGATCTGTCACCTGAAAGTACAGGATGCCGTCCACTTCGAGCTGCGTATTGTCCTTGGTGATGCAGACCTGCATCGGCACATCGAGCGGAATTTCCTTCAGCGAATGCTTGTAGGCGATGCGATCGATGAACGGCAGAACGATCTTCAGGCCTGGGCCGAGCGTCGCATGATATTTGCCCAGTCGCTCGACAACCCACGCATGCTGCTGCGGAACCACATTGATGGTCTTGATGACAAAGACAACGACAACGAACAGCAGAAAGATGATGGTAGTAGTGGTAGTGCCGAACATGAGAACTCCTTGGCGCGTTGCAAAATGTGGTGAGTGGATGGCGGCCTGTCGCTCACGATTTTATGGAAGACCGGTCATGCCATTGATAACGCTGATGTCGCTATTGATGACAATCAGGCGATTGCCCTGTATTTCCCGGATAACGAACAGACCCGGCACTGCCACGCCGCCGACAGCGAGCTCGGCATCCCACAATGCTCCGCGATACATGATCCGCGCGGTATGCGGTGCGCCCGGTGGCGAACGCCATTCGCCTATTTCCAGCGTCTGGCCGATATCGAGATTGATGCCTGGATCGCGCGCGGCATCGATGTGATCCGGCCGGCCCAGCTTGCTGCGCCGCAGCGCATAGGTTGCAATGGCAGCGACTGCCGCCGCTATGATGCATTGCGATACGCCGCCCATGCCTGCAAGCGCCGCGATGCCGCCGGCAGCCACGCCGATCGCGATCATCAGCAGATAGAAAGTGCCGGTCGCCATTTCCAGTATGACCAGCGCGCACACTACCGCAAACCAAATCATCCAGTCTGTCATTCGCTTATTCCTTTCGGCTTGCAAACAAAAACCCTCGTAGTCCGGTGGAGCAGCGAGGGTTGCACGAGGATTGCATCAACACGACCAAGATCGTTATCCGGTCAGCTGCGGTACAGTCTATTCCAAAACAATAGCCGGGAAAAACAATTTGCACGGCGCCCTCACTCCAGCCGGCCGGCCAGATTCTGCCAGGTCTCCACCACTGAATCCGGATTCAGCGACAGCGAGCCGATCCCCTCCTTCATCAACCATGCGGCAAAATCAGGATGGTCGGATGGCCCCTGGCCACAAATACCGACATACTTGCCGTGCTTGCGGCAGGCCGCAATTGCACGGGAAAAGAGCGCCATCACCGCCGGATCACGCTCGTCGAAATCGGCAGCCAGTATTTCCATGCCTGAATCGCGATCCAGCCCCAGCGTCAATTGCGTCAGATCATTGGAACCGATCGAAAATCCGTCGAAATACGCAAGGAATTCCTCGGCGAGAATTGCATTGGACGGCACTTCGCACATCATGATGATGCGCAAACCATTTTCGCCGCGCGTCAGGCCGTTCTTCGCCAGCAAGGCGATGACCTTCTCCGCCTGACCCAACGTGCGCACGAACGGCACCATGATCTCGACGTTGAGCAATCCCATCTCGTCGCGCACGCGCTTCATTGCCGTGCATTCCATTTCGAACGAAGCGGCAAAATCCGGCGCGAGATAACGTGCCACGCCGCGGAAGCCAAGCATCGGATTCTCTTCATCCGGTTCATAGCGCGAGCCGCCAATCAGTTTCTTGTATTCGTTCGACTTGAAATCCGACAGCCGCACGATCACCGGCTTCGGCCAGAACGCCGCGCCGATGGTGGCGATGCCCTCGGCCAGCTTGTCGATGTAAAACGCCTTTGGCGACGCATGACCGCGCGCGACGGATTCGACAGCCGTCTTCAGGTCGGCATCGATATTCGGATATTCGAGAATTGCCTTCGGATGCACGCCGATATTGTTGTTGATGATGAATTCCAGACGCGCAAGGCCGACGCCATGATTCGGAATCGACTGGAATTCGAATGCCAGTTGCGGATTGCCGACGTTCATCGTGATCTTCAATGGCAATTCGGGCAAGGCGCCGCGCGAGACTTCCGTCACTTCCGTTTCCAGCAGACCGTCGTAGACTTTGCCTTCATCGCCTTCCGCACACGACACGGTGACCAGCGTGCCGTCCCTCAATGCGTCCGTCGCATTGCCGCATCCGACCACTGCGGGCACGCCCAGTTCGCGCGCAATGATCGCTGCATGACAGGTACGGCCGCCGCGATTGGTGACGATTGCGGATGCGCGCTTCATGACTGGCTCCCAGTTCGGATCGGTCATGTCGGCCACCAGCACGTCGCCCGGCTGCACGCGTTCCATGTCCGACGGATCGAGGATCACACGCACCGGACCGGCACCGATCTTCTGGCCGATTGCACGACCGGCGGTCAACATGGAACCGCTGCCTTTCAGCGAAAGCGTTGCTGCACATCCGTGGCGGCCTGCTGCGATTTGACGGTTTCGGGCCGCGCCTGCAGGATGTACAGTTTGCCGTCCCGTCCATCCTTGCCCCACTCGATATCCATGGCGCGGCCGTAATGCTGTTCGATGATGACCGCGTATTTCGCCAGCTCGATGATTTCCGCATCGGTCAAGCGAGTAGCGGTTGCGCAACCCGATCGGCACATCGACGGTACGCACCGAGTGCCCGGCCCTGGCTTCATCGGTGAACTCCATCCGGATCAGCTTGGAGCCGATGTTGCGGCGGATGATCGGTCGCTTGCCGAGCGCCAGCATCGGCTTGTGCACATAGAACTCATCCGGATTGACTGCACCTTGCACCACTGTTTCGCCGAGCCCGTAGCTCGACGTGATGAATACCACGTCCTTGAAGCCGGATTCGGTATCGAGCGTGAACATCACGCCGGCGGAACCGAGATCGGAGCGCACCATGCGCTGCACGCCCGCAGACAATGCAACGCCTGCATGCAGATAACCTTTGTGAACACGATAGGAAATGGCGCGGTCGTTGTACAGCGAGGCGAATACCTGCTTGATTGCTTCAAGCACGTTCTCGATGCCGACCACATTGAGGAAGGTTTCCTGCTGGCCGGCAAACGACGCATCCGGCAAATCTTCAGCCGTGGCAGACGAGCGCACGGCAAACGACATTTCGCCGGAAGAGTCTGCCGCCAGCTTCTGATAGAACTGCTTGATTTCCTGCAGGAGGCGCGGTTGGAGCGGCGTCTCGACGATCCATCCGCGAATCTCCGTGCCCGCCTGCGCCAGCGCACGCACATCGTCGGTATCCAGATCCTTCAGCCGGTCGGCAATGCGCTGCGCCAGATTCGCCTTGCCGGGTTCGGCATGCGTCAGGAAATCCCGGAATGCCTGCGCAGTCGTCGCAAAACCGCCCGGCACACGCACGCCGGCATCGGCCAGCTGGCTGATCATTTCACCCAGAGACGCATTCTTGCCGCCCACGGAATCCACATCGGCCATGCGCACATTCTCGAAAGCGATTACATAACCGTCTGCCGTGGAGGCGTGCGCGCTCCCTGTGTCCAATGCGTTCGACATATCAACCTCTTTTGATGAGAAGAAATCTTCATGCGTGCATTCCCGGCCGGCAGTTTTTGTTATTCTTCAATAGCAGCAACGTTCGAGCAATTGGAAAACATTTTACCGAATCCATTCGGGCACGGAACGCAGCGCGCTGATTTATTAACTTACGCCATTCTTACGTCCAGCCATGACAAACAATGTCGATCGACCTGTTGCCAATCCTGCGCCCATCATGCGCACGGCATTTTTTGTCTCGGACGGCACCGGCATAACCGCTGAAACATTCGGTCATTCCGTACTCACGCAATTCGACATGCACTTCAGGCAGATTCGGCTGCCGTTCGTCGATTCGATCGACAAGGCGCACGAAGCGCTTCGCAGGATCGATGAAGCCTTCGCTGCGGATGGCCTGCGCCCCATCGTCTTTTCGACATTGGTCAAAACAGACCTGTCGGATGTCGTTCGCGCATCGCGTGGTGTGTACATGGATCTGATTCAGACCTTCATCGAACCGCTGGAGCTGGAGTTGGGAATGAAATCGATGCACACGATCGGCCGCAGCCACACCAGTGCCGATTCGGCCGAATACAAGAACCGCATCGAGGCAATCAATTTTTCCCTGGCGCATGATGATGGCCAGTCAAACCGGAATCTGGCCGATGCCGATGTGATCCTGATCGGCGTATCGCGTTCCGGCAAAACACCGACCAGCCTTTTTCTTGCGATGCAGTACGGCATCAAGGCGGCCAACTACCCGTTGACGCCTGACGATTTCGCACGCGAGAAACTGCCGGCCAGCCTGCTGCCGTACAAAAGCAAGATGTTCGGACTGTCGATCGCCGCGGACCGGCTGACGGAAATTCGCCATGAACGTTTGCCGGGCAGCAAATATGCGGCGCTGGAAAATTGCCGGTATGAAATCAACGAAGCGGAAAAAATGATGCGGCGCGAAGGTGTGCGCTGGATGTCGTCGACGACGAAATCGATCGAGGAAATTGCAGCAACGATCCTGCAGGAAATAAAATCGGAACAGCAGTCCGGTTGAATGCGGACTAACGGATAGTCTGTTGCCTGACCTGTTCGAAGAAACAAACCGCGGAACTGGCCGCAACATTGAGCGATTCAATTTCGCCGAGATGCGGAATCGACACGCGATGCGTGGCCAGTGCCAGCAACTCGGCCGCCACGCCCTGGCCTTCATGGCCGAACAGCCATGCAACGGGTTGCGTCAGATCCAGATCATACAGCCGCTTCTCGGCATGCGAACTGGTTGCGATGACAGGGATATCGGTTTTACCAAGCAGATCGGCAAGGTCGACATGCTCGAATATCTCGAGCAGAAAATGCGCGCCCATGCCTGCACGCAATACCTTCGGCGACCATGCGAAGGTCGTCCCCGCACTGCAGAATACCTGTTTGATTCCCGCCGCCGCCGCACTGCGCACGATGGAACCGAAGTTGCCCGGATCCTGCACCTTGTCGAGCATCACGGCGGCTCGCGATAAACGATGCGGCGTCTCCTGCTCCGGCGTATCGATCACAAACAGGATATCGACGCCATGTTCGACCTGGCTCAATGCATGAAACAGCGCCTCTGGCAGCACTATCGTTTGCGTCGCCGGATCGTCGCATTGCTGCAATATGTCGGCAACTTCGCTGTTGCGCAGCGCCATCTCGCTCACGACACACAGCGGCGGCTTGCCGACCTGCTGCAAATACGCTTCGCACAGATGAACGCCATCGAGCAGCGTGCGGCCGGCCTTGCGCCGCGCCTGTGAACTCGTGGCCAGCAGCTTCAATTCCTTGTAGAGCGGATTGTCGCGCGATGAAATGGATTTGATCGTCATGAAAAAACTTCAGCGCTCTTCGATGAAGGCAGAGCCGGGCATCAGCGCGCGAACCGGCGCATAGGATTGGCGATGTACCGGCGAAATGCCGTGTGCGCGCAGTCGCTCAAGATGGAGCGCCGTCGGATATCCCTTGTGCTGATCGAAGGCGTAATGTGGATACTGGATGTGCAGCAATCCCAGCGCATGATCCCGCGCCGTTTTCGCCAGAATCGATGCGGCGGAAATCGCAGGTATCTTGTCGTCGCCCTTGATGATCGCTTCCGAGCGAACCGTCATGACGGGGCAACGATTGCCGTCGATCAGCGCGAGCGTCGGCAAAATGGACAAGCCTTCAATCGCGCGCCGCATCGCCAGCATTGTCGCCTGCAGGATATTGAATTCGTCGATCTCCTGCTCCGAGCATTCGGCGATCGACCATGCCAGCGCATGCGCCTTGATTTCGATCGCCAGGGTATCGCGGCGTGCTTCCGTCAGCTTTTTCGAATCACGCAAACCATCGATCGGCCGTGCCGGATCGAGGATCACTGCGGCGGCAAAGACCGGCCCGGCAAGCGGCCCGCGTCCGGCTTCATCCACACCGCAAATCACATCGTCGATGTAGTTGAACAGCGGAAGATTGAGATCGATGCTTTTCACAATAGGGACATTCGGATACCAGCCTGTTTTACATGCCGATTGTTATACACCTGCTATGCAGGACGTGACCGGTCAATCAGGTTCATCACTGCCTGCGCGCTTTCGGCGGCGGTGTCGCGCAGCAACGCATGATGCATTTCGGTAAAGCGACGATGCAGACGATCGCGATGCGCACCATCCTGCAATTGAGACCACAGCGCGTCGGCCAGCGCCTGCGGCGTGGCGGCATCCTGCAGCAATTCGGGCACCAGAAATTCCTGCGCCAGGATATTCGGCAAGCCGATCCACGGCTGATAACCCATATGGCGCATGACATGCCAGGAAGCGCGCATCATCTTGTAGGCGATCACCATCGGCTTTTTAAACAGGGCGACTTCCAGCGAGGCCGTTCCCGATGCAACCAGCACGGCATCCGCAGCAGCCAATGCACGATGCGACTGCCCGTCCAGAACCGTGATCGGCACATCCTGCAGACCGGCCTCCGCAATCAATTCGCTGAAATAGCGATGCTGCGCTTCGCCCGCCATCGGCGAAACAAAATGCAGCGCAGGATCGCGCTGCAACAGCAATTTCGCAGCTGCGACGAACGCCACCGCATTGTATTTCAGCTCGGACATGCGACTGCCGGGCAGGATCGCCACAACAGGTGCGTCCGGCGGCAATCCAAGCATTGCCCGCGCGCCGGCCTGATCCGCTTCCATGGGAATGACCTGCGCCAGCGGATGGCCGACGTAGGTCGCCGGAATGCCTGCCTTGCGATAGATTTCTTCCTCGAACGGGAAGATCACCAGCATGTGCGAGACCGCGCGCGCGATCTTCCTGATGCGGCTGCCGCGCCAGGCCCAGATGGAAGGTCCGATGAAATGCATGGTCGGAATGCCGGCGCTTTTCAGTTGCGCCTCCAGACCGAGATTGAAATCGGGCGCATCGACACCGACGAAAACGGCAGGTTTCTCAAGCAGCAAGCGGTCACGCAATGCAACCTGGATTCCCTTGATCTCGCGGTAATGCGCAAGCACTTCGAACAAGCCGCGCACGGACAGTTTTTCCATCGGAAAATCGCTGACGAAACCATGCTGCATCATGTTCGGTCCGCCGATGCCGTGCATATAGGCATCGGGCAGATGCGGGCGCAAACCGGACAGCATGCGTCCCGCAAGGAGATCGCCGGATGTCTCGCCCGCGACCATCGCAATCGCCGGTTTTCCGGCGATATCAGCGGATGATGCCACGAGGAGATGTTTCTATGAATTCGCGCAACTGGCGCAGGTAAATCGCGGCATCGGGCGATTTTTCTTCTTCCGACTGCAACGCCGCCCTGGCTTCATCAAGCGGCAGGCCGGAACGATAGATGGTCCGGTACCCGCGTTTGATCGCCGCGATCTGCTCACTGCTGAAACCGCGTCGCTTGAGCCCTTCGCTGTTGATCCCGGCAGGTGCCGCACGATTGCCGGCCGCCGTCACGAATGGCGGAACATCCTGGCTGACCGCAGCGGTAAACGCCGTCATTGCATGTTCGCCGATGCGGCAAAACTGATGCACCGAAGTAAAACCGCCGAGGAATACCCAGTCTTCCAGATGCACGTGCCCTGCCAGCGTGGCGTTGTTGGCGAGAATGATATTGCTGCCGAGCTGGCAGTCATGCGCGATGTGTACGTAGGCCATGATCCAGTTATTGTGGCCCAGACGGGTAACGCCGGCATCCTGCGTGGTGCCCAGATTGATGGTGACGAATTCGCGTATCGTGTTGCCGTCGCCGATCTGCAATTGCGTCGGCTCACCCGCATATTTCTTGTCCTGCGGCGCGGCGCCGATCGATGCAAACTGGAAGATCCGGTTGTCGCGACCGATCGTCGTGTGGCCTTCCACCACGACATGCGGACCGATCCTGCTGCCCGCGCCGATTGCCACGTCAGGGCCGATCACCGAATACGCACCTACTTCAACGGACGAATCGAGTTGCGCCTTCGAATCAATGATCGCTGTCGGATGAATCAGCGCCATTACTGCCCCGCAGATGAACCCGGCTCATTGATTGTGCGCATCGTGCACATCAATTCGGCCTCGAGCGCAGTCTGGCCATCGACCGAACCGACCGCCTTGTACTTCCAGATCCCGCGTGCATTGCGCAAAATTTCGACGTCCATCTTCAACTGGTCGCCCGGCTCGACCGGACGCTTGAAACGCGCACCGTCGATACCGATGAAATAGACCACGCTGTTGTCGTCCGGCTTCTGCCCCATTGTGAGGAACGACAGCAAGGCTGCCGTCTGTGCCAGCGCTTCGATCATCAACACGCCCGGCATCACCGGTTTGTGCGGAAAATGGCCGTTGAAGAACTCTTCATTGGCAGTCACGTTCTTGATCGCGGTGATCGATTTGCCCGATTCCCATGTCAGCACGCGATCGACCAGCAGCAACGGATAGCGATGTGGCAAGTATTGTTTGATCTGGTTGATGTCGAGCGTTTTCATTTCAGGCGCTTTGTTTTCTTGATTACTCATTCTGTTTTATCACCGAGCGATTTGATTGTTTTTTCCAGCTCCCGGATTTTCTCACGCATCGTCGCCAAATTGCGCACGATGACGGCAGATTTTTCCCAATCGGCATTTTTTGCCAATGGATAGAAGCCGGTGTATTGGCCCGACTCGTGAATCGAGCGCGAGACCATGCTGCCGGATGAAATATGCACGCGATCGGCAATCGTCAAATGTCCCAGGACCATTGCTGCACCGCCAAACGTGCAGTACTTGCCGATCACGGCGCTGCCCGCCACGCCGACACAACCAGCCATCGCCGTGTGTGCGCCGATATGGCAGTTGTGACCGATCTGTATCTGGTTATCGAGCTTGACGCCGTCCTCGATGACCGTGTCGGCCAATGCGCCCCTGTCGATCGATGTATTCGCACCGATCTCGACGTCATCCCCGATGCTGACCGCGCCGGTTTGCGGAATCTTGATCCATGCACCGCCTTCATTGGCGAAGCCGAAGCCATCCGCTCCAATCACGGCACCGGAATGAACGATGCCGCGCTTGCCGATTTTGCAGCCTGCCAGGAACGTGACACGCGGATGGAAATGCGTTGCTGCATCGATCCGTGCATTGCGTCCGATAAAACATCCGGCCTCGATCACGCATTCCTCGCCGACTTGCGCGCCCGCCTCGATCGTGACATACGGCCCGATGGAAGCACTTGCAGCAACGGATGCCTGCGGATCGACACAGGCAAGAGGATGAATGCCTTGCGGTGGACGATGTGCATTCAACGACGCGAAATATTGCGCGGCCCGCGCAAAGTAGGCATACGGATTGGACGTGACAATGCGCGTGCCCGAATAATCCGGACCAACGACTTCATCGTCTGCAGCGGAAAGTATCAAGGCGGCCGCGCGCGTTTGCGCAGCCTGCCCTCTGAACTTGGGATTGGAAAGAAATGTGATGTGCGACGCGTCGGCATCGCTCAATGGCGCGATGCCGACAACTTCCTTGTCCGCATCGCCAATCAACCGGCCCCCCAAGCGTTCGACCAAATCACCCAGCCGAGTGCTCATCGTTGCCTTTTATGGTTTATTTGCCGAGTGCCTTGAGAACCTTGTCGGTGATATCGATGCGCGGGCTGACATAGGCGGCTTCCTGCAATACGATGTCGTATTTTTCCGCTTCCGCGATCTGCTTGATCACCTTGTTGGTACGCTCGATGGCGCTTGCCGTTTCTTCGTTGCGGCGCTGATTCAGGTCTTCCTTGAATTCACGCTGACTGCGCTGAAAATCCTTGTCCAGTTCGGACAGTTCACGCTGGCGTTTCGCGCGTTCCGAATCCGACAATACCGGCGCATCCTTGTCGAATTTGTCAGCCATCGATTTCAGACGCGTCGCCATGTCCTGCAATTCCTTCTGGCGCTTTGAAAATTCCTGCTCGAGCTTGACTTGTGCAGCCTTGTACGGCGCCGCCTCGCGGAAGACGCGTTCGGTACTGATGAAGCCAATTTTTGCCTCTTGTGCTTGCACTACAGAAACAAAACTCAAGCCGGCGATCAGCAACGCCGCGCCTTTGGATACCACTGATGATTTGATTGAAGCCTTCAAGATAATTCTCCGCATTTCAGATTTCAATTACCAAACGTCTATTATGCCACCAAGCGATTAAAAGCCTGTGCCCAACTGGAATTGGAATGCTTCTTCCCTGTCGCCCGCTTCTAGATTCAATGGTTTGCCGAAGCTTAATTTAAGCGGGCCGATCGGCGACACCCAACTGAAGCCGATACCTGCCGACATCTTCAAACTACTTCCGAAACTTTCCTCATTGCCTTTCTCATCCGGACCGTACACATTGCCGGCATCGAAGAACGTAAACCAGCGCAAGGTGCGATCATTTTCCGAACCTGGGAACGGGAATTGCAGTTCCGCGTTCAGAATCAGCCGTGAGGTACCGCCCAATGGATCGCCATTTGATAACGCTTTTGGCCCGAGAGATGAACTCTCGTAACCACGTACCGAACCAATACCACCACCATAGAAATTCTTGAAGATCGGGTAGATATTTCCGCCCAGTGCTTTACCGTAATCGATTTCCCCATTCAGCGCCAATGTACTGTTGCTGAACAATGGCTGGAAATACTGGTGCTGATACGTGGCCCGATAGTATTGCGAATCGCTAACCGGTGAAATCTCGAAATTGGCACGTTGATAACGCCCCTTGGTCGGCACCAAGGCGCTATCCCGGTTGTCTCGCTGCCATGCGACTGTCAATGGAACACCGGTAGCACTGCCGGTACGCGTGCCATCCGGATAAGGACCTTCAAGCGGCAAACCATTCAGACTGTTGACATAGCGCTGGAACACTTCAGGACTATCGCTGTTGTCATCCAAGCCATTCAAACCTTTGTAGGTTTCGACCTCAGTGCGTTCAACACCTGCACCGAAGAACACCGTATCCGTCTCGGTAAACGGCACGCCAAACTTGATATTGGCACCCGAACTGCGAATACGGTAATCACCCGTGTTGACCGATGGCGGTCGCGTCGTGCGCGTGAATACTTCGTAGCTGCGGCTGATGCCGTCATCAGTGAAATAAGGATTCGTGCTGGATACTGAAATCGTACGATACCGTTTGCTGGTATTGACACTGACGCCGATCGTGTTGCCACTGCCAAATGCATTGGCCTGATTGATCGCACCGGTCAGACTCAAACTGTCGCTGCTCGAAAAGCCCGCGCCCAGCATGATGTTGCCGGTCGGTTTTTCCGTCACATCCAGATTGACGTCGACCTGATCGGTTTTACCCGGGACGTCAGGCGTCGAAATCTTGACGTCGTTGAAGAAATCAAGACGATCGACACGATCGCGCGACAGCTTGATTTTCTCGCCGTCATACCAGGAATTTTCAAACTGACGCATCTCGCGCCGGATGACTTCATCGCGCGTTTTGGTATTGCCTGAAATATTGATGTTGCGCACATACACGCGCTTGCCCGGATCGATCAGGATCGTGAAGGCTACTTCCTTTTTCTCGCGATTGATCTGCGGATTGGCGTTCACGTTCGCAAATGCATAGCCGAAATTGCCCATGCGCTCCGAAATGTTCTTGGTGCTTGCCGTCAGCTTTTCGCCGGAATAGACATCGCCCTTTTTCAATTGCACGAGAGAAGACAATTCGGCTTCGCGTCCGAACATCTCGCCCTCAAGCTTGACATCGGAGACCGTGAATTTTTCGCCTTCGGTGATGTTGATCGTGATGAAAATGTCTTTCTTGTCCGGCGTGATCGAGACTTGCGTCGAGTCTATCCGCATTTCAAGATAACCGCGGTTCTGGTAGTAGGATTTGAGCGTGTCGATGTCGCCGGCAAGCTTCTGCTTCGAATACTGATCGGCTTTCGAATACCAGGTGAACCAGCCCGGCGTGCGCAGGCTCATCATCTTGACGAGCTCCTTCTCGCTGAATGCCTTGCTGCCGATGATATTGATATTCTTGATGCGGGATACATCGCCCTCTTCGACCGCAAAGGTGATCGACACGCGATTGCGCTCAAGCGGAGTCACCGTGGTGGTGATCGATACGCCGTACAGGCCGCGCGACAGGTATTGACGCTTCAACTCCTGTTCGGCGCGATCGACCAGTGCCTTGTCGAAAATACGCGATTCACCGACGCCGATTTCCTTCAGCGCTTTCGTCAGTTGATCCTTGTCGAATTCCTTGGTGCCGGTAAATTCGACCGTTGCAATCGCCGGACGTTCTTCAACAAGCACTACCAGCACATCGCCTTCGACTTCGATACGCACATCCTTGAAGAATCCGGTCGCATACAGGGCCTTGATCGCTTCCGTGCCTTTTTCGTCGGTAAATGTTTCTCCTACACGCACAGGCAGATAACTGAAGACGGTACCGGCTTCAGTGCGCTGGATGCCTTCGACACGAATATCCTTGACGGTGAACGGATCGGCCGCATGCGAATAACCGGAACACAATGCGAAGGCGGCGATGGCGACAAGACGACGGGGGAAAACCGGCAAGGTGAAACGCTCTGAATATAATTTCATTGGTTATTGTAATTAAGGTACTTGGTCGAACTCGAGAAAGGCAAGCGTCGGTCAGGAAGCAAGTCGATTGATGTCATTGAAAACCGCCACCAGCATCAGGGTCATTAATATCCCCACGCCTGCCCGTTGTGCAATCGCACCAAACCGTTCAGAGACCGGACGACCCGTCAAAACTTCCACAGCATAATACAGCAAATGCCCCCCATCCAGAACGGGTATCGGCAGCAGATTCATGACGCCCAGACTGATGCTGACGAAGGCGATGAAACCCAGGAAGCTGACCAGTCCGATGCGCGCAGTCTGACCTGCATAATCGGCGATCGTGATCGGCCCCGTGACGTTCTTCCAGGAAACCTCGCCGATGATCATTTTGCCGACCATCTTGAGGGTCATCACGCTGGTATCCCACGTTTTCGCGGTTGCCTTGGACAAGGCTGTCAAGGGTCCGCTGCTCGCTGTCACCATCTCCGGCATCATCGGCACTTCCACCTTGATGCGGCCAAACGTCTGTCCGTCCTGCGAGACGGTTTCCGGCGTCAATTGCACGCGCACCGGTTGCTGGTCGCGCAGTAGATTGACCGTCAGCGTCTTGCCTGCCGACGCACGTACTGTTTCCACAAAAGCCAGCCCGTCAACAATTGGCGCGCCATTGACGTCAACAATCAAATCTCCCTTGTGCAATCCGGCCTGCATTGCCGGACCATCAGGCACGACCTGACCGAGGACCGCGCGCGGACGCGCCAGATCGATACCAAGACCTGCAAGAAAGTTGCCGTCGAGTTCTTCCGTGGAAACGCTGTCGACCGGGATTGTCACGGTCCGCAATATCCTTGCATCGGGCGATCCGGGAACGGCCGCTTCAACGTCGAATCTTGCCGGCTTTTTGTCGATCACCGATTGCACCATGCGCCAGCGCAGATCGTCCCATATATGGACCTGCTCTCCATTGATCGCCGTCACCCGCTCGCCGCCGCGCAATCCGGCCTGATACGCGATGGAATGTTCGGCAGGCGCACGCAGCTTCGCCACAGGCTCCGGCATGCCGTAGCTGTAAAGCCCGGCAAACAACAGGATCGCCAGCAGAAAATTGGCGATAGGGCCGGCTGCCACAATCGCGATACGTTTCCACACCGACTGCCGCGTAAATTCCCGCTGCAAATCGGCAGACGATACATCCGCCAGATCGCCTTCACGCGCATCCAGCATTTTCACGTAACCGCCGAGCGGCAATACGGAAATCGCCCATTCAGTCTGATCCGCTCCGAAACGACGCGAATAGATGACCTTGCCCATGCCGACCGAGAAACGCAAAACCTTCACACCACACAAGCGCGCCACAAGATAATGACCCAGCTCGTGCACGATGATCAGTACACCGAGCACGACGCCGAAAGCAAGAATGGTCTGAAGCAGCATCATGGCGGTTTATATAAGAGAGTTGGCAACGTCGCGCGCGCGGCGATCCTGTTCGAATACCGATTCGATATCGGCAACGGCACAGGACGGCAAGGCAGTCATCACGCGCGCAATCAACTGATCGATCATGCGGAATCCGATCCGGCGATCGAGAAATGCCTGTACGGCAATTTCATTGGCGGCATTCATGATGGCTGGTGCCGATCCGCCTGCATGCAAGGCATCATACGCCAGTTTCAGGCAGGGAAATCGCAGCAGATCCGGCGGTTCGAATGTCAACTGGGCAATCTTCACCAGATCGATCGGCGCGACACCCGAGTCGATGCGCTCCGGATAGGCCAGCGCATGGGCGATCGGTGTGCGCATGTCGGGATTGCCAAGCTGCGCCAGCACCGATCCGTCGATATAGGAAACCATCGAATGCACGACACTCTGCGGATGAATCACGACATCGATCTTCTCGGCCGGCACGCCAAACAGCCAGTGCGCTTCGATGACTTCCAGTCCCTTGTTCATCATCGTTGCAGAATCGACTGAAATCTTGCGTCCCATGATCCATTTTGGATGGGCAATCGCCTCTTCACACGTCACGCTGTCGAAGGTGTCGAGCGGGCGTTTGAGGAACGGCCCGCCCGATGCTGTCAACAATACTTTCGCCACGCCGTGCTGTGCAGGCTCACGACGATACCCGGCAGGCATGCACTGAAAGATCGCATTGTGTTCGCTGTCGATCGGCATCAACTCCGCACCGCTGGTCGCCACTGCATCCATCAGCAAGCGGCCCGACATGACCAGCGCTTCCTTGTTCGCCAGCAAAACCTTCTTGCCCGCGCGTGCCGCTGCCAGCGTCGGCGCCAATCCCGCAGCGCCCACAATTGCAGCCATCACGCTATCGCAAGCAGACGCACCGGCAACTGCGCAAAGCGCCGCTTCGCCATACGCCACTTGAGTGGAAAGCTTTTTTTCCCGCAATAGCACCTGTAATTTTTGCGCGGATTCAGCGGTGCCGACCACCGCGACTTCCGGATGAAACAAGGCGCATTGCTGCGCCAGTTCTTCCACCTTGTTTTGTGCGGTCAGCGCGTAGACGGAATAGCGATCCGGATGGCGGGCGATGACATCGAGAGTCGATATGCCGATCGACCCGGTCGAACCGAGAATGGTGATGTGCTGCATGCTTCCCTTACATCCAGTATCCGACGAGCACGGCGAGCGGCAGGGTCGGAATCAATGCATCAAGACGATCGAGAGCGCCGCCATGGCCGGGCAACAGGCTGCTGCTGTCCTTCATGCCTGCACGGCGCTTGAGTTGCGATTCAAACAGATCGCCGACAACGCTGGCTGCTGCCATCAGAATCAGAATCAGAAGAAATCCTGCCCAGCCCCATTTGAAATACAACCTGGCTGTAAAGGTGTCGCCCAATGCGGGAACCGCTATCGTCACCGCGCCGGCAAGCAGGACGAAAATCGCGCCGCCAATTGCACCTTCCCACGATTTTCCGGGAGAAATCGACGGCGCCAGCTTGCGTTTGCCGAAAGCCTTGCCGCTGAAGTACGCACCGATATCGGCAATCCAGACAATCGACATCACCGAAAACATATACAGGATGGAATGTTCAAACAGGACGAGAAGGGAAAGAAAAGCGCCGAGAACGGCAATGCCATAAATGCCAGTCAACAGACGATTGCCGACACCACCCAGCGGCGGCAATCCCATTCCCAGCGAAGGCGTCAAACGCAAGGCCCAGATCGCCACGCACATGCCGGGCAATAGAATCGTTTGATTGAAACTGCCGCTGAAAATCAGCCAGGCAAACGCTGCGGTCCAGATTGCCGCGCCGATGAGCGGATATTTGCTGCCGAACAGGCGAAGGCATTCCCATGCCGTGACCGCAAAGAAGACACCTGTCAAAACGGCAAACACGACAAACGAACCGGAGAAAAGCACCAGCAGCAGCACGGCCAGCAAAACCAGCGCCGTGATGATCCGTGTCTTCAGCATTTGACCACCGGCATCTGTTCGGCCAACTGCTCGCTGGTACGGCCGAAACGTCGTTCACGCTGCTGATAGGAGCCGATGGCGAGCGCCAGTGCATCCGCGTCGAAATCCGGCCAGTAGGTATCGGTGAAATAGAGTTCGGTATAGGCCAGTTGCCACAGCAGGAAATTGGAAATCCGCTCTTCGCCGCCGGTACGAATGAACAAATCCGGCTCCGGCGCATAGGCAAGCGAAAGGAATGGCGCCAGTTGCTCTTCGCTGAAATCGGTAGCGCCCGGATTGGCCGCGACCATCTTGCCGACCGCCTGCATGATGTCCCAGCGTCCGCCGTAATTCGCGCAAATCGTGACCGTCAACCGCGTATTGGCGGCCGTCTTGCGTTCGGCGCTGGCAATCATTTTCTGCAATTTGTCATCGAAGCGGCTGAGATCGCCGACGATTTTGAGGCGAATGCCGTTGGCGTGCATCTTCGACACTTCACGCTCCAGTGCCGTGACGAACAGACGCATCAATAACGTCACTTCGTCTTCCGGACGACGCCAGTTTTCGGAACTGAAGGCAAAG
Source organism: uncultured beta proteobacterium (assembly GCA_963697715.1). GTDB lineage: Bacteria > Pseudomonadota > Gammaproteobacteria > Burkholderiales > Burkholderiaceae_D > Oxalicibacterium. Next base: position 2,090,099 of record OY969095.1, on the reverse strand, counting down.
AACGTCACATACTCGACGCCCTGCACCGCACAAGCTTCGACAATGCCCCGCACGGCTTCCACGCCCTTGACGTGACCTGCCACGCGCGGCATGAAACGCTTGGTCGCCCAGCGGCCATTGCCATCCATGATGACCGCAATGTGGCGCGGCACCAGGGAAACAGCCGGAACGGCCTTGGTTGAACTCGGCGACGTCATGGGTGGTGGGCCGGAAAATGGCGAGCGGATAAAAGAACCTGGTGCCGACTCAAACCGTCAGCACTTCTTTTTCTTTGTCGACAACCAGCTTGTCGACTTCCAGGACGAATTTGTCGGTCAGCTTCTGCACTTCATCCTGCGCACGACGTTCGTCGTCTTCGGAACAGGCTTTTTCCTTCAGCAGCTTCTTCAACGATTCGTTGGCATCGCGACGGATATTGCGGATCGCGATCTTCGCGTCTTCCGCTTCGCTCTTGACGAGCTTGACCATTTCCCTGCGGCGCTCTTCGTTCAACGGCGGCGTCGGCACGCGAATCATCTCGCCTTGCGTCGCCGGATTCAGGCCGAGATCGGCTTCGCGAATCGCCTTCTCAATCACCGCACCCATTTTCTTTTCAAACGGCTGTACACCGATCGTGCGTGCATCGATCAGGGTAAGGTTGGCAACCTGCGTCAGGTTGGTCGGGTTACCGTAATATTCGACCATCACATGGTCGAGAATGCCGATATGCGCGCGGCCGGTACGTACTTTTGCCAGATCCGCTTTCAAAGTCTCGATCGACTTTTGCATTTTTTGTTCGGCGGTTTTTTTTGCATCTGCAACAGTCATTACTGTTCTCCTCTTTACAGCGAGTTAAACCTGAATTGAATTTCCTGCGTTGAATGCCGGATCGGCATTCACCACGTTATACGTGAACCAGCGTGCCTTCGTTTTCACCCATGACAACACGCCTCAATGCGCCCGGCTTGGTGATCGAGAACACCTTGATCGGCAATTTCTGATCGCGGCAGAGCGCGAATGCAGTCGCATCCATGACTTGCAAATGCTTTGAAATTGCTTCATCGAAACTGATGGTCGAATAAAGCGTCGCATCCGGATCCTTGTTTGGATCGGCGCTGTAGACGCCATCGACCTTGGTTGCCTTCAGCACGATCTCCGCACCGATTTCCGCACCGCGCAATGCCGCTGCGGTATCGGTCGTGAAGAACGGGTTGCCGGTACCGGCAGCGAAGACGACGATCTTGCCTTCTTCCAGATACTGCAGCGCTTTCGGGCGCACGTACGGCTCGACGACTTGCTCGATGCCGATCGCCGACATCACACGTGCGGTCATGCCGACCTGGCGCATGGCATCTGCCAATGCCAGTGAATTCATCACCGTTGCCAGCATACCCATGTAGTCCGCCGTTGCGCGGTCCATGCCTTGCGCACCGGGCGCCACGCCACGGAAAATGTTGCCGCCGCCGATGACAATCGCCACTTCCACGCCCAGTTTGGCGACTTCCGATACGTCCGCCACCATGCGTTCGATGGTGGCGCGATTGATGCCGTACGGATCGTCTCCCATCAACGCTTCGCCCGAAAGTTTAAGGAGAACGCGTTTGTATGCTGGGCTTGTCATGGCTGGTTTCCTTGTCTTGTCCGGTTCTTGCCGGGGCACGTTTATTTCGGTTATTGCCGATTTCATTTTCGGTCGCCATAGGGTGACAACGCAAATGAAATCTTAATCGCTAATGCGCTGAAAGCGCGCACCAAGCATACTTGATGATGTAAAAAAACGGGCCTTCCGGCCCGATTTTTTCACTTACGCCTGTTTTGCTGCTGCTACCTGCGCTGCCACTTCGGCTGCAAAGTCGTCCTGCTTTTTCTCGATGCCTTCACCAACCACGAACATCGTGAACGATTTCACTACGGACTTCGTTTCTTTCAGCATCTGTTCGACAGTCTGCTTGTCGTTCTTGACGAACGATTGATTCAGCAACGACACTTCCTTCAGGTATTTCTGTACCGAACCTTCGACCATCTTGGTAACGATCTCGGCCGGCTTGCCCGATTCCGCAGCCTTCAGTTCTGCAACCGAGCGTTCCTTGGCGATCAGGTCCGCTGGCACGTTGTCCGAAGACAAGGCAACCGGCTTCATCGCGGCAATGTGCATGGCGACATCCTTGCCGACCTGCTCGTCCGCACCGTCGAAATCGACCATCACGCCGATACGTGTACCGTGCAGATAGGATGCCAGTTTGCCGGATGTTTCGAAACGTGCGAAACGACGGATCGACATGTTTTCGCCGATACGGCCGATCAGGGCAGCGCGTTGCTCTTCAACGGTCTTGCCATCCAGCGGCAACGCCGACAGGGCAGCCACGTCGGCCGGATTTTTTTCCGCGATCAATTTTGCCAGTGCGTTGGCGAATGCAAGGAAGTCATCATTCTTGGTGACGAAATCGGTTTCGCAGTTTACTTCGACCAGTGCGCCGATGCCGCCGACGACATACGTTGCGACCACGCCTTCGGCGGTCACGCGGGAAGAGGCTTTCGATGCCTTGCTGCCCAGTTTGACGCGCAGAATTTCTTCAGCCTTGACCGGGTCGCCATCGGCTTCCGTCAACGCTTTTTTGCATTCCATCATCGGCGCATCCGTAAGCGCGCGCAGTTCACCAACCATTGCTGCAGTAATAACGGCCATTACAATCTCCTAACAAACGGACGTCGTTCTGACGTCCACAATCCCAATATGTTCAAAATACGCTCGAAAAAAAGGGGCGAACCGCTGTTGCCCCTTTTATTCTGACGCGCAAACCATCAGAGACAGGGTTTAAGCCTGCTCGCTGACCTCAACGAAGTCGTCGCCGCTCTTGATCGACTCGACCAGATCGTTGGTCGCGTTGGCGCGGCCTTCGAGGATCGCATCGGTCACGCCGCGTGCGTACAGCATGATTGCCTTCGACGAATCGTCGTTACCCGGAATGACGTAGGTAATGCCTTCCGGCGAGTGGTTGGTATCAACCACGCCGATGACCGGGATGCCCAGTTTTGCGGCTTCGGTGATCGCGCCTTTGTGGTAGCCGACGTCGATGACGAAAATCGCGTCAGGAATGCCGCCCATGTCCTTGATGCCGCCGATGGATTTTTCCAGCTTGATCTTTTCGCGTTCGAACATCAGCGCTTCTTTTTTGCTGAGTTTTTGAACGGAACCGTCTTCAATCGATGCTTCCATTTCCTTCAGGCGCTTGATCGATGTCTTGATCGTCTTGAAGTTGGTGAGCATGCCGCCCAACCAGCGTTGATCGACGAAAGGCATGCCGGCGCGCGCTGCTTCAGCGGCGATGGTTTCACGCGCCTGGCGCTTGGTGCCGACGAACAGCATGGTGCCGCGATTGGAAGACAATTGTTTGATGTACTTCATCGCCTCCTGGTACATACCCAGGGTTTTTTCCAGGTTGACGATATGGATTTTATTGCGATGGCCGAAAATGAATGGGGCCATCTTTGGGTTCCAGAAGCGGGTTTGGTGACCGAAATGGACACCGGCTTCCAGCATTTCGCGCATAGTTACGGACATGATATCTCCAGGGTTAAGGTCTGGAATCCGTTCAGTCACCCTGATCCTGCCGATCATTACGGCATCGATTCGGGCACCCTTTTCGAGCGGATTCGCGATTTACAAAAATTTTGCCTGAAAGCCAATCCAGGCAAGCCCGAGATTCTACCGCAAAACCCCTGCCCGTTTCAAGCCCTGCACCAGCTTTGACCGGCGAATAAGCCTTCGCTCGTCTATAATTCTTCCTTACATTTCCTCTACATGCTGTCAGTTCAGCAATTTTTAGCTTCCTATGGGCAATATTTCTATCAAATCCGCAGAAGACATCGCCGGCATGCGCGTCGCCGGCCGGCTCGGCTGCCGAAGTTCTCGACTACATCACGCCCGTTCGTCAAGGCCGGGCGTCACCACCGGCGAGCTGGACCGCCTCTGCCACGAATACATGGTGAACGTGCAAGGCACGATCCCCGCGCCGCTGAACTACTGCCCGCCCGGCTACACGCCCTATCCGAAATCGATCTGCACCTCGGTCAACGACGTGGTCTGCCACGGCATCCCCGGCGACAAGGTGCTGAAGAACGGCGACATCGTCAACATCGACGTCACCGTCATCAAGGACGGCTATCACGGCGACACCAGCCGCATGTTCTTCGTCGGCGAGCCGTCGATCCTGGCGCAAGCGCCTGTGCGAAGTCACCTACGAATGCATGTGGCTCGGCATTTCGAAGGTCAAGCCCGGCGCGCATCTGGGCGACATCGGCCACGTGATCCAGCAGCATGCGGAAAAAGCACGGCTACAGCGTGGTGCGCGAATTCTGCGGCCACGGCATCGGCAAGATTTTCCACGAAGAGCCGCAGGTTCTGCATTACGGCCGCCCCGGCACGCTGGAAAAGCTCGCAGCCGGCATGATCTTCACGGTCGAGCCGATGATCAACGCCGGCCGCCGCGAAATCCGCGAAATGGGCGACGGCTGGACCATCGTCACCAAGGATCGCAGCCTGTCGGCGCAGTGGGAGCACACCGTGCTCGTCACCGAAACCGGCTACGAGGTGCTGACGCGTATCGGCCGGCACGCCGGCGCCGCCGGCCTTCATCGTGCCTGACGCGACGCCCGCAGCCCGTCGACGCCTGACGCCATGCGCGTCTCTTGCAGTCGCCGCTGAAGGAACAACTCAAAGCCGAACGACAAGCCGATCATCGACGGCTTCATGGCCGATGGCAGGCCGGAAGCGCCTGCTGACGCCGGCTCACGCGCAATCGTCGACGCCGCGCTGACGCAAGGCCTGGCGCGGCATTCGATCTGCCGCCATGCGCGGCGCTGGTCGCCGTCGGCGGTTACGGCCGCGGCGAGCTGTTCCCTCACTCCGATGTCGATGTACTGATCCTGCTTGACGGACGCGCCCGACGCCGCGCTGCAAGCCACGCTGGAAGAACTGGTTCAACTGTTCTGGGATATCGGGCTGGAAATCGGCCACAGCATCCGCACAATCGACGAATGCCTGTCCGAAGCGGACGCCGACATCACCGTGCGCACCAGCCTGCTGGAGGCCCGCCTGCTCACCGGCAACGCCGGGCATGTTCGCGGTTATTGCAGGAGCGTTGCGATGCCGCAATGAATCCACGGGCCTTTTTCCAGGCCAAGACGCTGGAACTGCGGCAGCGCCACGCCAAATACGAAGACACGCCCTACAGCCTGGAACCCAACTGCAAGGAAAGCCCCGGCGGTCTGCGCGACCTGCAAGTCATTCTGTGGGTGGCCAAGGCGGCCGGCCTCGGCGATTCGTGGGCCAAGCTGGCCGAGCGCGGCCTGATCACGGCAGACTGAAGCGCGCCAGTTGACAGCAGAACGAACGCGCGCTGAAAGGATGTGCGCATCCGCCTGCACATCGTCGCCAATCGCCGCGAAGACCGGCTGGTGTTCGACGTGCAGACCGCGATCGCGGAATCGCATCGGCTTCAAGACATTCTGCAACGCGCCGCGCCAGCGAATACCTGATGCAGCGCTATTACCGGGCGGCCAAGGCCGTGACCCAGCTCAATACCATCCTGCTGCAGAACATCGAGGCGCAGCTGTTCCCGCAGATGACATCGCCGGTCGCCGATCAACGAGCGCTTCAACGAAGTCAACGGCTTCATCGATATCGCCAGCGACGATACGTTCGACGTCACGCCATCGGCAATGCTCGAAGTGTTTCTGCTGCTGCCGCAGCATCCCGAATTGAAAGGCATGACGGCGCGCACGCTGCGCGCGCTGTGGCACGCGCGCTTCGATATCGACGACACATTCCGCCGCGATCCGGCCAACCGCGCGCTGTTCCTGCACATCCTGCAGGCACCGCAAGGCATCACGCACGCGCTGCGGCGCATGAACCAGACTAGCATTCTGGGCCGCTACCTGCCGAACTTCCGCCGCATCGTCGGCCAGATGCAGCACGACCTGTTCCACGTCTATACCGTCGACCAGCACATCCTGATGGTGGTGCGCAACGTGCGCCGCTTCACGCTGAGCGAGCATGCGCACGAATATCCGTTCTGCAGCCAGCTTGATGGCCAACTTCAGCGCAGCCGTGGCTGCTCTACATCGCCGCGCTGTTCCACGACATCGCCAAGGGCCGCGGCGGCGATCATTCGCAACTGGGCATGCAGGACGCGCGTCGATTTCTGCGTGGATCACGCGCTGACGGAAGAGCAAACCGAACTGGTGGTTTTCCTGGTCGAGCATCACCTGACGATGTCGCAAGTCGCGCAAAAACAGGATCTGTCCGATCCCGACGTGATCGCGCAATTTCGCCGCGGGTCGTCAAGGACGAGCGCCATCTGACCGCGCTGTACCTGCTGACCGTGGCCGACATTCGCGGCACCAGCCCGAAGGTCTGGAATGCCTGGAAAGGCAAGCTGCTGGAAGACCTCTACAACATGACCTTGCGCGTCTTCGGCGGCGAGGCGCCATCCGCCGAACGCGAACTGAAGAACCGGCAGGAAGAAGCATTGAAGAACCTGCGCTTGTTCGGCCTGCCCGATAACGTGCATGAAAAGCTGTGGGCACAACTCGACGTCGTCTATTTCCTGCGGCATGATGCCGCCGATATCGCGTGGCAGACACGCGCGCTGCACGACAAGATCGACAGTCCGCTGCCGGTCGTCAAATGCCGGCTGGCGCCGATCGGCGAAGGGTTGCAGGTCGCCGTCTATGTCAAGGACAAGTCCGACCTGTTCGCCCGCATCTGCAGCTATTTCGACCGCAAGAATTTCAGCATCCTCGATGCCAAGATTCACACGACCAAGCACGGCTACGCACTCGATACTTTCCTGATCACGGAACCCGCATTCGCCGACAATTATCGCGACCTGATCAGCCTGATCGAACACGAACTGACCGAAATGCTGACGAAGCAGGTTGACCTGCCGTCGCCAAGCAAGGGTCGCCTGTCGCGCCTGTCGCGCAACTTTCCCGCAACGCCGACCGTCGATCTGCGCCCGGACGAACGCGGCCAGTATTATCTGCTGAGCGTTTCCGCCAACGACCGCAACGGCCTGCTGTATTCGATCGCCAGCGTGCTCGCCAAATACAAGGTCAATCTGCATACGGCCAAGGTCATGACGCTGGGCGAACGGGTCGAAGACGTTTTTCTGGTCGACGGCCCTGTACTGAACAACCCGCGCAGCCAGATCCAGCTGGAAAGCGACCTGCTCGACGCGCTGCGCATTTAACGACCTGTCCGTGCATCGCAACACATGTTGCGCACATTTACTCTTTCAAACCTGCCATGACCGAACCTCTCCGCCTTTCCAAACGCATGTCCGAACTCGGCCTGTGCTCGCGCCGTGAAGCCGATGAATGGATCGCGCGCGGCTGGGTGCGCGTCGACGGCAAGGTCGTCTCCGAACTCGGCACCAAGATCCTGCCGACGCAGCGTGTCACCGTCGAACGGCAAGCCGCCGCCGAACAGTCGAAGCGCGTCACGATCCTCATCAACAAGCCGATGGGCTATGTCAGCGGCCAAGCGGAAGACGGCTACAAGCCGGCCGTTGCACTGGTCAATGCCGCAAGCCGCTGGAACGAAGACGAATCACCCACGCAATTCCATCCGACGCAATTGCGCAGCCTGGTCCCGGCGGGCCGGCTCGACATCGATTCGGTTGGATTGCTGGTGCTGACGCAAGACGGCCGCATCGCCAAGCACCTGATCGGCGAAGACCACAACGGTCGAAAAAGAATATCTGGTTCGCGTGCAGTACACGAAGCCGGGACAATTGCCGGAGGCCGAGCTGAAACGCCTGAATCAGGGCCTGTGCTGGATGGCAAAAAACTGTTGCCGGCCAAGGTGAAATGGCAGAACGAAGATCAGTTGAGCTTCATTTTGCGCGAAGGAAAAAAACGCCAGATCCGCCGCATGTGCGATATCGTCGGATTGAAAGTGCTGGGGCTCAAGCGTGTGCGCATTGGCAATGTCAAACTCGGCGACCTTCCTGTCGGGCAATGGCGATATCTGCGCGAAGACGAGACGTTTTAAGCACGCACATCCCCAGTCAGGAAACGTTTTACGACTTACAACAAGCAGGCATTGCCCATGAATCGCTATCTCGTTTCCAGCAAGTACATCGACTTCGACAATCCGGAAATTCAGACTGTTGCCCGCAAACTGACTGCCCATGCCGACTCGGAACGAGAGCGCGTACGTGCATGTTTCGAGTTTGTCAGGGATGAAATTCGTCATAGCGTCGACTTCAAACTCAACCCCGTGACTTGCAAGGCATCCGACGTCTTGCGGCACAAGACAGGCTATTGCTACGCAAAGAGCCATCTGCTCGCCGCCTTGCTGAGAGCCAACGGTATTCCGGCAGGACTTTGTTATCAACGACTAACGGTGGGAGACAGCGGTGCGCCCTACTGTCTTCACGGGCTGAATGCCGTGTATCTGAAAGATATTGGTTGGTATCGTATTGATGCGAGAGGAAACAAAGCGGGCGTCAATGCGCAGTTTCAACCTCCTGAAGAGATCCTCGCCTTTTCGCTTAAAGATTCGAAGGAGCGCAATCTTCCTGAAATCTGGGCGGAACCGTTATCGATTGTGATTGAAGCACTTGAGCGTTATGAAACGTACGATCAGGTTCTCGCCAATCTTCCCGATATCGAGCTTGTCGCCTGAGGCTTTCTTCAGGCAACCATTGGCGCTGCTGCTCTCGATCCCGGGAAATTTCTTTCCGAACAATCAATCGTCGTCGTTCGGGTCCAACTCCGGAAACAGGATATCGGTATAGCCGAATTTTGAAAGATCCTCGATCCGCATCGGGTACAGAATCCCGTCCAGATGATCGCATTCATGCTGCACGACGCGCGCATGGAAACCGTCTGCATCACGACTGATCGCATTGCCGAACTGGTCGAATCCTTCGTAATGCAACGTGCTGAAACGCGGCACCATGCCACGCAGGCCCGGCACCGACAGGCAGCCTTCCCACGCTTCATCACGATCCGCCGACAGCGGCCGCAATGTCGGATTGATCAGAACGGTTTCCGGCACGGGCGGCGCATCGGGATAACGCGCATTCTGCTTGAAGCCGTAAATCACCAGACGCAGGTTGACGCCGATCTGCGGCGCGGCCAGGCCGGCACCGTTGGCCGCATGCATCGTGTCGAACATATCCGCGATCAATGCTTCCAGTTCAGGCGTGCCGAATGCCGTCACCGGTTCGGCCACGCGCAGCAGGCGCGGATCGCCCATCCTGAGAATTTCCCTGACTGTCATTTCATCGTCTTCAGATAATCGGCGAAACCGGCGCGCGTCTCGGGATGCTTGAGCCCCATCGCCACCATCGCCTTCAGATAACCGAGTTTGGAACCGCAATCGTAACGCTGGCCGTCGTAGCGGTATGCGAGCACTTTCTGGTCGCGCATCAGCGCAGCGATACCGTCGGTCAGCTGGATTTCGCCGCCCGCGCCCTGTCCGATCGTTTCCAGATAATCGAAAATCCTGCCGGTCAGAATGTAGCGGCCGACCACCGCCAGCGTCGAAGGCGCCGCCTCCGGTTGCGGTTTTTCGACGATGCGCATCCGACCTGTTCCAGGTCTCCGGCTGATACGGCGTTGCGCTGACGATGCCGTATTGCCGCGTTTCCGCGCGCGGCACGTCCTGCACGGCAAGAATGCTGCTGCCTTCGCGATTGAAAATATCGGCCATCTGCGCCAGCACCGGGCGCGTGCCTGCATCGTATCCATGAAGTCGTCGGCCAGCAGCACGGCGAACGGCTCGTCGCCGACCACCGGCCGCGCGCACAGCACCGCATGGCCGAGACCCAGCGCCTCGGACTGGCGGATGTAGATGCAGTTGACTGCCTGGGATGACATTGCTGCACCAGCTCCAGCAGCGCCGTCCTTGCGGCAGCTCCAGTTCGGTTTCGAGTTCGTAGGCCTTGTCGAAATGATCCTCGATCGCGCGCTTGTTGCGGCCGGTGATGAAGATCATGTCGGTGATGCCGGCGGCGGCCGCCTCCTCGACCGCGTACTGGATCAGCGGCTTGTCGACGATCGGCAGCATCTCCTTCGGCTGCGCCTTGGTCGCCGGCAGGAAACGGCTGCCGAGTCCGGCCACCGGAAACACTGCTTTTGTGATTTTCTTCATGGTTCATTGCCATCCAGTAGTTTGCAAGCAGTCGCTGTTTCATCCGAGTATCGTCACACCCAGCTCCTCGGCCTTGGCAAGCTTGCTGCCGGCGTCCGCGCCGGCGACGACATAGTTCGTTTTCTTCGACACGCTGCCGGCAACCTTGCCGCCGGCCGCTTCGATCATCGCTTCGGCTGCCTCGTCGCGCGTCAGCGTCGGCAGCGTGCCGGTCAGCACGAACGTCTTGCCTGCGAAGGGCATTGCGCTTGCGTTCCACCGCATGCTTCCGGCCATGCGACCCCGGCCGCGCGCAATTGCTCGATCACTTCGCGATTCATGCGGCTCGGCCAGGTAATCTCGCGATCGATTCGCGCAACCACCGGGCCGACATCGGCGACTTCCAGCAACTGTTCTTCCGATCGCCTGCAGCAACGCATCCAGACCGCCAAAATGTCGCGCCAGTTCCTTTGCCGTCGCCTCGCCGACATGACGGATGCCAAGCGCATAAATGAAGCGCGCCAGCGTCGTCGCTTTGGTCTTCTCGAGCGCCGCGAGCACATTCTGCGCGGACTTGTCGGCCATGCGCTCGAGTTCGGCCAGTGCGCGAAGACCGAGCTTGTACAAATCGGCAGCGGTCGTGATGACATGCCGGTCGACCAGTTGGTCGACGAGCTTATCGCCCAGGCCTTCGATGTCCATCGCGCGACGCGACACGAAATGCAGCAACGCCCTTGCGCTGCGCGGGACATTTGATCCAGCCGCCGGTGCAACGCGCGATCGCTTCGTCTGCCAGCCGCACGATCGGCGAACCGCAGACCGGGCACGCAGTCGGCATCACGAACTCGCGCGCATCCGCAGGCCGCGATTCGGGTACGTGCGACAGCACTTCGGGAATCACGTCGCCCGCTCGGCGCACGATGACCGTGTCGCCGATCCGGATATCCTTGCGCCGCACTTCGTCCTCGTTGTGCAATGTCGCATTGGTGACGGTCACGCCGCCGACGGACACCGGCGCCAGACGCGCAACCGGCGTGATTGCGCCGGTACGGCCGACCTGCACTTCGATATCCTGCACGACCGTCAGTGCTTCTTCGGCCGGGAACTTGTGCGCAATCGCAAAGCGCGGCGCGCGCGAAACGAAGCCGAGCTGCTGCTGTTGATCGAGACGGTTGACCTTGTAGACCACGCCATCAATTTCATATGGCAGTTGGGCGCGCTTGTCGCCGATGCCTTTGTAGAAATCGAGCAATCCTTGCGCACCTTTGACGACTGCGCGTTCGTTGCAAACCGGCATGCCCAGTTCGGCGTACCAGTCGAGCAGCGCCGAATGGGAAAGCGGCATCTCCGCGCCCTCCAGCGACCCGATGCCATAGGCAAAAAAGCGCAGCGTACGTTGTGCGGTAATGCGCGAATCGAGCTGGCGCAGGCTGCCTGCCGCCGCATTGCGCGGATTGGCGAATTCCTTCAGGCCCGCATCGCGTTGCCGCGCATTCAGCTTCCGCAAATCCTCCTTGTACATCAGAACTTCGCCGCGAATATCCAGCACTGCAGGCGGATTCTTCGTGTGCAAACGCAGGGGGATCGCGCGCATGGTACGGATGTTTGCAGTCACATTCTCACCGGTGAAACCGTCGCCTCGTGTGGCCGCCTGAACCAGAATGCCGTCTTCGTAACGCAGATTGATCGCGAGGCCGTCGAACTTGAGTTCGCTTGCGTATGCGATTTCTTCGGAACTGTTCAGGCCTTCACGGACGCGGCGATCGAAATTGACGATGTCCTCTTCCGCGAACCCGTTGCCAAGCGACAGCATCGGAACCGAATGTTTGACAGGTGGAAAGGCGCTCAGCGCCAGCGCACCGACGCGCTGCGTCGGTGAATCATGCACGAGCAGATCGGGATGGGTCGTTTCGATCGCCTGCAACTCGCGGAACAGCTCGTCGTATCTTGCGTCGGGAATCGTCGGGTTATCGAGGACGTGATACGCATGATTATGGCGATTCAACTCGCCGCGCAACCAGGCCGCGCGCGCAGGCGGGTCGCTGGCATCCGGAGGCGGCGTCTGCGATCCGGCAGAAAACAGATCCGGCTGCATCTCAGTTGAACAAACGCAGGGCCCGGGTGGAACCTGCAGGAATATCCGCCGCTTCCATGTCGGCATAGAACGATTCGAGCTGGCCGGCGATTTCATTCAACGCTGCTTCGGACAAAGGCTGGCCGCCATCGTCGACGACCGTACCGTCAAGCCGCGTTGCCAGCGAACGTGCGCAGGCAACCATCGCGCCAAAACCGTCCCGTGCAGGCGAGACAACCGGCACGTCGAGCAGCAGCGTCAGGCGGTTGGTGATTTCTTCCGCCAGGGTTACATTGGTCGACAGCGAGAACAGCACGCCGCCATCGCCATCCGGCATCACCAGACGCCCCTCGGGCCGCACATCGAAACCCTGACGCTCCAGTGCCGCGAGCAACGTTGTCACGGACCACGGTGCGCCGTTTGATTGCACGTTCACACTGAGCTTGGCATCGTATTCGGTCACGAAATGATGCAGCGAGCGCGCATTCACCATTACTTCGGCCATGTCCGGCACATCCGGGTCCGCATCCAGATCGTCCGATATCTGTCGCAGGCGCTGGACGAACTCCGAATATTCGAGCTCGTTCAGTGCACTGCTGCGGCCGGCCAGTTGCACGCCGGCTGTCAACGCCTTGTAGATGCCGCCATGGGTAATTGCCTCCCAGCCGCCATCGATATGCTGACCGGCAAAATGCACGGGCTTGCCGCCGACATGACGCAGAGACTGAATCGCCGTCAGAATTTTTTCACCGCGCAGTTGCGTGGACAGGGCCAGCGGAATCACGCAATCGATCAGGTAATCAACCGGCAACTCTCTTTCTTCAACGGGAGGAGCAAAATCCGTCAATGCAGGCGCATCGAACGACGCGACGGCCGACATATCGGCGGATGCATCGGCAGGCACATCCTGCGCCGTTCCTTCCTGTTGCACGGCTTCGTAATCGGCTTGCGAGAAGCGCGGTTCGTGCCGATCGTCGTCGACCGGCTGCCCGGTTGCGCCGGCGCCCATCAGCACATCATCGTGCGAAGACGAAAATGCGCGCTCCACGCTCTTCTTGGCCTTGTGTTCCTGCCACTTGTTGTAACTGATGACCCCGACAACGATCACGCCACCGATCACGATCAGGCTGGTCTGAAGATCCGTCATGCCGCACCAGCCGTTTCGATGAATTGAAAAGAGAAACACATGGTCGCGTCATGCACCACGCAAGAAAAACAGGGGAAAACGGATTGATTCATAAAAATCCAAAATGTCGACGCGTATTTCATCCGGAAAACACCATCCGGAAAACGCGAGTCCGAACAGCAGCAACGCATGCATTCCATACTGCAACAACGCGCGTGCCGATGCACTGTAAGAGTTACCGGACGGACCTGTCAACCGGCCCGCCCTCTGAAAACCATCAAAAATCCCGCTGGATATCTGTTCCGGAACCGGCAATTCCCGGCATTCCATCTGCCTCATTCACCGCGGCGCACGGATTACCTTTCGCGCTGCATTCATTCGATTGAAAAACACGGAGCAGGTTCACAACGCCTCCGTCAAGCAATCTGGGCTTCCGCTGCAAAGCTCGCGGCCGATTCCATATCCACCGCAACGATACGCGATACGCCCTGCTCCTGCATCGTGACGCCGATCAGTTGCTGCGCCATTTCCATCGCGATCTTGTTATGCGAGATGAACAGGAACTGCGTGTGCGCCGACATACGCTTGACCATGTTGCAGAAGCGTTCGGTATTCGCATCGTCCAGCGGCGCGTCGACCTCATCGAGCAGGCAGAACGGCGCAGGATTCAGCTGGAACATCGAGAACACCAGCGCGGTTGCCGTCAGTGCCTTCTCGCCGCCCGACAGCAGGTGAATCGTCGCGTTCTTCTTGCCAGGCGGTTGCGCCATCACCTGCACGCCGGAATCGAGAATTTCTTCGCCGGTCATCGTCAGCTTGGCCTGACCGCCGCCGAACAGGATCGGGAACAGTTCGCCGAAGTGATGATTGACCTTGTCGAACGTGTCCTGCAGAAGGTCACGCGTTTCCTTGTCGATCTTGCTGATCGCATCCTGCAGCGTGTTGATCGCTTCGGTCAGATCGGCGTTCTGTGCATCGAGGAAGTTCTTGCGCTCCGATGCAGTCGCCAGTTCGTCGAGCGCAGCCAGATTGACGGCGCCCAATGCGGCAATCGCATTGGTCAGGCGCGTCACTTCACCCTGCAGGTAAGACGGCCGCACATCGCCGTTCAGCTTCTCCGTCAACGCAGCCTCATCCGCCTGCGCCTCTGCCAGTTGCTGTGCGTACTGTTCCTGATTCAGGCGCGCCGCCTGTTCCTTCAGTTGCAGTTCGGTGATGCGATCGCGTTGCGGTTGCAGGCTGCGTTCGGCTTGCAGGCGCGCTTCGTCATGCGTGCGCAATTGCTGTGTCAGTTGATCGAGTTCGTGACGTGCATCGGCCAGCGCACGTTCCTGATCGGATCGTGTATCGAGCAAGGTTTGCAAACCGGCCTGCGCGGCCTGATCGTCAAGGCTTTCCAGTTCCAGACTGCCTTGCTGCATGTTGGCGAACAATTGCGCAGCCTGTTCCAGCGCGGTTGCGATGCTGCGCTTCAGTTCCTCGATCTTGTTGCGTTGCGACTTCTCGGAGAATTCCGCTTCCTGCGCGGCACGTTCCAGCTCGCGTACGCGTTGACGCGCGTCGTTCAACTGCTGTTCCTTTGTCAGGTAATCGGTCTGGCCTTCTTCATGCGTTTCCTGCAGTTCGGCCAGTTCGATATCGAGTTGTTCGAATTTGGCTTCGGACTCGGCCTTGACCTGTTGCTGCTCGGCTTCCTGCGCGGCAATTTCTTCGAGATCGGTGGCGATCTGCGTGCTGCGTTGATTGAAGCGCTCCTGCACTTCGGACAATTTCATCACGTCGATCTGCAAACCGTGCACCGCTTGCGTCAACGTATTCACGCGCTGACGGATTTCCTGCAGGCGCTGCGTCGCTTGCGTCAATGCCGCTTCGGAACGCACCGAACGCGATTTGGCTTCGTCGGCCAGCATGTGCTGCGCACGCAATTGCTTGGTGATGTTTTCGATTTCCTGCTGGCGCGCCAGCATGCCGTCCTGCTCGGAATCGGATGCGTAGAAACGCACGCTCGACTTGCCGATCACATGACCCTGCTTCGTGACGAAATAAGCCACCATTCGGCAACTTGTTGCGATCGACGAAAGCGGCGGCGGTGTCATCTGCAACAAAAATATTGTGCAGCCAGTCCTGCATCAATGCGCGCAAGCCGGGGTCGTTCAGTTGCAGCAGATTCAGGAATGGCTTGAGGCCGGCCGGAGCATCGGCCGTTTCGGACGCCGTGGCGTTCGGCGTGAACAGCGCGAGCTTGGCCGGTGGCGCATCGTTGAAGAAGGCCTTGGCCCAATCGAGGTTGGACATTTCCAGCGCCGATGTACGTTCGCGCAGCACGGATTCCAGCGCGGTTTCCCAGCCCTGGTCGATGTGCAGCTTTTGCCACAGGCGCGGCAGTTCGCCGAGCTCGTGTTTCTGCAACCACGGCTGAACCTTGCCTTGCGTCTGCACGTTTTCCTGCAACTGCTTCAATGCAGCGAGGCGCGCTTCGAGTTGCGCATTGTTGGCGGTTTCGGTATTGACTTGCTGCTGCGCGGTGCGGCGTTCTTCTTCCAGCCGCGGCAGTTGTTCCTGTGCTTCTTCGAGTTGCGCAGTCGATTCTTCCAGCGTTGCCTGTTTTTCTTCCAGCTGCATCTTCAGGTTGGACAGATGCGTGGTATCGGGCAGATTCAAGCCCTGCTTTTCCTGCTGCAGACGTTCGCGACGCACGGTCAGGCCGGACAGAATGTTGGATGCGTTGCGCTGATGCGCCGATTCCAGCTCGATCTGCTGCTGCGCCTGCATGATCTTGCCGCGCGATTCGGTGGTTTTCAGTTGCGCTTCGCGCCATGCCTGTTCCAGTGCCGGCAGACGATCGTTTTCGCGTTGCGCATTTTCCTGCGCCTGTTCAACGCGCATCGCCTGCTCTTCCAGATGCATCTCGGCTTCGACCAGATCGTCCTGATATTGCGTGCCTTGGCGTTGCCATTGATCGCGTTGCGCGGTCAGCGAATTGAGTTGCGATTGCAGGCGGCTGCGCGATTCGATGACGAACTTGATCTGCGCTTCCAGACTGCCGATTTCTGAATTGGTTTGATACAGATGACCTTGCGCCTGATGCATGCGGTCGCCGGCAGCGTAATGCGACTGACGCATGTGCTCGAGTTCGGTTTCGACGTGACGCAACTTGGCGGTTTGTTCTTCCAGGTCGATCTGCGCACGTTCGATATCGCGGAAGTGTTTGTCCTGCTCGGTTTTGGCTTCGTTCTTGCGCAACAGCCATAGCAGTTTTTGCTTCTCGTCTTGATCGGCTTGCAGCTCGTGGAATTTTTGCGCGACGGCTGCCTGGCCTTGCAGCTTTTCCAGATTGGTATTGAGTTCGCGCAGGATGTCTTCGACGCGCATCAGGTTTTCGCGCGTGTCTTGCAGGCGGTTTTCGGTTTCGCGGCGGCGTTCCTTGTACTTCGAGACGCCGGCCGCTTCTTCCAGGAAGATGCGCAGTTCTTCGGGACGGGCTTCGATGATGCGCGAGATCATGCCCTGGCCGATGATCGCGTAGGCGCGCGGGCCGAGGCCGGTGCCGAGGAAGATGTCCTGAATGTCGCGGCGGCGCACCGGCTGGTTGTTGATGTAGTAGCGTCGAGGTGCCGTCGCGCGTCAGCACGCGCTTGACCGCGATCTCGGCGTACTGGCCCCATTGGCCGCCGGCCTTGCCGTCGCCGTTGTCGAATACCAGTTCGACCGCTGAGCGGCCCGCCGGCTTGCGATTGGTCGTGCCGTTGAAAATCACGTCCTGCATCGACTCGCCGCGCAGCTCGGACGCCTTGCGATTCGCCGAGCACCCAGCGCACCGCATCGATGATGTTGGACTTGCCGCAACCGTTGGGGCCGACGACGCCGACCAGTTGGCCGGGCACCTGGAAATTGGTTGGATCGACGAACGACTTGAATCCCGATAGCTTGATGGAAGTTAGACGCACGTTATCGACCGTTCCCTAGTATATGCAACAAAAACAATTCGGTTGATGCGGCGACGTAGCCCGCAAAAGGGTCTAATCATAGCATTTGAAACAACGATTCCAAGCATTTGGGGCATGCAGTTCAGCATGCGGCAGCCTGACTGCCGCGGGACGGTATAATGTTGCCACTTTGAACCTCGCATTTAACAAACTTCTTCCTGCCTGCCGTGAATCCACTCCTGAATCAGCTGCAACCGTATCCGTTTGAAAAACTGCGGCAACTGTTTGCCGACGTCACGCCGAATCCCGCATATCGCCCGATCAGCCTCGGCATCGGCGAACCCCAGCATCCGACGCCGGCATTCATCAAGCAGGCGCTGGCCGACAATCTGGATGGGCTGGCCAGTTATCCGACGACAGCCGGCGCGGATGCCTTGCGCGCCGCGATCGCCGACTGGCTGGAACGCCGCTACGGTTTGCCGACTGAATCCGGCAACGCAGGTCCTGCCGGTCAACGGCTCGCGCGAGGCGCTGTTCGCGCTGGCGCAGACGGTGGTCGACCCGACGCGACAGCAGCCACTCGTGATGTGCCCGAATCCGTTCTATCAGATCTACGAAGGCGCGGCCTGCTGGCCGGCGCGCAGCCCTACTTTGTCAATTGCGATCCGGCCCGCAACTTCGCTCCCGACTTTGCCAGCGTGCACGCATGAAGTGTGGTCACGCATGCAACTGGTCTACGTCTGCTCGCCGGGCAACCCGACCGGCGCCGTGCTGCCGCTGGACGAATGGCGCGAACTGTTCGAGTTGTCGGACCGCTACGGTTTCGTGATTGCCGCGACGAGTGCTACTCCGAGATCTACTTCAAGGCGGAAGCGCCGCTCGGCGCGCTGGAAGCGGCACACCAGCTCGGCCGCACCGATTATCCGCGCCTGATCGTGTTCTCCAGCCTGTCCAAGCGCTCCAACGTGCCGGGCATGCGCTCGGGCTTCGTCGCCGGCGACGCGGAGATCATCAAGAAATTCCTGCTGTACCGCACCTACCACGGCAGCGCGATGAGCCCGGCGGTGCAGGCGGCCAGCATCGCGGCCTGGAACGACGAAGCAGCACGTGATCGAGAACCGCGCCAAATACATCGCCAAGTTCAGCCAGGTCACGCCGCTGCTGCAGGAGGTGCTGGATGTGCGCTGCCGGACGCCGGCTTCTACCTGTGGGCCGCGCGTCGACAAGATCGGCGATGTCGGCGACATCGAGTTCGCGCAGCGCCTGTTCGCTCAATATAATGTGACGGTGCTGCCCGGCAGCTATCTGGCGCGCGAAGCGCACGGCATCAATCCCGGCCGCGGACCGCATCCGCATGGCGCTGGTCGCCGAAGTCGACGAATGCCTCGAAGCCGCGCAACGCATCGTCGCATTCTGCAAGAAACTGACCGGCGCCTGATACCGTCCCAAAATCACGATTCAACCATTTCATTCATTTACTTCACTCAAGCAAAGACATGACCCAACAACTCGCAACACATCATCGACCAGGCGTGGGAAGACCGCGCCGACTTCTCGCCTGAAAACGCACCGGCCGAAGTGCGCGATGCCGTCGAGCACGTGATCGCCAACCTGAATCAGCGGCACGCTGCGCGTCGCGCAAAAAGACAGCGGCGCGTGGATCGTCAACCAGTGGATCAAGAAGGCGGTGCTGCTGTCGTTCCGCCTGGACGACAACGCTGCGATGCCGGCCGGCGCACCTGCAGTTCTACGACAAGGTGCCGACCAAGTTCGCCAACTACACGCGCCGAAGATTTCGCCAAGGGCGGCGTGCGCGTGGTGCCGCCGGCGGTGGCGCGGCGCGGCAGCTTCATCGCCAAGAACGTCGTCCTGATGCCGTCGCTACGTCAACATCGGCGCCTACGTCGACGAAGGCACGATGGTCGACACCTGGGCCACCGTCGGCTCGTGCGCGCAGATCGGCAAGAACGTGCACCTGTCGGGCGGCGTCGGCATCGGCGGCGTGCTCGAGCCGCTGCAGGCCAACCCGACCATCATCGAAGACAACTGCTTCATCGGCGCGCGCTCGGAGGTCGTCGAAGGCGTGATCGTCGAGGAGAACTCGGTGATCTCGATGGGCGTGTTCATCGGCCAGAGCACCAAGATCTACGACCGCGCCACCGGCGAAGTCAGCTACGGCCGCGTGCCGGCCGGCTCGGTCGTCGTGTCCGGCAACCTGCCGTCGCGCCGACGGCAAGTACAGCCTGTACTGCGCGGTGATCGTCAAGCGCGTCGACGCGCAAACCCGCGCCAAGACCAGCATCAACGAACTGCTGCGCGACTGACCCGACGACAACGGCTTTCAAGCATCGCGCGCATAGTGCAGTTCTCATCGCACCAACCTGAACTGGGACAGCCATGGCAATGGATCGGTTATTCCGCCTGATGAAGGAAAAAGCAGCGTCCGACTTGTTCTATCGCAGTCAATTCGCCGATCCTGATCAAGATCAACGGCCATCTGATCCCGGTCAATCAGCAGAAGCTGGACCAGCAACTTCATCATGTCGCTGCTGGCGGAGGTCGTTTCGCCGGAGCAAACTGGAAGAGCTCGAGCGCGACAACGAACTCAACATCGGCATCCCGGTGCCCGGCATCGGCAGCTTCCGCCTGTCGGCATTCCGGCAGCGCGGCACCATTGCAGCCGTATTCCGCTACATTCCCGTCGAGATCCCGGCACTCGACAGCCTGAACCTGCCGTCCGTTCTTGCCAGCCTCGTCATGGAAAAACGCGGCCTGATGCTGGTGGTCGGCTCCACCGGCTCCGGCAAATCGACGACGATCGCCTCCATGCTCGATCACCGCAATATCCAGCGTGCCGGCCACATCCTGACGCTCGAAGACCCGATCGAATTCCTGTTCCGCAACAAGAATTCCATCGTCAACCAGCGCGAAATCGGCAACGACGCCAAGAACCTGCAGATCGCATTGAAGAACGCGTTGCGCCAGGCGCCGGACTGCATCATGATCGGCGAAATCCGCGACAAGGAAACCATGTCGTCCGCGCTCGCCTACGCGCAGTCCGGCCACCTGGTGCTTGCCACGCTGCACGCGAACAACAGCTACCACGCGTTGAACCGTATCATCAATTTCTTCCCGCTCGAAACACGCCAGTCCCTGCTGAACGATCTGTCATCGACCCTGCGCGCCGTCGTTTCCCAGCGCCTGATCGCATCGATCGACGGCGGACGCCGCGCCGCGGTGGAAGTCATGCTGAACACGCCGCACATTTCCGAACTGATCGAAAAAGGCGAAATCACGCAGATCAAGGAAGCGATCGAAAACAGCATGTCTCCCGGCTCGCAAACCTTCGAGCAGGCGCTGCTGACGCTGATCAACGATGGCGTTGTCACACAGGAAGAAGCGCTTGCGCATGCGGATTCCGCCAGCAATCTGTACTGGCTGCTGAACAATTCCGCCAAGAAGGCCGAAGTGGAAGAACCGCAGGAAGACCAGGGCGCGAGCTTTACCGAATTCACATTGAAAATGTAATTTTGAATTCGCTAGAAAGACAATAATGAGCAGTCCCGTTCGTGCACTAATTGAAATAGCCCATTCAAAACAAAAAGGAGAGCTTGCCGGCTTCACTTTGTTTGACACCATAATGTTAAATGTCACTCTAGGATTATTTGAGAAAAAAGAAATTAACATAGCTGTACTCAACGTAATTGATGATGAAACACAAGTTCCAATTCGGTTTAATGCTGAAAGTGGTATTGCGTTATGGGATCCCATCAAAGATGGCAGGATGTTTTTGTATTTTGATGACTATCAACTTTTAGGTTTGATTACAAAAACGGTACGAAGAAAATTCTTCTTTATGCATCAATTTATATACCAAGCCTATTTGGCTACACCGATAGCACCTATTCTTATTGGAAAACCTACAATCGATTTTGATACAGCCTTAGGTTGGCTAGAAATGCGATATATGAAATACGTTGAAATTTTTCCTACACTCAACAATCCTGAAAATCCGGATTCGTCTGTTGTATGAAAACTGTTTTATATGGCATCCCGAATTGCGACACCGTTAAAAAAGCGCGCACCTGGCTGGATACCAACGGCACCGACTACACCTTCCACGATTTCAAGAAGAACGGCATCACGCGCGAACTGATTGCCGGCTGGCTGCGCGACGTGCCGCGCGATGTTCTGGTCAACCGCAAAGGCACCACCTGGCGCAACCTGACCGACGCACAGAAAGCCGCCGCCGGCGATGACGCCGGCGCAATCGCACTGATGCTGGAATCGCCTTCCGTCGTCAAACGTCCCGTACTCTCGATCGGCGGCAAGACAACAGTCGGTTTTTCCGCCGATGCCTATCAACAAATTTTTCCGAAATAATTTATGAGCAAAACGCTCGCACTGACCGAAGAACTGATCGCCCTCTCCTCCGTCACACCGCAGGACAACGGGTGCCAGTCGCGCCTGATCGATCTGCTGGCGCCACTCGGCTTCACCTGCGAAACGATCTCGTCCGGCGGCGTCACCAATCTTTGGGCACGCAAGGGAAGCACGCAGCCATTGCTGGTGTTTGCCGGCCATACCGATGTGGTGCCGACCGGCCCGCTCGATCAATGGCAGTCGCCGCCTTTCGAGCCGACGCAACGCGACGGCAAACTGTACGGTCGCGGTGCGGCCGACATGAAGACATCGATCGCGGCGATGGTCGTGGCGGCGGAAGAATTCGTCAATGCGCATCCGGATCACAAAGGCTCGATCGGCTTCCTCATCACCAGCGACGAAGAAGGCCCTGCAACCGACGGCACCGTCATCGTCTGCAATGCGTTGAAGGCGCGCGGCGAACAGCTCGACTATTGCATCGTCGGCGAACCGACTTCGACCAGACGTACTGGGCGACATGATCAAGAACGGCCGTCGCGGCACGCATGTCCGGCAAACTCATCGTCAAGGGCATCCAGGGCCATATCGCGTATCCGCAACTGGCGCGCAATCCGATCCATCATGCGCGCCGGCACTGGCTGAACTGGTCGCAGAAAAATGGGATGACGGCAACGAATATTATCTGCCGACTTCATGGCAGATTTCGAACATCCACGGCGGCACCGGTGCATCGAACGTGATCCCGGGCGATGTCGTGATCGACTTCAATTTCCGCTTCTGCACCGCCAGCACCGTCGAAGGTTTGCAGAAACGCGTGCATGCAATCCTTGACAAGCACGGCCTCGAATACGATCTGAAGTGGCCGATCAGCGGCTATCCGTTCCTGACCGCAAAAGGCACCCTGAGCGATGCGATGGCAGCGGCGATCAAGAGCGAAACCGGCGTGACGACAGAACTCTCGACTACCGGCGGCACATCGGATGGCCGCTTCATTGCGCAAATCTGCCCGCAGGTCGTCGAGTTCGGTCCGCCGAACGGCAGCATCCACAAGATCGATGAACACATCGAAGTCCGTTTCATCGATCCACTGAAAAACATTTACCGCCGCACGATGGAAAACCTGCTGCTGTGATGACCGACACGATCCGCTCATGCAATTCATGGCGGATCGTGAAGGCGCAATCAGGCAGTTCCGCTGCAATTTTCCACCTGCTGCACGCTTATCAGGCACTTTATTCAACTTCGTTCCATCGACATCATGCCTATCAAGCCCAACGAATTCTCCACCATCCGCGACCTGCTGCGCCATGCCGTCACGCGCTTCAATACTGCCCAGCTGTTCTTCGGCCACGGCAGTACCAACGCGCTGGACGAAGCAGCCTACCTGATTCTGCACACGCTGAAACTGCCGCTGGACAAGCTCGATCCTTTCTTCGATGCCCGCCTGCTGCAGCATGAAGTCGATGCCGTCCTGCACGTGATCGAGCAACGCGCCACCGACCGCCTGCCTGCCGCCTATATCACCAACGAAGGCTGGCTCGGCGGTTATCGCTTCTACGTCGATCGAGCGCGTGATCGTGCCGCGATCCTTCATTGCCGAGCTGATTCCGGAACAGTTCTCGCCGTGGGTCAACAATCCCGACAAGGTCACCAACATTCTCGAACTGTGCACCGGCTCCGGCTGCCTGCCGATCATGCTGGCCGATGCCTTCCCCAACGCGCAAGTCGATGCAGTCGATATTTCTCAGGATGCGCTGGCGGTTGCGCAGCGCAATGTCGATGAGTACGAACTGAACGATCGCATCACGCTGATCGAATCCGACCTGTACGCCAACGTGCCGGAAAACAAGTACGACCTGATCATCACCAATCCGCCGTATGTGAATGCGGCATCGATGGACAAGCTTCCGCCGGAATATCTGCGCGAACCGCAGATCGCACTGGCTGGTGGCAAGGACGGCATGGATCTGGTACGCAAGATCATCGAAGGCGCCGGCAAGCGTCTCACGCCGCATGGCCTGCTGATGGTGGAAATCGGCAACGAACGCGCCCATGCGGAAGCCGCATTTCCCGATCTGAATCTGACATGGCTGACCACCAGCGCAGGCGACGACATGGTGTTTCTGATTACCGCCGATCAGCTCCGCTAGCAATCGGCACGACGGGCATGACGCTGGTTCCGCGTCGCGTTCCGTCAACTGCATCGATGCCGCATGCCATGGCGCTTGAGCCCAATAATGGCAAGCGCATTTACGACCAACGGGAATCTTCCCGACGGCCATTTTGAATATCACTGAAGAAGCACGCGGATGAGACCAGCAATCGTCATCCGCCTACAAACCACATGATCCGTTTTCAGCAAGTTTCCCTCATGCGCGGCATCAAGCCGCTTCTCGACAAAGTCGATGTCACGCTCAATCCCGGCGACAAGATCGGCCTGATCGGTGCCAATGGCGCGGGCAAATCCAGCCTGTTCGGATTGCTGCGCGGCGAGCTGCATGCCGATCTGGGCGACCATCGATTTTCCAGCCAAATGGCGCGTCGCCTACGTCGCGCAAGAAACACCGCCGCTGGAACGCTCGGCCATCGATTACGCGATCGACGGCGACGTCACCCTGCGCCGCCTGGAAGCAGAACTCGCGCTTCCTCGAAAGCGAACCGGACACAGCCGACAACGGCATCACTGATTGGCGAGCTGTACAGCGCGCTGGCCGACGCCGATGCCTACACCGTGCGCTCGCGCGGCGAACAATTGCTGCTCGGCCTCGGCTTCACGATGGACGCAGATGGAGCAACCGGTGGCCAGTTTCTCCGGCGGCTGGCGCATGCGCCTGAATCTGGCGCAGGCGCTGATGTGCCCATCCGATCTGCTGCTGCTCGATGAACCGACCAACCATCTGGATCTGGACGCCATCATCTGGCTGGAAGACTGGCTCAAACGCTATCCCGGCACGCTTGCTCGTCATCTCGCATGATCGCGATTTCCTCGATGGCGTGGTCAACGTGATCGTGCATATCGATGAACGCAAGCTGAAACGCTATTCCGGCAATTACTCCGGCTTCGAACGTCAGCGTGCGGCCCAGATGATCCTGGCGCAAAGCGCGCTGGAAAAGCAGACACGCCAACGCGCGCATCTGGAATCCTTCATCAACCGCTTCAAGGCGCAAGCCAGCAAGGCGCGTCAGGCTCAAAGCCGGATGAAGGCGCTGGCGAAAATGGAAGAGCTCGCGCCCTTGCGTGCTGCTGCTGAATTCTCATTTGAATTCCGCGAACCGGCTGCGCGCCCCGAATCCATTGCTGGTCATGGAAAACGTCGACGCCGGTTACCGCATCGAAAACGAAACGGTTATTCGATCACGGAAAAGAAGATTGTTTCCAACATCAATTTCTCGTTGCAGATCGGCCAGCGCATCGGCCTGCTGGGCGTCAATGGCGCAGGCAAATCAACACTGATCAAAACCATCGCCGGCGAACTGGCAGCCACTGAGCGGCGATGTCGGAATTCGGCAAAGGCCTGGCAATCGGCTATTTCGCCCAGCATCAGGTTGAAATGCTGCGCCATGAAGAATCGCCGCTGTGGCATCTGGCACATATCGCGCCGACCGTGCGCGAGCAGGAACTGCGCAACTTCCTCGGCAGCTTCAACTTCAACGGCGCCATGGTCACCAGCAAGATCGCCCCCTTCTCCGGCGGCGAGAAAGCGCGGCTCGCACTGGCATTGATCGTGTGGCAACGCCCCAACCTGTTGCTGCTCGATGAGCCGACCAACCATCTGGATCTGGAAACGCGCGAAGCACTGACGATGGCGCTGGCGCAATTCGAAGGCACGCTGGTCGTCGTCTCGCATGATCGCCATCTGCTGCGCGCCACCACCGACCAATTCATCATCGTCGCCGACGGCAAATTGCAGCCATTCGATGGCGATCTCGACGACTACAGGGACTGGCTGTTCAAAACCAAACTTGCGACCAAAAACGCCGCCGCCGGCAATGCAGCACTGCCAGCCGTCAAGGAAAAATCCGCCAGCGTAATTGCACCCGCTGCACCAGCAGCGTCGGCAGTAGATAAACGTGAGCAGAAAAAACAGGAAGCGGAAGATCGCCAAAAACTGGCTGCACACAGAAAACCGATTGAACTCAAAATCAAAAAACTGGAAGAGCAGATCGCCAAGCGCAATGCCCAAAAAGCCGTCGTAGAGGCTGCTCTTGCCGACCCGTTGATATACGATGCCGCCAAGAAAAAAGAATTGAAGCAGTTGCTGGCCGACCAAAGCTTTTACACAAAGGAAGTCACGCAACTGGAAGCGGAATGGCTGGAGCAGCAGGAAGCGCTGGAAAAAGCCGGTAACTGACCCACGAACCATCAACCCGCATGACCCCGCCCAAAACACTTTCCATCATCGGCTGCGGCAAGACAGGCCGGACGCTGGCGCGATTGTGGGCGGAGAACGAAACCGTTGTAATCGGCGATATTCTGAATACCTCGGTTGAAAGCGGCGCGCGTGCCGTTGCCTTCATCGGCGCCGGGCGCGTGGCCGGCAACTACGCCGATCTACGCCCCGCCGATATCATCCTGATCGCGGCACCCGACGATCGCATTCCCGCATGCTGCGCGGCGCTGATGCAAACCAACTGCGTATCTGCAAACAGTGTCGTGTTCCATTGCAGCGGTGCACTATCGTCATCCGTTCTGCAGCCCGCGCAGGCACGCGGCGCGGGCATTGCCAGTATTCACCCCATCCGAAGTTTTGCGTTGCCGGAAAAAGTCGTTCAGGATTTTGCAGGCACGTACTGCGGGGTGGAAGGCGACGCACGCGCCATTGATGAACTGCATCAACTCTTCAATGCCATAGGCGCGCAGTTCGTGCCGATCGACCGTGAGCGGAAGATTCTGTACCACGCCGCAGCCGTATTCGCATCCAACTATCTGGTGACCCTGCTCGATACCGCCGTGCAAACCTATGGCAAGGCCGGCATACCGCAGGATGTCGCGCTCAGGATGATGGCGTCACTGGTTCGGGAAACGACCGAGAACGTTTTGCAATCCGGGCCTGAACAGGCACTGACCGGACCGATCGCGCGCGGCGACGTCGCTACCGTCGTCACACAATATCGCGCAATCAGGATGTGGAATAGCTCGTTCGGCAAGTTATACCGGCAATTGGGAAAACTAACGTCCGCTCTGGCATATAGACGTCAGCCCCCGAAGAAGGAGTAACCGCAAGAAGCGGCAGGAACCGGCAACAGCCTTATTTCTTTCTGCTCTTCACATCGTTCATCAGTTTGACGATCCGGTCGGAAACCCCACTCAATCCACCTTCGAGGATAGTCATTCTTTCCATGTCAGCCGGTACGGGCGTGGTGCTTCCTTCCGGAACCACCGATTCCATACTCAAATTTCGATCGTCAACTGACTATGGTGTCTTTTCAACAAGGGCATGCGCGAATCACCGCTTATCAGCTCGGTATGAGTGCATGCAATCCCATATTCATGTGCTGCATTAATACAAAACCGACTGGTTATCGTAGCAATGTCGCAGCGGACCTCATTCTGGCAGACTGCTTGGGAACACCGGAAATTGCCCCAAATCCTACATCTCAACGCAACAAGCGATACAGAAGTGACAAGTTCGTTAGCAGAGGCAATTTCTCTACCTAAAATAACGGCTATGTGATTAATTTGATATGGCTGAGGCCAACCAAACATAAGCATGGCACGGTATTTCATGTATCTGTAATAAAAATTCAATTGCATTCGGTAACCCAGTAGTTTAATTTCTGCGTAGCAACGCTTCCATTCGATTCGACTGCTGCCATGCCTTTCCGCTTGGCGGCACGTTCTGCCAACCGCCGGTGAATGAAGGGTACTTGTATGCATGTCCGTCAAGCAATCGCACTTGTATCTCTTGTTTGTATCAGCCTGATCTGTCGTGCCGAAACCGGCATTACCCCGACCACCATTACCCTCGGCCAGTCGGCCGCACTGAGCGGCGCCGCAAAGGAGCTGGGGGAAGACATGCGCGACGGTGCGCAAGCCTACTTCGATCACGTCAATGCGGAAGGCGGCATCCACGGCAGGAAGATCGTCCTCAAGACGCTGGACGACGGCTATGAGGCCGAACGCGCCGCTGCCAATACAAAACAGTTGATCGAACAGGATCGCGTGTTTGCATTATTCGGCTACATCGGTACGCCGACTTCCAATGCATCGATGGCTGCCGTTTCGCAGGCGCAAATTCCGTTCTTCGCTCCATTCACCGGCGCACAGTCGTTGCGCGAACCATTCAATCGCAACATCTTCCATATCCGTGCCAGCTATTTCGAAGAAACCGAAAAAATCGTCGAACATCTGACGACGCTGTCGGTGAAACGCATCGCGGTGTTCTACCAGAATGATGCCTATGGCAAGACTGGGCTGGACGGTGTCATGCGCGCACTCAAGAAGCGCAATCTTGAAATCATCGGCGAGGGCACGGTGGAACGCAACAGCGTCGATGTCGCAGATGCAGTCAACAAGATCAAGAAAAGCGATGCGCAGGCCGTCATCATGATATCCGCCTACACATCGTGCGCCGCCTTCATCAAGGCAATGAAGGCACAAGGCGCACAACCGATGTTCTGGAATATCTCGTTTGTCGGCAGCCAGGCGTTGGCGCGCGAACTAGGCCCGGATGGCGTGGGCGTACAGGTTTCGCAAGTGATGGTGGCACCGTGGGACGACATCAATCCGGTCGTCAAGGAATACAAGCGGCTCTTCTCTAAACCGGAGAAAACCGAGGTCGGCTATGTGAGCCTGGAAGGCTTCGTTGCGGCAAAGGTGCTGGTCGAGGGATTGCGTCGTGCCGGGCCGAATCTGACGCGCGACGGTCTTATCAAGGCGCTGGAATCGATGATGGCCTATGATGCCGGCGGCTTTTTTGTGCGCTTCGGTCCTCGCCAGCACACCGGATCGAATTTCGTGGATCTCACGATTATCTCGAAGAACGGAAAATTCCGGCGTTGATCCGGATAGGCCGGCCCGTTTGATACGGTCCTGGCAAATCAATCCGCCGTCACCGGCACTTCGGTTACCGTCTCTGGCAATCCCGACAGGATCATCAATTGCACGCGGCGATTGCGCAGGCGGCCTTCCGGCGTGTCGTTGGATGCGACCGGCTGAGTGGCGGCATGGCCCATGGCGACGAGCCGATTTTCATCAATGCCGCTGTCGAGGAACAAGCGCACCACGCTGCTGGCGCGTACGGCCGACAGTTCCCAGTTCGATGGGAACATCACCGTATTGATCGGCACGTTGTCGGTGTGCCCTTCCACCTGAATATCGTTGCCGACCTTAGTCAGTACCTTTGCCACTGCGCGCAAGGCTGTTTCCGACTGTTCGCTCAGCTTTGCTTCGCCCGGCGCAAACAGTACGCTGGCATTGATCTCGACGCTGACACCGCGATTGGTTTGCGTGACGCGCACCTTGCCCTGGCTGATCAGCGGCGCCATTGCCTTGAGCAATTCGCGCGCAATGTTCGTCATCTGCGCCTTCTCGCGCCTGACTGCGGCATCGGCCGCACGCGATGGCGTTGCGGTGGCCAGCGGAATGATGGAACGTGTGGATTCGACAGGATCCTTCATGGCCGGGGCCTGCGGTTTCAGGCCGCTGAAGGCCACGCCGAGGGAATTGGAAAGGATGCGGTATTTGCCCTCGTTGACCGAGGAGATCGCGTACATGACGACGAAGAATGCAAACAGAAGCGTGATGAAATCCGCATAGGAGACCAGCCATCGCTCGTGATTCTCGTGTTCTTCTTCGTGCTTTTTGCGTGCCATGTGAAGGGTCCGTTCGCGGACGATGAAACGACAGCGTCGTTACATCAGATAAATGTTCATCCGCTCTTCGATCAAGCGAGGATTGTCACCGGCGGCGATGCCGGCAAAGGCATCGGCCAGCATTTCATGCTTGAATACCGAACGATTGACGAGCGCCTTGAGTTTGCTTGAGATCGGCAGGAAGACCAGGTTGGCGAAACCGACGCCATAGATCGTCGCGACAAAAGCGACTGCGATACCGCTGCCGAGACGGCTCGGATCGGACAGGTTTTCCATCACGTGAATCAGGCCGAGCACCGCACCCAGAATACCGATGGTGGGCGCATAACCGCCGGCCGCTTCCCATATCTTGATCGCCAGACGCTGCTGGGTTTCATAGGCGGCGATTTCCATGTCGAGCACTTCGCGCAATTTCTTCGGCTCGACGCCATCGACGATCAGGCGCAAACCGTGTGCGGTAAACGGATCATCGATATCCTTGATCACGCGTTCAAGACTGAGCAGTCCTTCGCGCCGTGCAATCACGCTCCAGCTGGAAATGTCGCGTATCAGCGCTTCATAATCGTCATGCCGCGGAACGAATACCAGCCCGGCCATCTTCACGCCGGTCGAAAAATTACGCCAGCCGCTTTGCAGGAGAACTGCGCCGACAGTACCGACGACCACGATGATGAAAGCGGCGGGCTGAACCAGCGAACCGAGTTTGCCGCCCTCCAGCATTTGCCCGACGAGTATGCCGCCGAGCGCAAGCACGATGCCAATTAAGCTACCCCAGTCCACGCCTTCTCCCTCAAGTTGGCACGCATCCGGGCAATGGCCTGGCTATGCAGTTGTGATACACGCGATTCGGTCACGCCCATGACGGCACCGATTTCCTTCAGATTCATTTCCTGTTCGTAGTACAGGCCCATGAGGATTTTTTCCCGCTCGGGCAAGGCTTCGATGGCGCCGATCACCGCCGCGCGGAAACCCGTGTTCATCAGGTTCTTCAACGGATCGGACGATTCATCGGTGCAGTAGCGATCGAGAAAATGCTCGTTGTCTTCGCCGTCGTGGAAGTCTTCGTAATACACCAGTTGATGGCCGCCGCCATCGCTCAGCAGATCCTGGTATTCCGCCAGCGACAGTTTGAGCTGTTTGGCCACTTCGCTTTCATTCGGTGCACGTCCCAGTTGCTGCTGCAGCGCATTCATCGCAACCTCGATCTTGCGCATGTTCTGCCGCATGCTGCGCGGCATCCAGTCGCTGCTGCGCAGTTCGTCGAGCATGGCGCCGCGGATGCGTTGCACCGCGTAGGTTTCGAATTGCGCGCCATGCGTCTCTTCATAACGATTGACTGCATCGAGCAGGCCGATCATGCCGGCCTGAATCAGATCGTCGACCTCGACGCTCGGCGGCAGCTTGGCCTTCATCTGGTGCGCCAGTTTCTTGACGAGCGGTGCATGCTCGCCGACGAGATGATCCTTGTCTGATTTTCCGGCAGCTGTATACATCGATCAGGCTCCGAACCCGGCGCCATGAACAGGCAGTGCAAAGCGCGCGGCAAGCCGCCGGAATGCAACCGAGGCACCGGCCATCGGGAAGGCATCGATGACGGCGCGACCAAGGCGCGCGGCGCGCGTGACCTGATCGTCGGTCGGTATCGAACCGATGGAATACAGTTGCACGGCCAAATAACGGCTGGCAGCCTGCGCCATGTTCTGATAAACGACTTCGGCTTCCTGTTCGTCCGCACCGGTGACGAGAATGCCGAACGGCCTGCGTCCCAGTTGCGCATTGAGATGCTTGATCAGCGAATAGGCATTTTTGATCGATGCGGCATCGGGCGATACCTGCACGACGATTTCACCGTTGCCCATTGCTGCAATCGGAAAACCGTCTGTCTCATCGAGTTCTGCATCGACAATCAGCACATCCGACTGCGATGCCAGCACGCCGAATGCATTCGACAAACGGCGCAGTTGATCCGCGTCGCGCGTTGCGGCATGCCGCGATCCGCTGATGAGCGAGGCAAGACCAAAACCCTGCGGCATCGGCTGCACTACCTGATCGAATGCCCGTTCCTGCCGTGCGACATCGAGCAGCGTCGCCAGCAGATCAATCCCCATGCGACGTGTGATGCCGTCGTTCGAGGTGCAGGCGTCGAGCAAGACGACGTCGCTGCCACCGGCCGCGAGCGATGCGCCGAGATTGACCAGCATGGCGCTTTTTTCAGAAACCGGCGTGGCGGACAGGAATGTGTAAATGCGCGGCTTCGGGCCGGCGAGCATTCGCCGCAAACCTTCTGCCTGATCACATTCGAAACTAGCCAAGAATCACCTCACGCAAACTTTTATCGTTCATTGCCCGTGCCGTATTTGCCATCACCAGCGGAAACTCCGCATCGTTGAACTGGAACGGCGCTGTCTCGCGCTTGAGCTTGAATGCACGGTCCACCAAATACTGCTGGTTGGCGACATGCAGGTCTTCCGGCACGCGTTGTCCATTTGCGACGTAGTATAAGTTTAATTTCTGTCGAATTGTTACATCCAGTGCACTGCCAATGGTTGCAGCTTCATCCAGTTTGGTCAATATGCAGCCCGCGAGGCCTTCGCCCATGTAGGAACGTGCGACTTCATTGAGCGTTTCGCCGGTCGACGTGGCGTTCAGGCAAAGCAGGCGTTTGACCTGGCTGCCGGCACCCGACAGCATGGCGATCTGTTCGGCGACCATCTTGTCGCGCTGGCCAACACCGACGGTATCGATCAGTACAGTGTGCTTGCCCTTGAGTTCATCGAGCGCTATGCGCAGGTCGGCCTCATCCTTGACCGAGTGCACCATGACGCCGAGAATTTTTCCGTAGATGCGCAACTGCTCGTAGCCGCCGATACGGTAACCGTCGGTGGTGATCAATGCGAGTTTGCCGGGACCGTGACGCATGACGCAGCGCGCCGCCAGTTTGGCGGTGGTCGTGGTCTTGCCAACGCCGGTCGGACCGACCAGCGCGTAGACGCCGCCTTTTTCAAGAATCTCGTTCTCGTTGCTCGATGGTTGCCAGATTACGCGTGAAGACCGACTTGACCCATTCCATGCCGCGCTGATGCGTGCCGCCGCCGGCATGTGTTCGATCATCAGCGCGACAGACTGGCGCTGAAACCGGCTGCCAGCATTTCGCGCAAGACGCTCGATTTTGCCGGCTCGCGTTTTTGCTGATCGCTCCATGCAATTTCTGCCAGTTGCATCTCCAGCATGCCGCGCATCGAGCGGATTTCGTTCATCACGCTGTTCAATTCGTTGCGGTTGATTTCCGGAATGGCAATCGATGAAGAAGCGGCAACAGGCGCAGGCGGCTGAGCCGCGCTGGCAGACGCAGCGGCCGGCGCGGAAAACGGCAACGCAGACGGTTGTGCTTTTTCCGCCTTCTGCTTCGGTGTCAGCGCCAACAGCGTCTGTGCGGAAATGGCCGGTTTCTCGATGACCGGTTCGGCCAGCGATGCCATGTCCTCACCGGCCAGTGCCAGAATCTCGACGCCGCCATCCACCGTGCGATTGGAGAGAATAACCGCATCGGGGCCGAGCGTTTCGCGCACCAGACGCCATGCATCTCTGGATGTGGTTGCGGTAAATTTTCTGACGTTCATACCTGTCCTCCGACTAAGCTAGTTACTCTGATCGTTTTTGAATCCGGTACTTCCGCATGCGACAGTACCTTCAGTTGCGGCAATGCGCGGCGCAGGAAGCGCGCGAGCAATGTTCTCAGTTGCGCCGGCACCAGCAGCACCGGCGTCAATCCCAGTTGTTCCTGCTGGCGCGTTGCAGCTTCTGCCTGTGCGGCAATCGTGTCGGCCAGTCCGGGTTCAATACCCGCGCCTTCGGGGCCGCTCGATTGCAGTGCCTGCGTGAGCAGGCGTTCGAGACGGTTGTCCAGTGTCATGACCGACAGTTCGTTGGTCGACGGGAACAGCTGCTGGACGATGGCGCGACCCAGTGCAACGCGGACCAATGCGGTCAGTTCGTTGACGTCCTGCGTGTAGGTGGCGTGCTCGGTCATCGTTTCGATGATGGTGTGCATGTCGCGAATGTGCACACCTTCGATCAGCAGGTTTTGCAATACTTTTTGCAACGTCGATAACGGCACCAGTTTCGGCACCAAGTCCTCGACCAGTTTCGGCGTTTCCTTGGTCAGGTGTTCGAGCAGTTGCTGCACTTCGTGGCGACCGAGCAATTCAGCCGCGTGCGTCGTGATCAGATGATTCAGGTGCGTGGCGACAACGGTGCCGGCATCGACCACTGTGTAACCCATGCCCTGCGCCTGTTCGCGCATGCCGGCATCGATCCATGTCGCAGGCAGTCCGAAGGCCGGATCGCTGGTGGTCGGTCCCGGCAATGTGCCGCTGACCATGCCCGGATTGATCGCGAGGAACTGGCCGGCGAGCGCTTCGCCGCTGCCGACTTCCACGCCCTTGAGTGTGATGCGGTATGCGGACGGCTTGAGTTCAAGATTGTCGCGGATATGCACCGACGGCGACAGGAAACCGACCTCCTGTGCAAATTTTTTGCGGATGCCCTTGATGCGACGCAGCAGTTCGCCGTTTTGCGTTTTATCGACCAGGGGAATCAGGCGGTAACCGACTTCGAGTCCCAGCGTATCGACCTGCACGATATCCTGCCAGGTTGCTTCCTCGACTTCGGGCGCGGCAACCGGCGCCGTCACTTCCGCTTCCATTTGCGGCGCTTTCTTCGCCCGTTGCGAAACCATGTAGGCGGCACCGGCCATCGCACTGGCGAGGAACAGAAAGGAAACGTGCGGCATGCCGGGAATCAGGCCCATGCCGCCGATGATCGCTGCGGTGATGTACAGAACCTGCGGCTTGGCAAACAACTGGCCCACCAGTTGACCGCCGATATCCTGCTCACTCGCCACGCGCGAGACGACGATACCGGCTGCGGTCGAAATGATCAGCGAAGGAATCTGCGCAACCAGGCCGTCGCCGATGGCCAGCAATGTGTAGTTCTTCAATGCATCGGCGAACACCATGTCATGCTGGACCATGCCGACGATCAGGCCGCCGACGATATTGATGACGGTCACGATGATGCCGGCGATGGCATCGCCGCGCACGTATTTGCTGGCGCCGTCCATCGCACCGTAGAACTCCGCTTCCTGCGCCACCTGTGTGCGGCGCATGCGAGCTTCCTGCTCGCCGATCAAACCTGCATTCAGGTCGGCATCGATCGCCATTTGTTTACCCGGCATCGCGTCCAGTGCGAAGCGCGCACCGACTTCGGCGATACGACCTGCGCCCTTGGTCACGACGGTGAAGTTGATGATCGTCAAAATAATGAAGACCACGATACCGACCGTGTAATTGCCGCCGATCAGGAAGTGGCCGAACGCCTCGATCACCTTGCCGGCCGCATCCGGGCCGTTATGGCCTTCGGTCAGCACGACGCGTGTGGAAGCGACGTTGAGCGACAGGCGCAGCATTGTGCTGACCAGCAGCACGGTCGGGAACACCATGAAGTCGAGCGGCTTGATCGTGTACAGGGCGGTCAACAGGACAATGATCGACAGCGCGATATTGAAGCTGAAGAAAATATCGAGCACGATCGCCGGCAGCGGCAACACCATCATCGACAGCATCATGATGATGATGATCGGCGCGGCAATCGCCTTCGAATTGGAGCCGGACATCCAGAGTGGCAATTTCAAACTATTCATTGTGGCAGGCCGTTCGTATCCGCATCTTCTGCAGCGGGATTGAGAGGATCAAGTTGCGGCGGCACATCGAGGTCGGCCGGCTTTTCGGGGCGCATGCCGCCGTGTTTGCTGTATGCACGCAACTGGAAGACATAGGCCAGCACTTCCGCCACCGCGATGTACAGCGCTTCCGGAATTTCGTCGCCAAGCTCAGCATGGCGGAACAATGCGCGTGCCAGCGGCGGCGCTTCGAGCATCACCACATTATTTTCCGCCGCGATTTCACGAATCTTCGCGGCGACTTCGTCTGCGCCTTTGGCGACGACCTTCGGCGCACGCATGCCGTTTTCCGAATATTTCAGCGCCACCGCGTAGTGCGTCGGGTTGGTCACGACCACGTCGGCGGTCGGCACTTCGGTCATCATCCGGCGGCGCGCCATTTCGCGCTGCTGCTGGCGGATCTTGGCCTTGATTTCCGGATTACCCTCGGATTCCTTCGCTTCCTGACGCACATCCTGGCGCGACATCATCAGCTTTTTCGCGTATTGCCACATCTGGTACGGCGCATCGATCGCCGCGATGATGATCAGGCCGCTGACAATGAACATGAAGCTGACCAGCAGCAGATGGCCCAGATGCTCGGTACCGGTCTTTAACGGTTCCACGCTCAATGCCATGACCGCATCGATTTCATACTTGATGACCATCCATGCGATCCAGCCGACCAGAATGGTCTTGCCAAGGGCCTTGAGAAGCTCCACCGCGGCACGCGTGGAAACCATGTTGCCAAGGCCCTTGATCGGATTCAGCCGGCTGAAATTCGGCTGCAGCGCCTTTGCGCTGAACAGCCAGCCACCGATCAGCATCGGCGAGGCCAGTGCAACCACGATCAGGATCAGCGCGGCAGGCGCGAAGGCAATGAGCAAATCGATAATGTGGGAGGCGGAACGTGCCAGCAGGATTTCCATGTCGAACGCCATCGTGCGATCGAACGACAGTCCGGACGCCAGCATGACGTTGAGTTCCTTGATCATGTGACCACCGGTGAACCAGAAACCGGCGCCCGCGCCGAGCAGCAGCGTACAGGTCGCCAGCTCGCGCGAACGCGGGACGTCGCCCTCTTCCCGCGCCTGTTCCATCCGGCGCGGCGAGGCGGGTTCTGTCTTTTCGAGATCACTTTCTTCAGCCAAGGCCGACTCCTGAACCGGTCCTGTCGGCGTTCGGAATGACGCCATGCGGACCAATGAGTCGATTATTGGTCAGAAAGCGTTGCTGCCATCGGGGGAATAGGCCGGGAAACTACCCGCTTTTACCTGTCTGAAGCGCGGCTGACAGGCGGAATGCGGCTAGAGTTTGATGCTTTGCGCCCAGGCCAGAGCGGCCAGATGCGCCTCGTTGACGCGGCGGGCGCTGATGAAGAGTGAATCGGCCAGTGCGCCGATGTCGCCATTGCCCGATTCGCAAGCTTCGGCCAAGGCAAGGAATGGACCGTACATGCCGTCGCGCGTCAGCAAAGCCTGCGATACGGCATCGGAGAGATGAATTTTTCCCAACACTTCGGCCATGGGAATATCCAGCAAGCGGTCCAGCAGAGAGAACATGCCGACCACGAACAGATTCTCCGCCTCGTTCTTCGGCAGGATGCCGTGCCCGGCCAGTTCGGCAAAGCGGCCGCGCACGATGGCGGTCTGCATCAGGACAACTGCATGGCTGTTGTTGCCGGCGGTCGCCAGCAACAGGGACAGCCAGCGATACAGCGGCGAATAGCCGATCATCGTGACCGCATGACGCAGCGACTGGATCTCGGCACCAAGGCCGAAACCCGCGTTGTTGATATAACGGAACAACTTGTATGACAGTGCGGCATCGCGCTTGATGACTTCTTCCAGCTCACGTACATCGGCATTCTGACGGACCATTTCCATCAACTGGATGATAATGATCTGCGCCGAATTCAATCCCTTCTTGCCTTGCGCCACGCGTTGCGTCATGTAGAGATTGCCGATAAATGCATGCATGCCCAATGCAGCACAGGCTTCATACTCCGGCCAATCGGCGATCTGACGCGCAATCACCTTGATACCGGCCGCCTTCAGATCCGTGCGTGCCGCGATCGTGGCGCTTTGCTCTTCGTCATTTCCTTCGACGTAGCTCACAACGGACAGCAAGGGACTGCCAAGCGGCAGCGTATCCGCATCGCACAGGGAAATCCCGTAACCCAGTTCCCGCAAGACGACTGCACGTTTCATCGTATCGTCATCAGCCAGATCCGCGGCAGTCAATCGCAATACCGTGTTTTTCCCCGGCAGGGACTTGAGGGCTTCCGATGCCATCACAGCCGGCGTCGCCTCGAAAAACAGAACGGTATCGTCAAGCATCCAGCCTGCGTCGTCATCCTGCCATTGCGCAGCGGCGAACGCCACCAGCGCAATCAGGTCTTCATCGCCGGACATGCCGCCATCGACCTCGCCGTCCTGCCAGGACAGTTCGTAGCCAAGTATCTGCTGTGCAGGGTTGAGCAAGGGTTCTCGAACGATGAATTTTGTTTCAGACATGGGAAGGATCGAAGAGAAAATATCGGGAGAAGAGAAAGGCTGTCTGCTGCGTTGGCCCGATTCAGAAACCGAGACTGTCGAGCAGGTCGTCGACCTGCTCCTGCGTGGCAACGACGTCGTTGCCGGTCGGATTGATCTGCGGGCCGTTCAGCAAACCGGTATCGACTTCGCGCTTCTTCTCGGGCGGTGCGTAATCGACCAGCAATTGCAGCAACTGCTGCTCCAGACCGTGCGCCAGTTCAGTGACCTTCTTGATGACCTGCCCGGTAAGATCCTGAAAATCCTGCGCCATCATGATGTTCATCAGATGCTGCCTGGTTTCCACCGTGGCATTCTGCGTTTCGTTTAAATGGGAAATGGTGCGGTCGGCCATCGCGCGGTAATGCTGTTCCGAAAACGGGCCTTGCACCAGTTGCTGCCAGTCGGTGGAGAGTGTCGCGGCGCCATCCTGGATGCGATCCTGCAGCGGACCTGCGGCATCGGTTGCATTCAGCACGCGCTGTGCCGCCTGTTCGGTCATGCGGGCGACGTAATCGAGCCGATCGCGCGCATCGGGAATATCGTGCGACGCGCGCTCTATGAGTTGATCGAAACCGAGGCCGCGCAAACTGTCGTGCAGCGAACGCGTCATCTGGCCGACGCGCGACAGCATGTCGTCGTGGGAAATACCGTCAGTCGTCTCCGCCGCAGCGGCAACGCTCCCCACCGACATGGCGGCGTTCAACTCAGGCTCCAGCCAGTTTTTCGAATATTTTTGCGAGCTTTTCATCCAGCGTCGCGGCAGTGAACGGCTTGACGACATAACCGTTTGCGCCTGCCTGTGCGGCCGCGATGATGTTTTCCTTCTTCGCTTCGGCGGTCACCATCAGCACGGGCAATTTGGAAAGAGCGGGATCGGCGCGGATATGCTGCAGCATCGTCAGGCCATCCATGTTCGGCATGTTCCAGTCGGAGACGACGAAGTCGAACTGCTCTGATCTCAGCTTCGCAAGCGCCATCGCGCCATCTTCCGCTTCATCGACATTCGTGTAGCCCAGTTCCTTCAGCAGGTTGCGAACAATGCGGCGCATTGTTGAGAAATCATCAACAACTAAAAACTTGGTGTTTGGACCTGCCATGAATTACTCCATTAATTCTCTAAATCGTTCTCGATCCTGAGTAAAGAATCGAACATGGTCTGAAACACGTCTTTCCGACGCATTGCTATTATGCACTGTAGAAGCATTCATATTTGAAGAAATATGATGCCGCAAAGCAATATTTATACGCGCAACGCCCTGCTGCTATGCGTTGCCAGATAACCCAGCACCATGCCCGGCAATGCACTCAACGCGCCAACTTCATGCGTTGCACCGACCGCGATTGCCTCGCGCGGCATGCCGAACACGACGCAGGATGCTTCATCCTGTGCGAAATTATAAGCACCCGCATTCTTCATTTCCAGCATGCCGAGCGCGCCGTCCTTGCCCATGCCCGTCAGGATCACGCCGACCGCATTCTTGCCGGCATGAACAGCAGCGGAATGAAACAGCACGTCGACCGAAGGACGATGCCGGTTGACCGGTTCGCCCTGATCCAGTTGCGTCATGTAGTTGGCGCCGCTGCGCACCAGCTGCAGATGGGAATGTCCGGGTGCCAGATAGGCGTGTCCCGGCAAGACGCGTTCGCCGCCTTCGGATTCCTTGACGCCGATCTTGCACAAGCCGTCCAGACGCTGCGCAAACGATTTGGTAAATCCGGGCGGCATGTGCTGGGTGATCAGGATGCCCGGACAATCGGACGGCATCTGCATCAGGAAATCCTTGATCGCTTCAGTGCCGCCGGTCGATGCGCCGATGATGATCAGTTTTTCACTACTGGTCAGCGGATTGCGAATCATCGGCAATACACCGCCGCCTTCCGGCTTTTGCGTATCGTGTGGCGTGGCCTGGCGCGATTTGATGCGTGCCTTCGAGGCAGCGCGAATCTTGTCGGCGATCATTTCGGTGTATTCGAGCATGCCGCTCTGGATCGACATTTTCGGCTTGGTGACGAAATCGACCGCACCCAGTTCCAGGGCGCGCAAGGTGATTTCCGAACCGCGCTCCGTCAGTGACGACACCATCACGACCGGCATCGGACGCAGGCGCATCAGTTTCTCGAGAAAATCCAGGCCGTCCATTTTCGGCATCTCGACATCCAGCGTCAGCACGTCGGGATTGGTCTGCTTGATCAGGTCGCGCGCAATGATCGGGTCCGGCGCAACGCCGACCACTTCCATGTCGGGCTGGCTGTTGATGATCTCCTTCATCACGCTGCGAATCAGCGCGGAATCATCGACGATCAAAACCTTGATTTTCATACGACCACCTTGGCAAGGCATTTTTTATGAATAGACATGCGTGCCCTCAGGAAAAAAGTTCGACGTCTCCGCCGACATTGTTCATCTGCAACCGGTTCGCGTAATCCTGCTCGCGATTGACCAGCGTGTTGTTATTGAGTTGACGCAGCTTCTTGACCAG
Source organism: uncultured beta proteobacterium (assembly GCA_963697715.1). Lineage (GTDB taxonomy): Bacteria > Pseudomonadota > Gammaproteobacteria > Burkholderiales > Burkholderiaceae_D > Oxalicibacterium. The sequence continues at coordinate 2,049,916 of OY969095.1, read as the reverse complement.
CACTTTTCCGGTGCGCGGGAAGTAGTACACCTTGCGCGGATGAATGTCGTTGAGGTCTTCGGCAGCGACGCGGATATTCTCGACCTTCAGGAAGTTGCGGACGAACTGTGCATTGCGTTCGCCGACATTCATCGAGACGAAGCCGCGCAGCACGGCGCCGCCGCCGAAGACCTTGGCTTCGAGGTTTTCACGTTTGGCGCCGGACTTGAGCAGATCGTTGATCAGGATTTCCATTGCGTACGTGCCGTAGCGGGCCGATGCGGAAATCGGGCTGTCCGTATCACCGTCCGGCAGCATGAAATGATTCATGCCGCCCACACCCGTTACGCGATCGCGAATGCAGGCGGAAACGCACGAACCGAGCACCGTCACGATCAGCATGTCCTTGCCGGTGTAGTAATACTCACCCGGCAGAATCTTTGCCGCATCGCAATCGAATGTGCGGTCGTAATAGATGTTCGTCGCGAAGTGTTCTTTGGTTATTTCACTCATGAATTCAGCCTTGTGCCTTACGCAATTGCGCCCCGCCAGCTTTTTTGTTGTGATCCAGCTCGTACACGGTTTTTCCGCGCAGCTTGAATGCATCGGTAACGTACAGGAAATTCTCCGAATGACCGGCGAACAGCAGTCCGTCCTGCTTCATCAGCGGCGCAAAACGATCGAGTATTTTTCCCTGCGTCGGCTTGTCGAAATAGATCATGACATTGCGGCAGAAAATCACGTCGAACGGACCGGCAATGCTCCAGTTATCAGCCAGCAGATTGACCTGCTTGAAGGTGATCATCTGGCGCAGTTCCGGCCGCACGCGCACCAGTCCTTCCCGCTCGCCCTTGCCCCGCAGGAAAAAGCGCTTTGCCCGTTCAGACGACATTTTATCGAGCCGGTCGATCGAGTAGATGCCGTTCGCGCCGGTATTCAGGACGTTGGTATCGATATCGGTTGCGATGATGCGCACCGGCGGCGTCAGCGTATTGAACGCTTCGCACGCAGTCATTGCGATCGAATAGGGCTCTTCGCCGGTCGATGCTGCGGAACACCAGATTTCGATTGGCGCAGTCACCTTCTTCAGGTGTTCTGCCAAGAGCGGAAAATGATGCGATTCGCGAAAAAATGACGTCAGATTGGTCGTCAGTGCATTGGTGAACGCCTCCCACTCATCGCCGTCGCTGCCGCGTTCGAGCTGATCCAGATAGATCGCGAACGAGTCAATGCCGGTTGCACGCAAGCGGCGCGCCAGTCGGCTGTAGACCATTTCCTGCTTGCTCTCCGCCAGTGCGATGCCGGCGCGCTTGTGAATCAACCCGCGCACACGTTCAAAATCGCGCGTCGTAAACTCGAATTCCTTGACACCATCAGGCCTGCTCTGACCGTTCGCTTTCATGTTGCCGATTCCCTTTTTGCCTGTCGCACCGTGCGATCACTGAACATGCATTTCCGTACAACGTTCATGCAGCTGTTTTGCATATTCAAACCCTGCGGCAAATTCATCCTCAGGCAGCAATTTTTTCGATCAATCCCATTTCCGAACTGGACATCAGCTTGTCGATATCCACCAGAATCAGCATGCGCTCATCCAGCGTGCCCAGGCCGATCAGATAATCGGTATTAAGCGCGGTGCCCATCTCCGGTGCCGGCTTGACCTGCTCCGGCGCCAGCGTGATGACATCCGATACGCTATCGACCACCATGCCCACCACGCGGCCGCCGATGTTCAGGATGATCACGACGGTGAACTGGTCGTAGGTCGGCTCGCCCAGATTGAACTTGATGCGCATGTCCACGATCGGCACGATGATGCCGCGCAGATTGACCACGCCCTTGACGAACTCCGGCGCGTTCGCGATGCGCGTGACGGTTTCGTAGCCGCGAATTTCCTGCACCTTCAGGATATCGATGCCGTACTCTTCCTTGCCGAGCGTGAAGGCAAGGAATTCATTGCCTGTTTCAGCGCCGGTCGTATTGCCTTGTACATTTTGAATCATGCTGATTCCCCTTCAATAATTTCAGGAATAAATGGATTCGTCATTCAACTGACGACTGGAACGCAACAATGCTGCCACATCGATAATCAGCGATACGCCGCCGTCACCCAGAATCGTTGCACCGGATATACCAGCCACTTTACGATAATTCGACTCAAGATTCTTGACTACCACCTGCTGTTGGCCGACCAGGTCGTCAACAAACAACGCTGCCTTGCGCCCTTCCGACTCCAGAATGACGATAATCCCCTCCGATGGATCAGTGAAGCGCGGTTCGACATCGAATATCTTGTAGAGCGGGATCAGCGAAAGATAGTCGCCGCGTACCTTGATGACCTTGCCCTGCCCACTGATCTCCTTGACGTCTTCGGGAGCTGGCTGCAGCGACTCGACGACATAGCCGAGCGGCAGAATGTAAATTTCCTCTCCCACCCGGATCGACATGCCATCGAGAATCGCCAGCGTCAGCGGCAGGGAAATGGAAATCGTCGTGCCGAATCCCTTGCTGGAACGGATATCGACGACACCGCCCATCGCGGTGATGTTCCGCTTCACCACATCCATGCCGACGCCACGCCCGGAAACGTCGGTGACCGTCTCCGCCGTCGAGAATCCCGGCGCAAAAATCAACTGCCAGACTTCTTCATCGGACAAGTCGTCCGATACGTTCATCTCCTGCTGCCTTGCCTTGGCAAGGATTCTGTCCCGATTCAGCCCGCCGCCATCGTCGCTGACTTCAATGACAATGTTGCCGCCCTGATGGGCTGCAGAGAGCGACAGCTGTCCCGTCGGCGTCTTGCCTGCCGCGATGCGTGCTTCCGGCATCTCGATGCCGTGATCGATACTGTTGCGTACCAGATGCGTCAATGGATCGACAATGCGTTCGATCAATCCCTTGTCAAGTTCGGTTGCGGCGCCATGCGTGACGAAATCGACCTTCTTGCCGAGCTTGGCCGCCAGATCGCGCACCATGCGCGGAAAACGCGAAAACACGTAATCCATCGGCATCATGCGGATCGACATCACGGCTTCCTGCAGATCGCGCGTGTTGCGCGTCAGTTGCGATACGCTCTCCAGCAGCCGTTCATGCAGCATCGGATCGAGCGGGCCCGTGCGTTGTTCGATCATCGCCTGTGTAATCACCAGTTCGCCGACCAGGTTGATCAGTTGATCGACCTTCTCGATGCCCACTCGGATGGATGACGATTCGGCGCTGACGCTTGGTTTGTCCTCGCGCTTGGCAGCTACCTTGCGATCGCCCGCTGTCGTGGCAGAATCATTCCTTGCAGCAGCAGGTGAACCGCCTTGCATATCCGCTTCATCGCCATGCTCGTCCTCTGTTGCCTTGGCAGACGGATCCGGAATTTCTCGCGGAACGAACGGGGCGAAGAAACCGTATCCTTGCGCATTCTCTTTTTCCTTTGCTGTCGTCTCGGCAATGGCCGAATGCAGCGGCTCGAAGAAACCGTAGCCTTGCTGCGACTCGTTGCGATTGCGGTCATCGATCGATTGCCCGACACCCGCATAGGGAGCGGGCACGGATTCTTCCGTGATGATGAGGTCCTTGGGATCGAGAATGAACGAGCAGATCGCGACGATACTGTCCGGCCCTTCATGTGTAGTCAGCGTGAAGGCCGTGCGCTGATCGGCCAGTACTGTCCGGCTGATATCGCCCAGCAAGCCTAATTCCGCTGCCAGCGCATCGACATCACGGGCCGTTGTTTGCGGCAGTTCAATCCGGAAACGGCGATCCGTGCGTGCCGAACCCGTGCCGGCAGCAGCTGCCGGTGACGCGGATGCCGTTGTCACACCATTTTTTTCCGACAGCTTTTCCAGCATCATGCGGACGCTGGTCACGGCATCGAGATCGACAGCCGTATGCAGACGATGCCCGTCAAGCTGCATCTTGAGAATATCCTTGGCCGACAGGAATGCATCGACGTGTTCGGCCGTCAACGCCATTTCTCCCTGGCGAATCTTGTCCAGCAGGGTTTCCAGCACATGCGTCACTTCGGTCAGATCCGTAATGCCGAACGTGGCCGCACCGCCCTTGATCGAGTGGGCTGCGCGAAAAATCGCGTTTAGATCTTCCGGATCGGGCGCCGCCACGTCTATTTCGAGCAGCAGCTTTTCCATCTCGGCCAGCAGTTCTTCGGTTTCGTCGAAGAACACCTGGAAGAACTGACTCATGTCGATGGTCATTGCTCCACTCCGTTGTCTGTGCGCTTGATCATGTTTCCGGCCATGGGGTTACGTGGAATTGCGGTGTCAGCCGATGACTTTCTTGACCACTTCCGTCAGGCGTTGCGGATCGAACGGCTTGACCAGCCAGCCGTTTGCGCCTGCGGCACGTCCCTTGGCTTTCATCTCATCGCTGGATTCGGTGGTCAGCATCAGAATCGGCACCTTTTGATAAGTCGTCAACGCTCGCAATGAGCGGATCAGCGTAAAACCGTCCATGCGCGGCATGTTCTGATCAGTCAGCACCAGATCGAACACCTGATTCTTTGCCTTGTCGAGCCCGTCCTGCCCGTCGACTGCTTCCGTTACCTGGTAACCGGCAGCCCGCAGACTGAAGACCACCATCTGCCGCAATGATCCAGAATCGTCGACTGCCAATATTGTCTTTGCCATCATTACTCCTGCTAATGCTTGTTAGAGATTTGCATGCCTGTTGCCGAATGGTTTCGCCTGCTCAGAATAATTCTATGTCGCCACTTTCCATGTGCGTCTGACGCACGGCCTTCCATAATTCGTTCTCCAGGTTGGCGCTCTCCATCTTCAGCGTTTCGTTGATCCTGTCCAGCGTCACCATCATAGTATCGTTGTTCTCGGCAACTATTCCCGCGCTGCCTGTGCCGACTATTTCCAGCACATCACGAAAACCGACCACGCGGCGCATCGTACGGCCAATCAGCTGATTGGTCATGTCCTGGAACTGCAATCCGGTCACGGCAGCATTGACATGCTGATCGATCTGCATTGCCTTGACACGGAGTTCTTCGACTGTATCCGAGGAAGTCGAATTCTTTGCCAGCAATGCATCGACCACATGCTGCTGCGCCGTCACCGCAGCATGAATCGCCATGAAACTTGCGCTGAGCTTTTCAATCGCCTCGTTCAACAGGACGTTGGTCTGGACGAGATCCGTTTCGATTTCGTTCAGGTGCTGACTCCCGTGATCCGACAATGTCGACAGCAGATCTTTTATTTGAGGCGCCAACGAATTTTGTATTGTCATGATGGGTAATACCCGGTCGTCTTTCTTTCAATTGCTGCCGATATGGATTAGCGCGATGCCGGTGCGACAGTCGCGGGTACAGCGGGCGCCGGTGGCGTTGCCGGTTGCGCAACACCCGAGACATTCACAGCCGTGTTGACAACCTGTTGCGCCTCCGCGCCATCCTCCACTTTCACGTCCTGATTTTCCTTCGTGATGGATTCTTCCGTTTTCTTGTTCATGACGATGATGCTGATCCGGCGATTGATCGGATTGAATGGGTCATGCGAATCGAACAACACGGCCGACGACAATCCGACCACGCGCAATACCTTGCTCTCTTCCATACCGCCTGCGATCAATTCACGCCGCGATGCATTTGCCCGATCGGATGACAATTCCCAGTTGCTGTAGCTTTTTTCACCGCTGGAATAAGGCGTTGCATCAGTATGCCCCGAGAGACTGATCTTGTTCGGAATATCGTTGAGCGTCTTGGCGATTTCGTGCAGGATCAGCTTGGTGTACGGCTGCAATTCTGCGCGTGCCAGCGCGAACATCGGCCGGTTTTTCTCATCGACGATCTGGATGCGCAGCCCTTCCGATGTGATATCGATCAGCAGCTGATTTTTGTACTGTTTCAGGCTCGGGATATTTTCAATCGCTTCCTCTATCCGCTCCTTCAGAGCCTTGAGGCGCTTGGCTTCCACTTTCGCCAGTTCTTCCTCTGCTGTCTTCAGGCTGAAATTCTTGGTCGGCGTGAGGTTTTCACCCTTCTTCTGCTGACCGTCGATGCGGGTCATGTCCTTGCCGCCACCCTTGATCACGCTGGTGGCATCGCCGCTGCCGGAGCCCCCGGCCATCGCCACCTTGAGCGGCGTGCTGAAGTAATCGGCAATCCCTTGCAGGTTGCCTTTCGCTGTCGATCCGAGCAGCCACATCAGCAGGAAGAATGCCATCATTGCCGTCACAAAATCGGCATAGGCGATTTTCCAGGCGCCGCCATGATGACCGCCGCCTGATTTCTTGATGCGCTTTACGATAATGGGACGGAGTCCTTCGTCAGCCATGTCAGTCTCCGTTCAAGTCACTTCTTGTTCTTATATTTGGGTTGCCAATGCCGAACTTATTTTGATTTTGACTGCTTGATATGATCTTCCAGCTCGCTGAATGAAGGGCGCTCCGTCGAGAACAAAACCTTGCGGCCAAACTCGACAGCCAGTGCCGGCGCATAGCCGTTCAGGCTCGCCAACAACGTCACCTTCACGCATTGGAATATCTTGGACGATTCATGCAGCTTCTGTTCGAGCACGCTCGCCAGCGGCGAAACAAATCCATACGCAAGCAAAATACCGAGGAACGTCCCGACCAATGCATTCGCAATCAGGATGCCGAGCTCTGCTGGCGGCAAACCGACCGACGCCATCGTATGCACCACTCCCATGACCGCGGCCACGATACCGAACGCAGGAAAACCATCGCCCATTTTTGCGACGCAGTGCACGGGGATTTCTCCTTCGGCATGATGCGTATCGATTTCGTTATCCATCAGATTTTCGATCTGGAATGCATCCATATTGCCGGACACCATGAGGCGCAGGTAATCGGTCATGAATTCGGTCAAATGATGGTCGGCCAGCACGGCGGGATATTTGGAGAAGATCGGGCTTTCTTCAGGATTTTCGACATCGCCCTCGATCGACATCAAACCTTCCTTGCGCACCTTGCTCAGGATCTCGAACAAAAGTGTCATCAATTCCATGTACAGCGCTTTTGTGTACTTGGAACCCTTGAAAACCGTTGGCAGCGTTTTCAGCGTCGCCTTGATGGCCTTGCCGTTATTCCCGACAAAGAACGCGCCGGTTGCCGCACCGCCGATCATCAACAACTCAACCGGTTGAAACAGCGAATGCAAATGTCCGCCAGCCAATGCGAACCCGCCAAATACCGATGCGAGGACAACAACATATCCGATGATAACTAACAAGCGCTGGCTCCGTTGGTGAGTTTAAGTTGCCATTATTGCCTCATAAGTTGCCAATGCGCAACCGATAGACAGGGGGCGTTGCATATGTGCAGGCAACTTGATGAGCGACTATACACTTCACTTTCAACGGCTTGGATTAGGGGAACTTGATGCTTGATGGCAAACGGAAGAAGAATAAATATTTATATGCGCCAGCAATACAAATCGGCGCCACTTCCGTCAGGGGAAATAATCATCGTTGGAGGTACATCCAGAACAGGAAATTCATGGCTTAACAACAAGGAACCGGATCGCATTTCCGCTCGTGCCTTTTGCCATAAATCAGGCATGGCAACCGGAGACAGGTAGGCAAAGATCACATCGTAATCGGCAAAGTCGAGCAACCGATAGTCGCCTCGTTCAAAACGCACAGGACTGTCCATCCACCATGCGCGCAACGAACTGATCATCCATGGCAAAGGCGCAATCTCGATCCCGACAAAACGACCATTCGGATATTGGCGTGCAAGATGCAAGGTCAGGCCGCCCAAACCGCTACCGATATCGATAAATCGAACATTGCCATCCTGCGGCAACAAGCCAGAGACCGACCGCCAGGTCGGCAAACGGGACGGATAATACGGCACCTGAGTACGGAAAGTACTCCAGTACACGACAAGAAAAAAGAAGAAAGCGGCCAGAAACAATGATGGCGGCAGCTGCAATGACAGCGTGAGGACCAATACAACAGGGAAAAGGAACTGGATGAGCAGCCACCACGAAGCCAGTTTTCGCCAGAAGGAAAAACCGGCGGCAATTGAACCCTGTGCAAGCGCGGCGACCAGAATGCTGATTGACAGACCGGCGGCAACGTCCAGACAGAATGCAGCCAGCAGAACGATACAAAAAGACGCGATTTGCAGAAAAAGCGCCTGCACTGCCGGTGCATGCCAGATCGACTCAGGAGACGCCCACTTTGCGCCGGGGCGCCCCTTTATTTTCACGCCAGAACTTCCGTAGATAAAACCCGTGGATCACGCCGCCATCAAACCCGCATCCAGTTTCGCGCGCTTGGTCTTGCCCGCCCGTGATGGCATGTGGCACAGACCGCAGGTGTAGTTTGCATTCAGGTCGAGATGGTGGACAACAAAGTGACCGCCGCATTCGCTGCAACATGCGGTCGACAGCATTTTACTCTCGAAAAAACGCACCAGCGTCCATGCACGCGTCAATGACAAAACCGCCTCGCCATCCGTACCCGGCTCAACCTGCTCCAGATAAAGCTTGTATGCCTTGATCACGGCCTGGATGCCTGATACCTGGGCATGTTCAATCAAATATTTGTGAATGCCAACGAACAGCGACGAATGAATGTTCGGCTGCCACGTGATAAACCAGTCAGTCGAAAAAGGCAGCATACCTTTCGGTGGCGATACGCCGCGCAGCTCTTTATACAATTTCAGCAGCCGCTCGCGCGACAACGATGTTTCCGATTCCAGCAATTGGAGCCTTGCACCCAGGTTGATGAGTTCAATGGCAAGTTGAATTTCCTGGGATTCCGTCACAACACTTTTCTTGGTCATTTTCGCGCTCACTCTGGATGATGACAATGTGATCAGGGGGGGAAACCAATCAGGCAATTTGCTCGACTGCCTGCCCTGCCATCAGGATGGCGGCATGCGAATTGGCCAGCGAGCGATCCTTGTTGTAGTTTGTCAGCATGCCGAGAATGGCACCGTCGTCGAAACGAAATCGCGCAAGCATCATGTTTGTGCCGGCGAGCTTGAGAATCTGCGCATTGTTCATGCCTTCGATCAAATCGGCAATTTCGTTGCTGATGCCCAGACGAAAAATCGCAGTCGCCTTGTCAGAACGGATCATTTGTTGCGCCAGCATCAGGTAACCCAGATTAGCGTCGCGAATTTCAGCAATGATGTCGTTGTTGGTCATGTTCAGTCCCCTTGCCTGTGAATGATCGGCTGCTTTTTGTTCGCCGTAAATGCATTCTGAGGCGGGACACAAAGCGCTGAAATAGGCAGCACTCTGTTTTTAAGCACAGAAAAGACGACAGAAGGCCGGTAGGCGTTTGTCTTACAAACGTCGACCAGCACTGGATTCGCCTCATTTGAAATAAGGCGGAGAATGGCTTGGGCATTACATCTGAGCTTTATTCCTCATCTCAGACAAAGTACCCAAATAAAATGTAAACAGATATTTATATATATTTTTTATTAACGAAAAATTCTCAAAATATTGGCATTACGCGACAAAATTTTCTCTTTTTTGCCACATCCTGATTCTTTAACGGCACTGTTTTGCAAAACTTTAGGGCTTTAACAAAATATTTTTAAATATTTATATCGCTTACATATGCGATAACGGCGGGTCGATGGAAAACTTTAGGCCAATAACAAACATTTTTATGATTAATGTCTTTTTAGTAATTTTTCACACGAAGACTATGCACGATAACGTATGCCGGATGAAGGCAATTCATGTATCAAAGCGGGAAAGGCGATCCGGGCAATTTCCCTACCGGGGTAGATACACGGTTTGCAATCTGTTATTGTGAAATCAGATATCACGCCCCTCAACGAAAAGGAGACATGTATGGATCTGGTTGAAAAATTCGATGCAAAGGGAAAATCCGGGACTGGCTATCACGTAGAGGTATATGCAGCCGATGAGGGAGGTACTGTGATCGGGGAAAAGGTTTACAAACTGGCTGATGGTCGCGCACTGAATCCGATGTCCGATGCCAAATTCAAGATCACCCAGACCGGTGAAAAGATTTATCGACTGTAGGCCCGATGGCATACAGGGGCATCAAGACTGGCTGAATCACTTTCGATAGCGAGCTCATACGATCTGATCCCTCCCTTCGCCATAGGGATGCGTTTTGCCAAGGCGATTGTTTTCCGTGCGATAAAAGAAAAAGCCCTTGATTTTCATCAAGGGCTTTTCAATTCTTTGGCGGAGACGGTGGGAGTCGAACCCACGATACAGGTTTAAGCCCATATGCTTCCTTAGCAGGGAAGTGCCTTCGACCACTCGGCCACGTCTCCACATTACTTCGGCAACGTCACCAACCCGTTACCGCAAGGTTCAGCATCATAACTTTTCATGCATGACCGGTCAACCAGACTCTGCATGTCGATACGATTTAATTGCTTTTATCCAGATCGAAAGTCTTGTGCAACGCGCGCACGGCGAGTTCCATGTATTTTTCGTCGATCAGAACGGATATCTTGATTTCAGATGTAGAAATCATCTGGATGTTGATGCCCTCTTCCGACAACGTACGGAACATCTGCGATGCGATGCCGACATGGCTGCGCATGCCGACGCCGACCACCGACACTTTGGAAACCTTGGTGTCGCCTTGAATGCTCGCCGCGCCGATATGTGCCTTGACGCTGTCGTTCAGCACATCGACTGCCTTTGCATATTCGTTGCGAGGCACGGTAAAGGTGAAATCGGTTTTGCCATCGACTGATTGATTTTGAATGATCATATCGACTTCGATATTGGCATCGGCGACCGGCCCCAGAATCTGATAAGCAATGCCTGGACGATCGGGCACGCCCAATACGGTGATCTTCGCTTCATCGCGATTGAATGCGATACCGGTGATAGCGGCTTGTTCCATGTGTGTATCTTCCTCAAACGAAATCAGGGTGCCGGATTTTGCTTCTTCTTCCAGCGGCATCATAGGATCGGTCAGCGACGACAGGACGCGTGTTGGCATCTTGTAGTTGCCGGCAAATTCCACGGAGCGGATCTGCAGCACTTTCGAACCGAGCGATGCCATTTCCAGCATCTCTTCAAATGTGACGGTATTCAGGCGACGCGCTTCCGAAACCACACGCGGGTCGGTCGTATAGACACCGTCAACGTCGGTATAGATCAGGCATTCCTGCGCCTTCATCGCCACGGCAACCGCCACTGCTGACGTATCCGAACCGCCACGACCCAGCGTGGCGATATTGCCATCATCATCCACGCCCTGAAAACCGGTAATGATCACGATACGGCCGGCCGCCAGATCGTTGTGCACCTTGACGTCATCAATCGACTGGATACGTGCCTTGGTAAAGGCGGAATCGGTCTTGATCGCGACCTGCCAGCCCGCATAGGACACTGCTTCCTTGCCGATAGATTTCAGTGCCATTGCCAACAAGGCAACCGATACCTGTTCGCCGGTCGAGGCCAGCATGTCCAGTTCGCGCGGATCTGGTTGCGGCATCAATTCTTTTGCCAATCCAATCAGGCGATTGGTTTCGCCGGACATGGCCGATGGCACCACAACAATTTGATAGCCGGCGTCATGCCACTTGGCGACGCGCCGGGCGACATTCTTGATGCGCTCGGTGGAGCCCATCGATGTGCCGCCGTATTTGTGAACGATTAAAGCCATAAAGGAAGAGCGCTTGAAAAAGAGAGAAAGCAGAAAAAATCAACCCTCGACTTTACAGCCTGTAAGCCAGAATGACAAGTCCGTCAATGGCTTGCGGCCGATCCGGCGGCGCAAATCCGTCGGAAACGAGCATGACCCGTGCGTTATGCCGGATCGAACTGCCAGCGAAACGCGACATGCAATCCCGGCGCAGTGCCGAGAGAATGACAATCCATGCCGATGCCGGCAGCAAACAGTAATTGCCTGCCCGCAAATACCAGCGGCAAACGCTCGCGCTCCCATGCCGGCACATCGCATGCCTGATAATGCACTTTCAGGCTTCGGGTCGGACGATTCCATGCCGGCTTCAATCGTTCGCCGCCGCTGCGCAACGCGATCGTCAATGGCTGCGTCTGCAGCCATGCACCATCGATGCCCTGCTCCGCGGCTTCGAAATACAAGGTGCCGCCAAATTCGGCAAAATGCATCCCGGCTTCGCCATTCCAGCGAAAGGCAACCGGCTCCTGTTCCAGCATTGCCGGATCCAGTTTCGACGTGATGAACACGCGATTCCGATGCCGCCGGATATGGCAGTCGGCGTGCGTCACGCACAATTGCGCATCATGCTTGGCTTCGAATAACTGGGTGCGCATTTCATTGAGCCAGGACGTGGATGGCATGCGAATGCCTCGCACGCCAAACCAGTAGCGCAGCATATTGTCGACGCGATCGGTGCTGAATTGCGCCAGCCTCGTCACATCGATGCATTCTCCATCAAGACAGCTCGCCAGATCCTGCGCCGCCAGTTCAATCAGCAAACGCTGGGCGGATTGCGCGTGTTGCGCCGTGCGGGCAAACCGGTGCTGAAAACCGGGGAAATGCTGCCCCAGCACCGGCATCACATGATGCCGCAACGCATTGCGTGCGTACCGCGGATCGGCGTTGGATTCATCCTCGACAAATGCAATCGCATGCTGCGTTGCCCACGCTTCCAGTTCCGTGCGCGCGCGCTGCAGCAATGGTCGCCCCATCAGCAATGCGGCGTTGCCCAGCAAATCTGCAGCATGATTGGCGTTGTCCATGCCGGACAAACCGGCGACGCCGGAGCCGCGCAACAATTGCAGCAATACCGTTTCCGCCTGATCGTCCTGATGATGTGCTGTCAGCAACAGGGGAACGTCATGCGCGTCGCACATCTCGCCCAATGCAGCGTAACGGCTGTTTCGCGCCGCTTCTTCGATACCGGTTATTCCTGCGTGTTCGATTTGCACATGACGCGCGTCAAATACGATGCCCAGCTGCTCGCATTGCTGCCGGCAATGAAGCAGCCACTGGTCCGCATTCGGGCTCAAACCGTGATGTACATGAAAAGCGAATAGTTGAATTCCGTGTTGCATTGCATGCGTGTGCAGCAAATGCAGCAGCACGGCAGAATCCAGACCGCCGCTATACGCCACGGCGATTTTTTGCGGAGCGGCCTGGCCTGAATCGGCGATGGAAAGAGAAACGCGCGTCCGGATTTCCCCTAACGCGCGTTCAAATTCATCCTTCAGTGACGCAATGTGTTTAATTGCCACGCATCATTCCGGTGTGTTGATTTCCTTGAATTTGCCATAGCTCATCAGTTTTTCATGGCGAGCCGCCAGCAGATCCTTGGTCTTTATGCCCTGGAACTGACGCAATGTATCGGCCAGCGCACGCTTGACCAACGCTGCCATCTGCTTCGGATCGCGGTGCGCACCGCCGAGCGGTTCATTGATGATCTTGTCGATCAGGCCCATGGCTTTCAGACGATGTGCGGTCAGGCCCAGTGCCTCTGCCGCGTCGGATGCACGTTCGGCGGACTTCCACAGAATCGATGCGCAACCTTCAGGCGAAATCACCGAGTACGTTGAATATTGCAGCATCAATACTGCGTCGCCGACCGCAATCGCCAGCGCACCGCCGGAACCGCCTTCGCCGATGATCGTAGCGATCAAGGGCACTTTCAGTTCAGCCATCACGTACAGATTGTGACCGATCGCTTCCGACTGGCCGCGCTCTTCTGCATCGATGCCGGGGAAAGCGCCCGGTGTATCGACAAATGTAAATACCGGCAGACCGAATTTCTCCGCCAGCTTCATCAGACGCATCGCCTTGCGATAACCTTCCGGTTTCGGCATGCCGAAATTGCGCAGGCTGCGTTCTTTCGTATCGCGGCCTTTCTGATGGCCGATCACCATGCACGGCATGCCGTTGAAGCGCGCCAGGCCGCCCACGATCGACAAATCATCCGCATAACTGCGATCGCCATGCAGTTCGTGGAAATCCGTGAAGATTTCATTCACGTAATCCATCGTGTACGGACGCTGCGGATGGCGCGCAATTTGCGAAACCTGCCACGGCGTCAGCTTGGCATAGATGTCTTTTGTCAGTTGCTGGCTTTTCTTCGACAGACGATCGATCTCTTCCGAGATGTCGACGGCGGAATCGTCCTGCACAAAGCGCAATTCCTCGATCTTGGAATCGAGTTCTGCAATCGGCTGTTCAAAGCCGAGGAAAGTCGTTTTACTCATCGTGCCTCCTTCTGATTCAACACGAGGTGCTGTTCGTATCGTTCGTTCCGATCAATATGCGACCGGTACCGGCTCAAGACTGCGCCACAAATACCAGGTTGCGACAGTACGGTATGGTTCCCAATTGGCGGCCACTTCACGCGCATCGCTGCGCGAAACCGGCTCGCCGGAAAAATAATTACGGCTGATGCCCGCCAGCAGACCAACGTCGTCCAGCGGCAATATATTCGGTCGGAGCAGATTAAATATCAAAAACATCTCCGCTGTCCAGCGTCCGATGCCGCGAATCTGGATCAATTCGGCGATCACATCCTCATCACCCATGTCGGCCCACTTGTCACAATTGACACGTCTTTCCTTGAAATGGTCGGCCAGATCGAGAATGTACTCCGCCTTGCGCTTGGACAGCCCGCAAGTCGAGAGCTTCTCTCCGGCCCGGATAACCTGGACGGGCGTGCATTTTGGACAGACTTCGAGAAAACGCTGCCAGACGCTGTCAGCCGCCTTGACCGAAATCTGCTGGCCGATGATGGAGCGCGCGAGGGTAGAAAACGGTTCACCGCGACTGGCCAGATGCAAATCGCCAAAGCGGGGAATCAGCTTGCGCAGAATCCGGTCGCGTTTCATCAACTCGACCTTCGCCTCCTCCCAATACGGCGGCAGGATGCGCACTTCTTCAGCGACGATCAGTTTTCCCATGCGGCCTATGCCCTTCGCCATTCGGTCAAGCCACCCGGCTTGTCCTCCAGAATGATGCCTTTTTCCAGCAACGCGGCGCGAATGCGATCGGCCTCGGCAAAATTTCTTGTTTTCTTTGCATCCACACGTGCGGCAATTTGTTCGGCAACGAATGTTTCAAGATCGCCATCATCCGCATTTGCCAACCCTGCACGCAGGAATTGCTGCGGCGCGCGCTGCAAAAGACCGACTATACCAGCGAGACCAGTCAACTGACGCGCCAACGCGGCGGACCTTGTTTTATTTATTTCATTTGCCAATTCGAACAGCACCGCAATCGCCAGCGGCGTGTTGAAATCGTCATTCATTGCCTCTGTGAAACGCATTGCATGCGCTTCCGTCATATCCAGCGGTGCGCTGTCCGGCGCGACTTCTTTTAACGCCGTATACATCCGCGTCAATGCGTTGCGCGCATCATCGAGATGCGCATCGGAATAATTCAACTGACTGCGGTAATGCGCGCGCAGGATGAAAAAACGCACGACTTCAGGATCGAATTTTTCCAGTACTTCTCGAATCGTGAAAAAATTTCCCAGCGACTTCGACATCTTTTCATTGTCGACGCGCACGAAACCGTTGTGCATCCAGTAATTGACGAATGTGTGACCACTCGCGCCTTCGGATTGCGCAATTTCATTCTCATGATGCGGGAACTGCAGGTCGGCGCCGCCACCATGAATGTCGAATTGTTCGCCCAGCAGATCGCATGCCATTGCCGAGCATTCGATATGCCAGCCGGGACGGCCGCTGCCCCATTTCGACGACCATTTGACTTCTGCCGGCTCGGTTTCCTTCGACGCCTTCCACAGCACAAAATCCAGCGGATCGCGTTTGCCCGTATTGACGTCGACACGTTCACCGGCCCGCAAATCGTCCAGCGATTTGCCGGACAGTTTTCCGTAACCGGCAAAATCGCGCACCGAGTAATTGACATCGCCATCGGCCGCCTTGTAAGCCAGCCCATTTTTCTCCAGTGCCTCGATCAATCCCAGCATTTGCGGCACATATGCCGTCGCACGCGGCTCATGATCCGGCTTGCACACGCCGAGCGCGGCTGCATCTTCATCCATTGCATTGATGAAACGCTGCGTCAGTTGCGAAATCGATTCGCCGTTTTCCGCAGCGCGCACAATGATCTTATCGTCGATGTCCGTGATATTGCGTACATACGTTACATCGAAACCGGATGCGCGCAACCAGCGCTGCACGAGATCGAATACCACCATCACGCGCGCATGTCCGATATGGCAATAATCGTAGACCGTCATGCCGCATACGTACATCCGGACCTTGCCGGGATCGATGGGCGTAAACGGCTGCTTCTCGCGCGCCAGCGTGTTATAGATCTTCAGGGAACTCATGAATGGTGATTATCTGTGTCGGCTACGATTTGTCACAAGCTTGAAGCGCATCGCAATGTGTACCCGAAACCATCGAGTGCGCAGTGCGACAAATTCGCCAAACACTTTGTCATGCTTCTTTTGATAAAATGCACATTTTTGCGGCAGTATAGCATTGATGAAAACGGTTCCCGCCGCCGCAAAAGTCAAACGAATCCTCGCTGCGTCGCGGTTGCAGGCAGGTTTTGCATGATCGGCAACCTGGCACCGTGCGACGAACGGGACGGCATGATATGACAGCGTCGCCATTCATGCAACCGTCGCCGGTTCCCGGCCTGTTTTCTTCGCTGCACACGAGAAGTAATCACGACCGTTTTTCGCATCCGCATTCATCACGATCCACTTGAACAGGAAACCAGAATGAAATTTTCCCGCCGCCACATCCTGACGCTTGCTGCAACGCTGTCTTTATCCGGTGCACTGCAACTGGCACACGCCGCAGATGCACCGCATGTCTTGCTGAAAACAAACATGGGCGATATCGTGCTGGAACTCGATCCGGGCAAGGCGCCGAAGTCGGTCGACAACTTCCTGCAATACGTAAAAAGCGGCCAGTACAGCGGCACCATTTTTCATCGCGTCATTCCCGGCTTCATGATTCAGGGCGGTGGATTCGATCAGGACATGCGTGAAAAACCAACGCGCGCGCCGATCCAGAACGAAGCAAAGAATGGCTTGCGCAACGATGCCTATACGATCGCCATGGCGCGTACCGGCAATCCGCATTCGGCAACGGCACAATTTTTCATCAATACCAAAAACAACGACTTCCTCAACTATCCCGGTCAGGACGGTTGGGGTTATACGGTATTCGGCAAGGTAATCAAGGGAACCGATGTGGTCGACAAGATCAAGCAGGTCAGCACAGGCAATCGCGGACCTTATGAGAATGTCCCGGTCAAACCTGTGATCATCGAATCCGCCACCATCACCCAGTAATTGTTTTTACGCATTCCATACTCAACCATTATCAAGGAACATCATGGCAGTCATCCTCACCACCAATCACGGCAACATCACCATCGAACTCGACGCTGAAAAAGCGCCAAAAACCGTGGAAAATTTCCTCGCCTACGCCAATGCCGGCCATTACACCGGCACAATCTTTCACCGCGTCATCGACGGCTTCATGGTTCAGGGCGGTGGTTTTGAGCCAGGCATGAAGCAGAAGCCGGCAGATAACCGTGTGGAAAACGAAGCCAAGAACGGCCTCAAGAACAAGATGTATACGCTCGCGATGGCGCGCACTTCGGATCCGCATTCCGCTTCTGCGCAATTCTTCATCAACGTCAACGACAACACATTCCTCGATTACCCGGGCCAGGATGGCTGGGGTTACTGCGTATTCGGCAAGGTGACTGACGGCACTGATGTCGTCGAGAAAATCAGGTCGGTCAAAACCACACGCAGCGGCATGTTCGCCGATGTGCCGGTGGAAGATGTCATCATCGAAAAAGTGGAAATCGTCTGATCTCTGCCATCGACACATTCCGACGCACGACATGATCGCTCCGGCATCCTCGGCATCGAACCGGAAGGCGCAGCCCGAAATGGCTGCGCTTTTTATTTCCGATCTGCATCTGCAGGCGGACATGCCGCGCACCACGCGCGCATTTTTCGATTTCCTGCAGGAACAGGCGTTCCATGCCCGGCAGCTTTATCTATTGGGCGATATTTTCGAGGCGTGGGCTGGTGACGACGATATCGGCGATGCGTATCACCGGCAGGTGGTGGATGCAATCAGACGGGTGAGCGACAGCGGCGTTGACGTTTTCTGGATGGCCGGCAATCGGGATTTTCTGGTCGGAGAAGGCTTCGCCAAAGCCACCGGCATGACCTTGCTGCCGGACCCATTCGTGACGACCATTGCCGGCCGCTTGCTGGTGCTGACACACGGCGACGCCTACTGCACCGATGACGAGGCGTACATGCAGTTCCGCGCGCAAGTCCGGCAGGATGAATGGCAAAAGAATTTTCTGGCATTGCCATTGGCGCAGCGCAAGACGATCATCGAAGGTTTGCGTGCCGGCAGCCGCGCCGCGCAACAGAACAAGGCCTACGACATCATGGATGTCAACGACACGGCAATTACCGCACTGTTCGAACGCACATCAACGGCAACCATGATTCACGGGCATACGCACCGGCCGGCATCGCATGCCTATTCGGTCGACGGCGTTACGCGCATGCGTCATGTGCTTTCCGATTGGGATCTGGATGGCGGCGCACCGCGCGGCGACTGGATTGCAATCGATGCCGCCGGCGCTGTGAGACGGTTCGGCCTGAATAGCTGCGGAATCATGCCCGGGGCCGGCATTTAAAACTGTATCTTTTAAAACTGTATCTTTTCCAACTGTCCGCGCCTTTGCGCACTGCCTTGAAATTACTCGAACTGCTGCCTGAATTGCGTGAGTTGTGCCGCCAAAGCCGCCACCTCTTCCCTCAGCGTCGCGACTTCACCTTCCAGTTGGGCGATGCGATCGTTCCGCGATGCGTCCGGCGTTACGCTGCCGGCAGGCGCATTCGAACTGTCCTGTTCGTATTTTCCGCCGGACAACAGGTGCGCATAGCGGGCTTCCTTCGTGCCTGGCGCACGAACAAGCCGTGCCACCAGTGGTGGATATTTATCCATCAGGAATTGCAGGGACGTTTCAACCTCGGCAGGCGATGCAAATTCATGCAGGCGACCACAACGTGCCCGAATCTCGCCGGCGGTTTGTACACCGCGCAGCATCAGAATCGTCAGAACGGCCAGCTTGTCCTGCTCCAGCGACCATTTCACACGCAGGCGATGCTGATACTTCGCCACACGCGCGCCAGCCTGATTGACTTCTGCAACGAATTTTTCCTGCATCAATCGCTGCAGTGTCTGCTGCACATCTTCTTCACTCATCGTCATGACCGGGTCACGACTCGATAATTGATTGCAGCCGTTGGTCAATGCATTGAGCGAGAGCGGATAACTGTCTGGCGTCAGCGCTTCCTTTTCGGCAAGCACTGCCAGAACACGAAGTTCATGCGGATCGAGGAAATCCTGTTCCGCCGGAAGCGAATTTTCCGACTGTCCATCGGAATCAGGCGATGCATTCATCGCTTCGTCGTTCATGTTTATTCAACCAGTTTGTTGAGCTGCGCAGGATCGAATTTTTCGGTGTTTTCCAGTGTTTCGCAATCGATACCGGCGCATTTCAATGCCGCGAGAATCTTGTCGATCTGGTGCTCCTGCGTGGCGGCATTGTCGATCAATCCGTGCAGGGCTTTCGACAGCGGATCGTCGCCATTCGGCATGACGCCATACGCCGCGAACATGCGCGCGGCCGTTTCATCGCGTGCGTTGCCGGCTTCCTTCAGGATAATCCTTGCCGGATTACCGACCGCGGTGGCGCCTGCCGGTACTTCCTTCACCACAACCGCATTGGAGCCGACCTTGGCGCCCTCGCCGACCGTAAACGAACCAAGCACTTGCGCACCGGCGCCGATGATCACGCTGTTGGCCAGGGTCGGATGACGCTTCGCACCTTTGCTGAGCGACGTGCCACCCAGCGTCACGCCCTGATAGATCGTGCAATCGTCTCCGACTTCGGCAGTCTCACCGATCACCACGCCAAAACCGTGATCGATGAACACGCGACGGCCCAGCGTCGCGCCCGGATGGATTTCAATACCTGTCAGGCCGCGCGCGATATGCGAGGTAAACCGTCCGGACCATTTGAAATCGTGCGTCCAGAGCCAGTGCGCCCAGCGATGCATGACCGTCGCATGAAAACCGGGATAACAGGTGATCACTTCCCACGCACTGCGGGCGGCGGGATCGCGCGCCATGATATTGGCGATATCTTCACGAATACGACTGAACATAAATAGAGATGACGAAAGATGCGTAGATACGCAATGTTAGCCTGTTATGACCGATTGTGAATGCCGGCCGATGCGGACAGGCCGATCGACTGGCGACCGGCCTTGCGTGACCGGCTCGTCAGGAGCCGGCCGCTATCCGTTGCCGGCGTGCCTCGAACAGGCAGACGCCGGAAGCGACGGACACGTTCAGGCTTTCCACCGAGCCGAACATCGGGATGCCGACCAGCACATCGCAGGTTTCGCGGGTAAGGCGGCGCATGCCCTCGCCTTCCGATCCCATGACAAGCGCTGCCGGACCGGAAAAATCGGCTTCGTACAAACCTTTTTCCGCATCGTCGGTCGTGCCGATCAGCAGAATGTCGCGCTCCTTCAGCTCGCGCAGAGTACGCGCCAGATTCGTCACCGTGATGTACGGCACCGTATCGGCCGCGCCGCTGGCGACCTTGGCTGCGGTTGCGTTCAAACCGACTGCGCGATCCTTCGGCGCAATCACGGCATGCGCGCCTGCGCCATCGGCGACACGCAGGCATGCGCCGAGATTATGTGGATCGGTAATGCCGTCGAGCACCAGCAGCAATGGCGGGCCGTCGATGGCATCGAGCAGTTCGTCCAGATTGCGTGCAAGCGACAATTCGCCTGCCTTGGCCACCACGCCCTGATGCCGACGTGTGCCGACAATATTGTTGAGACGCGTGTCGTCGGCGGGAATAATGCGCACCTTGGCGGCTTCGGCAGCGCGAATCAACTCTTTCATGCGCTGGTCGTGACGGCTCGCGTCGACGTAGATTTCTTCTACCGAAGAGGCTTCATGGCGCAAACGCGCCGTGACGGCGTGGAAGCCGAAAATCATCTTGCTCTTCATTGTTATCGTTTCTTCCTGCCTGATTTCGGATGCGCCGCCGGAGCGCGCTGTTTATGCGGTGTGGCCGGCGCACGTTTGGCTTTTGCCTTTTTTGCGGGCGCGTCAGCATCGGCTGCAGTTTTGGCTGCACCTTTCTTCGCCGGCTTGCCGGAACGCGATTCGTGTTCGGCATCGGCCTTGCGTGCTTCGTTCTTCAGCACCGTACGAATGCCGGGTTCGGTCACCAGACGCAAATCGATCTTGCGTGCGTCGAGATCGACGCGGCTGACCTGAACCGTCACGCGATCGGTCAATTGATAGCGCATGCCGGTACGTTCGCCACGCAATTCATGCCGTGCTTCATCGAACTTGAAGTGATCCGCGCCCAATTCGGTCACATGCACCATGCCCTCGATGTACAACGCATCGAGCTGCACGAAAATACCGAATGTGGCCACGCCGGAAATGGCACCGGTGAATTCCTCGCCGAGCTTGTCGCGGATGAAATAGCATTTGAGCCAGGCTTCCACATCGCGCGATGCTTCATCGGCACGACGCTCGTTGGCCGAACAGTGCACGCCAAGCGCTTCCCATATTGCCAGATCGCCTTCTGCCTTTTGCTTGCCCTCGGCCTTGTCCTGCGCGTGTTTCTTGCGTGCGGCCGGCGACAGCATCGTGTTCAGCACACTGGTGTCGATTCCCTTCGGCGTATAACGCTTGCCTTGCAGGATGGCCTTGATTGCACGATGCGTAAGCAGATCGGGATAACGCCGGATCGGGCTGGTGAAATGCGCATAGGCTTCGTACGACAGGCCGAAATGGCCGATATTTTCCGGGCTGTATACCGCCTGCTGCATCGAACGCAACAGCATCGTCTGCAACAGCAGCGCATCCGGACGCGTCTTGATCTTCGGCATCAGCTCTGCGTAATCGGATGCCGACGGCTTGTCGCCGCCGCCCAGATTCAGGCCGACCTGCTTGAGGAAAGTACGAACCTGGTTCAGTTTTTCCTTGGTCGGCAGCGCATGCACGCGGTACAGGCTTGGATGCTTGTGACGCTCCAGCAAATCGGCAGCGCAAACGTTTGCCGCCAGCATGCACTCTTCAATCAGTTTGTGCGCTTCATTACGGGTGCGCGGCAGAATCTGTTCAATCTTGCCCACTTCATTGCAGACGATATAGGTTTCAGTCGTCTCGAAATCGATCGCGCCGCGCACATGGCGCGCCTGCAGCAACGCCTGATAGACGGCGTACAAATTCAGCAGATGCGGCACCAGTGTCGGACGGCGCGTCGCTTCCATGCCCTTGGTATTGCCAAGAATCGCAGCAACCTCGGTATAAGTCAGACGCGCAGCGGAATGAATGACTGCAGGATAGAACTGATACGCCTTGACCTCACCCTTGGTCGTGATGACGGCATCGCACACCAACGTCAGGCGATCGACGCCAGGATTGAGCGAACACAATCCGTTCGACAGTTTCTCCGGCAGCATCGGGATCACGCGTCGTGGAAAATAAACCGATGTGCTGCGTTCAATCGCATCGACATCCAGCGGTTCATTCGGTTTGACGTAATTGCTGACGTCTGCAATCGCGACAATCAGCCGGAAGCCGTCTGCACGGCCGATTTTGCACGGTTCGCAATAGACGGCATCATCGAAATCGCGTGCATCTTCGCCATCGATGGTCACCAGCGGCACATCGCGCAAATCGACGCGATCATGCAAATCTGCAGCGCGTACTTCGCTCGGCAGCTTGGCGGCGGCTTTCTTCGCTTCTTCGGAAAATTCATGCGGCACGCCGTACTTGCGCACGGCGATTTCGATTTCCATGCCGGGATCATCAATATCGCCAAGCACTTCGACGATCCTTCCGACTGGCTGGCTGAAACGCGACGGCTGTTCGGTCAGTTCGATGCTGACAACCTGTCCTGCCTTGGCCTTGCCTGGCGAACCGGCCAGCATGATGTCCTGTCCGATGCGCTTGTCTTCAGGCGCGACGACCCAGGCGCCGTTTTCATTGAGCAGACGGCCGATGACATGCGTATTCGCACGGGAGACGACTTCAACGATCGTTCCTTCGGGACGGCCGCGACGATCGGTGCCGATGATGCGCGCCTGGACGCGATCGCCGTGCAACACCTTCTGCATTTCTTTTTCGGGCAGGAAGATGTCGGCGCTGGCGTCGTCGGGAATCAGAAAGCCGAATCCGTCGCGATGACTGCTGACCCGGCCTTCGATGAAATTGGATGTGTGCGCAAGCTGGTAGTTGCCGGTGCGGTCGGGCTTGATCTGCCCGTCGCGTTCCATTGCATTCAGTCGTCGCATCAGTCCGTCCATTTCGTCGGACTTGACGCCTAGCGTTGCAGCAAGGGATGACGCATCGTGCGAATCGGTCGCCGTGCGGAGAATGCCGAGAATTTCCTCGCGGCTGGGGATAGTGTAAGAGTATTGGCTCAAAAGCTGTTTCAGTTAAATTGTTATTGGAACGGGGATCAGTGTAACGGACGCCGTCGATGTTTGCATGATAAGTCGGCATTGATGCAAATTACGTGCATTCGCCGATTGACTTCCTCTCTATTTCCGCTATACTGCTCATCTTTCTTCAGCAAGGCCCACGTGGCGGAATTGGTAGACGCGCATGGTTCAGGTCCATGTGCCGCAAGGTGTGGGGGTTCGAGTCCCTCCGTGGGCACCAAAACATTGAAAACCCGTTGATTCGTCAACGGGTTTTTTCTTTTCCGGTTCGCACTTTCTGTCGACCGTTCTTCACTCGTTCGTATCATCGATCGGTGCGCTTGCGAAGCTTGCCCGAAAAACGTGACCTCTTCGCTACATGGATTGATCGGCACTACCTTTTTTCATCCATGCGGCCAGTTGATGCGGACGCAGTCCGTCGTATTCTTCAAACGGTTGATGGATCCACGGGTTGGCCGGCAAATAATCGAGATAAAAATCCGGTTTGACCGACGAACAGGCCTTGTACCAGATAACGGCAGAGCGGACTTCGGTCACTTCGGGAAATTGTTCGGCGAGATGACTTTGCACGTTCTTCAGCGTGACGCCCGAATCCACAAGATCGTCGATCAGCAATACCTTGCCGCCGAGCGTACCGTTGGTAATCGTGATGTGTCTGGCGATATCGAGTTCGCCGCGCGCCGTACCAACTTCTTCCCGATAGGAACTGGTCGAGAGAATCGCGAGAGGCACGTCGAAGATGCGTGAAAACACATCTCCAGGCCGCAATCCGCCACGCGCGAGACACAATACCTGATCAAACTTCCAGCCCGACTCGTGAACCAGCAGCGCCAGTTTTTCGATTGCATGATGATATTCATCCCATGCAATCCACAAATCGGTGGCAGTCGATTCAGGTATCGTGCGCGCCAACTGACACCTTAGTTGAATGGATGGCGCAGGACGATGGTTTCTTCACGGTCAGGACCGGTCGAAATCATGTCGATCGGCACGCCGACCAGTTGCTCGATGCGATTGATGTACGCACGTGCATTGGCAGGCAGGACATCCAGCGATTTCGCACCGACCGTGCTTTCCTTCCAGCCCGGCATTTCCTCGTATATCGGTTCGCATGCCGCAGCATCTTCCGCACCGACCGGGAAAATATCGACGGTCTTGCCGTGAAGCCTGTAACCGGTGCACAAGCGCAACGATTCAACACCATCCAGCACATCCAGCTTGGTCAGACACATGCCGGTCACGCCGTTGATCTGTACCGAACGCTTCAACAGCGCCGCATCGAACCAGCCGCAACGGCGCGGACGGCCGGTGACGGTACCGAATTCATGCCCGACTGTTGCCAGATGCTTGCCGATGCCTTGATCGGTAGGCAGTTCGGATGGAAACGGTCCCGATCCGACGCGCGTGGTATATGCCTTCGTGATGCCCAGGATGTAATGCAGCATGCCGGGGCCGACGCCGGAACCGGTCGATGCATTGCCCGCGACGCAATTGCTTGAGGTGACATATGGATAGGTGCCATGATCGACGTCGAGCAGACTGCCTTGCGCGCCTTCGAACAGCAGGTTTGCACCCGCGTTGAATGCGGCGTACAGCGCGCTGGATACGTCGCCGACCATCGGACGCAAACGCGGCACATCGGCCAGTGCATCGTCCAGCGTCTTCTGGTAATCCACTGCCTGAACCTTCAGGTAATGCGTCAGCACATAGTTGTGGTAATCGAGATTCTCCAGCAGCTTCTCGGCAAAACGCTTTTCATTGAGCAGATCGGCAACGCGGATCGCGCGACGTGCAACCTTGTCTTCGTAGGCAGGGCCGATACCTTTGCCTGTCGTACCAATCTTCGCATCGCCGCGTGCGATTTCGCGCGCCACGTCGAGTGCCGTGTGATACGGCAGGATAATCGGACATGCTTCGGAAATTTTCAGGCGCGACGGCACTTCGACGCCGATTGCCTGCAGCTTGTCGATTTCGCGCAGCAGATCCGGTACGGAGAGCACCACGCCATTGCCGATATAACAGGCGACGCCTTCGCGCATGATGCCGGACGGGATCAGTTGCAGGGCCGTTTTATGGCCGCCGATGACCAGCGTATGCCCGGCGTTGTGACCGCCCTGGAAACGCACCACGCCTTGCGAATGATCGGTCAGCCAATCGACGATCTTGCCCTTGCCTTCATCGCCCCATTGGGTACCGACAACTACGACATTTTTTGCCATGCTTTTTGTTGACATCACTTAACCTAATTTTTTGATAATCCAGTTGCCATTTTCAAGCACGAGTGCACGATCACACTCGAACTCATCCTGATCGTTTTCATCGCCGGACAAACTTTGAATCACGATATCACCGGCCTTGCGCAAGGCAACAATCCTTGCACGCAACACCGGATCACGTCCCCACGGCGCACGAATCGCACGCTTGCGTTCCGCCACCGGCAGCAGACGCGCCAGTTCACGCAAATCCATCGAAAAACCCGTTGCCGGACGCGCACGTCCAAACGCTTCACCTACATGATCGTAACGGCCGCCACGCGCTACCGCATTCGGCAAGCCCGGCACGTAAATCGCGAACATCGCGCCACTCTCGTACTGATAGCCGCCAAGATCGGCCAGGTCGACGGTCACGCTGGCTTCGCCTGCAAGTCCAGTCAAGACATCTAGATCGTCCAGCGCGCGCGTGATGCCCGGCAATGCAGGCAAGATTTTGCGCGCACGCGCAATCACCGCAGCATCGCCGTAAAGACCCGGCAACGCCAGCAGGGCACGGCGGGTGTCCGCACTGTACGTTGCCGTGATTTCTTCCAGCGCCGGTACATCCTTCGCACGCAGGCAAGTATACAGTGCGCCTTCATCCCGTTGGGCGCTGGCATCGTTTTCCAGAATGGCACGCAATACGCCGACATGGCACAAATCCAGTCGCACATGCGTGAATCCGGCCAGAGCCAGCGATGCCAGTGCCAGTTCCTGAATTTCGGCATCGGCTTCCAGTCCTGCGTGCCCGTAAATCTCGGCACCAATCTGCAACGGTTCTCGTGTGGCATGCAATCCGTTCGGACGCGTATGCAGCACGCTGCCCGCATAGCAGAGACGGGTAATCGATGAGCGGTTGAGCAAATGCGCATCGATGCGTGCCACCTGCGTCGTCATGTCGGCACGTATGCCGAGAGTACGGCCGGACAGTTGATCGATCAGCTTGAACGTCCGCAAGTCCATGTCGTGCCCGGCACCAGCCAGCAACGATTCCAGATATTCCAGCATCGGCGGCATGACGAGTTCATAACCATACAGATGGAAATTGTCGATGATGACGCGACGCAGTTCTTCAATCTTGCGCGCCTCGGACGGCAAGACATCGGCGATATTTTCAGGCAATAGCCAGTTGGGCATAACGGGAAACAGAATAGGTCAGAAGGAAAAATGAAAACGGGCAAGCGGCAAAGTCAGGCAGCACAAACGTATCCGGCATTCAAGCGCGTTGCAGCCTGTTGTCTGCTCCATCGACTGATACCGTGAAAAACAATGAAGCAATTACCTTTCCGGCAATCGCTTCATGTGCATCGCAATGATTCGACCTTATTTCTTTGCGCTACCGCCTGCAGTCGGATTTTTGAAATATTTAAAGAATTCGGAATTCGGATCGATCACGAGGACATCGCTGCGTGTCTTGAAGCTCGCACGATATGCTTCCAGGCTGCGATAAAACTTGTAAAACTCCGGATTCTGGCCGAATGCCTGCGCATAGATCTGCGATGCCTTCGCATCGCCTTCGCCACGGATGCGTTCTGCATCGCGATAGGCTTCCGCCAGAATCACGGTACGCTGGCGATCTGCATCGGCACGGATTTTCTCGGATTCCGCAGCACCTGTGGAACGCAGTTCATTTGCCACACGCGCCCGTTCGGATTTCATCCGCTCGAATACCGAGTTATTGATCTGCTCCACATAATCGACGCGCTTCAAGCGTACATCGACGATCTCCACGCCGATCTGCTTGGCTTCATCCGTCACCTTGCGCTGGATGCCATCCATCACCTTGCTGCGTTCGCCGGAAATCACTTCGCGCACTGTGCGCTTGGTGATTTCTTCATTCAATGAGGCCTTGACGATCTGCGCCATGCGATTCTGTGCGCTGCGCTCGTCGCCGCCGAAGCTGATGAAATACAGGCGCGGATCGACAATGCGCCATTTGACGAATGCATCGACCAGGATGTTTTTCTTCTCGGCCGTGATGAAACGATCCGCATCAGGCGTATCCAGCGTGAGAATCCGCTTGTCGAGGAAGACCACGTTCTGGAAAGGCGGCGGCAACTTGAAGTGCAGACCGGGTTCCTTGATGACAGCCTTGACTTCGCCCAGCGCGAACACGATTGCATACTGGCGCTGATCGACAACGAAAAGCGTCGAGAACAGCACGACAAGAACGATCGCCAATGCGACCAGATAGGAGAAAAGGCGATTCATTATCGGCCCTCCCGATCACGGGAATTACGATCATCACGCATGCGGGAATCCTGCTGCAACTGCATCTCCAGTGGGGTAGGTTCGGTGCGTACCAGCGACGAAGGTACGACCGATGAAGGCGTCGTCGCAGCGCTGCCCGCAGGTGCCGGCGACGATGGTTGTGCCGTTTGTGAAATCAGTTTGTCCAGCGGCAGGTAAATCAGGTTGTTGCTGCCTTTTGAATCAACCATGACCTTGGTCGTGCTCGCAAAAATCTTCTGCATCGCATCGATGTACATCCGGTCTCTCGTCACAGCAGGCGCTTTCTGGTACTCGGCATTGACCTGCTTGAAGCGGGAGGCTTCACCTTCTGCGTTGGCAATCACGCTGGAGCGATAGGCTTCCGATTCCTGCAGCAAGCGCGAAGCCGCGCCGCGTGCACGCGGAATGACGTCGTTTGCGTATGCCTGACCTTCATTTTTCTGCCGTTCACGATCCTGTCCTGCCTTGACCGCATCATCGAACGAAGCCTGCACCTGCTCCGGCGGCTGCACACCCTGCATCGTTACGTTCGTGATCTGCACGCCTGCCTTGTAATGATCGACGATCTGCTGCATCAGCTGATTGGTATCGAATGCCACTTTCTCGCGGCCTTCATACAGGACGAAATCCATCTTGCTGCGGCCAACCACTTCGCGAATCGCTGTTTCCGCAACCTGCTTGACCATCTCATCCTGCTCGCGATTGTTGAATACCCAATCGGATGCATTCTTCAGCGTGTACTGGACAGCGAACTGGATGTCGATGATGTTTTCATCTTCGGTCAGCATCAGCGATTCCTGCTGCTGCTTGTTCTTGACGTTGCCGCGATAGCCGATCTCAACCGTGCGCACCTGCGATACGTTCACGATCTCATGGCTTTGAATCGGTGCCGGCCAGCGCCAGTTGAAACCGGATTGCGTCATGTGGCTGTATTTGCCGAAAGTCATGACGACGCCGGTCTGGCCTTCCTGAACGATGAAGAATCCGCTGATCAACCACAGGAATGCGACGATCGCCGCTATCACGGCTGCACCGATGCCGGCACCGCGCATGTCGGGCTTGAATCCGCCGCCTTCGCCGGAATCGTTGCCGTTGCCACCACCACCGGATTTACGATTGCCGAACAGATTGCTCAGGCGCTGATTGAAATCACGCCACAATTGGTCGAGATCCGGCGGCCCGTCATTCGGCCTTTTGCCATTCTGGTTTTTGTTGTTGTCTTCTGAACCGCGACCCCAGCGGGGGTCGTTGAGGGAAAACTTCAAACCGAGTTTTTTGAATAGGGAAACAAGCATTCGTTGCGGTCCGGGCTGAAAAGTAATGGGTTGGATTGCCAAGTAAATTCGTTATGCGTTTACATCATCCGATGCGACAAGCGATATATCTTCAAGGCCAGCGGCGCGCTCTTTCGCACGTTCGGCTATTGCTTCACGCAATAGATCCAATCCGCTCCCAGTCTGGGCACTAATAAAAACTCGTCGGATTTTATCATATTCATCACGCTCCAAAGCGGGTTCCAACCCTGCCGCATCAATCTTGTTCCAGACCAGAATCTGCGGAATGTGATCTGCACCGATTTCATGCAGAACCATATTGACCTGTTCGATCTGTTCCATCCGGACCGGACTGGCGCCATCCACGACATGCAGCAACAGGTCGGCATGAATGGTTTCTTCCAGGGTAGCCCGGAAAGCGGCGACCAGCTGATGCGGCAATTCCCGAATGAAACCGACTGTATCGGAAATGACCACGTTCCCTGCCTCACCCAGATAAATACGGCGGGAAGTCGTATCCAGCGTGGCGAACAACTGATCGGCGGCGAGCATTTTCGCCTTGGTCAGCGAATTGAAGAGCGTCGATTTTCCGGCATTCGTATAACCGACCAGCGATACGGAAAATGCATTATTGCGGCCACGGGCCCGGCGCTGCGTGGCACGCTGCTTGTGCAGTTTTTCCAGCCGTGCGCGCAGTGCCTTGACACGTTCGCCCAGCAGGCGGCGATCGGTTTCCAGCTGGGTTTCACCCGGACCGCGCAGGCCGATACCGCCCTTTTGACGTTCAAGGTGAGTCCATCCGCGAATCAGTCGGGTGGCCAGATGCTGCAATTGAGCCAGTTCGACCTGCACCTTGCCTTCATGGCTTTGCGCGCGCTGCGCAAAGATATCAAGAATCAGACTGGTACGATCGACGACACGCACCTTCAAGTGACGCTCGAGATTGCGCTGTTGTGCGGGAGAAAGTGCGTGGTTGAATATGACGATGTCGATTGCATGATCGACCACTGCGTCGGCAATCTCGTTCGCCTTGCCGGAACCGACAAACAACGCCGCGTCCGGACTTGCACGTTTACCGGTAATCGTGATGATCGGATCGGCGCCTGCCGATCTGGATAGAAGGGAAAGTTCTTCGAGGCTTGCAGCAAAATCGCCTTTGCCGAAATCGACGCCAACCAGTACAGCGCGCATATCAGTACTGCGCCGACAGCCGGGATGTGCCTGCGTTACTCAACTTCTGATTCGATGCTCAGGTTGACGGCGCGTGCGGGAACGACGGTGGAGATGGCGTGCTTGTAGACCATTTGCGTGACGGTATTGCGCAACAGGACGACGTATTGATCGAACGATTCGATATGGCCTTGCAGCTTGATGCCATTGACGAGATAAATCGAAACAGGGACGTGCTCTTTGCGCAAGGCATTGAGGAATGGGTCTTGTAACAGTTGCCCTTTGTTGGTCATGACAGCTCCATTTGTTGTTGTGATTAGGAGGTTGAGACATCTTGCTTGTTTTCAAGTGTCTCTCTCAGTGGGAATGTAATCGATTTTCCCCGTTTTCGCTTAATCGCCCTATTTTTCGGACCGGCTGAACGGGTTCTTCCCGGAACGCAACTCGATACGTAGTGGAGTCCCGACCAGTGAAAAAGTTTCTCGGAAATGCTTTTCCAGGAAGCGTTTGTAATTTGCATCGATTGCTTCGAGCGCATTGCCATGAATGACGACAATCGGCGGATTCATGCCGCCTTGGTGCGCATAGCGCAATTTCGGGCGGATCGAGCCCTTGCGGCGTGGTTGTTGATGCTCGACTGCTTCGATCAGCGCACGCGTCAGTTTCGGCGTGGACAGGTTCGACATTGCGGCGGCATATGCGCCATCGACCGATTTCATCATCGGGCCGATACCGCTCGATTTCAGGGCGGAGACGAAATGTGTTTTTGCAAAGGACAGGAAGCTGAGTTTGCGATCGAGATCGAGCTTGATTTCATCCCGGCGATCGCTGGTCAGACCGTCCCATTTGTTCACGCCGACTACCAGCGCCCTGCCCGATTCAAGGATGAATCCGGCGATATGCGCATCCTGTTCGGAAATATCCTGCTGCGCGTCCAGCAGCAGCAGCACGACATTTGCCTCGGAAATGGATTGCAGCGTTTTCACGACGGAGAATTTTTCGATCGCCTCGAACACCTTGCCGCGACGGCGGATGCCGGCGGTATCGATCAATGTGTAATGTTTTCCTTCGCGCTCGAACGGAATCTCGATCGAATCGCGGGTGGTGCCGGGAAGATCGAAAGCGATCACGCGCTCTTCGCCGAGCAATGTATTGACCAGCGTCGATTTACCGACATTCGGACGACCGACGATCGCCAGCTTGATGCTTCTGTCATTCGAGGCCGGCGCCTCTTCTTCCGGCGGACGCTGGGCAAACGCGATATCCATCGATTCCTCGACCAGATCCGCGACGCCATCGCCATGCGCGGCAGAGATCACATATGGATCGCCCATGCCCAGTTCGTAGAAATCGGCGGCGACCGTCGTGTACTTCATGCCCTCGGCCTTGTTGACCACCAGCATCACCGAACGCCCTGATTTGCGCAGGAAATCGGTGATCGTCTTGTCGTGCGGCGTCAGTCCCTGGCGTCCGTCGACGATGAAGATCACAATGTCGGCCTCGGCCACCGCCTGCTTCGTCTGCTTGGCCATTTCGTGCATGATGCCTTCCTTGGCAACAGGCTCGAAACCGCCGGTATCGATCACCAGGAACGGGCGCTCGCCCATACGGCCTTCGCCGTAATGCCGGTCACGGGTCAGTCCCGGAAGATCGGCGACCAACGCATCACGCGACCGGGTCAGCCGGTTGAAGAGCGTGGATTTGCCGACGTTAGGTCGACCTACAAGTGCAATAACCGGCTTCATCAAATTGTTTTACTCGGCCGCAAGCGCGACCACTGTTCCTGATTGGGTTTGAAAAACGAGATTTCCGCCGGCCACCACGGGCGCGGCCAGAATCGGACTGCCATCGGTACTGACACGTGCCAGCAAGGAACCATCCTCCTTCGAGAAGAAGTGAACATAGCCCTGATAATCGCCTACCGCCACGGCACGACCGGAGGTAACGGGCGTGGACAGGCGACGATTTGCCAATTGATTGTTGCGCCATGCCTTGGTACCGCCATTGCGTGCAAAGGCATTCAAAGCGCCGCGTTCATCGGCGGCATAGACAAACCGCTCGTCGGTTGCAACCCCGACATCGCTCGACAGGGCTGCCGCCCAGCGCGGTGTGCCGCTGGCGACGTCAAAGCAGGCGACACGTCCCTGATACGCAACCGCGCATACCTCGCGACCGGATACGACCGGCGTGCCGGAAATATCGGCAATGCGTTCCAGTTCAGTCACGCCACGCGGATCGCCCACGGCGACTTCCCAGCGCGGTGCGCCACTGGCGAGTGTCAGCGACAACAAACGTCCGCCCGCCAGGCCGACATAGGCATTGGAACCGGCGATCGTGATGCCGGGCGCAGTGCGCAAAGTCAACGGCGGCGCAGTGCGCTGGACCGACCATTTGCGCGTACCCGTATCCGCGTCGAATGCAACGACACGGTTGTCCATGCTGCGCACGACAACCACGCCAAGTCCGATTGCCGGTGCGGACAGGACTTCACTGCTTGCCTGTGCCTTCCAGCGCAATTTTCCGTCCATATCGTAGGCGAGAACCACACCGTTTTCACCCGCCACGACAACTGTCTGACCATCGCTGCCGACACCCGCCGTCAGGTGCATGTTGGCATCGATGCGCCACACTGCGCGACCGGTCGTTGCATCGAGCCGCGTGATCGCGCCGTTTTCCGATGCCGCGAACAGGTCGTTGCCGACCACGGCCGGTGCGAACACATATTTTTCCGCCTTGCCGACCGAGGCCGACCAGACTGTACGCACATTCAATGTCGATTTGAATTCAACCAGCGCGGCCGGTTGATTGCGCGTCGACGGTTTGCTGGCGAAAGGATTGAGCGACGACATGACGGAACAGCCGGTCGTCGCAACCAGCAATCCGGCACACAGCATCCTGGAGATGAAACGCATCTGTTTTCCCTTTAGCATTTATGCAGCTTTGTTCGCAGGCGCGCCGCCGATGGCATCCAGTTTGATCTGGATCAACTGGCGGCCCGGATTGCGGGCATCCGTCTTGTCGAGCGCAGCCTGATATGCGACACGGGCCTCATCCAGCTTGTTTTGCGCCACGAGAATGTCGCCCTTGCGGTCATCGACCACGCTGGCAAACTGCACCGGGAAATCGCCTGACAATACCTTCAAGCCTTCTTCATAGGCTTTTTCATCGAGCAGAATGCCGGCCAGGCGCACTTTTGCAATCGCCTTGTATTCGTCACTTTGACCATGGTCGATCACCCACTGCAGTTGCGTTTTCGCGGCTTGGAAGTCGTTGGCATCGAATGCCGATTTAGCGGCAGCCAGCGCGCTCATCTGCGCATAGGCAGTACGTCCGAATTTCGACTGCATATCGGTAGCTGCACGTTGCACTTTTTCCTTGTCTTGCGCGGAAACGGCTTTCTCCAGCTCTTCATATAACTGCGCGGCCTGCCCTGCCTGATTGCGCTGGTAATAATTCCAGCCGGTCCAGGCTGCGTAGGCGCCCAGCACAATGATCAGGACCCATGTGACGAGGTTGCCGTACTGGCCCCACCATGATTTGAGGCTGGCCAGTTGTTCTTGTTCTGCGTGATCGTATGCCATGATGATCCATATTTTAGTGATGATAGTGTACGTGTTCGTCGTGCGAATGATCCGCGCCGACGATCTGATCGACCAGGTAATCCGGGATGCCGTCGAATGCTACATTCGACTGATTGCCACCCGTCTCCGTGCCGCGCATTTCCTTGACGACTGCCATGCCTTGCGCAATCTCGTCTGCGCCGATGATGACGGTGTAGGCGGCGCCGCTGCCGTCCGCCCGTTTCATCTGCGACTTGAAGCTGCCGATGCCGGCCGACGATGCGCAATGCAATACCACATCGAGTCCCGCATCGCGCAAACGTTCCGCTACCACCGATGCCTGCAACTGTGCGGCATCGCCCTGATGCACGATATAGACGTCGCATTGATTCGGCGCAAATTTCTCACCGCTTGCCTTCATCAGTTCCAGCAGGCGCTCCACGCCCATCGCAAAACCGCACGCCGGCGTCGGCTTGCCGCCGAACATCTCGACCAGCGGATCGTAGCGTCCGCCGCCGCAAACCGTTCCCTGCGAACCGAGTTGGTCGGTCACCCATTCGAACACGGTGCGATTGTAGTAATCCATGCCGCGCACCAGGCGCGGATTGATCGTGAACGGCACCGTATTGTGACTGCAGAATTTTTTGCACGCCTTCGAAATGCGCGCGCGATTCTTCGCCAAGGTAATCGAGCAGCTTCGGCGCGCCATTGACCATGTCCTGCATTGCAGGATTCTTCGTATCCAGAATGCGCAATGGATTCGTGTGCAGACGCTTTTGCGCTTCGGCATCGAGTACGTCGGCATTCTTTTCGAAATACGCAATCAGGTCGGCGCGGTGCCTGTTGCGTTCTTCCGCATTGCCGATGGAGTTCAATTCAAGACGCACATCCTGCAGGCCGAGATCGTCCCACAGCCGCTGGCACATCATGATCAGTTCCGCATCGATGTCAGGGCCGGCAAATCCGATGGCTTCCGCACCGATCTGATGGAACTGGCGATAACGACCGCGCTGCGGCCTTTCGTGCCGGAACATCGGGCCCGCATACCAGAGGCGCTTGGGACCGTCATAGGTCAGATTATGTTCAAGCGCCGCGCGCACCACACCGGCCGTGCATTCGGGACGCAAGGTCAACTCGTCGCCGTTCATCGTATCGGTGAACGAATACATTTCCTTCTCGACGATATCGGTCACGGCGCCAAGGCCGCGCGCGAACAAGGCCGTCGGTTCGACGATAGGTGTGCGGATTTGCTGGAAACCATAGCTCTTCAGCACGGTATGCACGGTGTTTTCAAACAATTCCCACAACGGCGCATCGGCAGGGAGAATATCGTTCATTCCCTTCACGCCGACGATTTTTTCTGTTTTCTTGGTATCTGACATTTATTTTGCGGCTTTATGCGTATGTGGTTTGATGCGTTTTGTGTTCTTCAACAGTGTTCAGGCAGCGCTGTTTTCCTTGCCGTACCGGTTTTTCACGTAATCCAGCACGATGGCCTGAAATTCTTCGGCAATATTGTCGCCACGCAGCGTGACGGTTTTTTCTCCGTCGACAAAAACCGGTGCTGCCGGCGATTCGCCGGTGCCAGGCAAACTGATGCCGATATTTGCGTGCTTCGATTCGCCCGGACCGTTGACGATGCATCCCATGACCGCCACGTTCATCGCTTCCACGCCGGGATACTGCTTCTTCCAGACCGGCATCTGATCGCGCAGATAGGTCTGAATGCCGTCGGCCAGTTCCTGGAACACGGTCGATGTCGTGCGTCCGCAACCAGGGCAGGCAATCACCATCGGCGTAAACTTGCGCAAACCCATCGTCTGCAGGATTTCCTGCGCCACGATGACTTCCTTCGTGCGATCGCCACCCGGCTCCGGCGTCAGCGAAATGCGGATCGTGTCGCCGATGCCTTCTTGCAGCAAGACCGACAATGCCGCGGTGGAGGCAACAATGCCTTTGCTGCCCATGCCTGCTTCCGTCAATCCCAGATGCAGGGGATAGTCGCAGCGACGCGCCAGTTCGCGATAGACGGCGATCAAATCCTGCACGCCCGACACCTTGCAGGACAGGATGATGCGATCGCCCGCCAAACCGACTTCTTCCGCGCGCTGCGCATTTTCAATCGCGGACGTGACCAGCGCTTCATACATCACGGCCTGCGCAGTCCATGGATTCGCGCGTTGCGCGTTCTCGTCCATGATGCGCGCCAGCAACTCCTGATCCAGACTGCCCCAGTTGACGCCGATGCGTACCGGCTTATCGAAGCGACACGCCGTCTCGATCATTTGCGCGAACTGCGTATCGCGCTTGTTGCCTTTGCCGACATTCCCCGGATTGATCCGGTATTTCGCCAGCGCCTTCGCGCATTCCGGAAAATCGTTCAGCAGCTTGTGGCCGTTGTAATGAAAGTCGCCGACCAGCGGCACGACAATATCCATCTTGTCGAGCTGTTCGCAGATTGCCGGCACGGCCGCGGCCGCCTCCGGCGTATTGACCGTGATGCGCACCATTTCCGAACCCGCACGCGCCAGATCCTTGATCTGGATTGCGGTGCCAATCACATCGGCGGTATCGGTATTGGTCATCGATTGCACGACAACCGGCGCATCGCCGCCAATGCGAACCTCGCGGTTACCGGAACGAACAGTCGCCACACGGCTGCGGCGGCGAGTCAGGGGGCCTGTGGCAATCGGTTCAGATGACATGATAATTACTTCAAATTCAATCGGGCGACATTACTGCTGTTGCCGCTGATATCCAGCGGTTTTCCACGCAATGCCACATTCACACCGGCCGCATTGCCAATGACCATCGAGGCCGGACCGGTGATCTCAAATACTTCTGTCGTACCCGCCTTGAACAGGCGCGAGACAAGGATGCTGCCATCCGCGCGCTGAATCTCGACCCATGAATCTTCCTTGACGTGGAATACCAGCGCATCCTTGCTGTCGGCAGAGACGATTGGCGCAGCCACGCTGTTCGATCCCGACTCAACCGATGCCGATTCCGCCACGGCCGGCGGCGACTTTTTTTCTGTAGCGGCCGCCGACGATGCATTCACCGCTGGCTCGTTCGCAGGAACGATTTCGGGCGCAGAAGCTTCCAGCGGCGGCTGGTTTTCTGTATGCGTTTCCAGTGGAAGCCGTGTCTCTTCGATCTTCGATGCAAGCGCGGCCGATTTCTTTCCCATCCAGCCCATGCGCTGCGCAGCAAAGGCGGCAACGGCAATCACAACCAACGCGAGCACCGCCATCGCCAGTCGGGATGGCGCACCGCGTTTGCCGGACATTTTCGATTCGGAAAATGAGGCCGACAACGAATTGCGTTCCGCCGGCAACACATTCGGTGCAGCCGATTCGCCGACGATGGCGGCCAGAATGGACGCGGGATCCTCGCGCAGCAGTTTTGCATAGGCGCGAATGAAGCCGCGCACGATAACCATACCGGGCAACGCCGCATAGTTATCCAGTTCCAGCGCCTGGATCTGCCTGCTGGCCAGATTCAACTGACTCGCAACCTGCTCGATCGTCCAGCCACGTGCTTCACGCAACGCGGCCAACTGCGCGCCGGCCGACGCGACAGGTTCTTCAGGGCGCGCTGTTTCCTGTATTTGTTCCGACTGAATATTGTCAGCGTCGCTTACTGTCACATCATCATTCATTAAAAGCTCCGCGCTGGTAAGTCGCATATTCAGCCGAATTCGGGTAGCGGCGACGCAATTGCGTCACGAGACTGGTTTCTGCTCCGCGATCGCCCAGCTTGCGTTCGATCTTGATTGCCAGCCATAACACTTCTGCGCTCAGCACATTCGCATTCGTTACGCGTTTGATGTAAAACCGGGCACGCTGGTAATCGCCGTGCTCGTAATTGATGCGCGCCAGATTGGTGCTGGTCACGGGATTCGATGGATCCTGACGAAAAGCCTCGTTGAAATAGCGTTCCGCAGCAACCGGATTTTTCAGGATCATGCTGCAGGTGCCGGCGTTCGTCAGCGCCTTGGCCGGCGATTGATAGCTCTTGTTCCCCAACGCGGCCTCAAAGTAGGCAATCGACTGCTCGGCACGGCCGTTCTGACACAGGAACCAGCCGTAGTTATTGCTCAAATCCGGATCATTGGGCGCCAGTTTCATCGCGCGCGCGAAATTTTCTTCTGCCAATCGCGTCTCGCCCATATCCATGTAAATCAGTGCTGCCATGCTGTAGGCATCGACCAGGTTCGGATCCAGTTGCAATGCCTGCTTGACTTCGTCCAGTGCAACCGTGGTCTGCCCTTGCTGATAATAACCAACTGCGAGTTGCAAACGAATACTCGCGCGCTTCTGAAAATCGGTTTTATCGGAACTGGTGACCAGTTCGCTTTCCGGCGTAGAAACCGGATTCGATGCGCACCCGGACAACAGAACTGCAGACAACAAGGTAATGGCCATCCAGGCCGTCCGACGGATTGTTCTCAAGATGAAATCTCCACGATACGTCCAAAATCCTTGCCGAACTTTTCCTGATACTCGGCCATTTTTTTCATGCGCTCCTGCACCCGTGTACGATCCTGCACCTCGCCAGCCAACTGGCCGCACGCGGCGTCGATATCGTCGCCACGCGTCTTGCGAATGGTCGTGACAATGCCCGCATCCATCAGCACCTGTGCAAATGCCTTGATGCGCGGATTGTTCGAGCGTGTCAACCCCGATTCCGGGAACGGATTGAATGGAATCAGATTGAATTTGCACGGGACCGGATTGGCGCCCTGCACCAATGCAACCAGTTCGCGAGCATGCTGATCGGTATCGTTGACGCCATCGAGCATGCAATATTCGAACGTCACGAAATCGCGCGGAGCGAATTCCAGATAACGCCGGCACGCAGCCATCAACTCCTTCAGTGGATATTTTTTGTTCAGCGGCACAAGCCCGTCGCGCAACGAATCATTCGATGCGTGCAGCGATACCGCCAGCGCCACCGCACAATCCTGCGACAGCTTGTCGATCATGGGAACCACGCCGCTGGTCGACAACGTCACGCGGCGACGCGACAAGCCATAGGCATTGTCGTCGAGCATCAGCTTCAACGCAGTAACCGTCGGTTCGTAATTCAGCAGCGGCTCGCCCATTCCCATCATCACCACGTTGGTGATCTGGCGTTCGCCTTTTGGACCGGGTTCGATGCCTTTGGTGCGGCGCAATTCGAATTCAGCCATCCACAACTGGCCGATGATTTCGCCAACTGCGAGATTGCGATTGAACCCTTGCTTGCCAGTCGAACAGAAACGGCAATTGACCGCGCAGCCCGCTTGCGTCGAAATGCACAAGGTGCCACGATTTTCTTCGGGGATAAAAACGGTTTCGACCGCATTCCCCTGACCAACATCGATCAGCCACTTGCGTGTGCCGTCCGACGAAGTGTGATCGGAAATAACCGTCGGTGCAGCAATCATGGCACGTGTGGCCAGCTTGTCGCGCAACGACTTTGCGAGATCAGTCATCGACTCGAAATCGCTTGCGCCGAATTGATGAATCCAGCGCTGCAATTGCTTGGCGCGAAACGGCTTCTCACCCAACTCGCCGCAGTAAGCGATGAGTTGCGCGGGATCCAGATCCAGCAGATTGGTGAGAGCAGTCATAACCGATTACTTGCCAAAGCGGTTCTTCGGGGCATGACCCGCGAAGAACGCATTCAAATTAACGCGAATAAACGTTCAATGCCGGGAAGAAGTAGGCGATTTCGGTTTTCGCTGTTTCTTCGGCATCGGAGCCGTGCACTGCATTTGCATCGATCGAATCGGCGAAATCCGCGCGAATCGTTCCTTTTTCTGCCTTCTTCGGATCAGTTGCGCCCATCAGGTCGCGGTGCTTGGCGATGGCGTTTTCACCTTCGAGCACTTGAATGATCACAGGACCGGAGATCATGAAATCGACCAGATCCTTGAAGAATGGACGTGCGCTGTGCACAGCGTAGAAGCCTTCTGCATCGGCGCGCGACAATTGTGTCATGCGGGCAGCGATGATTTTCAGGCCAGCGCCTTCGAAACGGGAATAAATCTGACCGATTACGTTTTTAGCGACTGCGTCCGGTTTAATAATCGACAGGGTGCGTTCGATTGCCATCTGAAAAAACTCCAATAAAAAGAAAGGGTTAAGACAAAGAATTGAGAATTCAACTAACCCTTGATTCTATCATGAAACACCCTATCTAGGCAGGGAAGTCGGGACGCATTGGAGCGGATACGTCCTCTGTACAAAAAGCCTATACTGCATCGCAGCATTCTCTTTTCTGAAGAAAATGCGTTTATTCACCCTGGAGGCAACATGAACGATCTGCATCGGGCCAATTTCGGCACCGCCATTGACTTTACGGCAACGCGCCATCGCGTCTTGCGCAATACCTACTGGCTGCTGGCGCTATCGATGATTCCTACGGTATTGGGCGCATGGCTAGGTGTGCAATTCAACTTTGCATTCTTCGCCGGTAGTCCGTTTGTCGGAATGATCCTCTTTCTGGGTATTGCGTTCGGCTTTTTTTACGCAATCGAAAAGACCAAGAATTCTGGCCTGGGCGTGGCATTGCTGCTCGGATTTACATTTTTCATGGGCTTGATGCTGTCGCGCCTGATCGGCCATGTTCTCGGCTTTTCAAATGGCACTTCGCTGATCATGACCGCTTTCGGCGGCACTGCGGCAATTCTTGCCGTGATGGCAAGCATTGCAACCGTATCCAAACGCGATTTTTCGGGCATGGGCAAATGGCTGACGATGGGCGTGATCGTGATTCTGGTCGCCATGATTGCCAATATCTGGTTACAGCTGCCCGCATTGCAACTTGCCGTTTCGGTGATTGCCATCGGTATTTTCTCCGCGTTCATCCTGCATGACGTGCAACGCATCATCAACGGCGGTGAAACCAATTATGTGATGGCAACGCTCGGCATTTACCTGAGCGTGTACAACATCTTTGCAAACCTGTTGTCGCTGCTGGGCATTTTTGGCGGACAACGCGACTGACAGCGACATCTTTTCCATAAAAAAGCCGACTTGCGAGTCGGCTTTTTTACAACGGTCAGATCGGAATCAGGCAATCGCCGCCTGCTCGTTCAATTCGAAGACGGCAATCGATTCCACATGCGATGTATGCGGGAACATATTGATCACACCAGCGTGACGCAAAGCATAACCACCATTGACCAGTACCGCCGCGTCGCGCGCCAGCGTCGATGGATTGCATGAGACGTACACAATACGACGCGGCAGCATGTCCGCACGCGTTTCACGCAATCCGGCCAATGCTTCGCATACGGCCAGCGCCCCGTCACGCGGCGGATCGATCAACATGCGATCGAATGCACCGAGTTCAATGAAATCATCGGTTTTTGCTTCGAACAGATTGCGGCAAAAAAACGAAGTGTGATTCGCCAGCCCATTCGCGGTCGCATTTTCCAGCGCACGCTCTATCAGCGTTGCGCTGCCTTCGATCCCGACCACTTCACGCGCACGCGTGGCGATCGGCAAGGTAAAGTTGCCGAGGCCGCAAAACAGATCTGCCACACGATCGCCGGCTTGCACATCCAGCAAACGCAGCGCACGCGCCACCAGCACACGATTGATCTGATGATTGACCTGCGTAAAATCGGTTGGCTTGAAAGGCATCTTCACGCCAAATTCCGGCAACAGATAATGCAGATCGGCATTGGCGGCATCGAACGGATAGGCGCTGTCAGGACCGGCCGGTTGCAACCACCATTGCACCTGATGACGAGCGGCGAAAGCCCGCAGCTTTTCCTCGTCATCGACGGAAAGCGGCGCCATGATGCGCAATACCATTGCGGTGATTTTTTCCTGCTCGCCCTGCCCGATTGCAAGTTCGATCTGCGGCAGGTGATCGATGATGGACAACGATGCGATCAGATGCCGCAACGGCACCAGCATCGCCGATACATGCGGCGGCAATATTTCGCAGCTTTTCATGTCGGTGACGTAAATCGATTTCCGTTCGTGGAAACCAACCAGTACGCCGCCTTTTTTCGGCACGTTGCGCACTGAGATACGTGCGCGATAACGGTAACCCCATGTCGGCCCGTGAATCGGCCGCAACATGGTTTCCGCCTTGACCTTGCCGATATGTTTCAGGTTGTCTTCCAGA
Organism: uncultured beta proteobacterium; assembly: GCA_963697715.1. GTDB lineage: Bacteria > Pseudomonadota > Gammaproteobacteria > Burkholderiales > Burkholderiaceae_D > Oxalicibacterium. The sequence goes on along the minus strand of OY969095.1, from coordinate 2,007,868 downwards.
ATGCGCTGCTTCATGGCGACCTGTGCGGCCGGCTCCAGATGCTGCATCGAACAACCGCCACAGATGCCGAAATAAGCGCATTTCGGTTTGACGCGCAGCGACGATTCCTTGAGCAAGGTCATCATTTTCGCCGCCTCCCAATTCGCTTTCTTGCGATAGGAGGAAAAAACGACGCGTTCTTTCGGCAGCGCGCCTTCGACAAAAATGACTTTTCCCTGGGTGCCGTCTTCATTCTGCAAATGACCGACGCCGCGCGCTTCCATGTCGAGGGATTCGATATCGATGATGGGTTGCTGCATAAAATAATCGTTGATGACCTGATCTTCGGGATCAAGGGGGAGAGAATGGGAATTCCGGAGAATCGGGAGGATGGATGATAGCAAACCGCGCAGCGGGAGGACAGCCGGACGTATGTGCCGCTTGCAAATCCGCGCTAAAGCAGCGAATCCTTGCCGACGCCGGTTTTGGCCAGCGCACGCTTGAGCTTGATCAGCGCCTCTTGCTGGATCTGGCGTATGCGTTCGCGGGTAACGTGCATTTCCGTCGCCAGCTCTTCGAGCGTGGCGGGATCTTCATTGTCCAGGCCAAAGCGCCGCGTGACGACGATGCGCTGCTTGTCCGGCAGCTTGTCCAGCCAGTCATGCACCAGCACGGTCATTTCGTGATGCTCGGCCAGCGCATCCGGATCGTTCGCATGATCGCCCTGCAGCAAATCCTTCAGGCTTGCCTGCGGATCGCCGTCCAGCGGCGCATCCAGCGAGGTGGCGTGCTCGGACAATGCCAGAATATCCTGCACTTCCTCGACACTGCGGTCGACCAGATGCGCGATATCTTCCGCCGTCGCGTCCCGCCCGTCATGATGCTGGGCTTCAAGGTGAAATTTGGCGCGTAGCGTCTGATTCAGTTCGCGCACGACATGCACCGGAAGGCGCACGGTGCGCGCCTGGTTCATGATGGCTCGCTCGATGCTTTGCCGTATCCACCATGTGGCGTAAGTAGAAAAGCGGAACCCGCGTTCCGGCTCGAACTTGTCGATCGCGCGCATCAAACCGAGATTGCCTTCCTCGATCAGGTCCAGCAGGATCACGCCGCGATTGATGTAGTGTTTGGCGATCGACACAACCAGCCGCAGATTGTGTTCGATCATTTTCTGGCGGCCGGCAAAATCGCCCTGCTTGGCCAGCGTGGCGAAATGCACTTCCTCTGCAACCGTCAGTAACGGACGCGAACCGATCTGGTTGAGATAATGCTGAGTGGCGTCGGTGGAGAGCTCCGTCGACAGGACTTTCTTTAGCTCATCGATGCCGGCCACTTCAACCGGTGCAGTCTGCGCATTCAATTCAGCGGAACCGGCGTCCTCGTCAGCTTCGTCTGCTTTTTCCGCTTCGTCCGTCGATTGAAACGACAGATCGGACGACAATGCTTCCGCATTTTCTTCTTCGTCCGATTGAACGTTGCGGTTACGTGCCATCAGCGGGCGGGCAGGAACTTGGATGGATCAACCGGCTTGCCCTGCTGGCGAATCTCGAAATGCAATTTCACCGCATCGGAATCGGAATCGCCCATTTCGGCAATCTTCTGTCCCTTGCTGACGTTCTGCCCTTCTTTCACGCTGATCGTCTTGTTATGCGCATAGGCGGAAAGCAGAGTGCTCGTGTGCTTGACGATGACCAGATTACCGTAGCCGCGGATGCCGCTGCCGGCATACATGACCTTGCCGGAACCCGCTGCCAGAACCGGTTGCCCCGACTTGCCGGCAATATCGATCCCTTTCTTGCTGTCATCGAAAGTAGCGACAACCTTGCCATCGGCGGGCCACATCCATGAAACGGAATCTTCATCCGTCGATGCCGCAGCAACGTCTGCCGTCTTGTCGGTCGAAGTAACAGACTTAGCTGCTTCGCCTTCTGGTTTCTGCATCTCCGCCATCGCGGCATCGGAGTAAGGACGCTTTTCGCCACGCGGCGTGGTCTTGTTGCCGCCGGCAATCGTGGCCGGCGCAGAAAGGGAGCGGGTTTCCACACCGGAAGATGTCGCCACCGCGCCGGTTTGCGCACCGCCGCCACGCGCTGATGAAGTTTCAGGAGGCGCAACGCGCAATACCTGGTTCACCTTGATATCGTTGGGATTGGCAAGATTGTTCCAGGTCACCAGTTCGCTGTAGCTTTGGCCGGAATCAAGTGCAATGCGATACAAGGTATCGCCCTTCTTTACGGTGTAGAAAGCACGATCTTCCGCCCCCCGGGCCGATGCTGTTTCCTTGCCGCCGATGGTGCGCTCGCTGACCGGCGCGGAATGGCGTGCCGTGCTGCAAGCCGCCAGTGCGCCTGCCAGCAATATCACCGATGTCAGTCGTATTTTTTTCATTCTCATTACGTTCAAATTTTCTTTAGCAATGCCTGCGTGAACGGGATTCAGGTAACGGTACCCGGCCGCAGCGGCACAAAATGGCAATCTTCCAGCGTCGTACTGTTCCATTCGAACTTGCCGACGCGCTCTATCAGTTGCAATACCTGGCGGCGATCGCCGACCGGGGCGACCAGGCGTCCGCCTATTGTCAATTGCTCCAGCAATGCCTGCGGCACTTCCAACCCGGCTGCGGCCAGAATAATGCCGTCAAAAGGCGCTGCCTGAGGCAGGCCAAGCATACCATCTCCGTAATGCAAGCGGATGTTTGCCACACGCATCGGCCGCAGGTTGGATTTAGCCAGTTCATGCAGCCCCTTGATGCGTTCGATCGAATAGACTTCCTTCGCCACCAAGGCCAGCACCGCCGCCTGATAACCGCAGCCGGTGCCGATTTCCAGCACGCGATTGAGTACGCCGCCGCTGGCATTGTTCCGCATGACCTCGATCATGCGCGCTACGATGTACGGCTGCGAAATCGTCTGGTGGTAACCGATCGGCAAGGACGCATCGATGTAAGCCTGGCTGGCCAGCGCCGGTTCCATGAAGAGATGCCGCGGCACCGCTTCCATCGCCGCCAGCACCTTGGCATCCTTCACACCCTGCTTCGCCACCCTCGCCGTCATCGCCTTGCGCACCGCATCGGATACCAGCGATGTCGAGCGACCGGCGGCAACGGGCGCCGCTACCGGCCGTGCAGTACCCGCAGGGCGCGGCGCTGCCTCTGAACGCCTGACATGCTGCGATGCATTGAGCGTTGCGGTCTGCGGTGTGGCGATTTTTCCGGATGTGCCGTTGCGATTGACTGCACCTCCAGTGCCGGTACGTGGTGATTTTTCCGAAAGGGAAGAAAGCGACAGCGGAAAACGTTTGCCCTTGTCGGTCATGCCAGCGCCTTTTTCAGTTGCGCCAGTTGCGCGTTGTGCGTCAGGTCGATCTGCAACGGCGTAATCGATACGTGACCAAGCGCCGTTGCATGGAAGTCGGTTCCTTCGCCTGCATCCTTCTGTCCGCCGCAAGGGCCGATCCAGTAAATTTCACGTCCTTGCGGATCCTGCGCCTTGATGACCGCCTCCGACTGATGGCGCTTGCCCAGTCGCGTGGCTATCGGCGGTTTCAATTGCGCATAGGGCAGATTCGGAATGTTGACGTTCAGCAGAAAGTGTTCGGGAAACGATTCAAGCCGTCGTTCCACGATATCGCGCGCCATGCGTGCCGCGGAGGCCACTTCTGCCCAGCCTTTTTCTACTTGGGAAAAGGCAATCGCCGGCAGGCCGAACAGGAATCCTTCCGTCGCCGCGGCAACCGTACCGGAATACAGCGTGTCGTCGCCCATGTTCTGTCCCTGATTGATGCCGGAGACGATCAGATCGGGCGCTTCGGACATGATGCCGGTCAGCGCGATATGCACGCAATCGGACGGCGTGCCGTTGATGAAGTAAAAACCGTTCGATGCCTGAAAAACCGAAAGCGGACGATCAAGTGTGAGGGAATTGGAACTGCCCGAGCGATTGCTGTCCGGCGCCACAACCGTGATATCGGCGATCGGCGCCAGCGCGTCGGCCAGCGCAATCAGGCCGGGAGCCAGGTAGCCATCGTCGTTACTGATCAGAATTTTCATGCACAAATTCTACCTGAAGCGACTGCTTTCCGAGGGTGCTTTAGCTGCCCGCAGAGCAATTTCGCAGGCATGACAATGCGGTATCCGTATCGTCTGCCCTGATCGGCTGCGCGGTTATTCGGTTTCGCCGACGGCTGCATCGATTGACGCAAAAAACTCACGTACGTCGGCAAGCTCGCGCGTGCGCTTGAACGGCGGCAGGCTCTGCCAGATCCGTTTGCCGTACGGCTTGGAAATCAGCCGGGGATCGCAGATCATCAATACGCCGCGATCCGTTTCATCACGAATCAGGCGCCCCGCGCCTTGCTTCAGATTGATGATCGCCGCCGGCAGTTGATGATGCATGAACCCGTTCAGGCCCTTGCGTTCCAGCGCCTCGATACGCGCCGCCAATACGGGATCATCCGGCGGCGAAAACGGCAATTTGTCGATGATGACAACCGACAGTGCATCCCCGCGCACATCCACACCCTCCCAGAAACTCTGGCTGCCGATCAGCACCGCATTCCCCGCCGCGCGAAAGCGATCGAGCAATTCAGTACGCCCTGCTTCGCCCTGCACCATCAACGGAAACGGCCATTTTCGCTTTTCGAATTCCTCGCGCAAGCGTTCCGCCGAACGATTGACCGCACGTATTGTTGTGCACAACAGAAAGGCACCGCCGCCCGCCGCCTCGATCACCGGCAGCGCTGCGTCGATGACTGCGTCGGTGTAATCGAGCGAATTCGGTTGCGGCAGATTATCGGGCACGTACAGCAAACCCTGATTGCCGTAGTCGAACGGGCTGGGCCACGAATGCGCCGGCTCGTCCCGCAATCCCATCTGTGCGCTGTAGTGATTGAAATCGTTCTTCACCGCCAGTGTGGCCGAGGTGAATATCCATGAGCGTGCGACGCCTTCGCGCTGCTTGTTGAAGATGGGTGCAATCGACAATGGCGTGCGATGCAATTGCAGCGACGATGAAAACGCCTCGACCCACAACACGCTTTCCTGTCCGATGATGACATCCCCGAGCGGCTTGTTCCAGGCTTCGAGGCGCATCGCGATTTCAAGCGCACGCACGCGGCACTGTTCGATCGTCTCGGCGCGTTCCGCCTGCTTCTGCAGGATCGCGATCATGCCGTCGAGTTGCTCCTTCAATGTTGCCAGCGCCGGGAAGAACGGGCTGGACGGCGCGATCTGGTTAACCGCCAGCCGCACCACATCCTGCGGAAACGCCAGACGCAGATCGCGCGCTGCGCGCTCGACCGGCGTCACCGTAGCCGGCCAGTCGGCACCGTCGCGTGCATGCGCCAGCCCTTCCGCCAGCACATCGCGGCACAGTTCCAGCACATGCGAGGTCGAAATCGTGTCGCCGAAAAACAGCGTCGCGGTATCCGGCAACTGATGCGCCTCGTCGAAGATGACGGTATTCGCCGACGGCAGCAATTCAGCCACGCCGGTATCCTTCAATGCCACGTCGGCAAAGAACAGATGGTGGTTGACGACCACCACATCGGCCTGCTGCGCTTCCTTGCGCGCCTTCATCACAAAGCAATCCTGGTAATACTGGCACTCGGCGCCCATGCAGGTATCGCGCGTCGATGTCACCAGATTCCACACCGGCGCCGTCTCCGGTACGTTCGCCAGCTCGGCCTTGTCGCCGGAGCCGGTGGTTTTCATGAAACGCGAAATTTCGCGCAGATAGCCGACATCCTCGCGCGAAGTCAACCGGCCGTTCTGCAGCGTGCGTTCCAGATGAAAATGGCAGACATAGTTGGCGCGGCCCTTGAGCAGCGCCACCGACACCGGCGCGTTCAGCGCCTTGCGCACGGTCGGAATGTCACGCAGATAAAGCTGGTCCTGCAGATTCTTGGTGCCGGTCGAGATGATAACTTTCCCGCCCCACAACAGCGACGGCACCAGATAGGCGAAGGTTTTCCCGGTGCCGGTGCCGGCTTCTGCGATCAGCGTCTGCTGGTTGGCGATGGCATGCGCGATCGCCTTCGCCATCTCGGTTTGCGACTGGCGCGGACGAAAACCGCCGACTGCATGGCCCAATGGGCTGCCGATACCAAACAGCTGATCGATCTCGGCATCGTGTGTGGCAGGTGCGGGCAATGCGGAGGATTCGGCAGTCAAAATGGCAATCTTGGGAAGTGCATTGGGAGAAATACTACGCAACGCCCGGCATCCGGCGGCGCAAAGCAAGAAACGTTATGCCGGAATATCCGGGATCAGCTGCATTCTCAGCAGCGTGATGTTGTCTTTCAATTGCAGTTTCCGCTTTTTCAAACGGCGCAATTGTAACTCCTCATGGCGGCCGTCACGGATCAGCGTTTCGATCGCGGCATCGAGATCGCGGTGCTCGACTTCAAGCTCGACGATGCGGCGCTGAATGATTTGCGGAGAGCTCATTGTCATAGTGGCATTCTTGGCGAAACAGCATTTCAAAGTCATACGGACCGGAATCGCATTCATAACGTAGCAAAATGTCTACAAAAACCGTCCGAATCAGCCTGTCCGGCATAAAACCGGGCTGCAATGCATCCGGATGCCGATAAATTAGTTATCTTTATGTCATAACTGCTCGTGCTCAATTGCAAAACTTTCTTACAATTTAAAGAGACCTGTGCCCGACTGCATGCAGATCACGCATGCAATAATCGCCGCAGAACAACCAGACCATAGTTTAATCCACGCAGACGTATGAGCCAATACAAGATAGAAGCAGGGACAGGCCAGCATATCGGCGACAGGGAAGAACAGCAGGACAGAACGGCATTATTCGCTGCCCCCAAGGCGCCCGGATATATGCTTGCCGTCATGGCCGATGGGATGGGTGGCATGTCCGGCGGCTCGCTGGCGGCAGAACAGGTCATCCGTTCGGCACAGCAGATATTCGAACGTTTTTCTCCACTCACCGACGATCCTGAAGCGATTCTCCATACGATCGCGCGTGAAGCCGATACGGTGATCAAACTATCGGCAATCTCATCGGACAAGAAGCCGCACAGCACCATCGTCCTGCTGATCATCACACCGCAAAATACAGCGATCTGGGCACATGCCGGCGACTCGCGTCTTTACTATTTCGATGGCCCGAACTGCATCCGGCGCACGGAAGATCACACATATCTCGCGCAACTGAAAGCGGAAAACAAGCTGGAAGACAAAAATGCAAAAGATCCCCTGCTGGCCAATCTGCTGGTGAATGTGATCGGAAGCACAACCAATGAACTCCGTCTGACCGTCAACCGGCGTGAAGGCCTGAAAGCAGGCGACTCCTTCCTTCTCTGCACCGACGGCTTGTGGCAGTACTTCAGCGACGCCGAACTTGGCGCCGCGATCGCCATGAACTCTTCCCGCCAGGCTTGCGAAATGCTGATAACGAAGGCACGGCAGCGCACTGCCGGCCGCAAGGCGGACAATTGCACGCTGGCGATCGTCAAGCTCGTCAAACCGGTCAAGGAAACCAAGGATTACACCGCCAAGAAGATGCGGCGTGCAGTCTGAAAGGCATCGATAAATTTAACAATCCAAGCTGATTTACGGAAACTCTTTGCATGCTCCCCGGTCTGACAACCGCGGATCGCGCCGCGGACATGGCATATTCCATCCGTATCGGCTACATTGAAAACATGGCAGCATGCATCCGCATCACATGATTGTTAAAAAGTCCATGCATGAAAAAAACTCTCGCCCAGAGGTTCAGCTTCGATAGCTTGCGGGTTCGCTTGCTCGTACTCGTATTGCTTGCCATTGTTCCGCCAGTCATCCTCACCGTATACGGCGCATGGAAAGAACGGCAACAGGCAATTCGCATGGCGGAAGACAATCTGCAGCAGATGACGCAACTGGCCGCCACCAGCGAAGCCCGCCTGATCGAAGGCGCGCGCCAATTGTTGACGGTCCTGTCCACCTTGCCTGAATTGCAAGGCAACGGAAAAGCATGCAACCAGTTCCTCTCCAGCGTATTGAAGCGAAATCAGGGCTATACCAATTTCGGCCTGATCCAGCTGAACGGCGATATCAGTTGCAGTGCGCTTCCCTTGGCAAACAAGGTCAATCTCGGCAGCCGTCCCTACTTCAGACAGACTGTCGAACAGCGTGCGTTCACGGCCGGCGACTATGTATTCGGCCAAAGCAGCCGCAAGCACACGATCAACCTGACGTATCCGGTACTCGATAACAAAGGCGAAGTGAGCGCCGTGATTTTCGCCGCGCTCGACCTGAGCTTTCTCGATCGCTTCGTCAGTGATATCGCACTTCCGCAAGGTGCGGTGCTGATCACCGCCGACAGTCGCGGCACCATCATTGCAAGACGCCCCGATCCGGAAAAATGGATAGGAACGCGCACGCCGCCCTCTTTGTTCGACGTCATGATCAAGGTCGGTTTCGGCACCTCGGAGCTGACCGATAACGATGGCATTACGCGTTTGCACGCATTTTCCCCCGTCGGCACCAGCGATATCTCCAATTTCAAGGTCAGCATCGGCATTCCGATGGACGACATCGTGGCGCCTGCCAACCACCTGCAGATCATGGAACTCACCACGCTCGCCATCACTGCATTGCTCGCGTTGATTGCTGCGTGGTTCGTCGGTAACGTCATCATCCTGCGACGAGTACGGGCGCTGGTACGCACCACCAACCAGGTTGCCGCCGGCGATTTGCAGGCGCGCACCGGTATCAAGCACGGCAAGGAAGAAATCAGCCAGCTCGCACGTGCATTCGACACCATGGTCATCTCGCTGCAGCAGCACGAAGCCGAGCGCGATCTGTCGAAGGCCATCCTGTTCACCGAAAAGGAACGTGCGCAAGTGACGCTGGAATCGATTGCCGATGCCGTCATCACGACCGATAAAAGCGGCAACATCGAATACATGAACCCGGTCGCGGAAGAGCTCACCGGCTGGAACAAGATCGAGGCCGAAGGCCTGCCATCGACCCGCGTCTTCAAGATCATCAATGGCTTTACACGCGAACCGGTGCCCAATCCGGTAGAAACCGTGCTGGAACAGCAAAGCAACGTCGAGCTGACGAAAGACACCGTCCTGCTGAGCCGCGACGGTACGGAATACGCGGTCGAGGATTCCGCAGCACCGATTCGTAATCGCGAAGGTGAAATCATCGGCGTCGTGCTGGTATTCCACGACGTCAGCGATTCGCGCAAGCTCGCCATCCAGTTGTCGCATCAGGCTGCGCACGATCCGCTGACCGGACTGTTCAACCGCCGCGAATTCGAGCGCCGTCTCGAACTGGCAATCGATACCCTTGCGCGCCAATCACGTCAGCATGCTCTGCTCTATCTCGATCTGGACCAGTTCAAGATCGTCAACGATACATGCGGTCACAGCGCCGGAGATGAACTGCTGCGGCAAATCACGGCGTTGCTGCAGCCACTGGTGCGGGACAGCGATACCCTGGCGCGTCTGGGTGGTGATGAGTTCGGCGCATTTCTGGAAAACTGTTCGCCCGAATCAGCCGTACGCATTGCAGAAAAACTGCGGCAGACAATCTGTGATTTCCATTTCGTCTGGCAGGACAAGATCTTCCCGATCGGCGTCAGCATCGGCCTCGTCAATTTCAACAATAACGCGCTATCTCTGCCGGACCTGCTCAGCGCCGCCGATACCGCCTGCTATATCGCCAAGGATTCCGGCCGCAATCGCGTCCATATTTATCGCGCGGAAGATCACCAGCTTGCGGCCCGCGAAGGCGAAGTCAAATGGAACGAACGTATTCAGAAAGCGTTTGAGAACGATAGCTTCCGCCTGCTATCGCAACGAATCGTCAATCTGCGCCCGAATCGTGAAAACCATCTGTTCGACGAACTTCGTCTTTATCTGAGCGACGACGGCGGCAAACTGATACCACCGAGTGCCTTCATGCCTGCCGCGGAGCGTTATCATTTCATGCCGACGATCGATCGCTGGATCATCCGTACCGCATTCGCCCAGCATGCAGCCACGCTTCAATCGATCGACGGTGGAAAAGATTCGCATCGGTTAATGCTCAAGGTATCGGGCAACTCGCTCGATGACGAACACTTCCTCGATTTCGTCCATGAGCAATTCGCGGTATTCGCCTTGCCGTACAACGCAATCTGCTTCGCTATCGCGGAAACCACCGCCATTACCAACCTGACCAGAGCGCTGCATTTCATCGATGCGTTGAAGTCACACGGCTGCTCGTTCGCGCTCGATGATTTCGGCAGCGGCATGTCCTCGTTCGCCTATCTCAAGCACCTGCATGTCGATTTTCTGAAGATCGACGGCAGCTATATCAAGGGAATGGCAAGCGATCCGGTCGATTGCGCCAAGGTGGAAGCGATCCAGCGCATCAGCAGCGTGATGGGCATCGATACGATCGCGCAGAATGTCGAAGATGGCGAAACATTGAACATGCTGCAGAAGATCGGCATTTGCCATGCACAGGGCAGCGTCGTCAGCAAGGCCGTCTCGTTCTATCCGCCTGTCGAAAGCAGTGTGGCTATCTAAAGAAATATAAAAAATCCTGCACGCAAACGATGTTGCCACCGTCCGTCGTGCAGGATCCGGTTACCTCTACCGGCAATTTCATGCCGGACAGTTCCTTCTGCTAACGTCCTTCCCGCTTGGCAAACATGACGCCGAGCAGCAGACCGATGCCGGCCGAAATAGTCACTGCGCGCCAAGGCTTCTCGTGCACATAAACGTCCGTCGATGCCGCCACTTCCTTTGTCCTCGTGGCTGCAATGGAAGGCACCTCTCGCGCCGCTGCCAGCGCCGAATTGAAAAACTCTGCACACTTCGCACTCAGCTCGCCAGTCTTCTCATAGGCTTCCGCCTGCACTTCGCGTGCCAGCGCCTTGCTGTCCTTGGACAGGTTCTTCAGATCGTTGGTGACGTTCTCTACTTTTGCTTCCATCATTTTTTTCACTCCTCAAGTCAGATTGATTTCTCTTCCAATGCCCGGCTGCGCAGAAGCATTCTTCAGCATCCTTCGACGCCTCTGACAGCCACGGCATCTGCGTAAAACTGCTTACATCGATGCGACACGCGCACGATCGCGCATGTTCTTGACGAGATCGTGGTTCTGGATCACGCCCTGATACTGACGCTCCACCACAGCCCTCACATCGACCGGCAGATCCTTTTCCAGCGCACGACGATAGCTCTTCACCGCCACGTCTTCGCCGCGCTCGCATTCGTTCAGGATTGCTTCGTCATCCTTGCCAAGGATGGCCGACTTGATATCCACCCAGCGACGATGCAGGGTTCCGCTCAGGCTCGATCTCGTTTCCGGATCGCCGCCATGCGAAATGACCAGGCTTTTCAATTCCTGCGCCGATGCCGCGCAGCTCGATGCCAGCGTCAGGAACGGTTGCTTGAATTGACCGTCACCGATGTCTTCCGCGCAAGTCTTGAAACCTTCTTCACCGTCACGGCATGTTTCGATTAAATCGTTCAGCGTTGAAATCACGTCATCGTTTTTCATCATCATTTCCTTTCAAGGCATGGAATGCTGGCATGGCACAAGCCGGGCCGACGTTCCGATGCGGTTGGGCTGCATCCGAAAAAGCGGTATCGATGCAAACCAGTTCGAAGAAAACCGCTACATGAATGTATCGGCGAGTGAGATTCACTATGGCGAAGAAATATCATGCGTTCTGTTCGACAGCGCACATACAACGCCAATGAATTTTGATGCCTTCAGGAATGAGTTGCGAGGGCAATATTTACTTTGCACAACGGGCATCAGCGCCGGAAGCCGCAGCCATATGCCAGGATTCGTGCAGTGCGATGTAGGCGGAAAATGAAGGGCGGGAAGGAGGAAGATCGACAGCGATCGCTTCTGGTATCAGCGGGCCCCAGGCAATGATGATGACAGCAGCTGCGGCAGTGAAGAAAACGAGCATGCCCGTCGCCTGGAAAAGACGAACCGAAGACGATTTTTCGCTATTCATACAGCCTCCCCTGCCATACCGAGCGCGACCATTTACCGTGGAGAAAATCGTACACGCCGCCACCGGCAGCAATCTGTGCGCTGTCGCACTTAGCAGAGAAGCGCATTCACGAAACAACATGTAAAAAGGCCTCGCAGATGACGAGGCCTTTTTCGGATTGCTGCAATTGCTGCAGTCGCCGGTTACAACTGGGGGTTCAGTTTCTCCGTTTTAGAATGCAGCTTGTTCAATGCCGAGATGTACGCCTTGGCCGATGCAACCACGATATCCAGATCCGCGCCGACGCCATTGACGATACGGCCGGCCTTCGACAGTCGCATCGTGACTTCGCCCTGCGATTCGGTACCGGTCGTGATGGCGTTGACCGAGAACAGCAGCAGTTCCGCACCGCTGGCAACTTTCGATTCAATTGCATTCACGATTGCATCGACCGGGCCGTTGCCCTCACCCGCGCATTGCTCTTCCCTGCCATCGATCGAGAACACAACTCTGGCTGATGGCTTGATGCCGGTTGCGGAATTCTGCGACAGCGAAACGAAATTGTAGAACTCTCGTTCGTGCGAATGCTGTTCGTCGGAAACCAGCGCCATGATGTCTTCATCGAAAATGTCCGCCTTGCGATCGGCCAGTTCCTTGAAACGGACAAAGGCCGCATCCATGTCGGCACCGGAATCCATCGTGATGCCCAGTTCTTCCAGCCTCTGCTTGAATGCATTGCGGCCCGACAGCTTGCCCAGCACAATCTTGTTGGTCGCCCAGCCGACATCTTCGGCCCGCATGATCTCGTAGGTATCGCGCGCCTTCAGCACGCCATCCTGATGGATGCCGGATGCATGTGCAAATGCGTTCGCACCAACCACGGCCTTGTTCGGCTGCACGGCAAAACCGGTGATCTGCGATACGAGTTTGGAGGTCGGCACGATCTGCGATGCATCGATGCCGATTTCCAGGTTGAAGTGATCCTTGCGCGTGCGGACCGCCATGACGATTTCTTCCAGCGCCGTGTTGCCGGCGCGTTCGCCCAGGCCATTGATCGTGCATTCGACCTGACGTGCGCCGCCGATCATCACGCCAGCCAGCGAATTGGCGACCGCCATGCCCAGATCGTTATGGCAATGCACCGACCACACGGCCTTGTCGGAATTCGGCACACGCTCACGCAATGTCTTCAGCATGTTGCCGTACAGGCCGGGCACGCCATAGCCGACGGTATCGGCAAAATTGATCGTGGTCGCACCTTCATCGATCACGCCTTCAATCACACGGCAAAGGAAATCCATATCAGAACGACTGCCGTCTTCCGGACTGAATTCGATATCGTCGGTGAATTTTCGCGCGTAGCGCACGGCCAGCTTCGCCTGTTCCAGGACCTGCTCCGGTGTCATGCGCAATTTCTTTTCCATGTGCAATGCCGACGTTGCAATGAAAGTATGAATGCGTTTTCTCTCGGCCGGCGCCAACGCTTCCGCTGCACGTGCAATATCCTTGTCGTTTGCGCGCGACAGCGAACAGATCGTGGCATCCCTGATGATGCCGGCAATCGCATGAATCGATTCGAAATCACCTTGCGACGCAGCGGCAAAACCGGCTTCGATGACATCAACCTTCATGCGCTCGAGCTGGCGCGCAATGCGGATTTTTTCATCCTTCGTCATCGATGCACCGGGCGACTGCTCGCCGTCACGCAATGTCGTGTCGAAAATGATGAGTCTGTTTGATGGATTGGCGGACATGTTCATTCCTTGAAATTACCATGCAAGCATCGCTTCCGATACTTGCAGGCTGGATGCCGACGGCTCAGTGGTCGTCGCCTGTTTCGATTTCGGTTTGCACGATGCTGACCGGTTTTCCCTTGGCCAGACGCCAGAAGTAAACACCGTAGCCTGACAGGCCGTACAGCACGAACAAGCCGAACAACACCTTCGGCGGATCGCTGGAAACCGCAACGAATGCCAGCACCACCAGGAAGATGGCGATGAACGGCACCGACTTGCGGAAGTTGATGTCCTTGAAGCTGTAAAACGGCACGTTGGTCACCATGGTCAGACCGGCATACAGCGTGATGACCCATGCTGCCCAGCTGAATTCCTTGCCGGCGAAACCAAGATCCTGCATCAACCAGATAAAACCGGCAACCAGCGCAGCCGCGGCCGGGCTGGGCAAGCCCTGGAAGTATCGCTTGTCGACCACGCCGATATTGGTATTGAAGCGCGCCAGGCGCAATGCACCACCGGCGCAATAAACAAATGCGGCCAGCCATCCAAGCTTGCCCATGCCTTGCAATGCCCAGACATAGACGACCAGCGCCGGCGCTGCACCAAACGACACCATGTCGGCCAGACTGTCGTACTGCGCACCGAATTCACTTTGCGTATTGGTCAGGCGCGCCACACGGCCGTCCACTGCATCCAGCAGCATTGCGGAAAAAATCGCAATGGCCGCGTAATCAAATTTCTGCCCCATCGCCATCACGATAGCGTAAAACCCGCAAAACAATCCGGCCGTCGTGAAAGCATTCGGCAGCAAATAAATTCCGCGCCGGCGCACAGTTTTGCCCGGTTCAATGTCTTCATCCGTGTAATTGCGCTGCCCCGCCTGATTGGCACGTGCGAGCTTTCCCAGCGGACGCGTTTTGGCGAAGGTGGATGGCGTGTTTTTCGCTTTCCGGCGATTGAAACTTGGCATGCGAATCCCGCTTTATGAGTACTGTTTTTAGTGGAGAAACCGAGGTCGCTAGTGTAGCAGACGGTCATGCAATGGCGGTTGCCAACGGACAAGTCGCCGAAAAATACACGTCCGGAAAAGACAATCGCACCGGTACCGAAGTACGCGGTGCGATGAGCAGACGGCGTGTTGCCGCCCGGTTTCCGGGCGACCGGGCGAACAAGATGTCGCGCCCGTCCTCAATGCTGCTTGACGTCTGCGCGGTTCCTTAACGGAATTTGACCTTGCCGACCACCCGCATGGTCAATGTCGTTTCGCCTGGTTCAAAGCTTGGTTCCTCGACTGCGGCAGAATCCGCCATCATCGACATGCGCATCATTTTCGGCGCTGCAGCGCCCGCTTCCTGCGCATAGTTTCCCGAACCTTCGAAATCGACGGTATCCAGTACGGCATCGGCAGGATTGCGGCCCATTGCACGCGCGATCGAAACGATGCGCTCGTTCAGGTTTTTATACGTAGCATCGATACGCTGTGCATCCAGCTTGCGCGCCGTCGCATCGGCCAGGCCGAATTGCAGGCCGTTGACAGCCAGGATGCTCTGCACTGCCGATACCGTTTTCGGCAGACCGGTCAGGTTGCCGGTTTTCACGTCGAGATACTGGCCGACGCGCCACGCGATTGGTTGCGGTGGCTTGTTTGATGACTGTTTGGGCTGTGCGTCCGGATAAACGGCATATGTGTAATAGCCGCGTGTGGATAACACCGCACCGGCATCCTGCTTCCTGACGATGTCCATACCCTGCTTCATCTTCTGATTGACCCGTGATGCAGCTACGGCCTTGTCCTTGTCCTGCTCTTCCACAGTCAATGTCAGCACCGCCTGATCGTTGGGATGCCTGACTTCACCGGTTGCGGGAACGATGACCAATGTGCCACTGGTCTGGATCGGAGTCTGTGCGAAAGCGGTTGCACCGGCAACCGTGCAGGCCAGCGCTGCAAAGAGGGATTTCATTCGTGACATTGCTTATCTCCGGATTGATGGGTCCTACCGCACCCTGTTGATGAATATGATCACTGTTATGACTCGTTGCCCTTGCGTTGGTTCTTTCCTTTCGGCAAGCCATCTGTATCTATTGCAACAAACTGTAAACGAAAAAAGCTGCACCGAAGTGCAGCTTTCCAATTGCCGGGTTCGAAAAATCAGTTCTTCGATTGATCGACGAATTTGTTTTTGCAATCCAAGGCACGAGAGAGCGATAAAAAAGCCACGCAAGTGCGTGGCTTTTCGGTCGAGCACGGCATGTGCCTGCAGGCACATGCCGAATGATGCCCGGCTTTGGATCGAAGAAACTTAGTTCTTGCTTTGATCGACCAGCTTGTTTTTTGCAATCCAAGGCATCATGGCGCGCAGCTTTGCACCGACTTGTTCGATTTGATGCTCGGAATTCAGACGACGACGGGAAATCAACGTTGGTGCACCAGCCTTGTTTTCAAGGATGAAGCTCTTCGCGTATTCGCCGGTTTGAATGTCTTTCAGGCATTGGCGCATGGCGTTTTTGGTGTCTTCGGTCACGATGCGTGGGCCGGTGACGTATTCGCCGTATTCTGCATTGTTCGAGATCGAGTAGTTCATGTTGGCGATGCCGCCTTCATAGATCAGATCGACGATCAATTTCAGTTCATGCAAACATTCGAAGTAAGCCATTTCCGGAGCGTAACCAGCTTCGGTCAATGTTTCGAAACCGGCTTTGATCAATTCAACCGCGCCACCGCACAGAACAGCTTGTTCGCCGAACAGATCGGTTTCGGTTTCTTCACGGAAGTTGGTTTCAATGATGCCGGCACGGCCGCCGCCGTTTGCCATTGCGTACGACAATGCGATGTCGCGTGCGACGCCAGATTTGTCTTGATACACAGCGATTAGATGAGGAACGCCGCCGCCTTGGGCGTATGTACCGCGCACGGTGTGGCCTGGTGCTTTAGGCGCGATCATGATCACGTCCAGATCGGCGCGTGGCACGACTTGACCGTAGTGCACGTTGAAGCCGTGTGCGAATGCCAGCACTGCGCCTTGTTTGGCGTGCGGTGCGATGTTTTCGTTGTAGACCTGCGCGATGTTTTCATCCGGCAGCAAGATCATGATGACGTCGGCAGCTTTGACTGCGTCGTTGACTTCGGCAACTTTCAGGCCGGCTTTCGCTACTTTGTCCCATGACGCGCCGCCTTTGCGCAGACCAACTGTGACTTTGACGCCGGAGTCGTTCAAGTTTTGCGCATGCGCGTGACCTTGCGAACCGTAACCGATGATGGCAACGTTTTTACCTTTGATCAGCGACAGATCACAATCTTTATCGTAGAAAACTTTCATGATGTTCCTAATGGTGTTGTTGGTATGAATTTGAAAAAGGGAATTGCTTAAACTTTGAGAATGCGTTCGCCGCGACCGATACCGGAACCGCCCGTACGGACAGTTTCCAGAATCGCCGTGCGATCGATCGAGTCGATAAACGCGTCGAGCTTGGTTTTGTTACCGGTCAATTCGATGGTGTAGGTTTTGTCGGTGACATCGATGATGCGGCCGCGGAAAATATCGGCGGTGCGTTTCATCTCTTCACGTTCCTTGCCCACTGCACGAATCTTGATGAGCATCAGCTCACGCTCGATGAACGCGCCTTCGGTCAGATCAACCACTTTGACGACTTCGATCAAACGGTTCAGATGCTTGGTGATCTGTTCGATCACGTCATCCGAACCGCTGGTAACAATGGTCATGCGCGACAGCGTTGCGTCTTCGGTCGGCGCTACGGTCAGCGTTTCGATGTTGTAGGCGCGCGCGGAGAACAGACCGACCACGCGCGACAATGCGCCCGCTTCGTTTTCAAGCAATACAGAAATAATGTGACGCATTACAGATCCTCCGAACCGAGCAGCATTTCAGTCAAACCCTTGCCGCTCTTGACCATCGGCCAGACGTTTTCGGTTTGATCGGTAATGAAGTTCATGAATACCAGTCGGTCCTTCATGTCGAACGCTTCTTTCAATGCGCCGTCGACGTCCGCCGGGTTTTCAATCTTCATGCCGACGTGGCCGTAGGATTCCACCAGTTTATTGAAATCAGGCAGCGAATCCATGTACGACTCGGAATAGCGCGAGCCGTATTCCAGCTGTTGCCACTGACGAACCATGCCGAGGAAACGGTTGTTCAACAGAATGATTTTTGGCGTCAGGTGATATTGCTTGCAGGTTGCCAGTTCCTGGATACACATCTGGATCGATGCTTCGCCTGTGATACAGGCGATCGTCGCATCAGGGTTGGCCATCTGCACGCCCATCGCGTACGGCAAGCCGACGCCCATCGTGCCGAGGCCACCGGAATTGATCCAGCGACGTGGCTTGTCGAACGGATAGTATTGCGCCGCCCACATTTGATGTTGACCGACGTCCGACGTAATAAAAGCGTCGCCTTTGGTGACTTCCCAAACCTTCTGGATCACTGATTGCGGCTTGATGACTTCGGTCGAATTCGTGAACTTCAGGCAATCGCGTGCGCGCCATTCGTTGATTTGCTTCCACCATGAGGACAACGCAACGCTGTTCGGTTTGGCTTCGGCCGCATCCAGTTGCGCCAGCAATTCAACCAGCACTTCTTTGACGTTACCGACGATAGGAATATCAACTTTGACGCGCTTCGAAATCGACGATGGATCGATATCGATGTGAATGATTTTGCGCGGTGTTGATGAAAAATGTTTTGGATTGCCGATCACGCGGTCATCGAAGCGCGCACCGATAGCGATCATCACGTCGGAATGCTGCATCGCCATGTTGGCTTCGTAGGTACCGTGCATGCCTGGCATACCAACGAATTTATCACTCGATGCCTTGTATGCGCCCAAACCCATCAGGGTATTGGTGCAAGGGAACCCAAGTTTATCGACCAGCTTGTTCAGTTCTTCAGATGCATGCGCCAGAATCACGCCGCCGCCGGTATAGATCATCGGACGTTCAGCTTGCAACAACAATTGCACCGCTTTGCGGATCTGACCAGCGTGGCCTTTATCGACCGGTTTGTACGAGCGCATTTCGACTTCTTTTGGATATTCGAAAACGCACTTGTGCATCGTGATGTCTTTTGGAATATCGATCAGCACCGGACCTGGACGGCCGGTGGTCGCGATGAAGAATGCTTTCTTCATGGTCGCGGCGAGATCCTTGACATCCTTGACGAGGAAATTGTGTTTGACGCATGGACGGGTAATCCCGACCGTGTCGCATTCCTGGAATGCATCCAGACCGATCGCGTGCGACGGCACTTGACCGGAAATGATGATCATTGGAATGGAGTCCATGTACGCAGTCGCCAAACCGGTAACGGCATTGGTAACGCCCGGACCTGAGGTCACGAGGCAAACGCCGACTTTATTGGAGCTGCGGGAATAGGCGTCGGCAGCATGGACGGCGGCCTGTTCATGGCGCACCAGAATATGCTGGAATTTGCTGTGGCTGAAAATTGCGTCGTAGATGTAGAGCACTGCGCCGCCAGGGTAGCCGAACACATGTTCAACACCTTCTTCGGCCAGGCAACGTACGACGATTTCTGCACCGGTGATTTCTTCACCGATTTTGTTGTTGCTTACTGCGATCGTGCTTGCGTCTGAGGTCATGCTAAAAGTCCTTTCAAGGTCCATTGGAAATTGATCGGATGCTCTCTCCTGTTGAAACCGCTTGATGCATCAGTGCTGGGGCGTCCCTTTTTTGTGCGGTCACGTCGGTTCGTCACACATCTGTGAATGTGCTTCAAACAAACGCTTAACGCGACTCGTTCGGCCGGAGTTACTGAGGCAGGATTGCGGATTTCTCGCGCTTGTGGCACGGGTTAGAGCAAACAGCTTTCAAATGTGAAGCGCGTCTTTTGGCAAAATTGCATCATGCGCAACTTGCAAAAAGACCATGGGTACCCTTTGAGATGGCAAAGGGCCTAGTACGTTACTGCGTTGCACCATTCCGGTCAAGTTAAATTCCGGCCAAACCTGTTTGAAATCAACGATTTTGCGCAAAAAGTGCGCGCGGATAGGGCTTTTTTGCTAGCATGCGTTCAGTTTTGAAAATGCAGGTATCGATTTACCGAGATACCCCGTCCCGCAACATCCCGGCAGCGCACTATCGAATGCGCTGCATCCAATGGCAACTGACAAAGAACTTTCCAATTTCCTCGAAGACGTCGAACGTCGTGCGTTCAAGCAGGCGGTCTACGCTGTGCGCAAGGAAGAATCGGCGTTGGATATTGTTCAGGATGCCATGATCAAGCTGGCTGAAAAATACGGCGACAAGCCGGCGGCCGAGCTGCCGATGCTGTTCCAGCGGATATTGCAGAACACGATCCGTGACTACTTCCGTCGCGAGAAAGTGCGCAGTTCGTGGATCAGCCTGTTTTCCAGCTTCACCAGCAAGCAGGACGACCAGGAAAATTTCGATGCCATGGATGTCATCGAGGCCGAACCCGGCAGCTATGGCGCGGAATCAGGCCAGAGCCAGTTGGAGCGCAGGCAGATTCTTGCCATCATCGAGAAGGAAGTACAAAATCTCCCATCACGTCAACGCGAAGCCTTCCTGATGCGTTATTGGCAGGATCTGAACGTGTCCGAAACGGCCATCGCCATGGGATGCTCCGAAGGGAGCGTCAAGACACATTGTTCTCGCGCCACACATGCCTTGGCCCACGCGCTTAGAGCCAAAGGAATTTATCTATGAAAACGAAAGATCTGAATCTCGCCTATAAATTGCGGCATGCGCTGGACGAAAGTGCAAACAATTTACCGGAAAAGACCAGCGAACGTCTTTCATCTGCCCGCAAGATTGCACTATCCCGCAAAAAACAGGAATCGCCGGCGCAAGCCTATGTGCCGCAGGTTGCCGCCGCCGGACACGCAATCGATCGATCGCCGCGTCATTACCTGGCATGGATTGGCCGCATGGGACTTGCGATTCCTCTTGCCGTGCTCGTGTTCGGCCTGATCGGCATTTATCAATCCGAGCAACGCCAGCAAATCATTGATGCTGCAACAATCGATGCAGAAATGCTGACCGACGACCTGCCGCTGTCGGCCTATCTTGATCACGGCTTCGACGCATTTCTTGCGAGCGCAGAGGACTAGGCATGCAGGCACGTTTTTTTTCATCGGTGCGTTTCACCCGTTTCAATAAAATCGTCGCACTCTTGCTGCTTTCGCTTGCATTCGCCGGCACCGTATCGGCCGCATCCGCGCCCGCTCCCAAGACGCAGCCGACAAGCAAATCCGGCCTGACGCCTGTCAAATCCGACAACAAATCGGACTGGAACAAACTGACGCCGGCGCAACGCAGCGCATTGGCTCCACTTGCGGGCGACTGGAACAGGCTCGATACCTTCCGCAAGGAAAAATGGCTGGAGCTGGCCGATCGTTTCGCGACAATGTCCGAGACAGATCAGGCGCGGATGCAGAAACGAATGCAGGAATGGGTTCGCCTGTCTCCTGAACAGCGCCGCATTGCACGCGAAAACTATACGCGCGTCAAAAAACTGCAGGCGAAGCAGAAATCAAGGCAATGGGAGCAATACCAACAATTGCCGGAAGAAAAAAAGAAGGAACTCGCAGCACGCGCATCATCGAAAAAGTTGATTGCCAATCCACCGCGCCAACCGCGTCCGGGCAAAAAGATTGCGTCGCCAAAACCTGGCGCGCAACCGACACCGGTTGCCGAGTCGCCTGCAGTTCAACCGCTCCCTGTACAATCGTCGCCTTCCACGCCTTGATCCGGTACGACGAAAAATGCAATCGAGCAGCCCAGAAATCACCTCTGTTACGCCCACCATCAAACGCCGCCTGACCACCATGCTGTACGAAGGTGTGCTGTTGTTCGGCGTGGTGGCAATTGCCGCCCTGCTGTTCGGGACAATTTTCCAGCAACGCAATGCGCTCTATCTGCGTCATGCGCTGCAATACTGGCTGTTCTTCGTGGTCGGCGTTTATTTTGTCTGGTTCTGGACACACAGCGGCCAGACGCTGCCGATGAAAACATGGCGCATGCGACTGGTGACGCTCGAAGGTCATGCCGTTCCATTCAAACGTGCCGTCGTCCGATATCTTCTCGCATGGCTCTGGTGCCTTCCCGGCTTTGCGCTTGCGTGGGCGCTGGATGCCAAGGCATGGACCTCGGTCTCGATTGTTCTTGCCAACGTCGCCGCCTGGGCATTATCCGCCCGCATGCACCCGAGCAGGCAATTCCTGCATGACCGCATGGTTGGCACCAAGGTAATCCAGTTACCCAAGCCTTGATCGTCTTGCCGCCATCGCACACGACGACAACCCGTTCCCGTTATCTTCGGCCTCCAGCATGAAATCCATTTGCGTCTACTGCGGCTCCTCCTTTGGTGCCAAACCCGTTTACACCGAAGCCGCACGTTCGCTGGCAAAAGAAATGGTCGACAGCCATATCGCGCTGGTCTACGGTGGTGGCAAGGTCGGCCTGATGGGCGTCATTGCGGATGAAGTGCTGCGATTGGGCGGCGAAGCCATTGGCGTCATTCCGCAAGCCCTGATGGACAAGGAAGTCGGCCACAACGGGCTGACGCGCCTGCACATCGTGCAGAACATGCACGAACGCAAGGCAATGATGGCGGAACTGGCAGATGGTTTTGTTGCGATGCCGGGCGGCATCGGCACACTGGAAGAATTATTCGAAATCCTGACCTGGTCGCAACTGGGATTCCATCAGAAGCCGATCGGTGTACTGAACGTCGATGGATTTTACGATGGTCTGATCGCCTTCGTGCAAACCCAGGTGACGCAAGGCTTCGTGAAGAGCGACCAGGCCGCACTGTTAATGCATGAAACGTCGGCGCCTGCGCTGCTCACGCGACTGCAGACATTCGTGCCGCGGCAGAGCACCAAATTGCAAGATGCGCTCGCTGCACGGCAATTGTTCGAGTAAAAGCAACCGCCTCGATCGCAAAACGCCTACGCAACATCCAGCGCCTGGCGGAAGTCTTCCACCAGATCGGCCGTATCTTCAATGCCGACCGACACGCGAATCAGCGATTCCGCAATTCCCATGCTGGCCCGACGCTCCGGTCCCATCTCGTAGAAAATCGTATGCGATACCGGAATCACCAGCGTCCGCGTATCGCCCAGATTGCTGGCCGATACGCCAAGGTTCAGGCGATTCAGATAATCGAAACAATCGATGCCATCTTTCAGTTCAAAACTGAACAGGCTGCCGTAGCTGCGAAACAACTCGGTCGAAATCGCATGCTGAGGATGGGATTTCAAGCCCGGATAATACACCGCAGCCACGCGCTCATCGGCTTCCAGCATCTGCGTGATCGCCAGGGCATTCGCGCATTCACGCTCCATGCGCAGCGCCATTGTTTCCGATCCGACTGCCAGGTGATGCGCGGCCTCCGGGCCCAGCGAACCGCCAAAATCGCGCAATGCCTTGGCGCGAATTTGCGAGATTCCCCATTGCGCCGCCGGATAGCGTTTATAAGTATCGAGAATATTCGGAAAGCGTGTCCAGTCGTACAAACCGGTATCGGTCAGACTGCCGCCCAATGCATTGCCGTGACCGCCAATCGATTTCGTCAGCGAATTGATCACAATGCCCGCGCCCACCGTTTTCGGCTTGAACAGATAAGGCGACGTCATCGTGTTATCGACGACGTAGACGATGCCACGTTCCGCGCACAACTTGCCGATGCGCGCCAGATCGGCGACCTGCGTACGCGGATTCGCGATGGTTTCCACGAAGACGATCCTGGTGGCGGGCGTGATCGCGGCTTCGACATTTTTCACATCGGTTGCATCGACCATCACGATATCGATACCCTGCCCTGCAACTGTCTGCCACAGGCTGTTGGTATTGCCGAACAGGAAGGACGATGAAACAACGTGATCGCCTTCGCGCAGCAGTGCCTGCACCACGGCGCCAATTGCCGCCATGCCGGTGGCAAAACAGATCGTCGCCAAACCCTCTTCCATCTTGTTGACTTTGTCCTCCAGCGCGGCAACCGTCGGATTGCCCTGTCTGCCGTAACGGTAACCGGGCAGCTTGCCCTGGAATACCGTCGCCAGCTCACGCGCATCGTTGTAGCCAAAGGTCACCGAGGTATGGATCGGTTTGTGCAATGAGCCATGCTCGACGGCTTTCTGGCGATCACTGTGCAGGATGGTGGTGGTGAAACCGTATTTTTTTGCGTCAGTCATGATGGTGAGGACCAAGAAAAAAATGCCTGATTGCCCACTTGCGTGTGCAGCTCAGGCATTGATCGATGCGAAGGTCGTTTAGTCGACCTGAGCCAGATTCAGATTCAATTGCGAGCGGATTGCATCTTCGAGTTCAGGCTTCGGATTGTTGCGTGCGAATTCGATGCGATCCAGATAATCACGCGAGATATCACCGGTCACGTAAATGCCGTCGAAGCACGACGCTTCCAGACTCTTCAATGCCGGATTGATGTCGGAAATCGAGCGTTTCAGCGCTTCGATATCCTGATAGATCAATGCGTCGGCAGTAATCTCGCGGCAGACTTCCTCATCCGTGCGGCCGTAGGCGATCAACTCGGAACGCGTCGGCATGTCGATGCCGTACACGTTGGGAAATTTTACCGGCGGCGCGGCGGAAGCGAAGATCACTTTCTTCGCACCGGCGTCGCGCGCCATCTGCACGATCTCGCGGCTCGTCGTGCCGCGCACGATCGAATCGTCGACCAGCAGCACATTCTTGCCCTTGAATTCGGAACCGATCGCATTGAGTTTCTGGCGAACCGATTTGCTGCGAATCGCCTGTCCCGGCATCAGGAAGGTGCGACCAATGTAGCGATTCTTGATGAAGCCTTCGCGGTATTCGATATTCAGTCTGTGCGCCAGTTCCATCGCGGCAGGACGCGACGAATCGGGAATCGGCATGACCACGTCGATATCGCCAAGCGGGATTTCACGCTTGATCTTGTCGGCCAGGTATTCGCCCATTTTCAGGCGCGTCGCATAGACCGATGCGCCGTCGATGATCGAATCCGGACGTGCGAAATAAACAAACTCGAACGCACACGGATTCAGGGAAGGATTTTCCGCGCATTGCTGGTTGTAGAGCTTGCCTTCGATGTCGATGAAAATCGCCTCGCCCGGCAATACGTCGCGCAGGAAACGAAATCCCAGGCCTTCCAGCGCAACCGATTCGCTCGCCACCAGATATTCGGTACCCTGATCGGTTTCATTGAAGCCGATGCACAAAGGGCGAATGCCATACGGATCGCGGAACGCCAGCAAGCCGTAACCGGCGATCTGCGCCGTTACCGCATATGAACCGCGCACGCGCTTGTGCAGCACCGATACGGCCTTGAACAAGGCGGCAGGATCGAGCGAATAGCCGGTTGTGGCCTGTTGAATCTCATGCGCCAGCACGTTCAGCAAGACTTCGGAATCGGAGGTCGTGTTGATGTGACGGCGATCGTTCTTGAACATCTCGATCTTCAACTGTTCCCAGTTGGTCAGATTGCCGTTATGCGCGAGGATGATGCCAAACGGTGCATTGACGTAAAACGGTTGCGCTTCATCCGCGCTTGACGAACCGGCAGTCGGATAACGAACCTGGCCGACGCCGGAATTGCCGAACAACGAACGCATGTTGCGCGTACGGAATACGTCGCGAACGAGACCGTTCGCCTTGTGCATGGTGAAGGTATTGCCGTTGTCGGTTGCGATACCGGCTGCATCCTGGCCGCGATGCTGCAGCAGCAGCAATGCGTCATAGATCAACTGATTGACAGGGCTGTGGGAAACGACGCCAACAATGCCACACATGGTGGACTCCTCAACTAGAACAGATTAAAACTGCAAATTCAGAATTTAATACGCTGTGCAAACTCGCCCGGCAAAAAAGGCATGAGCGTCACGGCGGTGCTTTCCGCCAGCGGACTCAGCAAAGCATTCTTCCAGAACGGCTGCTGCGGAATGGCCGTCATCCCGCACAACAACACTGCCGCCAGCACGATCACGGCGCCGCGTGCCAGTCCGAACAACCCGCCCAGACCGCGATCGGCCAATGTCAATCCGGTTGCCTTGATGACCGCATCCAGCGCCATCGTCAGCAAACCCATCAGGATCCGCACACCGATGAAGAGCGCGATGAAAGCCACAATCAATCGTGTCGTGCCGCCGGGAATCATGTCCGGCAACCATTGCGCCAGTGTCGCTCCGTATGCATTGGCAACGACAAAGGCGATAATCCAGCCCAGCAATGACAGAATTTCCTTTACCAGTCCGCGCAACGTACTGATGACAACCGAACAGATCAGTACAAACAGAACCAGATAGTCAAATATCGTCACAATCGTTTCTGCTTCAATCCGGATCGCACGGCATCGATTCAATGCGCATTCCGGCTCAGGCCGGAATCAGCTTGCCGGTCAAACCAAGCTTGGTCAGTTTTGCACGCGCCTTCTCAGCTTCCGCTTCGTTGGCAAACGGACCGACGCGTACGCGAATGCGCTCGCCGGATGCCGTCGCCACCTTCTGCGTATACGACTTCAAACCGGCGCCCTGCAGTTTCTTCTGCAGCTCATTTACCTTGTCCTGTGATGCCAGTGCGGCAACCTGCAGCGCAACCTTGCCTGATGACTTGACCGGTGCGGCAGATGCTGATGCCTTGCCTTCCAGAATCGCGCGTGCGCGTGCAGCTTCTGCGGACTTGTCCGACTTGTCGATTGCGGGCGGTTGCACCTGTGGCTTGTGCACGGATGTTTCCGGCTTTGCTGCGACGTGCGGTTTCTGTTCGGTAGAACCTTGCGGCGATTCTGTATTCGCGGTGATTACCGGCGGCTTGGCGGCGGGCGCCTCGGCACTCGCCGGCTCCATGATCTCTTCCTCTGGGTTCGGAGGAGGTGTTGTCGAGGCATTATCTGCTTTTTGCGCAACGCTCGCTTGAACCGGCGCAGGCGTGTCCCTGGATGGGATCTGAATGCTGATGTCGTCAGCCAGCGGTTTGGGTTCGGAATCGAGGATCATCGGCAAACCGATCACGGCTGCCAGTACCAGTGCGATCGCGCCTACCAGACGGCGACGCGCACGTTTCTTTTCCGGCAACACCGGGTCGACCGGTTCGTCGCGTTTGTTGCCCTGTCTGCGTTTGGTGCGACCAGCCGGTTGTTCATCGGCCTGCGAATAAAAATCGCTCTTGCCGGCCGATGTTTCCTGCTGATTTTTACGAAAAAACGAGAACAAGCCCATACGATCCAGTGTTCAATTCGTTAGTGATGTTCGGAGTTGCGCCATTCCATTACACCCGCGACGGTCAGGAACGATCCGAAAACCGCAATTCTATCATTCTCCCCCGCTCGGCTGAGGGCATTTGCAAAAGCTTCTGCAGGCGAGGCGAATGCCTGAACAGTATATTCCGCACTCGCTTCACCCGGTAATCCAGCGTAGGCACCGCGTAATTTCTCTTCGATGCCAGCGGCAGAGGCTGCACGCGGCAACGGCAAATCCGTTACGCACCAGTGATCCACACGGCCTTTCAGGTGCGCAATGATGCCGTCGATATCCTTGTCCTGCATCGCACCGAACACCGCGTAGGTGTAGGGATGAAAACCCATGTTGTCGAGATTCTGCGCAAGCGTTGCGGCGGCATGCGGGTTGTGCGCGACATCGAGAATGACAGCGGGACGACCCGGCAAAACCTGAAAACGTCCTGGCAATTCGACCAATGCCAAACCGGTACGCACCTCCTGCGCGCCAACCGGCAGGCGCAGGCGCAACGCTTCCAGTGCCGCCAGCACTGACGACGCATTCAGCAACTGATTGGCGCCACGCAGACCAGGGTAACCGAGCGCACTGCGGCGATGTCCGCGTCCGCTGAAATTCCACTGCTGCCTGTCGCCCGAATAATTGAAATCGCGATTGAACAGCCACAAGTCGGCGCCGATCTTTTCTGCATGCGCGACCAGCGATGCTGGCGGCACGGGATCGCCGCAAATCGCGGTTTTGCCGGCACGAAAAATACCTGCCTTCTCGAAGCCGATTTTTTCGCGCGTATCGCCAAGGTATTCGGTGTGATCGATATCGACGCTGGTGACAATCGACACATCGGCATCCAGCACGTTGACCGCATCGAGCCGACCGCCCAGACCGACCTCGAAAATCACGGCATCGAGCTTCGCATCCGCGAACAGCTGCATGGCCGCCAGGGTCGTGAATTCGAAATACGACAGCGAAACATCTGCACGCTCCTGTTCGATCCTGCCGAATGCCGCAATCAATCCCGCATCGTCAACCGACCTGCCGTCGATGCGCATGCGCTCGTTGAACAGCAGCAGATGCGGCGACGTGTACAGCCCTACGCGATAACCGGCCCGCAGCAGAATGGATTCCAGCATCGCGCAGGTCGATCCCTTGCCGTTGGTACCGCCAACGATGATGACAGGACAGGCAAATTCAAGCGCCATCGCCTGCTTGACCTGTTGCACGCGCTCCAGCCCCATGTCGATGGCGACAGGATGCATTTTTTCCAGGCGAGCCAGCCAGTCGTTCAGGGTCGTAGGGAGATTATTCATGCGCAGTCAAACGTGGAGGGAGAACAAGTATGTGATGCCATCCGGTCAAATAAAAAGCCCGAACCTGGAATCGGTTCGGGCTTGCATGATCGGCTACTGCAATCAGGCTAGGACTTCAGCAGCCTGGTTTTGCAACAATGCCAATATGCGTGCGATCTCCTCGCGCATTTTGCGGCGATCGACAATCATGTCGACCGCGCCTTTTTGCACGAGGAATTCGGCGCGCTGGAAGCCTTCCGGCAGTTTTTCGCGCACGGTGTTCTCGATCACGCGCGGACCGGCAAAACCGATCAGCGCTTTCGGCTCGGCGATGACAACGTCCCCCATGAAGGCGAACGATGCAGATACGCCGCCCATCGTCGGATCTGTCAGAACGGAAATGAACGGCAGTTTTTTCTCGGACAGCTTGGTCAGCATCGAGGTGGTTTTGGCCATTTGCATCAATGACAACAATCCTTCCTGCATACGCGCACCACCGGTTGCGGTGATGCAGATAAACGGCACTTTCTGTTCAAGCGCGGTTTGCGCGCCGCGGGCAAAACGCTCGCCGACCACGGAACCCATCGATCCGCCCATGAATTCAAATTCGAAACAGGCAACCACCACCGGCAGGCTCATGATCGAACCGCCCATTACAATCAGCGCATCGGTTTCGCCTGTTGCTTCCAGCGCCGATTTCAGACGATCGGGATATTTTTTGCTGTCCTTGAATTTGAGCGTATCGACCGGCAGGACTTCCTGTCCGATATCGTAACGGCCGCCGGCGTCGAGCAACGCATCCAGGCGGTCGCGGGCACGAATGCGCATGTGGTGCGTGCATTTCGGGCAAACATGAATGTTCGATTCCAGATCCGTGCGATACAGCACCGATTCGCAGGATGGGCATTTGACCCACAGGCCTTCCGGCACCGATTTGCGTTGCGCGGTGTCGGAACGCTGAATGCGCGGAGGAAGTAATTTTTCTAGCCAGCTCATCGCGACCTCTTTCAAATTTTGACTTGCCGAATTGTACCGTTTGCACGGCGATTCGCCACAATTGCGTGTTTTTACAGATTCGGCGGTATTTTACTTGTCCGTCAGGACAATTTCACCTTATTCGTCCAGCGCCTTGCGAATGCCGGCGACAAACGTCCGCACGGCGTCCACAGCCTGTTCGCGCGGGGTGTTTTCCAGTTCCTGGATGATGCGGCTGCCGATCACAACGGCGTCGGATACGGCGGCAACCGCCTTCGCCGTGGCCGCATCGCGGATGCCGAAACCGACGCCGATTGGCAATTTGACATGTTTGCGAATCGCCGCGATGCGTTGTGCGACTTCCTGCGTATCGATATTGGCTGCGCCCGTCACGCCCTTGAGCGACACGTAGTAACTGAAGCCGCTGCCGAATCTGGCAACCTGCTGGATGCGTTCTTCCGTCGAGGTCGGCGCCAGCAGGAAAATCGGATCCATGTCGTTGGCTTTCAGCATCGCGGCAAACTCTTCGCATTCTTCCGGCGGATAATCGACCACGATGGTGCCATCGACACCGGCATCCTTCGCCGCCAGGATGAATGCGCTCTGCCCCATGCGTTCGATCGGATTGGCGTACCCCATCAGCACGATCGGCGTGGTGCCGTTTGTCTTGCGGAATTCGCGCACAAAACCGAGCACATCGTTCATGCCAACGTTGAACTTCAATGCACGTTCGCAGGCACGCTGGATCACCGGACCTTCGGCCATCGGATCGGAGAAAGGCACGCCCAGCTCCAGAATATCGGCGCCGCCTTCGACCAGCGCGTGCATCAATGGCACGGTCAGATCGGGCGATGGATCGCCGGCTGTGATGAAGGGAATGAGACCTTTTTTCTTGTTCGCTGCCAAGACGGTCAGCGTGGACTGGATTCTGGACATGACTTTCTTTTTAACTGTTGCGTCGGCTCTGCGACTTGCTATTCATGCGACGGACAAATATGCCGCCGGCTGGTGCTGAAAAAGAAAAAGTGCACCAATCTTCATTGATGCACTTTTGTGTGACGGATCAATCGAACTGCAGGCCCATTCGCTGCGCCACCGTATGCATATCCTTGTCGCCACGACCGGACAGATTCGCCAGCACGATTTTATCCTTGGGCAGCGTGGCCGCCAGCTTGGCGGCATAGCTCAATGCGTGACTGGATTCCAGCGCCGGAATGATGCCTTCGATATGGCAGCAGTCGTGAAATGCCTGCAATGCCTCTTCGTCGGTAATTGAAACATAGTGCGCGCGTGCAGAATCCTTCAGCCATGCATGTTCAGGACCCACGCCCGGATAGTCGAGGCCGGCGGAAACCGAATGCGTCTCGATGATCTGGCCGTTCGCATCCTGCAGCAAGTACGTACGATTGCCATGCAGGACGCCAGGCGAACCGGCCGTCAGCGATGCCGAATGCTTGCCGGTGTCCAATCCTTCGCCGGCCGCTTCGACGCCGACCAGTTGCACGCCCTTGTGCTCGATGTAGGGATAGAAAATTCCCATCGCGTTGGAACCGCCGCCAATGCAGGCGACAACATAATCCGGCTGGCGGCTGGTCATTTCCGGCATCTGCTGCAAGCATTCCTGCCCGATCACGCGACTGGAAATCGCGCACCATCATCGGATAAGGATGCGGTCCCGCAACCGTGCCGATGATGTAGAACGTATTTTCGACATTGGTCACCCAGTCGCGCATCGCTTCGTTCAACGCATCCTTCAGCGTTTTCGAACCGGATTCAACCGGCACCACGGTCGCGCCGAGCAGCTTCATGCGATAGACGTTCTGCGCCTGGCGCTTGACGTCTTCGCTGCCCATGTAGACCACGCATTCGAGACCGAAACGTGCGCAGATCGTTGCCGTCGCCACGCCATGCTGACCGGCGCCGGTTTCCGCGATGATACGCGGCTTGCCCATGCGACTGCGCCAGCAAGGCCTGACCGATCACGTTGTTGATCTTGTGCGCGCCGGTGTGGTTCAGGTCTTCGCGCTTGAAGTAGATCTGCGCGCCGCCCATTTTTTCCGACCAGCGTTTGGCGTGATAAATCGGGCTCGGACGACCGACGAAATGTTTGAGGTCGTAATGAAATTCGGCGAGAAACGACGGATCCTTGCTGTAGTGCGCGTACGCCTCTTTCAGCTCGGCCAGCGCGTGGCTCAGGGTTTCCGATACAAAACTGCCGCCGTACTGGCCGAAATGCCCTTTTGCATCCGGCAGATTGTAGGGTGCGTTCTGATGCATCGCTGCATCGGTGACGGCCTGCCGCTCGGCGTAAGTACCGAGTGCGTCTAGTTCTTTCATGACTTTTCTCTTTGCTGTTTAGTCTGGTTGCGTGGCATCTGCTGCACGCACTGCTGCGATGAAGGCGCGAATCTTCGCGATGTCCTTGATCCCCTTGTCGTGTTCGACGCCACTGCTGACGTCGACCGCATGAGGACGAATGCGGCTGACCGCGTCAGTCGCGTTGTGTGCGTTCAAGCCACCACTCAAAACGACGTGAGGCGCGATGCTTTCGGGAATGAGAGACCAATCAAAAACCTTTCCACTGCCGCCATAGCTGTCGACGAAGGTATCCAGCAACAAGCCGGAAAACAAGGGACTGGCGGCACGATAATCAGATTCGCATTCTAGCAAATCGGCTGCGGTCGTTTCCGGTTTTATGCGTACCGCACGGAGGAATGGCCGATTCACGGCAGCCGCGATTGCAGCGCATTGCGCCGGTGTTTCATCGCCATGGAATTGCAGCAGGGAAACCGGCGCCTGTGCAACGGCCGCCTGCACTTCTTCCAGCGTGGCATTCACGAACAGCCCGACCGGCGTGACAAACGGCGGCACCTGCGCAATCAATTGCGCTGCGGATACAGGCTGAATGTAACGCGGGCTTTTCGGATAGAACACGAATCCCACCGCATCGGCACCGGCTGCTATCGCGCCCAGCACATCTTCCTGCCGCGTCAGGCCGCAAATCTTGATTCGGGTACGGTATGTCATTGCATTGCTGTCATGTCAGGGAATGAACGCGGTTCGATGGAAAGTCCGGATTGAAAATATCACGACCACAGGAAATTCTGCGATGGCGTCTGCGGTAACTTCCATTTGGGATCGTAATCGATTTTGGCAAGGTACAGGCCGTCCGGCATGAACGTGGGTGCCGCGAATTTGCGATCGCCCCCTTCCAGCACGTCTTTCATCCACACGGCAGGTTGCGTGCCGTTTCCGACAAAGATCAACGATCCGACGATATTGCGCACCATATGATGCAGGAATGCATTGGCGTGCAAGGTGAACAGAAACAGGTCGCCGCGCTGTTCGATCGTGACTTCATGCATGGTTTTGACAGGCGATTTGGCCTGGCACTGCACGGAACGGAACGTCGAAAAATCGTGCTGGCCGATCAAATGCAATGCCGCTTCGCGCATCGACGCGATATCCAGCCGGCGAAATACCCAACCCGCCTTGCCTTCCAGCAACGGAGAGCGAACCGGATTATTGTACAAAACGTATTGATATATGCGCGAACGCGCACTGAACCGGGCGTGGAAATCCTGCTCCGCATCGCATGCCACTTCCGTTGCCCAGCGTACCGCAATCGATGGCGGTAGAAAAGTATTGACGCCGCGCACCCAGGACGACATGTCGCGCACCAGCGTTGTATCGAAGTGCGCCACCTGCTCCAGCGCATGCACGCCCGCATCGGTGCGGCCGGCGCAAACCGTGGATACCGTCTGCTGCGTGAATTTACTCAACGCAGCTTCCAGCCGGTCCTGAACCGTCAGGCCGTTGAGCTGCGTCTGCCAGCCCTGCCAAGGCGTGCCGTCGTATTGCACACCTAGCACAATGCGCTTTGATTCTTCACTCATGAAAAGACCGGTCCGAAAAAATCGAGACAAAATAGAAAACGGGCGCAAGCATAGCATTGCGCCCGTCGATCAAGCGTGCAGATTCGTCAGGAAAGCTTGCTGAGCAACTCGCCGGCCTTGGCCGACTGTTCGCTGTTGCCACCTTTGACAACCTCTTCCAGCAACTCGCGCGCACCTTCCTTGTCGCCGATTTCCTGATAGGCAATGGCGAGATCAAGCTTGGTTGCCATTTCCGCATTGCTGGAAAAACTCTCGTCGTCCAGCCCTTCCAGAGGTGGCAGGGCATCCTGCTGACCGGAAGCCGGCGCACCCAGATCCAGCGTGATGTCGGAAAGATCAGGCTTCTGTGGCGCAGCAACCGGCGTTTCTGCCGGACGGTCTGCACTGTTCGACGGGAATTCCAGGTCGAACGATTCAGGAGCCGACACCTGTGGTGCAGCAGCAGAGAACGGATCGACGCTTTCATTTCCTGTCGTACCTGAAGGCGTTGCCGCTTTATCGTCAAGGAAATCGAAATCGATTGCGGCAACTTCTGCCGGCAACTCGGCTTGCGCCGGGGGCTGCGCCATATTGTCCTCGGCGACATCGAATCCTTCCAGATCGAAATCCAGATCTTCAACTGCCGGCGTTTTCTCTTTCTGTTCCGCAACCGGTGCAGCTGCTTTTTCCGGCACCTGATTCAGCGCTTCCTCAGTCAGCAAGGTCGTGTTGTTGAAATACGGCGAGGTTTCCAGCGACGAATGAGGCTGCGTGGTGGCAAGCAAGGCATCAAGTCCCTGTTCGTCGAGCGGCTGCGTCTCCGCCGTCAGCGATGATGCTTTTGCCGCCATATCGTCGGGCAAACTTCCCGATGCATACAGCGGGTTGGTCGGATCGAGAATCAGGCCCAGGCTGGCAGCCTGTTGCCAGTCGTCGCCCTCGCCCTTGGTCATGCTGTACAGCTCGGTTGCGAGGATTTCGAATGAACGCACATCATTGCGGCTGGAATAGATTTCCAGCAGCTTCACGCGTACCGCATGACGATCGGGCTGGTTGCGCAACGCTTCCTTCAGAATCTCTTCCGCCTGCGCATCGCGACCGTATGCAATGTAAACATCGGCTTCGGCAATCGGATCGACTTCGTTGGTATCGAGCTGGCTGGCCGATGGAACGAAGTTCGAGTTGAAGACGCTGTTATTCGTATCCACGCTCTGCCCGCCAGTCGATCCGAACAGCGAATTCGATTTCAGGCTGGAATCGGTGATGATGCTGTCTTCAAACGATTTTGGCTGCTTGCGACGACGTGAACTGTAGATCCCCAGTGCAGCGAGCAACGCCAGCAAAACGGCAGCGCCCGGCAGGAACATCGCATGCGTGGTCAGGCTTTCAAAGAAACCCGGCTCCGGTGGCGGGGCGGCCTTCGGTTTGGCTACGACAGGAGCCGGTGCAGGTTTTGTCTCGGCGACAGGCGCGACATCCGTCGCCGGCTCCGAAGTCGCGGCAACCGGCGGGGTGGCGCCTTCGACAGGCGCAGTCGTTTCGGTCGCGGCAGGTGTCACCGCAGTTGATGTTGCCGGTGTTGCCGGTGTTGCAGATGTCGGAGGCGTTTCTACCTGTTTTTGCTGTGCGGCGAGATCCTGATTCTTGATCTCCAGGATTTTTTGCAGATCGCCGACGTTCTTTTCCAGTTCCTTGACGCGTGCATTTGCCTCGGCCAGTGCCTTGTCGCGTGCAATCAGCTCTTCCTCGCTAACACCCTGGGCGCCTGCATTTGCGCCTGATGCCGCCGTGCCGGATTTCGATAACTTGAGCTTGTCCTGCGCATTGCTTGCGGCACCAGACTCTTCCTGAATGCGGGTAGTGATTTTGCCGCCGGCCGTCTGCTTGCTCTCTTCCGATTTTTTAGCATCGGCTGACGCTACCTGCGCGGCCAGTTTGCTGCGGTAGTTGTTGAAATCGGCAGCCTGCGCAACAACGACGCCATGCGCTTCGGCCTCGCCAACCGATTCCGCTGCACCCGCTTCGGGCACGGACAGAATCTCCCCGGCACGCAACCGGTTCATGTTCTTGCCGATGAAGGCATCGGGATTGGCACGATACAGCGCCACCAGCATCTGATCCAGCGACACGCCGCCCGAACGATACTGATTCGCGATCTTTGCCAGCGAATCGCCCTTTTTGACCAGATATTCGTCTTTGGATGCGTCGCTTTCCGGCGCCTGTGCTGCCGGTTTCGGCGTCGCACGCGACGATGCCGCATTCCGGGCAGAATTATGCGCAGGTTCGGCAGCAGGAGACGGTGCGGATTGGCCTTCGGACGACACTGCGGACGGCGTCGATCGCGCGGCCAGTGACGGCGCGGCCATGGCAATCGACGCTACTTGTGATGGACGTGCCGAACGCATTTCCGGCGGATCGAGCAGGAATGTGTACTCGCGCACCAGACGTCCCTTGCTGCCGCCCAGTTCCAGCAGCATGTCGACGAACGGTTCGTTGATAGGCTGGGTGGAGGTAATGCGAACGATCGAACTGCTGCCACGCTGTTCCACCGCAAAACGCAGGGAGAACAGGGCTGGATTCAAATCGATATTAGCCTGGCGAAATGCGTCGGCCGATGCCAGTTTCGGAATAAGCGAACTTGCCTCATCCGGCGAGACCGACGTCAATTCGATTTCCGCGCGCAGCGGCTGCCCCAGCGATGATAAAACGGTGAGTTTCCCCAGGCCGGCCGCATAAGCGTTCGATAGCACGACTGCAGAAAGAACCGCAGCGCTCAGTGCTTTTAATTTAAACGAGGAAACTTTTGGACTGGAAGTCGACCGCATTTTTAGTGGCATGGAGAGTATTCCGTTGGCATACGTTGAGGACCACAAGCAACGCTTATTTATCGTTTTTCTAAGAACTTTCACATTAGCATCATGGACTTACGCGCGCAAGCGCAACCATCTTGGCAACTAATTTAAAACCCGCCAACCACTCGTTATTCGAGCGAATTTGGCGGGTTTATGTTGCGTCGTGACAACGTCAGATGCAGTTACATTTATTGCCCGAGCACAATCCGCAGCATTCGGCGCAACGGTTCCGCAGCGCCCCACAGCAGTTGGTCGCCGATCACGAACGAGGAAATATACTCGGGTCCCTGATTGAGTTTGCGGACACGACCAACGCCGATTTCCAGGCCGCCGGTAATCGACGCAGGCGTCAGTTCCTTGACCGTGATCGCACGTTCGTTCGGCACCCATTTCACCCATTGGTTGCCGGAACGGATGATCGATTCGATATCCGCCAGCGGCACATCGCGCTTCAGCTTGATCGTCAGAGCAAGACTGTGGCAGCGCATCGCGCCGATACGTACACACAAGCCATCGACCGGAATCGGCTGCGTGTTGCCGAGGATCTTGTTGACCTCGGCCTGCCCTTTCCACTCCTCCTTCGATTGACCGTTTTCGAGCTGGGCATCGATCCACGGAATCAAGCCGCCGGCCAGCGGTGCGCCGAAGAATTCGGTCGGCACGTCGGAACGAATCGTTTGCGCTACCTTGCGGTCGATATCGAGGATCGCCGAGGATGGCGTTGCCAGTTCATTTGCCACGGCACCGTGCACCACACCCATACCGGACAGCAGTTCGCGCATGTGGTTGGCACCGCCACCGGATGCTGCCTGATAGGTCATCGAACTGACCCATTCAACCAGACCTTCCTTGAACAGGCCGCCGACGCCCATCAGCAGGATGGAATTGGTGCAATTGCCACCGATGTAGTTCTTCACACCGCGCGACATCGCATCCTTGATCACATTCAGATTGACCGGATCCAGCACGATTACCGCATCGTCCTTCATGCGCAGCGTCGAAGCCGCATCAATCCAGTAACCGTTCCAGCCGGCCGCACGCAGTTTAGGGAAAATCTCTGTCGGTGTAATCACCACCCTGGCAGGTAATGATGATGTCGCACTTTTTCAGCGCGTCGATATCGTTGGCGTCCTGCAGCGTGGTTTCATTCTTCGCCATCGCAGGGGCCTTGCCGCCCTTGTTCGACGTAGAGAAAAACACCGGTTCAATGTGGTCGAAATCCTTTTCTTCCTGCATGCGCTGCATCAGGACCGAACCCACCATACCGCGCCAACCGACCAAGCCAACTAGTTTCATCATCATTTCCTCAAGCGGGCATCCCGACGCCCTTTATTAAACCGCCTCAGCGGATTGTCTCTTTATGCCAGTGCTTTCACGACCGCGTCGCCCATCTGCGTGGTGCTGACCCTGGTTGTACCGGCTTCGTGAATATCGACTGTGCGCAAGCCTTGCTTCAATACCGACTTGACCGCTGCTTCGACGCGATCGGCCTGCTCGACCTTGTTCAGCGAGTAGCGCAGCATCATCGCCAGCGACAGAATCTGCGCCAGCGGATTGGCGATATCCTGACCGGCGATGTCAGGTGCCGAACCATGTGACGGCTCGTACAGTCCTTTGTTGTTTGCATCCAGCGAAGCCGACGGCAGCATGCCGATCGAGCCGGTCAGCATCGCAGCGGCATCCGACAAAATGTCGCCGAACATATTGCCGGTCACGACGACGTCGAATTTTTTCGGCGCACGCACCAGTTGCATTGCTGCGTTGTCGACATACATGTGGTCGAGTTCGACGTCCTTGTATTCCTTGTGCACGTCGGTGACGATGTCGCGCCAGAACTGGAATGTTTCCAGCACGTTGGCCTTGTCGACGCTGGTCAGACGCTTGCCGCGTTTTTGCGCAGCCTGGAATGCCACATGTGCGATGCGACGAATTTCAGGTTCGGTATAGCGCATGGTGTCGAAACCTTCGCGCTCGCCCTTGAACGGGCCATCCGGCGCCAGACGCACGCCGCGGGGCTGACCGAAATAGATATCGCCCGTCAGTTCACGCACGATCATGATGTCCAGACCCGATACGATTTCCGGTTTCAGCGACGATGCGCCTGCCAGTTCCGGATACAGGATCGCAGGACGGAAATTTGCGAACAGCGACAGGTGTTTGCGCAAACCGAGAATCGCCTGCTCCGGACGCAACGAGCGCTCCAGAGTGTCGTACTTGAAGTCGCCGACGGCGCCGAACAGAATCGCGTCGGCTTCCTTCGCGACTTTCAGCGTCGATTCCGGCAACGGATGGCCGTGCGCTGCATATGCTGCGCCGCCGACCGGCACGGTTTCGGTTTCAAATTTTTCGCCAAGGGCATTCATCACCTTGACTGCTTGATTCATGATCTCAGGACCGATGCCGTCGCCCGGCAGAATTGCGATTTTCATTGGATGATTTTGGTAAGAATGAGAAAAATTTAAATCGTGTTGGCCAGCCACGGTTGCGCAGCCAGATGACGTTCTTCGAACGCGCGAATCTTGTCGGATTTCTGCAGCGTCAGGCCGATGTCGTCAAAACCGTTCAGCAGGCAATACTTGCGGAAGGCATCGATATCGAACGGATACGCAAAACTGCCGTTGCTGGTGCCGATGATCTGTTTTTCCAGATCGATCACGAGATGGAAGCCCGGGAATGCCTTGACCTCGTCGAACAGATGATCGATCTGTGTCTCGGTCAGTACGACCGGCAGCAAGCCGTTCTTGTAGCAGTTGTTGAAGAAGATATCGGCGAAGCTCGGCGCCACCACTGCACGAAAACCGAATTGCGACAACGCCCAGGGCGCATGCTCGCGCGACGAACCGCAACCGAAGTTCTTGCGCGTCAGCAGGATCGATGCGCCCTGATAGCGCGGCTGGTTCAGCACGAAATCCGGATTCAGCGGGCGATGCGAATTATCCTGTCCGGGCTCGCCGTGATCGAGATAACGCCATTCGTCGAACAGATTCGGGCCGAAACCCGTGCGCTTGATCGATTTCAGAAATTGCTTGGGGATGATCGCATCGGTATCCACATTGGCGCGATCCAGCGGCGCCACCAAGCCATCGAGAAGAGTAAATTTTTCCATGCTGTTCAGTTTCAACTGTTGGTATGGAGCAGCAATGCTGCCGTACATACTTTTGTTACGTGTGCATCGACCTGCATCGATGCGTAAGGGCTGGCGCTGACGCCGTCGTTATTCATTGCCGCCGTTGCCGGCTTACTTGCCCTGAATCTTGTCGCCAACATGCTCGACATCCTTGCCGAAGCCGTGAACCGTATTGCAACCTGCGAGCATCCAGACGGAAGCCACCAACAATGCGACGATTTTTTTCATTTTTCTCTCCGTGGTTTTACAGCAAACGTACATCGACGAAATGGCCCTCGATACCCGCAGCAGCAGCCATCGCGGGGCTGACCAGATGCGTACGGCCGCCGGCGCCCTGACGGCCTTCGAAATTACGGTTGGACGTCGAGGCACAGCGCTCGCCCGGTTCCAGTCGATCGGCATTCATCGCGAGGCACATCGAACAGCCCGGTTCACGCCACTCGAAACCGGCATCCCTGAAAATCTTGTCGAGGCCTTCGCGCTCGGCCTGTTCCTTGACCAGACCGGAACCCGGCACCACCATCGCGAGCTTGACGTTGGATGCACGATACTTGCCGCGCACGACTGCCGCCGCAGCGCGCAAATCCTCGATGCGCGAGTTGGTGCAGGAGCCGATGAATACCTTGTCGATACGGATATCGGCAATCGGGGTATTCGGCTTCAGCCCCATGTAGATCAGCGCCTTTTCCATACCGTCGCGCTTGACTGCGTCTTTTTCCTTGTCCGGGTCCGGTACACGGCCGTCGACCGGCACGACCATTTCCGGCGACGTGCCCCAGGTCACCTGCGGCAGGATTTCGGCCGCATTCAATGTCACCACCAGATCGAATCGAGCGCCTGCATCCGAATGGAGCGTGCGCCAGTATTCGACCGCGCGATCCCAGTGCGGGCCGACGGGCGACAGCGGACGATTTCGGACGTAATTGATCGTGGTGTCGTCGACGGCGACCATGCCCGCGCGCGCGCCGGCTTCGATCGCCATGTTGCACACGGTCATGCGGCCTTCCATCGACAGCGCACGAATTGCAGAGCCGGCAAATTCGATTGCGTAACCGGTGCCGCCTGCCGTACCGATCTTGCCGATGATGGCGAGGACGATGTCTTTTGCAGTTACGCCAGCCGGCAATGTGCCGTCCACCTGCACCAGCATGGCCTTGGATTTTTGCGCCAGCAGCGTTTGCGTGGCCAGCACATGCTCGACTTCGGATGTACCGATGCCGTGCGCGAGGCAACCGAATGCACCGTGCGTTGACGTATGCGAATCACCGCAGACGACCGTCATGCCCGGCAGCGTCGCGCCCTGCTCGGGCCCGATCACGTGCACGATGCCCTGACGCTTGTCGCGCATACTGAAATAAGTGAGTTTGTATTCCTGTGCGTTGTGGTCCAGCGTTTCGACCTGCAGGCGCGACGTCGGATCGGCAATGCCGTGTGCACGGTCGGTCGTCGGCACATTGTGATCGGCCACCATCAGGTTCGCTGATACGCGCCACGGGCGGCGGCCAGCCAGCTTCAGCCCTTCAAACGCCTGCGGGCTCGTGACTTCGTGCAGCAGATGACGATCGATGTAAAGAACCGTCGTGCCGTCATCGCCGGTATCGACGACGTGCGATTGCCAAAGTTTGTCGTAAAGCGTTTGAGTCATGTTTCGTATGAAAAAGTAAGTCAGTAATGACTGATTAAACAAGCCCACGATTATGCCATATTTGCGCCTGCCAAATGAGCAGCACGTACATAGCCAACGCGATGCAGCCATCCACGTTGACAAGATGCGGCTGATTTCTGCCGATGCAATGCACAAAAAAATGCGTGTTGCAGCCTATTTGCCGTTTTTGGCCTGTAGATAAAGTGGCATCACGCGCTGTGAGTAGTCGGTCAGATCGCTGCTGCGATCGGCGCTGGTGGGATGCGTGGAGAGGAATTTGGGCGTTTCGCTGCTCGCGATGCGTCCCATTTTTTGCCATAGGGTCACTGCCGCGCGCGGATCGTAGCCGGCGCGCGCGGCCAGTTCGACGCCGATACGGTCTGCTTCCGTCTCATGGCCACGCGAATTCGGCAAGCCGACCAGACCCATGTACGCGTATTCAGCGCCCTGCTGCCCCAGATTGCCGACGCCAAGCAGCGCGGAACCGATCGAAATCACGCTGCCGGCCACCATTTGTTCGGATGCACGTTCGCGTGCGTGCTCGCGCAGGGCGTGGGAAATTTCATGGCCGATCACCGCTGCCAGTTCATCGTCGGTTGCCTGCAGTTTTTCGATCAGGCCGGTGTAGACGGCGATCTTGCCGCCGGGCATGCACCACGCATTCACTTCCGGCGAGGTCAGCACATTGACTTCCCATTTCCAGTTGCGTGCATCGGGGCGAAACACCGGTGTTTGCGCAATCAGGCGATTGGCGATCGTTCTTATGCGTGCGACCTGTGCGGCATTCCGATTGAGCTTGTTCTGTTTTTTCTGTTCGGCGATCAATGCGGCATATTGCTTGTTCGCGGTCTGATCGAGCTCGTCAGCCGATACCATCATGCGCTGCTGCCGGTCGATGCCGACCACCCCACCCTGCGTCGTCTGCACGGTTTCGCAGGCGGACGCCAGCAGCACGGCGCCCACTATCGTGGATGACGACAAAAGAAGGCCGAAAAGTTTCATGTTCGCTCCTCAGTCAGGATGACAGTCAAACGCCATGCGCAAAACGCATGACGTTCGCTCAGCGGGATGCCGGAATTTTTGGTGTGGCGACCGATACATCGCCGCATTGCGCACGATGGCGCAATGCGTGATCCATCAACACCAGCGCCAGCATCGCCTCGGCGATCGGCGTGGCGCGAATGCCGACGCATGGATCGTGACGCCCCAGCGTTTCGACCGTGATCGGATTGCCCGCCTTGTCGATCGAATTGCGTCCTGTGCGAATGCTCGATGTCGGCTTGATCGCGATCGATGCAGTGATGTTCTGGCCGGTCGAAATCCCGCCCAGAATTCCTCCTGCGTTGTTGCCGGCGAATCCTTCCGGCGTCAATTCGTCGCCGTGTTCGGTACCCTTCTGCACAACCGATTTAAAGCCGGCGCCGATTTCGACTCCTTTGACGGCATTGATGCCCATCAAGGCATACGCGATCTCCGCATCGAGCTTGTCGTAGATGGGCTCGCCCAGTCCGATCGGCACATTCTCGGCCACGACGTCGATGCGCGCGCCGAACGAATCGCCATCCTTGCGCAGGTTGTCCATGTACGCCTCAAGCTGCGGGACGATGGTTGCATTGGCGGAAAAAAACGGATTGTCGCCGACATGCTTCCAGTCCTCGAACGGAATGGCGATGTCACCCAGCTGACTCATGCATCCGCTTGAACTTCGTGCCGTATTGCTGGAACAACCATTTTTTCGCGATCGCGGCAGCGCCGACGACAGGCGCGGTCAGGCGGGCAGACGAGCGTCCGCCGCCGCGCGGATCGCGAATGCCGAACTTGTGCCAGTACGTGTAGTCGGCGTGACCGGGACGGAACGTTTCCGTGATATTGCCGTAATCCTTGCTGCGCTGATCTTCATTGCGGATCAACAGTGCGATCGGCGTGCCGGTGGTTTTGCCTTCGTAGACGCCGGAAAGGATTTCGACCGTATCCGACTCCTGGCGCTGCGTCACATGGCGCGACGTGCCTGGGCTTGCGGCGATCGAGTTCGGGCTGGATGTCGGCCTCTGACAACACCATGCCGGGCGGACAGCCATCGATCACGCAACCGATTGCGGGACCGTGCGACTCGCCAAAATTGGTAACGGTGAACAGTGTACCAAATGTATTGCCGGACATGATGGATGATTTATAAGCCAAATAATGTGGTCATTCTACCAGTGCAAGGAAAACAAATACTTCAAGAAAAATCATTGCCTGATGCCAAATCGATGTGCAATATACGGTTTCCAAACCGGAAACCCCCAAAAATCTCGGAGAAGGCACCCATGAGCAAGTCGGTCAGCCATAGCGAGGATGACCTTGTATTTCTGGATGAAACGGTGCACGCGTCCGGCGACAGCAAGACCGGGATGAAAGGCGATGTCTGGCAGGTCATGATCATCGACGATGATGCAGACGTGCATTCGGCCACGACTTTTGCCCTGAGCAACGTTGAAATACAAAATCGACCGCTGGCATTTCTGCACGCCTATTCCGCGCAGCAAGCAAGAGAAATACTGGCAACGGAACCGCATATCGCGGTGATCCTGCTGGACGTCGTCATGGAGCAGCAGGATGAAGGCCTGCAGCTCGTCCACTACATTCGCGATGTATTGCATCGCGCCGAAGTGCGCATCATCCTGCGCACCGGTCAGCCCGGCTATGCTCCGGAGATCGATGCGATCCAGCAGTTCGACATCAACGATTACAAGACCAAATCCGAACTGACACGCATCAAGCTGTACACGGTCGTGACGGCGGCGATCCGTTCATACGAACAAATCTGCACAATCAACGCAAGCAGCAGCGGTCTGGACAAAATCCTGCGCGCCAGCACCGAGTTGATGTCGCTGACCACGCTGGAAGACTTCACCGCGAGCGTCATCCAGCGCATCGCCAGCCTGCTCGGCCTGCCGGCGAACGGCCTGTTCTGCGTGCAGGAAACGCTGCACAACCAGCAAACCGAATTATTCGTGGTGGCCGCCGCCGGCCTCTATCAGGACCTGATCAATCATCCCGTATCGTCGTTAGAAGATGCGCAGATCGGCAATGCATTGACGCGCGCGCTGAATGAACGCCGCAACGTCTATGGTCGCGATTTCGCCGCCCTGCATTTCACCGGCGAGGCGTCGCGCTCTTTCGCCGCATTCATCAAGACCGGCCGGCCGTTGAACGAAATCGAGGTACGCCTGCTTGAAGTCTTCTGCAGCAATATCTCG
The DNA here is from genome assembly GCA_963697715.1 of uncultured beta proteobacterium. Classification (GTDB taxonomy): domain Bacteria; phylum Pseudomonadota; class Gammaproteobacteria; order Burkholderiales; family Burkholderiaceae_D; genus Oxalicibacterium. The sequence continues at coordinate 1,963,967 of OY969095.1, read as the reverse complement.
GTCGGTCTCGCCAACATCATGCTGGTTACCCGCCTGCACAATTCCGCGTTCTACGATTCGCTGACCAAGCTGCCGAATCGCACGCGCCTGAAGGAAATCATCGACGAAAATCTGGCCGCATCCGTGCGCCAGCCGACCACGCTGGCGCTGATCGACATCGATCACTTCGCCGAAACCAACGATACGCTCGGCCACCAGTTCGGCGACCTGCTGCTGCTTTCCGTTGCCACGCGCCTGCAATCGCGCCTCGGCGACCGCCTGATCGTCGCGCGTGTCAGCGGCGACACCTTCGGTGTGATGGGTGACGATCATCAGGTCAATCCCGATGCCGTGCTCGCACAATTTGAACGACCGTTCAGTATCGACGGACAGGATGTGCAACTCTCCGCCACGGTTGGCCTGGTGCGTCTTTCCGAACATGAAGGACGCGGTGCGGAAGCATTGAAGAATGCCCATATCGCACTCAAGCGTGCCAAGCTGCAGCAACGCACGGGACATTTCTATTTCTCGCGCAACATGGGCATCGATATTCGCGAGCGCGTCAACATGATGCACGCGCTGCGCGCTGCATTCGAGGACAAGCGCCTGTTCGTCGTCTACCAGCCGCAGATCGACATGGCCACGCGCACGCCGGTCGGCGCGGAAGCGCTGTTGCGCTGGAAAGGCGACGATGGCGCGATGGTGTCGCCCGATCGCTTCATCCCGATCGCCGAATATTCCGGCCTCATCATCGAACTCGGTGAATGGGTCCTGCGCCAGGCATGCATGGAACTGGTACGCATCCGGGAACTGGGATTTACCGACTTCATCGTCTCCGTGAACGTGTCGCAGGTGCAGTTCCGTCACCCGCATTTCCTTGCCATGTTGCACAAGGCATTAAGGGAAACCAATGCACCGGCGCATTACATCGAACTGGAAATCACCGAATCCATGGCGATGGAAGAACCCGATGCACTGATCAAGCTGCTGGACCAGATTACCGCGACCGGTGTCAGCATTGCGATCGACGATTTCGGCACTGGCTTCTCGTCGCTCAGCCATCTGCAGAAATTGAGCGTCGATCGCCTCAAGATCGATCGCGCCTTCGTCACTGAAATCACCGAATCGGCCCGCGGCAGCAGCATCGCCGAAGCGATCATCCAGCTCGGACGCAATCTGGACCTGGATGTCATTGCGGAAGGCGTGGAAGACGAGCGGCAGGCGGAAATCCTGTCGCAACTCGGCTGCGCGGTCGGCCAGGGTTACCTGTTCGCCAGACCCCTGACTTCCGACGCACTGCACGACTGGCTGCGCGAGCATGCACAACCGTAACGACACAGTTTTTTCGATCGCGCGGGGCGGCCAATGCCGGCCGCCCCGCATTTCCCCCCGCCCGGCTTTTCCATAAACGGCAAGACCGGGCCCATGAAGAAACCCGTGCTCACCCTGCGACGCGTCATCGCGCTGGTGGTGATCATCGGCCTGTTCGTTCCTGCACTTCTCATCAACGGCAGCAACTGGTTTCAAACCTATCGTGCGGAAATCCGCGACCGGACTGCCGAGCTTGCGACAGAACATGCCGCAGCGCTCGCCGACAATTTGAGCGGTCCGCTGTGGAACCTTGATCGCAAAACCCTGATCGCGTCGATCAATGCCGCCCTGGAACATGACAACGACATCGTTCGCATCGAAGTGCGCGACAACAAGCGCACCGTCCTCGCAAGCGGACAACGCACGGAACGGCACGCCGAACCCGTCGCAACTGCCGACAGCAATGTGTATTTCCGCAATCAGCCGACAGGTTCGCTGACGGTCGAAGTCAACGGCAGGCGGCTGCACGTCGCATTGATGGATACCCTGCGCCATCAGGTACTGATATTGGCGGCACAGCTCGGTCTGTCGCTTGCATTGATTCTGCTCCTGCTCGAACGCTTGCTGATACGTCCGCTGCAAGACCTGACCGCCAATGCAAGACTGCTGGCGAAACGTCAGGCGGATGCGACGCCTGCTTCCAACTCGTCGCAGCGTACCGATGAAATCGGTTTGCTTGCACGATATCTGGAACAGACGCGCATCCACCTTCAAACCTTCCTCGCTCAGGAAAAACAGGTACAGGCGCCATCGCTCCGGCACGAAGCGCATCTGCTCACCCTGATGGAACAAAGCCCGATCGCGATCATCGAGTGGGATATGCATCATCAAGTCATCGAATGGAATCCCGCCGCACAACGGATATTTGGCTATCGCCGCGAGCAGGTTCTGGGACGTCATGCGCGTTTCCTCGTTCCGCACAATCAGCAAATCGGCTTCAGCGTGGAAAACATGCCGAACCTGCGCCACAACCTGACTGCGGCCGGCGACACCATCCTTTGCGAATGGCGCGATACCGCGATCGGAACGGGTACGCTGTCGCTGGTCGAAGACGTGACGGAAAAACGCCGCGCATCGGAAGTGCAGCGTCTGTCGGAGATCAAGTTCGAAGGCGCGTTCCGCTGCAATCCCGATTCCGTATCGATCGTGCGGGCCAGCGACGGCAACTTCATCGAGGTCAACGACGCATTCGAACGCATTACCGGTTTCAGCCGCTCGGAATGGCTGGGCAGGAATGCGCAGCAATTGCACATCTGGCTGTTTCCCGAGGAGCGCGCGGAATTGCTCCGGCAACTGGAGCAGGATGTAACCGTGCAGGATTTTCCGTGGAGCATGCGCAACAAGGCCGGGGAAATACGCAGTTGTCTGGCCAACGCAACGCTGTTCTCCGTCGACGGTGAAAAATACATGCTCGCCGTCATTCGCGATGTGACCGACCAGCGCCTGCTGGAGGAGCAAAAGGCCGAAGCCGATCATGCCCTGCTGCGACTGGCGCAAGGCACGCAAGGCCTCGCCGGTGAGTCGTTCTTTGAATTGCTGGTTGCCGATCTTGCTTCCGCGCTGCGCACCGATTCCGTTTTCATCGGCCTGATCGCACCGAACGATCCTGCGCGCATGCACATGCTTGCCTCGCATTCCCATGCCTACGCGGCCGACCTCCCCGATTATGCGATAACGAATGCACCGTGCGAACGCGTGATGGCGGGCCAGCTCTGCATTTTCGCCAGCGGCGTCCAGGCGTCGTTCCCGCAATACGCGACGCTGAAGGAACAAGGCTGGGAGAGCTACGCCGGCGCACCGCTGCACGATGCCACCGGCCGCGTCATCGGCGTGCTGGCAGTGATGCATTCCAAGCCCTTGCGCAATCCGGATCTGGTGCGTTCGCTGCTGCAGGTGTTCAGCGAACGCGCGTCGGCGGAACTGGAACGCAAACGCGCCGAAGGCGAACTGCGCCTGAGCGAACAACGGTTTGCAACGATCTTCCATTCCACGCCGGTGGCCATGTATGTAACGCAGATCAGCAGCGACAGCGTGGTCAAGGACGTCAACAGCGCATTCGAGCAGTTGTTCATGCAATCGCGCGACAGCGTGATCGGCCGGAATACGCACGACCTCGAAATGTATTGCAATCCGGCAGACCGCGAAGCGTTGCTGGCGGAACTGGAATCCACCGGCGGCATCCGGCACCACACTGAAATCTGGATGTTTCGCGGCGACCGCAGCAAGATCCTGATCCAGTATTCCGGCCATGTCTTTCTGCTGGAAGGAGAACAGTACGGCATCTTCGCGTGCCAGGACATTACCGAAAAACGCCGGATCGAAAATGAAATCCGCGAGTTGAACGCCACACTGGAAGACCGCGTGGTCGAACGCACCGATGAATTGCAGCAAGCCAATCAGGAACTGGAAACGACGCTCGATGCACTGAATCTGGCGCATGAGGAATTGGTCAACAGCGAAAAACTCGCCGCATTGGGCGCACTGGTCGCCGGCATCTCACACGAGCTGAATACGCCGATCGGCAACAGCCTGATGGTGGCCAGCACACTGACCGATCAGACCGAAGCGCTGAGCGGCAGCTATCGCGATCAGAACGGCATCAAACGCTCGGTGCTGGAAAATTACATCGCCGATGTCGGCAAGGCCGGCGATATTCTGGTGCGCAATCTCCACCGCGCCGCCGATCTGGTCAACAGCTTCAAGCAGGTCGCAATCGACCAGACGAGCTCGCAGCGACGCACCTTTTCCCTCGCCGAAGTCACCGGCGAAATTCTGCTGACATTGTGGCCCGTCATTCGCAAGAGTCCGTTTAACGTCGAGCAAAACATTCCCGATGACCTCACGTTCGACAGCTATCCGGGGCCGCTCGGCCAGGTGCTGACCAATCTGATCAACAACGCATTGCTGCACGGTTTCGAGGGAAGAAGTCAGGGCGTGGTGGTGATTGCGGCGCGCGCCAGCGACATGGATGGCTGGGTCGAACTCACCATCAAGGATGACGGCATCGGCATTCCGGCCGTCAATCTGAACCGGATCTTCGATCCCTTCTTCACCACCAAGCTCGGCGAAGGCGGTTCGGGATTGGGACTCAACATCACGCACAACATCGTCAGCGGCGTACTCGGCGGCCGCGTGCGCGTGCAAAGCGCGATCGGCGTCGGCACCACATTCACGCTGCTTCTGCCGCTGGTCGCGCCGCAACGCAAGAACGAGAATCAGGCGTTGCATACGGAGTAAAAATAGCTCGGCGCGTGTGGCCGGATCGATGTGCCGATGCGCAAATGACGCCGCAGTTTTCACAGACTGTTATCTACGCTCCCCGCGCAAATTTTGCACGCGATCGTGCAATGCCTCTGGCGTGACCTCTGCGGCCGGCACCGCTTCGCCGACGACCAGTTCCAGCCTGCTGAACGGGCCGCTGCGGAAAGAACGCTGCAGCGGATGGTCGTCGCTGCGCGTCAACAGGCTGCCCCACAAACCGCGCAATGCCATCGGGATGACCGGCACAGGCGCGCGTTCAAGTATCTTCATGATCCCGCCCTTGAATACGTCAATCTCGCCGCTGGTCGTCAATTTCTCCTCAGGGAAAATGCATACCAGTTCACCCTGCTCCAACGCAATTGCAATCGCGTCATATGCGGCAGCCGTCAACGCGGGATCTTCAGCGGCGGGCGCGATGGGAATCGCCCTCGCCGCCTTGAACAAAGCGGACAGCAAAGGCTTGTCGCACATCCGGCGATGCATCACGAATCGCAGCGGGCGCGGGCTGGCGGCAAGGATCACAAGCGCATACAGATAACTGACCTGATTGCAGACGAGGATTGCGCCGCCCCGATGCGGAATGCCGTCGGCATTGATGCTGCGCACGCGATGCGTCGTATGGCTCACCATCCACGCAAGAAAACGAATCAGGAATTCCGGCACGGCGACGAAAATGGCGGCGGCCACCGCCGCATTCATCAAGGCCGTGACGAGGAACAGTTGCGGAATGGTCAGCCCCATGTTCAGCAACACCATCGCCAGCAATGCCGCTGCCACCATGAACAGCGCATTCAGGATATTCATGCCCGCAATCGTGCGCGACATGTGCGACGGATCGCAACGCGTCTGGATCAGCGCAAACAGCGGCACGATATACAGGCCGCCGACCACGCCGATCATCAGGCAGTCGAACAGGATGCGAAGACTGCCGGCCTGTTGCACAAAACCGGCAATATCGACCAGCGATGTGTTCGTGTAAGCATTGCTGGCCAGATAAAGATCGAAGCCGAATACCGTCAATCCGATCGCACCGAGCGGAACAAGGCCGATCTCCACCTTGCGTCCGGACAGTCGCTCGCACAGCAGCGAACCGGTACCGATGCCGAGCGAAAAAATCGTCAGCAGCAGGACGAAAATACTGTGATCGCCACGCAGATATTCTTTTGAATACAGGGGAAATTGCGCCAATACGATCGCGCCGTAAAACCAGAACCAGGAATTGGCCAGCATCGACAAAAACACCGGCCGATTCTGTTTCGAGAAACGGATATTGCGCACCGTTTCCGTCGCCAGATTCCAGTTGATCTTCAGCCCCGGCTCCGCCGCCGGAGAAAGCGGTATCGCACGGCTGGCCAGCCAGCCCGCGACGGCAATCGCCACCGTGCCGCCCGCCACATATTCGATTCCCCACGGTTTTTGCAGGACCAGCACGGCGCCCAGCACTTCACCGAGAAGGATACCGACAAACGTTCCCATCTCGACCAGCCCGTTGCCGCCGACCAGTTCCTGCGGCGCCAGCTTCTGCGGCAGATACGCATACTTGACCGGGCCGAACAATGCGGAATGCAAACCCATTCCGGCCACCGCCGCGATCAGCAACCACAGATCGTGCCGCATCCAGCCGATTGCCGCGACGAGCATGATGGCAATTTCCAGTAATTTGACATACCGCACCAGCGCTGATTTCTCGAACTTGTCGGCCAGTTGCCCGGCAAGGGCCGAGAACAGTACGAACGGCAAAATAAACAGCCCCGGAATCAGGTTGTTCAGGAAACCGCGATCCATCGTGGTCCAGCTCAATGCCTCGAACGTGAGCACCGTCAGCAAGGCCGTCTTGAATACATTGTCATTGAAGGCGCCGAAAAACTGCGCGAGGAAAAACGGTGCGAAGCGACGTTGCGCAAGCAATGAAAACTGACCGGATTTACGCATGAGGGCAATGAAGGAACGGAAGGTTCAGGGAAAGGCAGCAATAGATGCCGGAGATGGAATCACCGGATTGTAAAGGATTGCGGTGCACAAACAGAAAAGCCGTTCACGCACCTGACCGGCACGCGAACGGCTTTTATCAGACTGCTGCTGATGGATTGTCAGCCGGCCTTCTCGCTGGCAACAGCCGGCCAATCCTGAATGTAGGACTTCAGCATTGTGTTCTCGAAGCTTTGCGCCTCGAACACCGCCTTTGCCACGTCATAGAATGACATCACGCCGACCAGATCTTTCCCGTTCAGAACCGGCACATAACGCGCGTGCTTTTCCAGCATCATGCGTCGCACATCGTTGATGTCGGTATCGACGGTGATGGTGATCGGTTGCCTGTCCATGTGCTCACGCACACTGCCGTCGCCGACCGCGCCGCCGTTGGCATGAAGCGTCGACAGCACTTCGCGGAATGTCAGCATGCCGATCAGATTGCCTGCCTCCATGACCACCAGCGAACCGATGTCTTTCTCCGCCATTGCATTGACAGCGTCGAGAATCGGACTGTCTGGCGTTACTGTAAAAAGAACACTTCCTTTTACCTTGAGTATTTCGGATACTTTCATGGGACCGTCCTCGCGAGTTATGGTTATACTGCGGACACTTGCAATGTAGCCCAAGCGCTTCAAAAAATCCACTGCCAGCAGTCAAATCGACTGCGTCGAATGTATCCTCGCATCGCGCATGGATTAATCATACGACAGCAGCAACTGCAAAACGATCCTCGATAAGCGATCTTCCCTCACGGCACTGTCACGCAAACGCACCATTTCAATCGCAGGTTGCATCCCGCTCCGACAAGGACTACGCTGAAAGCGAGACAACAGGCAGGAGAACATCATGACTGTGATCGCACGCAAGTCGCATCAATCGTTCCCGGAGTTCTACACCGATTATCTGACCGCGCATACGGACCGGACTTCCCGGCAGTTGCATTTCCTCGGATCGACGCTGGCACTCGTCTTCCTCGCCGTTCTGCTCCTGACCGGCAACGCCCTGTGGCTGGCAGCAGCGGTGCTGCCGTTCTACGGCTTTGCGTGGATCGGCCATCTGATGTTCGAGAAAAACCGGCCCGCTTCGTGGCGCCAGCCGTTTTATTCATTCGCCGCCGCATGGCTGCTCTACTGGCAGTTGCTGAGCGGACAGACGTCTTTCTAATTCGCCGGCCGTATGCCGGCTTGCGCGTCCGATGGGGCGAAGTGCGCTTCAAGCGACTGGCTCAAACCCTGTTCGACGGCGCACTCGACCTGCTTCGCCAGCGCCGCATTGCCGGATGCATCGAATACGAACAGCCGGTAGATATCTGCCAGCGTCAGATACTGCGGATTGGCCAGCAGCACCCAGCTATCCAGGCCATCCGTGATGCGTTTGCCCCATTGCATGCGTCGCGGCCCTTCCGCCTTGATGCGCCCTACCCAGCCGGCATCCAGCATTTTTTCAAGCAGCGTCTCCGATTCGTCGAATCCGAGACGCGTCTTCTCGCGGATCAATTTGGCATCGACAACGGCTGATCGCGACGACTGGCGCGCCGCATGCAATACGGCAAGCAGCGCCATCGCATCGACGAACGCGCTGCCCGGTTGCGGCACATGCCACCACCGTTCGTACTTCACGATCGGCAAGGCTGCCGTCACGACCGCACCGCCCAGGGTGATCAGCCAGCCGAGATAAATCCACACCAGGAAAATCGGAAAGGCCGCCACCGCGCCATAAACCACCGTGTAGGTCGGCACCTTGACCACGAAGATCGCAAACAGCCGCTTGACCACCTCGAACGCGATCGCCGCCAGCAAACCGCCGCACAAGGCATCGCGCCATTCCACCAGCCGGTTCGGCACCACGATGTAAAGCAGCGTGAAGGCAACCGTCGTCAGCAGGATCGATACGGAGGAAAAGAACATGCCGCCGAAAAACGGAACATGCCTGACGACGCCATTCGTCGCCGTGAACAGATATGAAGTCAGTGAAATCGACGCACCGATCAGCAGCGGCCCCAGCGTGACGATGGCCCAGTAGACCAGAATGCGCTGCGTGATCGGCCGCTTCGTCTTGACGCGCCAGATCAGGTTGAACACGCGATCGATCATCAGCATCATCGCCACCGCCGTCACGATCAGCGCAACCGCGCCGAACGCGGACAAGCGCGTGGCCTTGCTGGAGAACTGTGTCAGATAACCGAGAATCGTATTGGCGATTCCCTTCGGCATCAGGTTCTGCACGAAGTACGCTTCCAGCGACGCGCGGAAGGTATTGAACAATGGGAAGGTGGTGAAAATCGCCAGCGCGATCGTCAGGATCGGCACCAGCGCCAGTACGGTCGTGAACGTCAGGCTGCCGGCAACCTGCGGCAACTGCTCCTCATCCAGCCGGCGCGCGGCAAAGCGGAACAGGTCGCGCATCTGCGGCCAGGTCAGTTCGCGAAAAAGAGTAAATCGGGGAAGCTTCATGCCATCCGTAACCGTTGATTGACTGCCTGACTGCTTATCGTGGATATTGCGCGCAAATTGCATCGGAAGGATTGAACAGGATGATCGTCAGGCATCCGTCGTCGTACCGGATTGCCTGTAAAGCATCCTATAATACCAAGCATGCATGCATCCAGCCTCCCCATTCTCGTTCTCTATTATTCCCGCCACGGTTCGACACGCAAAATGGCCGAACTGATCGGTCAGGGCATCGACAGCGTTGCCGGTTGCGAAGCGCGCCTGCGCACCGTTCCCGCCGTTTCCACCGTAACCGAAGCGACCGCGCCGGACGTGCCGGACGAAGGCGCGCCATATGTCGAATTGCGTGATCTCGAAGAATGCGCGGCCATCGCACTGGGCTCGCCGACACGCTTCGGCAACATGGCCGCGCCGATGAAATACTTTTGGGACGGCACCACATCGCAATGGCTGTCGGGTGCGCTGGCCGGCAAACCCGCCTGCGTCTTCACCTCAACCGGCAGCCTGCACGGCGGACAGGAATCGACGCTGTTGTCGATGATGCTGCCGCTGCTGCATCACGGCATGCTGCTGCTCGGCGTGCCTTACACGCAACCGGAACTGATGACCACCAGCACCGGCGGCACGCCATACGGCGCATCGCACTGGTCGGGCGTCAGCGGTACGCAGGCGATCTCGTCCGATACGCGCGCGCTCGCGATTGCGCTTGGTCAGCGACTGGCGCAGACCGCCGTCCGGCTGCAAAACACATGATGCCAACGCAACGCCAGGCGATTCTTCACGGCGGCGCGGTCGCCAGCCTGATCGCACTGATCGTTCTCTGCATTGCGTGGGAAACGCTGCTGGCGCCGGTACGTCCGGGCAGTTTCCTGCTGGCGCTGAAAGCCGTGCCGCTGCTGATTCCGCTGCGCGGCATCCTCAAGCGCGATCTCTACACGATGCAATGGTCATCGATGCTGATCCTGCTGTACCTGACCGAAGGCATTGTGCGCGGCTGGAGCGATGCGGGGCTTTCTTCGGTGCTGGGCTGGATCGAAGTCGCGCTGGTCGCACTGTTCTTCACCTGCGTCGTCACCTATCTGCGCCCTTACAAGAAAGCGGCAAAGGCCCGGCAGAAAGCAGCTGAATGACCGGCTTCGTCGATGCCTGCCGCCAGGCCATCGGCGCCCGATATGTCCTGACCGACGCGGCAGATACCGCGCCCTACCTGCTGGATAAACGCGGCCGTTTTACCGGCAGTGCCTGCGCCGTGGTTCGTCCCGGCTCAACCGACGAAGTCGCTGCCATCATCCGCCTGTGCAATCAATTCAATGTGCCGGTCGTGCCGCAAGGCGGCAACACCGGACTGGTGCTCGGCAGCATCCCCGACGGCAGCGGCACCGCAGTCGTTCTTTCCCTCTCCCGTCTTGATGCGATTCGCGACATCGATGCCGTCAACAACACGATGACGGTGGAAGCCGGCTGCATTCTTCTGCACGTGCAGCAGGCGGCAGCCGATGCGCAACGGCTTTTCCCGCTGTCGCTGGCGGCCGAAGGCAGTTGCACGATCGGCGGCAACCTGTCGTCGAATGCCGGCGGCACCGCCGTCCTGCGTTACGGCAACAGCCGCGACCTGTGTCTCGGACTGGAAGTGGTCACGCCGAAAGGCGACATCTGGAACGGACTGCGCGGACTGCGCAAGGACAATACCGGCTACGACCTGCGCGACCTCTACATCGGCGCGGAAGGCACGCTCGGCATCATCACCGCCGCCGTGCTCAGACTCTTCCCTCAACCGAAAGCGCAGCGTACTGCGCTGGCCGCGCTGCGCACACCGGACGATGCATTGCAACTGCTGCTACTCGCGCAGCAGCATTGCGGAGCGGCATTGACCGGATTCGAACTGATGTCGTCGCTCTGCCTGACATTGGTCGGCAGGCATTTTCCGCAAACGAATCCGCCGTTCGACCGACCGCACGCACACTATGCGCTGCTGGAATTATCGGACAGCGAATCGGAGGCACACGCCGCCATGCTGCTGGAAAACGTGATCAGCGCAGCACTTGCCGCCGGCGTGATCCAGGACGCCGTCGCCGCAACCTCGCTCGCGCAGTCCGCTGCGCTCTGGCATCTGCGCGAATGCATTCCGCTTGCGCAGGCGGCCGAAGGCAGAAACATCAAGCACGATGTATCACTGCCGATTTCGCGCATCGGCGATTTCATCCGCGTCACCGACCGCCTGCTGCAGGACGCGTTTCCCCGCGTGCGCCCCATCACGTTCGGCCATCTCGGCGACGGCAACCTGCACTACAACATCGCGCAACCGGAACATGAGCCGGACACCGTCCTTCTCCCGCATCAGGCCGCCATCAATCGCATCGTGCACGACAGCGTTCATCATTTCGGCGGTTCGATTTCCGCGGAACACGGCTTGGGCGCATTGAAGCGCGACGAAATCCTGCGCTACAAATCCGATGTGGAAATGAACCTGATGCGCGCAATCAAGCACGCGCTCGATCCACTGAACCTGATGAATCCCGGCAAGGTCATCTAACCTCCTCTTCCAAACCACCACGAGATCGTCATGCAACCATTGCTGCTCCTTGTGCTCCTCTCCGCCATCTCGACGCCCGCGCTGGCAATTTACAAATGCCAGTCCGGCGATCGCACCGTCTACAGCGACATCCCGTGCTACAACAGCAAAACGACGGACATGAAGGAAATCGACATCGCAACGCCATCCACCGATGCCGGTGCGGCGCAGCAGAAACTGGCACAGGACAAGAAGGAGTTGCAGCGCCTGGAATCCGTCCGCAAAAAACAGGAAGCCGCAGACGAGCGCGCATACCGGAAAACAGCCAAGGCGAATGAGGCGAAGAAAAAGAAATGTACGCAATCCGCGTTGCGAAAAAAATGGGCGGACGAGGATGTGGCCAACGCCCATCCGAAATCGGCCGAGCGCGCAAAGCGCGCTGCACGACGTGTTACCGAAAAGCATGAACTGGAATGCGGCGCCTGATCGCCGGTTCCAGGCCGCAGAAAGCGTAAACCGCAACGCGACAGAAATTCAACCTGTGTCAAATTGCGGTCACATACGCTTGTTACGCTGTGTGCGTGCTCTGAAAGAAAAAGAGCCGCACTAGCACCATCGAAGGTCGCTACTACCGGCGCTGGCGGTCGGGAAACATACCAGCACCAATTGCAAAGCCTGCCTGCGCGCAGGCTTTTTTACTTCAGCATTGCTTGAAATCAAGATGAAATTTAGTGATACAAAAATAAAGTCATTTTAAAGTTGCATTTAAAATGCTATAAATACTGTGCGGGCCGGGCTTGTTAAAAACGGCACGGAAATTCAACCAACAGGAGGTTTTATGACAGTCACCGAAGAATTCAAAGTCAAAAATGCAGCTGGCAACGTCGTCATTCTGCAGCACCTCACGACAGGCATCAGCTACCTGGATTTCGGCATGACGCATCTGCCGCGCGATTTCCAGGGTTATCGCGTCAAGTACACCGACCGGACCGCGCAGCCGCAAGCTGACGGCACGTTCAAACTGACCGAAAGCACCGATACGTTCAGCCGCGTATAACCGCATCAGACAGTCCGGCGCAGACCAATCAACCGTCCCACCGGCATTCTTCAGCAATCCCCGTCGCACGCCGGCCGGGATTGCGATTTTTCCCTTCTTGAACGCAATTCCTGTTCAACAATCATCTCTCTTTCGCATTCAACCCCTTGCCGTTCGCCATAGCCATTTTCTTGGCTCGTCATCGTTTTTTATAAACGGGCTTGCCCCATTCCCGATGCTAGAATCGTCACGCACCATTCAGAACACATTCGCGTTCTGCGTCGTATCTCACTCATCAAAGGGAACACATGACCAAGAAGAAACTCACCACGGTTGGAGGCGCACCCGTACCCAATAATCAGGATTCGCTGACTGCAGGAAAACGGGGACCGCAGCTGTTGCAGGATGTCTGGTTTCTCGAAAAGCTGGCGCACTTCGACCGTGAAGTGATTCCCGAACGGCGCATGCATGCCAAAGGCTCGGGCGCATTCGGCACCTTTACCGTCACACACGACATCACCCGCTACACGAAGGCGAAGATTTTTTCGCAGATCGGCAAGAAGACCGACATGTTCCTGCGCTTCTCGACCGTAGCCGGCGAGCGCGGTGCCGCCGATGCGGAACGCGACATTCGCGGCTTCGCGATGAAGTTCTATACCGAGGAAGGCAACTGGGATCTGGTCGGCAACAACACGCCGGTTTTCTTCTTCCGCGATCCGTTGAAATTTCCGGATTTGAATCATGCCGTCAAACGCGATCCGCGCACCAATCTGCGCAGCGCAAAGAACAACTGGGATTTCTGGACCTCGCTGCCGGAAGCGCTGCATCAAGTGACGATCGTGATGAGCGACCGTGGCATTCCGGCCTCGTATCGCCACATGCACGGCTTCGGCTCGCACACGTTCAGCTTCATCAATGCGAACAATGAACGGTTCTGGGTCAAGTTCCATTTCCGCACGCATCAGGGCATCAAGAACCTGAGCGATGCAGAAGCGACCGAACTGGTCGGCCGCGATCGCGAAAGCGCGCAGCGTGATCTGTACGAATCGATCGAGAAAAAGGATTTCCCGCGCTGGACGATGTCGGTGCAGGTCATGCCGGAACGCGATGCGGAGAAAGTGCCGTATCACCCGTTCGACCTGACCAAGGTCTGGCCGAAAGGCGATTACCCGTTGATCGAGGTCGGCGTGTTCGAACTCAACCGCAATGCGGACAATTATTTCGCCGATGTCGAACAGGCCGCATTCAATCCGGCCAACGTGGTGCCGGGTATCAGCTTTTCGCCTGACCGGATGCTGCAGGGACGGCTGTTTTCATACGGCGATGCCCAGCGTTACCGGCTCGGCGTGAATCATTACCAGATCCCGGTCAATACGCCGAAGTGTCCGTTCCATGCATTTCATCGCGACGGTGCAATGCGGATCGACGGCAATCACGGCAGCACGCTGCACTATGAACCGAACAGCGAAGGCGAATGGCAGGAACAGCCTGATTTCCGCGAACCGCCGCTGGCGCTGAACGGTGCGGCCGATCGCTGGAATTTCCGTGAGGACGACGACGATTACTACTCGCAACCGCGCGCATTGTTCCAGTTGATGACGCCGGCGCAGCAGCAGGTTCTGTTCGATAACACAGGACGAGCGATGGGCGATGCGCCGGTTGTAATCAAGCAGCGCCATATCGACAATTGCACCAAATGCGATCCGGCCTATGGCGCCGGTGTGAAAAAGGCGCTCGGCCTTTGATGGATGCGGGCAGCGCGTCTGCCTGATCAAACAGGCGGATAAAAAAACGGCTGGAGAGGCACATGCCCTTCCAGCCGTTTTTCATTTGTCGACACGATCAGTGGATCAGACGACCTTCAGCGTGATGCTAGGCAGCCGCTCGATATAGCCTTCCATGATGTCGCCGCGCACGACCGGCCCCACGTTTTCCGGCGTGCCGGAATAAATGATGTCGCCCGGCATCAGTTCAAACGCTTTCGACAGGTTGCTGATTTGCTCGGCCACCGACCAGATCATGTTTTTCAGATCCGAGCTTTGCTTGACCTGGCCATTGACCTTCAGCCAGATCTTGCCTTCGGTGAAATTACCGATGCTGGCCACCGGATGCAGCGGACCGATCGGTGCAGCATGGTCGAAGCTTTTGCCGATTTCCCACGGCTTTTCCTCTTTCTTCATCGCAGCCTGAAGATCGCGGCGCGTCATGTCCAGACCGACTGCGTAGCCGAAGACGTGCTGCAATGCCGTTTCAACAGGGATGTTCTTGCCGCCCTTGTTGATGGCCGCAACCAGTTCGATCTCGTAGTGATAGTTTTTCGTCAGCGTCGGATACGGATGATCGACGGTTTTTCCCGGTGCGATGTATTGCACGGCATCGCTCGGTTTTTGAAAGAAGAATGGTGGTTCGCGCGTCGGATCGGAACCCATTTCACGCGCATGGGCCGCATAGTTGCGTCCGATGCAGTAAATGCGCCGAACCGGAAACTGCTCGCTGCTGCCGACAATCGGAATGGTCGGCTGTGCGACGGAAAAAACGGTCTTTTCCTTGTTGCCTGCAGCGTTGATCGGCATCGCGCAACCAGTGACGGCCCCCACCGTCATCAAGCCCGCTGTTTGAAGCATGCCACGTCTATTCATGTCAGTCATGTCGTCTCCTCAATCTTCAGGTTTTACATACCGTTTATGGCAATCGCAGACTGGTCCGACCGGCTGGCCAACAGCCTGCGCTTGCCATGGATTGAATATATACACGATATGCGCCGGTTCGGACATGAAAGATATGCACGATTCAGAACCATGGCAGGTCAACGATGCAGGCACGAAAAAAAAGAGCGGTGAATATCACCGCTCCTTTTATCGTCCTGCAAACCGCCCGCTCAAACCTTGGCCATCAATACGTTGCCAGGACGTTGACGAAGAAGCCGCGGCTGCGGTACGACAGGTCGGTCAGATCATCCGAATAATCGGTGAAGTTGTAACCGACACCGGCCTTGATCCCCTTGTCGAAGTGGCGATACAGTCCGACCAGTGCGCCTGCCTTGGAATCCTGCGCTTCCGTTGCACGCAGGTTGCGCAGTTCGACCAGCGCATCCCATTCCTTGACCAGATGGAAATCGGCACGCAGGATCCACAGGTCGGCACGGCTTGAGAACCAGTCGCCGCCGGCCGGCATCTGCAGTTCGCCGATGCGGAATGCGTACTTGCCGCCAACCGACAACCACGGGAACAGATCGTAGATCGTATCGACAGAGAATACCTGGCTGCGCTGCGCGTAATCCGCATCGAGTCCCGAAGGCGCCACCTGCCCTGCCGTCGGCACGTTGTTCAGCATGGTGTACTTGAACAAGGTATTCCAGCGATCGTTATCGACCGGACGATACGCACTGGCCAGCACGAACTCGGTGTAATCGCCATCGACGAATGCGCCTTGCGTGTTGCTGTTGCGCGCAAGATTGAACTTGCCGAGAATACGCCACGATTCATCCACCTGATAACCGAGCGTGTTGCGCATCAGCCATGTGGTGTTTTCGCCGGACACATTGCTCTGGTCGCGACGCCATTCCATGTTGCCGCCGTACTTGACGCGTCCTTCCTTGTAGCCGACCGAACCGCCGAGCGCGCGCCGTTCGAGATCGCCCGCCAGCGGATCGGAAACCGTGCCGTATTCGACCTTGGTGCCGAAATTCCAGCGATCGTTCGGCGACCAGTCGGTGCCGAACGCCTGTGTCAGGCTTTGCGGTCCGGCACCGTTGGCGGCACGGCCTTCGCCGAACACGCGCAACTGATCCGATACCCGCGTGCTCGCACCGGAAACCAGCGTGCCCTGACGACCGCGATACGACACGTCGGGACTTTCGGTTTCCATCGTGTACGTCAGGTAGGCATTGCTGCGATCCGACAGACGATAATCTGCACCTATCTTGCCGCCCAGGCCCTGATTGCCGTCCGATGCCTCGCCGATCAGCTTCACGCGATCGGTCACCTGGATCTCGCCACCCAGACCGGCGCGATTGTTGGCATCCCGCGTACCGTCGCGATCGACCGTACCCTGCACGTAGCCGTAGGCCAGCCAGTCTTCCTTCTCACCCGGCTTGCCGTCCTTGCGATCCGGTTTGTAATCGAGGCGCACTTGCGCATCGGTACGCGATCCGGTTTGCGACAGGAGTTCGCTGGCGTTCGGAACAACGTTGCTGCGATCGTCGACGCGTGCGCCGACCGCCACATCCCATTCCGGATTGACGACCTGGCGTACCGCGACTTCGACGTTGTTGCCGTCCTGCAGGTCGCCTTCGCGCTGATCGGCCTTGACCTGCACGCGCGTGCCCGGCCGTACTTCCACGTCGGCCGCCATGCCATGCTGTTTGACCGCTTCGCCGCCGAAGGCAATCTGGCCCGGTGCCGAATAACCGGCATCCTTGTTCTGCATGTAGGACGTGATCTTGCCCTTCATGCCGTCGGTCACTTCCGCCAGATCGACGGAACCTTCAATGCGTTCCGCACCGGCACTATGAATGCCGCCGTTGTTCAGCGAATTGAAGCCGAAGCCGCCGGTGATCGAGGTTTGCGTATCCGTGCCGGGGCCATCCGAATGTGCCGTCTCGAACTTGACCCACGTGCCCGGTTTGTAACGGAAGGTGCCATCGACGCCTTTCAGCGTCTGGCTGGAACCGTCCTCGCCCTGGTGATAGCTGCTGATGCCGAGCTGCACGTGATCGTTGATCCACTGGCTGGCGCGCAGGCCGGTCGACAGGTTGTCCACTTCCGTCACGCCCGGTGCATATTCATACGTGGTGACGAGATAGAGCGGATTGCCGCTCAATGACGATGTTGCAATCAGGCTCGATGTGCTGCCCGTCATCGACAGCGGCGATTGCAGCAGGATGCGGCCTTGCAGGTAGTTGATTTCGTAATCCTGCACCGGCGACATTTCGCGGCGTTCGATCACCATGCCGGAATCCCTGTCGCGCACTTCGATCCACACGCGCTCCGAACCCTGCGTGATATCGAGATGGCGCAGGTAGTACAAAGAACCGCCGGTGCCGCGGAATTCCTCGCGTGCGCCGAGCGTGCCCGGATCGGCGACGAATGCATCGATCTGCGTCTGCTTCTCGCCATACGTCGTCGCGTCTTCCGAACGATGCCGCAATTGCGCACCGTACAGGCCGCGCGAATACTGCATCAGTTCAGTGCCGCTCCATGTGGTCTGGAAATTACCCCACATCACATGCGAATCGCCCTTCTGCAGCTTGACAAAGAACTTGCCCTGCGTCGGCGCATCATCCACCGTCGTGCTGTCGTCGCCGTAGACCGGATAGTACAGATTCGGATCGATGTTGCGCAGCAGGTATTGCGGATCCTTGCTGGAGAAATTGGAGAACATCTCGTGCAGCGGCGCTTCGCGCGTATCGGCCGAAGCGGTCAGCAGGTATTCGCCCTTGATCTTGCCCTTCAGGTAGAACGCGGCGCGTCCGTCGACATAAACCTTGTCGTCGTAGTGATCGTTATCGCCGGTGACCAGTTGTGCCGGACCGGCCACACGGTTCTTGCCGACCGTCAGATCGCCGAGCGCCAGATAGAACCAGTCGTCGGCCGCAATGTTGAGGTTGCGGCGGAACGTGGTTGCGCTGCCGTCCGCTTCCTTCAACGTCACTTCGACGAACTGCGGGCCGGCGCGCATGATCTGCTTCATGGCGAATTTGCCTTGTGCATCGATCGGCAATTCCAGTCCCAGCGCTTCGATGCGCTGGCCCTGCTTCAGATTGCTGCCATTGACCGTCACGGTGCCGCCGGTGACAGGGATGTTGCGCAGCGAGAGGCTGTTTTCGCCGTAACCGGCCAGGCGTTCGCGTTCGATCTTGTCCAGATCGTCGTTGGCCTGCATGGCACGGTTCAACAGATTCAACGGCTTCAGGCTGGTTTCATCGAAATGATCCTGCGCATCGTAGACGCGCAGCAGATAGAAGACCTGATCGTCTTCGGTCTTCGCCGGCACGGTCCAGTTGGTGACGCCGGTCCACGACACGGGCAGGATTTCAAACGGTTTTTCCTGCGTTTTCTGTCCGGCGCGGAACAGGCGCAGCTCGGCTTTCTTGATCCACGGAATGTAGTTCGACCAGGCGCGGAACTCGACCGGCTCGCCCTTGACCGCCGCATTCGGCGTGGCCCAGATATTCATCGTCGGCGCGATCGCCATGCTGTCGTAACGTACCTGGATATCGGCCTTTTCCAGCGCGACGTCGGTACAGCGCTGTGCATCGGCTTCGTTCGGCGCAATCGATGTATTGACCGGTTCGCCATCGATCGTGATGCGGAATGGCGAATCGGTCCGGCCGGTGGATTGCGCCGAACATTTCGCGGCCGGACGCGCGGCCACCGCAACCGGCGCCGGATCGAACCAGACCTGCAGCTCGACGCGGCGATTGCGCGCCATGCCTTCCGGCGTGGCATTCGATGCGATCGGACGGCTTTCGCCATCGCCTTCGATCGAATACGTGATCGCCGGATTCTTCAGCAATTGTTTCAGATACGCAGTCACGGCCAGCGCGCGCGCTTCCGACAATCCCTGATTGTCATTGAATATGCGTTTGGCGTTCGGCGACAGATGCTGATTGTCGGTATGGCCAATCACGGCAATGCGCATGCCGGCGACCTTGCCCTGTCGCGCCCTGATTTCTGCGGCGAGCGCTTCGATCGATGCCTTCGCCGGCGGCGTCAGATCCGCCTTGCCGGAGACGAACAGGCTCAAGCCCTTTGCCTCCTGCAACGACTTGCTCACATCGGACGGCGCTGCCGGCACCTGCGATGCACGAGCGCGCATCGCAACGGCTTCTTCACGTGTGACGCCGGATGGCATCGGATAGGCGACCACCGGTTGGACTTCTGTCGGTGCCGGTATCGAATAAAGATCGATGCGACCGTTGTCGACGCGCTTGCCGCTGCTGACCTCGATGGCTGCCCATGTCAGTGACGAACCGGCGAACAGCATGCTTACCGCAAGTGCGATGGTGTGTGGACGGAGATTCATTGTGCAGCCTCCATCTCTGTTTCAATCATCAACGGGACAAGCGGTTCGCTTTCCTCATCTTCCTTGTGTCGCTTCGCATGCCACAAACTCTGTATTCGTTCGCTCACGGCATCGATGCGTTTCTTGGCCAGGTCGGCCGATTCGGCGCCGCGACGGTATGCAATGCGCAATACCGATGGACGCGCTTGAAGTTGCTCAGGCAATTTTTCCAACTCCGAAAGATAGGACGCCTGCAGTTCCGTGCTGTCGCCGTTGAATGCCGTGCCGGAAATATCCAGACGGATCACGCGATGCACGGTGGCGCCGAAATTGAGCTTGACCATCTTGCCGCGCGTGACGCGAACGTCGCGCGGGTTTTCGGTCGTGATGCGGTAACCGGAAGGCAGCGTGCGCTCGTCGAGTTTCATCACGAAGTTCGAGCCGCGATCCGCATTCGGAATCGCCGCGCAGGCAACGTGGAAACGTCCCTCGTGATCGCTGGTCACCAGCAGGCCGCGCGCTGTTGCGACACGTACATTGGCGATACCCGGTTCGTCCTGATCCTGGTAACCGTTGGCGTTCTTGTCATCGAATACCTTGCCGATGATGTCGGAACAGTCGAAGGTCGGATCGGGAACGACGCGCACTGTTGCCGTTGCCGTGTTCGATACCTGTGCATTGGCCAGCGTGTTGCGTGCCGCGACCTGATTGACGTACTCGCCTTCGGATACACCCGCGCCGACGACCATCAACATGCGCCATGTCTTGCGTTCACCGGCGGTGAAGGTCTGGTTCGCCCAGGTCAGATTGCGGCCGGTAACGACCGGCTCGGTCGCCACGCCGTTCAGCGAAGCCGAACCGGTGCGATAGCGGAAGCCGGCCGGAATCGTATCGACCACATTGATCTTGCCCAGCGTCGCATTCAGCGTGTTGGTTGCGGTAATCGTGTAAGGCACCAGATCGCCGCGCACGACATTGACCAGCGGCGTGCTCTTCGTCATCACGATCGCGCCGCCCAGTACCGGGTCGAGCGGGATGTGATTGTTGATCACGTTGGCGGAATTCGCATGAATCTCGAACGAGTAGTAAAACTGCGTCGTCCCGGCACCGACTCCCAGTCCGGAAGAGATACCCGGACAGGCAGCAGGATTGTGCAAAGGCGCGCCCGCTGCAGGTGGCAGCGTATTGTTCTGCACGAGTGCAGGAGTCGCCGACGGCGCCACATCGAGTTTGCTGGAGCAGCCTGGAATCAGCGTGGACGGCAAAGGCAGATAGCCGCCCGGATACGTCGTGATCTTCAACGTATACGTGCCCGATGGTGCGGTCGGATTCAACAGGAATTGGTACAGGCCGTCCGCACCGGTGACAAAATTCGCATTGCCGCCAACCAGATCCGTGGCAGCGTTAAAACCGCCGGGACCGCTGATCGTCACAACCGCACCACCTACCGGCAAGCGGCTCACTGCGTCGTACACCACACCTGCCGGATCGATCGGCAAACTCTGTTGCGGATAGCTTTTACCCGCAAGCAGTTGCATCTCGCTCAACGTGCCGTCCGTTACCTTGGCGCCCGTCGGATTCTCGGGTGCTGGCGTTCCGTTGGTGTTGTTGAAGCTCACACCACCCTCGTTCGGCACTGCGCTGCCGAAGATCATGCCGGTGGTCGGATGACGGAAACGCACCTGATAACCCTGGTTCGGGATGACGTTCGGGAAGCTGTATGCGCCCGCGTCATCCGTCACTGTGGTATCGACAACGGTACCATTGAGCATCAATTCGACACGCCAGCCTTTGATCAGGCTTACAGGCGATACATCGTTTTTCGTGCGGTCATGATTCAGATCCAGCCACACATGGCCGGACAAGGCGGCAGCCTGTGCCACGGCGGTCGGATCGATTGCCGTGTTGTTGCCTTCGAAGCCCGGTTGTTCACCGCCACCGGAAACCTTGGCGATGTTATTCAGGATTGTCCCGGCCGTCCCCGTACCGACAGCAACGCGCACGGTGATATCCGATGCAGCTCCGCCGTTTGCCGCGAGAATAGCGTTCGTATTGCAGGTCACTTGCGTTGCGGTTTTCGAACAAACCCACATCGCACCGCCACTGACCGCAAGCGGCGTCAGGCCGGCAGGCAGCGTATCGACCATGGTGGTGGTACCGCTCGTGGCGACGACGCCGATATTCGTTACCTTGATCGTGTAGAAGCCGGTGGTCGATCCTTCCGCAAAGCTCGCGGGAGAATGGGTTTTGGCAATGGCCAGATCGGGCGAAGCGCCTGTGATCTCGGCAAAATTGTTGTCCGGCGATACCATCGTCGCGCCAGTCATCGCGATGACCGAAATCGACGAAAGCGATCCAGGCACCGGCGTGATGACACTGCCCGGCATGTTGACATCCTTGATCGTCAGGCCGTTGGTCGTGCCGACAGGCTGCGGCCCAGGCTGCGCGACCGTGTATGTGCCTTCCGGCAGATCTGAGAATCTGTAGCGTCCGTCTGCTGTCGTCGTGGTTGAACGTGTAACCGTCACGCCATTGATGTCCGTGCCGGTCAGGTTGATGACCTGTCCACCGATACCGTGGTCGATGCTGTCGAACACACCGGCCACTCCCGACGGGAAATCGAGGAATACCATGCCGGAAATGCTTCTGCTGTTGAGCAGTTCGGCAAAATTATTGTTGCTCGAAACCGTATTCGGCGGCAGCACGATGGTGTTGATCGCACTGATCGGCGTCGCCACGCCGGTCGCGGTACCGACGGTGCTGCCATTCGGCAGCTTGCCCGCGGTGGTAATACCGTTTGACGTATTGGCCGGTTGTGTCGGCTCGACGATCGAATAGGTACCCGCCACCACGTTATCGAACACGTAGTTGCCGTTTGCATCCGTGGTGGTCGAAAGATTGACCGGAACACCGTTGATGTCCGTTCCCGTCAGGCGAATTTCCACGCCTGCAAGCGGCGCATCCGCACCATTCCTGACGCCGTCGTTATCCAGATCCTTGAAGACCGTGCCTGAAACCGAAGACCGTCCGATTTCCGCAAAATTGTTGTTCGTGGAACCGCTGATTTCATTGCCAAGCCCCAAGCCCGTGAATGTGATGCCCGTGATCTGGCTTGGTGTGCTCGTTTGCGAAGAAGCCGTGCCTGCTGTTCCCGTGCTTCCATTGATATTGGTGATCGGTCCGGCTTTGGTCGCGCCATTGTCGGTGCCCGCAGGTTGCACAGGTTCGCAAACCGAATAGGTGCCCAATGCCAGATTCGTGAAAATGTAATTGCCGAGTGCATCCGTCGTCGCTGGATTTGCGCTGCCGCCCGGCGGGAAAACCACCAGCGGATTGCTGCAACTGGAACCGCTGCGCAATTCAATCGCCACACCTGCAATCGGCGCATCGCCGCTTTCGAACACGCCGTTCGAAGGCATTGCATTGTCCTTGAATACCTTGCCCGAAATGTAGCCGAGCGTATTGATGGTCAACGGTGCATTGGCCGGATCCGGATTGGTGCCGAAATTGGTTTTCAGGGCCCCGGCCGGAATGTTGTTCGTATGCACGCCGGGAACCGATCCCGTGACGCTAACGTCGATCGTGCAGCCGCCCGCAGGAATTGTTGCGCCGTTATTGATGCGCACACTCGCCGCGCCGGCAGTCGCCACCACCGAACTCAAGGTGGATGGCGGACAAGTGCTGGACGACAGAAGCGGCGTGCCTGCAGCCAGAACGATCGGGCCCGGCGCAGTCGGCAACACGTCATCGAAATTGGCGGTCAGCGTCATCACCGTGCTGTTGTCGTTACCGATCACGATGCTCAGGATCGATGTGCCGCCAGCCTGAATAACCGGCGGTGCAAACTGCTTGCCGACTGTCGGCGGTTTGGAGACGATCAGTTGCGCACTGGTCGGTACTTCATTGACGATGCCCTGATCCGTCTTGACGTCGCCCGCGGGAATGCTGTTGGTGTAAGTCCCCGGAATATTGCTCAGCACATTGACCGTCACTGTGCAGAAACCGTTGGTCGCGCCGGCCTTGGCCGGAATCGTCGCGCCGGTCAGCCTGATACTTGTTGCTGAAGGTGCTGCCACCACAATGCCGCCGGCGCATGTTGTCGATGGCGTCGATGGTATTACCGGCTCCACCACCAGTCCGGCAGGCAATGCATCGATAACGTTCAGGCCGGTCAGCGCCGTGGCATTGCTGTTTTCGAAACGCAGTGTCAGTACGGACACTGCGCCCGGTGCCTTGTTATCGATGCCGGTCGTAAATCCGGGATTGCCCGGATCCAGGGTAAGCGAACTGAAGGCCTTGTGCACCGTCAGCGGGGCTCTGGCTTGCAGCGTGTCGGTGGTTGGTTGATTCGGCACAAGAACAACGCCGCCGGATGTGCCCGTCAGGTTAATGGCAGGAATCGTATTGACATAGTCACCGGTGGCGCTTACGAGTACATCGATTTCAATCTGACAGTTCTTGGGACCGGCACCATCTGCACCGGCCAATATCCCGCCTGACAGTCGTACCTGATGCGCGCCGCCGACTATCGAGGAAGTCACTGTTCCACCGCATGTCGAGGTCGGATTCGCACCGGCCGGTACGGTCATGACGCTCGGTGCCACCGGCAAGGTATCGATAACACTCAGATCGCTGACCGGCTGAGGCGTTGGGTTAACAATTGTTATGCGCAGACGTGAACGTTCACCCGGCTTGATGACGTTCGGCGTGAATTTCTTCACCATGCCAACTTGTTTGGCAGCCGCCAGCGTGGTTGTGGCAACGCTGTCATTGGTCAATCCCTGATCGGTCTTGATGGAATTTGGCGGGATGAAATTGGTCACTGTGCCGCTGGCTGTGGAAGTCACATTGACCATGACGACACACTCAGCCGGTGTTGCAGCGAGAGATGCACCGCTCAACTTGACGAAACGCCCACTCGGCACCGCATTGACGACACCTTTTTCACATGTTGTGGTGGCAGACGGTGTTGCCGTAATTTGCCAGCCGTTGGGAAGTGCATTCTCCGTGCCATCCAAGGTGAAGAAATCGGTCACGGTTAAATTGGTAACTGCCTGCGCACTGTTGTTTCGAATCCGCAGTTCCAGTTGCGCTACTTCACCCGGAAAACCGAGATCTCCTGTAACAACGCCTCCCTTGCTGGTGCCTTTGGTTATCGATATGCCGGACGAAGGATTGCGCGTCAGCGTCGCCGACACAGGTGCAGTATTTCGTATGCCGCCATCCGCAGTCACATGATTCACAGGGATGTTATTGATCCAGTTTGCGCCGCCTGTCGCCACGACATCGAACAGGAATGCGCAATTTCCATTGCCCGCGACAGTCGCGCCGGCAAGCGCAATGCTGGTTCCGCCGGCAACGGGAGCCGGATCGCCAGCAACGGAAACAGGTGTCCCCGGCGAAGCGATCTGGCTGGCGCCCGTCGTGATTTTGGTATTGCCTGCGCAAGTCGTATAGGCATTGACAGGATTTGCCAACACCATGCCGGCAGGAAGCGGATCGGTCACGCTGGCGTTGGTCAGTACAAGTCCGCTCGAGTTAAAGAGGCGCACGGTCACTGTCGATTTGCCGCCTGCCGAGACGCTGCCAGGACTGAAAGCCTTGGTTGCCGTCAGGACAGGATCGTAAATCAGATCGGCTACCGCCGTGTCGATCGGCCCGACAGTTGCCGTCGTGCCATTGCCGTACGTCTGCGTGCCTGCCACGGTTGCAATATTGGTGTATTGACCAGCAGGGCCGACCACATCCACCTGCAACACGCACGTACCATTTGTATCAGGCGAATAGGTGCGAGCCGGTACGGTGCCGCCGTTCATCTGGATGGATGTCGATCCGGGCGCGGCCACGAATGTCGGACTGCCGCATGTGCTGGCGATATTGGAGGGCGTGGCAACACGAAGTTGCCCACCTGTCGAACCTGCATTCAAGGTGTCCGAAATCGACACGTTGGTCAGTGTGTTGGCGGACCGGTTGGTCAGCGTGACCGTCATGCGGACGATCGTGCCTTCAGGGAATTGACTAACGTTGCCCGAATTTTTTGCGAATTCCTTTACGGCGGAAAGCACAACAGCATTATTCATGCCATTCGGCGGATTGAGCACGGGACCACCGTTACATACCTGCCCGCCACCGTTGTTATAGCAAACGCCGTTCTGAACAATGGTATTGGCTGTTGAAGTCTCGTTCTCGTCAAGCGACGACATGGCCCACATCACGATCGTGCATTTACCCGGTTCGTCGAGAATGTTGGCACGCCCCGGAATGGTCGAAATGCCGAATTTCGCCGGGTTAATGCCTGCCAGACTCAACTCCGTCAACACGCCGCAGCCAGTCCCCTCGATCTCAGGCGTGTAAACGATGGTATTTCCCGCGGGTGTGCCCGTGAGATAGGCTTGGCCGTGTGTAAACGTATCGGTGACCACCACGTTGTTGATTGGGAACTGACCATAGTTTTCCACAGTGATCCGGTATTGAACCGGATTGCCTGGTACAACGACAGAAGGAGACGACGTTTTCAAGACACGCAAGTCATCGGCAACCAGGATGGAGTCACTTGCCAGCTCGCTGACGATGCCTGCGACGTTGACGTTGACAGCGCCTTTCGGCAATGTGTTCGTGTACGTCACGGGTACACCGTTCGTCTGTACGCTGCCCTTGAAGTCGACCGTAACTGAACAAGAACCGTTGGCTGGAATCGTTCCGCCGGCCATCGTAATGCCTTCAGTGGTATGCGTCAGCCCCACGCCAGAACCACATGAATTGTCCGTTGCGCCGGTGACGTACAGGCCTTGGGTCAGAGTGGCGTTACCGGCAGCGTCATCGATAGGCGAGTCGCTGAAGCTGTTGATACCGAGCGGCACACCGCCATCATTGTGGAACGTGATGGTGAAGTTGGCGTTCTGTCCGCTGGAGAGAGAATTCGCGTTGAATGTTTTCTCCACGCGCAGCGGTGACCGCACCGTGACCGGAACCGATACGTTGCCGGAAGCGGAAAGACCGATACCGGTACTGAATTGGGTGGAGCCATTGATTGTGTTGTTTTGCGTGTACGAATATTCGTTGTTTGTGTGTTTCGCATCCACGTTGACGATAAGTGTGCAGCTTCCGCTCGCTGGCAACGTACCCGTACCTGTTACGCTGACATCTCCGGATGCTGGCGCCGGCGCAAATGCAGCTGAGCCACCTGATCCGGTACAAGACGCGCTGGCGCTTGGCGTCTGCGCAACCTTGATGATCGCGTCGCCATTCGCTACCGGAAACGCATCGGTGATGCTGAAATCGGCAAGTTCAACCGGATTCGGATTGGCAACCGTAATCCTCAATTGCGTTGGGGCGCCGCCCAGCACCAGCGTATTGGCGACAAACGTTTTTGAAATCGAAGGCCTGGACAACGCCAATACCGAAATACCCTGGTTGCCCGCGCCAGAACTCTGGACCGGCGCGGCATTCTGCGTTCCGGACGCAGCACCCGAAGCAAACTGATACGAATAATTCGCTCCTGCACCGGTAGAGGTTTTTGCGGTAACGGTCAGTTCAATTCTGCACGTGCCGGCAGTGCCGTTGTTTGATGCTGGAATGGTCACGCCACTCAACTCGACCAATTTCGTTCCAGCTACAGCGGTCAAGGTGCCGGCGCAATTGAACGCGCCGGAAACAATGATCGGTCCATTGGAAGCATCACCGCCCATCAAGCTGCTTGTGAATGTCATGCCCGTAATCGGTGTAGTCACATCGTTCGAAAAATCGATGTTGATTACTTTTGACTCGCCCGGATAAAACGGATCCGTTGTCGCAGTAGCCGACACAGTCAACGTCGCAAGTGCCGGCAACGGCAACAGGCCGGCCAGTGCGACACCGGCTGCGCACAGCAACGATGCAGGAGAAAAACGGGCAAGAAGTCTGGAACGGAACATGACGGCTCTTTTCAATTCGATGACGGTACGGATATGAAATTTCTCTTTTGCAAGAATTGCGACGACGCAAGATTGCGGAGGGGAATATAAAGATTCCGGGAAACGTTCGCATTCAAAACATCGTTAACATTTGCAAACCGTCGCTAACACACATCAAACTTCTGTGAAGAGTTGTCATATGAAAAACAGGTCAGTAATTTCCACAAGGAAATTACTGACCTGCGTTATTGAAATGAAAAAGCTGGAGGAACGACGCGTACAACGCAGAGAAAAATTCGCGATGAGCGAAGGCGAATTGGCGGAACATTCCGATCAAAAAACTGCCTTGCTCATCGGAGATAAGAACAAATAATTTCCACATGGAAATTATTTGTTCTTATTAGGCACAGTTTGCAAATGTTAACGATGTTTCTCTCGGCGAAATTCATGCGCTCCCTATAATCTGCCGGAGTTCAAAACGTTGATCTCCAGAAATAGACGCCTTCACGGAAACAGGCGCAGATACAGAGGTAACAAGTGCAAAAAATCTTCACCGGTGCGTTGCTTTCCCTCGTCATCAGTTCGTCCGCGTGCGCGGAATCCGGATTACCCGACACCAGCAACATCCGCGTAACCAGCCACGGCGTCTGGTATTCCGTATCCCGTGACGAAACGCTCTCCACCATTTCGCGCAAATTCACCGGACAGATCGGTCACTGGCGTGCAATCGGGCAATCAAATCACATCGATAACGACCGCACGATTCCGGTCGGCAGAAAAATACTGATTCCGGCAAACCTGCTGACGCCGGTATCGGCATTCGCCAGAATCAAAAGCTTCTTCGGGAAAGTGGTCATTCGTTCCGGCGATGGCACGGACGTTCAGGCAAAAATAGGCGCGATGCTGAAGGAAGGCGATACGCTGACCACGCTGGCCGACAGTTTCATTTCGCTCGTACTGGATGACGGCACGCAATTCACGCTGCCGCCGAACAGCGCGCTCAATCTGCGCCTGCTGCGCACGACGCAATACATCAATAGCCCGCGCACCCAGCTCTTCCTGAAAAAAGGCCGCGTCGAATCGCAGGTCACGCCGTTCACCAAACCGGAAAGCCGCTTTGAAGTATTGAGTCCGCTGGCCGTATCTGGCGTGCGCGGCACGAACTTCCGCGTGAATTACGACGACAAGCGCGTTCTGAATGAAGTCATCGAAGGCAAGGTTGCCGTCCTGCCGGAAATGGCGAACCGAAAACCGGCCGGCCAACTGGTTGCAGCAGGATTCGGCACGGTCGTGGAAAACGGCCGCGCCCGCAAACCGGTCGCACTGCTCTCTGCTCCCGGCGTCGCCGATGGCTACCAGACCCAGCAGCGCCTGCCGATCCGGTTCGATCTCACGCAGCCGAAGGCGGCATCGTTCCGCATTCGCATCTCGACCGATCTCGGCGGCGCAAACAATATTGCGGAAACCACGACTGCCGGCATCGACGGCAAAGCCTCGGCCAAGATCGCCGATCTGGAAGACGGCGATTACTTCGTGCATTACAGCGCCATCGATGCGAGCGGCCTGACCGGCATCCAGAATACCTTGCGCTTCCGTGTCGCCGCACGCCCCTTCCCTCCGTTCCTGCAGGCGCCCGGCGCCAAATACCAGAGCAGCGGAACGGACAGCCTGATCCCTGTGACCATGCAGTGGTCGCAAGTCAGCGGCGCATCGGCCTACCGGATGCAGGTCGCGCGCGACGCCGCGTTCGACACGGCACTGATCGATCAAACCGTGGAAGTCCCGGATCAGGATGCCGGCCGCTATGCGGCGCAACTGAAGGTCGGCACATATTACTGGCGCGTCGCCTCCATCGTCAGGAAGAACGGGGCGATGAAACAGGGACCGTTCGGCGATGCGAAGCAGCTCGATGTGTTGAAAGGGCAGCCTGCGCCCGACGTCGCCGTCAGTGAAAAGGACATTCATTTTTCCTGGAGTGCATCGGCGGGACAGCGATTCACCTTCCAGGTATCCGACACCATGACGTTCGATACCCTGACTGCCGATATCGATACTGCGCAACCGCAGGCCGCGATTGCGCGCCCGGATGCCGGCATCTATTACGCCCGCGTGCGCAGCATCGATGCGGATGGTTTCATCGGCGCATTTTCGCCGCCGCAAAAGTTTGTCGTTCCTGCCTATTGGCAAACCGGTTACGGTGCGCCGCTGCGTTCGCAGGATCAACCGCTCGGCACAGGCTTCTGATCACGCATATGCGCACGCCATGTCCCGCATGATCCGGCCGCTCCCATGATGCCGCGCCCGCGCACTGCAAGCTCGCCGTTGAAGGCGGAGTGGCGCATCTTTCTTCTGCTGATGCTCGCATGTGCCGCATTATTGGGGTACGTTCGCGGCCTGGGACAGGCCGACCGTCTTATTTACGACAGTCTCATCAAGGTAACGCAACGTCCCGCCACCAGCCAGATCGTGATCGTGGCGATCGACAAGATCAGCATCGCCGGTCTGGGACGCTGGCCGTGGCATCGCCAGGTGCATGCCAACCTGCTCGATATCCTGAGCCGGACCAACGTCAAAGCGATCGGGATGGATATCATCTTTTCCGAATCGGAAATCATCGCCAACGGCGATGCCATGCTGGCCGCTGCGATCGAAAAGAACCAGCGCACCGTCCTGCCCGTCCTTGTCGAACGCACGCCGACCGGTCTGCAGGCCACGCTGCCGCTGCCGAAATTGCGGGTCGTCGCACGCGAGCTGGGTCATACGCATTTCACCTTCGATGCTGACGGCGTGGTGCGCAGTGTCTATCTGCAGGAATCCCTTCAGAACATTTCATGGCCGCAGTTTGCCGTCGCGATGTTCAAGACGGGACAGAATGCGCAGGCTGCGCGTCCATCACGCGCCAGGCTGGAGAATGAAGCGCTCGCCCGCTCCGCCCCCCCCTCGCCCGACGAACGCGTGCATCACAAATTCCTCGAACGCATTCCCTTTGCCGGAGCGCCCGGGCATTTCAAAACGGTTTCCTACATCGATGTTCTGTCGGGCAAAATTCCGGCAGCATTTTTCGACGGAAAATATGTCCTGATAGGTGCCACGGCATCCGGCATCACGTCCATGTTCCCGACCCCGGTCACAACCGACCAGCGCCTGATGTCCGGCGTGGAAATCAATGCCAACATTCTTGCCGGCCTGATCGAGCATCGCGGCATCCACGATGTCGCCCGATGGCAGAACGCACTCTTCGCCGTCATCGCAGCCTTCATCGCCTTGTTCGCATGTCGCTACTTTTCTCCGTTCAGCGCATTGGGCATCACCGCCATACTGGTCGGCCTGATCAGCATCGCAACCTATGCGGCCTTTCTTGAAGAGAAATGGATGCCGCCTGCCGCCGCCATCCTCATGGTGATCGCCGTCTATCCGTTATGGAACTGGCGCAGGCTCGAGGCGGCACTGGCCTACCTGAGCGAAGAATTTTCGCGCCTCAACCAGAATACGACGATGGTGCTGCGGCCCGTGAACGAATCGGCCGCGCCGCGCGATTCCGATTTTCTCGACAAGCAGATCGGTGCCATTCGCCTGGCCGCGGATCGCTCGCGCGACATGCATCAGTTCGTCATCGACAATCTCAACAGCATGCCGGATGCCACGCTGGTGCTGTCGCAGAAAGGCGAGCTGTTGATGTACAACCGCGTCGCGCGTCAGTATTTTGCAACGCTGGGTCTCGACGGCACGCAAACCCCAACGCTGGAATCGATCTTCTCCCATTTCGATGCGCCGCTCGAACCCGGTGCCAGACGCCTTGGCTGGCGCGAAACGCTGCTGCATTCCGCATCGACGAACGACACACTGGAAATCGAAACGCGCGATATCAACAAACGCGAATTTCTGATCAAATCCGCGCCATCGCGCATGGCCGACCGCTCGATGCTTGGATGGATCGTCTCGCTGATCGATGTGACATCGCTGCGCGCCGCGGAACGCCGGCGCGAGGAAAGTCTCAACTTCATCTCACACGATATGCGCGTGCCGCAATCGTCGATTCTTGCACTCATCCAGTTGCAGAAAAATCCGGCGACCGCCTTCGCCATGCCGGAGTTTCTCGGCCGTATCGAAAAGTCGGTGGAAACGACATTGAACCTGGCCGAGAATTTCGTCCATCTGGCCAAGGCGGAATCGCAGGCCTATCAACTGCAGGATGCCGACATGTCGTCGATGATGGCGGAAGCTGCCGACAACATGTGGGCGTTCGCGCACAGCAAGTCGATTCACATCGTGCTCGATGCACAGGTAGAGAATCACTGGCTCAACGTCGATCGTTCACTGATGGTCAGGGCATTGGGCAACCTGCTGTCCAACGCCATCAAATTCAGCCCTGACGGCTCGCAGGTCACCTGCACCGCGAGGCCGCTGCACACACCATGCGGCACTCACATCACCTGCAGCATTGCCGATCAGGGATCCGGCATCGACAAATCGAAACACGCCATCATCTTTTCACCGTTCCTGCGCGCAGACGAACAGGGACGCGACGGCGTGGGTCTCGGGCTCGCCTTCGTGAAAATGGTGGTCGAGCGCCATGGCGGCAAGATCGAAGTGAACAGCGCCCTCGGAGAAGGAAGCATCTTCACGATCACGCTCCCCTGCACGATCGAGCCGGCAGAAACATGAAACGTACAAATGAAAGCAACGGGAAGTAACTGATGAAAATAGCCACACTGGAAGACGATCCGATCGAGTCAAAACTCATTCACCAGATTGTTACCGCCGCCGGCCACGAATGCGCGACCTTCAATGAAGGCAAGGCACTGCTCGCCGCGCTGCGCCATCAAATTTTCGACCTGCTGATCTTGGACTGGCATCTGCCGGACATGACGGGCAAAGACGTGATCGAATGGGTACGCGCGAATGTCGGCGAGGATATCGTCGTGATGTTCCTGACCAATCGCGTGCTGGAGGAAAACATCGTGACCGGCCTGATGGCGGGCGCCGACGATTACATGACCAAACCGATCCGCGAGGCGGAACTGTCGGCGCGCATCCATGCGCTGTCGAAACGGATTCGCCATCTTCCACCGGCGGGAGCCGTCGTGGCGGCGCCCGTTCCCAGCGTGATCGAAACGGGCATCTTCAGCTTCGACCTGTTGCGCAAGGTCGCCACGATTCGCGGCGAACCAGTCGATCTCAAACCGAAGGAATTCGATATCGCCGCCCTGTTCTTTCAGAACGTCGGGCAACTGATCTCGCGGGAGAGGATCATGGAGGAAGTGTGGGGCCGCGAGTTGATGATGACATCGCGCACGCTGGATACCCACATGTCGCAGGTAAGGACGAAGCTGCAGTTGAAACTGGATAACAACGTGCGCCTGACGACGGTGTACACGATTGGTTATCGGCTGGATGTGTTTTGATGCATTGATTTGGCGCAGGCGATTGCGTCTTGATGCATGCCTCGGGACAAATGCCTGCCCCCCACGGTCTTGCATCGGTGCGAAACCGATGCAATCACACAGCATCCGACTACGCGGCAGCGCCGTCTATAGCAGATCCAGGCGATAACCGAGCGTATACACGGTGGACAACTTGACGCCGTTTTCCGGCCGGAACATCAGCTTCCTGCGCACCTGCGATATATGCGTGTCGATCGTGCGCGATGTCATCACCAGTTCGCGCCCCCACACGTTTTCCATCAGCATTTCGCGCGAGACGATTGCGCCCGCGTTTTGCAGCAATGTCCATGCGATGCCGAACTCCTTCGGCTTCAGATCGACCGACTGTCCGTGCACTTCCGCCGTTCGCAATAACTTGTTGAGCCGATAGGGGCCGACCTGCACGACAGGATTGTCGGTCTCTGTCTTCTGCGCGGGGAAGCGTCGGGACATCGCATGCACCCTGGCCAGCAATTCGGGGCCGCGCACCGGCTTGATCATGTAATCGTCGCCGCCGGCCATCAGCGCCGCGACGATGTTTTCCTGCAGATCCTGATTGGATAGAAACAGTACCGGCACTTCCATGCCCAGATCGTTGCGCACACTGTTGAGCACATCGAAGCCCGTCATGTCGGGCAGGCGCCAGTCGAGCAGCAGCAGGTCGAAACGACGCGTCTTCAAATCCTTCAGCAGCGATGCACCGGTGCCGAACACCATGCACGCATGGCCTGCTCCCGTCAGTACCTGATGGATCAGGCTTGCTTCAATCGAATCGTCTTCCAGCGCTGCAATATGCATGATCATCCTACCCGTTCAAGAACCGGCAGGGACAGGCGGAAAATCGCTCCGCCGTCCTTGCCATTGGTGAAATCGATCGTTCCGTCATGCTGGTCGACGACGGCCTTGACGAACGACAGGCCGAGGCCCGCACCCTGTTGCAACGGCTCGTCCGCACGATAGAACGGCGTGAACAGGGAGGCATGGTCCTTCGCGGCGATGCCACTGCCCTGATCGGCAATCTCGCAGACGATCCGTGCCGGAGAACTGCCCTGTTCCACCAGCAGGCGGCATGACACGGTCGATTCGGACGGACCGTACTTGATTGCATTCGACAATAGATTCGATACGGCGCGCACCATCAACGATCGATTGACGTTGACCGGATATTCCTCTTCGGCGGCATCCGTCGTGATGACAATCGATTTTTTGTTTGCCAGCGCCCACATGTCGTCCGTTGCATCGGCAAGAATATCCAGGAAATTTTGTTCGTTGAAATGATAAATCTTCGATTCCGCCTTGGCCAAATGGAGGAAGTCATCCGCAAGCATCAGCGTGCTGTGCGCGGAACGTTCGATCTTCGCAAACAGTTCATCGAGGTCGAGCGCCGTGTCGCTCTTTTTCTGCAGTTCGAGCAGGGCAAGGATGGCCGATTGCGGCGCGCGCATGTCGTGGGAAATCAGCGTCAGTTGCTCGCGCGCGCGTTTCAGTTCAATCTGATTTTCCACGCGCAACCTGACCACGGCAGGACTGAGCGGCTTGGTGACGTAATCCATTGCACCCAGTTCAAGGCCGCGCGTTTCCGCCGCGACATCGCCGAGGGCCGTGATAAAAATGACCGGAATATTGCGCGTCCGACTTTCCGCCTTCAGGCGCCGGCACACTTCATAGCCGTCAATGCCGGGCATCATGACATCCAGCAGGATGGCATCGGGCTGCGATGAAATCGCCAGCGCCAGCGCCTTCTCGCTTCCGATTGAAAAAATGACGTCATAGTCATCGCTGAAAATATCGGCAATCAATTCGATATTGGCCAGTTCGTCATCGACGACCAGTATCTTTGCCTGCTGCACTCGCATTATGGCCTTCCGTGAAAATCGGTACGATCAACTTCAGGCGGTATGGTATACGCACACACCCGATTGCGCCCGTCGCTCTTTGCCGCATACAGAAGCTCGTCTGCCTTCGCGACGAACATCAGCGGCGAACGGCCCTGCAGGCAATAACCTGTCGTCACGCCCACACTGATCGTGACGCGATTATCCGTATCGCTCTCCCGCCCGTCGAGATGAATTGCCAGCGCCGCAATGGCCGTGCGCATTTTCTCGGCGATCACCAGCGCGCCGTCTTGTCCGGTTTCCGGCAGGATGCAGACGAACTCCTCGCCGCCATAGCGCGCCATCAGGTCGGTCGTGCGCACCATCCCACTCAGCGCACGCGCAACCTGCTGCAGGCAATCGTCGCCGCCAAGGTGACCGTGCCGGTCATTGAATGATTTGAAATGATCGATATCGATCAGCAGAAGAGACATCTCGCGGCCGGTGCGAATATGTCGTGCATGTTCACGCAGCAACACGTTGTCGAAATGACGGCGATTCGGAACCGCCGTCAATGCATCGGTCAGCGAGAGCGAAGTCAGTTGTTCGCGGATGCGTTTGAGCTCGATCTGGTTCTGCACCCGCATCCGGACCGCCATCGGACTGAAGGGCTTGCTGACATAATCGATTGCGCCCAGTTCCAGCCCGCGGGTTTCGGCAGCGGCATCGCCCAGCACCGAAATGAAGATGACGGGAATGGCCTGAGTTGCGCTGTCGTCCTTCAGGCGACGGCATACTTCGTAACCGTCGATGCCCGGCATCAGAATATCCAGCAGGATCAGATCCGGCTTTTCATTTGCGGCAATCTGCAGCGCCTGTTCGCCATTCGTCGCAAACAGGACGTTGTAATCGCTGAAGATATCGGCAACCAGGTCTATGTTGGCTGGCTCATCGTCAACCACAAGAAGACGGGGACGCAATTCCTGCATGCGTTCTATTCCTTCGGATCCAGTTTGGCAATTAACTTGTCCACGCAATCGAGCGCCGCAGTGAATTCAAGCCGCTCAAGCGCCGTACCCAGCGCCAGCAATTCGACATCCAAGCCGTGTTGCTGCAAGTCATCTCTGATCGGCACGAATGATTTGCGTGCCTTCAAATTATTGCTTGCGACCTCGTCTCTCAATCCGGCCAGTCTTGCAGCGACCGCCACACGGTCGATTGGCGGTATGACTGTCGAATGCGAGGTTAGTTGCAGCACGGGCGTCTGGGCCGCGACCAGCGACGAGGCGGCATCGATGGCGACCTGCAATGCCTGCTCGAACGCGTCGATCAGCATGACCGCCTTTTCCGTATTGCCGGCGTGATATGCCTGTTCAATCGCATCTGCCGCGGCGCGCAAGTCTTCCGCGCCCAGTGTGGCCGCCACGCCCTTGACCGTATGCGCGAGGCGCTCTGCATCGTCATGGCGGCCTTGCGCATGCAAGGCGCGCAACTCCGATGCGGCCTGTGCATATCGCTCGTGGAAACTCAGGATCAATCTGCGCAACAGCGTGCGCTTGCCATTCGTCCGTATCAGCGCAACAGGAATATCGAACGGCGGCAAGTCATCCGGCACGCCGTCGTCGCCGATGATCGGCGTTGCCATGGTGAATGGCATGTCTTCTTCCGGACGCTGCTGGCGCGGCTTGTTGCCCAGCCAGTGGCTGAGCGTTTGCGTCAGCTTGTCCGGATCGATCGGCTTGGTGATGTGATCGTTCATGCCGGCCGCCAAACTCTTCTCGCGATCGCCGCTCATCGCATGCGCCGTCATCGCCAGGATCGGCAAATCGTCGAAACGTGGTTCCGTGCGGATCAGGCGCGTGGCGGTAAGGCCATCCATCTCCGGCATCTGGATATCCATCAGCACCAGATCGAAGGTTTCCGCCCGGACGCGCTCTACCCCGATGCGGCCGTTCGCTGCGATCTCGACCGCGATGCCGAGGTCGGTCAGCAGCTCGATCGCCAGATCGCGATTGAATGCATTGTCCTCGACCAGCAAAACGCGACGTCCGGCCAGATTGGATGGAATATCAGGATTCGACTGCGCGCGGCGCGATGCGCCAATTTTCAGCGGTACATCATGCTGCAGCACGAACATTTCGGCGATCGTATCGATCAGCACCGATTCATTGACGGGCTTGATGAGAAAGCCGTCCAGTCCGATATCGTTCGCCAGCGCCATCACTTCCTCGCGACCGAATGCAGTCACCATCAGGATCGCTGGCAGGCGCGACAACGACGTATCGCTCTTGATGCGACGCGAGGTTTCAATCCCGTCCATCCCGGGCATGCGCCAGTCCATCAACACCAGATCGAACGGCACGCTTTCGCGCGATGCAGCGTTAAGCAATACCAGCGCATCTTCGCCTGACGATACCGCCTGCACGCCGAATCCGTTGGCGTCGAGCATGGCGCGCAATACCTTGCGCGCATTGTCGTTGTCGTCGACGATCAGCACACGCTTGCCGCGCAGCTCCGCCAGTCTGGCGCCAATGCGCGCCGGCAATGCGATGTTGCCGATGCCCAGCGTCGCCGTGAAGGAGAACGTGCTGCCCTTGCCCGCCTCGCTCTCGACCCAGACGCGTCCACCCATCATTTCCGCCAGTTGCTTGCTGATTGCAAGGCCAAGGCCCGTGCCGCCGTAACGGCGCGTGATCGACGTATCGGCCTGCGAGAATGATCGGAACAATCCATCGATCTGCTTGGGCGTCATGCCGATGCCGGTATCGCGTATCGCAAACCTTAACGTGGCGGTATCGCCGCTGATGCGCTCCAGAGAAACAGTCACCACGATCTCGCCGGCATCGGTGAACTTGACCGCATTGTTGACCAGATTGACGAGAATCTGGCCGAGGCGCAGCGAATCGCCGATCAGGTAGCGCGGTGTGTGCGGCATGATCGAGAAGACGATTTCGATACCTTTCTGTTCCGCCTTCAGGCCGACGATATCGGACAGGTTATCCAGCAATTCCTCAAGCGAGAACGTCATCTGCTCGAGCGCCAGTTGCCCCGCTTCGATCTTGGAGAAATCGAGAATGTCGTTGATGATGTTCAGCAGTGCGTGCGCGGAATAATCGATCTTGGTCAGATAGCCGCGCTGCTTCTGCGTGAGTTCGGTGCGTTGCGCCAGATGCACCATGCCGATCACGGCATTCATCGGGGTGCGGATTTCATGGCTCATCATGGCGAGGAAAGACGATTTGGCCTGTGCCGCCTGCTCGGCTGCCAGCTTGGCGAGCTCCAGCGCTTTCGCCTGGTTCTTCATCTCTGTTACGTCCAGCCACACACCATTGAACATGGCGCCGCCGTCCGGTGTACGGCGTACCGTTGCCAGCGTTTTCAGCCAGCTTCGCTGCGTGCCGTTCTCCACGAGGATATCGAAATCCAGCGGCTCCAGCGTCTGCACGCTGTTCATGATGCGCTGTATGGAACCGTTGTCATCCCCATCCACCGCCTGCATCAGGCCTCTTCCGACGGGACCTTCGATCTTGCGCAGTTCATCCACCGGTCGGCCATGCAGATCGCTTGCCTTGTTGCTGATGAACAGGAAGCGCCGCCACCCATCGGCACGCACATGCATCTGGAACACCGCGCCGGGAATCGCATCGGTCAAATCGACGAGCTGCTCGGACAGACGTCGCGCCTCGGCACTGGCCGCGGCTTCGATCGCGAGCCGATCGGCGCGCTGCATCGTGTCGCGGAATACCTGCAACGCATTCGCCATGGTGCCGACTTCGTCCCGCCGTGTCGTGCCGGCAATTTCATCGTCATAGATACGATCGGTCAATCGACCCATGATGCGTGCGAGGCGCCGGATCGGCAGCGAAATCTGCGTGATCGTCACGTAACCGGACAGCAACAGCACCAGTAACAGACCGATGCCCACGCCCAGCGCCGTCGTCACGACCGTATTGTTGGTGGTATCGCTGAGCCGGTTCGATGTCGTCTCGAAATCCGCAATCGATTCATTGCGCAGCGTATCCATCATGTGCTGCAGCGTGCCGAGCGAAGGTTCGAATTCATCGTGAATGATCAGCAGCGCACGATCGCCGCGCCAGCGACTGGCGGAATCGATCACTCTGGCGGCGGAACTGAAGACTTGTTCCGATTGCGCGACGATGGCATCCAGCTCTGTACTCTCGTGCGGAATCAGGAGTTTGATCTCGCCGATCTTGTCGCTGAACTGCCGATGCAGGTCACTGAGGACGCCCTGGCGCGAACGCATCTTTTCCTCTTCCTGTTCGGTCAGGACCGCGTACACAAGGCGGCTCGAATAACTGAGGTCGAGCAACGCATCGCTGATCAGCAAGGCACTTCTGGCTTCGTGCGAAATCAGCGAGCGATAGTCGCTATCGACGCCCTTCATGTTCACCATCGAATAAACAGTGATGACGACGGAAATGACGCCCAGCAGCCCGACCAGCAGAACGATCTTGATGGCGATACTCAGATTGGAAAAATATTTCATTTCCTTGACAGCTCCGGATCCGGCAAATCGATATATGGAATCGCATGAACGGCATTACCGTCCGATGCGCAATGAACTCAGCTACTGCGGACGATTTTTCAATATGGCATTGCGCAATTCAACGGCTGCTTTCTCAGCGCTTATCTCGTTCTTGAACTGACGCGTCACCACATCGTAGATGGCAGTTTTTACTGCCGGAATATTTGCGTTACCCATTGCGATCGAACCCATCATCGTGCGCCGCATGTTGGCGCTGCGCATGTCGGATATCGCCTTCTTTCCGCAATAATCGAATGCCGCCATCGACACATCAACGCGTGCCGGCGCCGCACCGGTCGCTACGTTCAATGCCGACTGAAAAGCTGGCGTCATCAAAGTGGAAGCCAGCGCGACCTGTGCGTCGCGCCGTTCTTGAGGAAGCTTGAACATGATGAATTGATCGCTGTTGAACAGAAATACGCCCTGCGTATCGGGAAAGCGGAAGCAATAATAATCCCGGTTGGGAACCATGCCCCTGTGCGCGAATTCGCCATCCACCCAACTGCCCTGCACCTGCAGCAGCGCCTCGCTGTCGCGCACCATGTCCGTTGCCTGATCCCAGCGCCGTTTCCTGAATCCCGGATCGATATACGTGCGCAACTTGCTCATGCGATCGAAAATCTTCTTCAGCAGCGCCGGCTGCAACGCCGCCGGATCGAGTTCGATGAACGCCTTTCGATAAAACTCCGCACCGCCGGTCGATACCGCGACCGACTCGAACAGCAGCGTGTGCTCCCATGCTTCCGCACCGACAGCGAGGGGCAGCACACCCGTTTTCTTCGCCTTGTCCAGCAGGACGATCAGATCGTCCCAGGTATCCGGTTCCTTGCCGCCGATCCTGTCGAACAGCGGCTTGTTTACCCACAGCCAGTTGGTCGAATGTGCATTGACCGGCGCGGCTACCCAGTTGCCGTTGTATTTCGACAGCGCCTGAATCGCGATCGGCACCACTTCATCCCATTCCTCCTTGCGCGCCAGATCGTTCATGCTGGTCAACAATCCGGATCTGGCCCAGGCATGAATATCGTGGCCGATCATTTGCGCCGCGGTCGGAATCTTCCCGGCAGCAACCCGTGCGCGCAATACATCCGTATAACGCGCAGTCCCGCTCCCGACCGCCGCGCCCTCTTTCCAGACGAATCCCTGCCCCTGCATGCTGTGCTTGAGCACATCCATGCTCGCCCGCTCGCCACCCGATACCCACCAGTGAAAAACGTCGACTTCCTTTTTTTGCGAGAAAGCGTTGCCGGCATATATTCCTGCCAGCAGGATGCAGGCAGGGAGAAAGCGACGAAGCCCGACGAAAACCGGCATCACGGCAGTAAATAAACGAGGATGGGAAATGAATGGAAAACCATGGCGAAGTGCAGAGTAAATGACATCGGGGAAATTTACAGCCTCTGGAAAACGGATTGCCGGCGGCGGAACCGCTTTGATGCCAATATCAGGAAATTGACGAACAAACAGCCAGCGAATCGCCAAGCCAGGAAAACAACCGTCGACATTGCCTTTGAAGCTATGCAGATGAAATCTTCACAGCGTGCTGAATAACTGTAGAGCCGCACAAACTGGTCTGCCCAGCAGGAATCGAACCTGCGACCCTCAGCTTAGAAGGCTGATGCTCTATCCAACTGAGCTATGGGCAGAATGCGCTTGCCGTACTCGGAATGCCGTGCGGCAAAGGTGCTGCATTATGCCTTTTTTACGAGGGGGTTTCAATGTTGAAGAACCGCGCGTGAACATCAGCGACAGTTGAAAAAGCAGAATGAAATTTCACAACCCCAGAGAAGACGCCTCTGCGTTACTTTCTCATCTGATCCACCATCGCATATCCTCTGGCAAATCCCGCTGCCAGTGCTGCGCCTTGCGATGTGTAATCCATGTCGTCACCTGATTCGGCAATCAGTTCACTCTCCGCACTCGCGTCCACACCCGGCTCGCACACACGAATCGTGTAATCCCATTTCCTTGCCTCTTTTTGCAAGGCGGTTACATGGACTTCCATTCCCTTGTAAAGCTCGGTACTCCAATTCTGCTGTGCGTCCATATGCACCTCTCATCGTTTTTCGGAAAACAGTTCGGACTTATCTGCAGACATTTGTCGCTTCATGCATTCGATGTGATGATTTCCGGATCGGGAGATGGAACCGGTTCTTCCTGCGGGACAGGACGTTCGCCTGGCAACGGATGTTCGGCCGGTTCCGGCGTCGGTGCCTTGTGCGCATGAAAAACGGGAACCGTCATCATGGTTCCCCGCTTGAAAAAAACCGGAATTCTCCGCGCCTGCACATGCGGCATCATGACGTTCATGATCGATCCTTTAATGTAAGCAGAAAATGCCGAAAAGTGAACAGGACAACAATATTGGAAATCACGGCATTTGCATGGAACATGCAATGAAAAGACCGGGAAACCAAAGCGAAGTTCCAATTCGTCAACGAGCGGAAAGGAAAGGAGCGATTGGGAAACGGAAGGAAAACGAGAATAAAAAAAGACCAGCCAGGCTGGTCTTTTTTCTTGAATCTTGGTCGGAGTACTAGGATTCGAACCTAGGACCCTCTGGTCCCAAACCAGATGCGCTACCGGGCTGCGCTACACTCCGAAAGAAAGAGATGATACCTAATCATCAGACTTCGGTCAATGGATAAAGTGCCCTAAATCCAATAATTTTACGATTTCAGGCCGCCAGCTTTGCAGCAATTCTTTTGGCCATTTTTTCAGCGGTCTCCGCACTACGGGCCTCGACCATCACGCGAATCAACGGCTCTGTTCCGGAAGCGCGGATCAGTACACGGCCGGCATCGCCAAGCTCGATTTCAACCGCTTCTTT
Organism: uncultured beta proteobacterium; assembly: GCA_963697715.1. GTDB lineage: Bacteria > Pseudomonadota > Gammaproteobacteria > Burkholderiales > Burkholderiaceae_D > Oxalicibacterium. Next base: position 1,921,874 of record OY969095.1, on the reverse strand, counting down.
TTCAGCGAGCAGATCCTTGTTTTTCTTCCAGTCAAAGCCTGAAGTGACTTTTACATTGATCAGCGTCTGCGGGAACATGGTGATGTCTTCCGTCAATTGCGCCAGATTCTTGCCGCTGCGTTTAAGTGCGGAGAGAATTTGCAACGCGGAAATGATGCCGTCGCCGGTGGTGTGCTTGTCCAGGCAGAGCATGTGGCCCGAACCTTCACCACCCACCAACCAGCCGCGTTCCTGCAATGCTTCCAGCACATAGCGATCGCCGACATTAGCCCGCACAAACCCGATTCCCATCTCCTTGAATGCGACTTCCAGTGCCATGTTCGTCATCAATGTACCGACGGCACCATTGATCGGCTGCACATTCATGCGATCGCGAACCATGACGTACAACAATTCATCGCCGTTATAAATACGCCCTGCCGCATCGACCACGATCAACCGGTCTGCATCGCCATCGAGCGCAATGCCGATATCCGCATGATGGGCACGTACTGCTTCCACCAGCGCCGCCGGCGCGGTCGCACCGACTTTGTCGTTGATATTGAAACCATTGGGCTGGTTGCCGATGGCGATAACTTCGGCACCCAGCTCATGGAATACATCCGGCGCAATGTGATATGCCGCGCCATGCGCGCAGTCAACCACCATTTTCATGCCACGCAAATCGAGTTCGTTCGGGAACGTGCTTTTGCAGAATTCGATATAGCGTCCGCGTGCATCGTCGAGGCGCTTTGCCCTGCCGAGTTTTTCCGATTCCACGCAGGTCATCGGCATGTCGAGCGCGGCTTCGATTTCCAGTTCGACTGCATCGGGAAGCTTGTTGCCCGACGCGGAAAAGAATTTGATGCCATTGTCGTCGTACGGATTGTGGGAAGCGGAAATGACGACGCCCGCAGCGAGTCGCAATGCCCGCGTCAAGTAAGCGATTGCCGGCGTCGGCATCGGCCCGGCGAGCAGCACATCGACGCCGGCGGCATTGAATCCGGCTTCCAGTGCAGACTCCAGCATGTATCCGGAAATGCGCGTGTCCTTGCCGATCAGGACAACGGGCCGGCTGCCCGCAACCTCCGCCTTCGCCAGCACGCTGCCTGCGGCATAGCCCAGACGCATGACAAAATCCGGTGTAATCGGCGCAATGCCCACACGTCCACGGATGCCATCGGTACCAAAATATCGTCGTGTCATTTATTGTTCTCGTTTTTCATTCTTGCAAATCATCGGGATAACGCCTGCCAGACCCTGAATGCATCCACTGTTTCCGCCACATCGTGCACACGCACGATCCGGGCTCCTTGCGCCACTGCCGCAAGCGCACCGGCCAGACTGCCTGCCATTCGCTGTTCAACCGGCCTGTCGGTCAACGCACCGATCATCGACTTGCGCGATACGCCTGCCAGAACCGGTAAATCGAGATCTTTCTGAAGCTGGCCGATATTTTTCAGCAACGTGATGTTATGCGCAAGCGTTTTGCCAAAACCAAAGCCCGGATCGACGCATAACCGCTCGGATGCGACCCCGGACTGCTTCATCTGACCGATGCGTTCGCGCAAAAATTCCCGGACTTCGATAAATACATCCTGATATTCAGGACGAATCTGCATGCTTTGCGGATCGTTCTGCATGTGCATGATGCAAAGTGCGCAATCGGCTTCCGCCACTGCCTGCACGGCACCTTCCGCGCGAAAGGCATTGATGTCGTTGATCATGTCTGCACCTGCGACGATCACCTCGCGCATGACACCCGGCTTGCAGGTATCGACCGATAAAGGTTTGCCGCAATCACGCAGGGCGAAAACCAGCGGCATGACACGATCGAGTTCCTCCTGCAGCGACAGCGGCCGTGAGCCGGGGCGCGTCGACTCGCCGCCGATGTCGATGATATCCACACCGGCGGCGATCATTTCTTCCGCATGCGACAACGCGGCATCGAGCGAGTGATAACGACCGCCATCGGAAAAGGAATCGGGCGTGACATTCAATATGCCCATGACCAGCGGCCGCGCAGCGGAATCAATGGAGAGCCGGTAGCGGCCGCATTGCAGGTTGTTTGGCATCATTGCAGATGAACGTATAGGGAGAGTGCAAATAAAAAGGGCGAGGATCTCTCCTCACCCCTGTAACGAACGCGCTTGCTCAAATCATCAGAGACAATTCAATCTTCAGGCCGGCGCAGTCGCATTTGGCGTGACGCCATCGGAAGGATTGTCCGGCGGCGACGGGTTCTTGATCGGCAGACCGGCTTTCGGCGGCCGCGGATCGCGTCCTTCCATGATGTCGTTGATCTGGTCCGAATCGATGGTTTCCCAGTCAAGCAGCGTCTTGGCCATCAGTTCGACCTTGTCGCGATTTTCTTCCAGCAACTTGCGCGACAACGCATATTGCGTATCGAGGATATTGCGGATTTCCAGATCGACTTTCTGCTGGGTCGCCTCGGATACAGTTTTGGACGACGAACGGCCGAAATACGCATCCTGCTCGGTATCTTCGTAGACCATCGTACCCAGACTTTCCGACATGCCGTAACGCGTCACCATTGCACGCGCCAGTTTGGTCGCACGTTCAAAGTCGTTCGATGCACCGGTCGACATTTGATGCATGAAGATTTCTTCCGAAATACGTCCGCCGAACAAAATGGAAATTTCTTCCAGCATCTTGTCCTTGTACATGTTCACGCGATCATGTTCCGGCAATTGCCATGTCAAACCCAGGGCAAAACCACGCGGCATGATCGTGACCTTGTGCACCGGATCGGCTTTCGGCAGCAGTTTGGCAACCACGGCATGGCCGGATTCGTGAAACGCCGTATTGCGACGTTCTTCTTCGCGCATGACCGCGGACTTGCGTTCCGGTCCCATCACGATCTTGTCTTTGGCGTCCTCGAAATCCTGCATTTCAACCAGACGCTTGTTGCGGCGCGCAGCGAACAACGCAGCTTCATTGACCAAATTGGCAAGATCCGCACCGGAAAAGCCAGGCGTACCGCGTGCCAGAATATCTGCCTGCACGTCAGTCGCAATAGGCACCTTGCGCATGTGAACCATCAGGATCTGTTCACGACCGCGGATATCCGGCAAGCCGACAATGACCTGACGATCGAAACGGCCCGGACGCAGCAAAGCTTTATCCAAAACGTCGGCACGGTTGGTCGCCGCGATCACGATGACACCGGCATTCGGCTTCGAAACCGTCCATCTCGACCAGCATCTGGTTCAACGTCTGTTCACGTTCATCATTGCCGCCGCCCATGCCGGCACCGCGATGACGGCCGACCGCATCGATCTCATCGATGAAGATGATGCACGGTGCATGTTTCTTCGCGTTCTCGAACATGTCGCGCACGCGCGATGCGCCGACGCCGACAAACATTTCAACGAAATCCGAACCGGAGATCGTGAAGAACGGGACTTTGGCTTCGCCGGCGATGGCACGCGCCAACAAGGTTTTACCGGTACCCGGAGGACCAACCATCAGCACGCCACGCGGAATCCGGCCGCCCAGTTTCTGGAAGCGGGTTGGATCACGCAGGAACTCAACCAGTTCGGTGACTTCTTCTTTTGCCTCGTCGCAGCCTGCGACGTCGGCAAACGTCACGGCATTCTGCGTTTCATCCAGCATGCGCGCCTTGGACTTCCCGAACGAAAATGCTCCACCCTTGCCGCCGCCCTGCATCTGGCGCATGAAGAATACCCACACACCGATCAGCAACAGCATCGGGAACCAGGAAATGAAGATTTGCGACAGGAACGATTGTTCTTCAGGCTGCTTGACGTCGAACTTCACGCCGTTGTTCACCAGGTCACCAATCAAACCGCGATCCAGATACGTAATCGCCGATTTGATTTTCTTGCCATCGATCGTAGTTGCGACAATGACGCGATCTTCAATCGTCGCTTCCTTGATCTGCTTGGATTTGACTTCGTCCAGGAAATCGGAATACGGAATCGCAGTCGCCGCACCAGCCGCAGTACGTCCATCGAACTGCTTGAACACGGTGAAAAGAACCATCCCGATGACCACCCATATGGCGGCCTTGGAAAACATGTTGTTCACTAAGACTCCTTGGACGCGAACGCGCCTTTTTTACTTGGAAATGTAGACTTGATTCTACTCGTAAACACCAAGACTTGCAGTATCCGGTATGAGGCTAAAACCCGTGAAAACAAGGGCGCAACCGTCTTAAAGCGGATTTTTCAGCGTTTTTCCGAGCAAAAATATCTCGGAGGATTTATCCCGGCTGGCTTTCGGCTTTTTCTGGGTAACCGTTTTGAATTCCTGCCTGAATTTTTCCACAAGGTAATTGTAGCCAGAACCGTTAAAGCACTTTACCAGCAATGAGCCCGACGGCTTCATGTGATTCTGCGCAAATTCCACTGCCAGATCGACAATATCCTGCACGCGAGCGGCATCCGCAACCGCAATACCGGACAGATTGGGCGCCATATCCGATAACACCAGGTCAACTTTTCGCCCATTCAGCACCTTTTCCAGCTGATCCAGAATGTCCTGTTCGCGAAAATCGCCGAGGATGAAATGCACATCGGCGATCGGCTCCATCGGCAGCATGTCCAGACCGATGATGGTGCCGTTGATCCCGCCGCCGGTGCTTCCCGACAGCTTGTTGCGCGCATATTGCGACCAGCTGCCCGGCGTGGAGCCGAGATCGACAATGATCTGCCCCGGCTTGATCAGCTTTTCATCTTCATCGATTTCCTTCAGCTTGTAGACCGCGCGAGCGCGGTAGCCTTCTTTCTGCGCCAGTTTCACATACGGGTCGTTAATATGATCATGCAGCCAGTTTTTGTTTAATTTCTTCTTTGCCATTCGCGTAGAATACTTGTTTTAAATATGTGGGACAAAATTTGTCGGGGTCGCCTTGCGCGCCGGACTGATTCTCCCGCCACACTCAGTACATTATGTTGAAACTTACACCGGCCGAGCGCAGTACCCTGCGTGCCGAAGCCCACGCTCTCAGTCCAGTCGTCATCATCAGTGAAGATGGCTTGAAACCCGGCGTCATCAAGGAAATCAATAACAGCCTCGATTCACACGGCTTGATCAAAATCCGTGTGTTCGGCGACGATCGCGAAGCGCGCGTGGCGATTTACGACACGATTTGCGAACAACTCGATGCAGCGCCGGTGCAACACATCGGCAAATTGCTGGTTGTGTATCGCCCGAAAAAAGATGCACCCGTTGCACGCAGTGAAACACGCGGCAAAGGCATGCGTGAAGTGACCATCGTCAAGCCAAGCCCAAGCGGCACCAAACGTCCGTCGGTGACAAAGGTTATGGTCAAGGGAAATGAGCGCGTTACCCAAGGCGGCAACATCAAACGTGCAAAGCCGCGCCAAAGCAGCACCAAGAAATCTCAACTGGGACGCTAAGCGCCCGCTTCTCGTACTTCTCGCACTTTCGCCTCAACGAATCTTGAGAATCAGTGCAGCGCCCAACAGGCTCTGCACAATATAGATTCCGGTCGAAGCGGCATGCAGCAAGCCGAACTGTTTTTTCGCATCGACAAGTTGCGATGCGTCGGCAGTTCCATGCAGCACTTCACGTAATGCCGCCATATACGGCTGCAGGCCGAAATAGCCCACCAATGTGCAGATCACCATTCCGGCAATCAAATAAAGCAAGGTTCGCGGTGGCTTGAGATTCTCGCTGCGCGCTGCCTGGAACAGCAAAGCTGCCAGCGCTACCGCGCAGAACAACGACAGCCACGCCACCACGCGAAACAGGCTGCCAGCGATCGTTCCGGCCAACGCGCGATCGGTTAATGACGAAAACAAGGTCGGGGCAACGACGAATCCCACCGTCCACAATACGCCGACCCAAAACGTCGCAATCAACAATCGCGCGCGCGGCAGCATCAGATGTACCGCACTTGCAGAACTTCGTATTCGCGGATGCCCGACGGCGCTTCCACCGCAACCACATCGCCCTCGGATTTACCGATCATCGCGCGCGCAATCGGCGACGTGATCGATACTTTCTTTTCCTTCAAGTCCGCCTCATCGATGCCGACGATTTGATACGTCACTTTTTCGCCCGATTCCAGATCTTCCAGATCCACGGTGGCAGCAAAAACAATGCGACCATCGGCTTCCAGTGTCTTTGGATCAATCACCTGCGAAGTGCCGAGCTTGCCTTCCAGATCGGCGATGCGGCCTTCGATGAAACTTTGTCTTTCCTTGGCTGCATCGTAATCTGCATTTTCCGACAGATCACCTTGCGCACGCGCTTCGGAAATCGCATTGATGACCGCATGGACGATCTTTTGTTTTCAGACGATGCAATTCCTCTTTCATGAGGTTTGCGCCATACGGAGTGATAGGTGTGGTCATGGCTTATATCTTTAAAAGTGGAAAACCACAGAGGCCACAAACGGCACCGGATTCCGGCACCTTCTGTGAGCTCTGTGGTTAAAGTTTGACTCTGGGCTTAGTGTAAAGTTTTATGCAGGCCTTGTAAATCGTAGACGTGCAACTCGTCCAGATGGGCCATGCCTTCCACTGCAGCTTCTGCACCGGCGATCGTCGTGTAAGTCGTCACACGCGCGGCCAGTGCCGACGTACGGATCGTGCGGGAATCGACAATCGCGCTACGCTTCTCTTCCACGGTGTTGATGACCAGGGCGATCTCGTTGTTCTTGATCATGTCGACAATGTGCGGACGACCTTCGGCCACTTTGTTGACTGATTGAACTTCGATGCCGGCCGCACTGATTGCGGCGGCGGTACCCTTGGTTGCAACAACCGAGAAACCGATTTCGACCAGATCTTTCGCCACCTGAACCGCGCGCGGCTTGTCGCCACCCTTGACGCTCAGGAACACCTTGCCGGAACGCGGCAACTTGATGCTGGCGCCAAGTTGCGATTTGACGAAAGCTTCACCAAAGGTTTTGCCAACGCCCATCACTTCACCGGTCGATTTCATCTCGGGGCCGAGAATCGTATCGACGCCCGGGAACTTGACGAACGGGAACACGGCTTCCTTGACGCTGAAGTATTTCGGCACGACCTCGTTGAAGATGCCCTGGCTGTCCAGCGATTGACCGACCATGCAACGCGCCGCAATCTTGGCCAGTTGCAGACCGGTTGCTTTCGACACGAACGGCACGGTACGCGATGCGCGTGGATTGACTTCCAGCACGAACACGACATCTTGCAACTTGCCGTCGATCTCCTGCTGCTGAATCGCAAACTGTACGTTCATCAGGCCAATCACGTTCAAGCCTTTTGCCATCAGCGAGGTTTGGCGTTTCAGCTCATCGATCGTTTCTTGCGACAACGAATAAGGCGGCAACGAGCAGGCCGAATCGCCCGAGTGCACGCCGGCTTGTTCGATGTGTTCCATCACGCCGCCGATGAAGGTACGCACGCCATCGGACAAACAATCGACGTCGACTTCAATCGCATCATTCAGGAAACGATCGAGCAGGACCGGCGAATCGTGCGAAACCTTGACCGCTTCGCGCATGTAGCGCTCGAGATCGCGTTGCTCATGCACGATTTCCATTGCGCGGCCACCGAGAACATACGACGGACGGACGACCAGCGGGTAACCGATTTCCTGCGCCAGGCGCAATGCATCTTCTTCAGTACGTGCAGTGCGATTTGGCGGCTGACGCAACTTCAGGTCTTGCAGCAATTTCTGGAAACGTTCGCGATCTTCCGCCGCGTCGATCATGTCCGGCGAAGTACCGACGATCGGCACACCATTGGCTTCCAGATCGAGCGCGAGCTTCAACGGCGTTTGACCACCGTATTGCACGATGACGCCATATGGTTTTTCCAGTGCGACGATTTCGAGCACGTCTTCCAGTGTCAACGGTTCGAAGTACAGACGATCGGATGTGTCGTAGTCAGTTGAAACCGTTTCTGGATTGCAGTTGACCATAATGGTTTCGTAACCGTCTTCGCGCATCGCCAGTGCAGCATGCACGCAGCAATAATCGAATTCGATACCCTGGCCGATACGGTTAGGGCCGCCACCGAGTACCATGATTTTTTTCTTGTTGGTCGGTTGCGATTCGCACTCTTCTTCATACGTCGAATACATGTACGCAGTGTTCGTTGCGAATTCACCGGCGCAAGTATCGACACGTTTGTAGACCGGACGAATATTCATCGCGTGACGTTGCTCGCGCACAGCCTTGTCGGTCGTTTTCAACAACTTGGCCAAACGGCGATCAGCGAAACCTTTTTGCTTCAGCTTGAATAGCGTATCTTTGTCGATTGCGCTCAAGGCTTGCGTTTCGAGCCACAGTTCGATGTCGACGATTTCCTTGATCTGCGCGAGGAACCACGGATCGATGTGCGTCAAGCCATGCACTTCTTCCAGCGAGAAGCCTTGGGCGAATGCATCGCCGACGTACCAGATACGTTCCGGTCCCGGCTCACCGAGCTCTTCTTCAATCGTTTCGCGATCGGTGGTTTTTTCGTTCATGCCATCGACGCCGACTTCAAGTCCGCGCAGGGCTTTCTGGAAAGATTCCTGGAAGGTACGGCCGATTGCCATCACTTCGCCGACCGATTTCATCTGCGTCGTCAGATGGCTGTCGGCTTGCGGGAATTTTTCGAATGCAAAACGTGGAATCTTGGTGACGACGTAATCGATCGATGGCTCGAACGATGCCGGCGTGGCACCGCCGGTAATTTCATTACGCAATTCATCGAGCGTGAAACCGACTGCCAGCTTGGCTGCGATCTTCGCGATCGGAAAACCGGTTGCTTTCGATGCCAATGCGGATGAACGCGACACGCGCGGATTCATCTCGATGACGATCATGCGGCCGTCTTCTGGATTGATCGAGAACTGCACGTTGGAACCACCGGTATCGACGCCGATTTCACGCAGAACAGCGATCGATGCATTACGCATGATCTGGTATTCCTTGTCGGTCAGCGTTTGTGCCGGCGCGACGGTGATCGAGTCGCCGGTATGCACGCCCATCGGATCCAGGTTTTCGATCGAGCAGACGATGATGCAGTTGTCGGCCTTGTCGCGCACGACTTCCATCTCGAATTCTTTCCAGCCGATCAGCGATTCTTCGATCAGCAGTTCGCTGGTTGGCGATGCTTCCAGACCGCGTTTGCAGATCGCTTCGAATTCTTCCGCGTTGTACGCAATACCGCCGCCACTGCCGCCCATCGTGAACGAAGGACGGATGATGCAAGGGAAGCCTAGTTCTTTTTGCACCGCCCACGATTCTTCCAGCGTATGCGATACGCCCGAGCGCGCAGAGCCAAGACCGATCTTGGTCATGGCATCCTTGAATTTCGAGCGATCTTCCGCCTTGTCGATTGCTTCCGGCGACGCACCGATCAGTTCGCATTTGTATTTGGTCAGGATGCCGTGGTGATGCAGATCGAGCGCACAGTTCAGCGCGGTCTGGCCACCCATGGTTGGCAGGATTGCGTCCGGACGTTCCTTGTCGATGATGCGTTCGACGACTTGCCACGTGATTGGCTCGATGTAGGTGACGTCGGCCATCTCGGGATCGGTCATGATGGTCGCCGGATTGCTGTTGACCAGAATGACGCGATAGCCTTCTTCACGCAATGCCTTGCAGGCTTGCGCGCCGGAATAATCGAATTCGCATGCCTGGCCGATCACAATCGGGCCGGCGCCAATAATCAGAATGCTTTTAATGTCGCTGCGTTTAGGCATTTTTATTTTTCTCCATCATCGCCACGAAGCGATCAAACAAGGGGGCGATGTCATGCGGGCCAGGCGATGCTTCAGGATGACCCTGGAAGCAGAACGCCGGCTTGTCGGTACGCTCGAAACCTTGCAGCGAACCGTCAAACAAGGAAACGTGCGTGACGCGGCAGTTGGCCGGCAAGGTCGCCGCATCAACCGCGAAACCATGATTCTGTGACGTAATCAGCACTTTTTTGCTGTCCAGATCCTGCACCGGGTGGTTGGCACCGTGGTGACCGAATTTCATTTTCAGCGTTTTGGCACCGGATGCCAGCGCCATGATCTGGTGACCGAGACAGATACCGAAAGTCGGAATGCCGCGCTCGATCAATTCTTTCGATGCTGCAATGGCGTAGTCGCATGGTTCAGGATCGCCAGGACCGTTCGAGAGAAAGATACCGTCCGGATTCAGCGCCAATGCCTCGGCTGCGGTTGCCTGCGCGGGCAGGACAGTGACTTTGCAGCCACGCTCCGCCAACATGCGCAGGATATTGAATTTGACACCGTAATCAAAAGCAACAACGTGATGTTTAGGCGTGATCTGCTTGCCGTAACCCTTGCCCAGTTTCCATTCGGTTTCATTCCATGGATACGATTCCTTGGTCGAGACCACTTTCGCCAGATCCAGACCGGCTAAACCGCCAAAGGTATTGGCAAGCGCCATTGCTTTTTCGGCCGTGGCGTCTTCACCCGCGAGGATTGCGCCGCTCTGCGCACCTTTTTCACGCAAGATACGGGTCAGCTTGCGTGTATCGATACCGGCGATGCCGACGACGTTTTCCGATTTCAGATAATCGGACAGCGTTTGGGTCGAGCGAAAGTTGGATACCAGAATCGGCAGATCCTTGATGATCAAACCGGCCGCATGTATTTTGGTCGATTCGACATCTTCGGCATTGACGCCGGTATTGCCGATGTGCGGATAAGTGAGAGTAACAATCTGGCTGCTGTAGCTCGGATCGGTGAGGATTTCCTGATAGCCGGTCATCGACGTGTTGAACACGACTTCGCCGATCGTATGACCCGGCGCACCGATTGAGAAACCTTTGAAAATCGACCCGTCTGCGAGCGCTAGGATGGCCGGAACGGTAGGGCCAGAAAAGAATGGCGGCAAGGGGTAACTCCTGATGTTGTTACCGCCGTTGCGCTGCGCCAGATTGACCGTCGAAACCCGCGCAGCTTGCGCGCTTCCTGACCAAGGCTGTTCGCTTGATCAGAGGGTTGTACAGGTCGTATTTAGACGATGGGAAATGGGTATGCGCTACGGCGGAATAAAATTAGCTAAACCGCCAGATTATAGCGCAGAACGCCCCCGACTGGCAACCGGAACCGGTGCCTCGGGAACGCTGCAGGAAGATCAAACGTGAAACAACATCAGCCGCCGATCGCGATGATCCCGGCTTTGGCGATTTGCACGTCTTCGGTCGATTTCACACCCGAAACGCCGACAGCGCCCAGACATTGCCCGTTGATCATGATTGGCACGCCGCCCTCCAGCATGCCTTCCAGCGTCGGCGCCGTAATGAACGAAAAGCGACCATTGTTGATGATGTCTTCATACACTTTCGATTCGCGGCGCCCGAGCGCGGCGGTCTTTGCCTTGGCCGGAGCGATATGGGAGGAGATCGGCGCAGCGCCGTCCATCCGCTGCAGCCACAGCAAATGACCGCCATCATCGACGATGGCAATCGTGACGCACCATTTGTGCATGGTTGCTTCCGTTTCCGCTGCCGCTGCGATTTTCTTTACATCTTCCAGCGTCAGTATTTGTTTTGTTTGCATGGTGCCTCCTGTCAAAAGAAGAATGAATTGTACGACAGTCAATCCCCGCGGTCACTCACGCGCGACCACGGTTTCATCACGATCGTTGCTGTCGCAACAGCAGATCGACCAACGGCTGCAATTCGGTGGAAAGCTTGCCGATATGGGCAAGTACCTGTTCTTCCCTTCCCTCCTTGATCCATTTCAGCAGGGTTGCCAGATCGATCGACAGTTCGGCCGGGCTCTCCGGCGCCCTGGATATATCAAGAGTCAGCTCAGGCAAGACTTGCCCCTGGCTCAACAGGATTTCCTCCTGCGCACCGATCACACCGGTGATGCCGTTTCGCAAACCAAGCAATGCACGCCGCTTCGCCACGTCGCGCATGTCTTCCATTGTGCCGTCGACGGCGACTGCATCGCGCGCATATTCCGTGATCGACATGACACCGCAACTCGCGATCAGAACCATTTCGCCCTCACCGCCCAGATTGGCATGCACGATGGCGCGACAAACGCGTTCCGCGAAATTGCGCGCAGAATCGAAATGAATGCTGCCGGTCGCGATCGTGAATTCAATCTCGCCCGTTTGCGCAACGCAATCGGTCTGCCTGACCGTTCTTTGCAGCAACTGACCAATCGCATTGACCACGCTGACCGGCGCCGGTAAAGGATATCCGTCCAGGCCGACATGCTTCAAGCCGATGCAGGCGTTCAGGATCACGAAGTTTCTGTTCTGACGCACCGCGCCGGCACGCATTCCTTCCGCCTGCGCTTCCCAGACCTCCGGCAAGGGCAACGCTACCTGATCGGTGCCGTCGGGATTGCGCATCAGCGATTCCAAACCGCGCTCGAACTCGTTTTGCGTACTGACCAATTTCGACAGGATATCCAGGCGCGACAGAAGCTGCGCAGTGCCAATGCCCTTGGTGATCAGATCGGTCGCACCGGCTGCCTTGGCGCGTTCGCGCTCGGCCTGTTCGTCACTGCCCGACACCACGACTACCGGCATCGTGCGGATGCGATTGATTTTGGAAGAACGAATGCGCTTCAGCAGCCCGTAACCATCGAGCTTCGGCATGGTCAGATCGGAAATGACCACGCGGATGCTTGGATCGATCAGCAGCGCCTCCCAGGCCTGTTCGCCATCCAGCGCTTCGCGGAACTCGAACATGCCTTCTATGTGCTTGATCAGGGTCGCGCGCACAATCCGCGAGTCGTCGGCAATCAAAATACGGGGTTTCAGGGAGAGTTCGCCGGGTGAATCAATGCGCATGCAGGTTACCTTTTCAATATCGCCACAGCATAACGCCGGAGAATAAATTTTGACAGCACTTCCAGATTGACATACATTCCCTCAGTCATAAATGAATGAAAAATGCATCTGATGACAATTTCTCAACAGAATTCACTCCTTGCTCGATACATGCGTGCTGCTCTTTTTGCGGCCAGTCTGATGGCGACCGGCATGGCCTGGAGTGCAGATGCACCGCCACCAGAACCCGATACCCCCATCTCCAGACTGCATACCCTGACCGATCGCGCATCGGAACTGGCCATGCGCGCCATGGGCATGCTCGGCATTCATTACAAATACGGCGGCAACACCCCGGAAAGCGGTCTTGACTGCAGCGGACTGGTGCATCTCATATTCAAGGAAGCGTGGGGCAAGGATCTTCCCCGCACGGCCAAGGAACTCAGCCGTACCGGCGAACACGTCGACAAGGCGGATTTGCAGCCTGGCGATCTGGTTTTCTACAACACGCTGAAACGCAGTTTTTCCCACGTCGGCATTTATCTGGGCGATAACAAATTCATCCATGCGCCTTCCAAGGGCGGTGAAGTACGCATCGAGAGCATGGACATCGGTTACTGGAAAAATCGCTTCAACGGTGCACGCCGCATCAGCGAACCGGAACTCCGCTGAGTCATCGCCAGACAAATAAAAACCGCACGAATGTGCGGTTTTTTTATTGGCGCGACCTTTCGGCAGGCAGCATCTTTTACCGATCCTGCATTGCCTTCAGTTTGCGCTTGATGTCCGGCATGGCCGCCATTGCCGCTTGCTCGCCTGCCAGCACGGCACGATTGCGACCGTTGAAATCATCGCCCTTCATCATGCCCAGATCGGGACGGATCACGATGTCCGCCTCCTTCAACTCATGGCGATTGATGCTCTGCCCCATGATGGCAAAAGTCTGCAACAGCACATCCAGCGAACTGGATGCCAGCTGTACTTCCGGCTGTACCGATATATTCACCGCGATGATGAAATCCGCGCCCATCTCCTTGGCGAAATGCACCGGCACCGGCGCGACCAAGCCGCCATCCACATAGACATGGCTGCCGATTTTCACCGGTTGAAAAATACCAGGAACGGCGGACGATGCCCGCACTGCCAGACCGGTATTACCGCGCCGGAACAGGACCGGCATACCGCTATTCAAATCTGTCGCCACCGCAGCGAACGGAATTTTCATTTTCTCGATCGAAATATTGCCTACCGATTTATTGACGTAATTCTGCAGCGCATCCCCTTTCAATACGCCGCTGGAACTGGAGAAAAAGGGTACTGACCAGTCGGAGATCGCCGCCTCGTCCATATTCAGCGCCATTTTTTGCAGGGCAAAGCCGTTGTTGCCCGCTGCATAAAGTGCTCCCACCACGCTGCCCGCGCTGGTGCCGACCACCATATCCGGCACAATCCCTTGCGACTCCAGCGCCTTGATGACGCCGATATGCGCAAAACCACGTGCGGCACCGCCGCCCAGCACCAATGCAACTTTTACTGGTGCGGCCGGCACTGGTTGTACTTGCACAACTGCCGGCACAACCGGTTCCGACTTGTTCGGAGAAAAGGTCGAGCAAGCCGCCAGCATCGTGGCCGCGGCAAGAAGAAAAACATGTTTGAAACGAACGATCAATGTCATGACGAATAACTTTTCCACAAAAATTGAACCTGTCTTTCCCGAAAACGATGCCGCTGCAATCAACAGGAACCGGATTCCACCCCACATAACGAACAAGGCCGGTAACATACCGGCCCGCTCAGTCAACCGCCTCACTGATGCTGCGGCGCGCCACTCAACTCAGGCAAAGCTTCAATGCCTCGCGCCAATGAGGCAAGTCGCCAAACGTTTGCATGAAGCGACCGGACGAGAGTACGGAATTTTTCGGCCGTTTGGCGGGCGAGGGATAATCCGCTGTTTCAATTGGCGTTACCACCGGCTTTTTCTCCAGCGACGATTGCAAAACGATTTCCTGCGCAAATCCGTGCCAGCTTGTCTGCCCCTGCGCTGTCAGATGGTACAGACCCGATAATTCAGTCCACGCATCGATATCATCCACATGCATTTGCAAGCGCGCGACAACGCGCTGCGTGGCCTCGGCAATCGTGCGGCACCATGTCGGCGTGCCGACTTGATCCGCAACGATACGCAGCTCTTTTCTCTCTTCCGCCAATCGTTTTACCGTCAACAGGAAATTCCTGCCACGCAATCCATAAACCCAGCTCGTACGAAAAACAAAACAGGGAATGCCTGCCGCTTGAACCGCCTGTTCGCCGGCCAGCTTGCTGCGGCCGTATACATTTTGCGGATTCGGCGAGTCTTCTTCCGTATAAGGGCCAGCCTTGTTCCCGTCAAAGACGTAATCGCTTGAATAGTGAATCATCGCCGCGCCCAGCCTCTTCGCCTCCTCCGCCATCACAGCCGGTGCATGAGCGTTGATGCGCATTGCCAGTTCAGGCTCACTCTCCGCCAGATCGACAGCGGTATAGGCGGCAGGATTGACAATAAGCTGCGGCCGAACTGTACGGATCACATCGCGCACCTGATCGAGCTTGCCCAGATCCATCTGCCGGCGATCAACGGCAACAACGTCGCCCACCCCGCGAAGTGCATGCGCCAGTTCGTAACCGATTTGCCCCGTGCTGCCGGTCAGCAGGATTTTCATTCGAATAGTTCGGCATCTGCCAGCTGCTTCCCCCGCCGGTCCTTATCCGACAAGACAGGAGGTGCATCGATTGGCCAGTTGATACCGATTGTCGGGTCATCCCATGCAATGCACCGTTCGAATTCAGGTGCCCAATAATCGGTTGTCTGATAAAGAACTTCGGCAGACTCGCTGATAACAACAAAGCCATGCGCAAAGCCTTCCGGGATCCACAGTTGGCGCTTATTTTCGGCAGATAATCGCTCCCCAATCCACCAGCCGAATGTGGCAGAACTTTTGCGTACATCTACAGCGACATCAAATACTTCTCCAACAACAACACGCACCAACTTCGCCTGTGTCTGTTTAATTTGATAATGCAAACCGTGCAAAGCGTTTTTTACAGATCTTGAATGATTATTTTGAACAAATTTAGGAGTAACTTGCGTCGACTCAAAAAATTTACTCTCATTAAAGCTTTCGAAAAAGAAGCCTCGATGGTCTTTATGTACGGAGGGCTCAATTAATAGAACATCAGGTATGTTCAACTGCGAAAACTTCATATTTAATTTTTCATCATAATTTGACAGCAGAAATGCCCACCATTTTGATGACTGTCACTTTCAATACCCTGGCGTTAGCTTTACAGAAAGATTGTCTGTGTCACCAAATTATTTGGCCTTGACTAAAAGCGTATCCAATGTCTTGCCAGAAGATACCCATTCGCTTACCCACTTCGGTTGCCTTCCACGTCCGGTCCATTGAAGGTTTTCATCGGAAGGATGACGATACCGCACGGCGACTTTGTTTTTGGTGCGACCTTTTGCTGCTATCCGGTGCGTCCCCATCAACTCCTTCAACGGAATACCGATATTCTGTGCGATCGCCAGAATTTGTTCACGCGCCTGGACGATCTCCTCTTGCTCGCGTTGAAGCAACTCCTGAACAATTTTTTCCTGCAACATACGCAATTCACTCAGTGATAATTTTGATAGTTCCATTCTGCCTCCATGGTTAATTCTTAATTAATAACTTGATGCCACTTCCCCAACCACCCCTACGGAAATGGCAATCTTCAGCCCTTCAGTGGAATATCCTCGTTGCCTTGAACCAAAAATTAAACTCCCCTTCGGGTACATCCAAAATTCAATGAATGCTTCTTCGAATTAACGTTTAAAGCTTGTCGAGAATCGTATCTTCATCAAACTACAACCGCAAACCAATAAACCGACCTCAATCAATACGACCGCAACACACGCTCACACTCCAGATCCAATATGGCGGCGCCCTTCAATACAGGCGTCTTTTTCTCCGACTCCAGCCAAATGAAGTCTTCAATACCGCATTGCGGTGAATACTCTTCGACCATCTCCATTAGAAGCGTCCGTACGCGAGGATAATCAAATGTCTTGCATGCACCATCCAGATCCTGAAGCAACCCTTGCAAGGTGCTCCATGGAATCTCCTTTTCCTGAGCACGCATGATCAGTGGATGCCGTGTACCCTCCACATTGCTGCCAATCAGCAGTTCCTCATACAACTTTTCACCGGGTCGCAATCCAACATGAACGATCTCGATGGAATCCTTTTCCCCGCGTCCTTCTCCACGTACTTCCAGGCCGCTCAGGTGAATCATCTTGACCGCGAGGTCCATAATCTTGACTGGTTCACCCATATCCAGAACGAAGACATCGCCCCCCTCACCCATCGCACCTGCCTGCAGCACCAACTGGGCAGCCTCGGGAATTGTCATGAAGTAACGCGTAATCTCTGGATGCGTCAATGTGATCGGGCCACCTTCCATGATCTGCTTGCGGAAAAGCGGTACGACAGAGCCGGAAGACCCCAAAACGTTACCAAATCGCACCATGCAAAAACGCGTGCCGCTCTGCGTTTTGGAAAAAGCCTGCAACACAAGTTCGGCAAGTCTTTTTGTGACGCCCATGACATTGGTGGGGCGTACTGCCTTGTCTGTCGAGACTAGAACAAAGCATCCAACGCCAGCAGAGATGGCCGCCTGTGCCACTACCAGCGTACCGAAGGCATTATTGCGCACGCCCTGGATGGGATTTTGCTCCACCAATGGCACGTGCTTGTACGCTGCTGCGTGATAAACCGTATCCACTGCAAACGTCCGCATGATCTTCTCGCACTTATCCCCTTGCAGCACAGAACCCAGGAATGGCAACACCGAAACTGGAAGACCCAGCTTCTGCTTGATTCCGATCAGCTCCTGCTCAATCGCATAAAGGGAATATTCCGATATCTCCAGCAGCAGTAAACGTCGCGGCTGATGCTGGATGATCTGCCGACAAAGTTCCGATCCGATCGAACCGCCAGCGCCTGTGACCAGAACAGTTTTGCCGGTGATACAACTTGCAATCAAATCCGTATGAGGGACTGCCGGCTCCCTGCCCAGCAAATCCTCGATCTCGATACCTCGAATATCCTGCAAGCGGACTTCACCATTGACCAGACTGGCAATAGGCGGGGTAACTTTAATCTTTAACTTGAGCGGCTCCAGTCTCTCAAGAATTCGCTTCTGCTCCTGTTTGTCCAGTGAGGGCATAGCCAGCAATATTTCCTTGATATGCTTCTCTTCAACCAAGTGCGGCAAAGCCGCAGGGCCCCACACCCTCACCCCGGCAATCGTTGCGCCCTGCAATTCCTTTTTGTCGTCAATCAGGGCAACGGGCAGATACTCGCTGCCGGATCGCAATGCGCTGGCCAACTGCATGCCGGAATGCCCAGCCCCATAGATTGCCACGCGAATCGCACCGCTCCTGTCGTTCAAAGCCAGCAGATAACCCCGGGCAAAAAAACGACTGGCGACCACATACAAAATGGCCCCTATCCAGTAGATACCGAAAACGCCTCGAGATAACGACACGCTATGCGTGAAAGTCGCAAGCGCAGCCATGGCAAGTACTGAGATCGTTACCCCCAATACCACGACATAGACAATCTTTTGATCAATAAAACGAATTACCGCCCGATAGAGTCCCAAACGAATAAAGATGGGAATGGAGGTAAGTGGGGCAGCAATAATCATCCACTTATACATCCCAAAAAGCTGCACAGTGGTGGTGTCATAACGCAACAATACGGCGAGGTAAAAAGTCAACGGCAATAGAAACAGATCCGCAGTACCGGCCAGGACTTGTTTGTATATTCGCGGCAAGCTCAAGAAAGAGGCCATTTATTTCTTACTTTTCAATTTTCAATAAAGAGGAACAAACGAAGATTTCATTTTTCGTTCCAGTAACCAATTTCGTCCAAATACAAAAATGAGGGACAGTAAAAATCCCGCTAAAAGACCCGCCACGGCAGCAAGCCCTGGACGCGCAGATGAATTCGACGGCAAGGTCGGCCCTGCGACAAATCGACTGTTCTCCAGATATACATTGGTAGCAGTCTGATTATCGATCGTGATACGGTTGTAAACTTCTTTCACAATGTCGTCCTGCAAATTCTTCCCTGCAAATACCTTGTCTCGTACAGACTGCATCCCGCGAACCAGAGTTTCACCAGACTTGGTACTGCCCAGAATCTTCTTTGCCTCGGCATAGTATTCTGCGAACAAAAGAACCTGCTGTTTCTCTCTTATAACTTGCCGAATACGTTCCTGCATCTCGGAAATCTGGACCTCGGTTGACATCAGTTGTATGGATGGTGAAAGGTAACGAACATTATCGCTAGTCACTGAAACAACTTGTTGCCCTTTCACTTCCGCAGTCGCCGGGTTTTCAGCAATAATTTTCTTAAGGTCATGACTTTTGCGCAGGTATTCCTCCAGCTTTTCAGTACCTTGAATAATGTCGTTATCGAACTTGGTGAGCTTCGCTGCAAGCTCACTATTTTTGGACAGTAGTGAATCGGAATAAATCGAATAGATGATGCTATCCATTGCGTAATGTCCCAGGATCCTTGCCATTGCCTGTGCCACTTCAGGAATGGAATGACTAGCGCTAATCTGCAATCCGATCACGTCATTTTTGTTATCGGTTGGTGCCATCAATTGCTTGGCGTCCAGTTGGGTAAAAGTGTAAACGGGCTGCACCAATTTCCCGATTCCGTCGCGCGACAAAAATTCTTTACGAAGATCTTCCACGCCAGAGGCAGACTCCAGTTTTTGGTCCTTTACATAATCCCCAAAGCGTCCCAAAGTTGGAATTGACGAAGCCAAACGCTTGTAATCTGCCAAAGCAATCCCTATACCGTCCTCACTTTTTTCTTCTTTAATCGGAATCGTTCCTCCAAACTGGAAAAATCCCTCACTCTTGTATTTGGCATTGAACATGACACCCGTCACGGCCAAAACGCCAGTCAAAACGGTAATAACCAAAATAATCCATCGCCCCTTCCACACGATAGCCGCTAACTCTGAAAGAGAAATTTCAATGTCCTGACCTGCATTTTGATACATATGCGGATTGCTCATGTTTGAATTTAATTTAGTAAATATTGATAAGGAGGCTACTCGCGCTGCCCCGATTGAATTTAATGACCAGCAACGTAAGAGGTAGATAAACGATCAACAAACCAAACATATCGCTCAGAAAATTCAATCTCACCATGACAGCAATTGGCAACAACGAAGTCCAACTGCAATCGTCACACGGAAGTGCCCATATTGCCTGGATGCATATTGGTAGGAATGACTACGATGAGCCTCATACACCACAACAGCGTAAAAAAGCGTCCACACAAATACACCCAATAAAATCAGCCAACTCCACATCAACTGCGGCGCAGTCCCAGATATATCCGCTAATTAATCCCGTGTGACCAGATCTCGATCATCCATCAACTGCTAGAAAATCCACGACCAACGACTTCCGTTTTAATAAACGCAATAAAGCCAACCAGCAATAAAAACTAACGCACGATAATTTTCTTAATCGTGGCAAAAATAATCTTGATATCAGTTGAAAAACATTGCTGATCCACATAGTCCAAGTAAAACTTTTGCTTTATCGGCAAGATCACATCGACGTACGCCTGCCGTGGATTTTCATACGCAGCCAGTAAATCATTTTCATCGACCATCTCGATTGATGCACGATCAGTGATTCCTGGTCGTACGGACAACACTTTTTCCCGAACGTCAACCGGATAGCAATCGATAAACTCCTGCACCTCTGGACGTGGCCCCACCAAGCTCATGTCAGCCAGCAACACATCAATCAACTGAGGTAGCTCATCGAGCTTATATTTACGAAGGAAATGTCCCGGGCGGGTAATGCGGTTATCGGCACCAACCGTCAGACGGCCGGCTTGTTCAGCATTAACAGACATGGTGCGAAATTTGTGGATGCGGAAAGGCGCTCCATAGCGTCCCACCCGGATCTGCCGGAAAAAAATAGGGCCCGGGGAATCCATCTTGACCCATGCGGCCAACAGCAAAAAAATAGGCAGCAAGATCAAAAGACCTGCTAACGCGCTCAAGACATCGAAGGTGCGCTTAAGCACTCTGCAGTACCTTTTGCACAGCGTCGACCACACGAACAAGATCAGCTTCTGTCAAGCGCGTATAGAGTGGCAAGGTCACTTCCTGCTCAAACAGCTTCTGCGCAACAGGGAAACGCTCTGCTAATAAGCCACAGCTATCTTTCCAATATGGATGCAAGTGCAGGGGAATGAAGTGTACTGAACAGCCAATTCCCAACTCAGACATTTTCACGATAAACGTATCGCGACTAATACCAGCCTCGGGCAAAATACGAACTGGATAGAGATGCCGGGCATGCATATCGCTCCCGATCGAGTTTTGAGGAAGAACAAGGGGCAAGTTCTTCAACTTCTCGTTGTAAAACAACGCCATCTTCTCCCTCTTCTCCTGAAATCCAGCCAATTTACGTAATTGGTGAATTCCAATTGCAGCAGCAGGATCACTCAGATTGTACTTAAAGCCAGGCGCCACAACTTCATAGAACCATGCCGGCGTTTTGGAAACATAACGGTCGAATGCATCACGACTGATGCCGTGCAAACGCATGACACGGCAACGCTTGGCAATCTCTGGGCACTTTGTCACTACCATGCCGCCCTCGCCAGTAGTCATAGTCTTGTTCGCGTAAAAACTGAACACCGTGACATCAGAATCGAGAGTGCCAATCTTGCGCCCCTTCCAGGTAGTTGGTAGTGCGTGAGCGGCATCTTCAACAACGCGCAGATCATGACGTTTGGCCAAGACCAACAATGCATCCATATCACAACTCAACCCAGCGAAATGCACAGGTATGATTGCCTTTGTGTGCGCAGTGATCGCCGCCTCAATCGCTGCAGGGTCAATATTGAAGGTGCCTTCAAGCACATCCACCATTACCGGCGTCGCCCCCAAATAACGCACCACCTCTGCTGTTGCCGTAAAGGTATACGTTGGCAGAATAACCTCATCACCCGGCCCGATACCAATCGCCTCCAGCGCAAGATGAAGACCTGCGGTTGCAGAATTGACGGCAATACTCTCAACCTCACCACCAAGGAATGCCGTGAAATCCTGCTCAAACTGACGCGTCTTGGGGCCGGTTGTTACCCAGCCAGAACGCAGCGCACTCACAACCTCAGCGATTTCTTCCTCTCCAATCTCGGGCAGTGCAAATGGAAGAAAATCGAAATTTACGGACTCATCACTCATTAAAAACTCCCGCCCCACACTTAGACTTTTTTAAATATCGCAGCATGGAACGTTTTCCACCCTGCATAAACCGTGACTCAACCACATAACCATTACGAGCATAAAAGGCATTCACCCGTTCATTCCCAACTTCATCAGTGGTCAAATAAACAAAAGGGGCTCCTCTGGAAAAGACTTCACCCTCAAACCTAGACAATAGCTGTGACCCAATCGCCTTACCCAGCACATCTGGCAAAACCCCGATGCTGCTCAGCAGGGCCCCCCCCTCAAGGTCAGACGGCTTGTCGCCCCGATAAAACACTGCCGAATACAGCTTTGTCAAAACCAGCGAAGGATTTTTCAGCAACGCTGGTACTGCATGAATCAGGAAGTGCTTCGCACGTTTTTTTCGCAAGTCGTAGAAAAACTGCTCGGGGGCGAGTGTGCCAGCAGCAAACCCGATCAGCCGTCCATCATCTGCCTCCCCCACAATAAATACACCTGCCGGGTGAGATAAAAAACCTTTATAGAGCTCACACAGAAATCCATATCCCAACTTGGTAAGGAAGAATCCCGAAAATGCCTGGATGTGTATCCTTGCCACTGCATCAATATCGGCTGCTATCGCCTTTCTAAAATTCATTACCTACCCTTATATGACTGCGTGCCTAGCGATCAATTGCCGCCAAGATGCATCTAATTTTTTCAACGCCTATAGAGCGCGCCATGACTCTATTATAAAAAGCTCGCCCATTAGCTCCCATATCAGGCCATTGCCCTTTCTTTAGCAACAAACGCCGTGCTGCCCTGGCAAGACTTTCCGGATCTCCCGGCAACGCAACTTCGCCCGCACCGGCGTCAAGGACAATTTGATTCGACTCACCACCTACTGCCATCAATATTGGTTTTCCACTACTCAAGTAAGCTTGGATTTTTGAAGGGATAGTTATCTTAAAGAGATCTTCGTCCCGTAGATGTACGAATAGGACATCAGCTTCAGCCAGATAGGCCTTAATCTCTTGGGAAGGAATATAACCAAGAAAAAAAATATTATCAGCAGAGATTGATCGCGCATACCGCTCAAGGTCATCTTTCTCAACACCGGCACCAATCAAAACAAAACTGACTGATTCATCTTTTAGTTGAGCGAACGCATCAATAGCCGACAGTAATGCCTGGGCCGAGCCAAGATTACCTGCATACACAAACGTATATTTGTAACCGACTGGCAACAAACGCCCCTCTGGAGACTGAGTTAATGGAGCTTCGTCTGCATGCCAATTATAAACAACCGAAATTTTATTGGCAGGTATCCCCCGCTCAATCAGTGCCGCCCTGTAACCCACCGACAAAACCACTATGTGAGCCGCCTGCCGGTAGACTAAGCGACAAAGACCGCCAAGCAAGCCATACAGTCGTCCATCAGGCTGCAGACCAGTCGCAGCCAATGCATCGGGCCATAGATCCTGGACGTCAGTAATAAACGGAACCCTCCTGAACCACTTGAAAAACACCGCGATAAAGCCGGTTGTCAGTTGAGGATGGTAAGCATAAATGACATCCGGCTTTTTCACAAAGATACAGGCCAAAAACGCTGATACCATGAATGACAGGTAAGTCAGCGCCCTGAGAATTTTCGACTTTGAGTGCGAGATATAAGAATAAACGCGAATGATACGAATGCCACTCTTATACTCAACCTGCCACGGCTTCACCTTGAAGCCATCAAACACCTTCCCCGTCGGGTAATTAGGAAAGGTAGTGATGACATCAATTTCGGTCCCGTTATCCTTGAGTTCGTTCAAAAACCCGAGCCCTTTAATAGAATACTCCGGGTCAAACAACTGGCTAATGAATAACAACCGCATTAATATTTTTTCCAAACAACGCGCATCACATAATCCCGATAACTGTGGATGATCCGTACCACCTTATCTGCAACATTCGGCATGCTGTAATCAGCCACCAAACGCAGGCTGCGGTCAGCGCCACGACTCTGATTTTCCAGCACTTGCAAACCCTGTAGCACACGCTCAACTTCTAGGCCGACCATCATTACCGCCGCCTCTTCCATGCCTTCCGGGCGCTCGTGTGCCTCGCGAATATTCAGCGCAGGGAAGTTGAGAATCGACGACTCTTCATTGATCGTCCCACTATCTGACAAAACGGCTTTAGCGGTGAGCTGCAACTTGTTGTAATCCTTGAAGCCGAGTGGCTTGAGCAGACGCACGAGCGGATGAAAGGTTACGCCCATGGCATCGACTCTTTTCTGCGTACGCGGATGTGTAGATACGATGACGGGATAATCGTAATGCGCGGCCAAATTATTGAGAATGCCCACCAGCTTGAGGAAATTTTGATCGGAATCGATGTTCTCTTCTCGATGTGCGCTAACCACAAAGAATTTCCGCTCTGTCAGTTCCAAACGGGTCAACACGTCAGAGGCATCAATACCGTCACGATAGTGATTGAGTACCTCAAACATCGGACTACCTGTCTTGATAACCATGTCCGGCGACAATCCTTCACGCAACAGGTAGTCGCGAGCGATGGTGCTGTAGGTCAGGTTGATATCCGCAGTGTGATCGACAATACGACGATTGATCTCCTCCGGCACGCGCATGTCAAAGCATCGGTTACCCGCCTCCATGTGGAAGGTAGGGATTTTGCGCCGCTTGGCCGGAATCACTGCCATGCAACTATTGGTATCACCCAATACCAGCACAGCCTCCGGCTGCACCTCGGCCAACACACGATCTACTGCAATGATCACATTGCCAATTGTCTCCGCACCGGTAGCGCCGGCGGCATTGAGAAAATGGTCGGGGCGACGAATACCCAGATCATGAAAGAAAATCTCATTCAACTCGTAATCATAGTTCTGCCCTGTATGCACCAATACATGATCGCAGTACTCATCCAGCTTGGCCATCACGCGCGAGAGCCGAATGATTTCCGGCCGCGTGCCAACCACCGTCACTACCTTGAGTTTGTTCATTGATATCTCTTTTACTTCTATGGTGCCGTGCCTACCGGCCGTGCATAGGTATCGGGATGAGCACGATCAAATATCTCGTTGGCCCAGAGCATGACAATCATTTCTTCCTCACCGACATTTGTGATGTCGTGCGTCCAGCCAGGAACCGTCTCCACAATCTCGGGCTTATCCCCTGTGGTGAAAAGTTCGTGGAACTCCCCCGTCACGATATGGCGAAAGCGGAAGCATGCATTCCCTTTGATCACCAAGAATTTTTCCGTCTTGGAATGATGGTAATGACCACCGCGCGTAATCCCAGGGTGCGCAGTAAAGAAAGAGAACTGCCCGGAATCCCTGGTCTTGAGCATCTCGACAAACACCCCTCTCGGATCACCGAACTTCGGCACCTCGTAAGTAAAACGCTCGGGAGGAACATAACTGAGATAAGTGGAATACAAGGCGCGAACCAGCCCTGTGCCAACCGACTCGGTGATCAACGATTTGCGACTGTCACGGAAAGCATGCAACTGCTCGGCAAGGTTCCCGACTGTAATGCGGTACTGAGGCTGTACTTCCATAAAGGGAGCATCGGGTACAGCACCATCCATTAGTTTGATAAAACAGTTTATGACATCATCGATATAAACCAGATTAATTTCTGCGTCTGGGTTATTGATCTGAATGGGCAAATCGCGTGCAATGTTGTGACAGAACGTTGCCACGGCAGAGTTGTAATTCGGGCGCGCCCATTTGCCAAACACATTGGGCAATCTGAACAAATGAACAGACGAACTTTGCTCCGCCGAAAACTCAAGAAGCGCATCCTCCGCCGCACGTTTGCTGCGGCCATAAGGGTTGTCCTGCTCGGCCTGGATGGACGATGTGTACACAATCGGCACCCGCCGTCCTGTCAAGCGCAAGGTGTCGCATAACGCACGCGTCAAGTCTGTATTGCCGGCCTTGAATTCCTCAGGATCCTGCGGACGATTGACGCCTGCCAAATGAAAAATCCAGTCTGCCTGTGAGACGGTATCCTGCAAAGATTGCAGGGAGTCCCCCCGGGTAAAGCGCAGCACTTCCACGTCGCTACGTTCGCTCAAATGAGCAATGAAATTCTGTCCGACAAAACCATTTGCCCCGGTAATCAATACCTTCATCGACTATTCCTCGGCCGTAGCATGTTCGCCGCGCTGAATGGCTTGCATGAAGTCCAGTTTGAGCAGCAATCGTTTCATACCTTCGACATCAAGCCTTTCGGTATTGTGGGAGTTATAGTCTTCCGAGCGGGAAATTTTCGTCTCACCTTCTTCGACAAACTTGGCGTAGTTGAGATCTCGCAAATCCGGAGGGATCCGGAAGTAATCACCGCGGTCCTCGGCACATGCCATCTCTTCCCGGCTAAGAAGCGCCTCGTAAAGCTTTTCTCCATGACGCGTACCAATGACCTGGATAGGATGATCCGGTTTGCCGACTAGTTGGGTCAATGTCCGTGCCAGCACATCTACTGTAGCAGCCGGTGCCTTTTGTACGAACAGGTCACCATTCTTCCCATGCTCAAAGGCATACAACACCAAATCAACCGCATCGGCCAAGGTCATCATGAAGCGCGTCATGTTGGGGTCTGTCAAAGTAAGTGCCTTGCCAGCACGAATCTGGTCAATAAACAAAGGAATGACCGAACCGCGGGAAGCCATGACGTTGCCATAGCGCGTGCCACAGATGACGGTCTTCTTCTCATCCACGTTGCGCGATTTGGCGACCATCACCTTCTCCATCATTGCCTTGGAGATCCCCATCGCATTGATTGGATATACAGCTTTGTCTGTGCTCAGACAGACCACGCGCTTAACCTGATTCTGAAGCGCAGCCTCGAGTACATTCTCGGTACCGATCACGTTGGTCTTTACGGCTTCCATCGGATGGAATTCGCAGGAGGGCACCTGCTTCAAGGCGGCAGCGTGAAAAATGTAATCCACACCTCGTGTTGCATTCAACACGCTTTGATAATCCCGTACATCTCCGATATAGAACTTCAGCTTGTCATTCGCATATCGCTTGCGCATATCGTCCTGCTTTTTTTCATCGCGGCTGAAAATGCGGATTTCTCGGATATCGCTTTGTAAAAATCGCCTTAGTACGGCATTACCGAAAGACCCAGTGCCCCCTGTAATTAATAGCACTCTGTTTTTAAACGTCATATTTTTAAACCGTCCCATTTCTTATTTCATTAACATGCAAACAAAAATATGTAACCAGCGAATAGAACACCACCCCACCATAAGGTTGATAATACAGAGCGCCCGCAAACGCAAAATTCAAAATAAATAAAATTAATATATATAAAGACAATTTTAAAAATTTTAAATCTTCCGATTTTTCAACTATTTTCCAAGAAGTTAAGATTCGGAAAAATACAAATGAAATTATCAAACAAAATGTAAGAAAGTACGGTAGTCCGCCGAGGAATAACAAATCAAAAAAACCATTATGACTCATAGGATAATCAGAAAAGCCGAAGGTACCAGAACCGCCAACCAGTCCGACTCCTAACAGCAGTCCACTTTCTCCATAAGCTGAGAATAAAACGGAAGGTAGCCCCCATAACCTATCTAACAAGCTTTGAAAAACAGCAACATCGGATTGTCCTGCACCTTCGCGAATTCTTAAAATATTATCAACAGTAGCAACAATATAATTCAAATTAAAGAAATAGGAAGCTAGTAAAATTAGCGCCACCACTAACAATGAAATTAATATATTTATCTTTATTTTTTTATTTTCAAAAAAGAATATAAGAAGAGTGATAATAATAAAATTAACAATCGCCGCTTTTTGTAAGGAGATCAACCCTCCACCAATCACCAAAAGGCTCAGTACGATCTTCAACCAAAGGTTTTCAAAAATTAAAAATATTATGGGAAGAGCAAATATCGAAAAAATACCGAACGCGGTTAGGCTACCAACTAAGGACGAGAATCTGACCAAACCCTCTCTCTCCGAAGCATCTGCAAACCAAGATATCGGCCCCCACACTGTTTGATAAAACAATGTTATTGAGGCCAGCGCAATGTAAAAGCTGTAAACTTTAAGAACTAAACAAACACTTTTTTTATTATCAACAACAAACAAACAAAAAATAAAAAATGGCAAAACATAAAAAAATCTAACGAGCGGCAATTGATAATTTTCGTCAGGAAACCAAAAAATAGAATATGCAACAGGCAATATAGAAGATACCAAAAAAAACAATAAAATTACAAATCCACTACGATCCAATCTCTTATTCGGCGAAAAAAATAAAAATGCACCGCACAAAGAAAATAAAGGAGCCATAACTGCAAATATTTGCGAAATATTGCGCAATAAATGTAAACAATATAAAGATACAGCAACCAAAATAAATATATCTCTATAGCAGAATACATAGCATTTTTTATGCCGATCCATCAATTTATTCCCTCAGCGAGCATCATTATCTGTGCGATAATTTTCATCAATAAATTTTTTCGACAAATAATTTATTGACTGATAATGCTTCTTATGTTCATCTAATTTCGAATCAAACGTAGCCATCTCTGTTTTTATTTTAAAAATATTCAGAATAAATTTTAAAACATAAAAATAAAGCGAAATATTTAAAATGCGCCTATAGAAGTTATTCTTCACCAAAAGACAAAATAACCTATTTTTTAATATAATTTTTCTCAAAATAGACTTTTCATCCTCGATTAGCCAACGAAAAATCCTGCTTTTATCATCAAGAAATATATTATTTGCAATAATAAATATTGATCCACTAGTACGACGGTAATAAACCAAGACTTTTTTTACAAGAGAAAATTTTTCCAGCGGATAGTTTTTTGCGATGGCAATCTGCAAAGGCCAGTCCTCAACAAGCTTAAACATTGAAACAAAACTACAGACTTTATAATTCAGAAATCTTTTTGAATAAAATAAATTTGGAGCATTATTATTGGAAAGGCCCTTAAATCTTTCCAACATAGGCCTATCTTTATAGATAATATAAGATGCAATAATATTAAAAATATCTTGCTTCTTTTCAGAAAGAATTGAATCCGTCAAATCAAGCGGTATCCCAGAAACTAGCGCAAAACTATCCGTTAGCGGCGCAATGGTGAATAAATTCTCAAAAGAATAAACGTCATCACCCGCTGTCAGCTTAAAATATTCGGCTTCCACCTTAGAAAATATATTAAGCACACTCTGGCATGTTCCGATATTTTTTTCGTTGTATAACTTAATAACATCCGAAAATAAATTTGAGTTTATATCTATCCATTTATCAATCAAACATCTAGTCGCATCCGTAGAACAATCATCGTTAATGATTATTTGGATGGTTATTCCGCGACCGTAATTACAAATTAAATATTTAATACTTTCCAGATGTTCAATAATATAATTTTCGTGATTATATGTAAGAATGCAAAATGAAAATCGTTTAATTACCATTTTTTAAATATCTTTAGTTTCCCAACATTAATAACGCCAAACTTGCACCCCATGATTACAAGCAATATCAACCAATAAATTGCATAGTTCACCGCATAGGCAATAACCGCCCCATCCAAGCCAAACTTTTGCACAAATATAAAGCAAAGTAGAACAAATCCAGTCGAAAAAACTATTTCACTTAAAATAAAAGCCTTATACATCGCCTTGCCCAGCAGTAGATATGCCAATATCCAGCTGCCAATTTTCAAAGTATCTCCCAGCATTTGCCAACCAAAGAGTCCACGCATTGGAGCGAACTCTTTGGTGAAGAGCAGCCCAATGATGACATCTCGTAAAAAATAGATAATCAGTCCGCATAAAGCAGTTGTTGGCAAAATAATTTTATACCCTTGGATGATCTCCTTTTTAAGGTCGCCGGGATCTATTAACTCTGAAAGCTTGGGTAGGTAATACACGCTGAGCGTGGTGGTCACCAACATCAAATAAGCAGTACTCAAGCGGTACATTGCTTCCCAGTAACCAGCCGCCTCCCATCCCAAGGCTTCCCCTAGATAATTACGTACTAATATGTGGCTAACGGGAACGCAAGTGGCTGAGGTGAGGGCCATCGCTGTGTATTTCCCCAAATTGATAGCAACTTCTTTGTCGATGCTGCCGAACAGATAGCTGACTTTGAACCAAGGT
Source organism: uncultured beta proteobacterium (assembly GCA_963697715.1). Classification (GTDB taxonomy): domain Bacteria; phylum Pseudomonadota; class Gammaproteobacteria; order Burkholderiales; family Burkholderiaceae_D; genus Oxalicibacterium. The sequence goes on along the minus strand of OY969095.1, from coordinate 1,891,722 downwards.
GCCTTATAGCAGAGCAACAACGTGACAAAAAAAGAAATGGATTGGTAGATTGCCAGCGCTACTAATGCTCCATACAGGCCAAGCTGGATTGCCATGATTGTGGTAACTACTAAGGCAAAAATGCTGCCCGCAATATTGGCGAGAACATAGCGAGCTATTTCCTTTTTTCCATTAAGGATTGCGAGCAATAAAGTATTGAAGGTGAACAATACCAAGGTTGCCGCAAACCATAGGAAAACGCCGCCATAATCAGCATCTTTCAAGAACCAGAGTGCCAATGATCGATTAAACGTAACAATCGCCAGAGCGGTAAGAATCGAGCCGCCTAGTGCTATAGTTCCCGCTGTCCGCCAAACTAGATGCTGCCTAGCCTCATCCCCGTAATATTCAGCAGTATACTTTGTGACACCGGTTGTGACAGCTCCACTTGCAAAAGTGGTAATCATCTGCACAGCATTCTGAAATTGACCGAGTGCTGCGTAACCGGCAGGTCCAACATAAATCGCAAGAATTTTGTTGATGCCTAGCAGAGTTAACATCTTGATGACGACTGCAATGCCATTGAGCAGGCTGGTCTTGATAAGTGTCATGCGTTATCAACCACGCGCGACGAAACAATTACAGGCGTCCACTACTTGGCGCGCTTCTTCTTGGGTCATAACTGGACTAATTGGCAAACTCATTACCTCTTGATGAATTTTTTCCGTAAGAGGAAATGACAAGCCATTCCATTGCGCATAGGCTTGCTGTTTATGCGGTGGTATAGGGTAATGAATAAGGGTTTGCACATCCATTGCGGTCAAATGTGCTTGCAGTGCTTCGCGTTGCTCACAACGAATAACGAACAAATGCCAGACATGGCTGGTCAGACCAGACAGCGCCATATTTTGCGGCAGTGGTAAAGCAATAGCCGGATTTTTAATGCCATCCAGGTAAATTTGAGCAATCTCACGGCGTTGCGCTGTTTGTTCATCCAGATACTTAAGCTTGACGCTGAGCATTGCGGCCTGTATTTCGTCCAGCCGGCTATTCACGCCTGTATATAGATTCCTGTATTTCTCGTGCGAGCCATAGTTACGCAATGCAATCAAGGTTTGAGCAAGTTCGTCATCGTTGGTGGTAATTGCACCAGCGTCACCCAAAGCACCCAGGTTTTTGCCCGGATAGAAACTAAACCCTGATGCGTGGCCCCAATTTCCTGCCTTGCGACCATTGATGCTTGCGCCATGAGCCTGAGCCGAGTCTTCCAACACAAGTAACTGGTGTTCTTCGGCGATCTTGAGAATCTCCGGCATGTCGGCCAACTGTCCATACAAGTGCACCGCCAAAATGGCCTTGGTCTTGCTGGTAATTACTGATCTCACGTTATGGAGACGAAGATTGTAACTAGCAGAATCAGGCTCCACCAAAACCGGCGTCAATCGGTTTTCCGTAATGGCAAGAATGCTGGCGATATAGGTGTTAGCCGGAACGATGACTTCGTCCCCTTCTTTTAATTTACCCAACTCTTTCCAGGCACGAAGAGTAAGCGTCAGTGCGTCTAAACCATTTGCCACGCCGATACAATGGCGCGTCCCGCAATATTCCGAAAATTGCCGCTCAAATTCACCAAGCTCTTGTCCCCCGATATACCAACCGGAGTCAATTACACGAGTACATGCCTCAATTAAATCTTCGCGGAAAGCGGCATTTATATTTTTTAAATCTAGGAAAGGAATCATTTTTCTAAATATCTAAGTACTTTGGCTGGATTACCAGCGACGATCGCATAATCGGGTACATCTTTTGTAACCACTGCTCCGGCGCCAACTAACGCATAACGGCCAATAGTAATACCTGGAAGTAACGTAGCATTTGATCCGACACTGCAACCTTGTTTTAAGGTTATTGTGAAAAATTTTTCCGGATATTGTTTGGAGCGCGGCAGACGATCATTGGTGAAAGTCGCATTCGGGCCGATAAAGACATCGTCTTCTACTCTAGTCCCATCCAATAAATAAACCCCTGATTTAACGGTGACATTGTTTCCTAAAACTACATCACCTTCTATAAATGTGTGAGCGCAGATATTGCAGTTTCCCCCAATTTTTGCGCCTTTTAACACGACGCTAAATTGCCATATCCTCGTATCTTTTCCAATTTCTTCCGTTTGTACGTCAGCAAGTGGGTGAATCATTGGCATTTGACGTTACCTCCTTAAACTTGGAATATTCACGAATATAATCTGATTCGTCATAGTGTTCGCTCGCAATTACAAGCAATACACAGTCGGAACTAAAGTCATGCATTTCATGCCAGATCATGCTTTCAATTAAAATTCCCTCTTGCGGGGTATCAAGCCAAACATCTTGTTGATTAATCCCGTCATCCAAAAGCATGCGACATTTACCCGCCACGCATACTGCAAGTTGCTCTAACTTCCTATGAGCATGGAAACCACGGCTAACGCCCGCACTGGTACCATAAATGTAGTAAAGACGCTTTATCTGGAAAGGTACAGTTTTTTCTTGTTCCAAAACGATGAGATTTCCCCTTTCATCGCCCAACTTGGGGAATACAACTCGCTTAATTAAACTCATAAATCATCCTTAATTAATGAGAGCAGATAGCTACCGTAACCGTTCTTGCTGAGCAGCTGTCCCATACGCTGCAGATCTTCACTTGTCAGCCAGCCATTGTTGTATGCGATTTCTTCGAGGCAAGCGATTTTGTACCCCTGCCGCTTCTCGATCGTTTCAACAAACATGCCTGCTTCCAGCAGACTTTCGTGTGTACCGGTATCCAGCCATGCAAAACCCCGCCCCAATAGTTCTACTGTCAGTTTTCCTTGCTCCAGATAAGCCTGATTGATGCACGAGATTTCCAGCTCTCCTCTTGCCGAGGGCTTTACCTGTTTGGCTATGTCAACAATCTGGTTGTCGTAGAAGTACAGGCCGGTCACTGCAAAATGTGATTTTGGCTTGGCGGGCTTTTCTTCAATGGAGATGGCGCGCTTGTTGGCATCGAACTCCACCACACCAAACCGCTCCGGATCCTTGACCTGATAGCCGAACACGGTTGCGCCTTCCTTGCGCGCTGCGGCGGCATGCAACATGGGGCTGAAGCCCTGGCCGTAGAAGATGTTGTCGCCCAATACCAGACACACACCGTCGTTGCCGATGAAGTCCTCGCCGATCAGGAAGGCTTGCGCCAGTCCGTCCGGTGTGGGTTGCTCTGCATAGCTGAGAGCAATGCCGAAGTCGCTGCCATCGCCGAGCAGGCGCTGGTAGCCGCCGATATCTTCCGGCGTGCTGATCAGCAGGATGTCGCGTATGCCTGCCAGCATCAGTACGGACAGCGGATAGTAGATCATCGGCTTGTCGTACACCGGCAGGAGCTGCTTGGAGACGCCCTTGGTGATCGGATAGAGTCTGGTTCCGGAACCTCCGGCGAGGACGATGCCTTTCATGGGATGCCTTTATGCGACGGCGCCGAGGCGCTCGCGTTGATAGGTGCCGTCCTGCACGCGGCGGCACCATTCCAGATTGTTCAAATACCACTGTACGGTCTTGCGGATGCCGGATTCAAAGGTTTCCTGCGGGGTCCAGCCCAGCTCCTGCTGGATCTTGCCGGCATCGATGGCGTAACGCAGGTCGTGGCCGGGACGGTCGGTTACGAAGGTGATCAGGGATTCAAAACCTTGCGGATTTCCGCCTGCACGGGAATGACGGTTATCCGGAGCAAGCTCTTCAAGGAGCTCACAGATTTTTGTCACCACGTCGATGTTCTGCTTCTCGTTATGACCGCCGATGTTGTAGGTTTGCCCTGCCTTGCCCCTGGTGAGCACGGTATAGAGTGCGCGCGCATGGTCTTCCACATAAAGCCAGTCGCGTATCTGGTTGCCCTTGCCGTATACCGGCAATGGCTTGCCGTCCAACGCATTGAGGATGACCAGCGGGATCAGCTTTTCCGGGAAATGATACGGTCCGTAGTTGTTCGAGCAGTTGGTTACGATGGTTGGCAGCCCGTAGGTGCGCTGCCAGGCGCGTACCAGGTGATCCGAGCTGGCCTTGCTGGCGGAATAAGGCGAGCTTGGCGCGTAGGGCGTGGTTTCCGTAAAGAGGTCGTCCACACCATGCAGATCGCCATACACTTCGTCGGTGGAGATATGGTGGAAACGGAAGCCCTGCTTGCGTCCCGCTGCAAGGTTTTGCCAATAATGGCGCGCCGCCTCCAGCAGGGTATAGGTGCCGACGATGTTGGTTTCAATGAAGGCCGCCGGTCCGTCAATGGAACGGTCAACATGGGACTCCGCCGCCAAATGCATGATTGCATCAGGCTGATGCCGGAGCAAGGCATCGTCGATGGAAGCACGGTCGCAGATATCCAGTTGCTCGAATGCATAACGTGGATCGGCGCTGACTTCGGCGAGGGACTCCAGATTGCCGGCGTAGGTCAGTTTATCTATATTGACAACGCTGTCGGCAGTATTGCCAATAATATGGCGAATAACCGCGGAGCCGATGAATCCTGCCCCGCCAGTAACAAGAATTTTCATGAGTTCAAGTAAGGTGCGGGCAAAGGTGAATATTACCCATGACGACCTATAACGAAACCAAAAACATTCAATGCTTTTGGCGCTGAAGAAAAAGCAACTATTTTAGCTTCAATACGGTCAATTCGACTCTCATATTTATGAGTATTCAACCATTCAAGGAGGAAGTTGCCGACAATCAATGACGTACCGCTCCGCGAATTGCCGATCAGCACATTACCCGGGCAGGCTGGATCCAACGTGGCATGTGAATTCAATGAGCGATCACGCCAGCCGGTGCGGCCAACCGGTAATTCGTCGAACGGATTTTCAGCAAACAGGCTGGCTATCGCTCGCGATGCGCATATTCATTGATAAGTTAGCGTTCGACGCATCCGTTTGATGGCAAGGATGTGAATATTTATTTGCAATGGCGGATCATGAAAAAAAGCGGAAAAGCCGCGAAGGCATGGGGGTATCGCGAGCCGGGTATTCGACGGCAGTCCGGAAATCAGGACGCCGCAAATTCCTTGTAAATTGATTTCGCATCGAAATTGACAATGAAGGTACTGCCCATTTCGGGTTGCGATTCGATTGCCAGCGTCGCCCCGTGGCGCAAGACCACATGCTTGACGATGGCAAGTCCCAGGCCGGTTCCCTGCGTTTCGCGCGAACGACTTTTATCAACCCGATAGAAGCGTTCGGTCAATCGTGCAATGTGCTCGGGTCGGATGCCGATGCCGTTGTCGCGGACGGAGAATTGCGGCCCCGATGGCGCATCTTTCCACGTGATTTCGATCGTGCCGCCTTCGGGAGTGTAGCGGATCGCGTTAGAGGCCAGATTGCCGAATGCGCTACGCAGTTCGTCCGGGCTGCCGATGATATCGGGGCCTTCTACCTTCAGCGTGATGGTATGGCGGCTGGCGGATAGTGCCCTGGTTTCGCCCAGCACCTGCTCCAGGAGGTTGCGAATATTGACGTGCTCGGGCCGCAGCGGATAATCGACTGATTCAAGACGAGTCAGCGACAACATGTCTTCAACCAGATGCTGCATGCGCTGCCCTTGCTCGATCATCAGGCTCAGATGTGACATGCGTATGCCGGGATCGAGATCGGGCTGGCTTTGCGCGATTTCCAGGAAGCCGTTGACGACGGTCAGGGGCGTGCGCAGTTCATGCGATGCGTTGGCGATGAAGTCGCGGCGCATCATTTCGATGCGTTCCGATTCCGTTGCATCGTGCGTGACCAGAATCTGGCGGCGGTTTTCAAACGGAATGATCTGCACGATCAGCTTGCGGTCCTTCAGGCTGAGCGTGAGGGGCTGCTCGTAGCGGCCGAGAATGATGTAATCGATGAAGTCCGGGCTGCGGATCAGGTTGGTCACCCGCATGCCCTTGTCCCGGCTGTTGTTCAGGCCGAGGTGCTTCTCCGCAGCGGGATTGCACCACTCGAGAAAAAGTACGTCGTCCATGATGGCCACGCCATCAGGCAGCAGGCTCATCGCCTGGCGGAAACGGGTCAGCCATTCGCTCAGGTCCGCGCGATTGCGCTCGTCGTCGCGGCGCAGTTTGTACAGGCGGGAAAAAATATCGGTCCAGGCGCCCCAGCCGTCCGGCAGCCTTTCGCTCTCCGGATGATTGAGCCAGCCGCTCAGCAGGTACAGGTAATTGAGCTGGATGACGATCAGGACGAGCAGGAAAAGCAGGCCGGCCGCCAACCCGACGATCGGGCCGAAAAAATAGCCGACGACGGCTGCGGCAATCAGAATAATGGATAACCGCAGCGCAACGGGCACCCAGAACAGCAACTGAGGATTCATGGAGGAAGTCGGCCCGGCTTATTTTTCAGAGAGCATATAGCCTACACTACGCACCGTCTTGATCAGGTGTTCCGCATCCTTCAATGCTTTTCGCAGGCGCAATACGTGGACGTCCACAGTACGTTCCTCGATGACCACATGATCGCCCCAGACCTTGTCGAGCAACTGGTTGCGCGAAAACACGCGTTCCGGATGCGCGAGCAAAAACTTCAGCAGCTTGAATTCGGCATGGCCGATATCGATCTTCTCGTCGTTCATGGTGACGCTGCAGCTCACCGGATCGAGCGTGATGCTTCCGGCAGTCATCAGGGTCTGCGAATGTTCGGGCGTCTTGCGGCGCAGCAGCGCATTGATGCGCGCCGTCAGTTCGCGCGGCGAGAACGGCTTGGTGACGTAATCGTCGGCGCCGTTGTCGAGGCCGGCGATCTTGTCCTCTTCCATGCTCTTTGCCGTCAGCATGATGATCGGCAGTTCATTGAATTGACGGTCGCTCCGGATGCGCGACAGCAGGCGCAGACCACTCTGGTCCGGCAGCATCCAGTCGAGCAGGATCAGTTGCGGCAGACGCTGCTGCAGGAAATCCCATGCATCGCCGGCATTCTGCACGGCAGCGACATTCCAGCCCGCTCCCTTCAGCGTAAAGGTCACCAGTTCGATGATGGGCGGTTCATCTTCAACGATCAGAATTGTAGGTTTTTCAGCGGCCATGTTTTAGTTAGTCAGCGGTACTGTCATCAAGATGCGAAACCGCATAGTCTGTGTGGCGAATATCCTTGCCTTCTACGATGTAGATCACGTATTCCGCGATGTTCTTTGCGTGATCGCCTATGCGTTCGATCGCCTTGGCAACCCACAGCGTATCCAGCGCGCCGGAAATCGTGCGCGGATCTTCCATCATGAAGGTGATCAGCATGCGCATGATCGAGCGGAATTCGTGGTCGACGGCTTCATCCTGCGCAATCAGCTTGATCGCCTGCTTGCCATCCAGACGGGCAAATGCATCCAGCGCATCATGCAACATATTACCTGCACTGATGGCCATCACACGAACCGTTTCGTAATGATTGATGGTGGTCACACCGCGCTCGGTGATGTTTTTCGCCGCGCGTGCAATCTTGGTCGATTCGTCGCCGATGCGTTCCAGATCGGTGATGACCTTGATTGTCGCCATGACGGTGCGCAGATCGTTGGCAGCCGGCTGGCGCTTGACGATCAGGTGACTGCAGGCATCGTCGAGCGAGACTTCGAGATTGTTGACGTTCTCGTCGGCCTTGATGATCTGCTCGGCTTGCGCCACATTGCCGGTCCTGAACGCTGATACGGCATCCTGGAACTGGCTCTCGACAAGGCCGCCCATGAGCAATACCTTGGAACGGATGGTTTCCAGATCCATGTCGTATTGCTTGGAAGAGTGTTCGCCTGGCATCGGTTTCTCCTGAATATTCTATTGAATGGTTGCGTATCAATGGTTGCGTATCGCTGGATCAGCCGAAGCGGCCGGTGATGTAATCCTGTGTATCTTTTTTGGCCGGATTCATGAAGATCTGATCGGTCTCGCCGAATTCGACCAGTTCGCCCAGATACATGTACGCGGTGTAATCGGAGCACCGCGCCGCCTGCTGCATGTTGTGCGTGACGATCGCGATCGTGTAGTCGCCCTTCAACTCGCTGATCAGTTCCTCGATCTTCGCGGTCGAAATCGGATCGAGCGCCGAGGTCGGCTCATCCAGCAACAGCACATCCGGCTTGACCGCGACGCCGCGTGCGATGCACAGACGTTGCTGCTGGCCGCCGGAAAGGGAAAGGCCACTCTTGTTGAGCTTGTCCTTGACCTCGGTCCACAGCGCCGCCTTGTTCAAGGCCCATTCGACGCGCTCGTCCATCTCGCCTTTCGGCAGGTTTTCGTACAGGCGCACGCCGAAGGCGATGTTGTCGTAGACCGACATCGGGAACGGTGTCGGCTTCTGGAACACCATGCCGACCTTGGCACGCAGCATGTTCACGTCCTGGCTTGGCTCCAGGATATTGCTGCCGTGGTACATGATTTTTCCTTCGGCGCGCTGGCCCGGATACAGGTCGTACATGCGGTTGAAGGTGCGCAGCAGCGTCGACTTGCCGCAACCGGATGGGCCGATGAAGGCGGTGACCTTCTTGTCGTGAATATCCAGATTGATGTTCTTCAGGCCCTGGAAGCCGCCGTAATAGAAATTGAGATTCTGGATCTCGAGAGTCTTTTTATTGATCATGTCCACAGACGTTTGAGTAGTCATAGCGTTAGCCTGGAAGATTTCAGTTATGGATCTTTTGATTGAACATCGAGCGCGACACGATGTTGAGTGCCAGCACGCTGAAGGTAATCAGCAACGCGCCGCCCCAAGCCAGCGAACGCCAGTTATCGTACGGGCTCATCGCGAACTGATAGATCACCACCGGCAGATTCGCCATCGGCGCATTCATGTTGGCGCTGTAGAACTGGTTGTTCAGCGCGGTGAAGAGCAACGGTGCGGTTTCGCCTGAAATACGCGCTACTGCCAGCAGCACGCCGGTGATCACGCCGGCCTTGACTGCACGCAGGCGCACAAAGGTCGCAACGCGCCAGCGTGGCGCACCAAGCGCAAACGCGGCTTCGCGCAGGCTGGTCGGCACCAGGTTCAACATGTTATCCGTCGTGCGCACCACCACCGGAATCGCGATCAGCGAAATCGCAAAGCTGCCGGCCCAACCCGAAAAATGCTGCACGTTGGCGACATAGATCGCGTAAATGAACAGGCCGATCACGATCGACGGTGCGGACAGCATGATGTCGGTGACAAAGCGCGTGACCTTGGCGAACCAGCTGACTTCGCCGTATTCGGCCAGATAAATTCCCGCGAAAATACCGATTGGTGTGCTGATGAAAACCGCCGCGCCCACCATCATCAAGCTGCCGACGATGGCATTCATCAGGCCGCCGCCCTCGCTGCCCGGCGCCGGCGTCGTCTGGGTGAAGATGGCGGCATCGATCGAACCCACGCCCTTGACCACGAGGGTGAGCAAAATCCACATCAGGAAGAACAGGCCGAGGATCATCGCCAGGAACGACAACGCGATGCCGACGCGATGGATGAACAACCGTTTTCTGTAGACGGGATTCATTGCTTCTGCTTTCATTGCGGTCGTCATTTGGCGCCCTCCTTGCGGGACATGCCCATCAGCATCATTTTCGCGGCCGACAAGACGATGAAGGTGATCACGAACAGAATCAGGCCGAGCGCAAACAGCGATGACACATGCAGCGTCGTTTCCGCTTCGGCGAATTCGTTGGCGAGCGTCGATGCGATGCTGTTGCCGGCCGCGAACAGCGACCACGACAGCTTGTGCGCATTGCCGATGACAAAGGTGATCGCCATCGTTTCGCCCAGTGCACGGCCGAGGCCGAGCATCACGCCGCCGACCACACCGATGCGGGTGTAGGGCAGCACAACCTTGCGCACCACTTCCCACTTGGTGCAGCCGAGTGCGTAGGCAGATTCCTTCAGAACCGGCGGCACGATCTCGAACACGTCGCGCATCACCGAAGCGATGAACGGAATGATCATGACGGCGAGAATGATGCCGGCGGCCAGAATGCCGATGCCCATCTGCGGGCCCTTGAACAATTCTCCGATGACCGGCAATTGCCCCAGCGTGGAAGCCAGCGCCGGCTGGATGTAATCGGAGAACAGCGGCGCGAATACAAACAATCCCCACATGCCGTAGATGATGCTGGGCACACCGGCCAGCAGCTCGACTGCGGTGCCCAGCGGGCGCTTGAGCCAGGCCGGGCAGATTTCAGTGAGGAACAATGCAATACCGAAGCTGATCGGAAAAGCAATCAGCAACGCAATGAAACGAGGTAACCAGCGTGCCGACAATGGCAATCGCCGCGCCGTATTTATCGTTGACGGGATCCCACTCAACGCTGGTAATGAACGGCAAACCGAACTCTTTCAATGCGGGCCACGCGCCGATCATCAGCGATGCGATGATGCCGAGCAGCACGAACAGCACGCTCAGTGCAAAAAGAAACGTCACCTTGTGAAACAGAAAATCCTGAAGCCGCTGCCTGCGCATCGTGGCCATCAGCGCCTTGCTGAAAGCCGCCTTCCGGCATTTTTTCATCCTGACCCACGATGGGAGCGGAAATGGAATTGAGACGTGCACTCATATATTTGGCATGTCTAAATAGGGCTTGCCGCATAAGTCGAACGCCCGGACGGTTCCGTACCGCGACAGCCCGTGTAACGTTAAGCGAGCGATTGAAGCGCGAAATTACCAGACAGCCTTGCCGGATGCGTCCTTGATGCTTGACTTTCCATGCGTCCTGAACCAGTTTGACGACCGGTGCCGGCATGGCGACGTAGTCCAGTTCGGCAGCCGATCGCGCCGCCGTTCTTGTACGCCCAGTCGAAGAACTTCAACACTTCCTTGCGCGCGTTCTGGCGCGGCTTGCGATTTGTGCATCAGGATGAACGATGCGCCGGTGATCGGCCAGCTCGTCTTGCCAGCCTGGTTGGTCAGCACGACTTCCATGCCTGGGGTTTTTGCCCAGTCTGCACCGGCTGCTGCTGCCTTGAAGGTTTCATCGTCAGGCTGCACGAATTGGCCGTCGCGGTTTTTCAACTGGGTGTGCGACATCTTGTTCTTTTTAGCGTAGGCGTATTCAACGTAGCCGATCGAACCCTTGATGCGCTGCACGTTGGCTGCAACGCCTTCGTTACCCTTGCCACCCACGCCGGCCGGCCATTTGACAGCCGTGCCTGCACCGACTTCGGTCTTGAAATCGGCATTGGTTTGCGACAGGAAGTTGGTCCACAGGAACGTTGTGCCCGATCCATCCGAACGGTGACACGACGGTGATGTCGATATCACCGGCAGCTTGACGCCAGGGTTCAATGCAGTGATTTCTGGCATCGTTCCATTTGGTGATTTTGCCCAGGTAGATGTTTGCCAGAACTTCAGGCGTCATCTTCATTTGGCCAGGAGCCACGCCGTCCAGGTTGACGATAGGAACGACACCGCCCATGATGGCAGGGAACTGCATCAAGCCGGCTTCTTCCAGTTCTTGTGGGTTCAGTGGCATGTCGGATGCACCGAAATCAACGGTTTTTGCCTTGATCTGCTTGATGCCGCCGCCGGAACCGATGGACTGATAGTTCAGACCAGTATTGGTTGCCGCTTTATAGGACTCGGCCCATTTGGAATAGATCGGATACGGGAATGTTGCGCCGGCACCGGTGATATCTGCCGCCACTGCTGAGAACGCCACTGCTGCACCTGCAGCGATTACGGCGGATTTGACAAAAAGATTCAATCGCATAACTGCTCCTTAGGGTTGACTAATAAGACAGTGCGAACTCTATCGGACAATTATGACAGCTTTATGACGCGGCAAAATTCATGTCATAAAGGGTGAAAACGCCACAAATCATGTCATCAAGCTGTCACACACGATCACTAGACTTTGCGAAATTACCAATGGGAAAAGTCAAGAAAATGCACAAGAAAGCCGCGCCCGAGGTCGTTTCGATCCCGGTGCCACCCACAAGCGCAATCTATCTGAATCGCGAATTGTCGCAGCTTGCATTCAACCGCCGTGTCCTGGCCCAGGCCGAGAATCCGCATGTGCCATTGCTGGAGCGTCTGAAATACTTATGCATCGTCAGCAGCAATCTGGACGAATTGTTTGAAGTCCGCATTGCCAGCCTGCTCGCCAACAATCACATGGAAGGCGAACCCATTGAGGCGCCAACCCTGACCGCCGCGCTGGCCGTTGCCGGCGCCGAATGCCATCAGATCGTGGAACGCCAGTATCGGGTCCTGAACGAAAGCGTGCTGCCGCAGCTCGCGCAGCAAGGCATCTCCCTGTTGCGCGATCAGGATCGCAACGAGGCGCAGCGCGCATGGGTTAAATCGTATTTCGACCGCGAGGTCCGGCCGCTGCTGACGCCGATCGGTCTCGATCCGGCGCATCCGTTCCCGCAGGTCGTCAACAAGAGTCTGAACTTCATCGTCGAACTGTCCGGCAAGGATGCGTTCGGCCGCGGCACCGCGATCGCCATCCTGAAGGCGCCGCGCGTATTGCCGCGCGTAATCCAGCTGCCGCCGGAACTGTCGAAGAACGGTGTGGCCTTCTGCCTGCTGTCGTCCATCATCCATGCGCACATCAGCGATCTGTTCACCGGACGCGAAGTGCTGGCCTATTCGCAATTCCGCGTGACGCGCAACAGCGACCTGTGGGTCGATGAAGAAGAGGTCAAGAACCTGCGTCAGGCGCTGCAGGGCGAACTGCAGAGCCGCAACTTCGGCGTCGCCGTGCGACTGGAAGTGGCCAAGAATTGTCCGCCGCACCTGTCGCAATTCCTGCTCGAACAATTTTCGATCGACAAGAACCGCCTGTATGCGGTTGACGGCCCGGTGAACATGGTGCGGCTGTCGGAACTGATCGACCTTGCTTCCAAACCGGAACTGCGCTTCCCGCCGTATGCGCCGACCTACCCGGCCAAGCTGGCGAATGTCGACCTGTTCGCCATGATCCGCAAACAGGATGTGCTGCTGCATCATCCGTACCAGTCGTTCCAGCCGGTTCTCGACTTTGTCCGCTTCGCCGCGCTGGATCCTGACGTCGTGGCCATCAAGCAGACGATCTACCGCACCGGCATGAATTCGGACCTGATGGAATCGCTGATCATCGCCGCGCAGCGCGGCAAGGAAGTCACTGTCATCGTCGAACTGATGGCACGCTTCGATGAGGAAGCCAACATCAACTGGGCAGACCGTCTGGAACGCGCCGGCGCACAGGTCGTCTACGGTGTGGTCGGGCTGAAAACCCATGCCAAGCTGGCGCTGGTGATCCGGCGCGAAGAAGGCGCTTTCCGCTATTACGCGCATCTGGGCACCGGCAACTATCATCCGAGCACGACCAAGTTCTATACCGACTTCGGCCTGATGACCTGCAATCCCGCGATCGCCACCGAGGTCAACGAGGTCTTCATCCACCTGACCAGCCTGACCAAGCCGAAGAAACTCGATCACCTGTGGCTCGCGCCGTTCGCGCTGCAGAAGCAATTCATCCAGGCAATCCGCAACGAAGCCAAGATCGCCAAATCCGGCCGTCCCGGCCGCATCATCGCCAAGATGAACGCCCTGCTCGACGAATCGGTGATCCGCGCGCTGTACGCAGCGTCCGCCGATGGCGTGAAGATCGATTTGATCGTGCGCGGTGCGTGTGCGTTGCGCCCGGGCGTGTCCGGCCTGTCCGAGAATATCCGCGTGCGTTCCATCGTCGGCCGCTTCCTCGAACACAGCCGCATCTATTATTTCCGCAACGATCTGGCGCATGACGTCTACCTATCCAGCGCCGACTGGATGAACCGCAACCTGTTCCGCCGCATCGAAGTCGCCTTCCCTGTTCTCGATCCCGCACTGAAGAAACGCGTGATCACCGAAGGATTGAATCCGTACCTGAAGGACAACATGAATGCCTGGGAACTTGATTCGAACGGCCTCTATCAAAAACGCAAGCCGCGTGGCAAGCTGTCTGCTTTCAGCGCGCAGCAGCACCTGATGCAAATTCTCGGTACACCTCCTGTGGAGTGACAATATGGAATTGATCCTGTGGCGGCATGCGGAAGCAGAAATGGGCGAACCCGATGAGGGGCGCGCGTTGACGTCGAAGGGCCACAAGCAGGCATCGAAGATGGCCGAATGGCTGGATCACAATCTGCCGAACAGCTGCAGAATTCTGGTCAGCCCGGCCGCACGCACGATCCAGACCGCCGAGGCGCTGGGGCGCAAGTTCAAGATCGTCGACGACCTGGCGCCGGAATCGACGGCGGAGCGCATCCTCGCCGCCGCGCACTGGCCGGACAGCCGGGAGCCGGTTCTGGTTATCGGCCATCAACCCACGCTGGGACAGGTGGCCTCGATCCTGCTGACCGGCACGGCGCTGGACTGGACGATCCGCAAGGGCAATGTGTGGTGGATCGTGCGACGGGAACGCGAAGAAGGGAACGAGAATTTCATCCGTTCCGTGATGGCGCCCGATCTGCTGGCCAAGTAATCCGCAACCCGCTTCATTCATCCGTCTCGCAGATTGCCGCGATGAGGACAGGCTGCGGCTGGATGGATTTCGGCAGTTGGTTCAACTCTCAGCGCACAGTGTTTCAGACGCACGTCCGGCACCATGAAAAACAGATCGATTCCGACCCTTGTCCGGCCGGTTCGTGTTATCGCAAACCCTAGGCAATCGATGACCGCACCACCGGCATGCGCTTGATCTTGCGCACCGGATGCAGGTGCCGCAGGAACTGCAGCGTGGCCGCTTCCCATGAATAGCAGAGCGCATGCTCGCGCACTGCTGAACGCCTGAGGTTCAATGCCTCGAAGCAGGCGCGGGCCAGGTTTTCATCGAGCACACCGGACTTGCCGTGCGCCACCACATCGACCGGACCTTCCACCGGATAGGCCGCCACCGGCACGCCGCATGCCATCGCCTCGATCAGCACCAGGCCGAAGGTATCCGTGCGGCTGGGGAAAACAAACACGTCGGCGCAGTTGTAGTACGCCGGCAGTGCCTCGTGCGGCTTGGCGCCGAGGAAGCGCACCTCCGGATATTTCTCTTCCAGCGCCTCGCGCATCGGTCCGTCGCCGATCACCCATTTCGCGCCCGGCAAGTCCATTTCCAGAAATGCCTCGATGTTCTTCTCGACCGCAATGCGGCCCACGTACAGATAAAGCGGACGCTTCAGCGTCGATTCTTCACGCGGACCCGGTTTGAAATGGCTGGTATCCACACCGCGGCTCCATTGCGTCACGTTGCGAAAGCCGCTTTTTTCCAGCGCCTCCTGCATGCGCGGCGTCGGCACCATGATCGCCTTCGATGGGCCGTGGAACCATTTGAGCCAGCGATACGTCAGCGCCAGCGGCAGATGGAAACGCGCGCGCAGGTATTCCGGGAACCGCGTGTGATACGCCGTCGTGAAATCCAGCCCGTGATTGAGGCAGTAGCGGCGCGCCGCCAGTCCCATCGGCCCTTCGGTTGCGATGTGGATGCAGTCGGGATCGAAATCGTCGAGGATCGCCGACACTTTTTCGTACGGCTTGTACGCGAGGCGGATTTCAGGATAGGTCGGGCACGAATAGCTGCGCATGTTTTCCGGCGTGACCATCAGCACTGCGTGGCCGTTGGCGCGCAATTGCCGGCGCGTCGCTTTCAGGGTATGGACGACGCCGTTGACTTGCGGCGTCCAGGCGTCGGTTACGATGGCGAT
Organism: uncultured beta proteobacterium; assembly: GCA_963697715.1. Taxonomy (GTDB): domain Bacteria; phylum Pseudomonadota; class Gammaproteobacteria; order Burkholderiales; family Burkholderiaceae_D; genus Oxalicibacterium. The sequence continues at coordinate 1,876,100 of OY969095.1, read as the reverse complement.
GCGCATAAGTCGTTGACCTTTTCATGTTTGGCCGATTGCTGCGGCATGACGATCTCCTGCCACGTCACCAGACGCAGTTCACCGGAATGCTCTTCCACCAGCGCAGAGAGGCTTTCGACCCAGTCGCCGTCGTTGCAGTACTTGATGCCGTTGATGTCGCGGATTTCCGGTTTGTGGATATGGCCGCAGATCACGCCATCCAGGCCGCGACGCCGGGCCTCGTCCGCCAGCGCATTTTCGAACGACGAAATGTAGCTGACCGCATTCTTCACCTTCAGCTTCAGGTATTGCGAGAGCGACCAGTAAGGCAGGCCGGCACGGGCGCGCCATGTGTTGAACCACTGGTTGAACTTGAGGATCAGCGTGTAAAGATTGTCGCCCACGTAGGCAAGCCATTTGGCGCAGGCAATCACGCCGTCGAAACGGTCGCCGTGCAGCACCAGCATCCGTTTGCCTTCGGCCGTCGTGTGTATCAGCTCGTCGCGCACGCGGATGCCGCCGAAATCCAGATCGATGAACTGGCGCACTGCTTCATCGTGATTGCCGGGAACGAAGATCACTTCGGTGCCCTTCTTCGCTTTTTTCAGAACCGTTTGCACGACGTCGTTGTGCGACTGTTCCCAGTACCAGCGACGCTTCAGTTGCCAGCCGTCGATGATGTCCCCTACCAGATACAGCGTTTCCGATTCCGTCCTGCGCAGAAATTCCAGCAACCGCTGCGCCTGACAACCGGTCGTTCCCAAGTGCACATCCGAAATCCAGATGGTGCGAAAGCGGACCGGTTCACGCTTCGAACCGGAATCCGCGCCGATGAAATCTGCTGTCAGGAAGGGATCGCGTGGCTTCATGCTGGCTGTGGCTCCTTCAGGTAGTGACGGGCATAACGGCTGTCGAGTTTGGCGAGCGGCAGCATCATGAACAGATCGGCGCTGTGAAAATCAGGATCCCATGCCGGTTCGCCGCATACCCAGGCGCCGCTGCGCAGATAGCCCTTGATCAGGGGCGGAATCACCGGCGCCTGACTGGCGTCGCGATCCTCCAGCGGGAACGGCAGGTGCGGCTTGACGCGATACTCGGCCGGCGCGAGATTCGTCTCGGTAATGGCGCGATACAGCGCGGCGGCATTGTGGCCGCCATCGGCCAGGCTGATGCTGGCGCAGCCGATCAGGTATTCGCATTTTTCGCGCTGCATGAAGGCGGCCAGACCGGTCCACAACATCATGATGACGGCGCCGCTGCGGTAGGCGGGATCGATGCAGGCGCGGCCGGCTTCGGCAATGCGACTGCGCAGGTTGTGGAGACGACCGAGATCGAACTCCTGCTCGGAATAGAAACGGCCTGCCTTGCGTGCGGCCTGCGGGCTCAGTACGCGATAGGTACCGACCACTTTGAGCGTTTGGGAATCGCGCACGATCAGGTGATCGCAATACGCGTCGTATTCATCCTTGTCGAGGCCTTCGTCGTTTGCCAGTGCAGACAAACCCATCGTCTCGATAAACACCTTGTAACGCAAACGCTGTACTTCGCGCACTTCCTCCGGCGTACTGGCGAAACTTAACGTCAGGCGGGAAGAGGAAGCACTGGTATCGGCGGAAGTCGTCAGTAGTTGCATGTTTTCGTCCTTTGTAGTGTGACGGACGAAGCGTAACGATTGATTACTTCCGCAAAATGACAGGAGCATGTCAGTTTGATGACACGACAACACATGAAAAAAGCCGATGACTGGGCATCGGCTTCGGTTTCATGCAAACGACAGGAGGGCGTCGTCTTATTTTTCCTTCTTCGGACGGCCTGCCTTGATCGGCGCCAGTGCGGCGATCACGGTGTTCAACCGGGCCAGTTCCAGATTCTTGATCAGCACCACGCCGGCACGCAGCAATTCGCTCTTCTTCACCGATACGCCGGTTTTCAGGAAGGCTTTCTTGACGTCGCTCAGCACCTGGTATTCGGCTTCCGGCATGGTGAAGCTGTCGCGAACCAGCTTCGGCTTCTTGAGCTTTTCCTTGATGTCGACCGGTTTGGCTGCGGATTTCGGCGCTTTCACCGGCGCTGCCGGCAGGGCTTTTCCTGGAGCCGCTTTCTTCGCGGTCACTTTTTTGGCGGTTGCCTTCTTTGCGGTTGCTTTCTTGACTGTCACTTTTCTGGCAGTCACTTTCTTCGCGGCCGCTTTCTTGGCAACAGCTTTCTTGGCCGCCGGCTTCTTGGCAGCGGGCTTGGTCGCGGCTGGCTTGGCGGCCGACGCAGTTTTCTTCACTGCAGGCCGGGTCGACGATTTGACTGCCGGCTTGACCGCAGATTTCGCCTTGGCCGGGGCGACCGATGTTTCCTTTGCAGCAGCAGGCTTGGCCGCCGGCGATGCATTGATTGCGTTTTCCTTCGACACAATTACCTCCTGTTTAAATAAATCGTATAAATAATATATATAGTTTATGCAATTTTTGCAAGAAACATGAAGAAAAACGCCGTGACGTGTACATCTGAAGACACGGCTGCACATTCCGGCATGGTCAAAAAAATCCCGGCACGGCCTCGATTCATCAACGCGTCACAATCCGCAGGCAGGATTGCGCTCCAATAGGACAACCGTGCTCACATACATGATATTTCGATTTCTCTGCCTTTTTTCCCTCGCATCGACCGCATTTCTGATGGCATCTCCCGTCTTCGCCGCTGACGAATCCGACACCATCGTGATCGGACAGGCAATCGATCTGTCCAGTCCCAACGCCTCGATCGGCCGCGATTATGTTGCCGGCATCAAGACCTACTTCGATGCGCTCAACGCCGCCGGCGGCATCAACGGCCGGCGCATCCGCTATGTCACACGCGACGATCAGGCCTCGCCGCAGGTTGCCGCCCGCGTCGCGACCGAGCTGATCGAGCGCGACCGTGTCGATTACCTGCTGGGCGGCGTCGGCGACGGCGTCACGCAGGCAATCGTGAACGCGCCCTCCTTCAGGCGCAGCAACCTGCAATTGTTCGCCCCACTGATCGATGCCGAACAGGCGGATCGTTCGCATGTGCTGGTCTGGCGTCCCGATTATCTGCAGGAAGTGCGCCATATCCTCTCGCATTTCGCACCGCTGGGAATGAAGGATGTAGGCATCGTCTATCAGGATGATCCCTCGACGCAAAAAGCATTTAACGGCTTGTCGGCCACACTGAAAGAGCGTGGCTTGCGACTGACCGGCGCCATCCGCATGGGCAGCAACGAGAAGCAGAATGCGCAGGAAGCGCAGCGCCTTGCCGCGACGAAGCCGGGCCTCGTCATCGTGATCGCGGATACCATCGGCACCGCGCTGTTCCTGAAGGAATTCCGCAAGTCCGCCGCGCAGACTTTCGTCGCCGGTACTTCGCTGACGAACCTGGAAACGCTGCGCGAACTGGCCGGTCCGCGCGCCGTGGAATGGACCGTCTTCTCGCAGGTCGTGCCCAATCCGAACAACGGCAAGACTGCGCTCCAGCTTGAACATCTGAACATGATGAAAAAATATCGCGACGAGCCGCCGTCGTCGTTGACGCTGGAAGGATTTGCCGTGGCGAAGACGCTCGCCATGGCGATCCGGCGCGCGAAACGCCCGGGCACCGCATTGCAGGATCTGATGAAGCCGGGACAGGCGCTCGATCTGGGCGGACTGACAGTCAATGGCGCAACGCCGGGCAGCCGTCTTTCCGGCTACGTCGACATCGCGCTCTTCAAGAAGAACGGACTGGTTTTCTGATCAGGATTGCTGCGGCTTGAAGCGGATGAAACGGTAGACGTACACCGCGATCACGAGGAACACCACGCCTTTGGAAACGGGATCGACGTACTGCTCGACCATCTCGTACTGCGACTGCAGCAGATAGCCGGTCACGGCCAGCAGCGCAGTCCAGATCAGCGAACCGATCGTCGAATAGGCGAGAAACGGCAACAGCGGCATGCGCACGATGCCGGCCGGCACCGAAATCAGCGTGCGGATCGCCGGGATCAGGCGGCCGAAGAATACGGCCATTCCCTCGTGCCGCTCGAACCAGCCCGACGCCGTATCGATATCGGCCGGCGATACCGTCATCAGGCGGCCGATCCGGTTCGCCATGCGCTTCAGCCGTTCCTTGCCGAACAATGCTCCTGCGTAATACCACGGCAATGCGCCGGCAACCGAACCGGCCGTGCCCGCCAGAATAACCAGAACGATATCCAGCTCGCCGCGCGCGGCAACGAAGCCGGCCAGCGGCATGATCAGTTCGGATGGAATCGGCGGAAACACATTTTCCGCCAGCATCAGCAGGAAAATGCCCAGATAGCCGCCCTGCGACACGATATCGACGATGCTGTTGAACAATGCAGGCTCCGGAAGAACGGGTTGGACAGGAATGTGGCCGCCATTGTAATGCGGGATGCGCCTGATTCAGAAGGCAAACCGCATCAAAGGTTCAACGGTCGCGACCGGCGCAGGCCGACGATCGGACTCATGCGGTTTGCTGCAGGAATTTCGCAGCAGAGTGCGATGAAACCGGTATCAGCCGTTGAGGCGAATCGAGAAATCGATGCCCACTTCATTCCAGGATTCGATTTCCTTTTCGATCCAGTAGGCCACGGTCGGATGCTCGCTCACCCACTCCTTGCGGATTTCCAGCTCGACCCGGTTCTTCATCTTGAGACGGACTTCATCGATATCGACATCGATGCGCGCATGCATGAACATGACGGCGAGGCGCAGGGCCAGCACCGCCTTCGCAAAATCGGGGTCGGCCGTCAGACTCTCGCCGACCTTGCGCAAATTGCCCTTCTGCGCCAGTACCAGCCGGCTCATCACGCGCTGCTCGCGCGTCGTGAAGCCGGACAGGTCGGCGTTCTCGATCATGTACGCCGCATGCTTGTGATAACCGCTGTGCGAAACGGCCAGGCCGACCTCGTGCAGCAGGCCACTCCAGTGCAGCAGCCGCGCATAGGTGTCGTCACCTGCCTTGAGCAAGGCAAACATCGCGCTGGCGATCTGCGCTGCACTGTCGGCGCGGCTTTCGTCCGCGTGGAAGCGCCGCAGGAAATCGCGTACCGATTGTTCGCGCCGGTCGCGCTTGGTCGCGCGCAATTGCAGATCCCACAGCACGCCCATGCGCAAGCCTGCGTCAATCGGCTTGATCGTCTTGATGCCGAGTTCCTGCATCATGCCGATCAGGATGGCGAGGCCGCCGGTGATGCTGGTGGCGCGATCGGCCTTCATGCCGGCCAGATCGATCTTGCCTGCATGGCCGAACTGGATCAGGCGGCGCTTGAGCGCCTCCAGGCTTTTGAGCGAAAGATCGCCATCGCCCAGGCCGTTCTTGCCGATGGCATCCGCAATCGCGCGTATCGTGCCGGACGAACCGTATGCGCCCGACCAGAGCTCCGGTTTGAATTGCGGCGCGGCATCTCCAAAACGCGAACGCGCGGACAGAATCGCGGCGTCGAACGCGGCGGCATCGATACGGCCATTGATGAAAAACGATGTGGTTTGCGGCACGGTGCCGATGCTGAACGATTCGACCTGTTCGATCTCCGTGCCCTTGCCGAGGATCAGCTCGGTCGATCCGCCGCCGATATCGAGTACCAGTCGCCGTTCATTCGATGGCAATGTGCTGGCGACGCCCATATAGATCAGGCGCCCCTCTTCCTCGCCGGAAATGATTTCGATCGGATAACCGATCGCCGCTTCCGCCGCCGGCAGGAAGACCGAGGCGTTCCTTGCGATGCGCATCGTGTTGGTTGCCACCACGCGCACCGCGCTCAGCGGATACGTGCTCAGGATCGAATTGAAGCGCGCCAGCGATTCGATGGCGCTTTCCATCGCTGCCGCAGTGAGATTGCCTTTGCCGTCCAGACCAGCACCAAGCCTGATCGGGTCGCGCGCGCTTTTGATGATGCGCATCGCCTCGCCGTCATGCCGTCCGATATGCAGGCGAAAACTGTTCGATCCCAAATCCACTGCTGCAAACATCTGATCCTTTCAATGATGCTTTTTCCGCACGCGCGATCTCGCGCATTGCCATCAACGGCCGCGAGAAAAGTGCGTGACGATAAGCCCGCATTGTGACCGCGTGATGACAAATTCCTTTGTTGCCGGCAACCGGTTGCGGCCTGCCATATTTCCGGCGAAAACACGCGCCAGAAAATTTACAAATCGTTTATACCATTTTCAATCGGGAGATGCCAGGCGTCACGCTGTCGTCACGCCGCCGATATATGCGCGTGCGACGCGAAAATACAATGCTACCGGGTCGGCACGATTTCGTCTGCAGGAAACGATGCAAGGAATTGCATCAGCCGAGGCAGGCAATGGCACGGTGCGAACCGGCCATGCTACGCTCGAAGCGGTGCGATCAGCCGAATTTCCTGACCGCGTCGAGCGCCAGTCCGGCACCGATGCTGCCGAACAGATCGCCTTCGACACGGCGCGCGGAGGGAAGCAGTGCGCCGATCTTTTCACGCAGCAGCTGCACGCCGCTGGAGCCGCCGGTGAAAACAACCGTATCCACATCGTCGGCATCGATGCCTGCATCGCGCAGCAAATCGGCAACCGTCGTTTCAATGGACGCCACCAGTCTGTCGATGGAATGCTCGAATTCATCGCGATCCAATGCCAGCGTTTCCGCAGGCTGCAGACGGTCGAGCAGCAATTCCGTTTTTGTCTGCGAGGACAGTGCGATCTTGCCCTCTTCCGCCTTCAATGCCAGCCAGTGGCCGGAGCGATTTTCGATCAGGTGAAGCAGGCGATCCAGCTTGTCCTTCTCGCGCGCATCGCGGTAGATGTCCTTGATCTGCAGCCAGGTTTTTTGCGTGTACGCCAGATTGATGGTGTGCCACGTCGCCAGGTTGAAGTAATAGCTGGACGGCACTTCGGCATTGTTGTTGAGACACGTGCCGAGGCCGAGCAAGGGCATGATGCTGGAAAGGCTCAGGTATTTGTCGAAATCGGTACCGCCGATATGCACGCCGCCGGTCGCCAGGATGTCGGCGCGACGGTCTACCCTCTTCGCGCGCTCAGGCGACAGGCGCACCAGCGAGAAATCGGATGTACCGCCGCCGATATCGGCAATCAGCACCAGCTCTTCATGATTGAGCTGCGATTCGTAATCAAAGGCAGCGGCAATCGGCTCATACTGAAAATCGATGTCCTTGAATCCGACCGACTGCGCGATCTCGTACAACGTATCTTCGGCGAGAATGTCCGCTTCCTCGTTGCCGTCGACAAAATGCACGGGACGGCCCAGTACGGCGCTGGTGAATTCGCGGCCGGCAGCCAGTTCGGCGCGCCGCTTCAGTTCGGCGATGTATTGCGTGAGCAAGGTGCGGAACGGCAACACCTTGCCCATCACTTCGGTCTGGTCGTCGATCAGGCTGGTGCCGAGCAGGCTCTTCAGCGAGCGCATCAGGCGGCCTTCGTATCCTTCCAGATAATTTGCCAGCGCGGCGCGCCCGTAATACACCTGCTCTTCATCCGCGTTGAAGAAGACAACGGATGGCAGCGTAACCTTGCCGTCTTCCAGCTGCAGTAAAGGCGAAGTACCGGGACGGCTCCAGCCGACAGTCGAATTCGACGTCCCGAAATCGACGCCGCATGCGTTTGCCATGAAAAATCTCTGTGAATGGAAAGGGCCACGATGATAAGTCATGACGTGCGTCATGTGTTTATTTTCTCGTCGCATTCCGATATGCATTACCGCCGCGGATGCACCGCATTCCTTTATACAGACGGGAACCGGCGGAGCGGATTACAATTCAATTGCCGTTTTTATATCGGCGTGCGGAATTTTTCGCCACATGCGCACTCAATTGTTTTATCGACAAGGAGGCACCATGGTTAACCTCGGGTTGCAAGTTCGTCTGGAAGCCAAACCAGGCAAGGAAAAGGAACTGGAAGAATTTCTGCGCACACAACTGTCGTACGCGTTGGGCGAACCGGCCACGGTCGCCTGGTTTGCCTTCCGGATCGGCCCCGGCACATTCGGCATCTTCGACGCCTTTGCCGACGAATCGGGCCGACAGGCGCATCTCGATGGCGAAATTGCAAAGGCACTGGGCAAGGCGGCCGGCGAGTTGCTGGCAAAGCCGCCGGTGATCGAAAGGCTGGACGTGCTGGCCGCCAAATTGCCGGGCAGCGGCGAAGTGCCTGATTCCCTCGGCTGATACCGGCTGGATGCGTTACCGCGCCGGTATTGGCTGTTTGCGGACCGGCGTCGTAAAATACCGGCTTACGGAGGATCACATGAATACGAGTTGGGGCAGCGAAGAGGATGCGGAAATCGATGATGAACTGGTGCGCGACATTGCGTTCCTGATTCCCGACAGACAGCGCGATCGCGGCGACATCGGCACGCGCGATTTCTACGAACGCCAGGACCGCATGGCGCGCGAGATCGTCGATCGTCCTCGCTGATATTATCTTCATTGCAATAAACGGCCGATGAAAATCGGCTGTTTATTGTGACGGCATGCCGTTCAGAACGTCATGTTCTTGACACCATCCGCCGTGCCGAGCAAACCGATATTGGCGCCGCGTTGTGCAAACAATCCGACCGTGACCACGCCGACGATATTGTTGATCTGCGCTTCCAGCTCAACCGGATCGGCGATCCGCAAGCCATGCACGTCGATGATGCAGCAACCGTTGTCGGTGATGACGGTCTTGCCGTCCTTCACGCGCAGGCGCGGTTCGCCGCCCAGCGCTTTCAGGCTGCGGGCCGCTGCGGCCTGCGCCATCGGAATCACTTCGACCGGCAGCGGAAATGCGCCCAGCATTTTCACCAGCTTGGAACCATCCGCGATGCAGATGAACTGCCGCGCCACCGACGCCACGATCTTCTCGCGCGTCAATGCCGCGCCGCCGCCCTTGATCATTGCGCCCTGCAGCGTGATTTCATCCGCGCCATCGATATAGACGGACAGCGATTCCACATCGTTCAGGTCGAACACCGTGATGCCGTGACCGCGCAGACGTTCGGCAGTCGCTTCGGATGACGCAACCGCGCCCTTGATGCGATCCTTGACCTTGCCGAGCTCATCGATAAAGAAATTGGCGGTGGAGCCGGTACCGACCCCAATGATCTCGCCTGCCGTTACATATTCGATGGCGGCACGCGCCACGGCCTGTTTCATTTCGTCTTGAGTCATCGCGGATAGGGGAAAAAGAATGGGAAGCCGGCTATTTTACCGGATGCGCCTGTCGATGCCTTTGTCACGCCTTGTCGTCAGCCTCTTCTTCCAGCGTTTCGAACAATGCGATCTGCAGGCGTGAATGCCAGCGGACGAAGACCTTCCACAGCAGTGCAGTCAGCACGGCAGCACCCGTCAATAATATCGCCAGCATTTCATTGGACGGCAGGATGCTTGCGCTCATCGAGCCGATCAGCAGCAGGATCACAACGATGGAAACGAGCGGAATCACCTCTGCCGTGACGCGCCGCATGCCTTGCGCAAACCGGCCGCCTGCGCTGATCGTGATTTCGGCAAACAGCAGACTCAATGCCTTCAGCTTGCGATAGGTCGCGATCAGGAACGGCAGCGAAATCAGCAGCGCGCCGCCCCAGACAATCGCCTTCTGGATTTGCTCGTCGGCAATCGACGTCGCCAGATTGATTTCGACAATGCCGAAGACATAAATCCCGGCCACGAATACCGCCGCCGTCATCGCGCAATTCACCAGCACCTGCGCCACGATGCGCAGGATGATTTTTGTCAGAACCGCGCGATCGCCGTCCGGCTGGCTGCCATGCAACCATGCCGTATAACGGTGAGCGACGCGGCCGATCCCGTCTGGAATCACCGCCGCCGCCCGGATCGACAACGGATCGGCCAGCTTGATCAGGTACGGCGTCAGCAACGTCGTGATCGCCGACACAGCAACGACAATCGGATACAGGAAATCGCTGGTCACCGCCAGCGCCAGTCCGAGCGATGCGATGATGAACGAAAACTCCCCGATCTGCGACAGCCCCATGCCGACCCGCAGCGAGGTCTTGCCGTCGTTCCCGGTCAGGAAGGCGCCGAGTCCGCACGAAAACACCTTGCCCAGCACGACCGCCAGCGTGATCAGCGTGATCGGCAACGCATAATCGACCAGCACGGTTGGATTGAACAACAGGCCGACGCCGACGAAAAACAGTGCGCTGAACATGTCGCGAATCGGTGCGATCAGCCGCTCGATCAGGTGCAGCTGACGCGCCTCCGCCATGATCGCGCCGATCATGAAGGCGCCCAGCGCGATGCTGTATTCCAGCTGCAGCACCAGCAGGCAGAAGCCGAAGCACAATCCCAGCACCGTGATCAGGAACATCTCGTTGCTCTCGAATCTGGCGACGTAGGCCAGCAGGCGCGGCACCATCAGCAGACCGAGTATCAGCGCCACGATCATGAACAGCGACAATTTCCCGACAGTCGTGAACACGTCGCCGGCATCGACGGAGCCGTTCATGGCGATACCGGACAGCAGCGCGATCATGCCGATCGCCAGAATATCCTCGACGATCAGGATGCCGAAAATCAGTTGCGCAAACCGCTCGTTCTTCATGCCGAGTTCATCGAGCGCCTTGACGATGATCGTCGTCGACGAGATCGCCAGCATCGCGCCGAGGAACAGCGAATCCATCGTGTTCCAGCCGAAGTAGCGTCCGATCTCGTAGCCGATCCACGTCATCAGCGTGATCTCGGTCATTGCGGAAATAAAAGCCGTCACACCCACACTGCTAAGTTTTTTCAGATTGAATTCGAGCCCGAGCGAAAACATCAGGAACACCACGCCCAGTTCGGACACGATCTTGATCGTGCGGTCGTCCTGTATCAGTTCGAACGGCGGCGTATGCGGGCCGATGATCACGCCGGCCAGAATGTAGCCGAGCACGACCGGCTGCTTGAAGTGATGGAACACGATCGAGACGATGCCCGCGATCAGCATGATCACCGCCAGATCCTGAATGAATTCTGCTCCGTGCATGGGCCCTACCTCTCTGTTGTCCTTGAAGCTGCAAGCTGCCTTGCCGACTGCGGTCTTGTTGTGCCTTGTCGTTCGCGTTACGCGTCTTCCTCACGATACACAGGGATGATGCCGGTGTCCATGCGCGCTCACACATACGGTCTCGATCCGGCATAACGAGGCTATACTACGGCTCTTCTTTCGTAAGCGATTCATGCTGACTCCCTTCAATCTCCTGCTGCTCACGGCTGTATTCGGCATCGTCATGCTGTTCGTCCTTCTCTCGCTGATGCGCAGCGGGATCGTCGGCGTGCGCCACTGGCTGGCCGCCATCGCGTGTTCAGTCGTCTCGCTGCTGCTGTATGCCGGCCGCGGCAAGATCGCACCGCTGCTGAGCGTCGAATTGGCAAATGCGTTGTACGGCGCCGCCATCTGTCTTCTGTACAGCGGCTTCTGCCGTTTCCTGTCGCGCCCGGTGCCGACAAAATTCCTGACCGGCACACTGGCACTGTTGATCGCGCTGATTGCCGTATTTCACTACGGTTACGACATGCTGCACGTACGCATTGCGCTTGTCTCGGTGTATCACGGTGGGTTGTGCCTGGCGATTGGCTGGCTCCTGCTGCGCGCTCCGCAAACCGGCACCACGCACTATGCCTACCGCTTCACCGCTTTCATGGCGATTCTGTTTGCTCTCTGCCATGCCGTGCGCGGCGTCGTTCACGGCACCGGCATCGAAGAATTGTCGTCGGCCTTTCAATCGGCTCCGGTCAACCTGCTGTTCATATCGCTCGGTACCCTGGTGATGCCCGTGTTCACGATGGGTGCCGTGATGATCGTCCACAACCGCATGATGGAACAGGCGATGGCCGCGGCCAACCGCGATTTCCTCACCGGCGCATGGTCGCGGCGCGCATTCTTCGAATTCGCCGAGCGCGAACTGGTGCGCGTGCGGCGCAACGGCCGCTCCTTGTCGCTGCTGCTGTTCGATATCGATCATTTCAAGCAGATCAACGATGCGCACGGCCATGCGGCGGGCGACCGCGTCCTGCAGGAAATCGTACAACGTTCTGAAAAGGAAATTCGCGGCATGGACTGCATTGCCCGCATCGGCGGCGAAGAGTTCGCTGTGCTGTTGCCGGAAGTCGATGCGCCCTCCGCCGCGATCATTGCGGAACGCCTGCGCGGCACGCTGGCAAAACCGTCGGACTGCACGCAATCACGCATCGCATCCTGCACCGTCAGCATCGGCGTGGCAACGCGCATGGCCTCGGAATCGGTTGCCGAACTGATGCGCCGCGCCGACATCGCCTTGTATGAAGCGAAGGGACTCGGCCGCAATACGGTGGTCTGCGCCACCGCAGAATAAATCTATCTCAGCGCGGACGCCGCCTTTGCCAGCGCGGTGATACGCGTCCAGTCGCCGGTCGTCATCGCATCCTTCGGCGTCAGCCACGAACCGCCGACGCAGGCGACGTTCTTGCAGGCAAGGAACTGTGCAGCCGTTTCCTGCGTGATGCCGCCGGTCGGACAAAACAGCATGTCCGGCAAGGGTCCGGCAATCGCATTCAGCATGCCGACGCCGCCGGCCGGCACTGCCGGAAACAGTTTGACCTGATGAAAACCCGCCTCACGCGCCGACATGATTTCCGACGGCGTCATCACGCCCGGCAGCAAAGGCAGGCCGCTGGAACGCGATCCCTCGATCAACTCCAGTGTCAATCCGGGCGATACGCCGAATACCGCGCCTGCATCGCGCGCAGCGGCGAAGTCCTCGCGCCGCGTCAGCGTGCCGACACCGAGCACCGCCTCCGGCACTTCCTCCGCAATCGCACGAATCGCGGCGAGGCCGTGCTGCGTGCGCAACGTCACTTCCAGCACACGGATGCCGCCGGCCACCAGCGCCTTCGCCATCGGCACTGCATGTCGGATATCGTCGATCGCAATCACCGGGATGACCGGCGATGCACGCATTATTTCGAGCAGGTTCATGGATGCACTCATATCGATTGTTGAACGTTGGTGTCTTCGTCGCTGAATGGTTCGGCATCGCTCTTCGGCAGATTGATCTCCGGCGAACTCGGCACGATCAGGCGCGGCAGGCCGAAGGTTGCCGCGCCTTCTTCCGCGATGCTGACCGACGAGCGGAACATGGCGAACAGTTCACGTCCCATGCCGACCACATTCGACGACCGGTCGGCCTGCGCCAGCGGCCGGCGCTGCCATTCCTCTTCCGCAACCAGCGCCTGCAGCGTCCCGGCATCCGCATCGAGATGGATCATGTCGCCGTCGCGCACACGCCCGAGCGGTCCGCCGGCCAGCACTTCCGGCGAGACGTGAATCGCCGCCGGCACCTTGCCCGATGCGCCGGACATGCGGCCGTCGGTCACCAGTGCAACGTGGAAGCCGGCATCCTGCAGGCTGCCCAGCGCCGGCGTCAGCGCATGCAGTTCCGGCATGCCGTTCGCCTTCGGCCCCTGGAAACGCACGACAGCGACGAAATCGCGATTCAGCCTGCCGTCCTGATAGGCATGCATGAACTCTTCCTGCGATTTGAACACGATCGCCGGCGCCTCGACGCGATGATGCTCGGGCTTGACTGCGGAAACCTTGATCACCGCACGGCCGAGATTGCCGGTCAGCAGACGCAGCCCGCCATCCGGCGCAAATGGACGATCGGCCGGACGCAGCACGTTTTCGTCGGCACTGACTTCCGGTACCGGTTTCCATATTGCGCGATCGCCATCGAGGAACGGTTCGCTGCAGTGCGCGCGCAATCCCTGCCCCATCACGGTCGTCACATCGTCATGCAGCAATCCCGCATCGAGCAATTCACGGATCACGAAACCGGTGCCGCCGGCCGCGTGGAAATGATTGACGTCGGCTTCGCCGTTCGGATAGATGCGCGTGAGCAGCGGCACCACGGCCGATAACTGGTCGAAATCGTTCCAGTCGATCACGATGCCAGCCGCCTTCGCGATCGCGATCAGGTGAATCGTATGGTTGGTCGAGCCGCCCGTCGTCAGCAGCGCGACGATACCGTTGACGATGGTTTTTTCATCGACGAGCCGGCCGACCGGCGTGAAGGCATTGCCCTGCGCGCTGATCTCGACCGCACGCCGCGCAGCGCCGGCCGTCAGCGCATCGCGCAACGGCGTGTTCGGCGTGATGAAGGCAGCGCCGGGCAAATGCAGGCCCATCACTTCCATCAGCATCTGGTTGCTGTTCGCCGTGCCGTAGAACGTGCAGGTGCCGGCGTCGTGATACGACTTCGATTCCGCTTCCAGCAATGCATCGCGATCGATCTTGCCCTGTGCATATAACTGGCGGATGCGCGATTTTTCGGAATTGGACATGCCGGTCGTCATCGGCCCGCCGGGAATGAAAATCGCCGGCAGATGGCCGAAGTGCAGCGCGCCGATCAACAGGCCCGGCACGATCTTGTCGCAGATGCCCAGATACACGGCCGCATCGAACATGTTGTGCGACAGCGCAATCGCCGTCGACATCGCAATCGTGTCGCGCGAGAAGAGCGACAGTTCCATGCCGGGCTGTCCCTGCGTGATGCCGTCGCACATGGCAGGCACGCCGCCGGCGAATTGCGCCACGCCACCCGCCTTGCGCACCGCATCCTTGATGAGGGCGGGAAAATATTCGAACGGCTGATGCGCGGAAAGCATGTCGTTATAGGCGGACACGATCGCGACGGAAGGATTTTTCTGCTGCTTCAGCACCAGTTTGTCGTGCGCGGGAAATGCGGCAAAACCGTGCGCCAGATTCGTGCAGGACAAGGTGCTGCGCTGCACGCCCTGCTGGCTGGCTTCCGCTAATTGATGCAGGTAGGCAGCGCGATAGGGACGGCTGCGCTCGATGATGCGCCCGGTTACGGCAGCGACAACAGGATGGAGCGACATGAATTTTTCCTTGGAAAACAGGTTTGAAATTTTACTACAAGAAATCATGCCAACCAATCATCAGGATCGGCTTACCGGCAAAAATGTCTGACTCCGGATCGCGCAGGAAATTCACTCGCCGGCAACCGTTCGGCAAACCTTCCTCGATTCCCCTGCCTTATTGAACTTTCAGCCGTGGCGGATATCCGTTACATGGTTTCCGCGAATATTCGCGCACGTGCAAGTCATTATGAAGTCACGCGATGCGAATATATTTGTAGTGAAATTACCATAATTTGATGTATAGTTAATTCAACCACAAGCACATATAAACATGCGCACTTCCCTTACCGATACGCCTGCCTGGCAGGCGCTGCAGCACCATCTGATCGACGCGAAAAACTGGCAGGTCCGCAACCTGTTTGCACAAGATCCTGTCCGCTTCGACAAATTATCCACCGACGCCGCCGGCCTGTTCCTCGATTACTCCAAGAATATTGTCGACGAAAAAACGATGTCGCTCCTGATCGCGCTCGCACGCGATGCGCAGGTCGAATCGAAACGCGATGCCATGTTTGCCGGCAAGGAAATCAACCGCACCGAGCACCGCGCCGTGCTGCACACCGCATTGCGCAAGCCGCGCACAGACAAGCTGATGCTCGACGGAGAAGACGTCGTCGCAGGCGTGCATGCCGTGCTGGACCAGATGGCAGCCTTCACGGAACGCGTGCGTTCGGGCGAATGGCGCGGGTTCGACGGACGCGAGATCACCGACATCGTCAACATCGGCATCGGCGGTTCCTACCTCGGCCCGAAGATGACGTGCCAGGCCTTGCGTTCGTTCGGTCATCCGCGCCTGAAAATGCACTTCGTCTCCAACGTCGATGGTCACGATCTCGATGCGTTGCTGCCGCACATCGATCCGGGCACGACGCTGTTCATCATCGCCTCCAAGACATTCAGCACATCGGAAACAATGACGAACGCGCAATCGGCGCGCGCCTGGTTCCTGAACAGCGCGACCGAAACCGAATTGCCGAAGCACTTCGTCGCCGTCTCGACCCATCTGGAGCTGGTCACCAAATTCGGCATCGCGCCGGAAAACATGTTTCCGTTCTGGGACTGGGTCGGCGGCCGTTATTCGGTCTGGTCTTCCATCGGCCTGTCGTTGGCCTTGGCCATCGGCATGGAAAATTTCAAGGCATTCCTCGCCGGTGCGCATGCGATGGACATGCACTTCCAGAGCGCGCCGCTGGAAAAAAATCTGCCGGCCATCATGGCCCTGATCGGCATCTGGAATCGCAACTTCCTCGGCAGCACGTCGATTTCCATCGCGCCCTACCATCAGGACCTGCAATTCTTTCCCGGCTACCTGCAACAACTGGAAATGGAAAGCAACGGCAAGCGCGTGAAGATGGACGGTACGCAAGTCGACGTCGCCACCTGCCCTGTCATCTGGGGCGATACCGGCACCAACGGCCAGCACGCTTATTTCCAGCTGCTGCATCAGGGCACCGACGTCATGCCGGTCGATTTCATCGCTGCGCTGAAACCCTCGCATCATCTGGAAAATCATCAGGTGCGCCTGCTGGCAAACTGCTTCGCGCAATCGGAGGCCTTCATGCGCGGCAAAAATGCAGAGGAAGTGCGCGCCGACATGACGGCGCAGGGATTGTCCGCGGATGAAATCGAAAAACTGCTGCCGCATCGCACCTTCCCCGGCAATCGCCCGAGCACTACGATCCTGATGGACGAACTGACGCCGTCAACGCTGGGCGCGCTGATTGCGTTGTACGAGCACAAGGTCTTCGTGCAGGGCGCGATCTGGGGCATCAACAGCTTCGATCAATGGGGCGTGGAGCTCGGCAAGGTACTGGCGAAGAACATCGAAGCCGAGCTCGTCGATCAGGCCAAATCGGCGCAGCACGACAGCTCGACCAACGGCCTGATCGCGCGCGCCAAAAAAGCCTTGTAATGCAGGGCGAGTCCGTAACCACCGTCGTGTGATTGCTGACGCCCGAGAGACCGTGATACCGTTCTGACAGACCTTATTTCATTACCAATTCAATTTACCGAACAGCTTACACACCATGGCACTTACCGATTTTGATCTTGTCCTGTTTGGCGGCGGTGGCGATCTGTCGATGCGCAAACTGATCCCTGCGCTCTACGCCCGCGACCGCGCCGGCGATCTCCCGCCGTTGGCACAGATCATCTGCATCGGCCGCCATGAATGGAGCGATGCGGATTTCGTCAATGCATTGAATGAAAATGCAAAACCGCATATCGGTGAAAAAGCCTTCACGCAGGCAGGTTGGGACAAGTTCTGCGCACGCGTGCGCTACATATCGCTGGATGCAACCGATGCCGCCACATATCAGCCGCTGGTCGACGTACTGCGTACCGATGAAAAACTGACGCGCGTGTTCTACCTCGCCACGCCGCCGACGCTGTTCGCGAGCATCTGCCACAACCTCGCCGAACGCGGCCTGGCGACCGACAATTCCCGCGTCGTGCTGGAAAAACCGCTGGGCCGCGATCTGGCCAGCGCCAAGCAGATCAATCTGGAAGTCGGCAAGGTCTTCAAGGAATCGCAGATCTTCCGTATCGATCACTACCTCGGCAAGGAAGCCGTGCAGAATCTGCTGGCGCTGCGCTTCGGCAATGTGCTGTTCGAACCGCTGTGGCGGCGCGAATGGATTTCCGATGTGCAGATCACGATCGCCGAAGAAATCGGCGTCGGCAATCGCATGGGCTATTACGAAACCTCCGGCGCATTGCGCGACATGATGCAGAACCATTTGCTGCAGCTGCTGTGCATCGTCGCCATGGAACCGCCGCTTTCCGTCACGCCGGATGCCGTACGCGACGAAAAGCTGAAAGTCCTGCGCTCGCTCAAGCCGTTCACGCCGACCACGCTGGCGCGCAACGTCGTGCGTGGCCAGTACCGCGCCGGCCATGTCGAAGGCCAGGCCGTACCCGCCTATCGCCAGGAAAAAACCGCCGACCCCGATTCCAACACCGAAACCTTTGTCGCCGTGAAGGCCGAGATCGATACCTGGCGCTGGGCCGGCGTACCGTTCTATCTGCGCACCGGCAAGCGCATGGCCGATCAACTGGCCGAAATCGTGGTGCGCTTCAAATCGATTCCGCACTCCATCTTCGCGCAATCGACCGGCAGCTTTCAGCCGAACTGTCTCGTGATCCGTTTGCAACCGGACGACGGCCTGCAACTGAACCTGATGGCGAAGACACCGGGCGACGGCATGCGCCTGAAACCGGTCGAACTGGAACTCGACTTCGCCGAAACCTTCAAGACGCCGCGCATGGATGCCTACGAGCGCTTACTACTCGACGTGTTGCGCGGCCAGCTCACGCTGTTCATGCGCAGCGACGAACTCGAAGCCGCATGGGAATGGGTCGAACCGATCCTGCGCTACTGGGAACAGGAAGGCAACGAACCGATTCCGTATACCGCCGGCACATGGGGCCCGGCCGCTGCCAGCGCGCTGATCGGCCGTGACGGCCTGCAGTGGCGCGAAGAAGCGCTGCCTGAATAACCGGCGCACGGATGCTGCTTGACTCAATACGCACGCAGTACGACTCGCTTTCCAAATCGGAAAAGAAAGTCGCGCTCGCCGTGCTGGAGCAGCCCGAACTGGCGATCGGCGCCAACATCTCCACGCTTGCACAGAAAGCCGGCGTATCTGAACCGACCGTTGTGCGCTTCTGCCGCGCCATCGGCTTCGACGGCTGGCACGCCTTCAAGCTGAAACTCGCGCAAGGCCTTGCACTGTCGCCCGGTGCCGATGAATCGCCCGCGCTGGAAGATCTCGCCACCGATCTCGTCAGCAAGATCTGCAGCCGCTCGATCAATACGCTGCTCGACCTGCGCAACAGCCTCGACGCCAACGCCATCGAGCAGGCGCTGCAGGTATTGTCGCGCGCCAGCAGGATCGAATTCTACGGACAGGGTACGTCCGGCATCATCGCCGCCGATGCGCAGCACAAGTTCTTCCGCTCGGGGATCCCGACCGTCGCCTACGCCGATCCGCACATCCACAGCATCGCCGCATCGCTGCTGAAAAAAGGCGATGCAGTCGTCGCCATCTCGCAGCGCGGGAGCAGCCCGGCCTTGCTGCGCAGCGTGCGGCTGGCGCGTGCCTGCGGTGCAGACATCGTCGTTCTGGCGCCGAGCGGCACGCCACTGGCCGAGCTGGCAACCGTGGCGATCCCGATCGACCTGCATTTCCACACCGATCCATATACGCCGATTTCCGCACGGCTCGCGCACCTTGTCGTCATCGACATCCTCGCCGTCGGCCTTGCATTGCGGCTGCCGCCGGAGCGGCGTCGCAAGATGAACAATGCGCAGAAGGCGCTGCAAAGAATCGAGATGCAGTTCGACTCCTTCCTGCAGACGTCGCCGAAGGATTGAAGCCTTCTGCAATCGCCGCGACATTACGTACAATAAGATTTCACACATAAAGACAACAGAGACCGTCATGAACCAGCTCGAACAACTGAAGCAGTACACCACCATCGTTGCCGACACCGGCGATTTCCAGTCGATCAAGGCCTTCGCGCCGCAGGACGCCACCACCAATCCGTCGCTGATCCTGAAAGCCGTGCAGAAGGACGAATACAAGCCGATCATGGAAAAGGCCGCGCGCGATCACGCCGGCAAAGGCACCGATGCCATCGTCGATCAAATGCTGGTCGCGTTCGGCACGGAAATCCTCAAGATCATCCCCGGCCGCGTGTCGACCGAAACCGATGCACGCCTGTCATTCGATACCGAGGGCTCGATCGCCAAGGGCCGCGAATTGATTCGCCTGTATGAAGCCGCCGGCATCCCGCGCGAGCGGGTGCTGATCAAGATCGCCTCCACCTGGGAAGGCATTCGCGCCGCACAGGTATTGGAGAAGGAAGGCATCCACTGCAACCTGACGTTGCTGTTCTCGCTGCCGCAGGCCATCGCCTGTGCCGACGCCGGCGTGCAGTTGATCTCGCCCTTCGTCGGCCGTATCTACGACTGGTACAAAAAATCGACCGGCACCGACTACACCGGTGCGGACGATCCCGGCGTGCAATCGGTCAAACGCATCTATACCTACTACCGCAAGTTCGGCTACAAGACGGAAGTCATGGGCGCGAGCTTTCGCAATACGTCGCAGATCGTCGAACTGGCCGGTTGCGACCTGCTGACGATCAGTCCCGAACTGTTGCAGAAACTGGCGGAATCCGATGCACCGCTGGCGCGCAAGCTCAGCCCGGCGGACGCGAAGAATGCCGACATCGAAAAACTGGTGCTGGATGAAAAGACCTTCCGTCGCATGCTGAACGACGACGCGATGGCGACGGAAAAACTGGCCGAAGGAATACGCGCGTTTTGTGTGGATGCCGTGAAGCTGGATAAATTGATCGAGGCGCTGGCCTGATTTTCGGCCGCCTCTCCCTTCTGCATTTGTTAAATCGACAATCCACGGGAACGCCTGTGTGAAACCGGAGTCGTATCCGGGTTGCCTGCGCAATCCGGGCTTCGCGATATCGGCGAAGCAGCGACCAACCGTTCCACTTGCTCCATGCCGACACGCTCCCTTTCAAATCTCCCTGACACCATCCGCAAGCAGACTGCGCGCATGCGCGCGTTTCCTGCATTCTTCATTCTGCTGCTGGCAGGCGTGCTGCCTTGCCAGGCACAGGAAAATTCGACGACATCGCCTCAGGACACTCCTTACAACCTGACGTTCAGCACCAGCGTTGCGACGCGGCATTTCCATCCGGATCCCGCGCACAACAATACCCAGCATCTGCTGCATCTGGAATGGAACTATGAAGGCGACATGGTTGCCGGTGCCGCCGCATTCCGCAACTCATACCGGCAACCGACGCAGTTGATCTACTGGGGCAAGAAAATCCATCCGCTGGAATCCGCACCGGACATGTACGTCAAGGTCGTCGGCGGCTTCATTCATGGATACAAGGACGAATACAGGGACAAGATTCCCCTGAACAAGCTGGGTGTCGCGCCGGTGATCCTGCCGTCGGTCGGCTACTGCTACAAACATGTCTGTTCCGAATTGATCGTGTTCGGAACGGCAGGTGCGATGCTGACTGCCGGTGTGCGGTTCTAGTTGAAAATCAAGCCGTTGAACGTCCAGTAACCGAACAGGAAAAGCGCCAGCGCAATTGCAAACTGCTTCCAGAAATTCTTGCTCACTTCTTCTCCCTGTTTTTCACAATATCGATATTCAAGCGCAGTGCATCAATGGCTGCGTATCAATACCACATACCGATCGCTTCATTCATCACACCACGCCGTCGCGACGCAAGCCGGCAATCCCTGCGGCATCGTAACCCAGCGTTCCCAATACCTCGTCGGTATGTTCGCCCAACGATGGCCCCAGCCATTTCGTTTCGCCCGGCGTCGCGGACAGCTTCGGCGTAATCGCCGGCAGCTTGACCGGCGTGCCGTCGGCAAAGGCATGCTGTTCGAACATGCGCCGCGCGAGGAATTGCGGGTCGCTCATCATGTCGCGCACCGAATATATTTTTCCAACCGGGACGTCGGCTTTCTGCAGGATATCCAGCGCGCTTTCTATGGTCTGCGTCGTGCACCACGACTGGATCGCTTCGTCGATCTCCAGCGTGCGCGGTACGCGACCGTCATTGCGTGCAAGCTGCGGATCGTTGGCCATGTCATCACGGCCCATCGCCAGCATCAGACGCTTGAAGATTGCGTCGCCATTACCGGCAATCACGATGTTCTCGCCATCGCCGGTCGTATAGGTATTCGATGGCACGATGCCGGGCAAGGCGCCGCCGGTGCGTTCGCGCACGACACCGGCGTAATCGTATTCGGGCACCAGCGATTCCATCATGTTGAAGACGGCTTCATACAGCGCGACGTCGACCATCTGGCCCTGCCCGGCAAGCAATTCGTCGCCCGACTTGCCGTTCCACTTGCCGCCGGTGACGTCGCGATGGCGCAACGCCATCATCGCGCCGATGACGCCGTGCATGGCGGCGACCGAATCGCCGATCGAGATGCCGATGCGCAGCGGCGGACGATCGGGGAAACCGGATACGTAGCGCATGCCGCCCATCGATTCGCCGATTGCACCGAATCCCGGCTGATCCTTCATCGGCCCGGTCTGGCCGAAGCCGGACAGGCGCACCATGATGGTTGCAGGATTGACCGCCTTCAATTGCTCGTAACCGAGCGACCATTTTTCCAGCACGCCGGGACGATAGTTCTCGATGATGATGTCGGCTTCCAGCGCGAGCCTGCGTGCGATGTCCTGCCCGCGCGGGTCCTTGAGGTTCAGCGTCAGGCTTTTCTTGTTGCGTGCCTGTACCGACCACCATAGCGACGTGCCGTCCTTCAACACGCGCCATTGACGGATCGGGTCGCCGCCGTCCGGCGATTCGATCTTGATGACGTCCGCGCCGAATTCCGCCAGCATGCGCGAACAGAACGGTCCTGCGATCAACGTGCCCAGTTCCAATACCTTGATGCCGGCCAATGGGCCGGATGATGCCGTTTTATTCATGTAGCTGTTCTAAATGTGTGAGAGTTCCTGCAACTCGGATTCGATATTCAGTCTGGCCTGATGCTCGTGACCATCCGCCATTGCAGGTGTGAAGTACAGTGTGGGCCGCTCAAGCAGGCGTTGCAGGAACCTGCCGCGGGCAATCCGGTATTCCTCGATCGGCATCCAGCTGTATTCGGCACGAATGACTTCGGTGTATTCCTTGTAGATGCCTTCCTTTGTACCGAGGATCGACAGGTCCATATCGAGAAACAGCGGCAGATCGACGATACGCGGCGCTGTGATTTCATGACGTTCGGTGGCAACGATGCATTCCATCACCGGTGGGATGTGACGCTCGTCGATCTGCATGGCGATCATCGCGCGCCGCGCCCATTCCGCACTGCGCCGTTCGTTGTCCTTCAGATGCGTATCGTAGATGACATCGTGGAACCAGATGGCAAATTCCACCGTCTCCATGCGATTGATCTGGTGGCGATGCGTTTCCGCATGGCGCAGCAGGACCATGATGTGCGACAGGTTGTGATAGGTGCGGTGCGGTTCGGAATAATGCCGGATCAGTTCATCCCATACGGCATCCGAAGTCGGCGGATGTGCATGGATCGACGTAACCAGTGCCTGCCATTTTTTGCGCAACCAGCCCTGATTTTCGGGAGAGTGGGTAAACATTGCTGATCACCTTTCATGAAAAGATGAAACACGAGGCAGCCGACAAACGCGTCGATATGTCCACGATACACCCGCTCGATTCTCAGGTCGAGCGACGATCCAGCATGGCGCGCGCGATGGTGCCGGCATCGACGTATTCCAGTTCGCCGCCGACCGGCACGCCGCGCGCAAGACGGCTGACTTTCAGACCGCGCGCCTTCAGCGTTTCGCTGATGTAGTGTGCGGTGGCTTCGCCTTCGTTGGTGAAGTTGGTCGCCAGCACGACTTCCTGCACGATGCCGTCGGTGGCGCGGCCGATCAGTTTTTCCAGATGGATATCCTTGGGGCCGATGCCGTCGAGCGGCGACAGGCGTCCCATCAGCACGAAGTACAAACCCTTGTACGTCAGCGTCTGTTCGATCATCAGCTGATCGCCCGGTGTCTCAACCACGCACAGCAATGCCGGATTGCGATCGGCATCGAGGCAGACCTCGCACACATCATGTTCGGTGAAGGTGTTGCACATCGCACAGTGCCGGACCTTCTCCACCGCCTGCGACAGCGCACGGCCGAGCATCGCCGCACCATCGCGATCGTGCTGCATCAGGTGATATGCCATGCGTTGCGCCGACTTCGGGCCGACACCGGGCAAACGGCGCAGTGCTTCGGTAAGGAAATCGAGGCTGGAAGGTATTTTCACTGAGTGGATGCGTGGCGTGGATTGCTTGTTTGAACGGGATATGTTCGAGGCCGGATCGATGGCGTCATTCAATTATTCAACGTCTTCTGTCTGATTGCGGGACAGCGGCAAGTGAAATCGCGCGCTGTCCCGCCATTCTTCAGAACGGCATTTTGAAGCCCGGCGGCATTGGCATGCCGGCGGTGACGCCTGCCATTTTTTCCTGCGACGTCGCTTCGGCCTTGCGCACGGCATCGTTGAATGCGGCGGCGACCAGGTCTTCCAGCATGTCCTTGTCGTCGGCCAGCAGCGACGGATCGATCGATACGCGCTTGACGTCGTTCTTGCACGACATGACGATCTTGACGAGGCCGGCGCCGGACTGGCCTTCGACTTCGATTCCCGCCAGTTGCTCCTGCATCTTCTTCATGTTGTCCTGCATTGTCTGCGCCTGCTTCATCAGGCCTGCCAATTGGTTTTTCATCATGATGCTGCTCCTTTGAATGATCTGGATTGAAAATTGGAATAACTGTTCAAACCGGCCTGACCGTGCCCGGCACGATGGTGGCGCCGAGTTCGCGCATCAACTTCTGCACAAACGGGTCTTCCTGCATGGATTGTTCTGCTTCGCGCTGCCGCTCTGCGCGATCCGCCTGCGCCTGCGCATTGGCGGTGTGCTGCACGGCGCCGAGTCTGGTACTGACGCGAATCGGTTGCCCGAAATGTTCTGTCAGCGCGGCTGTCAGTTTCTCCACGCTGCCGGCTGCCAGCAAGGTTTCCACCGCTACCTGCAGCTCGAACTGGATCGCGTTGCTGTCTGCAGCCGGTCCGCATTTAAGCAATTCGCTCTGCTGCGCCAGTTGCTGCGCGACGCCACGCACCGGCAATGCAGCCGCGAGCAACGGCCAGTTGCCATCCCATTTCAGGCTGTCGACGGGTTGCGGGATAAAGGGACGCGCGGGCGCAGCGCTCGTCGGCGCTGCATTGCCCGCCGATATTGCGGATGGAACGGCATCGGCCGCGACTATCGGCCGGGCGGAGGGCTGCTCAGTTTTTTTTTGAGCCGGCGGTGCGGAAAAATCGTCACCGGCGCCATTGCGCATGGCAGACGGTTCATCATCCCACGGCGGTGCAGGCGGCAAATCGGGCAAATCCATCGGCGACGATTGATAGGCAGACGGCGCCTGTGCCGCCATCTGTACCGGCGCACGGGCCGCGGCAGGCGGCGATGGCGGCAACTTGGCACCCGAACGCGCCGCTTCCAGTGCGGCACGCGCCGGGCTGATGCCGCCAGCGGGCCGCGCAACCGGCGTGCTGGCCGTCACTGCCTGCGGCGTGGCGCTCAGGCGTGCGGCCGATGGTGCGGAAGTTGCCGGTGCGGCGGCCGATGGGCGCGCTGCGCCGGATGCAGGCGACGCAACCGGTTTTACTTCCGCCGGGCCGAAGCCGGGACGAAACGCCAGCATGCGCAACAGCGTCATCGAAAAGCCGGCATATTCATCCGGTGCCAGGCCCAGTTCATTACGGCCGTGCACGGCGATCTGGTAGAACAGCTGGATTTCTTCCGCATCGAACAACGCGGCAAGACGCAGGATGTCATCGCGCTCCGGCAAATCGTCCGGCACCGCGGCCGGCACCGTTTGCGCCAATGCGATCCGGTGCAACAGCGAGCCGAGATCCTGCAGCGCTGCGTTGTACGACAGGCTGCGCGTTGCCATCTCGTCGGCAACGGCGAGCAGGCCCGCGCCGTCTTTCTGCGCAAGTGCATCGAGGATGCGAACCAGGAACGATTGATCGAGTGCGCCGAGCATGCCCTGCACCGCTTCCAGCGTGACCTTGCCGGCGGCGTAGGCGATCGCCTGATCCGTCAGCGACAGCGCATCGCGCATCGAACCGTGCGCGCCCTGCGCCAGCAAACGCAAGGCCGGCGTTTCGAATGCGATCTGTTCCTGACCGAGGATATTGTCGAGGTGCGAAACGATATGACCGGGCGGCATCTGCTTGAGGTTGAACTGCAGACAGCGCGATAAAACGGTAACCGGGATTTTTTGCGGATCGGTTGTTGCCAGAATGAATTTGACGTGTTCCGGCGGCTCTTCCAGCGTCTTCAGCATGGAATTGAATGCATGATTGGTGAGCATGTGCACCTCATCGATCATGTAGACCTTGAAGCGCGCATTGGACGGCGCGTATACCGCCTGCTCCAGCAGCTGCGCCATTTCATCGACGCCGCGATTCGAGGCGGCATCCATCTCGATGTAATCGACGAAGCGGCCGGCATCGATCGCCACGCAGGCTTCGCAGACGCCGCACGGCGTGGCCGTGATGTCGCCGTTGCCGTCGGTGCCGATGCAGTTGAACGATTTGGCCAGAATGCGCGAGAGCGTGGTCTTGCCGACGCCGCGCGTGCCGGTGAACAGGTAGGCATGATGCAGCCGCTTGTTATCCAGCGCATGCGTCAGCGCCCGCACGACGTGTTCCTGCCCGACCAGTGTGTCGAAGCTTTTCGGACGATATTTGCGGGCGAGAACTTGATAGGACATGGGGCCGTTCGCGAATAAAAGGCAAACCGCATTTTACCTGACACCGGCGCCGGATTTGCAGCGATCCTCGTTTCCCGTGTTAACGATAATCAACCTCCTCCAACCGGATGCGGAAACCGGTTCGGCAAGCCCCTGCCTTCGCCGCCTGCCGCAATGCTGGCAATTCCGGCCGATGTGCGTTAAAACACGGAAACGGACGCACTGCCATTATCCAGGGCGCACATCGCCGCCGGAAGGAATGTTCATGCCGACACATGAAATCACCAATCAGGTACCCGATCTGCCTGACTGCAATCTGTTCACCACCGATCAGGCATTGATCGATGCCGTGCGGCGCGATGCCGGCTGGCATGGACAGGATCTGGCTCGCAGCGGCGCCGCGCTCGGAACGCGTGCGATGCGCGAGACGGCTGCGCTTGCCAACCGGCACACGCCGGAACTGCATACCCACGATCGTGTCGGCACACGCATCGATTCGGTCACTTTCGATCCCGCCTGGCATGTACTGCTGGCAATGCAGCGGCGCGACAACCTGCATGCGCTGCCTTGGTCGCAGCCGCGCGCGGGTGCACATGTTGCGCGCACAGCCGGCTACTTCCTGCAGGCGCAACTCGAATCCGGATCGTTATGTCCCGTCACGATGACATTCGCATCGATTCCGCTGCTGATGCAGGAACCGGCATTGTTCGCGATGCTGGAATCGAAACTGTTTTCGCGCGAACACGATCCGCGCGACCTGCCAATCGAGCAAAAGCAGTCGATCCTGATCGGCATGGGCATGACGGAAAAACAGGGCGGCTCCGATGTGCGCGGCAATACCACGCGAGCGCGGGCGATCAAGGGCGGCGGACGCGGTGCGGCCTACCTGCTGACGGGGCACAAATGGTTTTTCTCGGTGCCGATGTCCGATGCGCATCTGGTGCTGGCCCAGGCTGACGGCGGCCTTTCGTGCTTTTTTATGCCGCGCTGGCTGCCGGACGGCGGCAGGAACGCCATCCTGATCCAGCGCCTGAAGGACAAGCTCGGCAATCGTTCGAATGCCAGCAGCGAGGTCGAATTCAACGAAGCCTACGGCGTCATGGTCGGCGAGGAAGGACGCGGCATTCCCACCATCATCGAGATGGCGAACCACACACGGCTCGATTGCGTGATCGGCAGCGCGGGATTGATGCGGCATGCGTTGGTACAAGCGATTCATCATGCTCGGCATCGCAGCGCGTTCGGCCGCCTGCTGGCCGAACAGCCGCTGATGCGTAACGTACTGTCGGATCTGGCGCTGGAAAGCGAAGCCGCCACCCTGCTGATGCTGCGGCTGGCGCACGCCGTCGATACCTTGCAGCGCAACCCCAACGATCCGCTGGAGCGCGCATGGCGCCGCATCGTCACGCCGGCGGCCAAGTTCTGGATATGCAAGCGCGCGCTGGAATTTACCGGCGAATGCTTGGAAATCTGGGGCGGCAACGGTTATGTGGAAGAAGCGCCGATGGCGCGCATGCTGCGCGAAGCGCCGGTCAATTCGATCTGGGAAGGTTCGGGCAACGTGATGTGCCTCGATGTGCTGCGCGCCATCGAACGCAAACCGGAAGGCTGCGCGCTGCTGTTGCAGCATCTGGCCGGCATCGCCGCTACACATGACGGCCTGCGCGGCATGGTTGGCACATTGCAACATATGCTGGACACCCCGCCACCGCAACTGGAAGCGCAGGCACGGCGTATTGCGCAACATCTCGTTCTGACCGTGCAAGGCTGCCTGATGCTGCAGCATGCGCCGGCCGCGATTGCCGACGCATTCATCGCCAGCCGCGCCGATGCGGCCTGCGGTCGCGTATTCGGAACGCTCGGCAGCGCACAATCCGATCCGGCGCTGCAATCGTCCATCCTGGAACGTGCATGGCCGCTCTAAAGACTGCAATTATCGGGCTGCGGCTTCCTGCTCCGGCGTGATCTGCAACGGACCGCTGCCGCTGAAACGATCGAAGAACAGATAGATCACCGGCGTGATCAGCAGCGTGATGACCTGCGACACCATCAGGCCACCAACCACCGCCAGCCCGAGCGGCTGCCGCAGTTCCGCGCCGGCGCCGAGTCCCAATGCAATCGGCAATGCGCCGACTGCCGCCGCCAGCGTTGTCATCATGATCGGGCGGAAGCGCAGAATGCAGGCCGAGCGGATGGCTTCCGCCGGCGTCATGCCTTCATTGCGCTGCGCCTCCAGTGCGAAATCGATCATCATGATCGCGTTCTTCTTCACCATGCCCGATCAGCAGCAGAATGCCGATCATCGCGATCATCGTCAGTTCGAAGCCGAAGATGCGCAGCGTCAGCAGTGCGCCCACCGCCGCCGACGGCAAGCCCGCCAGAATCGTGATCGGATGAATGTAGCTTTCATACAGCACGCCAAGCAGGATATAGATCACCACCAGCGCCAGCACGATCAGCGCCGCCTGGCTGCCCTGCGACGACTGGAACACCGCCGCATCGCCGGCATAACTGGTCACGATGCTGGTCGGCAGATGCATATCGGCCTTGATCTGATCGATCTTGGCCGTGGCATCGCCGAGCGGCACGCCAGGCGCGAGATTGAACGAGATCGTGATCGCCTGCAATTGTCCCTGATGGTTGACCGAAATCGGGCCGGCCGTGCGCCTGACCGTCGCCACGCTCAGCAGCAGCACCAGTGTTCCGCTCTTGCTGCGCAGGTATATCCTGGCCAGCGCGGATTCATCCAGTTCGCCGACGCCTTCGTCCTGCAGGATCACTGAGTAACTGTTGCTGCTGGTATAGATCGTCGATATCTGGCGATCGCCGTATGCGCTGTACAACGCAGTCCGAATATCCTGAATCCCGATGCCAAACTCGTTGGCGCGATCGCGATCGATATCCACCTGCGCCTGCAAACCCTTGAGTTGCGAATCGCTGGTGACATCGATGAAGGAGCCGTCGGTACGCATGCGCGCCTGCATTTTTTCGGCCCAATCGTTCAGCTCGTCGGCACGCACGCTTTGCAGTACATACTGGAACTGGCTTTTGGAAGTACGCCCGCCGAGTCGCAGATTCTGCACCGGCGTCATGTAAACGTTCACACCGGGAATGCTGCCGACCTTGCGGCGCAGATCGCGCAGCACCTTGTCCATCGGTTCACGCTGGCTGCGCGGCTTGAGCCCGATGAAAAGATTGCCGACGTTGCTGTCGCGCGCGCGTGTGGTGGTGGTATCGACATTCGGATCGTTCTGGATGATCTCGGTCGCCTGGCTCACCAGCTTCACCATGGTCGGATAGGACGCATCTTCCGGCCCCTCGATCGTGACGCTGATCTGGCCGATATCCTCCACCGGGAAAAATCCTTTCGGAATCGTGATGAACAGCCAGGCCGTCAGCACGAAGGTGCCGACCGCGACCAGCAGGATCGTGTTGCGATGGGCGAGCGACCAGTCGAGTCCGCGTGTATACCAGTTCAGCACGCGATTGAATGCGTTCTCGAACGCACGGCTGACGCGATTTTCCTCTTTATGCCCGGCTGGTTTCATGTTTCAGCAACCGGCTGCACATCATGGGCACCAGCGTCAGCGACATCACGGCCGATACCATCACCGCCAGCGATACCACGGCAGCAAATTCATGGAACAGCAGGCCGATCACGCCCGGCATGAAGAAGATCGGAATGAACACCGCAACCAGCGAAATCGAGATCGAAATGATCGTGAAGCTGACTTCACGCGATCCCTTCAGCGCTGCAGCCAGCGGATCCATCCCGGCTTCGATGTGGCGCACGATGTTTTCCAGCATGACGATCGCATCGTCCACCACGAGGCCGACCGCGATCGTGATGCCGAGCAGCGACACGTTATCCAGGCTGTAACCCAGCCAGTACATCAGCGCGCAGCAACCGATCAGCGAGATCGGCAGCGACAGCACGGGAATCAGCGTCGCGGTCAGCCGCTTCAAAAACAGAAAGATGACCATCACCACCAGCACGATGGTCAGCGCCAGCGTGAGCTTGACGTCATGGATCGCCTCGCGGATCGAAGTCGAACGATCGTTCAATACCTGCACGCCGATTGACGCCGGCATCTGCGACCGGAACTGCGGCAGGGTTTCCTTGACCGCGTCGACCACCGCTACCGTATTTGCATTCGGCTGGCGCTGGACGGCCAGCACGATGGATGGTTCGCCATTGGCCCAGCTGCCGCTCTTGGTCGCCTCGACACTGTCTTCCACCGTGGCCACATCCTTCAAACGCGTGGCCTGGCCGTTGTTGCTGCTGATGACGAGATTGCTGAACGCCGCCGCATTCTGCAACTGCCTGTTCGCCTGCAAGGTCAGCGTCTGGCGCGGACCATCGAGCACGCCGACCGGCGAGTTCGCGTTGGCCGAATGGATGGCCACGGCCAGATCGTCGAGCGTCATGTTGCGCGCGGCCAGCTCGTCCGGCTTGACCTTCACGCGCACGGCGTAGCGCCGCTGGCCGTATACCTGCACCTGCGCCACGCCGTCGATCGTCGACAGCGATGGCGAGATCAGGTTTTCCGCATAGTCGTTCAATTCGGACAGCGACAGCGATGGCGAAGTCAGGGCCAGCAGCAGGATGGCCTGATCGGCCGGATTGACCTTGCGGTACGCAGGCAGATCGGTCATCTCCTCCGGCAAACCACGCTGCGCACGCAGCAAGGCGGCCTGCACGTCCACGGCGGCGGCATCGATATCGCGATTCTGGTCGAATTCGATCACGATGGAAGTATTGCCGAGCGTGCTGCTGGAGCTGATCGTGTCGACCCCGGCAATCGTCGAAAATTGTTTTTCCAGCGGCGTGGCGACCGACGATGCCATCACCTCCGGACTGGCGCCGGGCAAATTGGCCGTGACGTTGATGACGGGCCTGTCGTAACTCGGCAGGGCTGCGATCGGCAGCTTGAAGTAGCAGAACAGCCCGATCACGACCACCGCGATCGACAGCAGCACGGTCATTACAGGCCGGCGTATGCAAAGTTCGGAAATATTCACTGAATGACGAATCCGGGGGAAAGATGAATGAGAAGGCCGGTCATGGCAATGCCGACGACAGCGCGGCGAACGGCAAGCGACATGGCGACATCAGGCGCAGCCGCATCCGGCATCATTCCTTGCCGGGTGCCGGCTTCTTCGCCGTGCCATCGACGACATCCTTCATTTCGACGATCTTGCCGCCCGGCCGCAGGTTCTGCGTGCCTTCCACCACCACTCTCGCACCCACGGCAAGTCCGGTCACAGCAGCTTCACCGCCCTCGATCGCAACAACGCCGATCTTCTGTTCCTTCACCGTGCTGTCCGGCTGGACGACGTAAATGAATTTATCGACCGGACCGGTCACCACGGCCTGCGCCGGTACCATGACTGCCTCATTCACATTGCGCGCGACGAGGCTGACGTTGACGTAAGTGCCCGGCCACAGTTTGTGCGATGCATTCTCGAACTGCGCCTTCATCCGGATCGTGCCGCTCTGCGTATCCGCCGCGTTGTCGATGAAAATCAGTTTGCCGGTCAGCCTCGCCTGGCCCGGCAGTTGCGCGGTTACCGGCGCGCCGCCCTGCGGATAGGTTTCCATGATGTTGCCCAACTCGCGCTCCGGCAGCGAGAAGCTCACCGTGATCGGATCGATCTGCGTGATCGTCACCATCGGATCGCCGGATGTTTGCGCAAGGCTGCCCGGATGCACGCTGATGATGCCGATGCGTCCGGAAATCGATGCGGAGATGCGGTTATAACCGAGCGCCACGCTGCTCGACTGGGTTGCTGCCTCATTCGCTTCCAGCGTCTTGCGCAGCGATTCCACCTTGTTGCGCGCCGTATCGACGACCGATTGCGAGACGAAATTCTTTGCCAGCAGATCGCGGTTGCGCTTCAGTGTCAGTTCGGCATCGGCCAGATCGGCGCGGCCTGCTTCCGCTTCGGCCCGCGCCTTTTCCATGTTCGAGCGGTCGCCGCGGTCGTCGAGCGTAAACAACAACTGGCCGGCCTTGACGAACTGACCTTCCTTCACATGGATTTCACGCACGATGTTCTGCACTTGCGGCCGCACGTCGACCGTATTGATCGCGGTGACGTAACCGTTCGCCTG
The DNA here is from genome assembly GCA_963697715.1 of uncultured beta proteobacterium. Lineage (GTDB taxonomy): Bacteria > Pseudomonadota > Gammaproteobacteria > Burkholderiales > Burkholderiaceae_D > Oxalicibacterium. Next base: position 1,843,756 of record OY969095.1, on the reverse strand, counting down.
CACCGTGACCGGAATCGTTTTTTGCTGGGCCAGCGCCGTGCGAACGGACTGTGCGCCATCCGGCTTGTGCGCTTGCTGCGCCTTGCCGAACAATTCGAAATAGGCGACGGCCCCGATCACGGCAATGCCGACACCGATCAGAATGTATTTTTTTGCCTGTTGCATATGTAGGTTTGCACTGAGCCGCCGCTGCCGGCAGCATGAGAACTATCGGGAGATAACGTCAGGAATTCGTTAACTGAACTGAGTGGCAGCATAACATGCCGCTTATTCACGACGTGAATTGCGTACGACGAAGCCGGGGCAGGTTCGCTGCTCAGATCACTGCAGTGCACAACAGGTGAAGATTTGCCGTTGCCGGCCGGTTGCTGCGGGGAGATATATTTTCGTCGAACGACGAAGGAAGACAAACAGATAAGAGGCGAGCCTTGTCTACGGCACTTGCAGGAAATGGCTGTGGCTGCTTCGTTCCCGACCTGACCAGGTTGGCCATGCCACAATGCGCAGGGGCCCGCCGGGGTGAATTTTATCAGCAATGGATAACGCGCGCTCGTGAATTGACGGTGGGTTGCGCAATCCGGTCAGGGAAGCGACCGATTTTGCGGCATGGCGCGCGTCTGCGCTAACGACAAGTTTGCATACGAACAAGCACGTGCCGCAGAACAATACCGATGCAAAAGGACAAGCGCCGGTCAGGCGCCTGTCACGGCCGGTGCAGCGTCATGTTCAAATACCCAGTTCCTGCCAGAGCACATCGATGCGTTTCTTCACGTCATCACTCATCTCGATGGTCCGTCCCCATTCTCGGCTGGTTTCGCCCGGCCATTTGTTGGTAGCATCGATGCCCATCTTGCTGCCCAGGCCGCTGACCGGCGAAGCAAAATCAAGATAGTCGATCGGCGTGTTGTCCACCAGCGTGGTGTCGCGGGTCGGATCGACGCGCGTGGTAATCGCCCAGATCACTTCCTTCCAGTCGCGGATATCCACATCCTCATCCACCACCACAATGAACTTGGTATACATGAACTGGCGCAGGAAACTCCAGACGCCGAACATCACGCGCTTGGCATGCCCTGCATACGCCTTTTTCATCTGCACCACGGCCATGCGGTAGCTGCAACCTTCCGGCGGTAGATAAAAATCGGTGATTTCAGGAAACTGCTTCTGCAGCAGGGGGATGAATACTTCATTCAATGCCACACCCAGGATCGCCGGCTCATCCGGCGGTTTGCCGGTATACGTAGAGTGATAAATCGGATTGTGCCGCATCGTGATGCGATCGATTGTGAAAACCGGGAAGGAATCCTGCTCGTTGTAATAACCGGTATGGTCGCCATACGGGCCTTCCAGCGCGTGCTCGTAGCCGGACGGATGCGATTCGTCCGGATATATATGCCCTTCCAGCACGATCTCGGCGGAAGCCGGCACGCGCAACTCGCTGCCGATCGCCTTGACCAGCTCGGTCCGGCTGCCGCGCAGCAGGCCGGCGAATTGATATTCGGACAAGCTGTCCGGCACCGGCGTGACCGCACCCAATATAGTAGCGGGGTCGGCGCCGAGCGCGACCGCGATCGGATACGGCTTCCCGCGATTGACGATCGAATGCTCGCGAAAATCCAGCGCGCCACCGCGATGCGCGAGCCAGCGCATGATGACCTTGTTGCGGCCGATCACCTGCTGTCTATATATACCCAGATTTTGCCGCTTCTTGTGCGGCCCCTTCGTGATCACCAGACCCCAGGTAATCAGCGGTGCAATATCGCCCGGCCAGCAATGCTGAATCGGCAGACGCCCCAGATCGACATCGTTGCCTTCCCACACGACATCCTGGCAAGGCGCGCTGCGCGACTCCTTCGGCGACATGTCCCACAGCGACTTCACCAGCGAGCCCAGTCCCAGTACATCCTTGAATCCCTTTGGCGGTTCCGGCTCCTTGAGCATCGCCAGCACATGGCCGATCTTGCGCAATTCGCTGACGTCGGTCGCCCCCATTCCCAGTGCAACCCGGCGCGGCGTGCCGAAAAGATTGGCGAGCACGGGAATTTTTTGCCCGGTCGGCTGCTCGAACAACAGCGCCGGCCCCTGCGCGCGCAATGTGCGGTCGCAGATCTCCGTCATCTCTAAATAAGGCGAAACTGGCACGTTTATGCGCTTAAGTTCGCCCATTTGTTGCAATTGAGAAATGAAGTCGCGCAGATCAGAATATTTCATGGTTTTTTCGCAGTTTTCGACATTGGACCTGATCATTTAAGTGAAAAGTCCAAGTCCCTGATTTGATTCACTTTTAACGCAACACGCAAAAAATATAAGACTTAAAAGTTATAGAATTGCATTTTTATAGTGTTGACTTGATATAAACGGGCTCCTACAATTCGCGCAGCTTGAAGAGCAGGTCCCGTATTTGAACACCAAAACGGGAAGAAAAGAAACTCTCTTCACCTCACGGGGATCGGGCCCCATCCATATTCAAGGAGCGTTTCGAGGCACTCGTTGCCTTCTCCCGAATACAGTTGTTTGCAAGGGAATGCTGCACTGATGCGCATCCCGTAAGTAATCAACTCCGACGCCTGCCCATACGCGCCACGCGATGACAGGCGATTTCTCTGATTCACGGCATGTTCAGGGTTCTACACAAGCTGTTCCGGTGGAGCCCTTCACCTGCCGCGTCAATCCAGGAGTTTTAAATGTTGAATCGAATTACCAAGGCGATGCGCGAGCTCGCCGACCAGTCGGCCCGCAAGACCATTGCGCATTCCATCTCGATGCGCGACACCACAAGCCGTCTCATTGCCGCAGGTCGGCATGGACTGATGACGCTGGGCCTGATTGCCATCGCCGTTCTGACGCTGGTCTTTTTCAAACCGGAAGTCGCCGATCAATTGCAGGCATTGTCGCCATTCACTCCTGCCATTGCCTCGAACGCGCCGGACATGGACATGCCGCCTCTGGCCAATTTGATGGATGAACCGGCAGCTGCCGCCAGCGCCGATCAGGCCGTCGAAAAAGTCAATGCAGCCAACAATGCCGTGCCAAATGCCATGCTCGGTACCGATATCCAGCAAAAACGCGTGACCGCATGGATCTCCAAACGCTATCGCGTTGCCGGCGATGCAACGAACATGCTGGTTTCCGCCGCCTACCTGACGGCCAAGGAAATCAACCTGGATCCTCTGCTGATTCTGGCAGTGATGGCAATCGAATCACGCTTCAACCCGTTTGCCGAAAGCCCGGTTGGCGCACAAGGCTTGATGCAGGTGATGTCCAAAGTACACCATGACAAGTTCGCCGAAATGGGCGGCACGCAGGCTGCACTGAACCCGGTCGCGAATATTCGCGTCGGCTCGCTGATCCTGAAGGAATACGTTGCACGCGGCGGGTCGATCGAAGCCGGTCTGAAACGCTATGTGGGCGCGGCGGAAATGGATAGCGACGCCGGTTACGGCGCCAAGGTTCTGGGCGAATACGATCGTCTGAAAGCAGTCGCCAGCGGCAAGCGCGTTTCGGTCTACGCCACGATGGCCAGCCGCGCCATGCCGAAAATCCAGCCGATCCAGACGATTGACCGCACCAAGTCGGCCGACCTGGACATGATTCGCACCAAAACCGCGCTGGAAGATCAGGCCAAACAGGAAAACCTGAACAACGAGAAATTCACCGCGCTGTAATCCGAACAGGAATACCGCAAGAAAAAAGGAGCCTCACGGCTCCTTTTCTTTTATACGGGCTTTGCCCCGACCCGCCCGGCAAGAAACACGCGTATCCGCGCAACCGCTTCCTGCAGATTCTCCATGGACGTCGCATACGACACACGCACGAATCGATGCGCCGCGGACGGCCCGAAATCCAGCCCCGGCACCATCACGACACCCGCTTCGTTGAGCATGTCGATCGTCAGACGATCCGCATCGTCCGACAACGCGGAGCAATCGGCATAGACATAGAAAGCCCCATCGGGAATCACCGGCACCTTGAAACCCAGACTTTCCAGTGCCGACACGATATAGTCGCGCCGCCGCTTGAATTCTGCCTTGCGTGCCTCGTAAATCGCAGTCGCTTCCGGCGTGAAGCACGCCACGCCCGCATGCTGCGCCAGGCTGGAGGCGCAGATGAAGAGATTCTGCGCGAGCTTTTCGATCGGCGATACCAGGCTCTCCGGCACAACCAGCCAGCCGAGCCGCCAGCCCGTCATATTGAAATATTTGGAAAAACTGTTGATCACAATCACATCGTCGCCCAGCGACAATGCAGAAAACGGCGTCGCATCGTAGCGCAAGCCGTTGTAGATTTCATCGACGATCGTGAAGCCGTTCTTTTCGCGCACTGCGGCAACGATCTTGCGCAATTCGCCTTCCTCGATCGACGTGCCGGTCGGGTTCGATGGCGAGGCCAGCAGGACGCCGCGCGTTTGCGGCGACCAGTGATCTCGCACCATCTGCGCCGATAACTGGAAGCGGTGCTCGGGACCGCACGCAATCATGCGCGCCAGTCCGTCAAATGCGGCCACGAAATGGCGATTGCACGGATAGGAAGGATCGGACATCAACACTTCCGAACCCTGTTCGACCAGCGCCGCACACGCCAGCAGCAGCGCAGCCGAAGCACCGGCTGTAACGATGATGCGGGAAGGTGCAACATCAATACCGTATACATCGCGATAATGTGCAGCAATGGCTGCGCGCAATTCCGGCAAGCCGGTCGCCGAGGTGTATTGCAGCTTGCCATCCGCCATCGCGCGCGTCGCCGCATCGATCACGGGCTGCGCAGCGGTAAAGTCGGGTTCGCCGATCCCCATATGGATAATGTGGTGCCCCTGCCGCTCCAGCTCGGCCGCCATCTTTGCCAGTTCCATCACATGGAAAGGCGCGATATTGTCGAGACGGGCTGCCAGCAGATTGAGATGCGAAGTCACGGATTCCCCAATGAAATCGCCACCTTTTCCGCATCGGTCATTCGATCCGCGGAAATAAGGTGGCGCAAGATACCGGCCTTTTCAGGCTGTGTGCACGAACAGGATCAGATCAGGCTTTGCGTCCCGCATTGATTTCGATTTCGCGCGCGCCGACTGCGAATTTATCGAGCACGCCGTTCACGTATTTATGGCCGTCGATACCGCCGAACGATTTGGTCAGCTCGACCGCTTCGTTGATGACGACCTTGTACGGAATCTCAAGGTGATTCTTCAGTTCGAATGCACCGATCAGCAATGCTGCGTGCTCTACCGGCGACAGCTGTGCGATTTCGCGATCGATCAGCGGTGCAAGTCCGGCGCGCAATTCGGCGACCTGCTTGACGGTGCCGTACAGCAGCGCATCGAAATGCTCGGCGTCGGCCTTGTCGAAACCGTGCGCCTGACGGATATGCGTCTCGATCGTGCGGACGTCTTCATTATTCAGCAGCCATTGGTACAGGCCCTGCAACGCAAATTCGCGCGCGCGATGACGCGGCGTGCGATTCTTGCTTGGATTGGCATGGTCGGTTTTTTGGGTCATGGCTCACAGACAGCTTGCAAATGACGCTTCTTCGTTAAGCAAAGACACGTCATGGGTTAAAAATTCGAGACCGCGGATCCAAATGATCTGCAGACTTATTCCTGGTCGTCCGCCGCATCGGCAAGATCTTCCAGTGCGATCGTCAAGTTCGCCATTTCAACGGCGACGCGCGCGGCATCGGCGCCCTTCTCTTCCATCCGCTCTTCGGCCTGCTCGTCGGTATCGGTAGTCAGGACCGCATTGGCGACCGGGATGCCGAAATCGAGGCCGACGCGTGTGATGCCGGCGCCGGATTCGTTGGACACCAGTTCGAAATGGTAAGTCTCGCCACGAATCACCGCGCCGATCGCGATCAGCGCATCGAACTGCAGCGTCTCGGCCATCTTGCGCAGGGCCAGCGGAATTTCCAGTGCGCCGGGTACCGTGACGTGCAGGATATCTTCATCTTCCACGCCCAAATGTTTGAGTTCTGCCAGACAGGCCGACAGCAGACCGTGGCAGACATCCTGATTGAAACGCGCCTGCACGATGCCGATGCGCAGGCCCTGTCCTGCCAGATTCATGTCGTAAGTGCCGATTGTCATGGTATTTCCTTCATGCGCGATTGCGCTTAATTCAACGATGTATTTTCAATTCAATCGAATGCACTGCATTGATTCAATTAGGAAAATCTTAAAAAATGGAACGAGCGCTCAATTTTCCGGTGTAGCCTGATAACCGGTCACTTCGAGGTTGAAACCGACCATCGACGGCATCTTGCGTTGATTGGCCAGCAGCTTCATTTTTCCGACCGACAGGTTTTTCAGTATCTGTGCGCCGATGCCGTAAGTACGCAAATCCATGCGCCCGGCGCGTTGCTGCGGGCGCGAATCGGGATCCGTCAGCGCGGCAAACTGGGAGAACAGCTCATCGGCCGATTCTTCGCAGTTGAGCAGAACCATCACACCGCGCTTGCTCTGCTTGATCGCCGCCATCGCCGATGCCATGTTCCATGAATGGGTGGTCACCTCGGTTTCCAGCAGATCGAGCAGCGACACCGGCTGATGAACGCGCACCAGGGTTTCCTGATCCGGTGTGATGTCGCCATGCACCAGCGCCAGATGCGCGCCGCCGCTCGGCTTGTCGCGGTACAACACCGCCTGGAATGTGCCGTGCACCGTTTCCATCGTGCGCTCGCCGATGCGATCGACAAAGCATTCATTCTGGCTGCGATAGTGAATCAGGTCGGCGATCGTGCCGATCTTCAAGTCATGTTCTTTCGCGAATTCAATCAGATCGGGCAGGCGCGCCATCGTGCCGTCGTCCTTCATGATCTCGCAGATGACCGCGGCCGGCGTCAAACCCGCCAGTTCGGCGAAATCGCAACCAGCCTCGGTATGGCCGGCGCGCATCAGGACGCCGCCTTTTTGCGCTCTCAGCGGAAAGATGTGCCCCGGCTGCACGATGTCGGCCGGTTTCGCGTTCTTTGCCACCGCGACCTGGATCGTCTTTGCGCGATCGGCTGCCGAAATGCCGGTCGTCACGCCTTCCGCCGCTTCGATCGACACGGTGAAATTGGTGCCGTACGACGTACCGTTACGCGATGTCATCATCGTCAGCGCAAGCTGGTCGCAGCGTTCTTCGGACAAGGTCAGGCACACCAGCCCGCGACCGAATCTGGCCATGAAGTTGATGGCTTCCGGCGTGACGAAATCGGCGGCAAGCACCAGATCGCCTTCGTTTTCACGATCTTCTTCGTCGACCAGAATCACCATGCGACCTGCACGTAATTCTGCAACGATTTCCTGGGTAGTTGAAATGGACATGGGCAATCTCGGAGTAAGCCCGCTATTTTAAAGGATTTAGCGGTGCTTCAGTCCGGATTACGCATGAATCGGCACGATTGGCCGACAGGAACGCACGAGCCTTCGGGCCTTACTTGCGTTCTGCGCTCAGCATCCGCTCGACATAGCGTGCGATCAGGTCGATCTCCAGATTGACCTTGCTGCCGGTTTTCAGATGCTTGAGCGTTGTCACCTGCACTGTGTGCGGGATCAGGTTCACGGAAAATTCACAGGATGATGCATGATCGACAACGCTGTTGACTGTCAGCGAGACGCCGTTGATCACGATCGAGCCTTTGACGGCGATATATTTTGCAAGGCTCCTAGGTGCGCCGACAACCAGCAACCAGGATTCGCCGACCGGTTCGAATCGGCTGACCGTGCCCAGTCCGTCGACATGGCCGGACACCAGATGGCCACCTAGACGTTCCGATAGCGTGACGGCTTTTTCCAGATTGACTTCACCCGGCGCATCCAGACCTGCGGTGCAATTCAGGCTCTCGCGCGACACATCGACTTCAAATGTCTTGTCCGTCCTGCTCACCACAGTCATGCATGCGCCATTCAATGTAATCGAATCGCCGAGGGCAACATCGGCCAGCGGCAAACCGCCGGCGTCCACGGTGAGACGATGTCCGGCAGCCGTATCGCCCAGCGGCGAAATGGAGGTAATTCTGCCGACGGCGGCAACGATTCCTGTAAACATGGCGTGAAATGAATAAGTTAGATGAAGCGGGCAAGGATACGCAAATCCGGTCCGATCTGCTTGATGTCGTGAAAGGCCAGGCCTTGCTTCTGCTCCAGCGATTCCAGCGCCGGCAGATTGAACATCCGTTGTGCGTCGCCCAGCAAGGCTGGCGCAAGATAGACGAGCAATTCGTCGACGCAGCGCTCACGAATCAGCGATCCGTTCAGTTTGAATCCTGCCTCGATATGCAATTCGTTGATCTGGCGCCGTCCGAGCTCCTGCATCAACGACGGAAGATCGACCTTGCCGTGCAGATTCGGCATGACGATGACTTCATTGCCCAGATCCTGCAGGATTTTTTCCTTTTCAGGATGCGGTTGCGCCGCCACGATCCAGGTGCCGCCACCGTCCAGAACCCGTGCGTGCGGACTGATCTGCAGGTTGCTGTCGATCACGATGCGTTGCGGCTGGCGCGGCGTATCGATCGCCCGCACGGTCAGTTGCGGATCGTCCTCCATCACCGTTCCGATGCCCGTCAGTACGGCACACGCACGCGCGCGCCAGACATGACCGTCGGCACGCGCCTCGTCCGCCGTGATCCATTGGCTGATGCCGTTGTGCAGCGCGCTCATGCCGTCGAGGCTGGCCGCCGCTTTCATGCGCACCCACGGCCTGCCATGCTGCATCCGCGACAGGAAGCCGATATTCATTTCGCGCGCCTCCTCTTCCAGCACGCCGCATGTCACCTGTATGCCGGCCGCTTCGAGCCGGGCCAGTCCCTGTCCCGCCACCAGCGGATTCGGATCGGTGATCGCCACCACCACGCGCGCCACGCGTGCGCGAATCAATGCATCCGCGCATGGCGGCGTGCGGCCGTGGTGGCTGCATGGCTCCAGCGTGACATACACGGTTGCGCCCGCAACATCGAATCCCTTGTCGGCTGCATCGTTCAGTGCCTGCACTTCGGCATGCGCATGGCCGACTGGCTGTGTATAGCCAACGCCAATAATGCGATTTTCCTTGACGATGACGCAGCCGACGCGCGGATTCGGCGTTGTCGTGAACATGCCTTTGGCTGCCAGTTCCAGCGCCAGTCGAATGCCCTGCACGTCGCTATGAATTTCCACCGGTGTCTTTGTATGAGTATTGAATCAGTTAGAAGAAGTGCGATTTGCATCAACAGCCTGCCGCATCGGCAGCGGGATTGCATACGCGCGGACGGCCCAGAAAATTGATGACCACCTTCCGCGATTGCGTTCCCAGCTCAAGCAGCCAGTTGCCCGATTGCGAGGTTTGACTGTTCGCATTCGTACGTGTGCGACCGGTGCCGTTGAACGCGATATATTGTACTTTCGAATCGGTGAAGCGGGGCGTGATCCGCAGGTCGGAATCGATCGGCCCGTGGGACGATACGATCGTTTCGCCTGCGTCCGGACGTCGATTGCCGTTGCTGTCAATGAAGATCAGCCAGCCGTTGTTCCACGATGCACCGTTCCCGGCGGGTACAAGATCGACCCGCCTGCCGCGATGGATCGCTTCGGAGCGCGCCAGATTGACGGCCATGAACAATGCGTTGGCCGTGGTTACCAGACGCTGGCGATGAATCAGCGACTGGAAGCTGGGAACCCCGACCGCAAGAAGAATGCCCGCGATCATCAAAATCGCCATCATCTCCACAACGGAAAATCCGCGCGCGCTATTTGCAGGGATCGGTCGACGCATGCCGTCACCAGCAATGATCCGCACCGGCGGATTTTTCGCCTTCGCTGGTCAGCACGAGATTGCCGCACACGGGATCGCGATGATTTCGGCTGACTTTTTGCGTGCCCGGCCAGGCCGTCAATTTCACACAATCGCGTATGTCCTTTCCGTCGCAGGCCATTGCGCTGATTTCATAGGCGCTGGATGCCGCGTTATCGCCGGAGAACCAGCGGAACTTTTGTGCGTTCTCGTCGATGGAATCGGAAGAAAACGCAATGTAGGAAGTTTTCTGCGAATAGTAGCGTTCCTGTTGCTGCATGGTGCGCATCAAGGCAGCCCGTCCTTCGGCGCGTTTCGCTTTCAGGACCGACTCCTGATAGGACGGCAATGCAACCGCAGCAAGAATGGCAATGATGACCATCGCAACCAGCAGCTCGATGAGCGTGAAACCCCGCCTGTCTTTTTTGCTGGATTGCATCATTTCCTGCCGAGGGAGGGACGGTGCTCCAGCCAGTTGACGATTTCGCGCCAGCTCAACCGGCCGGCGACCGTTACCGTTTCAACGACTGTTCTTTTAACAGGAGGCGAACCCGGCTGCGCGTCGGGATCGGCGCCGATCGTTTCGATCTTTCTCTGTACGCGCCGCTTGCCCGTTGCATCGCGCTCGCTGGTTTCCGCTGGCGTGGTGGCGAAGAGCGATGCCGCACCGGGAAACCCCGCGGTCGCCGGATAGCCCGTAAAACTGCCATTGGCAGGCAGACCGGTCAGGGTATTCAGCACATAGGAGCGCCCGCCCGGATGCGCGCAGGGATTACGGGGAGGCAGCAGCGTGTTGAATGCCAGTTGCGTATCGAAAATCGATGCCGCGCTGATACTGCGTTCGCCTGTTTCATTCGATTCCGGAAAATCGAAGTACCAGCCTTTGCCGGCGCCCGGCATGCCATATCTGAATTCACTGCCGCCGATTTCGAGCGGACCGTCATCGTCCGATGCAAGCAGGATCCTTTCCTCCAGTTCGTTGCGTCCGCTCACACGGTCCGTCAATGTATCCAGAATGCCGTAGAAAGATTGTGTGGCGTAACGGCTTTCCTTCAGATCCGCGCGCTCCATATATTTTCCGGTTCCGAACAGCACGATGTAGCCACCGCCCGGCGCAAACACAACGGCCGGTTTCTGGGTAATCGGCTGCCGGTTCCGGTTTGCATCCTGCGCGACGAACAACGGTCTGGAAGGAACCCCGTCATGCAGTTTTGACCAATCGATATCGCCACCGAAATCGAAACGCCACAGATTCCCCTGCACGTCCCCGGCATAGATACGATTCACGACACCGTCATCGGCGGTCACCAGCGTCGCATCGGTCATGCCATTGACAATGCCTCCATCAACGGGCGGCATGACGAATTTAAAATAATTAATGCCTTCCTTTCATGCCGCATTCTTTTTCTTGTCCAGCGCGAGCAGGAAGAGCGCATTCGACCCATCGTCATTGAAACGCCCTGCACCATCATTCCGGTAATTGTTGACTCCACTGGTTACCACCGCGAAGTACCGATATTGCGGCACGCCATTCACGGCATTGATCCTGAATTTTGCGATGGATGGCGTGCCGATGACATTGCCGATATCGGCATCGTCTGCATCCGTGAATTCCCACAATGCATCCGCGCCGTCGAATTGATCCGGCACGGTAATATCCAGCGCAAACACGCCTTGTGCACCACGCCCGAAAGCTGCGACGAGGACGGTTTTCCACGCGTCACCGACAACTGCGTCGGCTACGCCGATTTCACCATCGACATAGGAAGTGCGCTCTGCGCGCGCGGTAGTTAATTGCGGTAATCGCTCGAATATCGCGCGCGGAATATAAGCAAATAATTCATTGCCTGTCGCCACATCAAACGCGTGCAGCATTCCGTCATTCGCTCCCACATACACGATCGGCCGACGCTCGCGGTTTGCGTTGTAGTAAGCCTGATAATCATCACCCCGTACATTGGCCGGCGGCGCGCCGACAAACTTTGGTGTGCTGTGAATAATCGCTCCCAGCAAGTGAACCCGCGAAGGAAATATTCCTCCCGGCCGGTTCATTTCATGATGCCGAACGCCCCGCAGATAATCCAGCCGTTTCTCGCCAAGCCGGTCGTCCGTTCCATTGATCGGCGATCGATTCAGCATGGCTTTCTGCGCGCCGGACAATGCCGGCCACAGAAACGGCATGCCGACAAACACCTTGTCTTCCATGGCAGACGTATAGATGCGCCGGGCCGTGGTGCGCTTCGTCAATCGATCGGCGGCGTCCCAATCGGCCGCAGATATCGTTTCATCATTGTGTTTCGCAAAACTCAACTGGAATTTTTTCAGGCTACCGCTACCGGTTACAACATTGAATCCGGCCTGATAAAAATGAAGCGGATGATCCTGCAAATAAGCGGCAGAAGAGAGGCTCGCCGTGGTCGCGGTCAGTTTGTCGGCCGGGTCGGTTGCACACGCAATCATGTTCAACGGCTCGCTCTCCAGCTGTATTTCCGGCGCGGCGACTGCATTGCCGGCAAACACAGGCAGTAACGCGAAAGCAATATATCCCGGCATAGAAAACACATTCATTCGCTTCATCAGCGTGCCTTGCGATAGAACGTCTGCAAAGCGACTTGCGTCGTTTCTCGCGCACCGAATCCGACTGCAGTGATGCGATAAAAATAACTTGGTTTGTCTGCAAGTCCGCCCGGCTTCCTGTAAGACATCAGCTCGATGATGTAACGCGGCAATCTGGCCGGCAATGCGCCTGCTCCTGTCTGAAAGGACTGTCCGGTAAACCTGCCGTATGGAACCGAACTCATCGTATGGGCACCGTCATCGAGGAAATCAATGCTTTTCCATGCGACTGTTGTGCCTTGCTCTGCATTCCGGCACATGCCCAGGAAGACATTCGACTCCCCACTGAAACAAACCACCTCGGCGCCGCCCGGAAATCCGAACGCACTGTCTCCCGAAAAAACATGGCTGCGCGACCGTGCGGCATCGGGGGAATGTTCAATATCCATTTCTGCATCCAGCAATGCCGCTTCGGCCGCCTGAAAGGCAATCTGGTGATCACGATCGTTACGCGAGGATTTTTCGCCCTGCAATGCAATCTGCGCAGCGGCGATTCCCAGCAGTAAAACGACCATCAGCATCAACAGTGTCACGATCAATGTCGCGCCCCGCTGTGGTCTGCATGGATGACTGTGGTGCATCATGCACCGCTGCCGGCTACGTCGTTGCGCATTTGAATTGTCTGTGCAAAGATTTTTCTGATCCTGTTGCGCGTTGCGGCAGGCATCTCGCGTTCCCTGATATGTACGCCCTTGTCTCGCTCTGCGTGCATATCGGCATATGCCTTGCCGAACAGGCTGTATTCGTCGCTCAATGCGTCGTCGCGCGCAGCCAGCTCGCTGCGTACCAACAGCGAAATCCGGATCGCACGGATTGCCTTCCAGTACGTCTTGCGATTCATATCCGTTGCACGGGCGATCGCGTTATCGCCGCTCAATGACAACGACTCGTCCAGCCGGTCGATTGCATCGGCATTCATGAAGCCATCCGGCAAACCATCGTGATCCGTATCCACGCCATACAGAACCTGAAATGATTCGACGCCACGCGCAATCGCATCCGCATTCCAGCCGGTTTTGCTCCGGTATTTGCAGCGCAATTCCGGTTCGCCGGCACTGTCTTTGGCGACAAAAAAGATGCTCCACCCTCTTTCCTCTTCGGCATTTCCTGACGCTGTCGGGGATGGCACCGCAAGCCCTGCGCAATTCAGGATGGTTCCCTCTTCCTCATTCGTTTCATCGCCGAAGAAGCGCAGCGCGAGAACATCGCTGCCATTGATCGTCCCCGCCGATTCGGCTGCATCCAGACCCGCTGTTGCTTTCTTCAACGTCATTGCATCCATGCCGATGACATTTGCCGTGAGTTCGGCAGACGCAAGCACAGGCATCAGCGTATCGTTCCAGTTTTCATGTCCCGCCTGGCGTACCGCGCGCGTCAGGATCTCCATCGCATAACGGCCAGTCTCCTGGACATGCGCCGTCTGGTCCTGTGCTGTATATCCCGCCCTGCTGGACAGCAGCAAGCCGATTGCCGCCAGCAGAACAAAAAGGCCCAGCGCCATCGCGATCATCAACTCGATCATCGTCAAGCCGTGCTGATGCGGCGTGCGTATCATGCGTTTGCCATAGCTGGCAATGCGGAATGCCGTCGTCATTGGGCATGCGGCGCGACAAGCAAGGCAATCCGAGGGGTATCCGCATCGCCTTGCTCGTGTCCGGATTTTTCTTCATGGCTTTTTTCCTTCCAGCCGATCTTGATAATCACGGAACCTGATGTCGCATGCTCCGGCGCTTCCGAAGACGATCTGCATTCCCAATCGAATTGCTGCCCCGCCGCATCCCAAGGCAAAGTATCCCGGCAAACCCTGGCACGTCCGCTGGGCAATTCCGTCGTAATCCGCTGAAGCCATTCGATGATTTCGAATTGGGCAAGCTGTTGCGCGTCGCATTGCGCATGCGAACCATAGCAATCCGAAGCGGATGCGGGTTCCATCCCCATGGCGGAGGATCGATGGTCGATGCGCAAATAGGGATTGGCTTCATCAGACAATTTCATTTGCGCGACATTGGCCCGCATCCGGTCCGCCATTTCGGCAGCCAGATGAAGTGCACGTGTTTGAAACTGGGATTGCTGCGAGGTATGCAATGCCGCCAGCTGCATGCCCGCAGCGCCGATCACGCCCACCGCCAGGACAAAGATCGAAACCAGCACCTCGATCAGCGAAAAACCTTCTTCTGTCGATACCTTCATGCAGCGACTCCCCTCAAGCACGATTTTTATTTGTTATTCCACACCCGCGTAAAACCGATCTTTGGTGTTTGCACTACTCATAAAAACAATACCCCAGTAGCGAAATCGTGTTAGCCCGAGGGATATTGCAAACAAAGAGACAGGCCATACCTCGTTTGCAATTAATTATTAAATCTTATTTCAAAAAAATATGTCATCCCATAAATAAGGGATTCATGGAGAAAATCGTTGATAGGGGCAAGGTGTCGAATTCCAATTCAGATCCAGACGAATTTCAGCGAACATTCAAAATGAATCGACGAAATTCCAGCGCGCAAAAGTGCGATGCGCTCATTTCGGTGAATACCTTGCGCCGGGGCCGTTCACGCGGCAGTGGAGCTTCCTCAGATACCGGCCAAACGGACGTGAGGAACGACGGTGCCTGAATAATGCGAAAAGGCTGTTTTGTTTCCTGGACTGAAGAGGATGCATTGCAAGGCGGATTTTTTGGCGCAAAAAAATCCGGGACAGCAAACGCTGTACCCGGATTTTTTACTGTGAACGATTGATCCGAAGATCATTCATTCACCAATGCTGGCGTCCCCAAGGGGATTCGAACCCCTGTACTCACCGTGAAAGGGTGATGTCCTAGGCCTCTAGACGATGGGGACAGAAACGTCTTATTACTGACCCTGCTATACTCGCACAATTCAGTGGTGGAGGTAAGCGGGATCGAACCGCTGACCTCTTGCATGCCATGCAAGCGCTCTCCCAGCTGAGCTATACCCCCGTGTGCAGAATCGAGATTATAGCAAAGGTTTTTTCACTCTGTAAATGCTCTTTTGAAAAATCATCAAAGATATTTGCCAATACGTGCCAATACGACGTCACGACCGAACAATTCAACCACTGCATCGATCGACGGTGTCTGCAACTGGCCGGTGACCAGCAGGCGCAGCGGCATTGCCAGTTGCGGCATCTTCAGCTTGTGTGCAGCAAGCGCTTCTTTCAGGGCGGCAGACAAGGCTTCCTTCGTCCAATCCACTGTTTGCAACAAAGCGACGTATTGCGCCAATGCCGGTTTGACAGCTTCGGTCAGATGTTGCGCCAGCAATCCGTCTTCAGGCACCGGCTGGCGATAGAACAGCATCGCCGCAACGGCCAGTTCATTCAATGTATTGATACGATCCTTCATCAAGGCGATGACGGCTTGCAGATCGGGGGCACCATCGAATTGCGCGCCATGCGCTTTCCATCATCGGGCGCACCAGAGCGGCCAAACGTCCGTTGTCCGCCTGCTTGATGTAATGATTGTTCAGCCAGTCGAGTTTCTCCGGGTTGAATTGCGCCGGCGATTTCGTCAGATGATCGAGATCGAACCATTGCGTAAACTGTTCCATCGAAAACACTTCATCGTCGCCGTGGCTCCAGCCCAGGCGCGCCAGATAGTTCAGCATCGCCTCCGGCAGATAGCCTTGCGCCGGATAATCCATGACGCTGACGGCGCCGTGGCGCTTCGATAGCTTCTCGCCATCGGTGCCGAGAATCATCGGCAGGTGGCCGTACTGCGGCAGTGGTGCGCCGAGCGCCTGCAGAATATTGATCTGGCGCGGCGTGTTGTTGACGTGATCGTCGCCGCGGATGACGTGCGTGATCTTCATGTCCGAATCGTCGACCACCACGCAGAAATTATAGGTCGGCGTGCCGTCCGGCCGCGCGATCACCAGATCGTCGAGCTCGCGATTGGAAATCGTGATCGGGCCCTTGACCACGTCGTTCCATGTCACGTCGCCATCGACCGGATTGCGGAAGCGCACGACCGGCTTGCGTCCTTCCGGAATCGCCGGCAGGGTCTTGCCGGCTTCGGGACGCCAGGTGCCGTCGTAGCGCGGCTTTTCGCCGGCGGCGCGTTGGCGCTCGCGCATCGCCTCGAGCTCTTCCGGCGACGAATAGCAGTGATAGGCGGTGCCGGCCGCCAGCATCTGCCCGATCACTTCGCGGTAGCGATCCATGCGCTGCATCTGGTAGAACGGGCCTTCGTCGTGATCCAGGCCGAGCCACTCCATGCCGTCGAGGATGGCCTGCACGGCTTCCGGGTGGAACGCTCGAGATCGGTGTCTTCGATGCGCAGGATGAAAGTGCCGCCGAAATGGCGCGCATACGCCCAGGAAAACAGCGCGGTGCGCGCGCCGCCGAGGTGGAGATAGCCGGTCGGGCTGGGAGCAAAACGGGTACGGACAGTCATGATAAATAAAAACGGCCTTGGGTCGCCAAAGCCGTCCTGTAAAAAAACGCCATTTTACCGCGTCGCTCCATAGTTGGAACAGGAACTGCGTCGTTTAGTGCAGCACTGCTAAAATTACGCCTTTATTATCCAAAGACCGTCCGCACCACCTTATGAGCAACCCATTGCCGCGCAAGCTCTTCGTCACCACCGCCCTGCCCTACGCCAACGGCGCGTTCCACATCGGCCACATCATGGAGTACATCCAGGCCGACATCTGGGTGCGGTTCCAGCGCATGCAGGGCCACGAGGTGCACTTCGTCGGCGCCGACGACGCGCACGGCGCGCCGATCATGATCGCGGCCGAGAAGGCCGGCATGACGCCGCAGCAGTTCGTCGCGCGAGATCGCCGGCGGGCCGCAAGCAGTACCTCGACGGCTTCCACATCGGCTTCGACAACTGGCACTCGACCGACGCGCCGGAGAACCATCGAGCTCGCGCAGGACGATCTACCGCGACGCTGCGCAAGGCCGGCCTGATCGCGACGCGCAACGATCGAGCAGTTCTTCGACCCGGTGAAGGACATGTTCCTGCCCGACCGCTACATCAAGGGCGAATGCCCGAAGTGCGGCGCCAAGGACCAGTACGGCGACACCTGCGAGGTCTGCGGCGCGGTCTACGCGCCGACCGACCTGATGAACCCGTACTCGACGCTGACGCGGCGCCACGCCGGTGCTGAAAAGTCAGCGAGCACTTCTTCTTCCAGCTGTCCGACCCGCGCTGCGTCGACTTCCTGCAGGACTGGACGCACGAGCACGGCCGGCTGCAGCCCGAGGTGCTCAACAAGATCAAGGAGTGGTTCGCGAGCCGACGAGCGACGGCACACGGCGGCCTGGGCGACTGGGACATCTCGCCGCGACGCGCCCTACTTCGGCATCGAGATCCCCGATGCGCCGGGCAAGTACTTCTACGTCTGGCTCGACGCGCCGGTCGGCTACCTCGCCTCGCTGAAGAACCTGCTGCGACAAGGCGCGGGCGACGCGACTTCGACGCCTTCCTCGCCGACCCGGCCGTCGAGCAGTTCCACTTCATCGGCAAGGACATCATCTACTTCCACACGCTGTTCTGGCCGGCGATGCTGCAGTTCAGCGGCCGCAAGGTGCCCGAACAAGGTCTTCGTGCACGGCTTCATCACGGTCAGCGGCGAGAAGATGAGCAAGAGCCGCGGCACCGGCATCGACCCGCTGCGTACCTCGAGCTCGGCATGAACCCCGAGTGGCTGCGCTACTACATCGCGGCCAAGCTCAACGCGCAGGTCGAGGACATCGACTTCAACCCCGACGACTTCGTCGCGCGCGTCAACAGCGACCTGGTCGGCAAGTACGTCAACATCGCCAGCCGCGCCGCGGGCTTCATCGCCAAGCGCTTCGACGGCACGCGTTGTGACGCGGCTGCGGCGACGAGCGACGACTCCTGTCTCGCAGCTGCGCGACGTCGCGCCGGAAATCGCAGGCCCTGTACGAACGAGCGCGAGTACGGCAAGGCGCTGCGCGAGATCATGGCGCTGGCCGACATCGTCAACGACTACGTCGACCGAACAAGCCCTGGGAACTGGCCAAGAAGACCGGCGCAGGAACGCTGCGCCTGCACGACGTCTGCAGCCGTTTGCATCGAAGCCTTCCGCCTGCTGACGATCTACCTGAAGCCGGTGCTGCCGGCCTCGCGGCGCAGGTCGAAGCCTTCCTGCAATGTCGAACCGCTGCAATGGCGCCGATGCGCGTCACGCCGCTGGCGCGGACCATCATCAGGTCGATGCGTATCAAGCACCTGATGCAGCGCGTCGACCGCGAAACATGCTCGATGCCGCTGTTCGAATGCCTGCGGCGGTCGACGCCGCGCCGTCAATGCCGCCTGCCACGCCGGCGGCGAAGCGACGCGACAGCCCGGCGGCGAAGCCATCGCGCCGCACCATCACGCATCGACGACTTCGCGAAGATCGATCTGCGCATCGCGAAGATCGTCAACTGCGAACACGTCGAAGGCTCGGACAAGCTGCTGCGCCTGACGCTGGACGTCGGCGAAGGCCGCATGCGCAACGTGTTCTCCGGCATCAAGTCGGCCTACAAGCCGGAAGCAGCTGATCGGCAAGCTGACCGTGCATGGTCGCCAACCTCGCGCCGCGCAAGATGAAGTTCGGCATATCGGAAGGCATGGTGCTGGCCGCTCGGCCGCCGACGAGAAAGCCGATCCCGGCATCTACATCCTGAACCCGTGGCCCGGCGCCGAACCGGGCATGCGCATCCGCTAACAGCGTTGCGCCGACGTTCCGAACGCGATGAATACCCAGATCCGCGAAGCGACATTGGACGATGCGCAACTGATTGCGGATCTGACGCGCGCGGCCTGGGCCGATCGCGTCACGGTGACGTCCGGCGGTCATCGCGAGACCGCCGTCTCCGTCTGCGAACATCTGCAGACCGGCGGCGGTTTTATTTTGCTGGTCGATAACCAGCCTGCCGGCTCCGCACGCTGGCTACCCAATGAAAACGATCCATGCATCTGGGAAATGCTGCGCATCGGCGTGCTGCCGGCCTATCGCGGTGCCGACCTGTCGCAGCAATTGGTGGAAGCCGTCATTCATCACGCATATACGAACGATGTCGATGAACTGCGGCTCGCGGTACGCCATGATCAGCCGCGTCTGATCGACCTGTACTCGGCCTATGAATTCGAGGAAGCGCCCGAACTTGAATATTCCCACGCCAATCCGCTGGAGCCGCCGCCGACCGTGATGCGCCGCAGACTGAAAAATTGATTCGCGATCAACGCTCGACGCTCAGCCCTGCAGCTCGTTCGATATCGAAGTGCGTGTCACTTGACCGCTGCCGCGATCAAAATGCACATTGAATAGACGTTCCTCGCCCGGCGATTCCATGTAACGCCAGTCCCACACTTCTTCATTCTTGAGCGGAAATTCGACCGTAGTGCGCTGCTTGCCCAGCTTGCGGCGTATCTCGTCACGCGTCATGCCGACTTTCACTGTCGCAAAATTCTCCGGCGTCAGCACTTGCTGCCAGTCGCGCAACGTACCGCCGGCGTCGATATCGACCATAAAGGTGCGATGCCCCGCGGGGCCTTTCGGATATTCCAACGTATGCGTGCCGTCTCCCTGCTGCCAGACCTTCTCCGGCTCGCCCATCGCGGCGCGCACGTCGCTTTCGGTCGAGACGCCTTTCGTCAGTTTCTCCAGACCGAAATCCTCCACCGGACGGCAGCCAAACATTAGTAGTCCGCAAACTATGCCAAATAATGCGTTGACAAGTTTTCTCATATTGTCTCGATCCAGATAGAAAGAAAGTTAGGGCAACTCGATAACTAAAGTTTTAGGGAGTTCAGCTCTTGCTCAACGTTGAACGTTCCAAATTCAATTCCAATAATCTGCGCAGAATTTCTTCATCGCCCATCTCTGCCGTGTAATCAGTCCAACCATAAGCCGCTGCAACTGCTACATCCAGATCGCGATGTAGATTATCCAGCCATTGCGCGTCACCTTTCTGGCGAGCGTTGTACAGATTGGTCAGCGTACGCTTTTTCAGATCATTTTCGTGACCAAGCTTGGGAAGTATCCGATCTGGATAGCCTGCCACCACTTCCGGAACACGTTCTATCCATTCCGGCGGATTTAGCCAGTTTTCACGCAATTCATTCAATCGTTGCGCAGCTACGGCTATGTTTTGCGCGCGCGGATCGTTTACGTAAATATCGGCAGGAATATTTGGTGTTAAACCTTCTGGGAAAGGGAAAGTTTCAAAACAAGCTTGTGCGTTGTAGGTAGGACGTCCGCCATCTTCCCCATCGCCGTGTACTGATCCTGTAGATAGCGACCAAACTTCATGCATACGTGAATGCAAAACGCCAAAAAATGTGTCGTCATAACGTGCGATAACAGCCAATCGAGTATCGGGCAAAATAGTTTTATCGAGAAAAGAAAAAAAACGATACTTGGAAACTCTGGAAGTCGCTATATACCGCGTTAGATTTGCTAACGCAGCTCTCATTTCTGGCCGCGGTCTTTCATGTAACCACCACTTCTTGTCTTTCCTAACATTTTTTACAAACTCTTTGATATGTAAATACGGCTTCTCAAATAAAGCCGCTTCATCTAATGAAATATCCGTGCCAAAATCAATTATCCATTTTTCATTGGCACGCTTAGTTAAGTGGTTACCATTACGCCAAGGCTTTACAACGAGCACATTAGACTTCGAGTTAACGTTCGGCATGAGTAACCAAGCACGAGCAGTTTCTGCATCAATGTCAAATGCCCCATATTTTTTCGTACCTTCAAAACAAGTACCAGTGTTTTCCTTCAATTGCTTTGCATCAGAAAGATGGATCGCTTCTTGATCACTTGAAGCTGTTAAGTTTGCATGAATGTAGTTGACTGGGTTTCCGTCAAGAACAATTGAATTGTTATGCCCAAAACATACGATGCTGACACGCACGGATGCCCCTTCATTGACCCATGGTTCATCACTCCATGCATTAAATATCAGGGAACTGTTCGTCAATTTAGTCAAAACAGAGCGATTGGCGCCAGCACGAATTGCCTGCGTAGCAACCAATCCAACACGACTGACACCGTTTTTAACGATTGCCTTACCGGCTTTGTCGAACCAATAACAAACCAGATCAGCACCAGCCGGAACACGCCCCTCATAAATTTTGGCCAACGATGAGAATATCTCGTCACCAAGCTCACCACGCTTTTTACTGCCACCCAAAAACGGAGGATTGCCAATGATGACGTCTGCGGTTGGCCATTCTGCCTCGACAAAACCATCGTCTCCAGCAGTCATCAACGCATCGCGACATTCGATCTGGTTCAACGTTTTTAGAATCGGATTGCGACTCGGCTGAAAGCCATGTTTGAGCATCCACTGGATTTCACCGATCCAGACAGTAACGCGAGCAAGTTCTGCTGCATATGGATCCAGTTCGATGCCGAGCACCGACTCCGGTCCGACTTGCGGAAAGCCGCGTTCCAGTCCCAATTCTTCAGCTTCGAGCATGACCCGCAACTCGATATCTTTCAGGCTTTGCAGTGCCATGTAGAGAAAATTACCACTGCCGCAAGCCGGATCGAGCACCTTGAATGCCTTGAGCTTTTCGATAAAATTGATATAGCTGCTGTGTGCTTCCTTGAGTGCAACGGTCGCTTTCTTTTTGTCTGCCGCTTTAGCCGATGTATCAATGGAATGAACGGTCGTCATCAGCGACGCGATTTTTTCTTTTTCCAATGACCATTCCGCTAAAAGCGGTTCGACAATCACAGGATTGACGATACGCATGATGGATTGCGGATCGGTGTAGTGCGCACCAAGTTGACTGCGTTTTTTTGGATTAAGACCACGCTCGAACAGGGTACCGAAGATCGATGGTTCAATTTGGCTCCAGTTGAGGCGTGCAACATTCACCAGCTTCAAGATATCGTCCTGCTTGAGCGGAATGATCACGTCGTCATCGAACAAGCCGCCATTGAACCAGTCGATCAGCAATACGCCAAATTCACCATCCTTATTCGACATGGCCTTGAAAAGATTGCGTATCTGCCCTTCAAAGCGGGCAATATCCTTCAAACCATTGGCAAGAATTTTGCTGAAAATCATATCGGGCAGCAACGGCTCTTGGCCGGGCGCAGCCGCATCTTCGGCAAACAAGCAGAACAATACTTTATTGAGGAAATGCGCGACTTTTTTAGGATCGTGGCCTCGATCCTGCAATGTGCGCGCCAGATCACCAAATAGATTAGCGGCCTCCAGCGTAAGTCCGGCAGTCGTACGCTGCGGCTTGAATTTATCCGGGTTGTTGAACAACCAGCGCAACTTCTGCAGATTCTCGACGGTGCCAATGTCATCCAGATTTATAGTGTGCGTTTCGCTCGGCGTACCGGTGAAATGCGTATGGATGTGGATGTGCAAACGGTCAGAAACAACCAGCAAAGGTGGGTTATCCAAAGCCAAGGCGTATGTCATCAGTTGCTTTAGCGCGGCATCCAGATTGCTGCCCGGCTTCTTGTATTCCCACGCGAAGCAGCCGCGCTTCCAGACGTCAGCCCAACCGTGACCGGCACCAGTACGCTTGGCACCGCGCTCAAAAGCATAGTCGTCTATTTCGTGAGGATTGGCGTTGGGTGTATCCACACCTAGCATGCTGCAAAGATCGATGAAGTGCGCTTGTGCGCCGGCGCGTTCAGTTGCGGTATTGTTTTTCCAACGGGCAATAAATTCGGTAGGTGTCATCTCGCTATTATTCATTAACTCTTAGCAATTTTCTAAAATCATTCAGTGGACGGGTTATAAGACCAAACTGTGAAGACAAGCAGCGAGTGTGCTATGTTCTGCGTCCAAGTTTTAGCAATGGTAGCCCGGCAAGACAAGGTAGAATAGCGGCTGTTAACCATTCATTATCAAATCGACCATGAAGTTCAGCAAACAGCACTATAACTATCAGTCCGAGATCACCCAGTTCATCGACGGCCTGAAGCAGAAGAACCCCAATCTGGAAACCTCGCAACGCGAAGGTCGTGCGCTGCTGTGGGACAAATCGCCGATCGATCTGGATCAAATGGATCGCGTCAAGACTTCCGGCGTCCAGCAACAGCCTTACGTGTATCAAAACAAAGTCCGGTAAATGAGCGGCGGTTCGAACACGATGCTGGCGCACCTGCCTTCCAGTGCGCCCGATCTTGTCGTTGACGGCAGGCCGGATACCACACCGGATGTCATCGATGGCGTCGCTTATGCGCGCCTGTACGGCGAACCGCTCTTCCGCATGCCGACGGACTTGTATATTCCGCCGGATGCGCTGGAAGTCTTCCTCGAAGCATTTGAAGGCCCGCTCGATCTGCTGCTGTACCTGATCCGCAAGCAGAACTTCAACATCCTCGATATTCCGATGGCGCAGGTCACGAAGCAGTACCTGCAATACGTCGACCAGATCCGCATTCACAATCTCGAACTTGCCGCCGAATATCTGCTGATGGCCGCGATGCTGATCGAGATCAAGTCACGCATGCTGCTGCCGGTGCGCAAGGCCGATACCGGCGAAGAAGCCAGCGATCCGCGCGCGGAACTGGTGCGCCGCCTGCTCGAATACGAACAGATGAAGCTGGCTTCGCAACAGATCGATTCATTGCCGCAACTCGGCCGCGATTACGTGCGCACGCAGGTCTATATCGAACAGAACACCGTGGTGAACTGGCCGGATGTCAATGCCGCCGACCTGCAATCCGCATGGGCCGATTTGCTCAAGCGCGCAAAGCTGACCGCGCATCACATGATCAGCCGCGAAGAACTGTCGGTGCGCGAGCATATGACGTCCATCCTGCGCCGCCTGCAGTCCAGCAAATTTGTCGAATTCGCCGATCTGTTCGATCCATCGCGCGGCGTACCGGTCGTCGTCGTCAACTTCGTCGCCCTGCTTGAGCTGGCCAAGGAAACCCTGATCGAGATCACGCAGGCCGAACCGTTTGCACCGATCTACGTACGCCTGGCCTACGCGCCGAGCTGATCGCTTCTTCTCTATTTTTCCGACACATTCAATCTTGTTTCACGCCGCAAGGCACTTCGTTCAAATCACCAGGGCAGGTTTATGAAGATCATCTCTTCCATCGAAGAATTGCGCGACCATTTGCGCGGGCAATTGCGCACCGCATTTGTACCGACAATGGGCAATCTGCACGACGGCCATCTCTCCCTCATGCGGCTGGCGCGCAAGCATGGCGATCCGGT
The DNA here is from genome assembly GCA_963697715.1 of uncultured beta proteobacterium. Classification (GTDB taxonomy): domain Bacteria; phylum Pseudomonadota; class Gammaproteobacteria; order Burkholderiales; family Burkholderiaceae_D; genus Oxalicibacterium. The sequence goes on along the minus strand of OY969095.1, from coordinate 1,819,214 downwards.
GGTCGCATCGATTTTCGTCAACCGCCTGCAATTCGGACCGAACGAGGATTTCGACAAGTATCCGCGCACGTTCCAGGCCGATGTGGAGAAACTGGAAAAGGAAGGCGTCTACATCCTGTTTGCACCGACCGAAAAGGATCTGTACCCGGAACCGCAGGAATTCCGCGTGCGTCCGCCGGACGATCTCGGCAACACACTGGAAGGCGAATTCCGTCCCGGATTCTTTACCGGCGTGACCACCGTTGTCCTGAAACTGTTCTCGTGCGTGCAGCCGAGTGTGGCCGTGTTCGGCAAAAAGGATTATCAGCAGTTGATGATTGTGCGGAACATGTCCAAGCAGTTTGCACTGCCGACGGAAATCATCGCGGCGGAAACCTTCCGCGCCGAAGACGGATTGGCGCTGTCATCCCGCAATGTCTACCTGTCTGCGGAAGAACGCGCCGAGGCACCGGCCTTGTATCAGGCACTGAATTCGGTCGCCAATGAAGTGCGCAGCGGTCACCTGGATATTTTCGAATTGGAACGTCAGGCGATGGCTGGTCTTGCCAGCCGCGGCTGGAAGCCCGACTATATTTCGATCCGCAGGCAGGCGAACCTGCAACCGCCGGCCGCCGGCGATATGGCGCAAGGCGAAAAACTGGTGGTGCTAGCCGCCGCCAAACTGGGCAACACGCGCCTGATCGACAATCTGGAAATTTGACCGATTCGATTACGCATCGCGATTCAGCCCTGCAATAAAAAAAGCCGCGTTCGATACGCGGCTTTTTTTATTTTTCACAAAGTTTTGCGGTGCGATCACGCCTTGTCCACCCACCGCAAAACGTCATGCCATTGAGCGAGATCCTTCTCCACACGCGATGGTGCGACATCCCACAGCGTCGCGCCGTTTGCCGCGAGTTGCACGTAATTCTGCGTATCGCGCAACAGGCCGAGAACAGGTACGCCAACGCCATGCACATACTGCGTCAGCTGATCCGCTGCACGCGTACGGATGTTGACGCGCATGCCGAGCACGCCGAGATCGAACTTATCCTTGCGCTGCGATAGTTTCTTCAGAAATTCCTGCGTGGCCAGGATATCGAACATCGATGCCTGCAACGGCACGATGACCTTGTCGGCGAGCTGCATCACCTTGTCGAAACGCTTGCCGTCGAAGCCTGCGGGCGTATCGAGCACGATGTGCGTGGTGCCCTTCGGCGGCTTGGCGACGTGGCCGTCCTCGATTTCCCATGCCTGGATCTTCGGCAGGGATGCCGGCCGCAGCGCCAGCCACGATCGCGACGATTGCTGCACATCGACATCGCCCAGCATGACGTTGTGGCCCTGCGAGGCAAAATAACCGGCAAGGTTGGTGGCAATCGTGCTTTTGCCGACGCCGCCCTTCGGATTGGCGATGACGATGACTGGCATGGAATTCCCCTTTTTCGTTGTTTTCAGCTTGTTCCGGTGAATAATCGATCAGCGCCCTGAGCCCGGCAGCGATGTCGGGGAACAAGAATATCACGCCGGTTTATCCGGTCAAATCCAGTGTTGTTGCGTCGCCATCGTTGGAGAAAGCGCCTAGCTCCTCGGTTTGCCTCGATAAAAAACGGATCAGCTCGCCAGACCGCGCAGCGCATCGAGCAACGGCCTGGCCGCATCGGCAAGCCGGTCCAGACTTTCTTCGCGCAGGCGCGCCGTATCGATCGACGCATCGCTATCCAGCCCAGCCCAGCGCAGCAATGCACGGCAGGCATCCGGCGTATCGAACAGGCCATGCAGATAGGTGCCGAGAATCTGGTCGTCGACGGAAAGTGCACCTTCGGGCCGATTATCGATCATGAAGGCCGGACGTTGACGCGCCGCGCCGTCCGAGACGCCCATGTGAATCTCGTAACCGCTGACGCCCGCATCGGCGAACGCGCATCGTCCGCTGACCTGTTCCAGCCGCTTTTCCTGTGTCAGCTCGGTATCGATGTCCAGCAAACCCAGGCCCTGAGAAATACCCGGATTCCCTTCCACGCCGTGCGGATCGGCGATCGTGCAGCCAAGCATCTGATAGCCGCCGCAAATGCCGATGATCCTGCCGCCGTAACGCGCATGACGGATCAGCGCTTCGCGCCAGCCATTCGCGATCAGCCAAGCGAGATCGTCGCGCGTATGCTTGCTGCCGGGCAGAATGATCAGGTCGGCCGGCGGAATCGGCTGGCCCGGCCCGATCAATTGCAGATCGACATCCGGATGCGCGCGCAGTGCATCGAAATCGGTGTGGTTGCTGATACGCGGCGGCACCGGCACGATGACGCGGAAGGCGCCACGTGCCACCTGCGTGGACTCGACCGCATCCTCCGCATCGAGAAACAGGCCGTGCAGATACGGCAGCACGGCCAGCACCGGTTTGCCGGTCTGCTGCTCCAGCCATTCCAGTCCCGGCTGCAGCAACGAGATATCGCCGCGAAAGCGATTGATGACGAAGCCGACGATGCGGTTGCGTTCGCTGTCCGACAGGCACGACAGCGTGCCGACGATGTGCGCAAACACGCCGCCGCGGTCGATATCCGCCACCAGAATCACCGGACAATCGACCGCTTCGGCAAAACCCATGTTGGCAATGTCGCGATCGCGCAGATTGATCTCCGCCGGACTGCCGGCGCCTTCGACCAGAATCGTCTCGTATTGCGTTTCGAGACGGCGATACGATTCCAGCACGGCCTGCATCGCAACCGGCTTGTATGCGTGGTAATCGCGCGCATTCATGTCGCTGCGCGCCTTGCCGTGAATGATGACCTGCGCACCGGTATCGCTGGATGGCTTCAACAGGATCGGGTTCATGTCGGTATGCGACGGAATGCCCGCTGCCAGCGCCTGCAATGCCTGCGCGCGACCGATCTCGCCACCGTCGATCGTCACGGCGCTGTTGAGCGCCATGTTCTGCGGCTTGAACGGCACGACCTTTACACCTTCTCGCGCCAGCAGGCGGCACAATGCCGCAACCAGCGTGGTTTTTCCGGCATCGGAAGTCGTGCCCTGCACCATCAATGTCTTGTATGGAAATTTCACGATGCGGTTATTTCCTGACGGTGCGACGGCCGCGCGCCTGTTCAAGCTTTTCGCACACGATGGCGGCGCCGTCAATCAAGCGCGGACCGGCGCGATTGAGCAGATCGGCATTGATCGAAAACAGATTGCCGTTTTTCACCGCGAGCAGGTCGGGATACTGTTCCCATATTTCCAGGCCGGATGTCGTCTTGCGATCGCCCGTGATCATGGCTTCCGGATTTTCCAGCAGCACGGCTTCGGTGGAGACCGACGGTGCAGTGATGGACAGTTTCGCGAAAACGTTTTCAGCACCGCACAGCCGCAGCACATCGCTCATGATGTGCGTTCCGTTCAATGTATAGATCGGCTTCCCCCACACTTGATAAAACGCACGCACAGGCGGACGATCGCGATATTTCGCCGAGAGATTTGCCAGTTGCGCACGTTCGGCAGCAGCTGTTTTGTCAGCCTGTACTTCGGTTCCCATCAGCTTGCCAAGGCGCGCGACGGAATCCGGAATATCGGCCAGCTTCTTCGGTTCACTGTAGAAAAACGGAATGCCGAGTTTGCGCAGGCTTTCCAGCTGGCGCTCCGAGCTGCCGTGCAGCCAGACGACGAGCAGATCCGGTTTCAACGCGATGACGCGTTCGAGGTCGATCTGATGATGATCGCCGACGCGCGGAATTTTCAATGCCGCTTCCGGATAATCGCTGTACGAAACGGTTCCGACGATGCGATCGCCGCCGCCTGCGGCAAAAATCAGTTCGGTCGCATGCGGCGCCAGCGAAACGACACGTTGCGCAGGCTTGTCGATGACGACGGCGTTACCCGCATCGTCCCTTACCGTGATGGCGGCATGTGCAAACAACGGCAGACAAACAAACACCGTCTGTAAAAAATAACGTTTCATGCTGATCCTTTTAATGTGTTCCATGTTGCCAGGACAAGATGCAGACGCTGCCAGCCGCTCTCGTCCGGCGGCAAACCGATGCGCACACCGTGCGCGAATTTCCTGATCCAGATGCCCTGCTGCGCCATGTGTTCTGCAAATGCGTCGGACTGCGTCTCCGGCCAGTATCGATAAAGTGCACAACCACCCGATACGATGCCGTACGATGCCAGCAACTGTTGCAACCGCTGCCCGCTTGCAAGCAGTTGATCGCGCATCGCTATCTGCCAGACACGATCCGACAACGCTGCGGCACCGATCTGCTGCGCGGGACCGCTGATCGTCCACGGGCCGATTGCGTCGGATAATTGCTCCAGCAATTCTGCATGTGCCAATACGAATCCGAGCCGCAAACCGGCAAGACCGAAAAATTTTCCAACCGAACGCAGAATGAGCAAATTTCGCGGTGGTGCAGCGAGACGGGAAACGGCAATCGTCAGACTTTCCTCCGGCGTCGCATCGCCGAACGCTTCATCCACGATCAACCATCCGCCACGGCCTGCGAGTCGCTCTGCCCACTGCAGCAACATGCTGGACGCCACTCTGTCGCCGGTCGGATTGTTCGGATTGCAGACAACCATGACGTCGCACGCATCGACAACCGATTCCAGTTGCGCATAGGGGATCTCCCGAACGGCATGCCCATTTCGCGCCCATTGATGCGCATGTTCGGCATACGCGGGAGAAGCAACGATCACTCGTGCAGGTGGACGCAGGCGCGGCAACGCCTGGATCGCCGCCTGCGTGCCGGCAACCGGCAATAGCGACGATGCGCCGTAATAACTTTGCGCCGCCCGCAGCAGCGCGGCATTGCTTTCCGGCAGGCGATGCCAGGCATCTGCCGTCAATACCGGTACCGGATAGGAATGCGGATTGATGCCAGTCGACAGATCCAGCCATGCATCGCGCGGGCGGCCGCATCGCGCCACTGCGTCGTTCAGGTTGCCACCGTGTTCAAGCATGGGCAATTCCTGCAATGCAGATCAACACCGCCCACAACGCAGTTGCCGATGCCACCAGCCGCCATGCGCGCCGGATATCGACGCCGGTTGCGGCAGGCCCGCTGCCAAGCACAGGGCGCCGCTCGATTTCACCGTCATAAATTGCTGCGCCGCCCAGAGAAATATTCAATGCACCGGCGCCGGCGGACATTACCGGCCCTGCGTTCGGACTGCTCCACAACGGTGCCTGCGTGCGCCAGCATCGCCACGCGGATCGTGTATTGCCGAGCAATCCGTATGACAATGCCGTCAGGCGTGCAGGAATGAAATTGAGTACATCATCAATGCGTGCAGCCGCACAACCGAAGGCAAGGAAGCGCGGCGTGCGATAGCCCCACATTGCATCCAGCGTATTCGCAAGCCGGAACAGCAACGCGCCCGGACCGCCCGCGATCACGAACCAGAACAGCGTGCCGAATACCGCATCGTTACCGTTTTCCAGCAGCGATTCCACGCCGGCTTTTGCAAGATCGCTCTCTTCCGACTGTGCCGTATCGCGACTGACGATACGCGCAGTCAGTACACGCGCATGCGGCAAATCGCCGTCCGCCAAAGCCTGTGCAATCGGCATGGTGTGATCGCGCAGGCTGCGCAAACCAAGACTGAAGTACAGCAACACCGCATGCGCAGCCAATGCGGCAACCGCATGCCATTGCGCCAGCAGCAGCGTCAGGGTCCAGATGAAAACGCAGACCGGCAGCACGACGATGCACCATGCAATCGTGCCGCGGAAGAATCGTCCATTACCGGTATTCAATTTTTTTTCAACCCACGCTGCGACGTTGCCGAATCCAACCAGTGGATGCCAGCGTGTTGCTTCGCCGATCAGCAGGTCGAGTGCGATGCCGCACAGCACCATGACGGCAACTTCGGGCAAAGACAAACTGCTCAGCATCTCAGCCTTTCAATACCAGCGGCAGACCGGCGACAATCATCACGACGCGATCGCAATGCACAGCGGTTTCCTGATTCAGACGTCCCGCTTCATCGACGAACCAGCGCGATATCGCGCCCTGCGGAACCACGCCCTGTCCGACTTCGTTCGTTACCAGCACGACATCGCCCGCAGCGTCCTTGATCGATTGCAGAAAGCGGGAGCGCTGCGCGGCAAAGCAGGAAGGCGGATCAATCATGCCGATCTCCGGGAACTCCCTGTTTTCCGCAAACAGCAGATTGGAGAGCCACACCGTCAGGCAATCGACCAGTACCAATGTGGTCGGTGCGCTGTATCGTTCGATGGCGTCGCCCAAGGCAATCGCCTCTTCCACCGTTTGCCAGTGTGTGGCGCGCCGTTGCCGATGATGCGCGATGCGCTGCTGCATTTCCTCGTCGCCTGCCTGTGCCGTCGCGATATAGACGATCTCCTTGCCGGAAGCCGTCGCCAGCTGTTCCGCGTATGCGCTTTTTCCGGAACGGGCGCCACCGATGATCAATGTTTTAATTGCGGTCTTCATGGCGTTCGTCACAGCATCTCTGCCGCAGAAAAGATGCGCGCCATCGCCGCCGGGCACGATGAGAAATACGCGTGAAAGTAGGTGGCCGTCAGTGCACGTTGCCGATAGACCGCTTCACCGTGTGCGCCGTTCGAGCGTTTGACTGTCTGTGCGACCGGTTCGGCCGATGTGGTGAATGTCGAATAGTGAAACGCATGCCCGCGCAGTTCGCCCTCTTCGGTCGTCAATGCCTGCATGCCGATACCTGCGAGACGCGGCTGCATGACGACCTGGCCCGGCATCAGCCCTACCATCGGCCACACCGTTCCCTGCGCATCGGTCAGGCTTTGCGCCACCACCATCATGCCGCCGCATTCCGCCAGTATCGGCATGCCGCACGCATGTGCTGCGCGCATCGAATCCTGCCAGCGCCGTGCGGACGACAACGTTGCGCAATGCAATTCCGGATAACCGCCCGGTATGTAAACCGCATCTGCGTTCGCCGGTATCGCTTCGTCGTTCAAGGGTGAAAAGAATTGAATCTCGGCGCCCGCTGCACGCAGGCATTCCAGATTGGCCGGATAGACAAAGGCGAATGCCGCGTCGCGCGCAATGGCGATATTCCTGCCGGCGAGAATCTGCGGCATCGCCGCCGGCGGCGTGTCATCGAACGCAATCGGCTCGATCGCATTCCATGCATCCATGTCGAGTTCGATCTGATCGGCAAGCCTGTCCAGCACCTCATCGATCTGCGCAACTTCATCGGGCTGGACCAGACCAAGATGGCGTTCGGGCAGCGACGCCTGCTGTCTGGCCAGTGTCGCCAGCAGCGGCACATTGCGGATGCTCTGTGCAACCATCTGCGCATGCGAGGCACTCGCGATGCGATTGACGATCACCCCGGCCAGCGTCACCGGACCGTATTGCTGCAAACCCAGCACCACGGCGCCGGCGGTGTGCGACATTTTCGCCGCATCCAGCACAACGACGACCGGCACACCGAAGGCGCGTGCCAGATCTGCCGACGAAGGATCGCCGTCGTACAGTCCCATCACGCCTTCGATCAGGATCACGTCTGCCTGTTCGGCCGCCTGCGCCAGCAATCGACGACAATTCTCCAGGCCGACCATCCACAGATCGAGTGCATACACGTCCGTACCGCTTGCCCGCTGCAGAATCATCGGGTCAAGAAAATCGGGGCCGGTCTTGAAGATGCGTACGCGCTGGCCGTCGCGCATCAGCCTGTGTGCCAGTGCAGCGGTCACCGTGGTTTTTCCCTGGCCGGATGCGATGCCGGAAATCAGGACGACACGTGCGCGCGACATCACCACTCCACGCCGGGCTGCGCTGCAATGCCCGCCGCAAACGCATGCTTGACGAGCTGCATGTCGGTCACCGTATCGGCCGCTTCTATCAACTCCGGCGGCGCCCCGCGACCGGTCACGACGACATGCTGCATCGGCGGCCGCGCCTGCAAATCGGCAATCACCTGCTGCACATCCAGGTACTTGTATTTCAATGCGATATTGAGTTCATCCAGAACGACCAGGCCGATGGCCGGATCGCTCAGCAATTCCTTTGCGCGCTGCCATGCGATTCCGGCCTTCTCCACATCGCGTTCGCGATTCTGCGTTTCCCAGGTATAGCCTTCGCCCATCACGTGAAAGCTGACCTCTTCCGGAAAACGACGGAAAAAATGTTCCTCGCCGGTCATGACTGCACCCTTGATGAACTGCACCACGCCGACCTTCATGCCGTGACCGAGTGCGCGTGCCGCCATGCCGAATGCGCTGGAACTCTTTCCCTTGCCATTGCCGCAGGTGACGAGCAATACACCCGCATTGCGCTTCGCCGCCTTGATTTTTTCGTCGACCACGGCCTTCTTGCGCACCATGCGTGCGTTATGGCGTTCGGTTACGCCATCGTCCTTCTGTTCCTTATCCATGCTGTTCCTCTGCCGCCAGATAAATGACGCGTTTGCCATGCCGGACGATTTCAATCGGATGGCCCAGACATGCGCTCAGCAATGGCGCCGTCAACACTTCTTCGGCAAGTCCGGCGCGCCAGCTTCCATCGCCCATCAACAACAGCGCATGCGTCGCCACGCTATGGGCCAGATTCAGATCATGACTGACCATGACCACCGATTTGTTTTTGTCGCGGCACAGCTTCGCCAGCAAATTCATGACGCTGACCTGATGCGCTAGATCGAGCGCATTGGCAGGCTCATCCAGCAACAGCAACGGCGTATCCTGCGCCAGCACAGCGGCGATCGCGACACGCTGCCGCTCGCCACCCGATAGCGAGCGCACATCACGCATCGCCAGCACATCGACATCCATTGCCTGCAAGGCCGCATGCGCTGCGGCGTAATCGTCATCCGATTCCCAGTAGGCGTCCTCGTGATACGGATGACGCGCCGACAATACCGTCTCGATCACGCGATATCCGAATGCATCGCTGCGTCCCTGCGGCAGAAATGCCCGCTCGCGCGCCAGTGCTTCCAGCGACCAGGCGGCAACATCGCGATCCTGCAAATGGATCCGGCCATCATCCGCCTTGCGCAAGCCGGCCAACGTACGCAACAGCGTGCTTTTTCCAGCGCCGTTACGACCGATCACGCACCAGCATTCGCCCGGCGCAACCTGCCAGTCCAGGGCATCGACCAGCAGACGATCGGCAATGCGCAATTGAAGGTTTTTTGTCTGCATCAGCGTTTCCTCAACTGATGCAACTGCAACAGAAAGACCGGCACGCCGATCATCGCCGTGATCACGCCGACCGGCAACTGCTGCGGCGCGATGATGGTACGCGCCAGCGTATCGGCCAGCACCAGAAATGCGCCGCCGACCAGCGTCGAGGCCGGCAGCAACAAGCGGTGATCCGGGCCCAGCACGAAGCGGCACGCATGCGGAATGATCAGCCCGACAAAACCGATACTGCCTGCATTGCTAACGGCACTCGCCGTCAACAACGCAGCGCAGAGAAACAAACCGCGTCGCAACAGTCCGACATTGATGCCCAATGTGGCAGCCGATTCCGCATGCAACGCCATGACGTTGATTCCGCGTGCCGCACGGACGGCAAACAGCAATGCGCCACTCAACACAATCCACGGCAGCCAGCGAAATTGCGAACCGGACAAATCGCCGATCAGCCAGAACACCATGCCGCGCAGGCGATTCTCCGGCGCGATCGACAGCATCAGCGCGACCAGTGCACTGCACCCCGAAGCCAGAATGACGCCCGTCAACAGCAATAACGGAGCGCTGCCATCCGGATTGGAAGCACCGCGCAGATCGCGTCGCGCCAGTACATACAACAATATGGAAATTACAATCGCACCACCGAAAGCCGCCACATCGACCATCCATGCAGCACTGAATAACAGCAACGCACCAAGTGCGCCAACCGCCGCACCGCCGGATACGCCAAGCACATACGGTTCCGCCAGCGGATTACGCAACAGCGCCTGCATCATGACGCCGGCGAGCGTCAGCGATGCGCCGGTGACAAAGGCGGAGAGCGCGCGGCTGAAGCGCAATTCGACCAGTGTTGCCGCCATTGATGATGTAGCGCCATACATCAAATTCCGCGCCGCGCCGACAATATCCGAAAACGACAAGGTTACTGAGCCAACCATGCATGCGATGAATACGCTGCCCAGACAAAATGCCATGAGCGTCAGCAACACTTTGTTCGCTTTTCTTTTCCCGTGGGATCTATTGCTATTACTCGTGAATTGATCAGAGTTCATTTGTAACCGTCATGAAATTCGCGCATGTAATACCGAGGAATATCGATTCGGTATTACATGCGCGACTATGTGTACAAAAACTTACTAAGGCAAGAACTAGAAGTCCCTGCGAACCGACAATCTAATGGAACGGCCTGGATCCGGATAGATACTCAGAGAAGGATCACTGCCGCATTCCCCGTACGCTTGCGAGAAATAGTCCTTATCCGTCAAATTTGTTCCACTTACGGCGAATTCCCACAGGCCCTTGCGCACAGCATAACGAGCATCCACGGTTGTATAAGAAGGCATGCGGTTATTACAGGCATTTGAAAAATCAGCACTATAACGCTGCGAATCAGCCCACTGCACTCCGACATCCGCACTTTGGCCGTTGCCCGGCATCCAATTTAAACGCATTGTTGCCGTATTTTTTGGAATAAGCGTTAATTCCCGGCCGGAATACGGGCCATCAGTAAACTTTGAAGACACATGCTGCAAAACTGCAGAGAGGCTGAAAGATTTCGCGATCAATGTACTAGCTTCGATTGAAATCCCCTGATGTCTGGTTGGATCCAGATTTACATTGGCGCCACAAAAACCAAAAAAACAAGGAGGAACTGTCGGATCGTAATAAATCTCGTCTTTCAACTTGTGCTTAAATATTTTTGCAGTAAGTTTTTGAGCCTTGTTATCGAAAGATGCACCGAGCTCCAAATCATTGGATCGCTGTGGATTTAACGGTTCGTTATTTGACGTAAAACCATTGTCATCAATGTTTGCCACACGATAACTACGGCCAGCTTTCGCGAATAAATTAACCAATGGCGTTATTTCATAACTACCCTGCAAATCCAGTGCATTTACCGAAAACGACTGATCATAAATATCCGATCCGCTGGCATCCTGATCAAATTTTTCATGACGAGCACCCGCTGCAAAACGCGCCTTGCCAATTCGAATTTCATCTTTTACATAAATCGCTTTGGACTGTTGCGATGTTCTGTCTGCTCCCACCGCTCCATCCTTGGTCAAACGCCGGCTGTAGTCGGAAAAATCCATGCCGACAACTAGTTCGTTCCTGATATCGCCGGTTCCGGACAGGTAACGTATTCTGGGAGAAAACTGCGTACCGCCGCCGTCATAAGTACTTTCGGGTCTCCCCGCATATAAACTTTTCGACAATCTGTCTCTATATGACAAATCGGCGGCCAGCTCCAGATTTCCTACGCGCTGCTCGGCAAAAACGGTATATCGATTAGAATCGATTGAGCCATGATTGCTTGGATCTTTTGTTTGCCGGGGATTTTGCTGATATTCAGCCAACGTAAGGCCGCCTGGCAAACCCGAATCCTGACGAGCTGCATCAACACGCACTCCGATGCGGCCATCTGCAAATTTCCACTGCATTCCTCCGCTGAAATTTTCCTGCTGGAGTTTGTTGTTATCGCGATAGTTATCCGTATCCAATTTCCCAATATTTGCATCGATCGAGAACCGTTCCCAACCTTTCGATAGTGACGCGCGTATTTCCTGGAGATTGTGACTACCGATCGCCGCGACCACAGATCCCCGTGTCGCTCCGGTCAATCCCTTTTTCGTAATAATTTGAATGGTTCCACTGGTTGCACCTTCGCCATACAAAACACTGCTACCACCCCGAACAATTTCAATACGCTCGATGGATTCGATGGGAATAGACGATGTAAGCGCGGGAACCCCTTCGTTTTCGGAAATCCGAATACCGTCCACCAAAATGACGACGTTCTGATCACTCGTAGCGCCAAAACCTTGCAAATCAAGGGAAAAGTCTGACGTCCCGTATAGATTCTGCCGGCCATAAACGCCACCAAGTTTGCGAATTGCTTCATTCGCACTGGATATTCCTGCTTCGCGAATTTGCTCCGCAGTGATCACGGTAGCGCCAATCGGCGCAAACTCTGGAACGCTTGCAAAGCGTGATGCAGATACGGTAACTGGCTCCAACCTTTGATCTGTTTGAGTTTGCGCCAAGGCTGGCGAAATGAAGGCTGCCAACGCAGAGGCCAGAGCCAATGGTTTCCATGCAGCAGTGCTGCAATTTGTTAATGCGGATTTCATGATGTTGTTTTCAATAAGAAGTATTCGACCTGCCTCCCCGCGGGTCGAATTCAACAAAAGAAATACGAACGAAATATTCCCGACATTCAGACGATAGTTCACCCGCTGCCGAACTCCATTCGCACTACTTTCACCTGCTTTGGCCGGTATCCGGGCTTGCAAGCATGATCGCCCTGCCTTCCCATGCAATTACACAGTGGCTTGATAGACGATCCGTCGCATGAATACGACGCTTGTTTTACCGTTGCGGGGGCAGCACACGTTAGCCTGATGGCGCGTGTTTCCCGTTTAACTGCGAACATGAACATGTTCGCGGGCACCAAAACTGGCGTCATTGTAAGGCCCATGCAACTGCGCGGCAACCATGAGAACCGCATACAGCACAAGCAGCTCAAATCGTTGTCAGCAACGGACATGCTTTTAGTACGCTGATCTATAATCCTGCCTTGCCCGTCAATCCTCCCATTCCATGCTGACTCCCTCCCAATTGACCACGATCGAAGCGCAGCTTGCGCGAAAAGCCCGGCCGTACGCAATTGCTGGATGTGGACGGCACGAAGATGATCGTCAAACGTCTGGAGGCGCCGCTCAAGCACTGGGGTTATCCCGTGCTGGATGCGCTGGCAACGCTGTTGCGCCAACCGATGCTGCGCGCCGTTCCGGCTCCGGGCGGCAATGCGGCGCAGGCAATCGAGGTCGGACGTTTGCGTTCGCTGGCTTCTGCGGGAGTCTTCGTGCCAGAGGTGCTGCATGTCACGCCGCAGTGGTTCGCGCTCTCTTACCTCGGCGCGATGTCGTTGGATCAGTTGCTGCGCCAGCATCCTGAAATCGGACAGCGTTACTGGGAAAGCGGACTGGATGCAATTCTTGCATTGCATCGGCTCGGCCAGACGGCGAGCCAGTGCTTTGCGCGCAACATGATCTGGCATGACGGCAAGGTCAGCTTCATCGATTTCGAGGACGATCCGGTGCGGAGCATGCCGCTCTCATCCGCACAGGCGCGCGACTGGCTGCTGTATCTGCATTCGACAGCCTACATCATGAATATGGAACCGCGTCATATGGCCAACGTATTCCTGCACCATCTGCGCAAGGACGATCCGGCAGTTCAACGGGAAGTGATCAGGGCGGCACGTACCTTCGGCTGGCTGCGCATCCTGCCGAATCAGCGCAAACCATGGGGGCGCGATGTGGTGGCCGTGCAGGCTGCGGCGAATGTGCTGCATTTGCTCGTCGCACACATCAGGCGCGAACGCATCGCGCTATAGCAATCAGCAGTCCACCACCAGCAATTCGCCGTAACGAATCTTGTGCGGTTTCTGTGCGGCGTAGAGCGCCATTTCCGGAATCGACAGGCCGTGCTCGCAGGCGGCCAGCAGACGGATCGTTCCTGCATGACAGATCACGATGACATGCTCGACCTGCAAGGCAGACAGTTCATCGCGAAACGCGCGCACACGTTGTGCGACTTCCAGCACGTTTTCTCCGCCGCCCGGCCGGTAGCCGACCATGTCGCTGGTCCAGGCATCGATGTGGCTACGCGGAATATCGTCCCAGGTGCGCATCTCCCAGTCGCCGAAATGCATTTCGGCCAGACGATCGTCGTATTTGGGCGATGCGCAACCGAGTTCCGACGCAAGGCTTTCGGTCAGTTCGGTGCAGCGACGCAGCGGGCTGGAAAACAGCAAGGCGTTTTTCGGCAGGACAGGCAGCAGCGACGCCTTCGCCAACGCAAGCTCTTCCGCATCCACCGACAGATCGGTACGTCCGTAACACATGTTGGCGGCGACAACAGGTCTGGGATGGCGGATGAGATAAAGGTGCATGGCAGGCCTCAATAGGCGATGGCGGTCAATACTCCGAGATAGAACGCGACTTCGGCAACCTGCTGCACGGCGCCCAGGCAATCGCCAGTATAGCCATCGATACGGCGATGGAACAATCGCGCCAGCCAGAACGATGCCATTCCCGCCAGCAATACGCCGACGGCAATGCCCTCCCATGCAACCCAGCTTGTCAGATAGCCAATCGCCACAATCGGCAACAGCGTGGTGCCTGCCGCAATGCCGAACTCAGCGTTAGACATCTGTTGCGCAATTGGTTTCGCCTTTCCGTTCGCCTTTGCATAGTTCATGCGCCATACAAGGCTGATTGCGGCCAGGCGCGAAAATGGATGCGCAATCAGCAAGGCTGCCACCACGGTCGGCGGCGGCAAATTGGTCAGCGTCGTCACCTTCAACGCCAGCATCAGCATGACGCCGATCGCGCCATAGGCACCGATGCGCGAATCCTTCATGATCTCCAGCACGCGCTCCGCCGTTGTACCGCCGCCTAATCCGTCGCAGGTATCGGCAAAACCGTCTTCGTGAAACGCGCCGGTCAGATAGATACCCGCAATCGTCGATAGCAGGATGGCAATCGATTGCGGCCAGAGCAATGTGGCGACGATATACACCGAGCCGGTAACGCATGCAACCACGATGCCGATCAAAGGAAAATAGCGCGACGCATGCTGCAGCCATTGCGCATCGAAGCCGACCCAACGCGGAATCGGCAGCCGTGTAAAGAATTGCAATGCAATGAAAAACAGGCGAAGTTCGTGCGCACAACGTACGCGCAATGTTTTGACGGGAAGCATGTCCGGTTGCATGTTCATGCCGTCTTCTTGCTGACGTCTGCCGAATCGAAGGTTGCCATCTCGCACAGGAAATTGACCGCCGCATGCAGCATCGGCAACGCCAGTACGCTGCCGGTGCCTTCGCCGAGGCGCAAGCCCATCTGCAAAACGGGACGTGCGCCCAGATGTGCAAGCATCTGCCGATGGCCATGCTCATCCGAACAGTGCGCGAACACGCAATAGTCGAGAATGGCAGGCTGGATGCGCGCAGCCACCAGCAAGGCGCTGGTGACGATAAAGCCGTCGATCAGCAATACCATTCGCCGTTCCGCTGCAGCAAGCATCGCACCGGCGATCATCGCCGTTTCAAACCCGCCGAACGTGGCGAGAATATCCAGTGGAGAGATTGCCGATGCATGATGCCCAACGGCGTCCTCCACCACTTTCTGCTTGTGCAGCACGCCGGCGGACGACAGACCGGTTCCTGCACCGACGCACTCCGCTGCCGGCAAGCGCGTGATCGCGTGCATGATCGCGGCAGCAGAAGTCGTGTTGCCGATCCCCATTTCACCAAACCCCAGCACATTGCCGGCGATATCTGCCGCCAGATCGGCACCACGCTGCATCGCCTGCGCGCATTGTTCCGCCGTCATCGCCGGCTCCTGTGCAAAATTGCGCGTGCCATGCGCGATCTTGCAATCGTGCAAACCATTCCGCGCGCCGAAATCGTGATTGACGCCTGCATCGACGATATGCAGCGCACAGTTGTTTTGCCGTGCAAAGACATTGATTGCCGCGCCGCCTGCCATGAAGTTCTCGACCATTTGCCACGTCACGCTTTGCGGATAGGCCGAAATGTTCTCCGCCACCACGCCGTGATCACCGGCAAACACGATCAGCGCAGGATCGACGATGCGTGGCTGCACGGTGCGCTGGATCAGGCCGATCTGTCTCGCCAGGCTTTCCAGCATGCCGAGACTGCCGGGCGGTTTGGTCTTGTTGTTGATGGCCGCCTCGAGCGCATCTGCCAGTGCGTCATCGTGCGTTGAAGGAATCTGGACAGAAGTTGTCATGCATTCGCACAGTGTGGCTGCGCGATCCTTTGAATTGAACGCGAACGGATTGATAACGGTTTGCTCAACCGGAGCGGGATGCCATGTAAAGCATTTCCGGCGACCGGCAGGAAGAAATCAACTGAAAATGAACGACAGATGTCGAAGCTGCAGCAGTGTATGCGCCGGGTGAAAAAGCGTCAAACCGGCGGTGTCGGCAGACCCTGGCATCAGCCGGTAAAAACGCCGGCATCATGCATTGCAAAAACACAATCCCTGCTTTCCCGATTTCACGAAAATTCACAACTGTTGTCCATCGTCGGCAACATACGTGGATTTGCTATGCGGCCCTCTCGAATCTGGGTATTATTGCCCTGAATCAACTCGCAAAAATGCGCGTACCCGCGTCCCCGTCCCGGCAGCAGAGGCGCTATAGTCGGGGACTGATTGAACATGCGATATCACGGTTAGTACGGATCGCGCCCAAAGGCGCGGGAAAACTGACCGGAATCCATGGCGGGAATGGACAATCGACAGAAAGGTATTTCATGAGCGGCGATGTAGACGATTTTGATGCACTGTTTGAAGAAATTTCCGCACAGCGTCTGGGAACTCCCGCACCTGCAGCGCCTGCAGTTGCGCCGGCCGCGCCCATTGCGGCAACGCCCGCTGCTCCGGCAACCGCAACACCTGTCGAGACCGCAGAAGCCGACGGCAGCCTTGCCGAAAAGCCGATGTTCGAACGGCTCGGCGGCATTGTTCGCCTGCTGCACGATTCGCTGCGCGAGCTCGGATACGACCGTTCCCTGTCGGATGTCGCATCCGAAATCACCGATGCCCAAGGCCGTCTGGAATATGTCGCCACGCTGACGGAACAGGCTGCCAACAAGGTGCTGAACGCCATCGATATCGGCATGCCGGAACAGGATGCGCTGTCCAAGCGGGCCAAAGACATGGATGCGCGCTGGACGCAACTGTTCGAAGGCAAGCTGAGCATCGAGGAATTCAAGACCCTGGCCGGCGATTCGCGCAGCTTCTCTACCAAAGTCGCCGAAGCAACCGAAGCAGAAAAAGCACGCCTGCTCGACATCATGATGGCGCAGGATTTCCAGGACATTACCGGCCAGTTGATCAAGAAAATCGTCAACATCACGCACAAGGCGGAAAACGAACTCGCACAGCTGCTGCGCGACAATGCGCCGCCTGAGGTGAAAGCCGCACACACCGAAAAACCTGCGGACAAACCCACCGATCTGATGGCCGGCCCTGCCGTTCCCGGCATGCAGGCAGCGGCGATGGCGCAGGACGATGTCGATGGCCTTCTTGCAGATCTGGGGTTCTAAATGGACGACATGCTCAAGGATTTCGTTGTTGAAGCGCTGGAGCTGGCGACGAATGTAGAAGAGCACCTGTTGTCGCTCGAACGCAATCCCGGCGATCTGAATACGCTCAACGCAGTTTTCCGCTCGTTCCACACCATCAAGGGCGGCGCGGGCTTCATGAATCTGCAGCCGATGGTAGCCGCCTGCCATTTGACGGAAAACCTGTTCGATGCACTGCGCAACGGCCAGGTGCCGGTCACGCCGATGGCGATCGAAGCTGCGCTGCAGGCCAGCGGATTCGTCGCCGATCAACTGGGCGAACTGGCCAACGGCGCACAGCCGGAAAGCCTGCCGGCCATGCCGGCCTCGCTGGAAGCCATCCTGACCAGCGCCATCGAAGGCACGACAGCCCCCCAGGCAGCACCGGTTGCCGCAACACCGGCCGTTGCCGTATCGCATCCGGCGGCGCAGGCTGTTCCCGCCAGCGACGACGGACTCGACTGGAATGCCCTGTATCTCGCAGTCGTGCCGGCTGGCACGGTTGCAGCGCCGGCTTCCCCTGTTGTTGCCGCGCAGGCAAAACCGACTGAAACTGCCGCCCCGGTTCCCGCACCAGCCGCCAAATCCGGATGGGATGGCGTGGATCGTCGCGGCGGCGAGGCCAAACAGGCCAGCCCGGCAATCAAGGAAGAAAGCATCCGCGTCGATGCGGTCAAACTCGATACCCTGCTGGAAGTCGCCGGAGAATCGGTCCAGGCCGCCAACCAGGCCAGCGTACTGCTGGAAAAACTGGCGCAGTTCCCGGTCGAAGGCCAGGCCGCTACCCTGATGGCGGCACTGGCTGAAACCCTGAATCGCGCATCGCGCTATTCCACCGAATTGCAACGCGCAACCTTGTCGACCCGCATGCAGCCGGTCGGCAAACTGTTCCAGAAATTCCCGCGTCTGGTGCGTGAACTGGCGAAGGATCTCGGCAAGGATGTCGACCTGCAGATCGAAGGCGCGGAAACCGAAGTCGATCGCGTTGTTGTCGACAGCCTCTACGATCCGCTGGTCCATATGCTGCGCAACTCACTCGATCACGGGATTGAAGATAACGCGACGCGCGCTGCATCGGGCAAGTCGCCGAAGTCCGTCATTCTGCTCAAGGCATGGCAGGAAGCCAGCAGCGTCATGATCGAGATTTCCGACGACGGCAAGGGTATGGATGCGCAGCAGTTGCGCGCCAAGGCACTCTCCAAGGGACTGATTTCCGATACCGCTGCACAAACACAGGAAGAAATGCTGCAACTGGTATTCCTCCCCGGCTTCTCCACCAAGGAAGTCGCCAACAGCGTTTCCGGCCGTGGCGTCGGTATGGATGTCGTGAAAACCGCCGTCGAAAAACATCGCGGCGCAATCACGATCGATTCCAAGCTCGGCATCGGCACCACGTTCTCGATTCGCCTGCCGATCGAGCTTTCCATCGTGCCGACCATGCTGGTGCGCAGTTCGGGTGCCGCGCTGGCGCTGCCGATGGCCATCGTGGAACGCGTGGTGGAATTGCCGGAAGAATTCGAATACCAGGTCGGCGGCGCACCGGTCCTGCGCGATCAGGGACGTCCGTTACCGGTACGTTCACTTGCCGGCGCACTCGGTTATGAACTCGGCACCGAACGCGTCGGCATCGTCATCGCGGCACCACAACCGTACATCCTGTCCGTCGGCGCAGTCGAAGGCACGGCCGATCTGGTGATCAAGCCGATGACCGCAATGAGCGTTCCGGGCATCGCCGGTACCGCGCGTTCAGCGGAAGGGGAACTGGTGCTGGTAGTCGGCCTGTCCTTCCTGCTGGAAGGGTCCCGTCCAACGGATAAAATGGCGGCATGAGCACGATGATCGTGAGCAGTTGATCTCTCGCGCAGCCATCGACGCAGCCATCGATACACGCAAAAAAATACCCTGAGTGATCAGGGTATTTTTTTGCCTATCAATTACGCCGGACGATGTTCAATCGTCCTTGGCGCCATCGATTCCCAACTCATGGATCTTGCGCGTGATGGTATTGCGGCCGATGCCCAGACGCACGGCTGCATCGTTCTTGCGACCGTTCGTATGCTTCAGCGCCATCTTGATCAACGTCGATTCGAACTGACGGCCAAGCGTATCCATCACCTCCGGTTGCCCGGCCGCCAACAGGGCCGCCGCTTCGGCTTCCAGCAAGGCAATCCAGCTTGTCCCATCGGCCGAGGCGGCCGGGAACGAGAGGGGCTGATGCACATTACCGACGCCGCCGGCACCTTCGTTTTCCGTCCCCTGATAACTGCTCGCGCTCGATTGAACGGCGGCAAGCGGCACAGATTGCGATGCCGTGAATGCCTGCCCTTCGGTCAATTCCTGCGGCAGATCCTTCGCCTCAACCGTTTGCCCCGGCGCCATCACGGTGATCCAGTTGCATAGATTTTCCAGCTGGCGCACGTTGCCCGGCAATTCCAGACTCGTCAGAAATTGCATCGCGCCTTCGGACATGCGTTTGACTTCCACACCGAGCTGCTTTGCGCTTTGCGCCAGGAAGTGGCGCGTCAGAATCGGAATGTCTTCACGCCGCTCGCGCAGGCTCGGCAGGCGCAGACGAATCACGTTCAGGCGGTGATAAAGATCCTCGCGGAACAGTCCTTCGCGCACACGATGTTCCAGATTCTGGTGCGTGGCGGCAATCACGCGCACGTTCGCCTTCAATGGCTGGTGGCCGCCGACACGATAGAAGTGGCCGTCGGACAGCACGCGCAACAGACGCGTCTGCAGGTCAAAAGGCATGTCACCGATTTCATCGAGGAACAGCGTGCCGTTCTCGGCCTGCTCAAACCGGCCGCGACGCGTTGCCTGTGCGCCCGTGAACGCACCGCGTTCATGGCCGAACAGTTCCGATTCAAGCAGATCTTTTGGGATCGCGGCAGTATTCAATGCGATGAACGGTTGCGAGGCGCGCGGGCTGTGCTTGTGCAGCGCGCGTGCAACGAGCTCTTTGCCGGAACCCGATTCGCCGGTAATCAGCACGGTCACGTTCGACTGCGACAGGCGACCGATGGCGCGGAAGACATCCTGCATCGCCGGTGCCTGACCGAGGATTTCCGGCGTTTCGGCCGACACCTGTTCGACGCTGGTTTCGCGCAGGCTTTCTTCCAGCGCGCGGCGAATCAGTTCAACTGCCTTGTCGATATCGAACGGCTTGGCGAGATATTCGAATGCGCCGCCCTGGAATGCAGCGACTGCGGAATCCAGATCGGAGAATGCGGTAATGATGATGACCGGCAAACCCGGATGCCTGGCCTTGACGGCCTGCAGCAATTCAAGCCCCGTTTCACCCGGCATGCGGATATCGGAAACCAGTACCTGCGGCGCTCCGTCCTTCAGCGCTTCCATCGCATCGCGCGCATTGGAGAAACTTTTGGTTGCGAGATTTTCGCGCGCCAGAGCTTTCTCAAGCACCCAGCGAATCGATTCGTCGTCGTCAACAATCCAGATCGGTTTCATATGGTTTCGCTATCCCGCGTCGTGACGATATGCGATATCGCCGTTTTATTGTTGTCCAGCCTCACGGCAATGGAATCAGGATCCTGAAATCCGTGCATCCCGGCCGGCTCTCGCATTCGATCACGCCCATGTGCTGCTGGACGAATGTCTGTGCCAGCGTCAACCCCAATCCGCTGCCGCCGTCCCTGCCCGATACCAGCGGATAGAAAATACGATCGCGAATGTCAGGCGGGATGCCCGGTCCGTTATCGATGATATGCAAGTCTAATGCCAGCCGGTAGCGCACCTTGGCCAGCGTGACCTGCCGCACGATCCGGGTGCGCAGCGTCAGTTCGGCATCGCCCTCTTTCATGCGCGATGCCAGCACTTGCGCCGCATTGTGCGCAATGTTCAGCACGGCCTGGATCAACTGCTCCTTGTCGCCGCGGAATTCCGGGATCGACAGATCGTAATCGCGCCTGATTTTCAACCCGTTCGGGAATTCGGAGACGATCAGGCTGCGCACGCGCTCGCATACTTCATGGATATTGACGTCGCCGACGATATGCGGACGGCGATGCGGCGCCAGCAGCCGGTCGACCAGCGTCTGCAGGCGATCCGCTTCCTTGATGATGACTTGCGTATATTCGCGCAGTTCCTTCAGATGCCGCTCCGGCAGTTCAAGCTCCAGCAATTGCGCCGCGCCGCGAATGCCGCCAAGCGGATTCTTGATTTCGTGCGCCAGATTGCGGATCAGTTCCTTGTTGGCCTGGCTTTGATCGAGCAGGCGTTCTTCGCGATCGAGTTTCAGTTGCTGCAGGTTTTCGCGCAGTTCGATCAGAACCGGCGTTTCCGCATTGTCGAGCACGGTGACCACGGCGTGTACCTGCAAAGGCTGGCGGCCGAGGCGCTCCAGCGTCATGTCCTGCCGCTTGTCGGCAAACTGGTGATCGAGCGCTTCCTGGAACATCTGCTCCAGTTCACCGCTATTGGCGAAAAGCTGGGACAGCGTGTGATCGACCAGCGCCTTGCTTGAACTTTCCAGCAGGTTTTCCGCAGCCGGATTGGCATAGGTAACGTGGCCGTCGGCGTTCAGGACCAGCACGGCCGATGCCAGCAGATCGAGACCGTCCAGTGCAATCAGTGTTTTTTTCACAGGAATCCAAAAAAGAAAGGCCGCTTCATGCGGCCAGACTCAAGCAAACATCGTACCGATGTTATTCGATGCGGTTACTTCAGATTGCCGAGTTCGCGCTTCAGTGCTTCGATATTCTTTTCGGTACGGGCCAGATCGTCCTTCAGGCCGGCGGTCCGTTCCTGATATTTCGCGTAGTTGCGCTCGTCGCCGCGCCGGTCCGGTTCCCCGTTGTTGTATTCGCGGCGAATATCCGCCAGTTTCTTTTCTTCGTTCTTCATTTCATCCAGAAGAATCTGCTTGCGATCGTTGTCGCGCGCTTTTTGAATCGTGTCGTTGACACGCGGGAATTCGGGGGGAGATGCAGGTTTGGCAGTTGTCGCCTGCGATGGTTTGTTCGCCGCTGGCGCGGGAACGGTCGTCATCGGCGGCAGGTCGACTTTCTTGCAGCGCGAAGTCGGACCGGTATTTTTGTATTCCTTGTTGCCGTTACTGTCGACGCACAGGTAGACGTCGTTTTGCGCAAAAGCGGGCAGCACAGTAATGGAGCAAAGTACGGAGCAGAACAGAAAGGCAAGTTGATGTTTCATAAACTTTCTTTTTGAAACTGTTAAATGAAGCTTTTAAGCGAACCCTAGTTTATGACAAGTAACAACGCGTGACAAACATCAGGCACCAATTTAATGCATCCATGCGACAGAAACAAAAAAGCGGGAAGAGCCTGCGCCCTTCCCGCTCTTGATCACCTTGCGGCGAACATCAATTACATCGAATAGTACATGTCGAATTCGACCGGATGTGCCGTCATGCGGAAACGTTGCACTTCCTGCATTTTCAGTTCGATATAGGCATCGATCATCGAATCGCTGAACACGCCGCCGCGGGTCAGGAACTCGCGGTCTTTGTTCAGGTTATCCAGCGCTTCTTCCAGCGAGACGCACACGGTTGGGATCAGTGCATCTTCTTCCGGCGGCAGATGGTACAGATCTTTCGATGCTGCTTCACCTGGATGGATCTTGTTCTGCACGCCGTCCAAACCTGCCATCAGCAATGCTGCAAAGCACAGGTACGGGTTGGCCAGAGGATCCGGGAAACGCGCTTCAACGCGACGACCTTTTGGATTCGACACGTGAGGAATACGGATCGAAGCGGAACGATTGCGTGCCGAATAAGCCAGCTTGACCGGTGCCTCATAGCCTGGAACCAGACGCTTGTACGAGTTGGTGCCCGGGTTGGTGATCGCGTTCAACGCTTTGGCATGCTTGATGATGCCGCCGATGTAGTACAGCGCGAAATCCGACAGGCCTGCATAGCCGTCGCCTGCGAACAGGTTCTTGCCGTCTTTCCAGACCGATTGGTGAACGTGCATGCCCGAACCGTTGTCGCCAACGATCGGTTTCGGCATGAAGGTCGCGGTTTTACCGTAGGTGTGTGCAACGTTCCAGACCACGTATTTCAGGTTCTGGGTCCAGTCGGCGCGCTCTACCAGCGTCGAGAATTTGGTGCCCAGTTCGTTCTGGCCGGCGCCTGCCACTTCGTGGTGATGCACTTCGACCGGGATGCCGAGCGATTCAAGAATCAGGCTCATTTCCGAACGCATGTCCTGGAAGCTGTCGACTGGCGGGACCGGGAAGTAGCCGCCTTTGACTGCAGGACGATGACCGGTGTTGCCGCCTTCGAGTTTTTCGCCGGTGGACCACGATGCTTCTTCCGAGTCGATCTTGACGAAGCAGCCATCCATGCCGATTTTCCAGCGGACGCTGTCGAAAATGAAGAATTCCGGTTCAGGACCGAAGTAGGCGGTGTCGCCCAGGCCCGAAGATTTCAGATAGGCTTCTGCGCGCTTGGCGATCGAACGCGGGTCGCGGTCGTAACCTTTGCCGTCCGTTGGCTCAATGACGTCGCACTGCATGAACAGTGTGGTTTCTTCCATGAACGGATCGATGTTGGCGGTGTTCGGATCCGGCATCAAAATCATGTCGGATGCTTCGATACCTTTCCAGCCGGCGATCGAAGAACCGTCGAATGCATGACCGGATTCAAACTTGTCCATGTCGAAATGCGAAACCGGCACGGTGACGTGCTGTTCTTTGCCTCGTGTGTCAGCAAAGCGAAAATCAACGAATTTGACTTCGTTGTCTTTCACCATCTTCAAGACCTCTGCTGCCGTCATTGCCATGCGAATCTCCTAAAATTTTGAGCAAAGTAATACAGAATTAGCTAATGGGTTGTGTGCCGTGCGTGGTTCAACAGCGTCAAACAGCATGCGACCATAACTCGCCCGAAATGATAGCAGATTCCATGCCACCAACTTGAGATAAAACATGGCGGGCGGCCCTGCCTGCAAACAGTGCCAATGGCACGTGAATGCGTCTTTGATGGGAAAACAACTTGATATGCCCGCCGCAAACATCGCCAAATTAGTGCAAATATAAAATTACGCACAATTAAAGTGCGTAAATATGATTTCTTATTATTAGCGCATCGATTTGGTGCATTGAAATAAAATTAGAACAAAAACAGGAAAAATGCTCCCACAGCCGTCGGCAGCGCGGCCCCCAGCAACAGGCCGAATACGCCGATCGAATGATCGTTGAAACCTTCGCGCAGCAATGCCACGCCAGCCGGATTCGGTGCATTGGCGATGACCGTCAGACCGCCGCCAGCCACGGCACCGGCAACCAGCATGTATTTGGCCGCTTCCGACATGCCGTCGATCAATGAGCCTAGATAGGTCAGTGCCGCGTTGTCCGTGACTGCCGTCAGCCCCAATGCGCCGAAAAACAGGGCGGCCGGCTCCAAATTGGCGACAATGGGCTGCAGCCACCATTGCTGCATGCCGCCCAGCACCACCAGTCCCGCGAGGAAGAAACCGACCAGCAAGCCTTCCTTCAGGATCAGCGGATTCTGGTACTGCTCGTACGCTTTGGTAAAACCGAGAAAGAACAGGAACAGGCCGATGAAAATCACCGGATGGTGCGCGAACACCACCACGCCGCTCAGGAAAAGAAGATGAATCACGCTGATCGCCAGCGGCACGCCGGATGTCGCCTGCTCGCCCGTCGATTCCGGTCGGGCAATATAGCTACGCAACAGAAACGTCACGCCGGTCGCATTCAGGAAAACTGCTATCGCAGCCTTCCAGCCGAAATTGGCCGCCATGAATGCGCTGTCCCATCCCCATGTCGACGCCACCATCAGCACGGGCGGCGCAGCAAACGATGTCAGCGTGCCGCCGATCGAAATATTGACGAACAAAACGCCGAGCGCGCCGTACTTCAACCATTCGGGAATACCCTGCCGGAAAATCAGGGGCGCCAGCATCAGCGCCGCCAGCGTCATTGCCGCCGGTTCGGTAATCAGGGAACCGATCAACGGCACTACGGCAAGACACAGCCACACATGCGCAACCGCCGTATTGACTGGCGCAGCACGCGCAATCAGCGCAATCGTCGACTTCACGATCTCCAGCACCGGACGTGACGCGGCAATCACCATGATCACGAAAACAAACAGCGGCTCGGTATAGTGACGCGACTCGGCATAATCCAGCGCCGCCCCGCCACCCGATACCAGCGCCATCAGGACAATCAGCACGAAGGCCCAGAAGCCGAACACGACTTCGATTTCGCCCAGCAAATGCAGTAACCCGCCGTGCTTCGGATAGCGATGCGCCAATCGCTCGAACGATTTTGCCGTGAATGTATGTACCAGGGCGATGGCAAAAATGATGGCCGAGATGAGCTGAATGGTGGTCATTGGCTTACCAGATTGAGGTGAATGAAGATTATAACAATGCGGTCAACGCGAACTTCCTATCGTGCACCTAGAGTCTTCCATGCAAAGCACATGCGCTCTGCCAGTGCGCACTACACATTCCTCGATATCAGGCGCGAGTTCTGTTCTATCCATGGCGTCCTGAGCGACGTGGCGGCCTGTAATTCGTGTAAGGTCAATCTGCTATTTTTCGAGCAAAACAGATTACCATGACGAGCATGCTCGGCCGGTGATCTGCGGTGACTGTGGTCGATGATTACCAAGGGATCAGATCAGACTGACAATCTGCAACGACACGGCAAATTACATCCCGCATCACGATGCTGCATCACGCTACGCAACTGCTGCCATCACATAACATCAAATGATTCGGGCAAACTGGTAAACGACATGCAACGTTCAATCGGATAGAGACAATGACCACATCTGCTGAAATTCTCGCCGCGGCGCGTGCGCGCGGCCATGCCGACCAACTGCCGTATGCCGGCGCGCTGACGCCGCAGGAAGCATATGCGCTGCTGCAAGCCGATCCCAAGGTGAAACTGGTCGATGTCCGCACGACAGCCGAACGCGACTGGATCGGCCGTCCGGATATCGCGCCGGAGCAGCACGCGGCGGTGCAGTGGAACGTCTATCCGGGCGGCACACCCAATCCGGACTTTCTGCCGCAACTGGCACAAGCCGCCGACCGCGACAACGTCGTGCTGTTTCTTTGCCGCGGCGCCGTACGCTCGCGCCATGCGGCAAAGCTGGCCGCGGAAAACGGTTATGGCAACGCCTTCGACATCCTTGAAGGCTTTGAGGGAGAAAAAGACGCCGAAGGCCATCGCAAGACGGTCAACGGCTGGTGCAAGGCAGGATTGCCCTGGATCGGCGCCTAGACTGGCGCTGGCGCCGCTTCGGATTTCGCCTCGCTCAACCATATGATGCGCTTGCGCACCAGATTGATATGGCTGCGCAGGCGATATAGTTCGTCGGCAAACGAAAGCGGAATCGAGACCTGATTCACCTTCGCCTCGATTTCATCCAGGCGCTTCAGTTGTGCTGGATAAACCTCGGCGCGCTTTGCCGGCGGTACCTCTTCAATGACCTGCTCCACCGTGCGCAGCTGGCCGTACCACCGATAGATGCGCGAACGCACTTTCCACACATACAGCGGCGGCACAATGCGCGAGAGCGGGATGATCAATGCGCCAAGCGCGACGATCACGATCCACATTCTCTCGAAGAAATTGGCCACCCAGAACGGGAAGTAACGTTGCAGCAACGGCGCGCCGTCTCGATAGAATTTTGCCGCATCGGGCGTGACCGGAATTTCCGTATAAGCGGCATTCGGAAACTCGCCCTGCTTGCGGAACCAGCCGGCGCCGCCGTGAATCTTGACGGCGGCCTGCGCAAACAGATTGATCAGTGCAGGATGCAGATTCTCGCGCGCCACCAGCGTGGCGGTCGGTGCAATCAGATGATAGTTTTTCGGCGGCAGGTCGCGGCCGAGATCGACAATCCCGCGCGGCAGCACCACATGCGACAGATACGGGAAACGGCGCGCGTAAGCCTCCGATTGGGAGAAATCGAACAGCTTGATGCCCGGCGTGCGCAGCAGCATCTGGATCAGCAAACCATTCGGCGCCGAACTGAAGACGAGCGCATCGATGCGCCCTTCCACCAGCGCCACCGTGGCCGGCGTATCTTCCAGCGCGCCCAGTCTGACGCTTTCCGGCGCAACATCATTGGCCGACAACAATGTGTTGAACAGTTTCGGCACGCCGCTGCCGGCAGGACCGGCATTGACCTTCATCCCCTTCAATTGCGACAGATGCTTGAGATGCACGTTCTCGCGATAGAACAGCCAGATCGGCTCGGTGAACAGACTGCCGATCGAGACCAGACCTGACTTCTCCGCCTCCTCCTGTTCGGTCGAGCCGCTTTGCACGAATGCGATATCGATGTCTGAATTTTCATCTTTCAGCAGACGCAGATTATCGAGCGAACCTTGCGATGACTTGAGCGTGGTCTCGATACCGAAGCGCGCCAGCGAAGCCGCGTATTGCTTGCCGAATTCGGCATACGCACTGCCTTCCTGGCCGGTCGAGATCGTCACATGCGACGGCGGAAACGGATTGACCAGCTTGTAGGCAAAGTAGCAGGCCGCAGCGATCAGGATCGCCATCGGGCCGATCGTCACCAACAGATCGCGCAGGGAGAAAGTGGTGAATTTGAAAATTTTCGGCATGCCGGTCTCCGTGAAAATCAGGCCGCAACGCAATGCGGGCAGCGAATCGATTGCGTCAAATCATGCGGTGAAAACAGCGAATCGCCAATGCAATGCACCGGCAACCCGCAGCGCACTGCAGGGCATTCAATTGCCACCATCGCACTTCGCGGCGACCGGCATGCCAT
Organism: uncultured beta proteobacterium; assembly: GCA_963697715.1. Classification (GTDB taxonomy): domain Bacteria; phylum Pseudomonadota; class Gammaproteobacteria; order Burkholderiales; family Burkholderiaceae_D; genus Oxalicibacterium. The sequence goes on along the minus strand of OY969095.1, from coordinate 1,791,182 downwards.
CACGCAAGTTTGCCGGCGTGCTCGCGCGTTTCGTGGAATGTCACGCCGGGCCAGCGCTCCTGCGTCAGACGCAGGTTGACGCCCGAGCTGGCCAGGTAGGCAAGATTGCCTGCCGCATCGTGCGCCAGATTGTGGCCGGCGGACGATTTTTCGAAGTCGGCCAGCATCTTCTTGTCGTCGCAGGTAATCCAGCGTGCACTGCTGATGCTGGTACCTTCGAACACGGCATCGACGCCGTATTCATTCATCAGACGGCTGGCAACCACTTCGAACTGCAGCACGCCCACGCCGCCCAGCACCAGATCGCTGCTGTTGACCGGCTTGAAAACCTGAATCGCGCCTTCTTCGCCAAGCTGCTGCAAACCCTTGTGCAACTGCTTGACCTTCAGCGGATTGCGAATGCGCACCGAGCGGAAAAAGTCCGGTGCGAAATACGGAATACCGGTGAACTGCAACAATTCGCCTTCGGAGAAACTATCTCCGATCTGCATGTTGCCGTGGTTCGGCAAACCGATGATGTCGCCGGCGTACGCTTCTTCCACCTGCTCGCGGCTCGACGCCATGAAGGTCACCACGCTCGATACCTTGATCTCGCGATTCAACCGCAGATGCTTGACCTTCATGCCGCGCTCGAAACGACCGGAGCACACGCGCAGGAACGCAATGCGATCGCGATGCGCCGGATCCATGTTGGCCTGAATCTTGAAGACGAAACCGGAGAACGGTAATTCAGTCGGCTTGACGGCGCGGATCGTTGCATCGCGTTCACGCGGCGGTTGCGCCCAGTCGAGCAGCGCATTCAGGATTTCACGCACGCCGAAGTTGTTGATCGCGGAACCGAAAAACACCGGTGTACGCGTGCCGTTCAGGAACGCGTCGAGTTCAAACGGATGCGACGCGCCATGCACCAGTTCGACTTCCATTTTCAGCTGTTCGATTTCCTGCGGAAACATCTCGGCGAGGCGCGGATTGTCGATGCCCTTGACGATCTCAAATGTTTGATCGGCTTTTTCGCTGCCCGGTGCGAACAGCATGATTTCGTCGCGCAGCAAGTGATACACGCCACGGAAATTCTTGCCCATGCCGATCGGCCAGGTGACCGGTGCGCATTCGATCTTCAGCACCGATTCCAGCTCATCGAGCAATTCGAGCGGATCGCGTGTTTCGCGATCGAGCTTGTTCATGAATGTGATGATCGGCGTGTTGCGCATGCGGCAAACGTTCAGCAGCTTGATCGTTTGTTCCTCGACGCCTTTGGCCGCATCGATCACCATCAATGCGGAATCGACCGCCGTCAGCACGCGATAGGTATCTTCGGAAAAATCCTGATGGCCTGGCGTATCGAGCAGGTTGACAACGTGCTCGCGATATTCAAACTGCATGACCGAGCTGGCGACAGAAATGCCGCGCTGCTTTTCGATTTCCATCCAGTCGGACGTCGCATGACGGCCGCTCTTGCGACCCTTGACGGTACCGGCGAGCTGAATCGCGCCGGAGAACAGCAGCAGTTTTTCCGTCAGCGTGGTTTTACCCGCATCCGGATGGGAAATGATGCCGAAGGTGCGGCGACGTGCCACTTCGCTGGCGATCAATTCGGCTGAAACGGAACGCGGTTCAGTGCCGGATTCAAACGCAGTCACATCTGCGGAATCGGACGCTGGGGATTCGGGCGTGGCGGACATGGAATAGCCCTTGGAAAAAGGCCACAAGTCTACCGATTGTTGGCCTCGAAGTCTAATGCAGAGGCAGGATTGCCAAGGCAAAACCGGCGGTTACCGGGGATTTCCGCGCAGGAATCAGCGCTTGACCAGACCCGCCGCTTCCAGCCGTGCCCAGACGGCGGCCTTTTCCTCGTCGTCGTAAATAATCCAGTTAAGGACTTCATCGAACGTGCGGCCGCATCCCTTGCATATTTCATCGCCGTGCGAAGTCGAGCAATAGCCCGCACACGGCGAATCGGGCCGGAGGGAATGAAGCGGTGGATCGATTGAATTGTCTGGCTTGCTCATGCTGATTGCGCGGTGTCTGTTCCGGCATTGTAATGCCTGCGCAGGGATGATGCCGTGGAAAGCTGCCCGGTCAGTTCGCCTGGATGACGAAATCGGTCAGAAGAATCTCCTGCACATTGCGTGTGCCGAGCGCGGTATTGACCGCATCGCGCAATATGCCCTGCACATACGTCACGCCGTCCGGTGCCCGCGCCCGCACAGGATCGGCACTGGCCAGCGCCGCCTGCATCGCAAAATTCAATTGCTTCTGGTTCGCCTCGACCCACGAGGCATCCTTGTTGCGCGTCTGCACCGCCATCGTGGCGCGAATCGAAAATTCGGAGCCGCGCACCACAATCGGACCGAAACTGGAATAGGCAATATTCGACGCCGTGCGCTCTTGGTAGAGAAGATACATCCACGTCATCGCAATGCAGATGACTGTGCAGGTCAGCGCGACGAGCACATAAGCGGTGAAGTTATCGGATTGCCGGGCTTTTGGCATGACGGTCGGAAGGAAGCAACGATCGTCAGTTTATCCGGCTTTTATTTCCATACGGAAATTTATGTGCAACTTGCGCGCATGTATGGATTTGACAATCGTCAATCCGGCCGACCGACGGCTACCTTGCCATCGCGTTCCAACCGGTCTTCGAGTTCGCCAATACCGGCCGCCAGCGAGTTGCCGCACTGGTCAACCGCGGCGATCACTCCTGCGTCCAGACGATCGAGACGTGCCAGCAGCGCCGTCCGCGATTCGCCATCCTGTCGCACGATGGCCTGCATTTCCGCATCAATAAAGTTGCGCAGTTCGGTGAAACGCGACAATTCGGCCTGATCCGCCCGCTCCCTGCTGTTCTGCAATTCCTTCGCATGACGGCGCGCTTCCAGCAGAACCGAGGATTGCAGGTAGATGATGAAAATCAGGAAAAATGCCGTCAGCACAGCCGTCAAACCCAGCATTACCAGCCCGAGCGGTGCCTGCACGGTCGTTACGCCCAGCCAAAGCGCGGTCGGCGTGCTGAAGGTCTGCCAGTTCAGCGCAGCCAGTGCGCCGATGGCTCCCATGATTATGACGAACAACAATGTCCGGATCTGCATGATGAAACTCCCTTGGATTGAAACGATTGTTCCGTGACAACCATTGTGACGGGATCGGTCGGCATTGAGTGTTCGCCACCGTACAGAGCAGGCTGATCAAACCGCCTACGCTTTGCACATGAAAACCAAGAAAGGCGAAACATGACCCTCGGCACAATTCTCCTCATCGTCCTGATCCTGATCCTGATCGGCGTCCTTCCTAGTTGGGGCCACAGTCGCAGTTGGGGCTATGCACCAAGCGGCATCACCGGACTGCTGGTCGTTATTTTGCTGATCATGCTGATAACAGGCCGTATCTAGCGCAATAAATGGAGAGCATGCAATAAATCATGCCCTCCATTTCACAATCTGCGGCAATGTCCGCCATGTGCTCGGCGCCTTCGTATTTGGTATACGAGGTGCCGATTCTTATTGAAAACACATAACGCTACGAAAGCTGTTCACAGGCAAGAAAATCTCTTCACCAATAACGTGGTTAATGTAACATTCACTCCATAAGTAATTACCCTATAAAAATACTTGGAGTGACTCATGAAATTAATCATGTCTTTCTTGGCAATGACAGTGCTGTCCGCCAGCATCGATTCTGCTTCGGCGCAAGACCTCGTTTTGGCCATCAATGAAGGTGTGACGTATCAGGACGGCGGTCCGGCCAGCGAGCGCTACAAGCCGCTGCTGCAGATTCTGTCCAGGGAACTCAAGCAAAACATCAAGCTCCAGACCGTTGATAAATACGCTGTGCTGGAAAAAGGCCTGGCTGAAGGAAAATACGATCTGGCCTTCATCCATCCTGCGCATGTCGGCCTGCTGGCAGTCAAGAAGGACGGCTATGAAGGTCTGGTTACGGCCAAGGGTTACACCGATTATCGCGCGCGCGTAATGGTGGGTCAGAACTCCCCGCTGAAATCCATGCAGGATCTGCGCGGTAAAAAAATCGGCGTGCCGTCCATCGAGTCGATCACGACCGTGATGTTCACCGCCAATCTGCGCGAACTGAATTTCCAGCAACCGGAAAAAACATACACGGCAACACGCTATCAGGACGCCGTACCGTTCATGATCGATAACGGTTTTGTCGATGCTGGCGTCACCGGTTCGGCTGGTGTGGCAAAAAGCTGGGTTGCCAAAGGCGGCCGGATTCTTGCGGAAACCAAACCCACGCCAATAAAGCAATTCATCGCATCGAAGAAATTGAGCGAATCCGACCGCGAAAAACTCCGTAGCGTGTTGCTCGGCCTGTCGGACAGCGATGCGGGCAGGACCGCATTGTCGAAAATCGGCATGACCGGCTTCGTGCCCTGGAACACCACCACCATGAACGAGGCAACAGCACGCCTCGGCCTGTAATTTCCCGATGCTCGGCCTGTAACTTCTCAGCCGGACGCGATCTTTCCAGCCGCATGGTTACCGCCATGCGGCTTTGTTTTTTTGGGGCCGTATTTCCCACCGATTGCAGATTTGCGCGTGACTTTTGCCGTGCACGACGATATACTGTGTTTTTATACAGTATTCACGCTTTCGTCGGGCTGCTTTCCCCTCACAGATTCTTTTGCGGCCCGACTTCTTTCTTCCTCACGGTGCGACACCATCCGGCTCCCGCGGATCGACCGCTTGCCTGAAATTAATTTTTGGCTCAAAGTAGCGCCCACGATTTAACACCATGAATTTCGCTCGGGGTCCTGCGCATTGCGCGGGTGAGAGATACCCGTTGAACCTGACTGAGATAATCCTCGCGCAGGAAAGCATGCGATAACTGCCGATCCCGCGCGATCTCCGGTAAGCACCCGCCGACCTGCCATCCCTTGAAAGACAACGATGGCTTCAGATACCCATTCCCAACCGGCCGCACATGCGGCTTCCGCCGCTGCATTCACGCCGATTCCCGCAGCCGACAGGGTTTTCTCCTTCCGCGACCACATGGCGCTGTGGTTCAGCCTCGGCGTGGGCCTGCTGGTCATGCAGATCGGCGCCTATCTCGTCCCGGCCGTGGGCACCCGCGATGCGGTGCTCGCCATCGTGCTGGTTCGCTGCTCGGCGCGGGCCTGCTCGGCTGGGCCGCGCGCCTCGGCTACGAAAGCGGGCTCGCCAGCGCCGGGCTCATGCATGCCAGACCTACGGCAGCGCCTTTGCGCGCTTGCCGGTGTCTGCTGAATATCGATGCAACTGATCGGCTGGACCGCGTTCGAGACTGGTCGTCATGCGCGACGGCACGCACTGCACTGATCAAGGACATCGACCGGCGTCGATGCCGGCTGGCTGCCGATCGTCACGGCACTGTTCTGGGGCGCGTTGCTGGTCGCGCTGGCTGACCGGTTCGATGATCGGACTGGTGCGCCGCTTCGTCGGCCGCTTCGGCCTGCCGCTGGTGATCCTGTCGCTGATATGGCTGAGCTGGCAGTTCTTCGCCAAGGCGCAAGCACAAGGCCTCGATGCCATCTGGAACAATCCGGGCGACGGTTCGATGAGCACATTGGCGGGGATCGATCTGGTGATGGCGATGCCGGTATCGTGGCTGCCGCTGGTGGCCGATTTCGCGCGTTACGGCAAGTCCGGCACAGGTGATCGCGCATTCCGCGGCACATGGCTGGGCTTTGCCATTGCAAACATCTGGTGTCATGCGCTGGGCGTATTGATCGTCAGCACAACGCCGCCGGGCGCCGATCTGATGGCGACGCTGCTGCTGGCGCAAGGCGGCCTGATTGCACTCGGCCTGATCCTGATCGATGAAATGGATAACGCGTATGGCGATGTCTACTCCGGTTCGGTCTCGCTCAACTTCCTCAACGGCCGCTTCTCGATCCGCTTCTGGGGTATTGCGCTGGCATTGCTGGCGACGGGCTGCGCACTGGTATTGCCGATGCATCGGACTGGAGCCGTTCCTGCTGTTGCTGAGTTCGGTTTTCGTGCCGCTGTTCGGCGTGGTGGTATCGCAACTGGCGATGAAGGGACAGGCAACCGATCGCTCCGTCAACATCGTGCCGGTGGCGATCTGGCTGACCGGAATTGCCGTGTTTCATGTCTGCCCGATGCTGTGGCCGCAGGTCGGCTCTGCATTGCCTAGTCTGGCGATTACCTTGCTGCTGGGTTATCTCTACAGAATGGCGCGTCGTCCGGCGCTGCAATCGGCGTAACGCCCTGCCGCTGCGCCGACCGTATCGGCGCAGCGATTACTGCGCGGACTGGGCCATGTTCCAGCCGCCGCCCAACGCCTTGAATACATCGGTGGTACCGGTCAGGCGCAACAGGCGCAATTGCGCGAGTTGATCTTCCGCCGCGAACAATGTGCGCTGCGCGTCGAGCAGGCTGTTCAGGTCATCCGCACCTTCGCGGTAACGCAACTCCGATAATTGCAGCGCATGTTGCGCTTCCTTCCTGATTTCAATTTGCGCCTGTTCCTGTTCGCGATTGCGCGTGGCGTTGCCGAGCGCATCGTCCACTTCCTTGAGCGCGATATAGACGGTCCGGCGATAATTTTCGACCAGCTGGCGACGCGTCGATTCGTTCGACTCCACCTGCAGGCGCAAGCGGTTGCCGTCGAACAGCGTCTGCACGATCGATGCCGCAATGCCGATGCTGTATGCCGGATTGCTCAACGACAGCAAGGCCGCGCTGGATGAACCTGCGGTACCCGTCAGCGAAATCGTCGGCAGCAATGCCGCGCGCGCTGCTGCAACGTTGGCGTCGGCTGCATACAACTGCGCCTCCGCGCTTGCCAGATCCGGGCGACGCGTAATCAGTGTCGACGGCAAACCCGGACTGACCTCTGGCGTCGTCAATGTATCCAGACTTTGTCCGCCGACTTGCAACGCCTGCGGCTGCCGACCAAGCAGGATGGCCAGCGCGCTGACGGTTTGCCGCTCCTGCACCTGCAGCGGGAGAATCGTTGCACGCTGCGCCAGCACGGTGCTGCGCTGACGGCTGACATCCAGCGCAGATGCGGAACCGTACCGATAACGCGCTTCGACAATCGTGAACAACTTCTCTGCGATCGCCAGATTTTGCTGCGCGACCTTCAGGCGCATGCGTAGCGCCAGCGTCTGGAAATACGCATTTGCAACACCCGTCGTCAATGTCAGCCGTACCGTTTCCAGGTCGTAGCGGCTGGCATTCAGCGATGCGCGTGCGCCGGTGACCAGTGCGGCCACGCGCCCCCATACATCGACTTCATAATCCACACTGAGCGATGCGCCCGAGGATTCGCTCTTGCTCCAGCCCGGTCCTGTCAGGCCCGGTTTGACGCGGCCGGTATCGGTCCCGGCGCTCACCGTCAACAGCGGAAACAGCGATGCGCCCGCACTGCGCGCGGCGATCTCCGCCTGCGTGACGCGCTCCGCCGCGATGATCACATCGGGGCTGCCCGACAAGGCTTCATCGATCAGCGCCGACAACTCCACCGAGCCGAAACCGCGCCACCAGTCGCGCTGCAGTGCGGCTTCACCCGATGCCGGTTCGGCCCATGCGGACGGCATGGCGACGTCGGGCCGCGTGACATCCACACGGCTGGCGCAGGCGCTCAATACAAATGCGACTGCCAGCAATGCCGCAAGCCGGGTACGACGGAAAAATACAAGGTTTGTCATCGCTGTCATTTTCATTCTGCCGCCAACGCGACTACGGGATCGAGTTGTGCCGCTTTTTTGGCCGGTAGATAACCGAACACCAGGCCCGTCATGAACGCACAACCGAATGCGAGCAGGACCGGCGTGATGGAATATTCGATCGGCGTGCCGAACGCGGCAATGAACGCCGCAGTGGCCAATCCGCCGACGACGCCGATGGCGCCGCCCAGTGCGGATACCACCATTGCCTCGATCAGGAACTGCTGCATGATATTGCGCTCACGCGCGCCGGTTGCCATGCGAATGCCGATTTCGCGCGTGCGCTCGGTAACGGATACCAGCATGATGTTCATCACGCCGATGCCGCCAACCAGCAGGGAAATCGCTGCAATCGAACCAAGCAGGATGGTCAGCGTGTTCTGCGTCTGTTCCGTCGCCTCGATGATCGATGCCATGTTGCGTATCTGGTAGTCGACCACGCCGTGGCGTTCGTTGAGCAGTTTGTCGACATCATTCTGCGTCTCGTCGATGCGATCCACTTCTTCCACCGCCACCGTCACGTTGCGCAGGTACCGCTGGCCGGACAGGCGCAGGCTGCTCGTCGCATACGGGACGAACACGATATCGTCCTGATCGCTGCCCATCGGCGATGCGCCGCGTTCGGACATCACACCGACAACCTGGAACAGCAGATTGTTGACCAGCACAAATTCGCCGACAGGACTCTCATCACCGAACAACGCGGTGGCGACGGTCTTTCCCAACACCGCGACGGCGGCATAATTGTTTTCGTCATCCTCGCTGAAGAACGATCCCTGCGCCACCGGCCATTGCCGCGCAATCGGAAACTTGGAGGATGTGCCGTTGATGCTGGTCGTCGTGTCCGAGGTGCCGAAGCGAAGTGTAGCCGTGCTGCTCTGCTCCGGCACGGCCGCCAGCACATTCGGCAAATCGTCGATCGCCTTGACGTCATCGATCACCAGCGTCGCCGTACTGTTGAAACCGCGCTGGTTCGGCACGCCCGGCCGCACCAGCAGCAGATTGGAACCCATTGCGCTGATCCGTTCGACAACCGCCGCCTTGGCGCCATCGCCGATCGCCAGCATCGCGATCACCGAACCGACGCCGATCACGATGCCGAGCAGCGTCAGCACAGAACGAAAAATATTCGCACGCAACGAGCGCAATGCCATCTTGGCCGCTTCCAGAATATCCGCCAGGCGTGAGCCTTTGCCCGCCACCACCGGCCGCACAAACGCAGCCTGCACTTCCGATACCGGCGAAGGACCGGGATCGGACAGGACGTGGCCATCCTTGATCTCGATCAGGCGTTGCGCATTATCGGCCACTTCGCGTGCGTGCGTGATCAGCAGAACCGTATGCCCGCGTTGCGACAGATCGGCCAGCAACTTCATGACGTCTGCGCCGCTTTTGCTGTCGAGCGCGCCGGTCGGTTCATCGGCAAGAATGATGCGTCCACCGTTCATCAGCGCGCGCGAAATCGATACGCGCTGCTGCTGTCCGCCGGACAGCTGATTCGGCCGATGATGCGTGCGCTCCGCCAGACCGAGCTCGCCCAGCAATGCCTGCGCGCGCGCATGACGCTGTTCGGGCGGCAAGCCGGAATACATGGCCGGCACTTCCACGTTCTCCGCCGCGCTGGCGGACGGAATCAGGTTGTAGCTCTGGAAAACGAAACCGAAATCGTCGCGCCGCAACAGCGCCAGTTCATCGCTGCTGAAGCCGGATACATCGCGCCCCATGAAATGATAAGTGCCGGAAGTCGGCCGATCGAGGCAGCCGAGGATATTCATCAGCGTGGATTTTCCGGAGCCGGACGCGCCCATGATCGCGACAAACTCGCCTTCGTAAATCTTCAGGTCGATGCCGTGCAGGACTTCGACTTCCAGGCCGCCGTTCCGATACGTCTTGGTGACGCCGCGCAAATCGATCAGCGGTATCTCGTCGGGCGAACGTCCGCCGGTCGAGACGGCGGCGCGGTCGGTTTCCGCATTCATTACCGGCCCCGTCCGGACTGACCGCCCATACCGCCACCCATGCCACCCGGCGGTCTTGCATTTTGCGCGCGTGCCACCGGCGGCGGTAATTTCAGGCCGACGACCACTTCATCGCCCTCCGCCAAACCGCTGAGTACCTGCATCTGCACGCGATTGGTTACACCGAGTTCGACCTTGCGCGATTCGACCTTGCCGTCCTTGCCGATCACCTTGACCGTGCCGCCGCGCGGCAGGCGTGCATTGGTCTGGTCGGTGAAGCCGCCGCTGTTCGGGCGCGAGGCAGTCTGATTCGCCATGTCACCGTCCGTCTTGCCGTCGACCGCACCGGTTTTTGTGCCCTCGGCTGAACCGCTCGATTTGTCCGATGCTTCGCGCGCGGTCTTGCGCCGTTCATGGAAAGCGGCGCGTTCCTCCTGCGTCATGTTTGCAAGCGCGGCGCGGCGTTCTTCCTTCGTCATGCCGGCCAATGCTGCATCGGACGGAGCGGCCTCTTTGCCTGCGGCATGCGCCGCCGTTGCGGTTTTCCTGTCCGTGCCTGCCTTGTCGGTTGCGGCCTTGTCGCTTGCTTTATTTTCTTGCATCGCCTGTGTACCGCCGGAAGAAGAAGAAGAAGAAGAAGAAGAAGAAGAAGAAGAAGAAGAAGAAGAAGAAGAAGAAGAAGAAGAAGAAGAAGAAGAAGAAGAAGAAGAAGAAGAAGAAGCCGATGCCGTGGTCGCCTTCCCGTTTGCATCGTGCGTTGCCTCACCCGTATCCTTGCGCTTGCGCCCGCCCGCTCCGCGCGCGAGCGTGACCGCAGCCGTCGGCACCAGCAATGCATCCTTCGCTGTCGCAGCAATGAAGAAAACCTGCGTGGTCATGCTGGGCAGCAGCGCCTGATTTTTGTTCGGCACATCGAACAGCGCGTTGTAGAGCACGACGTTATTGGTGACGGTCGGCGTCGGTTCGACCTTGCGCAACGCGCCGTACCAGCGGCGTCCCTGACTGCCGAGCGTGGTGAAATACACTTCCATGCCCTTGCTCAGCTTGCCGACTTCCGCTTCGGACACTTGCGCCTGAACCGTCATCGTCGATAGATCGGCGATGCGCAGGATCGTCGGCGCCGATTGATTGGCGTTCAAGGTCTGGCCCTGACGCGCGGTCAGCGAGACGACAGTGCCGGACATCGGTGCATAGATTTTCGCGTAATTCAGATTGGCTTCATCGGCGCGCAAGGTCGACTGCGTCTGCTCGATCTGCGCCTGCAATGCATCAATCTGCGCCTTGGCCGAGTGCAGCGTGGCTTCCGCTGTCTGCAACGCTTCGCCGGTGGTCGCGTCGGCCGCCATCAGATTCTTCTGCCGTTGGAACTGCAACTGCGCCAGCGTGAGTTGCGCCTGTCTGTCCTTCATCGTGGCAAGCTGATTGCGCAGACCGGCGCGCCGTGCATCGACCGTGGCGAGAAACACCGTCGGATCGATTTCCGCCAGCAGGTCGCCTTCCTTCACGACCGATCCCACATCGATATGCAATTTTTTCAACTGCCCGGATACCTGCGCGCCGACATCGACGAACTCAAGCGGCTGCACCGTGCCGGTAGCAGTTACGACGTCCTGAATGTCGCCGCGTTCGACCTGCGCGACCTGATACAAGTCGCGCGGATTTTTCTTTCCGTAAGCCTTGTTCCATTGCCAGTAACCGAATGCGGCAATGATCGCAATCACCAGCACCGCAATCGTGTAGCGATGGAAGAGCCGTTGGCGCAACGATGGGCGGACAGCGGTTGATGGCGAAGAAGGCTTCATGGGCAAGGATATTCGTAAGGTTGCTGATGATTGAAAAACGGAACATCCGGCGATGCGGGAAGAATCAGAAATTGAGCGCAGCCGTCGCATGATCCTGCGCCGCGCACTGCCGCACAACGATGCGAAACCGGGCCATGCAATACGGCATCTGCAGTTTCAGCATGTTCTGATGCTTCCGTCGAAACAGGCTGGCTGGCCCGGAATCCAGGCGATGGCTGGCGAACTTGCAGGACAACATAATCGGTACGTAACGATAGCGAGTCCGCTTTCGATTATCAAGAAAATCCCTGCTGCTGCAAGGTAAAGTATTGTGAAGAAGATCAGGCGTCCCGCCGCTGCCGCATCGTTCGCCGCGCAATGCGAACCTCGTCCTTGATCCGCAAAAGAAAAGGCGCTGTCATGTTCGTCAAAACATGACAGCGCCATTGCGGACATGAGCGGATGTGCCGAACGCTCGACACGCCGGATTCAGTCTAGCCGCGATCGACGAATGCGCGTTCGATCACGTAATCACCCGGCTGGCCGATGCCCGGCGATACTTCAAAGCCGAGTTTGTCGAGTTGTGCCGCGGTGTCCTTCAGCATGTCCGGGCTGCCGCAAATCATCGCACGATCGGTCAGCGGATCGATTGGATCGATGCCGAGATCCTTGCACATCTTGCCGGTTTCGATCGCGGTCGTGATGCGTCCTTCGTTGACAAACGCCTCGCGTGTCACGGTCGGGTAATACAGCAGCTTGGCGGCAATCTCTTCGCCCAGGCCTTCGATCTCCAGCAATTCCTTGCCGACATAATCCTTGTACGCCAATTCGCTGACCAGACGCACGCCGTGGACCAGGATCACCTGATCGAAACGCTCATACGTATCCGGATCGCGAATGATGCTCATGAATGGCGCAAGGCCGGTGCCGCTGCCGAACAGGAACAGGCGCTTGGCCGGCAACAGATCGGAGATGACCAGTGTGCCCGTCGGCTTGCGGCCGACCAGCAATTCGTCGCCGACCTTCAGGTTCTGCAGATGCTTGGTCAGTGCGCCTTCCTGTACCTTGATCGACAGGAATTCAAGATGCTCTTCCCACGACGGGCTGGCGATACTGTAGGCACGCATCACGTTCTTGCCATCGATCGGCAGACCGATCATGACGAAATGGCCGCTGTCAAAACGAAAGCTCGGTTCGCGCGTGGTGGTGAAGGAGAACAGCGTGTCGTTCCAGTGATGGACAGTCAGAATACGAACAGTGTCGAAGGCAGCCATAAAGTCAATGCATCCTATTTCAAAAAATTTACTGCGCAATACGGCGGGCAAACAATGCACCAACCTGCAGAACGCCTGCAGCCCGGCACGTTCCGATCGAAATGAAACCGCGTATTTTACCTAGAAGACGACGCTGCCGCCGAGATCGGGCAACGGCTTCCGGAGGCGCCGGATGACCGGGGCTTGCGAGTAGCGGAAAAAGCTTGTTCAACGTCATTGGACAAATTGCTGCCCAATTGAGAAAAGTTCTCAATTATAGCGCAAAGCACTTCTCCCCGGCAAGGCGCTCCTTCTCTCCGGAGAGCGCCTTGATACGCTATCTGCGCTGCTGTCACAAAACTGTCAGCTTCCATTTCGCGATGCCACATTCTGTCACGCGGTTGTAATCAGGCGGTCATATGCGCTCCCCATAATTCGCCATTTTCAATCAGGGGAGACAACAACATGCGCTTCAGTCATAAGCAACTGCGCCCGCTACCGATTGTGCTGGCCCTCCAGGCCGCATTGTGTTCACCGTTGTGGGCTGCCGGCTTCACGGTCGATGCAGGTACCGTCGATAACGCACCGAAAACCATTTCCAGCGTTGCCGGCGACAGCAGCACCAGCACCGTCAACGGCAGCCTGAGCGTTTTCAGCGAGGCCAGCGGCGGTACCAAGGCGGTCGCCACCATTATTTTCGACAAGAATTCCAAGGGCGCCGATACCCTGATCAACAACGGCACCATCGAAGCGACCAGCAATGACGAAGACGCACGCGCCATCCAGGCCAAGGACAATACCGGCACGGTCACCATCATCAATAACGGCACCATTTCCGCTGCAGGCAGTGATGTCATCAAAATGGGCAAGAAGATCACCGACCTGATGATCGACAACCAGGGCACTATCTGGCAAAAAGGCAAGGGAATCGATGCCGGCCAGGGCATGGACCTTGCCGATTTCGCCGGTGCCAGTGCCACCATCAAGAACGGATCGGCAAGCAATACTGCCGCCGTCATTCGCTCCGATACCGGCGATGCGATTGCTGCCGGCAACAACATGCACATCATCAATTACGGCACCATCATCAGCAACGGCCAGGTCAATACCAAATGCCGCGAAACGGTTGAAGATGCGTGCGACGATTCCGATGCACCCAGCCCGCACGACGGCATCGATGCGGACAAGAGCACTGGCGTCGTCATCGATAACTACGGCACCATCAGCGGCCCGCGTCATGGCATCACCGCCGATGTGGAAATCCACGTTACCAACTACGCCGGTGCCAAGATCATCGGCCGCAACGGTTCCGGTATCGGCACCGATGGCACCGGTTACGTTGAAAACTACGGTCTGATCAGCGGCCGCTACGCCGGTGCAGGCAAGGTCTTTGATCACTCGAAAGGCGGCACCATTGCCGGCGTCATCCCTTCCGGCAGTGACGGCGATGGCGACGGCGTGGATATCGACGGCGTCGGCACCATCATCAACCATGGCCGGATCGAGGGCCTGGGCGGCGGCGGCTCCGATGCCAACGGCTTTCCGAATGGCGGCGACGGCATCGCCATGGGCGGCGGTACCGTCGCCAACGCCAAAGGCGCTTCGATCTGGGGCGACAACAACGGCATTCTGGTAGACGACGGCGCGAACGGCCAGAGCTTCGCCGGCGGACGCGGCACGGAAGATGCGGCACCGGATGTCGTCAAGATCGCCAACGATGGCGAAATCATCGGCAACAAGAAAGTTGCGATCGGCCTGGTCGGCGACTTCGACGACGAAATCGTCAACGGCTCGACCGGCGTCATCATCGGCGGTGCAAACACTGTCCGTGTCGATGAAGTGTCAAGCGTCACCAAGGCGGCGGCGATTCAGATGGGCGGCGGTAACGATACGCTGACCAACTACGGCCGCATCGAAGGCAAGAACGGCATGGCGATCGACATGGGCGACGGCGACGATACGCTGCGCCTTTTCGGCGGCACCGTGATCGGCACGATCAATGGCGGCAGCGGCGTCAATGGCGGCATCAATGCGCTGGAAACCGACGGCACGCAATCCTTCAACGCCGGTCAGCTCAGCAACTTCCAGAACATCACCATCAAGGGCGGCACGACCACCTTCAACTCTGCCCTCACCGGCGTCGACAGTATTACCGTTGACCGGAAAGGCAGCCTGAGCCTCATCGGCACAAGCGGCAACGTCACCGTCGATGGCACGTTGAAAGCACCTGCCGGCGCCAACTTCGGCAAGATAAGCATCGATGGCAACTACACGCAAAACGCAAGCGGCGTGCTGGAAACACGCATCGGCCTGAATGGTGCCAGCGACATGCTCGCCGTTGCCAACACAGCCACACTGGCCGACGGCGCGACGATTCGTCCGATGATCAACGGTTACATCGCGGATGGCGCAAGCTACACCGTCGTCGATGCCGGCACGCTGGCGACCACTGCCGACAATCTTAAAATCGACGGCACGTCCAACTTCCTCACCTACACGCTCGAAAAAGACGGCAACGACCTGAAACTGGTCGCGCACCGTGAAAACAGCTTTGCGTCTCTGGTGCCGACCGGCATTGCAGGCGTAGCCAAAGGTCTGGAAGCCGTATTCAGCACCGGCTCGCAGGAAAGCATCGATCTGGTGAATGCATTCGAATCGCTGCCGGATGCAAAGGCAGTGGCCAAAGCCACCGCGCAACTCGCGCCTGAAACCAACGCAGCCGCACAATCGGCATCGATGGCGGCACAAGGCAGCGTGTTCTCCGCGTTCGACAACCGCATCGACACGATGCGCAACGGCTCGGTCGCCATGAACCAGACAGGTCTGGCCGCTGGTGATTCCACCGGCGGCCGTTTCTGGATACAGGGCCTGGCATCGGTCGCAACGCAAAAGGCGCGCAAGGGTGCCAACGGCTTCGACCTGGATGCGCAAGGCCTCGCCGTCGGTTTTGAAACCGACCTCAATGCGCGCGATATGGTCGGTCTGTCAGGCGGCTACACGCAGGCAGGCAGCGATGGTCGCGATGATGGCGCGGGCGACGACAACGACGTCAAGGCATTGCATATCGGTGGCTACTTCAGCCGCACCGACAGCGACTACACCCTGGATACAAGCGTGGCGCTTTCGTCCAATCGCTATTCGAGCCAACGCCAGGTATCGATCCCCGGCTTTGCCGAAACGCTGAACGCCAAATACTCCGGCTACCAGGTCGGACTGCGTGCCGAGTACGGCATACCGTTTGCACTGGACGCCAAATGGAGCGGTCGCTGGCTGATGGGCGCGCGTCTTGCCCATCTCGACAACGATGGCTACACCGAGAATGGCGGCGTATCGGCGCAGCGCGTGGATAGTGCAAGCGCCAATTCCGTACAAAGCGTGCTGGGCGTGGAGTTCGTCAACCGGCTGGATACATCTTCCAGTGCAACGCTGCGTGCACGCTACCTGCATGAATTCGCCGATACACCTGCCATCGATGCCAGCTTCGTCAATGGCGGCCCGTCCTTCCGTGTCGACGGCGTGCAGCCAGGTCGCGAAGCGCTGCAACTCGGCCTCGGCTATCGCAGCGTCACGTCACAAGGCACTGTCATTTCAATCGGCTACGATCTGGAAGTCCGCGACAAATTCCTCGGCCACCAGTTGACGGCCAAGGCAACCTGGAACTTCTAATGCGGCAACACGCGATCGCCGCATGCATGCGGTGATCGCGTTCCGCGCAGGATTCTTCCGGAACATTTCCGACACAGGTATGCAAACCGCGGAATCAATCTGGCGGTGTTATCCGCGATATATCTGTTCATCGTGTACAAAAAAAGCACGCCGGCATTGCGCCGGCGTGCTTTTTCATTTCTATCCGCAATGCCCGCTTCCGGGCGATTCGGTCTAACGCTTGATTGACGGTTCGACCGTCGCAATGCGCTCATCCTGTTCTATCTTGATGACTTTTCCCTGCTCCAGATCGGCACACACCTGAGTCAGCAAGCGAATGCCGAGCGGCGCCAGATCGCGTTTCCACAGTGTATCCGGCGTATCGCCGGGCAGCACGAACACATGTTCCTGCGCGGCGATCGGACCGCCATCCATGACTTCGTTAAGCCAGTAAACGCTGCCGCCGGTGATCTTGTCGCCCATGTTGATGGTCCAGATCACGGCATCCTTGCCGCGATGAATAGGCAGCAACGACGGGTGATAGCCGATGGCGCCATGGGTCGTTTTCGCGCGCGTCGGTTCGCGGACAAAATCGTGCGAATGTGCGGTGACGATCAGATCGATGCCGTCGGGGATTGTATTCTCGTTCAGCAAACCAGACTTCATCCACTTGACGCCGGCCGCTTCCGCCACTGCCTTCAGGCGATCATCACCGCCTTCACCGTTCAATGCCGGCGACGATACGCCGACAATGTTATGACCTGCATTCAGCAGCGCCGAAAAAACTTCTGCACCGAAGTGCTTTTGTCCACAGATATAAATATTCACGAATTTAAATAGTTATTTGAGTTGATCGCCGGTTCTTCGGCGATTGATTCAGACCCGGGGTCGATTCACCCGGTCCCGCGAGGTGGTCGAAGTTATACAACACATCGCCCGACAAATCCACCGGAACGACGGGATTGCCAGAGCGCGGGATCCGGGTTCTTCCGTTTATCCGCTGTCTGCAGCAAGGCCGCGTCTTCCAGCATCACGATCCGGTTGCCCAATAAAAAACCGGCTGACGCCGGTTTTTGTTTACACCATCACGATCCGCTGCCCGCATTTTATTACAGGTGCGGCAGCATACTGCTCAATATCGGGTCGGATTGTTCGGCCGAGCGTCATTGCGATTGCGGATGCCGTCACCATCGCGATCCCGATCGGCACGGTTTCGTACGCCATCGCCGTCCCTGTCGCGTACTGCGCCATCATTGTGGTATCCGGGTTCATCACTGTACGCGACGCAACCGGACAATAGGCTGGATACGGCCAACAGGATCAAGATAGATTTTTTCATGTTTTCTCCTTTACGCCTCAATGAGGCACACAACATTTTGGTTATAGTTACCGGATGAACCAGCGTTATTTCACCTTTAGTCTGACAATATGCAAGGGCTTCGCATATCAGCGCTTGCCGCAATCTGTTGTCGGAATGCGTTACCTGCGTGGAGATGCCTACTCGCCGACACTGCCGGTAATCGGCAGCACAATTCCCGTGATATAACTCGAACATACCGCCGATGCGAGAAAAACGTAAGCCGGAGAAATTTCTTCCGGCTGGGCCGGACGGCGATAGCTGGTCTCGGCGCCGAACTGCGCAATCTTTTCGCCGTCACTCTTGTCTGCGGGATTGAGCGGCGTCCACACCGGCCCCGGCGCAACCGCATTCACACGTATACCCTGATCCAGCACATTGCCGGCCAGCGCCATTGTGAAGGCATGAATCGCCCCCTTGGTCGTGGAATAATCGAGCAGGTTCTTGCTGCCGGAAAGGCCGGTGACAGAACCTGTATTGATGATGGCCGAACCGCGCTGGAGATGCGGCAATGCTGCCTTGGCCATGTGGAAGTAACCGTAGACATTGGTTTTCATCGTCTCGTCGAAACGCTCTTCGGTGATATCGAGCAGCGAACCGGCATGTTCCTGGAATGCCGCGTTGTTGACCAGCACGTCCAGCCCTCCGAACGTGTTGACGGTTTTTTTCACGGCCTGGCGGCAGAACGCAGCATCCTTCACATCCCCGGGCAGCAGCAGGCATTGACGCCCTTCGGCTTCCACGCAACGCCTGGTTTCCTTCGCATCGCGGTGCTCGTCCAGATAGATGATGGCGACATCCGCGCCTTCCCGTGCAAAAAGGATTGCAACCGCTCGGCCGATGCCGGAATCACCGCCGGTGATGATCGCTTTCTTCCCTTTCAGCTTGCCGCTCCCTTTGTAGCCCGATGCGAGAAACTGCGGTCGCAGATCCAGCTCCGCCTCCACGCCGGGCTTGGCCAGATGTTTGCGCGACAGCGGCGGTGCCGGCTGCTTCTTCGTGCCGGTCTGGACTGCAGGTTTGGATGTGGAAGAAGATGCCGACGATTTCTTCGCATCTTTTGCATCCTGCTCACGCTGGATTTTGCGATGCTTGCGAACGGTGGCGTCGGATGTTGCCTTGTTTGCTGAACCTGTTTTCCTGGTGGTAGCCATGAACATCTCTCCTTTCGGTTCGAACGGTCAAAGCCGTATGACGCATCGGCATGCCCGTCGTTCCCGTGAGATGTCATTTACCCGTGAGGCCGGGCAGAAAGATGCAGATCAGTGCTTCTGCCGGGCAATCAGCATCTCGCGCACCGCATCGAACCCAAGCGGCCGGCTGATGAAGTAACCCTGCCCTTCGTCGCAGCCGCTCTGTTTCAGGAAGGCAAGGTGTTCTGCCTTCTCGATGCCTTCCGCGATGACCTTGATCTTCAGGCCGCGTGCCAGCGCAATGATGGTTTGCGCAATGATGGCATCGTCCGGATCGTTGTCGCAGTTGAAGATGAAGGATTGATCGATCTTCAACCGATCGATCGGGAAGCGCTTCAGATAGGCAAGGCTGGAGAAACCGGTGCCGAAATCGTCGAGCGATAATTGAATGCCCATGTCGTTAAGCGCGCTCAATACGCCGACCACTTCCTCGACGTTGTGCATGACCATGCTTTCGGTCACTTCCAGCTCCAGGTATTGCGGATCGAGCCCAGTGGAAGTAATTGCATTGCGCACGGTTTGCACGAAATCCTTTTCGCCGAGCTGGCGCGCCGACAGATTGACTGCCACGCGAATCGGCGGCAATCCTTCGGCCTGCAATTGCAGCGCCTGCCTGCAGGCCGTATGCAGCACCCATGTGCCGATTGAAATAATCAGGCCGTTGCATTCGGCCATCGGGATGAAATCCATCGGAGAAATCATGCCGCGCTTCGGATGCTGCCAGCGAAGCAAGGCTTCCATGCCGATCACGGCCCCGGTTTGCAGGTCGATCTGGGGTTGATAGGCCAGGAACAGTTCGTCGTTGTCCAGAGCGCTCCACAAGTCGCGTTCCAGCGACAGGCGTTCGCCGGTCGTCGCATTCATTTCCTTGGCATAGAACTGGAAGTTGTTGCGGCCGCTCGACTTGGCCCGATACATCGCCGCATCGGCATTGGCCAGCAGCGATTCGGCATCTTCACCATCTTCCGGGAAACTCGCGACGCCCATGCTGCACGTCACCACGATATCCTGGCCACGGATCAGCACCGGCTTGATCAGCTCCTGCTGGATACGCTGCATCACGCACAGGCTGCCGCCCTCTTCTTCGCCCTGATTGAGCAGCAACAGCACGAATTCGTCACCGCCGATACGCGCCACCGTATCGCCGTCGCGCACGCATGTCTGCAGGCGCGCGCCAACCGTTGCGATCAGTTCGTCGCCGGCGCCATGCCCCATGCTGTCGTTGACCAGCTTGAAATTATCCAGATCGATGAAGACCAGCGTCAGCGTCTGATCGTAGCGGCGCGCCTGGATCAATGCCTGCTGCGTACGTTCGTTAAGCAGGTTGCGATTGGCCAGTCCGGTCAGAGTGTCGTAATTGGCCTGATGTTCCAGATCGGCCTGATAGCGCCTGATCTGGGTAACGTCGTACAGCACGCCGACAAAATGACGCACCACGTCGCCTTCCAGCGTTTCGCTCACCGGCGCAATGTAGAGTTCGTTGAGGAACATCGTGCCGTCCTTGCGATAGTTGCGCAACAGGACGGATGCAGGGCGTTGCTCACGGATCGCGGCGCGCAGTTTTTCCAGTTCGGGCTGATCCGTATCGGCACCTTGCAGGAAGTTGCAGTTGCGCCCTATGGCTTCCTGGCTCGAATAACCGGTAATCGTCTCGAAAGCGCCATTGACGTAGATCAGCGGCGTTCCGGGCGTTTCGACATCGACGATCACGATCGGATTGACGCACGCCTCGATCGCCCGCGTGCGCAGACGCAAATCCTGTTCAACCTTCATGCGCGCGGTGATGTCGATGGCAATGCCGCCAATCTGCGGTTTATTGCTCTTTGCATCGACGAGAGGGAATTTTGTCGACAGCCAGTGCGTAACGCCGCCGGAGGCAGAAGGAATACTTTCAATTTCCTGTCTGGCGACGCCGCCGCTCAGAACGCGCTGGTCGTGCTGGCGCAATCGATGTGCAATATCAAAAGGCAGCAGGTCGGTATCGAGCTTGCCGAGCGATTCACCTTCCGCCACATTGAGCGCCCTGTCCAGCCCCTGGTTGGCGTAAAGGAAACGACCATCCCCATCCCTGATGAATGCCGCGCCCGGCATGTTTTCCATGAAGGCGCGGAACATCTGGTTGACCTCGTGCAGTTCCGTCTCCACCCTGCGCCGCGCATCGCGCTCCTCAACCTGCTCCATCACGCGCGCGACGGCACTCGGCAGACGCGACAGATTCGTCTTGATGACGTAATCGCTTGCGCCCATCTTCAACGAATCGATTGCCAGTTCTTCGCCGATCCGGCCGGAAACGAAAATGAACGGCGTATCCGGCTGCTGCTGCCGGACGACCTTGAGTGCGGATAATCCGTCGAAGTGCGGCATGGAGAAATCGGACAGCACGACATGCGGCTTGAAGTCCTCCAGTTCATGACGCAATGCGACTTCGGTATCGACACGGCGCGCCTCATGCCGGATGCCGCTGCGCGACAACTCGCGCAGCGCCAGTTCCGCATCGGTCAATGTATCTTCGACGAGTAGAATCCGGATCATCGGTTTTGCTCCCGACTTCAATTTTTCGTGATCGACCCGGGAATCCGGTTCAGGATCGCCCAGTAGAAGCCGGCCTTCGATACTTCCTCGAAGAACTTGTCCGATTCCACCGGTTTGACAAGATAGCTGTTCACGCCCATTGCATAGCAGCGCTCGATGTCCGGTTCTTCCGCGCTCGACGTCAGCATGATCACGGGGATCAGCCTCAGCCTGTCATTGCTCTTGATCTGCTTCAGCACTTCCATGCCGTTGACCTTCGGCATTTTCAGATCCAGCATGATCAGCGTCGGATCGCCTTCGACACGTCCGGCGAATTCGCCCTCGCGTGCGATGTAATCCAGCGCCTGCTGTCCATCCGTGACCCAGGTAATGTTATTGATGAGCCCGACCTTCTTGAGCGCGCGCATCGTCATTTCGGCATCCGTGGGCGTATCTTCGGCAAGAAGAATGTGAACCGGCATCAGGTTGTTCATACGTGCGCCTCCTTCGGCAGGCTGAAATTGAAAATCGTGTATTCGTTCGGTTTGCTTTCCGCCCAGATACGACCGCCGTGCCGCACGATGACGCGTTGTGCAATGGCCAGGCCGACGCCCGTTCCGGGAAATTCATCTTCCGTATGCAGGCGCTGAAACACGCCAAACAGCTTGTTATAGAAACGCATGTCGAAACCGACGCCATTGTCGCGTACGGAATACAGTATTTCGTGTTCCCGCTTGCTGGCGAAAACTTCCACGACCGGTTCGTCCCTCGTGCCGCTGTACTTGACCGCGTTGGCAAGCAGGTTGAGCAGCACTTGTCGCAACAATGCGCGATCGCCCCAGCATGCGGGCAGGGACTGCTTCTTCAACTGCGGCGGCAGTTTCGCGTGGGTGCACACTTCATTCCACACATCGTCCACCAGCGCATCCATGTCCACCCGTCCCAGATCGACCGGCTTGCGTCCCATGCGGGAGAAAGCCAGCAGATCGTCGATCAACTGTCCCATTTTCTTGCTGCTGGTACGGATGACCTTCAACAGGCGGCGCCCTTCATCGTCCAGCTTGTCGGCGAAATCCTCCTCGAAGATGCGCGAATAGCCGTCGATTGCACGCAATGGAGAACGCAGATCGTGCGAGACGGAATAACTGAAGCTTTCCAGTTCCTTGTTCGTCAGCTCCAGTTGCGCCGCGCTTTTTTCGATCTCGCGTTGCGCCCTTTTGCGTTGCTCGATTTCGCGCAGGATCATCCAGATCGCTGAAATCAGCAGCACGGCAGCCAGCAGATTGCCGAACAGAATCCAGCGCTTGGTCGAGGTCGCCTGCAACTCGACCATATTCGCACGATCCCGCAGCAAGGCATCCTCGGCTCCGATCATGTTTTGCACGTGCTTGCGCAACTGCGCCATTGATTGCCTGCCGTTGCCGTGAACGAGCGCCACGAGTTCCTCGTTGCTGACCCCTTCCCGACTGCCCAGCATGTCGATGCCCAGTCGCAATGCATGCAAACGTTCATCGATCATGTCGCCAAGCACGACGATCGCCTGCTGTTGCTGGAGGTTGTCGCCGGTCAGCTCCTTCAATGCGGCAATCTCCGCGGGGATATCCACAACGACTGCATGATGCTCTTCAAGGAAGGACTGTTCGCCGGTGATCAGATAACCGCGCTGCGCGGATTCTGCATCCTTCATCTCGGAAAGGATGTGATTGATACGCTCGATGACGAGATGCGTATGACCTACCAGCCGCGAACTGTCCGCAAATTGCTGAATCCTGTAGAAGGTGATGCAGGAAACGATGATCAGCAACAGCAATGCAGCTGCCAAGCCTGCCTTTGTCATCCATTCCTTGTTCCTCGTGCGAACCGATCCTGACTCGTTAGACATTTTCACCCTGATCGAAATACTGGTTCTTCGTACTTCGCCAACGCTGGCAGCGCGTCGACGCGACATCATTCTGGGATGAGACTCATAAGCAGAGACTGCACTTGTCGATTTCGCGTTGTACTTCCGCGTATGTATCTTGAAATGATTCTAGTGGATAAAATTCATCTCAAACTGTTTCCCCAGAAAAATTATTTTCCTTCCCGGAGTGGAATGTAAAATTTACATCCTCTGCGTAAATGACATGTCCGAAAAATCGCGATCATGCGTGTGTTTATCCCATATTCATGGGATAAACGATTCATAAGCAGGTGAAATAACAATCAAACAACATAAAACCAGAAGTACAACGGATCGTTACTTTTCATTTCTTGCGGTTCACACAATCACTCCAGCAAATCGCTGCACGATTGTCCGTACGCAAAAACACGCAACACCCGGCTTGCGGCAAACCTTGACGACATTCTGCAACGCGCATTGCACAAGGAACGTCTGAAATACGTCTTCCCAAATCGACATTGAATGCAACCGCAATCGATGAAATGCTGCGTCATCGATTAACATCGGCAACGCAAAAATCCACGCGCTCCGCAGAAAACTCCTTCCCTGATTCATTTGTAAATTCCTTTACGAAGCGTAGGATGGACAATAATAAGATTGCAACCGACGCCATTACGAAGGAAGAAATGAGGACAACCTGCCGATCGGAACAAGGAAAAGGATGAATAATCTGAACGTGCAATTCAATGTGGCAGTCCTGACCGTGCCGAACTACGTGACGCCGGAAGAATTCCCCACATGGTTGCAGCATGAGGCGTGCGCCTTGCAGGATCTGGCCGCGGACAACAGCCTGATCATCCTGCGACTGTTTCTCGCCAAACGCATCAAGGACGTACTCACGAGAAAAAAACTCGACGTTCTGCTACAGCACGTCGCGGATAAATATCCGCATATCTTTCGTGTGGAAATGGTTGTGATCGAAGACGATCTGGATAGTGACGAAATCGAACTGATTCAATCCGATGCGGAAAACAAACTCGCGGAATTGCTGAAGTCAGTCGAACAGTTTCAGGAACAGAAGATTGCCAAAAGCAGGCTGCATTGACCTGTGCGCGCAGTGCCAACGGCATTTTCGGATGAGCGGCATTCAGCCGTAACACAAGCAGTTTTCTAGCTGAACATGAAGGCGAGCATCGCCACATCGTCTTCCAGCATGATGATCAGCGTGACGCTCCACATCAGGAAATGCGCCTGCGCCAGCGCGAACAGATCGCGTCTTTCCTTTATCGTTATCCGTGCCATCAATTCAGCTTTCTGAAACCTTCTTGTCGAGAAACATGCCTGGAAACATATCTGTTCAGGCAACGCATTTTACGACATGACAATCCCTCGTCGTGAAACGCCCTGTTACAACAAGAATGCTGCAGGGGGATGCACGCGTTATAAGATACGTGCGTCAACGAACGGGACTAACAATGAAAAAACACGCGGCGATGATCGCTCTGGCGGCAGGATCGCTCACAGGTTGTGCGGTGGACGACGGCTATCGCACTCAAAACTCCTATCAGGTCGAGCAACAAACCTACGGGCCTGCCTATGGCGGCACGATGTGGTACCGCGAAGAGGTTCCTTATCGCGTCGAGTACGACCGAAACCGCAACGGGATTCCCGACAGCAGGGAGCTGGATCGCAACAGAAACGGCATCCCTGATATCCGCGAGGTCGACAGGAATCGCAATGGCATTCCGGATGCCAGGGAAGTAGATCGCAACCATAATGGCGTGCCGGACCAGCGCGAACTGGATCACAACCGCAATGGTGTTCCGGATCGCAAGGAACGCGATCGCGATCGTGACGGCATCCCCAATCATCTGGACGCCGACCGCAACGGAAACGGAATTCCCAACCGGAAGGAACCGCCGCGTGACAAGGATCGCGATGGCATACCCAACCGCAAGGATGCGGATCGCGATGGAGATGGCATACCCAACTATCGGGATAGCCGTCCCGGCAATGTCAATCGCCGTTGACGCCTATCACGAACCCGTCGCGGCAAGACAGAAACGGAAAGGCTTGCCTTGTGTATGGATCGATCTGACGAATTCAACCGATAAAAAAAACCGCACCTCTTTAAAAAGGTGCGGTTTTTTCTTTAGCATTTCCGGTTTTAATTCTTAATTTGTATCTTCGTCCGAAGTGCTGACAGCCGCCTTGTCTTTCTGATTGCCCGTTGCGTTCGGATTCGAGCGGATCGGGTCTTCGCCGGGAACCGTTTCATGAACGATGGTTGGCCGCTTTGCACGATCGTTCAATTCGCGTTCTCTGTTTTCCACGTCAATGGTTTCGTTCTTCATGACTTATCTCCTTTGATGGTTTGTCACGCAATCTTAATCAGATGGTTTGACAATGGGCATCAGACAAGCGGACGTTTTCGTGTCGGAATTAACTCGCAAAATTTCCCAAAAACATTCTTTCGAATGTGCGCCGGCGGCCGTGCCGTATGACAACAGCGATGGCGAAAGCGAATCCATCGGCATCTCGCTGCCGCCGGCCGAATGGTATCCGCCGCTCGGCTTTGCACCGACGAGGAATGCGAGCCAGCATGGCAAGCTGTCACAGTTCGCATCGAGCGAGTTCTACCCGGACATCGCCCTGCTCGCGTTTCCTATCAACGGCAAGGACATTCAAAAGAGTCTCGCCAAACTGGAAACGAACGCCTGACAATCGACCTGTCGGCATTGCTGTTGCAAGAATAAATCTGTTGTCCGCACGGCCCACACTGAGATGGCAACGGACAATCAGTGCTGCCAATACTGATTGTCCCTATCTGACGGCAACACCGCCGTTAACCGTACTGAAGCGTCCGTGCCGGAAAACCGCATTCCCTCATTAACCAAAAGCAACCTCAAAAATTCTTTCACACTATGTGCCTTTGCGCACATTGTCATTCCACGCTTCCACGTATTTTCCACGCAGGGATTGTCTTTTCAACATGCAATACGCATTGGAAGAGAAGCGTCGCATGAAAGAGACGTTCATCCGCGCACGACAGTGCGCTCGATAGCAGGAGGCCATCATGTCAACCGTCATGGATACCGTTTTCCCCGTTGCGAAAGTCGTACCGGGCTCAGCTCTCAGTTCGCCTGCGGAGATTCGTGAAGGCGACTGGCAAGCGTACCTCGAGCGCATGGCTGAATGGCGCACCGGAACCAGCAGACTCGAAGACAGGGAAGTGCTGCTGGACTATAAGCGGCAATGCGCCTTCGCCTATCTCGGCAAGCGCGCGCAAAAGCAAGGCGGCGTCTACAGCAAGAGGCCGCGCGTCCTCGCACCGGAAGTCATTGCCCGACTCGAAGAAAGCAATCGCACAAAACGTTATGCACGTTATCCGTGGATAGAAAAATTGTTGCGGCTGATGGCAGAGATCGAATTGCTGCAGGAAGAAAGCGCCAGTGCACAGAATGTTTTCTCCCTGATTCAACCGACGCGCAACAATTAGGCAATCTGTCCCGGCGATTTCCATCGGAAACCGCCGGTCGTTGCTTGCCGGCTGACTGATGTCGCATTACCCGACTGGAATGCATGACGGGCGAATCACTCTCCTACATCTGAACAGCACGGCGTCTGATATCGCCTTGCAAAAAACATATTTATTCTTCGTAGAGATTTCTCGCCGCCGTAATCAATCACGGTTCTACTCTCTCACGAAAGAATCTATGCCGACTTCCAAATTTCCTGAAAGTTGCGGTTCGGTGCTGGCAACCGTCTCGGGGCCCTCTACCGGAAAACCGCAAAGTGCAACGGCAACAAAAACCGTTCCTGCAGATTTACTGAAAAAGGTTGTCGGCACTGCGGCGCTTTCTTCCGCGATGCCAAACAATCCGAACAAGCCGGCAGAGATTGGCGAAGCCTCCCGTCATCCCCCGGAGGGTCCCACGGCCAAGCCGTCCGCACCGGTCGTGACATCGAGCACCGTAACGGAAAAAAATACATCGATGAAAACAGGCGCAGGCATACCGTTGCAAGGTGTGAATGCGACGATCGAATCACTGGACCGCGTGCGCGTCGATTCAGGCGACCGGCACCTGACCACCAATCAGGGCGTTGCCGTCGCAGACAACCAGAATTCCCTGAAAATCGGCCTGCGCGGGCAGACCGCGCTGGAAGATTTCATCCTGCGCGAAAAGATCACGCACTTCGATCACGAACGCATTCCCGAACGTGTCGTGCATGCGCGCGGCTCCGCCGCTCACGGCTACTTCGAATGCTACAAGGCGCTTGGGCCGCTGACCAAGGCCGCGCCTTTTGCAGAGGACGGCAAGCAGACGCCGGTTTTTGTACGCTTCTCCACCGTCGCGGGCGAACGCGGCTCGACCGATACCGCTCGCGACGTTCGCGGCTTTGCCGTCAAGTTCTATACCGATGAAGGCATCTGGGATCTGGTCGGCAACAACATCCCGATCTTCTTCATTCAGGATGCGATGAAATTTCCCGACCTGGTCCATGCGGTCAAGCCGGAGCCGCACTTTGCGATGCCGCAAGCGTCCAGCGCGCACGATACGTACTGGGATTTCGTCTCGCTCATGCCGGAATCGACACACATGCTGCTATGGCAAATGTCGGACCGCGCGATCCCGCGCAGCTATCGCATGATGCAGGGATTCGGCGTGCACACGTTCCGGCTCATCAATGCCGAAGGCGAAGCTGTTTTCTGCAAATTCCACTGGACGCCGGTCGCAGGTACGCATGCATTGTCATGGGACGAGGCAGTCAAGATTTCCGGCGCGGATCCCGATTTTCATCGGCGCGATCTGTGGGAGGCGATCGAAGCCGGCGCGTACCCTGAATGGGAACTGGGCCTGCAGGTTTTTTCCGAAGAACAGGCAGAGGAATTCGAATTCGACATCCTCGATCCGACCAAGATCGTTCCGGAAGAAATGGTGCCCGTCATCCCGGTGGGCAAACTCGTGCTGAACCGCAATCCCGACAACTTCTTTGCGGAAACCGAACAGGTCGCCTTCTGTACCGCGCATATCGTCCCGGGCATCGACTTCTCCAACGATCCGTTGCTGCAGGGCCGCATCCATTCGTATGTCGATACGCAGATCACGCGTCTGGGCGGGCCGAACTTCCACGAAATTCCGATCAATGCGCCGATCGTGCAGGTACACAACAATCAGCGTGACGGCATGCATCGTCAGGCGATACCACGCGGCCGCGTTTCCTACGAGCCCAATTCCCTCGGAGGCGGATGCCCGTTTCAAGCGGGCAGCACCAAAGGATTTACGAGCTACCCCGAGCCGGTCGCGGCCGACAAGGTGCGTGGCAAGCCGGAAAAATTTGCCGATCATTATTCGCAAGCCAATCTCTTCTGGAAATCCCAGTCGCCGGCCGAACAGAATCACATCATCAAGGCGTTCAGGTTCGAGCTGACGCGGGTTCAGACGCAGGCGATTCGCGAACGCGTCGTCTCCCTGCTCGCCAACGTGGACAGAACATTGGCAGAAGGCGTGGCGCGCTGGCTCGGCTTCCCCGTCCCGCCGCCAGCGCCCAATATTTCGCCATTGCCGGCGCATACCTATGAACCGTCTCCTGCGCTATCGATGATGTCGTATCCGGCCACAGACATCAAAACGCGCCGCGTGGCGATCCTGATTGCACCCGGCGTCGATGGTGCGATGACCAAGGCGTTGTATGGCAGCCTGCTGGAAAACGGCGCAGTACCCCGCCTCGTCGGCCTGACGCTGGGAGAAGTCGCAGCGGCAAAAAACGAAAAACTGAATGTGGAAATCTCGGTCGAGGCAGGCCCCGCCGTTCTTTACGATGCCGTCGCCATACCGGACGGCTCCGCATCGGTTGCGGCCCTCGCCAAGGACGGACAGGTCATCGAGTTCATCAAGGATCAGTATCGTCACTGCAAGCCGATCATGGCCATGGGTGCAGCCGCCTCTTTGCTGGAAAAAGCCGGCATTCCCTTGACGCTGCCTTCCGGCGACAAGGACCCCGCCATTATCGGCATGGATGAAACGGGAACAGCTGCGGCTATCGAAGCGTTCATCGCTGCCATGATCACCCACAAGGAACTGGCGCGGGAAACGGATCCGCCTGCGATCTGAGCGATGAACGGGAGGTTTGGCCGTACACCGATTGGAGCAAGAAAATCCATCAGCGTTGGATGCGGAAGGAAGCATTGATTGCAGCGGATTTTCTTTTTGTTCGTTATTGCACCGACAGATTCCCGCTCCTGATTCAAGATAGGCATATCCATACTGTTTTTCGACAAGCATGCATTCAAGGAGGCCCAAATGATACGCATCGAACATACGATCGACGTCGCAACATCTGCCGGCAAGGCATTTGCACAATGGGAAAAATACGACAGCTATCCCCTGTTCATGGAGAACGTGCACGAAGTGCGCGAAACAGCCAGCGATCGACTGCATTGGCGCGCGTTGCGCCACAATGCCGAGGTCGAATGGGATTCGGAAATCACGTCGAAAGTACCCGGCCGTATGATTGCCTGGCGAGATGTGGGTGAACAAGGCAATGACGGAACGATCACCATCCATGAAGTCGATGCGGCGAACTGCAGGGTGCAGCTGATCATGCACGTCGACCTGCACGTTGCACCAGAAAAAGTGGCCCAGGCCGAAGCTGCCCTCCTGGAACGCGTGGAAGCAGATCTCGCACACTTCAAGGCACTGATGGAACATCCCGAAGCAAAACCGTTCGATGCCGGCAAGCCGGGGAAGAC
This sequence comes from uncultured beta proteobacterium, assembly GCA_963697715.1. Taxonomy (GTDB): domain Bacteria; phylum Pseudomonadota; class Gammaproteobacteria; order Burkholderiales; family Burkholderiaceae_D; genus Oxalicibacterium. The sequence goes on along the minus strand of OY969095.1, from coordinate 1,761,164 downwards.
CGGCGTCGAATATGCCCACCACACAAAAGTGCCGCCCCAGGATTTGCGCACCAACACACCTGGTTCGCCCTACGTGCCGACGCCCGCAGACATGGCCAAAAGTCCCGATGCAGACGGCAAGGACAACCGCATCGATCTGGCTACGCCGGAATCCGATACTGCAAAATCCTGATCAGGAGAAACGACATGACCGAGCGAAAAATAGAAGAGACGAACAGCGATCGCATGGTACGGAAAAACCGTGCGCCGGTCGAGCAACCCGAGCGCGCCGGCACCGGACCGGAGAGCCAGACCTACCAGCAACGGACAGGCGTGCATGTCGACAACGACGAAGCGAACAAAAAGGCAGGCGAGTCGGACAAAATCGACAAGGAAAAGAATCGCGATTCCACCAGTCGATAGACACCGGGAAAGACAAATTACAAAGCAGGGGCCGGGCTCGATTTTCACGCTGGTCAACGTGCTACCTGCATAACCCTTCCTCCGGACAACCAAGGCTCCCGGTTCTGCACAGTCGGATGCGGATCATCACATGGCCCGCGTTCATCCGTATGAGAGAGCAGATTCAGGAAGCGTGCAACCCTGTCGCGCCCTTGTCTATCAACTGCTCCACATCCTGCAACAAAATATCCAGTCGCATCGGCTTGCGAAAGACAGCATCGGGCAGCGTGCAGTCCGGTAGATGCGGTGTTCCCGTCATCAATATAAAAGGGATACTTTCGTAAGGCGCGGTTTTCTTCAGCCGATCGCAGAACTCGATACCATTCATCTTCGGCATCAGGTAGTCGGAAAGTACGATTGAAGGACGATGCTGGGTAATCAATTCCCACGCTTCCATGCCGTCGCGTGCGCACATCACATCAAACCCTTGCAGTTCGAAATACATCTCGAGCAATGCGAGGGCATCAGGTTCGTCTTCAATGAGCAGGATGGATTTTTTCATATGATGCCAATGATTATGGCATCCATCGCCTGCGAATTCTGTAGGGGATATACCTTGTTTTGTGTGGGAAAACGTTAAGAATTGTGAATTTTTCAGAGATACGTTCAGCAAGACATGATCACCACCGCCGAACGACGTGATTGCATCGAAATCTGACAGCGTGACGTCATGCTCAACCAGCTTGCCGACGCAGGCACAGATTTTCGTTCATCTCCTTCAAGCAGTCGAAAACAAGGAAGAAGGAACGCTCCTTCTTCCCGCTTCGTTTTTAAACCGCCTTCACTTCACCGCCATCCATTCGAATGGATGTTCCCGTCATCCATTTTGCAGAGGACGATACCAGATAGGCCAGCAAGTCTGCAATTTCCTCCGGCTTGCCATAACGACTGATTTCCGCACTGGACAGGAACTTCGTCATCGCCTCTTCCACCGTGACGTTATGTGCGGCGCCCACTTTTCCAGATAAAAACTGCGGCGTCCCGTCATGATCGGTAAGACGCGTGAAGGCTTGGCCTTGTAGCGACCGGCCGCGACATCATCGACAATCGATTGCAGCGGCACATCGCCCAGAGGAATCCGGCATGGCGAACACAAAGCTGCCGAAGGAAATGCACACCGCTCACCATTTGCAGCAGCGGATTGAAATCCGGCAATGGCGCCAGCCCGCCCCAGAAAACCGGCCTGGCAAACGCGTCCACCGCGATGCACGATCGCCAGCGAATCCAGCAGCACACTGTTACCGAGCAGATCCAGCGCCGCATCGAACTTCTTCACATCGGCAATGCTTTCCAGCAATGCAAAGCGATCCTTGTTGCGCGTGGTCGCGACCACTTTCACCCCGGCATTTACCGCCATGTTTACGGCGGCCTGGCCGAACGACAATGTCGCGCCGCACCAGCAGGGGAAGATTTCATTTACGTGAAGGCATGCGAAGGCCCTGTCTGCGCATTCGTGTTTCTGGACAAGACGCGCAGGTCACGCACGGTGCTGGTGCAGCACGGCAATCGCGCCAAGCAGGCCGCACACAGAACGCGCAGCCGCGCACCGCAGGAATAGCAGCATTCAATGCTGCCCTTTCCAGACAACCGATCGCGGAAGACTTCCAATAGGGGATAACTCGAGAGGGAAAACTAACCGGGCGATGCGCAGGGTGCGTTATGAACTCAGGCGTAATGTCCGCTTTGGTCGAAAGCGGACTTGTAATCGCTACAGCAAGAAGCGTTAAAGCACGCAATCTTGCAGACGATGAGAGAAGTCAGGAAATACCAATCCAACGACAGCCGTTACCGATAGTAAGGTTCGACCTTGCCTTTTACTTTGGTCATCAAGGGATTGCCCTTCCGGTCCAGCGCTTTTCCGGCCGGGACTTTAATCCATCCCTCGCTGATGCAATATTCCTCAACTTCGGTGCGCACTCTATCGTTGAGCTTGATGCCAACATCGTATTCAAATATGGCAGCGTTGTAGTAGGGGCTGCGGGGATCGACCGAGAGCCGATCGGGAAATGGGGGGAGGTTTGCAGTATCGTTCATGCCCGCAATTATCAACCATAAGATTAACTAAAACAATTCCTTGCTTTGTTCTGCTCATCACCTTGGCCACTTTTAGCGAAGCAGATAAAGAATCCGTTTATCGGAAACGAGCACATCCCTATAGAGAGTATTTTTGACGGCTCCATAGGGGTGCGTTACAACAGCCTGGAATCAGTCCCGCAGCACCTGTCGAATCAGAAACGCGCCTTGACGAACAGCGACGGGCCGCGGAAGCGCACATCCAGATCGGCCGTCGAGCTGTCACCGTTACGCTCCAGCTTGACGCGTGAAACACCGTAGTCCGCCACCAGGCCGATGTTCTTCCACGGGAACCACTCGATACCGACGTTGCCGTTGTAGATATGCCCTTCAAGACGTCCGCCGTTTTTCTTCACGCCGGATGCTTCCACATAGGTACGCAAATTGGGCGAGAAGGCATGACGCCATGCCAGTTCGATCAGCGGTGCGACCGCATCGTCGGTATAGCGGTCTGATGCGCCGTCGGTAAAGGACTGGCCGGGTGTGGAGACCGTGCCGCTGATGTTGCCGGAAATATCAGCACGATAATACGCGCCTCCCAACCCGATACCGAACACGTCGTTGCCGCTGCCCAGCCACCACTTATAGGACAGGCGCGCCAGATCGATTTTGACATTTGAATTGAAGTTCGCGCTGCCCGTCACCGGTTGGCCATCGATGGTCGAATCCCCGGAGACGCTCATGTTGTACGATCTGTCGTAGCGATAATAGTCAAACGAAATGCCCTGGCTATCGAACAGCAGAACATCGGCGCGCACGCGTGGAATGGTCACGTCGCTGTGGTCGCGTTCCGGTGTTTCGATACGACCATAAGGCGTGTCAACGCCGGCGTTGAATGTAGGTTCTGCACGGAAGGCGCCGACAGAAACGCTGACGCGATCGAGCGCCGGTGATGGATCGGCCAATGCAGGGACGCAGGCCGCCATGCACATGCCAAACAGGGATGCATGCCGCATCAGAGTTCGCCCACTGAATGTATTCCTGATTTGGTTTGCAGGGCCACCACACAAGCTATTGAACATGGCTAATCTCCGGATCTGAAATGAAAGAAGTCGATCCAAACACTGATCGACGTACGCAACGATCTGCGTTGCTTTCCTAAAGATTAGCGCACCGAATTATTGTTCTTTTGTGCGGTTTCAAACATACGGTTTTGATTTTTACGACACGCGTATCGTGGATACGACATTCTTGCCGGGGTTGCTGCGGAGATGATTGCCTGCGGTTAAATCCAGTGGATCTTGCCGAGAGAATCCGTCGAATCCTCACTCAAGCCGAACTATTGGCCTGCTTCTCACCGCACCAAACAAAAAATCCGCATCTGCTTCTCATCCCTGCGGCATCTTGTCGAATACCGGCAGCTCGGGATCGAGGTAATCCCATGCATGGGCGCGCATGCGATAGGTCGCCACCTGCGGTTTATAACGGCCCGGATCGTCCAGGCTTGCCGCGTGAATGGTGAATATCTGTGGTTCGCCCGCCGCAAGGTGATGTCTGCCGCCTGCTTTCTGGCTACATTCAGTCGCGGATTTCTATATCGATCGGCTTGAACGAATAATTGTTCGACATCTCTGCAGAGCATGCAGTCACGCCCACGATCAAATCCATCTCCGCCCGCAATTCGATGTACTGCCCCGCCTTTGACAAGGGTGGATCGATTGTCAGCTCGCCATTGGCTGCGACTTTGACATTCATGAAGATATTGAAAGTCGTGGGAATGCGATCGGGCGCGATACCGTAAGGCGCCAGATGCTGCGCCAGATTGGCGAAGCAGCTTGGATGATGCGCATGGTTGTTATAGATGATCTTGAAGGTCTCCGGACTGCATGGCGTCAGCAGGAAATCGTGACGGCCCACCTGGTCCTCAAGAATCGTGAACATCGGATTGCTGCGATTGGAGTAGAGAGTGTGGCCCGCCGTGACGTAGATCGTATTGGCGTAATCAATGGTGCGGCCTGACGACAGCCATTCTTCCAGATCATGCTCGGCAAATGCCATCAGATCGGATACCTGCTCCCCCATGGGATCGATAACACGCAATTTTTGTCCCCGCTTCAATGTGAAGGCGGTACCGCTTTGGCGTTCGATGTGAAGATGTTCCATGAATGCGGTTGTCATTTCTCTTTGGTGGAAAACGGGCAGCGCCATTCTTCGCCGACCTGCCTGCCCGCATATTGGCGCGCGTCCGACATGGTGCCGTACTCGCTGAGGTTTTCATTGATCGAGCCTTGCAGTTCCTGTTCGCGCTTGCGGATGACTTCCTGCATGCGATCAAAGCGGCCTTCTTCGCGCAGCTGTTCGAACTGTGCATGAAGATTGAAGATCAGCGTCGGCCATGCAAAACGTCTGGTGTAGCGAGAGGCGGCAGGATGCAGGCCGACGACAAAGAAACTCTGCGTGGCGAAACTGAAAGCGAAGTGCGGATTATCGGGATCGTCGCTGACTTGCGGATCCCATGCATGCAACGGCGCATCGACTTCGTGCAGTTGCTGCAACTGCTGCCACAACAATGTTTCGAACTGTTCTTCCGAATGAATGACCGGATTCGAAAAGGTCGCGACGAAGGTAGAGAATTCGCCTTCCAGTTTGGGCTGCTCCTGCAGAAAATGGAACAGATCATGCGCCAGTCCGGCGGTGGCTTCCTTGCCGCCAAGTTCCTCGTAATGTCCGATGCGATACCCGCCCTGTTTAATGGCGGACTTTGCGCCTACGCACGAAAATTGTGGATTCAGGACCAGCGAGCGGAACGAGTCATGGATAAAATCCAGCAGCGCCGGTGGCTTTTCGTTCAAATCCTCGCCGGCGACCAGTTTTTTATCGATGACTCCAGCGTAGTTGCTGCTTTCAATGGCGGTGTCGCTGTTGAATGGATTTTCAGGATCGTTGATTTCGTTGTCCATGGCATGGCGATCATTTTGTCATGGGGTGAAGATAAACTTTCCGTGTCGTCAGCGATATCAGACAAGCGCGCCATGTCTTGTAGGGTGTGATGAAGTCTCATTATTGAACATGAAGATTGTCATGGAACAACCTGGGGCCAAGGCGCAGATCCTGTCACGATTTTATCGATGTCATCAAGGACCGGAAATGATTGCGCATGGGAAATCCTTGTAGGGAAAATAGTCAATCCTTCTGGCGTGTGAAAAGCGATAGTGCTTTGCCTATTCGATCGCGTACCATGCAATGTGGTTGCGTGTTCCGACACGAAGCCACTTTGCCGAATTTCGTAAAGTTATCAGGAGTCGAAAGTGCCAACCCACATCCACGAAATACCCGACGGTGACGCATTGGAAGCCGGGCATTTCGTCCGCTTCTATGACGACGACAACCTTCTGATAACGGAAGTGGCCGGCTTCATGAATACGGCGCTTCAGTCGGGCGGCGGCGGAATCATCATCGCAACGCCTGCGCACATCAATGACCTGCACGTGCGTCTGACAGAGTTGGGATACGGGCATCCATCAAACGGAAAACTGATTACCCTCGATGCGGAACAGACCCTTGCGCAATTCATGATCGATGAATGGCCGGATGAAGGCCGCTTCAATGCCGTGGTTGGAAAGGTCGTGCGGGATGCCTGTGCTGAAAGCGGATCAGTCAACGCCTTCGGCGAAATGGTCGCATTGCTATGCGAGCAGGGTCTGTTTGATGCAGCCATCCGGCTGGAGCAGCTGTGGAATGATTTGGCGGCCAGCACCTCATTTTCCCTGTTCTGCGCTTATCCATGGAACCTGTTTCCTACTGCCGAGTTATCTACCGCGTTCCAGAAAGTCTGCGAGGCACACGACCATATTTGCGGCCACGGCAACCCCGCTGAAGCCAAGGATGCGAATCTCAGGCTTGCCGAACTGGAGCAGAAATCGCGGGTGCTTGAAGCCGAGATTGCACGCCGCACGCAAGCGGAACAAATCCTGAAGGAGCGCGAGCAGGAGCTTGCCGATTTTCTGGAAAATTCAGTCGAAGGGCTTCATCGCGTCGGCCCGGATGGAACCATCCTGTGGGCGAACAAGGCCGAATTGAACCTGCTGGGCTATCGCTGGGATGAATATATCGGACAAAACATTACCGAGTTCCATGTCGAGCGCTCCGAAATTGAAAACATCCTGAAAAAACTGAAAGCCGGCGAAACACTATACGACCACCCCGCCCGTCTCAGATGCAAGAACGGCGCCATCAAGCACGTATTGATCCACTCGAATGGACGATTCGAAAACGGACAATTGCGCTACACGCGATGTGCAACGAGGGATGCGACAGAACGCCATGAGCGCGATCGCGCGATCGAGCAACGAGACAGAATGCTTCTTCAGGCACCCATCGCCACGGCGCTGCTCTCTATTCCGGATTTCACTTTCCACATTGCCAATGAACGTTTCTGCGAATTGACGTCGCGACGGGGAATCGAAGGAAAGCCCTTTGCGGAAGTGTTTCCCGAATTGAAAAACGGCGAGCTGGCGCAACAGATGCGCCGGGTTGCCGCGACGGGAAAATCTTTTTCCTCGGAACTTGAATTCGTCATTCGCGCCGCCGACGGTGGATTGAAAGAGCATTTCATCCAATGCAATCTGGAGCCGCTGGTCAATATCGATGGGGATACGCATTGCATCATCTTCGTTGCCACGGACATAACCCAACGCGTAAAAGACCGGCAACAGCTTCAGATGGCGCATGCCGAGCGCGAAAAGCTGGTCAATGAATTGATCGATGCCGGCAGGGCCAAAGATGAATTCCTAGCGATGCTCGGTCACGAGCTTCGCAATCCGTTGGCGCCTGTATTGCTTGCATTGGAGTTGATGCGTACGCGCGACGACAAGACAAGCAGGCAGGAACGGGAAATCATCGAGCGCCAGGTCCAGCACATGACGCGCCTTGTCGATGACTTGCTCGATATTTCGCGCATTACGCGCGGCACAATCGACCTGCATGTAAGCGAGATCGAGTTATCGCAGGTACTGGCAAAAGCGGTCGAGATGGCGAGCCCGCTTTTTGAGCAGCGCTCCCACCATCTCAACATGGATATTGAAGAGGGGCTGCGCGTGCAGGGCGACCCGATGCGGCTGGCGCAGGTCGTATCCAATTTGCTCACGAACGCGGCCAGGTATACGGATACCGGCGGAGAAATCATTCTGTCTGCCAGACGGGACAATGCGAATCAGCTGTGCATCAGCGTCAGAGACAATGGCATCGGCATACCCGATGAAATGCTGACGCAGATATTCCATCTGTTTTTCCAGCGGAAACAGGATATAGATCGCGCGCAGGGCGGCCTGGGCATCGGCCTTTCGATCGTTAAAAACATCATCGAATTGCATGGCGGATCAGTCGAGGCAAAAAGCGCCGGCATTGGTCACGGCAGCGAATTCATCCTGACATTGCCGGTCACTTCGCTTCTTATCAAGCCCGAATCCGCGACAGCACAAACGGCTGAAGTAGAAACCATGGCGTGCAAGCGACGCATCATGGTGGTCGACGATAACGAGGACGCAGCAGATACTCTGGCGGAACTGTTTGAGTTAAACGGGCATGAAGTGAAAGTTTTTTATGATCCCATTGCGGCGCTAGCCGGCGCTCCAGAGTTCAAGCCGGAAATTGCGGTGCTTGATATCGGTCTGCCGGTTCTGGATGGCTATGAATTGGCAGCCCGGTTGCGTTCAGTGATGGACGGCCTGCCATGCCGGCTCATTGCATTGACTGGTTACGGCCAGGAAGCCGACAAAGCGAAAACTCAGGCGGCAGGATTCGAGCAGCATCTTGTGAAGCCGGTGCGCATGAGTCAAATCAACCAACTGCTTGTTTCGCCTGACTAGCATCGTCGTTGTTGCACTTTGCAGACCGTTGCTGCGCTTGCAGGCGCGGTGCTGCTATTTTCGGGCAAGCCATGTCCGGCCTGTCGACCCGCCCCATTTATGTGAGGTGAAGTAATGCACATAGTTGTCAATACTTTCGATGACGAAGCATGACCGTTTCCCCGAAGTCCGATCTGTTTGCCACGCTACTGAAAATCTCTGCTCCTCACCGACAATTCACCGAGCAGCTCCGAATGATCCACAATCCGCTTGGCAACCAGGTGCCGCACTTCTTCCTTGCATTGCCAAATCCCGTACACCGTCATCAACTGTGAATTCAGTATTTCCTTGCGCTGTTTTTCCACCAGTGCCGGCCAGATAATGACGTTGGTAATGCCCGTCTCGTCTTCCAGCGTGACGAACATGGTTCCCTTGGCCGTTGGCGGGCGTTGCCGCATCGTGACGATGCCGGTCGTACGCGCGATCTTCCGATCCGCAAAGCCTTTCATCTCCAGCGCGGTGGACAGATTCATCTTCTTCAATCGCGGACGCAGCAAGGCAAGCGGATGGCGATTCAATGTCAGTCCGGTGCTGGCGTAGTCGGCAACGATCTCCTGTCCTTCGCTGGCTGCCGGCAACAGCAACGGCTCTTCCCTGATCGGCGCATCGCGCAACAGCACCGGCGGCGGCATCATTGCTGCCACTTCCCACTTGGCCTGTCGTCGATGACCGGATAACGGCAGCAAGGCATTCGCACGTGCCAATGCGCCCAGTTCGTGCTGGTCGAGTGCGGCGCGACGGGCAAGGTCGTCAACGTCTCTGAACGATCGACGCTTGCGCGCCTCGATAATGCGTTCTGCCCCATCCAGCGACAATCCCTTGATCATGTGCAAGCCGAGTCGCACAGCGGGATAGCGTTCATGGATATCCTCCATCGTCGATTCCAGTTCGCTGACAAGCACATCGATGGGACGAACGGGAACGCCATGCCGTTTCGCGTCCTGTACCAGCTGCGATGCCGAATAGAATCCCATCGGCTGCGCATTCAGCAATGCAGCAAGGAACGCCGCAGGTTCATGCCGCTTGATCCATGCCGACACATAGACCAGCAGCGCAAAGCTGGCCGCATGCGATTCGGGAAATCCGTATTCGCCGAAGCCCTTGATCTGCTCGAACAGGCGGTCGGCGAATTCCGGATCGTAGCCGTTCCTGGCCAATCCTTGTTTCAGCTTGTTTCCGTGTTTTTCCAGATTTCCCTTGCGCTTCCATGCCGCCATGGAACGGCGCAATTCATCCGCCTCCCCTGCCGTGTAACCGGCAGCCAGCACCGCAATCTGCATCACCTGCTCCTGGAAGATCGGCACGCCAAAGGTGCGTGACAACGCTTCCTTGATTTCAGGACCGGGATAGACGATATCGTCCGGGTGCATATGCCGCTGCTTCAGATAGGGATGTACCATGCCGCCCTGAATCGGGCCGGGCCGCACGATCGCCACCTGTACGACGAGGTCGTAGTATTCCTGTGGTCGCAGGCGCGGCAGCATGGACATCTGCGCACGGGATTCGACCTGAAACACGCCGATGGTGTCGGCGGTGCTGATCATCTCGTAAGTCAGCGGATCTTCCGATGGAATATCCTGCATCTCGATTGTCCTGCCGCGTCGCGTGCTGATCATTTCCAGCGCACGGCGTATGGCCGACAGCATTCCCAATGCGAGCACGTCCACCTTCAACAGGCCGAGCGCATCCAGATCGTCCTTGTCCCACTCGATGACGCTGCGATCCTTCATTGACGCATTCTCGATCGGCACCAGCCGCGCCAGACTGTCGCGCGCAATGACAAACCCGCCGGTGTGCTGCGACAGGTGGCGCGGAAAGCCGATGAGCGTCCTGGTCAGTTCCACCAGCTTCTGCACGATCGGCGCCTGCGGATCGAAACCGCCTTCCTGCAGGCGTTCCTCGCTGATCTCCCGGCCATCCCACCATTTATGCGATCGCGACAAACGGTTGACCTGTTCGAAGTCCAGTCCCAACGCCTTGCCGACATCCTTCATGGCCGATCGCGGACGGTACGTAATCAGAGCCGCCGTCAATGCAGCGCGATGACGTCCGTATTTGTTGTAGATGTATTGCATGACTTCTTCGCGCCGCTGGTGCTCGAAGTCCACATCGATATCGGGTGGTTCGTTGCGCTCGCGGGAAATGAAGCGCTCGAACAGCACGCTGCTACGAGCCGGATCGACTTCGGTGATGCCAAGGCAATAGCAGACGACCGAATTGGCGGCCGACCCACGGCCCTGGCAAAGGATTCCCTGGCTGCGCGCGAATTTCACGATGTCGTACACCGTGAGGAAGAACGGCTCGTAATTTAGTTCGCCGATCAGCAGAAGTTCGTGTTCGATCTGTTGCCGGATTTTCTCGGGAATGCCTTCCCTGAACCGCCATTGCGTTGCCCCTTCATAGGTCAGGCGGCGCAGGTAACTGGACATGGTTTCGCCGGCGGGAACGATTTCTTCCGGATACTGGTAACGCAGTTCGTCCAGCGAGAACGTGCACAGCTTCGCGAGCGTCAGCGTTTCCTGCAACAGGTCCGGCGAATAAAGTTGTGCCAGTCGCAATCGGGAACGCAAATGCTGTTCGGCATTCGGTTGCAGATCCATGCCGCATTCGGCCACGGATTTGCCAAGACGCACCGCGCTCAGGGTGTCCTGCAATGGTTTGCGCGACCGCACATGCATCAGCACATCGCCCATCGCCACCAACGGCAAATCCACTTCGATGGCAATGCCTGTCAACAGGTCGAGCCAGTATTCGTCATCGGACCAATGCAGCAATTCGGCGGCGATCCATGCCCGACCGGCAAAGGTGCATGCAAGCCACATGGCTTGCTGTGCGATCTCTTCACGCGAACAACCGCGCTGCGGAATCAGGACGGCAAGACAGTCAGGCAACCGCGCAAGATGGGCGAAAGCCGGTTCCTGACATTCCGCCGGATCGAGATCGCTGCGATGCAATGTATAAAAACCCTTGGCGGCGCGTCGCCGGCCAAGCGTGATCAGCTCGGACAGATTGCCGTAGCCGTTGCGATTGGTCGCCAGAAAAACCAGCCTTGTCCCGCACGACAAGGTGATATCGCTGCCGATAATCAGATGCAGATTGTGTTTCTTCGCCTCGACATGCGCGCGCACGACACCGGCCAATGAACATTCATCCGTGATCGCAAGACTGTCGTAACCGAGATCGCAAGCACGCCGGACCAGTTCTTCAGGATGGGATGCGCCCTGCAGGAAGGTGAAGTTGGAGCGGCAATGCAGCTCGGCGTAGGCAGGTAAAAAAGGCGACATGATGACCGTTCATGCTCAGCCGAAGAAGCCGTGCAGAAACCAGCCGGAACCGGTCACGTCGCCCATGGTCCGCAAACGGAATACCCACAGCAATTGATGCTGGTCGTTCTGCGCAATGAAATAGTCGCGTGCAGCCAGCGCATCGTCCCACCAGCCGGACTCGATGCGTTCAGGACCGGTCAGCAATGTCAGCGGACTTTGATAGAACGGTTTGTGCTGCCGCGTGATGAGGGCCAAAGGTTGCTGCAATAACCACGTCGGCCGTGCCGGTGCACTGTGTAGCGCGCCCTCCTCTTTCGCAATTCGACGCTTGCCCTGATGGCTGGCGACGACGGGCATTGCCACGCTTTTTTCCGGCCGGTGATCGGCAACCGTCGATAGCTGGCGCACGGCAGCCGGGCCGAGCCGGCTTTGCAGGCGTTCTATCAATCGTCCTGTGTTTTCCGCATCGGAAGTCGGCGTCGGAAACAACTCCGTATTCGGTGCGGCCTGCATCACAATCCGGTCGGCCTTCAGCGTCAGCTCGATCACGGGTGCCGTCAGTTCCAGCAGCGCCAACCGTTCGCGCAGCAGCAAGGTCAGATGATCGATATCGCGGCTTGGCATGCCGAGAACAATCGTCAGTGGCGTGCTGCGATGATCGCGATGCCGGGTCGATTCATGATGCAACGCCAGGGTGATGCTGATGGCAGCCGCATGCCGCGCCGTCAGCCAGCCGGTCAATTGCAGCAACAGGCGGCGTGCAGCGAACAGCAGCGCCTCCGTGCTTTCCACGCGTGCGGGCAGTTCGAGTTTGGCATCGAAATTGTCTGGCGCTTCGAACCATTGATGCGCTTCCGCTTCGTCGCCATAAGCACGATCGAGTTCGCGCAACAGTTCCTTGCCGAAGCGGCGCGTCAACCCTGTTCTCGGCAACCGGCGCAACTGACCAATGGACTGGCAGCCGATACCGTCCAGCGTATCGAGATGCGATTGCGCGGTTTCCAGCACATGCAAGGGCAGCGGATCGAGCGCCCGTTTCAAATCATCCGCGAAGATTTCATCCAGCTCATCGCATTGCGCGCGCCACCATGCACCCGTTGCCGTCGATGTGCCGGCCAGCCGCGCATGCAATCCAAGTTCGCTCAGGCCCGACAGCAATTGCGATGCAATCGACTGCGGGCCATTGAACAAACGCAGGCTGGCAGTGACTTCCATCAGCAGGCCGGATGACCGCAACACGACATGCGGGGTGAAGCGCAACGCCCATAGCGCCGCTTCCTGCAGGGCCTGTGCTTCCTGATCCATATCGCGCGGAAACGACTGCAGTTTGCCGGCCAGTGCATGTGCATTGGTTTCCGACATGCCCGGCCGGATGCCTGCCTCTTCGGCATGCGCGTTGCACCAGCCGACGCGTTTGTTCTCGCAGATCGCGACCGGCATCTCGACGAGCGGATCGGGCTCGCCGGATGCCGATCTAAACCGTGAGCGCAGCGCGACGTCGAGCGGCAATTGCGGCAGGTGAAGAGCGATCCACAGCATGGGAAGGCGTCCCGAAAGAAGATGGAATTGCCGTGCGCGCCGCCAATGGTTTGACCAAGGTGCGGGGAAGCGGCAACGGCAGGATGACGGGCGCGGCATGCACGGGGCCACGCCGCTTGATGATGTCAACGGACATACGACCTGCCGGTGCGGGCCGGCAGACAATGCGCAGCGGCGCTGGCGAAGACTGGTCCTGTGCCGACAATGGACGGAACACGAAACTCAATCCTTCGCCACCGGCTGCGGCCAGTTGCAGCCGCCGCATGTGATCGGTACGCACGTGCGGCAACCAGCACAGCAGCGCACCGAAACTCGCACTCTTCAACGCCTGCTCCACAGCCCAGACGCGGTCGGTCGACTTGTCCGCGTCGATCAGGATGACATGCTGCAGGCGGATGCCAAGATCGTTCAGCGCGCTGGCGAACGGAATGTGCGGCGGCGTGAGCAGGATGACAGTCTTGCCCGATTGCGTGAGCGGTCCAAGGGTCGGCGCCAACAGGCGCAATTCACCTATGCCGGGATGAGGGAGCAATAGCTCGACCAATACGGACGGCGGCCAGCCTCCGCCAGGCAACTCCTTGTCCAGAGAGCGATAGCCGGTTGCCACGGGTGTTGAACGATACGATCCCAACTGGTCGCCATGCCAGACCGAATCAGGCAGCGACAACATGGTTGGGGTAAAGGGAGCTGGCGATACCGCTGCCATGAGGCCTCCGGAAATGTGGTGGGGCTCATCAATATACTGTATATAAACACAGTATAAAAGCGTTTTCACTTCTTTTATTTCAAATCTTTCCGGAGAGACAATTGTCTTTTTCTACAGCCTTACATAAGGGGCAAAATCGAATCCGGTTCGAGATTTGATTACGCTATACTGTACAAATAACCAGTATAAGAGAACGCTCCGCTCGTATTCATTCTTCCGTTGCCGATGTCTGCCCTCCTGCCTAATCCTTTCTATTACCTGGACAATTTCCACCACGTCCTTGAGTGGATTACTCAACGCTACAGCGATTTGCTGGCAAGCGAAGAGCGGGCTTTTATCGATCGGTTTCATGAGTTGCCTCAGGCATCGCGTGCATTGCTGGTCCGCATGGTGATGCGCAAAGGCACCCTGTTTCGCGCTGGCAAACTTCGCTATGACGAGATCGGTCGTATTGATCAGGCGGCGTTGCCCTTGATTGAACAGGGCTGGCTGGTGCGTGATCCCGTCGTTACCCTGGACGAGATATTCGGTTTGCTGAAGAAGCCGGAAATCGCCATCGCATTCCGCCTGAATGCGCAGGTGAAGACTGCGCGAAAACACGAATTGCTGGAAACCCTGCGTCACGAATTCCCGGAAGCACGGCCATTCTCGGAATGGTATGCGCACGCGGATGAATGCGCATACCAGGTCCGTATCACTGCATGGTGCGAACGTCTGCGCCTGATGTTCTTCGGTAACCTGCACCAAAGCTGGTCGGAATTTGTCCTGTCCGATTTGGGCATCTATCGTTACGAGCAGGTCGAATTCTCGCCATCGTCGCGCGGCTTCCTTTCCCGTCAGGATGTGGATGATTACCTGCACCTGCACCGATGTCGCGAACGGTTCGATCAGGGCGATTACCTGGACGACATCCTGCCCGATATCCCGGCAACGTCATTTGACAATTCATGGATTGAAGGCCGACGCAACAAGCTGCTGTTCAGGTTCGCCCGGCAATACGAACAATGCGCGGAATGGCAAAGCGCCCTCGATATCTATCGTCGTTGCTCTTATCCCGGTGCACGGTTACGGGAAATCCGCGTACTGGAACGCTGCGAAGAAATCGATGCGGCGTACAGTCTGGCGAAGATTGCCTGCGATGCGCCAGAAAGCGAAGCCGAACAGCAGGCCTTGCTGCGCATGTTGCCGCGCCTTCATCGCAAGCTCGGCCATGCCAAACCAAACCCTGTCAAACGCCATGCAGTCGAGCGTATCGATCTGGTCCTGCCCTATCCCGCGCAACCATCGCCAGTCGAGCACATTGTCTGCACACATTATTCCTGCGACCAGACGCCGGTGATGTATGTCGAAAACACGTTGATCAATTCGCTGTTCGGCCTGTTGTGCTGGCGTGCGATCTTCGCACCTTTACCCGGCGCATTCTTTCATCGCTTCCACCACGGCCCTGCCGATTTGCACAGCCCGGATTTCCATCAACGACGCGCCGAATTGTTCTCGGAATGCCTGTCGCAACTCGACAGCGGCCGGTATCGGCAAACTATCCTCGATCACTTCCATGCCAAGCAGGATATTCAGTCTCCGTTCGTTTTCTGGAACATGCTGGACGAGGGATTGCTGAAGCTGGCACTGGATTGCCTGCCGGCGGCGCATCTGAAGAAATGGTTTGAACGCATGCTGCGCGACATCCCTGCCAATCGTTCCGGCTTTCCCGATCTCATCCAGTTCTGGCCGGCAGAAAAACGCTATCGCATGCTGGAAGTCAAAGGGCCCGGTGATCGCCTGCAGGACAACCAGATACGCTGGCTGGATTATTGCGTCGCGCACGATATGCCGGTGGCCGTCTGCTATGTGCAATGGCTGGAGGAAGCCGCGTGAGCTACACCGTGGCCGTCCGTGCGCTGTGCGAGTTCACCGCAAAGAAGGGAGACCTCGACCTGCGTTTCACGCCATCGCCTTCCGCGCTGGAAGGGATGGCCGGCCACGCAACTGTCGCATCGCGTCGCGCAAAGCATTATGAATCCGAAGTCAGCCTCAGTGGCGAATACAAGCACCTGAGCGTGCGCGGCCGTGCCGATGGATACGATTCCAGACTCAATCGCGTCGAGGAAGTGAAGACTTTTCGCGGCGATCTGCAAAAGATGCCGGACAACCACCGGCACCTGCATTGGGCGCAGGTGAAGATATACGGCTGGCTTCTGTGTCAATCGCGTGGACTGTCCGAAATCAACATAGCGCTGGTCTACTTCGATATCGGGACGCAAAAGGAAACGCTTCTAATCGAAACCTGTTCAGCCGACACGCTGAAACAATATTTCGAACAGCAATGCGAATGCTTCATTGCATGGGCAGATCAGGAATTGCAGCACCGCGCATCGCGTGACGCAGCACTGACGCAGCTGGATTTTCCTCATGCGGATTTCCGTCGGGGCCAGCGGCAATTGGCGGAATCGGTTTATAAATCCGCCGTGTCAGGACGCTGCCTGATGGCGCAGGCATCGACCGGAATCGGCAAGACGATAGGCACCATTTTCCCTTTGTTGAAGGCCAGCCCGGTGCAGAAGATAGACAAGATATTTTTTCTGGCGGCAAAAACATCGGGCCGCAGGCCTGCGCTGGATGCCATCGATCTGATCCGAAAAAGCACTTCCGATTTGCCGCTGCGCGTCCTGGAACTGGTCGCACGGGATAAATCCTGTGAACATCCCGACAAGGCCTGTCATGGTCAGTCGTGTCCGTTGGCAAAGGGGTTTTACGATCGCATCGGACAGGCGCGGCTCGCTGCCGTGAATACACAGATTCTCGATCAGGCCTCTTTGCGAGAGATCGCGCTGGAACATCAGGTGTGCCCCTATTACCTCAGTCAGGAACTGGTGCGCTGGAGCGACGTCGTCATCGGCGATTACAACTATTATTTTGATACAAGCGCCCTGCTCTACAGCCTGACGACAGAGAATCAGTGGCGCGTGAGCCTGCTGGTCGACGAAGCGCACAACATGGTGGAACGTGTGCGCAAGATGTATTCCGCTGAACTGGACCAGAACAGTTTCCGGTTTGCGCGGCAGTCGGCACCGAAGACGCTCAAGGCAACGCTCGATCGCGTCAACCGGCAATGGAACGCATTGCATCAGGAGCAAAGCGACGATTATCAAGTCTATCCCGCCATTTCCAGCAAGTTCCTGTTTTCCCTGCAGCAGGCGGGTACCGAGATAACGGATTTCATGGCTGAAAATCCGGCAGGCCTGAACGAAGACCTGCAGCGGTTTTACTTTGATGCCTTGCACTTTTCGCGCCTGGCTGAATCCTTCGGCGAACATTCCCTGTTTGACATTGCCAAAAGTCCGGCGCAGGGCGGCCGTACGGATTCCCTGCTTTGTTTGCGCAACGTCATTCCTGCGCCGTTCCTGCAGCAGCGTTTTATCGCGGCCCATTCGGCCACGCTGTTCTCGGCCACGCTCAGTCCCTGGCATTTCTATGCCGATACGCTCGGCCTGCCGGAAAATACTGCATGGATCGATGTGGAATCGCCATTCGAGGCAAAGCAACTATCCGTCCATATTGCGCGGACTATTTCAACGCGCTACCAGCATCGCGATCATTCGCTGCCGTCCATCGCGGATCTGATCGCGCAACAGTACGCCCAACAGGCGGGCAACTATCTGGCCTTCTTCAGCAGCTTCGATTATCTGAACAAGATTTGCGGATTGTTTGTCGAACGCCACCCGGACATTCCGGTCTGGCAGCAATCACGGCGCATGGACGAGGATGAACGCAAGACGTTCCTGAGCCGTTTCGCATTGAACGGAAAAGGTATCGGCTTTGCCGTATTGGGCGGTGCATTTGCGGAGGGCATCGATCTGCCAGGCAATCGCTTGATCGGCGCATTCATCGCCACACTCGGCCTGCCTCAAGTGAATGCAATCAATGAGCAAATGCGGCAACGAATGCAGGATGTCTTTGGCGATGGCTACGATTACACCTACTTGTATCCCGGCATGCAAAAGGTTGTGCAAGCGGCCGGACGCGTTATTCGCACACAACAGGATCATGGCGTGATCCACTTGATGGATGACCGTTTCGCACAGCCGCATATTCTCGGACTGCTGCCGAGTTGGTGGGCAATCGACGATTCTCTTCGAATCACCTGAATTGAATGCGAGCGAATTGATCACCACCTTACCAAGCCAGTATCGTTAGACGGTATTCAACGCATACTTTGCGAGGTCTGAACATATAAAGCCTCTAACTATCGCAGTTTGGATGAGCTTCATCGTCTTATGCTCCAACCTTTGAGGCATTTACGCTTGTTCAATAACGGGCCTTCTCTCTGCCGTACGTCAACATCATTGTTTGTTAGTTTGAGACTGTATTAAGACGATATTTTTCGTTGAACGGACAGCAGCGTCATCACACACTTGTGCTTCTCTGCTAAAGATTCATGTATTGCACTCATCCTGTTTAATTTATTTTCTTACAACAAGATGTAATCTCCGCTGATAGTCAGCTTTTCTCGGAAACGATACTTTGTATGTGCCTATAACAGGAGGCCATATGCGAAAAACCGTTCTTATCGTTGAAGACAATCTGGATGCCTTGGACTTGCTTGTGATGTATTTCGAAGCGCAAGGATTTACTGCCAAACGTGCGCGCGATGGGGTGGAAGGTTGGAATGTGCTTTTGAACGATCCACCATCTGTAATCTTGTCCGACTATTTAATGCCGAATATGGATGGTGTAGAACTTTGCGAGAAAATCAAAAAAGATCATCGGTTTGAAAACATTCCATTCGTCTTGATGACTGGTACCCCGCATCTACCGAATAGTGCCTGCCAGGATATGACAATGACCAAGCCTTTAAGGTTGGATCGACTGGTCGAATATTTTGAAAGCATTCCAGACTAACTCATCTTTCCGATTCCAGAATTTCCAATGGATGGCTGATTGAGTATTCGCATAAAAGTAAACATTCAGCCGCAAGCCAAAGTAACCGCCCATTTGCATCCAAAATTCGCCGCATCTTCGCATCGCCAGCGCACCACAATATTTCGTGTAAAACGCAGCGGTGATTACCTGTCCGCTATCGGCCGGAAGCAGCCTCTCGGAGGTGTAAAAAAAAAGCGACCATGAGATCGCCTTTTTCACTTCACGTTTCATTTCACGTCCAATTAATCAGAACGCCCACTTCGCCCGAATCGATGCGGTGTGGTTCAGATAATCCGAACGACCTTCCGCATCGTAGCGGAAACCAATTTCCGTACCGTTTGCCATAGCCGCATCGGGAATTGCTGCCGCATCAATGGATATCGGCCGACTATTCTTTGCCATCATGGATAGTTCAAGTTCAAATGGAGCATCCTGACAAGGACGAAAGTGAAGAGCCCCAGGCCCAGGAGCGATAGCACGAAGACTGCGGCCACCTTGGCGCCCGCGCGTAGCACTGCGCGCTTGTCCATCTCCTTCTCCTTCTTCCCTTGATCATAATGCCACTTGATGGCGAAGAACATGCCAATGCCGAGCACGAGAACCTTGAACGTAACGAAGACTATAGGGGTCCAATCCATCATTTTGAGTATTTCCAGGCTATTACTTGACAATATCTATCGTGAGGAGCACACCCTCAGAATGCCGCATGACATCTCAATCGGAGTCGGTTTATTCTAGGTTAAGCAAACAGCGATTAACATTGGACATAAAGCCCTAGGACATAATGTCCTTACTGACTTATTCGACCTCCTGCCTCGCGAACTTGAGGTACCAATTAGAATCGCAAATAACCGCCAATAACAGCCAATAACGGAGAGTGAATATGATTCCCAAAAACACGATTTGTCTGTGGTACGACGGCAGTGCCTTGGAAGCTGCTGAATTCTATGCAAAGACATTTTCGGACAGCACGGTGGGCAGGATTAATCGCGCACCTGGTGATTATCCATCGGGCAAACAAGGCGACGTGCTGACGGTCGAGTTCACTGTCATGGGCATCCCTTGCCTAGGATTAAACGGTGGCTCGGTGTTTAAGCACAACGAAGCATTTTCCTTTCAGGTCGCGACCGACGACCAAGCCGAAACTGACCGTTTATGAAACGCAATCGTCAGCAATGGCGGTCAAGAGAGTGCCTGCGGCTGGTGTAAAGATAGGTGGGGCCTATCGTGGCAAATTACACCGCGCGCGCTGACAGATGCGATCAATGATCCGGACCGTGCCGCTGCCAAGCGCTCATTTGACGCGATGATGCAAATGCGGAAGATTGACATTGCACTGATCGAAGCAGCCAGGCGCGGATGATATTGGCACTTCTTTATCCGCCGCATGCCGTCGTTTTGCAAAAGGGCGAGGGGCCAGAGAGACCATCCAACACCTTCTTCTCTCATTCATTGACGAGTTCTCCGAAATGCATCTTCGGGTACTCGCCTTCGCCCAAGCATCGATGCCAACTGCGGGAATGAGCATGGGAGGCCTTGGCCACGTGTTCAACATTCCTGTCTTGCAAGGCCAGAGAACCTTGTACGAGCAACTTTGGAAAGACCTCTACCTTCGCGGACTGGTCAACACGGAAGGACTCAACGTCACTATGTCAGGAAGTGGTCTTGCTAAAAGCAGAACGTCTCCTCTGGGCGAGTCACTCCTGAACTTCATTGCAGAGCCGTGATGCGCACTAACCCATCCATCGAGCGGACAAGTCCCGGCAAGCCTAACCATGCTGCTTATGCCGAATGTTATACGTCGTGAACACACGCACCAATGATCGTCTGGCTACAAGTATCGTAGTGGTGATCCCGGCACCCTACCTCGGGATTTAAAGTCTCTCAGCGATGCAACCTTCTATGCAGTGGAGCGCCATGCATTGAATGATCCTTTGAGGGCCGCTTCGAGCGTTGACCAGCGCAAACTATACGCTAGGCAAAAGATGCTTTTAGAACAATGCATCATAATTAAATCCCTCTAAGGATACGAATGCGAACCTAATTCACGCATAACTCGGTCCAGTAGCGCAGTTATGTTGTTTCACTCGAGCAGATGCACGATCTTTTGCCTCTTCCAGAGAATCATCGCTCTCAGCCTTTCCTTGACCACGCACTGCACCACCCTTTTCCAGCCACTTTCTTACCCGGAAATAATGCACAACTTCCGCTGGCATCCGTGACTTTACCTTGATACAAGGCACATCCTTCGCATTTTTGACCATCTGCAAATTTAGGAAATTTTTTCTTGTCGACCTTGCTGGCATCCGCTTTGTAACCCAATGCCATCGGTTGCGGCTCGGTCTCGACGACCATGCTACTTTGCGCCATCGCATGGCCGGCTATCAGTGCAGCGCCAGTCATGCTTAGTTGAACGATAAATTGGCGACGATTGGTCATTAGAATTCTCCGTGAATAACAGGTTGGTTAACAAAACTAAGGCCCACAATTTTCTTTTCGTGTTCATGCCCTAGCTTCTTTATACCCTTCCCGTTTTCCTCGATATTGATGTGAATCAAATTTATGCGTAGCGGTTAACCTGTCCCTGCAGTTCTTTTTTGAGACACGAGCATGAAAGGAATCAGTTCCTGCGATGGCTGCCGCCTCGCGCAATTTTTTCTTTTTATCACGAGAGGCATTCAAGTTATGATCTGCTGCTGCCGAGAAGGTTTTCAACCTGTACAACCTATCTTCCGGGCAAGTTCGCCCCCCTTAACGTTAACGCATCCACCGAGACGAGATGAAAGCAAGGATTCAGAAAATTCTGGAAGAGCAAAGTCTGGGATGGTTGTTGAACTCGGCTACCGATGCGATGCTGATCACGGATCAGGACGGACACATTATTCTTGCCAATGGGCCGGTACTGCAGCTCTTTGGCTATAGCGCCGAGGAACTGATCGATCAGCCGATCGAAACGTTGCTGCCCAAGAGATTTCATGGCGCGCATGTTTCGCATCGAACGAATTATTTTGCGCAGTCCCGCGCCCGCAACATGGGTTCCGGCATCGAACTGTTCGGCAAACGCAAGGACGACACGGAATTCCCGGTAGAAGTCAGTCTTTCTCCACTGGAAACAGAACAAGGCGTGCGTCTGGTCATGGCAACGATCCATGACATCACAAGACGCAAGCAGGCAGAAGCGGCACTACTGGAAAGCGAAGCGCGCATGCGCGCCATTTTCGACACGGCAGTGGATGCCATCGTGACCATCGACGAGCACGGCATCATCGAACGCTTCAATCCCGCCGCGCAGCGCCTGTTCGGTTATGCCGAGGCGGAAGTGGCGGGCAAAAATGTCTCGATGCTGATGCCTTCTCCCTATCGCGAAATGCATGACGGTTACCTGTCGCGTTACAGGCAAACCGGCGAAAAGAGAATCATCGGCAGCGGACGCGAGGTCATCGGATTGCGAAAAGATGGCAGCGTCTTCCCGATGGATCTGTCCGTTGCGGAAATGCATTTCCCCGATCGACGCATGTTTACCGGCATGGTGCGCGACATCAGCGAACGCAAATTTGCGGAAGAGCAGCACGCCCGGCTGCTGCAGGAAATTGCCGAAGCCAATGAAGAACTGACCAACTTTGCCTATGTCGTATCGCACGACCTGAAGGCGCCGTTACGCGCGATCGGCGCGCTCGCTGACTGGCTTTCCACCGACTACACAGAAAAATTCGACGCAGAAGGCAAAGATCACATGCGGTTGCTGATCAGCCGCGTCCATCGCATGGGCGCGCTGATCGACGGCATATTGCAATACTCGCGCGTGGGTCGCGTCAAGGAAACGCCAGTTTCGGTGGAACTAAACGCCCTTGTGCACGACGTCATCGATCTGCTGGCGCCGCCGGCCCATATCCAGGTCAGCATCAATGGCACGCTGCCGACGATAAAAGTGGAACCGACGCGCATCCAGCAGGTTTTCCAGAATCTGATATCGAATGCCATCAAGTACATGGACAAGCCGGAAGGCAAAATCAGCATCGGCTGCAGCGCCGAGGAAAATCACTGGAAGTTCACCGTGAACGACAATGGTCCGGGCATCGAAGAACGTCACTTTGAACGGATCTTCCAGCTGTTTCAAACACTGGCGCCGCGCGACCGCATCGAAAGCACCGGTGTCGGCCTTGCGCTGGTGAAGAAAATCATTGAAATGTACGGCGGCGAGGTGTGGCTGGAATCACGCATCGGTGCCGGCACGAATTTTAGCTTCACCTTCCCCCGAAACGATGTCCGTCAATATAAGAACAGGGAAGAGACATGAAAATTTCGACCAAGCCATTGCTGCTGGTAGAGGACGATCAGGTCGATGTGATGACGGTAAAGCGAGCATTGAAGGAAATCAATGTCGTCAATCCGGTCGTGAATCTGGAAAACGGCGAAGACGCACTCGCTTATCTGCGCGATCCCGGCAAGGAAAAACCCTGCATCATCCTGCTCGATCTAAACATGCCGGTCATGAACGGTCTGGAGTTCCTCAAAGTCATCAAGTCAGATAATGATCTGCGCCGTTATCCGGTCATCGTGCTGACTACATCGGAAGAGCAACAAGACAAGTTGAACAGCTTCAATCTCGGCGTAGCCGGCTACATGACCAAGCCGGTCGACTATCGACAATTCGTGGAAGTCATACGCTCGATCGATCGTTACTGGACCATCAGCGAAATGCCTTGAGTCAACCAACATCCGCCCGCAGACACGCATGAACAAACCGCATATTCGCGTATTGATCGTCGAGGACGACATCGTCGATCGCCTCGCATGCCGACGCGCGATATCGAAGGATCCCGGCTGCAACTTTACGTTGCTGGAAGCAGAAACCGGCAGACAAGGGCTGGAACTGGCGGCGACGGAAAAACCCGACTGCATTCTGCTGGACTACAACCTGCCCGATATGAACGGCCTGGAATTCCTGGCGGCGCTGACCGACGCTTCCGGCGACGTACAGATCCCCGTCATGCTGCTGACCGGCGCCGACAGTGCCGTCGTGGCAGCGGCCGCAATGAAATGCGGTGCGCGGGATTATCTGGGTAAGGACATCGACGGGCAGTATCTTGAATTGCTGTGCGCTGCAATACAACGCATGCTGCGTGAACAGCAACTCGATGATGCAAAGCGTCAGGCAGAAGCCAAGTTTCGTTCACTGGTCGAACAGATTGAAGCGATTACTTACATCGTGGCGCTCGACGTCAGTCGCACACCGCTCTATATCAGCCCGCAAATACAGTTGCTCGGGTTTTCACCGGAAGAATGGCTGGCCGATCCGGCGCTGCATGCCCGGCAGATTCATCACGATGATCGCGCATCGACCATCGCCGCGATTGAAGAAAATCGCCGCACCGGCAATCCGATGCGGCTGGTATATCGTCTGCTGACACGCTCCGGCGACATCTTATGGTTCAGGGATCAGGCCAAAGCAGTGACAGATGAATCCGGCAACAAGCTGTTTCTGCAGGGAATACTGGTCGACATCACGCAAAACAAAATGGCTGAACAAGCATTGCGGCAATCGCAAGCCGAACTACGGCAACTTGCCGCACATCAGGAAAACATCAAGGAAGCCGAACGCAAGCGCATCGCGCAGGAAATTCATGACGAACTCGGTGGGCTGCTGACCGGCATCAAGGCGAATGTGTCGGTATATCTCGGACGATCGGTGCGCACCGGCGCCGCACCCGACCCATTATTGACGGAGGCGATGCAACTCGCCGATACCGGATTCCAGGCGGTGCGCAAGGTCATCACCGATCTGCGCCCGAGCGTGCTGGATCAGCTCGGCGTGTGGGCCGCGCTTGAATGGCATACGGAGCAGATCAGCAAAAGATCCGGCGTCGCATGCATCTGCAGCATCGATGCAGATGCAGCGATGATCGACATCGATCCGGATATCAGTACCATGCTGTTCCGGATTGTTCAGGAGGCGCTGACCAATGTCATTCGCCATGCGCAGGCATCGCAAGTGACAGTTCGCGTCAGTCTGCAGGATCGGTTTCTGGTGTTGCAGGTTGAAGATAATGGCAAAGGGATCGCAACAGGTGTCGCGCCGGACGGTGCCTCATGGGGAATTGTCGGCATGCACGAACGGGCGCGTTATTTTGGCGGCGAACTGACCATCACCGGACAGTCCGGACGCGGCAGTATGGTCATGCTGCGCTTGCCACTGGAGAACAGCAATGTCGAATAAAACAATCAGAGTCTTGCTGGTGGATGACCATGCAATCGTGCGCAACGGCGTGCGCCTGATGCTGGGAGAAGTGAGCGACATCCGCGTACAGGGCGAGGCAGCAACTGCGCAGCAGGCGCTGCAGCTGGTGCGCGAACAAGACTTCGACGTTGCCCTGGTCGATATCGCCATGCCCGATAAAAACGGCCTCGATTTGCTGAAACTGCTGCGTGCAGAAAAGCCCAAGCTTGCCGTGCTGATCCTGAGTACCTATTCAGAAGAGATCTACGCAATGCGTGCACTGAAACTCGGCGCGGCAGGTTATCTGACCAAAGACAGCCCGGCTGAGGCGCTGATCACGGCAGTACGCAAGGCTGCCAGCGGCCGCAAGCATGTCAGTACCGCGCTGATGGAAAAGCTTGCGGACATGGTCGGCGGCACGACCGCAACAGCCGCATCGCATGAAGCGCTGTCAAACCGTGAGCTCGAAGTATTGAAACGTATCGCCGCCGGTGAAAGTCTGGTCAAGATCGCGGAGACCCTGCATCTGAGTCCGCATACTGTCACTACCTATCGCACTCGCATCATGGAAAAAATGGGAATCAGCAGCAATGCTGAACTAACCCGCTATGCGGTGGAGAATGGTCTCCTGATGTAAGACAGGATCTTTTATCGAACCATCGTTCGAACCGCAATTCTTTCCCGCAAGATCTCGCAAGCCACCTCCTTCCGTAGCAGACGCGCGTCACGCTATTCAAGCTCTCATTCACACGAGACGCTTGTCATTCCGATTCAGCCTCAATAAAACAATCATGCATGACGTGCAACATCGTCTGGCCACAACTGTGTAGGGGATCCCCGACACGATTTTGTCCGGGAATCCATTACAAAACTCTCGTTCCATCGCTGACATCGCGCAACAAATGCTTTGTGGATACTGGGTAACAGTCCGGTAAAGCCGTTGCCGATACGCTTATCGATACATCCTTGTGCGAGACAGTCATCATGCCCACCATACAACTAGACAGATCCGTTGCCTCCAGCGTGCACGCATCGTTGCCGTTACGTGCGCCGAGCGGGTGTTCTGCATGCAGTCTGCACAAGATTTGCCTGCCGGTCGGTCTGGCGGATGGCGACATCGATCAACTGGACGGCATCATCGGCAATCGGCGGCGCATATTACGCGGCACCAGCCTGTACCGCATCGGCGATACATTTACGAATCTGTATGCAATCCGCGTCGGCCACTTCAAGACCCATCAGGTAAGCGCCGACGGTGCGGAACAAATCACCGGATTCCAGATGACCGGCGAGTTGCTGGGCCTCGACGCCATCAGCACCGATCGCCACAACTGCTATGCGGTAGCACTGGAAGACAGCGAAGTATGCGAAATCCCGTTTGCGAGACTGCAGGATCTGTTCACCGCGATTCCTGTATTGCTGCGGCACTTCCACCGCATGATGAGCCAGGAAATTACACGCGATCAGGGCACGATGCTGATGCTGGGAAACATGCGCGCAGAGCAGCGTTTTGCCGCATTGCTGATGAATCTGTCTTCACGCTACAAGGCACGTGGTTATTCTTCGAGCAAATTCCAGTTGCGCATGTCGCGCGAAGACATGGGCAATTATCTTGGCCTGACCATCGAGAGCATCAGCCGACTCCTGTCGCGCTTCAAGAAACAGGGCCTGATCAACGTCAACAACCGCGAAATCGAATTGCTTGATTTCCCGGTGCTGAAAGAACTCACGATGGGTACGGCGCTGCTTCACTGATCAGGGAAAAGGAAGCTCCCTATCCATGACTCATCAGATGGCGACGTCTTCCCGGTGACACATCGTTAGGCTGATATCTGCATAAGTAGTCATCAGCATAACGACGTGCGACTCGTAAGTTAAAAGCGATAGCCGACACCGACACCGATCAGCCACGGATCGATCTGCACATTGCTGATTTTTCCGGATGCGGTGATCACATCGCTGCTGATTTGAATCTTCTTGACGTCAAAGTTGAGCGACCATTTTTTGTCGATCTTGTAGTCGAAACCTGCTTGCAATGCCAGCCCGGTGCTGCTGCTTTCAAGTTTTGCTGCACCACCGAGCAGCTTGACGCTGCTAATGCGCGTGTAGTTGACACCCGTGCCGAGGTAAGGACTGAATTGCTGGTCCGGCATGAAGTGATATTGCAGCGTCAAAGTTGGCGGCAAATGCTTGAAACTGCCGATGTTGTTGCCGTCCAGTGCAACTTTTTGTTTTTGCGGATACGTCAGCACCAGTTCGGTCGCCCAGTTAGGCGTGAAGAAATAGGAAATATCAAGATCCGGAATCGTCTTCGAATTAACCGTCAGGCGATCGGATGCGCCGACACCGCCAATCAGATCGGAATGATCGGATGGATTGAGATGTACGGCGCGCAGGCGTACCAGCCATGGTCCTTCCTGCACCTGTTGCGCAGAGGCCTGCGAGCTGATGATTGCCAACGAACATAAAGCGATTGCGATTGCAGTTTTTTTCACGACGATTCCCTGTTGTTGATGAATGCATCAACATTACGCCGGACGTACGATGGAGGTTTTGATGTTAATCAAACGCAAGGCAAACTCTTCTTCACGCAACGCCGGCAAAACAACAAAAAGCATCGCCTCTTTCGCGGTCTGCCATCTACAATATTGTTTGCGAGCATTGCGAAATGGATAGCAGGGATAATTTTCATGCGCCAAGGATCACCTCGGCGGCTGACAATGCCACTTTTCGCAACATCGATTTGTATGCAATACCTGATGACGCAACCTGAACGGACGACCCCATGATTCAACCTATTGTCGATATGTCTTTGCATGGATTGAAGGCAGGCTGCGCAAACTGCAGCATGCATCAGCTATGTCTTCCAATGGGCCTCGACGATATCGACATCAATCTTCTCGACCAGATCATTGGACGCCGTCAGCGCGTTGCACGCGACAAGACTCTGTATCGAATGGATGATCCATTCAAAAATTTATACGCGATTCGATACGGTCATTTCAAAACCTACCAAATCAATTCAAGTGGCGAGCAGCAAATCACCGGTTTTCAGATGGCCGGCGAACTGCTGGGCATGGATGCCATCAGCACCGATCGCCATCATTGCGAAGCAGTAGCACTGGAAGACAGCGAAGTGTGCGAAATTCCGTTCGCCAGTCTGGAAGAACTGTTCGGAAAAGTGCCGAGTCTTCTGCGGCAGTTTCATCGGATCATGAGTCAGGAAATCACGCGTGAACAGAACGTGATGCTGTTATTAGGGAACATGCGGGCCGAACAGCGTTTTGCTGCATTCCTGGTCAATCTTGCTTCACGTTATGCAGCAAGAGGCTATTCATCGACCAGTCTGGTGTTACGCATGTCGCGCGAAGATATCGGCAACTATCTCGGCTTGACGATCGAGAGCATCAGCCGGCTGCTTTCGCGCTTCAAAAAACAGGGCTTGCTGGAAGTCGATAAAAGAGACGTCAAGCTGCTGGACATCGTTGAATTGAGAGCGATCGCCGCCGGAACCGATCCTTGCAGCACGAAAAAAATGGCCGGCGCGTAAAAGATCTTGCCGCATGATGTCGGTGGTAGCTTTCATTCGCTGCACACACAGTTCCTTCCGCTGGCCTTTGCCTTGTACAACATGGCATCCACCTGAAGCATCAAATCTTCAACGCCGGACGCGCTTGCATTGCCGGCCACACCAAAGCTGCAGGTGATTTTCCCCACCCGGGTGAAATTGTGACGTTCGATCTGCGCACGCACTTTCTCCGCCAGAATGCACGCACCTTCTTTACTGACACCGGGAATCAGCAGCGTGAATTCATCGCCGCCCCAGCGCGCAAGGATGTCGGATTGCCTTTTTTCTCTCGCTGCAATCTCGGTTAGCTCAACGATCACCGTATCGCCGGCCAGGTGCCCATAGCTGTCGTTGATTTTTTTGAAGCAGTCGATATCAAACATGATGATGGACAGTGGTGACGCGTAGCGATGCGCACGCTCAAACTCGATTGATAGCAAGCGATCGAATTCGCGTCGGTTACACGCCTTGCTAAGCGCATCCGACGACGCAAGTTTTTGTAATTGCTCTTCGAATTTTTTTCGCCATTCAATCTCCTGACTTAACGCCAGCGTGCGCTCTGCCACGCGCTGCTCCAGCATTTCGTTGTCTTGTCTTAAATCTTGCTCCACCTTGCGTCGCTTACTGATATCGCGCAATACACCGACAAATTTTCTCTATCGCGAGAAAAACCATCGATAGCAGAAGCAATTGGAAAGCTGCAGCAGGCCGAACGGCCTGCAAAGCCTTCTTTACTGAAAGCCTTGCATTTGCTATCGAATACTGACGACCCGGCGGGTTCGGATTACTCATGAATTTTGCCGAATGATCAAACTGGGGAGGGCTTATCAGCGTTGATTCCAATCGACATTTGTTCTGGCCATTTCCACATTCGCATCAAGCGCCATTCATGCGAATTGCTTTCCACCAGTACCTGCCAGCGCGCTCGTTCCAGCATGGGTAATTCGACGGAAAAAACTCCGTCGGAACCCGTTTTAGTTTCCAGCTTGATGTCTTTTTCCGGCAGAGTCGGATGCATCAGGCTGATTTTTATTTTGGCAGCAACCGGAACATCGTTGGCCTGCAACTTGCCATTCAATCGGCCCGACGCAGCGTCATAATCCAGAGTCATCGCCAAACCGAGTTGCGTCGCCTTCCGATCGCGCCGCAGATCCTGGTTAATAGCCTTCCCTTCTTTATAGTAGTCATCGACAACTAACGCGTCCACCGAAGTAAAGGCAAGGTATGTGGTAACGACACCAGCGACGATCACAATCGCCGGCCCCAGCATCAGGAGCCACGGCCACCGTTGCTTGTACCAGACACCTTCAGGCATTTGCGCATTGAGCGGGGGAACGACAGGCATGATTTTCTCCGGCCGCTACCGCGGCACAATAAATACGGCACTTTCTCTGACCTGCAAGCTTGTGTCGTCAAGAGATTGCAGTTGAAAAGTAATCTTGTTTGAACCGGGCGCGCCAATACCATGCGCAACACGGACCCTTACCGGCAATATGTGCGATGTCGTACCTTCCACAGCCACTTCATCGGAAGCCGCGAGGGAAATCGACTCCAGACCGGAAACGACAATCTTGAACCGATGCGGTATCTCGTCGGTGTTCATGATCTGCAAGCGATAGACGTTTTCAATTGCGCCATCCTCAACCTCGCGCCCCATGGAACCGCGATCGCGAATCACGTCCAGCTTGAGCGGTGTGCGCATAAACAACGAGCTGCAGAAGACCGCCACGATCGTCGCCAGCAACGCGGTATACAGCAACACCCGTGGCCGGAACACACGGCGCCGCAGTTGCGCCAGCGACAAGCCGTCCGCCAAGGCATGTTCGGTCGAGTAACGGATCAGGCCGATCGGTGCGCTGATTTTTTGCATGACCGAATTGCAGGCATCCACGCACGCGGCGCAACCGATGCATTCGTACTGTAGTCCGTTACGGATATCGATGCCGGTCGGACACACCTGCACGCACATCGAACAGTCGATGCAGTCGCCCGTCGCTTCGATCGCCGTGTCGCTTTTCTTGCCGAGCGCACCGCGCGGTTCACCGCGTGCACGATCGTAGGTAATGATCAGTGTGTCCTTGTCGAACATCGAACTCTGAAAACGTGCGTACGGGCACATATACTTGCAGACCTGCTCGCGCATCCAGCCGGCATTGCCGTAGGTGGCGAATGAATAGAAGAGAATCCAGAACGATTCCCACGGCCCTAGCTGCATGCCGACGATCTTGTGCATCAGCGAGGCCACCGGCGTGAAATAGCCGACAAAGGTGAAACCCGTCCACAACGCAACGGCGCCCCATGCGCCGTGCTTGAGCATCTTCTTGCCGAGTTTTTCCGGCGACCACGGTTGTTTGGCCAGGCGCAATCTGGCGCTACGCGAGCCTTCGATCCTGCGTTCCATCCACATGAACAGTTCGGTGTAAACCGTTTGCGGACAGGCAAAGCCGCACCAGACTCGTCCTGCCATTGCGGTAAACAGAAACAACGCGTACGCGCAGATAATCAACAGCACCGCCAGATAAATAAAATCCTGCGGCCACAGTACGATGCCGAAAATGTAGAACTTGCGTGCGCCGAGATCGAACAGCACCGCCTGTCGGCCATTCCAGTTTAACCACGGCAATCCGTAGTACATCAGCTGCGTCAGCCACACGCATAACCAGCGCAAGGTCGCATAACGCCCCTTCACTTCACGAGGATGAATCTCCTCGCGCGCGGCGTACATGCTGATGACCGAAATCTCGGGAAGCGCGTTTTTCATTTTTGTTTACGTGTTGTGCACGGTGATCACTTACCGGCGACGCCGGCGGGGTCGTTCGACAAACTCCACACGTAGGCAGCTAGTATGTGCGCCTTGGCATCGCCAAGGAAATCCTCGAATGCCGGCATCGTATTGTTGCGTCCCTTGCGGATGGTTTCCATGATGGTTTCCACACTGCCGCCATACAGCCATACTTTGTCGGTCAGGTTAGGTGCGCCCAACGCCTTGTTGCCTTTGGCATCTGCGCCGTGACATGCCATACAGGCACCGAACTTGGACTTGCCGAATACAACCTTGATCGGATCCGTGGTCGAACCGGACAGACTGGCAACATAATGCGCAACGTTTTCCACATCTTTTTCCGAGCCCAGCGCTGCTGCCATTGACGGCATCTGTCCATTGCGACCGTGCAGGATGGTCGTCTTGATGACATCGGGGGCACCGCCGTACAACCAGTCGTTATCGGTCAGATTCGGAAATCCCTTGTTGCCGCGCGCATCGGAGCCATGGCACTGTGCGCAGTAGGTCAGAAACAATCGTTCGCCGATGGCATGCGCCTGTGGATCGGCGGCTACGGTTTTGATATCCTGCTGCTGGTATTTGGCAAACAACGGACCGTAATCGGCATCCGCTCTTTTCAATTCTTCCTGATAAGCGCCAGATGATTTCCAGCCCAGCTTGCCGGCGTAACTGCCCAATCCCGGATAGAGGAATAGATAAGCGAGGCTGAACACGATCGTCAGGAAGAACAGCCACATCCACCAGCGCGGCATCGGTGTATTCAGCTCGGTCAGATCGCCGTCCCACACATGACCGGTAGTACCGACGCCCTGCAAATCGTCCTTGCTCGGCACAATGTCGGCCGGTACCTTGTATCTGGATTGCGCCCACAACAACACACCGCAACCGACGATGCCGAGTAGCGTCAATACACCGATGTAGATGTCCCAAAAACCATTCGTGAAATCAGCCATGATGAACATTTCTTTCCGGCGTCGCCTGCTCTGATTCAGTTTCGTCGGCGAACGGCAGCATCGCGGCAGCGTCGAAGTCCTGGCTGCGCTTGAGGCCGAAGGTCCACCACAGAATGCCGATGAAGGTGACGAAACTGATCACGGTCATTGCGCTGCTTGGATCGATCAACATATGTTCGGTTGTCATGATTAATTCCTCGACTTGATCAGGGTGCCCAGTCCTTGCAGGTAGGCGATCAATGCATCCTGTTCGGTCTTGTTAAGCAGTTCCAGCGGCGCGGCGTTGATTTCCTGTTCGGTATAGGGCACGTTCAGGCGACGCAATGCGCGCATCTTCGGCACCACGTCCTGCGGCACCAGCTTGGTGGTCGCCAGCCACGGATAATTCGGCATGTTGGATTCCGGCACAACGTCGCGCGGATTATTCAAATGCGTGCGATGCCACTCGTCGCTATAGCGACCACCGACACGCGCCAGATCCGGACCGGTACGCTTGGAACCCCACTGGAACGGACGGTCGTAGACAAACTCGCCGGCAACAGAGTAATGACCGTAACGCTCTGTCTCCGCGCGAAACGGACGGATCATTTGCGAGTGACAGTTGTAGCAACCCTCGCGCACATAGATGTCGCGGCCAACCAGGCGCAGTGGTGAATACGGTTTCAATCCGGAGATCGGTTCGGTCGTCGATTTTTGAAAAAACAAAGGCACGATCTCGACCAGCCCGCCCACGCTGATGACCAGCAACACCAGTCCGATCAGCAACCAGGGATTCTTTTCAATCCATTCATGTGAAAATTTCATTTGGCTCTTTCGATCAGACGTGTGCAGTTGACAGTGACGGGATGCGTGCATCGACTGCAGTACCGTCGCGCATCGTCATGAATGTGTTGTAAGCCATCAGCAACATGCCGGACAGGTACAGCAGACCGCCGGTAAATCGGATCACGTAGTACGGATAGGTTGCCTTCACGCTTTCGACGAAGGTGTAGGTCAGCGTGCCGTCGGCATTCACCGCGCGCCACATCAGTCCTTGCATCACGCCGGCAATCCACATCGCGGCGATGTACAGCACGATGCCGATCGTCGCGACCCAGAAGTGCATGTCGATCAGTTGCGTGCTCCACATTTCCTTCTTGCCGGACAGACGCGGAATCAGGTAGTAGATCGAACCCATCGTGATGAAACCGACCCAGCCCAATGCGCCGCCATGGACGTGGGCAATGCCCCAATCGGTGTAATGCGAAAGTGAATTGACGGTCTTGATCGACATCATCGGACCTTCGAACGTGGCCATGCCGTAGAACGACAGCGAGACGATCATGAACTTGAGGATGGGATCCGAGCGCAGTTTGTGCCATGCGCCGGACAGGGTCATCATGCCGTTGATCATGCCGCCCCACGACGGTGCCAGCAGGATCAGCGAGAACACCATGCCGATCGACTGCGTCCAGTCCGGCAACGCGGTGTAGTGCAAATGATGCGGACCGGCCCACATGTAGGTAAAGATCAGCGCCCAGAAATGCACGATCGACAAGCGATACGAATACACCGGACGTTCGGCCTGTTTCGGAATGAAGTAATAAACCATGCCGAGATAACCGGCAGTCAGGATGAAGCCGACTGCGTTATGGCCGTACCACCACTGGATCATGGCGTCCTGCACGCCGGAATAGGCGGAATACGATTTCCACATCGAGGCCGGCATCGACGCGCCGTTGACCACATGCAGCAGAGTGACGGCGATGATGTACGCGCCGAAGAACCAGTTGGCGACATAGATATGCTTGACCTTGCGCTTGATCAGCGTGCCGAAGAACACGACCGCATAGGCAATCCACACCACTGCGATCAGGATCGTGATCGGCCATTCCAGCTCGGCATATTCCTTGCCGCGAGTCAGACCCATCGGCAATGTAATAGCGGCAGAAACCAGCACCAGCTGCCAGCCCCAGAATGTAAAAGCGGCCAGTTTGTCGCTGAACAATCGCACCTGACAGGTTCGCTGCACAACGTAATAGGAAGTGGCAAATAATCCGCAAATGCCGAACGCAAAAATCACGGCATTGGTATGCAGCGGTCGCAGTCGTCCGTAGGTTAGCCACGACGTATCGAAGTTCAGCGCCGGCCATGCAAGCTGGGCGGCGATGAATACGCCAGCCAGCATGCCGATCACGCCCCAGACGACGGTCGCAATCGTGAACTGCTTGACGATCTTGTAATTGTAATTAAGCGCGGTGTCCACTCGTTCTCTCCATGAGTCCTGCAATGATGATGAGAGCGAGCTTACCGAGGACAGCAAGGGTCGATATTGATGTGAATCAAATTAGGTTGATTCAATGCACGACGCCGATGCTGGAACCGACAGTTTTCCCTAGGGTGGCGAAAACGATGCGCAAGGAAACCGTGGCGACATTTGTCTCATGGTCGTAATATCAACATCATTTGCCGCAATACCAATCTGGAATATCGACATGTCCATGGATTATCTGAGAAACCTTTGTGGCCGCCACCGGACCTTGCGTGCCAACCAGCAGCTGGGCGCCTTTCTGGCGCTGATCGCAGGCGCGGTGAATGCCGGCGGTTTTCTCGCCGTGCATCAATACACCTCTCACATGAGCGGGATCGTTTCATCGATTGCAGACAATATTGTGCTCGGCGATGGGCTGCTGGTCATTGGAGCTGTCGGCCTGCTCTGTTCGTTTCTCGGCGGCGCAGCCGCCACCGCCATCATGATCAACTGGGCCAGGCATCGCGATTTGAAAAGCGAATATGCGTTATCGCTGGTGGTCGAAGCGATGCTGCTTCTGCTGTTCGGTCTGCTCGGCGCCAATCTCGATGCTTATGTCGCAATCACGGCTCCGCTTGCCGCGCTGCTGCTTTGCTTCATCATGGGCTTGCAAAATGCCATCATGTCAAAAATGTCCAATGCGGAAATCCGCACCACGCACATGACCGGCGTCGTCACCGACCTCGGCATCGAACTCGGCAGAATGCTGTACTGGAATCGCGGACGCCAGCGGCACATGCAGGGTCATGTCCATGCAAGATGGGAAAAAGTCACAATCCAGATCGCGATCCTGTCCATGTTTTTCACCGGCGGCATCATAGGCGCAGTAGGTTTCAAATACCTTGGATTCTCCACCGTGCTGCCGTTTTCACTGGCCCTGTTCATCGTCGCGCTGATGCCGATTCTTGACGACGTCAGTTTTGCGCTGCGCTCGCTGAAAGGCGCGCCGCAGCGCCCTGCCGACGGCGACCATGCGGATTAAGGCTGCAGGCGGCTGATTTTCCACGCGTTATCAGGCTGGCGCGCATACACGATGCGGTCATGCATGCGGGATGGTCGACCCTGCCAGAATTCCATCAGGTCGGGTACCAGCCGGTAGCCGCCCCAATGTGCCGGTCGTGGCGGCCACTCTCCGAAGGTGATTTGCGCTTCGGTAAAACGCCTGTCGAGCAGTTCGCGTTTTTCTATCGGCATGCTCTGTTGCGATGCATTGGCGCCAAGACGGCTATTCAACGGCCGGCTGCGAAAATACATTTCGCTTTCTTCTGCCGATACGCGCTCGACCCGTCCCTCTATGCGTACCTGGCGTTCGAGTTCTGTCCAGTGGAACAGCACCGCTGCGTAAGGATTGTGATGCAGGTCCTGGCCCTTGCGGCTTTGGTAATTGGTAAACCACGTGAATCCACGTTGATCGAATTCCTTCAACAGCAAGATGCGCGAAGACGGCCGGCCGTTTTCTCCTACAGTTGCCACGCTCATCGCATTCGGTTCCGGCAACTGCGCCATGCTGGCTTCGTCGATCCATTTGGAAAACTGCGCGACCGGATCAGGGGCGACATCCGTCTCCAGCAAAGTGGCCCTGCTGTAATCCTTGCGTAATAACGCAAGCGACATTTTTTCCAGATTCTTCATTTGTTTTTTTCAAGAAAGTTAATGTTTGGTCGCGACATCAATCAACGGATCAATGCCAGACGATTGCTGTGCGGCGCCGCCGCGATCGTCGTCGTTAAGGATGCGCAATGCAGGACCGACCATGTCATTAAACTGTCCGCTGTCGGACATGCCGAAGAACAGCCACAGCGCAAAGAACACGATGATGATGCTGAGCGGTACAAGCAGAAAGAGGGCTTCCATGATGGCGGCCGTTGGTTAAAAATTTGTCGGCATTGGCGCCGCAATTTTCTGTTCGGTTTGCTGCTGGACCTTGGGCAGGCGCAGCAAGCGCATGGCATTCAGCACCACGACAGCGGAACTGACGGACATGCCGATTCCCGACAGCCATGGATTGAGCCAGCCGAGCGCCGCAGCGGGGATCGCGAGCATGTTGTACAGCGTGGCCCAGACCAGATTTTGTCGAATGATGGACAGCGTCATCGAGGCGGTTTGATCTGCGTCAGTCAGTGACGACAGTCGCACCGACCACAACACGCAATCGGCATTCATCTGCGCCAGTGCAGTGCCGCTTCCCATTGCAAATGACACATTCGCCGCGCGCAATACCGCAGCGTCGTTGATGCCATCGCCGATCATCGCAACGATGGCACCGCTGCGTTGCAGATCCTGCACGTAGGCGAGTTTTTGTTCCGGCAAACAATCGCCGACAGCCACCTTGATGCCAAGCTCGTCGGCAACACGTTGTGCAATCGCCTGCCGGTCGCCGCTCAGCAAAATCACCTGTCTGCCGCCGGTTTGAAAATGGCGCACGATTTGCTGTGCGTCTTCACGCAATGCATCGGCCAGATCGAAACGTGCCAGCCATGCACCTTCGATGCCGAGATAAACCGATGTCACTTCCGTCATCGCTTCTTCGACAATCGGCAAACCGGTCAGCGACTTTACAAAGGCAGCATTACCCAGACGATAACGAATGCCACTGACCGTTCCTTCCAGCCCTTGACCATTCACATGCAGCACGCTGCCTGCGACAACCGGAGCCGACGTTATGACAAGTTCACGCACAGCATTTACAAAAGCGCTGCTCAACGGATGCGCACTTGCCGCTTCAAGCGCGGCGGCAATCTGCAGACATTCATCAGCGCTCTTGCTTCCTAACTGTCCGATCTGACGAAGCACCGGCTTGCCGACAGTGAGGGTGCCGGTCTTGTCGAACACGATGTGCGTTGCGCGATGCATGGTTTCCAGCACGTGCGGTTTGACGATCAGTATCCCTTGCCGCACCAGTCTGTTGGTCGCCGCCGCCAGTGCAGTCGGCGTCGCCAGCGACAACGCACAAGGGCACGACACCACCAGTACCGCAATCGCGATCGGCCACGCTCGCGACGGATCCAGCCATTGCCATGCAAAAAATACGACTATCGATAAACCGAGCAACGCGACGACAAACCATGCAGCGACCTTGTCGGCCCAGGCTGCGATTGCCGGTTTGGCTTGCCCTGCGCGCTCAATCAATTTGACCAGCGTCGACAAGGTACTGTCGCGCACAGAATGCGTCGCGCGCATCACGATCATCTGCGTCGCATTGATTGCACCGCCCGGCAACGTCGCGCCGGCGCTGCAATATTGCAATGTACTTTCGCCGGTCAGCAACGACAGATCGACTGCCGTGCTGCCGTCGGTCACCACACCGTCAACGGGAATGGGTTCGCCCGGTTTGACCAACAGGACATCTCCCGCTATCAGTTCCCCGGCACCAACCAGTTCGGCTTCCTGCGTCGCCGGATAATCGCTCATGCGCCAGGCCGAAGCCGGCATCGCATGCTGCAAATTATCGAGTGCCGACGCTGCCTTGCGGCGCGCCAGAAGTTCCAGATAGCGGCTGCACAGCAGCAGGAAGATGAACATCGTGACGGAATCGAAATACACGTCACCTTGTCCGTTCAGCGTCGTCATCACGCTCGCGCCAAATGCGGCGGCAATGCCGAGCGCCACCGGCACATCCATTCCCGGTAATCGATGTTTGACGCTGAGCCACGCGCCTTTGAAAAAAGGCAGCGCGGAATAGGCAACCGTCGGCAAGGTTAGCAACAAACCGGCCCAGCGCATCAACCCCGTCATGTCGCGATCCATCGTGCCGTCTGTCGCCAGATAGACCGGCAGCGCATACATCATCACCTGCATCATCGACAAGCCGGCGACAAACAGTTGACGAAACAAGGTCTTCCTCGCGCGCTCCAGTTGCCCGCTGTGCCGGATCGCATCATAGGGATAGGCCAGGTAGCCGATATCGCCCAGCGCTTTCAGGATGTCGCTCGGCTTGCACGCGCCCGATTGCCACACGACGTGCAGTCGTTGCGTAGCGACGTTCATGTCGGCCTGTTTAACGCCAGGAAGACGGCCGATCTGACGCTCGATCAACCATACGCAAGCGGCGCAGCGAATGTCTTCCACCGAAAACATCGCTTCGACGGTTTCGGCATCGGTGCCGTCGCGTTGCAGGCTTGCGTCGGTGTCGTATAACTGAAGTCGCGCCGGAATCAATTGCTGGCGTCCGGTTGCGGCAAAACCTGTGCGAGTGCGGTAGTAGTCCGCAAAACCGCTGGCGATAATGCTTTCTGCAACTGCCTCGCATCCCGGACAGCACATCGGCTGCGCGATATCGTCGATTAATGCAAACCAGCGCGATTCGGACGGCACCGGCAGGCCGCAATGAAAACAAGTTGCTGCCAAACTTTCGATCGGCGGCAACATTACTTCGCAGACCGCAGCCGAGGTCCGGCGAATCACACCCGGCACCAGGTTCATGGGCGGCCTCCGGTCGAGACGGGAGAAATACAAAACGAATCGAACCAATGCATCGACGGCCCGTAGGCAACCCGCATCAATCCGAACAAACCAAATGACAGAATCATCAACCCGCACGCAAGCCTGACGAACGGGCGCTGCATCCAGTTGCGTATCTGCGCACCGAACAAACCCATCATCAACAAAGTTGGCAACGTGCCCAGACCGAATGCCAGCATCACACTCGCCCCGGATACTGCCGATCCGCTCAGCAGCGCCGTCAGCAACACGCTGTACACCATGCCGCACGGCAGCCATCCCCACAGCACGCCGAGCCCTAGTATTTTCAATTTGCTGTCGATCGGTAATAGCCAGATGGTCAACGGCTGCACACGCCGCCAGATCCGTTGTCCGATGTTTTCCAATTTTGCCAAGCCGCGCCATGCATCCATTAGATACAGGCCCAATACAACCAGCATCAGATTGGCCAGCAAGTAGGCAATCGTTTGCAAAGCCGAAATTTTTGCCAAGGCAAATACGCCGCCGCTGAGTCCGCCCATGATCGCGCCTGCCGCAGCGTAACTCGCAATCCGTCCGGTGTTATAGGCAAGGACGCGCGCCATCGTATCGACGTTGTCCGAAAGCGCTGCGGATACCATCGCACTCGATGCAGCGACGACCGCAACCGGGAACGGCCGCTTCTGCGGTGCAACCGAAAAAGCGGCAACGATCCCGCCGCACATGCCCACGCAATGCACGCTTCCAAGCAGTCCGATAAAAAAGATCGGCAGGAGATTGAGGCTGCTCATGGAAGTTTCATGTCAAATCGTTTTCGAATAACGGACCGGCTCGGCCGTCTTCAGATAACGATCGAATGCCATGCAGATATTGCGAATCAGCAGTCTTCCCCTGGCGGTCACGCTGAGCCATTCCTTGCCGATCACAAGCAGGCCTTCTTGCTCCAGCTCGCGCAGTGTATTCAGCTCGGCTGAAAAATATTCGGTGAAGGTAATCGGATACGCCTGCTCGATCGAGTCGATCGACAGTTCAAAATTGCACATCAGCGTCTGGATGATCAAACGTCGCAACGCGTCATCCATATTCAGCTTGATGCCACGCGCAACCGGCAACTCGTTCTGATCGATGCGATCGTAGTAGGCGTCCAGCGTTTTCAGGTTCTGGCTATAGGTCATGCCGACCGCGCTGATAGCCGATACGCCGCACGACACCAGATCGGATTCTGCGTGCGTTGAATAGCCTTGAAAATTTCGATGCAAGCGCCCTTGCTGCTGTGCGATGGCAAGATCGTCATCCGGCTTGGCGAAATGGTCCATGCCGATATATACATAACCGGCGGCCGTCAGGCGACTGATGCATAGCGCCAGCATGTCGAGTCTGGTTTCGCTGTCCGGCAATTCGGATTCCACGATTTGACGCTGCGATTTGAACAGGTGCGGCAGATGCGCATAGTTGTAGACCGCAATGCGATCCGGATTCGCCTGAATTACCTTGGTCAGAGTTTGGGCCATCGTCACCGCACTCTGTCGCGGCAGGCCGTAGATCAGGTCGATGCTGATCGAACGGTAACCGGCGTCGCGCGCTGCCTGGATCACCGCCAGTGTCTGCTCTTCCGGCTGGATGCGATTGACGGCCTTTTGTACGTCGGCATCGAAATCCTGCACGCCCAGACTGATCCGGTTGAATCCCTGGCGACGAAGATTGGTTATCCGCTCCGGCGTCACCGAACGCGGATCGACTTCAATCGAATATTCGCCAACCTCGTCAGACGCAAAGCGGAAGCAGCGCCGCAAATGCGCCATCAGATCGTTCATTTGTGTGTCAGAAAGATAGGTCGGCGTGCCACCCCCAAAATGCAACTGCTCGACCGCATTCATGCCGGAAAAAAGCTGCCCCTGCATCTCGATCTCGCGCTTCAGGTAGCCGAGATAAGTTGCTGCCTTGTCGTGATTTTTGGTGACGATCTTGTTGCAGCCGCAGTAAAAGCAGATCGTGTCGCAGAACGGGATGTGCACATATAGCGATAACGGATTCTTGCTGCCGTGCGTACGCAGACCCGCTACCGCCTGCAGATAGTCGCGATAGCCGAAACCGTCCGTGAAACGATCAGCGGTCGGATAAGAGGTATAACGCGGCCCCGACCGACTCAGCTTTCTGATGAGCTGTACGTCGAAATCAACTGCTGGAACGACCGATACCGATGTCTTGAACACCATTTTTCACTCCGGCTGCTCATTGTTTCGGGAATGGAAATCAGACCCGGGCAGCCTGCAGTGTATGAATGTCCAATCTGCTTCGCTTTGACTTGCATCAAAAATACAGCGGTTGTCGGACGGTTATTTGCGATGAAAACCGTTTGGGTCACGCCAACACAGGACGCACACCGGTCAGAAAATATTCGACCAGCTCGCGCACCGGACGGATCGCCTCACCGAAAGGCAGGCTTTCTGATCCACGAAAGAACAATCCGCGTCTGGTATCGCCCTTCAACGCAAACGCCAGCTGCGTATCGATGCAGAATTGCCCCGACTTGCTGATACCGTCGCGCAGTCCGCATTGCTGCAGGCAATCGAACCCGACCGTGCATTCCTTCTGACACGCCTTGCCTTGCAGCTTGGCTTCCTTGTCGAGATAGTTGTTCAGCCACGGTGTCCGTACCGCTCGCGCCGGCAATCCTGCCACACTCATGAAGGTCACGATATCTTCCGGCTTCGCCTGCGTCAGGATTTTCTTGAAGTTGATATGCGCATCGCCCTCTTCGGACACCGCAAACGGCGTGCCCAGTTGCACCGCGCTTGCACCCATTGTGCACAATGCCCGCATCTGCTCATGGCTATTGATACCGCCGGCGACGATCAGCGGAATGCGTTCGCGTGCGATACCAAGTTGCTCAAACACGGCAAAGGTTTCTTCCAGCACGACGGAATAGGCAAAGTGTTCATCGTCGACGTCCTCGATTCTGGATGCGCCCAGATGACCTGCTGCGTACCGCGGATTCTCGATTACGATCGCATCCGGCAAACGATTCTTGCGCATCCATTTTTTCAGCACCAGTGCAATGCCACGCGCATCCGACAACACCGGAATCAATGCAACATCGGGAAAGCCGGCTGTCAGGTCCGGCAAATCGAACGGCAACCCGGCACCGACCACAATCGCGTCCGCACCGCTTTCACAGGACTGCCGCACGTAGGCGGCATATTCGGCCACCGCCCGCATGATGTTGACGGCAATCATGCCCTGTCCGTTGGCGATCTGTTTCGCAGCGCGAATCTCGCGATCGAGCGCAACCAGATTCACCCGGTTGATCAAGTCCTTGTCGCGCGAACGCCCGGTCAACACCATCAAGTCTTCATGATGCCGACGCAGATCGACGCTGGAGATGGTACCCACCGCGCCCAAACCGGCGACGCTGCCAGCCAGCCGATGAGCCGATACGCCGACGCCCATGCCGCCCTGAACAATGGGCAGCAACGATTTACCTTTTAGCTTCAATAACGGAAATATCGATTCCAGCACGGTCTTCCTTCCTTTCATCACTGCGGCAAAAGCAGATAGCCGCAATCCGGTCCATTGGTGCTTCGAACCGGATTGCGATCGCTTGCTGTACGCATCGGAATATGACCGGATTCAAGACGGTCGGCTTTGCGTTGGATCAAAAAGATGCGCATCCGGCGTGGAAAGATGGCAGAACAACCATATTCCGCCGTCTCCTTTTGCCACACCGCAAAGGAATGCAGCAACTAGTTTGATGTACATCAATATTTGTAGTGATGTCGCTTGGTCTAATCATTCAGAAATTGATTTTTTAGATTCCAGGTATTGATAACGAAAATAAAAATGAAGAATTCCGACAACATTGTTTACATAGAGGCATTCATCGAACATCAAAACAGCCTTGCCGCCGTCTCGCTCGACGTGTTTGTTTTTTCGCTTGGCAGGGAGACCTATGGCATCGACCTCGGCAAGGTAAAGATGCTGCTTGGTATTCAACACCTGGTCCGCGTTATCGACGATCTCAACCAAGTTGTCGGTGTGATATCTGCATAAGGGTCAACAGTGCCGGTAATCGATCTGCGAATCAAATACGGCGTTGCTACGCCACAGTACGACCAACTTACCGTTATCGCGATTCTAGGCATCGGCGGCCGCCTGATCGGCGTCGTTACCGATGGGGTTGCCGACATCAAAAATATTTCGTCGGACGATATTCAGAAAGTACCGATATTCGATTCAATTTTTAACGCCGATTGCATTACCGGCCGAGTCAGTATGGATGAATATCGACTTGTCCTGCTCGATATCGATCGCATCATTTCCGCAGAAGACGTAACCGTAGTTGAAGCAAGCATCGCCGCATGACGCATATGCATTTCGAGGCAAGCAGCAAATAAAAACAACAGGACGCGATCGCATTGACGATAGCGATCTTAAAACCACAGTAAAGGAATAAAAATGTTCAAGAACATGAAAGTAGGCGTCAAGCTGATCACCGCTTTTATATGCGTCACGGTATTGGGCGCCAGCGTCGCAGGCATCGGCATTCTCGACATGGGCAAGATCGATGACATGGCCGACGACATGTACAACAGAGAACTAGTCGGGCTTTCCCATATCAAGGAAGCGAACATCAACCTGATCTACGTTGGTCGGGCACGCGGCAACTTTTTGCTCGCCACCACCGATGAAGAGCGTGCCAACAACCTGAACAACATCAAGAAATACATTGCAGAAACGAACACAAATCTGGAAAAAGCCAAACCATTGTTCTCCACATCCAAGGCTCACGAGCTGTTTGCCCGGTACGCCGCCGTTTCCGTCGAATACGAAACACAACTGTGGAAAGGACTCGAACTGGCATCCAGGGAAAAACTGCAGGACCGCAATGAGGAGCTGTCGAAGGTTTTGGAACTTACTCGTGCGCATGCAAATGTGCTGGACGAAGTCCTGAGCGAACTGGCCCAGCGAAAAGAAGTGCGTGCCAAGGCGGCTGCGGACGAAACCACGGCGCTCTATGAATCCAGTCGGACTCGCATGCTGCTGCTAGTCCTGCTCAGCATCGCGTCCGGCATTGCATTGGGTGTTCTGATCACACGCAGCCTTACCAGGCAGTTGGGTGGC
Organism: uncultured beta proteobacterium; assembly: GCA_963697715.1. GTDB lineage: Bacteria > Pseudomonadota > Gammaproteobacteria > Burkholderiales > Burkholderiaceae_D > Oxalicibacterium. The sequence continues at coordinate 1,717,023 of OY969095.1, read as the reverse complement.
GAACCTGCTTACGCAGCAGATATCGCTTCGCAAATTGCAGAAGGTAATTTGACCGGCACGATCCATGTCAAACCTAACGACAGTACCAGCCTGCTTTTTGCGATGAAAACCATGCGTGATAGTTTGATTTCCATCGTCGGCAATGTCAGACAAGGTACCGAGACCATTGCCACCGCATCCAGCCAGATCGCAGCAGGCAATCTCGACCTGTCGTCGCGTACCGAAGAGCAGGCCAGCTCGCTGGAAGAAACCGCATCGTCGATGGAAGAGCTCACATCCACCGTCAGACAGAATGTGGAGAATGCACGCCAGGCCAATCAAATGGCAATGTCCGCCGCCGACGTCGCTCTCAAGGGCGGCGACGTCGTGGCACAGGTAGTCGACACCATGGGTTCCATCGATGACTCGGCGAAGAAAATCGTGGACATCATCGGCGTCATCGACAGCATCGCATTCCAGACCAACATCCTTGCGTTGAATGCCGCAGTGGAAGCGGCGCGTGCCGGTGAACAGGGACGCGGTTTTGCCGTGGTGGCGACGGAAGTACGCAATCTCGCGCACCGTTCTGCCAATGCCGCAAAAGAAATCAAGCTGCTGATCAACGACTCTGTCGAAAAAGTAGGGACCGGTAGCAAGCTGGTGACGCAGGCAGGCGCGACGATGAGTGAAGTGGTAGAGAGCGTCAAACGCGTCACCGACGTGATGTCGGAAATCATGGCCGCCAGCCAGGAGCAAAGCGCCGGCATCGAACAGGTGAATCAGGCCATCGGCCAGATGGATCAGGTCACCCAGCAAAATGCAGCTCTGGTCGAACAGGCGGCAGCTGCGGCCGAATCATTGCAGGATCAGGCCGCCAATCTGGCGCAAATGGTGAGCATATTCAAACTGGAAAAGCAAAGTGGTTCCCGTGCCATTTCTGTAAAAGAGAAAAGTTCGTCCATAAAAAACATGCCGAAGGCATTGAAAAATACATCACGTGCGACAGCCATCAATACTCCTCCTTTCCGTCGATTGGCAACCGCACCAACCGTTGGACAAGATTGGGAACAATTCTGAAATGCATCTCGTCTTATAAGTCTAAAAAATAAGATAAACCACAGAAGCAGACTGGCCATGTTTAGAAATCAAGACGAAAAATCTTCAACCTGGCATGTATGTAAAATTTTTCTGCAGTGCATGGAATAAAACTTCTTTTGGGAGGCCTGCTGATGATTAATGACGCGAGGATTTGCAACAGTTCAAGCGAGCATCTTGAAAAAAGTCTGAACTGATAAATCCTAGGGAATGGATGTTAAATTGCGCCGAAAATTGACCCGGTTTAGTGTTGATTTGTATCGAAAACACCGACGTCCAGCCTCTCGAAGAACGGCACACCGGCAATGTCTGACTTCGTCTGATCTTCGTCACGAAATATCCGGGATATTCGTAATGAATCAACCCAGATTGGAGCGATCTCTCATTCCGAAAGATCGCGTCGCCTGAAAAGCGGAAGAGGCTCGTCAACACCCCCCTGGTACTGTACCGAATAATGGTTGAAGCTTTTTAGCGCAGCTCGTATGTCTTTATCGGCACGCAAGACTAAGACGTCAAACCCGCAACGCCTCATGTAGTTGAGCTGGTCTCGCAGAACATCTCCTACTGCGCGCAACTCTTTTTTCCAGCCATAGCGCTTACGTAATAGATAAGCCGTGCTGTATCCGCGTCCATCACGAAATGAGGGGAAATCAATGGCGAGGATCTCCATTTTCTCGATCCAGTCCATCGATGATTCGAAATCATCGTCGGGGGAGATCCACACCGCACGGACCTGCATACGCTGTGCATCAGACATATTACTCAGTACACAAAAGGGCACGATCAGCTTTGATAACGCGACGGCTTCAAGTGCAGTCGCATCAACGTCCCGAATCACCGTCCATTCATCCGCCTCAATCATCGGCGTGCCATCAACGATTCGGATCAATTCCCGTTCAAATCCCATGCTCATCACGCCGCCTGATTTCCATATACACCGAGCTTGAATGGCTCCATGCCGATTCGATTTAATGTATCGATAAAAGGCTCTTCATGTATGCGTTGTTCAACAAAAGTATTCACCAGACGCCCTATCACAGCAGGCATTTGTTCCGCTCTGAACGAGGGGCCGATAACTTTCCCCAACGCAGACTGGTTACCCTGCGCGCCACCAATCGTTACCTGATACCACTCTTCCCCATCCTTATCGACGCCAAGAATACCGATATTGCCCATATGGTGATGACCGCAAGCATTAATACAACCTGAGATATTTAACGATAGATCACCCAAGTCGTTAATAAAGTCGAGATTTTCAAAATACTCCGCAATCGACTTGGCAATCGGTAACGATCTGGCGTTCGCCAAAGAACAATAATCGCCTCCCGGGCAAGCAATCATATCGGTCAACAATCCCCGATTGGGAGTAGCCAGACCCGCCTTGACTGCCAGATTCCACAATGCATACAAATCACATTGACGCACATCCGGCAAAATCAGATTCTGTTCATGGGACACGCGAATTTCCCCAAATCCGAATTGTTCCGCCCATAAAGCAACTCGTTCCATCTGGTCGGCAGTGACATCTCCTGGAGGCGACGCAGCACCGGGTTTTGTCGATAACGTCACCGAGGCATAGCCGCTCCTCTTGTGGTCGCGAACATTACGTTTGCACCACTGCATGAATCGCTTGTCCTCAACATGTTTCTCCACGTTCGAGACAGTTTCCGCATCCACTTCATAATGTCCCGACACGAAAAAGCCGGCAACACGTTCATACTCCTGCTCAGTCAGCGTTGAAGGGCCGTTCTTCAGATGCGCCCACTCCTCTTCCACTTCGGCGGCAAATACGTCCGCACCTAGGGCCTTGACCAATATCTTGATACGCGCCTTGTATTTATTGTCTCGACGTCCGTAACGGTTATAAACACGAAGGATAGCCTCGATGTATGACAGCATGTGCTCCCATGGCAATTCTTCACGAATTAGCGAACTCAGAATAGGCGTACGTCCCAGACCTCCGCCGGCAAAAACACGCAGGACTTTTTCTCCGTTGGCATTTTGATGAAGATAAATCCCGACATCATGCATTCGCACTGCTGCACGATCTTCGGAGGATGCCGACAACGCAATCTTGAATTTCCGTGGAAGAAAGGCGAATTCAGGATTCAAGGTAGACCATTGACGCAACAATTCCGCTAACGGCCGCGGATCCAGAATTTCATCTGCAGCGACGCCCGCAAATTGTTCTGTCGTAATATTGCGAACACAGTTTCCTGAAGTTTGGATCGCATGCATTTCCACCGATGCAAGGTCACGCAGAATATCAGGCGCTTTTTCAAGAGCGATCCAGTTATATTGGATATTTTGCCGCGTGGTGAAATGTCCATAACCCCGATCGTAGGTACGTGCGATATACGCCAGCATCCGTAACTGATTCGAAGACAGTACACCGTAAGGAATTGCCACTCGCAGCATGTATGCATGCTTTTGCATGTACAACCCATTCTGCAATCGCAAGGGAAGAAATTCCTCTTCACTTAATTCACCTGTAATTCGGCGTTCTACCTGATCGCGGAATTCGTTGACCCTTTCGGCGACAAGTCGCGCGTCATACTCATCATATCGATACATTTTTTATGGCCGTTGATATGGAAATTTCGTTTCCATTCCTTTCGCTTTCAGTCTGAAGGCGTCGGCCGACCTAAAAAAGGATCAGTTGTAGAAAAATAATACAGATCAGATTTTCCTTAACAAGACACGCATTATTAAAAAAACATCAAATCAATCGTTCTGTCATATGTACAGAAATCGTTTGCAGTTCCGGCACTACGAAACTTGATATGGTTTTTTTCTCGTTACTGCTTCTGTAATGAAAACATGGGCAGTTCTACGATAAGCAGGCCGAATTTCCATCGATAAGGCAAAAAAGAGTTTGCGTTGATATTCACACGCATCTTTTTTTATCTTTACTTCACCGATGATCAATTTCCTACGCCCATATACGCGATGAAAAAAATGGAACAATTGGATATCTCTCTACGAGACTTACGCTTCATCAATCGTAAAACGTTTGATGAAGTCATGATATCCACCTACGCTCCCAGTCCGATGATTCCCCGTAAAGCACTTGGGCTGGACGTGTGGGATCGGACTGGTCGGCGATATCTGGACCTTACTTCGGGTATTGGCGTCACCAGCCTGGGGCATGGTCATCCTGCTGTTGTGGCTGCGCTGAACGCACAAGCCGCTGACCTATGGCACATCGGCAATGGTTATACCAGTGAACAGGCATTGGCCCTCGCACGCACGATTGTTGACTCGACATTCGCGGATCGCGTCTTCTTCTGCAACTCTGGCGCCGAAGCCAATGAAGCCGCTTTCAAACTAGCGCGCAAACATGCATTTCTCAAGTTCGGAGCAGGAAAATCACGCATCATTTCGTGCATCAATTCGTTTCATGGGCGCACGTTGTTTTCGGTATCAGTGGGTGGACAACGGCAGTACCGGACAGGATTCGGCCCGTTTCCCAAGATGATTGATCATGTTCCGTTCAACGACTGCAACGCAGTGCGCGATGCCATGACGGACGATGTTTGTGCCATTGTCGTGGAAACCATTCAGGGTGAAAGCGGAGTTCTTCCTGCCACTGTCGAATTTCTTCAGACATTACGCGCATGCTGCAATCGCTATAACGCACTTCTTATTTTCGACGAAGTGCAAACCGGTATAGGACGTACGGGCTCTCTCTTTTCCTACATGAAGCTGGGTGTTACGCCAGATATATTAACGATGGCAAAAGCATTAGGTAACGGGTTCCCCGTTGCCGCAATGATCACTACCAATCATGTGGCGACCGCATTTCAACCGGGCAGCCATGGATGTACCTTTGGTGGAAATCCACTGGCCACTGCTGTCGCCAGTGCAGTCCTCAACGTCGTCAACTCGGCGGAGTTCCTGGCTAGGATCGATGTAGCCTCTTCAATGTTGAGAAGAACGCTACAAAAAATCACTGGCGATTATCCGCATATCTTTTCCGAAGTACGTGGAAGTGGACTAATGCTAGGCATGGTGTTAACCGACGCCTATCACGGATGCGCGCAGGAACTAGTCCGCTGCGCGGAAACGCACGGCCTTCTGTTGCTGGTTGCCGGAAAAAATGTCATTCGTATCTTGCCTGCGCTAATCGTATCAAACGCACAAATAGAAGAAGCAGATCTATTACTGAGAAAAACCTTAAATACTTTTAAGGTTAAACCCGTCGATGACTATCGCAATCTGTTACGTTAATTTACTAGAAACTGCTTCTATTCTGACTAGCCATAGCGGCTTACATTGGTCGTCTGGCGTACCCATTCCGGCGTATTCATCGATATCCGATAATCAAACATGAAATCAAATGATTTGCCTGACTCCCAGCTGCCGGAAGGCGGCAATCCGCCGATCCGTGGCAGTCTGGTTGCATTGATCACTCCAATGCATCCGGACGGCACATTGGATTCCGCCGTCTTCCAGCAACTAATCGACTGGCACATTGCCGATGGTACGAACGGCATCGTTGTTGCCGGCACGACTGGCGAATCAGCGACACTGAGCATTGAAGAACACTGCGAACTCATTCGCATCGCGGTGAATCAAGTAGCTGGCCGAATACCTGTCATCGCCGGCACAGGTGCCAATTCGACGGCAGAGGCAATCGAACTCACCGAATATGCCAAACAGATTGGTGCCGATGCCAGCCTGTCTGTCGTTCCCTACTACAACAAACCGAGCCAGGAAGGGCTGTATCGACACTATCGGAAAATCGCCGAAACGGTCGATCTGCCGCTGATCCTTTACAACGTTCCGGGTCGCACGGTAGCAGATCTCGAACATCAGACGGTACTACGGCTGTCTTCTGTACCAGGCATCATTGGCGTCAAGGATGCCACCGGCAATATCGCGCGAGGACTCATGCTACTGCGCGACCTGCCACAGTCATTCGCAGTCTACAGCGGTGACGACGCAACGGCTTCCGCGCTGATGATGGCAGGCGCGCGCGGCAACATCTCGGTGACCGCCAACATTTTTCCGGCATTAATGCGTGCATTATGCGATGCGGCCATGGAAGGCAACGTCGCATTGATGCACAAGATGGATGGCCTTCTTGCTCCCATCAGTCGGGCGTTGTTCATTGAGGCCAATCCGATTCCGGTCAAGTGGGTGTTGGCGCAACTGGGCCTGATCCGCGAAGGATATCGGCTGCCGTTGACAGAACTTGATCCACGTTTTCATGACGCTGTCTGGGAAGCCGTACAGGCCGTCAATCCAGAAACCACGACCAAAACGCGTAAACATGCCGCGTAACACCGCCATACCCGTACCTGCCACGTCCACTGTCCTACGGTTGAACGATGGCTTGCCAACCATCGTCGCCGATCCCTGGGTTATTGAACGTGATGCGACGCGCTGCAGGGATAGTCTGGCTCAATGCAACGCACAGATCATCGTCCCGTTCACAGCGTTATCGACCTTTGATGTCACACTACGTCGTCAGGTACGCGCCGTATGGATTTCACCCGATGACGATATCGAGACTTTTCCGTGGTTGGATGACCTTGATCTGATCGCTATTGATTTTCCGACATTTCGTGACGGTCGTTGCTACAGCCTCGGCCACCTGCTACGTATCCGCTACAAATGGAAAGGAGAATTACGCGCGATCGGAGATGTCCAGAAAAGTCAGTTGCATTACTTGCGCCGTAGCGGTTTCGATACCTTGGTACTGCGCGATGACCGAGGCATCTAAGCCGCATTGCCGAGTTTAGTATTTTCTCAACGTACACCCGGCGCCTGTCGTTGTACCTCAATCGTGCCAGATGACGTTACACTGCCACGATCAGCATGCCCATAACCGGATCCTCATGATCAAACGATATGAAGCGCTCGCCGACGAAATCACGCAATCGATTCAGTCCGGCATTCTCAAGCGCGGCGACCGACTGGCTTCCGTACGGCAAACGAGCCTCAGCCGACGCGTCAGCCCGTCAACCGTCTTCCAGGCTTACTACCTCCTTGAAAACCAAGGGTTAATCGAGGCGCGGGAACGCTCCGGTTATTACGTTAAGGCCGGGCTTCGAGAACTACCACCGGAACCACAACTCGTCGCACGCGATGACGTCGAATCGACGACGGTGGATGTCAGCCGCCTGGTGTTTGATGTCCTCGATTCGGTCAAGGTACGTGATGTAGTCCCCTTTGGCTCAGCCTTCCCCAGTCCGGCACTGTTCCCATGGCATCGTCTGGGCCGAATAATGTCGTCATCGCTCTTGCGGATGGATCCATGGGACATCATCGATGACATGACGCCGGGCAATCCCAATCTACGTCGACAGATCGTGTTGCGTTATCTCGTGGACGGCATCCATGTGCCAACCGAGGAGATAGTTATCACGAATGGTGCATTGGAGGCGTTGAATCTCTGCCTGATGGCAGTAGCACGCCCCGGGGACGCCGTCATCGTCGAGTCCCCCACCTTCTATGCCGCACTACAAGCATTGGAACGTGTGGGTTTACAAGCAATTGAAGTATCGACGCATCCACGTGAGGGAATGGATCTTGGTGCGTTAGCTACTGCGCTGGAACGGCATCGCCCGAAAGCTTGCTGGCTGATGACCAACTTTCAGAATCCGATGGGAAGCTTGATGCCGGACGCGAAAAAACAGGAACTGGTCGAGTTGCTCGCACGACATGACGTCCCCCTGATCGAAGACGATGTCTATGGTGAACTGTATTTTGGCAATAAACGACCGATGCCAGCCAAGGCCTTTGATACAAAAGGCATTGTCATGCATTGTTCATCATTCTCAAAATCGTTGGCGCCCGGCTACCGGGTTGGCTGGGTAGCGCCAGGCCGCTACACAAAAGCGGTGATTCGCGAAAAGCTGACTACCTCGCTATCCGCCTCGGCACCTGCACAGGAAGCCATTGCCGAGTATCTGGCCAAAGGGGGATATGATCGTCATCTAAAGCAGTTGCGACACGCACTGTCGATGCAGCAGGCTGCGATGCTGGAAGCGGTACTACGGCATTTCCCATCCGGCACACGCGCCACAAAACCTGATGGCGGTTATTTTCTTTGGCTGGAGCTGCCGGAAGGTGTTGATGCGCTGGCACTGCACCGGCAGGCACTGTCACTGGGTATTAGTGTGGCACCGGGCCCGATGTTCTCTGCACGACAAGAATTCACCAATTACCTCCGCTTGAATTACGGCCATCCGTGGGATGAACGTGCCGAACAAGCGATGGCGACACTGGGACGACTGGCTACGCAGCAATAACGAAAAATCCAATGGCTTTTAATTGCTCATGCCGGCCGCGCGCATGAGCAACCGCATCCCCCCCGCCACAATACCCAGTGCCAACACGCTAACCACCCAGATCGCCACGAACCACAACAATCGGCGTAACCTGCCCGGCCGCTGCACGTTCCGTTCGCTCTGCATCAGTGATAGCCCTCCCCATGCAATACCTTGCCGCGGAACACGTAGTACGACCACGCGGTATACATCAGGATCACGGGAATGATCACCAATGCGCCGACCAGTGCGAAACCCTGGCTCTGCGGTGGCGCCGACGCAGCCACGATCGAAATGGTGTGCGGCACGATGTTCGGCCACAGGCTGATACCAAGGCCACTGTAGCCGAGGAATACCAACACGAGCGTGCAAGCGAACGGCAACCGATTGCTGCGTTTTGCCACTCCACGTACCAGCAGCGCCGCAAACAATGCCACCAGCAACGGGACCGGTGAGAACCACAGCAAATTCGGCAAGCTAAACCAACGCGTCGGCAATACGAGGATCGGAAAACGGCGTCCACACGCTGACTGCGGTGATAAAGACCAGCAGCACCCAGCACAAGCCGCGTCGTCAGTCGCGCATGCGATCCTGCAGCGTGCCTTCGGTCTTCATGATGAGCCACGTGCTGCCGAGCAATGCGTACGCCACGACCAGGCCGGCCCCGGTGAACAAGGCGAACGGCGCGATCCAGTCGAGGGCACCGCCGGCATAGGCGCCGTCCGCTCACCGGGACGCCTTGATATAGGCACCCAGTGTGACTCCCTGGAAAAACGTGGCGACGAAGGAACCGCCGGCGAAAGCCTTGTCCCAGACCAATGCCGTTCGTGTCGCGCGCCTTGAAGCGGAACTCGAACGCCACGCCACGGAAAATCAATCCCACCAGCATCAGGATCAACGGCAGGTAGAACGCGCTCAGAATCATCGAATATGCGAGCGGAAAAGCAGCAAGCAGTCCCGCACCTCCGAGCACCAGCCAGGTTTCGTTGCCATCCCATACTGGTGCGACCGTGTTCATCATCACGTCGCGGTCTTCCTTGTCGTGAAAGAACGGAAACAGAATCCCTGATCCCAGATCGAAGCCGTCCATGACGACATACATCATGATGCCGAACAAGATGATGATCGCCCAGATCAGCGGCAGGTCGATGCCCATACCTATGCTCCTCCGCGTGGCAGATTGCGTGTGATCGCATCCGACGCGGCCGATATCGGCCGCATCGGTTGGCGTCGCTGGCCCGGCCGCCCGACTGTCGGCACTGCCGCCTTCCTGCGGATCGCGGCCCTTGCGAATCAATCGCAACATATAGCGAGTGCCCGCGCCGAACACCATCAAGTACACGACGACGAATATGCGCCAGCGTGAAACCGACTGGCACGCGCCGTGTGCGGATACGGCATCCGCCGTTCGCATCAAGCCATAAACGATCCATGGTTGGCGGCCGATTTCCGTCGTGTACCAGCCGGCCAGAATCGCGACCAGCCCAGCCGGCCCCATCCACAAGCGCCATACGCAGAAATAAACGTGAACTCCACAGCGCTCCCCGCCACGTAGCCACAGCGCCCACACACCAAGCAACAATCATCAGCATGCCCAGGCCGACCATGACGCGAAAAGTCCAAAACACGATCGTCGAATTTGGCCGATCTTCGCGGCGCGAATTCCTTCAACCCCGGAATCTGTCCGTCCCAGCTGTGCGTCAGAATCAAGCTGCCGAGCTTGGGAACCGCGACCGCGTATCGTGTCTCCTCGCGCTTCATGTCAGGCCAGCCGAACAGGATCAGCGGCACGGCTTCCCCGGGCCTGTTCTCCCAGTGCCCTTCGATCGCCGCGATTTTGGCCGGCTGATGCTCGAGCGTATTGAGCCCGTGGAAATCGCCGATGACCGCCTGGATAGGGGCGCGACCAGAAGCACCATCCACATCGCCATTGAGAACATCTTGCGTACAGCCGGCGTTGTCCCGGCCACGCAGCAGATGCCAGGCCGCGGCTGGCGCCCACGATGAGGGCGGTCGCGAGGAAGGCGGCCACGCTCATGTGCGCGAGCCGATACGGGAACGAAGGATTGAAGATGACCGCCAGCCAGTCGATTGGCACGACGCGGCCGTCAACAATGTCGTGACCCTGCGGTGTTTGCATCCAGCTATTCGACGCAAGAATCCATGTGGCTGATATCAATGTACCCAACGAAACCATCGCTGTAGCAAAGAAATGCAAACCAGGACCTACGCGGCTCCATCCAAATAGCATCACTCCCAGAAAACCAGCTTCCAGAAAAAACGCGGTTAACACTTCATAAGCGAGTAATGGTCCGGTAACACTGCCGGCGAAATCAGAAAAGAAACTCCAATTGGTGCCAAACTGATAGGCCATCACAAGGCCGGAGACAACACCCATTCCGAAGTTAAGCGCAAAAATCTTGGACCAGTAGAAGTAAAGCTCACGATATACCTCCTTCTTTTTGATTAGCCAACAGGCTTCCAGAACGGTCAGATAGGCTAGCCAGCCCGATCGTAATCGCGGGAAAGATAATGTGAAAAGAGATTGTGAAGCCGAACTGAATGCGAGCTAGTTCCAAAGCCGTGAAATCGAACATGGCACCTTTCCCTAAAGACGTGCAGACTTCCGTGGCGACAGCGTACTACTTTCGATTGTGCTTGATACCGCCCTTTGACGAAAGCATCAGATACTGTGCAAATTGCGTACCAGATGACAGTGTGATCCTGCTCACCGTAGCACATATTGGCAAAAAAATGGGGTTGTATTAACGACGCCACCTGCCTTAAAAAGACCTCACAGTAATCGTTATTAGTAACTGCATAGTTTGCTGTTGAATAAACTCTTAGCCTGCCAAACGTTCCTCTTTGACTTCATTATCGCTACGTACTGTGTCTTATTTTGCATCGAAGACCTGGCAATTTTTAGCGCGACATAAAACTCTCACTGAGAACCCATAGCATTGAAGAAATCTGATACGGATTTTGCTAAAAATCTGATCCTATGCATTAACCAAAACAAAAACTATGCTTTTTCATCATATGAAGCGATGGGGAGCAGACAGTTACGTTTCCATCTCGTCCTATTAGCTAGCCGGAACCCGGAATCTGGAGCTTCGTCGTAGAAAGTTGATATGAATCACAAAGTCATTCCAATTGCAGTGCAGGAAATTGTCAACACGAAGGAACGCAAACGGCAGGCACCGAAAGGTCGTCGCGTTGATCCGGTTGCACTGGAAGAAGTGCTGGCATTGCTGGGCGAAGAATCACGTCAGCCGGATCTGCTGATCGAACACCTGCACAAGATTCAGGACAAGTTCGGTCATCTGTCGTCCGCGCATCTGGCAGCACTGGCCAAGGAAATGCGTCTGGCGCAGACCGAGGTTTATGAGGTTGCGAGCTTCTATCACCACTTCGATATCGTCAAGGAAGGCGATACCGCGCCGCAGGCATTGACCGTTCGCGTATGCGACGGCTTGTCGTGCGAAATGGCTGGAGCAAAAGATCTGCTCGCGAAGCTGCCGAAGATCCTGGGCAAGGAAATACGCGTCATTGCTGCGCCATGCGTAGGCCGTTGCGAGCAAGCGCCGGTTGCTGTCGTTCACCAGAATCCAATCATTCACGCTACGGTCGAAGCAGTGGAAACGGCTGTTGGCAACAACCAGCTGACGCAGCCAGCGAGCGAGATCGTCGACTTCGCTGAATACCAAAAAGCGGATGGCTATACGCTGCTGAAGAAATGCGTCAGCGGTGAACGCGATGTTGAATCGGTCATCAAGACGATGGAAGATTCCGGTCTCCGCGGTCTGGGCGGCGCAGGCTTCCCATCCGGTCGTAAATGGCACATCGTGCGCGGCGAAAAAGGCCCGCGTCTGATGGCCGTCAACATCGACGAAGGCGAACCGGGCACGTTCAAGGATCGCGTCTATCTGGAAAAGGATCCTCATCGCTTCCTCGAAGGCATGCTGATCGCTGCGTGGGCTGTCGATATCCAGACCATCTATATTTATCTGCGTGACGAATACCACGGTTGCCGTACGATGCTCGAAGCGGAACTGGCGAAACTGAAAGCCAATCCGCCTATCGCCAATATGCCGGAAATTCATCTGCGCCGCGGTGCCGGTGCCTATATCTGCGGTGAAGAATCCGCGATGATCGAATCGATCGAAGGCAAGCGCGGCATGCCGCGTCTGCGTCCGCCTTACGTGGCGCAAGTCGGCCTGTTCGGTCGCCCGACGCTGGAGCACAACTTCGAAACGCTGTACTGGGTGCGCGACATCCTGGAAAAAGGCGGTGAATGGTTTACATCGCACGGCAGAAACGGTCGCAAGGGCTTGCGCTCCTATTCCGTGTCCGGTCGCGTGAAAAACCCGGGCGTCAAACTTGCTCCTGCCGGCATTTCGATTCAGGAACTGATCGATGAGCACTGCGGTGGCATGCTGGATGGCCAGAAGTTCTACGGCTATCTGCCGGGCGGCGCATCGGGCGGCATTCTGCCTGCATCGATGAACGACATTCCGCTCGACTTCGACACGCTGCAACCGTACGGCTGCTTCATCGGCTCCGCTGCAGTGATCGTTTTGTCCGACAAGGACACAGCGGTACAGGCAGCGCGCAACATGATGGAATTCTTCAAGCACGAATCATGCGGTCAATGCACGCCGTGCCGTGTCGGTACCGCCAAGGCGTCGGCACTGATTCAACAGCCGAAGTGGGATATCGGTTTGCTGGAAGAGCTCTCGCAAGTCATGCGCGATTCGTCGATTTGCGGTTTGGGCCAGGCTGCGCCTAATCCGGTCGACTGTGTCGTCAAATACTTCCCGCATGAGTTGGCTTAACCACGTAGCCCCGGATTAAGGTGAAAAGATAATGAACGCAATTACCAGAAGCGAAATGGCACAACTCGAAGTGCCGACAGTGACTTTCGAATTGAACGGCCGTGAAGTAACCGGTCGCGCGACGGATACGCTGCTGACCATCGCCAAGCGCGAGGGCATCGAGATTCCGCATCTTTGCTACAAGGAAGGCATGGACACGGCAGGCAACTGCCGCGCATGCGTCGTCGAAATCAATGGCGAACGCGTCCTGGCGCCTTCATGCTGCCGCAATCCGACCAACGGTATGAAAGTAAATACCGAAAGCGATCGTGCAGTGAAATCGCAAAAAATGGTGCTCGAACTGTTGCAGTCCGACATGCCGGAAGCCGACTACACGCGTCACAATGAAGTAGATGAATGGGCTGCCAAGATGGAAGTGGGCAAGCCGCGTTTTGCACCACGTGACAGAGTCGCGCCTGACTTCTCGCATCCGGCGATGAGCGTCAACCTCGATGCGTGTATCCAATGTACGCGTTGCGTACGTGCTTGCCGCGACGAACAGGTCAACGACGTGATCGGCCTCGCATTCCGCGGCGATCATGCGAAGATCGTGTTCGACATGGATGATCCGATGGGTGCATCGACTTGCGTCGCCTGCGGCGAATGCGTCCAGGCCTGCCCGACCGGCGCACTGATGCCGGCCCGCGATGTCGCAATGAACGTCCCTGACAAACAAGTCGAATCCGTCTGCCCATATTGCGGCGTCGGTTGCCAGCTGACCTACAACGTCAAGGACAACAAAATTCTCTACGTCGAAGGCCGCGATGGTCCTGCAAACCATGCACGTCTGTGCGTCAAGGGCCGTTATGGTTTCGACTATGCAAACCATCCGCACCGCTTGACCAAACCGTTGATTCGTCGTGCCGATGCACCGAAAAATGGCGATTTCGTGATGGATCCGGATCGCGTCATGGAAGTGTTCCGCGAAGCGACATGGGAAGAAGCACTCGCTTTTTCCGGCAACACCCTGAAACGTATTCGTGATCAACAAGGCAAACATGCATTGGCCGGCTTTGGCTCTGCCAAAGGCAGCAATGAGGAGGCCTATCTTTTTCAAAAATTAGTACGTTTAGGCTTCGGCAGCAATAACGTCGATCACTGTACCCGCCTGTGCCACGCATCGTCAGTCGCAGCCCTTCTGGAAGGTATCGGATCGGGTGCAGTATCAAATCCTGTCATGGACGTGACGCAAGCAGAAGTTGTTATCTTGATTGGCGCCAATCCGACCGTGAACCATCCGGTTGCTGCAACCTGGATCAAGAATGCTATGAACAATGGCACCAAGCTGATTGTCTGTGATCCTCGTCGTTCCGATTTGGCACGGATTGCTCATCGTTATTTACAATTCAAACCAGATACTGACGTGGCATTGCTTAACGCCATGATGCACGTAATAGTAAAAGAAGGTTTGGTTAATCAAGAGTTTATTGACAGTCGTACCATTGGTTACGAAGATCTAGAAAAAAATGTTGAAGCATATAGCCCGGAATCAATGGCCCCTATATGTGGCATTGATGCTGAGACAATTAAATATGTCGCCCGTCTCTATGCGACATCAAAAGCATCCATCATTTTGTGGGGCATGGGCGTATCGCAACATATTCACGGCACCGACAATGCGCGTTGCCTGATTGCGCTGTCGCTGATGACGGGCCAGATCGGTCGTCCTGGCACTGGTCTGCATCCGCTGCGTGGTCAGAACAATGTGCAAGGCGCGTCAGATGCAGGACTGATTCCGATGATGTATCCCGATTACCAACACGTATCGGATCCATCCGTCATAGCCAATTTTGAAAAAGCTTGGCAAGTTCCTAGCGGCACGCTGGATAGCAAACCCGGATTGACGGTAGTTGAGATCATGCATGCGATTACAGATGGCGAAATACGCGGCATGTATATCATGGGAGAAAATCCCGCGATGTCGGATCCAGATGCAAACCGCGCCCGCGCAGCACTAGCATCGTTAGAACATCTGGTCGTGCAGGACATCTTTCTGACCGAAACCGCTTATCTGGCCGACGTGATTCTGCCAGCCAGCGCATTCCCGGAAAAAACCGGCACGTTCACCAATACGGATCGTTATGTGCAAATGGGACGTCAAGCACTGAATCCACCAGGTGACGCCAAACAGGATCTGTGGATCATTCAACAGATGGCAAATCGCCTCGGCTTAAACTGGCAGTATAAGCACGTCTCCGAGGTGTTCGACGAAATGCGTCACACGATGCCGAGTATCAAAGGCATTACGTGGGATCGTCTTGAACGAGAACATGCAGTGACCTATCCATGTGCCGAAGAGGGAGACCCAGGTCAAGCCGTCGTGTTTACAGATGTATTTCCTCGTGAGTCCGGGCGAGCACGCTTCGTACCAGTTGATGTGATTTCGGCTGATGAACGCCCAGACACCGACTATCCCATCGTGCTCATCACAGGTCGTCAGCTGGAACATTGGCATACGGGCGCTATGACGCGTCGTGCAGGCGTACTTGATGCAATTGAGCCTGATCCAATCGCGCTCATTCATCCACTGGATCTACAGGCTATGGGCGGAAAACCGGGCGATATTGTCACGATTGAATCGCGACGTGGCAGCGTTACGCTATATGCGCGCGCAGACGAAAGTTCACCTCGCGGTACGGTATTTGCCCCTTTTTGCTATTACGAGGCTGCTATCAACAAGTTGACAAACTCTGCTCTGGATCCATTCGGGAAAATCCCAGAATTTAAATATTGCGCAGTACGCATATCTCTTTCCGGAGACAGTCCTAATAGCGGAAGTTACGGTGGTGGTCGCATCTTAGAGGAGTACTTATCCATATCCAAGTAAATATCAAGGACTATCGGTCCGGCGCAAACCCTGTCGTAACAAGGTGAATTGAAAGAAAACAGTTAATGTTTGACACGTTCGAAGAAAAATTAATTTCAGCACTTAAAAATTTCAATCATGTCTTGCATGCGATCGCACTCGTTATTGCAAGTCTCATGATCATATGGGAATTTTCGATTGCTGTAGTTCATTCAATACATCAAGACAATCTTGCGCACGAATTTTTACAAGCTCTTGGAACCTTATTTATTGTATGGACACTATCCAGTGAGTATTCGCTTGAAAATAGCCACGCAGCCGCACTAGTGTTGATTTGCTCGCCGAGTTGACCCTCTCCAACTGATCCACCTTTGGAGTGAACCCCTCGGGCTGGACCATTTCAGTTTGAAGAATTAAGCCACTTGTAGAGCAAGTTGTATTTCGAAATGGTTAGGTGATTGATAGTCGAGCGCTGAATGCATACGACGTTCGTTATAAATCTTTTCAATGAAATAGGGCAAGCGCGTAGCCAGCTCGTTGAACGTCTCGCAACGCGTGATATAGATCTCTTCCACCTTCAACGTCTTCATGAAGCTTTCCGCCTGCGCATTATGATACGGATTACCTGGCGCACTCATCGAACCAATCAGACCGAGTTCCTTCAATGCATGGCGATACAACGCACTGGCATATTGGCACCCACGATCTGTGTGATGAATGCAAGTGCCTGACGCTGGTTGTCTTGTTGAGTAAGCGGCATTCAGCGCAGCCAATGCCAGTGGCGTATCGATACGCCTTGAAAGTGCATAGCCGATGACCTTCCGGCTGCAGGCATCCAGCACAACCGCAAGATAGACAAAGCCGGTATCGATCCGAATATAGGTAATGTCTGCGACCCAGACCTGATCGGGCGCGGAAGGGATGACATTGCGATAGAGATGTTGATTTGCTCGCAGAGTTGACCCTCTCTAACTGATCCACCTTCCACTGTCTGGCGAAAGCTGCGACCCGGTCATACGACCCTTCAAATCCCAATGCACATAGATCGATGTGCATCTGTTTCAAAGTCCGTCGTTGCTTGCGTGACTTCGTTGCCTCGGTCTTCAACCAGGCCGAAAGCTTGAACGCATATTTATCGAGAGAAGTCGGGGAACGTCGATCAGCATAGGCTGGCTCGACAGTTTCAGCGCGCAGATAGCGCCTGACGGTATTTCGAGAGATCCCCAGTCGTTTGGATATCTCCCTCAATGAGACCTGGTCACGAAGGTGCCAGCGTCGAATTATTCCAAGTAATGCCACGTCGATCACTCCAATCTCCCACTCACTTTGGTAAGTAGGATTGTGTTCTAAACGTGGGTCAGTTTTGGATGCAAATTATGCGGCTAAGTGGGTCAGTTTTCGATGCAAATCAACAAGACATAATCCAAACGAATTCCATCGTCCGGAAGTGTAGTTTTCTTGCTCATTTTGTTGAGGTCATAAAAGAAACGCTTAACTTGCGACGCCAATTGAAGCGCGTGCATAGACGCCAACAATCTGTCGCCTGTATTTAGCGATTTAGTCAGCTCACGGCAGCAGAGGTACTTTTGTAAGGCGAGCGGAACAGCAATACGAAAGCCATACTTATCGCCGCGTCTTTGCAGATATGGGGTATTTCGTGACATTTCGCGGAGAGTGCTTCTGTAGCACTTTTCTGTAGCAAACTACTGAAAAACCTGCGAAAAATCACGGACTTACTTGAGGATCAATAACTTAGATATTCTTGGCGGAGAGAGGGGGATTCGAACCCCCGGTAGGCTATGAACCTACACACGCTTTCCAGGCGTGCGACTTAAACCACTCATCCATCTCTCCTGATTCGGCTTCGCCTGCTGTTGCTTTTGGCGAAGCCGCAGATTATAGCAAAACTTGAGCACTTTGATTACCAAAGTTATGCACCTTGGTAATCAAAGACGTGTGATTTGGCTATCTTCCGCAGGAAATGGAGGGCGAACGCCCTTATTGCGCCTGCCTTATTGCGCCTGTTTGAGCTGCTCCAGAATCGCCGGATTCTCCAGTGTGGAAACGTCCTGCGTAATCGCCTCGTCCTTGGCCAGCACGCGCAGCAGGCGGCGCATGATCTTGCCGGAGCGGGTTTTGGGCAGGTTGTCGCCGAAGCGGATTTCCTTCGGCTTGGCGATCGGGCCGATTTCCTTGGCGACCCAGTCGCGCAGTTCCTTGGCGATCTGCTTGGCTTCGTCGCCTGTCCGGCCGCGGCGCGCTTGAGGACGACGAAGGCGCAGATCGATTCGCCGGTGGTTTCGTCCGGCTTGCCGACGACGGCGGCTTCGGCCACGATCGGATTGGCGACCAGTGCGGATTCGATCTCCATCGTGCCCATGCGGTGGCCGGAGACGTTGAGCACGTCGTCGATGCGGCCGGTGATGGTGAAGTAGCCGTTTCCTCATTGCGGATTGCGCCGTCGCCTGCCAGATAGGTGTGCCGCCCAGTTCCTGCGGGAAGTAGCTCTTCTTGAAAACGTTCGGGGTCGTTCCAGATATTGCGGATCATGGACGGCCACGGCTTCTTGATGACGAGCAGGCCGCCCTTGCCGTCCGGCAGGTCGTGGCCGGCGTCATCGACGACGGCGGCGATGATGCCCGGCAGCGGCAGCGTGCACGAGCCCGGCACCATCGGCGTGGCGCCCGGCATCGGCGAGATGACGTGGCCGCCGGTTTCGGTCTGCCAGAAGGTATCGGCAATCGGGCAGCGTTCGCCGCCGATGTGTTTGTAGTACCACATCCATGCCTCGGGATTGATCGGCTCGCCGACGGAGCCGAGCAGGCGCAGGCTGGACAGATCGTATTTGGACGGATGCACGGCGGGATCGGCTTCGGCTGCCTTGATCAGCGAACGGATCGCGGTCGGCGCGGTGTAGAAGATGGTGACCTTGTGCTTTTGCACCATGTCCCAGAAGCGGCCTGCGTTGGGATACATCGGTACGCCTTCGAACACGATCTGCGTTGCACCGCAGGCGAGCGGTCCGTAGGTGACGTAGGTGTGGCCGGTGATCCAGCCGATATCGGCGGTGCACCAGTAGACGTCTTCGGGCTTGATGTCGAACGTCCATTTCATCGTGAGCATGGCCCACAGCAGATAGCCGGCGGATGAGTGCTGGACGCCCTTCGGCTTGCCGGTGGAGCCGGATGTGTAGAGGATGAAGAGCGGATGTTCCGCGCCGACGGCAACGGGTGCGCATTCGCTCGATTGCTTTTCCACCAGATCGTGGAGCCAGATATCGCGATCCTTGACGAAGTTGACGTCCGCGCCGGTGCGTTGATAGACGACGACGTTGCGGATCGTGTCGCATCCGCCCATGGCGAGCGCTTCATCGACGATGGCCTTCAACGGCAACTGGCGGCCGCCGCGCACCTGGCAATCGGCGGTGAGCACGACGACTGCACCGGCATCGATGATGCGTTCCTGCAGCGATTTGGCGGAGAAGCCGCCGAACACGACGGAGTGCGTGGCGCCGATGCGTGCGCAGGCCAGCATTGCGGCGATGCCGTCGATCGACATCGGCATGTAGATGACGACGCGGTCGCCTTTCTCCACATTCAGCGATTTGAGCCCGTTGGCGAATTTGCAGACGCGTTCAACCAGTTCCCTGTACGTCTCACGCGTGACCTTGCCGTCGTCCGATTCGAAGATCAGCGCGACCTTGTCGGCATTGCCGTTGTGCAGATGGCGATCCAGGCAGTTGGCGGCAACATTCAGCTCGCCGTCTTCAAACCATTTGTAGAACGGCGCGCCGGATTCATCGAGTCTTTTGGTGAACGGTTTGGTCCACTGGATATTCTGCTGCGCGAGGCGCGCCCAGAAGCCTTCGTAATCCTCGTTCGCTTCCGCGCACAGGGCACGGTAGGCGTCCATGCCGCTGATGGCCGCATTGGCGACGAAATCGGCGGGCGGGTTGAAGACGCGCGCTTCCTGTTTGAAACTCTCGATATCGGACATGCTCTCCTCCGGTGCGGATTTTATTTGCTGCCACAATAAGCTTTTACTCTTACTGAAGCCTTACGTATAACTTACTGTAATCGCTTGCCGCGAAACCTGCTGCAATGGGTCGTTACGGAAGCGCGTCCGCGCTTCACAGGAATTGCGGATGCCCGTGTAAAATGCAGGACATTCCGTTTGTTCCCTTGCCCTCTCTGCGCGCCCAATGAAACCATCTTCCGATCACGAAAATTCCAAGGCTCCAAAAAAAATCAACCCGCTGGCGGCCTTCATTTTTGCGACGCGCTGGCTGCAGCTGCCATTGTATCTTGGCTTGATCCTTGCGCAATGCGTGTACGTTTATCACTTCTGGGTGGAGCTGTCCGTGCTGATCGGCGCGGTGCTCGGCAGTGCCGATTCGCTGAAGCATATCCTCGATGTGGTCACGATCCCCGGCGCGGCGCGTCCGGAGACATTGACCGAAACGACGATCATGCTGGTCGTGCTGGGCCTGATCGACGTGGTGATGATCTCCAACCTGCTGATCATGGTGATCGTGGGCGGTTACGAAACCTTCGTCTCGCGCATGAACCTGGAGAATCATCCCGACCAGCCGGAATGGCTGTCGCACGTGAATGCATCGGTGCTGAAGGTGAAGCTGGCGACGGCGATCATCGGCATCTCGTCGATCCACCTGCTGAAGAGCTTCATCAATGCGCAAGCCTACGATGCGAAGACGCTGATTGCGCAGACGGTCATCCATGTCGTGTTCCTGCTGTCGGCGATCGCCATTGCCTACGCCGACCGCATCATGGCCGACACGCATGCATTGAGCAAAGCGCATTGAACAAGGCGCATTGAACAAGGCAAATCAATCCCCCTGCTGATCCGTCCACCTCTAGCCGATACTGCCATGACCATCATCAAACAAGACGACCTGATCGAATCCGTTGCCGCCGCACTGCAATACATCAGCTACTACCATCCGCACGATTACATCCAGCATCTGGCGCGCGCGTATGAGTCGGAACAAAGCCCGGCCGCCAAGGATGCGATCGCGCAGATCCTGACCAACTCGCGCATGTGCGCGGAAGGCAAGCGTCCGATCTGCCAGGACACCGGCATCGTCAACGTGTTCCTGAAGATCGGCATGGACGTGCAGCTTGGAAGGATTCGGCGATCGTTCGGTCACCGACGCCGTCAACGAAGGCGTGCGCCGCGCGCTACAACCATCCGGACAACACGCTGCGCGCATCGATCGTGGCCGACCCGCATTTCGAGCGCAAGAACACGAAGGACAACACACCCGCCGTGGTGCACATGGAACTGGTGCCCGGCAATACGGTCGACGTGCAGGTCGCAGCCAAAGGCGGCGGCTCGGAAAACAAATCCAAGTTCGTGATGCTCAATCCGTCCGACTCGCTGGTCGACTGGGTGATGCAAGACCGTGCCGACGATGGGCGCCGGCTGGTGTCCGCCGGGCATGCTCGGCATCGGCATCGGCGGCACCGCCGAGAACGCGCGATGCTGATGGCCAAGCAAGTCGCTGATGGAAGACATCGACATGTACGAGCTGAAGAAGCGCGGCCCGCAGAACAAGACCGAAGAATTGCGCATTGAGCTGTGCGACAAGGTCAACGCGCTCGGCATCGGCGCGCAAGGTCTGGGCGGCCTGACCACGGTGCTCGACGTGAAGATCATGATGTATCCGACGCATGCCGCATCCAAGCCGGTCGCGATGATCCCGAACTGCGCGGCGACCCGCCACGCGCATTTTGTGCTCGACGGTTCCGGCCCGGCCTATCTCGATCCGCCGTCGCTGTCCGACTGGCCGGACGTGCAACTGGACGCCCGACACGGAAAAATCGAGCCGCGTCGATCTGGACACGCTGACGAAGGAAGAAGTCGCTTCCTGGAAGCCGGGCCAAACGCTGCTGCTGAACGGCAAGATGCTGACCGGCCGCGATGCCGCGCACAAGCGCATCCAGGACATGCTGGCAAAGGGCGAAAAGCTGCCGGTCGATTTCACCAATCGCGTGATCTATTACGTCGGCCCGGTCGATCCGGTGCGCGATGAAGTCGGTCGGTCCGGCCGGTCCGACCACGGCCACGCGCATGGATAAATTCACCGAGATGATGCTGGCGCAGACCGGCCTGATCTCGATGATCGGCAAGGCCGAGCGCGGCCCGGTCGCGATCGAGTCGATCAAGAAGCACAAGTCGGCCTACCTGATGGCGGTGGGCGGCGCGGCGTATCTGGTCTCGAAGGCGATCAAATCGGCCAAGGTACTGGGCTTCGCCGATCTGGGCATGGAAGCGATCTACGAATTCGAAGTGAAGGACATGCCGGTTACGGTGGCGGTCGATTCCAACGGCACCTCCGTGCATACGACCGGGCCGAAGGAATGGAAAGAGAAGATCGAGAAGATCCGCCTGAGCGATATTCCGGTTTCGGCCGCCTGATCCGGACGATCGTTCAACACACGTACATGCACGCCACGCATATCATTCCGTCAACCAGCCCGATCAAGCCAACACTCACGCCGTGACATTTTCCGAATCTCCCGATCCTGTTGCGGCCGATGCGCCGATTGGCATCTTCGACTCCGGCGTCGGCGCGCTGTCGGTGCTGCGCCACATCCAGGCGCGCCTGCCGTCCGAACGCCTGCTGTGCTTTGCCGATTCCGGCCACGCGCCTTACGGCGGCAAATCGGATGCGCAAATCATCGCGCGCACGCTGGCGATCGCGTCCTTCCTGATGACGAAGAACGTCAAGGCCATCGTCGTCGCCTGCAAT
Source organism: uncultured beta proteobacterium (assembly GCA_963697715.1). Lineage (GTDB taxonomy): Bacteria > Pseudomonadota > Gammaproteobacteria > Burkholderiales > Burkholderiaceae_D > Oxalicibacterium. The sequence continues at coordinate 1,694,220 of OY969095.1, read as the reverse complement.
ACCGCGACGGCGGCAGCCATCGATGCCTTGCGTAGCGCATATCCCGGATTGATCGTGATCGGTGTGGAGCCGGGCCTGAAGCCGGCGGCGGTGTTCAGCAAAAGCGGTAAGGCCGGCGTGCTGGCAACCGCAAGCACACTGGCGAGCAGCCGCTTCGTTGCCCTGCGCGACCAGATCAGCGCCACCACCGGCGTCACATTCCTGTCGCAGGCCTGCGTCGGCCTCGTCGAGCAGATTGAAAAAGGCGATCTGGCATCGCCTGAAACCACGCACATGCTGGAACGCTACGTGATGCCCTTGCTGCATGGCGGCGCCGATACGCTGGCGCTGGGTTGCACGCACTATCCGTTCGTCCAGCCGCAGATCGAGGCGATCGTCGCGCGCGAAAGCTCGGTGCCGGTCACCATCATCGATACCGGCGAAGCCGTCTCGCGCCAGCTTGAGCGCCTGCTGCAGCAACACGGCCTGCAACGATTTGAAACGTCGCCGGGATCGCTGGAAGCCTTCACCAGCGGCAGCCGCGCCGCACTCGTCAACGCGTTTGCGCAATTGCTGAACCTGCATCCGCCGGTCACGGAAATAAAGGCGGAAACCGTTGCCTGACGCAGCGGCGGCGCATCTTCTTTATTTGATTTGCCACCCGCGCCCGAATTTTGTATAATGCGCAGCTGTCTTGCAGAACAACGCAATTCAGTATTGTTGTTCAGTGGTGGCTGTAGCTCAGTTGGTAGAGTCCAGGATTGTGATTCCTGTTGTCGTGGGTTCGAGCCCCATCAGCCACCCCATTGACCCCTAACCCCTTGATTTCTCTGGAAAACAAGGCGGCATATAGCGATATAAAGCTCAGTTGTTACACAGCCTGTTACACACAACAGACTGGAGCGTATCGTGAAATCAATCTCAGAAAACCTTTTTTGCCGCGGCAAGTTCAAAACTTACTACGTCCGCAAACGCATTCCCAAAGCACTCTTGCGTGCTTACCCGACGGGTAAGTCCGAAATTATTCGCAGTCTCCAAACAGGCGATAAAAAAGAAGCCAGCAATGTTGATTTGCATCGAAAACTGACCCACTTAGCCGCATAATTTGCATCCAAAACTGACCCACGTTTAGAACACAATCCTACTTACCAAAGTGAGTGGGAGATTGGAGTGATCGACGTGGCATTACTTGGAATAATTCGACGCTGGCACCTTCGTGACCAGGTCTCATTGAGGGAGATATCCAAACGACTGGGGATCTCTCGAAATACCGTCAGGCGCTATCTGCGCGCTGAAACTGTCGAGCCAGCCTATGCTGATCGACGTTCCCCGACTTCTCTCGATAAATATGCGTTCAAGCTTTCGGCCTGGTTGAAGACCGAGGCAACGAAGTCACGCAAGCAACGACGGACTTTGAAACAGATGCACATCGATCTATGTGCATTGGGATTTGAAGGGTCGTATGACCGGGTCGCAGCTTTCGCCAGACAGTGGAAGGTGGATCAGTTAGAGAGGGTCAACTCTGCGAGCAAATCAACAAAAATGACGACAGCGCTACTTGATCGACTGACTCATCACTGCCATATTATTGAAACGGGAAACGATAGCTATCGTTTCAAGAACAGTTTAACACAAGCAAATCAAAAGGAGACAGCAACTCGACTAACTGCTACCTAACCTCAAAATTATATTAATAGGGTGGGTCAGAATTCGATGCAAAAGTCGGGTCAGAATTAAATGCAATTGAACAGCAGATATCCTGCAGCGCCGCTTAAAACGCATCACTTTGCCTGTTGCAAGCAACGCTGGCGCATCTGCAGGCCGAACGCCGGGCCGCGCGATGTTGCAAACGCCTTGTCCGTGTAGACGGCGGTGATCGCCTCTTTCTTTTCCTGCACGGTAATTCCCTTCAGGCCGGCGATCAATCCGAGTGTGTTTTCCGGACGCGAGCCCTGATCGCGCCAGGCGGCGATCGTCTGGAACATGGTGCCGTAGGCATAGCAATACGATTGATGGTCCAGACTGGCATCGGCCCGGGCCGTCGCGCAGACGAGCAGCAGGCATGCTGTAGCGATTGTTTTCATGGGTTCCTTGAGATCAGCGGGCCACTATACAGATAGTGCGCGCTGCATCTGCGTTTTTCGTGGAAATCCGCATTTGGCGAGGCAGACGAACGGGGCAAAACCGTGTATTTTTTTCAAGGGAAAACCGGCGCGCAGCATCGCTCTGCATTGGTGCGTTACCGCCCACGCATGTGCCGTCTTCCACGGTAAAATGCCTCTCAAACCTCCACATTGATCGCATGCGCAAGCGCACGATCAAGTACAGATTGGCAGCCGCATTCCACGGCCTTGACTGGAAGAGAAAATGAACACTGCTTCACCCCGTAATGATGGCCTGACCGATGGGCAACGCCTGCAACTGCTGGTTGCCGCCATCACCGATTACGCCATCTACATGCTTGATGCCGAAGGCCACGTCAGCAGCTGGAATCCCGGCGCGCAACGATTCAAGGGATATCTTGCGCATGAAATTCTGGGGCAGCACTTCTCCCGCTTCTACACAAAGGAAGATCGCGATGCAGGCATCCCGTTCCAGGCATTGAAAACTGCCGAACGGGAAGGCAAATACGAGGCCGAAGGCTGGCGCGTGCGCAAGGACGGCACGCGCTTCTGGGTCAGTGTGGTGATCGATCCGATCCGCAATGAAGAGGGCAAGCTGATCGGTTTCGCCAAGATCACGCGCGACATCACGGAACACGCGCAGGCCAGGGAAGCATTGCGCCAAAGCGAGGAACAGTTCCGCCTGCTGGTGCAAGGCGTGACCGATTATGCAATCTACATGCTCGATCCCGCAGGGTTCGTCTCGAACTGGAATGTGGGCGCGCAGCACATCAAGGGATACGCCGCCAGCGAGGTCGTCGGCACGCATTTCTCGCGTTTCTATACCGAGGAAGACCGCGCCCGACAGGCGCCCGAAAGGGCGCTGGCCATCGCCGAACGCGAAGGCCGTTACGAACAGGAAGGCTGGCGCATACGCAAGGATGGTTCGCGCTTTCTGGCGCATGTGATCATCGATTCGATCCGGGACGAAATGGGGCAACTGATCGGCTTTGCCAAGGTGACGCGCGACATTACGGAAAAACGCGCAACCGACGAAGCCCTGCAGAAGGCCGATGCCGCACTGTTCCAGGCGCAGAAGATGGAGGCGCTGGGTCAGTTGACAGGCGGCATCGCACACGACTTCAACAACCTGCTGGGCGTGATATCGAGCGGTATCGACATGCTGGCGCTGCAGATGCAGTCCCGCAACGAAAACCGTACCCTGGAGAGCATGCGTCGCGCGGTGGAACGCGGCGCGTCATTGACACAGCACCTGCTGTCGTTCGCGCGCCAGCAGCCGCTGCAACTGCAGAAATGCAATCTGAACGAACTGATCACCAGCTTCGAATCGGTTCTGCGCCGCGCCGGCCATGCTTCCATCAGCTTCGATATCCGGCTGGACGCGGAATTGCGCGCCGTGATGATCGACCCCACCCGCTTCCAGACCGGATTGCTGAATCTGGTCGTCAATTCCCGCGACGCCATGCCGGATGGCGGCCGGATTTCGATCACGACGCAAAATGTACAGCTGCGCGATCAGGAGATCGGCACGTTGTCGGCAGGTCTGTATACGAGAGTCGAGGTTTCCGATACCGGTACCGGCATGCCGTCGGATGTCGTGTCGCGCGTCTTCGAGCCGTTCTTCACCACCAAGGAAATCGGCAAGGGCACGGGACTCGGCCTGAGCCAGGTGTACGGCTTCATCACGCAATCGGGCGGAGATATCCAGATCGCCAGCGCGCCCGGCGAAGGCACCTCGATTGCCATGTATCTGCCGGTTGTCGAAGGCAAGGCCGCCGCGTATGTCGAGTCGGACGACGGGGTGGAAAAAGTCCTGATCGTGGAAGACGACGCGGACCTGCTGGATGTCGCCGCCGAACTGTTCCGTGCCATCGGATACGATACGCGCACCGCCGGCGGCGCGACGGAAGCGTTGAGCGTGCTGGAAAGAGAACATATCGATATCCTCTTCAGCGACATCGTGATGCCCAACGGCATGAGCGGCATCGAGCTGGCACGGATGGTGCGCGACCGTTATCCGGCGGTGAGGATCCTGCTTGCATCCGGCTATGCGATGCCGGCGCTCCAGTCCGAGCATCAAGACCTGGACAACTTCCTGTTTATCAACAAGCCGTATCAGTTGTCGGATGTGGCGAAAAAACTGCGGCAAAGCGTATAGGATTTTTCCTGTGCATCCGCCGTGTGCCGTATCTGCATCCCGCTGGAACGGGCCGCATCCGTATCGATTACAAAACCGTATGGACTGAAAAGGAGATGGAAATGACCGGCAAAAACAGAATCGCAACAGGAATGCTGGCGGCAACCGTACTCGCCTGCTCATCGGCAGCACTGGCCCAATACACGGGGCCGACGCATCAGGTGCCGCTGGGCACGGTCGCCGCCGTCCTGAAGAATCCGGTGGACGATCAGGCCGTCACGTTGCGCGGCGTCCTGCAGCGGCAGGTAGGAAACGAGAAATACATTTTCTCGGATGGCACCGGCGAGATCCGGGTGGACATCGATGCCAAACATCTGGCAGGCCTGAAGATCAATGAAAAGACGAAGGTTGAATTGCGCGGCGAAGTGGAAAAGGATTTCCTCGAAAGCCCGGAAATCGACGTGGACGCCATCACTGCAATGAAGTAATCCTGCGCAGTGAAGTAATTCTGCAAAGTAAGGTAATTCTGTATCGTGCCGGCATCCGGTCTTGCGCCGTCGCACGCGGCGCACAGGTGCGCAAGACGGAGCTTGGCGCTATCATTGGCCTTTCCCGATTTTGGCCGGCCATTCAATGACACAAACCCTGCTCGATACAACCGCACTGGAACGCGTGCTGGAGGAATTCGCCGATGCGCGCAACTGGCGCCGGTTTCATTCGCCGAAGAACCTTGCCATGGCATTGACCGGCGAAGTCGGCGAACTGGTCGAAATCTTCCAGTGGCGCACCGAGGAAGAATCGTGGCAGGTCGCGCAGGCGCCGGAAACAGCGGAACACGTGCGGCAGGAACTGGCCGATGTCGCGCTCTACCTGATCCGGCTCGCATCGGTACTGAAGGTCGACCTGAATGCCGCGATTGCGGACAAGCTCGTTCTGAACGCACAAAAATATCCGCCACTGTAACCGGTGATGCGAGCATTGTCCCCGCCCCTTATCGATGAAGACCGCGCATTGCGCTTCCCTGCCCTGACTGATTTTCCTGCGTTGATGCTTCCTGTTCAGACTGGCCCATGATGAAAGAAAAACTTCCTTTTTACATCGCCATTCTGTGCGGCGGCATGTTGATGAAAGTATCGTGGAACAGTCTCTCGACGGGCATCATTCACGGCAGGCATGGCGTATTCGCGACCATTGAAGACAATCCGTTCCTGTTCTGGTTTTCATTCGGCTTCGAATTCCTCATAGCGATTATCATGCTGTTCTACAGCGCCTATAAGCTTCTCGGCGGAACACGCATCGTCAATAAAATATTGAGGAAGAAAACCTGAGCCCGCTATCCGCGCTGCACGTCTGCGCAAGCAAATGACCGGCATCTCTGGAAATTCCTGCCAGCCCCGCCACCACTTTCCGGCAAAACCGCTTTCATTCAATCCCGATACTTCCATGAACGACACACCATTCAACACCAGAAAAAATACCGCAACCACTTTCACCGAATGGCTGCGTGAACAGAACCGGGAAAACTGGGACGCCGCCACCGGCCACCGTTTCATCGACGAACTGTTTGCAGGCAGCGTTGCAGACGATATCCTGCTGCATTACCTGGTGCAGGATTATCAATTCATCGATCGCTTCGTCGCCTTGCTCGGCGCGGCGATTGCGAGCGCCGATCGTTTTGAATCGCGCGTGCGCATCGCACATTTCGCCGCCATGATCACCAGCGAGGAGAATACTTATTTCCTGCGCGCCTTCGATCAGTTGGGGCTGGCCGCCGAACATCGGACCAAACCCGTGCTGACCGCGCCGACGATGGCATTTCAGGATCTGCTGAAGGAAGCTGCCGAGAGCCAGAACTATCCGCTCTGCCTGTCCGTGCTGGTGGCTGCCGAATGGCTGTATCTGAGCTGGGCCGATCGCCCTGCAGCAAAACTGCCGCCGCAATTCATTCATGTCGAATGGATCACGCTGCACAACAATCCGGCCTTTGCCGATTTCGTCAACTGGTTGCGGTCGGAGCTCGATCGCACCGGTGCCGCGCAGGATGCCGCGGGTCAGGAGCGCAGCGCCGATCTGTTCAAGCGCGCCGTCACGCTGGAGCGCGCCTTCTTCGATCACGTGTACACGCCGCTCGATTACTCCTGACGCGCTTCACTTCATTGATTCACGTCATTGCTTCACGCTACCCAACCTGATTCGCATCTGATCCACGGCCGTCAAGGCGAGCCATTCTTTTCTTGAGGAACATCATGTCTTTCACATCCGAAATCTGGCAGGAGAATCTTGCCCTGTTCGAAACCACGCGCACGATGCCGTTCAACGCGGAACTCGCTGCCGGCACGCTGAGCGAGGATCGATTCCGCCATTACATGATCCAGGATGCGCATTACCTGATCGCATTCGGCCGTGCGCTGGCAGTGGCTTCGGCCAAGGCGGATAACACGGACGAGATCGTGCAGTTCGCCATCGGCGCGCAAACCGCGATCGTCGTCGAACGCAGCCTGCATGCCGACTTCATGGAACACTTCAGCGTCACGCCAGAAATATTCGCCGCCACGCCGCTTTCGCCGGCCACGCATCACTACACGAGCTTCCTGATGGCGAATGCATGGGGCGCTTCGTATCCAGTAGTGCTCGCGGGCCTGCTGCCGTGCTTCTTGATCTATGCGGAAATCGGCCGCGATATCCTGGGACGCGCAGCCGCGAACAACCGTTATCAATTGTGGATAGATACCTATGCCGGCGAGGAATTCCATGCAGCGGTACGCGGGGTGATCGCCACCGTCGATCGCGTGGCCGCAGTCGCCAGCGAAGAAACCCGGCGCGACATGCGCCTGGCCTATACACGTGCGGCCAAACTGGAATGGATGTTCTGGGATGCGGCCTATCGACTGGAACAATGGCCGGTGTAGGCATGCAAGCCGGATGATTTTCCGGCAAACCCGCATGCAGCTGATGCGATGACGGGGACATAAAAAAACGGCGCATGATTTATCGATATAAGTCATCAATATGAATCGCGCGCCGTTTCCTATCCTGCCGATGACGAAGCCGACGATCGCGCTCCGTCCCCGCAGAATCCATGAATAATTATTTGCGCGTCATTGCCGCATCGAAGCGCTTGTTCACTTCATTCCAGTTCACGACCTGCCACCATTCCTTCAGGTATTCGGCACGACGGTTGTTGTACTTCAGGTAGTACGCATGTTCCCACAAGTCGTTGCCGAGAATCGGTGTGCCTTTTACCTCGGCCACATCCATCAGCGGATTATCCTGATTGGGCGTTGACGACACCACGAGTTTGCCGTTCTGCACGATCAGCCATGCCCAGCCCGAACCGAACTGCGATGTGCCCGCCGTATTGAATTGTTCCTTCAACGCATCCATCGATCCGAAATCCGCATTGATACGCTTCACCAGTGCAGCCGACGGTTCGCCGCGTCGATCGGCCGGTGCCATCGTCGCCCAGAAGAAATCGTGGTTCCATGCGCCGCCCGCATTGTTGCGTACCACGGTCGGGTAACGCGAGATATGGCCGAGCACGTTTGGCAATGTTTGCGAAGCCAGTGCCGGATTGGTCGATGCAGCCTTGTTCAGCGCATCGTAATAGGCCTTGTGATGCTTGCCGTAATGCAGCTCCATCGTGGCGGTATCGATCACCGGTTCAAGCGCGTCCGTCGAATAAGGCAATGGCGCCTGCACGAAAACCTGTTTGACCGGCGCGGATGCGGGTATCGTGGTGGAAGACGACGATGTCTGCGCATGCAGCGAAACGGCGCCCAGACAAAGCGCGAGTGCCAGAATTTTCTTGATCATTGCTGTCTCCTTGAGATGACGTGCTTGAAATGACGATACGGCATGAACGAATTTGCTGCGAGCTGTACTAACGGTATGACCGGGCGCTACATGATTTCAACCACGACAGGGGATTCACATGGACGAAGAAAATTTCAATATCAGCATGCGCAAGTTTTTGAAGATGGTTGGCGTCAGTTCGCAGAAGGAAATCGAGAAAGCGGTGGACAAAGCCATTGCGGACGGCAACATTGCCGGCACTGAATCTTTTCCCGCCAAGGTCACGCTGGAAATCGACGGAATCAAACTGAACGTGACATTCGACGGCGAAATTCGCCTGCAGTAGCCGCTGCGCGCAGCATGCAGGCGCGATTTGTACAGCGGATGAAATCGCTGCCTGTTGTGTGCGCAAGCCAAGCCTGCCCGCACCTTCAGGTGGCAATCAGGCTCCTACCACTTGTACGGCGGGATCGCGATCGTTACCAGCGTGCTGATCTGCGGCTGCTCGCTGAAATGTACAGGGCTCGCCTCTGCCGATACGAGCAGGGGATTGAGGGCGATCGTCAGCGCGCCGATGGCGGCGACAACTCCGAGGGCATATTGAAGTTTCATGAGATGTTCTCGATTCGGTAAATTAGATGGTGCGGAATCAGGACGACAGATGCACGGAATCGCCATGCGGCGCGATGTGCGGACCGAACGACAGAACGTTGCCGTTTTTCGCGAAGGTCCGGTTCACATCGTCGTTGCTGGCGGCTTGCAGCATCGCTTCCAGCCACGGATTGCGCGAAGCGCGTCGCGCCGCATTCGCACGGCCCAGTTCGGAAACGAACTGCAGCGTGAACACGCGCGGCTCGACCTTGCTGTAGACATCGCCGAAACGACGGGCCTTGTTGCCCAGGTAATTCATTGCGTGCGCGCGTTTGCGATTCAGTGCCTGCTCGGTGCGTTCGGCGGGATGTTCGGCAATCTGGCGGCAGGCATTGACGTAAGCGGGCCATTCGACCTCGACCGTCTTTTCCCTGACCAGATGCTTGAGCATGGCGGATGCGTCCTGATGTGCTGTTTGCAGAATAGACATGGTTACCTCTGATTATTTATTGTGATCGTTACAATCGTTTGGTACTGCTCAGAGTGCCTCAACCTGAATGGGCCGAAACCGTTACACCAGCGGTCAGCTCAACGTGACTGGATGTTAGCCACGATGCGGTTTTAGCCATATAGGACGGCATCGCAACTTCTTGTAGGAAAAGATGAAGGGCGGCAGCATCGGCGCTGCGAGGCAGATGCGGCGCGGGATTCGCGCCTGTTTCCGCGTTGTTTATCAAGCTGTTGCGCGTGCTGGCCACCGATATTGCCCGCCTGCATGATTGATGACCGGATGATCATTGCATCGCGTGGGCATACCTTCCACCGATTTACGGTAGGCTTTGTTACCTGAAATCAACTTGATCGTTCCCATGTCCGTTGACGAATCGACAACCGCACCCGCATCCATTCCCCGCTTCACCATTCCTGCCCTGTCGCTTGCCGCATTCGGCAGCGCGCTTTCGCTGCGCGTCACCGATCCCCTGCTGCCGCGGCTGGCGCACGAGTTCGGCATTTCACTGGGAGAAGTGGCGTATGTGATCACGGCCTTTTCGATTGCATACGGCGTATCGCAATTGTTCTTCGGGCCGGTCGGCGATCGCTTCGGCAAATATGTCGTGATTGCATGGGCCTGCATGGCCTGCGCCGTCACGGCCCTGCTGTGTGCGCTTGCACTGAACTATCCATTGCTGATCGTGGCGCGCCTGATGGCGGGCGCGACGGCTGCCGCGATCATTCCGCTGTCGATGGCGTGGATAGGCGATGTGGTGCCGTATGACGAGCGCCAGCCGGTGCTTGCGCAATTCCTGATCGGGCAGATCGCGGGAATTTCGGCGGGCGTGCTGCTGGGCGGTCTGACGGCGGATTATTTCAGCTGGCGCATGCCGTTTTTCTGCATCTCGTTCTACTTCGTGCTGATCGGCCTGATGCTGTTTTCCTTCAATCGCCGTCTGCCTGCCCATGCATTGACCACGCACAAGGCGGAGGGATCGACGTTGCGCCGCATGATCAATGAATTCGGTCAGGTGATATCGCGCCCGTGGGCGCGCGTGGTGTTGTTCACCGTCTTCATGGAAGGCGCGTTCCTGTATGGCGCGTTTGCCTTCATCGCATCGCACCTGCATCGCGTGCACAACCTGTCGCTGAGCAATGCCGCTGCGCTGGTGATGCTGTTCGGCTTCGGCGGCCTGCTGTACGCAATCGCGTCGCGCCGACTGGTACGGCAACTGGGAGAAAAAGGATTGACGCGCTGGGGCGGCATTCTGATAGCCGGTTCGTTGCTCGCCATCGGCCTGGCGCCGAGTTGGTGGTGGTCGATTCCGGGCTGCTTCATCTGCGGACTCGGTTTTTACATGCTGCACAACACCTTGCAGATGAATGCCACGCAAATGGCGCCGGAGCGGCGTGGTGCGGCAGTCTCCGCATTTGCCGCCTGTTTCTATCTCGGCCAGTCGATCGGCGTCGGCGCGGCCGGCATGACGGTCGAACGATTCGGCACCGGCAGCGTGATCGCCATCGGCGCGATCGGCGTTCTGCTGGTTGCATTGAATTTCAGCCGCCTGAAAACCGCATCCTGATGCGGCCTGCGTAGCATCATGCCCGCTCGCGTCATTTGCCCAATCGGCTGTTAGCGCTATACTCATCTCACGTACTGCACCTCAGGAGGCGTTATGTATCGCAAAATTCTGGTCGCTTACAACGGCACACCCGAAAGCCGGTCCGCGCTGCAGGAATGCGTACGGCTCGCTCCCGATCCTTCCACCGAAATCCATCTGCTCGCCGTCGTCAATCCGCCGCAATCCGTCATCATCGGTGAATATGCAATGGTCTCGATGGTCGGTGTCGAGGAAGAAATCGCCGGCGAGAAGAAAAAAATGGAACACGAACTGGCAGACGGCCTGGCCTACCTGCAGAACGCCGGTTTGCGCGTGCAAACGCATCTTGAAGTCGGCGAACCGGTGCCGACGATTGCAGGTCTTGTCGATGCACTGGGAATCGAGCTGGTCATCGTCGGCCATTCGCGCCTGCAATCGCTGGCAATGCGCTGGTGGCGCGGTTCCACCGATACATTGCTGGTGGAAAAAATTCGTTGCGGCCTGCTGGTGGCAAACGATCCGACCCGCTGATCGATAACGGTCGGAAAGCATGCGTTGGATCCCTCGCGGAATTCGGCGCCGCGCCATGCAGGTTGCGCATCGTTCGTTGCGCGATGCAGCGACATATTTGCTTTTTCTTAACTATTTGCAGGCTGTTACAGTCTTTTACCCATTCCAGGTTGAGAAAGACGTTCATTTGACGTTAAATGAAACATCACTTGCGAGGTCATCATGCATACCCGTCCTTCACGTATTCTTTCCAGCCTGATCGCTGTCGCCGCACTGGCTGTCGTCCTGCCTGCGACAGCAGGCGGCGGCGTCAGCTGGTCCGTCGGCATCGGCGGCGGCTTTCCTGCCTATTACCCACCGCCACCGGTCTATTATTCGCCGCCACCGGTCTATAACAACAATTATTCCAACTACTACGCGCCACCGGTCATTTACGGCAGCGCACCGGTTTACTCGGCACCGCCGCCGATCATTGTCTATGACCGCAGTTATTACCGCTGGCGTCCACCGCACGATCATGACCACGGACATCGCGGCGGTTACCAGCGCGGACATCGCGACTATCGCGATTACCGCCGCTGATCATTCAGCAATGTCGTAAATAAAAAGGGCTGATCATAACGATCAGCCCTTTTTGCATATGCGGCAATCCGGTTAACGGTGACGCCAGTAATGTCCGCGGCCGTAATGTCGCGGATAGTAACCGCGTCCGCCGTAATAGCCGCGATTCGAATAACTGAGACCGAAATTAACCGTCGGCGGCGCCACATAGACCGGCGCGCCGTAAACCGGTGTGCCATACGCAGCCTGACCGTAATAACCGTCGTCATACGGCACGACGGCGCACCCACCCAGCACGGCAACTGCAAGCAGTGGAAGCATCATGCGCTTCGCTCCAGGTATGAAGTTTTTCATTTGACAGCCTTTCCTTGAACACTCCGGTAAAACAGCCAATGCCGTTGGCCGGATGTTTCAACAATGCACTGCAGCATGCTGCCGCGGCTCTCGCCTGATGCGCTGTCAATGCGCATCATCGGCATGTGTTCTGCACGCATCGATTCAATCAACGACGGTAGTCCCGGTAATCGCGGGAGTCACGCTGATAACGTGTGTACTCGACGCGGCGCGCATCACGGTAATAATGATCGCGATAATCGGGACGCGCGTGGTACACCGGTGCCGGACGATAATAGACAGGCTCCTGATAGCGCACTTCGCGTCGTCCGTAATAACGATCGTCATGACCGGAAGAAGCACTGGCGCCTACCACTGCGCCGAGCACGCCGCCGATGACTGCGCCGTTCTGTCCGCCCACACCGTTGCCGATCACCGCACCGACCACGGCACCCAGCGCCGTGTTGACGCCGCGATTGTCCGCCGACGCGTTGGTCGATATCGCCGCTGCTGCCAGCAATGCAACCCCTATCCATTTTTTGTTCGACATGACTGACTCCTTTTCACCGTTGCGATAACCGAAACCGGTTTATCAATCGCTGCGGCATGGAATCAATATATAGGCCGTGTATTTAAAATCCACGAGAGAAATAGACTTTTACAATTGTAAAGAAGCATGAAGATGCGCTAGTTCATGGAGCGCAGAAGAAAGATGGATCGTTTGACAAGCATGTGTGCGGCGAAGGTTTCCGCAAAAAAAAAACCGCAACGAAGTTGCGGTTTGGCGATACGTTTTCCGGACAGGCCGGTAGTGCAGTCATCAATTTACAGATTGGTCTCGGAAACGATTTTCCATTGCGCTCCCTCTTTCGCCCAGTACTGGCGTTTGCGCGTGATATGTTTTCCCTTGCCGATCACCGCTTCCTGCGTGAAGGCGGCGACGATCAATTCCTTCTGGTCCTTCTGTTCCGGATAACGGAACAGCGTGACGTCACGCAATGCAACCTTGATCTGGCGCGCGCCGAGATTCGCCTGCTGCAGTTTTTCCAGCCAGCCGTTCAGGTTCTGTCCGCGCATCGCCTTGAAATTGTGCGAATAGTGGCGGCGCAGAAGTTCGGGGTCCGTGCTTTCCAGATCGACGCGCCATGATTCCAGCATCTTGTTTGCGCTGAGCCGATCGGCTTCCCACTTTGCCTTGGTAACGAACTTCAGATCGTCGCTGATGATGACCGGCGTGTTGCCGATTTGCACGGCGGCGGACAGTTCGGTCAGGTCGGGATTCGGCAGGACCACGCAGCCGTCGGAAGACAGCGGCGGGCGGCTGTAACTGTCCGGCGGCGTGCCGTGCAGCCAGATGCCGGAACCGCTGCGGCCGTTGACCTTGTCCCACTCGTTCGGATAATTGATCGGCAACGCGCCCGGTCCGTAGAACTCCGGCAGACGCGCGCCGGCCAGACGCGAGGTGATGTAGTAGACGCCGAGCGGCGTTTTCTGGTCGCCTTCCTTGAACTTGTTCACGCCGAGCCGGCCCTGACTCACGTAGTAGTCACTGACCAGCTTGAACTGGCCTTTCACGCGTTCGTACACATAGAGTCGTGAACGCTTGGCATCGACCAGCAATACATTTTTCTGGTCATCGCGCATCTGCAGGATAACGCGCGGTATCAGATCGGGATCGGGACGTTCGCGCAGCGATTTCAATCGCACGATCGCTTCGGCGCGCAGGCTCTCGAGTTTATCGGCTGGTGCGTCGGGAGCCGCGCCGAAGGTCTTGATCGGTCGTGTGTGCAGCAACAGCAGATCGCCGCGCACCAGTTGGCCCAGACGGAAATTGGGATAGGCGGCAACCAGCGCATCGGCCTTTGCCTGCGCATCGCGCAGGCGATTGTCGGACAGCGCCTTGTAGACCTCGATCAGCATGACTTCCGGATCGAGACGCGCCGGTACGCCGGGCTTGGTGCCGCTGGCAAGCGATGCGACGGGCAAGATTGCGCTGCCCGCGATCAACAACACCAGCGCGGTTGCGCCTGCCTTGTATCCGATCCCGCGTACAATTGCCCGCAGCTTTGTTTCAAAACAAACCATCAGTTACCCGAACGCTCCTGCTTGATATGCCACTTGCCGGCCTGTTTGGTCATCACAAGTGTTTTGCGGCTGTCCGCATCGAAACGATCCGAATCGTAAACCTGACGGAACCTGACCGTTGCGGTATTGCCGTCCACGCTGATCTGTGGCGATTCAACCTTGACGCTGATGCGCTTCTTGTCTTCGATCCGCGCACGGCGCTCGGCTGCCCAATCCTTGCGCGATTGCCCGGCAGGAATCGCGAAATCGTTCGCGTAGGCATTGAGGTATCCCTTCACATCGCGCGCACTCCATGCCTTCGCCCAGTTGTTGACGGCGCCCAGCACTTCGGCACGTTCGGCTTCGGCAGCTGCATTGGCCTTCGCTTTGGCTTCACGCTTGGCTTCAGCTTCCAGACGTTTCTGTTCCAGTTTTGGATCAGGCTTGGCCTCCGGCTTCGGTTCCGGTTTTGCTTCCGGCTTCGGTTCCGGTTTTTGCGCTTCCACCGGCTTCGGCTCAGGCTTCGCTTCCGGTTTGACCGGTTCGGCCTTCGGCGGCACGGCCGGTTTTGTCGGTGCAGCGGCAACGACTGCCACTTGCGGATTGGTGCCGCCGGTCATGTTGCCGACCAACGTGCGGATCATCGTCAGCTTGGATTTGGCGCCTGCATTGCTGTGATCCAGTTGCAGGGCCTTGTCATATGCCTGACTGGCCAGCTTGGCATGCACATCGCCCAGATTTTCGTACGCGGTTGCGTAGGTCGGATTGGTACGGATTGCCTTGTCCAGTGCCGCGCGTGCCTTGTCGTAATCGCCGGCGGCTGCATACAGCACCGCCAGATTGTTGTATGGCTCCGGCAATGCCGGGAAATCCTTGGTCAGTTTGGTGAAAATCTCGATCGCTTCGGCCGGCTTGTTCTGCTCGGTCAGGATCACGCCCTTGAGAAAACGCATCTGCGCATCGCGCGGGTTCTTGTTCAGGAAGGCATCTGCCTTCGACAAGGCTGCCGCATGCTGGCCGGCGCGCAACAGTTGCGACACGTCCGCCAGATCATCGGCCATCGCGGGAAACGCATGCAAACCAGCCAGCAAGCCGACGATGAGAACCGAGCGGCCCAATACGTGACGCAAGCCGGAATGGTAAGTGCGATGCGACGCAAAGAACATGATTTTCCTTGTTATGGTTATAGGGCAAACGCGCACAGCCGATATAGTACGACAAACTGTTGCCATCCCCCAATCGATTGATGGCAGAGGATGTAGCAGGATCGCGACTTTCTGTCGCACGTTTGACGACCGCGCTGCCCTCTTGCGGCTTGGCGGAAACGGTTTCTGTCCGTTTGCGGGCCGAAACAGGCATATGACAGACATATCACAACCTGATCGACGCGGAAGCGTCATGAATTGCAGGAAAAAAGCAGCAAGGGCGCGACATTACCGTCCGCGCCCCTGCCAGGAATGCACCTGTTGTGAAATTGCTTTTACCGGGAAATCGTATCCTCGGCAGTTGCCACGGTGATTCTTCCCGATTCCGCATTGGGCAGTGCGGCGAGTATGTAAGACATTTGCAATGCGGCAGGCACTGCAGGTGCAGCAACCGATTCCGCCGCCACGTCTGTGCTCTCTGCAATCGATGCAGCCGATGCAACCGGCACAGCCGCCGGCGTTACGGCGACATTGTGCTGTGCCGTCTGCACCGGTATCTGCATCGCATCCTGCTGCACATTCCAGCCGGCGACACCGGCAAACAATGCAAGGCCGGCGGCCAGCGATGCAAAGACGCGCTTGCCGGATGATTTGACCGGCACCGAAGCCGCTGCTTCCGCCAGCACTGCCGTCGCACGTGACTGCCATTCTTCATGCTGCGCACCGCGATCGCTGATGCGTGCAATCAGTTCATTGGCCAGCGTCTGCGCTGCGGCCTGTTCGCGCGCCAGACGCGCCTGATCGGATTGCGACAGTTCCAGCGCCAGTGCATCGGTCTTTGCCTTTTGCTGCGCAATCGCCACCGCTTCGCGTTCCACTGCGGCGGCTGCTTCACGCGCCAGGCGCGCTTCGTTTTCGATTGCAAGACGCTGGCGTGCCAGTTCGGCCTCTTCCATTTCCGCGATGGCGGCGAGTTCGGCTTCGGTGCAGGCCTGTTGCTCGGCCTGCAGTTTTTCCTGTGCCGAATACAACGCCATTTCGCTGGCTTCGATGCGCTGCTGTTCCAGTTGCTGCTGTTCTTCCAGCAATGCCAGCGCCTGCAGTTCCGTCTCCGCGCGCTGCGCTTCTGCTTGCGCAAGTTGCGTTGCCTGTTGCGCCTTGCGTTCCGCCGCTTCCATGACGATGCGTTGCGCTTCGGCCTGTGCGCTTTCCTGCACGAGCAATTCTTTTTCTGCAACGATGACCGCTTCAGTCGCATGGCACAGCGTCTGCTGCGCGCGTTCCCTGCCGCGCAGAATTTCCGTTTGTTCCTTCTCTGCGCGGGTACGCAATTCGGTGGCTTCCAGTGCCGCTTTTTCCGCCGCGAGTTTTTCCTGTGTGGCATGCAGCATGATTGCGGCTGCTTCCGCACGCTGCTGTTCGACCGCGAGTTTTTGCTCGATCATATTCATCGCGCGCTGCTCGATATCGGCACGGGTGCGTTCCGTACGCGCCAGTTCGATTGCGCGCTGTGCTTTCGCTTCTGCGGTTTCTGCCGCCGCGCGTTGCAGTTCGGCCTGTTGCGATGCGGCTTCCAGCGCCTGTTGCTCCGCTGCCAGCGCCGCCTCATTCAATGTCTGTGATTCCCGTTCGATTGCTGCGCGCGCCTGCAGCGCGTCGGCCTGATCCTGCTCGATGCGGATGCGTGCTTCTGTTTCCGTACGGGCCAGTTGTTCCATCGCGAACTTGTTGCGCACGGCTTGCAGTGCCTGTTGCTCGGCGACGCTGCGTTCACGCTCGGCTTCGGCCAGGGCCAATGCCTGCGCGGCGCACTGTTCCGCTGCTGCGGCAGTCGCCTGCTGCAATTCCGCCTTGGCACGCGTCTGTTCCAGTATCTGGCGCGTGGCTTCGCATTCGGCTTCGCTTGCTTCGCGAATTTTCTGTTCGGCCAGTTCGCGCTCGCGCAGCGATTCCATCTGCTGCAATTCGACCTGAACGCGTGCTTCCGCTTCTGCCTTGGCAGCAGCCTCGATCCGGCATTTTTCCTCGACGGCCTGCACCGCCAGTTCTTCCGCCTCGACGCGCTCGCGTTCCATGCGCGTAAGTTCAACCATCTTGCGTACCTTGGTCAGCGCCACATGCGTCGTCTTGCGCTGCAACTCTGTCTTGGCTCTGGCCTGCGCCAGAATATGCTGGCTGGCGACGCTTTCGGCTTCGCATGCGGCGCGCAATTCGCGATCGGCGATCTGCTGCGCAGCCATCAATGCGGCGTGCTCGTCGTTTGCGCGGGCACGCGCTTCCGCTTCGGCCTGTGCCTTCTGCTCCTGCGCGATGCGGGCACGGTTGCTTGCCAGTTCCTGCTGCACGGTTTCCGCATGACGGCGCTCTGCGGCGAGTTTTTCCTGCATCAACGCCAGCGATTTCTGTTCATCCTGCAAACGCTGCGCCTGCACATTGGCGAGCGCCACGGCTTCCTTCGCCTTTGCCAGGGCGGCATCGGCAGCGGCGCTCTTCAGATCCGCCTGTGCCATTGTCTGCGCCAGTTTCAGTTTGATTGCATCGCGCTCGGCTTCCTGCGCGGACAGGACTTTTTGTTCGGCCCGTTCCTGCATGCGCAGCAATTCCGTCTGTTCCTTGTCGGCCTCGGCGCGCGCCGCAGTGCTGGCGGCAACGGCTTCTTCCGCCTTCATCTTGTCCTGCAAAACGATCAGGGCGCGCTGTTCGGCGGCGACGCGCTCGCGTTCGGCATCGGCCAGTTGCAACGCCTGCTGTGCTTTTTGCGAAGCTGTATCGGCCAGCTGCTGCTGCAGGCTCAGGCACTCGGCGGCTTTGTCGAGCGCAGTTTTTTCCGAGACGGCGCGGGCGGTTTCCATATCGGCAGCGGCGCGTTCGATTGCCAGACGCTGTTCGGCCAGTTCGCGCGCACGTGTTTCTTCTTCCGCACGGATACGCGCGGCGGAAAACGCCTGCTGTTCCGCTGTCTCGCGCTGACGTGCTTCTTCTTCGGCGCGGGCTTCGACTGCAATGCGGGCGCGTACCTGTTCGTCTGCCTGATGCTCTGCTTCGACGCGCGCGATGGCAGCGGTCTGCAACTGTTTTTCCACCTGGATGCGCGCTTCCGTGGCAACGCGAATGCGTTCGTCTGCATCGCGGCGGGATCGCGCGGCAATCGCGGCCATTTTTTCGACATGTTCGCGGCGCGTGGCGGCGGCGCGCATTTCGGTTTCGGCATGCAGGCGTTGCTGGATGGCTTCCAGCGCGCGTTGTTCCGATTCCATGCGGGCCTGTGCCGCGATTTTCTGTTCCTGTTCGGTGGCGGCGCGCGCGATGGCATCTTCGCGTGCGCGCACTTCGGCCGGCACGCGGCTGAGCATCGTGCTCAATGCCTTGCCTTCGGCTGCTTCGCGTTGTTGCGTGAGAAGAATGGAATCGCGTTTGGCGCTGAGCAGGGACTTGCTGGTTTCGTGCGCTTCCTTCTCGCGACGCTCCAGTTCGCGCGCCAGACCGGCAACCTGCGATTCGATGCGTGCGCGCTGTTCGGCTTCTTCCTGCGCGACTTGTGTGGCGAACTCGGTTGCGGCAATTCGCTCCGCCAGTTTTTCGGAAGTTTCCCTGGCGCGTGCGCCGAGTTCCGTTTCCTGTGCGATCTGGCTGGCGGCGAGTTGACGCGCCTGTTCTTCGGCCTTGGCACGTTCCATCGTGATCTTGCCGAGATGCGTATCGGCTTCCGTTCGTGCGCGCAGTTCGGCGATTTCCTTGTTGACGGCGGCGACTCGCGCTTCGCTGGCGGCACGCGCCTGGCGTTCCGCTTCCAGACGAGAGCGGCTGGCGGCAATCGCTGCTTCCGCCGCACGTGCGTTTCGGTTGGCTTCGGCAATGGCGCTGGCGTCGGCCTGCGCGCGATCTTCGGCGAGCGAACGGGCATGCGCTTCGGCATAGGCGCGATTCTCGGCGGTGACGGTCGCCTTGGCTTCCGCTTCCACGCGGGCAATCGCTTCGCGGATTGCCTTCAGGTCCATGCCGGCAACGCGTGCACCGCTACGCGGTTCACTGAGGGCGCCGTCAATGAAATCGTCTTTTCCCGCATCGGCTGCCTGCAGGGAAAGATTTTTACGCTGTGCCTGATTCGTTTCCATCATGGATCCTCGTTGACTATCGTTTTCCTTCTACGGCAGAGGCCGAAGCGGAATTTCTTAATAGGCATTATCGAGGACCGATGTGCAAATCAGCCTTGAAAAAGAGAGGGAAAGGCGAGCCATTTCGGCGATATGACGGAGCGCCGGACGGCTGGCGCACCGGTTTCGGGCTGATTTTTCTCAGCCGCGCGGGGCCGAAAGCTCCTGCAGGATGCCGCTGAGGCGCTCCATCCTGAACGGTTTGACAAGGAAATAATCCATGCCGACGTCCATGCAGGTTTGTATATCGGACAACGAACCGGCTGCCGTCAGCGCGACAATCGGCAGCGTCGAAGCCGGTGCCGGCAGGCAGCGAATGGCGCGCGTGGCGGCCAGTCCATCCATTTCCGGCATGTGCATATCCATCAGGATGACATCGAAAGAAGCGCTCTGGACGGCCAGCACGGCTTCGTAACCGTTCTGCGCGATCTGGACGGTATGGCCGGATCTTTTCAGCAGCGCGACGGCGACCTTCTGGTTGATCTCGTTGTCTTCGGCCAGCAGGATGTGCAGCTTGCGCGTCGGCTGCGATGCGATCGGCGGCGCGCTTTGCGGCTGTTCGATGGCGGCCGGCAGGGCAAATGCCAGTTCGAACCAGAACCGGCTGCCCACGCCGACCGTACTGTCGACGCCTATCCTTCCGCCCTGCATCTCGACGATTTTCTTGCAGATCGAGAGCCCCAGCCCAGTCCCGCCGAAACGGCGCGAGATCGAATTGTCGGCCTGCGAAAACGACTGGAACAGGCGCGCCTGCGCTTCGGGCGCAATGCCGATGCCGCTGTCGATCACGGTAAAACGCAGGTGCGGACCGCCATCGCCGCGTACCGCCGCTTCGATCTTCAGCGACACGCCGCCCCGTTCGGTGAACTTCAATGCGTTGCTGATCAGATTCAGCAGAACCTGCCGCAAGCGCCCGGCATCGCCGACCAGCATGCGCGGGAGATCCTGCGGAAAATCGACGTCGAGCGACAACGCTGCGTCCTGCGTTCTGGATGCCATCAGATTGACGACACTGTCGACCGTCTTGCCCAGATCGAAATCGGCTGCCTCGAATTGCAGGCTGCCGGATTCCAGTTTGGAAAAATCGAGGATGTCGTTAAGGATGGTCAGCAAGGCTTCGGCCGAATACTGCGCAGTCTCCAGATGCTCACGCTGTGCAGGCTGTGTTGCCTCGGCCAGCGCCAGTTGCAGCATGCCCAGCATGCCGTTCATCGGCGTGCGGATTTCGTGGCTCATCACGGCGAGGAATTCGGATTTGGTGCGGTTGGCGAGCTCCGCCTCTTCCTTCGCCTGAGACAGGTCGCGCGTGCGTTCGACGACCTGGTTTTCCAGATCGCGGCTCAGGTTTTTCAGCGACTCATATAGTTGGACATTGGCCAGCCCGGCTGACACATTCGTGCACAGCACATCGATCAGCCGCCGCTCCAGTTCGGTCAGCGCGCGCTGCAGCGGAATCCAGACGACATATTCACCGGCACCGTTCAAAGGCTGGATATACAGGCACGCGTAGTCATCGCCATCGACATGCCGCCCGGCATCCAGTGCCTGCGTCATCACGTCGATCACTTCCACTGCCGGTTGCCTGCCTTTTCCGATTGCGGCGATCGTTGCGATCTCCTCACTGCCCGGCATGCGGCGCACGATCAGGCCGTCGGCCGGCTGCCGCAGCAATGCATTGAGCTGTTGCAGGATCTGCACGGAAAATGCCTCTTCCGATACCGCCTGCAGCAATGCGCCGGCCGCGTTCACCACGTCTTCCAGACCGTTGCGCGATTTCTCGATGGCGACGATGTCGTCGTAGGAACGCAACGCGGAAATAATGCAGGTCAGCAGTTTCTGCCGTGTCAGTTCCGTCTTCGATTTGTAGTCGTTGATATCGTAATCGATGACGACATCGTGCTCCGGCGCCTGCCCCGGTTGACCGGTGCGTAACACGATCCGCAAACGACGATTGTCCATCTGCTCGCGAATGTGGCGCACCAGTTGCAGGCCAGCGTCTTCGGCTTCCATCACGACGTCGAGCAGGATGACGGCGATATCGGGTTGCGCAGCGAGAATGTCGCGCGCTTCCTGTGCGGAATACGCGTGCAGGAATTCCAGCGGCCGTCCCTTGAACATCAGGTCGATCAGCGCCACTGCGGTCACCTGATGCACTTCTTCCTCATCATCGGCGATCAGGATCTTCCACGCCGGCTCGGTGACGACGGGCAGGCCTTCCTTTTCCGGCGCGAATGCGAAATCGTCAAACATCGTGCTTCCCGTCATTGCGGTGCGTGCTGTCGTGCTGCTGTACGCCATCGTGCTGCGCGTCCTCGCCGGCAAGCGCCGGACTGCGCGGGAAACGCACGATGAAGGTCGTACCCACGCCGACCTGGCTTTCGACCGAAATCTGGCCCTGCAGCGAGCCGGTCACGAGATTGTGGATGATGTTGAGTCCAAGCCCGCTGCCGCCCTGCCCCCGCATCGTGGTGAAGAACGGATCGAAAATCTTCGACAGGCTTTCCTGTGGAATGCCCTTGCCGTTATCGGAGAAGCGCAGTTCGACGAGATCGGTTTCCTGCCCGCGCGCATACACGCCGCGCACCACGATCAGCATCTCGCCGTGCGCATGTTCGGGGAACGCATGCAGCAAGGCGTTCATGACGAAATTGGTGATGACCTGCGACAGGGCGCCGGGGTAAGTATCGATTTCCAGTGTCTCGTCGCAATTGACGCTCATCCGGTGGTCAGTGCGGCGCAGCATCGGGCTCAGGTTGGAAAGTACTTCGTCGATATACGCCTTCAGGCGAAAGGTGCGACGTTCTTCGCTGGTCTGATCGACGGCGACATCCTTGAAGCTCTGGATCAACGTGGCCGCGCGTTCCATGTTCGACAGCAGCAGTTTGCTGATCGTGCCGGCGGTGCCGACATAGGCATCAAGATCGGAACGCTTCATCGCGCCGCTCTGGAACAGCGATTTCAGCCTTGCGGTTTCTTCCGCAAGCGTCGATGCGCCGGTCACGCCGACGCCGACCGGCGTATTGATTTCGTGTGCGACGCCAGCGACCAGTTGGCCCAGCGATGCGAGTTTCGCGGATTCGACCAGCTGCTTCTGCGTGCGCCGCAGCGACGACAGCGTATCGTGCAGCTCCATGTTTTTCTGGCTCAATGCCTGGGTGCGCGTCTCGATCTTCTGTTCGAGATCGTTGTACAGAGCGGCATTTTCCAGCGAGATGGCAATCTGCGTGGAAAGTATCTGCAGCAGTTCGGCATGCTGCGGCGTGAATGCATCGATCGCCAGATTGTTTTCCAGATAAAGAATGCCGACCAGCTGGCCCTGCTTTTGCAGCGGCAGGCACAGGATCGATTTCGGCTGTTCCCGCTCGATGTACGGATCGTTGTTGAACTGGCTGTCGATGCTTGCATCGCCGAGCAGGACTTTCTCGCCCGTGCGCTTGACGTAGTTGATGACTGCCGGGCTGACGCTGCTACTGTTTTCGAGCGCAAGCCGTTGCTGCACTTCGATGGCATCGCCATTGATCGCCGCCTGCACAAACAGGCGTCCATGCTCCATCATCAGCAACGCGCCTTTTTGCGCACCGGCATTTTCGATCAGCAGGTTCATCAATTTCGCGAGCAGCTTATCCAGATGTATTTCGCCGGACAGCATCTGCGATGCGCGGATCACGGTCTGGATATCCATATGCCGATCGCGTCCGCTCGCCAGTTCATGCCGACTGGCGCGCTTGCGCGAGACCACGCGCTCCAGCATGGTCGGATACATTTCTTCCATGTGCAGCGATTTTGCCGACGCGCCCCACTCCTCGTATTTGGCGTGCGCCTGCTCTAGGTGCATGCGGGCGTTGATCTCCTTGCCCTGGCTCAGATAGAAACGGCCGGCCAGTTCGTGCGCCAGTGCTTCATCGTTGATGAAGTCATGATCGCGTGCGCCATGGATGGCATCCTCATAGAATTTTTCGGCGGATCGAAGCCGGCCCGCAACGCGACAACGCTCCGCCTCGACCAGTTGCCACTTGTGCAGATAATTCATCGGTGCATGATCGGCCCACGGCTTGAAACGGCGCTGCATGGCCCTCACGCCGGCCAGCGTGCCTGCGGCTGCGGCGCTGTGCGGCTTGCACAATGCCAGTTCCGCCAGCGAATGTACCCACATCAGAAAGCCGGATGACGGCGTGCCGAAATCAAAAGCCGGGCAATTCCAGTGCTTCCGCCGCATGCAAGCGCGCTTCGTCGAATTCGCCGAAATAATATTCGCCGATCGACTGGATCGTGCGCACGTAAAACACACCCCACGGATCCGCCGCATTCCTGCGCGCCAGTACGTAATCCTCCTGATCGCGCCCCTGCGTGATATCGGCGATCGATTCGCCGACCAGGCGCGAAAACAGCAGCGCCCACGGCACCATCACGCCCAGCAGTGCCGCGTAATCCATCTTGCGATAGATATCGAGATCCTTGCGGATGGCCGCCAGCGCATCGCGCACATTGCCGCCGGACTGGAAACGAATCGCGTCGGAGAACGATAGCGCGACCATCGCGCCGGGCCGGTCGCCGATTTCCATCGCCTTGACGTAGGTATCCATCAACGGTTCCAGCGAGAGCTTCAGATGCTTGCGGCGGTGCCGGATGATGCCGTGGAAAATACCGACCGCGCCCAGCACGGGCTTGTTGCCGCCAAGATGCGCCGCCACCTTGCCGAACTTGTAGCCGTCCTCGGCTTCATCCAGCTTGCCGGCCAGCGTGCGTCCCCATACCGCATACGCGTATGCACTGAGCGGTGACGAACCGTAACGGATCGAACGGCGCACGATTTCCAGCGCGACCCACAGCACGATATTCGATCCGGCCAGATAGGTAAAACCGTAACCGAGGAAGGCCATCGTCGCCTGCACCTGCAGCAGATAGGCCGGATCGGTGGCTGGCGGCAGTTTCGCCAGTTGCAGCGGATCGCGGCCGCGCATGGTCGCCTTCAGCTTCATGCGCGCCAGAAAAATATGCTTGTCGTTCAAATTCTCCGGCACCTTGATGCCGGCAATCTCCAGCATTTCGATGCCGGTCTTCATCAGCTCCTGCGGCTTGTAGATCGCGCCGTAGCAGCGGATCAGGTAATCCTTTGCCGCAATCACTTCCTGCGGCGTTTTGCTGTTGTCGCAGACAATCTGGCACAGCCGCTCCATCTCACGGTAGTCGGCACGGGCAAAGGCTTCGTTGATCAATTCCATGTACAGGTCGTGCATGAACGATTGCCGGTCGCGCCAGTCGGCAACGCTGCCGTATTCGCGCGCGATTCCGACGCATTCGCGATGCACGTCGAATGCCGCCGACTGCCGCGCTTTTTTCGCTGCCGCCAGATTCAGTTCGGCAAGTTCGTCCTTTTCGCATTGCTGCGTCAGCAATGCGCGGCCCTGATTCAGGTGATCGACGATATCGAAAATGAATTCCGCCTTCTCCACTTGCGTCAGACTGTTAAGCAACAGGCGACCGATCTGCAGGCGGATGGCATCTGTCTCCTGCCGGGAAATTCCCTCGTAGGCAGCCTGCTGCACCCGATCGTGCTGGAACTGGTACGACACCACGCTCGAAGCGGGCAATCTGTTTTCGGTCGGCTGGATCAATCCCGCCCGCATTGCTTCATACATCAGCTCGCAGATTTCCCGGTCCGATTTTTCGCTGACGATGCTGAGTGTGTGCACATCGAATCGATTGCCAATGCAGGCCGCGATTGTCAGCAGGCGCTGGGTCGGTTGCGGCAGGCGTCGCAACTCTTTCATCAGCAGCGCAACGACGTTGTCGGTAATGTCTGCCGCCTCGATCTGCGCGACATCCCATTGCCAGCGGCCGTTGTCGAATGCCAGCAAGCCATCGGCATGCAGGCTCTTGATGAACTGGTTGATGAAGAACGGGTTGCCGAGCGTTTTACGGTAGATCAGGCGAGCCAACGGACGTGCGTCGGCTTCATCACACTTGAGCGTATCAGCCACCAGCTCGACAATACTGGCTTCCGATAGCGGGTTGACTTCGATTGTCGCGACATGAGCATCCTTGCGAATCAGATCGAGCGTCACGTCGAGCGGATGCGTGACATCGACTTCATTATCGCGATAGGCGCCGATCAACAACAAATATGGATCGTCCAGATTCTTCATCAACAGTGTGATGAGTTTGAGCGATGCCGCATCGGCCCATTGCAAATCGTCGAGAAACAGCACGACCGGATGATCCGCATGCGTGAAGACATTGACGAAATTCTGCATCACGTAATTGAAGCTGTTGCGCGTGGCGCCCGGTAGCGGCACCTTTGGCTGCTTACCGATGATGAATTCCAGTTCGGGAATTGCGTCGACGATCAGCTGGCCGTTCGGTCCCAGCGCCTTCAGCAGTTTCCTGCGCCATTGCGCGATGCGGCTCTCGCTCTCGGTCAGAATCTGCTGCATCAGTTCGCGAAATGCCTGGTTGATCGCAGAATAGGGAATCGTCCGCTTGAACTGATCGAATTTGCCGGAGATGAAATAACCGCCTTGCGCCACTACGGACTTATGCATCTCGTTGACCAGCGACGATTTACCGATGCCTGCGTAACCGGTGACCAGCAGCAGTTCGGTATTGCCCGCCGTGACATTCTTGAGCGCCGCTATCAGGCGGCCGTATTCACTGTCGCGGCCATACAGCTTCTGAGAAATCTGCAGACGGTCGCAGACGTCGTTGCGTGCCAGCGGAAACGGTTCGATGGTGCCGGTTCCAGCCAGCGAGCGCCTGCACCATTCGATATCGCTGAGCAGGCCTTCCAGACTTTGATAGCGATCTTCCGCATTCTTTGCCAGCAGCTTGAGGACGATATTGCCCAGCGCTTCCGGAATCGCCGGATTGAAGCGGCTAGGCGGTGGCGGCTTCTTCGCGATGTGGCTGTGGACCAGTTCCATCACGCTCTCGGATTCGAACGGCAGATGACCGCTCAGCAATTCGTACAGCACGACGCCGAGCGAGTAATAGTCGCTGCGATAATCGACCTGACGATTCATGCGACCGGTTTGTTCCGGCGAACTGTACGCAAGCGGCACCGTCGCATCTTTGCGGAACTCGATGGAGCCGTCCTGCAGCACGCGCAGATTGGCGAGGCACAAGGCCTGATGCAGATTGGTACGCTGATGCACGGCGCGCAGGCCACCAATCACGGAAACGAACAGCGCCAGCGCGCCGCTCAAATCGTAGCTCGCCGATGCCGGCCGATCCGCAGACTGATCGTCGGAAGCCACGGCAAGACGAAAAAACATCGCGCGATGCAGGCCGGTCTTTGCCGGCGTCGTCCGCTTCGCAGGTGTCCAATCCGATTGTTGTGGGGATTTGATTTGATGCTCCGGTTCAAGCACAACCTGACGTCGAGCGCGCCGGTTTTCTTGCAAAAATATTAATCGCAGTTAATGATAGGTAATCTATTGCCGGGCCCTCCCGCCCTGCGTAATATAGCTCGAAAAGTCTGTCGGACGGCAACGATGCACCGTTAAATAAACATTATTCATGCCTGACATTCCGCTCGCCAGGAAGTCATTCCACCCGCCGTAACTGCCTGCACCCGCGATCTGGCCGCGCGCCTGCACGCAAGATCATCCGCGACATCCGACTGGCATCATGCGGCGCGTTGATTGCCATCTTGCCTGACTTAACCTTTTTTGTTGGCAACCTCACCGGCAGATGGATGGCTTATTAATATCCGGATTGCTGGTTCGAGTCCAAGTCGGGGAGCCAAGAAAATGCTTTTGTCACATCTTCGAAAGCGAAATTCGAGTGCAGTTATTTAAAAAAACAGCCTCAGACACGCATTAAAAAACGCTATCGATTTGTCTGCTATCGGCCAGAATCAGACCTTCGTCATTCAGCCGGCCGTGACTCGTCAACCTAGCTTGCCGTAGCTGCCACATTGGTCCGGGCAGCATGCAATTTCTTGTAGCTGTCGATCAGGCGGTGGTGCCTGTCGAGGCCTTCCAGTTTCATGCTCGTTGGCGTCAACCCGAAGAAGCGCACGCTGCCATCCACTGATCCCATTACCGCGTCCATCCGGGTATTGCCAAACATCCGACGGAAGTTGATCGCATAGTTTTCCAGTTCCAGGTCGTCATCGAGCAACACCTCGAGCACCACATTCAGGGCCTGGTAAAACAATCCGCGTTCGGCCGTGTTGTCGTTGTACTGCAGGAAGGCTCCCACCAGTTCATGCGCTTCCTCAAATTGCTGCAAGGCGAGATTGATCAGCAGCTTCAACTCCAGAACTGTCAGCTGACCCCAGTCCGTATTCTCGTCAAATTCGATGCCGATCAATGTGGCGATGTCGCCGTATTCATCCAGCTCATTGTTCTCCAGACGCGCAAGCAATGCTTCCAGACTGTCATCATCCAGGCAATGCAGGTTCAGAATATCGGCGCGGAACAACAGCGCCTTGTTGGTGTTATCCCAGATCAAGTCTTCTACCGGATACACTTCGGAATAGCCGGGTACCAGAATGCGGCAGGCCGTGGCGCCGAGCTGGTCAACCACCGCTGTGTACACCTCTTTGCCCATCTCTTCGAGAATGCCGAACAAGGTCGCGGCTTCCTCGGCGTTGGAATTTTCACCGTGACTGGAAAAATCCCATTCGACAAAATCGACATCCGCTTTGGCACTGAAAAAACGCCACGACACGATGCCGCTGGAATCGATGAAGTGTTCGACAAAGTTATTGGGTTCAGTCACGGCTTCGCTTGCGAAGGTCGGCCGGGGTAAATCGTTCAGGCCTTCAAAACTGCGACCTTGCAGCAATTCCGTCAGACTGCGTTCCAGCGCGACCTCCAGGCTCGGATGCGCGCCGAACGAGGCAAACACACCGCCGGTCCGTGGATTCATCAAGGTGACGCACATCACCGGGTACACGCCACCCAGCGACGCATCCTTTACCAGTACCGGAAAGCCCTGCTCTTCCAGACCCTGAATGCCGGCCAGAATGCCGGGATATTTCGCGAGGACTTCCTGCGGCACATCGGGCAAGGCGATCTCGCCTTCCAGAATTTCGCGTTTGACCGCGCGCTCGAAAATTTCGGACAGGCATTGCACCTGTGCTTCGGCCAGCGTATTGCCTGCACTCATGCCGTTGCTGACGAACAGGTTTTCGATCAGGTTGGACGGGAAGTACACGACCTCGCCGTCTGATTGCCGCACATACGGCAGCGAACAGATGCCGCGTTCTGAATTCCCGGAGTTGGTATCGATCAGATGCGAGCCGCGCAATTCGCCATCGGGGTTGTAAATTGCCAGACAGTACTCGTCGAGAATTTCTTTCGGCAGCGCATCCTTGCGGCCGGGCTTGAACCAGCGCTCGTTCGGGTAATGCACAAATGCCGCATCGGCGATGTCTTCGCCCCAAAACGCACCGGCATAAAAATGGTTGTTACTGATTCGCTCGATATATTCGCCCAAGGCCGACGCCAGCGCGCTTTCCTTGGTCGATCCCTTGCCATTGGTAAAGCACATCGGCGAGTGCGCATCGCGGATATGCAGCGACCACACATTCGGAATGATATTGCGCCACGAAGCGATTTCAATCTTGATACCCAGGCCCGCCAACAATCCGGACATATTGGCGATGGTTTGCT
This sequence comes from uncultured beta proteobacterium, assembly GCA_963697715.1. Taxonomy (GTDB): domain Bacteria; phylum Pseudomonadota; class Gammaproteobacteria; order Burkholderiales; family Burkholderiaceae_D; genus Oxalicibacterium. The sequence continues at coordinate 1,665,118 of OY969095.1, read as the reverse complement.
CCAGCGGCAGATCCTTGCCTGCAATATAGGTGCTCGCTTCGGACGTCGGATTCAGGGTCAGCAAGGCCTGCGCATCGGCATCCAGATTCTCTACTTCTTCAATCACAAACTCGGGTCCGGCTTGCACTACTTTTTTCACAGTACATCGTTCGATGGAGCGCAAGATGCCTCGACGGTCTGACTCCGAGATATCCGCCGGCAACTCGACCTGAATCTTGAAAATCTGCTGGTAACGATTTTCCGGATCAACGATATTGTTCTGCGACAGGCGGATATTTTCGGTCGGAATGTTGCGCGTGTTGCAGTACAACTTCACGAAGTAGGCCGCACACAAAGCCGATGAAGCCAGAAAGTAGTCGAAGGGACCAGGGGCCGAACCATCGCCCTTATAGCGGATGGGCTGGTCGGACACGACCGTGAAGTCATCGAACCTGGCTTCAAGACGAAGCTTGTCGAGAAAGTTGACCTTGATTTCCATGGGAATTCCAAAATGCTGCTCAAAATGAGATAGCCGCTATTATCCGTCGCAACGCCGGTGCCGTGTAATACATCGAACATCGATGCTTTCCACAAACGCGGCGCATACGGAGAATTGCCGACTAACGCCATTGTGCAGCATATGGTTGATTACAACGTGAAGGATGCTCTTGAGCTTCATCTTGCTGCACATCTCAATGCAGTATTCACAAACGTTACGTGCCATTCACATGAGGGCCAAACGAGCCTTCTCCAATTTTTGAACGTGAAATTCATGATGGGACGTCAATCGGCGCAAGTCCGGTTCCCGGCTAGAACGGGCACTCACACATCCCGGAAAACCGGTTGCCACTCACAGGATGATCAAACTCCACGCCAGCCCCGTGCAACAGCAGTCTTGCAGCCATCTGCCGGGTTTCAGGCGTGCCATAAAGATCACATCCCAGGATGGGATGCCCCAGCCCTGCACTGTGAATTCTCAACTGGTGAGTACGTCCGGTACGGGGCGTGAACAATACGCGTGTGGCATCCGGTCCGGTCTGTCTATCCAGCACCTGGAAATGGCTGCGCGCAGCCTTGCCGGCTTCAAAACAAACTTTCATTTTCGGGAAATTGACCGGATCTTTGGCAATCGGCAACGTGATGTCACCTTCATCTGCTGCGACCAGCCCAGCCAACACCGCCTGATAAGTCTTGACCACAGTACGCGCCTGAAATTGACGATTGATATTGGCCGCTACCGCCTTGTTGAGAGCAACGACCATGATTCCCGACGTACCAAAATCAAGCCGATGCAACAGCAACGCGGTTGGAAACTGCTGTACCAGACGGAAATGCACCGAATCCAGATTGAGCGGATTTTTCCCCGACAGGGATAGCAGCCCGCTGGGTTTATCAATCAGCAGCAACACCTCATCCTGATAGAGGATTTTAATGTCCTCGACACAGGGCGGCGCCACGAAGGTATCTATGCGAGCGGTCATTACTGCCAATCATTCCTTGATCCGATCGAACATCGGCAAACGATCTGCACATTACCACTGAACAGCGATCAAATTTTTTCGCGCATCAGGTCGGATCGACGATCCCTTTTGCGATCATTCGCAACGCCGTCATGCTGGGAATGAAAAAGTAGTCTCCGCCGCGCGTTTCCACCAGGCGCGGGATTTTCGAGAGGAAATACGGCGCCTGATCGCTGGCCGGCTCGACCTCCAGCACCGCCCTGCTTGGCAAATCCTCGTTGTGATTGCCGAGGGTGATTCCTTGTCGTTGCCAGCCTTGAAATCATTGCCGTAGTTGATCCATTGCTGCTGGACGAATTCGAACTGGCGGCCCTTTTTATTCTGTATTTTTTTCAGGCGGCGCTCGCAAGACGACAAGAAGCAATGCATTTTTGGCAAGACAACAGATATAGATTCAATTGCACGATGCTTTGTTATATTCTTCAGCAACATCAGCAGATCGGCCGCTTGATCGCCATCGACGGCCGGTACCGATTCTGCAAGTGATGCGGAACAATTTTCAGGATGTCATGCCCTCACATCGCCCGTTTTCCAATGCTCTCACCGACGCGCAACGCGCGCGCATTGCACGCCGCCGGCAACAGTTCGATGCACTGGCCGATTCAAAGCTGGATACACAGCTGAATACACAGCCGGATGCGCGCCTCCTCGACGACCTGCAGCGCACCATCAATACGCAACTGAACGGCATCATCGGTGTACTGGAGATGATCCGGCAAAACGATCTCGCTGCCGATCAGCGCGAACTGATCGATCTGGCGCAACGCAGCGCGGACAACCTGCTGTCGGATGCAAGCCATCTGCTTGGTCCGGACATCGACGACACGGTCAAGGTCGGCGATTTCCTGATCGACATTCGCATCCTGATCGTTTCCCCCGATGTCGATATGCGCTCCCGCATTGAAAAAGCCCTGGCGCAACACGGCATGCTCGTCGCCGGGTTCGACCGCGCCGATACTGCACTGGCCGCGCTGAACCGCGCAGCAGGCGATGGCGATCCCTACCGGATTGCGCTGCTCGACCAGAACCTGCCGGGAATCGATGGCGAAACGCTCGGCACCGCAATCGGCGCCGCGTCCATCCATCGCGACACGCTGATCGTGCTGGCCAGCGGAGAGCATGGCCGCCACGATGCGGACCGGCTGGCGCAGGCGGGATTTTCCGCATGGCTGCCAAAGCCAGTGTCGCCGCCGATGCTGGTCGATACCCTCACGCTTCTCTGCAACTGCATCGTGAAGAAGGATGCGCCGCGCTTCGTCTGCGCCGGCATGCGCCTGACCAGCGAACATGCAGTGACGGACACAACCTACTCGTTCGCACAGGCTCGCATCCTTGTGGTCGACGACAACCAGATCAACCTGCAGGTCGCGGAACGCATGCTGGCGCGCTTCGGCTGCTGCGTCGATACTGCATCCGGCGGCAGGCAGGCGCTGCACATGACGGACGTGCAGCGCTACGACCTGATCCTGATGGATTGCCAGATGCCGGACCTGGACGGCTATCAGACGACTGCATTGCTACGTGCTGCGGAAGATGGCCGGACGCACACGCCGATCGTCGGCTGGTCGGCGCGCACCAATCGCAACGAACGCGATACCTGCCTCGCCATCGGCATGGACGACTTCATCGCCAAACCCATGCGCATCCGTCCGCTGAATGAAATACTGGTGCGCTGGCTGCGGCAATCGGTAGCCGATGAAACCGTCGCGTGTCCGGACGATGAACTCGATACCACGCAGGAAATGTTCGGCGACGATTTTGCCGAGCTGGCGCAACTGTTCCGTCACGACAGCCCGAAGCGCCTCGTATCGCTGCGCGAGGCCGTGCTGGCAGACGACGCTGTCGCCATCGCCAAACTCGCGCACGTCCTGTGCGGCAGTTCGGCCTCATTGGGCGCGACGACATTGGCCGCACTCTGCCGCGAACTGGAAATATCCGTCAAGAACGGCATGCTGAACGAAGGTCACCCGCGACTGGCCGCCATCGAGATCGAATACGCACGGATAGATGCCAGATTGTCCGGCATGCTGCAGGGCGACACACAGGATAATTCGTCGTCGTCCCGTTAAGGGAATCGCATCGAGCGCCGAAGCGCCATCGGGAAAACGCGCAATCGCACCACAGACGCATGCAGCAATATCGCAAACGATGCACAATATGCGCCATCGCATCATCAACAATCACGCCGGAAGCATCAGGAAATGAACCAGATTCCCGAATCGAAAAAGAACCACCTGTGGCGCAAGACCGTCTGGCACACCGATCCCGAAGCGTTCCCGCTCGGACCGCATCATTCAGTGGAAGTGTATTGCTGCGAAGAGTCGAACGGCTACGCGGTCTGGTATGCACGCCGCCTCGCCAAGGACGACGGCAGAAACAAGGGCGGTGCCGACAACGGCGATTACCTGCTGGCCTATTTCGGCAAAACCGGTCGCGACGAAGCCATCGAACGCGCAGTGCTGATCGCCAACAGCGATGCAGCAGTCGACACGGTCATTGCATCGCTGGATGCACTGGCGAAGAACGCGCAGAAAATATAAGCGCGCATCGAGGCGCTGGCATCGCTTTCACATCATGCAGCGCGATCAGGCCGGCCACAGCGGCGCTTCATCCATCAACGCCACCTGCTCGCGCAATTCCAGAATCCGGTCCTGCCAGTAACGCTGCGTGTTAAACCACGGAAACGCCACCGTGAAAGCAGGATCGTCCCAGCGCCGCGCCAGCCACGCCGCATAATGAATCAGGCGCAGCGTGCGCAATGCCTCGATCAAATGCAGTTCGCGTGGATCAAACTCCGCAAAATCCTCGTAACCGGCCAGCAGATCGGATAACTGCCGCACCTGATCGCTGCGCTCGCCCGACAGCAGCATCCACAAATCCTGAATTGCAGGTCCCGTGCGGCTATCGTCGAAATCGACGAAATGCGGTCCTGCATCGGTCCACAGCACATTGCCGCAATGGCAGTCGCCATGCAATCGCAACACACCCACATCGCCTGCGCGTTCGTAGCAACGCTGCACGCCATCGAGCGCCTGCGCCACCACGCTGCGCCACGCATCGAGCAGATCCGCGGGAATGAAATCGTGCGCCAGCAGGTAATCGCGCGGCTCCGCGCCGAACGTACTCGCATCCAGTGCCGGCCGCTGCCGGAAGGTCTGCAATGCGCCCACCGCATGGATGCGCCCGATGAAGCGCCCCAGCCACTCCAGCGTCGCCGGATCGCCGAGTTCCGGCGCACGCCCACCATGCCGCGCAAACACGGCAAAACGGAAACCGGAAAATTCGTGCAACGTTTTACCGTTCGCCAGCGTCATCGCCGGCACCACCGGGATTTCGCGCTCGACCAGCTCGGCGACGAATGCGTGTTCCTCGAGGATCGCCTCATCGCTCCAGCGCGCCGGCCGATAGAACTTGGCAACCAGCGGCGGCCCTTCTTCAATGCCGATCTGATAGACGCGGTTTTCATAGCTGTTGAGCGCCAGCAGGCGGCCGTCGCTGTACAGGCCGACGCTTTCCAGCGCATCGAGCACGCAATCGGGCGTGAGGGTGGAAAAGGAAACGAGATCGGAAGAATTCATGGCGCTCATTGTACGGCGCATGGTCGCCGCATCGCCGACGAATTCGTCCATTGCATGCCGGCATTGCCCGGCATTCGCCAATTGTCGCGATGGTGTACTGATACACTGTCGCTTCCGCACACCACCGATTCCATTCCATCATGCATCTCGACCAGCCTCTTTCCGACAAGGAGTTCGACGAACTCGACAAATTCCTGCTTTCCGATCGCACCGCCGACGACTGCATGGCAATGGATTCGCTGCACGGCTATCTGACGGCGCTGGCGGTCGGACCGGAAGAAGTGCCGCTGGCCGAATGGCTGCCGCACATCTGGGGCGCCGATGACGATGCCACACCCGAATTCAAGAACGACAAGGAATACGAACGCATCGTCGCCCTGATCGCGCGCTTCATGAACGAGATCGCGATCACGCTGGAAGTCGCGCCCAAGGAATACGAACCGCTATTCTGCGAACACGAATGGGAAGGCAAGCCGGTACTCGACGGCGAAGCGTGGGCATGGGGATTCAATGAAGGCATGAACCTGCGCGCCGACGCGTGGGAACCGATTTATGAATCGAATATTGCGCCGCTGATGCGCCCGATTTATTTACTGGGCGCGGAAGAGATCGAAGAAGAGGAACTGGTGCTGGTCGACAATCCGGTCAAATGCCACAAGCTGACGATCGAAATCGAATCAGCGATTCCGGAGATTCACAAATTCTGGCTGCCGCACCGCAAATCCGCAGTCAAGACCGTGCAGCGCGAAGAACCGAAAATCGGCCGCAACGACCCGTGTTCATGCGGCAGCGGGAAGAAATACAAGAAATGCTGTGGCGCGGATACAGCAGAAGACTGAACAGATAAAAATCGCCACATCAATCAACACGATCATTCTCTGAAACAGAAAGACCATTGAAGTTAAAGACGCTTTTTAAAATTGAAGTCGCTGAAGCAGCTTTTTGAAGTTGAAATGGCGTTTGAAGTAGCAGTTGAAGTTGAAGTTGCCTGTATCCGCTGTGACGCTGCCGTTTGTGCAAAGCAGAAAATGGAAAAAGAAGTGAACGTTGTCTGAGCCGTAGGCGAGTTTCGTTCACTTCCCATTTTCTGCTTTGCACAGACGGGAACCCGAAGGGCAGCGGCTGTGCGGTCGCCTTTCTTTGCTTACTTTCTTTGGCGAGACAAAGAAAGTGAGTAGCTGCCGGGCTACCCCCGGCGCAGAGATTGCCCGAAGAAAAAACAAAATCAGTTACCGGCAAACTCCAGCGAAGCATTCCAGATTTCCATCTGCACGGGAATGACAAAAGGCTGATGCCACTTGCAAGGCATCCACCATCACATTACTCCTTGATGAAGTGCTCGCGGTAATAACGCAGCTCTTCAATCGATTCGAGAATATCGGCCAGCGCCGTATGCTTCTGATGTTTCTTGAAACCATTTGCCAGTTCCGGCTTCCACCGCTTGCACAATTCCTTCAGCGTCGATACGTCGAGGTTGCGGTAATGGAAGAATGTTTCCAGCTTCGGCATGCCGCGCGCCATGAAGCGGCGATCCTGGCAGATCGTATTGCCGCACATCGGCGACTTGCCGTTCGGAACGAATTTTTTCAAAAACTCGATCAACACCGTTTCCGCCTCGGCTTCCGTCACCGTCGATGCCTTGACGCGTTCGATCAGACCGGAGCGGCCATGCGTGCCCTTGTTCCATGCATCCATGCCATCCAGCATTTCATCCGACTGGTGAATCGCCAGAACCGGACCTTCTCCCAGAATGTTCAGATTGGAATCAGTAACGACCACAGCGACCTCGATAATGCGGTCGTTGTCGGGATCGAGTCCTGTCATTTCCATATCGACCCACACCAGATTGAACTCGTTGGGACGTGCCGGAGCGGCGGACAATGACGGTTGTTCAGTAGCTTGTGACATAATTGTTTTCCTCAAACCTGCGCAATTCGCCATTTTCTCACAGGAAAAGAATGTCATCACTCGCGTTTACCGTTTTGTTCGTCGGCTTTCTGCTGGTTTCACTGATCGTGCGCTTCTGGCTCGCCTCGCGTCACATTCGCCACGTGCTTGCCAACAGCACCGCCGTGCCTGCGCAATTCGCCAGCCAGATCCCGCTCGAAGCACACCAGAAGGCCGCCGCCTATACCATCGCGAAAACCAAGTTCGCCCTCTTCCTTCATTTCCTGAATGCAGCGGTGCTGATCGGCTTCACGCTGATGGGCGGCCTGCAGTGGCTGTCGGTGCACGCGCTGGATGTCTTCGGACCCGGCTGGCGTTACCAGTTGTCGCTGGTGCTGGCATTTGCGCTGATTTCGGGCCTGGTTGAGTTGCCTTTTGATTACTTCCGCCAGTTCGTGCTGGAAGCGCGTTTCGGCTTCAACCGCATGACGCCGGCGCTGTTCTTTTCAGACCTGATGAAAAGTTCGGTCCTGTCGCTGGCGCTCGGCCTCGGCCTGGTCTGGATCGTGCTGATCCTGATGGAAAAATCCGGCGACCTGTGGTGGCTGTATGCATGGATCGTCTGGTGCGTGTTCCAGTTGTCGATGCTGGTGCTGGTGCCGCTTTTCATCGCGCCGATGTTCAACAAATTCAAGCCGCTGGAAGACGACGATCTGCGCACCCGCATCGAGAACCTGATGAAGCGCGTCGGTTTTGCATCGAGCGGCCTGTTCGTGATGGACGGCTCCCGTCGCAGCGCGCATGGCAACGCCTACTTCTCCGGCTTCGGCGCCGCCAAGCGCATCGTGTTTTTCGACACCTTGCTGGAACGTCTTGCGCCGCATGAAATCGAAGCTGTCCTTGCGCATGAACTGGGCCACTTCAAACTCAGGCACATCGTCAAGCGCATCGCCGTCATGTTCGCCGCATCGCTCGGCTTTCTGGCGCTGCTCGGTTATCTGAAAACGCAGCCGTGGTTTTACACGGGCCTTGGCGTCGAACCGATGATGAGCGCCAGCAACGACGCCATGGCGCTGATCCTGTTCGCACTCGTGCTGCCGATCTTTGCATTCCTGTTTTCACCGCTGACCTCGCTCAGTTCACGCAAGCATGAATTCGAAGCCGATGCCTTTGCCGCGCAACATACCAATCCGCAGGATCTGGTCTCCGCGCTGGTCAAGCTGTATGAAGACAATGCCTCGACATTGACGCCCGATCCGCTTCATTCCGCGTTTTACGATTCGCATCCGCCGGCGACGGTTCGCATCACACGGCTTCTGGCCAATTGAAGGCATCCATGAACGCTGCCGACCTGCGCGGACAACAATGCGCGCCACAGTTCAAGGCATTGTCTGCGGATGAACTCGCAGCGTATCTGCCTGCCGTCGCCGCCTGGCATCTGCAAGACGGCAGGATCGTCAGGCAATTCAGCTTCGCCGATTATTACGCGACGCTGGCCTTCGTCAATGCGATCGCCTACGTGATCCATGCCGAAGACCATCATCCGGAACTGGTCGTCACCTACAACAAATGCACGGTGAAGTACGACACGCATTCGGTCGACGACGGGCGCGGCGGCCTGTCGCCAAACGATTTCATCTGCGCAGCCAGGATCGATGCCATCTTTGAACAATCGTTCGCCTGACCGATGACCGATATCACCGGGATCGTCATTGCCGCACACGGGCGCCATTATCTGGTCGAGGCCGATTCGGCAAAACTGCAATGTGTGACGCGCGGCAAGAAGAGCGACGTCGCCGTGGGCGATGTCGTCAACCTGCAACGCACGTCCGCCAATCAGGCTGTAATCGAATCGATCGCCGAACGCAAGACGCTGCTGTACCGCTCCGACCAGTACAAATCAAAACTGCTGGCGGCCAACGTCACGCAACTGTTCATCGTGGTCGCCACCGAGCCGGGATTTTCAGACGATCTGGTGTCGCGCTCGCTGGTCGCAGCCGAAGCGGCCGGCGTTGCGGTTCACATCATCCTGAACAAGATCGACGTCACCGAATCGCTGGAGAAAACCCGCCAGCGCGTCGCCTTCTACGCCGGCCTGGGTTATCCGGTGCATGAAATTTCCGCGCGCAGCAATCCGGAGGCGACCTGCGCATTGCTGATACCACTGCTGCGCGGCCAGTCGACCATCCTGATCGGGCAATCGGGCATGGGCAAATCGTCGATCATCAACCTGATCGTGCCCGACGCCGACATCGCAGTGCGCGAAATTTCCGCTGCGCTCGATACCGGCAAGCACACGACGACCTTTACACGCCTGTACGCGATCGAGGGCGAAACCGCCATCATCGATTCGCCGGGCTTTCAGGAATTCGGCCTGTATCACCTGACTGAAGGCATGCTGGAACGCGCCTTCCCTGAATTTGCGCCATATCTCGGCAAATGCAAGTTTTACAACTGCCACCATGTGAACGAGCCGGAATGCGCGATTCGCACCGCGGTGCAGGCGGGCGACATTTCACCGATGCGGCATGCGCTGTATTTGCAGTTGCTGCACGAGTCGTCGCAAAAACTGTATTGAAGCGATGCGGTCGCCCGATTCCGCCATCCGGCAGAATGGCAAGGCATCGGGAGCAAAGGCTGACGGGTGGCTTTTTCGGGCCAAAATCCCTTATAATTGAAGCAGTTACAACATTCGGCGGCAGGCGCCAACCTAGCCGCCGTTTTCATTATGGCAATCAAACATTTTCTGCAATTTTCCGATTTGACGCTGGATGAATTCGAGCACGTGATCGAACGCACGCGCATCATCAAGCACAAATTCAAAAATTACGAACCGTATCACCCGCTGGCCGACCGCACGCTGGTGATGGTTTTCGAGAAAAATTCCACACGCACCCGCCTGTCGTTCGAAGCCGGCATGCACCAGCTCGGCGGCGCGGCCATCTACCTGAACACGCGCGACAGCCAGCTCGGCCGCGGCGAGCCGGTGGAAGATGCGGCGCAGGTCATGTCCCGCATGTGCGACATCATCATGATCCGCACCTTCGGCCAGGACATCATCGAGCGTTTCGCCGCCAATTCGCGCGTGCCGGTGATCAACGGCCTGACCAACGAACATCATCCGTGCCAGGTCCTGGCCGACGTCTTCACCTTCATCGAGCATCGCGGCTCGATCAAGGGCAAGACCGTGGCCTGGGTCGGCGACGCCAACAACATGCTGTACTCATGGCTGCAGGCGGCGCAGGTATTCGATTTTCACGTCAACGTCTCGACGCCGAAGGGTTATGAAATCGATCCGGCACTTGTCGCCGACGGCAACACGCATTACACGCTGCACGCATCGCCATCCGATGCCTGCGTCAGTGCGCATCTGGTCACGACGGATGTGTGGACCAGCATGGGCTTCGAGGAAGAAAACGCCGCGCGTCTGCAGGCATTCGACGGCTGGATCGTCGATGCCGCGAAAATGAAGCGCGCGCAACCCGACGCACTGTTCATGCATTGCCTGCCGGCTCATCGCGGCGAAGAAGTCGCAGCAGAAGTCATCGACGGTCCGCAATCGGTCGTCTGGGACGAGGCGGAAAACCGCCTGCACGTCCAGAAGGCACTGCTCGAATATCTGGTACTCGGCAAGCTCGATTAGTTATCGACTCAGTTTCATCCAATTCATCATCGATTCAGTTTCATCCAATTCACATCACATTCCAGACACGCGAAGCAAACATCATGTCGACAATTCTTCAATCCGTTCCCGTCAATCAAAAAGTGGGCATTGCCTTTTCCGGCGGCCTCGACACCAGCGCAGCGTTGCACTGGATGCGTCAAAAGGGAGCGATTCCTTATGCATACACAGCCAATCTGGGCCAGCCCGATGAAACCGACTACAACGCGATTCCGCAAAAAGCCAAGGCATACGGCGCTGAACTCGCGCGCCTGATTGACTGCCGCGAACAGCTGGCTGCCGAAGGTCTCGCCGCGTTGCAAAGCGGCGCGTTCCATATTTCGACCGCCGGGGTGACCTACTTCAACACCACGCCGCTGGGCCGCGCCGTCACCGGCACCATGCTGGTTGCCGCGATGAAGGAAGACAACGTCGATATCTGGGGCGACGGCAGCACCTTCAAGGGCAACGACATCGAGCGCTTCTATCGCTACGGTCTGCTGATGAATCCGGCGCTGCGCATCTACAAGCCGTGGCTGGACGACACCTTCATCCAGGAACTCGGCGGCCGCAAGGAAATGTCGGAATTCCTGATCAAATCCGGCTTCGACTACAAGATGTCCGTTGAAAAAGCGTACTCGACCGATTCCAACATGCTGGGCGCCACGCACGAAGCGAAAGATCTGGAAGAGCTGAGCAGCGGCATGAAGATCGTCGAGCCGATCATGGGCGTCGCTTTCTGGCGCGATGATGTCGAAGTCAAACGCGAGGAAGTTACCGTGCGTTTCGAAGAGGGCCGCCCGGTTGCATTGAACGGCGTCGCTTATCCGAGTCTGGTCGACCTGATCATGGAAGCCAATCGCATCGGCGGCCGTCACGGCCTCGGCATGAGTGACCAGATTGAAAACCGCATCATCGAAGCGAAGAGCCGCGGCATCTACGAAGCACCGGGCCTGGCGCTGCTGTTCATCGCCTACGAACGCCTGGTCACCGGCATCCACAACGAAGACACGATCGAACAATACCGCGACAGCGGCCGCAAGCTGGGTCGCCTGCTGTATCAAGGACGCTGGTTCGATCCGCAAGCCATCATGCTGCGTGAAGCGGCACAGCGCTGGGTTGCACGTGCAGTCACCGGCGAAGTCACGATCGAACTGCGTCGCGGCAACGACTACTCGATTCTGAATACCGAATCGGCCAATCTGACCTATCAGCCGGAACGCCTGTCGATGGAAAAAGTGGAAGATGCGCCGTTCTCGCCACAGGATCGTATCGGTCAATTGACGATGCGCAATCTGGATATCACCGACACGCGCCAGAAACTCGGCATTTACAGCAGCGTCGGCCTGCTGACCGGCAACTCGTCGGTGGCACTGCCGAGCTTTGAAAAAGACAGCAAAAAATAATTCTTCCACATCAACATACAAGATCATGACTACTCAATTCGATAATGTCTCCGTCGTCAAAAAAGCCAATCTCTACTTCGACGGAAAATGTGTGTCGCACACCGTATTGTTCGCGGACGGCACCAAAAAAACTATCGGCATCATTTTTCCATCAACGCTGAAATTCAATACCGGCGCTGCGGAGATCATGGAGCTGAATGCCGGCAAATGCCGCATTCGTCTGGCCGATGCGACCGAATGGAATACGTATGAAGGCGGCCAGAAGTTCGAAGTGCCGGCCAATTCCAGCTTCGATATCGAAACGGTGGAAACACTGGATTACGTCTGCCACTTCATCTGATGTGAAAGCAGAAAAAAAGCCCGGCTTCGTCATGAAGCCGGGCTTTTTTTCGTCTGATGCGGAAAGTATTCTAGCTTGCGATGACGTTCAAGACATCAAGTAGCGGTTTGCCGTAAGGCGATAACAACCAGCCCAGCGCACCGCAATGGAAGACTACCGTTGCCCAATAGATTTCCTGAAACGATTGCTTGCTTGATTTATGCCTGAACATTCTTTGCGCAAGCAATGCGCCTGGCCAGCCGCCAAGCAGCGACAACAGGTGCAAGGTTTGCTCCGGTCTGCGGCGTCGTCCCCCTTTGCGGGCAGCTTCCTTGTCAAACATGTACAGAAACCACGTAACAACATTCACGACCGCATAGAAAATAAGTATTTCCCAGCCTAGCAAACCGAGAGCAGCCAACAATACGATCAGCACCACAAAAGCCAATGCAAAGTACAGAGGCAAGGTCGTTTCGCGTTTAACAGGAATCTTGTTTCGTTTGTGATCGGCGAACTCCACATTCTCTGCATTCGCACGGCCTTTACGATCCGCACCAACGGTGTAGGTCACCACATCATTGAGAACCGGCCGGCGTCCACGCCTTGAAAAAGATTTGATGTGCAGAAAATAGCGTTGCGCATCGCCGTTTTGCGTGACAAAACCGAATCCCTGCTCATCGCGCCATTCCGTAATTTTTCCTTGATAGCGCATGGGCATCAAAGAAAAATCGGTTCCGGCTCAAGCATCACGTCAAAGCGTCTGGCAACATCTTCCTGAATCGCATGTGCCAGTTGCGCAATCTCGCTACCGCTGGCGCCGCCGCGATTGACCAGTACCAGGGCCTGATTTTCATACACACCGGCAGCGCCGGCGGTCTTGCCCTTCCAGCCGCATTGATCGATCAGCCAGCCGGCCGCCAGTTTGACGCTGCCATCCGGCTGCGCGTAATTCACCAGTTGCGGATAGCTCGTGAGCAAGGCATCGCGCCGGGACGTCGTCACCACTGGATTCTTGAAAAAACTGCCCGCATTTCCAATCACGGCAGGATCCGGCAATTTGCGCGTGCGGATCGCAATCACCGCAGCGCCGATATCTTGCGCAGTCGGCTGTGCAATCTTGCGCGCCGCAAGCTCTTGCGTCACATCGGCATAGCGAATCACGGCTTGCCATTTCTTTGGCAGGGCGAAGGTCACATCCAGCACGATGGCCCTGTCGCGCAAACGATGTTTGAAGACGCTGTCGCGGTAGCCGAACATGCAGGCTTCCCTGTCCAGCGTGCCTTGCTCGCCGGTCTCGAAATCAAACAGCGTCAGCGAATGAAACCGATCCTTGATCTCTATGCCGTAGGCACCGATATTCTGGATCGGCGCGGCGCCCACGCTGCCGGGAATCAGCGACAGATTTTCCAGTCCGCCCAGATTGTGCGCCAGGGTCCATTGCACAAACTGATGCCAGTTCTCACCGGCTGCAGCGCGGACATAGGTCGCATCGGCATCTTCACCGACAATCTCTATTCCCTTGATTTCCATATGCAGCACAAGGCCGGGGAAATCCCTGGTCAGCAGGATGTTGCTTCCGCCGCCCAGCACCAGACGCGGCAGGGCTGCAAGCGTGGCATCGCTTTTGACCTGCGCCAGCAAGCCGGCCGAAGCTATCGGCAGATAGGCATGGGCGTTTGCTTCCACCCCGAAGGTGTTATGGTTGCGCAGGGAAAAATCGTACTGAACCGGGAGGGAATGAGCCATAGTGGGCGATTATAATCTCAGCGCTATCCTAGGGCCTACCCCGCCGGTTTTTTGTCCGCTAGAATGGCGGACGAACCGGATGCTCCATCCGAACGAACAAGCTGAATCAACAAGCTGGTCTTTGGCGGCGTCTGCCGCAAGCCAGGCGATAAAAAGGAAAATCATCATGCCATCTTTTGATACCGTCTCCGAAGCCAATATGGTCGAGGTCAAGAATGCCGTCGATCAGGCCGGAAAAGAGATCACGACCCGTTTCGACTTCAAGGGCAGCGATGCCCGCGTCGAACTGAAAGAACGCGACCTGACTGCCTATGCGGATTCCGAATTCCAGCTCAATCAGGTGCTGGATGTACTGACCAACAAGCTGGTCAAACGCAATGTCGACGTGCGCTTCCTCGATCGCGGCAAGATCGAGAAAATCGGCGGCGACAAGGTCAAGCAGATCATCAAGATCAAGAATGGCATCGAATCCGAAGCGGCCAAGAAAATCGTGCGCATCATCAAGGACAGCAAGATGAAAGTGCAAGCCAGCATTCAGGGTGATGCCGTGCGCGTGACCGGCGCCAAGCGCGACGATCTGCAGGCGGCGATGGCGATGTTGCGCAAGGAAGTCGCCGATCTGCCGCTGGAATTCAATAATTTCCGCGACTGATGCCAGCAGCCGGCCGATGCTGTGAGCATCGGTTCCGGCAGATCCTGCATGTGAAAAGCGGCCGGCAGTCATGACCGCATCGTTGTTCAACCCTGTCTGCGACTCGCGATGAAACTGTCACTTTCCGCTTTCCTGCTCTTCCTTTGCATCCCGCTGGCGCATGCCGCCGACATCAGTGTGATCGGCCTGTTTCCCGGCAAGGCCGTGCTGGTCATCGATGGCGGTTCGCCCAAAACCTATTCTGTCGGCGATACGATCGCTTCCGGGATCAAGCTGGTCGAAGTCAACCAGACCACCGCCACCTTCGATGCCAGCGGTAAGCGACAGCGTCTGGATATCGGCGCGCATGTCAATCGCATTGCACCGACCGGTGCGGGCAGCATCACGCTGCAGGCTGACAGCCGCGGGCATTTCATGGTGCAGGGACAGATCAACGGCGGAATAATGCGCATGATGGTCGATACCGGCGCATCGGCAATCGCCTTGTCCGCCTCGGATGCCAAACGTCTGGGGATCGATTACAAGAAAGGCCAGGTCGCCTACGTCAACACGGCCAACGGCACGGTGCCGGCCTATCGGGTCATGCTCAACTCCGTCAAGATCGGCGATATCACGCTGAATCAGGTCGAGGCGCTGGTGCAGGAGAATGGCTTATCGCTCGCCCTGCTCGGCATGTCGTTCCTGAATCGTACCGAGATGCGGCGCGATGGCGAGCAGATGGTGCTGACCAAACGCTTCTGAATTTCATCATCTGTATTTTCAGAAATGAAAAAAGGGCGCCACAACCGGCGCCCTTTTTTTTCGTCGCGCGCTTCAGCTACGCGGATCACGCATCCGGATCCTTGACATGGCGGCGCTGTTTCACCGCCTCGGCCAGACCTTCCAGCACGCCCAGGCTGTCTTCCCAGCTGATGCATCCGTCGGTCACCGACTGGCCATACGTCAGTTCCTTGCCCGGAATCAGATCCTGGCGACCGGCAACCAGATGCGACTCCACCATCACGCCGACGATGCGCGTATCGCCGCCGGCAACCTGTTTGGCAATATCGGCACAGACAGGAATCTGGTTCTCAGGCTTCTTCGAGCTGTTGGCATGCGATGTATCGATCATCAGGCGCGAGGCAAGGCCGTTGGCTGCAATATCCTTGCAGGCCTGTTCGACGCTCGCTGCATCGTAGTTCGGCGTCTTGCCGCCGCGCAGGATCACATGGCAATCCTCGTTGCCGCTGGTCGAGACGATTGCCGAATGACCGCCCTTGGTCACCGACAGGAAATGATGCGGCTGCGATGCGGCCTTGATCGCATCGACCGCGATCTTGACGTTGCCGTCGGTGCCGTTCTTGAAGCCGACCGGGCAGGACAGGCCTGAGGCCAGTTCGCGATGCACTTGCGACTCGGTTGTGCGTGCGCCGATCGCGCCCCAGCTGATCAGATCGGCGATGTATTGCGGGCTGATCACGTCGAGGAATTCCGTGCCGGCGGGCAGGCCGAGCTCGTTGATGTTCAGCAGCAGTTCACGCGCAATGCGCAGACCGTCGTTGATGCGGAAGCTGTTGTCCATGTACGGGTCGTTGATCAACCCTTTCCAGCCGACCGTGGTGCGCGGTTTTTCGAAATAGACGCGCATGACGATTTCCAGCTCGCCGGCGAAACGCGCACGCTCCTTCACCAGACGATGCGCATATTCCATCGCCGCCTTGGTATCGTGGATCGAGCAGGGTCCGATCACGACCATCAGACGATCGTCCTGACCGTGCAGAATGCGGTGCAGCGCATGACGCGCATCGGATGCGGTCGTGGCCGCTTTTTCGGAACAGCCGAACTCGCGGATCAAATGCGATGGCGGTGTCAGTTCTTTCATTTCGCGAATCCGTAAATCATCTGTGCGAGGCATGTCTTTCTCCAGTCAAAATCTGTTCTGTAAAAATAAAAAACCGCCATCGCGGGCGGTTTTCAAGAATATCGGTTTAAGCTTTTTTACCTGCGCGCTTACCGCTTCTCCACCGCCGTTGGGCTGGAATAGCTAAAGTAAAAATAAAACTGGAAGCGCGAAGAAGTCATGTCTTTACTGTGTAATACGGTTATCTGTCGGCAATAGTGCAATAAATCGACAGGTTTGGCAAGCAAAGCGTTGGAAATCCGTGGCATATCAGGCAACTTGCGAAGGATTGAAAACCAAACGCCGCGCATCCATGGCCTGAATGCCAACAAACCCGATCAGGCCGTACCGCCCACCGTCACGCCGTCGATGCGCAATGTCGGCTGGCCGACGCCGACCGGCACGCTCTGGCCTTCCTTGCCGCATACGCCAACGCCGCTGTCGAGCCGCATGTCGTTGCCGATCATCGAAACGCGATTCAGCACATCGGGACCGTTGCCGATCAATGTTGCCCCCTTGACCGGATAGGTGACCTTGCCGTTCTCGATCATGTAGGCCTCGCTTGCCGAGAAGACGAACTTGCCGTTCGTGATATCGACCTGCCCGCCACCGAAGTTGACGGCATACAAACCATTCTTCACCGACGCCAGAATCTCGGCCGGATCCTTGTCGCCGCCCAGCATGTACGTATTCGTCATGCGCGGCATCGGCAGATGTGCGAACGATTCGCGGCGTGCATTGCCAGTCACCGGCATCTTCATCAGGCGCGCATTCATCGTGTCCTGAATATAGCCTTTCAGAATGCCGTCCTCGATCAGCGTCGTGCATTGCGTCGGATTGCCTTCATCGTCGATGTTGAGCGAACCGCGACGATCGGCGATCGTGCCGTCATCGACGACCGTCACACCCTTGGCTGCAACGCGTTCGCCGATGCGGCCGGAGAATGCGCTCGATCCCTTGCGATTGAAATCGCCTTCCAGACCGTGGCCAATCGCTTCATGCAGCAAAATGCCTGGCCAGCCAGGGCCGAGGATTACCGTCATCGGGCCGGCCGGAGCCGGACGCGAATCGAGATTGACCAGAGCCGAAGCCACCGCTTCGCTTGCATATTTTTCCAGCAATGCATCGCTGAAGTAGGCGTAATCGTAACGACCGCCACCACCGCTCGAACCCATTTCGCGACGGCCGTTCTGTTCGGCGATGACCGTGATCGACAGGCGCACCAGCGGACGGATGTCGGCGGCCAGCACACCATCGCTGCGCACCACGAGCACGACATCGTATTCGCCCGCGAGGCCCGCCATCACCTGCACGATGCGCGGATCCTTTGCGCGTGCGATGCGTTCGATGCGTTCCAGCAGTTTGACTTTTTCGGTTGCGTCCATCGACGTCAGCGGATCGTGCGGCAGATACAGTGCGCGACCGCCGGCCGGCTGGATTGACGATGCGACCTTGATCTTGCCGGCGCCCTGGCGCGCAATCGTGCGCGTTGCCATCGCCGCCTCGGTCAATGCGCGTTCGGAAATTTCATCGGAATAGGAAAACGCCGTCTTGTCGCCCGATACCGCGCGTACGCCCACGCCCTGATCGATCGAGAAGCTGCCGGTCTTGACGATGCCTTCTTCCAGACTCCAGCCTTCGCTCTTCGTAAACTGGAAATACAGATCGGCGTAATCGACGCGATGCGTAAACATCGTGCCGAGCGTCTTGATCAGCGTGGATTCATCCAGACCGAACGGTGTCAGCAATACGTCGCGGGCTACGGCCAGTGTCTTGAGATTGGGTTCGAATGGCGTCATTGTGTCTTTGCGGTCCACGGGTTGATTCGCGGACAAGGTTGATTCAGATTAACGAATTGTAGAGCATCCGGGGAATTGGCTCTCCAATGCACTATTCGACGGTCAAAGTTTGCGATGCCGGAGCGCCGGCAGATTTTCGCGGATACGCAGTAAATGATGGGGTTCGATATCGCCGATTGCAAGGCCTTCTCCGTCCGCCCACTCTGCCTTGATCTCGCCCCACGGATCGATCAGCATGCTGTGTCCCCACGTGGTGCGGCCGTTCTGATGGCGACCGCCCTGCGCCGCTGCCAGCACGTAGCACTGGTTTTCAATCGCACGTGCACGCAGCAGGATTTCCCAGTGCGCCTTGCCGGTTGTATAGGTAAATGCGGCCGGCACGACAATCAATGTGCAATCGCCCAGCGCGCGATAAAGTTCCGGAAAGCGCAGGTCGTAGCAGACCGACAAGCCGACCTTGCCGAACGGCGCATCGAACGCGGCGACCTCGGTGCCGTGCACGATGGTGCGCGCTTCGTCGTACGATTCTTCACCCTTGGTAAAACTGAACAGATGAATCTTGTCGTAGCGCGTGACGCGTTCGCCGGCCGGGTTGTAGACCATCATCGTGTTGAGTACCTTGTCGGCACTCTGTGCGGCCATCGGCAGCGTGCCGCCGATCAGCCACACGCCATATTCACGCGCGGCGCTTGCCATGAACGACTGGATCGGGCCGCCATCGATCTGTTCGGCCAGCGCGATCTTGTCGTTCTCGTGCATGCCCATCGCAGCCCAGTATTCCGGCAGCAGGATCAGGCTCGCACCCTGCCGCGCAGCATCGGCGATCAGCCGGGTCGCGGTGGCAACATTTTCCGCCACCGACGACGTGGAAACCATTTGAAGCGCGGCAACCCGCGCAAGAGATTCATTCATCGTTCACCCCTCCGTGCCGGTTCGTACAGGATGCGAGTTCGGTGCAACGGGCGTCTCTGCCTTGCGATCGACCTTGACGACATTCGGTTCGCTCCACGGGCCGGTAATCGCATATTCAAACGTGAAAGCCTGCGCCAATGGCGCCCGCAGGAAAAGCTGGGCGAGGAAGGTGCCGATGCCGATCACCGGATTGATGGCCAGCGCATAGGCGACTGATGCAGCGCCGGCATTGATTTCCGGAACCACCACCACGCGCAGATCCTGTGTTTCCTTGTCGATATTCGCCGTGCCGTCGATCAGCGCCGTGGCGCTGATACCGCGCATCTTCAGGTTGTCGGTGTGCGCAAGGCCATTGGTGATCTGCGCGCTGCCGTTGATGCCGTCAAACGCAAACCCTTCCGAAAATACATCGCGAAAATCCAGCGTCAACCGGCGCGGGATCGATTGCAGGCTCAGCACGCCGAGCAGCTTGGCGGCGCCCGGTTCGACTTTCAGGAACTGGCCGCTGGCCATGTCGAGATTGATATTGCCGGACAGGCTCGGATAATCGATCGAAAACGGCAAACCGTTCCAGTTGATGTTGCCATTCAATTTGCCTTTGCCACCGCGCAGAACGTCCGCAAAACCGAAGCGGTTGAGCAGATTGCCGGCATTGGTGATGGCAAGGGTGTAGTCGAGATTCGATGTATTGCTGCTGCCCTTCGCGATCCATGTACCGCTGGCGGTCAGGGTCGCATCCGGATTGGCGATCGACAGATTGCGGATGCGCCATTCACGCCCCTCGGTCGCGCGTACGTAATGCGCCAGCAGCTCAAGATGGCCGAGCTTCTTGCCGAACAACTGGAAATCCTCGGCCACAATATCCAGCGCCGGCATTTCCGCCGTCTTGTCCACATTGTCGAGCAAGCCCTTCACCTCGGTGCCGGCCGTTTTCGGCACCACCAGCGAGGACAGGCGCGCGGTCACACGGCCCAGGCCGCGTCCGGATTTCGATTCATTCCACGTCAGGTAACCGGATGCCTGCGCCGAATCGATATTTGCCTGCCAGACATCCTGCTCGTGAGAAATACCGACTGCCACTTCATCGAATTTCTTGCCCAGCACGATCAATTCGTTGGCGCGCACGGCGATCACATTCGGTTCGACATACTGCGTCATCGCGTTATCGGCGGAGGCAGCGGACTGCGCAGCTGCCGGCTGTTTCTTCACGCCGCTTCCCGCAATCGCCGATGCCGTATCGACCCAGTCATCGATATTGAACGAGCGCAGGCTGACATTCACCGCCATCCCGCTATCCGGTTCCGGCGCAGGGGCATTGACGCCGACGCCGCCGCGCACAACGCGCCAGGATGCGCCAGGCTCCACTGTGCTTTTTTCGCGCACATAGCCGACTGCAATCGATGCGCCGAGCGATATCTGGATTCTGTCGCGCATCAGCGCTGCATTGTCGAGCGGCACACCGGTCTGCACATACTTGAGCGGCATCGGGTCTTTCGCCGCCTTGCGCAACGGCGCAGGGAAATCGAGGCCGAGACCGCGCAGGTTCGATTCCACCGTGACGTCGACCAATTTGTTCCTGATGCCGATCGTTGCGTTGTACCGCGTGGTGCCGCTGATGCGATCCGCCAGTTTCTGCATCGCCGGCAAGGAATAGCTCTTGCGCAAACCGGGTCCGGTCAGTGTGCCGTCAGCCTTGATCACAATGCTGCCGTCCTTTTGCGAACCGCCGCTGACCGTCAGCGGACCGCCGAGGAAGCCGGCCTTGATGCCGTTCAGCGTCACGCCTTTTTCATCGAACTCCAACTGCCCGCTGGTCTGCGTCATCGCCGGCATCGCATTCATCAGCGTCACCTCGTTGCCGGCGAACTTCAGCATGCCCTTCACCTTTGCATCGATCAAATGATTCAGCGGCAACTGCAGTTTGAGTCCCAGCGTGGCGTTGCCGCCTGCCTTCGTTTCGTCGGTGAAATGACCGATCCATCCTGCGACCGGACTGTCCACCGTGTATTGCACCAGATCGTGCAACGGGCCGGCCGCGCTGCCGTCGATCTCCAGCACGGGATCGCTGGACAGCAGATCGGGGACGACGGCCTTCACGTCGGATACGGTCGCGCCATGCGTATAACCGCTTTCGCCGTCAATCTCCATGCGCGTGCGGTCGAACAGGATCGTGCCCTTGACCTTCTCCAGCAGCGGCCACATCGGCGCCTTGCCATCCTTGCCGAACATGCCCGGCGCGTAGTTCAGGCTGCCGTCGTTAAGCCTGCCGGCAAAGGTGAATTCGCCTTTCGGTTTTTCATTCGGCCTGGCGGAATGAAAAGGGAAATGCGCCAGGTCGCCCTTCAGCCTGAGGCGACCGTCGCGCAAGGTGCCGCCAACCAGTGCACCGGCCAGCCATTCGCGCGCATGCACGTTCATCGCCGTCGGCAGGTAACCGCCGACCTTGTTCAGTTCGAGTCCCGTTACCGTCCCGTTCAGGTCGATCGTGCCGAGCGAATGGGCCGCCTTGTTCAGCGGCATCAGGTGCGTGCCCGACAGCGACGCGATCAATCCGTCCTTCGTGAAACTCATTTTCCTGACATCGAGGAATAACTGGTCGTTCTGCTGAAGCGCCCACTTCGCATCCATCTTCAATGTATCGAAAGTCACGTCCGGTTCGGGAAAGTAGGCCGGCAACGACAGCTTGAGTTGCTCCGATGCGAGCACGAACGAGCCGCCCTGATTGTTCGCATCGATATGGCCGGATACATTTTCGAATCCCGGAATCGCGGGCACTGCCGCCAGCGCAGGCGCGCCCGCTGTTGCCGGCCGGCCGGCACGCGCCGGTTGTGCATTCATCGCCAGATTTCTGAAATCTCCCTTGACCCGGTACGACTGGATATTCGGATACGCGCCCCGCCATTGCGCGGAAAAATCCTTCAACTGGCCGCGTGGGGAAAAGTCTTCCAGCAACCGCAGTTGCGCCGCAGGCAGCGGCAAGCGGCCGACAAACCCTGCGAGTGCCTGCAGGTCGAGCAGTTTGGCCTGCACTTCGATGGTTTCCGGCAAGCCGTTTTTCGGCGCCACATAACGTTCGCTCATCGTGGTCTTCGGCAGCACCAGGCCATCGCGGCTCTGCAGCGTCAGGTCGGTGACGGCAATCGTGTGTCCCTGCATGCCGAACGCAGGCGTGCCGTCGCGCTTGCCTGCATCGAGCGCCTCCCGTACCGATATGCGTCCGTTTGCACCGGTCAGATCCAGCGGCGGCAGATCCTTGCGCAATTGCACCCAGATATCGGACAGCGCAAGATCGGCCGTGAAGTCGGCCACCCGCGCATGGTCGAATGCGAGCCACGCGCGCACCGAACCTTTGGCGGTCTGCAGATCGAAAGGGAAATCGACATAGGTTTTCCACGCCGCCAGATCGGTATTGCGCAGGTCGGTATATATCTCGCCGGTCCAGCGCGTCGCATCGGAAATTTTTTTCGAAAAGAGTGGATGATCGAACGAGGCACGCACGTCGAGCGGCGCGGCAATGCCGGCCGGCGGCGTTGCCTTCAGCGCAAACCGGTGGCGGTTGCCGTGATTGCGCAGCACTACATCGACATGACCGAGCAGCAGTTCCGGCGCCTGCCGCAGATTGTCCTTCCAGCGCAGTTGGCCGTCGTTGATGCGAATCTCGTTTTGCGACAGCACCCAGTCCGCGGCACGCCCGTCGCTGTTCTGCATCATGTCCACCAGCAGGCCGGCAACGTAAAAATTGCCGTTCGCATCGCGCTGGACATCCATGTCCGGCCGATCGATTTCGAGCTTGTGCAGGCGCAGGTCGGCGACCATGATCGACCACCAGGACACGGTTGCGGAGACGGCGGGCAATTGCAACGCAGGACGGCCGTCCTTGCCGTAGATCGCCACATTGTCGAGCGCCAGGTACGGGCGCAGGCCATGCCACGAGGCGGTGATCGCGCCGATCGTCACCGGCCGGCCGATGGCCTTGGTCGCGACTTTTTCCACATCCGTGCGGTAATCGGCAATCTGCGGCAGGACCGCGTAGCGCAAGGTCAGGAACAGCGCGCAGAAAATGAAATACGCCACCACCAGCAATTTGAACAGCCAGCCCAGCACATGACAGCTCGCATTGTTGACCAGGCGGCAGGATCGCTGAATCGAACGCCAGCCCGCCTGAAGCCGGTCGGCCGTGGAAGTCTGGTCAGGGAGGCGTTGCTCTGTAGGCATCAATCAAAACAGTCGGTAAGTCGACATCGCGTAGAATAAAACCGCTGGCAGAACAAGCTGACAGCGAATGCATGGCGTAGTTCGCGTGAATCGTTATTGCTCAGGCGCGGCCTGCGCCGCTCTCATTTCAGAACTCAGGATACTCTCCCCCAAGCCCGTGACGAACATGCCTTTGCCCAATATTGCCGCCTCCCGGTTCTACACCCGATGGATCAACGCGGATGCATCGCGTGCGCAGAAGGTGGCCGAAGTCGGCAAATTATCCCTGAACGCCGAGGTTTTCGCTCGGATATTACAAAACGAAACAGACGCCGGCGTGTCGTTGCCGGCCGCGATGCGGCGTCTGCGCAATCTGGTCATCGCCACGCTGATCCGGCGCGACCTGAGCGGACTGGCCGATCTGGCCGAAGTGGTCGATACAATGACCGCATTCGGCGACTTCGCGGTGCAGAAGCATCTGGCCGCCGTGACCGCCGAACTGATTGCGCTGCACGGCACACCGATCGGCGCAGACTCCGGCGAGCCGCAGGAAATGATCGTGCTCGGCATGGGCAAGCTGGGCGGCGGCGAACTGAATGTCTCGTCCGATATCGACTTGATCTTCGTCTACCCGGAAGACGGCGAAACCGCGACGGACGCGCCGGAACAACGGCAACTGTCGAATCATGAATTCTTCGTGCGCGTCGGCAAGAAGCTGATCGCGGCGCTGGCCGAGATTACCGAGGACGGTTTCACCTTCCGCGTCGACATGGCGCTGCGGCCGAACGGCGCCTCCGGCCCGCTCGCCGCCAGCTTCAACATGGTCGAGGAATACCTGATCGTGCAGGGTCGCGAATGGGAGCGCTACGCATGGGTCAAGGCGCGCGCGCTGACCGGCCGCGCCTCCGACATCGCCACGCTTGAAAAAATCATCCGCCCCTTCGTCTATCGCCGCTATCTCGATTACGGCTCGATCGACGCCATCCGCAACATGCATGCGCAGATCCGCGCCGAAGTCACCCGGCAGGAAGCACGCCACCCCGACCGCAGCAACAACGTCAAGCTCGGACGCGGCGGCATTCGCGAAATCGAATTTCTCGCACAGGTTTTCCAGCTGATTCGCGGCGGACGCGATGCCGCGCTGCGCGAACGTTCGACGCGCAACACGCTGCGCATCCTCGCGGAAAAACAGTTGTTCAAACCCGACGTCGTCGATCAGCTACTGCACGCATATACCTTCCTGCGCAATCTGGAGCATCGGCTGCAGTATCTGGACGATGCGCAAACGCATACGCTACCCGCCAGCGAAGCCGATCGCCTGCTCGTCGCCGGCATGATGGGATTCGACGATGTCCCGGCCCTGCTGGCCGCGCTGGAAGAACAACGCACGCTGGTCGCCCGCCAGTTCGATGAAATTTTCGATGACAAAAAGAACGACCAAACCCACGATGCAGAAGTCAATGCGGAGCTGAACGCGGTATTGTCCGATTCCGACAGCGAGGAAGCGATCACGCTGTACCTGACCGGCCTGCATTTCGATCAGCCTGCGGACGCGGCGCGACGCCTGCTCGCGACCTGGCGTTCACCACGCCTGCAAACGCTGCCCGAAGCCAGCCGCAACAAGCTGGTCGCGCTCGTCAATGCATCGCTGCCGCTCATCGCCCGCCTGACCGAAACGCATGCTTCCACACTGGGACGCCTGCTTGATTTTCTCGAAGCAATCGCCCGCCGTGCCTCCTATCTGGCGCTGCTGACCGAATATCCGCACGCGCTCGAACGCGTGATCCGCATGATCGCTGCCAGCAACTGGGCCGCCACTTACCTGACGCGCCATCCGATCCTGCTCGACGAACTGCTCGACGATCGCACGCTCAAGGCCGCACCCGACTGGAACGCATTTGCGCACGATTGCCGGCAGCAACTGGATGAAACGCCGGGCGACACCGAACGGCAGATGGACGTCCTGCGCGAAATGCATCATGCGCAACTGATCCGCCTGCTCGCGCAGGATCTGGTCGGCGACCTGACCGTCGAAAAACTCGCCGATCATTTATCCGAACTTGCCGATCGCCTGGTCGCCGCGACCATGAATGCGATCTGGAAAATGCTGCCCAACCGCCATCGCGACGATCCGCAATTCGCGGTCATCGCCTATGGCAAGCTCGGCGGCAAGGAACTCGGCTACGCCTCCGATCTCGACGTGATTTTCCTGTACGACGACGATCATCCGGATGCGCCCGCGCTGTACGCCAAGCTCGCGCAACGCTTCATCACATGGATGACCACGCATACGCCGGCCGGCCTCCTGTTCGATATCGATATTGCGCTGCGCCCGGACGGCGCCAGCGGCCTGCTGGTATCGACCGTCACATCGTTCGAAAAATACCAGACCACCTCCGCCTGGCTGTGGGAACACCAGGCGTTGACACGCGCCCGCTTCTGCGCGGGCGACAGCAATGTCGGCGCGCAATTCGAAGCCATTCGCGAAAAGGTATTGCGGCAGACGCGCGACCCGGTCCGGCTCCGGCAGGACGTCATGGAAATGCGCAAGAAGCTGCACGACGCCCATCCGAATCGCACCGATCTGTTCGACCTCAAGCACGACACCGGCGGCATGATCGATATCGAGTTCATGGTGCAATACCTCGTGTTGCGCCATGCCTCCGAACAACCGCGCCTGACCGGCGATATCGGTAATATCGCCTTGCTGAAACTGTGCGGTGAATTCGGACTGATCGATGCAGCCTTGTCGGAGAAGGTGGCGGATGCCTATCGCACGTTCCGCAGAATGCAGCATCACATCCGCCTGCAGGGCGAAGAACGGGCCCGGGTTGAGCAGGGCAAGGTTGCTGCGGAGGTTGCGTCTGTTATTGCACTTTGGGGGCGGGTGTTTGGTTGATTTTTGACCTGCAGCCTTTTGCCCTGTAACTGGAACTGCTGTTTCTTCGTAGATGCTCCGTTGCCCGGGGTGGCCCGGCAACGGAGCGTCCACGAAGCAACCAATGTTTTAGCCAGCGCAGAAAAACACGCCCCGATTCACGGGGCGCTTTTCATTGCAGAAGAATCGAATTACTTCGCAGTCATCAGCGCCGTCGTCGTATCCAGCATCCGGTTCGAGAATCCCCACTCATTGTCGTACCACGACGATACCTTCACCAGCCGGCCCGACACCTTGGTCAAGCGTCGCATCGAAGTTGCACGATGCCGGATCATGGTTGAAGTCGATCGAAACCAGCGGCTCGGTCTTGTAGTCGAGGATGCCCTTGAGCGCACCTTCTCGGACGCCTCCTTCATGATCGCGTTGACTTCTTCCACCGTCGTGTCGCGCGCGGCGATGAACGACAGATCGACGATCGACACATTGATCGTCGGCACGCGGATCGCGTAGCCGTCCAGCTTGCCGTTCAACTCCGGCAGCACCAGGCCGACAGCGGCTGCGGCGCCGGTCTTGGTCGGGATCATGCTAATGCGTGGCGGAACGCGCGCGGCGCAGGTCTTCGTGCATAGACGTCGGTCAGCACCTGGTCGTTGGTGTAGGCGTGGATGGTCGTCATCAGGCCGTTGACGATGCCGATCTTGTCGTGCAGCGGCTTGACCAGCGGCGCGAGGCAGTTGGTGGTGCACGATGCGTTCGAGATCACGGTGTCGCTCGCCTTCAGCACGCCGTGGTTGACGCCGTAGACGATGGTCGCGTCGACATCCTTGCCGCCCGGCGCGGAGATGATCACTTTCTTCGCGCCGCCCTTGAGGTGCGCGGACGCCTTTTCCTTGGTCGTGAAGAAGCCGGTGCATTCGAGCACGACGTCGACGCCGAGCTCGCCCCACGGCGAGCTGTGCCGGATCGCGCTGCGCGAAGCACCTTGATGCGGTCGCCGTTGACGACCATGCAGTCGCCGTCGACTTCGACGGTGCCGGGGAACTTGCCGTGCGCCGTGTCGTAGCGGGTCAGGTGCGCGTTGGTCTCCGGGCTTGCCCAGGTCGTTGATGGCGACGATTTGCGATGTCGTGCTTCTTGCCGCCTTCGTAATGCGCGCGAAGGATGTTGCGGCCGATGCGGCCGTAGCCGTTGATTGCGACGCGGATGGTCATCTCTTTTTCTCCAGAAAATTAACGTCTAATAGAAACTGTTTGGCACCGTCATGCAGTGCAAGCCTGTTGCGAGCACGGCCAGATCGCGCCAGCCGTAGCCGGCCTCGACCAGATCCATGCCGTCCCATGTGAACGGTTGTTCGACGAGCAGCTCGGCGCCGAGTTCTTCATAGAATTTGCGCGCAGGTTGTTGTCGGCAATCACCCACACCAGAGTCCGCTCGCGCCCTGCTTCTCGCTGCGCCTCGGCAACGGTGCCAGACAGACGGCGACCGACGCCGCCGCGCTGTGCGATCGCGCTTGAGATAAATCGCCGTCAGTTCGGCATCCAGTCCGAATTCTTCGGCTCGGCAACAGTTGCCGGCAGCGAAGCCGACCACGTTCGTCGCCGGCTTCCGCCACGAATAGTATTGCAATCGTTCGGCACTCGGCCGCAGCACCTGCGTCCCACATCGCGGTGCTCTCTTCGGCACTGCATGCCGTCGAGATACGCATCCGGCATCATGCCGCGATACGTTGTGCGCCAGCTGTCGATGCGCACATGCGGCGATCGCCGCGCATCGTCTACCGTCGCGCGGACGAAACGTGATGTCCGGTCACGCCAGCGCTTTCCTGACGGTGGCGACGACGTTCTCGACGGTGAAGCCGAAATGCTTGAACAGCACGCCGGCCGGCGCCGATTCGCCGAATGTATCGATGCCGACCACGCCGCCTTCGAGGCCCGACGTACTTGTGCCAGAACGTCGGTCACGCCGGCCTCGACCGCCACGCGCGGCATGCCTTTGGCAGCACGCTGGCCTTGTAAGCCGCATCCTGGCGATCGAAGACGTCGGTGCACGGCATCGAGACGACGCGCACCGCGATGCCTTGCTTTGTCAGTGCATCGGCGGCCTTGGTCGCGAGTCCGATTTCCGAACCGGTTGCGATCAGGATCGACTTTTGCATCGGCAGCATCGCGCAGCACGTAGCCGCCGCGCCGGATGTTGGCGATCTGCTCCGCGGTGCGCTCCTGGAACGGCAGGTTCTGGCGCGAGAAGATCAGTGTGCTCGGACCGTCCTGGCGCTTCGATCGCCTGCTCCCATGCCACGGCCGATTCAACCGTATCGCACGGACGCCAGTTATCCAGATTGCGGAATCAGGCGCAGGCTCGATACGTGCTCGACCGATTGATGCGTCGGGCCGTCTTCGCCGAGGCCGATCGAATCGTGCGTGAAGACGAAGATCGAGCGCAGTTTCATCAGCGCAGCCATGCGCAACGCATTGCGGCTGTAATCGGAGAAGGTCAGGAAGGTGGCGCCGAACGGGATGATAGCCGCCATGCAGGGCGATGCCGTTCATGATCGCGCTCATGCCGAATTCGCGCACGCCGTAGTTGATGTGGTTGCCGGCCTGATCGCCGCGCACGGCAACGCATTCCTTCCAGTTGGTCAGATTCGAGCCGGTCAGGTCGGCCGAGCCGCCGAGGAATTCCGGCAGCGCCTGCGCATAGGCCTGAATCGCGTTCTGGCTGGCCTTGCGGGTGGCGATGGTTTCCTTTTTCTCGACGCAGGTTGCGATGTAGTCGGTCACGACCTTGTCGAAATTGCCGGGCAGTTCGCCGCGCATGCGGCGCGTGCAGTTCGGCCGCTTCTTTCGGGAATGCTGCGGCATAGGTTTGCAGCAAGCGCGTCCCACTCGGCTTCGCGACTTGCCGCGCCTTGCAGCTTTGGCGTCCCATGCAGCGTAGACATCGGCAGGAATATCGAACGGCGCGCTGCGTCCAGCCCATCGCTTCGCGCGATGGCGGCGATTTCCTTGTCGCCGAGCGCGGCGCCGTGCACCTTGTCGCGTGCCGGCCATGTTCGGCGAACCCTTGCCGATGACCGTACTTGCAGCAGATCAGCGTCGGCTTGCCGGACTGCTTGGCTTGCGCTGATGGCGCGTCGACGGCGTCGACGTCGTGGCCGTCGACTGCGCGGATCACGTTCCAGCCATAGGCCTCGAAACGCTTCGGGCGTATCGTCGGTGAACCAGCCCTCGACTTGACCGTCGATCGAGATGCCGTTGTCGTCGTACAGCACGATCAGCTTCGACAAGTCGCAGCGTGCCGGCCAGCGAACAGGCTTCGTGCGAAATGCCTTCCATCAGGCAACCGTCGCCGAGGAAAACATAGGTGTGGTGATCGACGACATCCAGGCCGGGCCGGTTGAATTCGCGCGGCCAGCAGTTTTTCGGCCAGCGCCATGCCGACCGCGTTGGCGAGGCCCTGGCCCAGCGGGCCGGTCGTGGTTTCGACGCCCGGCGTGACATCCACTTCCGGATGGCCCGGCGTTTTGGAATGCAGCTGGCGGAAATTGCTGCAGTTCCTCCATCGGCAGGTCGTAGCCGGTCAGATGCAGCAGCGCGTAATGCAGCATCGAGCCGTGGCCGTTCGACAGCACGAAACGGTCGCGGTTGACCCATTTCGGATTGGCCGGATTGTGGCGAATAGTGATTCGCCCACAGCGCGACGGCGATCTCGGCCATGCCCATCGGCATGCCGGGATGGCCGGAATTGGCCTTTTGTACTGCGTCCATTGCCAGCGCACGGATTGCGTTGGCCATTTTGTCGGTCGGGAGCGTGGAAGTCATGTGATTGAGTGAATGGCGAGTCGAATGGAATAGAATCAGTGCGGGCATGCGCGCAGACAAGAACTGCCTTGCTGCGAAGCCGCATATTTTACCAGAGTGAGGCCCCGGACTAGAATCGCATTCCGGCGAATTCTTTTCACTCAGACGCCTCAAGCCATCCGCGCAAACCTTGCCGGACCGATAACCTACGGATTACAGATGCCCCGTTTTTACTGCCCGCAACCGCTCGCCCTCGGCACCGTCATCACGCTGCCGGACCATGTCGCGCACCATATACAGGTCGTGCGACTGACGATCGGCGACCGCATCACGCTGTTCAACGGTGAAGGCGGCGAGTACACCGCCACCCTCAGCACCATAGAAAAGAAGCGCGTCACCGCCGAACTCAAACTGTTCGAACCGCGCGAAATCGAGTTGCCCCATGCGATCACGCTGGCGCAGGCGCTGCCGGAAGCGTCCAAGATGGACTGGATCGTCGAAAAAGCCGTCGAACTGGGCGTGCATGCAATCCAGCCGCTGGCATCACAGCGTTGCGTGGTGCGGCTTTCCGCCGAACGCGCCGCGAAAAAACTGCAGCACTGGGAAGGCATCATCGTCGCCGCATCGGAGCAAAGCGGCCGCAACCGACTGGCGACGATCGCAGAACCGGTCGATTTCAATCAATGGACGCAACAGCAGGATCTACACGTGCGCATCATGCTCAGCCCGCGCGCAGAGCAATCGTTATCCGACTGGGCGCGCCATCATCCGCCGCAATCGGTCGCGCTGATGATCGGGCCGGAAGGCGGATTTGCCGATAAAGAGGAAGATCTGGCGATTGCGCAAGGCGTGCTGATGCTGTCGATGGGGCCGCGCGTGCTGCGAACGGAGACGGCGGGCGTGGCGGCTGTTGCGGCGTTGAATGCGGTGTGGGGTGCGATGTAATTAAAGCTTGCCGTCAAGGCCACCTTCAAATGGTAATTCTGGCGTATCGCCATACTTCGGATGCACTTGATCAAGCAAACGCTCAAACTGATCATAATTTGGGCTAATTTTCATCAAGGTTACGATCGAAGCAAGATGTTCCCTTAATTTAGGGTGACCAACATCGGCCGTTAATCGTTGAAACAATTTTTGCTTGTATCGACCCTTTTCATCCTTCGGAGTAGATTTTTTAAGTTCTTCCAATACCTTCG
The DNA here is from genome assembly GCA_963697715.1 of uncultured beta proteobacterium. Taxonomy (GTDB): domain Bacteria; phylum Pseudomonadota; class Gammaproteobacteria; order Burkholderiales; family Burkholderiaceae_D; genus Oxalicibacterium. The sequence goes on along the minus strand of OY969095.1, from coordinate 1,633,712 downwards.
GTGCAAGTCGTTTATAGACAATGTCGTTAGTTAAATGCCCAAAATATTTCGGTCTACTTACCGTATCTTTTGGAAATTGAAGGCCTCTTAACCTAAACAAATGACTGTAAAAATCTTCCGGAAAAGTTCTGACCCAAGGTCGAAGTTCTTTCGCAATAAATTCTTCAAGGATTCGTTCTAAAGCATCTTTTGCTCTATCGCGCTGAAACCCGGTTGCCTCATCTACTAAAGAAATAATTCCTACATTAGCTAAGCCACGCATAAGAATATCTGCGGCTTTAATGATGTGTATGTATTGCGTATGGACTTTTCCTGTACCAGCTAAAGCAGCATCTCTGAATTTCAAATACACCTCAGCAACCTGAGGTAAGAGCCTTGCGTCATAGCCGACACCTTTATTACCCGACGACCCCCGATAAAATATTGGAGTCGTCGACATAGCTAAGTCCTCAGAGATAAACGGCTTTAGCGCTTCTGCTTGTAAAAAAAACGGTAACTCTCCAGCTGTACTTAAAACCCCTGTGCCTGCCTTCGGAGAACGGGATCTACCAAGTGATCGAAGAAATGTAGCCTGCGTAATTACACGTAGACCATTCGGTAAAACAGCGCATGAAACTACAGTTTCACCAAGTTTAAAATCGCCTTCGTGAGTAGCTATTGGCAATTCACCATCCCATCTAGAGGCAGCCGCCTTTTTAGCAATTTCCGATCGTCTCTCTGGAGATAAAGTTGCAGCCCTCGCCTTACCTCCAGCAACTTTAGTTTCATCTTTTTCTTCAACCATCTTAGTCTCCTCAACATCAATGCTTGCATCATATTATATGCAAGCATGTTAATGCAAGCATATTCTAATTATTGTTCAAGCTTGTTTAGACAAAGACAAAGAGGTCAATACAGATTTGCGCCACTAGGGAGTGCGCGCCACTCATATCAAACCCCGTATAGCTATTCGAAAGCATTTATAATTCAAGGTTTTGCGACGGCTTTCCCCGTCAAATTCCAGTCAATTCAATGAAGGTATTTCGCGGACTTCCCAATGCTGCATCGCGTGCACCCTGTGCGCTGGCGATCGGCAACTTCGACGGCGTGCATCGCGGGCATCAGGCCCTGCTGGCGCGACTGCGCGAAGTTGCGTCGAAGATGGGGCTGGAATCCGCCGTCATGACCTTCGAGCCGCATCCGCGCGAATTCTTCGCCGCGCGCGCCGGCGATCCGTCGAAAGCGCCGAAACGCATCGCCAGCCTGCGCGACAAGCTGGCATCGCTGTCGCGGGCGCGCGTCGATCGCGTCATCGTCGAACATTTCAATGCGCATTTCGCCTCGCTATCGCCGCAGGAATTCGTCGAGAAGGTTCTGGTGCAGGGCCTGCACGTCAAATGGCTGATCGTCGGCGAAGACTTCTGCTACGGCGCCAAACGCGCCGGCAACGTGCAAACGCTGATTGAGGCCGGCCAGCAATACGGCTTTCAGGTCGAATCGCAACCGACCGTGACCAACAACGGCACGCGCGTATCGTCATCGGCGGTGCGCGAGGCATTGCAGCAAGGCGATTTTGCGCAGGCGCAGGCCCTGCTCGGCCATCCTTATTCGATGACGGGTCACGTGATTCATGGCAAAAAACTGGGACGCACGATCGGCTTCCCGACGCTGAACATGGCCGTCGCGCACAAGCATCCGGCGCTGTCCGGCATTTACATCGTGCAGGTGCACGGCCTGGAAGCGGAACCGCTGCCCGGCGTTGCCAGCATCGGCGTGCGCCCGACCGTGGATGACAGCGGCCGCGTGCTGCTGGAAACGCATCTGTTCGACTACGCGCAGCAATGCTACGGCCGTCTGGTGCGCGTGGAATTCCTGAAGAAACTGCGCGACGAGGAAAAGTACATCGACCTGCCGACGCTGACCGCCGCGATTGAACGCGATGCAGTCGCGGCGCGTGCGCACTTCAAACAGATTGCCGATGCCGCCACTTCCGCCACCGACCGAATTTGACGATCGAACGTACTCCGCCAGAACGACCGTTCGCTTGATCCACTGAATACCTTTTTAAAGCACACCATGTCCGACAATCAAAACAAACCCGGCAAACCCGATGCTCCGCAAAACGGCAGGCAGAACAAGCCGGAAGCCAAACAGGCCAGCAAATATCCGGTCAACATGACCGATACGCCGTTCCCCATGCGCGGCGATCTCGCCAAGCGCGAGCCGCAATGGGTCAAGCAATGGCAGGACAAAAAGATCTACGAAAAAATCCGCGAGGCAGCCAAGGGCCGCCCGAAGTTCATCCTGCATGACGGCCCGCCGTATGCGAACGGCGATATCCATCTGGGCCACGCGGTCAACAAGATCCTGAAAGACATCGTCGTCAAATCGCAAACGCTGGCCGGCTTCGATGCGCCGTATGTGCCGGGCTGGGATTGCCACGGCATGCCGATCGAAATCCAGATCGAAAAACTGTACGGCAAGAACCTGCCGACCGCCGACGTGCTTGACCAAGGCCCGCGCCTATGCGACCGAACAGGTCGAGCGCCAGAAGAAGGATTTCATCCGCCTCGGCGTTTTGGGCGAATGGAACAATCCCGTACCTGACCATGGCTTACGGCAATGAAGCCGACGAACTGCGCGCCCTCGGCACGCTGCTGGAAAAAGGTTATGTCTATCGTGGCCTGAAGCCAGTCAACTGGTGCTTCGATTGCGGTTCTGCACTGGCGGAAGCGGAAGTCGAATATCAGGACAAGCGCGATCCGGCAATCGATGTCGGTTTCGCGTTTGCGGAACCGGCCAAGGTTGCTGTCGCTTTCGGCCTGCCCGCACTGCCGACCGAAAACGGTTTCGTCGTGATCTGGACCACCACACCGTGGACCATTCCGTCGAACCAGGCGTTGAACGTACATCCGGAACTGCAATACGCATTGGTTGAAACATCGCGCGATGACAAACCGTTGTTGCTGATTCTCGCTGCCGATCTGGTCGAGGCTTGCCTCACGCGCTACAAGCTGGAAGGCAAGGTCATCGCCACGTGCACCGGCGCAGCGCTGGAAGGCATCCGCTTCAAGCATCCGCTCGCATCGCAAGATGCCGGTTACGATCGCACCTCACCGGTTTATCTGGCCGACTACGTCGCGGCCGATAGCGGCACCGGCATCGTCCACTCCGCACCTGCCTACGGTATCGAAGATTTTATTTCTTGCAAAGCACATGGCTTGAAAGATGACGAGATCATCACGCCTGTGATGGGCGACGGCAAGTTCGCATCGACGCTGCCATTGTTCGGCGGCCTGACCATCTGGGAAGCATCGAAACCGATCTGCAGCGCATTGACTGCGGCCGGCGCATTGTTCGAACTGAAAATGTTCGATCACAGCTACATGCATTGCTGGCGTCATAAAACACCGATCATTTATCGCGCGACCTCGCAATGGTTTGCCGGCATGGATGTCACGCCGAAAGACGGTGGCCCGACGCTGCGCGAGACAGCATTGAAAGGCATTGCCGACACCAAATTCTTCCCGGACTGGGGCCAGGCGCGTCTGCACGGCATGATCGCGAATCGTCCTGACTGGACGCTGTCGCGTCAACGCCAATGGGGCGTGCCGATGGCGTTCATCGTGCACAGGGAAACCGGCGCATTGCATCCGCGCACACCCGAGTTGCTGGAACAAATCGCCAAACTGATCGAAAAGAGCGGCATCGATGCATGGCTGACGCTCGATCTGAAGGACCTGCTCGGCGACGAAGCCGCGATGTACCAGAAGAACAAGGACACGCTGGATGTCTGGTTCGACTCCGGCACCACGCATCAAACGGTATTGCGCGGCTCGCACAAGGAGCAACTGGCCTTCCCTGCTGACTTGTATCTGGAAGGCTCGGATCAGCATCGCGGCTGGTTCCATTCTTCCCTGCTGACTTCGTCGATGCTGAACGGCCGGCCGCCATACAAGGCATTGCTGACGCACGGCTTTACCGTCGATGGCGAAGGCAAGAAAATGTCCAAGTCGCTGGGCAATACGCTGGCGCCGCAAAAGATTTCCGACACATTGGGCGCAGACATTCTGCGCCTGTGGATTGCATCGACCGATTACACCGGCGAGCTGTCGATCTCTGACGAAATCCTGAAACGCGTGACCGAAAGCTATCGCCGCATTCGCAACACGCTGCGCTTCCTGCTGTCGAACACATCCGATTTCGATGCAGGCAAGGATCTGGTTGCCGTTGCCGACATGCTGGAAATCGACCGTTACGCCATCGCGCAGATGAATGCGATGCAGGCTGACATCGCCGCGCATTACAAGGTCTATGAATTCCATCCGATCACATCCAAATTGCAGATGTACTGCTCGGAAGATCTGGGCGGCTTCTATCTCGATATCCTGAAGGACCGCCTGTACACCAGCGGCGTGACCTCGCACGCGCGTCGCTCGGCGCAAAGCGCGATCTGGCATATGACGCAATCACTGCTGCGCCTGATGGCGCCTATCCTGTCGTTCACGGCGGAAGAGGCATGGGTGATTTTCGCCGGCGACACTAGGCGGCGGCGACACCATCTTCACGCAAACGCATTATGACACTGCCGGCGGTTGCCGACGGCGATGCCCTGCTGGCGAAATACACGGCATTGCGCGAAGTGCGCGACGACGTCACCAAGCAGCTGGAAGAAGTACGCGTGGCCGGCGGCATCGGTTCTTCGCTGCAGGCGGAAGTCGCACTGAAAGCCGGCGGCGACAAGTTTGCAGCACTCGACAGTCTGGGCGACGATCTGAAATTCGTGCTGATCACGTCGCAGGCCAGCGTCAGCAAGGTAGCGACGGCGGAAGAAGAATCGGTTGCCGTCACGCCTTCCACGCATCAGAAGTGCGAACGCTGCTGGCATTACCGTGCCGACGTCGGTTCGCATGCGGAACATGCAGGATTGTGCGGCCGTTGCGTATCCAACCTGTTCGGCAGCGGCGAAGCGCGCCGGTTTGCATGACCGGCATAATCGTTGCATCATGCCGGCTTGCAAGCGGCACGATTTTTTCCACGTTTCCGGTACCCACTGATGCCCCTGAATAAACGTTCGTTCATCACCTCGCGCCCGCCGGCCTCGCGCCATGGCTCGGCATTGCGGCCATCCTGATCCTGGTCGACCAGATCACCAAGATCACGATCACCCGATTGTTCGTCTATGGCGAATCGCATCCGGTCACCTCGTTCTTCAATCTGGTGCTGGTCTATAACAAGGGCGCGGCATTCAGCTTCCTCGCGACGGAAACCGGCTGGCAACGCTATTTCTTCACCGCAATGGGCATCGCGGCATCGCTCTTCATCGTCTATCTGTTGAAGAAACATGCCGGCCAGCGCCTGTTCAGCTGGGCGCTGGCGCTGATTCTCGGCGGCGCAATCGGTAACGTCATCGACCGCATGGTGTATGGCCACGTGATCGACTTTCTCGACGTGCACATCGGCGGCTGGCACTGGCCGGCATTCAATGTTGCCGACAGCGCAATCTGCATCGGTGCCGTCCTGTTCGTTTATGACGAGCTGCGCAGGGTCGGCAAGTAAGGCCGGCGCGCAAAGCCGCGCAAGCCTGAACTGATACACTAACCCGCGACATCTTTCGGGAGCCTTCCATGGATCTTGCTGGCAAAAAAATCGTGCTGGGACTGACTGGCGGCGTTGCCTGCTACAAGGCGGCGGAACTGACGCGCGCATTGATCAAGGCCGGCGCATCGGTGCAGATCGTCATGACGAATGCCGCCACGCATTTCATCACGCCCGTCACGATGCAGGCGTTGTCCGGCAACCCCGTCGTGACCGATCAATGGGATGCGCGCATCGCCAACAACATGCCGCACATCGACCTCACGCGCGGTGTGGATGCGATCGTGATTGCGCCCTGCTCCGCCGATTTCATCTTCAAGCTGGCGCATGGCGCATGCGACGACCTGCTGTCGACATTGTGCGTGGCGCGTCCCGATACACTGCCGTTGCTGGTGGCGCCCGCAATGAATGTGGAGATGTGGCAAAACTCCGCCACCCGCCGCAATGTCGCGCAATTGAAGGCCGACCGCATCGCCGTGCTCGGTCCCGACGCCGGCGAACAGGCGTGCGGCGAAACCGGCATGGGCCGCATGCTGGAACCCGAACAATTGCTCGAAGAAATCGTTGCCTGCTTCCAGCCGAATCTGCTGGTCGGCAAAAGCGTGCTGATCACCGCCGGCCCGACGTTCGAACCCATCGATCCGGTACGCGGCATCACCAATCTGTCTTCCGGGAAAATGGGATACGCAATCGCCCGCGCCGCGCGTGAAGCCGGCGCCGATGTCACGCTGATCTCCGGCCCGACGGCGCTGGACGCGCCATACGGCGTGCACCGCATCAACGTGCAGACCGCCGAGCAGATGCACGATGTCGTCATGTCGCGCGTGTCGTCGGCAGCAGGTCTTCATCGCTGTCGCCGCCGTTGCCGACTGGCGTGTGCGCCAACGTCAGCGCGCAGAAAATCAAGAAGGATGCGCAAGGCAATGCCCCCGCGCTGGAGTTCGACCAGAACACCGACATCCTTGCCGCCGTGGCTGCGCTGCGACAAGCGCCGCCTATCTGCGTCGGTTTTGCCGCGGAATCCGAGAACCTGTTCGAATACGCGGAAGCCAAGCGCCGGAAAAAGAACATTCCGCTGCTGGTCGGCAATATCGGCCATCAGACCTTCGGCCAGGACAGCAACGAACTGGTTCTGTTTGACGAACAGGGTCACACGCCGCTGCCGGCGGGCCGACAAACAGGTACTTGCGCGCCAGCTGATCGGCGAAATCGCAAAACGCCTGCACGCCTGATCCATCCGGCCTTACCGATTACATTCACTTTTCTTCCGCCACATGAAAACCATAGACGTCAAAATCCTCGATCCACGCATGAAAGACCAGATGCCGGCCTATGCCACGCCGGGCAGCGCGGGGCTCGACCTGCGCGCCTGTCTCGATGCGCCGATCACGATCAAGCCGGGCGAAACGCATCTGGTGCCGACCGGTCTGGCGATTCATATCGCCGATTCCGGTTATGCAGCGATGATCCTGCCGCGCAGCGGCATGGGCCACAAGCACGGCATCGTGCTGGGGAACTTGGTGGGCCTGATCGACTCCGATTACCAGGGCCAGCTAATGGTCTCCACATGGAATCGCGGGCAAACGGAATTCACGCTCAACCCGATGGAGCGCCTGGCACAACTGGTGATCGTGCCGGTGCTGCAGATCGGCTTCAATGTGGTCGACGATTTCGATACGAGCGAACGCGGTGCCGGCGGTTTCGGCAGTACCGGCAAACATTAATTTCAGGAGAACGATTTATGCAAGGCCTGCTTCAACCCATTCTGCTGCAATTGAAGCGCGTACCGTCCTTCAAGACCGCGTTATTTCCTGTTGCTCTGTTGCTGGCCGGTTGCAGCACGGTCTCGCTCGATTCCCCCGCATCCGGCAGTGCGGCGGTCTCAGACGCCGATTCTCCGCAATTGCAGGCCTTGCGGACGATCACGACGCAGCAGGATCGCCTGTATCGCGTTGCCGCACCCTTGCTCGTCAATAACACACCGCTGTGCAAGGGCAATGCGCGCAACCTGATCGGCTTCAGCGCCAAGACAAAATATTCGTATTCGGCAGACTATGTCGATGCGGCAACCGCGCTCGGCCTGGAAGAAAGATTGCAGGTCACCGGCGTGCTGAACAACAGCGGCGCCGCGCGCGCCGGCGTCAAGCGCGGCGATATCCTGACCGCAGTGCAGGATCAGCCGATGCCGCAAGGGCCGAATGCCGAACGTCAGGCCGCCGCCGTTCTCGGCCCACTGGTCGGCAGCCGCCCGACCGTCAAGCTCGGCCTGAGCCGCAACGGCAATCCCGTCACGCTCAATGTGCCGTTGACGCTCGCATGCGGCTTCGGCATCGAGCTGGGCAATACGGATAACGTCAACGCGTATTCCGACGGCCGCCGCGTGCTGGTGACGCGCGGCATGCTGAATTTTGCGAAGAGCGATGCCGAAGTGGCCTACGTTCTGGCGAAAGAACTGGCGCATAACGCACTGGGCCATCCTGCACGCCAGCAGATGAGCGCAACGGTCGGCGGCATCATCGACAACATGACGCGCGTCACGCCGGATGTCAGCATGCTTGGCGGCACCGCAGGCGTGAAGGCGATGCCGCAGGAACTCGATGCAGCGGCGGATACGCTGGCCCTGTACATGCTTGTGCGTGCGGGCTACAGCATCGACGGCACTGCAGCCTTCTGGCAGCGACTGGCCAATCAGTATCCGGCCAGCGTGCTGAACGGCTATACGGCCATCCACCCTGCCACTGCGTACCGGATTGCGGCGATTCAAAAAGCCACCACCGATATCAAGGCAAAGCAGACTGCGAAGAAAACGCTCGTTCCCTGAGCGACGCATAAACATCCCGGCAATCGAACAGGCGGTTCTTCAGGAATCGCGATTGCCGTGCCCTTCCGGATCGATGCAGCGAAATCGCATTCCTCCGGAAACTCTCCCGAAAAAAATGCCGTTCAGTATTCGCTGAACGGCATTTTTTATTGTGCGCTGCAAGGAAGTGCTACGTCCCCACCTTCATCGCGGCATCGATATCGGCCCGCGACAGATCGGGCGCGAACTGCTGGATGAAATCGTAGGTGTAGCTGCGCAGGTAGGCGCCGCGTCGCACTGCCAGCCGTGTCACGTTCTGCGCAAACAGATGCGCGCCGTCGATGACCTTCAAACCGCTGGTGCCATTCTTCTGGATCGCCATCGAGGCGACGAGGCCGACGCCCAGTCCGAGCGCGACATATTGCTGGATCACGTCCGAATCCATCGCGGTCAGCACGATGTCGGTCGTGATGTCGGCATTCCGGAACGCTTCATCGATATGGCCGCGGCCGGTAAAGCCGAGATCGTAGGTAATCAGCGGATATTCGGCCAGATCGGCCAGTGTGACCGGCGATTTCTCCAGCAGCGGATGACCGTCCGGCACGACGATCGCGTGATGCCAGCGATAGCACGGGAACGAGACGAGATCCTCGAACTGGCTCAACCCTTCCGTCGCAATCCCGATATCCGATTTGCCGGACAGCACCCATTCCGCGATGTGTTCGGGCGAACTCTGCTGCAGTGCGATGCGCACTTTCGGGAAGGCCGCACGGAAGGCCTGCACCACTTTCGGCAACATGTAGCGCGCCTGCGTATGGGTTGTGGCGACGGCCAGCGTGCCGATTTCCTGTTCTGCATATTCGCGGCTGGCGCGCTGCAGGTTTTCCGCTTCCAGCAGCAGCCGGTCGATGATCTGCAGGATGCCGCGTCCCGGATCGGTCAGTCCAGTCAGGCGCTTGCCGTTGCGTTCGAAGATATCGACGCCAAGCTCTTCTTCAAGCTCGCGAATCTGGCGGCTCACGCCCGGCTGCGACGTGAACAATACGTTCGCCACTTCGGTCAGATTGTAGCCGCAGCGTGCGGTTTCACGTATCGATCGTAATTGCTGGAAATTCATCTCATCACACCCCTGGAATGCGCCGTCACACTGGCAAAAATCACCTGTTCGCCATGCTCGATGACCCGGCAACATCCCATTGGATGCCAGACCGGATCGGTCAAATTGAATCGTCGATAAATACCTGCAGTTTTTTCGGGCGAACGATCAGCGTTTCGCCTTCCTTCAAATGCAATTGCGCAAAACGTTCGTTCGAAATCACCGCCTCGATCAGTTCGCCATTGTCGTCGCGCTCCAGTTCGAGCTGCGCCAGCGGTCCGATCGCATGCGCGCGACGCAATTGCACGACGATGCCTTCGGCACCGGTCGTGTAGCGATCGACTTCGAGATCGTGCGGCCGCACGTAACCGATGCCTTTGGCATCCTGCGTCAGTGCGTAATCGGGCGCATCGAAACGGATCCCTTCGGCCTGCAGCACGCCTTCATGCACGCGGCCGTGGAACAGATTGACGTTGCCGAGGAAGCCGTAGACGAAAGGCGATGCCGGATTGTTGTACACATCCTTGGGCGCGCCGATCTGCTCGACGTTGCCCTTGTTCATCAGCACGATCTGGTCGGCGACTTCCAGCGCTTCTTCCTGATCGTGCGTGACGAAAATGCTGGTGACATGCAGCTCATCATGCAGACGGCGCAGCCAGCGGCGCAATTCCTTGCGGACTTTTGCATCCAGCGCGCCGAACGGTTCGTCCAGCAGCAAGACACGCGGCTCCACTGCCAGTGCGCGCGCCAGTGCGATACGCTGACGCTGGCCGCCCGACAATTGCGGCGGATAGCGATCGGCCAGCCAGTCGAGTTGCACCAGCTCCAGCAGTTTGGTAACTTTTTCGCTTGATCTGCGCTTCGGACGGACGCGTCGCGGCCGGACGCACGCGCAAGCCGAAGGCAATGTTCTCAAACACGCTCATATGCTTGAACAGCGCGTAATGCTGGAACACGAAGCCGACCTGGCGCTCGCGCACATGGCGTGCCGATGCATCCTGGCCGTCCAGCAGCACGCTGCCGTGATCGGGCGATTCCAGCCCCGCGATGATGCGCAGCAGCGTGGTCTTGCCGCAACCGGAAGGGCCGAGCAACGCCGTCAGTTCGCCGGCCGGAAAATCCAGCGATACATTGTTCAGGGCGATGAACTGCCGAATTGCTTGTGAATGTTCCTGACTTCTATGCTCATGATCCCTGCTCCGGATAAACTGTTCGTCTTCGGCATGCCGCAGACGCCATTCAATGAATGATTTAAGCGCCAGTGTAACCAGTGCCAGCAATGCCAGCAACGAGGCAACCGCGAACGCTGCGGAAAACTGTATTCGTTGTACAGGATTTCGACCTGCAGCGGGATCGTGTTGGTTTGCCCGCGAATGTGCCCCGATACCACCGATACCGCGCCGAATTCGCCCATCGCCCGCGCATTGCACAGGATCACGCCGTACAGCAAACCCCATTTGATGTTCGGCAGCGTCACGTGCCAGAACGTCTGCCATCCCGACGCGCCCAGCACCAGCGCGGCCTCTTCCTCCTCGCTGCCCTGCGCCTGCATCAGCGGAATCAACTCGCGCGCCACGAACGGAAAGGTCACGAATATCGTCGCCAGCACGATGCCCGGCACCGCGAACAGGATCTTGATGTCGTGTTCCTGCAGCCAGCTGCCGAACCATCCCTGCGCACCGAACAGCAGCACGTAAATCAGACCGGAAATCACCGGCGAAACAGAAAACGGCAAATCGATCAGCGTCAGCAGAAAGCTCTTGCCGCGGAATTCGAACTTGGCGATGCACCACGACGCCGCCACACCGAACACCAGATTCAGCGGCACCGCGATCGCGGCCGTCAGCAGTGTCAGCTTGATCGCGGAGATCGCATCCTCTTCCACTAATCGCCGCTACGTATGCATCCCAGCCTTTCTTCAAAGCCTCCGCAAAAACGGCAATCAGCGGCACGAACAGGAACAGGGTCAAAAACGCCAGCGCAATGCCGATCAGCAGCGCCCGTACCCAGACCGGCTCCAGCGTGGCAGGCGGAACCGCCGGAGCGGTGCGCGGGCGCGATTGCGGCCGGCAGATATCGGATAAGGAAGCGAATCGCCGCCATGTCAGACTCTTCTCTGCCCTGGCCGCGCTTGCGGGTCCAGGCTTGCAACAGCATTGATCGTCAGCAGCAGCACGAACGACACCAGCAGCATCACCACCGCGATCGCCGTGGCGCCGGCATAGTCGTATTGCTCCAGCTTGGTGACGATGAACAGCGGTGTGATCTCCGACACCATCGGCATGTTGCCCGCAATGAAAATGACCGAGCCGTATTCGCCCGTGGCGCGTGCGAAGGCCAATGCAAATCCGGTCAGCAGCGCAGGCAGCACCGTCGGAAAAATGACGCGTGAAAACGTCTGCCAATGGCTGGCGCCAAGGCTGGCCGCCGCTTCTTCCAGCTCGCGTTCGGCATCTTCCAGCACCGGCTGCACGGTGCGCACGACAAATGGCAAACCGATGAACGTCAGGGCAATCACAACGCCCAGCGGCGTGAACGCAACCTTGATGCCGATCTCTTCCAGATAACGGCCGATCCAGCCATTAGGCGCATACAACGCGGTCAATGCAATGCCCGCCACCGCGGTCGGCAATGCAAACGGCAGATCGACCAACGCATCGATGATCTTCTTGCCGGGAAATTCATAACGCACCAACACCCACGCCACAATCCCGCCGAAGATCACGTTCAAGGCTGCAGCAATCAACGATGCGCCGAACGTCAACCGGTAAGACGCCATCACGCGATCCGACGTCACGGCGGCAACAAACGCATCCCAGCTCATCGTGAACGTATTCAGGAATACGGCCGACAGCGGGATCAGCACGATCAGGCACAGATAGAACAGCGTGAATCCCAGCGACAGATGAAAACCGGGAAGCACTCTGGTGATCGTTTGTTTCCTTGAAGGAACGGGAAGGACTGCAGACATAAAGCTCTCTTATTACAAAAATGGCTAACAGGTCGCCATAATTGCATCGCTTCGTTATAAAGCGAACGAATCTTTTTGCATTTTGTTAGAAGAAAAACGTATAAGCAGAGATCGCCGTAAAGTGACAGAGAAGCTGAAATGCTTGCCATAGAAGGTAAGATTTTGCCGCAATAGTTAGGATTGTTGTCGCAGTGTTGATTTGCTTGTAAAAGAAATCGAGCTGGCCATATGCGCGCTGCTCGTCGGCCGAAAGACCGGAAGGCGCTGCGCCGCCGGATTGAAGCGCCTTTTCGATATCGGCCGGCACGGCGCCCGGCATGTTGGTGTGGATGCCAAGGAGTTCGGGCGGAGCCTGCACCGCCATCTGCTCTGTAACGGCATCGCCCCAATCGCCGCCCTGTGCGACGAACTTGTCATAGCCGAGGCGTTTCATCAGCACGGTCCAGGCACGGGCGATGCGCGCAGGGTCCCAACCGAGATCCGTCGGTTTTCCCGAAAATCCGTATCCCGGCAGCGATGGGATAACGACGTCGAAGGCATCGGATGCTTTTCCGCCGTGTGCGGTTGGATTGGTCAGCGGATCGATGATCTTGAGTTGCTCGATGATGGAACCCGGCCAGCCGTGCGTCACGATGAGCGGCATCGCATTTTTGTTTTTCGAACGAACGTGAATGAAGTGAATGTCGACACCGTCAATCGTGGTCACGAATTGCGGCAAGGCGTTCAGCTTTGCTTCTACCTTGCGCCAGTCGTAGTCGGTCGCCCAGTATTGCGCGAGCTTTTGCATGGTCTCCCGCTGCACGCCCTGAGTCCCGTCGTTCACCAGCTCCCGGCCTGGCCATTTGGTTGCGGCAATCCGTCGACGGAGATCGGCGAGCTCTTCATCGGACGCATGGAATTTGAACGGACGGATGGAGATATCTTCAGCGCGCTTCGCTTCCTGCGCGCCTGCGTTGCCAACCTGCGGCATCGCAGCCTGGGCTTGTGCGGACATGGGCAGACCGACCGCCATTGCGCCGGCCAATACCAGGACATTCAATAGGCGCTCGTAGCCGGGTGTTCTTGCATATACATAGGTCATTTTGTAATTTCTCCTGTTGGCATAAAAATTGGCATGTCATGTCGATAAACCGGGCAACGTTCATCACGCCACACACCACGCTTTGCTGCGTCCGCATCAATGTGCAGCGCTGATAGACATTCTGAATTCGCCATGTATCTGCAAGGTGTCGGCAAACGCCATTCTTGAATCCCCATGTATCCCTCGGGCTGTTTAATACATTGAGATACAAAGAATTGATGAATGGATGAAGCAGTTCCGCCTGCCGTCGCCTTGCGATCTCCTGAAGTGCGCGAAATTTACCGAACAAGTAAGATAAACGTCCCCGTCCAGGAGAATTCAGATGTCCATCATCAATCGCTTCGTCCGCTGTCTGCTTGCAGTTGGTTTGTCGTCGGCCCCCTTTCTCGCGGCGCACGCCGATGAACCTGTCTATGGCCCCGAGCTGGAAGGTTTCACCTATCCCTACCCGGTCCAACAATACAGCTTCACTTCGCAAGGCATGCCGCTGCACATGGCCTATATGGATGTGAAGCCGTCCGTACCGAACGGCCGTACGGTGGTGCTCATGCATGGCAAGAACTTCTGCGGAGCAACGTGGGAATCAAGCATCGAGGCGCTGACCAAATCGGGCTACCGTGTCGTGGCGCCGGACCAGATCGGCTTCTGCAAATCGAGCAAGCCGCAGCACTATCAATACACGTTCCAGCAACTGGCTGCGAATACGCATGCCCTGCTCGAATCGATCGGCGTGAAGCAGGCGACGATCATGGGCCATTCGACCGGCGGCATGCTGGCGATACGCTACGGACTTCTCTATCCGCAGCAAACGGAACAACTCGTGCTCGCCAATCCGATCGGCCTTGAGGACTGGAAGGCATTGGGCGTGCCGTCACTCGGTGTGGACAAGTGGTACGCGCGCGAGCTGCAAACCACGGCCGACAGAATCCGCGCCTATGAAAAATCGACCTATTACGTCAATCAGTGGAAGCCCGAATACGAACCGTGGGTACAAATGCTGGCGGGCATGTATCGCGGGCCGGGCAAACAGATCGTCGCCTGGAACTCCGCGCTGCTCTACGACATGATCTATACGCAGCCTGTTGTATATGAGTTGCCGCTGTTGAAAATGCCGGTACTGCTTTTGATCGGCACGAAGGACAACACGGCAATCGGGAAAGATTCGGCACCTGCGGAAATTCGCCTGATGCTGGGCAATTATGCAGAGCTAGGCAAACGTGCCGCGAAGGCGATTCCGAATGCCACACTGGTCGAGTTCAACGAACTGGGACATGCTCCGCAAATGCAGGATCCTGCATCGTTTCATGCAGCACTGTTGAAAGGCCTCGAAGCCAAATGACGGGTATTCGATCTACGTGCTTATCGATATATTCATCGGCATATTCATCGACATATGAATCGATCTATTCATCGGCATATTTATTGGCATATTCATCGGCCACCCAATTGATCTAGTCAGCCATGCCCGCTTCAGCACTCGCCCTTGTCCTCGTCGCCGGACTCATCCACGCAAGCTGGAATGTGCTGGCAAAACAGGCAGGCGGCGATGCACGCTTTGCGCTCTTCACCAGCATCTTTCTTGCGATATGCTGGGCGCCGGTTGGAATATGGGTCGCCTGGGATGTTGTGCCGGGTTGGGGATGGCAAGAGTGGTTGTTGATCTGCGTGACCGGCGTATTGCATGTCGGTTACTACGTCGTCTTGTTGCGCGGCTATCGCAAGGCGGATCTGACGGTTGTCTATCCGATGGCAAGAGGATCGGGCCCGTTGCTGTCGTCCTTTGTCGCCCTGCTCTTTTTCGATGAAGAAGCCTCCGGGCTTGGCATCGCAGGTATTGCGGGCGTCGTTCTCGGTGTTTTTTTGATTGCGGGCGGTCCCAAACTTTTGCGTGCGGCAAAGGACCCGCTTCATCGCAAACGCGTCCACGTGGGCATTGCCTATGGATTGCTCACAGGCGCGTTCATTGCCAGCTATACGGTTGTCGATGGCTATGCGGTCAAGTTCATGTTGATGTCGCCTGTTCTGGTGGACTACATGGGAAATTTTGTTCGCCTTGCCATCCTGGCACCGGCCTATTTCACCGACAAGGCTGCGGCGGTTACTCTCTGGAAGCAGCAATGGAAATACGCATTGGCCGTCGGCGTGATCAGTCCGGTGTCTTACGTTCTCGTGCTTTATGCAGTTCGCTTGGCTCCGCTTTCCCACGTGGCTCCCGCGCGTGAGGTATCGATGCTGTTTGCAGCAATCATCGGCGGACATTTATTGAAAGAAGGCGATCAGGCTCAACGTCTTGTCGGCGCCCTGTTCATTGCAGCGGGCGTTTCGGCATTGGCGCTTGGCTGACAGATCGGCAATCGATGCCGGTTTCCCTCCGGATTCAAGTTTGTTTCGACCGGGCCGTTATTAAAGATATCGCTTTCTCAGTGGATAGGGATTGCTGCTCCCATACCAACAAGGTAAAAGTCCGAAACACCCTTTCATGACAACGCTGTCTTCATTACAACCGGCAAGCCGCCTGGCGATTGCTCCGTCGGCACCATCGGTGCCATCGCAGAGCGCCGGTTTGTCTTCTGTTGTGCCGGACAACGGTAAAACGCAATCTTCGCAATCCGCGATCGTTTCAGTCGGCGCAGGCAATTCGCACAATGTGCCGGATCAGACCTATTCGATACCACGCACGCTGCCCGTCGCATCCTCATCCCCGGTCTGGAAGACTAACGCGAATGACGCCGTATCTTCCCTGATGGCAGGCAATTTTTTCTCACACTCGCTGACCAACCGCTTCAAGGGTCTGGGAAGTGCGTTGCTGGACATGCTCAAGAATGGCACAGGCAGCTTCTCGCAATCGGTCACGCGATCGTCTGTGGAATCGACAGCAGTCGCCTCTTCAAGCCAACAGACGAGCGCGTTCCCGCTGGCCGATGAGAAGCTTGTCATCAAAACCAAAAGCGGGGTCGAAGTAACGATTACGTTGAATAATCAGGATGACCGTCTGGAAGTTCAGATGGAAAGCAGCGGCGAACTCAGCGATGCCGAGCGCACCGCTCTTGGGAATCTCTCCGGCGCGTTTCAGGATGCAATCGACGGCCTGAGTGCAAAGTCTCCGCATCTCGATCTTGCCGGGCTGACGCAATTCGATTCGACAGTGCTGTCGTCGGTGGATTTTCATTCCACGATCACGCTTGACGGACAATCGTCTCAGACACTGGACTTCCATGCCGATGCCGCGACGCGAACCCTGAATCTGGACGGACCGACCGGGATGGTAAATGTCAGCGTGGATATGAGCGATCCTTCAACCTGGGGTAGTCCGCAGCAGCGTACCGCTGCCATCGACAGTTATCTGAAGCAGTTCGATCAGGCCGCCTCACGCGGCAACGCCGACAAATCGCTGATGGCAATGTTCAAGGATGCCTTTACGCAGATGAACAGCGACTATGCCGCGCCGACTTCGCAGCGTCCCACGGTTACGCTGCCCGATCAGGATCATGCCATGTTGACCGGCCTGGCCGACTTCAATGCATCGATCGCGCAAATGCCGACATCCCCGAATCCAATGCATCTGGACGAGCGCGATACGTTTTCCTATCAGGCATCCCAAAGCACGCATATCGGAGGAACCAGCTTCCTCAATCGCTCCATCTCGCAGCAACAGCAATCGCGCCTGACTGCCAGTTATCATCTGTCGCTCATTCCGGATGTTCCACTGGAGCTGACTACCGAGAACAAGGCGCAAAATTACTACTACAAGCAGATCGACGATACAGCCGATAGCTCGACCGAGATTGAATATACAAAAGGAAGGCTCGGCAAGGCGTCATCAACGCAATCGGCCAGCCAGTCCATGCATGTCATGAAGTATGAGATGGGCAAACTGACGGAGGACACCACCATCCCGTCCAATGCGTCGCTCACACGGGATATTCTGGCCACGCTTGAACCTTTCCTGCAGGATTTCGGATCAAAATCGCAGGACGAGATGTACCGCTGGGAGCAGGCATTATCGGATGTGCATGACCGGATTTTCTTGCAGTCTGCCCCGATTGATTTGCGTACCACGAGCTGGAATACAACCCTGCATCCCAAGGAATAATCGAACGCCGATCAACGAAGAATCGCGCTAACCGGAGCGATCGTTGTCCTTGTTCCCGATTCCAAGCCCTAATCCCATTCCCATGCCGGCAGCGCCCATATTGCCCCCGCGACCGGCATCCTTGCCGCCTTCCCTGCCGCCATCGCCTTTGCCGCGGCTGCCGCCTTGTGCCCTGGTCGGTCCCTGAAGCGGAATATCGGCGTCGTCCGGTATCGGCCCCAGATCAAGAGCCGTGCGAATAAAGTTGCGGAGGGAGACAACAAGTTCTGCCGTGTGGATGGGACGGCCGGCGGCCATATCGGTGGCGGCCTTGCCTGCCAGACGAACATGTTCCTCGGTGCCGAGAAGAATAATGTCCGCCAACGCAGCTTCGACTGCATCGCGAATGCGCCGCGAACGATCGGAGCTTTTGTTTTCGCCTCGCTCGTCCGTCTGTTCGTCCGCTTGTTCGTCCATCTCTTCATCCTCTTCTCGCCCTGCAACGTGCAGGTCGCGAAGATGAACAGGATCCACCGTCAATTGTCCGGTAAAGGAGCCGCCCAGAATCTTGTACGCGGAGATCAGGGTGCGCAGCCGCTCATTGATCTGGCGGTTCATGCGCTCGCGACGCTGCTGAATGGTCTGCATCATCAGCACGCGGATGCCCACACCGATCAGGGTGAATACGGCGAGTCCGAGGAAAGTCGTCAGCACACCATGCCATGAACTGAAATCGAAATAGCGCACGTCAACCTCCACAGGTATTTGCAGTCGTTACTATAACCATTCATCGGCGTCCGCGAATGACGATCGATATCCGTTCCCTGGAAACTCATGCTTGACGCCGGGACCAATCAGTCGTTCCCAATCGAAGTCGCCAGCGTATCCGCCATGTCGAGCAGGTTGTCCAACTGCTGCAGACCCTGCTCCCAGTCGCCCAGTCCCGATTCGGAATTGATGTGACCCAGCGATCCCGCATTCACGAAACCGCATCGCCAGACATCCGCCCACCAGGCAGCGCGGGAAGCATCCATCCACGGATCATTGATGCTGCCGATCACGATCGCCGGGCATCGCATGCCGGCGTAGCGCAATACGTCAGCCACGCCGAACTTGTCCGGATCCGCCGGCGCCACCAGCAATGCACCGGCAAGATTGAAACGTCCGGTGTTGGCTGCGTGCATCGCCGTCAGGCAACCGAAACTGTGCGCAACGATCAGCGTGGGACGATCCGATTCGCGCAGCACCTCTTGCAGGCGATGCGACCAGGCCGGCAGATCGGGCGTGGACCAATCATCCTGCTGCACTCGCTGGAACGATGGATGCAGGTGTTCCCATCGCGTCTGCCAATGGCCGGGGCCGCTGCCGTCCAGTCCGGGAACGGTCAGCACGCGATATGCAAGCAGCGATGAAAAATTCACGATCCGGCTTCCGTCGATAAACCCGCTTCGCTTTCCGCCATTGCATCGACGAACACGGCGCGCGGCTGATCCCACAAGTAACCCTGCACCATGATCGCATGTCCGCCCGCCTTTCCAACCTGCACAGCACGGCTTCCTCGTTCGGTTCGCGCGTATCGAGTTAGATCATGGCCGGACAAACCTGCCGCAACTGCTCCAGCCCCTTTCGTGCATCGGTGACATTGATCACCGCGCGAAACCATTGCATCGATGATTATCAGCAACATAAAGCGCAATCCATGCCCGGCCTGTCTGAACGACAAGCAGCTGCAACACAATCTTCCCGTGCGGCACGCATGATCGGATCGACTTACTTCCTGCCTGGTTGATAGATCCGGTCGAACACGCCGCCATCGGAGAAGTGATCCTTCTGCGCCTTGGTCCAGCCGCCGGCCACTTCATCGATCGTGAACAGTTTTACTTTCGGGAATTGCGCGGCATATTTCTTCGCTACCTTTTCATCGATCGGACGATAGTAGTTTTGCGCCGCGATTTCCTGGCCTTCCGGTGTGTACAGATACTTCAGATAGGCTTCCGCCACCTTGCGGGTGCCACGACGATCGACCACCTTGTCCACAACGGCGACGGTCGGTTCGGCCAGAATACTGACGGACGGTGCGACGATTTCAAACTTGTCCGGGCCGAGCTCCTTCTGCGCCAGGATCGCTTCGTTCTCCCATGCCAGCAGGACGTCGCCTATGCCACGTTCAACAAACGTCGTGGTCGAACCGCGTGCGCCGGAATCCAGCACCGGCACGTTCTTGTACAGCTTGGTGATGAACTCGGTTGCGGTCGCTTCATTGCCACCCGGCTGACGCAATGCGTAACCCCATGCGGCGAGGTGATTCCAGCGCGCGCCGCCCGATGTTTTCGGATTCGGCGTGATGACGGAAACACCCGGCTTGATCAGATCGTTCCAGTCCTTGATGCCCTTCGGATTGCCTTTGCGCACGAGGAACACGATGGTCGATTTGTAAGGCGCACTGTTGTGCGGCAAACGCTTCTGCCAATCCTTGGCGATCAATCCACGATCTGCAATCGCATCGATGTCATAGGCCAGCGCGAGGGTGACGACATCGGCCTCCAGCCCATCGATCACTGCACGGCCCTGTTTACCGGAACCGCCGTGCGATGCCTTGATCTTCAGGTCATCGCCTGTCTTGCTTTTCCATTCCCTGGCAAAAGCCTTGTTGAATTCCTGATACAGTTCACGCGTTGGATCGTATGAGACGTTGAGCAGAGAGATTTCTGCCGCATGCAGGCCCGGTGCAATCAATGCGAGTGCGAAGGCGGTACCAATCAATTTTTTAAGCAACATTTTCGTTTCCCCTGAGCGATTCGTTTCTGAGGATTGAAGATTAAAATGCGCCCGGGAAAAACAGAACGAATTGTTTCATCGTTGCATATGCGTTTTACGCATAACGTTGGCGTCTGACGAATATTTAATGCATGCATGCGTCGGTTGCGAAGCTGCGTTGTCACATGGCAAGCCGACAGCACGAAGAGCACACCGGCAGTTACAACATATAACCTGTCATATCGACTCACTCACTGAAAGGATAACAATGAGTACTCACCATAACGTAGCAATCGTGGTCGGCAGCCTGCGCAAGGATTCATTCAACCGCAAGCTGGCCAATGCATTGATCAGGATGGCGCCACCTTCGCTGGCGCTGTCGATCGTCGAGATCGCCGATCTGCCGCATTTCAGCCAAGACTGGGAAGAGGCGCCGCCTCAAAACGTTCTTGCCTTCAGGCAGAAGATCAAGGCAGCCAATGCCGTGCTGTTCCTCACGCCCGAATACAATCGTTCGGTGCCGGGCGTTCTGAAAAACGCGATCGACATTGCATCGCGTCCTTATGGACAAGGCGCATGGATCGGCAAACCCGGCGCCGTCATCAGCGTATCGCCCGGCCCGCTTGCCGGCTTCGGCGCGCATCATCATCTGCGCCAGGTGTTGACCGCGATCGGCGTGGCGACCTTGCCGCAGCCGGAAGCCTACGTCGGCAATGCAGCCGGCCTGTTCGATGACAGCGGCGCGCTCGTCGATCCTTCCACCATCAAGTTCATGGAAAAATTCCTTAACGCATTTGCGCAATGGATAGAACGCAACAAGGAAGCCTGAAAACGATGCGCCAATGAAAAGAGCCGGTGCAACGTCATGGGTTGCACCGGCTCTTTTTTCATTTCTCAATCATGACATTCTGCCCGGAGCAGCTGTCATGCATGCCACTGAAGAATCACGCGCGGAACAGCAACGGCCACAGAATCACCAGCCACGTCGCCGCTGCAAACATCAATGTCAGCATCACCGCGGCGCTGCCGAAATCCTTCGCATTCTTCGATAACGGATTGCGCTCCAGCGAGACGCGATCGACCACCGCTTCAATCGCAGAATTGATCAGCTCGACCACCAGCACCAGAACGAACACGCCGATCAGCAACAGTCTTTCCCATGGCATGACCGGCAGCATGAACGCGACCAGCGTCGCAATAACGACCGCCACCAGTTCCTGCCGGAACGCATGTTCGTCGCGCCACGCCGTCCTGAAGCCCGCCATCGAATATCCCAATGCGGGAAAAATGCGCTTCAGTCCGCTCTTGCTTTTGAACTCGCTTATCGGTTGTTCGCTTGCCTGTTGATCAGGATTCATCATGTGATTGCGTGGAGTTGATTAAGGATGGCGGCATCCTGCCGGACCGTGCAAGTTGCAGCAGCCGGCTCATGCCGGAATGCGAGGCATAGAGTATCAGCCATTCGCCGTCAATGCGACGTTAAGAAATCGCCGTCAGGAATCACGATTTCCCTCTGAAATCCTGCACGAAGGTGTCACCGGTCTTTTTCGATCTTTCACAATGTGGTATAACATTGCCACTGCATTGCATGAAGCAAAACATGAAAACCGCACACACTGCAGACGAAAAAACATCTATTCAAGTCATCGAGCGCGTGGTGTCGCTGCTGGATGCGCTCGCAACCTATCCCGATCCGGTCAGCCTGAAAGAACTCGCCAGCGTCACCGGCCTGCATCCATCGACCGCACATCGCATCCTGAACGACCTTGTTCTCAAACGCTTTGTCGACCGCTCCGAACCCGGCGCCTACCGTCTCGGCATGCGTCTGCTGGAGCTGGGCAATATCGTCAAGAGCCGCCTCAATGTGCGGGAAGCCGCACTCGATCTGATGCGCGCCTTGCACCGCAAGACCAATCAGGCGGTCAATCTGTCGGTGCGGCAGAACGACGAGATCATCTACATCGACCGTGCCTTTTCCGAACGCTCCGGCATGCAGGTCGTGCGCGCGGTCGGCGGACGCGCGCCGCTTCATCTGACATCGACCGGCAAGCTCTTCCTCTCCATCGATGAGCCGAAATTGGTACAGGATTACGCCAGGCGCACGGGGCTGGCCGGCCACAACAAGAATTCCATCACCGAACTGCCCACGCTCGAAGCCGAGCTGGGAATGGTGCGCGCGCATGGCTATGCCCGCGACAATGAAGAACTCGAACTGGGCGTGCGCTGCATGGCTGCCGGCATTCACGACGACAGCGGAAAACTGATCGCAGGGTTATCGATCTCCGCACCGGCTGATCGTCTGCAGGATGCATGGCTGGACGATCTGATGAGCACTGCGCACCAGATTTCCGCTGCGCTTGGCTATACGGAAAACAGCGCCGCGATGAACCACGAATCATGAGGTGATATCGCCAGGCGTGGAAGCATCGTGACTGACGCGTCAATCACCCGGGCCTCGGCTCACTGGCGCCTTGCCAGAGCAAATCGACAGACAGGCTGAACAGCTTGCAACAGTTTGTTTTAGCGGAAGAAACGGCTCGGAGAAATATCGAAATGCTTCTTGAACATCGCGGCAAATGCACTCTGGCTGCTGTAGCCATGTTCAAGAGCCACATCGATCACCTTGTCGCCACGCGCCAGACTTTCCAGAGCCAGTAGCAGCCTTGCATGTTGCCGTCAGTGACCCAGATGGCCAGTTCAACTCCGTCATTTGCATTGAACAGGTCACCCAGGCTTCACGAACGATGTCCGGTTGGACGATCTATAAGTAAAAAAGGCGAACCGTGGTTCGCCTTTTTTACGTCTTGTTCATGTTCTTCGCTGCGATCAGCTCTCGACCGCATGCGCCGCATGCGCGACAACCGCGTTCTTCGGACCCTTCTCCAGCCACTTGCGGATGCGCTGTGCATCGGCCAGACGCGAATACTTGCCCTTCGAATCGAGGAAGATCATCACGATCGGACGATTGTTGATAGTCGCCTGCATCACCAGGCAATGTCCGGCTTCGCTGATGTAGCCCGTCTTCTGGATCCCGATATCCCAATCTGCATTGGCGACCAGCCGGTTCGAATTTGCATAATGCAGTGAACGGCCACTCGGCTCGACCACGTATTGCGTATCGGTCGAATACTGGCGCAACACCGGGTAATGCAACGCGGCCATCACCAGTTTGGACAAATCGCGCGCAGTCGCCACATTATCGCTCGACAGTCCGGTCGGATCGACATAGTGCGTACCCGTCATGCCGAGTTCACGCGCCTTGGCATTCATCGCCGTGACGAAGGCACGTGCACCGCCAGGGTAATTGCGACCCAATGTCGATGCGGCACGGTTCTCCGAGCTCATCAACGCGATATGCAGCATGTTGGCGCGCGACAGGCGCGATCCGACGCGCAGACGCGACGAACTATGCTTGATGCGATCGACATCGTCGTCGGTCACTTCGAGAATCTCGTCCATATCCTGATTCGCCCCGACCACCACCATCGCCGTCATCAGCTTGGTAATCGATGCAATCGGCAGGGTCACGTTCGCGTTCTTTTCGAGCAGCACTTCGGACGATGACTGATCGAGTACCAGCGCGACATTCGATGCCAGCGCCAGCGGATCGCGCGTCATGTTCAGACCGGCCAGATCACCGGCCGTCATCACTGGCGGCACAATCGGGATCACAGGCTTCGCAACGCGCTGATAAATGACCTTGTTCTTGCCGCGTACGACGACGACTTTCTTGACAAGCTTTTCTCGGGAATTGAGCGATGCGCTCTGGCGGGTCGACTTTCTGGAAGCGACCTTCTTGGCTGTGGTGCGTTTGACTGATTTTTTGACGACGGTATGCTTGGCGGGGCTGGCTTTTTTGGCCTTGCTGGTGGTGACGACTTTTTTTACGGTTGTCTTTTTTACTGACGTTTTGCCCGGTGCTTCGGCCTTCGCCAAAGGGACATTGAAAACAACCAGCAAAGAAATGAAAATCCCTAGCGCGGATTTAAGCATCTGCGACTCCCGAATCGAACCAACAAAATTGATTGCAGTGTAGCAAATTATCTAAAATGTGCAAGATAATTAGATAGTTAGCGTTATTCATTAATCTATTTTCTAACTGACAATGTTCGTTTTGTCATCTTTCAGTCACATTATCGGCCCGCTATCGCGACCGGTCCGGAAATCGTTCGTCCCTGCCCCGCGGTAACAAATAATCCGCCTGTCCGTTATTTCTTCACCACGAACGCCACCCCGACAATGGCGAGCAGCATGCCTGCCACGCCGATCAGGCTGAATACTTCCCCGAATGCCAGCCAAGCCATCAACGCAGTGGTCGGCGGCGTCAGATAAAGCAGGCTGGTCACCTGCGTGGCGGCGCTTTTGCGAATCAATGCAAACAGCAGAAAAATCGCACCGATCGACAGCGCCAGCACCGACCACAGCAAGGCGCCGACGAAACTCCACGTCCATTGCACCGAAGACAGCGATGGCGAAAAATTCTCGAACAGGATCGCCAGCGGCAGAATCACGACCAGCGATGCGGCGAATTGGATGGCCGTGCCGGTACGCAGATCGAAATGCGGACAATGCCGCTTTTGATACATCGTACCGATCGTGATCGACAACAGCGCCATCACACACAACGCAATGCTCTGCCACGTCAGGCCGATCAGCGAAATCTTGTTGGCAACCACCAGCGCCACGCCGCACAAACCCAGCATCAATCCGATCCACTGGCGGCCGCGCACCTTTTCGCCGATCAACGGCGCGGCAAACGCCGTCAGTACCGGCTGCATGCCGACGATCAGCGCCGACAATCCGGCCGGCATGCCGAGCTTGATCGCGCACCAGACACCCGCCAGATAACCGGCCTGCACCAGCACGCCTGCAACTGCGATATGGCGCATGGTTCCGACCGGCCATGGCGCACGCATGACCAGCACCAGCGGCAGCAGAAAAACCAGTACACCGATAAAACGCAGCGACAGAAACGTCAGCGGCGGCGCGTAAGGCAAACCGAATTTGGCAACGATGAAACCGGTGCTCCAGATCAGCACAAACAAAAAGGGAACCAGTGGCAGCCAGGGATTTCCAACCGAAGATGCAATTGACACGGAAGAGCTGGAAGGTTGCTTGCTATTGACATTCATTCTTTATCCGATCGTCGTCATCGCCTATGCATGACGCTGGCACTGTACAACCCGGTTGCGCACCGCTGCTGCAAAGATGCATTGTTGTACAACATCATGAATTTTGCTTGACGCCTGTCGTTGCAAACCGACATGCCTGACCCTTGATTGCATTGCAAAGGAGAATCGCCATGACGAATGATGAACGTGCCATGAATGACGAACGTGCCATTCGCGAAGTCGTCGATACCTGGCTGGCCGCCAGCCAAAACGGCGATACGCAAACGGTATTGAGCCTGATGACGGACGACGTAATGTTCATGGTTCCCGGTCAGGCACCTTTCGGCAAGAAGGAATTTGCCGCAGTCTCCGAGCGCATGAAAAACGTGCGGCTGGAAGCCACGTCAACCATTGAAGAACTGCAGCTCCTCGGCGACTGGGCCTACATTCGCAGTCATATCGAGATGACGGCGACACCGCCCGGTGGCGCATCTGTGCGGCGCAGCGGCTACACGTTGACGATCCTGCGCAAGGAAGCCGACGGAAAATGGCGGCTTGCCCGCGATGCCAACCTGATGACAGGCGAGACACCGGTGCATGCCTGACGGGCATGCCGCAACCGTCAGACCGGTTGAATCTCGTTGCCGCGCCGCTTCAGCTCGGCCAGCAATGTCAGGAATGCCTGCTCGGTCTGCTGCGGCTCGCCTTTCACACCGAGTTCGATATGACGCCGCGTGTCCGCATCGCCGACGCTGGGCAGACTGAATACCTTCACTCGCGGGAATGCGCTTTCGATGGCTTCCATCAACGGCGTCAGCGCGGACTCCATCGCCTCGAACACCAGCACCGATTTTTCCAGATGCGGCTTTTGATGAAACAGGTCGGTGTAATGCGTATCGAGTACCCATTCAATCATCGGCCACGCCATCACCGGAAAACCCGGAACGAAATAATGCGCGCCGCCGGCGTTACCCTTGTGCCTGATCGAAAATCCGGGGATCTTGTTGTACGGATTCGGAACGATGTCTGCGCCGCGCGGGAATTCACCCATCTTCAAACGATGCAGGTTTTCCGGCTTGTTCAGATCGAACGGCACGTTCGCTTCACGCGCCATGTCGAGCATGCGTTCCTGGATTTTCTGTTTTGCATCGGGATGCAGTTCCAGCGGCACGCCCAGTGCATCGGCAGCGCATTGCCGCGTGTGATCGTCCGGCGTGGCGCCGATGCCGCCGCAACTGAACACCACGTCGCCGCTGCCGAAAGTGCGTTTCAGCGTCGCCGTGATGCGTGCAGGATCATCGCCTATGCATTCCGCCCAGAACAGGGAAAGCCCGCGCGCACCGAGCAATTCCACCACTTTGGAAAAATGCTTGTCGATGCGTTTTCCCGAGAGAATCTCGTCGCCGATGATGATGAGGCCGAATGCCATCGTGTTTCCTTGCAATGCGATTGAACCGCCGGCCATTATGCCGGATACACCATCACGCTGCCGGGCCGGCGCCTTCCTTGGACAACGCTGCCGGTTCAGCATGCACAGCAGCGCGATGCCGCTTCAACGCCTCCATGCAGAAATACTGGAACCACAAACCGGTAAAGATGAACACCAGCACGTACAACCAGATTGCACCGGCCGCCAGCACCGGCAGCACGATGATCCACAGTGCGCCGCCCAGCCACAGCAGCATCGGCGCAGCGCCCATCGCTCCGGTAATCACGCCGATTGCCAGCAATTGCCAGCGATGTTTTTTCAGAATGGCGATGCGCTCTTCGGCATCGGCATGATCGGCCAGTGCGTCGTATGCCATCACGCGATACGTCAGCCAGCCCCACAGCAGGGGCTGGATCACGAATGTCAGCGGCGGAATCAGCGACAGCGGCAGCGTGGCAATCCACACCACAAGGAAAATCGCGAACGATGACGACGATGTCCACAGGCTGCCGGCCAGCGTGCCGCCCTTGCGTTGCTCCAGCTCGCCATAGCGACGGCGTCCCACATGCCTGACGATCGCCGGCATCGCGATCGTACCGACGAACAGCAGCGCGGTCATGATCATCAATGGCAGCAGCACCCACATCGCAACCAGCGGCACGACCACCGTTTTCAATGCGCCCAGACCGACCCAGGCGAGCACGCTACCGGCAACGAGAAAGCCGTCGTTCTGGACGAAATATGCCTGCAGCCAGTTGAAGATTTCCTGCAGATACACCCACAGGATAAAACCCCACAGCGCGACGGATAAAATGAACGGCACGACGGTCAGCAACAGCATGCGAATATGCAGTTGCGACAGCGCCGCCCGGCCGAATGCAATCAATATCGGTCGCATGAAATGGAAATCCTTTGGTGAATGACGATGCCGCAAACCGCCCCATCGGCGAATGCGCATGTCGCGGCCGGCATCGACGCCATTTTACCGTGCGCCGGAACGCAAAAGGCTTCGCCCGCATTGCCTGCATGCATGACGGCAATGGGAAACAACCCTTTTTCACCTGTTACAATCTGTCCACTTTCTGACTTCATTTTCATCAAGGAAAAAACATGACCACCACGACATCATCCGGCCTCCAGTACGAAGACAAAGTCGTCGGCGACGGCGCTGAAGCGGTTGCAGGCAATCACGTCTCCGTGCATTACACCGGCTGGCTGCAAAACCCCGACGGCAGCGCAGGCACCAAATTCGATTCCAGCAAGGACCGCAACGATCCGTTCGCCTTCCCGCTCGGCGCGGGCCACGTCATCAAGGGCTGGGATGAAGGCGTGCAAGGCATGAAAATCGGCGGCACCCGCACCCTGATCATTCCGGCATCGCTGGGCTACGGTGCACGCGGTGCGGGCGGCGTGATTCCGCCGAACGCAACGCTGATTTTCGAAGTGGAATTGCTGGGCGTATAAAGAATCCTGTCCGGCGCGGCGCAGACATCGTCCGACGATGACTGCGCCGCAATCGGAAGCAGGCCTACGTCAACCATGTTTTCAAAAAACGGGGAACACGCATGAATCTGCAGGAACAATTCGATCAGGCAGTTGCCGATTCAAAAAATCTGCCGGAGCGTCCGGACAATCTGATGCTGCTGAAAATGTACGCTCTGTACAAACAGGCCTCAGGTGGCGATGTCGACGGCGAACAGCCCGCGATGACCGATTTTGTCGCGCGTGCAAAATGGGATGCGTGGAACAACCTCAAGGGCATTACGCAGGACGATGCAAGTCAGCAATACATCGATATGGTGAATGAACTGAAAGGCTGAAGCGATTTCCGGCAGACATAGCGAGCGCAATGAAAAGCCCCGTACCGCAAGGACGGGGCTTTTCTGTTGACGGACGCACCGCTCTATTCAGCAGGCCTGTGCGCCGAAGAACTTGTCCATGTTGCGCGCCACTTTCTCTTCCAGCGTCGCCGCAAATGCCTTGAACAGAAAATCCAGTGTGATGTCGATTTGCGCTTCCTTCTCGCGCAAGGCCAGCGTACCGGCCACGCCGCTGCGCCGGAACGACAGCACATCGCCATTCCATTGCGTGGTCATATCGAAATCGGCCGCCATTTTTGCCGCAACGTGTTGCGCCGCTTCCCTTGATTGCTGCAACGAGAGCTGATGCTCGCGCTTGATGCTGATATCCGCCATTGACCTGTTTCTTTGCTGATGTGTTGTACCGCCGCGATGCCGCTCCGGTTGCCCGGTGAGAACGCATCTTCCGGTTTGCATGCAGTGCGTGCAAACGGTCATCGCGCCCAAAAGGCCGTCATTCTATCGCAGAAAAAAACACGGAAAGTCGCGGTCCGGGTGCAGCGCTCACCGCCATTTCCCGCCCGGCCGGCACAGGCAAAAATGCATTTGCTTATGCTGATTCCGTATAAGCGAGGTTTGTGAGAATGCCCGATATGCCTTAAAATGCAGTGTTTTACGGGATACCAACGCGATCAATCGCCCACGTTTGCCATCAAGCGGCACCCGCCGGTATTTCAAAATATCTAACAGTTAGGACTGGTATGACCCACGTAGTAACCGAATCCTGCATCCTCTGCCGTTACACGGACTGCGTCGATGTGTGTCCGGTGGATTGCTTCCGCGAAGGCCCGAATTTTCTCTCGATCGATCCGGACGAGTGCATCGATTGCGCCGTCTGCGTGGCAGAATGCCCCGTGAATGCAATTTTCGCCGAAGAAGACGTCCCCGCCGACCAGCAGCAATTCATCAAACTGAACGTGGAACTGTCGCGCGACTGGCCGTCCATCACCAAAACCAAGGCCGCCCTGCCGGAAGCCGAGGAATGGAAAGACAAGATGGACAAACTGCAATATCTGGCACGCTGACATTCCGGCTTGCAAGTACAAGACGCCCCGTATTCCGGGGCGTTTTTATTGCGCGAACGATTTCCCCGCCAGCCGCTGCGCCATTTTTGCAGCCTTATCCAGGATCATCCCGTCTTCCGCAGCCGCAGTTCCATCGCGTCTGTTTTTCCCTGACTGTTTTTCCCGGTTGTTTTTCCATTTGGCGCTGCAACCGTTATAAGACGATAATTCGGTTTTATCCCTTTGCATTGCGCAGACACGCCCTTGTCCCCATCCGATACACCATCGCTCGCCGACCGGCTTGAAGATCTGCTGCCGCAGACGCAATGCACGAAGTGCGGCTACCCCGCCTGCCGTCCGTATGCAGAGGCAATGGCGGACGGCAGCGCCAGTCACAATCAGTGCCCGCCCGGCGGCACCGAAGGCGTGGCGCGGCTCGCACATCTGCTCGGTAAACCAGTCATCCCGATCAATCCCGACAACGGCATCGTCCGGGCGCGGCCTGTCGCCTTCATCGATGAAAGCGTGTGCATCGGCTGCACGTTGTGCATTCAGGCCTGTCCGGTCGATGCAATCGTCGGCGCAGCCAAACAGATGCACACGATCGTCAACGACCTCTGCACCGGTTGCGATCTGTGCGTTGCGCCCTGTCCGGTCGATTGCATCGCCATGATTGAAGTCACACCGGGAAAAACCGGCTGGGATGCGTGGTCGCAACAGCAGGCCGATGCCGCCCGCGCGCGGCATGACTTCCGCACATTGCGCCTGAAACAAGAGAAGGAAGAAAACGACGCACGGCTGGCTGCCAAGGCTGCTGCCAAGCTGCAGGCCGTGCAGAATGAACAAGCACTGTCGGAAGAAGAGAAAGCCGAACAAGCCCGCAAGAAAGCCATTATTCAGGCCGCCATCGAACGGGCGCGACTGAAGAAGGAACAAGCAGAGCAAGAGAAAAAGGACAAGCAATGAACGCTGAAAAGCGACGTGAAATCTTCAACCGGCTGCGTATCGCCAATCCTCATCCCACCACCGAACTCGAATACAAGACGCCTTTCCAGCTGCTGATCGCGGTGCTGCTGTCGGCACAGGCAACCGATGTATCGGTCAACAAGGCCACGCGCAAGCTGTATCCGGTGGCGGGCACGCCGAAAAAAATTCTCGCACTCGGCGTCGAAGGCCTGATGCCTTATATCCAGACCATCGGCCTGTATCGCACCAAGGCGAAGAATGTCATCGAGACCTGCCGCATTCTTCTTGAAGAACACAAAGGCGAAGTACCGCGTACGCGCGAGGAACTGGAAGCGCTGCCCGGCGTCGGCCGCAAGACCGCGAATGTCGTGCTGAACACTGCATTCGGCGAACCGACTATTGCCGTGGACACGCACATTTTCCGCGTATCGAATCGCACAGGCATAGCACCAGGCAAGAACGTCGACATCGTCGAGCAGAAACTGATGAAGTTCGTCGCGCCGGAATTCCAGCAGGATGCGCATCACTGGCTCATCCTGCACGGACGCTATACCTGCATCGCGCGCACGCCAAAATGCTGGAACTGCATCATCGCCGACCTGTGCGAATACAAGGCCAAGACGCCGCTGCCGGCAAAAGGCGTGTAACGCCTATCGGTCCGTTTTACAGGACGATCGCGCAGGATGCATCGAACGTCAAACGCGGCAGGCGTGCCGACGACATATCATCATCGCCATAGCCGACGCCGACAATAAAGTTCGCCTTCACCGCGGTGCCGACAAAGAATGCCGCATCCACCTTCTCCGCATCGAAGCGCAGCATCTGGCCGCAATCCAGCCCCGCCGCCCGCGTCGCCAGGACAAAATAGCCGCCCTGCACCGATGCGTTGCGAATGGCCGCCTGCGCAATTTTCTGTTCATCATTGCCCAGCCACGCGCGTGCGCTCGGGTCCGGATACAGCGCGGACAGCTTGCGTGCAAACGCCATGTCCGTGCCGATGATCGCCACGATCGGCGCTGCCTTTGCCTTGGCCGCATTCTCGTCATCCATGCAGGCAGCCAGTTTGGCCTTTGCTTCCGGCGATTTGATGAAGGCAATCCGCATCGGGGAACAGTTGAATTCGGTCGGAGCCCATTTCATGAGTTCATAAATTTCACGCAACTGACCGTTGGTGACCGGCTTGTTCAGCCACGCGCTGTGCGTGCGTGCTTCGGTAAAGAGGGTGTCGAGTGCTTCCTGGTTCAGCATGGTGATTCCATTTCAATATCCGGCGACAGGCCGTACTGGCATGCCGCATTTGTATGCAAGATGCGTATGGTAGCCGAAACGGAACGCACGGTTGGTCAGCGTCCGACAGGCAAGCCACGTACAATGTCGATCTTCAACCGCATTCACCCCGCGAAGCATCCGGATATCGCATGTTTACACCATCACAACACGACGTACGCCGCTTTTTCTGCGAAGCATTCCGCAAGCAGCGCGCCAACGAAATTCTCACGCCGATCGAAGCCATCGCGCGCGACTGGATCATCCAGCATCCCGAATATGCGGATGCACTGATGGATGTCGACGCAGCGCTGGCGGCCGATTACTCGGTGGAATCGGCGCAGGCCAACCCATTCCTGCACCTGTCGATGCACCTGTCGATCGCAGAGCAGATTTCCATCGACCAGCCGCCTGGCATCCGCACTGCCTATACGGCGCTGGCGCAACGGCTCGGCTCGGAACACGATGCGCATCATCACGTGATGGAATGCCTGGGCGAGATGATCTGGACCTCGCAGCGCAACAATACGCCGCCCGACGGCGCAGCCTATATCGAATGCATCCGGCGACGCTAGCCGGGCAGCAACCATGAAAAAAGCCACGGCATGCCGTGGCTTTTTTGTTTAACCGCAATTTGAATCGTGATGTGTTATTTGCGCAGTACCAGTGTGCCCGGCAGGCTGTGCAGATAGGCGGCGATATTCTTGATGTCCTGATCCGACAATTGCTTGGCCAGTGGTCCCATGATCGGATTGCTGCGGCTGTTCGGGCCGCCTGCGCCGCGACGGTACGCCACCAGCGCGTGCTCCAGATAATCCTTGTGCTGGCCGGCCAGCTTCGGATAGGCCGGATCGATCGGCGTATGGTAATCGGCACCATGGCACGATGCGCAATTGAATTTTGCCGCTGCAGCCTTGCCGGCGTCGATCTGGCTTTCAGCCGATGCGTTGAACGATGCAACTGCCGACAGCGATACGACAGCCAATGCGATGATTTTTTTCATGTTCGGCTCCCGTTATTTCTGCTGCGAGTAGTAGGCAGCCACATCGGCGATATCCTGATCCGACATGCTGGCGGCGATGCCATGCATGGACGGATGATTGCGATCGCCTTTTTTATATGCGTTCAATGCGCTCACAATGTATTTTTCCGACTGGCCACCAAGCATCGGCACTTGATAGACTTCCGGGAAAGTACCCTTGTAGCCGGGAATGCCGTGGCATCCGATACACATCGCAACCTTGTTGACAGCTGCCTTGGCGTCACCAACGACTTCCGCTGATACAGCGATATTGGCCGCACCCGCGAGCGCGAGAAGTGCAAATAGTTTTTTCATGATGGCTGTGTGGATGGTTAATACGAAACCTGCTGGTGGGACGCCGCGCGAACAGCATGCGACACGTATAAATATTGCTTTGCCACACCAAAACCGCTCGATTCTACCTGAAGACAGAACGTCAGTCCACGTTCAATCGCATTGACGTGTACGGCACCCTACAGCATGCATCCTGTGCTCATTTTTCCCGATTCGACGCTTCGATGGCCTGCTCCGTGGCACCGGCTTGCGGCAGTTCGTCCGCATCGACCGGCACCGCCAGCCGGTTTTCCGAAACGGTCGGCCAGAAGAAGGCCACCGGTGTCAGCGTGAAGCGTCGCAGCACGGTGCGGAAGACCAGCCGGCGCACGCGCTTCGGCACATCGCGCGCGCGCAATGCCAGCGCCAGCGCACACGCAAACGCCACACCGACATTCAGCAGGCCGATCGCCACGATGCCGGCGCACGCCAGCCAGAACTGCGGCATCGACACGACTTCCCAACCGAGGCTGCTGGCCGCCGCCGTCAGCGTGGCGGTCGCCAGCGTCACGTGACGCACATCCAGCGGCAGCCCGAAGAACTGCGCAATGACCGGCGTCATGCCCAGCAGAATCGCCAGCGACACATTCCCTACGATGCCTGCCACGTTGTGCTCCAGCCAGGCCGCCAGACGTTCGGCACGCTGTGCGCCCATCGCATGCACCAGTCGCCGATGATGCGCGAGCGATTCCTTGAGCCGACGCAATGCAAACCAGTTATCGGCAAAGCCGGCGATCAGGCTGGCCAGCCACAGCAGCAAACCGGTGAATGCGGCAAACAGCGGTGTGATGCCGACGAACGACAGCGAATGAATCGTCGCCTGCGCCTTCTCCGGATTCATCAGCGGTTTGCCTGCGATCAATAGCATCGCGAACGACAATCCCGCCACCACCGGCGCCACTGCCAGCAGATTTCCGAATACCGCAGCGGACTGCGAGCGCAGCAGTGCGGCGATTCGTGCCAGCAGTTCGCGCAGGCCTTCGACCGTATCGAGCGCGCCCATTTCCGCCGCCAGTGCCGGCGCCGTTACCGCCGGCTGCTTGGTTGCCAGCACACCGCCGACAGCCGAAATCAGAAGAAAGCTCACTGCAAAATTAATCGACAGGAACGCGCCTTCGAAAAAATGTGCAAGGCCGATCCCACCAATGCCGAGCTTGGCCAGCGCGGTGAAGGCCGTGATGATGCCGCCTATCAGGGCGGCCTTGAACATCGTCCGGTATTCAATGCGATCGCGCGCGATGTAGTACTCGCCATGGCTGGCATTGCGCTCGACCATCTTGCGCGCCAACAGCGAAAAGCTGCGGCTGACCAGTTCGCGCACGGAGGATCGATGATGATGGGCGACGACCAGATCGACCAGCACCGCCTGCACCTGCCCCGATCCCTGATCGGTATGCGGCGCGGTGCGCAGATCCAGCAGGCGCGTGATGCGGTTCAGTTGCGCGCGCATCCGTTCCACGTGATAGACGAGACCGACGGAGACACCGTATTCGTCCAAGTGCGCGTAGATCTTGTCGGTCTGCGCCTGGCACACGGCGATCAGCATGCGCACGCTGCGCAAGGCCGCCTCGTCGCGGTTGTTCGTCATCATGTAGTTTTCCAGCTCGCGGCGCAGCGCCATGAACGGCGTCGCCAGCAAGGGCATGCGCGGCTCCAGCCGCTGGCGGAAGGCCGGGCTGATGCCGACCGAAATCACCATCGTCACCAGATACAACATCGCCTCGTCGATCTGCTGGCGATAACCGTGCGCAATGCCATCGTCGCCGCCCAGTTTCCACAGCCGAGACAAGGTCTTGTGATCCAGTTCAAGCAGCCACTCGGCATCCGATTCTTCGGGAAACATCGCAGTAAACAAGGTCGACAAATCCTGCTGCCCGACCGGGCGCGGCAATACCAGCTTGACGATGCGCTCGGACAATTCCGAGAAGAACGCCGATTCGCGCGGCATGCCGGTGGCGGAAAACAATTCATGCCCGGTCGCCTCGCGCAGCGTCTTGCGCAACGTTGCCTGCACGCCCAGCTTCACATCGCGATGCGCATCGAGCCAGTCGAGCAGAAAGCGGATGCGCTGGTGCTTGACGCGTCGCCATTTGTCATTGCCCAGCAGCGATACTTTCGGCTCGCGGCGAATCCAGTCCGCCAGATCGATCATCCAGTTGGCGCGCGCATGCCACGTTGCATCCGGATCGGCGTGTCGCATCAGCGATTCGATTTGCGGCAGGTATTGCGCGTGATCCGTGTGATGACGCAGCGCACCGCGGCGGAATCGGCGCCATCCTGCGCAGATTCGGAGGAAAAAGATTTTCATTGCATTGATTGTAATCGGTGTGCGTTGGAGAGCGGCAACAGAGATTTCCCCTGTGCGCGGCAAGAGGCTGGCAGGTTTCTTCTCGCTTATACTCCGGATTCTTTTCCTTTTAATGACACGCCATGCGACAAGAAACACGCTTCGAAGGTTCCCAGAGTTACGTTGCCACCGGCGATTTGAAGCTCGCCGTCAATGCCGCACTGACCTTGCAGCGGCCGTTGCTGATCAAGGGCGAACCCGGCACCGGAAAAACCATGCTGGCCGAAGAAGTTGCCGCAGCACTCGGCATGCCGCTGCTGCAATGGCATATCAAATCCACGACCAAGGCGCAGCAGGGACTATATGAATACGACGCCGTATCGCGCCTGCGCGATTCGCAACTGGGCGACGAACGCGTCAGGCACATCGAGAATTACATCGTCAAGGGCGTGCTGTGGCAGGCATTCGCCGCCGATCGGCAGGTCGTGCTGCTGATCGATGAAATCGACAAGGCGGACATCGAATTCCCCAATGATCTGCTGCGCGAACTCGATCGCATGGAGTTCTACGTCTACGAAACGCACGAGATGGTGAAGGCGAAGCACCGTCCGCTCGTCATCATCACATCGAACAATGAAAAGGAATTGCCGGACGCCTTCCTGCGCCGCTGCTTCTTCCATTACATCCGCTTTCCCGATCGCGACACGATGGAACAGATCGTCGCCGTGCATTTTCCGACATTGAAAAAAGATCTGCTGGCGAAAGCGCTGGAAGTGTTTTATCAATTGCGTGAAGTCAACGGCTTGAAGAAAAAACCGTCCACCTCCGAACTGCTCGACTGGCTGAAGCTATTGCTGGCCGAAGACATTCCACCGGAAGCGCTGCACAGCAAGGACGAAAAAATCTCGGTGCCACCGCTGCACGGCGCATTGCTGAAGAACGAACAGGACATCGCGCTGTTCGAGCGCCTCGTCTTCATGTCACGTACCAACCGCTAAGACAAAATGCCGTGCTGATCGACTTCTTTTTCACACTGAAAGACGCAAAAATTCCTGTTTCGATCAAGGAATTCCTGCTGTTGCTGGAAGCGCTGGAGAAGGACGTCATCGATTATTCGCTCGACGATTTCTACTATCTCGCACGGCTGACGCTGGTCAAGGACGAAGCGCACTTCGACAAGTTCGATCGCGCATTCGCCGCCTATTTCAAGGGTGTCTCCACGCTCTTCGAAAAAAAGGATATTCCGCTCGACTGGCTGCTGCAGCGTGCGATGCGCGAACTGAGCGATGAACAAAAGGCCGCGCTGGAAAAATTCGGCTACGACAGGCTGATGGACCGCCTCAAGGAATTGCTGGAAGAACAGAAGGAACGCCACGAAGGCGGCAGCAAATGGATAGGCACCGGCGGCACCTCGCCATTCGGCAACGGCGGCTACAACCCGGAAGGCATACGCATCGGCGGCGAAAGCCGTCACCGCAGCGCGGTCAAGGTGTGGGAACAGCGCACCTATCGCGATTACGATGCCGAACGCGAAATCGGCACGCGCAATATCAAGGTCGCGCTGCGACGCCTGCGCAAGTTTGCGCGGCAGGGCGCGGCGGACGAACTCGCACTCGACGACACGATACGCTCCACCGCCAACAATGCCGGCTGGCTCGATATCCGCATGCGTCCCGAACGCCGCAACAATATCAAGGTGCTGATGCTGCTGGATGTCGGCGGCAGCATGGACGATCACATCCAGCGCACCGAAGAACTGTTCTCCGCGGCGAAGGCGGAATTCAAGAACATGGCGTTCTACTACTTCCACAATTGCGTCTACGACCACCTGTGGCGCAACAACCAGCGCAAGCACGCGGAACGCTTTGCAACGTGGGATGTATTGCGCAAATACACACCGGATACCAAAGTGATTTTCGTCGGCGATGCAACGATGAGTCCGTACGAAATCCTGCACGCCGGCGGCGCAGTCGATTATCACAACGAAGAAGCCGGTGCCGAATGGCTGCAGCGTTTTACAAGGACGTTCCCCAGCCATATCTGGCTCAATCCCGAACCGGAAAGCATCTGGGAATACCGTCAGTCGATCGCGATCATCCGCCGGCAAATGGACAATCGCATGGTGCCGCTGACGCTGGAAGGGCTGGAACGCGGCATGCGCATGCTGGGCAAATAAAGACTCGGCAATATTGGCCGGGAGTTGTCGCCGTTCAGCGCGACAGGTGCATGAATTTTTTCAGTGCGCTGATCAGGTGATGGCCGGCCAGCGGCTTGGTCAGGAACCCGTCGGATCCCGCCTGCTGCGCACGCGCCGCATCGTAGTTTTCCGATCGGGCAATCAGGAAAATCACCGAAGTGCGATCGCGCGGCCGCACCGATTTGACCGCACGGCACAGGCGGTACGGATCGATCTCCGCCATTGATGTATTGATCATCACGACCGAAACGCGCTGCCTTGCGCATGCGCCCTCGGCTTCCGCCTCGCCCCGCGCCCACAATACTTCCGTCTTGCTGCGCGACAGCAGTTCGGCGACGTAATCGCGGAAGGCAGGCGTCTTGTCAATCACCAGCACCGCGCCGTTCTGGCCCGGCTCGGCCCGCATCTTCCGGTATTCGGCAGGATCGGTCAGGTCGATATCGACGCGATCGCGGCGGCGGCGTTCCGGCACGGCCACCACATCCGATGCTTCCAGACGCGACAAGGCATCCGCGCGCTTCTCGATCAGCTGATCGAGCGCCTCGAACATCCGGTGCCAGCGAATCGGCCGCTCGATGCGCGCATACGGCAGCGTGATCATCGGTTC
Organism: uncultured beta proteobacterium; assembly: GCA_963697715.1. Lineage (GTDB taxonomy): Bacteria > Pseudomonadota > Gammaproteobacteria > Burkholderiales > Burkholderiaceae_D > Oxalicibacterium. The sequence continues at coordinate 1,595,278 of OY969095.1, read as the reverse complement.
GCCCACCAGCAAGGCAGGACGCACCGCACTCGGCCGCACATCGGCCAGCATGACCAGCGCCCGCACCTCGGCGGAGTTGGCGATATAGAGATCGGGATCCTGCAGATTATCGTCGGCCAGCCGGAAATAGCCGTAGCCCTTGCCTTGATCGAGAGCAAAGGTGGCATCGAAAATTTCGGTTTCCTGCGGGCTGAAGCCGATCAAGCGGACTGCAAACGGAAAACTGTTGGATGACATTGTTGCCATTCGGACAAAACAGTGACGACGCCAAACCCCGGTTCACGCATTGATAAAAGCCGGCTCGCCTCGATATGAAGAAGTGGCCAGACGAAAAGCACAAGGATTTGATGCCAAATTGTTAAAAGTAAAACACCACATACATTGAAACGCTTTTGAGCGGAAAGTGCCAGAGCGGCGTTGCAAATCTAACCATATTTAACAATTCGGGACGCTTTTGCCACATTGAGCGCGAACCTGCCCTCATTGCCGAAAACATGCGCTGCCGGTTTTTCATTAGAATGCAGACACTTTTAACACTTCGTCCCGTTTGAAGACGACGTTTCAGCCCCTGATATTTCTTTCCAGCATCCGATTGAATGGCCACCAAAAAATCCCCAGCCGACTACAGCGAATCATCCATCCGCGTCCTGAAAGGCCTTGAGCCGGTCAAGCAGCGCCCCGGCATGTACACGCGCACCGAAAATCCGCTGCACATCATCCAGGAAGTGATCGACAACGCATCCGATGAAGCGCTCGGCGGCTATTGCAAGAACATTCTCGTCACACTCAATACCGACGGCAGCGTCAGCGTCGAGGATGACGGCCGCGGCATTCCGGTCGGCATGCATCCGGAAGAAAAAGTACCGACGGTGGAAATCGTCTTCACGCGCCTGCATGCCGGCGGCAAATTCGACAAGGGTTCGGGCGGCGCCTACGCTTTTTCCGGCGGCCTGCACGGCGTCGGCGTCTCGGTCACGAATGCGCTGTCGACACGGCTCGAAATCACCGTATGGCGCGAGAATGGCGTGCACAGCCTCGCCTTTTCCGGCGGCGACGTCATCGAACCGCTGAAGTCGCGCCCGATCGCGCGCGACGAAAAACGCAGCGGCACGCGCGTGACTGCGTGGCCCGATCCTAAATATTTCGATTCCTCCGTCATTCCGCAGGCCGAACTGCAGCGCCTCCTGCGCTCCAAGGCCGTGCTGCTGCCGGGCGTCAAAGTCACCCTGATTCATGCCAAAACCGGCGAGACGCAAACCTGGCAATACGAACAGGGCCTGCGCGGCTACCTGACCGAATCGCTGGCCCAGGCATCGAATGCAGAACTGGTCATCCCGTTGTTTGAAGGCGAACAGTACGCAAACGCCGATGCCGAAGGCTTTGCCGAAGGCGAAGGCGCGGCGTGGGTGGTGGCGTGGACCGAAGACGGCGCCGTCGTGCGCGAGTCCTACGTCAACCTGATCCCGACATCGAATGGCGGCACCCATGAATCCGGCTTGCGCGAAGGCCTGTTCGGCGCGGTGAAGAGCTTCGTCGAAATGCATTCACTGCTGCCGAAAGGCGTGAAGCTGCTGCCGGAAGACGTGTTCGCACGTGTCTCGTTCGTGCTGTCGGCCAAGGTGCTCGATCCGCAGTTCCAGGGCCAGATCAAGGAACGCCTGAATTCGCGCGATGCGGTGCGGCTGGTCGCATCGTTCTCGCGTCCCGCGCTGGAGTTGTGGCTCAATCATCACGTCGATTACGGCAAGAAGCTGGCCGAACTCGTCATCAAGCAGGCGCAATCGCGGTTGCGTTCCGCGCAAAAAGTCGAGAAGAAAAAATCGTCCGGCGTGGCCGTTTTGCCTGGCAAGTTGACCGATTGCGAATCGACCGATATCTCGCGCAATGAAATCTTCCTGGTCGAAGGCGATTCCGCCGGCGGCTCGGCCAAGATGGGCCGCGACAAGGAATTCCAGGCGATCCTGCCGTTGCGCGGCAAGGTACTCAACTCGTGGGAAACCGAACGCGACCGCCTGTTCGCCAATAACGAAATCCACGACATCGCCGTGGCGATCGGCGTCGATCCGCATGGCCGGCACGATACGATCGACCTCAGCGGTCTGCGTTACGGCCGCATCTGCATTCTGTCCGATGCGGACGTCGACGGCTCGCACATCCAGGTCCTGTTGCTGACGCTGTTCTTCAAGCACTTCCCGCAACTGATCGATCTGGGCCATATCTGCATCGCGCGTCCGCCGCTGTATCGCGTCGATGCGCCGGCGCGCGGCAAAAAGCCGATACAGAAACTGTACGCGCTGGACGACGGCGAGCTGGAAGCGATCGAAGACAAGCTGCGCAAAGATGGCGTCAAGGACAATGCGTGGGGCATCTCGCGCTTCAAGGGTCTGGGCGAAATGAATGCCGAACAATTGTGGGAAACCACGATGAATCCGGATACGCGCCGCCTGCTGCCAGTGTCGCTTGGCGAATTCGCCCCCGATGCATCCGAGTTGCGCTTCAACATGCTGATGGGCAAGGGCGAAGCCGCCGCCCGACGCACGTGGATCGAGGAACACGGCAACGAAGCGGAAGCCGATATCTGATGCAGAATAAAATGCGCGCCTTCTTTTTTGCATTGTCGTTATCGCTGATATCCGCTGCTGCGCATGCGGATATCTACGGCTACGTCGATGCGCATGGCGACACGCATTTCGCAACGGAGAAACTGGATGCGCGCTACCGGCTGTTCATGCGCGGCGATCAATCCTTCGACTCCGCCACCCTGCAATCGAAGCGGCAGACGCCGCTGTTCCGTGCGTTGGCCGAACATCCGAACCTGAAGAAATACGATGCGCTGCTGAATCGGGCTGCAGCCGATTTCGATCTCGATCCGGCATTGCTCAAAGCGGTGATGGCGGCTGAATCCGGCTTCAATCCGTCGGCCGTCTCGCCCAAGGGCGCAGTCGGCCTGATGCAACTGATGCCCGCGACAGCGGAACGTTTCGGCCTGCAGGCGGATCGCAAGAAAAGCATCGCGCAGAAGCTGACCGATCCGAAGACCAACATCCGGCTCGGCGCGCGCTACTTGAGCTTCCTGCGCGACATGTTCCCGAACCAGCAGCATCTGGTGCTGGCATCGTACAACGCGGGCGAAGGCGCCGTTCTCAAATACAACAACGCGATCCCGCCTTATCCGGAAACGCGCAACTACGTCAAACTGGTCAGCCAGTTCTATCAGCTGTACCAGCCTGCCGCGCGCCCGTCCGGCAATCCCGTTTTTGCCAGCCGCGACGGCGATGCCAAACGCGTGCACATGATCATTCCCGGCCGCCGCAATGCGTCCGCGACCACCACTACCATCGAGTAATTCTTCCACCGCACATGATCGATCAAGCCAATCTTTTTGACGAAGCCGCACCCGCCGACGGCAGCGAATCGCTGACACTCGCCACTTTTGCCGAACGCGCCTATCTGGACTACGCCATTTCCGTCGTCAAGGGACGCGCATTGCCGGACGTCAGCGACGGACAGAAGCCGGTGCAGCGCCGCATCCTGTACGCGATGAACGAGCTCGGCCTGAACGCCACCGCCAAGCCGCGCAAATCGGCAGCCGTCGTCGGCGATGTGCTCGGCAAACTGCATCCGCACGGCGATCAATCGGTCTACGACGCACTGGTGCGCATGGCGCAGGATTTTTCGCTGCGCTATCCGCTGATCGACGGCCAGGGCAACTTCGGCTCGCGCGACGGCGACGGCGCGGCGGCCATGCGCTATACCGAAGCGCGACTGACGCCGATCTCCAAACTGCTGCTCGATGAAATCGACATGGGCACGGTCGACTTCCAGCCGAACTACGACGGCTCGACCGAAGAACCGAAATTGCTGCCGGGCCGCCTGCCGTTCGTGTTGCTGAACGGCGCATCCGGCATCGCAGTCGGCATGGCCACGGAAATCCCGTCGCACAATCTGCGCGAAATCGCACAGGCCGCCGTTGCGCTGATCCGCAATCCGAAGATGACGCACGATGAACTGATGACGATCGTTCCCGGCCCGGATTTTCCCGGCGGTGGGCAGATCATCACATCGCCGAGCGCCATCAGCGACATGTACGGCAGCGGACGCGGCAGCCTGAAAGTGCGCGCGACGTGGAAGATCGAAGACATGGCGCGCGGCCAGTGGCAGGCGGTCGTGACCGAACTGCCGCACGGGGTGTCGTCACAGCGCGTGCTGGAAGAAATCGAGGAACTCACCAATCCGAAGATCCGGCTCGGCAAGAAATCCCTGTCGCCGGAACAATTGGCGCTGAAGCAAACCGTGCTGGCGATGCTCGATACCGTGCGCGACGAATCGGGACGCGATGCGCCGGTGCGGCTGGTGTTCGAACCGAAATCGAAGAACCAGGACCAGACCGAATTCACCAACATGCTGCTGGCGCACACGTCGCTGGAAACCAGCGTCTCGATCAATCTGGTGATGATCGGCGGCGATGGCCGACCACGGCAGAAATCGCTGGGCGATATTTTGCGCGAATGGATCGAGTTCCGTTTCACCACGATCACGCGCAGGACCAGTTTCAAACTGCAAAAAGTCGACGACCGTATCCATATTCTGGAAGGCCGCGAAGCGATCCTGCTCAACATCGACAAGGTCATCAAGATCATCCGTGAATCGGATGAGCCGAAACCGGCGCTGATGGACGCGTTCCGCCTGTCCGAACGCCAGGCCGACGATATTCTTGAAATCCGTCTGCGTCAGCTCGCACGACTGGAAACGATCAAGATCCAGCAGGAACTGGCCGAACTGCGCAACGAGAAAACCACGCTGCAGGATCTGCTCGACAATCCATCGTCGATGAAACGCCTCGTCATCCGGGAAATCGAAGCCGACGAAAAACAGTTCGGCGATGTACGCCGCACATTGATCGAAGTGGCGGAAAAAGCCGTCGTCGAAACAAAGGTCATCGACGAACCGGTGACCGTCGTCATCTCGCAAAAAGGCTGGGTGCGCGCACGCACCGGCCACGGCCACGATGCCGCGCAATTCGCATTCAAGGCCGGTGACATGCTGTACGACACGTTCGAATGCCGCACGGTCGATACGCTGCTGGTGTTCGGCTCCAACGGGCGCGTCTATTCGGTCCCGGTATCCGCCCTGCCCGGCGCACGCGGCGACGGCGTGCCGATCACGACGCTGGTCGAACTGGCCAGCGGCACGCGCATCCTGCATTACTTCGCCGGTACGTCCGATACGCAGCTTCTGCTGTCGTCGACCGCCGGTTACGGCTTCACCACCAGGGCCGGCGACATGGTTGCGCGCAACCGCGGCGGCAAATCGTTCATCACGCTGGACGACGGCGATGAACCGTTGATGCCGCGTCCGGTTGCAAAAGACGCCAGCGCCATTGCCTGTCTGTCGGAAAAGGGACGCGTACTGGTGTTCGGCATCGACGAGATCAAGACGCTGTCCGCCGGCGGACGCGGCGTGATCCTGATGGAACTGGAGAAGAATGAAAAACTGCTGGCCGCGCAACCGATCAGCCAGCGCGGCGTGATCGTCTCCGGCATCGGCCGCGGTGCGAAGGCGCAGGAAATCCTGTTGTCGGCTTCCGGACTTGCCGCGCACATCGGCAAGCGCGCACGCAAGGGCAAGGTGCTGGACTCGAAAATCAAGGCGGCCGCACTGACGGCGCAGACATAACGCATGTCCCCTCCGGAATCCTCATCCGGTTCGACAGACCGGCCAGCGAAACGCACAGGCAGTTTTTTCCTGCGCTGTGTGCTGGCCGCCGGGGTTTTCGCCGCAGGCTGCACCGGAGTCAACGCCTATTATGATCCGGACAAACCGCATCACACGCCGGACGGTTTCCGCAACAACTACATCGAAGGCAAGGGCGAAGGCTCGTTTTGGAAATGGCAGTGGCAGCGCCTGACGCAAGGCTTGCCAAAACCGCCGGTCGACGGATACATCCCGCCACGCACCGAACCGGAAGCAGATTGGCTCAAAGCAAACAACTCCGTCACTTCCGCCACATGGGTCGGTCACGCCACCGTGCTGGTGCAACTGCGCGGCGTCAATATCCTGACCGATCCGATCTGGTCGGAACGTGCGTCGCCGTTCAGCTTCATGGGACCGAAGCGTAAAACACCACCCGGCCTCGATTACGCGCAACTACCGCACATCGATGTCGTGCTGATCTCGCACAACCACTACGATCATCTCGATCGCGCCACCGTGCTGAAACTGAACGCACAGCCCGGCGGTGCACCGCTGTTTCTTGTACCGCTGGGCATCAAGCCGTGGATGAACGATATCGGCATCACGAACGTGCAGGAGTTCGACTGGTGGAACAAGACTGCAGTGAAAGGTCTGGATTTCAATTTCGTGCCGGTGCAGCACTGGTCGGCACGTGGATTGACCGATCGCTTCAAGACATTGTGGGGCGGCTGGACGGTGCAGGCAAAAGCCGATGCCACGCAACCAGCGTTCTCCCTGCTGTTTGCGGGCGATACCGGCTTCTCGAAGGATTTTCAGGACATCGCCGACCGCTTCAAGCGATTCGATCTCGCGCTGTTGCCGATCGGTGCGTATGAGCCGCGCTGGTTCATGCAGCCGCAACATGTCGATCCAGGTGAGGCAGTGAAAATTCACCAGATCGTGCATGCGGACAAATCGATCGGCATTCACTGGGGCACGTTTGAACTGGCGAATGAATCGCTGGATGTGCCGCCGCAAGTTCTGGCGCGTGAACTGAAAAAGGCCGATGTGCCGACCGATCGTTTCGTCACGCTGAAGCATGGGGAAACGATGCGCTTCTGAAGCGCCGGATTTCGGTCGTTGATTATTCGTTGATGCAATAAAAAAAAGCGGACTGGATGTCCGCTTTTTTTTGACCGATTGCCATCCCTATTTCAGCTTTGCCGCAATCAATTTCGCCAGCGTCTGCACGCCTTCCCGGATCTTCTCCGGCGGCACTGTGACGAAGCTCAGGCGCAATGTATTCTTCTCCGGCTCGTTCGCATAGAACGGTGCGCCCGGCACGAAGGCGACGTGCTGTGCAATCGCCTCTTCCAGCAATTGCATGGCATCGATATGCGCCGGCAGCGTGACCCAGATGAACATGCCGCCTTCCGGCCTGTTCCAGCTCACGCCCTCCGGGAAAAATTCCGACAGCGCATCCAGCATGGCCTGGCATTGATTGCCGTACAGCGTGCGGATGGATGGAATGTGGCGCGCGAGAAAGCCATCCTTGATCGCCTCGTAGACAACCATCTGCGTCAATTGCGATGTATGCAGATCGGCCGCCTGCTTGGCCTGTTCCAACTTGCGCACCAGCGGCTTCGGCGCAACCACGTAACCGAGGCGGATGCCGGGCGTCAGTACCTTGGAAAACGAGCCGAGGTAGATCACGCCGTTCGGATTCATCGTCAGCATCTTCGGCAGCGGTTCGCCGCGATAGCTGAGCGCGCCGTACGGATCGTCCTCGATCAGCGGCAAGCCGAGCCGTGCGCAGATTTCGACGAGGGCGAAACGCCGTTCGACCGACATCGTGCGACCGGTGGGATTCTGGAAATTCGGCAGCGCATACAACAGCCGCGCACCGTCCGCGATGTTTTCGATCTCTTCCGGCAGCAGGCCGAATTCGTCGGTCGGAATCGAGACGAACTCCGGCTGATAAACGGAGAATGCCTGCAATGCGCCCAGGTAGCTCGGCGTCTCAACCAGTACCTTGCTGCGATCCTCGATCAGGACCTTGCCCAGCAGATCCAGCGCCTGCTGCGAACCGGACACCATCAGCACCTGATCCGCCTCGATCGTCACGCCGTCGATCGACAGCGAATCGGCAATCCATTCACGCAATGGCGCATAGCCATCGCTCGGTCCGTACTGCAATGCGACCTTGCCCTGTTGCGACAGCACGGTATCGAACGCCGCCTTCATGTGTTCGACCGGGAATGTGGCCGGCGATGGCAAACCGCCGGCGAACGAAATGATGTCCGGGCGCATCGTGATTTTCAGGATTTCGCGGATGACCGAACTCTGCAGTTGCTCGGCGCGTTGGGCGAATTGCCATTTGATCGGCGTTGGATTTTCGATTTTCATTGATTGCTTCATGGTGATGATGGCGGCCGCACGAGATGCGGGGCGGCCCGGATACAGCCTGTAATACTGGGAAGGCTTCGCTGCAATGACTGCATTGAATCGACCTTGCCGAAACAACCTGCCACAACAATTTCCTTCAAACGACTTCGGCGATCAATTCGATTTCCACGCAGGCACCGAGCGGAATCTGCGCCACGCCGAAAGCCGAACGCGCATGCCTGCCCTGCTCGCCGAATACTTCCGCCAGCAATTCGGATACGCCGTTCGTCACCAGATGATGCTCGATGTAATCCGGCGTGGAATTGACCAGGCTCATGACCTTGACGATACGCTTGATGCGATTGAGATCGCCACCGCAGGCGTCCTGCAACGTTGCGATCAGGTCGATGCCGACGCTGCGTGCCGCCAGCTTGCCCTCTTCCGTCGTCATGTTCCTGCCGAGCTGGCCGACCAGCGGCTTGCCGTCTTTCTTGGCGATATGGCCGGAGAGAAAAATCGTGTTGCCCGTCTGCGCGTACATCACATAAGCGGCGACCGGTGCCGATGTCGCCGGCAATTCGATGTTCAACGCTTTCAATTTTTCATAAAAGGACATGCATGACTCCAGGGATAACGTCCGCGCGCAACGCGTACAAAATTGATCAGGCATCCGAAAAAGGCGGACGGCACATTGTGCCGCCTTGCCGATAACGGCGAATAGGCAGGATTATCTCAAATATGCGGGAGTCACTGCGAATTATCAATCGGATATCAATTGCACGCATCCACGCGCACACTCGGCCGATGTGTTTCACGATTGATCACTTCATCCCTGCACGTTCAGCGCCGGACACTCATCCTTCTGCCGATCGCCACCACCACGATGATCGCCACCGCAAACAGAAAATTGCTGAACACCAGATCCTCGCCCAGCAGCAACCCGGCGCCGAGCAGCGTCAGGAACGGCTGGATCAGTTGCACCTGGCCGACGCGAGCGATGCCGCCCAGCGCCAGTCCCCGGTACCAGAAGAAGAAACCGACAAACATCGAGATGAAAGAAACATAGGCAAACGACACCCATGCCATCGGCGATGCATGCATGCCGTAATGCCAGGCCAGCACGATCGTCACCGGCAACACGATCGGCATGGACAGTACCAGCGCCCACGAAATCACATACTGTCCATCCATCGTCTGCGCCAGGCTTGCGCCTTCCGCATAGCCCATTGCGGCCGCAATCACGGCGGCGAACAGCGCCAGATCGGCCAGATGCAATTGCCCGCCACCTTGCTGCAACGCAAAGGCAACCACCAGCCCGCTGCCGAAGATGGCCGCGATCCAGAAACCGATCGACGGCCGTTCGCCGAAGCGCAATGCGCCGAACAGCGCAGTCGTCAGCGGCAGGATACCCAGCACGATCGCACCGTGCGATGCCGGCACATAATGCATCGCGACCGACATGAACACGGGAAAACCGACCACAACACCTGCCGCCGTGATCAGCAATGATTTCGCCTGCGCAACCGTCGGCAATGGTGCGCGTTTCCACCACAGCAGCAAGACCGAACAGACGGCAGCCACCACGGCGCGCCCCAGTGCGACGAGTACCGGATTCATTTCCAGCACCGCGATCCGCGTAAACGGCAGCGTCAGACTGAATAGCGCAATGCCGAGCACACCCAGCCACATTCCCTTGGTTTCCGGCGTCATGCCGATGCGCACGTTCGCGTTGCCGTTCATAGCCAGATCGCCAGGGCTGAATACAGCGTCAGCGCAATCATGACGGCGCAAAACAGCAGCTGCCATTTGCGTTGCGTCAGGTAGTGCCGCAGCATCGCGCCGGTGCCTGCCCACACACTCAGGCAGGGAAGATTGATCAAACTGAAGATCAGGCAGAACAATGCAACCGCGAACCAGACCGGCTCCACCGGCGGCAAAAATGCAGACGCGCCGGTAATGCCCATCACCCATGCTTTCGGATTGGCGAACTGAAACAATGCCGCGCCCAGAAACGACATCGGACGCACGCTGCCCTCGACGTCCTGGCTGAACGCCATGCTGCGCAATTGCCATGACAGATAGACCAGATAACCGGAACCCAGAATTTTCAGGACGGTATGCAACGCCGGCACCGCGATGATCAGGCCGCCGATACCGGCCGCGCAGATCACCATCAGCACGGCAAAACCGGAACAGATACCGAAGATATGCGGCATCGTCCGTCGAAAGCCGAAGCGAATCCCGGACGACGTCAGCATGATGTTGTTCGGCCCCGGCGTGACGGATGAAACGAAGGCAAACAGGGCAAGCGGCAGGAAGGAATTCATATGGGGAATTTTATTTTTGAATAGACAGAATAAGCGATTGCCGCATTCTGATTGATGAATTATCCTAAACCATAAAACCAATACAGTACCAGTACACTTTTCATATTAATCAACCTACTGTCATGGCAATATGACCGATACAGGCAAAGCCGATTTCGGCAAACATCCGGCAGCCGCCCTGCCGCAACTGCCGCAGTTGCTGTCACGCGGCAGCGGCAGCTCGCTGATCGAACAAATCGTACAATCGGTCGCGTCGCGCATCGATGACAAGCTCCTGCGCACCGGTGCGCGGATGCCGTCGATCCGTCAGTTCGCGGACCAGCACAAGGTGTCGCGATTCACGGTGGTGGAAGCCTATGACCGGCTGGTGGCGACCGGCTTCCTCGAATCGCGCCGCGGCTCCGGTTTCTATGTGCGCGACCGCGCGCCGATGAGCACGCCGCGCGCGCAACCGCAAAAGAAATCCGCCGCGCCGCAGATCGATATCGTCTGGCTGGTGCGCAACATGTTCCGCCAGTTGCCGCCGGAAAAAATGCCCGGCGTCGGCTCGCTGCCGAACGACTGGCTGGACGGCGACCTAGTCGCCAATGCCTTGCGCGCCGTCAGCCGGCAGAACCAGAACCTGCTGCTGCAATACGGCAATCCGCAAGGATTTCTGCCGTTGCGCCAGCAATTGCAACTGAAACTGGCCGAGCTGGAAATTGCCGCCACGCCCGATCAGATCGTCACCACGTCCGGCGTCACACAGGCACTCGATCTGGTCGCGCGTCATTATGTCCAGCCGGGCGACACGATCTTCGTCGACGATCCGGCATGGTTCCTGATGTTCGGCTCGTTCGCGATGCTGGGCGCCAAGGTAGTCGGCATTCCGCGTCTGTCCGACGGACCGGACATTGCGAAATTGATGGAGCTGGCCGACCTGCACCGTCCGAAATTGTTCGTCATCAACTCCGTCTTGCATAACCCGACTTCCACATCGCTTTCCGCCGCCAAGGCTTTTCAAGTCCTGAAAATCGCCGAGCAATACGGCTTCATGATTGTGGAGGACGATATTTATTGCGACATGCATCCTGGCACCGCAGTGCAACCGGCCACCCGCATTGCCGCGCTCGATCAGTTGAATCGCGTCATCTACCTGAGTGGTTTTTCCAAATCGCTGGCAGCCAACCTGCGCGTCGGCTTCATCGCCTGCTCGCCCGATGTTGCCCGGCACCTGTCCGATCGCAAGATGCTGACGACACTGACAACGACCGAAATCACCGAACGCGTGGTCTACAGGATCCTGTCGGAAGGCCATTACCGCAAACACACCGACCGGCTGCGCGGCAAACTCGCTGCCGTGCGCGACAAAACGGTTCGCCAGCTTGAGCGCGTCGGCGTCAAAATCAATTTCAGCACGCCGGCCGGCATGTTCGTCTGGACCGACGTCGGCTGCGATACCAATGTACTGACGGAAAAGGCCATGGCCGAAGGCTACCTGCTCGCGCCCGGCAGCCTGTTTTCGCCAAACCAGCTGCCCTCCACCAACATGCGCTTCAACGTCGCCGCCATGGCCGATCCGGGCATCATGCGCTTCCTCGAACGCGAGATCGACAAGGGTCGCGACAAGACTTGAAATTACCGATTTCATCCCAACTTGCCGGCCAAGGTTGGAGAAGCCCCGCAGACCGGATTGCCGCACGACCGGACAATCGCGCGCCGTACGCAGCCGGCCTCGCATAAAATGCAGGCTTTCAAGCCCGCCCCCCGATATTTTTATTGACCCTGAGGACAAAATGGCCGTTTCCGAACAAAAAAATCCAGAAAAGCAAACCCTTGGTTTTCAAGCTGAAGTAAAACAACTGCTGCAACTGATGATCCACTCCTTGTATTCCAACAAGGAAATTTTCCTGCGCGAACTGATCTCCAACGCATCCGACGCTGCAGACAAACTGCGCTTCGAAGCGATCGACAACAGCGCGCTGTTCGAGAACGACCCCGACCTGAAAATCACGGTCAGCTTCGACAAGGAAAAACGCACCATCACCATCAGCGATAACGGCATCGGCATGTCGCGCGATGACGCGGTTGAACATCTGGGCACGATCGCCAAATCCGGCACCAAGGAATTTTTCTCCAAACTGTCCGGCGACCAGCAAAAAGATGCGGCGCTGATCGGCCAGTTCGGCGTCGGCTTTTATTCCGGCTTCATCATCGCCGATCGCATCACGGTCGAAACGCGTCGCGCCGGTGCGCCAGCCAATGAAGGCGTGCGCTGGGAATCGGAAGGTGCAGGCGACTTCACCGTCGAAGCGATCGACAAACCGACACGCGGTTCGGACATCACCCTGCATCTGCGCGAAGGCGAAGATGAATTCCTGTCGTCGTGGAAACTGAAATCCATCATCCGCAAATATTCCGACCACATCTCGCTGCCGATCATGATGGCGAAAGAAGAATGGGACGAAGAGAAAAAAGAAACCGTCGTACGCGACGAACTGGAAACCATCAATCAGGCCAGTGCTCTGTGGGCGCGCAGCAAGAACGACATCACGCCTGAGCAATACACCGAGTTCTACAAACACGTCTCGCACGATTTCGGCGAACCGCTGACCTACACGCACAACCGCGTCGAAGGCCGCAGCGAATACACGCAATTGCTGTACATTCCGACACAGGCGCCGTTCGATCTGTGGGATCGCAACAAGCGCGGCGGCATCAAGCTGTATGTCAAGCGCGTGTTCATCATGGACGACGCAGAACAACTGATGCCGGTGTATCTGCGCTTCGTAAAGGGCGTGATCGATTCCGCCGATCTGCCGCTCAACGTCTCGCGTGAAATCCTGCAGGAGTCGCGCGACGTCAAAGTCATCCGCGAAGGCTCGACCAAACGTGTACTGTCGATGCTGGAAGAATTGGCCAACAGCGATGAGCAAGCGGAAAAAGATAAATACGTCACGTTCTGGAACGCCTTCGGCCAAGTGCTGAAAGAAGGCATCGGCGAAGACGATACCAACAAGGAACGCATCGCCAAGCTGTTGCGCTTTGCTTCGACGCATAACGACAGTGACGCTCAAACCGTGTCGTTCGCCGACTACATATCGCGCATGAAAGAAGGCCAGACCAAAATCTTCTACGCCACCGGTGATTCGTACAACGCCGCGAAGAACAGCCCTCACCTCGAAATCTTCCGCAAGAAAGGCATCGAAGTCCTGCTGCTGACCGATCGCGTCGATGAATGGATGCTGTCCTTCCTCGAAGAGTTCGATGGCAAGGAATTGGCGTCCGTCGCCAAAGGCGATCTCGACCTCGGCAGTCTGGAAGACGAAGCCGAGAAAAAGCAGCATCAGGAAACCGAAGATCAATACAAGGACCTGGTCACCAAGATGCAAACCGCTCTGGCCTACAAGGCGAAGGAAGTGCGCATCACGTTCCGCCTGACCGATTCACCGGCCTGTCTGGTCGCCGATGAAAACGAACTGTCCGGCAATCTGCTGCGCATGCTGAAAGCAGCAGGTCAGAATGCACCCGATGCGAAACCGATCCTCGAGATCAATCCGGATCATCCTTTGGTGCAGCGCTTGAAATATGAAGACGGCAAGTTCGACGATTGGTCGAATATTTTGTTTGATCAGGCATTGTTGGCCGAAGGCGGCAACCTCTCCGATCCGGCAGGATTTGTTAAGCGGTTGAATGAGATGTTGTTGGGGTTGGCTGGAAAATAGTTCTGCATTTGGCACCAAAAAAAACAAAGCCACGCTATAGCGTGGCTTTGTTTTTTGATGACAACAGCAATCTGCTGCAACCGTTACCGACTCTTTTGATAGGGGCTTTCGACCAAAAGCACTCACTGACAAAGCTAACATATGACGTCCAGTTCTTTGTTGGAACACACTATGTGGCACGTATGCGAGTGACCGCGGGCGATAGCGGCCTTTGGAAAATCAAGCCTTGAGACCTTTAACCACCACCTCCGCAGTCACTTCGTTCAAATCAAGACCGCGAGCTTTTGCCAGCGCCTGCAATTGCAGCACCAGATCGCTATTGAGTTTTACTGCAAATGGAACCAAACCCAGTGCCTGATCGCGCTTGCGCTGTTCGCGCCGGTCTATCGTTACTGCATTATCGCTGCCGAAACCTGCTACGCCGGGCGCAGTCATTTTTCCCATCAGTTTCTTGGCGTCGCTCTTTGCCATTCCGGTTTTTTTCATTGTGATGGCCTCGGTGATTGAAAGAGGCCATTGTACGCAGTGTGAGAAATCGGCACGAACATATGACAATCGGCAAGATCGCTTGGAGTGAACCCCTCGGGCTGGACCATTTCAGTTTGAAGAATTAAGCCACTTGTAGAGCAAGTTGTATTTCGAAATGGTTAGGTGATTGATAGTCGAGCGCTGAATGCATACGACGTTCGTTATAAATCTTTTCAATGAAATAGGGCAAGCGCGTAGCCAGCTCGTTGAACGTCTCGCAACGCGTGATATAGATCTCTTCCACCTTCAACGTCTTCATGAAGCTTTCCGCCTGCGCATTATGATACGGATTACCTGGCGCACTCATCGAACCAATCAGCCCGAGTTCCTTCAATGCATGGCGATACAACGCACTGGCATATTGGCACCCACGATCTGTGTGATGAATGCAAGTGCCTGACGCTGGTTGTCTTGTTGAGTAAGCGGCATTCAGCGCAGCCAATGCCAGTGGCGTATCGATACGCCTTGAAAGTGCATAGCCGATGACCTTCCGGCTGCAGGCATCCAGCACAACCGCAAGATAGACAAAGCCGGTATCGATCCGAATATAGGTAATGTCTGCGACCCAGACCTGATCGGGCGCGGAAGGGATGACATTGCGATAGAGATTTGGAAAGACGGCCAGATCGGCTTCGTTGCCTGATAAAGGGTTGAAGCGCCGTCGGCGTTTGGCAGGCAGGCTGTGTTCCTTCATCACACGGGCGATCCGTTTGTGATTGATGACATGGCCCGCGGCCTGCAATGCCAAGGTGACACGTCGGTAACCATAACCAGGGAATTCATCGTGGATGCCGTTGATCAGAGCGACTACAGCCAAGTCGTCGATCTGTCTTTGGGCGGCACTCGGTCGGTAATAGTAGGTGCTGCGGGGAAGATCGATCACTTGGCATCCCCGTCGAATCGAGCAGGCTTGGGACCGCTGATAATGGATGAGTTCTCGTTGTCGGCAACGAGTCGTAACCGTGGTGTTTTTTTAAGAAGGTCAAGTTCCATAGTGAGCTGACCGACTTTGCGCTCCAGTGCGGCAATGTGAGCTTCGTATTCGGCCACCGTTGAGGCAGCCGCTTCTTCCAGATCAAGTTCGCCACGATCAAACTGCGTTAGCCACAGCTGCATGAGATTGGCCGACAGATTATGCGTCTTGAGCGCCTCACGGCGTCCCAGCTTGCCGCTGCGGATATCGCTGCAGATTTGAATTTTAAACGGCAAGCTGTGCCGCCGGTATGGGCCTCGTACTGACATGGTATCGCTCCTCTTGGGAAGGCTCGACAAGCGTATCACTTCATTTCGCTTCTTTGGTCCAGCCCGAGGGGTTCACTCCAGCTTTGAGTCAACTTGCCGATCGTTGTAACTCAAGGCAGTCCTGCTCTCCAATCAACCTTTTCTTCCACCGAAAACCAGCAACAGGCCGCCGATCGCAATCGCCCCAACGCCAGCCCATACCGGAACATTCACCGTCTCTTTTTCCTGCACCGAAAATTGCAGCGGGCCTATTTTGGCTTCGTGCGTCTCCTTCGTATAACTGAAGCTGCCGTACACCAGACCCAGTACACCCGCGACGATCAGTACGATGCCAGCCATTTTTGCAGCGTTCATTTTCTTCTCCTTTTTGATTGAACTTCGGAATAACACACAGGCAAACAATGCGCTCATTCAGAGCGCTGTGCCTGCACGATTTGCATAATATTTTCAAGGTGGCCGTGTTTCATGTGTGGCTTGCACTTCCGCGTCTTACGCCAGATTCAAATAGCAAGCCACTTCCTAGCGACCGCCCGTGACGTCCAGCAAACTTCCTGTTACATACGACGCCTTGTCCGACAACAGCCACATCACTGCCTGCGCAATCTCCGCAGGCTCACCGCCGCGCTGCATCGGTACATTGGCCTTGACGCGATCGACGCGTCCCGGTTCACCACCGCTGGCATGGATATCGGTATAGATCACGCCGGGCCGTACGCCATTGACGCGTATGCCTTCCGTTGCAACTTCCTTCGCCAGCCCGACCGTCAGCGTGTCGATCGCACCTTTGGATGCGGCGTAATCGACGTATTCGCCGGGACCGCCGGCTTTTGCCGCGATCGACGATATATTGACGATCGCACCGCCGGCACCGCCATGCAATGTCGACATGCGCCTGACCGCTTCGCGTGCGCACGCAAAACTGCCAATAATGTTGGTTGCGAAAATGCGCTGCATGCGGGCGACATCCATCTGATCGACGCGCATCTGTTTTTCCAGTATCCCCGCGTTGTTGACCAGCGCGGTCAACGTGCCGAAACGGCGGTCGACCGCTTCGAACATATTCAGAATGTCCGCTTCGATCGCCACATCCGCCTTGACCGCCATCGCTTCGCCACCGGATCGCGCAATGCCATCGACGATGACATCGGCGGCGATCTTGTTCTGCAGATAGCTGATGCAGACGGCATAACCGTCGATGGCGGCCAGGTTGGCGATTGCAGCGCCGATGCCACGGCTTCCGCCTGTGATCACCATGATATTTTTGCTCACGAAAATCTCCTGTAACGGTCTGCATGCCCGATCGGTGTTGCCGCAACCGCCCCTATCGTCGTTCGTACATTAAAATACCAGCATGCCAGCCGCACGCCAACCATCGTTACTGACCTGTTTTCCGCCCGTCATTGATGCACAGACTGAAATCCTGATCCTGGGAAGTTTTCCGGGCGAGGCATCGCTGCATGCGCAGCAATACTACGCACATCCGCAAAACCAGTTCTGGCGCCTGTTATCCGCGGTGACTGGTGATGATCTGGTGGCAATGCCATACGAGCAAAGGCTTGCGGCATTGCGTTTACGCCATATCGGCCTGTGGGACGTCATTGCAGCCTGCGCGCGTGAAGGCAGTCTCGATAGTGCAATCCGCAACGCGGAGCACAACGATTTCGCGCCGCTCAGACAGTTGTGCCCGGCATTGAAACGCGTTTGCTTCAATGGCAAGACGTCCGGCAAACAGGCCCCTGCCTTCACCGCGGCCGGCTTCGATACGCTGGTGCTGCCATCGTCGTCCCGGGCCTACGCCGTCATGCGTTTCGAACAGAAACTTGCGCAATGGCGCGGTATCATCGCGCCAGTTTAAAAATTCAAGAATCGAATCATGCTGATCAAACGCAAATCCATCGAAGCAGACGCCAATCTGATGAGTGGCCCGGGAAAGAGGAATTCTTCATCCGGCGCCAAACCGAAAACTGCCGCAAAACCTGCCCGCAAACCCAAATTCGCGCCGGTCACGCTCTCCGAACAATTCGGCATTCGCTACCTGCATTTCGGTACCGAGTGGGTACAAGGCGCGATGCGCATCAGCAAACCGGACTGGATTGAGCTGGAATACGCGCAACAGATGATGGCGTGGATGCTGTTCAACGACAAACCTCAGCATGTTGTGCAACTCGGCCTGGGTACCGGCTCGCTCACGAAATTCAGCTACAGACGCTTTCCCGAAGCACGTGTGACGGCGGTCGATCTGAATCCTTCCGTGATCCAGATTTGCACATCGATGTTCAAGCTGCCGCCCGATGACGATCGCTTGAACGTGATCGAGATGGACGCACTGGAATACGTCAACGATCCGGCCAATCACAACAGCGTCGATGCGTTGCAGGTCGATCTGTACGACGCCACCGCGCGCGGCCCGGTACTGGATACGCCGGAGTTCTATGCCGCTTGCGCAGCATGCCTGACACCGGATGGCATCATGACCGTCAACCTGTTCGGCGATCATCCGAGTTACGCAAAGAATCTGAGCGCGATGCACTTTGCATTCGATACCGTGGTCTCGCTGCCGGAAGTTCATGAGGGCAATGTGATTGCCATTGCCTTCAATAAAAAACCGGCGCTCGACATCCCGGCATTGTATGAGCGCGCCGCCCAGATTACGGCAGTAACCAGGTTGCCGGCTAAATCCTGGGTCAATGGCATCAAGGCGTGGCAGGCGCAGCAATAATGGCGGGCAATGGCAGGATAAGCGCCGAAGCGTGTGTTAACATCGCCAGAACTATTCCATCCTGTGGGTCATGGTTATGCCAACTGCTACCGCTGTACCGATTACCGCGAACAAGCCCGTATCGAAAAAGCTGGATCTGCAGCAGATCTTCAGCTGGCTTCTGGCAGACGGTATCGTTGCCAAGGATGACGTCAAAAGTCTTTATAACCAGGCTCAGGCAATCTACAAGAATGCCGCCACCGCGATGCATCCGCTGGTGGCAGTCGCGCAGTGCAAGCTGATTACCGCAACCGAGCCGCACAAATCGGTCACGCTGGACTGGCTGACTGAATGGCTCGCGGGCAAGGCCAAACTGCCGTTTTTCCGCATCGATCCGCTGAAGATCGATTTCACGCGCGTGGCCGATGTGATGTCGGCATCCTATGCAACCCGCTTCCAGATTCTGCCGGTCGAACTGACACCGAACGAACTGGTGGTCGCCACCTGCGAACCGTTCACCGCGGAATGGGAGCCGGAGATCGCCAAGATCTCGCGTCGCAACGTCAAGCGCGTGATCGCCAACCCGCTCGAAATCGCACAGTACACAACGCAATTCTTCGCCCTGGCGAAATCGATCAAGGGCGCCAAGAAACTGAACGGCCAGGACGTTGCGTTGCGCAACAATTTCGAGCAACTGGTCGAACTCGGCAATCACAAGCAGGTCGATGCCAACGATCAGCACATCATCAACATCGTCGACTGGCTGTGGCAGTACGCATTCGAACAGCGCGCATCCGATATCCATCTGGAACCGAAGCGCGAGTTCTGTGCAATCCGCTTCCGCATCGATGGCGTTCTGCATCAGGTATATCAGGTGCCGCCAACCGTGATGATCGCAATGACCGCGCGCATCAAGTTGCTGGGACGGATGGACGTGATCGAGAAGCGCCGCCCTCAGGATGGCCGCATCAAGACGCGCACGAATAGCGGACAGGAAGTGGAGCTGCGCCTGTCGACCATGCCGACTGCTTTTGGCGAAAAACTCGTGATGCGGATTTTTGATCCCGATGTCGTCGTCAAATCGCTGCCGGAACTCGGCTTCCCGCCAGACGATGCCGCGCGCTGGGACAGCCTGACGACGCGGCCGCATGGCATCATTCTCGTCACCGGGCCGACCGGCTCCGGCAAGACGACCACGCTGTACACCACGCTGAAGGCGCTGGCGACCAGCGAAGTCAACGTCTGCACGGTCGAGGATCCGATCGAGATGGTCGAGGGATCATTCAATCAGATGCAGGTGCAGCATGGCATCGATCTGTCGTTCGCCGATGGCGTGCGTTCATTGATGCGGCAGGATCCGGACATCATCATGGTCGGCGAGATTCGCGATCTGGAAACTGCCGAAATGGCAATTCAGGCCGCACTGACAGGCCATCTGGTCCTGTCCACGCTGCATACCAACGATGCGCCATCCGCCGTGATGCGCCTGCTGGAACTTGGCGTTCCCTACTATCTGCTGGAAACCACGCTGATCGGCATCATGGCGCAACGGCTGACGCGCACATTGTGCGTGCATTGCAAGTCGCCGGATGGCGAGATGCTCGACGACGTATGGAACAGTTTGACCGAAGGCTGGGACATTCCGAAACCGGTCACCATTTATCGTCCGGTCGGCTGCCCAGAATGTCGTCAAACCGGCTATCGGGGCCGTACCGGCCTCTATGAATTGCTGACTGTCACACAGCCATTTTCAAAAATGATCAAGGCCGAAACCGACATTCATCAGTTGAAGCAGCAAAGCATTGCCGACGGCATGAAACCGTTGCGCCTTGCCGGCGCGCTGAAGATCGTCGAAGGCGTAACGACAGCGGAAGAAGTACTGAAGGTAACCGCAGCGCTGACCTGACAAAAGTCACCATGCAAGGCGGGTAATCGTGTACCTTCTTCCACTGCACCATCATTTTTTTCGGAGGATTCCATGAGCAAGGCACAGGACAGCAAGAAAGCAGTCAAGAAAGAACCATTGAAAACGGCGAAGGAAAAGAAGGCCGTGAAGAAGCTGAAGAAAGAAGAATCAAAGCGGCAGTGATTTCTTCACTCTGAAAATACCCGATCGATATTTTCTTGTCGGTTCGGGGATTGTTTAGGCCGCTCCATTCATCAGAACAAGCGGCAGCATTCTTCCCTACCCGTCATGTAATAAAAAAGGAATCCCGAAGGATTCCTTTTTTATTACAGCAAGGCTGCATCGCATTCGACTTGTTCTGCCGAATGCGATGCGCTGCTTTCACAGCGCATCGCCCTCCGATCAGGCAGCCACGTTTTGGTGATGACCGATCGATTCAGGCACATCGCATGCTGCCATATTGTGGTTCTTGCGCATGCGGATGTTGAACAGCTCGACAATCAGCGAGAACGCCATCGCACCGTAGATGTAGCCTTTCGGGATATGGATCTCGAAGCTTTCGGCAACCAGAACCGCACCGACGATCACCAGGAAACACAGCGCCAGCATCTTGATGCTCGGGAATTCGTTGACGAATTCACCGATGGCCTTGGCCGAGAACATCATCACGCCGACTGCGATCACGATGGCGACAACCATGATTTCGACCTGGCTGACCATACCGACAGCGGTAATGACCGAATCCAGCGAAAACACGATATCGATCACGGCGATCTGCGCCAGGGTCATCGCAAAGCTGCTCTTCTTGATGACCTGCTGCTTTTCTTCTTCCTCATGACCGGCCATCAGTTCCTTGATTTCGGACGACGCCTTGTACAGCAGGAACAGGCCACCGAAGAACAGAATCAGATCGCGGCCCGAGAAGCCCATGCCGGATATGGTAAAGACCGGCTCGACCAGACCCATCATCCACGACAGGCTCAGCAACAGCAGAATACGCGTAAACATCGCCAAACCCAGACCGATCATGCGGCCTTTTTGCTGTTGATGCTTCGGCAAACGATCGACCAGAACCGAAATGAAAATGATGTTGTCGACGCCCAGCACGATTTCCAGCATGGCCAGCGTTGCCAGCGCAATCCATGCTTCCGGAGTAGTGAAAACCTGTAGAAATTCCATAATATTCTCGAAAAGTTGGTTAAATGACCGACGCACGCGCCGCATCAAAATGCATTCGCCGGACCGCTTGTGCAGTCAGTCGAATGCGTATTCATTGCCTGTTGCCGATCCGGTGGGTCGACTATCACGACAAACCGGTCGTCTTCCTATCGATTCTCTTCATTCAAAGCAGCGTCGATCCCTACATCGCTTCTCCCCTTTGCTTTCCATGAATCACTGCTTTTGGCAGACGGAGAAACTTTAACGCAATCTTAACATCGTGGAAAATCGAATTTAGCGTTAGTTATATAAGGAAAAACCGAATCAATTTAATGATTTCCTGATAAAAACTGATTTGAAGGATCGCTTGTGGAAGCAAGTGTTACAAAAGAAGCAGGATATTTTTTATCAATCCTGAAATGGCAGGAAACGTACTGATTGAATAATCGCCATGCTTCTTACCGTAAGTAAATAGCGCAGCCTTTATTCATGAATATCAGGATTTCTGGATGTATTGATGCTTCCGAGGCAGTAAAAATAGGGATTATTCTTAACAATATCTTGATTAATTTCCCTTTAAACGCCTTTTTTCCTTAGGGCATCCGATACGGTCGGGTAGCGCAGCGTGATCCCAAGTTCCATCTTGACGCGATGATTCGTCAATCTTCTGGATTCGGACATGAACGAGAACATCGTTGGCGAAACCTGGCTTCGCAACACATCACGCGTCAAACGCGGCGGGCGCGGTAGCGACAACGCATCCGCCACGGCATCGAAGTAATCGCCCATCTTCATGTCCGAATCGTCGACAGCGTGATATACCCGGCCTGGCTGCAAACGAAAGATCGCGGTGGCGATGATGCATGCCAGATCGTCTGCATGGATATGGTTGGTATAGACATCCTCATCTGCAAGCAACGCAGGAAGCGCGTTTTGCAGACGTGCGACCGGCAGCCGGTCGCCGGCATAAATGCCCGGCACGCGCAGTATGCCGAGCCGCGAGTGCGACCGTCGCGCCCATGCACGCAGTGCCTGCTCGGCATCCACACGTCGCATGGCACGCGGATTATGCGGATTCGGCGGCCGGGTTTCATCGACCCATGCGCCTCCGCAATCGCCATACACGCCTGAGGTACTGACATAAACGAGCGTTGCATGGTCAGGTAAAATGGCGGTCAAATTGCGGGTGCGGCGATCGAGTGCGCCATCGGACTGTGGCGGTGCAAGATGGACGATCGTCTGCGCCAATCGCGACAACCTCACCAGTGTGCCCGGCGCATCCAGATCGGCAATCACGGGAATCGCTCCCGCCGCACGCAGTGCCTGGCTGCGCGATGCCTGCGTTGTCACTGCAAATACGCGGAACCGGTCGCGCAACAACGGCAGCAGGCGCATGCCGACATCGCCGCAACCAAGAATCATCAGGCGCGGTTTACCGAATTGCCCGCGCCTGTTTTTATTTTCAGTTTTCATGATCAGGATTGTATGACGTTCCAAGTAACCGTTAAACCAAGCGGCCGGCAATTTACCTGCGAAGCGGATGAAACCATCCTCAATGCAGCCATTCGCGCCGGCGTCGGCCTGCCATACGGCTGCAAGAACGGCGCATGCGGCACATGCAAGGGCATGGTGTTGTCCGGCACGGTAACGCATGGCACGCATCAGGAAAAAGCCTTGCCCGCAGCGGATGAAGCGGCCGGCTTCTCGCTCTTCTGCTGTGCCAGGGCCCACAGCGATGTCGTGATCGAAGCGCGCGAAGTACTGGGCATCGGCGAATTCCCCATCAAGAAACTGCCATCGCGCATCGCGAAGCTGGAAAAGGTCGCCGATGACGTCATGACCATCGCGCTGCAGTTGCCGGCCAGCGAACGCCTGCAATATCGCGCGGGGCAATACATCGAATTCATCCTGAAGGACGGCAAGCGCCGAAGTTACAGCCTGGCCAATGCGCCGCATCTGGACGAACACATCACACTGCATGTGCGCCACATGCCGGGCGGCCTGTTCACCGATCATGTATTCAATACGATGAAGGAGCGCGAGATCCTGCGCTTCGAAGGTCCGCTCGGCACCTTCTTCCTGCGCGAGGATTCAAGCAGGCCGATGGTGCTGCTGGCCTCCGGCACCGGTTTCGCACCGATCAAGGCAATCGTCGAGCAGGCGCTGCACGACGATCTCAAACGGCCGATGACGCTTTATTGGGGCGGTCGCCGGCCGAAGGATCTGTACATGCATGCCCTGTGTGAAGAATGGGCGCGCACGATTCCCGATTTCCGCTACGTGCCGGTGATTTCCGATCCCTTGCCGGAAGACCAGTGGCAGGGCCGAACCGGTTTCGTGCATCGCGCGGTGATGGAAGACATGTCCGATCTTTCGGATCATCAGGTATATGCGTGCGGCGCACCGGTCATGGTCGATGCAGCCAAAGCCGATTTCACCGTATTGTGCGGCCTGCCTGCGGACGAGTTTTATGCTGACGCATTTACTTCGGAGGCCGATCTGGCGAAAGATTGATTGCAGAATGATGACAGGCGCCAATGCGGCGAAAAACGTTTTGACGCCCTGTGCAAAACATCATAAGATTCCCTGCATGAACCTGATTGCCAAACACCTGCGACGCCGTAACCCGCTGCCTCAGCCCTGGATGCCTTGCGTGTAAGCGTTTGCCGATCACACAGCCACAGGCAAATCCTGTGGCTTTTTTTTTTAGTTTTTTACCCTCATTCGTTCAGGAGCATCCGTAATGGAATTCAGCCAGTATGACGTCAACAATCTGATGTACATCACCAACCGCCCGCCCATCGTCTGCACCGAAGGCCAGGGCATGTGGCTGACCGACCATACCGGCAAACGCTACCTCGACTACCTGCAAGGCTGGGCCGTCAACTGCCTCGGCCACTCGCCGCAATGCATCCAGGACGCGCTGATCGCGCAATCAAAAAAACTGATCAATCCATCGCCGGCGTTCTACAACGAACCGTCGATCGAACTGGCAAAACTGCTGACCGAGAACTCCTGCTTCGATCGCGTGTTCTTTGCAAACAGTGGCGCCGAAGCGAATGAAGGTGCATTCAAGCTCGCGCGCAAATGGGGCAAGATCAACAAGAACGATGCCGGCGAAAACCGTTTTGAAATCATCACCTTCGATCACAGCTTCCACGGCCGCACCATCGCTGCGATGTCCGCCAGCGGCAAGGCCGGCTGGGACACGATCTTTGCACCGCAAGTACCGGGCTTTTCCAAGGCAACCCTGAACGATATCGTCAGCGTCGAAAACCTGATCACCGATAAAACCGTTGCTGTGATGCTGGAGCCGGTGCAAGGCGAAGGCGGCGTATTGCCGGCCACGCGCGAATTCATGCAGGCATTGCGCGCATTGACCAAAAAGCACAACCTGCTGCTGATCGTCGATGAAGTGCAAACCGGCATGGGCCGCTGCGGCGACATGTTTGCCTATCAACTGTCCGGCGTCGAACCGGACATCATGACGCTCGGCAAAGGCATCGGCGGCGGCGTCCCGCTCGCCGCCATGCTGTGCCGCGAAGAAATTGCCTGCTTCGAAGCCGGCGATCAGGGCGGCACCTACAACGGCAATCCATTGATGACGGCAGTCGGTATCGCCATCGCAAAAACATTGCTGGCGCCAGGCTTCCTGCAATCGGTCAAGGACAAGGGCGACTACCTGAGCAACGCATTGCTGAAACTGAGCGAGAAGCACGGTCTGGCCGGTGAACGCGGCGAAGGCCTGCTGCGCGCGCTCAAGCTCGGCAAGAACATCGGCCCGCAGATTGTCGACAAGGCACGCGATCTGGAACCGTTCGGACTGTTGCTCAATTCGCCGCGCCCTGACCTGCTGCGCTTCATGCCGTCGTTGAATGTCACGATCGAAGAACTGGATCAGATGATCGATCTGTTGTCGGGCATCCTGACCGAACTCGACAGTTGATGACATCGCGCATGGATTTGATGACGAATGCAATAACATCATGGATGCGCTTGCGCACCACGCTGCTGTTTGCATTGACGGCGCTGTTGTTTAGTGCCTGCAGCACGACGTCAACCATGATCGGCATCGGCTCACAACCTCCGCAGGAGTCCGCGCAAGTCACAAGCAAGCGACAAGACATCACATTCTTTGCATTGGGATTGATCGACACCGGCTACCGCTTCGGCGGCAAGAATCCGGAAGCGGGACTGGATTGCAGCGGCATGGTGTCGTACGTTTTCCGCGAAGCCGCGAATATTCGCGTCATCGGCAGCGCCGCCGATATCGCCAAGCGTGGCAGGGAAATCGGCAAGGAACAATTACAACCGGGTGATTTGGTGTTCTTCAACACGCTTGGCCGATCCTTCTCGCACGTGGGAATTTACATTGGTGATGGACGATTTGTACATGCACCATCGACCAACGGCAAGGTGCGGATTGATCAGATGAGTAACAAGTATTGGGCGAAGCGGTTTGAGGAGGCTCGTAGCTACCTCTATTAACTATCTAGCGATAGGTGGAATTACAGCAGGCTATTTGAGAGCAAGTATTGCGGCGTATAGGCTAGCTACCGCAATAATAGTGCTCCAAATCCACTGCCAATGCTTCCTATAGAAACCTATCAAGGTAGAAACGAATTTTGCACTCCAATGCCGCTCATAATAGCCTACGGAAATGAAAACAATGGGGCAGTCTGGGTCATTAGGTTCGGGCGGAATGTATTTACCTTCCCACCACTTGAGAATTTCATCTTTAATACTCGCAATAACCATCACGGAGCGGCCTAAGATTTGCAAAACGTATCATCAAAAGACTACAGCTTTTGACCAAATGGGTTATACATCCGCTTCAAAAAGAATCTTTTACCTAAAGTGTTGATTTGCATCGAAAACTGACCCACTTAGCCGCATAATTTGCATCCAAAACTGACCCACGTTTAGAACACAATCCTACTTACCAAAGTGAGTGGGAGATTGGAGTGATCGACGTGGCATTACTTGGAATAATTCGACGCTGGCACCTTCGTGACCAGGTCTCATTGAGGGAGATATCCAAACGACTGGGGATCTCTCGAAATACCGTCAGGCGCTATCTGCGCGCTGAAACTGTCGAGCCAGCCTATGCTGATCGACGTTCCCCGACTTCTCTCGATAAATATGCGTTCAAGCTTTCGGCCTGGTTGAAGACCGAGGCAACGAAGTCACGCAAGCAACGACGGACTTTGAAACAGATGCACATCGATCTATGTGCATTGGGATTTGAAGGGTCGTATGACCGGGTCGCAGCTTTCGCCAGACAGTGGAAGGTGGATCAGTTAGAGAGGGTCAACTCTGCGAGCAAATCAACACGAACGGACAAGTCTGATTATTACGACCAATCTTGGTTTCTCCGAATGGGGCTCGGTGTTTGGAGATGCGAAAATGACGACAGCGCTACTTGATCGACTGACTCATCACTGCCATATTATTGAAACGGGAAACGATAGCTATCGTTTCAAGAACAGTTTAACACAAGCAAATCAAAAGGAGACAGCAACTCGACTAACTGCTACCTAACCTCAAAATTATATTAATAGGGTGGGTCAGAATTCGATGCAAAAGTCGGGTCAGAATTAAATGCAATTGAACACAGGAAACCACAAAGAAGTAAAAATCCAATACCTGACACATGCTCCCCCGTTTATTCATATAACTCATTGAATCAGCATGCCACAAAAGTTTTATTTTGATAACATTCTACCGTAGGAAAGCAGTAATTAAAGAGAGCAACTTCGCTTTCACCGCAATAGCAAGACGCCATTCATGAAAATTAAAGTGAAGCAGCCTTTTTGATTTCAGAAGCAATGAAACCGCAGACATAAAAAAAGCGGCGCAATTTGCGCCGCTTTTTTATTTACCACTTTATTTCTTTTTAATTGGCGGCAAATCCGTACAGACCCCTTCAAACACTTCCGCCGCCATGCCGATCGATTCTCCCAGCGTCGGATGCGGATGAATCGTCTTGCCAATATCAACTGCATCTGCGCCCATCTCGATGGCCAATGCGATCTCACCGATCATGTCGCCGGCATGCGTGCCGACGATGCCACCGCCGACGATGCGATGTGTCTCGGCATCGAACAGCAGTTTGGTGAAACCTTCATCCCGACCGTTGGCAACGGCACGACCTGACGCAGCCCACGGGAACAAACCTTTTTCGAGCTTGATGCCTTTGGCCTTGGCTTCATCTTCGGTAATGCCGACCCATGCGACTTCCGGATCGGTGTAGGCGACGGATGGAATCACGCGTGCGTCGAAGTAAGCTTTTTCACCGGCTGCGGCTTCTGCCGCGACGTGCGCTTCATGCACAGCCTTGTGCGCCAGCATCGGTTGACCGACCAGATCGCCGATGGCGAAGATGTGGTGCACGTTGGTACGCATTTGCGCATCGACTTCGATGAAGCCGCGATCGGTGACTGCAACGCCGGCCTTGTCGGCTGCGATCTTCTTGCCGTTCGGGCTGCGACCGACTGCGACCAATACCATGTCGTAGAGTTGTGGTTCCGGCGCAGTTGCACCGGCTTCTGCCGCTTCGAAAGAAACCTTGATGCCTTCTTTCAACGCTTCGACTGCAACCGTTTTTGTCTTCAACATGATCTTGTCGAAGCGCTTCTCGTTGAACTTCTGCCAGACCTTGACCATGTCGCGATCTGCGCCCTGCATCAGGCCATCCATCATTTCCACGACGTCGATACGTGCGCCGAGTGTGGAATAGACGGTTGCCATTTCCAGGCCGATGATGCCGCCACCGATGACGAGCATGCGCTTCGGCACGGTGCGCAATTCCAGCGCGCCGGTCGAATCGACGATGCGTGGGTCCGCTTTTTCAGCACCTTGGACGAACGGCAGGTTCACGACCGATGAACCGGCTGCGATGATTGCCTGCTTGAACTGGATGGTCTTTTTGCTGCCGTCACCTGCGGTGACTTCAATGTGGTTCGGGCCGACGAACTGCCCGACACCTTGCACGACGTTGACCTTGCGCACCTTGGCCATGCCGGCCAGGCCGGTGGTCATCTTGCCGATGACTTTTTCCTTGTAGCCGCGCAGCTTGTCGATGTCGATCTGCGGTTTACCGAAGGTAACGCCATGAGCGGTCATTGCTGCCGCTTCATCGATGACGGCAGCAACGTGCAGCAGCGCTTTCGATGGGATACAGCCGACGTTCAGACAGACGCCACCGAGCGTTGCATAACGTTCGATCAACACCGTTGCCATGCCGAGATCGGCGGAACGGAATGCCGCCGAATAGCCGCCGGGACCTGCGCCGAGAACCATCATGTCGCATTCGATATCGGCCTTGCCGCTGAAATTGGCTGCCGCAGGGGCAATGCTTT
Source organism: uncultured beta proteobacterium (assembly GCA_963697715.1). GTDB lineage: Bacteria > Pseudomonadota > Gammaproteobacteria > Burkholderiales > Burkholderiaceae_D > Oxalicibacterium. The sequence goes on along the minus strand of OY969095.1, from coordinate 1,566,296 downwards.
CAGGCGATTTTGCCTGCACCGGTGCCGGTACAGCTGCAGGCGCTGCCGGAGCCGGAGGGGCAACTGCAGTCGGTGCCGCAGCAGATGCACTTGCCGCGACTTCCAGAGTCAGCAGCGCTGAACCCTCGGCGACCTTGTCGCCCAGCTTGACTTTCAATGCCTTGACCACACCCGCATGGCTCGACGGAATTTCCATGCTGGCCTTGTCGGACTCTACCGTGATCAGCGACTGATCGACCTTGACAGTGTCTCCCACATTGACCAGCAGTTCGATGATTTCGACTTCCTTGAAATCGCCGATATCCGGAACCGTCACTTCCACCGTACCGCCGCTTTGCGCTGGTGCCGCTGCAGCCGGTGCAGCCGCCGCTGCCTTGGCAGGCGCAGCAACGGGAGCGGCCTGTGCTGCCTGCGCTGCCGGTGCTGGCGTCGATGATGCTGCCGGCTTAGCCGATGCAGGAGCCGCAGCAGCATCGCTTGCTTCCAGAATCAGCAACAGCGAACCTTCTGCCGTCTTGTCGCCGACTTTCACTTTCAATTCCTTGACGACGCCGGCGTGGGTCGATGGAATCTCCATGCTGGCCTTGTCGGATTCGACCGTGATCAGCGATTGATCGACCTTGATCGTGTCACCGACCTTGACCAGCACTTCGATCACGTCCACTTCGTTGGAATCGCCGATATCGGGGACTTTCACTTCAATCGTGCTCATTGCTTTCGCTCCGTATTGTTGTTTCGTCCGTCCGCATTGTTGAAGCGGAACGGCAGGCTGATTGTTTGTATGACGTTGATCTGCAAATTTCTACGGCTGCATCGGAAAGGTGACGATCTGGAACGGTCCTGCGGAACTCTTGTCGAATTCCGCGCCGGCGTTTACACCGATTTCCGCAATGTCGCGTGCGGTGGCAGCACCATCGTACGCGGCGTACATCGCACCCAATGCAAAATTCCGTCCGCTGCCAATGCCCCAGAAGCGATCGAAACTGAATACTTCGCGATACGAATACACGCCGTAGATGCCGTGAGGATTGGCGACCAGCGCGGCGATCTGCGACGATTCGTACGGATCGTCTTCCTCTTCTTTCGTGTTCAGGAAATATTGCTCCTTCAGGATCTGGTGCACTTTGCTGAACGTATCGAAAACTTCATCACGCGTATCAAGTTTGCAGTCCTCGCCCATGCCGGTCAGCAGCTTGCGCATGACCGGGAAATGAGCGGCGGTACCCGCCAGCGTGACATACGATTCGCCGATCTTGAACATCTTGTTGTTGGCTTCGTACGCGTTCGACAGACGCGTATCGCCGAACGTCACCAGCGAATCGCAGGCAATCGCGATTTCATTGTTTTTCTTGACGACGACGCAGGTGGTCACGCGGGATCCTTACAGCAGCGACTTGCGCAAATCGGCCAGCATGTCGCTCAGGTAGGTGACGAAGCGCGCACCTTGCGCACCATCGATCACGCGATGGTCGTAGGACAACGACAGCGGCATGATCAGGCGCGGCACGAACTGCTTGCCGTCCCAGACCGGTTTCATCGATGTACTGCGACAAACCGACGATCGCCACTTCCGGCGCATTGATCATCGGCGTGAAGTAGCGTACCGCCGATACCGCCGAGCGACGAAATCGTGAAGGTCGCGCCCTGCATGTCGGCCGGTTTCAGCTTGCCGTCGCGCGCCTGCGCGGACAGATCGCCCATTTCCTGCGCGATCTGCGCTGACGGTCTTCTTGTCGGCATCCTTGATGACCGGCACCACCAGGCCTTTCGGCGTGTCGGCGGCAAAGCCGATGTTGTAGTACTGCTTGAGGATCAGGTTTTCGCCTGCTGGCATCAAGCGAGGCATTGAACGCCGGATACTTCTTCAGCGCCGCCAACGCAGGCCTTGATGACGAATGCCAGCATGGTCAGCTTGACGCCGGATTTGGCCAGCGCTTCGTTGTGGCTCTTGCGGAATTCTTCCAGCTCGGTCACGTCGGCTTCGTCGAATTGCGTGACGTGCGGGATCATGACCCAGTTGCGATGCAGGTTCGGGCCGCTGATTTTCTTGATGCGCGACAGCGGCTGCAGTTCGGTCGGGCCGAATTTCTGAAGTCCAGCGATGGCCATGGCAGCAGATTGAGGCCAGCGCCACCGCCCGAAGCGCCGGCGCTGCCGCAGTTGCAGGCGCCGGCCGCCAATGCGGACTTGACGTAGTTCTGCACGTCTTCCTGCAGGATGCGGCCTTTCGGGCCGGTACCGTTTACGCTTGCCCAGATCGACGCCCAGTTCGCGTGCGAACTTGCGGATCGATGGCGATGCATGCGCCTTTGAATTGGCAGGAGAAGCAGGCGCGGCTGGCACCGTTGCGGCAACAGGTGCGGATGCAATGGCAGGTTTCGATTCAACGACCGCCGGTGCGGCTTTAACGGGTACAGCTTCAGGCGCAGGTGCTGCGGCAGGTGCAGGTGCAACCGGCGCTGGCGCCGCAACTTCGCAGGTTCGGCGGAGCCGGAGCCGCAGCAGCGTCTGCCGCCGCTTCCAGCACGAGCAGCAGCGACCTTGGCAACCTTGTCGCCAACCTTGACCTTGATTTCCTTGACCACGCCGGCGTGGCTGGATGGAATCTCCATGCTGGCCTTGTCGGATTCGACCGTCAGCAGCGACTGATCGACCTTGACCGTATCGCCCACCTTGACCATCACTTCGATGACTTCCACTTCCGTGAAATCGCCGATATCCGGGACTTTGACTTCCACCATGTCATCTTTTTATCTCCGCTTGTTTGCGTGTCCGCCATCATGACTGCGGGGAAGCAGATTGCGCAATCGATACCGCGCGATCTGCATTCCCCGTAGATCAGTCGGAGGAAATATTTCTACTCTGGATTATAGCGTTACCGGATTCGGCTTGTCTGGGTTGATGCCGTATTTCGCAATCGCCTGGCGACGACCGAAACCGTGATCGCACCTTCGTCAGCCAGTGCCTTCAATGCTGCAATCGTCACGAAGTAACGATTGACCTCGAAGAATTCACGCAGTTTCGCACGGCTGTCCGAGCGGCCGAAACCGTCGGTGCCCAATACCTTGTAGGTACGTTCCTTCGGAATGAAGGCACGCACCTGTTCGGCGAATGTACGCATGTAATCGGTGGCGACCACGATAGGACCGGCAGTGCCTTGCAACGATTGCGTGACGTGCGCAACGCGCGGCGTTTCGGTCGGGTGCAGCATGTTCCAGCGTTCGACATCCTGGCCGTCGCGCGCCAGCAGCGTGAACGACGGCGCGGACCAGACGTCGGCGTCCGATGCCCCAGTCGTCGCTTCAGCAGATCGGCGGCGGCGATGACTTCGCGCAGGATCGTGCCGGAACCCATCAGTTGCACGCGGTGCTTCGATTTCTTGCGCGCCTTCCTGCAGCAGGTAAAGACCCTTGAGGATGCCCGCTTCCTGGCCCGCCTTCAAACCCGGTTGGCGGATAGTTTTCGTTCATCAGGGTGATGTAATAGAACACGTCTTCCTGATTTTCGACCATGCGCCTCAAGCCGTCCTGCATGATGACGGCGACTTCATGGGCGAAGGTCGGATCGTAAGGAACGCAGTTCGGGATCGTCGATGCCAGGATGTGGCTGTGGCCGTCTTCATGCTGCAAGCCTTCGCCGTTCAGCGTAGTACGGCCAGCGGTGCCGCCGAGCAGGAAGCCGCGCGCGCGCATGTCGCCGGCGGCCCAAGCCAGATCGCCGATGCGTTGCAGGCCGAACATCGAGTAGATAGGTGTAGAACGGAACCATGATGCGGTTGTTGGTCGAGTACGACGTCGCCGCCGCAATCCACGATGCTCATGCCGCCCGCTTCGTTGATGCCTTCCTGCAGAATCTGGCCGGCCTTGTCTTCGCGGTAGTAGCTCACCTGATCTTTATCGACCGGCTCGTACAACTGGCCTTCACTGGTTGAAAATACCGATCTGACGGAACAAGCCTTCCATGCCGAAGGTGCGGGATTCATCGACCATAATCGGCACCAGACGCTGGCCCAGATTCGCATCGCGCAGCAGGATGGACATGATGCGTACATAGGCTTGCGTGGTCGAAATCTCGCGGCCTTCCGCCGTCGGATCCAGCACTGCCTTGAACGCCGCCAGTTCAGGCACAGGCAATTTCTCGTCTGCTTGCATGCGACGTTGCGGCAGGTAGCCGCCGAGCGCCGCACGACGTTCGTGCAGATATTTCATTTCAGGTGCGTCGTCCGCCGGCTTGAAGAATGGAATGTCGGCCAGATGTGTCGTCAGCGATCGGCAGGTTGAAACGATCACGCATTTCGCGGACTGCTTCGTCGTCGAGTTTTTTGGTTTGATGCGCAGTGTTGCGCGCTTCACCCGATTTGCCCATGCCGTAACCCTTGACGGTCTTGACGAGCAAAACGGTCGGCTGGCCTTTGTGTTCCTGCGCCTGCTTGAAGCCGGCATACATCTTGTGCGGATCGTGGCCGCCGCGCAGTCAGATGCCAGATGTCGTCGTCGGACATGTGCGACACCATTTCCAGCAATTTTGGATGCTTGCCGAAGAAATGCTTGCGCACGTATGCGCCATCCTTGGCCTTGTAATTCTGGTATTCGCCGTCCAGCGTTTCCATCATCACGCGCTGCAAGATGCCTTCTTTGTCCTTGGCCAACAGTGGGTCCCAGTTGGAGCCCCAGATGATCTTGATGACGTTCCAGCCGGCACCGCGGAATTCGCCTTCCAGTTCCTGAATGATCTTGCCGTTGCCGCGCACCGGGCCGTCCAGGCGCTGCAGGTTGCAGTTGACGACCATCACCAGATTATCGAGTTGCTCGCGACCGGCCATGCCGATGGCGCCCATCGATTCGACTTCATCCATTTCGCCATCGCCGCAGAATACCCAGACCTTGCGGTTGTCGGTCTTCGCGATGTCGCGTGCCTGCAGGTATTTGAGGAAGCGGGCCTGATAGATCGCCATCAACGGGCCGAGGCCCATCGAGACGGTTGGGAACTGCCAGAAATCCGGCATCAATTTTGGATGCGGATAGGAAGACAAACCGTTGCCATCGACTTCACGACGGAAGTTGATCAATTGTTCTTCGCTCAAGCGGCCTTCGAGGAAAGCGCGCGCATAAACGCCCGGCGATGAATGGCCCTGGATATATAACAGGTCGCCGCCGTGATCTTCGGTTGGCGCATGCCAGAAATGATTGAAGCCGATGCCCAGCATGTTCGCCAGCGAAGCAAAGCTGGAAATGTGGCCGCCCAGATCGCCATCGACGCGGTTGGCCTTGACCACCATCGCCATCGCATTCCAGCGCATCCACGAGCGCAGGCGCTCTTCGTATTCCTGATTGCCGGGCGAGTTTTCGCCGAGTTCGGCGGGGATCGTGTTGACGTAGGCAGTGGTGCTGGAGAAAGGAACCTGCGCACCGCGACGACGTGCCAGATCGATCAGGCGCTCCATCAGATAATGAGCGCGGTCGGGGCCCTCGTTTTCGATAACTGCTTCGAGAGCGTCGAGCCACTCTTGCGTTTCCATTACATCGGGATCGTTGGCGGCTTGCGCCAATACCTGGTCGAGCTGGGCTGACATCATTTTGTCTCCTGATTTATCTTGAGGCCGCTTTTTGTAAAAACGGACAAGGATGTTGATACTGATTACACATTGTCATGCGGATGGCGTGGAGTTTAACAGCTGTTTTTGTTATTTTCAAATTGCGATATCATTTTCCACAATGTGAAATTTTACGGCGCAGCAGTATTTTCTCCCTGCTTTTATGCAATCAATAATCTGCCGGAAAACGGCGATTCGACGCTGCAGGCAATCCCCTTATAATCAGGCCTTTCCGATACAACCACTCCATTCCTTTCATGACCGCTCACATCATCGATGGCAATCTGCTTTCCCAACAACTCCGCACCGATGTCGCGCGCCGCGCCGCCGCACTGACAGCGAAAGGCAAACAGCCCGGCCTCGCCGTCATTCTGGTGGGCGACAGCCAGGCCTCGCATGTCTACGTGCGCAACAAGGTCAAGGCATGCGAGGACAACGGCTTGTATTCCCTGCTGGAAAAATACGATGAAGACCTGACCGAAGCCGCACTGCTTGCCCGTATCGACGCATTGAATAACGATCCGAAGATCCACGGCATCCTGGTCCAGATGCCATTGCCGAAACATATCGACCCGAACAAGGTCATCGAAGCAATCTCGCCGCGCAAGGACGTCGACGGTTATTCCGTATTGAGCGCAGGCGAACTGCTGACCGGCCTGCCCGGCTTCCGTCCCTGCACGCCGTACGGTTGCATGAAGTTAATCGAAAGCACCGGTACCAGCCTGAAAGGCAAGCACGCCGTCGTCGTCGGCCGCAGCAATACCGTCGGCAAACCGATGGCGCTGTTGCTATTGCAAGCCAACGCGACCGTCACCATATGCCATAGCGGAACCCCGGATCTCGGTTATCACACGCGGCAGGCAGATATCGTGGTTGCCGCCACCGGTCGTCGCAATACATTGACGGCCGACATGATCAAGCCGGGTGCCATCGTCATCGACGTCGGCATCAACCGCGACGACAACGGCAAGCTGTGCGGCGATGTCGATTTCCACAACATCAAGGAAGTGGCCGGTCACATCACGCCCGTTCCGGGCGGCGTTGGCCCCATGACCATTACCATGCTGCTCGTCAATACGATCGAAGCGGCGGAAAGAGAACACTGATGAACATTGCCCTGAACCCGCTGCTGGATTTTGCCGATCTTCCGCAATTTGCATCGATCAAACCCGATCACATCGGCCCGGCAATCGACAGCCTGCTCGACCAATGCCGCGACGTCATCAAGGACCTTGAAGGCCAGACTGCGCAAGTCACTTGGGAAAACTTCGTCGAACCGCTCGAAGATGCAACGGAAAAACTCGGCCGCGCGTGGGGCATCGTCGGCCATCTGAATGCCGTCGTCGATACGCCGGAACTGCGTGCCGCGTATAACGAAAACCAGCCGAAAATCACCGAATTCTGGACCGCGCTGTCGCAGAACCTGACGCTGTTCACCAAATACAAGGCGCTGCAACTCGGCCCTGATTACAATGGCTATTCGGCTGCGCGCAAGAAGATCATCGAAAACGCCGTACGTGATTTCCGTCTCGGCGGCGCTGAACTGAGCGAAGAGCAAAAGCAGCGCTTCGCTGAAATCCAGGAAAAGCAGGCTGCGCTGCAAACGAAGTTTTCCGAAAACATTCTCGACGCCACCAACGACTACGCTTTGTTCGTCGAAAAAGAATCCGAACTCGCCGGCCTGCCCGACGACGTCAAGCAGGCTGCGCGCGCCGCTGCCGAAAAAGACGAAAAGCCCGGCTACAAATTCACGCTGCACTTCCCGTCCTACTTCCCGATCCTGCAATACGCCGACAGCCGCGCGCTGCGCGAAACGATCTACCGCGCCAATGCCACCAAGGCATCGGATCAACAGACAGATCATCCGGAATGGGACAACACGCAGAACATCGTCGATATCCTGAAGCTGCGCGACGAGGAAGCAAAGCTGCTCGGCTACAAGAACTTTGCCGAAGTCTCGCTGGTGCCGAAGATGGCGCAAACGCCGGACCAGGTCATCGCCTTCCTGCAGGATCTGGCGAAACGCGCACGCCCGTTTGCCGAAAAGGATCTGGCAGAACTGCGCACCTTTGCACAAAAGGAACTCGGCCTCGACAAGCTGGAAGCATGGGACGTGACCTATGCGTCGGAAAAACTGCGCGAACAGCGTTACGCGTTTTCCGAACAGGAAGTGAAGCAGTATTTTCCTGAACCGAAAGTCGTCGCAGGCTTGTTCCGCACCATCGAAACGCTGTTCTCCGTCTCGGTCAAACCGGATGACGCACCGGTCTGGCATCCGGACGTCAAGTTCTTTCGCATTGAAAAGAATGGCGCGCTGATCGGCCAGTTCTATCTCGATCTGTACGCACGCAACGGCAAGCGTGGCGGTGCATGGATGGATGACGCACGCGGCCGTCGCCGCCTCGCCGGAAAAACCGATGCATCTGTCCAGACGCCGGTTGCCTATCTCACCTGCAACTTCACCGAACCGGCAACCGTCGACGGCAAGGTCAAACCGGCATTGTTCACGCACGACGAAGTCATCACACTGTTCCACGAATTTGGTCACGGCCTGCATCACATGCTGACGCAAGTGGAAGAAATCGGCGTCTCCGGCATTAACGGCGTTGAATGGGATGCGGTCGAACTGCCGTCGCAGTTCATGGAAAACTTCTGCTGGGAATGGGATGTACTGCAACACATGACGTCACATGCCGATACCGGCGCTGCCTTGCCGCGTGCACTCTACGACAAGATGATCGCCGCCAAGAACTTCCAGTCCGGCCTGCAAACCTTGCGTCAGGTCGAGTTCTCTCTGTTCGACATGCATGTGCACTACGACTACAACCCGAACGGCAGGCAAGCCGTGCAAGATGTCCTGAACGATTTGCGCGCGCAGGTATCGGTCATGACGCCGCCCGCGTTCAACCGCTTCCAGCATTCGTTCTCGCATATCTTTGCCGGCGGCTATGCGGCCGGTTACTATAGCTACAAGTGGGCAGAAGTCCTGTCGGCCGATGCATACGGTGCGTTCGAGGAAGCCGGCAAGGCCAGCGGCAATGTGCTGTCGGGCGATACCGGTGCGCGTTTCCTGCGCGAAATCCTGGCGATGGGCGGTTCGCGCCCCGCGATCGAATCGTTCAAGGCTTTTCGCGGCCGGGAACCGTCGATCGATGCGTTGCTGCGTCACAGCGGCATGGCTGCCTGATGCACCGGATCTGAAATTGCTGCACACCGGATCTGAAAGGTCCGGTGATTGACAATGTCGATGCGGTCGCCGCTTTGTTCAAACCGATTGAAGCGCTCTACACCAATGGGGACGATAAGATGAAAAACGGCTGGTCATGGTTGCTGCTGTCACTGCTGGTATCGGCCGGTGCACACGCGGAACTCTATAAATGGGTGGGGCCGGATGGCAAGATCACGTACAGCGATACGCCGCCGCCTGCTTCCGCAAAGAAAGTGGAAGAAAAATCTGTTTCCACAAACAGCGCCGCCACTTCCGGCCTGTCCTTCGAACTGGCAGAGGCCGTCCGCAACAATCCGGTCACGCTCTACACCACAACCAACTGCAATGCCTGCGACAACGGTCGCAACGCCCTGACCACGCGCGGCGTGCCCTTCACTGAAAAAACAGTCAACACCAATGAAGACATCGCCCGTCTGCAGCAGGTCGGCGGCAGCAAGCAACTGCCTTTCCTGACGATCGGATCGAAGAAACAGACCGGCTTCGGCGAAGAAACATGGAACGCCGCATTGACTGCCGCCGGCTATCCCGCAAGCAGCCAGTTGCCGCGCACTTATCGCAATTCCCCACCGCAAGCTGCCGCGCCGAAACGCACGGAAACCAAGGCGGCAAGCGATGCGGAAGAGACAGCACCGCCTTCCGATACCCGGCCGGCCGCAGGCAACGCCCCGCCCGGTTTCCGTTTTTGATCATCGGCAGATCGCCGGTTGCCTGCACACGGGCGCAACCAGCATCGCCGCGTAAATATTTTTCAGGCCTATGACGCGCATCGATTTTCACAGCAATGTCCCCAACAAGATCGCCTACGCATGCCGCCTTGCGCGCAAGGCACGCAAGGCCGATCTGCAGATCGTGATTCTTGCAAGAGACACGGCGCAACTGACCGAACTCGACGAACTGCTGTGGACGTTTTCGGAACAGGACTTCCTGCCGCACGTGATGATGCATGACGCGCTCGCCGCGCAGACGCCCATCCTGCTGACCGCCGATCCGGCAATGGAAGCACCGCATCACCAGATCCTGATCAACCTGTCCGATACGCCGCCCGCGCACTTCGCGCGCTTCGAACGGATGTTTGAAGTCGTCTCGTCGGATGAGACGGACAAATCCGCCGGACGCGAGCGCTACAGTTACTACAAACAGCGCGGTTATCCGCTGACCCATTTCGTGGCTGAGAATTCATGAACAAATCAACGCAAGATGCCGGCATCCCTATCCTGACCGAAATCATCGAACCGCCGCGCGTCGATCACGCACCGGCCGAAGAAACGACCATTGAAAATCAGGCCGCGCCAGTCGCACCCGTTATTCCTGCGGCCTCTTCGCAAACCGGGCATGCGCCGATCAATGGCTGGCTCGACGAAGAATGGACGCGCCTGGAACAGAAGATCAGTGAGCGCATGCTTACGCAACTCATTGATCGCATCGAACCGATACTGGAACAGCAGCTCCGGGACAGTCTGGCGGCGAGTCTGGAAGCGACCATGGCCGACATCCGCAGCGGCTTGCACCACACCATGGAACAGCTCGTCAGAAATGCCGTGGCGCAAGAAATCGACGAACTTCAATTTAAGGAAAAGTAAAAATTCCAGAAATTTTTTGCTTTTATAAACATATTTTTAATATTGATGGATTTAATTAAAAATATTTGATGCAAAATTGAACACTCAAACAATCGATAACTTTTTACAATTCAAGCTGTTGAAGAAAAGCTGGAGATTGCAATGAAAGTGATTGTTCTGGGCTCGGGCATTATCGGCACCGCTTCCGCATGGTTCCTGAACAAGGCCGGCCATGACGTGACCGTTATCGAACGCCAGCCCGGTGCCGCGCAGGAAACCAGCTTCGCCAACGGTTGCCAGATTTCCGTTTCGCACGCAGAGCCGTGGGCCAATCCGGCAGCGCCGATGAAGGTGCTGAAGTGGCTGGGCAAGGAAGATGCGCCGCTGCTTTATCGCTTCCGTCCGGAATGGCTGCAATGGAAATGGGGCCTGAGCTTCCTGCGCGAATGCACACCTGCGCGCACTGCCGACAACATCCGCCAGATCGTTTCCATCGCCGAATACAGCCGCCAGACCCTGCAGGCACTGCGTGCCGAAACCGGCATCGATTACGATCTGTTGACGCGCGGCATCCTGCACTTCTACACGGACCAAAAGGATTTCGATGAATCGCTGCCGGCCGCCCGGCTGATGCGCGAACTTGGTTGCCCGCGTGATTCCATCAGCGCCGATGAAGTGGTGCGGATCGAACCTGCGCTGGCCGGCATGCGCGACAGGATTGTCGGCGGCGATTTCACCGCCACCGACGAATCGGGCGACATCTACAAATTCACGACCGGCCTTGCAGGCAAAGCCGCCGAAGCGGGTGTCGATTTCCGTTTCAGCACCACGGTCACGCGACTGATTACCCAGGGCACCGGGGCACATGCAAAAATCACCGGCGTCGAGGTCATCGATTGGGCAGGCCGCCATCAGGTGCTGCATGCAGATGCCTTCGTCATGGCGATGGGCAGCTTCTCCCAACCGCTGCTCCAGCCGATTGGCATCGATCTGATGATTTATCCGGGCAAGGGATATTCGGCAACGTATGCGGTAAAGAATCCGGATGCCGCGCCGACGGTATCGCTGACCGATGACGGCTACAAGCTCGTCGTATCGCGCCTCGGCGATCGTCTGCGCGTGGCCGGCACCTGCGAACTGAACGGCTATACACGCGACCTGAATGCCGCACGCTGCGATGCCATCACGCGTCGCACGCGCGAACTGTTTCCCGGTGCATGCGACTACGATCATCCTGTCTACTGGACCGGCCTGCGTCCGCTGACGCCATCGAACGTGCCTTACATCGGCAAGACGAAATTCAGCAACCTGTTCCTGAATACCGGCCACGGCACACTGGGCTGGACGATGGGATGCGGCTCCGGCCGCGCGCTGGCAGATATCGTTTCGGGCAAGCAGCCGGATCTCGATTTCAGATTCACCGGCATGCCGTACCGGCCGTCCGGCCGCATTGTCACGGCGCGTTCGGTGCCGGCCTGATCTTTCAGTTGCCGCAACGATCGGTCGTTGCGGCAATCTTCTACCTCATCGGCGGATACCTGCCGTCTCTGTGCCTGCCGGCTCTATACCTGTCATCTCTCACGCAGTTCCCGGTCCCTGCTGCTCGTTCTGCATTCTTCACTTCCCGATTTTCACCTGTACCGCTGCGGCCTTTTCATCGAAGGCAATGCGCGTATCGAACTTCGCCCGCTTCATCGGGAAGCGCGACTGGAAATGGCGCACATTGCCCGATCCTGAAATCGCACGCCTGACAAACTGGTAATACGCATCCATATCCACCACGTGCACCACCAGAAAATAATCGTAATCGCCCGATACAAAATAGCACTGCATCACTTCCGCTTCCCTGCCCATGCGCGCCTCGAATTCCTGCATGTATTCGTCGGACTGGTTCTCCAGCGACACTTCGAGAAAAGCCAGCATGCCGTAGCCGAGCGCGAACGGATCGATCATCGCCACATCGGCGCTGATGATGCCCGCCTCGCGCATGTCGCGGATACGGCGCAGGCATGTCGGCTGCGAAATATGCGTCTTGTCTGCCAGCGTGCGCGTCGGCGTCTGGTTATCCTGCTGCAACAAATTCAGCAGCTTGCGATCGACTTTATCGAGCGTATGAAGTTTTGACATGGACGCCTCAAGGTGTGAAAACAGTGCAAAATGCTTTGCGCCGCTTTTTGAATGCTGTAAGGTCCGAATTCAAGTTCATGGATTGCAGACCCATGTATCGACAGCGCAACGCGACCAGTGTTGCAGCTACGCTTATTTTTGACAATCCTCGGGAGAAAATATATGCAGTTCAAGATGATTCCACTGGCAGGCATGCTTGCTCTTGCGCTGGCAGGAACGGCATCGGCACAGGAGCAGGTTGTGCTCATCGGCAGCGTTGAACCGACCACCGGCTCCGATTCCCACATGGGCAAGGATAATGAAAACGGCACGCGCCTGGCAGTCGAGGAAATCAATGCCAAGGGTGTCACGATCGGCGGCAAGAAGATCAAGCTGCAACTGATGGCGGAAGACGATGGTGCCGATCCGCGCCAGGCCACCAATGCAGCCACCAAGCTGGTCGATGCACAGGTATCCGCCGTGATCGGCCATCTGAACTCCGGCACCACGATCCCTGCCTCGCGCATTTATGCCAACGCCGGCATTCCGCAGCTTTCGCCATCGGCCACCAATCCGAAGTACACGCAACAGAACTTCAAGACCACCTTCCGTCTGGTCGCCAATGACGCCAAGCTCGGCGGCACACTCGGCCAATACGCCGTCAAGACGATGGGCGGCAAGACCTTCGCCATCATCGACGACCGCACCGCCTACGGACAAGGCGTGGCAGACCAGTTCGTCAAGGCCGTCAAGGCTGCAGGCGGCAATGTCGTGGCGACCCAGTACACCAACAACAAGGCCACCGACTTCAACGCCATCCTGACCTCGATCAAGGCGCACAAACCCGACATCATCTTCTTCGGCGGCATGGATGCGGTCGGCGGGCCGATGCTGCGCCAGATGCGCCAGCTCGGTATCAATGCAAAGTTCATGGGCGGTGACGGCATCTGCACCGGCTCCCTGGCTGGTCTGGCCGGCTCCGCGCTCGGCAACGATCAGATCATCTGCGCCGAAGCCGGCGGCGTGCCTGAAGAACGTCGCAAGGGCGTCGACGATTTCCGCGCCAAATACAAGAAGCGCTTCGGCATCGATGTGGTCTATACCGCTGCCTACGCCTACGACGCAACCTATACCGTGGTCGATGCGATGAAGCGCGCCAACTCTACCGATCCCGCCAAATACCTTTCGGAACTGGCAAAGAGCAATTACCCGGGCGTGACCGGCAACATTGCGTTCGATGCCCGCGGCGACATCAAGGACGGCATGCTGACGATCTACACCTATCGCAACGGCAAACGTGAACTGGTCACCGTCACCAAGTAATCCGATTCCGGTACACGAACACAAGTACGCAGACATAAAAAAAGCGCTTCAATCGAAGCGCTTTTTTATTGATCTGCAAATTATTTACTTCAGCGTCAGAATCCACTTTACCAGCGTGCGTGCTTCAGCCTCGCTGACCTGCGCATTGGCCGGCATCGGCACTGCACCCCACACCCCGCTGCCGCCTTTTATGACCTTTTGCACCAGCTTGTCTTCCGCGTCCTTCTGGCCTGCGTACTTTGCGGCCACATCCTTGAAGGCCGGGCCCAGCACCTTGTTCGTCACCGAATGGCAAGCCATGCAATTCTTCGCCTTTGCCAGATCGGCATTTGCCATCGCGACATTCGACACGCCGGCAGCCGCCACCAAACACACCAACAAGGAACGCTTCATGCTTTTCTCCAGAGGATTGATCGCGACTATTCTACCGTGTTTTCGTACCGTGACAATAGGCAGGCAGGCGAACCGCCGGCGCAGCGATGACAATTGACCATTATATTTTTTCGCCCTATGCTGCACCGAAAAGGGAGATGCCATGCCGCTGATTATCGTGATCGTATTGTTGTCGGTTCTGAAATTTCTGGAAGTGAGCCTGCTGGAAAACCTGTCCTGGTGGTGGATCGCGGGATTGTTCCTGGTCGCCTTCATCTGGTTCGAATTCGGCGAACGCATTTTCGGGCTGGACAAGCGCAAGGCGCACGAGCAACTGGAAAAAGCGCGCAAGGATCGCGTCAACAAGACGTTCAAATAATCTTCCTGACAGATCGCGCCAAACAATTGCTCACAATTGAGCGGTTACTGACGGGTTGGGGAAAAGCGGAGACGCTGGATCAAACCGTGACGGTCAGGAAGATTCTGCAACGATCGAGCCGAAAGGGAATTTCAGCTGGTTCGGATTCAAGGATGAGACGGGATTCCTTAATGAAGGATTCTTTGTCGATGAAGCGTTTTCGGTGAGAGTGGTACCGCATTAGGACACCGAGCCGGCGTCATCACTTCCTGCCGTCAGCACGCTGGCCAACGCACAATCCGGGGCTATCGGCCTCGAAGAGGTAAAATCTCCCCCTTTGCGGCAATTCTTGCCTTTTGTGGCCTGACCGGGCAACCCGTGGTCAGGCCGAATTCGATTCATTCTTGCTGGAGCAAACGTGCCAGGTCTATTACCCAACGTCGATCCCGACGGTCTTCTCGAATACTCCGTCGTCTACACCGATCGCGCGGTCAACCATATGTCGCAACGCTTTCAGGGCGTCATGCGCGATATTTCCCGGACCCTGAAACAGGTCTATCACGCACACTCGGCCATCGTCATGCCGGGCAGCGGCACCTTCGGCATGGAAGCCGTTGCGCGCCAGTTCGCCACCGGCAAGCCATGTCTGGTGCTTCGCAACGGCTGGTTCAGCTTCCGCTGGACCCAGATTCTGGAAGCCGGCAGCATTCCATCCAGCACCACGATCCTGAAGGCTCAGCCACAGGACGATTCCGCGCAGGCTGCCTATGCGCCTGCGTCGATCGACGAAGTCGTTGCCACGATCAAGGCAAGCAAACCGGCTGTCGTGTTCGCGCCGCACGTGGAAACCGCTTCCGGCATCCTGCTGCCCGATGACTACATGCGTCAGGTTTCCGATGCCGTGCATGCGGTTGGTGGCCTGTTCGTGCTGGACTGCATTGCCTCCGGCACCATCTGGGTCGACATGGAAAAGACCGGCGTCGACATCTTGATCAGCGCCCCGCAAAAAGGCTGGAGCGGCTCCGCAGGCTGCGCCTTCATCATGCTCAGCAAACTCGCACGCGAACGCATCGAATCCACGCAAAGCACCAGCTTCGCCTGCGATCTGCGCAAGTGGCTGCAGATCATGGAAGCGTACGAGCAGGGCAACGTTGCCTATCACACCACGATGCCGACCGATGCGCTCACGGTCCTGCGCGACACGATGAAGGAAACCGAAGACTACGGTTTCGACAAGGTCCGTGCAGAGCAGCAGGAACTGGGCGACCGGGTACGCGCACTGCTGACGGAACGCGGATTCAAGAGTGTGGCGGCGGAAGGCTATCAGGCGCCGGGCGTGGTCGTCAGCTACACCAGCGACGACGGCATCCAGTCCACCAAGAAGTTTGTCGCAGTCGGTTTGCAGACTGCGGCGGGCGTGCCGTTGCAATGCGATGAACGTGCCGACTTCAAGACCTTCCGCGTCGGACTGTTCGGTCTGGACAAGCTGCACAACATCGAACGAACCGTGGCGAATCTGGCCAAGGCACTGGATGCGATAGCGACGGAAAAAGCCGCATGAACGCCAAATGGCGGCTCGCCTTGACGATCCTTGCCGTCGCTGTATCGGCAATTTCTCTCTATATGAATCCGTAACGAAAGTGGCGCTTCATCTATCCTGATGCGCACGAAACAGTTCTCGCACCAAAGAGCATGAGGTAACCAAAAGCCGCCTTCTGACTATTCAGAAAGCGGCTTTTTGGTTTTGTGCAGGTGGAGTCATTACCTTGAAAAATCTCCGGTTCAGGAAATAAAAATGTAACCAAACCCCGACTGCCGGCGAATTACTCAGGTCCGTGCAACTTCGCCCCTGCAACCAACCCTATATCGCCTATGACCAGCCTGACTTTTGGAATCTTCACGATCGCGACCACGCAGCTTCTTTTTCTCGTCTGTCTTCTTGCCGCCCTGGCAATTGCGCTGCTTGTCTCGCGACGGAAAAAAACAAGGGTGACCGATACCTCGCTGCAGATCGTTCTGATCTCATTCGTCGTCGCCCGTCTTGCCTTTGTTGCCGTATGGTTCGACCAATACTGGAAGTCACCGCTATCCATACTGGATATTCGCGACGGCGGTTTCAATGTGATTGCAGGTATCGCGGCTGGCTGCGTCCTGGTTGCGTGGCGTGGCTGGCGGCAGCCGGCGTTGCGCGCGCCGCTTGCGGCAGGCACGCTGACTTTTCTGCTCGCATGGAGTGTGGCCATGCCGTCTGCTGAATCGTTTGCAGCCGGAATTGCCTTGCCTGCCGCGACAGTGACCACCTTCAACGGCAAGACAACGACGCTGCGCGAACTGGCGCATGGCAAACCGATGGTGATCAATCTCTGGGCGAGCTGGTGTCCGCCATGTCGCCGCGAGATGCCACTGTTGGTGAAGGCACAGAAGCAGCACAAGGAGATTGCGTTCGTCTTCGTGAACGAAGACAGCGATCCTGACGAAGCACTGTTCTTTGCCAACCAGATGAATGTTCCGACAGATCGCATCGTGGGCGATTCCGGTTCCGCATTGATGGCGGCGTTCCGTACTCGTGTCCTGCCGACCACGCTGTATTACTCGGCAGACGGGCAACTGGTCGACACGCATGTCGGTGGATTGTCCGAAGCGACGCTGACAAGTGAATTACAGAAGCTGAAGAAATAAATCCTGTATCACTGATTACTTGTCGCAATAAAAAAGCCGGACAACAGTCCGGCTTTTTTGTGTGAAGCGCGTTCCCGATCAACCGGTCACGGCACCCTTGCTGGCACTCGAAGCCAAGGCGGCAAACTTCGACAGCACGCCACGCGTGTAACGCGGTGCAGGCTGCTTCCAGTTGGCGCGACGGCGTGCGATTTCTTCTTCCGGCACGTTCAACTGGATCAGCAGTTTGTGCGCATCGATCGTGACCGAATCGCCCTCTTCCACCAGGCCGATCAAACCGCCGACAAATGCTTCCGGCGAGACGTGGCCGACGACCATGCCCCAGGTGCCGCCGGAGAAACGGCCGTCGGTGATGAGGCCGACCGATTCACCAAGTCCCTGGCCGACCAGGGCCGATGTCGGCGCCAGCATTTCCGGCATGCCGGGGCCGCCTTTCGGTCCCAGATAGCGCAGGATCAGCACGTCGCCTGCCTTGATTTTTTCCGCCATGATCGCGTCCATTGCGGTGTATTCGTCGTCGAATACGCGAGCCGGACCGGTGATGACCGGATTCTTCAGGCCGGTGATTTTTGCCACGCAGCCTTCAGGCGACAGATTGCCTTTCAGGATCGCAAGATGGCCTTGTTCGTACAATGCGTCCTTGATCGGGTGGATCACGTCCTGATCGGCGCGCGGCACCGATGGGATGTTCGCCAATGCTTCGGCGACGGTCTGGCCGGTGATCGTCATGCAATCGCCATGCAGCAGGCCTGCATCCAGCAACACCTTCATCACTTGCGGAATGCCGCCGGCCTTGTGCAGATCGGTCGCGACGTATTTGCCGGACGGTTTCAGATCGCAGATGACCGGCACTTTCTTGCGCATGCGTTCGAAGTCGTCGATGGTCCAGTCGATTTCCGCCGCGTGCGCGATCGCGAGGTAAGTGCAGCACCGCATTGGTCGAACCGCCGGTCGCCATGATGACGGCGACTGCGTTTTCGATCGCCTTGCGGGTGACGATGTCGCGCGGCTTCAGATCGCTTCTTGATCGCTTCGACCAGCACGCGTGCCGATTCGGCCGCCGAGCCGACTTTTTCATCGTCCGGGTTGGCCATGGTCGATGAATACGGCAAGGCCATGCCGAGCGCTTCGAACGACGACGACATGGTGTTGGCCGTGTACATGCCGCCGCAGGAACCGGATGACGGGCAGGCATTGCGTTCGATGCCGTCGAAATCTTCCTGCGACATGCGGCCGGCGGTGAATTCGCCGACGGCTTCGAACGCGGAAACGATGGTCAGGTCCTTGCCCTTCCAGTTGCCCGGCTTGATGGTGCCGCCGTAGACGTAGATGCTCGGTACGTTGGTGCGCAGCCATTGCCGATCATGCCGCCCGGCATGTTCTTGTCGCAGCCGCCGATGACGAGCACGCCGTCCATCCACTGCCCGTTGACGGCGGTTTCGATGCAGTCGGCGATGACTTCGCGCGAGATCAGCGAGTACTTCATGCCTTCGGTGCCCATCGACATGCCGTCGGAAATCGTCGGCGTGCCGAACACTTGCGGATTGCCGCCGCATTCCTTGATCGGTCTTGATCGCGATATCGGCCAGTTTCTGCAGGCCGGAATTGCACGGCGTGATCGTCGAGTGGCCGTTGGCGACGCCGACCATCGGCTTGTCGAAATCTGCCTTCTCGTAGCCCATTGCGTAATACATGGAGCGGTTAGGACTGCGCGACACGCCCTGCGTGATGTTTTTCGAACGACGATTGAATGCCATGATGACTCCAGAAAAATGCATCGGTAGTTCGCCGCAATACAGGCTGCGGCGATTGCCTGCCCGGTGAGAGGGCAAATCCTTGAAAAGAGCGCCTAGATTGCCTTGCAAGCACCTGCGTGTCAAATATATGATTCAATGACGATTGATATATATTACATATCAATCCTGTACACCAATCCTGTCAATCGGGTCGATGCCATGAATATTGAACTCAGACAGTTGCGCTATTTCGTCACCGTTGCCGAAGAAATGCATTTCGGCCGCGCCGCGCAACGGTTGAACATGACGCAGCCGCCGCTGTCGCAGGCGATCCAGTCGCTGGAGGCGCAGCTCGGCACCTCCCTGTTCCTGCGCACCAGTCGCAGCGTCGCCCTCACGCCGGCCGGCGTCGTCCTGCTGCCGGAAGCGCAACGCATCCTGCAGCAGGCTGCCGCCCTGCCGGATCTGATGCGGCGCGCGGCATCGGGCGCTTCCGGCCGCCTGTCGCTGGCGTTCGTCTCGACTGCCGATTACAGCGTGTTGCCGCCGTTCCTGCGCGAATTCCGCGAAGCCTATCCGGCGGTGGAAATCGACCTGCGCGAAGCCACCACCGATGTGCAGCTCGACGAGCTGATGCAGGGCCGCATCGATGTCGGCCTGCTGATCCCGCCGCTGCCGGACAAGGCAAAACTGCAACTCGACTATTTGCCCGTGTTGTCTGAACCTTTGATTCTCGCCGCACCCAAAGGACTGAAGTCCCTGCGCGGAAAATCGACGGCGGCATTGCAGGCATTGACCGATATGCCCCTGATCATTTTTCCGCGCAGGATTGCACCGGCGCTGCACGATGCGATCCTGGCCTGCTATCACGAAGCCGGACTGACGCCGCGCATCGGGCAGGAGGCGATCCAGATGCAGACCATCATCGGGCTCGTGTCGGCGGGCATGGGCATCGCGCTTGTGCCACAATCCGTGTCGAACCTGAAGCGGCCTGGCGTCGACTACAAACCGCTGGCGAACCGAACGCCAATGGTCGAAACCGGATTGGCATGGCGCCGCGACAATGCCTCGCCCGTGCTGCACGCCTTTCTTGAATTATTGCGAAAGAAATAAACATGTGGATTCATCCTATGCCCGACCCGGTTGCACTTTCAATCGGTCCGCTTCACATCCGCTGGTACGGCCTGATGTACCTTGCCGCCTTTGCGCAGTTCATCCTGCTGGCACGTGCGCGCATCAAACAGCCGCATATCGCCCGCGCCGGATGGGTGCGCGAGGATATCGACGACATGCTGTTCTACGGCGTGCTCGGTGTGGTGATCGGCGGGCGTCTGGGCGAGGTGCTGTTCTATCATCCTGCGTTTTACTTCTCCAATCCGCTTGAGATATTCAAAGTGTGGAACGGCGGCATGTCGTTCCACGGTGGCTTCCTCGGTGTGATTCTCGCGATGAGCCTGTGGGCGCATCGGCAGAAACGCAACGCATGGGATGTGCTGGATTTCATCGCGCCGATGGTGCCGCTCGGTTATGCCTTCGGCCGCATCGGCAATTTCATCAATGCCGAACTGCCGGGGCGCATCGCCGACGCCACGCTGCCGTGGGCGATGATTTGGCCGAACGTCGACAACCTGCCGCGTCATCCGTCGCCGCTGTATCAGGCGCTGGAAGGCTTGATCGAATTCGTGCTGCTGTGGGCCTTCTCGCGCAGGGAAGTGCCGCGCATGGCCGTCGGCGGCATGTTCTGCCTGCTGTCCGGCGCCGGACGTTTCATCACCGAATATTTCCGCATGCCGGATTATGACGTGCACTTTGCGAACATCACGATTTCTGCCGGACAGATGCTGTCGCTGCCATTGATTGCGCTGGGCATCGTGATGCTGATCCTCGCCTACCGCAAGCCTGTCTATCCGGCCGCGCGCGCGCCAGCTACCGTCAGCGCAAAAAAAACATCCAAGGTGAAATAACGGCGCATGGATTTCTGGCATCTATTCACCAGGCTCGCCGATACCAATCTCACCGTTCCCGCCGCTGCCATTCTGGCAGCGTGGCTGCTGTGCGCGAGTGCGTGGCAATCCTGTCTGCGCTGGTGTTTGTTATTCGGCTTTGGATTGTTCATCGTCGCGGCGACCAAGGTCGCGTATGCGGGCTGGGGCATCGGCATCGCCTCGATCGACTTCAAGGGATTCAGCGGCCACGCCATGCGCGCTGCCGCCATCATGCCGGCCGTGATGTACCTGCTTCTGCAACGGCGCTCGCCGTTGAGCCAGGCCGCCGGACTCTGGTTCGGAATCGGCTTTGCCATCGCCATCGGCATGTCGCGATTGGTGCTCGGCGTGCATTCGGTATCGGAGGTCGTCACAGGATTGCCGCTGGGCTTTGCAGTCAGCTTCGCCTTCATTGCCTATTGCAGGCGCCAGCCGCCGATCGCTTTCCGCCACGGCTTTCTGGCGGCGGCATTGCTTTTGTTATTGCCGCTGCTGGCCATGAAGCCGGCGCCGACCGAAAGCTGGATTGTCCGCGTGGCCATTGCGCTCGCCGGCAACGATCATGCGCCGGAGATCAGGGAACGCATGCACGATTTTTGACGATCGCATTTTGATTTCCCATACGACGTTTTATCGCGCGCGCAGGCCGTTACCCTCGCCGCGCCAGCTTGCCAGCATCGCAGGCAGTTTTCGGCGATGCACGAACAGCACCAGCGCTGCATAGCTGACTGCACCCGTCACGATCGAAATCATCAGCATCACCACCAGCGGCAAACCGCGATCGGCGACCGCAGCCTGAACCGCCAGCACACATACCGCCATCGCCGCAGCGCAGGAGAACGGCATGACCAGCGGCTTCAGCTGCCGCAATACCGGAATGCCCGCATGTTTGCGCAACAGATACAGGCCCAGCGGATACGTCACCGCGACGCGGCATGACCACGCAAGGATGATGTAGATCGGCGCGTGATCGGCCGTCAGGAAAACCACCGCGATCGTGCAGATGCTCGCGCACAAACCCGGCAGCAGCAGCGCACGCGGATGACCGAGTGCGCGCAGGTAAGGACTGACGAAAATGCGCGTGAAGCTGGTCACCCACACCAGGCACAGCACCACGATCATCGGAATCGCATCCGGCCATTTATCGCCGAGCAGCAGCGGCACCCATAACTGCGCAGTCAATGCCAGTCCGACGAAAATCGGCGTCGATACGAACGCCATGATCTGCGTGACCTGCATGAAGGCACGCTGCAGCCGTTCCTTGTCCTGCTGCATCGACGAGAACAGCGGAAGACCGATGCGTCCCGCCACACTGCCCACGATGTTCGACAACGCATCGGTCGCCTTGAATGCAACGCTGACCAACCCCAGAACCGTCAAGCCGTGGATTGCGCCGATCAGCAGATTGAAGCCGCGTGTGAGAAACGCCCACAACGCACCTTCCAGCATGACCGGGAAGCCGAATGCAACCAGTTGTTTAGCATGCGGCATCGAGAATCGCCGCATCGGCCAGCGCTTCTGTCCGCGCCAGAAAATCGCAGTCAGGATCAGGTTCTGCACAACGCCGGCGATGACGATACTCCACACGCCGAAATGCGCAACCGCCAGCCCGATCGCAACCAGGCAGTAGCTCAATCTGCCGGCGACCGTGCGTCTTGCAATCGCCTTGGTGCGCAGCTTGCGATCGAGCATGGCCGACGGCAGCAGATTCAGGCCGGTGAACATGCAGGCCGTGCCTTCGATGATCAGGATCGTGCCGACCAGCGACTGATCCATGAAATAAATGAAGTACAAGCCGATGCATGCGCAGAACACAAAACCGGCGAGGCCGAGGCAAACCGACATCCAGAATGCGCTGTCCAGATGCAGCATGTCGATCGGTCTGCGCTGGATCAGCGCTTCGTTGATACCGAGCGCGATCACCAGTTGCGTCATCAGCACGATGGCCTGCGCGAATGCGACGCTGCCGAAATCGGCCGGCGTCAGCACGCGCGTCATGATGCCCAGTGTCAGAAAGCCGAGCAGTCCCACGCCGAGGCTGTCGACAATCGCCCACGGCACCACACTGCGCATGTTCTTCATTGCGATACCAGCCTGCGCTTCAGTGCATGCCGTGCGCGCCTCAGTGCGGCGGCGAGCGGGAATCGATTGCGCATGCGATTTTTGGCGATGGCTATTTTCAATGCGCGTACCCACGATTCTTTTATGTTGCGTTTGCCGGCGACTTCCACGATTTCATCCAGCAACACCAGTTGCGCGCGATTGCCGGCGCGCAGGTTCTGGATATCCGCATCGCTCGGTCGTCCGGCCAGCGATTCGGGCAGCGCCGCGCCGATGGCCATGAAGTTGAGTTTGGTGCGCAGGCATTTTTCGCAATGGCCGCAATTCCTGCCGGTCAGCGGCCCTTCCCAGCACACGCGCAGATTGCGCAGGCCGGCTTCCCAGTCGAGAATGCCTTCTGCTTTTTCAGTGCGCATGAATTCGCCGCCGTCATAGACGATCTGGAAATCGCGACTCGACAGCATCGTGTAGGTGATCGGATTGCCGCCCCACGGCAACACCAGCCGCGCGTAATCCTCGTCGGAACCGATCAGTCCGGCGCTGGCGCTGCCCTGCCAGTTGCGCAGGCAGGTCGCCACGCCGTTGCCGAATTCCATTTCCCAGTTGATGCATGCCGCTTCTCGCCAGTTCGTCTTCAGCGTCACCATCGGCACGTTGATCGAGCGCAGCGAATCGGCCGCCGATGCCACCGTCGTCGCGAACGCGGCGTTCGCATCCAGCCCGATATCGAAACCCTGGATCAGCACGCCGGCCAGCAGATGATGACTGCGCCGTCCCGCGCGCCCGGTCACATGCCGCCATGCGGTAAACGACGCATCGAGACCGCCGGAGAAAGCGGCAACGGCGTGCGGAACAGGCGACGCCAACATCGCCTCGTCCGGCACCTCCCGCGCCGCGCTGATGCGGATGGTGCGATACAGATCGGGACGCCACGCCACCCAGCATGCAATCAGATCTTCCATGTTCTTCAACAGCGACAAACTGACCGGGCCGTCGATATGCAGATCCGCGCCGCGATGCATTGCCACGAATACCAGCGCGGTTGCGGCAAGGTCGTGCACACGCAACGGCGCGGGCAAGGCGCTGTCGGGCCCGGCGATATCCCACCAGACCTGCTGGTTGCCGAATGCGGCGACGCGCACGATCCTGCCTTCCGATCGCGTTTCGCTCAGATGCACGGTGATTCTGTTGACGAAATTTTCCATTTTCAACGCGGCCTCCCGCTACACGCTTCAGGCACGCTGATAGACATCGTCGAATCGCACGATGTCATCCTCGCCGAGATAAGGACCGGATTGCACTTCGATCAGGTGCAGCGGCATCTTGCCGGGATTTTCCAGTCGATGTGTGGTGCCGATCGGGATGTAGACCGACTCGTTTTCCGTCAGCAGCTTGACGGTCTCGCCGCAGGTAACACGTGCGGTGCCGGTGACGACCACCCAATGCTCGGCGCGATGATGATGCATCTGCAACGACAGCTTTTCGCCGGGATCGACGGTGATGCGCTTGACCTGGAAACGGTCGCCGGCATCGATCGATTCATACGATCCCCACGGACGATACACTTTCGGATGGGTCAGATGTTCGCTGCGCTTTTCGTTCTTCAGATAATCGACAACCTGCTTGACGCGCTGCACGTCCTTCTTGTCGGCAATCAGCACTGCATCTTTTGTTTCGACCACGACCACGTTGTCGAGGCCGATGACCGCGACAAAACGGTTCTCTGCGCGAATGAAGGAATCGCTGACCTGGTCCGTATAGACATCGCCATGCAGCACGTTGCGATCCAGATCGTCGTCATCCTGCACATCGGCCAACGCAGACCATGAGCCGACATCGTTCCAGCCGATGTCGACCGGCACCACGATGGCCTGCTGCGTATGTTCCATCACGGCGAAGTCGATCGACTCCGACGGACACGCCGCATAGGCAGCTTCATCCAGCCGGCAAAACGACAGATCGCTGTAGGCATCGCGCACCGCATTGCGGCAGCATGCGGCCATCTCCGGTTGCAAACGTTCCAGCTCGCTTAAATAGGCATCGGCGCGGAACAGGAACATGCCGCTGTTCCATGAATAGCGATCGTTTTTCAAAAACTGCTGCGCCTTTTCCAGATCCGGCTTTTCGACGAACTGTTCTACCGCATAGCAGCCTGATACGCCTTTGACGGCCATGCCGCGGCGAATGTAGCCATAACCTGTTTCGGGAGAGGACGGCACGATGCCAAATGTCGCCAGGCCATGCTCGCCGACTGCCTGCACCGCGCGCATCACACCATCGTTGAAAGCATCGACATCGCGAATCACGTGATCCGCCGGCAGCACCAGCATCAACGCATCGCGACCTGCCGTGTTCGCCAGGCGATAGGCAGCGACGCCGATGGCCGGTGCCGTATTGCGACCTTGCGGTTCGAGCATGATGGCAGATGGCGTCACGCCGATCTGCCGCATCTGTTCGGCGACCAGAAAGCGATGATCTTCACCGCAGACGATCAGCGGTGCCGCCACGTCGGGACGGCCTGTGACCCGCAATACGGTTTCCTGCAACATCGTCTGGCCGGATACCAGCGGCAGCAACTGTTTCGGCAATGCGGCGCGCGACAGCGGCCACAAACGGGTTCCGGCCCCACCCGACAGAATGACGGGATGAATCTTCACGCGGCACCGACCGAGCGTTTGCGCTCAGTCATGGAAACAACGGAACTGTCGGAGCCGCCGGAACCATCGGTGCCATTGCCTGTTGTACTGCGTGTTGTGCTGCGACGGTCGCGCGCATCGCGCCAGACATCCTGCACGCATTCGGAAACGTGCTTCATTTTTCCTTCGCGGCTGACGCAGTAATCCTTGCAGACGACCTGCTCTTCAATATGCGAATCCGGCGAGACGCGCGTGTATTCGAACAGCACGCTGCGTTCCACTTTCGAACCGGTGCAAATCTGGCTGCCGTGACCGATCCAGGTAGGGCCGACAATGGTGCTGCCGGCTTCGATCTTGCTGCCGGAACCGATGTAGACAGGTCCTTCGATCGTCGTGCCTTCCCACTCGATGCTCGTATTCAGGCCAACCCACAGACCGTCGGCAATCTGCGTGCCTGGCATCGTCATGTGTGCGAGCTCGCCGTTCATCACGTTTTGCGACACGGCCCAGTAATCGCGCACGTTTCCGATATCGATCCAGTTGAAGAAACGCTTCTGTGCAAAGAACGGCACCTTTTTCTCGACCAGCAGCGGGAACAGTTGCGAGCCGATATCGAACTGCTCGCCGGATGGAATCAGGTCCAGTACTTCCGGTTCAAAAATGTAAATGCCGGTACTGGCGAAAGTCGACAGCGCATCTTCCGGTTTCGGTTTTTCCTGGAAGGACAGCACGCGCCCCTCATCATCAGTGACGACCATGCCGTAATCGGATGCTTTCTCGCGCGGCACTTCCTTCGTGATGATGCTGACCATCGCACCTTTTTTGCGATGCTCGAACAATGCCGACTTGATATCCAGATCGATCAGCGCATCGCCGCAAATGACCAGCGTGGTTTCATCGAAGAAGCCGCCGAATTCCTGAATCTTCTTCATACCGCCGGCGGAGCCGATCGGATGCGGCATCACTTCACCTTCTTCGTTCATGTAGCCTTCGAACGAATAACCGATCTGCGCGCCGAAGCGCTGGCCTTCGCCGAAATAATCCTCGATCTTCTGATGCAGGTAACTGACGTTGACCATGATGTCGCGCACGCCGTACTTGACGAGATGCTCGACCAGATATTCCATCACTGGCTTGCCGAGGATCGGAATCATCGGTTTGGGCAGTTCGTACGTCAGCGGCTGTACGCGGGTTCCTTTACCTGCTGCGAGAATCATTGCTTTCATGGTTGGCCTTCTGTTTCGTGTTGATGGTTGAAGAAATGATGGGTAAGAAAAATGCATGGGTGCGCGGTCGCCCGGCGATCACGCGTAGGCCAGCGCCTCTTCCGTCATGGACTGCCAGCGCCACGAGTCTTCGCACATCTGTTCGATGCTGCGTTCGGCGCGCCAGCCGAGCTCGCGTTCGGCGAGCGATGTATCGGCGTAACAGACAGCGATGTCGCCCTGCCGTCTTGCCACGATCCTGTAGGGAATGCTTCGTCCGCTTGCACGCTCGAACGCCTTGACCATCTGCAGCACGCTGCTGCCGCAGCCCGTGCCGAGATTGAAGGTCAGCACGCCGGGTTCGCCGCGCACGAGCTTGTTCATTGTGCGTACATGGCCGATTGCCAGATCGACGACGTGAATGTAATCACGCACGCCGGTGCCGTCATCGGTCGGATAGTCGTCACCGAATACCGACAGTATCGGCCGTCGTCCCGCCGCGACCTGCGCCACATACGGGAAAAGATTGTTCGGAATATCGTTCGGGTCTTCGCCGATGAGGCCGCTCTCATGCGCACCGGCGGGATTGAAGTAGCGCAGCAGCGCTGTGCGCCAAGACGGATCGGATACCGCGATGTCGCGCAGCATTTCCTCGATCATCAATTTGCTGCGACCGTAGGGATTGGTTGCGGACAGAGGGAAATCTTCCACGATCGGCACCGTCGCCGGATCGCCGTAGACCGTTGCCGACGAACTGAAGACCAGCGTCTTCACATCGTGCGCCGCCATCGTCTGGAACAAGGCAAGACTGCCTTCGACATTGTTCTCGTAATAGCGCATCGGCTCGCTGACCGATTCGCCGACCGCCTTCAATCCGGCAAAGTGCATGACCGCATCGAATCGGCCGGATGCAAATATCCTGTCCAGCGTTGCACGATCGCGAATATCTGCTTCGATAAAAGGAATGACCGTACCTGAAATCGTGGCAACACGATCCAGAACCGACAATTTGCTGTTGCAAAGATTATCGACAACGACAATCTCGTAACCGGCCTTGATCAGTTCCACGCAAGTATGCGAGCCGATATAACCCGCGCCCCCTGTTACCAGTATTTTCATCATTTTATTTAATCCAGAAACTGCATGTTTGCGCGTATGAATACGCCCTTTATAAAGAGGTCCTAATCGATACAAAGTTCATTTTTGCCATCAAAGTTTCGATGACATTTCAATGACGTGTGTAAATAATTATTGATGGGAAATTTTTTAGGAACGATCGATGCACGCATGGAAATATTGCGTGCATTTTCATCGCGATTGCACGTAAAAATTACAATCGTCCCTGCAAGAAAAATCAGCGACACGATCAACGGAGTACGACTTCTTCCCGCAGCACATGCGCATCGGCCGAATCGCCGGCCAAATAATCTGCGCAATGCAAACGCAGCGTACGCATGACGCCGGAACGAACGTCATGCAGCA
Source organism: uncultured beta proteobacterium (assembly GCA_963697715.1). Lineage (GTDB taxonomy): Bacteria > Pseudomonadota > Gammaproteobacteria > Burkholderiales > Burkholderiaceae_D > Oxalicibacterium. Next base: position 1,537,972 of record OY969095.1, on the reverse strand, counting down.
GAAACTGCCGGCCTGTTTTCGTCTGATGCCCATACAACAGCAGCAGCAGGCCGATGCACGCGCTGTCGATCTGCGTCACTTTCGAGAAATCGACATGCACGTTGCAAGGTTCCGCAGTTGCGCGCTCGCATGCCTCGCGCAGGGCCGACAGATTGCCTTTTCCCAACGCGCCGTTTGCCGTGATGGTGCAGTGCCGCTCATGCATCCGGATCGATACACGCGCCGCCGCCATCGCATCGAAATCGCGGCGGACCGTGCGCGTCGCCAACGCACACGGCACAACGCGCGTCATCACCAGCCTGAGCAGCATCACGCCATCGTTCCAGTAACGTCGCCACAATGCCGGTTCTTCCTTGATGCGCCACAACCATTCGCCGCCGATCTGCCGCACCCACACAGGCGCGCGACTGACAGTGCCCGCCACGAAGTTAACGACCGCGCCGAGATGGCTGACAACCGGCACATGCAGACGCGGCAGATTGCGTTCTATCCATGCCCTGGCCTTTTTTCGCACCGAGCGCGACGACCAGAAAATCCGCCCCGCTTGCATTGATGCGATCGATGATCGCCGCATCGCTCATGGTCTCGATGCTCTCGAAGCCGGGCGAGTAATGGCCCACGCAACGCAAACCCGACGGTTCGGCATTCAGCTTGTCCGCGGCACATTCGGCCACGCCATCGGGCCCGCCGAAAAAATAGACGGAGACCGGTTCGGCATTGTCATTACGACGCCGCGTACGCAAGACGTCGAACAGGGTCGAGCCTGCCACACGTTCGGGAATCGGCAATCCCAGCAGGCGCGCAATCCATACCAGCGGCATGCCGTCCGCCACCGACAGATCGCTGCGAATCACCGAATCGCGGAACGCGCCGCCAGCGAGACTGGCGACCGCAAAGTTCAGATTCGGCGTGGACAGGAAGCAGCGTTCATCGCGCTCTGCCGAACCGGCAACTTTGTCCACCGCCTGCGACAGCGTCACCGCATCGAATGGCAGGCCGAGGATGCAATACACCTCGCGGCGAAAATCTGTGCGCAACGGATAGGCCGCTACGTTCTGCGTGGATCCGCCCGTTTCTTCGGGCATGCGGTATACGGAATCAGTCTGCATCGCGTTTTGCCCTCACCCATTCAACCTGTCGGCTGATAAAGAATTTCAGGTACAGCGGCACCTTCCAGAAAGCGTAGCCGAGCGTGGCAAGCAGGTCGCGGAAACTGACGATCTGCCGGCCGAAGCGCAACCATGACAGCCCGACCGCCAGCGCCAGCGCCGCAAGAATGCCGGCCGCCAGCGTCAGCGGTGCGAACAGACCGAACACCGCCCACGCCAGCAGCGAGAGCACGCATGTTCCAAGAACGATCAGCGTTAACAGCGCCACCGGCGGCACGCACATATCGAGCGCCATCGCGATCAGCATGCGGTCGCGCCGCGCGACGCCATGCATCAGCAACGGCAGGCCTTCGCCGGCGATCATGCTCATGTGACCGTGTTCCCAGCGCGTTCTCTGCATGCGCGCCGCCGCATCGCCGACCGGGAAGTAACTGACCACGCAGGCATCGGGACAGAACAGCGGCGGCATGCCGCGCTTCGCCATGTCGATGCCGAGTTTCATGTCTTCAGCAATATGGCCGGTCGCCAGTTCGGCCGTGGCGATCAGCGGCCACGGAAACGCCATGCCGGTGCCCATCAACTGGCACGGCAATCCCATGCGATGAAAACCCAGCGGACGTACGCGGTTCTTCACCACCCATGCAAATTCGGCGATGCGCAGTTTCAGGCTGGCGCCGCGCGGTGCACGCATCAGGTCGAGCGCCTGCACCGGGCGCTGCGAAGCCATCGCCATGCGTGCCAACAGATCGATGGAACCCGGCAGCACGATGCAATCCGCATCGATGAAGATGACGGCATCCGGCGGACTGCCGTTTTCATCGTCGGCCAGATAGCGCACGCCGTAGTCCAGCGCATAGCCCTTGCCGCGCTTGCGTTCGTCGCGACGTTCGAGCACGGCGGCACCGGCCGCAGCGGCAACCGATGCCGTCGCGTCCGAACAATTGTCGGCCACGACCACGATGCGATCCCCCTGATCTTCCATCAACTGACTGCGAATCAGTGTGACGGTGGCCGCAATGCCCTGCGCCTCGTCATGCGCCGGCACCAGCACCGCGACGCGCGGGCGGCGGCCGATCATGGTCACCGGATAGCGCACGGTCGATGCAGCCACCACCGCCTGCACCAGCAACACCAGCACCGGAATCGCGATAACGGCGAGTAGCACCAGCAAGGTGATTTCCATCTCTATCATCGGTAAGCCTCCGCCATGCGTTGCGCGGTGCGTTCGACGATGCTGTCCTGTTCGGCCTGCTGGAACAGCGTGACCAGCTTGGCCGCTTCGCGGTCGCTGTCGTGACGTTCCAGCACGCGCGTGCGTGCACGTTCACCCATCAGCGCGATCTCTGCATCCGGCGTACTGATGCAGCGCTCCATCGCAGCTGCCAGTTCATCGATCGAGCCGGGCGGATAGAGCCAGCCGCTTTCGCCTTCACGCACCAGTTCCGGAATGCCGGTGATCCATGTGGTCAGAATCGGGCGGCGCAGCGACATCGCTTCCATGATGACGACCGGCAGACCTTCGGCAAAACTTGCCATCACCATCGCACGCGACTGCAGCAATTCATCCCGCACTTGCTGACCGCTGATCCAGCCGGTGATACGCACCTGATCGTGCAGGCCGTGACGCGCGATCATCGCCGTCACTTCGCCGCGCATTTCGCCGTCACCTGCCAGCACCAGTTCAACGCGGACACCTTTCTTCGCCAGCAAGGCGACTGCCTCGACCAGCAATTGCTGTCCCTTTTGTTCGCACAGACGTCCGACGCAGACAAAACGCGGGCGCGACACGACTGCTTCGGAGGCGACGTTGTGAAAAGCCGGTTCCACGCCGCAATGCACGACGTGAATCTTGCCCCAGTGCGCATGTTCGACCGCGCGATACAACTGGCTGCGGCAGTACGAGGTGACGGCAGCGACAAAGGATGCGCGACGGATCTTTTCACCGAGGCCGATGAATTCCGGCTTGTCGAACTCTTCCGAGCCGTGGATCGTCAGGCTGTAGCGAAAGCCGCCGACCGTTGCCGCCAGCATCGCCACTTCCGCTGAATTGGTGCCGAAGTGCGCATGCAGATGCGTGACATCCGTATCGCGCAGCCATTCGGCGATGCGGCACGCCTCCGCCAGATAGATCAGGTGATACGGCAACGGCCGGTCGGCACGCCGACTCATCTTCAGCGCAAGACGCAGGCCGGCGAAGAAACGGCCCGGCGATGCCATCGCCATCGTCACCATCGAACGCAACAAACCGTGCATGCCGTCCTGCAAAATGTAGCGGGTGCGCGTGCGTTCGATGAAGTCCTCTTCATCGACCAGATCGCCTTCCCAGCCACGCAACGCAATACGCTGCACGTCGATGCCCTGCCGCTCGAGCGCAAGGATTTCGCGCCGGATGAAGCTGTGGCTGACTTTCGGATATTGATTGATCAGATACGCAATGTGCATGGTTCTACCGTTTCCTTTCATCCGGCTACTTTCATGGACCACTTTTATCGGCCGCTTTTCATCTTCCATTCACAGCAGCCATGTTCGTTTTGATGTTCGATACGTTGTTCTTCAATACAATTCGTGCCGGCACGCCGACCGCTGTCGCGCCGTCCGGCACATCGCACAGCACGACCGACATCGCGCCGATACGGCAACCGTCTCCGATGCGCACGTCGCCCAACACTTGCGCGTAGGCGCCGAACTCGACGTCATCGCCGATCACCGGTACCGCACCGCCTTCTTCGCGGTTGCCGATCGTCACACCCTGGCGCAATGTGCAGTTGGAACCAATCACCGTCGCCGGATGCAGAAAAATTCCACCGAAGTGCCAGATCCGCAAACCCGGTCCGATCGCTGCCGACTTCGGCAGACTGATACCTGTGACCGTTTCCGTCAGGCGGAACAGCAGCCAGTAGAACGTCGTCAACACACGCCTCAGCAAGCCATGCGGCCGACGATCGATGCGGCGACCAAAGCGATAAACCCACAGCGCCCAGATCGACTGCTCTTTCAGAAACGGGCGGCGCAATCCGTAACGCTGCAGATCGGCTGCCCAGTCACTATCTCGTGTCACGTTTGCGCCATGCCCTTTCTAGTCTTGCATCAACAGTTCGCCACGCACGCTGGACGGCGTGTTGACGCCGCTGATCGCATACACGGTGATGACGGTATTCGGTGCCGGCCATGCAAAATTTTTCGATTCGCCATTTGCCAGCTCGCCGCTGTCGAAATACAACGGCAGGCCGGATTTGTCCCGCACCTGAAAACGCAACTTCGCACCGCCCGTGGTGATCGCGCTGATGCGATAGTTCTTGCCGATCTGCGGCAGCGCCCACAAGACCGGTTGCAAACCGCGCGATGAATAGTTGACCTGCGTTACGCGTGTGGGCGATGCAGGGAACACGACCGCCTGCTGCCACGTATCGAAATTGCCGAGCGGCGAACCGGCCTGCAATTGCCACGGTCCGCGCATCGACAGCAGGTTGAGTTTCATCGGCGGCGTAAACGGCTTGCCATTGCCGTCGAGCCAGCCTTGCGTCGAAACGACCTGTCGCAATGCCGCACGCATGCGATCCAGATCGTCGGCCACGGCCTTGTTCCATCCACCGTTATGCAGGTCGTACCTCGCACCGTTTTCCACATAGATGAAGAACGGCGTGCCGCCATTGCGGTCGACGACATACGCGCCATAGGTCTTCAGCGTCTCGGCCACTTTGCGCAAGGCCGGGCTGGCGATTTTCTGCGTGTCGTAATTTGGCGGCAGCATCATCAATGCGCCTTCAGGGATTCGGCCGGTATTGGCTGTCGCTGCGCTGGTATCGGCAGACGTTGCCGGATAGATGTACGTCGGCTTCGACGACAGGCCGGTGAAGGTCAGCGACATCGCCAATGCATGGCGATACATCGTGTCGCCGTCGTCGATCTCATGCTTGCGAATCAGGCCACCGGAAGTCGGCACGCCGGCCGCACGCGATCCCTGGAAGTAATGTGCCGGATCGCCCCAGCCGCGACCGGCAAGTGATGACCATGCGTATTGCGCGGCAACCCATTTGCCGTTGATCTGCTTCAATTGCCAGAAAGAGTGAATGATGCCGGTCACCGGATCGACGATATCCGCGTGACCATCGCTGGCCGTTGCCGCCTTTACATCGGCCGGCCAGCGCGGAATCGTCACGTCCTGAGTTACCGATGCATCCGGATCCCACAAGCCTTTCGATTTCGGCAAGCCGGTAACGGTCACCGGGGCATCACCTTCTTTTGCGAGGAAGACGCCGGTCGACCACTCGCCGCCGGCCACGCCCGGAGAATAGGTCGATTTCGGAATCACGAAATCACCGAACGACGGATTCACCGGACGACTGTTCCATGGCGATGTCGGTGCGAACAGTTTTTGATAGGTGCTCCATTGCGGCGTACCTCCCTGCGCATGCGCAGTGGATGCGGCGACGCCGGTGATCAGGCCGGCGATCAAAAACAGCAGCGATGCAGTGGCAACGGAATGACGATGGATGTAGCGCATGTCTGTTCTCCTGTCGGTCACGCCGCGCGCGGCCTTAGTTTGTTGGCCAGATTTCTGCCGCTCGTATTCCACCAATGCTCGTAGTAGAAGGTCGACAGGTGCGCGAGGATGAACAGGACGATGAACAGCAGCGGACGCTTCAGATACTTGACGATCACGTCGCCGCTTCCCAGCCATGTGCCATGCGCCAGCAGGGGATGGATCACATACAGCGCGTACGACACGGTCGCCAGATAGAACAGCACGCGATTGTCCAGCAGGGTCGAGAGCCGGCTGTCCGGATTGACGATCGTCGTGCCGACCAGCAGCGCCGCCAGATACGGCCGCAGATAATTCAGCGCGCCACCCTGCTCGTGGCAGGAAACCAGCAACAGGAGCAGCAGCAGCCATTGCGGAATCTTCTTCATCCATTCCAGCAGGCGCGGATCGAAGCGCCGGTGATAAATCAGCGCCAGCGTGCAGCCGGCGAGGATTTCATCGATGCGGTAATAACTGACGCTGGATGCGTACACGCCGTCCGCCACGCGCAGCAGCGTAAACGCCAGGCCGATCAGCGGAATTAGCAGCAGGCTGCGCACGCCGAACAGCGCGAACATCAGCGCGATGCCGACATAGAACTGCATCTCCAGACACAAACTCCAGATGTGATCGGTCAGTTCCACAAGATGCTTGGGCGGCAGGTTGGCGTAGAACAGGTAATGCGCAAACCACGTATCGGACGATGCGCCCGCAAGGCCCAGCGCGATCGCCAGATACAGCCACGCCAACGGGAGAATGCGGAAGAAGCGCCGCACCAGAAAATCGGCAGTGGATGGATTCTTCAACAGAAACGAGGTAATCAGAAAACCGGACAGCGTGAAGAACAGCGACATCCCCAGCAATCCGAACATCGCATTCAACTGCAGCACCTTCGGCCCGGCCGGCAGCAGATGCGCGATCAGCACGCACACGATGCTGATGCCGCGCCAGCCGTCCAGCGCCTCCAGTCTTGGAATCGCGCTCATTTTCCTGCCCCGGCGGCAGGTGCCTCGCGCCTTGCATCGGTACGCATCGCCAGCGCACAGGCGGCACCGATGGTGAACCAGAAATACCAGTTGAAGACCAGATAGCCGAACATGTTGTCCGACGACGATGCCACCAGATATGCGATCACGACCGCGATCGCGATGAACGCCACCAGCCGGTCACGCCGCACCAGCGATCCGATGAAACCCATCACCCGCCCGTACAGCCACAGATAGGCAAACAGGCCGATCGCACCTGCATCGAAGAACCACTGCACATACACGTTATGCGCGCCCCAGCTCATCTTGTTGGCCGCCGGGAAAAACACCTGGGAATAATGGCGGAAAGCCTCGACGCCGTAGCCGTACAGATAATTGCCGGGATGCATCCATTCCAGCCCTGCTTCCCAGATCGACAGCCGCCATGCAAACGAATTCAGTTTTGCATAACCGACCGCCTCGTTGCCGCTGCCGAGATCCACCAGGCGATCGCGGATTTCAGGGATCAGCAGCGCGACGACCGGCAGCAGCATCAGGTAAACCAGATAGCGCCGCTCGAAGAACAAGGCATACGCAACAAAGATCAGCAGGCACGCCAGCCACGCGCTGCGCGTCTGCGTCAGCACCAGCAACGCCAGCAGATAGACCATGTACAGCGCCAGTCCGATGCGACCGGCGCTGCTCAGGTTCGTCTCTTTATCCTTGAGCAGGAACAGCGTCAGCGGAATGATCAGCATCAGGTAGAACGCCATGATGTTCGGATGCGTGAACGTCGATTGCAGGCGAAAGCCTTCCGCGCCGCCGGCTCCGCTGTTCATCGCGATATCGACCAGCGCATACAGCGCCGGAATCGCCGATGACCACAGCACCAGTTTCACGCAACGCCGGAAATCCGACGCCGACTGCACGAAGTAAAAAGCAATCGCAAACATCGCAAAATAAGAGAGCAGCGTCAGCCACGTACGGATCGCATCGCCCTTCTCCGGCGACATCGCCACGCCGCATGTCACCACCAGCAGGAAAGGCAGCCATGCGGTGAGCGTCTTCTTCGGCAGCAGATGCGGTTTTTCGATCACCAGCATGCAGGCCAGCAGGATCACGCACAGATTGATCAGGCCGCCGACACCGGTTTCGTAACCGCCGACCGAAAAGCGCGTGCTGTCGAGAATGATGTCCCCGGCCGAACGGAACACGATGATCAGCGCCAGCAGGAACAGGCGATTGAACAGCAGCAGGAAGCCGAACAGCAGGAATGCCGGCAACGCCAGCAACCGTGCAAACTTGTAATCCATGGCATCGGCGTAGAACGGCACGATCACGCCGGCCAGCAATGCCAGCACGATGATGCCCGCCACCACATACGCATTGGAGCCGCCGGGAATCCCGCGCGTGCGGCCGGTATCGCCGGCGATGGTGCGCTCAGCGTACATGCGCCGGCCCTGTGCGATCGGACGGCATGATCAAACCGCCAGCTCGCCGCTGACGCTCATGCGCGGCTTGCCTGGAAGATGACGGATCAGCCACGAGCGGATGGCATTCCATTCGCCGGTCTCCGGCGCGTTGCGCGACTGGAAGCGGAAGTAGCGCCACAGCAGATGCGCATTGTTGCGCGTCGATGCCATCTTCCTGAACTTCAGCTCGCGCTCCAGTTCTTCCGACGGGCCGAGGCCGCGCCGCAATGTGGTCGCCATCGATTCGAATGCATCGGCGAAATCGGTCTGCCCGTTGACGTCGAACAGAATGCCGCCGTGATTGCAGAACGGCGCCGGATCGAAGTAAGGCAGGTTGTGCATCGTGCAGAACGAGCGCGCCAGGTAACGCGAAATCGTCAGCGACACCTCGACCTGATCGCGGAAACGCGTGGCACTGACGTTGCTGCCATGCCAGCGATACTGGATCAGGCGCGACGGCACATTCGTGCATTTACCAAGAATCGCCAGTTGCCCGAACATGAAGTAATCCTCCGCCAGCGCGTTCACCTGCAGGCGCTTGTCGGCCGGCATTACGTCCAGGAAATCGGCACCGTAACGCACGCCCAGTTTCTGCACGGCGGAGAAATCCATCATCGATGCCGGATGCGTGATCGGATTGCGGAAGAAGGCGGCGGCGGCAACACGATGACGGCCGATCGGCATCTTGATCGCGCCGGTTATCGCACCCGTGCCGTCGATCACTTCCGACTGACCACTGATCGCGATGCATTCCGGCTGGCGCTTGAACGCGGCCAGCATGATCTCCATCCGGTCGACGAAGCAGACATCGTCGGCGTCATGTCGCATCACATATTTGCAATCGGCGATCTCCAGTCCGCAATTGAGCAGACCGGCCAATCCTTCCGCATCGGGAAAACTGTGTACCTCGATGCGCGGATCGCGTTTGTGATAATCCTCGGCCATCTCCAGGCTGCCGTCGGTCGAACCGTGATCGAGAACCAGCAGACGCCAATCCCTGAAGGTCTGTGCGCAAATGCTGTCGAGAGACTGCTCGAGAAAATCGATGCCGTTCTTCACCGGCAGTAACACGTCTATCGTCGCCAATGTTCGCTCCTCTAGATTGCCGCCGGCGCAATGCCGACGGATTGATTGATGGGGGCGTCACCGTCGCGGCCGGAAGCCGTTGCAGCAAAACCGTAATGCGCGGCGGCAGGCGAAAGCGCGTCGTGCGGATTTCCCTGCAGCGTGACCAATTCGCTTGCATACGTCCATGTGCTTACGTAGCGCGAATTCTTGCCGTAGCTGTTGTCGAGCACGATGTTTTTCCTGCTCAGCAGGCAGGCGAGAATATGACCGTGCAGCCGGTCGGTCACGATCAACTGATGGCGCGCGAACAGCTTCGCGGCATCCGCCACGAGCCAGCCGGAATAGATGATCCACAGCCATGACAGGATGCGATTGGCGGGACGCCCCATGCCGCGCCGGTAGAACGCGCCGATCGCACGGCGAAACAGATTGATGCGTCCTTCACGCTCGCCGACGAACTGCGGCCAGTCGGTCTGCATGTCGATCTGCTGCGCAGTCGCGGTATCGGCCCACGCATCGCCTTGGCAGCTTTCGTCATCGATGCGACTGATGCGCAAGGTGCCGTGCGCTGCATTCTGCGTGGCCGGCAGCGAATAAAGCTGATGCGCCATGTCCGGCAGCAGGTGAACGTGATCGGTGAAATTCTTCGCCATGCGCAGCGACACGCGATCACGCACGCACACATGCACATCGCCATGGGTGCGGAACAGGCTCGCCGACTGCAGCATTTTTTCTTCCGAGGAAAAATGCAGCGATTGGGGCAATACGACGATGCGGTTATGCGGATGCGAGCGCACGATGCGTTCGCGCAGTTCCTGGAAATACGGATACAGGTCGCCAAAATTTCCGCCGCCGTGGAACACGATGACATCGCCCGGCGCAATCCAGCGCGGATCGAACGCAAAATACGGCGCAATCGTTTTTGGATTGAGGCGCTTCTTGCGGAAGAATGCCAGCGTGCCGTGCATGATCAGCAGATCGCCGATATTGCCGTGCGTCGGAATATCGACGTAATGAAACGACGCGTCGCCGATCAGCCCGACCAGCACGTCATGCCGCGCCATCAGCTCCGCGCTCAGGGTGTCGTGATCGGTATCCGGTCGCATGCTGTCCACCGTCAGTAGTCGTTGAACACGGCGCCGACCACCATCACGCCTGCGTGCTTCATCGAATCGATCAGGTTGCCGACCGCTCCGGTATGGCTTGCATCCTTGCGGGCGACCACCATGGCCGCACCGGCGCGCGCCGCCGCCATCTGTCCATCGGCAAATTCGCGATCCGGCGGCGTATCGATCAGGATGACATCGTATTCGTTTGCGTAATCGCGCAGCATCTGCGGAAACGCCACGCGCCCCAGCAATTCCTGCGGATTCGGCGGCATCGCACCGGCCGGCAGGACCGACAGGTCGACCAGCGCGGAGATGCGCTGCACGTCGTCGATGCCGGCGCGTCCCGACAGGATGGCGGACAGCCCGCTGCGATTTTCGATGCCGAACAATCTGTGCTGATACGGATTGCGCATGTCCGCATCGATCAGCAACGTGCGCTGCCCCAATTGCGAAAACAGCACGGCGAGATTGGCCGCGATATAGCTGCGCCCGTCGCCGCGCTCGGCGCTGGTCACCGCCAGCGCAGCGCGGCCTTCGCCGGCGCCGAACCAGCGCATCACCAGCTGGCTGCGCAATGCACGCAGCGATTCGACCTGCTTGCTGAACGGATCGTAGGCCGCGATCAGCTCTTCGCTGACCGCGCTCTTGCCGCGCAGCAGATACGGATAGGCAAACTGGCTCGACAGCGCGAAATCGATATCCGCCGGCGTCAGCAGGCCGAGCGCGATGCCCGCATCGCCGAAGCGCTGGCGTCCGGTGCGCTGCTCCTGCAGGATCCGTTCCGTTTCGTCCGTGGTCAGGCGGCCGCTATCGACCAGAATATTGCCGATCTGGCCGCTGGTCAGCCGCGGCGCTTCCTGATAACGAAGCTTGGCGGCATCCTGAAGTTGATTCGATAATCTGATCATGTTGTTTCCAGTCCTGTTGTTTTCAAACATCCATTGCGATCGTCACGCCGGGGCCAGTGGCGGTCCGAGGCGCGGCGCATTGTCGCGACGCGTCTTGACGACTTTTGATTTCTCGATGACGCCGATCAGCGGCAGGCCATACAGCCTGGTCAGGTCGTCCGTCGAACGAATCCGGTGATCGAGCAGTTCCATCACGATGGCGGCGCCGATGCCGAGTATCGTGCCGACCACGAGCGCCACCAGCAGGTTCAGCAACATGCGTGGACCGGCCGGATTGAGCGGCGCGGTCGCAGCCGTCAGCACGGAGATATCCGATTGCGTCGACTGCCCTTCGAGGCTGGTCTGTGTCAGGCGCTGCGATGCGGTTTCGTAGGCTTTCTTGGCGCTTTCCATTTCGTTGGCCAGTACGCTCATTTCATCGCGCGCACTGTTCAACTGCAGCACCTTGGCCTTCTGCGCATCCAGTGCGGCGCGTACTTCGGACTCACGCTGCTGCTGGATGCGTGCGTTGCCGGCAAGACCCTGCGATGCAAGGCCGATCTGCTGGTTCAGGCTGGAACGCACCTGATCGACTTCCGATTTGGCGGCGATGTACTGCGGGTGACGGCTGCCAAGCCGTGCCGATACGTCCGCGAACTTGGCTTCGGCTTCGGCAAGGCGCGACTTCAGCGACTGAATCAGCGGGTTGTTCAGTACGTCCGGCGAATTGGCGGCATTACCCTTTACCTGGCGCTGGCGCGAAGTCGCTTCCATCGCGAGTCCCTGCGCCACCACAAGCTGGCTTGACAGTTCGTTCATCCGCGCCGTTTCCACGTCGAGCTGATCGTTGCTGCTGAAGATGTTGTTCTTTTTCTGATAAGCCGACAGCTTGTTTTGCGCACTTTCGAAGTTGTCGCGCAACTGCTTGATCTGCGCGTTGAAATAGTCGGTGGCCTTCTGCGCCGGGGCGACCTTCAACTGCACGCTGACCTGCTGATAGGCCGAGGCAAATGCATTGGCGACCATTGCCACGTATTGCGCATCGTCGCCGGAGAACGTGATGTTCAGCACCGAGCTCTCGCGTGCGGGCTCGACTTTCAGGCTGCCGCGCAGGCCATCGGCCAGCCAGTCCTGGATCGTGGTCTCGCCGTGTTCGATGCGGTCGAATTTTTCCTTGACGGCCGGATTGTCGGCCAGCTTCAGGTCATGCACGACCTGCAGTGCAACCGCCTTGCTGTTGACGATATCGACCTGCGTCGGCATGTAGCCGGGCATCAGTTGCGCCGGCACGTTGACGCCGGTGACGGGATCGATGCCTTTGTGATTGAGGACGAGCGACGTCGTCGCCTTGTAGGTTTTCGGCATCACGAGGCTGACGACAAAGGCGGTGCAAACCGTCAATGCCAGAAGCAGGAGGATGATGCGGTGGCGCGCGCGCAGGGCGAGCAGGATTTGGCTGAGTGTCATGACTGGTTCGCTTTCTCGATGGGCATCTGTTAGAACAGACTTTCCTTGACGTAGACAATGTCGTCGGCCTTGACCAGATCGTCATGCTTGGCGTTGATCTCGTGCAGCTCACCGTTCGCGTCGCGGCGCTTGATGCGCACACCGCGCTCCGTGCCGCGTGGACTGAGGCCACCGCCGGCCGACAACGCCTGCAGCACGATCATGTTGCGTTCCAGCTTGTAGGAGCCGGGCTTCTGCACTTCGCCGTAGATGTAGAAACGCGGCGCACGCTCGACATATACCGAATCGCCGGTTGTCAGTTGCGGATTCTTCGATGGATCGGATGAACGCATCAATTCGTCCATGTCGATCTTGTCCTTGGTTGTCTTGCCATCGCGTGTACGCACCAGCACGACGGTATCGCCCGCCTCTTCCGTCATGCCGCCGGCAACCGCGATGATGTCGGTCAGGCTGCGCTTGCCGTCAACCGGATAACGTCCCGGCTTGTTGACCTGCCCGAGTACGGAGACCTGCTGGCTCTGCATCTCGCTCACCAGGATATTGACTTGCGGATTGCGGATGAAGCCGCCCTTGTCGAGCATGTCGGCGATCTTGCTTTCCGCCTGGCCAGTCGACAGGCCGCCGACCTTGACTTCGCCGATCAGCGGAAACGTGATGCTGCCGGCTTCGCTGATGCGTGTTTCCAGTTTCAGGTCATCGTTGCCGAAGACGCTGACCTTGACCACGTCGCCGGGGCCGAGCGGTACGTCCGCCGCCGAAGCAAGGCCAGTCAGGCCGCTGCAGAACAGGATGAACGCCAGAATCAGATATGTTGTTTTTTTCATTGCTTGCTCCATTGCATGGTTTCTTATGCTGCTGTCTTGCCGGATCGATGTGCCGGATGCGGCAGGATTCAATATGCGTTGTCGCGCGCCAGCACGACCTTCACGGTGCGCACGATGATCCACAGATCGAGTGCGAGCGACCAGCGGCGCAGATAGTCGAGATCGTAGGAAATGCGGGCTTCCATCTTGTCGAGCGTATCGGTCTCGCCGCGATAGCCGTTGACCTGCGCCCAGCCGGTAATGCCGGGCCGCACCTTGTGGCGCAGCATGTAGCCCTTGATCTGCTTGCGGTAGAGCTCGTTGTGCGCAACCGCATGCGGACGCGGGCCGACGATGCTCATGCGCCCCTGCAGGACATTGAAAAACTGCGGCAGTTCATCCAGCGACGTGCGACGCAGGATCGCGCCGACGCGCGTGACGCGCTGATCGTTCTTCGTCGCCTGCACCACGCTGGCACCATCCTCGCTGACTGTCATCGAACGGAATTTGTAGACGATGATTTCCTCGCCATCGAGGCCGTAGCGGCGCTGGCGGAAGATGATCGGTCCCGGCGATGTGGCCTTGATCGCGATGGCGATGGCGAGCATGATCGGCAGCAGCAGAAACTGGATCACCGATGCCAGCACGATGTCGCTCCCGCGCTTGACCATGCCGTTGATGCCGGTAAAGGGCGATTCGCAGATCGCCACGACCGGCAATCCGGCGACGCTGTCGAAGCGCGCCTGGATCAGATCGAATACGTAGATGTCCGGCAGGAAGTAGATCGACGCCGTCGTGTCCTGCAATTCATTGAGCAGCTTGCGGATGCGCGGCTGCGCGGAAATCGGCTGGCTGATGAAGATCGTATTGATGTTGTGCTTGCGCACGTATGCCGGGATATCCGACATGCCGCCGAGCAGCGCCACCTTGTTCGCTTCGGACTGGCGCGACGGTTCACGATCGTCGAAGAAGCCGCTGACTTCCATGCGCAGATCGGGATTTTCATCGACACGTTCCGCCAGTCGCACGCTCAGATCGTTGACGCCGACCAGCACCACGGAACGAATCGACGTGCGGCTCAAACCCGAGCCTGCCTTCTGCAGCACGATCTGCCCGAGCAGCAGGGCGGACGGCGTCGCGATCAGCCAGATCAGCATTTCACGCTGGAAGAACAGCGAGGACAGGCCGGCAACATAGCTGAAGAACACCAGCATCGGCACCGCCGCCAGCCACGCCAGCAGAATCGATTTTGCCATCATCAATACGTTGCCCGACGGCGCATCGCGCCACGGATCGCTCCAGCCGAACACGGTCGAGCTGATGAAGAACGTCAGGATCGCCAGCACCACATGATTTGCCGTGAATGCCTTGCCCGACAAAACGATGATCAGGTACAGCAAGCCGATGGCCAGCAACGGATCGAACAGACGGCGGTAGAACTTGCGCACCGGGATATCCGCCGGATACTTGATTTGGCTGATGTCAGAATTCATAGCGCGTATTGAGAAGAATGCCGTCGGTACTGTAGGATTCCGACGCAATGTTCGAATCCAGCTTGGACGTAAACACGGAAGCGCGGATGCGCCAGTGGCGGGTCGGCTTGTACGTCACGCCGAACACCGCATTGTGATAACGGTCCGCGCGGTCCAGCGGCGCCAAGCCGGCAATCACCGAGACGCCGTTGTAATCGCGCTTCTCGGTCATGATCAGGCCATCCACGCTGATCTTGTTGGTCGCATCCCATGTCGATGCGAGGCTCACGCCCTGATTGCGCGCATAGTTGGCGGCCAGATCGTCGGTCGCACCGATCTCGCGCCAAGCGCCGAGCGAAACGGCGGTCTTGTTCGTGGCCTTCCAGTACGCTGTCACGCGCGCGCTCGGCAGGCTGGAATCGCGCTGCGGATTGACGTCGTATTCGCGCTTGGACCAACCGCCGAGAAACTGGATGAAGGTCTTGCCGGTCACCTGCCAGTCGACCTTGGCCTTCACTTCATTCTGGCCATAAGTGTTGATCGGCGAAAACGGATATTCGCCATCGATGTGACGCAGCACGACGCCGACCTTGTTGCCGCTACGCGCCAGATAGTCGATGCCTGTCTCGAAGATATCGAGATTGCGTTCCGACGGTTGCTGCGACTCAAGGTCATAGCGCAGATCGTATCGACTGTATCCGGCATTGAGTTGCCAGCTCGGATGCAAACGCCATGACGCATCGGCATAATTCTTGGTCTGCGTGCGAATGTTCGGCTCAAGGCTGCGGTAGTCCTCGAACGGCGTCAGCGCCTCGGAATAACTGGTGCCGACATTGCCGGAGAACTGATTGCCGAGTACCCACTTCCAGTTGGCCAGCAATTCCTTGCCGGTGTTGTCGAACTGGTTGAAGCGATCGTAATCGGAATGATTGGCGGACAGGTCAGCCGTCAGTTCCTGGCGGCCGATCTCCTTGTCCATCTTGACGCCGACGGCTGCACGCGTCCATCTGTCGGATTCTTTCCCCTGCGAATCGGGCTGGCGCAACAGGTTGGCGTCGTAATTGATGCCGTATGAAACATAAGGTGTGAAGGTATCGCCCTCAAGCGCCAGCGCGGGCACGCAGCTTAATGCGCCGGCCGCAAACAGAAGTCGATGCAACAGAGGAGGCAGTGAAGGCAATGCACGCCGGGCGCATGGAGAATTCTTTCGACACGGATTCATGATGAGCGACCGTATCAGCGCACGCATGCATGGCGCTTCACATCGCAACGGATTTTCCGCGAAGCATGCTGTGTGCCGTATTGCAAATCGCAACGAATCGAAATCAACCTCATCATTTTTCACCATTTCCCTGTGTGACATCGTGCGCAATCGCCGATATGCCACGCCTGTTTCATTCCGCAATGTGTTACAGAACAATGACCATCGTTCCTGCAATCACACCTCTTGTTCGCAATGCGGATGCGAAGTGCACGTTAAGAGAAGAGCAACATTGAATAAGTTCCGTGACAAAAAAATGACCCCGGAAATGAAATTGTGAACAAGTTTCTCCTCGGAATTTCATTGAGAAAAAATGGATTGATGAAGTGAAATGACGCACTGCTCCAATACGTGCATGCACGCAATTGATGCGGAATAACATTGATTAAATTTTAGGCAGAATGTATTTCATCGATCGATGAAATTCGCTCGCAAAGCACGCAGGTGCGCCAATCTTCTATTGGAGGAACAGCGAGGAAAATTATTCCGAAAAGAAATGAGTGATGAAAATGTTGTTCCATGACGGTGCATCACGTGGTGCCCGCCTGCTGCAATGCGGACAGACCGATGCGCCTCACCGTGAAAAATTTACACGGATTTTTTTATGCGGGAGCAACTGAAAAGTTTGTTAGCAGATGTAACCCGTGTCATGCCGCGGACATATTGCGATGGCTTGCAGGCAATCGCGTGCGTCTTTTTTACATCATGCGCGTGCAGATGAATTGCCACTCGGCAGAAGTAACAGGCGTGATCGAGAGACGATTGCCGCGTTGCAGGATCTGCATGCCGGCCAGTTCCGGCGTGGCACGCAGTTCCGACAGGGGAACCAGCCGCGTTTTTTTGCGGATGCGCACATCCACCAGCATCCAGCGCGGCGTTTCGTGCGTGGCTTTCGGATCGAAGTAGTGACTCTCCGGATCGAATTGCGTTTCGTCCGGGTAAGACGCGCTCGCCACTTCGGCCAGGCCGGCAATGCCGGGCTCCGCACAGCTTGAATGGTAAAACAGCACGCCATCCCCGACCTGCATGGCGTCGCGCATGAAGTTGCGCGCCTGATAATTGCGCACGCCGGTCCAGGGAACAGTCTGGTCGTGTGCAGCCAGCGCATCGTCGATGCTGACTTCGCCGGGTTCGGATTTCATCAACCAATAGCGCATGGCGTGGCGGACCGTGGAGTGGAAAACGCCAATATAAATGACAATGGCGAATAAAACGAGATGCAACCGCGACACCGCGACACCGCGACAATGGTCGCCCTGCCGATGCACATTCGTCCCGCAAATAAAAAACGGCTGCATTTGCATGCAGCCGTTCTGAAATCAGTCCCCGCCAGTGCCGCTTTGCCGGCATCCTGAACCAAGAGGTTCAAGTTGGCCGCAGTTAGTTCAACTTCGGGTTCATCGGACTAGCGACGCGCACTCCCGTCGAACAAAATTCCGCGGCCGGTGCGCATAAATGGTTCAAGGAATTATGGCAATGGCGAACACGGCAGGGAATTGAAGTCTACCCTAATCGCCGCGCCAGGAGAAGACTTGTCGTTATTTAAAACAGATTCTCTTGCGGCGCGAGCGCACCATCCAGCACCGAATGCATTGCGGCAATTTTCTGCTTGACCTCGAACATCGACATGTCCGACAGCGGACCCTCCGGCGATTTGGTGGAAAGCAGTTCCGCCGTCACGCCCAATGCCGCCATGACGGCGATGCGATCGGTTCCCTTGATTTTTCCGGCGTCGCGAATCGCGCACATTTTTTCATCGAGAAAGGCAACGGTTTCGCGCAAGGTGTCTTCTTCACCTTCCTTGCATGCGAGCTTGTAGGCCTGGCCCATGATCGATACGTCGAGCTGAATCATGCTGCTTCCTCATCCTGTTCGGGGGCGGCCGGCATTTTTTCCAGCAAGGCGGCAACGCGTTCGTGCGCTTCCTGCATGCGGCGCGCCAGTTCGGCATTTTCCGCCGCGAGCGCCACCGAGCGCAGGCGCAATTCGGCGTTTTCGCCTCGAAGCGACTGGGTCAATGCAGCCAGCTGGCTGATTTTTTCGGAAAGATCGTGAAAGTCGGAAATCATCCCGCCACTATAGTGGCGCAGAGGAATGGCAGTCAATAGCCTGCGCGGGCCGACTGCATATATATGACGTGGAAAACGGCAGCGCGCGCAAAATATCCGTGCCGGTTGACGAATAGATGTGTATTCGTCAACCGGCGTGGAAGGACTGGCGGAACAAAGTGATGCGGTTTCCTCACTTTGCCTTGCCGGATTTCGCGTCGACTTTTTCCGGCGCTTGCGCCGATTCCGGTTGTCCGTTTCGCGCCGTGAGGCGCCCGTCCCGAATTGCCAAATCCCTGGATATAAACCGGAACACGATTTTTTGCGCGACCTGTTTCACACGTGAATAACAAAAAAACGGCTGCATTTACATGCAACCGTGATGCTTCTGCGTTCTGCCCGAATGGAAGTCGCCTTCTTTCGATTCAATCCACTTCCGTCAATATTCCGTCGGTAGTAATCAGGGCGGTGCGTATCCTGACGTTCGGAAAAACCTCATGCGCCAGGACACGGTAATGCGCCAGTTGCTGTTCATAGCCGGCGCGTTCGATGTCGAGCAGCTTGCGCTTGTAATCGAGAATCCACAGCTCGTCCTCGAACATCACGACGCGGTCGAAACGCGCCACGCCGGCATCGGTGATGACTTCCATTTCGTTGCGCGCAAATCGATGCTGCGCCGGATCGAAGAAGCGGGCAAGATCAGGCCGCGCCAGAATCGCGGCGGCCTGCGCATGGATCGTCGTCGCTACATTCATCGGGCACGACAGCCATCGGGCAATCAGTTCCGGCGCATGCAACGCAACCGGCCACGCAGCCTGCTGGGTCAATCGTTCCATCAACGCATGCAATGCGATGCCTTCTTCGATCTCTGCGCTCGAATAAACCGTTACCACATCGACCGGAAGCGCGGGCAGCGACGGTGGATCGAAGATCGGCAGCGAGAATACCGTTTCGTCGCCGATTCCGTGCGCACTGCCGTCTGCGGACGATGACAGCGGCTGCATTTCCATGGCTCCCTGAAAGCGAGCATACCAGCGGCCTTCGGCCATGCCGTCCGCCGATCCGCTGCGCGCATCGGCCACACCGCTGACGATCAGCAGGTTGCGCGCGCGCGTTGCCGCCACGTACAGCAGGTTCCAGTCTTCCTGCGTCTTCAGCTGTTCCTCTTCATCGAACAGGCGATCGCGCGCGATACCGCGTTCCGCCTTGCGTCCGAATGCAGAAAAATGCGTGGGTGCATCGCGATCCTGCCGCCATTCGCACAGCACGCCGTAATCGTCGCGCGCGGCATCGCTGTGATTGGCGTCGAGCAGCACGACTATCGATGCTTCCAGCCCTTTCGCGCCGTGTATCGTCATGATGCGCACGGCATCCGTCGCGGCATCGATATCAGCTTCGTCCGGCGCATCGCTGTCGGCGGATTTCTGCAGGCTGCGCAGTGCATCGATGAATTTCGGCAGGCTTGGATAGCGTCCGGCATCCAGATTCAATGCCAGTTCGGTAAATGCCTCGATATTGCCGAGCACCTGTCCACGCACCAGCGGCGAGACGGATTGCGCATAGCGCGCGACGACATCGCCGTCGTGCAGAATCCGGTCGAGCAAGTCGTGCACCGGCAATCGCGGCGCAAGATCCAGCCATGCTTCGAGCAAGGCGACTGCGCGCTGCAGAGCCGGCGGCGAGTGCGCTGCCGTGCCGCGTTGCAGGCGCGACCACCATGTTTTTTCCGGCTGCAATGCCAGTGCGATCAGGTCATCGTCCGAGGCGCCGACAATCGGCGACTTCAGCACATGCGCAAGTGCGAGATTGTCGTGCGGCGTGATCAGGAAAGTCAGCAAGGCGATCAGATCCGCAACCTCCAGCGATTCCAGCAAACCGCCGCGCTTGTCGGAGGCGAATGGAATGCCTGCCTCGCGCAATGCGCGTTCGTATGCGCGAAGATGCGTGCGCTTCTTGACCAGCAGCATGACATCCGACCAGCGTGCATGTGGCAGTTGCAGGCGCGCCTGCAGGATGGCCTGCGCCACTGCGCGGCCTTCTTCCAGCCGGCGCGCGTCCTCTTCCTCTTCGCGCGGTGTGGTCAGCGGATCGCGCAACCGGTCGGGCGACCATGCTGTCTTTTCCATTTTTTCCTGCTGCACCAGCGGCAGGCGCCAGACTGCACCGATGTCATTTTCAAGCGTGGTCTGCGGCTGGTAGATCGGATTGCCGGCAAAGCTGGCATTCAGCACATCGACGATGGCGATCGCATTGCGCCGCGTCTGGTTGGTGCGCAGGAAGGCCGCGCCTTGTGCCATCAGCGCATCGCGCGCGGCGGAAAACACACGCGGCTCGGCTCGGCGGAAACGATAGATCGATTGCTTGGGATCGCCGACGACGAACATGCTCGGACGCGCTGCATCGTCGCCGTAGGCCTTGAGCCAGGCCTGCACGATATTCCACTGCAGAGGATTGGTATCCTGGAATTCGTCGAGCAGCACATGCCGGTAACGCGCATCGAGCCGGCTCTGCAGATAGGCGGCATGTTCCTCGTTGGCCAGCAGGCGATACGCCTGCCATTCCAGATCTGCGAAGTCGAATACGCGCTGTTCGGCTTTTACCGACTGATAGATATCGAGATAGGCTGCGCCGACTGTAAACAAGGCGCGATTGAGCGCGATGACGAGCGGTTCCATGCTGCGCCGGAGAATGCTGCGCAGTACATCCGCGACGTTTTCAAATTCTTCCTCGAATGCGGCTACGCCATCGTCGCCGAGATTGTCCTGCAATGCCTTTGCCAGATTATTGGTTTTCAGATTCTTGCGCGATTTGCCGTCGCCATCGAAGAATTCATTTGCCAGAGTCGAAAAATTTTCCAGTGCCGCACCGGCGGACAGCGCCTTCTCGATCGCGACTGCACGCTTCTGGTTCACGGCAGTCCCTTGTCCGAGCAGCCACGAGACGCGGCCAATCCGGCCATACAGCTGTTCATCGTTCCACAACGACAATCGCGCATCTGCCTCGCCATCCGCACCGCATAATTCGCATAGCCAGTCGAGAGGCGCAGCGCCGGCCTGCATCGACGCCCACCATTCGGCACGCCGCGCGACAAAGGCATTCAGCAAATCGCGCGTACGCGTATCGCCGACCTGTTCGTACAGGGCGATCAGCGCCTCTTTGACAGGGCGATTTTCCGGCGTATTCACCGATTGCATGAAGCGACCGTAGGCATCCGCCGCCAGTTCGCCGGTTGCTTCCGTCAACGCGTAACCGTGCGGCACGCCGGATGCAAGCGGAGCGATCTGGATCAGCTTCATGAACCAGCTGTGGAACGTATCGATCGACAGCGCCTGCGGACTGCGCAGCACGCGATCGTAAAGACCGCGCGCGATCGGCAACATCTCCGGCAATGCAGCTTCAGGTATTCCGCGCTCGCGCAACAGCCTGATCACATCGTCATGCGAAGCCAGCGCCAGTTCCTGCAGCAATTGCAGCAGGCGCTCGTGCATTTCCTGCGCGGCCTTGCGCGTGAACGTGATCGCGAGCACGGCCGACGGTTCGGTGCCGGCCAGCAGCAGGCGCAGGACGCGCGCGACCAGCAGCCACGTTTTTCCGCTGCCGGCACATGCCTCGACGACGACCGAGCGCGATGGATCGCAGGCGGTCGCGATGAAGCGCACGGCATCGACCTGCTCACCGTTGATTTCATAAGCGCGCGGCGCATTGCGCATGCCGTCCATCACCACGCTCCCTTGCGGCACAGTCCGCGCACATCGCAGTACTGGCAGACAGGTTCGGGGCCGGTCGCCGACATCGGCGCGCCGTGCGCGATGGTGTGCATGCTGTCGGCGATGCGCAATGCGAGCGCCTGTTGCCAGCGTTCGTAATCGGGCGCGTCCACTTCCCTGATGCGATCCTTGCTTGCCTCGAGCGGCACATATGACGCGGCCGCCAGCGGCATGCCGGACAGCAGACCGTAAAACGGCAACTGGTGATCTTCACCCTGTTTCAGTTTGTCGCGCAGTGCATTCTGGTTCGTGCTCTTGTAATCGAGCACGCTGCGTTCGCCGGCGGCATTTTCATCGATGCGATCGATGCGGCCGTGCAGAATGATTTCGCCGTCTTTCCAGGCCAGTATTTTTTCGAATTTTTCCTCGCCGAGGACGAAATGCCAGCCTTCGCTTTCACGCGAGACAACCCATTCGAGATAGGCCGGCATCGCCTTCTGCCAGCGTGCGTAATAACCGAGTGCGGCGGCGCTCTTGTCGAGCTCCTGCGCGAAGACGCGATCGGAAATTTCCGCAAGCAATGCAGCGCGCTCAGCAACCGGCACATGACGTGCCTGCAGCGTCTGATGAAACAGCGCCAGGATGCGATGCAGCCAGTCGCCGTAATCGCGTTTCTCCGGCATGTCCGACAGTTCGTCGATGCCGGACAAGCCCAGCATGCGTGTGGCGAAGAATTGATAGGGGCACGCCACCAGACTGTTGTAGCCGCTGGCGGAAAGTTTTTTCGGCAGCAGCGCCGCTGCCTGCGGCGCCGGCATCGCGACCGGCGACGGCGTGAGCGTGCGCGGCGCGATCGTCGCAACATGCGTGGCGATCTCTGCCACGCCGGCCTGGTTCAGGGCAAGCTGCAACCGCTCTATCCACGGACTGGCCGGATTCGGTTCGCCATTCTTGTGCGTCTGCCACGACATGACGATGCACGGATTGGATGACAACAGTTCCGTCACATCGCGCAATTGCTGGCGCTGCCGGCTTTCACGCGTGGCGAGGCCGAGTTCGCGCCGCACGACGTTCGCGAAGAACAGCGTTTCAACCGGCCGCGACGGCAGATGCTCGGTATCGGCGCCGACCATCAGCACCGCATCGAAAGTACGCAGGCGCGCACCGTTCAGCGGCAGCATGACGACGCGCCGGTCGCGATTGGCCTGCACGAATGCGGTCGATTCCAGTTGCAGGTTGATGAAGGCGCGCCATTCGGAAAAGGAAAACGTGTGATCGACACGATCGCATTCGTGTTCGATATCCTTCAGCAATTGCAGCACCTGCGTGCCTGCGCCGTCTTCCTGCAAGGCCTCGCGCATGCCGAACGCATCCAGCGCCTGCACAGTCGCGGCCAGCCATTCGCACAGCGTTTTGCGACCGCCGAAACCGGATGCCTGCCGCGCCAGCAGATCGATCATGCGTTGCACCGGCGGCAGCGCCGTCAATGCCGCACTGGCGGCTTCCCAGCCGCTGAGGACATTCGCGCGGCGCAAGGCGATTTCGGCAACCATTACGAGATCGGCCTTGTCCTCCTCACGGGCGAAAACAAACGGCGACTTCAGGAAATCGAGCAGGCCGACGGTTTCCGCGCGTGCGGCGATCAGTTCCAGCCAGGCCGCGATCGCTGCGGCGGCGCGTGTGGTCGAGAGCTTCCAGCCGGTTTCATCGGCGACATATATATGTGCCCGTTCCAGCAATGCGCGAATGCGGCGCGCCACCACGCGATCCTGCGCCACGATGGCGATGCCGGTCTTGCCGGCCTGCAGCCAGTCGACGATGGTTTGCGCACCCGCCTGCGCTTCGGCTTCCAGGCTTTGCGCGGGATATAAAGAGAGGCCGGCCGGCGTCACGAGCGGCTCGCCGCCTGCCTCATCGAATATCGCTTCGTCATCGGCCAGCATCTCGCGCCATGCAACGGCATAGGTCCGCGCGATGACCGGGCTGCGCCAATCCAGCGCGATCGATGTCACGGGCTGCCGGGCGGAATAGGCATCGAGGAACGCCTGCTCCATCGCATCGGGCTCGACGGGACTGATCCAGAACAGCGGCTGGCTGGCCTGTTCCGCCAGTCGCTTCATCTGCACGAAGCGCGTGACGATGGCATCGCCGGCATCGAGCTGGCTCTTCCAGATCGTCCAGACCAGCTGCGTCTCGTCTGACAGCAAATGACGCGCGACCGGCGACAATTGTTCAAGCGCACTTTGCCAGCGCACATCGGCGGCATCCGGCATGCGCTGCATCGAAGGCAGCATCGCCTGCGTCAATTCGTCTGAAAGCGCGAGCAGCGTTTCGGCCAGCGGCAACAGATCGGTATTGCGGCGCGCGGTAAACAGTTTCTTCAGCCATGCATGCTGGCGCAGCGATGCATACAGGGTCATCAACCGTTCGCTGGACGCCACCGCGAAGACGCCAGTGGTCGGCGGCAACAATCCGATGGACGCCGACAGGGTCATGATCGTCGGCGGAATGAAGGCGCGGCCGATGCGGCGCGCCAGCGCCATTTTCAGTTGCTGCAGGTGTTCGAACGTCGACACCATCACGCGCACCGAGGACAGGTCGACCGCCTGTGCGCCTTCGACACGATCCGGCAATGCACGATCGAGCACGACGCGCGCGGCATCGTCCCAGAAAGTGGCGGAAGGTGGAATCAGTACGGCATCGAGCGGCATCGGGTGAAGATTGAAATGATCGGGTTGAAGAGTCGGAAACGGGCGATCGCATGGATCGCGGGCGGGTCGGTTTTTGCATTCTATGCGAGGCTGCATGAAATTTTATGGGCAATTCCCCACTTTTTATAAAATAGGTTATGATTTGCCCAGACCCCGCCTGATTACCTCTTGTTGCCCCTTCTAAAACTTGAACTAAATCGCATCGCCTCCATCTGTGTTCCAGTACCCCGGAGGCGCTGCAGGCAAGACAGACAAGAACGGTTGTCGCCAAGGCGCTGATTTATCCCCTTTTCTCCTCAAATCGAGGCAAACATGAGCGAAAACATCAAACATATTAGCGATGCATCCTTCGATGCAGACGTACTGAAATCCACCACTCCGGTCCTGGTCGACTTCTGGGCAGAGTGGTGCGGTCCGTGCAAAATGATTGCACCGATCCTGGAAGAAGTCGCGAAAGAATATGCAGGCAAGATCCAGATCGCGAAAATGGACGTCGATGCCAACCAGGCAGTTCCAGCCAAATTCGGCATCCGCGGCATTCCCACGCTGATCCTCTTCAAGGACGGCGCACCTGCCGCTCAAAAAGTAGGCTCGCTGGCGAAAAGCCAATTGACGGCTTTCATCGACGGCAATATCTGATTCAAGAAAAAATGCAGCGATGCGCCCGTATCGCTGCATCATTTTTAAACAGCACCAAAACTTCACCGCGCAGTTCCCTCCCCCACCTTTTTATATCCCGTCCCGGGACACTCAAAGACTATGCATTTATCTGAACTAAAGGCGTTACACGTCTCCGCCCTGCTGGAAATGGCAATCGGCCTGGACATCGACAACGCAGCGCGCTTGCGCAAACAGGAACTGATGTTCGCGATTCTCAAGAAACGCGCGAAATCAGGAGAACAAATTTTTGGCGATGGCGCCCTCGAAGTATTGCCTGACGGCTTTGGCTTCCTGCGCTCGCCCGACGCCAGCTACATGGCGTCCACCGACGACATCTATATTTCTCCGTCGCAGATCCGCCGCTTCAATCTGCATACCGGCGACTCGATCGAAGGCGAAGTCCGCACACCGAAAGACGGCGAACGCTACTTTGCCCTGGTCAAGGTCGACAAGGTCAACGGCGAACCGCCGGAAGCATCGAAACACCGCATTCTGTTTGAAAACCTGACGCCGCTGCATCCGAACAAGCCGTTGCTGCTTGAACGCGACATGCGCGGCGAGGAAAACATCACCGGCCGCGTCATCGATTTGATCGCGCCGATCGGCAAAGGCCAGCGCGGCCTGCTGGTCGCGTCTCCTAAATCCGGCAAGTCCGTGATCCTGCAGCACATCGCGCATGCGATCACCACCAATCATCCGGACGTCGTCATGATCGTGTTGCTGATCGACGAACGTCCTGAAGAAGTGACCGAGATGCAGCGTTCGGTGCGCGGCGAAGTCGTCGCATCCACCTTCGATGAACCGGCCACGCGTCACGTTCAAGTCGCTGAAATGGTGCTGGAAAAAGCCAAGCGCCTGGTCGAAATGAAAAAAGACGTCGTGATCCTGCTCGACTCGATTACCCGTCTGGCACGCGCCTACAACACCGTGATCCCGGCTTCCGGCAAGGTGCTGACCGGCGGTGTCGATGCCAATGCATTGCAACGTCCGAAACGTTTCTTCGGTGCGGCACGTAACGTCGAAGAAGGCGGTTCGCTGACCATCATCGCGACCGCATTGATCGAAACCGGCAGCCGCATGGATGACGTGATCTTTGAAGAATTCAAGGGCACCGGCAATATGGAAGTCCATCTCGAACGCCGTCTGGCCGAGAAACGCGTCTACCCTGCGATCAACCTGAACAAATCCGGCACCCGTCGCGAGGAGTTGCTGATCAAGCCGGATCAACTGCAGAAGATCT
Organism: uncultured beta proteobacterium; assembly: GCA_963697715.1. GTDB lineage: Bacteria > Pseudomonadota > Gammaproteobacteria > Burkholderiales > Burkholderiaceae_D > Oxalicibacterium. Next base: position 1,511,471 of record OY969095.1, on the reverse strand, counting down.
GGGTATTGCGCAAACTGCTGTACGGCATGGACGAGATCGAAGCGATGGAATTCATCCTCGACAAGATGAAGGCAACCAAGAACAACGCCGAATTCTTTGACATGATGCGTCGCGGCAATTCGTAACGTTCTGCCTGCAATGCGGCCGGTTTCCGGCCGATTTCGTCCACATTAAAAAGCCCGTTCTCCTGCAGATATTGCAGAGACAACGGGCTTTTTCACGCGGCTTGCTCCCTGAAGACCCTTAAATAAAAAACAAGTAGAGAGCCTGAGCTGCTGTAAACAAGAGGGAATTGCGCCGAAACAGCCTGTTTTCACCGCAGCTGACTCTTCATGCGTACTCAAAACAACGATGCTCTTTCGCAACCTGATGATTTTATTGTATAATTTCCGGCTATTTCCAACCAGGCAAGTGATCGACAATCGGGTCAAGAGGCTGTACGACCGACGAAGTGACGATTGGCTACCAAACCATTGAGGCAACCATGAAAGCAGGCATTCACCCGGATTATCGCGACGTCGTGTTTCAAGACATGTCCAACGATTTCAAATTCATCACCCGTTCGACCATCCAGACGCGCGAAACCATCGATTTCGAAGGCAAGCAATACCCACTGGTGAAGATCGAGGTGTCGTCGGAATCGCATCCGTTCTATACCGGCAAACACAAAATCGTCGATACCGCAGGCCGTGTGGATAAATTCCGCAAGAAATTCGGTACCGTCGGTTCCAAAACACAAGTGGCCGAGTAATCTCGCCATCCTGGTTTCAAAAAGGCAGCCGCGGCTGCCTTTTTTGTTGGCATGGACAGACGTTCCCGGCCGATGAACAATCGGACTGTCGCCTTTTTTAGCCGATCGGGAATGAACACTGCGCTGGCGCAGAATTTTTGCGGCACAATAGCGCCGACCCTAATAAAAACAGCATCCTTCCTCCATGAAGCCAGTCCGACTCCCCGCCTCCGCCACGCATGCACTCCCGCGCTGGGCGCTGTTCGCACTGTGTCTGCTCTATATCCTGCCCGGTCTCATCGGCCGCGATCCATGGAAGCCTGATGACGCATCCGGCTTCGGCATCATGTGGACCATGGCGCACGGATCGCTGGCCGACTGGCTGTCGCCCAATATCGTCGGCATGCCCATGTACGAAGAAGGTCCGCTGGCTTTCTGGCTCGGTGCGATCTGCATCAAACTGTTCGGCTGGCTGCTCGGCGATCCGATGGCTGCACGGATTGCGCCGATCTGCTTCTTCCTGCTCGGCTCCACATCGGTCTGGTACACCACGTATCTGCTCGGCCGCAGAAGCGATGCGCAACCATTGAAACTCGCCTTCGGCGGACAGCCGGAACCCCGGGATTTCGGTCGCACGCTGGCGGACGGTGCACTATTGATTTACCTCGGTTGTCTCGGTCTGCTGGTACACAGCCACGGCACGACCACTGAAGCATTGCAGGTATCGCTGATTGCCTTTGCCCTCTATGCCGCAACCCGCCTGTTCGAATCCCGTTCGCTCTCCAGCGCAGCCGGCTTTGCCATCGTGCTGGGATTGCTGGCATTGACACGCGGCTGGGTCGTGCCGCTGGCGTTATGGCTCGGTGTCGTTGCGCTTGCATCGGTGCGCGAACGCGCGGTGCTGCTGCGACTGATACTCGTCGTGCTGCCGCTGGCGGCAGTCGTGACCGGCTCGTGGGCATTCGTCAATCATCTGGTACAACCGTTCGACAGCTCGCCGACCGATGTGTGGATGGCATGGAACTACCGCCAGATCAGCGCGCCGGCGCTGCTGACGACCACGTATTTTCTGAAGAATGTCATCTGGTTTGCATGGCCGGCATGGCCATTCGCGATCTGGGCCGTTTATGCATGGCGCCGTCAGCATGAAGCCTTGCACATCACACTGCCGCTCACTTTTTTTTCCGCGCTGCTTCTGCTTGCATTGCTGAATCCGCTGGCTGAAGAAGCTATCCTCCTGCCATTGCTGCCGATGCTCGCCATTCTCGCTGCGTTCGGCTTGCCGACCATGAAGCGCGGTGCCATCAATGCAGTCGACTGGTTCTCCGTGATGATGCTGACAACATGCGCCATCTTCATCTGGATCGGCTGGATCGCAAAACAGACCGGCTGGCCTGCACATCTTGCCAGGAATGCATTCAAGATCGCACCCGGCTTCAAGCCGGAATTCAGCGCACTCACCTTTCTCTTCGCCGCCGCCGCATCCGCAGGATGGATCTGGATCGTGTACTGGCGCGTATCGCGTCGGCCATCCGTATTGTGGCGGGCCGTCGTTTTGTCTTCCGGCGGCATCATCCTGTGCTGGCTGTTGCTGATGACGCTATGGCTGCCGTGGGGAAATTACATCAAGAGCTACGCGAGCGTTGCGCGCCAGATCGATACGGCGCTGCCGACCGTCAAGCGATGCGTATCGGCCGATGTGGGTGCGCCGCAGCGTGCCTCGTTCGCCTATTTCGGCAATATCCGCTTTGCCCGCTTCGGCGACCGGAACTGCGATTTCCTGCTGCTGCAGGATCACCATCGCGGCAACGATTCAGCCCCTGTCATGACGCGCGACAACAAGCAATGGAAATTGATCTGGCTCGGCCGCCGTCCCGCGGATCGCGACGAACGCTTCCGCCTGTATCAACGGATGTACGGCAAACCGGCCGAGCGGAAATAATGCTCGGGCGATAGTTCTATCGGTTTTTCGCCAAAAATCCGCGCCATGATTGCGCGTTCAGGCACGAGGCATCTTGCTCAAATGCGTCGAATCAAGCATAATGTTCAGCTTGCGTTGCCGAGATGGCGGAACAGGTAGACGCACGGGACTCAAAATCCCGCGCCGCAAGGCGTGCCGGTTCGATTCCGGCTCTCGGCACCATAATTGAATGCGCACCTTCGGGTGCGTTTTTCATTTCAAATCAAGCTCTTAGGTTACTGAAAATTACCTTCAGCAGTCACTCTTAGCATCCCACCCATTTGTCCTATTTTGTCCTCGTGGCTCAAATCAAGAAAAGTTTTGTCCTGATTTGTCCTGACGAATATCGATTTTAGCAAAGCTGAAAATTACTGTTGCCAGTTTCATTATGGCCGAGCTAGAATTAAATCATTGTTGCGCTCTGTATAGAGCCGCACCGTTGGGGAACGCAGATTTACCCACGGTGTTCAAGAAAATAAAGCCGGTGAGGGTCGGCTCCCTGTTTTCGAGATATAACAATCCAATTTGGGGTAAATGTATTTGTTTGCTGCTCTGTCCAACAGAGCAGGATATCTGACACGAGACCACGGTCGAGGCCCACAGATATTCGCATCAAATACACAGTCCTTCTGCCCACAAAATCCCCTCCTTTTCCACCTTGAGTGCCGTGGCGCGCAAGGCCAGGTGGTACCTGGCTTCAAGGGGGAAGTCATGTCTCAATTGCACACACCGAATTACATCGCTTCAGCCTACGGTGTCACTAGCAAGTCAATCTATGTTCGCTTAACAATCGGCGAACGTCTTATCGCGATCAACGGCGAGAATGAATTTTTTCCCGTGGTACTGTTACCTAAGGTTCTGCCTTTTACCTACGAATCAATAAAGAACGCTATATCAAAGGGACGTTTTGTTTTACCAGTCGTTAAAGTGGCGAACCGAAGCTATGTCTATCGATCTGTTCTCGTTCCTTACTTGGAGGCTTATGAGCGTGGAGAGATTAACCCACGTAAACGCGTAGGCCCCAAAACAAATCGGGAGCGTGCAGAGATCGCTCGACGAGCTGCAGAGGCTGCCCAATGATAAGGGGTGAAATTAATAGCACATACACTACGCAGCAAAGAGACATATTCGAATCAGGACTCTTAGCTGAAATTGGTCCAAACGCATTTGCAGCGTGGTCGATTATCAAATATTTCGCGAATTACAAAACAGGTCAAGGATACCCAGGACTACGCACAATAGCGGCGATGATGAATTCATCGCCTCAAACTGCCATGCGTGCGGTTAAAACATTAGAAAATGCTCATTTGCTACGAGAGGTAGCTCCAAGCGTATTCAAAAAGAAAGGAGCAACTTACATAGCGCGAGAACGCTTAACTGTCCGATTGGGCGGACATACGCTATGTACCATCGTCGTTGATTACATCCCTAATAAAATTAGGAGTCAGATCAAAAAAATCAATGCATCATTGCTGACCGGCGAGCACGATCCCGATGCATGGGCTGAGGTTGAAATCATTCCTGGTGATGGATTCATTTGGAATGAAAAAAGCAAAACTTTGAAGGCCTCAATTAAAGTAACCGACCTGGCTCTAGACGAACCGACCTCTGATACAGAAGAGTTATTAAGAAAAATAGCGCCCCATATGGCCAAGAAATTTATGCCCAAAAAATAAGCTTGTATGTTCCATATGTGAAGGCTTTGTATGTTCCATGGATGGAACATACAAAGTCGATCCCTTCTGTTCCATCCACGGAACAGAACTAGCTTTATATTTAAAACAATAAAAACACGATGTGGATAAGTATGCAGATAGCTGCACACCTCGGCAGCAGCAGTAGCACAGCAATAAACAAAGTGCCGTTACATGACTTTGACCATATGGTGACATCTGGCGCCGCGCCATGTGCTACAGCGGGATACGGAGTGCCGCTACGCGGCAGCCCTACCGGGCCGGCTCCTACCGCTGCACCGCCTGCGGCGGCTACGGCACAATATGGCGCGGAAGGCGGCCGTTGAAGGACAACGTCACTATGTCTTCAATGATAGAAGCACAAAGCGCCGTTAAATCATCGGACTGGGGCGATTTGAGTCCGATCCAGAGCAACGCTCTGGACAGTGCGAGTGCGAAGCACGTAGACACTGCCGCATGGTCGGATCGATCCGTTAGGATCGACCCCAGCGCATCATGGCAGGCATGTAGGAGCGATTTGGCCGGCCGTCCCGGCCAGCGACAATGCCTGGCCACGTAATTAGCCAAACGTTCCCCTTATAATTAAATCATGGTGCAAGAGGATCAATATGAAGACAGTGCATCCTTCCAAAATGAAAAATGCCTTGGCAGTAGCTGCTCGCAGCATCAGTACAAGCTACCGGAATGTAATGACACCGGACATGCTATCAATGGCTTTGCGTTCAGGCGTGGCACCAGAGCAGTTCCAACCGCACCTAATAACCTTACTCGATGAAACACCGCTATCGGTCGTTTTGCAAGCGGTCGCTGAAGCGGCCACGCCCGACGCGCCTATAGAAACAATAATGAGAAACCTGAATTTTTGGGCAAAACAATGGAAAGTATGCAGAACAGTCTGGTAATAATGAGCGCATCTGGAAATACGGCTTCCCTACTTTCCATCATTATGCGAGCTAGAATCCTCGATATTTTCGAAAGGTTATAAAGTTCGGTAAGCTCCTTTTTCCCAGAATAGGATCGCAATAGTCTTGGGCTGGAGGATCTTTCCATAGAGATGGGGGAGAAAACGTTGAGTCAACAAGTGATATTCAAGAAGCCGACAATAAAAAGAACAAACCGGTCGTACGTGCGACTCTTTGAATATTTCGCTACGGCAGAGAAATGGACGGAGTTTCTTCAGAAGTATCGGGTTGAGTTAGTTCCGTTCGGTATGCATCGCAACGGCGATTGCGCAATACGAGTAATAGATCGAGCAACCAATCAACTTGCCGTGCTCGGACTAGATGTACCCAATGAAATCAAATATCACTCGTATATCGCGACGGCACGCAGTTTTTGGACTGAAGAATTTGAAAATGCAACACACCGACTCCACAGAATAATCGAGATTGGTTATCAGTCAGCACCGAAGGATGAAGTAACGCCAAAGTAAGATGCTCAAGGGAGGCGAAATGGAACTGGGATCAATCAAAATTGAAGTAGCGGTTCTAGTTGCAATCATCACAGTGATTGGTTCAATCATTGGCGCAGCAGTCACGTTCTACCTAACAAAACGCAAAGAATATGAGGCGGAAGAGAGAAAACAACGAGTAGAGCACTATCGCGAGTTTCTCGAATCATTAAGCGGGGTAGTGGCCTCATCGAACACCGTAGAGAGAGAAGACCAGCGCAGATGGCAAAACGCGTGCAATACAATTGGCCTAGTTGCATCCCAAAATGTTCTAGACGCTCTGTGGAATTTCCAGGACGCTATTGCACGTAGCAATCCCAACAAGTCGCCAGAGTTGCACGATAAACGACTAAATGAGCTTGTATTGGCAATTCGTGCCGATTTGGGGGTATCCCCTAAGGATAATCGGGATCTTTTTAGATTTAGACTGTGGGCATCCGATTGAACTATGGGTCTAGGTTATAAGATCAAGTGCTACACCTTCAACGATCTTTCCCCGAATACCCAAGGAAGCAAGCGTCCCACATTGAGAGCATCATCAAGTGCCCGATGATGAGCACCTTCCACCCCTAAACGAGTGAGCTCGCACGCCTTGGCCATCCCCACTTCCTTGCCGATACGCTGCGCCTTTGCAAACAAGCGCTTGGCATTTTGATGAGGCAGTGTGATTGGTTCGGGGATGCAGTGATATGCGCTATCGCGTACAAACTGTTTGCGATCATAGGCACCCCAGCTTGCCCAAGTTGATTCGGGCATTGCATGCAGTGCGACAAACTGACGGAGTGATTCAGCAGCGATGGGAAACAACGGAGCGCTGCTCACGTCTTGTTGCCGAATGCTCGTTAAAGCCGTGCAAAACGTTGTTAATTGAGGATTCATGACGGGCCGCACGAACGATTGAAAGCGATCGAGAATGGTGCCATCAGCATTAACCCAACATGCCCCAATCTCGATTGTCTCCATACATTCAGCCGAAATTGTCCCGTCTTCGGAACATGTCGCTTCCAGATCCACTACTAAAATTGGGTAAGTTATAGCAACCTCAAGTCAAAATAGATAACGCATTTTCAAACACCAAGGCATCCGACCTCGGGACCGGAGACCATCGTTAAATAGTCACGAAAACGGTATTCACTGTAAAGGATCTGCCGAGCCAATTTATTCGGTGCCATCCGAATAGCCTCAAGTAGCTCAGCACGACTACAAGCGTATTCGTCAGTATTTTCAAGGTATTCAGCAAAAGCAGCAGGCAAGGCTTGCATTTCAGCTTCGAGTTCATCTTCGCAGAATCGTAGCAGAGACTTTTCATCAGCTGGAAAAATTGGTGCCGGGTTGTCAGTTTTTACGATGGCAAGAGCATTCATATTTGAGTCCAATCTTTTTGAATTTAGAAAATACCGTCTCAGACGGTAAAAAACCGTTTTTTACCGTAATTTACGGTAATTTACGGTGTCAAATTAACTGCCCAGTTTTTGCTGCATGTCGACTGATTGCAACCGCGACTACCCAGCCGAATAACGTGATCCCACCAAAAATTAAAAGCGCTTGCAGATCACCTGGTTCTCCATGATTGGAAAAACCAAAGATGGCATCTGCAAGTAGATATGGGCCAAAAAACAGCCATAACCACCCTAATGGATTCACAAAAATTACCCTGAAAAGTTGCAAGTAAAAATTCATATTGTTTTCTCCGAATCAGCGTCTATTCGAACAAAATAGCAAGTCGAGATCGATACTCGCAAGGTTTCAACTGTGTTTTTAAATGAAAGATAATTTTCTGGGCCGGATTATGAATGCGATACATCCCAGCATCAGACACACGATTACGAGTACGGTCATTCCTGCCATTTCGCCGGCTGAGCTCGCCCAAGCGGCTTGGGAGACAGCCTTGTCCGATGGACACGTTGCGAAAGCCAGCAGCCGATAAATCGGCCTAGTAGCAGTCAGCCAATATCCGCCGGCAACGACAATGCCTGTAATGCTCAGCATAATCAGATAAAAAATACTTTTTTGCGTTTCTGGATCGAGATGTTGTTGATGATTTTTCATAGATAAATTTCCTTTATTTATTTGTTATAGAGCCCAGCAAAGTACGACCATTCGATAGTGATTCCGTTTTGGCCGAGATGACTTGGCCACCTGAACGCGCTGCCTGAATGAATACACCGTTTATTCTGTTTTCGACGTCAGAACCAATATGTGAACCTGCTTGTTGACCAATCCATCCGATGATCCGGTCCGCCATGCTGAGCAACATCGAAAACGCACTGTTGATCAGCGTCATTCCGATGATGGCAAACATCACCAGGTACGCGACGATTGACATCAAGCCGGTCAGGCTATTTCCCTGTGCCGACGCCACAGCGGAAGAAAAATATTTAAACAGAAATGTGCCCAGAACGGTCACTGTTGCCGATGCAAAGAAAAAAGCAAACGTCAGGATAATCGGGCGCGCGAAGTTGTTGAACAAATACAAATAACCGTAGCTTGTCCGCTGACCCATGCCCTCACCGTCCGAATCAAAGTGGGCCAGCGCCCATAAAGATGAACCGATCAACGATTCGAGAATCGAGGTAAACCACTGCACAAGAGCCGCAAACCACTGAATAAAGGGCAGCATTGGTAAGTAAAAAGCCATGGCTGCTGCTGCTGCGAACATCACCCACGCTACCGTGCTCAGCACAGCACCGCCTTCCGCGACCAGACCCATCACCGTTCCAATAATTCCGCCAGACTTGCCGGCTGAGCCCATGACGGAAACTGCCTTCGCAACGATTCCCGTTGGGGAGGCTTCAGCGACAAGCGTCAACCCCTTAACTGCCGCCAAAATAGTTTGCGCTAGCGCTAGCGCGTTATCACCGATATTTTTAAACGCAATAATTGGATTGATTGTCTGGCTCGCACCTGTGGAACTAGAACCTGCCAAACCGCCAAGTGCTTTTCCCAGAATGTATTGGCCGACAGAAGCATCGCCGGTCGCGGTGGTCATGCCTCGTGTATTGGGTCTCGACTGAGCAGCAGAAATCAACCCACTGAGTGCCGAAATCACACTGTCATCAACGGATGTAGAGCTGATCTTGGGTTCCTCAAAACGCACAACCGGATCCAGCATCTCATTCATCGCTTCATTCACTTCGGCAAATACGCTGTACCAGACACCAAGCGTGGCCCAGCCGCCTTCCTTCATATTCTTCAGCAGCTGGTCGCTGACGGCCGACACGTTGGATGTCCCGTTTGCCGACGTCGTCATCTGCTGCAGCTGGTCCTGGAACAATTTGGCGTAGGAGCCGAAGTAACCGTTGTTCAGTTCTGTGATCGCCGTCGTGATCGCCGCAGAGTCTGCATCTGTACTGAGTGCACCGTCCAGGATCTTGTTCGCCGACTCGTAGACTGCCTGCAGTGTCTTTTTGTGGCTCGCTATCGAGACATTGCGGATGCCTTCATAATTGACGCCTTCGATCCTGAATCCGAACGTCGAACCTGCCGAATAATCCAGGATCGAGGATGCGGAATTGTTCTTGCGAGGGCTGAACTGCAACTCGATTTTGCCGCAACCACTGACACCCTGGTCGTTCTGAAATTGCATCGTTACCGTCGTATCGGTCGACGACAACGATGGCTTGTACGTCGTCACCGCGCTGACACCGCGGATCTCCACGGCTTCCTTGTTCAGCGCATTCGCCGCCCGTGTGCACGCCGTCGACAACAGCATATGCAGTTCGACATCGTGGAGCTGATTCGCCTGCTTCACCGATCCCATCGGATTGACGGTGACCTTGAAGCCGGCGCCGCTATCGATCGCTGTGTTGGCAATTGAATTTGCACCGGCAATCCCCAGTGTGGCCGCGATGACCATCAAGGCCTGGCAAAATGCCCATCCGCCAAAAACGGGCATCAAGCTGGCGGCTCCGAATGAAATTCGGATGGGTACCCAGACCGTTGACATCTTTCGACCAAGGATGACGCCCTCGTGCATGGTTTGCGCCAGTCCTGCAAGCGCGGTATAGGTGAACCAGAGCATCGCAACGATGAAAATGAACATGTTGAACGTCTTGAACATCTCGCCCATGATCACGCCATCATTGCTTGCAGCGTGGCTGAATGGGTTCAACACGAAATCACCCAGCACAGCCTTCAACATCGCCATCGATTCATCCGTCGGAGAAATATTCTCCTTCAGGATCTTGGACACCTGGCTGAGAAGTCCTTCTTCCGCATTCGCGGTCAATGGTAGAAGCAACCCCACTAGGCTGAACGCTATTGCTTTCTGAAAATTTCTCATGACCCCACACCTGCATTTTGGGCTGTGCAAAACAGGGCAGGTTGATAACCAGCTAATGAATAGCTTTTGTCGTCGACCGCCAATTGAATGAATTCCAATTTCATCCCCTGTCGGCATATCCCGATGACCCATTTGCCTTCGAAATGGATCCAATCGCTATGACAGCAACCACCACATCCTTGCGACGTTTTTTGCATCAGGCTCTCGAGTGTATCGGTTACTTCTTTTGGCCAATTTGAACGAATTTTTTCAGTCATATCTACTCCGCCATTACGGATTAAAAATTTCTGATTTTTTATGAACAAATTGATGTTGCCAATGGTCCGGTTGCGCGAATGCAAATGGCTTTCTTTGTGTTGAACGCGATCGTGTTCGAAGTTCTTCTAATGTAGATGGGACACGTTGTTGAGCATCACGCTGAGCAAGGGCGGCAGTGATGTCTGTTTCCAAGATAATGATTTCTTTTTCAACGGCCGCAACAGTGCGTTCTAATTTTCCAAATAGCGCCGCTATTTCAAGGCTTTCTGTCGCACGTCTTTCATGAATATAAGACTGCCCACCACGTCGATAAATAGCAGTCAGAATCGGACCTAAATGCTTACTTGGCTCCCGGTCAATTCCTTGCGCCACGAGACTGCGATGATCGACTTTATCTGTATGACCAGCCCGAGCAAGTGCATCATTTGTGAACGCAGCCCAGCGCGCTCTCACTCCATCCAAATCTTCCTTACGTTTTCTACCCGCCTTTTCTGAAGCCAGCTTTTCTCCAAGCCCGTCGGTTCCAATTTTCCTAGTGGTACGCAGGATATGAGCATGATGGTTACGGTTGTCGCCTCCTCGCCCCGGACCGTGAATTGCGACATCAACGCCACAGCCCTCAACATCCGCCATATCTTGGGCAAATTTCAGTACAAGCTGACGGCGCTCCTCACCTGACAATTCGGCGGGCAACGCAACTTCGTATTCACGCGCTACGCAAGCATCCTTACGTCGCTCTGTGAGTTCAGCTGCGTTCCAAAGCTTTGCTCGGTCAAATGCCCACTTCGTTGAGCCTTTTGGCAAAACAATGTCAGTTGAAACAATTCCATTCTTTCGTCGATAATCGTGTATCTCACCAGTTCGCCGATCGGCAATTCTTTCCCCGGATCGATAAGCAGCAGCGGCCGTCGCACTGCGCCCAACACTGCGAGTTATCGGCTTAACTGTCAGATGAAAAATTGCCATGGTTTTTGTTTCTGCCGTTGCTTTTCGTCGCGCAGCGACCGCACGAGTTACGTAGTAACTCCTAAGTGCGCCCTTTGGGGTGTTCTCCTAGAAATCGATGGTCTCGACAATAGCCATGGTCACAAAAAAGAAGAAGTCATTTTCAGTAACCTAATTAGGCTTCACTATTCCGTCTTCAAATGAATACAGATACTGTTTCGCAGATCGCAATCAATCTACGAAAACATGAAGACCTCAAATAAAACCATTCTGACTATTGAAGAAAGAATTGCAGCTCAGCAGACAAAACTGGCGCAATTAAAGGCACAAAAATTAAGGTTGGAAAACGCGAGTAAGGCGAAAGAAAATAAGGAAAAGAGAGCGGCAGATACACGGAGAAAAATTTTGCTAGGAGCTTATCTTCTCGAACAAATTCAACGTGACGAATCCTTGAATTCGGATATTCATAAGCGACTCAATAAATGGCTCACACGCCCAGATGAACGCCTTCTTTTTGGTTTCTCACCAGAAGTCAATACACAGGACATAAACCAATGAGTCAAACAAGAAATATCTTGCTGCTATGCGGCCTGCTGACTTTGCCAATCGTATCACTGGCATATGATGTGTCCGACGACAAACTGCAAAAGGAAATTAAGCGTTTAAACATGCAGGTGGATGCGATCCTAAATTCGATTTTTCAGCAGCTGAGACAACTAACAGCCGCGCAAGCAACGTCAGCAACTAAAATTTCCGAGACGGTATCGCAAACGGCCGATAACACGATCCAGCGAAGCCTGGATGCGCAACGTGAAGTTGCGTCGCAAAATATCAACCGCAATACACGCATGCCAATCGATCCATGTGCTAACGGATCTCGCGGAATTTCTGACCCAAGCTTTGATCGCTTGCAGCCTGGTTATGCCAACGGCACCATCCCGCGCAGGTTCGGCGGCGGGGCGACAGCCAATATCCCTTCGACCGGCTCGCCAAGTCTGGACAAGGCAATCAAGATATCTAACGGGTTGGTCGACGCGCCTTCTCCAGAGACACAAGCATTGCTAGCCCAGGAAGGCACATGCGTTTCCTACGCGGCCGGACAGCGCTCGGTGTCTTGCAAGGCCGCCGGCACCAAAACTGGCACGGTCACCTATCCGAACGCTGACGTACAGGCAGACTCGCTTTTTGTCGGGGCTCAGAAGAGGGCCGATGCCGGCAAGACGTCGGATGTTTTCAGTCCTGCACAAATGGCGGCAGCGCAAGCTTTCCTGCGCAATATTTCGAATCCAGTGACCTTGCGTGATCTGATGCCGGCGGAAGCGAAAACGGAAGAAGGACGCAAGTATTTTGCTTTGCGTGATTCGTATGGCGCTCGTCTGGATCTCGCGATGCGGCCGGCTTATCAATACCTGAACGACCGAGTGAAATACAAGGGAACAATCCCAATCGTTCAGGCCATGATCGACGGCAACGGCGCATCAGCAACGTACCTGTCCACGCAGCTGCCACTGGTGGCGCCTGACTGGAAAACGGAGGGCATTTCCCTGCAGCAGCTGATGTCGTTTGAAGCGGGGCGGCGTTATCAGAATGCTGACTGGATCAAGGAAATAGCGCAGATCTCCGACCCAATGACATTGCAACGTGAAAAGCTGGCAATGACTGCGCGAGATATTGATCTCGCAGCCCGGCAGCTACGAGGAACAGAACAATCGAATATTGTGCGTGGTGCACTCTATCAAGCCGTATTAAATCAGGATCTTATGCCTGAGGTTTTAGCTCAATATCGAAAGGCAACTATAGGAAGATAGTTGTAGAGTGCGTATTCGCATTAATAACCACCCATTCGCAATTTCAAATTGCCATTGAGGCACGCCGAAGATTTTCAACGGCATGGTTGTGGCCGCAACCACTAGATTGCGCGAACTCGACGTTAGTCACGCTGCTACACAGGCTGGAATATGCAGCGCCGAAAATCATATCGATCAAGAGTTAGAAACGTTTACTTCGATATCATTCAATGCGCTCTCCACATAATTTCCCAGGCGTGTAGCAACAGAGTTATAGATTGAAGAATTTCCTCCTCCAGGCGGAGCACTGATGGTCAAAGCGAAAGCAACCGGGCTTTCTTCAATCTCAGCATTACTCCTTATCCCAAACTGATATAAGTCACGTCCAAAAATTCGAGCGCATACACGCAAGGTACGGCCGCTGAAAGCTTTTCCCCCAGGAATATTTGTTGCATGGTGTCGGATTGGATTCCACTTCGCATGCTCGGCACGCGCTTGAGCTTCCCGATCAGTGCTTTCTTTCATAGATCCAGCCAAGTTCCCCATTTTTCCGTCGGGCTTCGTGTATTGCAATGCCACCTGCAGACGTGTCGAAAAATAATTCGCAGAACCCAATTCAGAAACTTTGGGTCGCAGGATGGCTGTTAGTGCAACGCTACCTTTAAGTTTGTTGTCGGTGATGAACTCAGGGGGTATAGGAATGTCTTCCCAATAATGCCAAAGGCCCGCCCGCAGATTAGACGTCCAAATCAAGGTCACACTTCCCTCAGGGCACTCCCAGGGCGTTGGTGATTTCAGGCAAGGCGATCCCCAACCAAGCCTGTTGTCGTGCGCACTCCCGTCTGCAGTATTGATCAGCAGGGCTTTAACTAAATCGGGCGTTGGCGATTTCAATTGATGGAAGGTATGCGCTGCGACGGCCGAAACAATCGCGGTGGCATAGCTGCTGCCAGTTTCCTGATTCCCGCCGAGTCCCCTCAGTGTAGAAAACCAAGAAATTTCCGGCTTCATAAGTCCTTCTGGCCCTGGGCCAGGTAAGCATACGTCACACGCAGCGCCTGGTAGTGATTCGTCCTGAATACGGCCACCAACCGTTAAGGCAGCTTCGCAATCCGCAGGGGGATTCAAGCGTTTGTTGTTGCGCTGGTCGACATTGCCGATCGATATGACCGGCAGAATGTCGAACTCCCTCGCAATTTTGTGTATTTCATGGCCCAGTTCGCTCATTTCCAAATGATCGGTTCCATCAACCGGCTCGTTGAACGAAAAATTCCAAACTTTAGTATCGCCGTGATGCCGCGCGATAACGGCATGCAAATAGCTTCGGAATGACGTGCGAGTCGCAGAACCGGCCTCGTCCTTTGCAATGGCTTGTGCAACCCCGATCCTACATACCAAAGATGGCAACGTCAGATGCGTGTTCCATGCCGAGCCATGCACAACCAAAGAGCCGACCCTGTTGCCATGTTTCCGGTTGGCCGTGACGTCTGACACCAGTGACGGTGCCCGCCATGCGACCATGGGTGTGTATGTGTTAGCAAACATGCCACCGTCCACCACACCGACAACCGGTTGCCATTGTTCGTCTGGTACCGGGCGTTCAGGATCCGGTGCGGAAGGTATATCGGCCGCCTTCAATACCCTCACAGGCTCAATCCGAAACACAGCTCCAGAGCTCACCAGTCGACTAAGAGCTGCAGGATCGCTGGCGACAAATTGCATCCGAGTAAAAGGATTTTGACGGTACTCCCTTATCGCACGAATGACGCTTGCCGATGCCTGGTTGTTTTGAATTTGCAATTGATCAGCGTCGGACCCCTGCTCCCGCGTAATAGACACAAGGTCAGCGAGGGAGTAAATATCCTGCGCGCCTGCGAATTCTCCGATCCGAGCCGCAACCTCCGAGCGCGCCACGTTTTCAGTATATGGAGCTAACCACAACGTGAAAACTCGCCCCCTATCGTCTTGAATCGCATGATCCCAAAGTGATTGAACAGTTCTCCCACGTAAAACATCGGCCTCTGTAGGAATTGAAATGTTTTCGATGCGCGAAACAGTAACGCGCACATCCGTCGCAGTACTTTCTCGGACGATCTTGGATATATTCTGTAAAACTCGATAATCCAGTTGAGCGAGATATCCACCATCAATCGGTGCAATAAGTTCTGAGCCGAGAGATTCTCTGAAAATGGATTCCGGCTCGTAGCTTGGAGCCAAAGAATCGTCATACATCTTGACTGCAACTAGTAGTTTGCCAGCATGGCCCCGGGCGGTCTGATTTTCAAAACCCAAAATCTGCTCGGAAAGTTTAATTCTTTGCCTTGCCAATCGTGATACATCCACTTGGCTTTCACTCGCAGCTCGCCCCGTCACTCTAACGCGTCGCGGGTCGCGTTTTAGCGACAGAACGGGATTCAGTACGGGGCGAGTTTCTATAGGCATTATGTGACCTTCAAATATGAAGAGACTGCTTGGCGGCTGATGCCTAAAAATCTACCGACATCTGCTTGGGATATATTGTGGTTAGACACAAGCTCGCGAGTAATGCGACGACGTGACTCGTTGTTGTTTCCATGGACTGTGCCTGGAATTTTATGATTCTCTATCGTCAAGGACTCAGCTATCGCAACTGCATCAATCGGTTGCGATGCTAAGGCTGCGCGCCTTCTTGCGGCAAAAGCCCATTGTTCGATATCTGCGCCTGATTGCCCGTTTGATAGACAACTGAGTATGCGACACGTTAGCGAGTGCTCAGGACCAAGTTGCAAGAAATACGACCATAGTTCCGTACGCAGATCGAGATCTGGTAGAGAAAAAATGATTTTGTAATGGAAGCGTCGCCAAATAGCGCTGTCAAGCATTTGTGCATGATTGGTGGCGGCAACTATGACGGCAGATGCATCTAACGAATCAATGCCTTGAATTACAGTGTTGACAACACGTTTTAATTCCCCAAGTTCAGCACGGTCGTCTCTCATCTTGGCAACAGCGTCAAGTTCGTCCAAAAAAAGAACAGCATTTTTACCTGCAACAAAGTCGAAGACGCTTCTTATATTTTTTGCGGTGTCTCCCAAGAGAGAAGAAATTAGGGAGTCAAGTCGAACCACATATAGTTTCCGACCAAGTTGGGATGCTACGTGACCGGCAAGCAAGGTTTTGCCTGTACCGGGTGGACCAGCAAGCATCAAAGAATGTTTCGATGCGATACCTGCTTCAGCCAATTTTTCATGGTTCTTAATATCTATAAGAAATGAAGCGAATTGCTCGTTGCCAGCAGCGTCCAGAAAAAGAGGTGCATCAGGCCAAGGCTGCTCTTCGATCAGCGGCAGTCTGGATTTATTGTCTACCGGAAGCATCTCGGTAAAACCGGACGCTTGCAGTGGAACACCTTTCTTATTCAGAACAAGACGAAATCTGCGAGCACCCTCGGGGTCTTCAACTTCAATGGCTTTCGATAAGCGCTGGCCAACTCGGCGCAGGCGGCTGTAGTCAGCGGCAAGGGCCGCATCAGCGAATTCAACAAGATCAGGAACAGGCAGTGGCATCGGAATAAGTGTCAATAGGCAATCAGAAAATGACAAGCCATTAATACTCATTGTCAACCAAAAAACATATAATGTCAATCACAATCTAGGCAATGACTTGAATGGCGTAGATATCGTCAACCGCCGTGCGCCTCCTTGCCATCCGCCAAGCACTTTACGCTAATGTTTCGTAATTTAATGTCTTTCAACCCAATTTTTGCGCCAGCGCACTTGCCCTTAAATTTGTATAACCTCTCAGCATCGACAAGGTTTTATGTCCCGTCTGCGAAGATACTTCCATAATATCCAGACCTTTTTCAAACATTCGGCTGGTCGCCTCACGACGGCAGTCGTGTAACCGAATGTTCTCAAGGAAGCCAAAGGCTGGTTTTTGACCTGTCTCTGTGCAATGAATGTGGTACCGCTCTTTCGCTTGGCGTATCGCTTTTTCAAAGGTGTAGCGAATAGCGCGTGTCGTAATTGGAAATAACTCCTGATCGCCAGATAGCTTTCGAAGCGGCGCAACTTTTTCGCTTTTTCGCCCAACTACCAACGGTGCTAAAAGGGTCACTGCACGCGTCGAAAGCCCAATGATTCTGTCTTCGCCATTTTTTGTGTCAAGTAAAATGGCCGTTCGTGCAACCAGATCAACATCTTTAACACGTAATCGTAGCAACTCGCCACGTCGGCAAGCTGTCTCAATCAGCAATTCGAAAATTGTGAGGACCAGTGGATTACGTGCCGTTGCCAACTCAGCGCGAACGTATTCAAATTCCTCACTTTCAAAACGGCGACTACGCATACGTGCCGGTTTTGGCAGTTCTACCGTTTTAACCGGATTCTGCAGGTCTATGCACCAACGTCTAGTAATCGCGATCCGAAACATGTGGCTGACCAACATCAAGTACTTTCGAATTGTCGTGTCGGAGAGTTTACAGCTCTTCAGCTCGCGCTTTAGTCGCTCGATAGCATCACCATCCGCCAGATAGACAGGAAGGCCAGAAAAGGCCTTCATGCGCCTCAGACGGCCAATTGCATAGGCCTCTTCCTTATAGCCTTTTTTGCATGGTGTGACTTCCTCCGAATAGCGTTTCAGCAAACTATCGATCGTGAGATTCGTCGCTTTCTTTTTTTCAGCCTTGGCCCGAAGGACCTTTTCCTGATCCTTGTCAGTTGATTTTCCTGCGCGTAGTAAGTCTCGGTACGCGCGTGCCTCCTCAATAGAAAAAAAAGTTTCGTTGATAAAGGTCTCTCCAACCTTCATCCGAACTCGAAAACTGTAGCCATCTGATCTAGCCTCGATGTTTTTTTCGTTCTTTGGCTTAGCTGCAGATTTTTTCTGCATTTTCCAACCTCACTTTGTCCTAATTTGTCCTGCAATTAGAATACGAAGAGGTGACAACGGCTGGAAGTCATTGTCAGTAACCAGTTTTAAGATATTTTGATTAGGGACTCAAAATCCCGCGCCGCAAGGCGTGCCGGTTCGATTCCGGCTCTCGGCACCAGTTGTACATGCAATTCCAAGGCAGTCCAGAAAACCGTATCAGGCCCAGTGCTGACGCGGTTTTTTTGTTTTAAGACATCTTCCTAGCGCACCAACGGCCAGGAGTTGATGGTCTACCTGGCATATTTCCAAAACGCTTTTTTCTTTTTTCCCCGCAATCCAGCTATCGCTTCCTCGATGCATTTATCACGCGTTACCCAATCTTCGCTTCGCCAGTCCAGATGTTTCCCTTGCAATGATCCCGATTTTCTTTCGAAAATCTTTATGTGTTGATTCCTCTCAGCGTCGCCCGCTCTAACTGATCCTCCTTCCATTTTCTGGCGAAGGCTGCAACCCTGGTCATACACCTATTCAAATCCCAACGCGCTTTTCTCGACGACGAAAAATAGAAGTCAGTCGCTAGTTGTGAATCGTACGCATGGGATAGCTGTCATGGTGTTTTCTTCACTTTGGCTTTGTATGATTTCCCGTCTGAATGCTGTATGACAAGCGGATATGTATTGACTATTAAATCGACAGAATTTCTTCAAGGTATCTAGCATGCATCCGCTCGCGAACGATCATTCTGCCGACGGGTCACACACGCACCGGCACTTGCGCCCAGCGCAGCAACATCGTTAGGCGTATATCGCTTTTCCCGGCCGGCAATTCCAGCACAAGGAGACTGACATGCTTAACAGCAAGGATGCGATCACGATGGTCGCAGTCAAGGATATGCAGGTCGCAGCAAAATTTTACGAAACCACACTCGGCCTGCAAAAGGAATCTGTCGAAGACGAAGAGGTCATTACCTACCGCAGCGGCAACGCGAGAATCAACGTTTACAAATCACAGTATGCCGGCACTAACAAGGCAACAACGCTGATATGGAATGTCGGCGACGAAATTGACGCCATTGCACGCACACTGAAGGACAAGGGTGTCGCCTTCGAGCATTACGATCTGCCGGGACTGACGCTTGAAGGCGACATCCATGTCGGCGATGGCATGAAGGTCGCATGGTTCAAGGATCCGGATGGCAACATACTTAGCATCGTCTCCGGCTAATCGCCCAGCTAGTCGCTTGATCTTAATATGCATGTGCCGGATGAATGATTTCCGAAGCAGCCTGGTTCTATTTACGTGGAATCACCGGCAGTATTACGCGGGATGGCATAGCTGGCGAATGGTGCAAAGTCTGAATCGCTGCTACGGGCGAAGTCTCTTTCAATATATCGCCACCCGTATTTGTATTTCGATCGTATCGCGGAAAATTACTGCTACTGATCTCGATACGGATTTTGTGCCCGCGTTTGAACAACATGCTGGTAGGCCATAGTTCCACTGTTATTTCGGTCGGGTTTGAATTTGCGGTATAGCTGTGCCGCAAGATTCCGTCAGAAATATTGTAGGCATCCCCGTCTGGATGGACGTCGACAAGTTTGACGGTAAAGTCCGTGTTGGCGGCGGATGTCTGTACATGCAACACGGCGCTGATCGGCCCCGTCACTTCCATATCTTCCACCAGGGGCTCGGTTGAATAAACAAGCACGTCATCCCGGGCTTCGACATCGTTCTGCTTCATCATCCCAGCTCTTGGGCCAAGCATGGCGCCACCACGCGAAGGAACCGGATTCACGGGGTCATAGCGATATGTATCCTTGGCTGGTTTTGCGGGAGACTCCAGAAGCAAACTGCCATCGCCTTGCAGACCATTAGCATTGCCGCTGCCATGAAGATAAAAAGCCGTATGGCGTGCTCTTGCCAATGGCCAGGCCGGCTCGTCTCGCCAGACATTTTCACCCATTACATACAAGCGTACCGGCGCTTTGAAAGCCGGGTCCAGAGGCTGCCCGAGCAGATGATGGTCGAACCAGGGGATACTTGGTACCAGGCTCGCGGCGCGATAACTTTCTGTCGAGGATCCGTCCGGAAATATGATGGGGTCGGCATGCGTCCATGGGCCGATAATCAGCCGGCTGCCATCTGCCACACGTTTGACGGATGAATTTTGCAGTGATGCGAAATCTCGAAGCTGTGTGGGTAAAAACGGATCAGACCATCCGGCCATCAGCAGGATCGGCGCTTTCGCGTTGGCGGCGCGATCTGTGCCGTCGATGGAAGTCCAATAAGCGCTGCCCGGTTGTTCGGTCGCCCAGTCATTGAAGAAGGGTATGTCGGCGACGGCTCTGTCGTCAGCCTCAATCAATGGAAACCCGTTAAATCCCTTTTCCAATGCGTGGAAGGAAGGATCTTCGTCTTCTTTGCCGCGGCTGCGAACAGCCCAGAATAGCGCCGACTCAAGTGAAAATGCACCGCCGGGATGGAACATCGTTCCGAAATCCGTGCTGGCGATTTGAATATTCATTACCAGAGGACCAGGCTGATCCGCCACCGCCCACTCGGTATAACCGAATGCCGAACCTCCCCACATGCCGAGGCTGCCATCGAACCAAGGCTGCTGCTCCAGCCATTTGAGCGTCTCGATGCCATCCTGGCGCTCCGGGCGCAGCGGGTAAAACTCACCACCGGATTTATAGCGTCCACGCGTGCCCTGTATTACCACTGTATAACCCCGACTGGCCCAAAAGCTTGCTACCGCCTCCATGGCCATATCGTTTTTCCAGGTCCTGCTGACGGGAATGCGGACCAGAATGGTTGGAGTCCTACCGTGCATTTTGGGACGGTAAACACTGGCAACCAGCTCGACGCCGTCGGAGGTGGTCATTGATATATCGCGATCGATCAATACCGCGTATTCCGCCGGACGCACACCATCACGCGGAAGGAATTTGTAGTTCACGAACGCCTGGCATCCGCATAGAACCGGCACCATCACGGACAGGCAAACAAAGCGGAAAACCTTCAAGTCAGCATCCTTACATCGAGTCCCAGGCCGGGTTTACCTCTCGCGTCAAACGCCAATACCCCGCCGTGGCCGAACATCAAGGGGTTTTCCACCACATCATGCGCCAGCAAATGTGTGCCAAATGCACCTTCCTGTGCAATCAACATATCGCGGGCTTGATTCACTACCGTTAATGCCGCCCGGGTCAATACGCTGCTCTCGCCGACATGAGCACCGACGATCAGTCCAAAACCCATCCGGCGTATGGCGGACAGCATTTCCAGCGAACGCAGGATGCCGCCCATCTTGGAAATGCGCAAGTTGACGATCCAGCGTTGTGGATCTTCTTCGAACTCGCCGATCTGCTCAAGACGCAACAGACTTTCGTCCAGGATAATCTTCGTTCCCAGAGCCACCGCAACTTGACGCAACGCCTGCGGGCTACCGGCACTTATCGGCTCCTCGAGACCCATGAAGGCAAAATTCAGGGCTTCCATATGACGAATGGCGCTGCCCGCATCCGACCACAGGTTGTTGGCATCGGCGCGGACTCTACCGGCTGGCACGCCTGCTGCACGCAGGATGGCGATCTTCTGTCTGTCCAGATCGAGATTACCGGAAAGCTTGATCTTGAATGCAGTGAAGCCGCTCGCAAGATAGCGTTCAAGTTGTGCCTGGAATTTACCTGCCGAAGCGTCACTGAGCACAGCGGTATAAAGAAAATCTCCGCAGAGTTCGGGCAGGTCAAGCAGCTTTTCAATGGAACAGTTATTTTCGATGCCCAGTGCATCCAGCATCGCCAGTTCCACCGCGGACCAGGCAGCAGGATTGATATCGAGCGACAAGCGGTTCGCTTCGATCCACGCGCGCAAAGCATCCACGCCGTTGATCTCCGCTAGCCAGAATTCATGATGTCGCGCGACGAAGGCCAATGCCGATTTCAGGCTTTCGCCGCTCACGTATTCGCGCGGGCAACCTTCGCCGAAGCCGTTGATGCCTTTCGCGGTCTCACACTCTACCCACAAAGTCTGCGTAGCCATGCGTTCGGCAGAAGCATGCTTGAATGATTCCCTGAAAGGTATATCGAGAATGGATGGGCTAACCCGTAGTAGT
Organism: uncultured beta proteobacterium; assembly: GCA_963697715.1. Taxonomy (GTDB): domain Bacteria; phylum Pseudomonadota; class Gammaproteobacteria; order Burkholderiales; family Burkholderiaceae_D; genus Oxalicibacterium. Next base: position 1,489,397 of record OY969095.1, on the reverse strand, counting down.
TTCATAGGCGGCATTGGCGATGTGGGATCCAAAGTCGAAAGAGGAATCTTTCAGATAGGCTACAGCGACGGTCTTGAATTGCCCTTCGCGCTGCCCCTGCGCTACACAGTGGCGCTTGTAGGTCTCCCCGGTACCCGGCAATAACCAGTTGGCACTTATGCTGCCCAGACGCAGACTTTCACGCTTGGCCTGGTATTCGAGATTAAGTGCAGCCAGCTTTGCGTCCACAAGACTAGCCAGCGCTTCAGCGGAAGGCAGGGTCTCGATATCGTCCGCTTCGACGTAAAGCCGGTAAAGGCCGTGTTTTTCGTCAGCGAGCATCATGAGGAAATGAGCGCGCATGCCCAGAGTCTGCATGGCGGCATTCACTGCTATCAGTACCTGGGACTCATAGAGTTTCTCACCGGTGATGCTGGTGACGCCTTTGCCTTTCTGGACGAAGCGCAGCAAGGGAGTCTGATGCAGGTATCCGGTAACCTCCACCAAATCGTTGATGAAATAACGATACAGCCCGGATGGCGTGGTGATAATGACATAGTAGAGTCCACCCTTGCGCACTCCATCGAGAGTGAGAAATTCGGGTTGCCCGCTATCCCATTTGTCACGCTCCACGAATTCGAAGAAATGCGTATCGAGAGTCGGAAATCCGCTTCCGGAGGAACGGCCCAATGTAATGGTGCCGCGAAACTCGCTCGAGACATAGCCCAGTTCCAGTATCTTGGTGCGTGGTGAGAGTTCCTGCTTCAAAGCGGCAGCGGCCACGCCCGCGCCGGCGCACGTCCAGGCAACGATCAGATGCAGTTCAGGCCATAGGTCCGCAAGACGTTCACGGGAATCCATGCGCGCGAGCTCATCGGCACGGGCAGTATTAGCCGACAGAAGCGGCGCCACAGCAACGGCAACGTCTGCCGATAAATCGGCCAGGAGAAAAAAATCGCCGCTTCGTATGTCGCTAATCAGTTGCTCGCGATACTCGCGGTAGATCTTCATCAACGCGAGCAGGGTCGAAGGATTGGCCGCACCGATATAGCTGATGTCCTGACGCTCCAGCGCAAGCCGCAGGATCAACAGGTACTTGAGACGGCTGTCGGCAATGCCCAATACCTGATAAGGCAATACGAACCTGTTACGTATGGAGCGTGTAGTACTGCGAGAAACAACTCCGGAAGCAGAACCGTAAGGTTTGCCGTTGGGCAGAGTACCCTCACTGGCCGGACTGGTGAGAGCAAGTATGCTGCCTGCAAACCCTTCCGGATAGTTTCGGTGCTGAAAAGCCACCGCAGTGCGCTGGATACGTCGTAGAGCGGTCAGATGCGCCGATATGAGCGGCAGATCCTTGGGCTTGCCGGTGGTACCGCTGGTTCGCATGTAGCACAACGGTGGCGTTGCGGTCAGCGCAGCCTCGCCGTTATTGATCTCGGCCTCGATGAAAGGCCGCAAACCTTCGAATTCGCATACCGGCACATTTTTCGCATAGTCCTCATAACCGTCGATCGCGCCGAATCCGTGTTCGCGACCGAAACGAGTTTTCCGGCTGTCTGCAAGAATACGCGCCAGCAGGCGGCGTTGTACTGTCATCGGATTGCGTGCCATCCACGCAATCCGCATCCCCTGTCGCCAAGCAGTAGCGCGAAGGTAAAGCGTGATCAGGTCAAGAGCCATTGCGACGTCGGAAAGGCGAAATCATCTGCGCCCAGAAACCCTTGGGATAGCCACGATCCGGAATGCCGATATCGCCCACCGGACTAGGCAGCTTCCAGGTACCGAACAGCAGATCATAAATGATGGTGGTATTACCGAAGTTGCAGTAGGCAGTTTTTGGATCGCGAGCATGATGCCAGCGATGCGTCTCGGCGCTGCCCACTACGTAATTGAGCCATCCATAGCGCAGTTCCAGATTACTGTGCTGGAAAAAACCGTTAACGGAATAGAACACGAAATAGCCTGCCAGCACCTCGGGTGCGACGCCAAGCAGCAGGAAAGGTACCGTGTCCAGGCAAAACTGCAATATTTTTTCGAAAGGGTGAAAACGCCCAACGTTAAGGGTATAGAGAATGTCGGGAGAGTGATGCACTTCATGCAGACGCCATAGAAACATGTATTTGTGCGCAGCGCGATGCAGCCAGTACCGCATGAGATCCACTACCAGCACCATGAATACTACCTGTGCGAGCAAGGGCCAATCGCGTGGCCACGGCATGCCGTCCAAGTGTTCGTTGGCCCAGGCTGCAACGTATAGCACGCCGATCAGCCCCAAGAGTCTCGCCACGGCAATCTGCACCATGCCCAAAAATGCGGCATCCACAATAACATCGGACTTTTTTGGGCGCCAATCAGAACGCGCGGGGGAAAACCATTCGAGGATGACTATCAGAATGCCGGACAACACAATCGGGAAATACGCTGCAGCGACAGGCTCGCTTCCAAGTAGCAGTAAATGAAAATATCCCCACACAGCCGTCACCATGGTAACGGGATACCAGACATAGGAAAGCCAGACCTTCATACGCGGTTTTCCTTTGCTCGCAGATGAAAAATTGCCAGAGTCAATACGAAGACAGCAAGTACAACATGAAACACGGCAGGAATCCAGCTGGTGAACCAGGCAGCTGCATCTGCCACAGTCATTCCGATGATGATGCGAGTTACAGAGCCAGCCATATAGATGACGCCTAATGCTATCAACCACCGCCCGACGCGACCATTCGGCAGGAGCTTGCCCCTCCCCAGTCGCCACGCGGTCCAATACATGAACACAAGTATAAGCAACTGTATCGGCAACAGCAGCACATAAGGTAGCGAACTGCCTTGGAAGTCGCCGAACGCTGGTAAAAATCCAAGCGGGAACCAATATTGAACAGCCTGTCCTGCAAGCCTCATCAGAAACAGCGAAGCCAGCAGATAAAGAAAAATCGAATAGCGAAGGTCAGAGCGATCGCGTGGCGTTTCTGGCAAATACATCGTTTTATAATTTTTTGGTTTATTAATTGATATTCTCATCGTCATCCCAGAACTGCCGAGTCATTTCTTTTAATTTTAAAGTGCAAAGCCAGGAAACTGATTTACCGATAGCGAATCGGCTATTCATCTACCAGACCCATCAGATGGTTCACGGCACTGAACATATCTTCTCAAGAAAAAACTTCTGCAAGGCACTCGGCTCCTGTCCTTCTTCCTCATCCTCCGAAACCAGAAAACATAATCGCATTATCGTGGTCGCTGAACATTGTCCATCAGGTGGTGCCTAACAATCTGCTGTATCCCATGTACAAGCGGCACTCCATGAACTTCGCTCCGAATTTTATTCTTCAAAATGACCAACTGTTTCTTGAATAAGCGTTGTTCCGCACTGCAGTAAGCGCATGGCCATGCGGCGTTTAGCTTGTCACTGGATGAGCATTTGCAAACTGAACCTCTTGCCTGCCGAATATCGCCTGCCATTATTCGCAACCGTCGGCGATTCTGCCTTAGATTTGTGAATAAAAAATCCCATGGATATGGGAGGGGAATAAATAATTAATTTTTATTCGTCAGGCTAGACAATCCCCAAATATACGGCAATGCCTTGATTGAATGTCTGCTTCTGGCCAAGTAGCAGATCTCGCCCCTTGCAAAGTTTCTTCACTCGCCAATCGCACGGGTGAGTAAAAAACTCTCATCTACCTTTTTACCGAAATCATACTTGGCGCTCGATAAGCGCTCCTGACAACGATGGAAATTACAAAAAATTTCAATCACTATTTGCAGCAGTAAAATCTCGCTTGCTTCCCTACAAATAGAATATTTTTCGTCCATCCGATAAAAACACGCATGCAGAATCCAATGCCTGCAACGTTTTCAAGCCACTTTCCAATTCCCGGCTCTCACACCAGTAGATTAATTCAATCAGTATCACGTACTATTAGAGCCCCGCATGCATCCTGGCATCGCGGTTTTTTTTATCTAAAATCATTTTTCAACAGAAAAAACCAGCGGCCCCTTTCTCTTTATATCGCCTCATGAATATCACCATCAAAGAAGAGCTGCGTGTCTATATCGACCCGCTCACCAACGACGAATTTGCAGCATTGGAACGCAGCCTGCTGAATGAGGGATGCCGCGATGCACTGGTTCTCTGGGGAGACATTCTGATAGATGGCCACAATCGCTACGGCATTTGTCGGAAGCATGGTCTCGCCTTCCATACCGTCCAGAATACGACTTTCCAGTCGATGGACGATGTGCATTTATGGATGATCGAAAACCATCTTGGAAGGCGCAGTGTTTCCGATTTCCAGCGAGGCGTACTTGCCTTGCGCAAGAAAGATATTCTGTCGGCGCGCCTGGCCCGACAAGAAGACAATCAATCCGAAAAAGCGATTTCCGAAGACCAAAAAATCAACCCGGAATCCAGACGGACATTGTCTCGGCAGGAAATTGCACGTGCCGCGCGCGTCAGCAGCATCACGCTCGGACAAATCGAAAAAATCCAGAAGTCAGCCGCGCCTGAATTGGTCAATGCCCTCAAGTCGGGAGAAATATCGATCAATGCCGCTGCCGCAGTGGCAACCCTGCCAAACGAGATGCAAGTCGCAGCAGCAGCCGGGGGCAAAAAGGAATTGCGCGAAGCGGCACGCCAGGTACGGGAAGCCAAATCGCCATCCAGGCCACGCGCCACACCATCATCCCTCCCTGAAAATGCTTCTGCAGAACAGATCGAGATTTATCGACTGACGGTAGCCGTTGCCGAGTTAACCGAAGAGCGCGACCTTCTCAAGAAGAAAGTGCAGAATCTGACTATTGCACTTTCGGAAGCAAGAAGTGGACAATGACGGCACGCATGAGAGTGAAAGAATTCCGCGACTGAATTCTCGTTGCACGGCGGAGTTGCTTACATCCGCTACGCTATTGAGGTAGCGTCGTTAAAAGAATGGATAACCAGGAGTCATCATGGCATCACAGGTATTTGATTTTGAAGGGCCGAAAGGTTATCGACTGTCCGGCCGCATCGAGGGACCGGAGGCACCGCATGCGTGGGCGATTTTCGCGCACTGCTTTACCTGTGGCAAAGACAGTCTGGCGGCAACACGTACGACGCGTGCACTGGGTACGCGTGGCGTGGGCGTATTGCGGTTCGACTTTGCCGGATTGGGTACGAGCCAGGGTAAATTCGGCGATTCGACCTTTGCGGCGGATGTGGCCGATCTGATTGCTGCCGGACAGGCGATGACGGCGGCCGGCAAGGAACCTTCATTATTGATCGGTCATAGCCTTGGCGGTGCAGCGTCGTTGATGGCCGCCGGCATGATGCCGAATATTCGCGCGGTGGTCACGATCGGTGCGCCATACGATTTAAAGCATGTGCTGCATCAGTTCGATCCGGCCGGTCTGGAAAAGATCGAAGCCGAGGGCGAGGCCGAAGTACATCTGGCCGGTCGTCCCTTTTTTGTTCGCAAGAACCTGGTCGATGCGTTGCGCGAGAACGATCTGCGCTCTCACATCGCGGCGTTGAACCGGCCATTGCTGGTAATGCATGCGCCGGATGACAATACCGTACGTGTCGAAAATGCTTCGCATATCTTTGCGGCGGCCAAGCATCCGAAGAGCTTCGTTTCGCTGGACGATGCGGATCATCTCCTGACACAGCGCAGGGATGCAGACTATGTGGCCGAGTTGATCACGGCATGGTCATCGCGTTATCTGCCGATGACGGCTGATGCAGGCTAAGCTGCGTCGACCATGACAAAAGGATACGTCTCTTCGCGCGTTTTCTTTTGCGTATTTCGGACTGATGATGCTGCAAACCAGACAACGGCTGAAGTGGGCCGTCGATCTTTGCGGTAATCCTCGATAGCCAATGCAAAGCCTCAAAAAAAAGCCACGCCGATACATCTGTATCGGCGTCTTGCGACGGGGCTGCTGCATGGAAAATAATTCTAGCTTTGCCAGCATCGCCGCTGTCTCACGATCTGGATTTTCCGCAAAATAAAACGACAGCACAGCCTTTTCCTTGAATTGCAATCTTTGCAGTTGTCTGGCCGGCTGAATCCAACGATCTTCGTGTCCAAGAACGAATGGGACTCTTGTCGTTCAAAAATCTATTAAAGCTGCCGGATAATTTCCTGCGCCATTCCACTCAGTGGCAATATTTTTTCGACGCCGCCGCGTTTGATCGCTTCTTTCGGCATGCCGAACACGACGCAACTCTCTTCGTCCTGCGCAACCGTTCGGGCACCGGCGTTGCGCATCTCTAGCATGCCGGCGGCGCCGTCATCGCCCATGCCTGTCATGATTACGCCCAGCGCATTGCCGCCGGCGCTTTTGGCAACAGAGCGGAACAAGACATCCACCGAAGGCCGATGCCGGTTCACCAGCGGTCCGTCGACCACTTCGACATGGTATTGGGCGCCACTGCGCTTGAGCAGAATGTGACGGCCGCCCGGCGCGATCAGCGCCCGGCCCGGCATGACCCGGTCGTTGTTCTCGGCTTCCTTCACTTCGATCCGGCATATGCCGTTCAAGCGCTCGGCAAATGCCGCGGTAAATTTCTCTGGCATGTGCTGCACGATCACAATACCGGGCGAGACGCGCGGCAACGCCGTCAGTACTTCCTCCAGCGCTTGCGTACCGCCGGTGGAGGTGCCGATGGCAACGACCCGCTCGGTTGTCTGGGTCATTGCACGCGCAGAATTGGGGGAAAGAATGACATCGGCGGTGTTCTTGGAAACAGGCGCAGGCACCTCGGCGCGCATCGCCAGACGTCGGACATTCGCCACTGCCGCGCCTCTTACCGTGGCGACCAGATCGTCCGAGGCATCGTTCAGGAATTGCTTGAGTCCGAGTTTGGGCTTGGTGATGATCGCCACGGCGCCGGCCGCCAGTGCTTCGAGCGTGGTTTTCGCACCCTTCTCGGTCAGTGTCGAACAGATGACGACGGGCGTGGGGCGCTCCTGCATGATCTTGCGCAGGAAGGTGATGCCGTCCATGCGCGGCATCTCGACATCGAGCACGATGACGTCCGGCCACTGCATCTTGAGCCGTTCGATGGCAAGCAGCGGATCGGCGACGGCGGCGATCACGTGGATACCGGGTGCGGCATCCAGCAAGCCACTGACCACCTGCCGGACCACGGCCGAATCGTCGACCACCATGACTTTGATTGGATTCATCCAGTTACCTATCTGTTGTTGCCTGCATGAGAAATGTTATGTGCATCGTCTGCAGAATTTTCCGTATTGCCATCATCGTGCAGAATTGTTCGCAGAAAGCGCGGCACGCGGACACGGCGATACCTGACGCGACCAAACATGGCCGAGGCCAACGTCGAAGATGATATGCCGGTGGCCCATGCCGAACAAACTTTCCGAAATGACCTCGATACCGTATGCCTGCAACAAAGCGTGCGCGGCCTCGCCGTTACGGCGGCCAATATTGTATGCATCGCCGTTTTTGTAGAACGGGAACATGTCGCCGCCGCCGAACACCTTGGCCTGGCATTGTGCAGGGTCTACATTGTGGCGCGCCAGCTCGCGCACCATCAAGCGCAAGGCTTCATCACCGTATTTGGCATCCAGATGGGCATCTTCGGTATCGCGCCCTTCGGTCTTGTTACGGGCCGCCAGCAGGAAGTGCGACATGGCGCCGATGCGTTTGGCAGGATTCCACAACGTCACTGAAACACACGAACCGAGTATGGTTCTGATGCGGTGCGATGCATTGCCCACAAAGTATTCGCCTGGCCGCAGAAACACATCGGTCTGTTTCGCAGGCGACATGACCGATTTTTTTGCAGAACATTTCATGGCGCACCGACCGTGCGATTTTTCGTCACGCAGATACCTGTGACGTTCATGGCTTGCGGTAAATGGAGGGAGCGATCTGCCGCACTGCCGTGCTTATTTCGTTCAGACTCTCGGAATGGCCGACGCAAAAATGTCCGCCCGGTTTCAGCTGCGCAAGCACGCGCGCCACCACCTTCTGCTTGGTATCTGCATTGAAGTAAATCATCACATTGCGCAAAAAGATAACGTCGAAGCTGCCCAGTTGCGGCAGATTGGTATTCAGGTTGACCTGTGCAAAACTGACGCGGCTGCGCAGTTGCTTTTCGACGAGTAGCGTACCTTCCTGCTCGCCCATGCCCTTGAGGCAGAAGCGCTTCAGATAATCCGGCGGGATATGCTGGGTGCGCTCCAGCGGATAGTGCCCGGAACGGGCGCGCTGCAAGACGCGCGCGCTGATGTCCGACCCTACGACGTCCCATGCCGCATCGCCGAGGCAGTCGGCCAGCACCATGGCAATGCTGTAGCACTCTTCGCCGGTGGAACTGGCTGCACTCCACACCCGGAACGGCTGCCGGCTCGACGCTGCATGCATGGCCAATTTGCGGAGCAGGTCAAAATGCTTCGGTTCGCGAAAAAAGTAGGTCTCGTTGGTCGTCAGCAAATCGATCGCGGTCTGTACTTCATTCCCCGCTTTTCCGCTGACCAGGAGTTCGAAATATTCGGTGTAGGTATCCAGCCGATGCGCCTGCAAACGCTTGGAAAGACGTCCGCAGACCATGGCTTTCTTGGCCGGCGACAAGGTGATGCCTGCCGCATCGTAAATAAAATTCTGGAAGCGGCTGAATTCCGCATCGGTAATAACGGTCATGTTCATCGTGGGTCCGGTCGACAGGCCTGATCATTATTCATTACTCACGCCCTCATAAACAGATTGCATTGCATCGCTTTTCAGTTCGTGCAGTCGATTCTGGTGTTGTTTGAGCCATTGCGGCATCTCGCTCGCAGGCATGGGCTTCGCGATCAGGTAACCCTGGCCGATGCTGCAGCCGGACTCTTGCAGCAGGCGCCAGTCCTCCATGTTTTCAATACCCTCGGCAACGGTGACCAGTTCCAGACGGCGCGCCATGTCCAGCGCCGATTGCAGGATCACCCGCAGGTTGGCACGCTGATGTGCACCGTGCACGAAGGAACGGTCGATCTTGAGTTCGGTAAACGGAATGCGCGCGAGTTGCTGCATCGAGGAGAAGCCGCTGCCGTAATCGTCGATCGACAGGCCAAAGCCTTTCAGCCGCAAGCGCGCAAGCACGCCAAGCGCCACGCCCAGATAGGCGACCATCGAAGTCTCGGTAATTTCCAGAACGATCTGTCCCGCCTCCAGGCCATATTGCGTCACCAGCGCCGATATCTCTTCGACGAGTGATGCTTGATCGAGCAATCTCGGCGACAGGTTGATTGCCATCGACAGCCGCAGGCCGCGCGCATTCCACTCCGCCGTCTGGGCCAGCGCCTGCCTCATGACCGTTAGTGTCAGCGCGTGGATCAATCCCTCATGCTCCGCCAGCGCAACGAAATGATCCGGCGGCACAAATCCCGCATCCGGATGATGCCAGCGCGCCAGCGCTTCCACACCACGGACGATGCCGGTGCGCATGTCGACCTTGGGCTGATAGTGGACCTTGATGTCGCCGGCAGCGATGGCATCGGCAAGTGCAGCCGGACTGACCGTCAACGCTTTTTTTGCCGCAGGCGATGCAGGAACCGTTCCGTCGATTTGATCGAATCGGCCGAACGCGCGCTGCAATGCCGCTGCCTTGAGCGGCTTCTGCATGCCGGCCACCACCGGCAGCCCCAGATTGCGGGCAACCGTCTCGACCGACTGGATCAACGCGCTCTCGCGACCCGAGGCCACGATCAACGGAATGATGATGCGATGCTGATGCAGCTGCTGGATCAGCTCGATGCCGTCCATGCCGGGCATTTCCAGATCCACGATCAGCAGATCCGGCGGCAACACCAGCATGGCCAGCAGTTCCAGCGCCTCGGTGCCGCTGGCGGCCTCGTAGATCAGAGGCACGCCAAGCTCGCGGCACAGTGCCGTCGTGTGCGCGCGCTGGACGGCGCTGTCGTCGACGATGAGCAGCGAACCGACGGCAACCGCCGCAACCTGCATGGTCACGATTCCTCGGCCACAGCCGCGCCGAGGGCGCCCAGTTCATCGAGCGACAGCACCTGGTCGACATCCAGCAGGATCACGAACTTGCCCTTGACCTTGCCCATGCCGTGGATGAAGTCGCTGCGGATGCGCGCGCCGAAAGCCGGCGGCGGCTCGATGTCGGCCGACGCGATGTCCAGCACCTCGTTGACCGCATCGACCACCACGCCGATCACCTGACGCTCGTCGCCGCCTTCGATCTCGACGATGACGATGCAGGTGCGCTTGGTGACCTGGCTGGACGGCCGGCCGAAGCGCGCCTGCAGGTCCATCACCGGCACGACGGCGCCGCGCAGGTTGATCACGCCGCGCACGAACGCCGGCATCATCGGCACTTCGGTCAGGCTGCTGGTATTCGATGATCTCCTTGATCGCCAGGATGCCGATGGCGAACACTTCGCCGCCCAGCATGAAGGTCAGGTACTGGGCCGGCTTCCAGGCTGCGTGTTGGCGGCGGTCTGCGCCAAGGCGTTCATCCCGGCACCTCAGAACTTGGAAAATTGCGATTCGTCGGGCGCATCGGCGCTGGCCCCGACAAAAGCGAGACTGCCGACCGGCGCGAAATTGCTGCCGACGCGCTTGTGCACGGCTGCCTGCGTTCTTCGACGCTGCCGACGTCTTGTTCGTGCGGTCTGCCGACCGGCAGCACGCCGGCCAGCTTGAAGAACGCCATCGTCTGCTGCAGTTGCTCGGCCTGGCTGCTCATCTCCTCGGCCGTGGCGGCCAGTTCTTCGGAGCTCGATGCGTTCTGCTGCGTGGTCTGGCTCAGCTGCGTCACGGCGGAGTTGATCTGGCCGACGCCGGAAGATTGCTCTTCCGATGCCGCCGTGATCTCCTGCACCAGGTCCGAGGTCTTGCTTGATGTTCGGCACCATCTGGTCGAGCAGCGAGCCGGCCTTCTCGGCCAGTTCCACGCTGGAACTGGCCACGGTGCCGATTTCCTGCGCCGCCACCTGGCTGCGCTCGGCCAGCTTGCGCACTTCGGCCGCCACCACCGCAAAGCCCTTGCCGTGTTCGCCGGCGCGCGCGGCTTCGATCGCGGCGTTCAGCGCCAGCAGGTTGGTCTGGTAGGCGATGTCGTCGATGATGCCGATCTTCTGGGCGATCTGCTTCATGGCGGCGACGGTGGCCTTGACCGCCTCGCCGCCTTCGCTGGCTTCGCTGGCCGCCTTGGTGGCCATGCCGTCGGTGACCTTGGCGTTCTCGGTGTTCTGCGAGATCGACGCCGTCATCTGTTCCATCGATGCGCTGGTTTCTTCGACACCGGCGGCCTGTTCGCTGGACGCCTGCGACAGCGACTGCGCCGTGGCGCTGACTTCTTCCGACGCACTGGCCAGTGCTTCCGCGCCGCCGTTCACCTCGGTCACCACTTGCGACAGCTTGGCCACCATGTTCTTCATGGCCAGCAACAACTGGCCAGTTTCGTCGCGTGAAGTGACATCGATCTGCATGGTGAGGTCGCCCTCGGACAGGCGATTTGCCGCCTCCACTGCCTTGCTCAACGGCTTGGTAATGCTGCGGCTGATGAAGAAGCCCAGCAGCACGCCCAGCAACACACCGCCGACGATGAAGCCGATCATGAGGGTACGGCTCGCAACGTAAAGCGCGTCAGTCTCATCGGAGGCCTGCTTGGCGCGCGTCTCTTTTTGCGCCTGCAATTCGTTCAACATGTCGTCAAGTTTCTCTGCGCTGACGCGCACCAGATTCAGCGACTGTACGAGGGCAGGATCACGATCCTGCAGTTTTTGCGTCGCAGCCATCGCCAGGGCACGCTGCATTTCCCGCTCGTATTCCTGGGAAACGCTGTTGAACGAATTGAAAATTTCCGCCGCGCGGTCGCTGACGAACAGCGGACGCGCCTTGGTCACGCTTTCCTTGAGTTCAGCGCTGTTCTTGGCGATCAAAGCCAGTTGTTTTTCCCGCTCTTCCTGCGTGGTGGCCAGCAGGTAGTTTGAACGCTCGCGCCCGATGGCAATCAGGCTGATATTCGCATCCTGGATGTGCGACAGTCCCATCAGTTCCTGCGAATACATATCGTCGGCCTTGGCATTCATCTGCTGCGTATTCGAAATGCCGACATATCCCACCACGGCGCTGATCGCCGCCACAAACAGGAAGCCGCCTATCAAGCGGACTCCAATTTTCATATTTGCAAACATGATGCCTCTCCTCGGGTTGATGCTGTAATCGAAAATACTTTATGCGGATTGATGTTCCGGCGACGAATCGCCGTGTAGCGGCACGGCCCTGCCGGTTTTCTCCATAAGCGCCGGCACGTCGAGAATCAACGCCACGTCGCCGCTGCCCAGAATGCTGGAGCCGCTGATGCCGCGTACCTGCGTGAACATTTTTGAAAGCGGCTTGATCACGGTCTGGGCCTCGCCCATCAAGGTATCGACCACCAGGCCGAACTTCTGGTTGGCGTGCTTGACCACGACGATGTTCTGGCGCGAGCCCGATGCATCCGGCAGATCGAACAACTCGCGCAGCCGGATAAACGGCAGCACCTTGCCGCGCAGATCGATGTAGTCGTAGCCGGGCGCTGCCAGAAATTCGACGCATTCGTCCACCATGTCCAGCGGGATGACGAACACCGAGTTGCCGACACCGACCTGGAAGCCGTTGATGATCGCCAGCGTCAATGGCAGGCGCACGGTGACCGTCGTTCCCTTGCCAAGTTCGCTGGAGACGCCGACACTGCCGCGCAACGCGGTGATGTTGCGTTTGACCACGTCCATGCCGACGCCGCGGCCTGACAAGTTAGTGATCTGGTCGGCAGTGGAGAAACCCGGTTCGAAGATCAGGCTGTAGATTTCTGCATCGCTGAGGTTTATATCGCACTGAACCAGCCCGCGTTCGACGGCCTTGTTCAGAATCTTGTCGCGATTGAGTCCGCCGCCGTCGTCGCTGACTTCGATGACGATGCTGCCCGAGTCGTGATAGGCGTTGAGCGCGACCGTTCCTTGCGCCGGCTTGCCGTGCTCGGCGCGCACTTCCGGCGCTTCGATGCCGTGATCCATCGCGTTGCGCACCAGGTGCATCAACGGATCGCCGATCTTTTCCACGACGGTCTTGTCGAGCTCGGTCTCTTCGCCGCTGGTGCGCAGTTCGATATCCTTGCCGAGTTCCTTCGCCACGTCGTGCACCACGCGTTTGAAGCGGGTGAAGGTGGCGCCGATCTTGACCATGCGCAGCTGCAGCGCGCTGTCGCGCACTTCTTCGACGAGGCCCGCCAGTGTGGAACTGGATTCCTGCAACGCGACATTCTGCGTGCGTCGCGCCAGCAGGTTTGCGCCAGCCGCCGCGATGATCAGTTCACCCACCAGATTGATCAGTCGGTCGAGCTTGTCGGCGTCGACGCGCACCGATTGGCTCTCTTGGGCCTTGGAATCCTTGGTCTGTTTTTGCTTGGCCAGCGCGCTTTCGACCACCTGCGGCGCAACGCGTGCCCTGCTCAACCAGAATGCTGCCGATCGGCTGGGTCGACTCGGACTGGCGTTGGGTCTGCAATGCAGATTCCAGCTCATGCGCAGTCACGCTGCCGCAACGAATCAGAATCTCGCCGAGCCTGCTTGATTCTTCCGGTAACTGATTGATAAGGGAGATGTATTCGGCGATACGGCTGCGCGGCGGCAGGACGCGTACTGCACAGTCATCGAGCACGAATTCGAACACGTTCTCGATGGTGATCTTGTCGGCATCGCTCTTGAACGCGATCTCAAAACCGAGGTAGCAGGCCTCTGCATCGAGATCCTCAAGCGCAGGCAGGGCATCGGGCAATGTGACGATGCGCTCGATCGTGCCGAGCGTCCCTAGGTAACGAATGAAGGACAGCGGATCCATGCCGTTCTTCAGCACGCTCTCGCCGAAACGCAGCGAGATGTGCCAGTGGTCGGCTGCGCCGAAAAACGAATCCGTCTGTTGGGAAGCAGATGCTGCAGTCGACGCGGTGTGAACCGTATCTGCTGCCGGTTTCAATGCGGGCGCGTTCAGATATTGATTCAAGCCTGCGATCAATGCCGTACCGGTTTGTTCCAACTCCGGATCGATCGTTTCCTGACCGGCATCGACCGCATCGATCAGCGTGCGGAGATGATCGCCGCACGCCAGCAGCAATTCAATCAGCGGTCCGCTCAACATAACAGCGCCGCTGCGCAACTCGTCGAGCAGGCTTTCGGCCACATGGGTGAAGGCGACGACGCCATCCAGGCCGAACAATCCTGCCGAACCCTTGATGGTATGTGCAGCGCGAAAGATTGCGTTGATGCTTTCAGTCCTGTCGTCTTCATCGGCGACGCGCAACAGCGCAGCCTCCATGTCGTCCAGCAGTTCTCGGGCTTCGACGACGAAAGTCTGTAGAGCCTGATCCAGATTCATGCTTGTCTCCGAAGGTTAGAGCGTGTTGGCGACTATGCCGGCACAGGCGATGGCACGCCGAGATGAATGCCCAGATCCAGAATGTCGAAAATCTCAAGCACGGCCGGACTGTGTTCGACCAGATACACCTCTTGTTGCATTGCGCCTGCCGCTTTTTTGGCAGCGATCAGCAATTGCACACCGGCGCTGTCCATCTCCGTCACGCCGCCGAGATTCACTTCAAGGTCTTTGCCGGCAGCCAGTACGGCCTTGAATTCAGCGCACAATTCTTCCGCCCGGTAAATGGTCAGTTCGCCTTCAATGCGCAATGTCGAAACAGGATGTTCTGCTGTCATGGCGTTTCCTATTCACAGGGTAACAAGCGGGATAACCGGCCTGAGGGACTGGCCTATCGGTCAGGGCAATACGAGTTTTTGCACGACTGCCAGCAATTGCGGCGGATTGAACGGCTTGGTCATCCATGCCTTGGCGCCGGCAGCCTGCCCTTCCTGCTTCTTTGAATCCTGCGATTCGGTGGTCAGCATGACGATTGGCGTGAATTTGTAGGCCGGCAGCGCCTTGACCGCCTTCACCAGGCTGATGCCATCCATGTTCGGCATGTTGACGTCGCTGATGATCAGGTGCACCTTCTGGCCAGTCAGCTTCTTCAGCGCATCCACGCCATCGCACCCTTCGATCACGTCGTAACCTGCGCCGCGTAATGAAATACTGACTACCTGCCGTAGCGAAGCGGAGTCGTCGACAATCATGATGGTCTTTGCCATGGTCTGCCTTGTTTGTCTTTAAATGATCAGAAAAAAGTGACTTCGTCGGTGCTGGCCGGTGCGTTCGAGACATCGCCGCTGGTATGCGTCAGCCGCTCGTCGGCCATCACATAACTGCTTTCGAGCTCGGCAAGCAGCGCTGTCGCATCGACCGGCTTCAACGTGCCGGATTGCTCGAATTCCTGCCGGCTGTCGGACAGCAGTCCCGGCAGACGCTCCATGTTGTGGCGCACATGCGTCATGCGCTGACTGACGCGATCCTGAAACTGCAGCTGTACCAGCGCATCGACAATTTCCGTCTGGATGCCGACACTTTCCTGTTTGAGCGTCTCGGCCGAATTTTCCAGTTCATCCGTGACGCTGTGAAATTTTTCAAGCACCCGATTGATGGCTGCCTCGGAAGCGACCACCGACGCCTCTTCCCGCTGCGCGGTATCCGCCGCGGCGCGGTGAACCGTCGCAATGGCCTCGCTGATTACCCTGACCTTCTGGGACATGCGGTTACCGGTCTCGCCAGACACGCCTGACAGCTTGCGCACCTCCTGCGCCAGCACGCCAAAGCTGCGGCCATTTTCACCGGCATGCGCTGCCTCGATTGCCGCATTGATTGCAAGCAGATTGGTTTGAAAAGCGATATTCGCCACTTCAGACGCCATTTGCTGCAACTCATCAATAAAGCGATTCAGCCGCTGTACCTCGGCGTGCATTTCCCTGTTGCTGGACATCGCGTCGCGCAACGAATCAAGCACGCTGCGCAATTCCCGATTGCTGTGTTCGAATATCTCGGCCAGACCTTTTTCGCCGATGCCTTGCGTCGATGCTTTCAATGTCTGGTCCAGCCGGTCCACGATGCTCGCGAAACGCTGCGTCAGCGCGGCGACAGCCACTTCCATTTGCGAGCGCGAACTTTCCAGATGCGCGCTCCAGACTGGCAACACGTCTTGTCCGAGCCGCTCTGTCCCCGCCACGAAAATGGCTGTTGCATTGCGCCCAGCCGATCGCTGCGAAAAATGGTGGCGGTCAATCAATCCGCCGGCAAGCACGAGCAGGGCTGCTGCCAGCGCCGGCCCTATGCTCCAGCCCCCCGCCGCCAGAATGCCGATACCGCCAGCCAGGCCGATGCAAAAGGTGGAAAAGGTAGAAAACCGGATCTTCGACCAGGCAATTCGCGCGGAATCTGTTATTCGCATCTATAAGTCAAGGATCATTGAGATAATTGCCTAACGGCAATTCAAGAAGGAACTTGATACCAAGCATCAATTTTTAACCGTTTCTTTAGAAATTACTTGGGTAAATTTTTCACAATTTACAAGCAGATATTTGAATTCAATTGCAACTGAAAAGGAAAACTGGAAGCCAAGAGATATGAATCATTTGGAAGAGCCACTCCCCCGCAAGCAAAATCAAGATTGATCCGAGCTTCCAGCGGCCCAATTGTCAAAATTTGCAAAGTGTTGTTTTTACATACGGGCAAACGGCAAACTCATCGACAAGCCTAGCAACGCAATCCTATACTCAAAATGAGTTTCCCAAAAGAAACAACATATGTTCTATTGCTCGAAAGGATTGCGATGAATTCTCCACAGGAGCCGATCACCACTCCCCCTCCTCTTGAATTTCTAGCCTTTACGCTTGGGCAGGAAGAGTACGGAATCGACATTCAAAAAGTGCAGGAGCTGCGCGGTTACGATGCCGTCACCCAGATTGCCAATGCGCCGGCGTATCTGAAAGGCGTCGTCAATCTGCGCGGCATCATCGTGCCGATCATCGACATGCGCATCAAGTTCGATCTCGGTGAACCGATCTACGATCAGTTCACCGTCGTGATCATTCTCAATATCGGTGGACGCGTGGTAGGCATGGTGGTCGATAGCGTGTCGGACGTGATCACGCTGGAACCGGGAGACATCAAGCCGGCACCGCAGATGGGGGCCATCGTTGCCACTGATTACCTGTTGGGACTGGGTGCAATCAACGAGCGCATGCTCATTCTGATCGACATCGACAAACTGATGAGTTCAAGCGAAATCGGTTTGATCGAAAAGCTTGCCGCATAAAAATCACTGTAATCAGGGGGGACACATGTTTAAAAATATATCGATCAAATTGCGCCTGCTTCTCACGATGGGATTCATGGGCGTCATGCTGATTATCGGCGGCGCAATGGGTATGTACGGCCTGCAATCCACCAATAATGCATTGCAGCAGGTCTATACAAACCAGATGCCGTCGGCCAATGCCATCAATATCATGATGATCCGCCTGCTTCAGGCGCGCGCCGCGCTCAACCGCGTTGCGATGCGGCCGGACGAAGAGAATGCGGAAGCCACCATCAAGCGCGCGGAGAATTTTTATGTGCAATCCGAAGAGAGCTGGCAAAAATATCTCGCCCTTCCGGTGAACACTGAAGAAGAAGGCAAGCTGGCGGAGGAAGTCACCGAAAAACGCGCGCTGTATCTCAAGGACGGCAACGAGGCACTGGCCGGTGCATTGCGCGCGAAGAGAATCGATGAAGCAGAAGAAATTCTGCTGAAGAAAATGTCGCCGCTGTACCAGAACCTGCAAAAAAGCACAGATGCCCTGATTGATCTTCAGATGAAAAATGCTGCCGACGAATATGAAAGCAGCCAGTCTCTCTACTCGACCTTCAGGACCGCGGTCATTGGCGGCGTCCTGTTCGGCCTGCTTGCCGTCGCCATCTCCGCCTTCTTCCTGATCCGCGCAATCAACCAGCCGCTTCAGGAAATGCTCAGGCATTTCGATGCGATTTCGGCTGGCGATCTGACGAACAGAATCGAAGTGAAATCCAGGAATGAAATGGGAACGCTGATGCTCGGCCTGCAGAAAATGCAGAACCAGCTGACCGAAACGGTATCGCGCGTACGGGAAGGCAGCATTTCCATCGGCACCGCCACCACGCAAATCGCGGCGGGCAACATGGACTTGTCGAGCCGCACGGAACAGCAAGCCGCCTCGCTGGAAGAGACTGCTTCATCGATGGAAGAACTGACATCCACCGTCAAGCAGAACGCCGACAACGCGCGCCAGGCCAATCAAATGGCGATCTCTGCCTCGGCAGTCGCAGCCAAGGGTGGCAGCGTGGTCTCCGAAGTGGTCGAGACGATGGGTTCGATCGATGCATCCGCAAAAAAAATCGTCGACATCATTGGCGTCATCGACGGCATCGCATTCCAGACGAACATCCTCGCGCTGAACGCAGCCGTCGAAGCGGCGCGTGCCGGCGAACAGGGTCGCGGATTTGCCGTGGTCGCAAGCGAAGTCCGCAGCCTTGCGCAACGTTCCGCTGCAGCCGCGAAGGAAATCAAAACGCTGATCGACGACTCCGTCAACAAGGTCGATCAAGGCAGCAAGCTGGTGGCACAGGCCGGTACCACGATGAAAGAAGTGGTCGATAGCGTCAAGCACGTCACCGATATCATGAGCGAAATCCTGGCCGCCAGCCAGGAACAGAGCGCCGGCATCGAACAGGTCAACACCGCCATCAGCCAGATGGATCAGGTCACACAGCAGAACGCCGCGCTGGTCGAGGAAGCAGCGGCTGCGGCCTCTTCACTGGAAGAGCAGGCTGCCAGCCTGGCTGCCACCGTCAGCGTGTTCAAGGTGAACAACGATCATGCCCACGCAAGCGCACAGATCGTCAATCTGCAACCGCGTCCGAAAACGCTGCCTGCCGCATCGGCTGCCAATCCTGCCAAAACTCCAAAACGGCCGGCAGTTGCGGCGGCAAAAACGCAGCGCATCGCCAATGGCGCGACAGCCAGTAAAAACGATGACGACTGGGAACAGTTCTGAAAGCAGTCATCTAAAACATCCACAAAAAAATCCGCCTGAAGGCGGATTTTTTATGCCTGCAATTTACCATCGCAGGCTTCTCGCAATACATCGCTGCCGGCCATCATGCGCCGGCATCAAGGCATATGCACCGTTCAGATCAGATGATCCAGCAGATCGGGACCGAACACTTCGCGATGCAAACGATGGGTAGGCACGCCATACGCGAGCAGATCGGCCCATTGCGCCTTCATGAACGGCAACGGACCGCACATGTAGACATTGGCCTTGTCGGCTTCCCATTGCGGCAGTTGCTTCAAATGCATGCGGCCTGGAATAACCGTTGCATCGGCCTGATCGCCTGCCGTCTCTTCATAGAAAGTCACGTTCTGCAGATTGGGCATGCGTGCTTTCGCTTTTGCGATATCGGCAAGGTGCGGATGGTGGCCTGCATGTCGCGCTGCGTGTGCAAAAATCACGCGACGTTGCGGCGATACATCCGCAATGCGATTCAATGCAGAAATCATCGGTGTGATACCGATGCCGGCGGACAGCAGAACAATCGGTTCGTCGCTTTCCGTTTCCGGGACGAAATCGCCGCACGGCTTGCTGGCCGGCAGAATGCTGCCGACCTTCACGTTGTCGTGCAGCCAGTTCGATACCATGCCGGCCGGCGTTTCGGCACCGACCACTTCACGTTTGACGGAGATCCGCAGATGCCGGCGATCCGGCGCATCCGACAGGCTGTATTGACGCAGCTGGCGCAAGCCGTTCGGCAAATGCACGGCCACGCTCACGTATTGTCCCGCATGGAATGACGGCAAGGGCGAGCCATCGGCAGGTACCAGCGTGAACGATTTCACCTGTTCGCTTTCCGCATCGATCGCGGTGACACGCATGTCGAACAACGCGCCCGGCTCCACGCCTGCTGCGGTATACAAACGCTTTTCTTCATCGATCAGCGCCTGCGCCAGCAGGCCGTAGGCTTCCGCCCACGCAGCAATCAGTTCCGGTGTGGCAGCATCGCCCAGCACCTGCTTGATCGCACCGAGCAGATGCTCGCCGACGATCGGATAATGAGCCGCCGTCACGCCGAGCGATACGTGCTTGTGCACGATGCGTGAGATTACCGGCGCCAGTGCGCCGGCATTATCGATATTGGCCGCATAGGCGAATACCGCCGACGCCAGCGATTGCTGCTGCGAACCGTTGGCCTGGTTGCCCGCGTTGAAAATGTTATGCAGTTGAGGATGCGATTCGAACAGATTGCGATAAAACACCTGTGTGATGGCGAGACCGTGTTCTCTCAGAACAGGAACACTGGCGTCGATATAAGGACGGGATGCAGCAGATAACATGGAAAAACTCCTATGTGGCATTTAAGATGCAACTTATAAAGCATAAAAAAGACCCGAACGGGCCCGACAATTCAACTCCATTCAACCTACGCAACAACAGCGCGATCCATCAGGAACGTGCGATGCATTCTGACAATATGTTCGCCGGTATTGCCGCCGACAATGTCGGCCAGCGTGTACTGATTCATTGCGCCATAAAATGCTTCGACGCCGACCCGCAATGCGCCGCGCAAACGGCAATCGCCGGACAGGAGGCAACCGATGCCTTCGCAATCGATTGCTTCGTCATCGCCTTCCAGCAAGCGCAATACATTGCCGATTTTTAATGCGTCGGCCTCGATCGCGAGCCGGATACCACCGTTGCGACCGCGCACCGCATCGATCCATCCCATCTTCGCCAGCGCGCCGACCACCTTGACCAGATGATTATGCGGCACCTCGAATTGCTGTGCGACTTCTGCCACGGTAACGGGAGGCGTGCGCGTCTCTTTTGCCAAGTACATCAGCACGCGTAATCCAATATCCGAAAACCGGGTTAATTTCATCGGGCACATCCCTCCAATGCGACAATTTTATTTAATATGCATTTCAAAAGCAACATATTTATTCTCACGCTTCCGATGCATAACGACTGGCACCCGGCTCGCACCGCCTTTTTCAGATGGTCTTGGCGCGGTGCTAGAATATGCATCACATTCGCAGTCATACTTGCATCAAGGGAAACATCATGCTGATAGGCTTTATAGGACTCTTCATCGTCTATGCGGTGGCGCATTATCTGATCACGATCAACAGACGCGACTTGTTTGCCACGATCCTGGTGATCGTACTGCCGTTTGTCGGCCTCTATTATCTGGGCTGGATGTCATTGCTGTATTGCCTTGCCTCTGCCTATCTGGGCACCAAGGCCGGCCTGAAAAAACTGCACCGCAAACCACGCGTGGTGCGCACATCCTTCTACAAGGATGACGAAGAACCGCAAAAGTAATGCCCCCGGAATAATGCAATCGCACGACATGTCGTGCGATTGCATTGACTCCATGCCCTGCTGCCCCAAACCCAATCAGACATGCACGATGACCTGATTGCGGCCATTGCTCTTCGCTTCGTATAACGCTTCATCAGCACGTCGTATCGTTTCATCGATGCCGCTTTCATGCGGCCGATAACGCGATATTCCGCAGCTCACGGTAATCGACAGCGCATGTCCGCCGGTTTCGAATACGCGCGACATGACGCCGACACGCAGTCGTTCCGCAATCTGCTGCGCGCAATGCTCATCGGTATCGGGAAAGGCAACAATGAATTCTTCTCCGCCGAAACGGGCGAATACGTCATCGTTGCGCAGAATTTCCCGACAGGCTTCGGTCAGCAGCTGCAACACCCTGTCACCCGCCGGATGACCGTACACATCGTTGATCCGTTTGAAGTAATCGACGTCGATCATCATCACCGACAATGCGGCAGCCGGCCCTTCCAGCCTGTTGCATATCGCGCTGACCGCATCGAGAAAATAGCGCCGGTTGAATGCGCCGGTCAGTGCATCGGTAATCGATACGATGCGCAGATCTTCGCTCAGGGCGGCCAGTTCGGTGTGCTGCAATTCCAGTGTGCGATGCGCTTCCTGCAATGCAAGCCGTGAACGCTCGCGTTCTCTGTTTCGGCTGCGCGTCTGCAGCATGTACATCATCGCCAGCGTCAACAGACCGGACATCATGACGACCAGCACCGCGATGCGAATCGCGCCCAGATCGACTGCCTTTGTCGGCATGAAGATATTGATCGTCCACGTACTGTCCGGAAACCGGCCGGAACGAATCAGATAGGCTGTGGTTCGCGCATTTTCGCTGCTGTCGTTGACTGTCACGCTGGCGAGGTATTCGTCCTTGTTGAATACCGTATCGATTGTGAGCGGCAATACGCTTTTCAATGCGTTGCCGTACTGGCGGGTGCGTTTGATTTCCCGCTCGACTTCCGCGTTCAGCAGCGTCATCGGACGATAACGCCAGTCCGCGACCGTACTGAGAAAGGTAATGCCGTTTTCATCGGTCACGGTGATTTCGGCCTGGCTGTCGTGCAAGCCATCCAGGTTATCCAGATCGATCTTGACCACCAGCACGCCAAGCGCGGTTTCGCCATTCCTGATGACTGCCGAAAGGAAGTAGCCCGGCACGCCGCTGAGCGTGCCTACTGCGTAGAAACGTCCCGCCCCATATCGCATGGCATCCTGGAAATACGGGCGAAATGTATAGTTCTTGCCGACCAACGAATGTTCTTCATGCCAGTTGCTTGCTGCAAGTGTCTGGCCGTCCCGATCGATCAGATAGATTGCCGACGACCTAGCTTTCTCGTTGAGTTGTTGCAGGAACAGATTGACTTCATGGATCGCATCGGCGCCTTGCGCGTTCGACAAGGTCTGGACGACAAGCGGATGCGCCGCGATGAATTCCGGCAGATAACTGTACTTGTCGGTCTGCTCAAGCAGAGAAATATTGACATGGCGCAAACGTGTTTGCGCCTCATCGCGCAGCCTCTCGACTCCCCTCTCATGGCTCCACAAATAGGCCACGGATCCGGTAAAGGCGATTGCCATCACGATGATGGTCGTATTGCACAAATCGGTGACGAGCTTGCTTCGCATGCCCAATGATCGATACTCGAAAAGTGTAAAGGGAGCCGCAACGGCAAGGAACAGGCGGCATGACGACGAACGCATCTTGCATCGAATCTTCTCTGAATCTGCTCTTCTTCGCGGCCCGATTTTTCTATTGTTATCCTGGCGAGACCGACGAAGCTCGAGATACTACCATCAATTCCCCGGCGAAATGGACGCCCGGAACCGGCAGGAACGCGGCGGAAAATGAAATGCAAAACAGAACGTTAAACGCCCGCCCCTTATGTAACGATCCAGCGCCAGCACAACCATGCGAAGAATATCCAGAGCGCGATGACGATGATGGCGCCGATGCGACTTTGCGGCTTCAGGCCTTTTTCGCTCATCCATATCCGCGCCTGCTCGCGGCAGACATTCGTCACATGCGGCGGCAGCATGCGTATTGCCATCCAGATCAGCACAGGCACCAGCACCAGATCGTCCAGATAACCAAGCAGGGGAATGAAATCCGGAATCAGGTCGATCGGACTGAGCGTGTACACCACGGCAGCAACACAGAATATTTTGGCGAACAGCGGCGTATCCGGATGGCGGCGCGCAAACCACAGCATGACGACATCTCCCTTGAGACGTTTTGCCCAACTTCGTATCTTTCTCATCGCCATTCGATTCATCCCGATTGTTCATGCGGCCCGCGTTGAGCGCGGACATCTTCCACTACGCAGAGATTGTACAAGGCGGAATGCTTATAATGACCGCACATCGCGTCCCCATCCGTCCGGTGAATCATTCTTCCGTTGCCGTTATTTCCCCTCATCAAGAGAAACCGATTTCATGCCCGTCTCACTCGATCGCCTGCTGGTAGTTGGAATTTCATCGCGCGCCCTGTTCGATCTGGAAGTAGAAGAAGCCATTTTCCGCACGCAGGGACTGGAAGCCTATCGCAAGCACCAGACCGACAACGAAGGCGAAATCCTCAAGGTCGGTGCCGGTTTTGCACTGGTGCGCGCCCTGCTGAAGTTGAATACGCTGACGCCGGATCAGCGCCTGGTCGAAGTCGTCATCATGTCGCGCAATTCGACCGAGACCTCGCTGCGCATTTTCAATTCGATCAAGCACTACGATCTCGACATCACACGCGCCGTTCTTTCCGGCGGCGCATCACTGACGCCTTATCTGCACGCATTCAACGTCAGCCTGTTCCTGTCGCTGCATGAGGACGATGTGCAGGCCGCCATCGATTCCGATACGGCGGCCGCATTGCTGTACCAGAAACCGGTGAATGCCTTCGAGGAACTGAATCAGATCCGCATTGCGTTCGACGGCGATGCGGTGATCTTTTCGGATGAATCGGAACGCATTTACCAGACGCAGGGCATCGAGGCCTTCGAGAATCACGAACGCGAAAATGCACTGAAGCCGTTGCCGGCAGGTCCCTTTGCACGACTGCTGAAAGCGCTGTCGTTCATCCAGAACAATTTCAAGCATGTTTCGTCCGCGCCGATTCGCACCGCACTCGTTACCGCGCGCTCGTCGCCGGCGCATGAACGCGTGATCCGTACCTTGCGTGCGTGGGATGTGACGATCGACGAAACCTTCTTCATGGGTGGCGTTTCCAAATCGGATGTGCTCGCTGCATTCAAGCCGCACATGTTCTTCGACGATCAGCCTGGCCATTGCGACCGCGCATCGTCCTATGTGCAAACCGGCCGCGTACCGCTGCGTGGCGAATTGAAGGATGGCAAACCCGACTGATCGTCATGCATACGATCAAAGAAAAAGCCGCTTCCTGTTACGGCAGCGGCTTTTTTATCGTCTGCTGAACAGGTAGGTCAGCGTTCCGCCACCGCATCCGCCACGCACAGCGCCGTCATGTTGACGATGCGGCGCACCGTGGCTGACGGCGTCAGGATGTGCACGGCTTTCTCGCAGCCAAGCAGGATCGGGCCGATCGCCACACCGCTGCCGACCGTTGTCTTCAACAGGTTGTAGGCAATGTTGGCCGAGTCAATGTTCGGCAGGATCAACAGATTGGCATCGCCCTTGAGCGCGGTATCGGGCATCGTCTTTTTCAGTTGCGATGCATTGAGTGCGATGTCGCCATGCATTTCGCCATCGATCTCCAGCTCCGGCGCCAGTTCGCGCACGAGCGCCAGCACCTTGCGCATCTTTTGTGCCGATTCGCTGTTGCTGGAACCGAAGTTGGAATGCGACAGCAGTGCCGCACGCGGCGCCAGGCCGAAGCGGCGCATTTCTTCCGCCGCCATGATCGTGATCTCGGCCAGTTGCTCGGCCGTCGGATTTTCGTTCACATGCGTATCGACCAGGAACAGCTGGCGATCGGACAGGATCAGGCAGTTCATCGCGCCGTAGACATTGACACCCGGCCGTTTTCCCAGCACCTGCTCGATGTAATGCAGATGTAGGTTGTTGGTGCCGAAGGTGCCGCAGATCATGCCGTCGGCATCGTTCTTGTGAATCGCCATCGCGCCGATCAGCGTGTGACGACGACGCATTTCAAGACGTGCGTATTGTTCGGTCACGCCTTTGCGCAAGGTCATCGACAGATAGGTTTCCCAGAAATCGCGATAGCGATCGTCGTGCTCCGGATTGATGATCGTGAAATCGACATCCGGCTTGATGCGCAGGCCGTAACGTTCGATACGCTGCATCAGCACGGCGGGACGGCCGATCAGGATCGGCGTGGCCAGTTTTTCATCGACCACGACCTGTACCGCGCGCAGCACGCGCTCTTCCTCGCCTTCGGCAAAAACAATGCGCTTGCGCTCCGCCGCCGTGGACTTGGCGATCTGGAAGATCGGCTTCATGAAGGTGCCGCTGCGGTAGACGAACTCCTGCAGGCGATCGGCATACGCTTCCATGTCCTTGATCGGACGCGCGGCCACGCCGCACTCTTCCGCCGATTTGGCGACAGCCATCGCAATCTTGATCATGAGACGCGGATCGAACGGCATCGGAATGATGTAATCCGGACCGAAGCTCAGGTTGGTGATGCCGTAAGTGGTCGCAACAATATCGGATTGCTCGGCCTGCGCCAGTTCGGCAATCGCGTGCACGGCAGCGATTTCCATTTCACGCGTGATTGTCGTTGCGCCGCAATCGAGCGCGCCGCGGAAGATATACGGAAAACACAATACGTTATTGACCTGATTCGGGAAGTCCGAACGGCCGGTTGCGATCACGGCATCGGAGCGCACTGCGCGCACTTCGTCGGGCAGGATTTCCGGCGTCGGGTTGGCCAGCGCAAGAATCACGGGACGCGCGGCCATCGCCGCCACCATCGCCGGCTTCAGGACGCCGCCGGCCGACAGGCCGAGGAAGATATCCGCGCCGGCAATCACTTCGCCCAACGTGCGCGCATCGGTTTTCTGCGCGAACCGTTCCTTGTCCGGGTCCATCAGTTCGACACGTCCCTGATACACGACGCCGGCCAGATCGGTGACGAAAATATTCTCGATCGGAAAGCCGAGATCGACCATCAGTTCCAGGCAGGCCAGCGCCGCCGCGCCAGCGCCGGAAACAACCAGCTTGGCCTGCTTGATATCCTTGCCGACGACTTTCAATCCATTGAGAATGGCGGCCGAGACGATGATCGCCGTGCCGTGCTGATCGTCATGGAAGACCGGAATCTTCATCCGCTGACGCAATGTGCGCTCGATGTAGAAACACTCCGGCGCCTTGATGTCTTCCAGATTGATGCCGCCGAAGGTCGGTTCCAGCGACGCAATGATGTCGCACAGCTTGTCCGGATCGGTCTCGTTGATTTCGATATCGAAGACGTCGATGCCGGCAAATTTCTTGAACAGCACGGCCTTGCCTTCCATCACCGGCTTGGCTGCCAGCGGTCCGATGTTGCCGAGCCCAAGCACGGCCGTGCCGTTGGTGATCACGGCGACCAGATTGCCGCGCGCCGTATAGCGGTAGGAATCGGCAGGATTGGCAGCGATTTCCTCACAGGCAACCGCGACGCCCGGCGTGTAGGCCAGCGCCAGATCGCGCTGGTTGGTGACTTGCTTGGTGGGCGTGACGCTGATTTTTCCGGGTTTGGGAAACTCGTGATATTCGAGTGCTGCTTGGCGTAACTGAAGGCGAAGTTCTTCTTTTTTATCGAGGTTCGAATCCATACCGCACAACATCCTTATCAGAAAGTGGGAATTTCATTCTAGCAGGGGGCACCAACAATTGCCTTTTCCATTTCGGATAACAAACAGACATCTATCATTCGACAATCCTATTGCTCAAATAAAAACTATCAATTTCATATTTTCATAGCGCTGTACTATGATCTTCTCCATGGCGTGTACAGAATGCACGCTCTTTTACACAAGGAGAAAATGATGTCCGCACAACCACGTCTGTTCACCGCCAAACGCAAAGTCAATACTGCTGCCGCCACTGTGCGACATCAATCGCCTCATCACGATCAACATCATGCCCAGGTGCAAAAAAAGCCGCGCACCAGGAAAGAAATCGTCGAAGACGCCTACGGCGACCTGTCTTGAATATTCGGCTTCGGCGGAACAAGGTAAGATGACGGCCGCGGCCGATATGCAACAGGTAATCTCACAAGAAGAGCCTACTTCATGTCGATCGCGACTGCGTCATTTCGCCGATCTATCATCATTTCCCGATGAACATCGTCTGCCATCCGTAATCGGATGTCTGCAGGAATGACGCGGACAGGAACACGGCAGACGCATTGCGCATGTCCGCAACATAACTTGCCGCACCGTGGTTTGCAGGTGCGGCATCGACACCAGGAAGACAATGAAACCGATCATCATCATCGGCGCAGGACTCGCCGGCTATACCGTCGCACGCGAATTTCGCAAGCTGGACAAAACCACTCCACTGATCATGATCACCTCAGACGGCGGCGGCTTTTATTCAAAACCGATGCTGTCGAACGCCTTTGCCCAGAACAAACAGGCGCAGCAACTGGTAACGCAAAGCGCCACGCAAATGGCCGAGCAACTGAACGCCACGTTGATGACCGGTACCAACGTCAACGGCATAGATACGCAGGCAAAAACGGTAGACACCAGCGCCGGCAAATTCGACTACGAAAAACTGGTGCTGGCCGTCGGCGCGCAACCGATTCAACTCGGCCTGAAAGGCGATGCTGCGCACCACGTCATTTCCGTCAACAACATCGATGACTACGCTGCATTCCGCGACCGCATCAATGCCCCGAAAAATGCATCGCCGGTACGCGTCGCCATTCTCGGCGCAGGTTTGATCGGCTGCGAATTCGCCGACGATCTGGCAGGCGCTGGCCATTCGGTAACGCTGATCGATCCGAGCACACGTCCGCTTGCCGCGCTTGCCGCGCCTGCATTGTCGGAAGGATTGAAAACTGCGTTGAGCGCACGCGGTGTGACCTTCCATCTGAATACCGTCGCGGAAAACGTGACCCAGGCCGATACCGACCTGCGCGTCGAGCTGGCCGACGGCACCACGGTGGAAGCCGATATCGTCCTGTCCGCAGTGGGCCTGCGCCCCGATCTGCGCCTGGCGCACATTGCACAACTCAACACCAATCGCGGCATCGTCATCGATACCGCCGGCCAGACCAGTGCGCCGGATGTCTATGCGCTCGGCGACTGCGCTGAATATACATTCCAGGCCGACGGCGCGACGCGCATTCTGCCGTATATCGCACCGATCATGACCGCCGGCCGCGCCATCGCGCGCACCCTGACCGGCGAACGCACCGAGATCGATCTGAAACCATCCCCCGTCCTGATCAAGACGCCAAGCTATCCGCTGGCATTGATTGCGCCGGCGCCGCATTTGATCGCCGCCGGCGAGTGGCGGGTCGAAGACGTGAACGGAAAAAACGTCTGCCGCTTCTACGATGCGGATGGCGTGATGGCCGGCTTTGGCGTATCGCCGCATGACAATGCAATCCGCCAGGAATTGCTGAACGCACTCGGCAAAAAAGTCGGCGAATAGCTGGCATAAAGCGGCCACGGGAAATGCACTCGGCATTTCCTGAACGCCGCTCTTTCGATTCTTCACTCGGAGAATGCAATGGATAATTTGTCGAATCTTTCCGCCACCGACATGGGCGCGAAACTTGGTGCAATCCGCTATCTGCTGATCGGGCTTATCCAGCGACTGGACGCAGCCGGACAGATCGATACAACAGCGTTGCTGGAAGGTGTGCGCGCGGACCGGGCCGCTATCGATTCCGATGTGAAGGAGCGCGCCTTTCTCGACAGGATATTCCAGGGAACCGAAGACATCCTGCAGTTCACGCTCACGGTGGGCAGAACGGACAAGAACTGATCCGGACTATTTGCACCGGGAAACACGCCCTGTCATCCCGTTGCGTCGCCCTCAAAAAGCCGCAGCGACACCCATCATCCAACCTCCCCTTCTGTACAATTGCAGCATGTTGTCCGAATTCGAACTCATCGCGCGCTACTTTGTGCGACCTTCCCATCCGAAAAACCGCGCCACGCTCGGGATCGGGGACGATTGCGCGCTGCTCACGCAACGCGCCGGCATGCAAACCGCGATTTCGTCCGACATGCTGGTCGAAGGCCGTCACTTCTTTGCCGGTGCCGATCCGTTCAAGCTCGGCCATAAATCGCTTGCAGTCAATCTGTCCGATCTTGCCGCGATGGGTGCGGAGCCGACCGCCTTTACGCTGGCGTTCTCATTGCCCGGCGTTGAAGAGGAATGGCTTGCGCAATTTTCGCAAGGCATGTTTGCACTGGCCGATGCGCACGGTTGCGAATTGATCGGCGGCGACACGACCAAAGGGCCGCTGAATATCTGCATCACTGTCTTCGGCCAGATTCCGGTCGAACAGGCATTGCGGCGCGATGCAGCGCGCGCCGGCGACGACATCTGGGTATCCGGCACGCTCGGCGACGCACGCCTCGCGCTCGGCGCGCTGTACAACGAATACCCGCTGGATGCGGAAATGCTCGATGCGGCAGCGATCCGCCTGCATACGCCGCAGCCGCGCGTCGCACTGGGTCTCGCACTGCGCGGGGTCGCCCATGCGGCGCTTGATGTATCGGACGGCCTGATCGGCGATCTCGGTCATATCCTGCACAGCTCGCACGTCGGCGCCACACTGAATCTGGACGCACTGCCGGCAGGCGCGATGCTGTTGCAGCAACCGCTGGACATGCGCCGTCGCTTCACGCTGGCCGGCGGCGACGATTACGAACTCTGCTTTACCGCACCGGTTTCCAGACGCGATGCAGTGCTCGGTGCGGCACTGGCCGCCGATACACCCGTTACACGCATCGGAACCATCGATGCGGAAGCGGGTATGCGCCTGCTGGATCTTGACGGCCATCCGCTCGACCTCAACATTTCCTCCTTCGATCATTTCGCTTCTTCATGAATACACCGGCCTCCAGCCAGACCGTTCCCACCGCCCGGCCCAATTCGCATTTCATGCTGAGACATCCTGCGCACGTGATCGCGCATGGATTCGGCAGCGGACTTGCGCGCACCATGCCGGGTACATTCGGCACACTGCTCGGCTGGCTGTCGTTCAATGTGCTGTCGTCGCGCTGGCCGGATCTGTTCACGCCGGAGAACTGGCTTCTCATCATCGTGATCGGCTTCATCGTCGGCATCTGGGCCTGTGCAAAAACCGGCCGCGATCTCGGCGTCGCCGATCATGGCAGCATGGTGTGGGATGAAATGATCGCGATCTGGCTGGTGATGCTGTTTGTCACGCCGGCGAGCGGCTGGACGCAATTCTGCGCATTCCTGCTGTTCCGTTTTTTCGACATGGTCAAGCCGCCGCCGATCAATTATTTCGATCGTCGTTTCAAGGGCGGCTTCGGCGTGATGATCGATGACATCGTCGCGGCCTTTCTCACACTGCTGGTATTGGCGATATGGCGCACGATATAAACGACAGGCAATCCGGTATGGACAATCTGATCGAACTTGCAACGCAGGTCGGGCAACGCTTGAAAAAGCGCGGCCTGATACTGACCACAGCGGAATCCTGCACCGGCGGCGGCGTGGCGCAAGCCGTCACGGCCATCGCCGGCTCATCGGCGTGGTTCGATTGCGGCTTCGTCACCTACTCCAACGATTCGAAAATGGCATTGCTGGATGTGCCTGCCGCCACGCTCGAACAATATGGCGCAGTCAGCGCAGAAACCGCCAGCGCGATGTGCCACGGTGCACTGCGCAACAGCAAGGCGGCCATCGCGCTCTCGACCACGGGCATCGCAGGTCCGGATGGGGCCGTGCCGGGCAAGCCGGTCGGCACTGTTTTCTTCGGCTGGAAGCATGGCGATGCGACGCATGTCGAACGCATGCTGTTCAGCGGCGATCGTCATGCGGTGAGGGAACAGAGCGTGGATCATGCCTTGCGAGGCTTGCTGGCATTGCTCGACGCGACAGTTTGATTGATCAGCCCGGCATTGGCAGCGCCACCAAAGCGGCCGCATGCCATGACATGCATCGCGGACTAGAGCAGAAACAGCAATCTGCAGGCAGCTACGGTAATCGCGGCAGCCATCGTTTTGGCGGGGTGATGTTCGATCAGGTAATTCATGGGAATGGCTGCAGATTTCAGGTGACGGAAGTATAGATTCCCCGACCTTCCGCACCTATCCCACGAATATGGGATATCAAGCGATATGACGATTGATCGCGTCTTTCGTTTCCAGCGCGACACGACGTGCCGCCTGCGCAAAATGTTCGCCGGCTTTTTCATCGGCTTTCGCATACAGGATCGCGCGCGATGAATTGATCATCATGCCGGTACCGCTCCTGGTGCGGCCCGCTTCCACGGTCGCCTTCACATCGCCGCCCTGCGCGCCGATGCCGGGAATCAGCAACGGCATGTCGCCGACAATCGCACGCACCTGCGCCAGTTCGTTGGGGAACGTCGCACCGACCACCAGCGCGCACTGGCCGCTGGTATTCCACTTCCCGGCCACCAGCGCGGCAACATGCTGGTACAGCGGTTTGCCGTCGACGTTGAGAAACTGCAGATCGGAACCGCCTGCATTGGAAGTGCGGCACAGCACGATCACGCCGCGATCCTGCCATTCCAGGTAGGGCTGCACCGAATCGAAACCCATGTACGGATTGACGGTCACCGCATCGGCGCCGTAACGCTCGAAGGCTTCGCGCGCATACTGTTCGGCAGTCGCGCCGATGTCGCCGCGTTTGGCATCCAGCACGATCGGCGTCTGCGGATAGCGCTCACGCAGGTAACGGCAGATTTCTTCCAGTTGATCTTCCGCGCGCAATGCAGCGAAATACGCGATCTGCGGCTTGAAGGCGCAGGCGGTATCGGCAGTGGCGTCGATGATTTCCTTGCAGAAGGCAAAAATGGCGTCGCTTTTGCCCTGCAGATGAGACGGAAATTTGGCCGGATCGGGATCGAGGCCGATACACAGTTGCGAATGCCGGTCTTGCCACGCGGCGGATAGTTTCTCGATAAAGGTCACGGCGAATCCCGATTTTTCTGACAGCCCGTATTGTAACGCGCGGGATGCATATCAATGCACGTCGCAGCTGCCGTGTCGTGATATCGTTCCGGCAAGGCATTGTTTCCGGAGGATGATCTCGATCTCCTTGCCGCTGGCGGTTCCTGCAGCAAGAAACAGGGCGCGGCGGCCTGTTGAAACCTCGCCCCGCCGGCACCAGATGGAACGTTCCAGAAAAATCATTATCCGAATCCTCTTATTCCCGGGAGAAATGCAATGGCTACAGTATTGAAATGGTTGACGATTGCCGCACTGGCATCGATGCTGACCGCATGCGGTTACAACGATTTTCAGGCGAAGGATGAAGCCGCCAAGGCTGCGTGGAGTGAAGTGGTGAATCAATACCAGCGCCGCGCCGATCTGATTCCGAATCTGGTCAATACCGTCAAGGGTTATGCATCGCACGAGCGCGGGACGTTCGAAGCCGTCACCAAGGCGCGCGCCGCCGCAACCAGCTTCCAGATCACGCCGGAAGTCCTGAACGATCCGCAGGCGTTCAATAAATTTCAGCAGGTGCAGGGTGAACTGTCGTCCGCGCTGTCGCGCCTGATGGCCATCTCCGAAAATTATCCGCAGTTGAAAGCCGACACCAGCTTCCGCGATCTGCAGTCGCAACTGGAAGGCACGGAAAACCGCATCACCGTCGCCCGCCAGCGCTTCATTGCATCGGTGCAGGAATACAACGTGCTCGCACGCAGCTTCCCGACCAATCTGACGGCCAAGGTGATGGGCTATACAGTCAAGCCGTCGTTCACGGTTGCAAACGAGAAAGAAATTTCCGCGCCGCCTGCGGTCGATTTCAGCAAATAATGCGTGCCGCCCGTCGATGACTATTCCACGTTTCCTGCTGTCCTGTGTGCTGGCATGTTTCTGCGTGCTGGCCGGCGCCCAGAATCTGGTGCCGGTACCGCCGCTCGCTGCGCGCGTCACCGATCTGGCCGGCATGCTCAATATCGGACAGCGAACGACGCTGGAAAATGTGCTGGCCGATTACGAGAAACGCACCGGCAACCAGGTCGCCATTCTGCTTCTCAACAGCACGGAACCGGAAGGGATCGAGCAGTACGGCATACGCGTCGCCGATGCGTGGAAGCTCGGCCGCAAAGGCGTGGATGACGGCGTCATCTTGCTGGTGGCAAAGGGCAACTCCACTGCTTCCGGGCGCCTGCGCATCGAAACCGGGCGCGGCGTACAGGGCGTGCTGACCGACGTACAGTCCAAACGCATTCTGGAGGATGTGATCGCGCCGCATTTCAGGCAAGGCGACTATTACGGCGGACTGGCTTCCGGCGTTTCCGTCATCACCAGCGTGCTGGACAAGGAAGCCTTTCCTGAACCGGAAAAACGCGCAGGTGCCGACAAGGGCAGCAGCTTCGGTTTTGCGCCCTTCTTCTTTTTCGCCATCCTGATTTTCATCACCATCATGCGCAGTCGCGGCGGTCGCGGAGCCGGTCGAGGGGGCCATCGCAGCGATGATTGGGGCAATGCCGCCGGCGTGATTCTCGGTGCCGCGATCGGCAACAGTTACGGTCGCGGGCATTCATCGGGCGGTTTCGGCGGTGGTGGAGATTTTGGCGGATTCGGGGGCGGTGGTGGAGGATTTTCCGGCGGCGGTGGCGGATTCGACGGCGGCGGCGCATCGGGGAACTGGTAATGAATAAACTGACACGCGTACTGCGGCATCTGACGGCAACCCGCCTGACCGGAAAAAAGGCTTTTCCGCTCGAAACGCTGCAAGCCATTCAATCGACGATTGCCGAAGGCGAGGCATTGCATCGCGCCGAGGTGCGTCTCATCGTCGAGCCGTCGCTCGATCTGCACGCAGCATGGCACGGCATGACATCGCGCGAACGCGCGGCCGAACTCTTCACGCATTATCGGATCTGGGATACGGAAGAAAACTGCGGCGTGCTGATTTACATCAATCTGGCAGATCATCAGGTCGAGATCATTGCGGACCGCGGCATCGCCCGTTGCGTTCCTGCCGATGCGTGGCAGGCAGTCTGCGCGACAATGATCGGCGGCTTTGCGCAAGGGATGTATCACGACAGCGCAATCGCGGGATTGAAACAGCTCAATGCACTATTGCGCGTGCATTTCCCGGAAAGCGCATCATCGCAAAACCAGCAAACGAATCAGCTGTCGAATCAACCCATCCTGCTGTAAATCCTGACGGGCAATGCATCCAGTCGATGCGGAAGCTCATGCTCCACCATCTCGTCGTCAACCGTTCTCGTACACCCACTGCAGCAGCGCATCCTGCGCAGTTCGGCCTCCGGCTGCATGCAGGTCATTGATAATGCACACCACCGCATAACGTTTTCCCGATGCGGCCAGCACATATCCCGCTATGGCACGCACGTCGTCCAGCGAACCGGTCTTGATGTGCGCACTGCCGGCAATGGCGTCCGTCACCAGCCGTTTGCGCATCGTGCCGTCCAGTCCGACAACCGGCAGTGACGACATCAGTTCCGGCATGATCGGCGACTGATAGGCAGCCACCAGCATGCGGCCCATTGTTTCCACCGATACCTGTTCGATGCGCGACAGGCCGGAACCGTTCTCGATCACGAGCTTCGTCGTATCGATGCCCTTGTGATTCAGCCATCCCCTGACCACGTTTGCACCACGCTCCGGTGTTGCCGGCAGGTTCCCCGTTTCCGCCGCGATGGTCAGCAGGAGCTGGCGCGCCATGACGTTGTTGCTGTACTTGTTGATGTCGCGTATCGCTTCCGGCAGCGACGGCGATTGCCACTCGCTCACAAGGCGTGCATCCGGCGGCACGGTGCCGTCAACCACGCTGCCGCTGAATACGCCACCGGCTTCCGCCCACAGTTGACGGAACACCTTGCCGACATAATCGGTGCCGGTCATGGCATAAGGATGCACGTACCAGGTCTTTTCGCCGCACGACGCCGGAAAGGTGCCGTCGAAGCGCACGCCTGTTGCATCCGCCTGTGCGCGCAGGCCGGTCTGCCAGTCGCCGCATGCGCCATTGGTCAGGGCGGGTGCAACGAGCGGAGCGCCGGCGACCGGCGGATCGATCTGTATCTCGGCGACGCGACGCGATTGATCCGGCTGGAAATGGAATGCCAGCACGCTGTAATTCAGCAGCAACGCATCGGGCCCGGCGTTATACGGTTTCAGCGGCGCATCGTCGAAGCGCGCCGCATCGTGCGGCAATGCGCCGAACAGGCTGCGATCGAGAATCAGGTTGCCGCGGATCTCGCGTATGCCCGTCGCGCGAATCTGCCGCAGGAACTGCCAGAATTTTTCCGTCACCAGTTTGGGATCGCCGCCGCCCTTGATGATCAGGTCGCCGTGCAGCACATCGCCGTTCCGCGTGCCGCTTGCATAGGCCTGCGTCTTCCAGACATAGGCCGCGCCGAGCAGATCGAGCGCGGCATTGCTGGTGACGAGCTTCATCGTGGAGGCCGGGTTGAAACCGGCATCGGCATTGAGCTTGAGCAATGGCACCGGGCCGTCCACCTGCTGCACGTAGATGCCGACGGCATGAAGCGGTATGACGCTGCGACTCAATGCATCTGTCACTGTCGCGGGCAGTTTTTGCGCGGCATGAGCAGGCGCCGGTGCAACGGCGATTGAAAGGATCGAGAAGAAAACAAGGAGGAACGGTTGTGCGATTCGCATGATGTCTGGGCCAATGATCAGTCTGAATTATTGCATGCCATGGCAATGCGGCTGTCCTTATTGTGTCGGCAGCATGACCTAGTCACGTATGTTGCCAAAAGACCCTGCTCCTTGCGACGACACGCATATCCGCATGACCGCCTGTAGGTAAGGCAGGCATTCGGCATTACAATAAGATGCCCGATTGCAAGGGGCCTGACCCAACGAGCCGCCATTCATGCCGATGATCGATCCATCCTTTGTTTCGTCAATTGCCGTCGCAGCGACTGTCATCGCGCATGCGTATCGGGCAACGCCTTCCGCACACCGCTTTGCCGCCCTGACGCACTGACATGTCTCACTCCGCCAATCCGTTCTTCAACTACGCCGCCTGGATCGGTACAGGTGCGCTCGCACTCACCCTGCTGCTGGTTCTGGCGCTGGTCTATCTGCGCATATCGCTCGGCCGGCGCAGGCAGCAGGAACGCAATTTTCTTGCGACATGGCGTCCCTTGCTGCTGAGTTCGCTCGATTCGTCGATTCCGGCCGTGCTGCCGACATTGGCGACAACTGACCGGATTTATTTTCTGAAGCTGTGGAATAGCCTGATGCGCACGACGACCGGCAACGCGGCACGCAATCTGATCGATATCGGATACGCCGTCGGATGCGACCGGTTCTCGCGCCGCTTGCTGCTGCGCGGCAGTCGTGCGGAATGCCTGATGGCGACAATCGCACTCGGTTATTTGCGCGATCAGCCGTCATGGGATGTGCTCGTGACGCAAACGATGGCAGCGGACGATGCCACCTCGCTGCATGCCTTCCATGCGCTGGTGCGGATCGATGCAGATGCAACTGCCGGGCAACTGACGCCATTGCTGCTTGCGCGCCAGGACTGGGCGATCGCGCATGTTGCCGCGATCCTGCAAACCGCGCAAAGCGCCTTCATGCAGCCGCTGCTGGAAGCCGCTGCAGAAACCCAGTCCGCTCATCTGGTCAGAACATTGCGGCTGATCGAGGCGCTGCACCTGACGCTGCCGCATGCGGCCATCAGCGGTTTGCTCGAACAAAAAAACACCGAGAAACTGATCGCCGCGCTGCGTATTGCCAACGATGCCGGATTGCTGACGCAGGTGCGCCCTCATCTGCAGCACGCCGACTGGCGCGTCAGGGTGCAGGCAGCAAAGGCGTTGGGCCGTATCGGCGAACACGCCGACGTCAATCGTCTGGTTCCACTACTGGCCGATGCTGAATGGTGGGTCCGTTACCGTGCGGCGCAGGCGTTGGTCGGCATGCCGTTCTTCAGTCTGGCGGAAGCCGAATTATTGTGCGGCAACCTGTCCGACCGCTTTGCGCGCGACATGCTGTCGCAGGCCATGGCCGAAAGGCGCACATCATGATGCAATCGCCGATCGACTGGCTGACGTGGGGAATCGTCGGGTATTTCATCCTCGCCAGAAGCAGCTATTTCCTGCTGAATGTTCTTTCCATTTTCCGGCTGCGCGATATCGAGCAATCCAAAGTGCTGGCCGACCTGCCGCAGTTTTATTCCGGGCTGGAACAGCCGATCAGCGTGCTGCTTGCCACGCACGATGAAGCCGGCCGCGTGGTCGCCTCCGTGCAATCGCTGCTGCAGCTGGAATACTCGACGTTCGAAATCATCGTCGTCAACGACGGCTCGCGCGATGCGACGATGGCGGAATTGACCAGCGCATTCGACCTGCATCCTTTTCCGGAAGCCTATCGCGTGCAACTGGCAACGCAGGCGGTTACCGGCATCTATCGTTCGACGCGTCATCCGAACCTGCG
Source organism: uncultured beta proteobacterium (assembly GCA_963697715.1). Classification (GTDB taxonomy): domain Bacteria; phylum Pseudomonadota; class Gammaproteobacteria; order Burkholderiales; family Burkholderiaceae_D; genus Oxalicibacterium. The sequence goes on along the minus strand of OY969095.1, from coordinate 1,451,575 downwards.
CGTCATCGACAAGGAACATGGCGGCGCAGCAGACGCGCTCAATGCCGGCATCAACGCGACGCGTTACCCATTGTTCTGCGGTATCGATACCGGCACCATCCTGCGACGCGACAGCCTGCAACGCATCGTCGCGCCTTTCCTCAACGAGAGCAGGGTCGTCGCCACGGCAGCCGCGCTGCGCGTCGGCAACGGATGCGAAACGGCAAACGGCTTTATCGGCAGGATTGCATTGCCAGAACGCTGGCTGCCGCGCTTCCAGATCATCAATCATCTGCGTGTTTCCCTGTTTGCGCCGCTCGGCTGGTCCATGCTTGATGCCATGCTGATCGCGCCGCCCGGCATCTGCCTGTTCCGCAAGGATGCCGTCATCGAGGCGGGCGGCTACAGCAAGGAAGCCGCAATCGGCAGCACGGAACTGATCGTGCGCCTGCATCGCACGATGCGCGGGAAGCGGCAGCCGTACCACATCCGCTTCGTCGCCGATCCGGTCTGCTGGAAAATCATGCCGGAAAACCTGCATGCATTGAAGGATCAACGCATGCTGTGGCAGCAGGGCCTGTCGGATGCGCTGCATCTGAATACGGGATTGATGACCAGACGTAACGGCGGCGTACCGGGACGCATTGCCTTCCCGTTCCTCGCATTGTTCGAAGCGTGGGGGCCGCTGATTGAAGTACTCGGCTATGCCTTCATGCTGATTGCGTTCGCATGCGGACTGGTGTCGATCGGGGCGTTGTGTGCCTTCCTGACAGTCGCGATCGGTTTCGGCATTCTGCTATCGGCTTCCGGCCTGTTGCTGGAAGAAATGTCGTTCCAGCTGTATCCGAAAACAGCCGATATTCTCATCCTGATGCTGGCGGCCGTTCTCGGCAATCTGGGCTATGCACAACTGGATGCCGGATGGCGTGCGCTTGCCATGTTGCGCTCGCGTCGTCGCGATGAAAAAACGGTTGTGCAATCGCTGCCATCACCGGACTGAACGGCGCCAGTCCATCTCGCTCAGATCAGCGAGCCCGTCGTTTCCGGTTGCAGGCGCTTGCCATCCCTGAGCATGCGCGTCATCGCTTCCGCAGCAAGCGGACGGCTGAAGAAATATCCCTGGATCTGATCGCATTCATGCTTGCGCAGGTAAGTCAGCTGCTCGATCGTTTCCACGCCCTCCGCGATGACCAGCAACCGCAGGCTATGCGCCAGTGAAATGATCGATGTGACGATCGCCGCATCGTCCGGATCAACCGTGATGTCGTTGACGAACGAACGGTCGATTTTCAACACGTCGATCGGGAAGCGCTTCAGGTAGGAAAGGCTGGAATAGCCGGTTCCGAAATCGTCGATCGAAAGCTTGACGCCAAGCGCCTTCAATTCCCGCAGAATGCCGATCGCATGATCGACATCGGCCATGACCAGGCTTTCGGTCAGTTCTATTTCCAGATATTCGGGAGAAAGCTCCGCGTCCTTCAAGGCGGTGGCGACGGATTCCACCAGATCCTGCTGGCTGAACTGCCGCGCCGACAGATTGACGGCCATGCGCAAATGACCGAGCCCATCCAGCTGCCATTGCCGGCTTTGGCGGCATGCCTCGCGAATCACCCACGCGCCGATCGGCACGATCAGGCCGGTTTCTTCCGCCAGACCGATGAAGCGCGCCGGCGGCACCATGCCCAGTTCCGGATGCTGCCAGCGAATCAGCGCCTCGACGCCGACGATCTCGCGCGTACGCATGTCGACCTGCGGCTGGTAATAGAGCAGGAACTCTCCGCGCTCCAGTGCGTTGCGCAGATCGCCTTCAATGCGCAGGCGTTCCAGCGCGCGCTCATTCATCGTCGATGTGTAGAACTGGAAGTTGTTGCGCCCGGTTTCCTTCGCGCGATACATCGCGATATCCGCATGCTTGATCAATTCTTCCGGTGTGGTGCCGTCCGCCGGATACACGGCGACACCGATGCTGCAGCTGATGAAAAATTCATGTCCTTCGATCGTCAGCGGCTGGGCGACCGCATCCATGATGCGTTGCACGATCCCGGTCGACAATCCGGCATCGGTGCGTTCCGGCAGCACCAGCACGAACTCGTCACCACCCATGCACGCAACCGTGTCAGTCTCGCGCACGGACGACTGCACGCGCTTCGCCACGGCTTTCAGCAACACGTCGCCGGCCTGATGGCCGAGCGTATCGTTGATGAACTTGAAGCGATCCAGATCGATGAACAGCACCCAGATCGGATGACCGTAACGGTATGCATAGGAAATCGCCTGTCCCAAGCGATCGCGCAGCAGATTGCGATTGGCAAGACCCGTCAATGCATCGCGATTGGTCTGGAATTCCAGCTCGGATTCATACCGTTTGGTCGCGGTAATGTCGTATTGCGCGACAACGTAGTGACTGACGCCGCCGGTATCGTCCCGCACCGGCGCGATATACATGTCGCTCCAGAACAGCGTATCGTCCTTGCGATACGTGCGCAGGACGGCATGCCCCTCCTTCTTCTCCAGTCCGCAGGCGCGAATTTCCGCGATGCCGGGCTGGTCGCCATCCTTGCCCCACAGAAAACCGATATTGCGTCCGATGGCCTCGCTCGCTGGATAGCCGGTGATGCGCTCGAAGGCCGGGTTGACGTATTCGATTGCATAATCCGGCGCAGTCGCGCTGGTGATGATGACGGCGTTCCCGCTCGCCTCGATCGCACGTTCGCGCAACTGCAGCGCCTGCTCGGTGCGCCTGCGTGCAGCGATATCGGCGATCAGTTCTTCATTGGCCGAACGCAACTGCAGGGTGCGCTCATCGACCAGCATCTGAATGCGGCGCGAGCGGCTCACCACGGCCTGAAGGTAAACCGCCGTGCCGATGCTGAACAACAGTCCGGCAAACAATGCCCACAACGCGCTGCCGCTGCGTTTGACGAACAGCGTCGACGGCGTCGAAATCACGATATACCAGGTTCGCCCGGCAACATCGAATACCTGCGTATACGGTGCGGGCTGATCGTATAACAGCCATGCCGGCAAACCGAATGCCGAACCTGCGACGGGGGGCGCCTCGCCGCTGCCAAACACCAAGCTCTGCCTGTTCGGCGCGGGGCTGGCGTAAACGCTGACGTGGATGGATGGCTCGCCATCCTCCTCCGTCCGGAACGCATCCGCTGCCAGCGCCTTGCTCACCAGATCGCCGCTGCGAAAAACCGCCGCCGTATGTCCGATCACCGCCGCGCGCCTGGCCGCAAGATCGGACAGCGAGGCGCCATGCCGGTAGATCGGCATCAGCACGACAAAACTCTGCTGCGAACCGCGCTCCTGCAGCAGGCGAAACAGTTCAGTGGCCGACGGCTCGCCGGTATCCACCGCGCGCTGCATTGCGTCCCGCTGGATATTGTAAGAGTCGGCATCGAATCCGAGAGCCTCTTCATTGCCCTGCAACGGTTCGATGTAATCGACCACGCGGTAATGGTCTCTTTCACCCGCAGGAACCAGCTTCCCGTCCACTTTCTCGGTAATTGAAAAACCCGGGAACTGCACACGCATCGCAGCCTCGTAGGCCGGACGCTCCTGCGCCGAAACGAGACGATGGTAATTCAAGGCCTGAATATAGGGATTGCGTTCCAGAAGAGGCTCGGCGAACAGTTTGAACTGCTCGCGACTGACCGGGCCGAATGCGACGAAGAGCTGGTTGATATCCTTGAGCACACGCATCGAGCTGTCGAGGCTGCGCTGAATGGCAAGGACGCGCACCTTCGCATGCTGGCGGAAATCGATATCGGCGTTGTCGTGCTCCAGCCGTCGCAACGAGGTGAACAGGATCGTACTGATGATCACGCCGACAACAAGCGTCAGCAAGGCTGCCAGCGAGAGAGAAAAGGGTGGACGACTACGCATCGATGGAATTCCCCACGCGGTACCGTTTCAAGGCCGGAGAGCCGGAGGTCGGCCAATATCAGGCAGGGCCTGATCGAAAAAACATTACTGCAGCGTAACTTATTTACATCTTCTTGATAAGAAATGATCGTGTGTATTCATGAACGAATAGCACATATGCAACAACTTGTGCCGGCTTTGGCACATCGGATGCTATGCAGGTGCGGCAGAACCTCGTCATACCGGTGACGCGTTTTCCATCACACGCAATGTTCGGCGCAAAAAAAGCGCGCTGCCGCGCGCTTTTCATCAGGAAGAATTGCCTCGATGACTATCCCAGCCACTTCGCAATGGACAGCAGCAGCACCAGCAGCATCCACAACAGCAATGCGCGCCACACCAGGCCCACGGTACTTTGCAGTGCGCGGCCGGATGCTTCTTCCCCGACTGGCGCTTCGGTTTCGATATTGATCGAATCGACGGTGGTCGCATCGACCGGAATCACGTCGGCGGCATTTTCCAGCGGTGCACCCAGGCGAATGCCCATCGCCCCGCCACCGGCGGACAGGATGATGCCGATCGCTTCGTCCTGCCAGCGTCCGGCAAAATTTCGCCACGCATAAATCGCATCCTCGAAATTGCCGACCACCGCAAACGCAGCCGCGGTCAGGCGCACAGGAATCCAGTCGATCCAGTAAAACGCCTTCGCGGCAAAGCGGCCGAACTCCTCGCGCTCCGCGGTTTTCGGCTCGTTCCAGATGCGCCCCAGATATTCCGCGACGCGGTACATGACCGCGCCGATCGGCCCCAGCGGCGTCAGTATCCAGAAAAACACGCCGAACACGTTGCGATGCGTCGTGACCAGCGCCGTTTCGACCGCAATGCGCGCCACCTCACTGGCATCCATTCCTGTCGTATCGCGTTTGGTCCATTCAGCCAGCAGCGAACGGGCGGTTGCTTCGTCGCCGTTATTCAACGCAAGCTGGATCGAGGTGAAAAAGTGACTGTAGTGACGAAATCCCAGCGTCAGGTAGACCACGCCGATATTCAGTATCAGTACCGCCAGCGGACCGATCTTGACGGCAATCCAGTACAGCACGGCAACCGGCAACGCAAACGCGCCGATCATCAGTCCCCATGCCAGCCGCCCGTGATGCGCCTGCCCTGCATTGAACGATCGCTCCAGGCTGGCCGCGAGAGATCGCGCACCGGCATAGACCGGGTTATCCGCGCGCAGCGGTTTCAGTTGCTCGATCAACAGTGCAAAGAAGATGGAGAAAAATGTCATTAAGGCGCCTTGTAAGTCAGTCAACCCATACGATAACGCAGGCCATGAGCGGAATCAATGAAAGAGAAAATGCAATTCTGCGACAGCTTGCACAACTGCCTGCCTCTCTCTTCAAGCGATAACGATCATGCGCGCAGAAAATGAAACAGGTTCCGCAGCATGCCGGCCGTTGCGCCCCAGATGAAGAAACGGTCATACGGCATCACGTAAAACGTCCTGCGCCCGGTCTGGAATTCCGCGGTACGGCGCTGATGATGCATGCCGTTCATCAGGAACGATAACGGCACTTCGAAAATCTCCGCAACTTCGAATGGATCGGCCTTTACGTCAAACGGCGGCTGCACGATGCCCACGACGGGAATCACGCGAAACCCCGTGCCGGTCTGGTAAACCGGCAAGGTGCCGATCACTTCGATATGGCGCCGGTCAAGGCCGGTCTCTTCTTCCGTTTCGCGCAGCGCGGTCTCGATGGGCGACGTATCGACTGTTTCCACCCGTCCGCCGGGAAAACTGATCTGCCCGGCATGATCGTTCAGGTGTGCGGTGCGCTGCGTCAATAACAGGGTCGGCCCCTCCTCGCGCAACACGATCGGCAGCAGGACCGCAGCATCGGTCAGCGGTCTGGTCATCGGCTGCACCAGGCGCTCCGCCGTGATTTCAGGCACCCAGTCGGGCGGACTGGCAAAGCGCCTGCGCAAGGCGTCCGCCGTCAATCGGTCCGATGAAATTGCCTCTTCTCCTCCCAGTGAATCCACCGGGAGCGCTTCTGGATCGAAATGCAGTCTGGCCAAGTTGCGTTCCTACGTACAAAAAAGTGAGTCTGAAAAATCCGCTGATGCCTGCACATCATGTAGGGAGCGCCGGCAATATGCAAACAACGATCGCGTTTACCTGTACTCCCATGCGGGTAAAAGCCGTCAAAACATGCGGGCCCTGCCCCCTAAACCGAAACGTTTTTCTCGGTGTTACATTGCAGGAAATATTTCGCGATGTTACATGAGCAATAGAAAACGTGTCTCCGCGTGCAACAATTCGTTACAAGCCATTGATTTTACAGACGTTACTTTCGGAAGGTATGAGGCCGACACATTGGAAATGACAGCATTCAAAATCCACACGCAGAAACGAGAGTGCAAAAAACAAAACCCCGCATTTCGCAATGCGGGGTTTTGTTTTCAGAAGAGGCCCGACTGATCGAACCTCTCCAGCGCCTGATTGTATCGATCGGATATTTCCGACCGGTGCAATTACTCTGCGCTTTTTGCAGCTGCGCGACGTTGTGGCAGTTTTTCCTTGATACGTGCCGATTTGCCCGAACGATCGCGCAAATAGTACAGCTTGGCACGACGGACATCGCCGCGACGCTTGACTTCGATCGATGCGATCAGCGGGGAATACAGCTGGAACGTACGTTCGACGCCTTCACCCGACGAGATTTTACGAACGATGAAGTTCGAGTTCAGGCCGCGATTGCGACGCGAAATCACGACGCCTTCGTAAGCCTGGGCGCGCTTGCGCGTACCTTCGACCACGTTGACGCTGACGATCACTGTATCGCCAGGAGCGAAGTCAGGGATATTTTTACCGAGGCGAGCGATTTCTTCTTGCTCTAATTGCTGGATCAGATCCATTTTCATTACTCCAAAAACCATCTTGCCGGCGCGAGATACTTCTTATATGCCCGGTAGAGGATGGGGTTACACATTGCAGCGACCGAAATCGCCACGCACACTACAGACTACAAATTCCTTAAAACCTTTTCATCGCTCGCCGTCAGCAAACCGGCTTCGCGTGCCTTGACGATCAGATCGGGCCGCTTGTTCACAGTCGCTTTCAGCGCCTGCTCGCGTCGCCATTTTTCGATCTCGACATGATGGCCGCCCATCAAAACTGCCGGCACCGCCTCACCTTCATAGACTTCAGGGCGCGTGTAATGCGGGCAATCGAGCAAGCCATTTACAAAACTGTCTTCCACCGCCGATGCATCGTCATGCAACACACCAGGCAGTTGCCGGATCACCGCATCCATCAGCGCCATCGCCGGCAATTCGCCGCCTGACAGCACGAAATCGCCAAGGCTGATTTCTTCATCGACGCAGGCATCGAGAAAACGCTGATCGACTGCTTCATAACGACCGCACAACAGGACCAGTCCCGGTTCAGCCGTCAATTGCATTACACGCTCATGCGTCAGCGCCTTGCCTTGCGGCGACAGATAAATGACGCGTGGCGCGGGTAAATCCTGTGCAATCTGCCGCACCTTCGCCGCATGTACTGCGGACTCCAGCGGCTTGACCATCATCACCATGCCAGGACCGCCACCATAAGGCCGGTCATCGACGGTGCGATGCTTGTCGGTGGTGAAATCACGCGGATTCCACAGCGACAATTCACATTTCTTTTGTTCGAACGCGCGTCGCGTAATACCCGACTGCGTGATCGCCGTGAACATTTCCGGGAACAGCGTGACGACATCAAATTGCATCTCGCCCACTCCTCGCATCAGTGCGCACATTGAGGCGACTAATAATCCAGTCCCCAGTCCACCGTGATTTTCTTTGCTGCCCGATCGACCGTGATGACAAACTGCTCAACAAACGGGATCAGCAATTCCTGCGGCGTTGCTTTCGCATCGGTGTCGACTTCAATCGCTTGAGGTACCGCGACACGCAAAATCGGATGCGCGCCGTTGTCCATCATGTCGCTGACCTGACCGAGATGCTCGCCTTGCAGGTTTTCGACTTCAAGGCCGATCAGATCGACCCAGTAAAACTCACCGTCGGACAATGCGGGGAAATGACTGCGCGGAATCTGCACGGTTGCGCCCTTCAGCGCTTCCGCAGCATTGCGATCCGCCACGCCCATCAACTGCGCAACCACATCGCCGGTATGAATCTTGGACTGCATCATTGCCACGTCACGGAATTCAGGCTTGTCCAGCCACCATGTCTTGGCATTCAGCAATGCGTCCGCATCGGTCGAATAAGGAGTGACCCGTACCCAACCATTCAATCCATACGCGCCGGAGATGTAACCAACCAGCACCAAATCGCCGGGAATCTTCATTCCCGATGCCGTTTGATCGGACAAAACTTAAGCGGCTGCTTTGCCGGCTTGCGCTTTACCAGCTTGAGCGACCAAACGAGCAACGGTCGGCGACAATTGTGCGCCAACGCCTTGCCAGTAGGCCAGACGGTCTTGCACGATGCGGACGCTTTCTTCTGCGCCGGCTGCTACCGGGTTGTAAAACCCGATGCGTTCGATGAAACGACCATCGCGGCGATTGCGCGAATCTGTTGCAACAATGTTAAAAAACGGGCGCTTTTTTGCACCACCACGAGCTAAACGAATGACGACCATAATATTTCCAATAAGTGTCTGAACACGGAAAAAGCCGCAAATTATAGCCCAATCCGCCCCACGCCCGCAACCTCATTCAGCACCTTTGCAACGCTGCCGCGGCAAATCAGCCTGCCTTGCCTCGTAAACGGCCAAAGGTAGTTGTGGCGTTCTGCATACAGCCCCTTACAATAGGCAGCCTTCATCCATGCCGCCGAGCATCATGGGCCAGCCTTTTATCGGAGACACAATCACATGGCCGCCAGCCACAAAAACAAAACGCTTGCCACTTTTCTAGCCGCCGTATTCGGCAGCCTGGGCGCTCATCGATTTTATCTTTATGGCAAGAAAGACGTATGGGCCTGGGTACACGTGTTCCTGTTTCCCTTCTCGTTTTTTGCCGGCCTGATCGGTGCACTGGTCATCGGCCTGACACCCGACGAGAAATGGGATGCTCTCCACAACGCCGATTCCGGCCGCCAATCCGATTCAGGCTGGGGCGTGATTGTGCTGGTCGTGCTGACCTTTGCGCTCGGTTCAACGGCGGTGATTGCGACGATCGCGCGCGGCTTCGATCTGTACCTGACCGGCGGCGCATTCGGCTGACATCAATTCCGCGATTACTGTCAGGCAACGAACGAGACCTTGGCAAAGTTGACTGCCGCGCTGAATGGAATGCGACTATCGAAGAAATATTCCGGGCTTCATCCGTTCAGGAATGTCATTTCCCTTTTGCATACAGATGGCCGGATACAAATCCTGCACCTGAGAAAAGAGTGAGGACCAGTTTTGCATCCAGCCAGTTATCCGGCTTGAACACAAGATAGTTGAACAGCAGGCCGAATAACAATCCGGCAACCGCGCACAGAACCGCAAGAATATTCCGTGCCGCCATCGTCAGAACTGGTCTTCGCTCAACGCCAACATGCCCTTGCTGCCATCGACAATCGCGCTGCGGTAACCACTTGCCTGCGATAGATAGTGATCGGCGAAAAAACGCGCCGTCGCCATCTTCGCCTGATAAAACTGCGCGTCGCCGTCGTTCGCATCCAGTCTTTGCTGTGCGGCCAATGCAGCACGCGCCATCTGCCAGCCACCGAGCATGATGCCGGCCAGCTTCAAATACGGCACGCTGCCGGCAAACACGCCTTTGATGTCGGACTGGATATGGCTGACGATGTAAGCGACCACTTCCTCCAGCGCCGTTGCGGCGGCGGCAAGATGCGTACCGATTGCCGACAGGTCATCCGATTTCCCCACCAGTTCCGCCGCAGTCTTGCGTACCTCTTCAATCATTGAATGCGCGATTGCGCCGCCGTCGCGCACCGTCTTGCGACCAATCAGATCGTTCGCCTGAATCGCCGTCGTGCCTTCGTAGATCGTCAGGATGCGCGCATCGCGATAGAACTGCGCAGCGCCCGTTTCCTCGATGAAGCCCATGCCGCCGTGAATCTGCAAACCCGTCGAAGCGACATCGATCGACATTTCGGTTGACCAGCCCTTGATGACCGGCACCATGAATTCATAGATCGCCTGATGCGTCTTGCGCACGTTTTCATCTGCATGATGATGTGCAATATCGAAATGACCCGCAGCGACATACGCCAGCGCGCGCGCCGCCTCGATCTGCGACTTCATCGACATCAACATGCGACGCACGTCAGGCTGATGAATGATCGATACCGCCGTCGCTGAACCTTCGAGGTCCTTCGACTGCACACGTTCCTTCGCATACTGCACGGCCTTCTGATACGCGCGTTCTGCCAGACCGATACCCTGAATCCCGACAGCGAAGCGCGCCGCGTTCATCATGATGAACATCGTTTCCAGCCCGCGATTTTCGTCACCGACCAGCGTACCGATCGCACCGCCATGATCGCCGAACTGCAGCACCGCAGTCGGGCTCGCCTTGATGCCGAGCTTGTGTTCGATCGATACGCAAACCGCATCGTTGCGCGCGCCGAGCGAACCATCGGCGTTGACCATGAACTTCGGCACGAGGAACAGCGAAATCCCCTTCACGCCTTCCGGCGCATCCGGCGTACGCGCCAACACCAGATGGACGATGTTCTCCGCCATGTCGTGTTCGCCATACGTGATGAAAATCTTGGTGCCGGAAATCTTGTACGTACCATCGCCCTGCGGTACCGCGCGCGAACGCACCATCGCCAGATCGGAACCGGCCTGCGGCTCGGTCAAATTCATCGTGCCGGTCCATTTGCCCGCGATGAAGTTCGGCAGAAACGCTCGCTTCTGCTCGTCCGAACCGGCAGTCATCAGCGCCTCGATCGCACCATCCGTCAGCAACGGGCACAACGCGAATGACAGATTGGCCGCATTCAGCATTTCCATGCACGGCGTCGCCACCAGCTTCGGCAAACCCTGTCCGCCGAAATCAGCCGGATGCTGCACGCCCTGCCAACCCGCCGCGCCGAACGCCTTGAATGCTTCCTTGAAACCGGGCGTGGTCGTTACGCCGCCATCCTTCCATGTCGATGGCTGACGATCGCCGATCTGATTCAGCGGCGCAATCACCTCGCTACAGAAACGCGCATTCTCTTCGAGTACCGCTTCCACCGTTTCCGGCGTCGCATCTTCGCAACCGGGCAACGCATTGACGGCTTGCAGATCGGCCAGCTCGTTCAGCACGAACAGCATGTCTTTCAGCGGTGCGACATAACTCATGCAAGGCTCCTGAATGAAAAATGGGCGGGACGGTCAGTGATTGCAGTGTGCCAGAAAATCCGCTCACCACAACAACTGCCCGTCCCGCCCATTCGGCGGAACAATCTGAAACTTAGCCGAGTTCTTTGACCAGCGCCGGTACGACTTCAAACAGATCGCCGACGATGCCGTAATCGGCCACCGAGAAGATCGGCGCTTCGGCATCCTTGTTGATCGCAACGATCACCTTGGAATCCTTCATGCCCGCCAGATGCTGAATCGCACCGGAGATGCCGACCGCGATGTACAGATCCGGTGCAACGATCTTGCCGGTCTGCCCGACCTGCCAGTCATTCGGCACGTAGCCTGCATCGACTGCCGCGCGCGATGCGCCCATTGCAGCGCCGAGTTTGTCTGCCAGCGGTTCGAGAATCTTGAAACTTTCTTCCGAACCCATGCCGCGACCGCCGGAGACGACGATCTTTGCAGCCGTCAGTTCCGGACGGGCCGACGTCGCGATCTCGCGCGAGACGAACGACGATTTGCCGGAATCGGCAACTGCCGTCACGTTTTCCACCGTGGCCGAACCGCCTTCGGCTGCTGCATCGAACGTGGTCGTGCGCACCGTAATGACCTTGATCGCGTCCGACGATTGCACGGTCGCAATCGCGTTACCCGCATAGAACGGACGTTCAAAGGTATCGGCCGAAACGACCTTGGTGATTTCGGAAATCTGCGCGACATCCAGTTTGGCGGCGACACGCGGCAGGATGTTTTTGCCGTAGGCGGTTGCCGGCGCAAGGATGTGCGAATAGCCGGAAGCCAGTGCCAGCGCCTGTGCCGCGATGTTTTCCGCCAGGCCATCGGCGAATTGCGCGCCGTCGGCAACCAGCACCTTGGCGACGCCGGCGATTTTCGCAGCGGCCTGCACGGCGGCATCGGCCTGATGGCCGGCGATCAAAACGTGAACATCGCCGCCGCATTGCACCGCGGCGGTGATCGTGTGAAGTGTGCTGCCTTTCAGCGAGGCGTTATCGTGTTCGGCAATGACGAGTGCGGTCATGATGGTTTCCCGATGGTGCGGCAACGGCGGCGAATGGCGCCGCCATGCTGCCGCAAATGATTAAATGACTTTGGCTTCGTTGCGCAGCTTGGCAACCAGCGTGGCAACATCCGGCACGATGATGCCGGCGGCGCGCTTGGCCGGCTCGGATACTTTCAGCGTTTTCAGGCGCGGCGTGACATCGACGCCGAGGTCGGCCGGCTTCACGTTGTCCAGCGTTTTCTTCTTCGCCTTCATGATGTTCGGCAGCGTGACGTAACGCGGTTCGTTCAGACGCAGATCGGTCGTCACGATTGCCGGCAGGGTGAGCGAAACGGTTTCCAGACCACCATCGACTTCGCGCGTGACCTTGACCTTGTCGCCGTCCACTTCGATCTTCGACGCATAGGTTGCCTGCGGCCAGTCCAGCAAGGCAGCCAGCATCTGGCCGGTCTGGTTGGCATCGTCGTCGATCGCCTGCTTGCCGAGGATGATCAGTTGCGGCTGTTCCTTGTCCGCGATCGCCTTCAACAGTTTGGCAACGGCCAGCGGCTGCAGCTCGACATCGGTTTCGACCAGAATGCTGCGGTCGGCACCGATCGCCATCGCGGTACGCAGGGTTTCCTGCGATTGCAATACGCCGCACGAGATGGCGACAATCTCGCTGACCTTGCCCGCCTCCTTCAGACGCACGGCTTCTTCCACCGCGATTTCATCGAAGGGATTCATCGACATCTTGACGTTGGCGATATCGACGCCGGACTGATCCGATTTGACGCGCACCTTGACGTTGAAATCAACGACGCGCTTGACTGGCACCAACACTCTCATAACTCTGTCCTTGAAAAATCACAATGACGTAAATGCAAACCAGGCAAGATTATAAACGGAACTCACCCACGGGCATTGCCCCGGCATTCAGCCCGGCGGTCCGTACCGCCGACAAACCGACCGTCGGTACAGCAAAACGCCCGCCAACGGGCAAAGCCGATGGCGCAACCGGCACGATGCCGGGAACGGGGCAAACAAGGGGAAAACGGAATGCGCGGAGCGCGGCAGACTGTACGGCTGTGCGCGAACGATTACTTGCGCTTCATGAAGAAGACAAAGACATCGCCTTCCTTGTCCTGCTGCACCAGCTCATTGCCGGTCTGCTTGGCGAATGCCTGAAAGTCGCGGACCGAACCCGGGTCGGTCGCCTGTACGCGCAGCACTTCGCCGCTCGTCATGTCAGCCAGCGCCTTTTTCGTTTTCAGAATCGGCAGCGGGCAATTCAAACCCCGTGCATCGAGGTCCTTGGTAAATTCCATAGTCGCGCGTCCACATCAGTACTATCGAAGGGGCGATTCTACTCCAATCGCCAAACGATGAAGTCGGGTAACGCGCGGAAAGTTCCGATTTAACAATTGCTTGCAGTTGCCATAATATCTGCCGCTTGTATTCCGGCACGCAAACGGTCCGGCACTCCGGTTGGATGCGGTTGCTGTCTGCCAGAGCGCAACGCACACCATGCAATGCGCCGCAAACCCTATAATGCGCCCGCGCCATACATTTTTCGGTGCGTCATGGCACACAGAGCACCGAAACGACCATCTTTACCGCGCTATCGTCCGCCACATTATTCAAAAGAATCGCCACAGGAGAGCTCATGACCGTCGACAACAACAGCAACGACGATCCCATCCATCTGGAATTGCAGGCCGAATGGGCGCAATGGCTGGCTTCGCATCACGCCAGCTCACGCGGCGTATGGTTGCGTATCGCCAAAAAAGGCACAGTGCGGCCCTCACTGACTTACGCCGAGGCGCTGGAGGTAGCGTTGTGTTTCGGCTGGATCGACGGCCAGAAGCGACGCGAGAACGCGGACTACTGGCTGCAGCGTTTTACGCCGCGCAGCAGCAAGAGCATCTGGTCGCAGATCAATCGCAACAGCGCGTTGAAATACATGAAGGACGGTCGCATGCAACCGAGCGGACTGGCAGAAATCCAGCGCGCACAAGCCGATGGCCGCTGGAATGCCGCTTATGCATCGGCCGGCAACGCGACCGTGCCGGCCGACCTGCAGGCGGCGTTGAACGCGAATCGCAAGGCCAAGGATTTTTTTGCGACGCTCAATGCGCAGAATCGCTATGCCATATTGTTCCGCGTACACACCGCGAAGAAGCCGGAAACGCGTGCCAAACGCATCGCGCAATATATCGACATGCTGGAGCAGCATCAGACCTTGCATCCGGCAAAGGCAACATCGGCGTAAAGCCCAGCCCTCGCCGGTCAGTTCCTTGGACATGGCGGAAATCCGGGCACTGAGGCTGGTCGGTATGATCAACCGCAAGCAAGGCGCGGACAAGGCGTCAGCTCCGAAAGCCTGAGCGCAACGTCGCTGCAACGCAGCGACCGCATTTCACCGCTGCAAATTAAAAACGGCAGGCAAACCCGAAGGTCTGCCTGCCGTTTTTAATTGCAGTCCGATTGCGCGATGCGATGACTCAATGCGCCATCAGGCGCGTTCACCCACCCACGCAGCCACACCCTGCAATGCCGTTGCCAGGCCGCTGGCATCGGTACCACCGGCCATCGCCATGTCCGGCTTGCCGCCGCCCTTGCCGCCGACCTGCTGCGCGACAAAGTTGACCAGTTCGCCCGCCTTGACCTTGCCAATGCTGTCCGCCGTCACACCGGCAATCAGGCTGACCTTGCCGTCGTTGACCGAAGCCAGCACGATGGCGGCCGTTTTCAGTTTGTCCTTCAACTTGTCCATCGTCGTGCGCAGTGTGGCGACATCGGCGTTTTCCAGTTTGGCGGCCAATACCTTGATGCCATTGACGTCGATTGCCTGCGAGACCAGTTCATCGCCTTGCGACGAGGCCAGCTTGCCTTTCAGTGCCGTCACTTCGCGCTCAAGCAGCTTCACCTGATCCAGCATCTGCGTCAGGCGCGGCTGCAGTTCTGCAGGCGGCGACTTCAATGTGGCGGCTGCGCTGTGCACGGTCGATTCCAGATCCTGCAGATAGCTCAATGCGTTGGCGCCGGTGATCGCTTCGATACGACGCACGCCGGCAGCGACGCCACTTTCGCCAACCACCTTGAACAGACCGATATCGCCGGTGCGACGCACGTGCGTACCGCCGCACAGTTCGCGGCTGGAGCCGATGTCGAGCACGCGCACGGTTTCACCGTACTTTTCACCGAACAGCATCATCGCGCCGGTCTTCTGTGCCGATTCGATATCCATCACGCGCGCCTGCGTGTCGGAGTTGGCGAGGATTTCCGCGTTGACGCGTTTTTCGATTTCCAGAATCTGGTCGTGCGTGATCGGTGCATTGTGTGCAAAGTCGAAACGCGTTTTATCCGCATCGACCAGCGAACCTTTTTGCTGCACGTGATCGCCCAGCACTTCGCGCAGTGCCTTGTGCATGATGTGCGTGACCGAGTGATTGCGCATCGTTGCCGCGCGGCGTGCGCCATCGACCGAAGCTTTCACCTTGTCGCCAACCTTCAGCGTGCCTTGCGTCTGCACGCCGTGATGGCCGTAGACATCTGCCTTGATCTTCTGCGTGTCTTCAACGCCGAACTGCACGCCTTCCGCCGAGATGAAACCCTGATCGCCGACCTGGCCGCCGCTCTCCGAATAGAACGGCGTGGTGTCGAGTACGACGATGCCGCTCTGGCCTTCTTTCAACGCCTGCACAGCCGTGCCTTCGAAATACAGGCCAGCCACAGTCGCCTGCGCTTCCATGTCTTCGTAACCGGTGAAGACGTTGCCCGCGCCGGTATATTCAACCGCGCGTTCCATCTTGAACTTGCCTGCGGCGCGGCCTGCTGCTTTTTGTTTTTCCATCGCGGCAGCAAAACCGGCCTCATCGACCGCGACGCCATTTTCACGGCAAACGTCGGCAGACAAATCCAGCGGGAAGCCGAAGGTATCGTGCAGTTTGAATGCGACGTCGCCCGGCAATACTTTCGCGCCGCCAGCCAGTGCTGCATCGAGGATTTCCATGCCGTTTGCCAGCGTTTCGAAGAAGCGCTCTTCTTCCGCCTTCAACACTTCGGTGATGCGCTTCGCATCGGCCGTCAGTTTCGGATACGCCTCGCCCATCTGTTCGACCAGATCCTTCACCAGCTTGTGGAAGAACGGTTTCTTCTGGCCGAGTTTGTAACCGTGACGGATCGCGCGGCGGATGATGCGGCGCTGCACATAGCCGCGGCCTTCGTTTGAAGGAATCACGCCGTCGGCAACCAGGAACGCCGTTGCGCGAATGTGATCCGCAATCACGCGCAAGGAATTATTCGACAGATCGGCAGTATTCGTTTCACGGCCCGCCGCCTTGATCAGCGCGTCGAAAATATCGATTTCGTAGTTGCTGTGCACGCCTTGCAGAATCGCCGCCAGACGCTCCATGCCCATGCCGGTATCGACGCACGGTGCCGGCAGCGGTTTGACCGAGCCGTCTTCGGCCATGTCGAACTGCATGAAGACGTTGTTCCAGATTTCGATGAAGCGATCGCCGTCTTCATCCGGGCTGCCCGGAGGACCGCCGGCGATGTGCGAGCCGTGATCGTAGAAGATTTCGGAGCAGGGACCGCACGGGCCGGTGTCGGCCATCATCCAGAAATTGTCGGACTTGTAGCGGCCGCCCTTGTTGTCGCCGATGCGGATGACGCGTTCCGGCGGCAGGCCGATTTCCTTGGTCCAGATGTCGTAGGCTTCCTGATCTTCGATATAGACGGTCGCCAGCAGTTTCTCGGCCGGCAGGCCGTAGACCTGCGTCAACAGTTCCCACGACCATTTCAGCGCATCGCGCTTGAAGTAATCGCCGAAGCTCCAGTTGCCCAGCATTTCGAAGAAGGTATGGTGACGCGCGGTGTAGCCGACGTTTTCCAGATCGTTGTGTTTGCCGCCGGCGCGCAGGCAGGCTTGCACCGAGGTTGCGCGCACATACGGGCGCTTGTCGCTGCCGAGGAATACGTCCTTGAACTGCACCATCCCCGAGTTGGTGAACATCAGCGTCGGATCGTTGCCAGGCACCAATGGGCTGGACGCGACGATCGTGTGGCCTTTCGACTCGAAGAACTTCAGGAATTTTTCGCGGATTTCGGACGATTTCATGTGCGTGGGCAGAAATGACTGTTGACTTGGGAAGCAGCCGATTATACGTGATAAGCGCCGGATAACCCTCGCCCCGACATGGTCTGATACGAGGAAAAAACCACGAAAAGCCGGCGAAAAACGCCGACCTTTCGCGTCATTTGACGGTCGGTGCGATTCCGCTGAACTGCGGCCCGATCAGGTCGATGCGATCGGTGCAGAATCCATCCACGCCCCACGCCATGATTTCCGTTGCACGCACCGGCTCGTTGACCGTGTAGCAAAACAGGCCGAAACCCGCTTCCTTGACCGCACGCGCCAGCGGCGGCGTCAGAAACTCGTGATTGGTCATCAACGCAATCGCACTCAACGCATGCAAGCGCTCCTGCCAGTCCGGCGTGATCTTGCGCATCAGGAACCCGCGCGGAATTTCCGGCGCAGCCAGCTTGGCTGCCTGCAGCGCTTCAAACGAAAACGAAGATAACAGCGGCAAGGCCGCCGGCGTGTGGTCCAGCATGTGCTCGAACAAGCGTCGCGTGGTCTGCGCCACCACCCAGCCGGTCTGATCCTCGAAACCCGGCACCGGCTTGATCTCGATATCCATCCAGAGGCCGTTTGCCATGCAGAACGCCGCCACCTGCTCGAACGTCGGCACCGGCTCGCCTTCAAATGCCTCGCCGAACCACGCACCCGCATCGCGCGCCGCCAGCTCCTGCGCGGTGAAATCAGCCACGCTGCCCTCGCCCGCGATCGTGCGTCCCAGTTGCGGATCGTGCATCACGACCGGCACGCCATCCTTCGCCAGCATCACGTCAAACTCCACCGCGCGGAAGCCGTGATTCAGCCCGCAACGCATTGCCGCGATCGTATTCTCCGGCGCCAGTTTCCCGCCGCCGCGGTGCGCCACAATTTTCGGATAAGGCCACATGTTCGTTCCCGTCTCTGTATCGGTCTCGCCTGCAGTGTAATTTATTCTGCACCTCGCGCAAAAAAGGATCGCCGTGCAATACCTCGCCGATCGCAGCGATGGACGATAGAATGTCCGCGCCAATGGATGTTTGCAGCTCGCTGCCCATCCGCTTTCCCATATCGATCAGGACCTCATCAGGACCACCTATGCACGCATTCAACTGGAACAATCCCTACCCGACCATCCGCAGCCCGCTGTTCGCGCGCAACGTCGTCGCCACCTCGCAACCGCTCGCCGCGCAAGCCGGCCTGCGCATGCTGCTCAAGGGCGGCAACGCGGTCGATGCCGCAATCGCCGCCGCCGCTGCACTCACCGTCGTCGAGCCGGTATCGTGCGGACTCGGCAGCGATGCGTTCGCGCTGGTGTGGGACGGCAGCATGCTGCACGGACTGAACAGTTCCGGCACGTCGCCTGCCGCATGGACGCCGGATTACTTCAAGAACAAGCACAACAACCTGATTCCCGAACGCGGCTGGGATTCCGTCACTGTGCCGGGTGCGATCGCCGGCTGGGTCGCGCTGTCGGATAAATTCGGCAAGCTGCCGTTCGCCGATCTGCTGGAACCGGCCATCGAACTTGCCGCACGCGGTCACATGGTCGCGCCGGTCGTGCAGAAGAAATGGAGCAACGCGATCCCGATTTTGCAGAACCAGCCCGGCTACGCACAAACCTTCATGCCGTATGGTCGCGCACCACACGTCGGCGAAAACTTCGTCTTCACCGATGCCGCCAAATCGCTGACCAAGATCGCGGAAACCAAAGGCGAAGCGTTCTATCGCGGCGAACTGGCCGAAGCCATCGTCAATTACGCGAAGGAACACGGCGGCGCGATGACGCTCGCCGACCTCGCCGGCTTCAAGCCGGAATGGGTGACCCCGATCCAGAAGGATTACGCCGGCCACACCGTGCACGAGATCCCGCCAAACGGCCAGGGCATCGCCGCGCTGATCGCGCTCGGCATTCTCGACAAACTCGACATCACGCGCTTCCCCGTCGATTCGGTCGAAAGCCAGCACCTGCAGATCGAAGCGATGAAGCTCGCTTTTGCCGATACCTACAAATGGGTCGCCGATGAAAAGTACATGACCAAATTCACCGTCAGCGACCTGCTCGACGACGGCTACCTGAGCGAGCGTGCCAAGCTGATCGATCAGCAAAAAGCCACGCGCTTCAGCTACGGCACGCCAAAAGGCGGCACCATCTATCTATCCGCCGCGGACGAATCCGGCATGATGGTCAGCTTCATCCAGTCCAATTACATGGGCTTCGGCTCCGGCGTCGTCGTGCCGGGCACCGGCATCAGCCTGCAGAATCGCGGTCACGGCTTCAACACCAGCCCGACGCATCCAAACTGCGTCGCACCAAACAAGCGCCCGTTCCACACCATCATCCCCGGCTTTCTCACCAAAGACGGTCAACCGCAAATGAGCTTCGGCGTCATGGGCGGCAACATGCAACCGCAAGGTCACGTGCAAACCCTCGTGCGCATGCTGGCGTATCACCAGCAACCGCAAGCCGCCTGCGATGCGCCGCGCTGGAAAGTCAACGCAGGCATGTCGGTCGACGTTGAGGATGCATTGCCGCAAGATGTGCGCGCCGCCCTGATCGCGCGCGGGCACAAGATCGAGAACATCGCAGACAGCTACATGGACTTCGGCTCCGGCCAGTTCCTCTGGAAAACGGCGGATGGTTACATCGCCGCCAGTGATGCACGACGCGACGGTCAGGCCGTCGGTTATTGATCTGCGCCATCGACGCTGCCCCGCGCCTCCAACGCGGCACGCATCTTGCAACGGTTTTTCGTATTCCCGTCACTTTTGTGGATTAGCATCGCCTGATCGCAATAACAAGTTGGAGGTTGGATGAAACGCAGCGAGATTCGTCACAAGGTACAGAACATCAGTCTGGGTTTTCTCGCGGGGTATGTCGATACATTGGGGTTCGTCGCACTGTTCGGCCTGTTCACCGGCCACGTCACCGGCAACTTCGTCCTGATCGGCGCGGAGATGGCGCACCCGCAGGGCGGCCCGCTGCTGATGAAGTTCCTCGCCTTCCCTGCCTACATCCTCGGCGTTGCCGTGGCGCGGCTGCAGATCGCCGCCATCCTCAAGCGCGGCCATCACGCGCTGGTGTCCGCCTACGTGCTGCAAATCATCCTGCTCGCCGGCTTCATGATGATGGGCGAACTCGCCAGCCCGATCGGCCACACCCCGACGCTACTGGCGGAAATCGCCGGCATGGTCGGCGCCATGGCGATGGGCACGCACAGCGCCTGCGGCCGGCTGCTGCTTTCGCATCAGGCACCAACCGCCATGATGACCGGCAACGTCACCCAGCTCGTCATCGATGCGGTGGACGTCCTGCGCGGCGCGGCTGACGACAACATCAAGCAGCGCTGCATCAAGGTCCTGTGGCCCGTCGTCGGCTTCGGCATCGGCGCCATCATTGCCGCCTTCGCCTACCTGTACATGGGCTTCTTCGCCCTGATCGTCCCGATCGGCATCCTGCTCTACCTGATCTACATCGAGCGCGGCGCCATGAAGAAGCTGCAAAAAACCACGCCGCGCATCAAGCCATCCGCCCGCTGAGGGAACGCAGGACGGTATTTGCAGCGGCAGTGCAGCGATATTGCAGCGATCCTCGCCGCCGCATTCTCTGCCTTTTCCGCCTGTCCACCGCCGGAACCGCACTCGTCCCGGCGGCCTGATCGCCACCCGGCGCGGCGCATCGTTATCACAACGCGCAATCGCCGTACCCTCTACGGTAAAATGCCCCATTCCCATGTTGCGCACCCTGCGCACAGAACAACACAAGCATCCATGAGCAACGATCCAAAAAACGGCAGCACAAACGGCAACACGCCCCCAAACCCGGCCAGCTCCAATTTCCTGCGCGGCATCATCGAAGCCGATCTCGCCGCCGGCAAGCATGAAAAGCGCGTCGGCAAGGACGGCCAGCCGCTGCCGAGCGTCATCACCCGCTTCCCGCCGGAGCCGAACGGCTACCTGCACATTGGCCACGCCAAATCGATCTGCCTGAACTTCGGCCTCGCGCGCGATTTCGCCGGGCGCTGCAACCTGCGCTTCGACGACACCAACCCGACCAAGGAAGAACAGGAATACGTCGACACCATCATCGACAGCGTCAAATGGCTCGGCTTCGACTGGAAGGACGACAAGGAAGAACACCTGTACTTCGCCAGCGACTACTTCGACCAGTTGTATGAAATGGCCGAATACCTGATCACCGCCGGTCACGCCTACGTCGACAGCCAATCCGCCGACGACATGCAAAAGAATCGCGGCAACTTTGGCGAACCAGGCAAGAACTCGCCGTTCCGCGATCGTCCGGCGGCAGAATCGCTCGACATGTTCCGCCGCATGAAGGCAGGCGAATTCAAGGATGGCGAACACATCGTGCGCGCCAAGATCGACATGGCCTCGCCCAACATGAACATGCGCGACCCCGCGATCTACCGCATCCGTCACGCACATCACCACCGCACCGGCGACAAATGGTGCATCTACCCGATGTACGACTACGCGCA
Source organism: uncultured beta proteobacterium (assembly GCA_963697715.1). GTDB lineage: Bacteria > Pseudomonadota > Gammaproteobacteria > Burkholderiales > Burkholderiaceae_D > Oxalicibacterium. The sequence goes on along the minus strand of OY969095.1, from coordinate 1,429,790 downwards.
CCCGATCGAAGACGCAATTGAAAACGTCACGCACTCGCTCTGCACGCTCGAGTTCCAGGATCACCGTCCGTTCTACGACTGGCTGCTCGAACGTCTGGCCGAAGGCGGCTTCTTCAACAAGCCGCTGCCGCATCAATACGAATTCGCGCGCCTCAACCTGACCTACGCCGTCACCAGCAAACGCAAGCTGCTGCAACTCGTCGAAGAAAACATCGTCGACGGTTGGGACGATCCGCGCATGCCAACCATCGTCGGCATCCGCCGTCGCGGCTACACGCCGGAAGCGATCCAACTCTTTGCAGAACGCATCGGCGTCGCCAAGTCCGACAGCTGGATCGACATGAGCACGCTCGAAGGCGCACTGCGCGACGATCTCGACGAAAAAGCACCACGCGCCACCGCCGTGCTGCGTCCGCTCAAACTGATCATCGACAATTTCCCCGAAGGCGAAACGGTCGAATGCAGCGCGCCCGTCCACCCGCATCATCCGGATCGCGGCAACCGCACCTTCCCGATCAGCAAAGAACTGTGGATTGAGCAAGAGGACTTTATGGAAGTGCCGAGCAAAGGCTACTTCCGTCTGTTCCCCGGCAACAAGGTGCGCCTGCGCTACGGCTACGTGGTCGAATGCATCGGCGCCGACAAGGACGCAGACGGCAACATCACCGCCGTGCATTGCAGCTATTTCCCCGACAGCAAATCCGGCACCGAAGGCTCCGCCAATTACAAAGTCAAGGGCAACATCCACTGGGTCAGCGCCGACCACGCGCTGGAAGTGGAAGTGCGCTTGTACGACCGCCTCTTCACCGACCCGCATCCCGATGCAGGCGGCAAGGATTTCAAACTGGCGTTGAATCCGAATGCGAAGGAAGTGATTACTGCGTATGTCGAACCGGGCGTATCAGCAGTACAACCGGACGAGAAGTTGCAGTTTGAACGGCACGGTTATTTTGTTGCGGATCGTGTGGACAGCAAGGCTGGGAAGCCTGTTTTTAATCGGGTGGTGACGTTGAAGGATGGTTGGGGGAAATAAACAATCTCTAACTTCGTCAAATAGAAAAAGCCGCTATCTTTAGCGGCTTTTTTTGTTGCGGGGACGGTTTGCCTCACTTGGGCATGACCGGCCAAATAATTTTTAACCAATCATAAGCGGCTCCGCCCAACACACCCGTAAACGCATTTTGATAGAAAAAGTAACTCAGACGGGTAAAAACATCTGGCGCATAAGATTGGAGATCATCAAGCGCCAATTTGGCCATATTCTCGTTGCGATCATTAACTGCCTGCTCAAGCAAATCAAGCTTTTCACGCACCTTAGAAGATTCAGGTGACGCTTGCAATTCAAGGATTCTGATAAATCCATCTTGCATGCTTTCTCTGGATGTCAACTCACGTGACAACAGTGAATACATATTATTTACTTGGGTCTCTAGGCTTTCAATTCGACTACCACTATTCGATCGTTCCATAGAAAGCAAATCACGAGTCTGCCGAATCTCTAATTGCGCCAACTCCAATTTGTGCTGCAAAGCTAAGGCACCAATAGGATCGGTAATGAATTGATTCGTGGCCATTTTCCCAGAAACCACAAGGCCATAATCTGTTAGAAGTTTTGAAATCGCTTCTTCCGTCCCATCTGGATGGGTTACAGTCATCGTGACTTGAGAACCTTCTTGTTTAATTGAAACAGCGATGTCTATATCTGGATATTTTTCATTCAACACGACAGAAAAATAATTCAGGATACTAATCCCTGCCTGCTGGCTTTCCGGAGGAAAGACAATTTCTCTAACAATATTTTTTGTTGTTGTTACTTTTCTAGGTGGTAAAGCAGCGAGAATTTCTAACGCAATTTTTATCTGAAAATAAAAGGCAATATGGGGTGGCAACGCGACTTGTAAATTCGAACAAAGCCGCGAAGCCGAACCAATTCTGCTTATCGCATCTACCTGCTCCAAACTCATATTGGCGAAAGGGATAGGAAACGCCTCATCAACCATCCCAGCAACTATATCTGCATATAAAGATAATTCGCTGTCCCATTCTTGTTCTACGAGAATAGAGTCCAATAAGCGGATATGCTCAACAAACGAGTCGACCAAGCCAAAAGTGAGCTCGTTCTCGGCACCATTAGGAAAGTGCACGACAACCCTATAAGTATCGAAACGCTGCCTAATCTTGTAAACCAAATTATTAACGCGCGATCCTAGGCTGTTCTCATCTGCAGTAAAAGGGACTTGTCTTACTAGGGGTGAAAATCCACTTGTTACGAAATTACGGGCCGCACGAAGCAAAAGAAAGTCTCTGGTTTCCATACTAGGCAGTATCCAATTAGTTTTTATTCAGAAAAGAGTAAATGCCAATGCTCTCAAAGTCCAGCATCTTAGCGGTATGCCTAACTTCGTGGTTGTGATCATCGAATAACGCCAACGCATTCCACTTTGAATCTGTTGAATGCGATACTAATCCCAAGTATTTTCCCGCTTCGCAAACCGCTTGAAGGAATTAAAGAACACACTCATTTATTCTGATCTTAACAATGAGCGCCACTAAACACTTTATTTACCAAGCTCTTCACCAACGCGTTGACGAACCTGAGAATTCATCTGCTGAAACTCGCCAAGTAGCCGATCGCAAGAACTCTTATCTGCCTCGCAAAGCGCGGATGTTTCGATAAAGACGCCGCCGCTGTTCTGTTTCAACTCACGTTTAACCACGGCAGGATCGGCATAGTGTCCTTGCGGCGTGAATGACCATACGGTGAAAGGTGATTGTTCGTTTGCGATCAACCAACCGTCAGGCTTGGTCGTCGTAAATGTCACGTTAGGTTTGGTCTTGAGGAAAACCAGTGCTTCGTCCACGGTAGAAAAGCCAATACCGGACTTTGCAGGCTGATTCTCCGCATGCACGGCGGAACTCGCCAATATCCACATGCACAATATAAAAGTCTTCTTCATATCAATTCCCGAGTACTTAAAGAACCGGCTTGGACGCTAACCAAGCGTTCATTTTCGTCTTACAAAACGCTTGAAGGACACATTCTTTTCCAGCTTTGTCTCATCGCATCCGAACAAGCGGGGCCGATTGCACGGTGATCCATGACGCCACTAATAACGCAGCAAGGATCAGTACAAGTTTTTCTAAAAGATTCATGAATTAAATCGCAAACTGAGTCTCTCTGGAAAATGAAATATCACTCGATTGCAGCGAGTTTCTTCATCTCTGTAGATACCTGAGAAAAGAGTGCATCCAAGGCAGTTTTCTCCGAATGACAATAAGCAAGCATCAAGAGAGTCACCGGATGAACTTCCATTACAGAGGCCAGTTCCTCAACCTTATCCAGAGTCGGTGACTTCATCGCTCGCTCCAAGCTGCTTAGATAAGTGCGACTTGAGACTTCCGAGAAATCTTCCTGAGTCAAATTTTTGCTATTTCTGATCTGGCGCAAGGCCGAGGCAAACCCTTTTCGCACACTCATCTTTATCTCCTGCCAAAAGACAAGATGAACTCATGACGAATACTTTAGAGCTACAATCTATAGTGTTCATTTCATGTTAGAATTTGGACGCCGTATTTCATCAACTCTTGTGTCGGAGCCAATGAATAATACAAAGACCCAAATCCGTTTCGTGCTTCCAACGGTGCTCGTCGCCTTCATCGCAGGCTATTTCTTCAAATGGCTGATCAGGGATCACGCGGTTGCAGGCAATGCGCCGGCGATCTGGCTCGGCGTGCTCACGATCATTGCCATCGTCTGCGCGTTTGTTCTGGGCGAGCGGCAGATACACGCGCTGTGGAAGCATTCCCTGGAGACCGACGCGCAATCCGCCGCCAGAAAACGCGCATCCTTTCTGGCGCTGGCGACCACCGCCCACGATGCAATCGTCCGCCTGGATGATCTGTACAAGAATACGCATGAGGACCGGATGCGCATCCGGGCCGTCTATCACGGCGATACGTTCGCGAGCCTGATCGAGGCGTTGACGGCAATCCGCGCGCATGAACCGGGATCGGTCGAGGCGGCGATTGCCTTTGCTGGATTGCGGAAGAACATGATCGACGCGCAGCGGTTGATCGATCCGTTTATCGCGGCAAAAAGCAGGCCGAATGAAGACGTCCTGTTCCCGCATATGGCCAAGGGCCTCGATTTAAGAATCTGCCGGATATTCGCGGAGGCGCATTATCAGACGCTGGTTCATACGTTGAAGCCGTAGCGGTTGCGGACAATGGCGGCCGGGCGCGACGTCACGGCTGCGATGCAGGATTGGCCTCGCTGAAGATAACCGTGTCAGTGTCAATTAATGCGCAGTAAGGGCATAATCGCGCTTGCACGACCGCCGCGCAATGGCTGATGGTGTCGAAAAATCAAGGGATCGCGCGCGATAGCTGTTGTTCCCCAAATGGGACAGGCGATCAGATCGCGTCATTAAAATATCAGGCAACAAGTCATGCGCTATTCACTCATCGATTGCCTGATTGATCTATTCAACACCGTCTAATCACACACTGTCCATTCAAACACTGCACTCGCATCACAATAAGGCATCAATGAAATATTTTTTTAAACTGGTACGCCTGATTCTTGGCCCGTTTCTGCTGCTGAATGAGCAGATGACCAAACCCAGGGGCCTGGTGCGCACCGCAGCCGATCAGGCGCGCGTCGATGCCGAGTGCCGGCAATTGGCCTTGTATCAATTCCGTACCTGTCCGTTCTCCATCAAGGTGCGTCAGGAGTTGCGCCGCCTCGCATTGAAGGTGGAACTGCGCGATGCGCAGCATTCGGCAGAAAATCGCCAAGCGCTGTTGACGCAAGGCGGCAGCAGCAAGGTGCCGTGCCTGACAATCACAGACGAAGAAAACAAGACGCGCTGGCTGTACGACTCGCGCGAGATCATTGCTTATCTGCAGCAGCGCTTTGGCGCCACCAACTAATCTACTGCCATCCTTGAATATGCACATCAAACAGTTGAAGTTTTTGTTATCTGTATTGCTGTTGTCAATTCCGCTATCGGTCTGTGCAAAAATTGACGGGCCATTCTCGTTTATCGATGATCAAATTGCGGCGCATCGGGGACAAAGTGGCATTTACGTACTGGATAGCGGTGCAGAGGCCTTGATGGCCCGAGCCTGGCTGGCAGATCATGCACAGCATTCAATCGAGGTGCAGTACTTCATATGGAGCACGGACAACATCGGCATTCTTGCGGCCGAAGCATTGCTGCGCGCTGCGAAGCGCGGTGTGCAGGTCAATGTGATCGTTGACGATTTGCTGATTGATGCGGAAGACAAGACCTTGATCGCGTTGTCGCGGCATCCAAATATCAATATCCGCATCTACAATCCCAAAAATTCAGTCGGTGTACCTTTGCAAAAACGTGTGCTCAACATTGCTACCGATTTTCGCGGTGTGAATCAGCGCATGCACAACAAGACATTTATCGTTGACGGAAAAGTTGCGATCACGGGCGGACGCAACATGGCCGCCGAGTATTACGATTACAACCAGAAATTCAACTTTCGTGACCGCGATGCTTTGCTGCTGGGCGACGTAGTGACAAGCATGCAGTCCAGCTTCAGGGAATTTTGGGAAAGCGAGCTCAGCGTACCGGTCGCAGAGCGCTACAACGGTTTGGGCCTGATGAAAAAGCGTGTGCAGATCGGTGACGATGAAGTTATCGCTATCCAGCAAAGACTGCATGACTATGCAGGATCGCCTGCCAACTTTTCTGCCGAAGTCCGTACTGCCATTGACGAAGTCGGACCCGCAGCACAACGCATGACAGCAGAAATTGCATGGGGCAAAGCAGAGTTCATCAGCGATAAGCCGGGAAAGAATGACAGCCTGATCAGTTTGAGTGGCGGCGGCCTCACCACAACAGTCCTGGCGCAATTGATAGACAACGCCCAGGAAAAAATCGTTATCCAGTCGCCTTATCTGGTGCTGTCGGACGCTGCCTTCGAGCTTTTTAAACGAGCCAGGGCACGTGGGGTGCAGATACGTATCAACACCAATTCGCTCGCGTCCACCGACAATTTGCCGGCTTTCAGCGGTTATCGCAATCAGCGAGAAGAACTGCTTGGCATCGGTCTCGAAATCTTTGAATACAAACCCGATGCAGCGACACAGCGCCAAATGATGCAAAAATCCGGAACAGTGAGCACTACCCTGCCAACAACCGCGCTGCATGCCAAAACCCTGATTGTCGATTCAAAAATAGCTTACATTGGCACCTTCAATCTTGACCCGCGTTCAGAAAACCTGAATACCGAGGCCGGCGTGATTATTTACAACGAAGAGCTGGCGCAAATGATTGAGGCTGTGATTGAAACAGACATGCGAGCCGAGAACAGTTGGAACGCTTCAACCGATAAGCCTGACAGTTATGTGCCGGCAACCAAACGCAGTAAGTTGCGCATGTTTCAGATGATGCCGATCAAACCTTTGTTGTAGATCACGCTGGACAGCAGGCACTCCTTCAGCATTTAAGAAACACGACAGCGATGATCATGACGATACCCATTAATCAAACCGATGCCATGCCGGTTGGCGCACTCCTCGATGGCGGCATCGACGGTGCTATCAACAGTGCTGTCGACACCGCTGCACGCCATCTGCACGATATTCTGACGATTGCATTTGAGCATGCGGCGCCGCATTCGGCGGTCGTGGTATTCGATACGGGCTGCGATCTGGCGCTGGCGCTGACGGCGGCTTATCGGCGCTGTCTTCCGACGGCGACTTTCATCGCCTTTGATGAGGTTGCGCCGGAGCAGATACACGCGGCCTTTGCGCCGCTGGTGGCTGGCGATCTGGTGGTGCTGATCCAGTCCACCAACTTCCGGCTGGATGCGTACCGCATCCGGGTCGAGTTGTTCAAGCGCGATCTGAAAGTGATCGAGCATCCGCATCTGGCGCGCATGCCGGGATTGCAAGCACGCTATTACATCGAATCGCTGGCGTATGACCCTGCGTACTATCGCGGCGTCGGCAATGCATTGAAGGCGCGCATTGATCGTGCCGAACGCGGCGTGGTCGATAGCGGCGGCGAACGGCTGGTGTTTGCCTCGCCGTTTGAATCGGCCAAGCTGAACGTGGGCGACTATAGCGCGATGAAAAACGTTGGCGGCCAGTTTCCTATCGGTGAGGTATTTACCGAATCGCGGGATCTGCAGGCAGTGAATGGCCGCGTGCGGATTTTTGTCTTTGGCGATACCGCGTTTACGGTCAACCAGCCGGCCGTGCCGATCACGCTGGTGATTACCAACGGACAGGTGACGGATACGGTCGATTCCACGCCTGAATTTGACACGGTGCTGGCCAATATCCGCGCCGATGAGGACGTGGTGTGGGTGCGCGAGCTGGGCTTTGGCATGAACCGCGCGTTCTCAAAAGACCGGACAGTGAGCGATATCGGCACCTTCGAGCGCATGTGCGGCGTCCACCTGTCGCTCGGTGCCAAGCATGGCAGCTACGGCAAACCCAACTTCAAACGCGGCGAGGGCAAATACCATGTCGATGTGTTTGCGGTGACGGAATCGGTGATGCTGGACGACGAAGTGATCTACAAAGATGGCGCATGGATCATTCCGCCGTGTGCGCCGGCCAGCGACAGCAAGAGTGCTGATAAACAGTTCGGATAAAAGGATCGGACGCGATAGCCGGGGCGCAACGTCACGGCTGCGATGCAGTGTTGGTCTCGTTTATCCTTCATAGATCGTCCATAGATCGCCGATAGGTCCGGGCATCGCATGATGGTTGCCTCGGCTTGCGGCCACAGGCGCGGAGGCGGACGGCGTCACAAACCTCCAGGATGGTTTGCTTCGGTTGCGCTGGCTGGCGCGGCTTTCCCGCCGGCATGCTCGGCCTGTTTCCCTGTGGCAGCTAAACCTTTTCTCTTACAGCGATTCGCGCGCGCGTCCGATAGGCGCGACCGACCGCATCTCATAAGGTGTTTCCGTTCGATCCAGTTCATTCAACGATCAATCCAACGGAGACCCTTATGCGAGCACTCACCTATCAAGGCAGCAAAGACGTCAGAGTCGAAACCGTGCCGGACCCGGTACTCGATGCCGACGATGACATCATCCTGCGCGTGACGGCGACGGCGATCTGCGGTTCGGATCTGCATCTGTATCGGGGCAAGGTGCCGATGATGAAGGACGGCGATATTCTCGGCCACGAGTTCATGGGGATTGTGGAGGATACGGGCAGCGCCGTGACGAAGGTGCAGAAAGGCGACCGCGTCGTCGTGCCTTTTGTGATTGCCTGCGGCTCGTGCTTCTTCTGCAACATGAAGCAGTTCTCCGCATGCGAGACGACCAATCCCGGCCCGGGCGGCGTGCTCAACAAGAAAGAGATCAAGCCGCCTGCGGCCTTGTTCGGCTTCAGCCATTTATACGGCGGGATTGCGGGCGGACAGGCGGAACTGGTGCGCGTGCCGAAGGCGAACGTGGGGCCGTTCAAGGTGCCGACTTCGCTGGCGGATGAGCAGGTGCTGTTCCTGAGCGATATTCTGCCGACCGGTTATCAGGCGGTATTGAATGCGGGCATCACGCAGGGATCGACGGTCGCCATCTTCGGCGCGGGGCCGGTCGGGCTGATGTCTGCCGCGTGCGCCCGCATGCTGGGCGCGGCAACCGTCTTCATGGTTGACCATCATGCGTACCGGCTGGCGTTTGCGCGCCAGACGTACAACGTGCATCCGATCAATTTCGACGAGGCCGATCCGGCGGAAGTGATCATGGAGAACACCGCCTATCGCGGCGTGGATGCGGTCATCGATGCGGTGGGCTTCGAGGCCAAAGGCAGCACGCTGGATACGGTGATGGCCGGCATCAAGGTCGAAACCAGCAGCGGCGCTGCTTTGCGCCAATGCATCGCGGCGGTCAGGCGTGGCGGCGCGATCAGCGTACCGGGCGTGTACACCGGCTTTATCCACGGCTTCCTGTTTGGCGATGCGTTCGACAAGGGCCTGACAATCAAGATGGGCCAAACCCACGTGCAGAAATTCATGCCGGAGCTACTGGCGTTTATCGAGGAAGGCAAACTGCAACCCGACGTGATCATCACGCACAAGATGAAGCTGGCAGATGCCGCCGAGGGTTATCGTATTTTCGATAAAAAGGAGGAGGATTGCCGCAAGGTTGTGTTGACGCCTTAAAGCGTTTGTTCTGTAGTGCGGCGCTGCCGGCTTGATGGGCTGGTAGCGACTTCCGCATATCCCTTCTTATGGAGTCACATTTGTGTATACGTTGAACGGTGGCTGTTGAGCGACAAATTTATCAGGTACAGGGTAACTGTTTCCGCAGCAGTCTATTTCAACGTAACTCAGGTTCCCGTCGGCGTCTGCAAATAATAATATTTCCAGGGTACGATTATTTCCCATATTTCTCCTTGGTGAGGCCATAAGGTTCAAGCATTTTCCTGCGCGCGACTACGACGTACAAGAAAAGTTACTGCTAATGAAATAGGCAATGCGAACATTAACCACATGAATACGATAAACCAGAACCAGTTGCTTTGCTCTGATGTATTCGAAGTATCCATGAGAGGAAGCCAATAGACCCCCCAAGAGGCGAAGAAAGGAAAAATAAGTGCACTGAAAATGGCAAGAGAAAAATGCCGGAATCGAGCCCAGAAAAAACTCGCAACAAATGAGAACATGCTAGACCTCGATTCTCTTTGCTGTTTTGGAAGCGTTTTATTTACTCAATGTCAGGTTGGCCGGTAGCGACTGAACTTTATTCGAAAAACCGCTGATTCTTTGAAATATGCGGCACCGACCGACTACCTTGATATGCAATCTGTTGCTACTCTAATACACATGCTCACGTATCTAATAACCGGCTTGAATAAGGTGCCATGAAAAATGAATGCAATCGTCGCTTTCCTCCATCACCTCTGCTTTGTGGCAATCATGGTGATTCTGTCCGCCGAGATGCTGATGCTGAAGCAACCTCTCACGCTGGCATCCGCGAGAAAAATCCTGCGCTTCGATGCCATCTATGGCGCGGCTGCCGGCCTGATCCTGATCATCGGCGGCTTGCGGGTCATGTATTTTGAAAAAGGCGCGGCGTATTACATGCACAGCGCGCCGTTCATCGCGAAGATGGCACTGTTCCTGATCGTCGGCCTGATTTCCATCTATCCGACCGTCACCTTCCTCAAATGGAACAAGCCGCTGAAACAAGGTACGGTGCCCGAACTAAGCGACGCGCAAAATCGCAGACTGCGCATCATCATTCATGTGGAACTGACCTTGCTGGTGATGATGATCCTGTGCGCGGCGATGATGGCCAAAGGCATCGGTTATTTTGGCGGCTGAACCACCATCGGCAAGTTTGCCGGCAAGCCTTAGAATGACATCATGAAACTCGATCACGCTACCGTCACCACGCCGCACCTGGAAACCGTGCGGCATTTCTTCTGCCACATCGTCGGTCTGACCGAGGGCGAACGTCCGCCTTTCGCCTTCGACGGCCATTGGCTGTATCACGACGGCAAACCCGTCATCCATTTGATCAAGAGCAATGCGGATCATCCGCCCGCCAGGGTATCGTCCCGCATCGATCACATTGCGTTCCGGGTTGACGGTGAAACGGAATGGAACAAGCTGATCGCGCTTCTGCAGGCGGACAACTTTGAATACCGATCGACCTCGGTGCCCGACACCGGCGAGCGCCAATTGTTTGTCGCACCAACGCCGGGCGTGATGATCGAGTTCGTCACCGCAAGCGCACCGCCCGGCTGAATCGCGAGAGCGATGCATCGCTCCACGCACAAACTCATGTCTCCGATCCCGAAAATATCATTTCCCTTCCCGACAGAATCATCATGAATACATTCAAGAACATCGTCCTTTATACCGACACGGATGGCTACGCCAAATTCCGCGAAGAAAACATCGCCCTGCCCGGTGGCTCGCCGAAGGCTTTGCTGTCGGAACTGCTCCCTTCCAGCGGATTCCAGGTGCGACACAGCCCACCGAGCGTGAGCAGCGACTTCCATTGCACGACGACGGCGCAATGGCTGGTGGTACTGAACGGTGAAATGGAAATCGGCTTGCGCGATGGCAGCGCGCGCATCTTCAAGGCCGGCGATCACTTCTTCTCCAACGATCTGCTGCCTGAAGGCGCAGTGTTCGACAGCGCGGTGCATGGGCATCGCAGCCGCATCGTCGGCGATCAGCCGCTGACTACTTTGTTCGTCAGGACAGGCTCTTAATCTCCTTGCAAGGCGATTCGACAATTCAACCCTTTAACAGAATCAACAGGATAAACATGCTTCGCTTTCCCCGCAGACGTTCACTGATACTGGCCTCTCTCGCCATTCCTTTTGCCGGTGTATCCATGCCCGCATCCGCAGGCAACCGGAAGAATGTGGATGCGGCGCTGCGAGACAAGCTGGCGAAGCTGGAAGCTTCGGCCAACGGACGGATCGGCTTGTCCGCGATCAATACGGCGAACGATCTGTGCGTGCGTTATCGGGCTGACGAACGCTTCCCCATGTGCAGCACATTCAAGGCGATGGCTACAGCGGCGATTCTGAAGAAGAGCATGGCGGATGAGCGCTTGCTGCAGCAGCGCGTTACCTTTGGCAGGCAGGATATTGAGAAGTCGGGCTATGCGCCGATTACGCAAAAGCATCTTGCCAATGGCATGACCATCGCCGAACTGTGCGCAGCCGCGATGCAATACAGCGACAACGCGGCGGTGAATCTGCTGATGCAGGAACTGGGCGGACCGGCGGCAGTGACTGCGTATGCCCGTTCAATCGGCGACGAGACATTCCGCCTCGATCGCTGGGAACCGGAACTGAATTCGGCCATCCCCGGCGACGTGCGCGATACCTCCACACCCGTTGCAATGGAGAAAAGCCTGCAGCGGCTGGCGCTGGGCGATGCATTGGCATTGCCACAACGCGCGCAATTCGTGACGTGGCTGAAGGGGAATACAACCGGTGGCAAGCGCATGGGCACCGGCGTCCCGGCAGGCTGGATCGTCGGCGATAAAACGGGTACGGGTTCCTATGGCACGACCAACGATATCGGCCTGCTCTGGCCGGCGACAGGTGCGCCCATCGTGGCGGCGATCTATTTCACGCAGAACGAAAAGGATGCGCTTCCGCGTGACGATGTGGTCGCTTCGGTGACGCGCATGCTGGTGGATGCGCTGCGTTGAAACAGGCAAGGAGAGTTCTAGACAACCGAACAAAGTAACTGGGTTGGGTAGTGTTATTTTCCTGGCTGATGTATGCCCTGCCAATTCCATTGCAATAACCTTACTTGTGCGCAGAAATCGAAAGCGATGGGGAACATGAAGAAATCGACAACTTTGTGCGGCATACGAACACCTCCGGTATGAGATTCCAAAAGTACCCGGCGACATGTTTAAAAACATCTAAGTATGTAAATCGGCGTGCGTTAATATGCGGCAAACGAAGGCGCATGACACTTAGGTGGCTAATCAAATCTGACAAATTTAATGTCAGCGTGCGGCCTTTTAGATATACAAAACTGATGCTTTTAGCTGTAATGCGATGTCGACTGCTCTGAACAGAAATTGAGCATACAAGATAGAAAAAATCCGATGGAAATGCTTCTTATTTTTTTGTTTTTTGTTCTGGCATATGTCGACACAACGATTCAAGCATCATTTCTCAATGAGCTGAAGAATCGCTTTCCAACGGAATTTGACAGAGCTGGAAAACCAAAATTCTGGCAAATCTATTTGTTAGGCTTTTTGCTTGACCGCGCTAAATTCGATGCATGGTTAAAGGAAGGCGGATTGTCTAGGCTACCTAAATCAATGCGCCAAAAATTTATGTGGGGTCGAGTTTTATCGGTTGGTGCGGTCATGGTGTGGTGCGCACTCGTACTGAACCAAATTTTCAGATAAATTACCAGCACTGTTGATTTGCTCGCAGAGTTGACGCTCCTCAGGAGAAAGAACATAACACCTTGTTCTTAAACCCTTTTTAATTGGTCGGGGTGAGAGGATTCGAACCTCCGGCCCCTGCGTCCCGAACGCAGTACTCTACCAGGCTGAGCTACACCCCGACTTGGCTTCGCGGGCATGATCCGGCAGGGTTCGATGGATCGCCGGCATCCATGCACGGTTTTATTCTAGTCAGGTTTATTTTCGCTTTCAAGCCATGAGCGGCTGCGCCTGCAATACGCATCCGGCACTCCGTTCGTGCATGACCGTTGCAGATGCGTGTTGCAGATACGCGATGCAAAATGACGATGCCGGCAGGACATGCTGTTAAGCTATTCGGAAAATCACGCACCCTGCCGCTTCCGTCATCCAACCAGCCACCGATGCCGAATCTTCTTCTGAGAATCACGACTTACCTGCGACGCCTGTTCCGCCTGTCGGAAGTGCACCTGATGCTGCTGTGCGCCGGCGTGGTGGGCGTGGCGGGCGCGCTTTCGACCATTGCCTTCCGCGACAGTCTGGCGGCGCTGCAGCATTTGCTGGTGGGCCATAGCGGCTCGTTCGTGGAGATGGCGCAGACACTCTCGTGGCAGATGCGCGTGATCCTGCCGATGGCGGGCGGCATCGTGGCGGGAATATTCCTCGTGCTTGCCAATCGTTTTACGGCGGGCGCCAAATCCGATTACATGGAAGCGGTGGCCATCGGCGACGGCCATATCTCGGTGCGGCAAACGATGCTGCGCAGCCTGTCGTCGCTGTGCTCGATCGTATCGGGCGGCTCGATCGGGCGCGAGGGCGCGATGGTGCAACTGGCGGCGATGTGCGCTTCCGTGATCGGACGCGGTGCGCGCTTCGAGCCATCGCGTCTGCGCCTGCTGGTGGCGTGCGGTGCAGCGGCCGGTCTGGCGGCAGCGTATAACGCGCCGATCGCGGGCGCGTTCTTCGTGACGGAGATCGTGCTCGGTTCGATCGCGATGGCGAGCTTCGGTCCGGTGCTGGTGGCGGCGGTGGTCGCGAACATCACGATGCGCGAGTTCCCCGGTTATCAACCGGCGTACCAGATGCCGACCTTTCAGGAAATCGCCGGCATCGAGGTGCTGCTGTTCATCGGGCTCGGCGTTGTGGCGGGACTGGCGGCGCCGCAATATCTGCGGTTGCTGGATTTTACGAAGCGGCAGTTTCAGAAAAGCGGTTTGCCGTTGCCGGTGCGGCTCGGATTGGGCGGATTGCTGGTGGGTATTCTGTCGGTGTGGGTGCCGCAGGTGTGGGGCAACGGTTACAGCGTGGTCAATTCGCTGCTGCACGATCACTGGCTGTGGATGGCGGTGCTGACGGTGCTGGTGTTCAAGCTGGTGGCGACCGCGCTGACGACCGGTTCGGGCGCGGTGGGCGGCGTGTTTACGCCAACGCTGTTCATGGGCGCGGCGATGGGCCTGCTGTTCGGGCAGACGATGCAGTCGCTGTGGCCGCATGCGGTCTCCGCGCCGTTTACGTATGCGATCGTCGGCATGGGCGCATTCCTGGCGGCGGCGACCAGCGCGCCGCTGATGGCGATCCTGATGATCTTCGAGATGACGCTCAGTTATCAGGTGATGCTGCCGCTGATGCTGTCATGCGTGGTGGCGTATTTCATCGCGCGCAGCATCGAGGGATCGTCGATGTACGAGATCACGATCCGGCGCAATCGCGAGGAACAGGAACGGCTGCGCCTGCGCAATACGCAGATGCGCGAGCTGATCCGTCCGGCCGATACCGTGCTGCCGCTGACGGCAACGCTGGACGAGATGACGCGCATGTTCATCGCGTTCTCGGTCAAGTACATTTATATCGTGGATGACAACAATCGCCTGCAGGGCGAAGTGGCGCTGCAGGATCTGACGTCCGTGCTGAGCGGCGACCATGCGATGCAGAAGAAAACCGCAGCCGATTATCTGCGCCGCGACTTCCTGCCCGTGATCACGCCGGAGATGTCGCTCAGCGAGGCATTGCAGCGCTTCCTCACGCATCAGGGCGAGCGCCTGCCGATCGTGCAGAACATCGACGATCCGGTTCTGCTCGGTGCGGTTTACAAGACATCGCTGCTCGATGCGTATTACCGCTTGAGCTGAAAGCGGCATGCATCGATTATGATGCGCTGCATGTTGTCACCGGATTGAATTCGCTTTTCTTTCATTGACCAACCATCTCGAAGAAACCCGCCATGCTCCCTGTCAAATCATGCCTCCTGGCACTGGCCGTTGCGATTGCACTGCCTGCTGTTGCCGACGATCTGCCGCCTGTCATGCCGTACCGCCCCTCCGTTGCATCGCCGGCGCAGTTGCCGGCACCGGGTCAGCTTGAGCTGGAAGTCGGTGGACTGTCGGCAAAAACAAATGGCGAACGGCGCGACAGCCTGCCGTATCAATTGAAGCTGGCGTTCTCGGAAGAATGGGGCGTGCTGTTCGGCGGCGAGGCGCTGGTATCGGCGCGCGATGCATCCGGCGAACGCACGCGCGGCTTCGGCGATACGACGATCACGCTGAAGCGCGCGTTCCTGATCGACGACGCGACCGGCTTCGGACTGGAACTGACGGCGAAAGCGCCGACCGCACGGGACAGCATCGGCAGCGGCAAATCGGATTACACGCTCAACGGCATCTTCAGCAAGGACATCGGCGATCTGCACATGGATTTGAACCTGAACGCCACGCGGCTCGGCGCAATCGATCCCGGCACCGGGCGCACGCAGGGCGGCTGGGCGTCTTCGTTCTCGATGCCGGTTTCCGACAAGTGGGTAGCGACGGGGGAATTGTCCGGCACGCATCAGAGCGGCACGCCGAATACCGCGCTCGCACTCGCCGCGCTGACCTACAGCCCGACGCCGCGCATGGCGATCGATTTCGGCGTGGCGAAAGGCTTGAACGATGCCTCGCAGGATTGGTCGTTCTTTACCGGAATCGTGGTGCCGGTCGCGAACTTCTGGTGAACGCGGATGGATGAAAACGGCACCGCATTTTTGCGGCCGCCGATTCTTGCAAGAAGCACAAGCGGTACATAAATCATGGCAAATTATGTGCCCTTGTCTTATCCTGCAACCTTGATCGAACGCATTTGATCGAACATACAGAAAGAGGCAATCGCATGGCCAAGCAACCTGAACTGGATCCGGAAACCCTCGCACTGATCGAATGGTGCATCGAGGTGGAAAAATTCCTTGTGGCGGGCGGCGCCACGCTGGCAGAGGCGCAGGACCATATCGAGGAACAGGTCGAGTGGTTCACCGATCAGTTCTATGACGGACTGACGCCTGAAGAAGCGGCCAAGGCTGCACTGAACTGATTCGGCCTTTTTTCGCCCATGCCCGCCGTTTCTTGAAAAGCACACCAGATGGATACCACGCAAGCGCTCGCATCGATGGGCCTCTCGCTTCCCAGCCCGGCTTACCTGCTTGGCGCGATCATCTTCGGCATCATCGGTTACGCGGCTTACCGTTACGGTAAAAAAGCCGAGCTGCCGTATCCCAAGTGGATCGGTGTGGCGCTGATGCTTTTTCCCTACGCCATATCGCGGACGTCATGGCTGTATCTGGTCGGTGGCGGCTTATGCGTGGCGCTGTATGTTTTTCGTGCCTGACTAATCGTTTCGCACCGCCTGTTTTCATCAAGCAGGACCGGCGGTGCAGTGCGCGATTGCATCGGTTGCGTGGCTTTGTCGCACCGTTCTGATCATTCCTTTATCCGGCAGGACCGCACACCTTACGCATCCCGCTTGCCGGACCATGCATAGCCCAGTCCCGCATCCACGGCGATACCGATACTGATTCCCATCGAAATATTGTCGAGCGCGGAGCCGATGACCGCGCCAATACCGATGCCGATTGCCATGCCCGTTCCCATGTCGGCATATGGATCTTTCTTCATGTGTGCCTCCTGACGAAATAGGTTGTGCGGCCGATGCAAACGGCAAGACCGTTTTCTTCCGGCATCCACCCTGCTTTTCCTGCCATATCGCTGCTGCTTGCCGCGTATCGCATCGCTTTCTTTCGACCGCGCAGGTGATTCGCGGTTGCACGCCACATATCAAACCGGAGAAAAATCGACAAATGGAAGACGTGGAATCCGGCCGCGAACAACATCGCTGACCGGCGGCACATGTCATGGTAAAGTCGGCGACTTGCGCTGCCGGCAGCGGAGCATTCCGCCCGGTTTTACCCTCCGCCTATCCGTTACCGATGTTCAAGATGACGCAACGATTTCCCATTGCCAGGAATGTATTTGGCGAACCGCTTGTTCCCTGCTCCTTCAATCCGGTCACCGGTTATTTTCGCGATGGCTGCTGCAAGACGAATGAAGACGATGTCGGCACGCACATTGTGTGCACCGTCATGATGGCGACCTTTCTCGCCTTCAGCAAATCATGCGGCAACGATCTGTCCACGCCGCGCCCGGAATGGGGATTCCCCGGACTGAAAACGGGCGATCAATGGTGCCTGTGCGCCAATCGCTGGGTGGAAGCCTGGCGTGCCGGTGTGGCGCCGAAGGTGGTGCTGGAGAGTACCAATGAGGCGATGCTGAAGGTCGTTTCGCTGGAGGAATTGCGCAAGCATGCATTCGTGATGCCGGAAGAATAAGCCTGCCGTTCGCTCGTTGCACAAAGGAAAGCAGTCGTTGTCCGGCACATCACATCGCACTGCGCACCCGCCGCCTGGCATTCCACCATGCTTCATCCGCCATCGCACATTCGCCCGTAAGTGATGGCGAGATTCTTCATCAATGTATCGTGCAGCGCACCGATGCGTCGATCGTAAGCCTGCTCAAGACAGGCGACATTGCCCTTGCAAACATCGCGCCGGTTTTTTATCCATTGCGTTTGTTCGTCGTGGATGGCGTCGCGAAATTCGCGGTAGGCCATGCCGCTCACGGCGGGATGCGCCTCCTGCAAAATCTGGTAATAGGTCGCCATCCTGACATCCTTCACGCCAAGCGTTGATGTGCCGCAGATGGCACGCTCCGTCGGCGTGGCAGCGCGTGTGCAATCGAAACTGGCCGCCTGGGCATGCGCCGGCATGGGCAAACCGATCGCGCCGGCCGCGAATCCGCAACCGATCAGGCGCAGGATTCGGCCGGCCGCCTGCATCGATTCGCTCCATTCTTTTTCCATACGTGCTGACTCCATGTTTTCTCTCCGGAATTGCTGCCTGCGCATTGTTGCCCGCACCGCGCGGATGCGCACCTGTCGTTATGCCATTACCTGTTCGGCAGCGGATTCCTGATCGGCTTGACCGAACCGCAATCTGCATTCACCCATCTGCCGCTGGTATCGATGTGATCGTTGACGGGTACGCCCTGCACCGTGCCGTCGAAAGTCGAGGTGGAACTGAAGCTTTCACCGCCATTGGAAAAAACGGTCTTCGACGAACCTTTTCCTTTCATCTCCGCGCCGCTGCAGGCCATTTCCATCCGATAGGTGGCGCCCGTGCGCGATTGGCTGGTGACCTCGCAGCCGGCTTCCTTTCCGCTCATTGGCGGCGGTTCGTCGCGCTCGGCCATTTCCTTCGTGATACAGACTTTATTGACGATGGCGCCGCTCTGCAGCTGCGAGATATCGATGCCCATTTTGTTCGCCTGTTCGATCTGTTCGGGCGATATCTTCGGCATGTTTTTCATCATCGGCGATTGCGTGGTCATTTCCCACAAACCCGGCTTCATGTTGCCCGCTGCGACGGCAGGCGCAACCATCGATACGGTGCTCAAGGCAAAAATGGAAACAGCAACCGACTTGATCATGCAGACTCCCTGACTTATAAGTGGATGGGTGATGATTCGTGCATCGTAACGCTGACGGCATGCCGCAACAACATGATTTGCAGCGATACGACAGCGGATGCCGCCACAACAACCGGCAGAAAAACACCAAACAATAGAATTGTTATTTGTTGTTAAAAACCAATAGTTTCCTTCTAGGAATCCGCTAGAATGAATTGCAGAGTGCAGGTCCATTCAACACTGTCTGCACAGGCCAGATCGGGTATTCATGGATTCTTTCACTGCCGGCATCGCGCTGATCCTCGTGCAATTTTGCGTTGCACTGGTCATGGCTGGCGTCTATTTTGCCGCCCCGTCTGAAAAATGCACGCAATACTGGGCGCTTTCCGGCACTTCCATCGCTCTCGGCGTGATGGTTCTCATCCTCGGCAATCGCGCACCGCACACCTTCATACTGCTGACCGGCAGCAGCGCCATCGTGGCCGGCCTGGTCTATCAATGGCAGGGCATTCTGGCTTTCTACAAAAAGCCGATGCGGAAATGGGGATGGTATGTCTTCTCCGTCTTTTTCATACTGCTGGTCATCCTGCTTGTTGTCGATGCCGACGCGCGCCATCGCGCGCTTCTTTTTTCCTGCACATTGCTGATCCTGCTCGGCCTGAGCCTGCATGCGGTATGGCAGGGACAGCGCATGCCCCGGACTTTCGTGCAGGCGCTGGTGCCGGCCGCGATCATTCTCCTGATGCTCGGCCATGCGATCAAGCTCGTGATCGTGGCCTTGCAGCTTGCCGATGTGCTGCCCCCGCAACGCTCGACGCTTGAAATCGTCGCGGCATATCTGGTGCCCATCGTCGGTACCGCACTGTTCTCGATCGGGCTGCCGCTCCTGTACTTCGAACGCATGGTCGAGGAAAACCATCATCTGGCCACGCATGACGAATTAAGCAGGTTGCTGAATCGCCGCGCCATCGTCGCCGCCGGCGAACGCGAACTCGATCTTGCCGTGCGGCTGCAGCGCGGTCTGACGGTGGCCTTCATCGATATCGACCTGTTCAAGAATTTCAACGATGAATTCGGCCATGCCGCCGGCGACATGGTCATTGCGCAAGTATCGGCGATCCTGCAGCAAACCTGCCGCACCATCGATCTGGCCGGCCGCTACGGCGGCGAGGAATTCCTGATCGTGCTGCCGGGCGTGGATCACGACAATGCCGCGGCAGTCGGACAGCGCCTGCTCGATGCGGTGCGCTGCTATCGTTTTCTCGGCCTGCATCCGGTGACGATCAGCGTCGGGCTGGCAACCCTGCCGACCAGCGAGGATTGTTCGTGGGCGCAATTGATACGGCGCGCGGATGCTGCTCTGTACGAAGCAAAAAGCCTGGGGCGGAACCGCTTCTGCGCATAAACCGCGCTCGTGCGGTCGGCTGGTTTCATCGCCGTCCTGTCGTGTGCGGCCCATCGGGATTCGGCGCCGTTTGATTTTCCGGCATCTGCCTGCCATCCGCCGCTGTGCCGGCGCGCTACATGTCAATAGAAACAAGTGCCGCCCGGTGGTAAGCTAGCCGGAAATCACCATGACGAGGGACCATATCGTGAGCACCATCCACAAGCAGTTGCCACTGGCAGAGGTTGAGCCCGGCATGGTCCTGTCCGACGACCTGCTCGATCCGCAGGGGCAGATTCTGCTGCCGAAAGGTGCAACGCTGACCGAACAGACGATCGAATCGCTGCGCCGGCACGATGTCGCGTCATTGCGCATTCTGATGGGCGAACTGACGCCGGAGGAAGAAGCGGAACAGCGCGCGCATCACCGGGCACGCATCGAAAAATTGTTTCGCGGGCTGGACGACACCCCGGCCAACGGCATGCTGCATCGCTATATCAGCAATTTCCGGCTGGGGGGACAATGACAACGCCATCGCCTGAACCGATCGTTCACGAAATCCGTTTCGACCGTGTCATCGAGCAGATCCGCGATCTGCCGGCGCTGCCCGCCATCGTGCAGGATCTGCTGAAGGATACCGGCCCCGACGTCGATATCAACGTCATCACGCGCAAGGTGTCGCTCGATCCGGCACTCTCCGCCAGAACGCTGCGTTTTGCCAATTCCTCCTTTTACGGTCTGCAGGCCAAGGTCACGACGATCCAGCAGGCGATCACGCTGATCGGCATCGATTCGGTCCGGCATGTGGTGACCGCAACGGCGCTGACCGGCTATTTTCCGCCGCGCAGCTATGTCGGGTTCGACTTCACTTCCGTATGGCGCCACGCGGTGGCGACTGCCGTCTGCGCACGTGTGCTGGCGCGGCACCTGCATGTGAACCAGGACTACGCCTTCACTGCCGGGCTGCTGCACGACATCGGACGGCTGGTGCTGGCAACCTATTTTCGCCGCGAATATGAAGCGGTGATCGTCTATCGCAACGAGCACGACTGCCAGTGGCTCGATGCAGAGCGCGCGGTGACCGGCATCGATCACGTGATGGCCGGCGAAGCGCTGGCTGCGCACTGGAATTTCTCCGATTCGATCAAGCATGCCATTGCAGGCCATCACAATCCCGAATTCCAGAAAGTGCATTCGCTCGCTTCCATCGTGCATATCGCCAATGCGATCGTGCATGCGCTGGATCTGTCCGGACTGGAAGACGATCTGGTCCCGCCCGTTTCTCCGACGGCATGGGAAGACCTGGGACTGGGCGAAGAAGAATATCAACAGATATTCCACGAAACGGAATTGATGTTCGATGAAGTAAGCCGCGCCCTGCTGTCAGAGAACTAGAAAGCACATATTGGAACAGACGATCTTTGCTGCATCCGGTTATGCCATCGGCAACCTGCATCTGTTTGACGGCGTTACCGATCCGATCGTCGCCACCCTCCTCGCGCCATGCCCGGTGCTGCACCTGCATGACGGCCAGCGCGTGCCCGTTCCGCACGGCGCGGCAAGCGTGCATGTCGTCCTGCGCGGCGCACTTGGCAAAACGGTGATCGACGACGAGCACCACGCGCTCCAGACCCGGATCGAAAAAATCCTGCCCGGTGAAAGCGTCGGCGAACTGTCGGTGCTCGACGATACGGCCCATGTCAGCACACTGACCGCGCTGGAGGAAACCGATCTGCTGGTCATCGAATCGCGTACGTTGTGGCAGCTGATCGACGAGGCCGACGGCGTCGCACGCAACCTGTTGCGGCAACTCTCGTTTCGCCTGCGCGCCGCCAATGCGCAATTGCGCCGTCGCGAAAAAGTCGGCGAGTTCTACCGGCAGCTGTCGATGGTCGATGGCCTGACCGGTCTGCACAATCGCGCGTGGCTCAACGACATGCTGCCGACACTGGTCGATGAAGCGCACAGCACGAAACGTCCGCTGTCATTGATCATGATCGATCTGGATTATTTCAAGAAATTCAACGACAGCCACGGTCATCAGACCGGCGACAAGGCCCTGCGCATCGCCGCCGACGTGCTCCGTTCCGCCTTGCGCCCGAGCGACTTCGCCGTGCGGTACGGCGGCGAGGAAATGATCGTGATCCTGCCGGACAGCAATCAAACGGCAGGCCAGATGGTCGCGCAACGATTGTGCGAACGCATGCGCGAAGCAGTCGTGTTCGACGACATGCACGTGCCATTGCCCCACATGACGGCGTCATTCGGCGTTGCCATGCTCGCGCCGGATCAGGATGTCAACATCCTGATCTCGACCGCCGATGCCGCGCTGTATCGCGCCAAGGAAGCCGGCCGCAACCAGATCGCGTTTTAATCCACCGTCTTACAACAAGCTCCACGATGTCCACACATACATTCCTTTGGCACGACTATGAAACCTTCGGTGCGCAGCCGCGCCGCGATCGTCCGGCTCAATTTGCCGCGATCCGCACCGATGCCGAACTGAACGAAATCGGCGAGCCGATCATGCTGTACTGCAGCCCGGCAAACGATTTTCTGCCCGATCCGCAATCGTGCCTGATCACCGGCATCACGCCGCAAACCTGTCTCGAACGTGGCGTGCCCGAATACAAGTTCGCCGCAGAAATCGAACGTGTGCTCTCCGAAACCGGCACCGTCGGCGTCGGTTACAACACGATCCGCTTCGACGATGAAATCACGCGCTTCATGTTCTGGCGCAACCTGATCGATCCGTATGCGCGCGAATGGCAGAACAGCTGCGGCCGCTGGGATATTCTCGACGTGGTGCGTACTGCCTATGCGCTGCGCCCGGATGGCATCAACTGGCCAAAGCATCCGGACGGCCGTCCGAGCTTTCGACTCGAACACCTGACGGCCGCCAACAGCATCGGACACGAAGCCGCGCACGATGCGCTGTCCGATGTGCGCGCCACCATCGCGCTGGCGCGCCTGATCCGCGACCGCCAGCCGAAGCTGTTCGACTTCTGTTTCAGCCTGCATAAAAAAGACCGGGTCGCCGCCGAAATCGGTCTGCCGCTACGCCGTCCTTTTCTGCACATCACCGGCATGATTCCCGCCGAGCGCGGCTGCGTCGGCATCGTATGGCCGCTGGCCGTGCATCCAGCCAACAAGAATGAAGTCATCGTATGGGATCTTGCCAGCGATCCGTCCGAACTGGCCGCGCTGAACGCCGAAGCGATCCGCACACGCATGTTCAGCAAAACCGATGCGCTGCCGGAAGGCGTGAGCCGTCTGCCGATCAAGACCATTCACCTGAACAAATCGCCAATCGTCATCAGCAGCCTGAAAACGCTGTCGCCAGCCATGTGTACGCAATGGGGAATCGATGTGGAAACCGCCTTGCGTCACGCCGACATCGCGGCAGCCGCACCGGACATGAGCGCAATCTGGCAGGACGTATTCCATCGTCCGCAGGAGATGGCGCCGGACGTGGATGAAGATCTGTATGGCGGCTTTATCGGCAATGGCGATCGACGCCTGCTGCAGGAATTGCGCGCATTGTCGCCCGAGGCGCTGGCGCAGGCGCGTCCGGGTTTCAGCGATGCTCGGCTTGAAGAAATGGTCTGGCGCTATCGCGCGCGCAATTTCCCGCACACGCTCACCGCAGACGAACAGCAGCGATGGGAAGAACATCGTGCCGCGCGCCTGTTCGACGGCGAAGGCAATGCACGGACGATCGACATGCTGTTTGCGGAAATCGACCAGTTATCCGAAAACGCCGACGAACGCGGCGAAGAAATCCTCGGTGCGCTGTACGATTACGCGGAGTCGATTGCACCGGCACGTTCCTGAACTGACACGCACGGCCGCGCCAGCGCGATGCAGGCTGCTTCGCCCGAAGCGCTGTTCATCAGTGGCATGACAAACGCACATTCTGCCGCCGCCGTTTTGCCGTGCTAATCTGCGCACTGGCCGTGATGCATGTCCATTCCTACTCTATCGGAGGCGAACGTGAATATTTCCTACTGGTGTGTTCTGGTTGCAGGCGTAATGCCCGCTGCCACAGTGGCGATTGCCAAATGGGGAAGCCCCGATTTCGACAATGCAGAACCGCGCCGCTGGCTGGAGAAACAGGATGGCGTGCGGCGGCGTGCCGATGATGCGCATCGCAATCACTTCGAAGCCTTTCCATTCTTCGCCGCAGGCGTTCTGGTTGCACAGCAGTTGAATGCCCCCCAGCAATGGATCGACATGCTGGCGCTCGCATTCATCGCATCGCGCATTGTGTATACCGCGCTCTACCTGACAAATCGCCCGACGCTGCGCTCGCTCTGCTGGCTGCTTGGTTACCTGATGGTGATTGCGCTGTTCCTGATTGCGGCTTTCCCGTTAAACTGACGGCCGCATTGTTTTTACTTTCTTCTTCATCGATCCATGTCACACGAACCATCATTCCAGCAGTTGCGGAGCGCGCTCCAATCCATTCGGCAAGACACCATGTCGGTCGCCGCCTTCTGCCAGGCATGGCGCGCACAAACCGCGTTGCTGGCGGCCCTTCCACCGCGCTTCGGCCAGGTCATGGAAGATTTGCTGGGACGGCTGGAGGCAGGCAGTCTGTTCACAGAAGAAAGCTGTTCGTTCAGCCAGATCGATTTACTGACAACGCTGGATACCTGGCTGGACATGGCGCAGGAATCGCTGACCGCATCGCGGTAGGCAGACGCTCCACTTTTACACGCGAACCATCATGCAACAACTTGATTTTGAATTGAACGACGAATACGTCGAACTGAACCAGCTGCTGAAACTGACCGGCATCTGCGATAGCGGCGGCGCCGGCAAGGTGATCGTCGCCAGCGGCAAGGTAAAGGTCGATGGCCGGACCGAATTGCGCAAGACCTGCAAGATCCGCGCAGGCCAGGTTGTTGCGCTGGGCGATGTGCGCATTACGGTGCACACCGCCTGAGCATTCCAGGCGCTCATCTTCCTGCGCCCTTGTTGCGCTGACTTCCTTAGCCGTTAGCCACCGCCAGCAGGCGTTCCTTGGTCGATGCCTGCGCTCTTCCCATGGCGATTTTTTCCGTCACCGGTACCCGACGTTTTGCCAGCGACATGATGTTGTTGCGCACGACGCGTGCCGGCGCGCTGCTCGCCACGATGTTCCGGGCATCGCCATCCAGCTTGAAAACGGCAACCGTTTCGGACAGTCTGACCGTCTGTTCGTGCATGCTCTCCGCGGCAGCGGCTGCTTCCTCGACCAGTGCGGCATTCTGCTGCGTGATGTCGTCCATCAGGCCGAGCGCCTGATTGATGTGTTCGATGCCGGCCTGTTGCTCATGGCTGGCGGCGGCGATTTCTTCCATGATGCCGGCGACGCTGCCGATCGAGACGACGATTTCATTCATCGTCCGGCCTGCCAGATCGACCTGTCTGCTGCCGTCTTCCACCTTGCTGACCGATTCGGCGATCAGCGTCTTGATCTCCCGTGCGGCGACCGCGCTGCGTTGCGCCAGACTGCGCACTTCGGCGGCGACGACTGCAAATCCCTTGCCTTGTTCGCCGGCGCGCGCCGCTTCGACCGCAGCATTCAATGCCAGGATATTGGTCTGGAAGGCAATGCTGTCAACGACGCCGACGATTTCACTGATCTGCCGCGACGCCTGCTGGATCGCATTCATCGTATCGACCACTTGCGAGACCACCATGCCGCCTTGCTCCGCCACGCCGGATGCGGATTTCGATAATTGATTGGCGCGCTGCGCGTGTGCGGCATTCTGCCTGACCGTACTTGTCAGTTGCTCCATCGCAGCCGATGTCTGTTCCAACGAACTGGCTTGCTCCTCGGTGCGTGTGGAAAGATTGAAGTTGCCGACTGCAATCTCGCTCGATGCCAGTGCGATCGTATCGCTTCCTGTGCGCACTTGCGCGACCAGCCGCGTCAGGCCATCGCTCATGCCGCTGAATGCATTGAGCAATTGTGCAATTTCATCCTTGCCGTGCGAAGCCATGCCGTTACGCAAATCGCCCGCCGCAACGCGCATGACAGCCGCATTCAGTTCCTGCACCTCGGTAGAGAACGACAGATAAAAACCGAGCAGGAAATAAGCGGCGATCGCAAGCACACCCAGGATCACGGCCACGATCATGGTGCGATGGAATGCATTGCGCTCGATCCTCGCCTGCAATAACTGATCGAGCACTTGTGCCGACATGCCGGCCGCGGCAAACAGGCCGTCGATGCTGTTGCTTCCCGCTTCCATGAACTGGTTACCCGATGTCTGCTCGACCGAGTTTAATACTTCATTCCTTGCGCGATCGAGATAGGCCAGCGCATTCGGCACTGTCTTGAGCGACGCATCCAGTTGCTTGCGCACGTCCGGTGCTTCGCGGAACACGGCATCGAGCTGGCCCTGAACTGCAGCAAGATCGCGGCTTGTGACCAGTACGGTTGAACCGAGCAGGACATCTTCATTCGCTTCGATCAGGCCGCTGTCGATATAGGCGGCGCCACGGCCTGCGATCTCTGCCATGCTTTCGGCAATCTGCGGAAAATCCTTGCTGAACAAACCTGCCAGGTAATACGTGGCGACTTCGGGATCGTGCGTGAGATTGCTGCGATCGGCAATCATTGTCTGAAAGCGGTAAAGCTGCTGGATAAACGCGGTGTAATCGTTGTACACCTTGCGATCATTGATGGTCGCCAACTTGTCCTTCAATACTTTCCAGCTGCCTTGCAGGTCCGACCATTCACGGCCGGCATGCAGCGCCGGTTCGTTCTTCCGGATCGCATCGAACGCCGTCATCCTTGCATCGATATCCTTCTGCAACTGCTGCGCCTTCTGTACCGCACTCGCATTGCCCATGATGGCCATGTGCCGGAAGGCGCGATGGCGTTGTGCCAGCTGGATGATTTCCTGCACATTGCGCTGATGGCTGACGCCCACGCGCTCCTGCCGCGCAAGGTCTATCGATTTATTCAGTTCGGTCAACAACAGCGATGTTGCCAGCGCGAGCGGCACGATGAAAACGATTGCAAGAACAATGAATTTCGGCAGCAGCTTCAATTGCTGCATCAGCTTGATGGCGGGAGCCAGCAGAAAATTTTTCATGGAAGTACCTTGAGAGAAGGATGCACGCGCATCCCGTTGCGGCGCCTGTCGATGGCCTTGATGCATTGATGAATTAATAATGCAGGCGCCTTGCCGGATCTGTTTGTTTCAGAGTCATTCTGGACAAAAAATATGACGCCAGAATGACCGGCGGCCTTTCGCGATGAACATCTGCATCGGCGCGCGTCGATCAGCCGTGGGAGAATGGCGCAATGACATCACTTGAAAAATTGCTATTTGTCGATCTGGAAACAACGGGTGCAAACCGGCTCAACGATCGCATTACCGAAATCGGCATCGTCACCGTGGATATCGACGGCAGCGTCGATCACTGGTCGAGCTTCGTCAATCCGGGCATCACGATTCCGCCGTTCATCCAGGAACTGACCGGCATCAACGACCAGATGGTGCGCCATGCGCCGCCCTTCGCGGCACTGGCCGGTGAATTGCAGGAACGCCTTGCCGGGGGCTTGTTCATCGCGCATAACGCGCGCTTCGACTACGGCTTTCTGCACCACGCCTTTTCCCTCGGCGGCCATGCGATGCAATCCGAAATGCTGTGTACGGTGAAATTATCTCGGACCTTGTACCCCGAAGAGAAAAAGCACAACCTGGACACGCTGATCGTCCGGCATGCGCTTCTTCCACAGGCGCGGCATCGCGCGCTGGCTGATGCCGATCTATTGTGGCAACTGTGGCGCAAGCTGAGCGGCGCGTTGCCGGACGATGCATTTGCAAAGGCAGTGAAAACTTTGCGGCAGTACCCGAACCTGATCCCGCAAATCGCCGAAACCGCTCCCCGCCCGCCTCTTGCCACCATGCGCAGTTAGCGTATCCTTGACCGCTTGAAATTCTGCGGGCCACGGTCACGAAACCAACCAGCGGCTCCCGATCCACAACAGAAAAGTGTGTACCCAATGACCAAACTTATCTACATCGCCGATCCAATGTGCTCGTGGTGCTACGGCTTCGGGCCCGAGTTGACGACATTGCTCGCCGGACTGCCCGACATGCAACTGGAACTGATCGTCGGCGGTCTGCGCGCCTACAACACGGAAGCACTGGATGAGTCATTGAAAACGACGCTGCTCTCGCATTGGAAGAAGGTCGAGGAAGCCAGCGGTTTGCCGTTCTCCGGCAATGCGCTGTCGTACGATGGTTTCGTCTACGATACCGAGCCCGCATGTCGCGCCGTCGTTGCAGTTGGCTTGCTCGCACCCCAGGCTGCGCTGGACGTGTTCCATGCGATTCAGCACGGCTTTTATGCGGAAGGACTGGATACAACCAAAGGTGAAGTGCTGGCAGGGATCTCCGTCGATGCATTGAAGAAGCATGGATTCGACATCGACAGCGAAGGCTTTCTGGAAACGTGGGCATCGGAAGCAGCTGTCACCGCAACGCACGCCGATTTTACGCAAACACAACGCTGGGGCGTGACGGGCTTTCCAACGCTGGTGCTGGAACGCGATGGCGAATTACATCTGGTCACGTCCGGCTTTGTGCGTACGGAAGTCTTGGTCGATCGCCTGCAGGCGCTGGTCGACCAAACGGCCTGACCGGCCGATGCCTGACGCGGCATATTGCGTGCCGCGTTAGTTCATGTGTCGACCGCCATTGATGACAAGGTTTGCGCCGGTAACATATGCTGCTTCGTCGGATGCCAGGTAGGCAACGAGTCCGGCGATTTCTTCCGCCTTCCCTTCCGACATCTGCATGGTAGTTCCCTGTTTTGATCTTGAAGCCATCGTCGCCATCGTTCCGATATAGCCGGGAGAAATGGTGTTGACCGTCACCGCACCGCGCGCCGCATCAGGCGTCAAGGCCTGCATGAAATGATGCAGGCCGGAATGCGCAACCGCATGATTGGTCAGTGTACTCACAGCTTCCCGATCATCCGCCGCCGCAATATTGATGATGCGTCCCCAACCACGCAGAATCATGCCGTCGTAAATCAGGCGCGTCATGTCGATGATTGAATTTGCATTGATGGGCCCGGCAGCATGCGTATCCGACTGCGGCCGGTTCGTGCCAGCCATGCCCCGCGTGATACCTGCGTTGACGAGCACGTCGATCGGTCCGACCTCTGTCTCGATATGGGCAACGCATTGTTGTGCGGAGTCACGATCCGATGCATCGCATGGATAGACGGCAAGCTCGTCATTGCCGATTTTTATCGTTTGCACAGGCGCCTCTTCCATCCGCCCGTCTTCCGTCGAACGGCTGGCAACCACGCGATAGCCAAGAGCATGCATCCTGATACAGATCGCCATCGTTAAGCCGTGCATGCCACCGGTTACCAATACAACACGCGCCATGCGTTCCTTCTCCTTTTTTGGAATCGACCATGCGCCTAATTGCACATTCCGGTTGTTTATCGCTCGATCGCCAACGCAACGCCCATGCCGCCACCGATGCACAGACTTGCCAAACCGCGCCTGACATCGCGACGAATCATTTCATGCAACAGTGTTACCAGAATCCGGCAGCCGGAAGCGCCGATCGGATGGCCGATGGCAATCGCGCCTCCATTCACGTTTACCTTGCTCGTATCCCAGCCCATCTCGCGATTGACCGCAATGGCCTGCGCAGCAAAGGCTTCGTTGATTTCCATCAGGTCCACATCCTGCTGCGTCCAGCCCGCCTTTTCAAGACAGCGCGTCACTGCCGGGATCGGCCCCATTCCCATGAACGCAGGATCCACACCCACGGAAGAACAGGCTTTTATTCTTGCCAGCGGCTTCAGTCCGAGCGCATCGGCTTTTCTGGAGGACATCATGATGACAGCTGCGGCGCCGTCGTTAATACCGGATGCATTGCCGGCTGTAACTGTCCCATCTTTGGAAAACGATGGGCGCAATGCGGCAAGCAATTCCAGCGTCGTACCGTGTTTGATGTATTCGTCGGCATCGAAAGCCGCATAACCTGCGCCTTCTTCTGTCTGGAAAGGGATGATTTCATCCTTGAACCTGCCGGCCCTCTGCGCCGCTTCTGCCTTCTGCTGCGAGGCAAGTGCAAACTCATCCTGTTCCGGCCGCGAGATGCCGAATTTTTTCGCGATGTTTTCGGCTGTCATGCCCATGTGGTAATGGTTATAGGCGTCCCACAGGCCATCGACGATCATTGTATCGACGAGGGTTGCATCGCCCATTCTGATACCGTCGCGGGAATGATTGAGTGCGTGCGGCGCCAGACTCATGTTCTCCTGGCCGCCAGCCACGACAATCTGCGCATCGCCGCATGTGATCGCTTGTGCAGCAAGGTGCAACGCTTTCAGACCGCTTCCGCAAACCTGATTGATCGTGAACGCCGGCACCATGTGCGGCAATCCTCCACGAATCGCCGCCTGTCGCGCGGGATTCTGTCCACACCCGGCAGTCAATACCTGACCGAGAATTACCTCATTGATCGTTTCGCAATGGATTCCTGATTGTTTCATCAGGTGTCGAATGACATACGCACCCAGGTCAGCTGCCGGCGTCTTCGACAGCGCGCCACGGAATTTTCCGACTGCGGTGCGACCTGCGGCAACAATCACAACTTCATTCATCCGGATCTCCATCTGCATTTACGGGTCTGCGTATATATTGAGGCAACGCATTTCAGTTTATACGCATGCGCTCAAGCATGGCAATCGAGATGAGTCACATTGATCTCGTTCTGAAACTTTGGACTTTTCTTTTTTCCGATATTCAAATATGCCGACTACATGAATCTTTCACCGATCGCGCAATCGGCACTTTCTTGGTTGCTGAATTCAATCGTTACGGGGCCTATTCTTGTCTTGTCTTGTCTATCTAGTCTTGTCAGTTCTGCGCTCGAGGGTGGCTGGCTGCACCTTTTCGATCAGTCATTTCGAGCAGGTTCGCAACAACGTCAGTTGATGGGCGACACACTGTTTGCTGCAACGATTTGTGAGAGCACGTGCTGATGAAACTGGCTCTACGCCTGTTTGCGTCCAGAGATCGATGGCGTACTGTCTGGGGATGGATATAACCGACTATCATGAGCAATGACGCAAGGAGCAGATGAAGTCGCCTGGTGCGAGAGGCCGAGAATGGCGAGAGCAGATGCATGCGAGTCTGCCTGGCTGGGGTAAAGATTCTGCGCCGTAAAAAGCAAAAACCCCCGACCAGATTACTGGAAGGGGGTTTTCTAATAAAAGCCTGACGATGACCTACTTTCACACTGGTTGCAGCACTATCATCGGCGCAAAGTCGTTTCACGGTCCTGTTCGGGATGGGAAGGGGTGGTACCAACTCGCTATGGTCATCAGGCATAACTTGTAACATTGCCTGCTTCACCGTTGATTTGGTGAGAGCAAACAACGCAATCTGGAAGAAGTAAGATTTTGATACTGCGTATCAAGGTATTGATTGAATGAATCAACGTTGGGCACACACTAGACTCATGCCTATACCTGCTAAGGTTATAGGGACAAGCCTTACGGGCAATTAGTACTGGTTAGCTTAATGCATTACTGCACTTCCACACCCAGCCTATCAACGTCCTGGTCTCGAACGACCCTTCAAGGAGCTTAAAGCTCCGGGAAATCTCATCTCAAGGCAAGTTTCCCGCTTAGATGCTTTCAGCGGTTATCTCTTCCGAACTTAGCTACCCGGCAATGCCACTGGCGTGACAACCGGTACACCAGAGGTTCGTCCACTCCGGTCCTCTCGTACTAGGAGCAGCCCCCTTCAAATTTCCAACGCCCACGGCAGATAGGGACCAAACTGTCTCACGACGTTTTAAACCCAGCTCACGTACCACTTTAAATGGCGAACAGCCATACCCTTGGGACCGGCTACAGCCCCAGGATGTGATGAGCCGACATCGAGGTGCCAAACTCCCCCGTCGATATGAACTCTTGGGAGGAATCAGCCTGTTATCCCCAGAGTACCTTTTATCCGTTGAGCGATGGCCCTTCCATACAGAACCACCGGATCACTATGTCCTACTTTCGTACCTGCTCGACTTGTCAGTCTCGCAGTTAAGCACGCTTATGCCATTGCACTATCATCACGATGTCCGACCGTAATTAGCGTACCTTCGAACTCCTCCGTTACACTTTGGGAGGAGACCGCCCCAGTCAAACTGCCTACCATGCACTGTCCCCGATCCGGATAACGGACCAAGGTTAGAACCTCAAACAAACCAGGGTGGTATTTCAAGGTTGGCTCCACGAGAACTAGCGTCCCCGCTTCAAAGCCTCCCACCTATCCTACACAGATTGGTTCAAAGTCCAATGCAAAGCTACAGTAAAGGTTCATGGGGTCTTTCCGTCTAGCCGCGGGTAGATTGCATCATCACAAACATTTCAACTTCGCTGAGTCTCGGGAGGAGACAGTGTGGCCATCGTTACTCCATTCGTGCAGGTCGGAACTTACCCGACAAGGAATTTCGCTACCTTAGGACCGTTATAGTTACGGCCGCCGTTTACTGGGACTTCAATCAAGAGCTTGCACCCCATCATTTAATCTTCCAGCACCGGGCAGGAGTCACACCCTATACGTCCACTTTCGTGTTTGCAGAGTGCTGTGTTTTTATTAAACAGTCGCAGCCACCAGTTTATTGCAACCCTTTCATCCTTCACCCGCAGGGGTGTCAAACTACAAGGGCGTACCTTATCCCGAAGTTACGGTACCAATTTGCCGAGTTCCTTCTCCCGAGTTCTCTCAAGCGCCTTAGAATACTCATCTCGCCCACCTGTGTCGGTTTGCGGTACGGTCTCGTGTGACTGAAGCTTAGAGGCTTTTCTTGGAACCACTTCCGATTGCTTCACGAACAAGTTCGCTCGTCCCATACCCTTGAATTACGCTGCCGGATTTACCTAACAGCCTTCTCTGATACAGAAACCGGGACATCCAACACCCGGACAACCTTCCGCGATCCGTCCCCCCATCGCATCACACGACGGTGCAGGAATATTAACCTGCTTCCCATCAGCTACGCATCTCTGCCTCGCCTTAGGGGCCGACTCACCCTGCTCCGATGAACGTTGAACAGGAAACCTTGGGCTTACGGCGTGGAGGCTTTTCACCCCCATTATCGCTACTCATGTCAGCATTCGCACTTCTGATACCTCCAGCATCCTTTACAAGACACCTTCGCAGGCTTACAGAACGCTCTCCTACCATATGTGTAAACACATATCCGCAGCTTCGGTGACTGGCTTAGCCCCGTTACATCTTCCGCGCAGGACGACTCGATCAGTGAGCTATTACGCTTTCTTTAAAGGATGGCTGCTTCTAAGCCAACCTCCTGACTGTTTTAGCCTTCCCACTTCGTTTTCCACTTAGCCAATCTTTGGGACCTTAGCTGGCGGTCTGGGTTGTTTCCCTCTTGACGCCGGACGTTAGCACCCGACGTCTGTCTCCCAAGCTCGCACTCATCGGTATTCGGAGTTTGCAATGGGTTGGTAAGTCGCGATGACCCCCTAGCCATAACAGTGCTCTACCCCCGATGGTGATACTTGAGGCACTACCTAAATAGTTTTCGGAGAGAACCAGCTATTTCCAAGTTTGTTTAGCCTTTCACCCCTACCCACAGCTCATCCCCTAATTTTTCAACATTAGTGGGTTCGGACCTCCAGTGCGTGTTACCGCACCTTCATCCTGGCCATGAGTAGATCACTTGGTTTCGGGTCTACACCCAGCGACTGAACGCCCTATTCGGACTCGATTTCTCTACGGCTTCCCTATACGGTTAACCTTGCCACTGAATGTAAGTCGCTGACCCATTATACAAAAGGTACGCAGTCACGGAACAAGTCCGCTCCTACTGTTTGTATGCACACGGTTTCAGGATCTATTTCACTCCCCTTCCGGGGTTCTTTTCGCCTTTCCCTCACGGTACTGGTTCACTATCGGTCGATTACGAGTATTTAGCCTTGGAGGATGGTCCCCCCATGTTCAGACAGGATTTCTCGTGTCCCGCCCTACTTGTTGCAAGCTTAGTTCCACACTGGTCATTTCGTGTAAGGGGCTATCACCCTCTATGGCCGCACTTTCCAGAGCATTCCACTATGTCCAATGCTAAAACTTGCAGGCTGTTCCCATTTCGCTCGCCACTACTTTGGGAATCTCGGTTGATTTCTTTTCCTGCAGCTACTTAGATGTTTCAGTTCGCCGCGTTCGCTTCACACACCTATGTATTCAGTGAGTGATGACCCAAAGGGCCGGGTTTCCCCATTCGGAAATCTGCGGATCAAAGCTTGTTTGCTAGCTCCCCGCAGCTTATCGCAAGCTACTACGTCCTTCATCGCCTGTAATCGCCAAGGCATCCACCATGTGCACTTATTCGCTTGTCCCTATAACGTTAGCCTCTCGGTCATTTGCATTTCAAGAGACGCTACAGGGCAGTTGAGTTTAGCGTTTGCCGTATCCAAAAACTTGTCGCATTGCTGCGAGAACTCTTTGCATACATTGTTGATACATACAATCTTTACCCATCAGCGCATTCCAACAATGCTTGCGCATCATTGGCTTGCACCAATAAATCTTTACTTCTTCCAAATTGTTAAAGAACAAAAACAGCCAATGATCGCTAAAAGATCAAACCTAAATCACGCCCATGTTATTCACATGATCGACTTAGGTTTGACATCTTGGTGGAGGTTGACGGGATCGAACCGACGACCCCCTGCTTGCAAAGCAGGTGCTCTCCCAGCTGAGCTAAACCCCCGAAACCGGTACAACATATTGCTTGGTGGGTCTGGTTGGGCTCGAACCAACGACCCCCGCGTTATCAACACGGTGCTCTAACCAACTGAGCTACAGACCCGTTTGGATCAGTACCAACCAACAACCCGCAAGCACTTCTGCCTGCGCACTGCCGACATTCACTGTTCTTTTCTTACTAACAGACCGATAAGTGTGGACGCTTAACTTTCACGCAAACTCTAGAAAGGAGGTGATCCAGCCGCACCTTCCGATACGGCTACCTTGTTACGACTTCACCCCAGTCACGAATCCCACCGTGGTAAGCGCCCTCCTTGCGGTTAGGCTACCTACTTCTGGTGAAACCCGCTCCCATGGTGTGACGGGCGGTGTGTACAAGACCCGGGAACGTATTCACCGCGACATGCTGATCCGCGATTACTAGCGATTCCAACTTCATGGAGTCGAGTTGCAGACTCCAATCCGGACTACGATACACTTTCTGGGATTAGCTCCCCCTCGCGGGTTGGCGGCCCTCTGTATGTACCATTGTATGACGTGTGAAGCCCTACCCATAAGGGCCATGAGGACTTGACGTCATCCCCACCTTCCTCCGGTTTGTCACCGGCAGTCTCATTAGAGTGCCCTTTCGTAGCAACTAATGACAAGGGTTGCGCTCGTTGCGGGACTTAACCCAACATCTCACGACACGAGCTGACGACAGCCATGCAGCACCTGTGTTACGGCTCTCTTTCGAGCACTCCCTGATCTCTCAAGGATTCCGTACATGTCAAGGGTAGGTAAGGTTTTTCGCGTTGCATCGAATTAATCCACATCATCCACCGCTTGTGCGGGTCCCCGTCAATTCCTTTGAGTTTTAATCTTGCGACCGTACTCCCCAGGCGGTCTACTT
Organism: uncultured beta proteobacterium; assembly: GCA_963697715.1. Classification (GTDB taxonomy): domain Bacteria; phylum Pseudomonadota; class Gammaproteobacteria; order Burkholderiales; family Burkholderiaceae_D; genus Oxalicibacterium. The sequence continues at coordinate 1,394,067 of OY969095.1, read as the reverse complement.
CACGCGTTAGCTGCGTTACCAAGTCAATTAAGACCCGACAACTAGTAGACATCGTTTAGGGCGTGGACTACCAGGGTATCTAATCCTGTTTGCTCCCCACGCTTTCGTGCATGAGCGTCAGTGTTATCCCAGGGGGCTGCCTTCGCCATCGGTATTCCTCCACATCTCTACGCATTTCACTGCTACACGTGGAATTCTACCCCCCTCTGACACACTCTAGCCGTGCAGTCACAAATGCAATTCCCAGGTTGAGCCCGGGGATTTCACATCTGTCTTGCACAACCGCCTGCGCACGCTTTACGCCCAGTAATTCCGATTAACGCTTGCACCCTACGTATTACCGCGGCTGCTGGCACGTAGTTAGCCGGTGCTTATTCTTCAGGTACCGTCATTAGATCTCTGTATTAGAAAAATCCGTTTCTTCCCTGACAAAAGAGCTTTACAACCCGAAGGCCTTCTTCACTCACGCGGCATTGCTGGATCAGGCTTGCGCCCATTGTCCAAAATTCCCCACTGCTGCCTCCCGTAGGAGTCTGGACCGTGTCTCAGTTCCAGTGTGGCTGGTCGTCCTCTCAGACCAGCTACTGATCGATGCCTTGGTAGGCTTTTACCCTACCAACTAGCTAATCAGATATCGGCCGCTCCATGAGCATGAGGTCTTGCGATCCCCCACTTTCATCCGTAGATCGTATGCGGTATTAGCGTAACTTTCGCTACGTTATCCCCCACTCTAGGGTACGTTCCGATATATTACTCACCCGTTCGCCACTCGCCACCAGGAGCAAGCTCCCGTGCTGCCGTTCGACTTGCATGTGTAAGGCATGCCGCCAGCGTTCAATCTGAGCCAGGATCAAACTCTTCAGTTCAATCTCTGTTTTATGTCATTGCTGACATGGTTCTTTCGAACCGGTCGCTCACTCAAAATACTGACAGGTACTTTCCTTTAACAGAAAGTATCTATATTTCTTTGTGAGCATTTAATGTTTAAAGTTATAGCAACCAAGCAAGCTTGATTGCCGCGCTTCCATTAAACGCCCACACTTATCGGCTGTTAATTTTTAAAGAACTTTTACCCTGCTCCGCTTCACTTTCAGCGTCGCTGCGAATCGTTTTGTTCGTCAGCAGCAGAGAGATGAGATTATGCGGCGTTTCCAACTCCTCGTCAACTACTTTGTTTTACTTTCCAACAAAATATTCAACCATTTCAACACCACCTGCTTCTCTCACCCTTCATCGAAAAAACCACTTCAATAACCTCTTGAACCAGCTCCTTCAACTCCCCGCCTCTCGACGGGAGCCGAACTATAGCAAACCCTTTCACGCATTGGCAAGTGATTTTGAGAAAGATTATTTTGACATGCGTTTTTTACGCGTTTCCAGCACCGCACGCATGCAAAACTAGACGCATACAAACCGCCTGCAGAAACAAAACGGCCCGCTTGCGCGGGCCGTTCGTCAATACCTGATTTTACTTGTGATAGCTGGTCACTAACTCGACTTCGCTCTTGGAGCCAAGGAACACAGCGACGCGCTGATGCAGTTTCTCGGGCTGTATATCCAGAATGCGCTGATGACCGTTGGTCGCAGCGCCTCCCGCCTGCTCCACCAGCATCGACATCGGATTCGCCTCATACATAAGACGCAGCTTGCCTGGCTTGTCCGGTTCGCGTCCATCGGCCGGGTACATGAAAATACCGCCGCGCGTCAGAATGCGATGCACGTCAGCAACCATCGAGGCAATCCAGCGCATGTTGAAATCCTTACCGCGCGGGCCGGTTGTGCCGGCCAGCAGTTCATCCACGTAACGCTGAACCGGCGCATGCCAGTGGCGCGCGTTCGAGGCATTGATTGCGAATTCCTTCGTCTCCGACGGAATCTGCATATTGCGCTGTGTCATGACCCAGGAGCCCAATTCGCGATCCAGCGTGAAGGAATGCACGCCATTACCTGTGGTGAGTACCAGCACCGTTTGCGGTCCGTACAACGCGTAGCCTGATACAACCTGCTTCGTGCCGGGCTGCAGAAAATGTTCTTCTTTGGGTACCGGCACACCGTCCGCCGCCTTCAATACGGAGAAGATCGTGCCGATCGAGACATTCACGTCAATGTTGCTGGAGCCATCCAGCGGATCGAACAGCAACAGGTATTCACCCATTGGATAACGGTTCGGAATCGGATGAATGGTTTCCATCTCTTCCGATGCCATCGCGGCGAGGTGACCGCCCCACTCATTGGCTTCAAGCAGGATTTCATTGGAAATTACATCGAGTTTTTTCTGCACCTCGCCCTGCACGTTTTCACTGCCGGCCGTGCCAAGCACATCGCCAAGCGCTCCCTGACCAACCGCATGGCTAATGGTTTTGCAGGCACGCGCGACGACTTCGATCAGCAGGCGCAGTTCGGCGGGAATGGTGTTGTTGAGGCGCTGCTCTTCAATCAGATACTGCGTGAGGCTGATGCGTTTCATGGTTTCCTTTTTCTTGATCAATGTATGTATGCCTCGGCGACCGACCGCGATCGTGAATCAATTTCCTGCGAGCGATTTGGTAACGACTTCCTTCAGATCCCTGGACAGCTTCGGTGCATTCGCCACGCGCTTCAATGCGGCCTGCATCTTTTCACGCAGGGCCGGCGCATATTTGCGCCAGCGATCCAGACTGCGTGCCAGACGCGCGGAAACCTGCGGGTTGATCGCATCCAGCGCGACCACCTGATCGGCCCAGAACGTGTAACCGCTGCCATCGGCCGCATGAAAGGCAGACGGATTGCCGTTGCAGAAGCTGAATATCAGGCTGCGCGCGCGATTCGGATTCTTGATCGAAAACGCCGGATGCCGCATCAGCTTGCGTACAGCGGCGACGTCCGTCGTGCGCGCCGTCGCCTGCAGCGAGAACCATTTGTCGATCACCAGCGGCTCCTGCTCGAAATCCTTGTAGAAACTTGCCAGCGCCGCATCCTTGCCCGGCGCCGAACTATTTACCAGTGCCGTCAACGCAGCCATACGGTCGGTCATGTTGTTAGCCTGGTCATAATGCGACTGCATCAATGCATGTGCGTCTGCGTCATCCAGTTCACATACATAAGACAGCGCCAGATTGCGCAAACCGCGCTTGCCGGCAGAAGTTGCATCCGGACTGTAAGGACCTTTGATCTGGTTGGTCTTGTAGGCGTTCAGCAAATCGGCACGCATGGTTTGCGCCAGTGAGCTGCGCAGAAAACGACGTGCGGTGTGAATCGCCTGCGGGTCGATAACGTCCATTTGCTCGGCAATCACCGTTTCAGCCGGCAGCGTCAACGCAATCTCGCGAAATGCAGGATCAAGCCGAATGTCGTTCAATGTCGCACGCAAGCTGTCGCTTAATGCTGCGTCAATCGTCAGGTTGCCGCCCTGCTGCGTTTGCGACGTCAACGCCAGCAAGCGCCGCATAGCGAGACGCTGCCCGGCTTCCCAGCGATTGAATGCATCGCTGTCGTGCGCCATCAGAAACGCCAGTTCATCATCCGAGTAGTCGTATTCCAGCACGACCGGCGCGGAAAAATTGCGCAGGATCGACGGCACCGGCTTTTCGGACACGTTGCGGAAAACAAAGGTCTGCGATTTATCCTTCAATTCAAGCACGAGCGTGGTCGAACCATTATCCGCATCGGCAAGCAACAATGGCATGTCCTGTCCTTTGCCATCGAGCAGACCGACGGACACCGGAATCAGGAATGGCAATTTTTTATCCTGACCGGGTGTAGACGGGCACGACTGCACCAGCGTCATTGAATACGTCTGTGCCGATTCGTCGTAGCGTGTCGTGACAGAAACGAGCGGCGTACCGGCCTGGCTGTACCAGCGTTCGAACTGCGCCAGCTCGCGCTTGTTGGCATCGCTCATCGCGGCACGGAAATCGTCGCATTCGACGGCCTGGCCGTCGTGGCGTTCGAAATACAGATCCATTCCCTTGCGGAAACCGTCGCGGCCAAACAGCGTCTGGTACATGCGCACGACTTCTGCGCCTTTTTCGTAAATCGTGACTGTATAGAAGTTACTGATCTCAACGAATGAGTCAGGCCGCACCGGATGCGCCATCGGGCCGACATCCTCCGGAAACTGCGCCTGACGCAACACACGCACATCATCGATCCGCTTGACCGCACGACCGCTGTCGGTGCCGATCATGTCGGCGGAAAACTCCTGATCGCGGAAAACCGTCAGTCCTTCCTTCAGCGACAACTGGAACCAGTCGCGGCACGTCACGCGATTGCCGGTCCAATTATGAAAATATTCGTGACCGACCACCGCTTCGATGTTGGCGTAATCCACATCGGTCGCAATGCGCGAATTGGCCAGCACATATTTGGTGTTGAAAATGTTCAGGCCCTTGTTCTCCATCGCGCCCATATTGAAGTCGCCGACGGCAACAATCATGAAGCGATCCAGATCCAGTTCCAGCCCAAAACGTTGTTCATCCCAACGGATGCTGTTGATCAGCGAATCCATCGCATGCTGCGTCTTGTCGAGATTGCCGTCCTCGACCCAGACCTGCAGCAATGCGTCGCGGCCGGATTTGAGCTTGATGGTTTCTTCCTGACGAACCAGATCGCCGGCCACCAATGCAAACAGGTAGGACGGTTTCTTGAACGGGTCTTCCCACAATGCGTAATGACGACCGTCGCCCAGATCGCCTTCTTCAATCAGATTGCCGTTCGACAGCAACACCGGATATTTCTTCTTGTCGGCGCGCAGCATGACCTTGTATTTGGCCATCACATCCGGGCGATCGGGAAAATAGGTAATCTTGCGGAAGCCTTCCGCTTCGCACTGCGTAAAGAAGTTGCCGTTCGATACGTACAAACCCATCAACGATGTATTGCGGTCAGGCCGGATCAGCGTTTCGATTTCCAGCACAAGATCGTCGGGTGCAGAGGGAATCCGCAGGACGCCGTCCGCCAATTGGTAGGCACGGCTGGACAATGGCTTGCCGTTAAGCCGGATCTGCACCAGTTCCAGTTCCTCGCCATGCAGCGTTAGCGTGCTATCCGTGCTGTCCGGATTGCGCGTCAACGTGATGCGGGTCGCCACTCTGGTGGCAGCCGGGTCCAGATCGAATCCCATCTCGACCGTGTGGATCCAGTGACTTGGCGGTGTGTAGTCTTTGCGATAAATCGCGGGAGGAGTATCGGTGCGCATAGGAATGGTGTGAGGGTGGCATGAGGCAAAGTGGCATTTTACCAACCACGGGATTGAAAATGGAATCTGCCTGTCTGATCGTTGGTCACCGCAAAGACACGGCCTGCATTATGACTCCACGGATCGCAATCGGTTCGGCATTCTCGTCACCCCGGATGAAGTTACCCACGAGTTACAAAATGTAACGGCACTTTTTATCAATGCGGCTATGCTATACGGATTGAATCAAGGAGATCGACATGCGGCGCTGGCTACTGGTATTGATAGCATTATCGAGCGTGCTGCTCAGCGGCTGCGCATCGTTCGTTCGAAGCGACGTGATTGCCTTCCACGACTGGCCGGCAGACATGCCGAACAAGGTTTACACCTTTGGTCGCTCGCCCGAACAGCAAAACAATCTCGAACATCAAAGTTACGAAAATCTGGTGCGCGGCGAGTTGACGCGACTGGGCTTTATCGAAGCACAAAACCCGCGTGCCGCCATTCTCAAGGTCGCGCTTGATTACAGGATCGATGCGCGCGACGTCAAGGTCGTGCAGGCGGTTGCCGATCCATACTGGCCTTACTGGTACGGCCATCCGTTCTACGGCCCGAGATGGCGCGGCTATTACGGTCCCTACTACGATCCGTTCTGGTACGACCCGCCGGTGACGCAATACCGCGAAACGCAATACCAGGTCTTCAAGCGCCAGCTCAACGTCCTGATCACGCAGGTGCGGGATGGCAAAAAACTGTATGACGTGACGGTGGACAGCGACGGCGGCAACGGCTCGATGGCATTCGCCATGCCGTATATGGTGCGCAGCGCATTCTCCGATTTCCCCGGACGCAACGGTGTGCCGCGGCGCGTGAGCCTGGAAATCAAGGATAAACCGCCGGCCGTAACGGACAAGCCGGTCGATCCCGGTTGATTTACACCGGGCCAATGCCCCGCATGAATTCCGTGCGATAAAAAGAAAGGCGGCCATTGAGCCGCCTTTTCTTTATCGCACATCCACTCGTGCCCAATCAGGTGTAATACGCCAGCGAACCGAACGTCAGCGCCACCACCATCATCACGCCAAAGGCCAGCAGCAAAAGCAGCCGCCCGAACTTGGGTGTTCCGTCCGAATCGGATACCTGTTCTTCGAGGCGGGGTATCGGATTGCGGTCCGGTTCCGGATGTGAATTCACTTCTTGCATGACAAACCTCAGGGAATAAGAATGGAAGAACCGGTGGTTCGGCGCGCTTCAAGGTCGCGGTGCGCCTGTGCCGCATTTTGCAATTCATAGCGCTGGTTGATGTCGATCCGGATTTTGCCGCCTTCCACCATGCCAAACAGTTCGGCGGCCATCGTCTCCAGATCGTTGCGTTTGGCAATATAACTGAATAGCGACGGCCGGGTGATGAACAGCGAACCGCGCGATGCCAGTTCGTTCAGGCCGAAAGGCGGCACCGGTCCGGACGCGCTGCCGTAACTGACCATCATGCTCAGCGGCGACAGGCAATCGAGCGAGCCGGTAAAGGTATCCGCGCCGATCGAATCGTAGACAACCGGCACGCCCACGCCTTCGGTGATTTCCTTCACGCGTTCGACGAAATTTTCCTTGTTGTAGTTGATCGTGTGAACGCAGCCATGCGCCTTCGCCAGCTCCGCCTTCTCATCCGAACCGACCGTGCCGATCATCGTCACGCCCAGCGCGCGCGCCCACTGGCAGGCGATCAAACCGACGCCGCCGGCTGCCGCATGGAACAGGATCGTCTCTCCACCCTGCAGATGAAACGTGCGGCGAAACAGATATTGCACCGTCAATCCCTGCAGCATCATCGCCGCCGCCGTATCGAAACCGATCGATTCCGGCAGCTTGACCAGGATATCGGCCGGTAGCACGCGCGCCTGCGCATAAGCACCCGGCGGACGGCCTGCATACGCCACGCGATCGCCGGGCCGCACATGCGTGACACCGGCGCCGACCGCGTCGACCACACCCGCGCCTTCCATGCCGAGCCCGCCGGGCAATGGCTGCGGATACAAGCCGGTGCGGTAATACACATCGATGTAATTGAGGCCACAAGCCATCTGCCGGATCGACGCCTCGCCCGGTCCGGGCGCCGGCACGTCGACATCGACGTACTCCATCACTTCCGGGCCGCCGGTCTTCAACATCCTGATTGCCTTGGTCATGCGCGCTCGCTTTTCAAAAGATTGCGGGATGGTTCATCGATACGCCTCCCTCCATTACTCCCGAATGGAGGCCGTCGCCGAACCGATGTGTTCCGTACTATAACCGTCCGGCAGGCATATATGCAGCGCAAGTACTGCATGGCGGAAGCACTTGCTGCAACAGCCCGCAACGATCCTTATGCCTTTTTCTTCGACAACAGATAAATGCCGCACAACACCAGCACCGTACCGGCAAGCTGAATGCCGGTGATTGGTTCGCCAAGTATCAGCGCCGCCAGAAACAGCGTCGATACGGGACCGATCATGCCGGCCTGCGAAGCCGTAGCCGCGCCGATGCGCTGCACCGCGATCATCGTCAGGAATACCGGCAGCACCGTGCAGAAGAATGCATTGATCATCGACAAGCCATACACCGCCATCGGCTGGACCAGCATGCTCGCCGGACGCAGGATGAAAAACTGCAGGATGCAGGCAGCGCCGGAAACGCACATTGCATACGCCACCAGACGCATCGGGCCCACACGCTTGACCAGTTCGCCCGAAGCCAGCAGGTAAATCGCATAGGAAATCGCACTGCCGAGCACGAACGCGCCGCCAATGGCGACATTGGAACCGCCGATTCTCGCGTCATGGACAAACACGAGAACCGTGCCGAGATACGAAATCCCGAGCGCGGCCCATTCCAGCAGCGTGACTTTCTTCTTCATCAGGACAATGGAAATCAGCAGAACGAACGACGGCGTCAAAAACAGGATCAGCCGCTCAAGCCCCGCCGTGATGTACTGCAGCCCGAGAAAATCGAGAAAGCTGGAGAGGTAGTAACCGAGCAGGCCGAGGATGACGATCTGTCCCTTTTCCCTACCGGTCAGCGGTGCTTCGGTGCGCGCCTTCCAGAGCGCAATTGCGGCAAAGAACGGCAGCGAAAAAATCATGCGGAACGCAATCAGCGTGACCGCATCGACCGGGTAGCGGTAGATCAGTTTGGCGACGATGGCTTTGGTGGAGAACAGGACGGCGCCGATGATCGCAATCGACAGACCGGTCAGGAACAGTTTGCGTGCAGAGGGGGAATTCAGGGAATCGGGCATGCCACGATTGTAATGCGAACACCGTTTTTTCGTCCGCCATGCATGCCGGACGGCAATAAAGGCCGGCGACCTCGACCTTACTGGCCGCCATGCCGGTACAACATGAGGCAAATGCGCAGCGGCTAAAACAGATGGCCGAGCTTGATGGCTTTGGTGGTCAGATAACGTTCATTGAACGGATTGCGCGTCACGACCAGCGGCACGCGTTCCGTCACGGTCAGTCCGAGCTGCTCCAGCGCGGCGATCTTGCGCGGATTGTTGGTCATCAGGCGCAAGGTGCTGATGTTCAAATGCTTGAGCATCGGCTTGCACAGCTTGTAGTTGCGTTGATCGGCCTTGAAGCCGAGCTGTTCGTTCGCTTCCACCGTATCCGCGCCCGCATCCTGCAATTGATACGCGCGGATCTTGTTGACGAGGCCGATGCCGCGGCCTTCCTGCCGCAGGTAGAACAATGCGCCGCGACCTTCTTCGGCGATTTTTTGCAAAGCCGCTTCGAGTTGCGGACCGCAATCGCAGCGCAGGCTGAAGAGCGCGTCGCCAGTCAGGCATTCGGAATGAATACGGGCCAGAACCGGTTCGCCGTTCGCCACATCGCCGAGCGTGATGGCGACGTGTTCCTTGCCGGTGGCCGGCTCGACAAACGCATGCAGGCGAAATGTCGCCCACGGCATCGGCAGTTCGCACGACGCGACGTAATCGAGTTCGGATTCAGGCGAAACAACCGCGCTGACGGCGGTTGCGGAGGCAAGACTTGGTTTCATGTTCAACGATATCGATCTATCAAGAAACGCAGCGCGTGCCGAAATCGGCACCGGCTGCGTTTTTTCCCGGAAGACGAAGGATATCAGGCTGGGAGCAATTCGTTGATAGTGTTGCTCGTTTGCGCCAGCGCCTTGTTGACACCCACATCGCCCATCGCGAGGCCTTCGCTATGAACAAAGGTGATATCGGTCAGGCCGATAAAGCCCAGTATTGCGCGCAGATACGTCCCCTGGAAATCCATGACCGACGCAGGACCTTCGCTGTACGCACCGCCGCGCGAGGTGAAAATATAGACTTTCTTGCCGGTCAGCAGGCCGACCGGGCCGCTTTCGCCGTATTTGAAGGTCAGGCCGGCACGCGCCACGTGATCGATCCAGGCTTTCAGGCCGGACGAGATCGAGAAGTTGTACATCGGCGCGCCGATCACGATGACGTCGGCGTCGAACAATTCCTTGACCAGCGTGGCGGACAGTGCCGCGATTTTTGCCTGTTCAGCATTGTGCTGTTCCGGCCCGGTGAAGAATGCGCCCAGCGCCTGTTCATTCAGGTGCGGCAGCGGATTGGCGGCCAGATCGCGCTCGACGATGACGACATTCGGCTCTTTCGCTTTCCATTTGGCGAGAAACTCGCCGGTCACTTTGCGGGAAACCGAATCGGCATTGCGGACGCTGCTGTTGATGTGAAGAATCTTGGTCATGATAAAACTCGCTTTCTGGTCAGATGATTGACGCTGCGGAGTGGTCCGACGGCGTTGGTTCAAACACGGTTTGTGTTGTTGCAATCATTCTAAGACAGGATTAGTATCAAAAAAACCCACATAATTTAGCTAGTTAGAATCGATATTTTAGATATGAGAGAGCCAGGCCTGCCCACACTAGAGCAATTACGTGTCTTTGTTGCGGTCATCGACTGCGGCAGTTTCTCGCGCGCGGCGCGCGAATTGCACCGCACGCAATCCGTCGTCAGCTACACGATCGCCAATCTGGAAGCGCAATTGAATGTGCCGCTGTTCGACCGCGGCAAGCGCAAGCCGACGCTGACCGAAGCCGGCAAGGCATTGCTGGCGGATGCGCGTACCGTCGGCATGAAGGTCGATGCGATGCGCGCGCGGGCAAAGACGCTGTCGCTGGGACTGGAAGCCGAAGTATCGATCGTCGTCGACGTGATGTTCCCGAACTGCCAGCTGGTCCGTGCGCTGCAGGCGTTCCAGCAGCAATTCCCCACGGTCGGCTTGCGCCTGCGCATCGAGGCGTTGGGTGCCGTCAAGCATCTGGTCACCGAACGCGTATGCCAGATCGGCATCGCGGGGCCGATGCTCGATTTCCCCGATATCTTTCAGACGCAGCAATTGGGTTACATCACGATGATCCCGGTTGCGGCACCGGGCCATCCTCTTGGCCAGATGCAGGGAACGATCCCGACCGAAGTGGCGCGCGATTACACGCAGCTGGTGTTGACGGATCGCAGCCAGCTGACGACAGGCCAGAATTTCGGCGTGGTCGCACTGCGCGACTGGCGGCTCGGCGATCTTGGCGCAAAGCACATGCTGCTGCTGAACGCTCTGGGATGGGGATCGATGCCGGAGGAAATGGTGCGCGCGGACGTGCGCGAAGGACGGCTCGTGCGTCTGCAACTGGAGCATCTGACGGCCGGGCAATACTCGCTGCACATGATCAACCGTACCGATGACGCACCCGGCCCGGCCGGCCGCTGGCTGATGCACCTCTTTCTGGAGCACGCCACCGAACTGGCAACGCCGTCGGAAAATACCGGGCCTGCCATGAAATGAATCCTCAGGCGGCGGCGTCCAGCCTGGCCGCCCGTTTGATCGCCTGCGGCGGCTGACCGAAAGCGCGGATAAACGCACGCCGCATCCGCTCCGGATCGGAGAAACCGTTTTCGCGCGCCACCAAATCCAGCGAATGATTGCCTTCCTCGATCATCGAACGCGCCGCTTCCACGCGTAACGTTTCGACAGCCTTGGCCGGCGACTGACCGGTTTCATTCCTGAATGCGCGCGTGAACTGACGGCGGCTCAGATTGGCCGCGTCGGCCAGATCGTCGACCGACAATTCCTTTTTCAGATTCTGCTTGGCGTAACTAAGCGCTTTCTGGATGCGATCGGTTTTCGGCTCCAGCTCCAGCAATGCGGAAAACTGCGACTGGCCGCCACTGCGGCGGTGATAGACGACCATCTTCTTCGCGATGATGCGCGCGGCTTCAACGCCGAGATCGTCTTCCACCATTGCCAGACACAAGTCGATGCACGCCGTCATGCCGGCCGATGTCCAGCGGTTATCGTCGTTGATGAAGATGCGATCCTCGTCGACGCGAATCTTCGGATACAGGCGCTTCAAATTCTGCGCACCGGCCCAATGCGTGGTGGCCCGTCGGCCATCCAGCAAACCTGCTTCCGCCAATAGAAATGTGCCGGTGCAAATGCTCGCGGTACGACGCGATGCGGCGCTTGCTTCCTGCAAAAACGCGATCAACTGCGATGTCGATTCGGGAATGCCCATTGCGCCCCCGACGATCACCGTATCGAATCGCCGCTCGTCGAACGCCCTGGTGTCCACCTTCACGCCGGCCGAACTGACCACGCCGCCGCCATGTTCGGACAGCAGATCCACTGTGTAAAACGGCGCGCCCGGCAATTCATTCGCCACTTCAAATACCGTGACGGCGACCATATCCAGAATCTGGAAACCTGGAAAAACGACAAATCCGACTGTTTTCATATATTGACCCAAAAGGAGGGATAAATGACTTATGGGACACAAGGTAGGTCAATAGACTGCAGATGTCAACTTACTTTCACCGCATCGATGGATCGCCACGATGCATTAAAGACATCAACCTAACGAGGAATCAACATGAATACGCAAGCAAGCAAAGGCAAGGCATTGATCACCGGCGCATCGTCCGGCATTGGCGCAATCTATGCAGATCGTCTGGCCCGACGCGGCTACGATCTGGTGCTGGTCGCCCGCGACGAAGCCAAATTGACGCAAGTCGCCGCCAAACTGAGCGCAGAAACCGGCCGCAAGGTCGAAACCGTCAAAGCCGATCTGACGGTAACCACCGATTTGCGCAAGATTGAACAAGTACTGACGGCTGACAGCGCGATCACGATGCTGGTCAACAACGCAGGCCTGGGCGCAACCAAAAGCCTGATCGATTCGACCCCGGAAGATCTGGATAATCTGATCGCCATCAACGTCACCGCGCTGACGCGTTTGACGCGCGCCATCGCTCCGGCGTTCGTCGCGCGCGGCAACGGCACGATCATCAATATCTCATCGATCGTCGCCATTGCGCCGGAACTGCTGAACGGCACCTACGGCGGCACCAAATCTTATGTCATGGCATTCACCCAATCGCTGAATCACGAACTCGGCAGCAAAGGTGTGCAGGTACAAGCGGTGTTGCCGGGCGCAACACGCACCCAGTTCTGGGATCGCGCCGGTCTGCCAATGGAGCATCTGCCGCAGGAATGGCTGATGACAGCGGACGATCTGGTCGATGCCGCGCTCGCCGGGCTCGACCAAAAGGAATTGATCACGATCCCGTCGTTGCCGTCGCTGGAAAGCTGGCGCACATTTGAAGCGGCGCGCGATGCAATGCGTGGCGGCCTGTCGGCAGTGAAGCCTGCCGCACGCTATAACGTAGCGAGCTAAAACGTAATGAGCTGACCGACGCACACCGCGTTCAAACAAAAACAGGCGCCGATCGGGCGCCTGTTTTTTCATGAGCGGGTTAATTATTCAATAAATGAGCCCGGGTGTTCAGCGTTTCAGAATCGATCCCAGCACACCGCGAATGATTTCGCGTCCGACGGTCGATCCGATGGTGCGCACCGCCGATTTCATCATCGATTCCACGACCGTATCGCTGCGACTGCTGCGGGTGCTGCCGGTGCTGCGACTGCCATTCTTTCCACCACGCGAGCTGGTGCCGAAGACACTGCCGAGCATATCGCCAAAGCCATCGCCCGAAGCGTCATCCGCGCTATCGTCCGCCTGTTGCCGGCCTTTTGCATTGTCGGCTTCGGGCATTTTGTCAGCGACGCGACCTTTCAGTTTTTCGTACGCTGATTCGCGATCGACGGTTTTTTCATAAATACCGGCAACGACCGATTGCTTGCCCAGCGCCGCGCGCTCTTCGTCGGTCAACGGCCCGATCTGCGACGCCGGTGGCAACACGAACGCACGCTCCACAATCGTCGGCCGACCTTTTTCATCAAGGAAGGAAACCAGCGCTTCGCCGACACCCAGTTCGGTGATGGCCTGCGCCGTATCGAGCGCCGGATTCGGGCGGAAGGTTTCTGCCGCCGCCTGCACTGCCTTCTGGTCGCGCGGCGTGTAGGCGCGTAATGCATGCTGCACGCGATTGCCGAGCTGGCCGAGTACCGTATCAGGAATGTCCAGCGGATTCTGCGTGACGAAATAGACGCCGACGCCTTTCGAGCGGATCAGGCGCACGACCTGTTCGATTTTCTGCAGCAACGGCTTCGGCGCTTCGGCAAACAGCAGATGCGCCTCGTCAAAGAAGAAAACGAGCTTCGGTTTGTCCAGATCGCCGACTTCCGGCAAGTGCTCGAACAGTTCCGACAGCATCCACAACAGAAATGTCGAATACAGCCGCGGCGAATTCATGAGCTTGTCGGCAGCCAGGATGTTGACGACGCCCTTGCCTTTGGCATCGGTCTGCAACAGATCGTCGATATTGAGCATCGGCTCGCCGAAGAATTGGTCGCCGCCCTGCTCTTCGATGCCGATCAGGCCGCGCTGGATTGCGCCGATGCTGGCAGCGGAAATATTGCCGTATTCGGTCTTGAAACTCGCCGCGTTATCGCCGACATGCTGCAGCATTGCGCGCAGATCCTTGGTATCGAGCAGCAGCATGCCGTTGTCATCCGCGATCTTGAATACCAGTTGCAGCACGCCCTGTTGCGTATCGTTCAGATTCAGCATGCGCGCCAGCAGCAGCGGGCCGAGATCGGAAACCGTCGCGCGCACCGGATGGCCTTTTTCGCCGAACACATCCCAGAACGTGACCGGCGTGCCGCACCATGTCGGCTCCGGCAAACCCAGCATGTCGAGTCGCTCCTTGATGCGCGCGCTTGGCGATCCGGCCTTGCCGATGCCGGACAGGTCGCCCTTCACGTCCGCCATGAAGACCGGCACGCCGATATCGGATAATTGCTGCGCCAGTGTCTGCAGCGTGACGGTTTTTCCGGTACCGGTGGCGCCGGTGATGCAACCGTGACGATTGGCCAAAGCCGGGAGCAGGCTTAATTCCTGCACTTGATTTTTTGCGATCAACAGTGGATTCGGCATGGTTTCGACCAGGTTGGGTGGCGTTTGGGGCAAGGGCGATGTGGTAAAATCGCCGCCTCATTATAGCCAAGAGTGTCTGGCAAAACATCGATGGCAAGGCATGCCGGCGCAGGCAATACGCGCTGCGGCAAGCAGGCGAAAACGCCGCCAGCGACGATTCTTTGTCAGTCACGCAACTCATCCGGAAAGAAATTCGTCATGGCAGGACACAGTAAATGGGCCAATATCCAGCATCGCAAGGGCCGTCAGGACGAACGTCGCGGCAAAATCTGGACCCGTTTGATCAAGGAAATCACCGTGGCTGCCCGCATGGGCGGCGGCGATCCGGACGCCAATCCACGCCTGCGCCTGGCGATTGACAAGGCGGCCGATTCCAACATGCCGAAGGACAACGTCACGCGCGCAATCCAGCGCGGCACCGGCACGCTCGACGGTGTCAATTACGAAGAAATTCGCTACGAAGGCTATGGCATCAACGGCGCCGCATTGCTGGTCGATTGCATGACCGATAACCGCGTGCGCACCGTGGCGGAAGTACGCCATGCGTTTTCCAAATTTGGCGGCAATATGGGCGCGGAAGGTTCGGTTGCTTTCATGTTCAAGCATTGCGGCCAGTTCTTTTTTGCGCCAGGCACCGATGAAGACAAGTTGATGGAAGCTGCGCTCGAAGCTGGCGCCGACGACGTGACAACCGACGAAGAAGGCGGCATCGAAGTGTTGTGCCCGCCGCATGATTTCTCCGCGGTCAAGGATGCGCTGGAAGCCGCCGGCTTCAAGGCCGAACTGGCCGAAGTCGTGATGAAGCCGGCGACCGAAACCGTGTTTGAAGGCGACGATGCGATCAAGATGCAGAAACTGCTGGATGCGCTGGAGAATCTCGATGACGTGCAAGAGATTTATACCAACGCAATCATCAGCGAATAAGTATTGGTGAAAGCGGACTCTGTCCGCTTTTTTAATGACGCTGCCGGCAGCGGCAGATCATCGCTCCATCGCGGCCCCGCTCCCGGCGCCACGAGTTAACAATCATTTTTGGCAAACGAAACCCATGAAAATTCTGGTAGTCGGCGCAGGCGGCCGCGAACATGCACTGGCCTGGAAACTGGCCCAATCCGAACGGATTCAGATGGTCTACGTCGCACCCGGCAACGGCGGAACGGCGCTCGACGACCGGCTGAAAAACATCGCCATCAGCGATCCGCAGGCGCTCGCCGATTTCGCGCAGCAGGAAAACATCGCGCTGACCGTCGTCGGCCCGGAAACACCGCTGGCTGCCGGCATCGTCAACATCTTCCGCAGCAAGGGCCTGAAGATTTTCGGCCCGACGAAGGAAGCGGCGCAGCTCGAAAGCTCGAAGGATTTCGCCAAATCGTTCATGCAACGCCACGGCATCCCGACTGCCGAATATCAAACCTTTTCCGACGTCAATGCCGCGCATGACTACATCAATGCCAAAGGCGCGCCGATCGTGATCAAGGCCGACGGTCTGGCCGCCGGCAAGGGCGTGGTCGTGGCGATGACGCGCGAGGAAGCGCATCAGGCAGTCGACATGATGCTGTCGGACAACAAGCTCGGCGACGCCGGTGCACGCGTCGTCATCGAGGAATTCCTCGCCGGCGAAGAAGCCAGCTTCATCGTGATGGTCGACGGCAAGAATGTGCTGGCGCTGGCAACCAGCCAGGATCACAAGCGCCTGCTGGATCAGGACGAAGGTCCGAACACCGGCGGCATGGGCGCTTATTCGCCTGCGCCCATCGTCACGCCCGCACTGCATGCGCGCGTGATGCGTGAAATCATCCTGCCAACCGTGCAGGGTATGGCCAAGGACGGCATCACGTTCACCGGCTTCCTCTACGCCGGCCTGATGATCGACGACAAGGGCAATCCGAAAACGCTGGAATTCAACTGCCGCATGGGCGATCCGGAAACGCAGCCGATCATGGCGCGCCTGAAAACCGACCTGGTCGGCGTGATGGAACATGCGGTCAACGGCACGCTCGACACCATCGAGCTGGAATGGGACCGCCGCACCGCGCTTGGCGTCGTGATGGCCGCTGCCGGCTATCCCGATGCGCCGCGCAAGGGCGATGTCATCACCGGCATCGGCGCCGAAACGGACGACAGCGTCACGTTCCACGCCGGCACCACCCTGAACGGCACGCAATTGACCACGACCGGCGGACGCGTGCTGTGCGTGGTCGGTCTCGGCGACAGTGTCAAGGTTGCGCAGAAAAAAGCGTATGAAGCACTCGACCAGATTCATTTCGACGGCGCGCAATTCCGTCGTGACATCGGCTGGCGCGCACTCAAGCGTCCTTGATGCACGTCTCGCGCCTGCATTTTCCGGGCGATGCCGCTTCCGTCCGAAAAACATGAACCGACGCCTGCTGCCGGCATTGCTGCTGGCATTTCCCCTTTGCCTTGCACACGCTGCCGGCGATGTAACAGCGGGCAAGGCCTCATTCGCAAAATGCGCCAGTTGCCATCAGGTCGGCCCATCGGCACGCGGCGGCTTCGGTCCGCAGCTGAACGGCATCATCGGCCGGCGCGCTGCGGCGACCGGGGATTACCGCTACTCGGCCGCGATGAAGAATTCCGGCATCGTCTGGTCGGAAGAAAAATTGCGCGCTTTTCTCAAGGCGCCGAATGCGGTCGTCCCGGACAGCAAAATGCGCTTTTTCGGAATAGGCAGCGACCGGGAAATCGACAATCTGCTGGCCTACCTGCGCACGTTTAAATGAACGGCGCCATAGTCCTGCAGAGTACAATCCATCCCTGAATCTTTTTGAACCGCACGCACTGTGACATTCCCTTCCACTTCCGCCATCGCCGTCCGCCATTACCTGCTGGGCCTGCAGGCGCGCATTGTCTCCGCGCTGGAAGAAGTCGACGGGCTGCCGTTCGGCACCGATAGCTGGGAACGCCCGGAGGGCGGCGGCGGCATCTCGCGCGTGCTCGAGAACGGCAATGTATTCGAACGCGGCAGTGTCGGTTTTTCGCATGTCATGGGCAAGAACCTACCGCCGTCCGCAGCTGCCAGCCGACCGGAAATCGCCGGCCGCAACTGGGAAGCGATGGGCGTCTCGCTGGTGCTGCATCCGCGCAATCCATATGCGCCGACCGTGCACATGAATGTGCGTTTCTTCATCGCGACTGCGGAAGGCCGGGAACCGATCTGGTGGTTCGGCGGCGGCATGGACCTGACGCCGTATTACGGTTTCGATGAGGATGCGCGGCATTTCCATCAAACCTGCCGCAAGGCGCTGCAACCTTTCGGCGACGATGTGCATCCGCGCTACAAGAAATGGTGCGACGATTATTTCTATCTGAAACACCGGCAGGAACCGCGCGGCGTGGGCGGCATCTTTTTCGACGACTTGAATGCGCCGGACTTCGATCAATGCTTCGCGCTGCAGCAAAGCGTCGGCGATCATTTCATCGAATCGTATGTACCGATTCTGAATAGTCGCAAGGACATGCCGTATGGCGAGCGCGAGCGCGACTTCCAGACCTATCGCCGCGGACGCTATGTGGAATTCAACCTGGTGTTCGATCGCGGCACATTATTCGGCCTCCAATCGGGCGGCCGCACAGAATCAATCCTGATGTCGATGCCGCCGGTGGTAACATGGCGCTACAACTGGCAACCGGAAGCCGGCAGCGCGGAAGCCCGGCTGTACTCCGAGTTCCTCGTCCATCGCGATTGGGCCTGACGTGCCGACCGAGATGAAGCAAGGCGTCAAGCGATGCGTCGCCTTGCTCGGCGGCAGCTTCGATCCGGTCCACAACGGCCATGTCGCACTGGCAGATTATTTTGTCGATCTGCTGCAACCCGATGAATTGCGCATCGTCCCGGCCGGCAATCCCTGGCAAAAGCATGGTTTGCAGGCGTCGGGCAATGATCGCGTGGAAATGGTGCGCAATGCTTTCCAGGCGCAACAGGTGCCGGTCAGCATCGACCATCAGGAAATCCTGCGCAGCAGCGCAACCTACACGATCGATACGCTGCGCGCCATACGCACGGAACTCGGCGCGGAAGTCTCGATCGTTTTCCTGATCGGCGCAGACCAGTTGCAGCATTTGAATACCTGGCAGCAATGGCGCGACATGTTCGATTACGCCCATATATGCGCCGCATCCCGGCCCGGATTCGCCATGGATGCGGGTCATGTGCCCGATGAGATTACCCGGGAATTCACTCTGCGCGCCGGGACGCCGGAGCAGATTCGCAACACGGCGCACGGACTGGCCTGCCTTGCCCCGGATCTGGCGGTCGATATTTCCGCCACCGCCATCCGCGCCGCCCTGCAGCGCGGAGAACGCCCGATTTCGCAGGTGCCCCCCGGGGTGCTAGACTATATTGAACAACACCACCTCTATAAAAGCTAATGGATATCAAAAAACTGCAAGCCCTCGTCATCGATGCACTGGAAGACGTCAAGGCGCAAGACATCAAGGTGTTCGACACCGTGCACCTGACCAGCCTGTTCGACCGCATCGCGATTGCATCCGGCACCTCGAATCGCCAGACCAAGGCGCTTGCATCGTCGGTGCGCGACAAGGTCAAGGAAAACGGCGGCACCATCGTCAGCATCGAAGGTGAAGATACCGGCGAATGGGTACTGGTCGATCTGGGCGACATGATCGTCCACATCATGCAGCCTGCGATCCGCGCCTACTACCGCCTGGAAGAAATCTGGGGCGAGAAGGAAGTCAAATTCGGCGCGGCAAAACGCACGTCGAAACGCACCGCCGACGAGGAAGAAGCACCGAAGAAAACCAGCCGCCATCTGACCGCCAGCCAGACCACGCTGGACGACGAGCCGAAGAAACCGGCGCGCAAAACCGCGGCCACCAGAACATCGGCAACCAAAACCGCTGCGAAAAAAACACCGGCAAAAAAAGCGGTCGGCAAAACCATCAAGGTTGCATCGACCAAAACGGCCGACGCCTACAAAAAAGACAAGGCACCGGCAAAAAAAACGCCTGCCAGAAAAGTCGCCAGCAAAACCCGCGCACCGGCCAAGCCAAAAGCCAAGTCCGCCGAGTAAGCGCACGTCATGCAGCTCGTCATCGCTGCGGTCGGTCACAAGATGCCCGCATGGATCGAAAGCGGGTTCGGCGAGTATGCGAAACGCATGCCGCCAGACTGCCGCATCCTTCTCAAGGAAATCAAGCCCGTCGAACGGTCCGGCAGCAAAACTGCCGAAACCGCGATGGCGCTTGAACGGACGAAGATCGAAGCAGCCATGCCGAAAGGCGCACGTATCGTCGCCCTCGACGAACGCGGCAAGGACCTGACGACGGTTCAGCTATCGCAACTGCTGACGCAATGGCAGCAGGACGGCCGCGACGTGACATTCGTCATCGGTGGCGCGGACGGCCTCGATCCCGAACTGAAAAAGAATGCCGACATGCTGATTCGCATCTCCAGCATGACGCTGCCGCACGGCATGGTGCGTGTATTGCTGGCCGAACAGTTGTATCGTGCATGGTCAATCACGCAAAACCATCCATATCACCGGGTGTAGGAGCGCCATGAAACCAAGTCCGCAAAAAATATATCTCGCCTCCAAAAGCCCGCGCCGCCGCGAACTGCTGCGGCAGATCGGCATCGAGTTTGAATTGCTTCTGCTGCGCGACCAGACGCCGCGCGGCCCCGAAGTCACCGAGATCGTGCAGCCCGGCGAACGCGCGGAGGATTACGTCGCGCGTGTCACACTGGAGAAAGCCGGCTTCGCGCAAAAGACGATGTGGTGGCGCAAACTGCCGCTGCGGCCGATTCTTGCCGCCGACACCACGGTCGTGCTCGACGGCCGCATTCTCGGCAAGCCTGCAGATGCAGCGGAAGCGATCGAGATGATGCGCGCATTGTCCGGCCGCACGCACCAGGTGCTGACGCATGTCGCCGTCCTGCACGACGATCAGGTTTTTCAGATCACGCAACGCTCCGATGTCGCATTCACCGCATTGCCCGACAGCGTCATCCGCGCCTACTGCGAAACCGCCGAGCCCTACGACAAGGCAGGCGGCTACGGCATTCAGGGCCAGGCCGCGCTGTTCATCCAGGATATTGCCGGCAGTTATTCAGGCATCATGGGACTGCCGCTATTCGAAACCGGACAACTACTGAAACAGGCAGGACTGCACATTCTATGAGCGAAGTCATTCTCGTCAACGTCACCCCGCAGGAAACCCGCGTCGCTCTCGTATTGCAGGGCGCCGTACAGGAACTGCACGTCGAACGCACGCTGTCGCGCGGCATGGCCGGCAATGTCTATCTGGGCAAGGTCGTGCGCGTCCTGCCCGGCATGCAATCGGCATTCGTCGATATCGGTCTGGAACGCGCCGCGTTCCTGCATGTCGCCGATATCTGGGATGCGCGCTCGCATGAAGGCCCGCCGACCACGCCGATGCCGATCGAACGCATGCTGCACGACGGCCAATCGATTACCGTGCAGGTCATCAAGGATCCGATCGGCACCAAGGGCGCACGGCTGTCGACGCAGATTTCGATCGCCGGCCGCATGCTGGTCTACCTGCCGCAGGAATCGCACATCGGCATTTCGCAACGCATCGAGAATGAAGTGGAACGCGAACTGCTGCGCGAAAAGGTGCAGAACCTGATGCAGCCCGGCGAGAAAGGCGGCTTCATCATCCGCACGATGGCCGAAGACGCTTCCGACAACGACCTGCAGGCAGACGTCGATTACCTGCGCAAGACATGGTCCAACATCACGCAATTCGCCAAGGTCAGGCCGGCGCCTTCGCTGCTGTATCAGGATCTGGATCTGGCGCAACGCGTGATGCGCGATTTCGTCAACGATGAAACCGCCATCATCCAGGTCGACTCGCGCGAGAATTTCCTGAAACTCAAGGCATTCGGCGAACTGTATACGCCATCCGTTCTGTCCAAGCTGGTTCACTATCCGGGCGAGCGCCCGCTGTTCGATCTGTACGGCGTGGAAGAGGAAATCCAGCGCGCGCTGGGACGCCGGGTCGACCTGAAATCAGGCGGCTACCTGATCGTCGATCAGACCGAAGCGATGACGACAATCGACGTCAATACCGGCAGTTTCGTCAATGGACGCAATTTCGACGACACGATCTTCAAGACCAATCTGGAAGCGTCGCACGCAATCGCGCGTCAGCTGCGGCTGCGCAATCTGGGCGGCATCGTGATTCTCGATTTCATCGATATGGAGAACAACGATCATAAAAGCGCGGTGCTGGGGGAATTGAACAGAGCGCTGGCACGCGATCGCACCAAGGTATCGGTATCGGGATTTTCCGCGCTGGGTCTGGTGGAAATGACGCGCAAGCGCACGCGCGAATCGCTGGCGCACATTCTGTGCGAACCCTGCCCCGCATGCAGCGGCAAGGGCCAGGTAAAAACCGCGCGCACCATCTGCTACGAAATCCTGCGCGAACTGACCCGCGAAGCCAAGCAGTTCAACCCGCGTGAATTCCGCATCCTCGCATCGCAGGTTGTCATCGACATGTTCCTCGAAGAGGAATCGCAGCATCTGGCGATGCTCGGCGATTTCCTCGGCAAGCCGATCTCGCTGCAGGTGGAAACGATCTACCATCAGGAACAATACGACGTCATCCTGCTGTAGCCGCATATCAGAAACAGAACCAGGGCAGGAAAATTTGCCCCGGTCCGCATCACGCCGGTCGGTCCCGACCGGCGTCGATCAACCAGCCATCACTCGCGCCAGTAATCGGCAATCCACGGCGCCTTGCGCACAAAACGCAGCGCACGATTGCGCCGTCCTTCCAGTGCATCGGGCGGATTGACCTCGCCGTGGAAAATAACGATCTTCGTTCCCGCCGGCACGGATGGTTCGCGCCAGTAATTGGTCGGCCACGGCGGAATGCTGTGATATTTGTAGCTGCAGCACCACGAGGCCGGCCAGTAATCGAGCTTGCCCTGCCTGTGCAGCACATCCGACAGAAATGCCTGTTCATTGCGAAAATTCCGGCGTGCCTCCGCTCCCGTGGCGCGGAATTCTTCCAGCACATCCGCATGCGCACCCAGCTTGAAGCGATAGACAGACGAATTGCCGGTCACGCGCCACGGACGCTTCCAGTCGTGAATGATCAGGAATTCGCCCGGCTGTTCGAAGAACGCATCCATGCTGCCGGTGATCACCACATCGACATCGAGGAACAGTGCAGTCCCTTTCAACCCATGCAGATCGGCCTCGAATGTCGTGAGCTTCTTCCAGCCGCGTTCGGGCAGGCCGTCCGGCAGCTTCAGGTCGGGAATCGGCAGGCATTCGACTTCGGAACGAATGCCGGAGCCATCGTCCGTCAGGCAGACGAAACGGAAATCGCCGCTCAGATTGCGGCGCACCATCGCATACAGGCGATTGACGTATTCCGGTCCGTACTTGGTGCCCCATTTCATGCACAGGATGACGCGAGCGGTCTCCTGTGGGGTATGCGCTGCATTGATGTTTTCCGACATTTTCATGATGAGAAATAGTTGAAGCTAGTTGGCACGAATCCCGTTCGGGGTTTTTGTCACTTTGTTGGCTTTGGTAAAAGCCCTGATTGCATTATTCTTTTTCCACGCGTCTTCCGACACATAGCCTCTGGCGTGATCCAGATGCACGCACACCGCACTGTATCTGATTTGCTTGGAAGACAGTCCCATATTGACCAGCCGCTCGCCCAGTTCCCTGTCCTCGCCGCCGTATTGCATTTCCTCGTTGAAGCCGCCGGTCGCCAGCAGATCTGCTTTCCAGCCCGACGCATTGTGTCCGTTCCACGTCGGCTTGGTCGGCGTCAATGTGTTGAATGCCTTCGCAAAAAAACCGGAGGCGGTCAGCTTCATCGTCTTGATGCCGGATTTCAGTCCTCTCGCTTTCAGCCAATTCAAATCGAAGCAATGCTGCTCCAGAATATCGTTTCGTGTAATCGCATGCGAAATGGCCATCGGCAGCTTGAAGTAACCGCCCGACAGGAAATAACCCTTTTCCCTGTAATGCATGTGCGTGGCGACAAAATCCTTGCGCGGGATGCAATCGCCATCCGTGAAGATCAGATAATCGGAACTGGCGGCCAGAATCGCCTTGTTCAGGATCTTCGTTTTCTGAAAACCGTGATCTTCGTGCCACACATGCACGATCGGAATCGCGATCAATTCCCGAAGTGCGTCGATTCTTTCCTTCGTCTCGATTGTCGAACCGTCGTCGGCAATGATGATTTCAAAATCGGTAAAGGTTTGCGCGCTGAATCCCCACAATACATTCTCAAGCCATGCGACGGCGTTGTATGTACTCATGATTACTGATGCTTGCATGATTTTTATACGTTCAGTTACGATCGATCACAAAGAAATCCGGCTGCGCCGTCGTCGGTAATACGCACGCGGACTTCCCTCCCCTTGCAGCGTCATTTTGCTGCATGCTCACGCGCACCCGGCGCATTTTTACAATACGTCCCTGGCAAACTGCAGGTGATACAGGTTTGCGTACACGCCGTTCTTCTCCAGCAATTCGTGATGCGAACCCAGTTCGACGAGCTGGCCTTCCGCCAATACGGCAATGCGGTCGGCACGCTCGATCGTCGACAGGCGATGCGCAATGACCAGCGTGGTGCGGCCCTTCATCAATTCATCCAGCGCTGCCTGCACGGCACGCTCCGATTCCGAATCGAGCGCGGATGTGGCTTCATCCAGAATCAGGATCGGCGCATCCTTGTAGATCGCGCGCGCGATCGCCATCCGTTGCCGCTGGCCGCCGGAAAGACGCGAACCGTTATCGCCGATCATCGTTTCCAGTCCTTCCGGCAATCCGGCAATCACGTCGTCCAGATGCGCCGCTGTCGCCGCAGCCAGGACGCGTGCGCGATCTGGCGTCGCATCGCCGTATGCGATGTTGGCGGCAATCGTGTCGTCGAACAGAACGACGTGCTGGCTGACCATCGCAATCTGCTTGCGCAGGCTGTTCAGGGATACCTCCTCGATCGATTCGCCATCGATGCGGATTGCTCCCGTCGTCGCCGAATAGAATCCCGGCACCAGATTGACCAGCGTGGATTTACCGCCACCCGACATGCCGACAAAGGCAATCGTCTCGCCGGGCATGACGGTCAGGTTGATATCCTGCAGCGCCAGCGCCTGATGTCCCGGATATGAAAAACCGAGATTGACGAAATCCAGCCGGCCCTCGGCACGGCCGGGCAAGGTCTTGCCCGAAGTGCGTTCCGGTTCCGCATCGATCAGTCCGAACACGGCTTCCGCCGCAGTCAGGCCGCGTTGCAGCGGACCGTTCACTTCGGCAATGCTCTTCAACGGCGTCAACAGCATCAGCATCGCGGTAATGAAGGAGACAAATCCGCCGACCGTCGTCTGGTTCTGCCCGGACTGGATCAGCGCGATCAGGATGACGATGGCAACCGCGCAGGCCGCCATGATCTGCGTGACCGGCGTGGTCGCTGCCAGCGTGCTGGCCATGCGCATCGTGTAGCTGCGCAATCTGTCGGCGCGCGCCTCGAAGCGATTGTTTTCGTATTGATGGCCGCCGAAAATCTTGATGACCTGGTTGGCGCGCGTGGTCTCCTCAAGCACCTGCGTCATCTCGGCATTGACTGCCTGATATTCGCGCGTCAGGCGGCGCACGCGGCGGCCGGTCAGGCGCACGACGATTGCGATCAATGGCAGCAGCACCAGCGCAACCAGCGTCAGGCGCCAGTTCAGCCACAGCAGAAAACTCAACAGGACGATCACCGTCAGCGAATCGCGGATCAGGGAAATATATATCTTGGTCACCATATCGACGATCTGCTGGACCTCGAACATCATCGAATTGATGACGCGTCCGACCGAATGCCTGGCGTAAAACCCCAGCGGCACATCGAGGACGCGTTCGAACATCTGCCGGCGCAGCGTGTTCAGGAGGCGCGATGAAACCCAGGTCATCATGTACGTCGTCGTATACGTCGAAAATCCACGCAGCACGAAGATGCCGATGATCGCCAGCGGCACCAGCCACAACGAAAACGTCGGCTTGCCGCCGAAGCCGTGATCCAGCAGCAACCGCATGACGGCCGGGAACATCGGCTCGGTCAATGCCGTCATGATCATGCCCAGAAATGCCACGATCAGGCGTTTCCGGTATGGCTGCAGCATGCCGAACAGGCGTTTCAAATGCGGGGGGAAATTCATTTTTCAGTACTTTCAATGAGCGTGATTCTGCGCATACCGATCTGCGTTCGCGATCAGTCGTAGACGATCTCTACATTTTTCTCGGAATATAAATCGATCAGCTTCTGTTTGGCGCTGTCGTCCGGATGGATGCGCCACTGCGATGCGCAGACCAGGTCGCTCTGCGCCACCGCATTGCTGTACTTGATGACGACCGGACTGCCATCCGTGCGCGCCATCGATTGCAGCGTGGCGATCAGGGTCTTGACGTCGGCCGTGGCCTGCAGCGAGATGGTGACCGACTTGGCATACTGAATGCGCGCAGCCCCGATATCCATCACTTTTTCGGCCGTAATGCGCAGGCCGCCGGAAAAACGATCCTCCGATACCTTGCCGACCACCGCGAGGAATTCATCTTCCCTGAACAGATTGCGATTGGCGTCGTACACCTCGTTGTACACGGTGACGTCGACCGTGGCGCTGCCGTCGTCGAGCGTGACGATGACGATGCGGCCGCGTTGCGTCATCTGCGTGCGCAGACCGGAGATCACGCCTGCGATCAGTTTCGGTTCGCGCGACGATTCAAGGCTGCTCAATTTGCTGCGCGCAAAGCGGCGCACTTCGTCTGCATAGGCATTGAACAGATGGCCGGACAGATAGAAACCCAGCGCGGCTTTTTCCTCCGTGAGCTTCTGCTTCTCGCTCCACGGTGCGGCCTTCACGTATTCCGGCGGCGTTTCCAGATCGCTGTCGTCGCCGCCGAACAGGCTGACCTGATTCGCCGCGGCTTCCGCCTGCTCCGCACATTCCATCGCGAAGCCGACCGAGGCCAGCAGAATCGCGCGATCGATATGGAAACAATCGAACGCACCGGCGCGAATCAGCGAATCGATCGTGCGGCGATTGATCTGCCGCTTGTCGACGCGCTTGCAGAAATCGAACAGATCGGCGAACGGACGTTCCTGACGCGCGACCACGATCGCGTCGATCGCGCTCTTGCCGGAGCCTTTGACCGCGCCCAGGCCGTAGCGGATCTGCGTGGCTTTTTTGCCCGGCACACCGACCGGCGTAAAACGATAATCCGATTGGTTGATATCCGGCGGCAATAACGTCAGGCCGCAGATATCGAGTGAATCCTCCACCAGAATCTTGATCTTGTCGGTGTCGTCCATTGCCAGCGACAAGTTGGCTGCCATGAACGCGGCCGGGTGATGCGCTTTCAGGTATGCGGTGTGATACGACAGCAATGCGTACGCGGCGGCGTGCGATTTGTTGAAACCGTAGCCGGCGAACTTCTCCATCAAATCGAAAATCTCGTCGGCCTTTTCCGCCGACAGGTCGTTCTTGGCGGCACCGGCGCGGAACAGCTCGCGATGCTGCGCCATCTCTTCGGCTTTTTTCTTGCCCATCGCACGACGCAGCAAATCCGCGCCACCGAGCGAGTAGCCGCCGATGACCTGCGCCATCTGCATGACCTGTTCCTGATAGACCATGATGCCGTAGGTCTCGGACAGAATCGCTTCGGTACGCGGATCGGGATATTCGAATCGTTCGCCGTGCTTGCGCTTGCAGAAGTCCGGAATCAGATCCATCGGGCCCGGACGGTACAGCGCCACCAGCGCGATGATGTCCTCGAAACGATCGGGCCGCGCATCCTTCAGCATGCCTTGCATGCCGCGGCTTTCCAGCTGGAACACGGCGACGGTTTTCGCCTTGGTCAACAGTTCGTACGAAGGGCGATCGTCCAGCGGCAGTTTTTCCAGCGCAAAGTCGGCCATCGCCGGATCGAGATCCTTGATGTAACGCACCGCGCGATCGAGAATCGTCAGCGTGGTCAAACCCAAAAAGTCGAACTTCACGAGGCCGACCGCTTCGACATCGTCCTTGTCGTATTGCGATACCACGCCGGCATCGCCGCCCTGCGTGTAAAGCGGGCAGAAATCGGTCAGCTTGCCCGGCGCGATCAGCACGCCGCCGGCATGCATGCCGATGTTGCGCGCGATGCCTTCGACTTTTTGCGCGAGTTCAAGCAGTTGCTTGACCTCTTCCTCGTTTTCCTGGCGCTCGGCCAGCAGCGGTTCTTCCTTGATGGCATCGGCAATCGTCACCAGCTTGCCCGGCTTGAACGGAATCAGCTTGGAAATGCCGTCGCAGAAGTTGTAGCCGAAATCCAGTACGCGACCCACGTCGCGCACCGCACCTTTCGCCGCCATCGTACCGAACGTCGCAATCTGCGACACCGCATCCTTGCCGTACTGATCCTTCACGTACTGAATGACACGGTCGCGCCCTTCCTGACAGAAATCGATATCGAAATCGGGCATCGAAACGCGTTCAGGATTCAGGAAGCGTTCGAACAGCAGGTTGTATTGCAGCGGATCGAGATCGGTAATCAGGAGCGAATACGCAACCAGCGAACCGGCGCCTGAGCCGCGGCCCGGTCCGACCGGCACGCCGTTGTTCTTTGCCCATTTGATGAAGTCGGCCACGATCAGGAAGTAGCCGGGGAAACCCATCTTGATGATGGTGTCGGTCTCGAACTTCAGTCGCGTCTGATAACGTTCGCGATTCTGTTCGCGCACCGCCGGGTCGGGATACAGATGCGCAAGCCGCGCATCCAGGCCACGCTGCGCTTCCTTCACCAGGAAGTCATCGATCGACGATCCATCCGGTGTCGGGAAATTCGGCAGCTTCGGTTTGCCCAGCTCAAGTATCAGGTTGCAGCGCTTGGCGATCTCGACCGAATTCTGCAGCGCATGCGGCATGTCGGCAAACAGCGCCGCCATTTCGGCCTGCGTGGTGAAACGTTGTTGCTGGTTGAAGCGCTTGGTCCGGCGCGGATTGGCAAGAATCTCGCCTTCCGAGATGCACGTGCGCGCTTCATGTGCAGTGAACTCGTCATCCAGCAGGAACTGTACCGGATGCGTCGCCACCACCGGCAGATTCAGTTTCGCCGCGAGGACCGAGGCCTGGCGCACATGCGCATCCATGTTCGGCTGGCCGGCGCGCTGCACCTCGATATAAAAATGTCCGGGGAACAGCGCGGCCCAGCGCTGCGCGCAGCGTTCCGCACCGGCCAGATTGCCGTTGTCGATCGCTATCCCGACATCGCCGAAGTGCGCGCCGGACAGGACGATCAAGCCTTTCGGCCCATCCAGCCTGGCGATTTCCTCCAGCCACTCCGGACGTATTTCCGCGCGACCGCGATGGATATTGGTCAGCCACGCGCGCGACAGCAGATCGCACAACTGCAGATAACCCGTCTTGTTCTTGACCAGCAGCAGCAGGCGCGACGGCTTGTCGCGGTCGTTCTCGTTGGTGATCCAGACGTCGCAACCGACGATCGGCTTGATGCCCTTCGAGCGCGCTTCCTTGTAGAACTTGACCATGCCGAACAGGTTGGCCAGATCGCTGATGGCGAGTGCCGGCTGGTGGTCGGCGGCAGCGGCTTCGATCACATCGTCGATGCGGATCAGACCGTCGACGATCGAATATTCGGAATGCAGGCGGAGGTGGATAAATTGCGGAGAAATCATGGCCGTATTCTACCGCGACGGATTGCCGATCCGACATTTCGGCAATCGGGAACGTGAAGTTTATAATGGCGGCTTGCTCATGCGCCGCCGATGGGTAAACGCCGCAATCGGCCCGACTGCATTGCAGCAGACAACGATGCCGCATTCCGTTGTCCGAATCACAAGAACAGCCACATTCAACACACGCACCATGCAATCGACATCGTCATTCGTCAACATCGCCGCCTACAAATTCGTCACCTTCGACGACACGGCGGAAAAACGCCCGGAATTCCTCGCCAGATGCGACCGGCTCTCGCTGAAAGGCACCATTCTGCTCAGCCCGGAAGGCATCAACCTGTTCCTGGCCGGCACGCGCGCCGCGATCGACGATTTTCTTGCATGGGTACGCGCCGACGCGCGCTTCGCCGATCTTGAAGTCAAGGAAAGCCTTTCCGACGACCAGCCGTTCAAGCACATGCTGGTCAAGCTCAAGCGTGAAATCATCACCATGAAGCATCCATTGATCAAGCCGGAAGAAGGCCGCGCGCCATCGGTCGGCCCGACCACGCTGAAACGCTGGCTCGATCAGGGTCATGACGATGACGGCAAGCCGGTCGTGATGATGGATACGCGCAATGCATTCGAAGTCGATGTCGGCACCTTCGACAACACGATCGATTACCGTATCGACAAGTTCAGCGATTTTCCCGACGTCGTCGCGCAACACAAGGATGAACTCGGCGGCAAGACCGTCGTCACCTTCTGCACCGGCGGTATTCGCTGCGAAAAAGCCGCGATCCACATGAAGAACATCGGTTACGACAGCGTGTACCAGCTCGACGGCGGCATTCTCAAGTATTTTGAAGAAGTCGGCGGCGATCACTACACAGGCGACTGCTTCGTGTTCGATCACCGCACCGCATTGAATCCGCGACTGGAACCGACATTGGCAACCACGTGCGCCGCCTGCAACGCCACCGTATCGCCGCGCGAGCAACTGGCGCCGGAATTCGTCGCCGGCGAATCCTGCCCGCATTGCACAAAACAACCGGCATCCCATCAGGCCGAAGCATCGCCTTCAATCTAACGAGACAACAACAATGATCAACATCGGTGACATCAAGGTCGACAATGCACTGCCCTTCGTCCTGTTCGGCGGCATCAACGTGCTGGAATCGCGCGACCTCGCGATGAAGTCATGCGAAGAATACGTGCGCGTCACGCAAAAGCTCGGCATTCCGTACGTCTTCAAGGCCTCGTTCGACAAGGCCAACCGCTCGTCGATTCATTCCTATCGCGGCCCGGGTCTGGAAGAAGGCATGCGCATTTTCGAGGACGTCAAAAAAGCGTTCAACGTGCCGGTGATTACCGACGTGCACGAGGTGCATCAAGCCAAAATTGTGGCGGAAGTCGCCGATGTCCTGCAACTGCCGGCCTTCCTCGCGCGCCAGACCGATCTGGTGGTTGCGCTGGCCAAAACCAATCGCATCATCAACATCAAGAAACCGCAATTCCTGAGTCCGCCGCAGATGCTGAATATCGTCGAGAAGTTCAAGGAAGCCGGCAACGAACAACTGATCCTGTGCGATCGCGGCACCTGTTTCGGCTACGACAATCTGGTGGTCGACATGCTCGGTTTCGGCGTGATGAAGAAGGTGACAAACAACCTGCCGATTATTTTTGACGTCACGCATGCATTGCAACAACGTGATTCGATGGGCGCTGCATCCGGCGGTCGTCGTGAACAGGTTGCCGATCTGGCGCGTGCGGGCATGGGCGTGGGCTTGGCTGGCTTGTTCCTTGAGGCGCATCCCGATCCGAAAGTCGCCAAGTGCGACGGTCCAAGCGCGTTACCCCTGGCGAAGCTGGAACCGTTTTTGGCGCAGTTGAAGCAACTGGATGATTTGATCAAGTCCTTCCCCGCCCTCGATATCGAAGCTTGATCAAGCGCAAACGGCTCGTTTCCTTCGGAAACAAGCCGTTTTTATACATCACTCTGAAAAAATAAAAATGACGACAAATAACAAGCAAGCAAGCAAGCAAGCAAGCAAGCAAGCAAGCAAGCAAGCAAGCAAGCAAGCAAGCAAGCAAGCAAGCAAGCAAGCAAGCAAGCAAGCAAGCAAGCAAGCAAGCATTAGGAGCGATTGATAAGGAAAGTTCCACGCTTTCCGAAAATAGTTTCGAGGTGCCGGGTGCAACGCCCGACTTCCGCACCGAACTTGCCGCACAGCTTGCCGAACTGATTCCGGAAGCCATCGCCGACGGCAAGGTGGATATTCAAAAACTGAAGGAACTGCTCGGCGACGATGCCGGGCCAGAGAGTGAGCGCTTCGGCCTGTTCTGGCCAGGAAAGAAGCGGGCATTGCGTGCCGCACAAGCGCCAACCACGGCAACCCTGAAGCCCGACTTCGCCAGCTCGAAGGATTGGGACACGGCGCAAAACGTATTCATCGAGGGCGACAATCTCGAAGTTCTCAAGGTTTTGCAGAAGCACTATCACAACAAGATCAAACTTATCTACATCGACCCGCCCTACAACACGGGTAAGGACTTCATATACCCAGACAACTATGTCGAGGGTTTGCAGACTTATTTGGAATGGACGAAGCAGGTCAATGAGGAAGGGAGGAAGATTTCCAGCAACAGCGAGAGCCAAGGCCGTTACCACTCAAATTGGCTGAATATGATGTACCCGCGTTTGAAGTTGGCGCGAAATCTGCTGACGGACGATGGAGTAATCATTATTTCGATTGATGACAACGAGCAAGATAACTTGCACAAACTCTGCAATGAAGTTTTTGGAGAAAACAACTTCATTGGAACCATCATCTGGAAGTCAAGAGTAAGCGAAGACACTCGTTCGGTTAATGGCCTTTCAACAGACCATGAATACATGGTCTGTTACTCAAAGACGAACAGCACCTCACTTCGCGGCGCGGAAAAAGACATTGAAAAATTTAAGAACCTCGATGGCGATAAACGCGGCCCTTGGCGAAGTGCTGATATGACTGGTTTAGCCACGAAAGATAAACGTCCAAACCTGCATTACGACCTGATAGATCCGAAAACCGGAACCAATTACGGGTGCCCACCCAAAGGATGGCGATTCGAGCCAGGAACAATGGCAAGAAAAATTTCCGAGAAACGTATTCTCTGGCCTACAGGGATAGATGGCAGACCCCGCCAAAAACTATTCCTCGGCGAGATGGAAAGTATTTACAAGAATTTCTCGTCAGTGATTCAGGAGTTTTCGACTGGGGAGGGAACCAAGGAGGTTAACGCCCTCATCGGGAGCGGGATTTTCGATTTCCCAAAACCCACCCAACTCATAAAAACCTTCATTGAACAGGCGACGTTTGCAGACTCAATCATTCTGGATTTCTTCTCAGGTAGTTCCACTAGTGCCCACGCCGCGATGGCTCTCAACGCCGAAGACGGCGGCAGTCGTCGTTTCATCATGGTGCAACTTCCTGAGCCAACGCCAGAAGAATCCGAAGCACGCAAAGCCGGATTCAAGACCATTGCCGACATTTCCCGCAAACGCATTGAATTGGCGGGGGAAAAGATCACGGCCGATAGCCCACTGACCGCACAAGATGTAGACACCGGCTTCCGAGCCTATAAATTGACCGACACGAACTTCGCCAAATGGCACATCAGCAGCGATATCGAACCCGACAAACTGGAGCAACGCCTGCTCGACCTGCGCGACTCCGCTAGCGACTCGGCTTCAGCAGACGACTTGCTTGCCGAAATCCTGCTCAAGCTCGGCTTTTCGCTTACCGAGAAGATCACAAAGCAAAACATCGCCGGACTGGGTGTCAAACAAATCGGCGACAACCATGTACTCGCTTACCTGAACGAGCAGATCAAACCCACACTGGAACAGTTGCGTGCGCTGGTGGACGCCATGCCTGTTCGCATCATCATGCTGGAAGACACCTTCCACGGCGACGACGAACTAAAAACCAATCTTTCCCAATACGCCAGAAGCAAGGGCGTAGAGCTCTGGACGGCATGACTATGAGCACCGGATTCCAGTTCGATTCACATCAGCAATACCAGCTCGACGCCATCGCGGCCGTGGTGGACCTGTTCGACGGACAACCGAAGGATGCCGAACAACTGGGCGCTACACTGCGTAGCACGGCTACCTACTTTCGCGCTGGTCAATCGACTGCGGGTGAGCCGCTCGTGGACTGGAGCAACGAGCAAGGCACATTGCTCGTGGACACTGCGCAGGAAGTTGGCGCCATCGGCAACAATCTGGTGCTGGACGAAAGCGTCATCCTCGCCAACCTGCAAGCCGTGCAGGATAGGAACGGACTGGAAGTCAGCCAGCAACTGATCCAGGGCAAGCCCGATTTCGACATCGAGATGGAAACCGGCACGGGCAAGACCTACGTTTACCTGCGCACGATTTTTGAACTGGCAAAGCGCTACAACTTCAACAAGTTCATCATTCTCGTTCCCAGCGTCGCCATCCGCGAAGGCGTCAACACCAGTATCCGCCTGATGCGCGAGCATTTCCACGATTTGTATCAGCAACCTTTCGATGCCAGCGTTTACCGTGGTGACCGTGCCGAGGAAGTGCAAGCCTTTGCCATGTCCACCAATGTGCAGATTCTGGTGATGACAATCGATGCCATACGTGGCGACAGGAATACGCGCATCATCCATCAATACCGAGACAAGCTGAACGGCTTGCGACCGCTGGACTATCTGAAGGCCACACGCCCGGTAATCATCATGGACGAGCCGCAGAACATGGAGTCCGAGCTTTCGCAGTCAGCCATCGGCGAACTGAAACCCGCCTTTACGCTGCGTTACAGCGCCACCCACAAGCAGCAGCGCAATCTGGTCTATCGCCTCGATCCGGTGGACGCACATGAACTGAATCTGGTGAAGCAGATCGTGGTGGCGGATGTCGCGCAACAAGGTGCGGACGCCGCGCCTTACATCAAGCTGATGGAAGTGAAGCACGCGAAAGGCTGGACGGCAAAACTGGAGCTCTCCTGTCGCAAGGCCGATGGTTCGCTGGCGCGCATGGCCAAAACCGTCAAACAACATCAGGAGCTTGCCGCTGTTGCCGACAATCCGTCCTATGAAGGCTTGCGCATCAACGAGATGCGGCTGGCCGATGGCGGTGAACCTGCCTGCGTTGAACTGACCAATCACGGCTGGCTGCAGGAAGGTGAGGCCACAGGCGGCGCGACCGGCACAATTTACAAGGAAATGATCCGCGAAACCGTGCGCGAACATTTGCGCAAGGAAGCCATGTTGCGCGACAAGCACATCAAGGTATTGAGTTTGTTCTTTGTGGACAGGGTGGCGAGCTTTCTGGGCGAAGGTTCTAGCAATGACGATGCCAACGGCGACTTTGCGAAATGGTTCGATGAAGTCTTCATCGAAGAGCGCAACAAGGACAAGCGTTATCAGGCATTGTTGCCGCATGCGCCGCATGAATTGCGGCGCGCGTATTTCTCGCAACTCAAAGCCAAAGGCAAAACCACGTTCGTGGATTCATCCGGCACGACAGCCAAGGACGACGATGCCTATGAACTCATCATGCAGGACAAGGCTCGCCTGCTGGACGAGGCAGAACCAGTGCGCTTCATCTTCAGCCACTCGGCGTTGCGCGAAGGTTGGGACAATCCGAATGTGTTCCAGATCTGCACATTGCGTGAGATGGGTGCTGACACCGAACGGCGACAAACCCTGGGGCGCGGCTTGCGCCTGCCCGTTGCCAAAACAGATAGAGGCTACGAGCGCATCGCCGACCGTGGCATCGCCACACTGACGGTGATCGCCAACGAGTCCTATACCGCTTTCGCGCAGAACCTGCAAAACGAATATAAGGCGGCGGGTGTCGCCATCGGTCTGGTGCGCATCAACGAATTCGCCAAAATCTGGAGACTGGATGCCGATGGCAAGGCAACAGACGCCATCTTCGGGTACCAGTGGTCACAGCAAGTGTTCAGACATCTTGCAGAGCATGGCTACGTCAAGGACGGCAAGGCAACCTCGCAATTCCTGCCGGACAGCCAAGATTTTTCCCTGCACTTGCCCGAAAAATTCCAGCCCTACGAACAGGAAATCATCGACAAGGTGCGCGGCGCGAGCTTTGAAAAATACGTCAAGCCGAAAAGCAAACGACAGACGCGAAAATTCAACAAGGAACTTTACGCCAGCAAGGCGTTTGTCGAATTCTGGAATGCCATCAGCCAGAAAACGACGTATCGTGTCCATGTGCAACGCGAAGAATTGATCGGCAGGGCCATCTATGCGATCGCGAGCGAAGAAAAAATCCAGCCGCTGCGCATTACCGTCACGCGCGCCGGGATGAAGGTCCTGCGTGGCGGTGCACAAGGCAATGTACTGGGGGAGCGCACTGCCGAACTGAAAGGCAGTTATGACTTGCCGGACATCATTGGCGAATTGCAGCAGGCAACGTCGCTCACTCGCAGAACGCTGGTCGATATCCTCATCGGCAGCAGCAGGCTGAATGAATTCATCGGCAACCCGAATGACTTCATTGCGATGATCAGCCGTATCCTGAAAAGCGAACTGGCGAGAATCGTCGTTGAAGGCATCCAGTACGACAGAATAAACGGTGCCATCTACGAACTACGAGAACTCCAGGCCGACGGAGAGGAAGAAAAGGAGCGCTTCCTTGATCAGATGGTGAAGATAAAGAATTGGCAGGAAAAAACCGATTTCGATTACGTGGTTTTCGATTCGGATGTGGAGCGCCAATTCGCCGAGATGCTGGACAGTCGTGAAGACATCAAACTGTTCATGAAACTGCCTGCCAGGTTCAAGATACCCACACCGGTGGGCGACTACAATCCGGACTGGGCCATCATCAAACAGGAAGGCGGCGAGGATCATATTTACATGGTCCGAGAAACCAAGAGCACGCAGGACGACAACAAACTGCGTCCCTCGGAGTCGGCAAAGATCAAGTCAGCAAGGGAACACTTCAAGGCCATCGGTATTACTGATTACGATATTTCTGTACCGAACGCATGGCGCATTTAACAGCTACCGAGTGATATATAAGAGTGCATGGACTTTGAAGGCCACAAATAAAAAAGCGCGACATCTTGTGGATACCGCGCCTTTTCCATTTCCGATCCGGATTGATCAAACCAGATCAAATATCAGTACCTCCGCACCTTTGCCGTGAACAATGTCCAGCGCGGCGACATCGACAGCCTTCAACGCATCACCAGCTTTCAGTGCGATACCATTCACCTCGACTTCACCGCGCGCGATATGCACAAACGCACGGCGGCCTGATGCGAGCGGCAGGCTTGCCTTCTCATCGCCGTCGAACAGTCCGACATACAGCTTTGCATCCTGGTGAATCAATACCGATCCATCTTCAGCATTGGGACTGGCGATCAAACGCAGGCGGCCTCGCTTGTCCTCGTCAGGAAAACGCTTTTCCTCATAGCTCGGCGTCACACCGCGCTTGTTCGGTTCGATCCAGATCTGCAGCAGATGCGTTTTGTTCACTTCCGACGGATTGAATTCGGAATGCTGCACGCCGGTCCCCGCGCTCATGCGCTGTACATCGCCCGGACGAATCGTGCTGCCGTTGCCCATGCTGTCGCGGTGCGCAACTTCGCCTTCCAGCACATAAGTGATGATTTCCATGTCGCGATGGCCGTGCGTGCCGAAACCCTTGCCGGCGGCGACACGGTCCTCATTGATCACGCGCAACGGTCCGAAGCCCATGTGGTCTTCATCGTAGTAACTGGCGAACGAGAAGGTGTGACGGGCTTCCAGCCAGCCATGGTTTGCGTGACCGCGGTCTTCACTTTTGCGAACTTCAAGCATGATCATTTCCTTTCGTTGAGATTTATTGTATGACTAGGCGTCAACCTATGAGCATCACTATAGATGGTCAAAACGCTTTGAATAAGGGCATAATTCCACACAAGTCGTTCAAATTATTTGAATATTGGAATTCGCCATGAATCTGACGCTGGAAGCCATCCGCATTCTGGACATGATTGACCGCAAGGGCAGCTTCGGTGCCGCCGCGGTCGCGCTCGATCGCGTGCCGTCCGCGCTGACCTACAGCGTGCGCAAGCTGGAAGAAGACCTCGATGTGTTGCTGTTCGATCGCCGCGGCCATCGCGCCAAACTGACGCCTGCCGGACAGGAATTGCTGAGCGAAGGTCGTCATCTGCTGCGCGCCGCCAGCGAACTGGAACAACGCGTCAAGCGCACCGCGAGCGGCTGGGAAGTCGAACTGCGCATCGTGCTCGACGCATTGATCCCTTTTGAAAAACTCATCCCGCTGATCAATGAATGCGACCTGCAAAGCGCCGGCACGCAATTGCGTATTTCAACGGAAGTACTCTCCGGCACATGGGAAAAACTGATCAACGGTGAAGCCGACCTGGCAATCGGCGTATCGTACGATGGACCGGATCTGGTGCGCGGTTCCGGCGGTTTTCGTGCAAAACCGCTGGGCGACGTCGACTGGATATTCGCCGTCGCGCCCTCTCATCCGCTGGCAAACATGGAAGAACCGCTGGCCGCCAATGTCGTCCAGCAGTATCGCGCGATCGCCGCTGGTGACAGCGGCCGCCTGCTGCCCAGCATCACCTCCGGTTTGCTGACCGGACAATCGACGCTGACCGTACCGACCGTGCGCGACAAGCTCGCGGCACAGGTTGCCGGCCTCGGTTGCGGTCATCTGCCGCGCAAATGGGCGCAACCTTATCTCGATAGCGGCGCGCTGATCGAGAAGCAAACCAGCGAAACCAAACCCGACGGCGCCTTGCAATATGCGTGGCGTACCGATGCGCGCGGCAAATGCCTGAAATGGTTTTTGACCAGGCTGGCCGATCCGGACGTACAGCGCAAATTACTGGCGGAGTAAGCAATGGCTAACAAGGAAAACAACTACACGGGCCGTTTCGCCCCGTCACCGAGCGGCCCGCTGCATGCCGGCTCACTGGTCGCCGCTATGGCCAGCTATCTCGATGCGAAGGCACATCACGGCCGCTGGCTGGTGCGCATCGAAGACATCGACGAAACCCGCACGGTGCCCGGCGCGACCGACGCCATCATGCTGGCGCTGTCGATATTCGGCATGCAGCACGATGGCGACATCGTTGTGCAAAGCCGGCGCAAGTCGCTTTATCAGGCAGCATTCGATTGCCTTGCCGGGCACACCTATGCCTGCGGTTGCACACGCAAGGAAATCGCCGACTCACGCCTCGCCACCGGGCTCGGATTCGCCGCCGATGGTGCAGCGATTTATCCCGGCACCTGCCGCCACGGATTGGCTGTCGGGAAAATTGCGCGCGCCTTGCGCCTGCGTGTGCCGGAGATTGGCGAACCGAACGAAACGATCACGTTCGACGATCGCTGGCTCGGCCCGCTGACGCAGCATCTCGCAACCGAGGTCGGCGACTTTGTATTGAAGCGTGCGGATGGATTCTGGGCTTACCAGATTGCGGTGGTGGTCGACGATGCGGAGCAGAACGTCACGCATGTGGTGCGCGGCACCGACCTGCTGGAATCGACCGGTAGGCAAATCTACCTCCAGCGCCTGCTCGGATTGCCGACACCGTCGTACATGCACGTGCCGGTCGTGGTGAATGAGCTTGGCGAGAAACTGTCGAAGCAGACCGGCGCAACTGCGCTCGATACCGACAACCCGTTGAGCGAACTCTTGCGTGCCGCGCACTTCCTGCAGCTGCAAATCGGTCATGCCGATTCGATTGCAGAGTTCTGGCAAAAGGCAATCGCCGACTGGACGCGACGCTTCGGTGGAAAATAACAGGCGTCGTGCAATTACCTGGCTGCCGCCGCCGCTTCCACCTGCGCAATATCGATCTTCGTCATCGTCATCATCGCCTTCATTGCGCGCGCCGCCTTGTCCCTGTCGGGATCGGTAAACAGTTCCATCAGTCGACGCGGCGCAGTCTGCCACGACACGCCGAATTTATCCTTCAGCCAGCCGCACTGACCGGTGCTGCCGCCTTCCGACAGGCGCGTCCAGTACATATCGACTTCCTGCTGATCGGCGCAGTCGATGCTCAATGAAATCGCTTCGGTGAAAGGAAAATTCGGCCCGGCGTTCAATGCCACGATCTGCTGTCCCTGCAATTCGAACAGGATCGTCAGCACCTTGCCCTTGTGTGCAGGCACGGCATCGCCGTAGTGCGATATTTCAAGAATGCGGGAATCTTCGAAAATATCCAGATAATGCCGAACCGCTTCTTCGGCATTGAAGTTGAACCACAGGCAGGGAATGATTTTTTGCCGATCCGTCATGGTTGGTCTCCTTGGTTTCCTTGTGAATGAAAGGCAAGCGATGAACAAACACTTCAGTACCGCACGCCGAAGACGCGCATGTGCTTTTTCTGACTTAGCGCTTGGGCGCGCCACCAAGCAATGCAGCGACTTTCTGCTTGCCCGGCTTGATCGATTTGTTTTCGGCCTGCCGGGTTTCGGCAACGGCAACAGCGGATGGTTCATAAGGCTTGAGGAAGAACGGATCGACCTTTTCCTTGCGCGGCGAAGCGTATGCGCTGCGGCTGCCGTTCGATGCCGCACCGGAACTGCGTTCCGCAGACACCGGCGCCGATGTACGCGGCGGACGGCCGGCCGATTCTTCACGGCGCGGGCCGCGCTCCTGCGGACGACGGTCGCTGCCGCGCTCGCCGCGTTCGTTGCCACGTTCATTGCTGCGCACCGGTGACGGCGCGAAGCCGATCAAATCAGCCGGCACGAACTTGTGCTTGATCATCTTTTCGATATCGACCAGCAGGCGTGCATCCTTGTCCGAGAACAACGAGATCGCATCGCCCGATGCACCCGCGCGGCCGGTACGGCCGATGCGATGCACGTAATCTTCCGCGTTGTACGGCAGGTCGAAGTTGATCACGCACGGCAGTTCGGCAATATCGAGTCCGCGGGCGGCGACGTCAGTCGCCACCAGCACTTCAATCGTGCCGTTCTTGAATTGCTCCAGCGCCTGCATGCGTTCCGATTGCGATTTGTCGCCGTGGATGGCAGAGGCTTTCACACCTTCGTTTTCAAGCTGGCGCGCCAGGCGCGATGCGCCGATCTTCGTATTCGAGAAGACGATGACCTGTTTCAAACCGCGTTCGCGGATGATGAATGACACCGCGTCGCGCTTGGCTTCTTCTTCCACCTTGTAAATGATCTGCGTGACGTTCTCGGCAGTCGCGTTGCTGCGCGCGACTTCGATCGTGACCGGATCTTTCAGGAAAGTGGCTGCGAGTTTCTTGATCTCCGGCGAGAAGGTCGCGGAGAACATCAGATTCTGACGCTTCTTCGGCAGCAGATTGATGATGCGTTGCAGGTCGGGCAAAAAGCCCATGTCGAGCATGCGATCGGCTTCATCCATGACCAGCATCTGCACCTGGCCGAGGCTGATGTTTTTCTGTTCCACATGGTCCAGCAGGCGGCCTGGCGTGGCGATGACGATTTCAACGCCGCCCTTCAGGATCACGGTTTGCGGCTTCATGTCGATGCCGCCAAACACCACAGTCGAACGCAACGGCGTGTGACGACAATAGGCTTTGACGTTGGCAGCAACCTGATCGGCCAGTTCGCGCGTGGGCGTCAGGATCAGTGCGCGCACCGGATGACGTGCAGGCGATGCACTGGAACTGGCGTGCGCCAGCAACAATTGAATGATCGGCAGCGAGAAGCCGGCCGTTTTGCCCGTACCGGTTTGCGCCGCGCCCATCAGATCGATGCCCTTGAGCACGATCGGAATGGCTTCGGCCTGAATCGGCGTCGGGTGCACATAGCCCTGATCGTTCAGCGCGCGCAGGATTTCCGGCGCAAGACCCAGGTCTTCGAAACGGATGGCGGGAGCGGAATCGGGCGCGATGGACACGACTTCTGACGGAATTACTGGCTGCAAATCAGACATGATTTTTAGCAGGTCTTGCCTCTGGCTGAGGCCACATGATCGCGACGACGTGGATAAATACGAACCGTCCGGCGAATCCGAAAAAGACCTGGCTCTTTCGATAAATTTGAATGTTTTCTTGGTGATGAAACGAGGTAGATGACCAGACGCAGGACGCTATAGAAAATCGTGACCATCTCGACTGCCATTGCCACCTCGACAGTGACAGCGTGCATTATACGCCGGACGGCAATAAAACGTGATTTATCAATGAGTTGGGTGTGAAACAGGCAATAAACCGGACCATTCCCCGTCATGCACGGACCAGATGACCGGAAAGGACCTGCACGCCATTTCCGGCGGGCAGCATTCCTTCATTGCAATTTTCTGCAATGAATTATGTCTTTGAAAACACACCTGTTTTTTCATGCAGTGATAATTTCTTTCCGACAACCGCCCCGGTAACGCTTTCTTACAAATGGTCGCGGCAGTGTCTGATTCGTCTTTCGTTCACCCTTAGGTATTGTTGATCCCTACTCAAACAACGATGCAGCCCGCTCTTTTGCCGCCGCATTTTCTAGGGAGAAGCAAATGCCACAACCACGTGTCCTTCTCGTCACCTCGGAAGCAGTTCCGCTTGTCAAAACGGGCGGTCTGGCAGATGTTATCGGTGCATTGGCCGCGTCTCTTTCCACGCTGGAAGTCGATGCCACGATCCTGATGCCGGGTTACCCGACGGCAATCCGCAACGCGCTTGCGCTGAAGAAAATTGCCGATCTGCCCGATCTGCCCGGCGGCGACGCGGAACTGTTCCAGGGAAAAATGCCGGACACCGGCGTCAAGGTTCTTCTGCTGTGCTCGCCGCTGTTCGCCAGGCGCACCGCCAATCCCTACGTCGATCATACCGGCCATGAACTGGACGATAACGCAATCGCGTTCGCTTCGCTTGCCCACGCCGCCGTACGCATCTGCGCCGGCAAGGCCAACTATCCGGTGCCGCACGTCGTGCAGGCGAATGACTGGCACGCCGGCCTGATTCCCGCACTATTGAAGCTGGAAAAAATCACCGATGTCGGCACTGCGCTGACGATTCACAATCTTGCATTCCAAGGCAACTATGCGGCCGATCTCGCGCCGCAGGTCGGCATTCCGGCCGAGATGATCAATGAAGACGGCATGGAATTCTGGGGCAAGATGAGCTACCTGAAGGCCGGCATCGCCTATTCGGATTGCATCACCACCGTCAGCCAGACCTACGCGGCGGAAATCCTGACCGAGCGTTTCGGCTACGGCTTTGAAGGCATATTGAATCGCCGCAAAAATGTATTGAGCGCCATTCCCAACGGCGTCGATCTCGACGTCTGGAATCCGGAAACCGATCCTGTCATCAAGCGCAATTTCAGTGCCGACAGCATGAGCGGCAAGGCCGCCTGCAAGCGCGACCTGCAGAAACTGTTCAACCTGCCGATCCAGCAATTCACGCCGTTGATGGCGATCGGCAGCCGCATCACGCACCAGAAAATGGCTGATCTGATCCTAGCCGCCATGCCCGCGATCCTGCAAAATCATCCGCATCTTCAGATTGCCATTCTCGGTTGCGGCGATCCGCAATACGAGGAACAGTTCAAGCAACTGGCGGCCGATCATCCGGATCGCGTCGGCGTGTTCATCGGCTACGACGAACATCGCGCGCATGCACTGCATGCCGGCGCCGATATCCTGCTGCATCCAACCCGATTCGAACCGTTCGGCCTGACGCCGATCTACTCGATGCTGTACGGCACGATTCCGATCGCATCGCGCGTCGGCGGCCTGTGCGACACCATCATCGATACCGGTCGCGATGCCGTGGTGGCGCAGGAAGCGACCGGCATCCTGTTCGACGGCGAAGAGGCACAGGACCTGAGCGACGCGGTGGCGCACGCATTGAGTTTGTATGCGCGGCCTGCCGTCTGGCAGACCATGCAGCGCACGGCGATGAAAGGCGATTTTTCGTGGTCCGGTCCGGCATTGGCCTATGTGCAGATGTACGCGAGGATCGCACCGCCGACGGCGCGCCAGCTGTTCCTCGATCTGCTCAAACCGAAGATGACCCGATCGGTCGTGACGCCGTCCCATTACAAGATGACTGCATGAGGATGACACGCGTGCAGTATCCAGTGCGCGCAAGGCGGAAGTCGGCCGCACTGACGCCCGTTGCATCTGCATCACGTGCATCATCTGCATCACATGCATTGCCGTTGTTCACGCCGCGTCCCGTTCCATTTACTTCATCAAGTGAAACGGTCTGATCATGCACAGCCATACCGTTTCGGGCTTTCGCCCGCCGCGCATCCATTGTGTTGCCGCTTCTTCAATTGTTCACAAGGAAGACTGGCAGGCGCTGTTCGCGCGCATCGCAACGATGCGATGCAATACGCTGTTGCTAAGCGGTTGCGCGCTATCTTCTTTTTCCGGCGACATCAACACTGACGAAAACCTGCTTGCCGATTTTTCGCAGGCATGTCGGCAGAAAAAATTGCGGTTGCTGCTGGACGTGGAACTCGATCGGTTCCCTCTTGCGCATCCTTTCTTCGCACAGCATGAAGCGCAATTCTTTCCGCAGGAGAGGGACCGGCACGCCTTGCCCGATCCGCGCTTCGAGCCGGCGGCGCATGACGACCGCCATGCCATGCTGCGTCTCGACACCGACGGCACACAACACGCACTGGCCTACTGGCAAACGCAACTATCGACCTGGCTGGCTGCCGGCATCGGCGGCTTCCGCTGTCTCGGCATCGCGCGCATTTCACCGTCGCTGTGGCAAGCGCTGATCGCGCATGCAAAAGCGGTCGATGCCGATACCGCGTTCCTTGCGTGGACGCCCGGTTGCACGCCGGAACAGCTCGCCGCGATTGCCGGTTGCGGCTTCGATGCCGTGTTCTCGTCGGATGCGTGGTGGGATTATCGCGCCGCCTGGTTTGCTGAAGAACATCATCGATTGTCCGCCATCGCTCCCGTCATCGCGGCTCCCGAAGATCCGGGCGGCGTCCGCCTGATCCACCGCCTGCATCTGGACGATGCCGATAGCGCCTTCCGCGCATACCGACGCGCCGTGCTGGTCGCGGCAATCGCAGGCGACGGACTGATGCTGACCGAAGGATTTGAGCATGGCTGCGGCACCGCGCTGGCCGATCTGCGCCACGATGCGCAGTCGACGGCCCAAGCGCTGTTCGATCTCACCGCTGTCATCGCCGATGC
The DNA here is from genome assembly GCA_963697715.1 of uncultured beta proteobacterium. Classification (GTDB taxonomy): domain Bacteria; phylum Pseudomonadota; class Gammaproteobacteria; order Burkholderiales; family Burkholderiaceae_D; genus Oxalicibacterium. The sequence continues at coordinate 1,349,710 of OY969095.1, read as the reverse complement.
GAATGACTGTTTTGAAACGGTCAACGGCGCACCGCGCCAAACGCTGCAGATCCTCTCTTCGCCGCATGCGGATATCGCCTTGCTGCTGCGCCAGATCGAAGCGTTTGCGTCATCGGCCGCCGTGCTGGCCATCGTCAATACCGATATCCGGCGCGAACATGCGGTGCCCGCCGCCCTGTTGCGCGATCGCCTCGGCGGCTGGATGCTGCCGCCACATGCCAATCATCAGGATGCGATATTGCCACCCGCCGATGTGCAGTTCCTCGATCTGCAGCCGGCAACACCCGTTGTTCTGCCGGTTACCGGCGGACGATCCGCAGTCGTGCGTGCCGCCAGGGCACCGCGTATTGCCATCGAACATATCGCGCCGCTGATCGATGACGGCCGCTTTCCCGCCAAGCGCATTGCGGGCCGCCTGATCGACATCGAGGCCGATATTTTCAGCGACGGCCACGACAAACTCGCTGCCACCGTACTGTGGCGCGCCGCGGATGAAAAGGAATGGCAGCAGGCGACAATGCAGATGACGGGCAACGACCGCTGGCGCACCGTGCTGCCGCTGCAGCGCATCGGCCGTCATCTGTTTGCAATCGAAGCATGGCGCGATCAGTTTGCGACGTGGCGCGACGAACTTGACAAGAAAGTACAGGCGGGGCTCGACGTGTCGCTCGAGATACAGGAAGGCCGGCAACTGATCGAAAAAACCGCCGCCAACCAGCCCGATGGCAGCGCGCACACCGATGCGTTGAAAAAACTGCTGAAACAATTGCCGGCGAAAAAACCGTCTGCAAGAAGCAAGAAACAGGCTGCTCCTGCGGAGGGCAATGAATACAGCGGCGCAATCGCGCTCCTGCTTTCCGCCGACACGATGCGGCTGATGCACGATGCCGATGTGCGCGATTTTTCCACGCGCAGCAATGAATACCGGATCGACGTCGAACGCCGTCAGGCAGAATTCGCCAACTGGTACGAACTGTTCCCGCGTTCGCAAAGCGGCGATGCGTTGCGCCACGGCACGTTCGACGATGTCATCAAACGCTTGCCTGCAGTGCGCGAGATGGGATTCGACACACTGTATTTCACGCCGATCCATCCGATCGGCAGCAAGAACAGGAAGGGCAGGAACAACAGCCTGACACCGTCCGCCGACGATCCCGGCAGTCCGTATGCGATCGGTTCCGCCGATGGCGGCCACGATGCGATTCATCCGCAGCTCGGTACGCTGCAGGATTTCCGCCGCCTGCTGGTGGCTGCGGCCGAACACGGCATGGAAGTCGCGCTCGACTTCGCCATCCAGTGCTCGCCCGATCACCCTTGGCTCAAGGAGCATCCGGAATGGTTCGCATGGCGGCCCGACGGCTCGATCCGCTATGCGGAAAATCCGCCGAAGAAATACGAGGACATCGTCAACGTCGATTTCTATGCCGATGGCGATGGCAAACAAGGTTCGGCAATTCCCGATTTGTGGATCGCGCTGCGCGACGTGGTGCTGATGTGGGTGCGCGAAGGCGTGCGCGTGTTCCGCGTGGACAATCCGCACACCAAACCGCTGCCGTTCTGGGAATGGATGATCGGCGATGTGCGCAGCCGCGCGCCGGACACGATTTTCCTGTCCGAAGCCTTCACGCGGCCCAAGCCGATGTACAGGCTGGCGAAAGTCGGTTTCTCGCAGTCGTACACCTATTTCACATGGCGGCACGGCAAGCAGGAATTCATCGATTACCTGAACGAGCTGACGGCGGCAACGCCCGGCGGCCCGCGCGAATTCTTCCGCCCCCATTTCTTCGTCAACACGCCGGATATCAATCCTGTCTTCCTGCAACGTTCTGGCCGGCCCGGCTTTCTGATCCGCGCGGCGCTGGCGGCGACGCTGTCCGGGCTGTGGGGCGTGTACAGCGGATTCGAACTGTGCGAGGCGCAGGCTGTCACAGGGAAAGAGGAATACCTGGATTCGGAGAAATACGAGATCCGTGCGTGGGACTGGCAGCGCCCCGGCAACATCGTGCGCGAAATCGGTTTGCTGAACCGCATACGCAACGGCAATCCGGCGCTGCATTCGCACCTGAACGTGCGCTTTCACGAATCGTCGAATGAACAGGTTCTGTATTTTTCGAAATCAACACAAGCCGTGACCGGCGATGCCGATCGCTTCGGCGACAACACCTTGCTGGTCGCGATCAATCTCGATCCGTTTGCCGCGCACGATGCGGCGATCGATGTGCCGCTGTGGCGATTCGGCCTGCCCGACGATGCCGCGGTGCATGTCGAGGAACTGATGAGCGAAAGCCGCTTCACATGGCACGGCAGGCAGCAGCAGATCCGGCTCGATCCGCAGCAGATGCCGTTTGCAATCTGGCGCATCCAGCCGGCCCGATAAAACGAAAAAGAAACGAAAAAAGAAGACAGGCAAAAGCAATCATGACAAATCCGCTTACCGCACAGATTGCCGAACAGGATGCCTCCAGGCCATCGGTCAGTTTCAACGACGATCCGCTGTGGTACAAGGACGCCGTCATCTATCAGTTGCACATCAAGTCTTTCTTCGATGCCAACAACGATGGTGTCGGCGATTTCGCCGGCCTGATCAGCAAACTCGATTACATCGCGCAGCTCGGCGTCAACACGATCTGGCTGCTGCCGTTCTATCCATCGCCGCGCCGCGACGACGGCTACGACATTTCCGCGTATATCGGCGTACACCCCGATTACGGCACGATGGAAGATGCGCGCCGCTTCATCGAGGAAGCGCATGCACGCGGGCTGCGCGTGATCACCGAACTGGTCATCAATCACACATCGGATCAGCATCCGTGGTTTCAGCGCGCGCGCAACGCACCGGCCGGCTCGCCGGAGCGCGATTTCTACGTGTGGTCCGATAACGACAGCGGTTACGCAGGCACGCGCATCATCTTCCTCGACACCGAAAAATCCAACTGGACGTGGGACCCGGTCGCCAATCAGTATTTCTGGCATCGCTTCTACTCGCACCAGCCGGATCTGAACTTCGACAATCCGGAAGTGCTGGCGGCCGTGCTGGAAATCATGTCGTACTGGCTCGATCTGGGCGTGGACGGATTGCGGCTGGATGCAGTGCCGTACCTGATCGAACGCGAAGGCACCAGCAACGAGAATCTGCCGGAAACGCACGTGATCCTGAAAAAAATCCGCGCGCATCTGGAAACGCACTATCCGGATCGCATGCTGCTGGCCGAAGCCAACATGTGGCCGGAAGACGTGCAGCAGTATTTCGGCGACGACGACGAATGCCACATGGCCTTCCACTTCCCGCTGATGCCGCGCATGTACATGGCGCTGGCGCAGGAAGACCGCTTCCCGATCACCGACATCCTGCGCCAGACGCCGGATATTCCGGGCGACTGCCAGTGGGCGATTTTCCTGCGCAATCACGATGAGCTGACGCTGGAAATGGTGACCGACCGCGAGCGCGATTACCTGTGGAATCACTATGCGTCGGACAAGCGCGCACGCATCAACCTCGGCATCCGCCGCCGCCTCGCGCCGCTGCTGGAGCACGATCGCCGCCGCATCGAACTGCTGAACAGTTTTCTGCTGTCGATGCCCGGCACGCCGGTCATGTACTACGGCGACGAAATCGGCATGGGCGACAACATCCATCTCGGCGATCGCGATGGCGTGCGCACGCCGATGCAATGGGCGCCGGATCGCAACGGCGGTTTTTCGCGCGCCAATCCGGCCAGCCTCGTGCTGCCGCCGATCATGGATGCGCTGTACGGTTTCGAATCGATCAATGTCGAGGCGCAGAGCAGCGATCCGTATTCGCAGCTGAACTGGATGCGTCGTCTGCTGCAGGTGCGCAGCAAGCATCGCGCGTTCGGCCGCGGATCGCTCAAACTGATTTATCCGAGCAATCGAAAAATTCTCGCCTACCTGCGCGAATACGAAGATCCCGATGCAAACGGCGCCGGTGCCGAAACGATCCTGTGCGTGGCGAACGTGTCGCATGCATCGCAGGCGGTGGAGATCGACCTGTCCGCCTTCGCCGGTCGGGTGCCGGTCGAGATGCTGGGCGGTGTCGCCTTTCCGCCGATCGGGCAGTTGACCTATCTGCTGACGCTGCCGCCGTTCGGCTTCTACTGGTTCACGCTGGCGAACGAAACCAGCATGCCCGCATGGTACGTGCCGCCCTCGACGCAATTGCCCGACTACCAGACGCTGGTGCTGCCGAACGGCGCGCCCGACCTGTTGCGCGGCGCGGCGCGCATGACGCTGGAAAGGGACACGCTGCCGCAATATCTGCAACTGCGCCGCTGGTATGCCGGCAAGCAGAAAAAACTGGAATCGGTGCAGATCGCGCTGGCCACTTCGCTGCCGGTTCCGACCGGTTCGCTGCCGATGATGCTGGCCGAACTGGTGACCGGCACCAATGGCGACAGCGACCGCTATTTCCTGCCGCTCGGCGTGGCGATCGAAGACGACGGTTCCAGCCTGTCGCAGCAACTGGCGCTGGCGCGCGTGCGGCGCGAACGGCGCATCGGCATGCTGACGGATGCCTTCTCGCTCGATGCATTCGCAATGCTGATCCTGCACCTGATACAGGAACGCGCCGTCATCGATACCGCCGACGGCCAGATCCGCTGCAGCACGACCGAGATGATGGAACAGGCCGTGGTGCCGCCGCAGCCGGAAATCCGCCGCATGTCGGTCGAGCAGTCAAACAGCTCGCTCGTCATCGGCGATGCCGTGGTCGTCAAGGTGATCCGTCACCTGACCGCCGGCATCCATCCTGAACTCGAAGTCGGCCGCGTACTGACCGCGCGCGGCTACCAGAACGCGCCGATGATTCTGGGCGACATGACGCGCGTGGCCGAAGACGGCACGCCGCACACGCTGATCGTGCTGCAACGCTTCATCCACAGTCAGGGCGATGCATGGCGCTGGACGCTCGATACGCTCGCGCGCACCGCGCAGCAGTCGGACGATACGGAAAGCGAAGCGCCCGAAATGGCCGACATGGCCGATCCGATCGTCGACCTGCTGCAATTTGCCGGCAAGCTCGGCACGCGGCTGGCCGAATTGCACGCGGTGCTGGCACAGCCGAGCGACGATCCGGCCTTCTCGCCCGAACGCGCAACGGCGGACGATTGCACGCATCTCGCGCAGCAGGTGAAGCAGCAACTGGAGAAAGCGCTGTCCGTGCTGCCATCCGATGGCGACCACGGCGATGACACCGTTCGCATGGCAATGCAGTTGCGCGCGCAACAAGGCGAACTGGAAAAACTGATCGACCGGCTGGCTGCCGGCGCGACCGGCGCATTGCGCATTCGCATTCACGGCGACTTCCATCTGGGCCAGGTTCTGGTGTCCTCGGGCGATGTCTACCTGCTCGATTTCGAAGGCGAACCGGCGCGCACGCTGGATGAACGCCGCGAAAAGAACAGCCCGTGGCGCGACGTCGCCGGCCTGCTGCGCTCCTATGATTACGCGGCCTATTTTTCGGCCAACAGCGGCCCGTCCGATCTGGGTGAAATAGCGCTCGCGCGGCGCCAGAAAATCCTGCAGCGCTACGTGCCGGAATCGCGCGAGGCTTTCCTCGCCGCGTATCGCGATGCAGCGCCGGATGCCGTGGCAGCCGACGCACTGCTCGATCTGTTCACGCTGGAAAAAGCGACTTACGAAATCTGTTACGAAGCAGCGAACCGGCCGACATGGCTGCCGGTGCCGTTGCGCGGACTGACCGAACTGGCGGCACGCCTGCTGCCCCATTCAGATTCAAAAAAGGGTGATGATGCTTGATGACCACACTGCGGTTTCCGCCTCCCCCGATCCGCATGCGACCGATGCACGCGATGTGCCCAAGCATGCGCTGATGCATGAATCGATGCATGCGCTGATACATGAGCTGACAAACGGCCGCCTCAACGATCCGTTCGCTTTCCTCGGCCCGCATCGCATCGGCAATGCCGTCGAAGTCCGCACATTCCAGCCCGGCGCAACAGCCGTGCATGCCTGCATCGACGGCAATGAAGACGCATTGATCGAACTCGAACAGATTGCGCAGAGTGGCGTGTTTGCCGGCACGCTGTTGTCCGGAAAAGGCCACTATCCCGCCTATACGCTGCGCGTCACATGGCCGGCTGCGGACGGCAGCGCATCCGTTTTCGAAACCGAAGATCCGTATGCGTTCGGCCTGCTGCTCGGCGATCTCGACCTGCATCTGCTGGCGGAGGGACGCCATCGCGAACTGGGCCGCTGTCTCGGCGCCCTGCCGATGACGATCGATGGCGTCGACGGCACGCGCTTCGCGGTATGGGCGCCGAATGCGCGCCGCGTTTCCGTTGTCGGCGATTTCAATGCATGGGACGGCCGCCGTCATCCGATGCGGCTGCGGCAATCCGCCGGTGTGTGGGAGCTGTTCATTCCGCGCATCGGTGCCGGCGAACGCTACAAGTACGAACTGCTTGATGCCAACGGCTGCCTGCTTCCGTTGAAAGCCGATCCGGTCGCACGCGCCAGCGAGCTGCCGCCGGCCACCGGCTCCGTCGTCGCGCCCGCCACGCCGTTCCGCTGGAGCGACGATGCGTGGATGAAGGCGCGCAATGAACTGTCGACATATTCCGCGCCGATGTCGACCTACGAAGTGCATGCCGGTTCGTGGCTGCGCATACCGGAAGAAGGCAACCGCAATCTGGACTGGCACGAACTCGGCGACCGCCTGATTCCGTATGCGCTCGACATGGGCTTCACGCATCTGGAGTTCCTGCCGATCATGGAGCATCCGTTTTCCGGCTCATGGGGTTATCAGCCGCTCGGTCAGTTCGCACCGAGCGCGCGCTTCGGCACGCCGGCGGCCTTCGCCAATTTCGTCGATCGCTGCCACAACGCAGGACTTGGCGTGATCCTCGACTGGGTGCCCGCGCATTTTCCTTCCGATGCACACGGGCTTGCCCATTTCGACGGCACGGCGCTGTATGAACACGCCGATCCGCGCGAAGGTTTTCATCAGGACTGGAACACGCTGATCTACAACTTCGGCCGCAACGAAGTGCGCGGATTCCTGATCGCCTCTGCACTTGAATGGCTGGAACATTTCCACGTCGATGGCTTGCGCGTCGATGCGGTGGCGTCGATGCTGTACCGCGATTACAGCCGCAAGGAGGGCGAATGGGTGCCGAACATATTCGGCGGGCGCGAGAATCTGGAATCCGTTGCGTTCATCAAGGAACTCAACGATGCGGTGACGACGCGCTGTCCCGGCGTGCTGATGATCGCCGAGGAATCGACCGCATGGCCGGGCGTGACGGCGCCGGTCAAGGATAACGGACTCGGCTTCTCGTACAAGTGGAACATGGGCTGGATGCACGACACGCTGCGCTATATCGAATACAACCCGATCCACCGCCGCCATCACCATCACGACATGACGTTCGGCATGGTGTATGCCTACTCCGAACATTTCGTGCTGCCGATTTCGCACGATGAAGTGGTGCACGGCAAGGGATCGCTGTACCAGAAGATGCCGGGCGACGACTGGCAGAAACTGGCCAACCTGCGTGCCTATTTCGGCTTCATGTGGACGCATCCCGGCAAGAAACTGCTGTTCATGGGATGCGAGTTCGCGCAAATCCGCGAATGGGATCACGACGGTTCGCCCGAATGGGATTTACTCGACGACCCGCGCCATCGCGGCATCCAGCGGCTGGTGCGCGACCTCAATCGCACCTATGTCACCGAACCGGCATTGCATGAAAGCGATTGCGTGCCGGCAGGTTTCCAGTGGCTGATCGGCGACGATGCGGACAACAGCGTGTTCGCCTTTCTGCGACTGAGTGCCAACGCCGCACCGCTGCTGGTGGTCTGCAACATGACGCCAGTGCCGCGCACCGGCTATCGCATCGGCCTGCCCGCACTGGTGGCCGATCCTTCCCGCACCGATACGTGGGAAGAAATCCTGAACACCGACGCAGCGGCATACGGCGGCAGCAACCTGGGCAACGACGGCCGGGTTGCCACTGCAACGCACGCCGCCAACGGTCATTCGCAATCGATCGCGTTGACGCTGCCACCGCTCTCCACGCTCGTTTTCAGAAAGCATTCCTGACATGGTCCACACCGCTTCCCACCACCGATCACGCATCCAGAGCGGCGCGCCCTATCCGCTGGGCGCGACGCCGGACAGCCTCGGCACCAACTTCGCCGTATTTTCTGCCAATGCCGATTACATCGAACTGTGCCTGTTCGATGCCGCCGGCCGGCATGAAATCTCGCGGCACATCCTGCCGGAATGCACCGACGAAGTCTGGCACGGCTACCTGCCGGATGTGCAGGCGGGACAGCTGTATGGCTATCGCGCATACGGTCCGTACCAGCCCGAGCACGGTCATCGCTTCAATCCCCACAAACTCCTGCTCGATCCCTATGCCAAGCGCCTGCACGGACAATTGCGCTGGACCGATGCACTCTACGGCTACCGCGTCGGCTCCACGCGCGCCGACCTGACATTCGACCGGCGCGACAGCGCACAGGCGATGCCGAAATGCATCGTGACCGACGACGCATTCAATTGGGGACAGGACAATCCGCTCCACATACCATGGGACAAAACCGTTTTCTACGAAGCGCATGTACGCGGCCTGACCATGAAGGCCGACTGGATTTCGGGAAAGGAACGCGGCACGTTTGCCGCACTGGCCGATCCCTACGTCATCGATCATCTGGTCAAGCTCGGCATCACCTCGATCGAGTTGATGCCGGTGCATGCGATTGCGCAGGACAGGCGTCTTGTCGAAAAGAACCTGCGCAATTACTGGGGCTACAACACGCTGTCGTACTTTGCACCGGAGCAGCGCTATCTGTCCGACGGCTCGCTCAATGAAATGCGGCGCGCCATTCGCCAGCTGCATCTGGCCGGCATCGAAGTCATTCTCGACGTGGTCTACAACCACACCTGCGAGGAAAGCGAACTGGGACCGACCCTCTCGTTGCGCGGGCTCGACAACGCCAGCTATTACCGCCTGCAGCAGGACAATCCGCGCCACTGCATCAACGACACCGGTTGCGGCAACACGGTCAACATGTCGCATCCGCGCGTGATCCAGATGGTGATGGATTCGCTGCGCTACTGGGTGCAGGCCTTCCACGTCGACGGTTTCCGCTTCGATCTGGGCGTGACGCTCGGGCGCGAGACGAACGGCTTCGATCCGGGTTGCGGCTTCTTCGACGCCCTGCGCCAGGACCCGGTGCTGTCGCAGACAAAATTGATTTCCGAACCGTGGGACATCGGCCCCGGCGGCTACCAGATCGGCAATCATCCGGCCGGCTTTGCCGAATGGAACGGCCGCTTCCGCGACGACGCGCGGCGCTTCTGGAAAGGCGATTCCGAACTGCGCCCGACGATTGCATCGCGCATGCTGGGCTCCGCCGACCTGTTCGCCCATCATCGCCGCCGGCCCTGGGCGTCGGTCAATTTCATCACGGCGCACGACGGTTTCACGCTGCAGGATCTGGTCAGCTACAACGACAAGCACAACGAAGCCAACGGCGAAGACAATCGCGACGGCGGCAACGACAATGAAAGTTTCAACTGGGGCGAAGAAGGGCCGACCACTGACGAAGGCATTCTGGCCACGCGTGAAAAAGTCCGGCGCGCGATGCTGATGACCTTGTTCTTTTCCAACGGCACGCCGATGCTGCTGGCCGGCGACGAGTTCGGCCGCACGCAGAACGGCAACAACAACGCATATTGCCATGACGACGATCTGTCGTGGATAGACTGGAATACAGCCGAAAGCGATCCGGGCAAATCGCTGATCGATTTCACCGCGCGATGCATCGCCGCACGGCGTGAACGGCCGACGCTGCACGCCACGCATTTTTTCACCGGCAACACGGAGATCGTGCCCGGCCTGTACGACACGAACTGGTTCGATGAAAGCGGCGCCGCCATGGATCAGGAGAAATGGGATTTCGCCGAAGGACGCCTGCTGGCATTGCGACGCGCCGTGCGGGCCGAAGCCAAACGCGATACCGAAGGCGAGGTATCGGCCTCGCTGCTGCTGGTCAACGCGCATTCGGAAGATCGCGAGTTCATCCTGCCGGAACCGGTGCTCGACTGGATCGTGCTGATCGATGCCGCCGAATCGTCAGCGGAGTCATCCGGCGGATCATCGACCACATCGCCCGCCGCCCCGGCCGTGCGCAAGCCGCAGGACAACCGCATCACGGTGGCATCGCACTCCGCACTTCTGCTGGTGGCCGATCATGTCCGCCTCTGAGAATTGGCAACGCTATACGTTCGGCGCGCAATTGCTGCACGAACGGTACACTGCCGGACATGCGGAAAGCCGCACGCGCTTCCGCTTGTGGGCGCCGAGCGCAAAGGCCGCGAACGTACTGATCGACAGCATCGCGTATCCGATGCTGTCGTTGCCGGACGGCTGGTATGAAACAGATATCCGTTGCGACGCCGGCACGCACTATCGTTTTGAAACGGTGGGCGAAGACGATGCCGTTCTGCGCTTCGCCGATCCCGCCTCGCGCGCGCAGGCCGGCGATGTGCACGATGCCAGCATCGTCGTCGATCCGGATGCCTATCACTGGCAGTTTCCGCTGTGGCACGGACGGCCGTGGCGCGAGACCGTGCTGTATGAATTGCACGTCGGCACGTCCGGCGGATTTGCCGGTGCAATGCATCGCCTGCCGGCGCTGGCCGAACTCGGCATCACGGCCATCGAGCTGATGCCGGTTGCCGATTTCCCCGGTCCGCGCAACTGGGGCTACGACGGCGCCTTGCCGTATGCACCCGATGCCGCCTACGGCACGCCCGAACAATTGAAGGCATTGATCGATACCGCACACGGCCTCGGCATGATGGTCTTCCTCGATGTGGTCTACAACCATTTCGGCCCGGACGGCAATTATCTCGGCGCATATGCGAAGCCGTTTTTCCGCGACGATATTCATACGCCGTGGGGACAGGCCATCGATTTCCGCCGGCGCGAAGTGCGTGATTTTTTTACCGAGAATGCCTTGTACTGGCTGGTTGAATATCGCTTCGACGGCCTGCGTTTCGATGCCGCACACGCCATCCTCGAACAGGACTGGCTGGAAGAAATGGGCAGCGCATCCGCAGCGATATCCACGAGCAGACCGGCAACACGCGCCATGTGCATCTGGTGCTGGAACATGACGGCAACGCCGCGCATCTGCTGGGCAGAACAGAGGAAGCGCCATTCGATGCGCAATGGAACGACGACGGCCATCACGTGCTGCACGTGCTGCTGACCGGCGAACGCGATCACTACTATCGCGACTATTGCGATCAGCCGGTGGAGAAGCTCGCGCGCATGCTGTCGGAAGGATTCGTCTATCAGGGCGAAAACACGATGACCAAAAACGAGCCGCGCGGCGAACCGAGCGCCTATCTGCCGCCGACGGCATTCGTGCTGTTTCTGCAGAACCACGACCAGATCGGCAACCGCGCATTTGGCGAGCGCCTGACCGTGCTGGCGCGACCGAGCGCATTGCGCGCCGCGATGGCGCTGGTGCTGCTGTCGCCGCAGATTCCGCTGCTGTTCATGGGCGAGGAAGTCGGCGCGACGCAACCGTTCCTGTATTTCACCAGCCATACGCCGGAACTGGCGGCAGCCGTGCGCGACGGACGCCGTCAGGAATTTGAAGGCTTTGCCGCGTTTGCCGATCCGGCGCAGCGCGAGAAGATTCCCGATCCCAATGCGCCGCAGAGTTTCACCGCCTCGATTCCCGTGCCATCGGCCGACGCGCAGGCGTGGCACGCATGGGTACATGCCTTGCTGACCATCCGGCGCATGCAGATCGTTCCGCGCCTGACCGATTGCCGTGCGCTCGGCGCATGCGTCATCGGCGATGCGGCCGTCGCCGCACGCTGGCAGCTCGGCGACGGCACGGTGCTCGCCATCGCAATCAATCTCTCCGGCGAGGACGTGCGCGTCACACTCGATTCGATCGCGAAAACCGGCGGCGCCGATCTGCTGTTTGAAACCTGCGGCACGCTGGCGTCGCTGGGACGCGACTGCCTGCCGGCCGATTCCTTCATCGCGTTGCTGGAGCCTGCGTCATGAGTCAACAAATGCGTCTGCCTGAAAGCCACGAATCGGTTTCAACGCACACGGCAAGCGACGCCCTGCTCGGGTTGGCGCGCGCCGCCGGATTGTCGGTTGAATGGACCGACGCCTTCGGCGTGCAGCAGCACGTATCGGCCGCAACGCTACGCGCGGTACTGCATGCATTGGAGCTCGATGGCAGCAGCGACGCCGCGTGCGCAGCCGGCACCGCCGCCCTTGAGCAGGAAAAGATCACGCTCGCGATTCCGCCGCTGATCACCGCGCAGACAGGCCGCGATGTGACGCTGTCCGCCTATGCGCAGGTACAGGGCCAGCCTTACCGGATCGAACTGGAAGAAGGCGGCGAATTGTCGGGCCATGTTTCCTCCGATCATCCGGCGCGCATTCCGGCCATCGATCGCGTCGGCTATCACCGGCTTTACATCGGCGAGCATCACAGCGTCACGCTGGCGGTGGCACCGCTGCGCTGCTTCAGCGTGGCCGATGCGGTCGACGGATCGGGCGCGTCGCCGCATCTGTGGGCGCTGGCGGCGCAACTGTATTCCCTGCGACGCAACGGCGATGCCGGCCTCGGCGATTTTTCCGCGCTGGAAATTCTCGCCATGTCGGCCGCACAGCATGGCGCATCCGCGATCGCCATCAGTCCGGTGCATGCCATGTTCAGCGCCAATCCGTATCAATACAGTCCGTACGGACCGTCCAGCCGATTGTTCTTCAACGTGCTGCACATCGATCCCGCCGCCGTCAGCGGCAGCGACGCACTGAGTGAAACCGTCGCGCGCCTCGGGCTCGAAGAAGAACAGCGGCGGCTGCGCGATTGCGAACTGATCGACTGGCCGGCCACGGCGCGCTGGCGGCTCGCCGTGTTGCGCGATCTGTTCGACCATTACGACATCCGCAGCGAAGGCTGGAAGGAATTCGAAGCCTTCCGCATCGAAGGCGGTGTTGCGCTGGAAGATCACGCACGCTTCGAAGTGCTGCATGCCGCAATGCGCGACAAGGGCGTGGAAGGAAGCTGGCACGATTGGCCGGAAAACTATCGCGATCCGCGCGGCGACGGCGTCGCGGCCTTCGCCGAAGCGCACGATACCGACATCATGTTTCACGCCTTCCTGCAATGGCAGGCGGCGCGCGGCCTGCAGCATGCACAGCAAAGCGCACTCGCTTCCGGCATGCGCATCGGTCTGATCACCGATCTTGCAGTCGGCGCGGAAAGCGGCGGCAGCCAGGTGTGGAGCCGCCAGCATCAAATGCTCAACGGCCTGTCGGTCGGCGCACCGCCGGACCTGCTCGGCCCGCGCGGACAGTGCTGGGGACTGGCCGCCTTTTCGCCGCGCGCCTTGCGGCAATACGGTTATCAGGCCTACATCGAAATGCTGCGCGCGGCATTCCGTTATGCGGGCGGCGTGCGCATCGATCACATCCTCGGACTGGCGCGCCTGTGGCTGGTGCCCGATGGTGAGGACGGCAGGAACGGCGCGTATCTGCGTTACCCGTTCGACGACCTGATCCGGCTGATCGCGCTGGAAAGCCATCGCTACAAGGCGATCGTCATCGGCGAGGATCTCGGCACGATACCGCCGGGCTTTCGCGATGCGCTGGGCGATGCCGGGCTGATGGGCATCCGGGTCCTGTGGTTCGAGCGCGAAGGCGATGCGTTCAAACCCGCCGACCAGTGGTCGCGCCAGGCGATCGCCACCACCGATACGCACGATCTGCCGACCGTGGCCGGCTGGTGGCACGCCAGCGACATCACGTGGCGCAACAAACTCGACCTGATGGCGCCCGGTGCAAACGTCGAGGATGAATACGCAGCGCGCGCGCATGAGCGCCACGTCCTCGCCAACGCATTGAACGCCGCGCAATCCGGCACGCACATCGACGGCAACGACAGCACGCCGCCGCTGAATGCCATCCTGCAGTTTGTCGGCGCCACGCCCGCGCCGCTGACCATCGTTCCGCTCGAGGATGCGCTGGCGCTGGAAGAACAGCCGAATCTGCCGAACACGATCGATGCCCATCCCAACTGGCGCCGCCGCCTGCCGGCCGGCGTTGAAAACATGCTCGACAGCGAAACCGTCACAGAACGGCTCGCCATTCTGCATCGCGCACGTTCCGGCGTGCGTTCGTAAAAGGACCACAATGAGTATTCCCCGTGCCACCGCGCGTCTGCAACTTCACAAGGACTTCACGCTGGACGATGCGGCGAACGTCGTCGATTACTACGCCTCGCTCGGCATCAGCCACATTTACACCTCGCCGATACTGACGGCGCGCCCCGGTTCGACGCACGGTTACGACATCGTCGATCCAACCCATATCAATCCCGAACTCGGCGGCGAACCGGCATTGCGCCGTCTCGTGCAGAAACTGCGTGCGGCCAGGCTTGGCCTGATCATCGACATCGTGCCCAATCACATGGGCGTCGGCGGCGCGGACAATCCGTGGTGGCTCGACGTGCTGGAATGGGGACGCCACAGCCGTCATGCACGCTGGTTCGACATCGACTGGAATTCGCCGGACCCGACGCTGAACGGAAAAATCCTGCTGCCATTCCTCGGCGACCAGTATGCGCAGACGCTGCGTTCCGGCGATCTGCGATTGCAGTTCGACGATGCGACGGGCAGTCTTTATTTCGGTTACTTCGCACACCGTTTTCCGCTCGCGCCGTGGACCTACGATCGCGTGCTGCGCCATGGCGGGCCGGCGCTGCGCGTGGCGGCATCGGATTTCCCCGAGATCGATCCGTCGCAAGCGGTATCGGCCGCATCCCATGCGGAACGCGCCACCCTGTTGCGCGCCATCGCCCGCACGGCCGAAGGACGCGACGCCATCGAACAGGCGCTGGCGTCGGTCGCGCCGGATGCGCCGGGCGGCGTCGGTCGCCTGCATCGCCTGCTGGAACGGCAGAACTACAAACTCACATGGTGGCGCAACGCCGCCGAGGAAATCAACTGGCGCCGCTTCTTCGAAGTGAGCGACCTGGCCGGCGTGCGCGTCGAGCTGGAAGATGTCTTCAATGCCACGCATGAACTGATTTTCAGACTGTATGCAGAGGGCCTGATCGATGGCGTGCGCGTCGATCACGTCGACGGCCTTGCCGATCCGACCATGTACTGCCGGACGCTGCGCGCCAGATTGCAGGAACTGTCGGCGCAACGACCGGCCGATGCGCCGGGTGTGCATCCGGATGCACACCCATATATCGTCGTTGAAAAAATCCTGACGCGCAGCGAAGCCGGTGTCGAAGCACTGCGCACCGACTGGCAGATCGACGGCACCACCGGCTACGACTTCATGGATCAGGTCGGCGCACTGTTGCACAGTCCCGACGGCGTGGCCGCGCTCAGTCGCCTGTGGATAGAACTCACCGGCGATCCCGACAGTTTTGCCATGCATGTAACCAGCGCGCGCCGTCAGCTGCTGCGCGAAAATTTCGTCGGCGAATTTTCCGCGCTGACACGCGCCGTGCATGCGGTCGCGCGCACCGAACTGGAAACGCGCGATATTCCGCAGGCGGCCATCAGCCGCGTGCTGACCGAGGTGCTGGCGGTATTTCCGGTCTATCGCACCTACTGGTCGGAAGACGGACGCAGCGAGGCCGATCACGCCGTCATCGACCGCACGGTCAATGAAGCGCGCCGCAATCTCGCCGCGCAGGATCAGCCGCTGCTCGATACGCTGGTCACGCTGTTCGATACCGGCAACATCGATCCCGATGCCAGCGCCGATGCGCCCGAACTGCGACGTCTGGCAGTGCGCCGCTTTGAACAACTGACGCCGCCCCTGGCCGCCAAATCCGTCGAGGACACCGCGTTCTACCGCTACGGGCGGCTGCTGTCGCGCAATGAAGTCGGCTCCGATCCGGAATATTTTTCCTCGTCGGTCACCGATTTCCATGCATGCAATCGGGAGCGCGCCGCTGCATTCCCGCACACCTTGCTGGCCACCGCGACGCACGATCACAAGCGCGGCGAAGATGTGCGCGCCCGCCTGGCGGTGTTGAGCGAAACCGCAGATGATTGGGCCGAAGCCGTGCGCCGCTGGAAAAGACTGCACACGGATTTTCGCGTGCGCCTGCCGAACGAGGATGAATCGGCCGAGTTGATCGCGCCATCGCTCGACGACGAAATCATGCTGTATCAGATGATCCTGGGCGCATGGCCGTTCGAGCTGGCCGCCGACGATGCGGATGGTCTGGCCCGCTATGCGGAACGTCTCGCGGCATGGCAGGAGAAAGCATTGCGCGAAGCCAAACGCTATTCAAGCTGGGCAATGCCGAACGGCGATTACGAACGGGCATGCCGGCAATTCCTGATGACGCTGTTCGATCCGGAAAAGAATGCCAGCTTCCTCGACGAAATGATTGCGTGGGTACGACTCGTCACCGCCTCCGGCGTGGCCAACAGCCTGACGCAAACGCTGCTGCGACTGACATCGCCCGGCGTGCCGGATCTGTATCAGGGAACGGAATTCTGGGATTTCAGCCTTGTCGATCCCGACAACCGGCGACCTGTCGATTACGCCGCGCGACGCGAACAACTGACGCGAGCCGACCAAATGCCGCCGCATTCCAGCCAGCAACATGCATGGCATGCATGCCAGCTGAAGCAATCGCTGATTCACGCCGTGCTGGAACTACGGGACCGCGATCCGCAACTGTTCTCCGCCGGCGATTACGTGCCGCTCGAAGTGCAAGGCCCACTGGCGGAGCATGTGATTGCCTTTCTGCGTCGTCATGAAGATCGCATGATTCTGGTCGTTGCATTGCGCATGAGCTTTGCATTGATCAACGCGGATCTGACGCTGAAAAGCGATGTCGGCAACAGCCCCGACCGCACAGTCATCGTGTTGCCTTGCGCCGAAGGCAGCCATCACGTGAATCTGCTGACCGGGAAATCGGTGGAACTGAACGATACGCAGGTCGATATCGCCACGCTTCTGGGCGACTATCCCGTGGCATTGGTCACGGCTTACTGACGGATATCTAAAAAGCCGCGCGGTTTTTTTAAATCACGCGCGGCTGGTTGGCCGAAAACACGGCGGAAAGAATCGCAGGAACCGGTATGGACAGCCGGCATCGACAACCGTCATCTACCGGCCTGGCGACTGCGGCGACTATTTGCTGTTCTTGCGGCTTTGGCTGCCGGCTGCCCCATGCTGCTCCGAAGAACCGCCGCGTGTGCCGCCCGAGCCCGAAGCGCTCTTGTTATCCGCGCTTGCAGAATCGTTCTTGTGACTCTGGCTTCCGGCTTGCGCGTGTTGCTCCGAACTGCCACCGCGCGTACTGGACCCTGACATACCCGACGAACCGGTATTTTTATGACTTTGCTGACCTGCCGCTGCATGTTGCCCGGAGGTGCCGCCACGCGTGTTGTTGTTATCTTGATTTGCCATGTTGATCTCCTGTTGGATGGTGGTCAAAGGTAGCCGATGGATAGGCATCTGGTACATGCCCACTTGAATTCATCGACCGGAGATCCATGATGCAGCGCGCAGGCATGGGCCGGTATCGGTCTATTCCTAAATTGAAGTAAGACTTTTGTTTCTTGTTGAACGACATTGTTTGCCGAAAGCAAGCCATGTCTCCTCTCGGCGAAAAATTTTCTGCGCATCGCCTGTCTATGTGCGTCGCTTCACAGACGCGCGCTTGCGATACCCGTAAGGTAGGGTTTCTTGCGAACGCCTATGGCCACCCGAAAATGCAGCTGAAAATATTCATCGTCGAGCATTTCCCCGTGGTGCGTGCCGGCATACGCCACTGGCTGACACCGCTCCCCGATATGGAAATCGTGGGCGAAGCGGCCTCCGCTGAAGAAGGAATACGCCTGATCCGGACGATACGGCCCGACATCGTGCTGCTCGATATCGCCACACCGGACAAGAACGGTTATGAAATCCTGCTCGCCTTCAAATCCGAACAACGCACGCTTCCCATCCTGCTCATCAACAGCCGGCCCGAACAGTTTTATGCGCTGGAATTGATGAACAACGGCGCCAGCGGGTATTTCCCTTCGCACGGCACCGCCGACGAACTGGTGCAGGCGATACGCACTGTCTGCAGCGGAGAACGCTATTCAGGCAAGACGCCGCTGCCGGTGGAATCGAACGACGGACAGCGCGCGCTGCATGAATGCCTGAATCCGCGCGAGTACGAAATTTTCCACAGCATCTGCCGCGGCGAACGGCCGGCGACCACCGCGCGCAAGCTGTCGCTCAGCCTGTCCACGGTGAACCGCTATCGCAAGCAGGTTTTCAGCAAGATGGGTGTCGAAGGCGTGCCCGGCCTGATCCGCTATGCGATCCATCAGGGAATCGACGTGCAGGATTGATCGTGGTTCGCTGAATATCAAGTTATCGCCACGCTACTCTTTCTGCGGCCTGCACTGCATGTCTTCCTGATTTCGCACAGATTGCCTAACGCCGGGACATCCGTATTCATCGGAGCGCTTCGTTCCTGTGGCGTCGTTTTTCCCGGTGCTCTCGGTACTCCGCATGTTCTCCCGGCGCTTTTCCACAACTTGTTTTGTCTGATCGCACATCCTGTTTTCCTGCATGGCTTCTGCATATCGCTTCTTTATGTAATGCTGCATGTAAACTTTACGGCCTTGACGCGGTCTGTCAAAGAGGGCGGAAAGTATCGCCCGCGCCATCGTCATTCCCTGCGTATTTCGCGAACCAAGCTCATCAAGGATCAACATGCAACCCACTTACATCGGCGGACTCGATATCGGCGGCACCAAAATGGCTGCGACCATTGCGGATCGCAACGGCCCGCGGGTGCGCATCGCCGAACCGACCGTCAAATCCGGCACGCAGCGCGCACCGGCCGAACAGGCAATTGCCTTGCTGAAGGCCGCATGCGCCAGCGCCGGCATCCGCTTCGATGAGCTGGATACGGTCGGCGTCAGCTCGTGCGGCCCTTTCGTCAAACAGAATGGCCTGATCAATCTGGTGGCGCCGAATATCTGCGGCGGCATCGGCGGACGCAGCGATCTGCCCAACGACTGGACATCGATTCCGCTGGAAGAAGTCCTGCGCGCGCAGTTCGGCACGGTCGTCATCGAAAACGATTGCGTCGCGGCGCTGGCGGGCGAACGCGCCTTCGGCAGTGTGCAGGATGTACCGGACTGCGCGTATGTCACATGGAGCACCGGCATCGGATTCGGCTTGTGCGTGGATGGCAGATTGTTGCGCGGCAAGAACGGTAACGCGGGGCACGCGGGACACATGCTGCTGTCCGAGCATTCGGCCGCGCAATGCGGCTGCGGCAACTTCGGCGATGTGGAAGCGCTGATTTCCGGGCGCAATCTCGAAGCGCAATACAGGCGTTCGCCCGAAGAATTGTTCGATGCGGCGCGCGCCGGCGAAACAGAGGCGCAACGCATCGTTGCCGAATCGGCCAAGTGGTTCGGTCGCGCACTGTTCAATGTCACTGCCGCACTCGACCTCAGCGTATTCGTCGTTGGCGGCAGCGTCTGGCAACATCATGGCGACTGGCTGGAACCGCTGGTCATGGATGAACTGCGCTCACGCCTGCCCGCGCTGACTGCCGGTGTAAAACTGGTCAGGCCAGGACTGAGTGCCTTCGTCGCCGATATCGGCGCGCTTTACCTGGTGATGCCGGAGGACTGGCCGGGCGAATGGCGCGCACGCGCGCCATGGCACAAACTGGAATCATCGGAAAAATCGTGATGTGTGATGTGTGACGGCGGCACAAACATAGTCTGCATCTCTCTCATTCGCATCGGCAGCAAACCTGACGGTGGGCGTTTCAACTGCGCGATCAAACCATCAGGAAATCACGGAGTGAAATCCCAGTGCTCCGACCAGTCCGCCTCTTCCTTCACCACGGTGCGAAGCAGGTCGAATGCCTTCTGCATGACTTCCGATTCCTTCTCGCGCGAATAAACCAGGAACACCGGATAGGAAAATTCAGGCGCGCTTTTCACCTTTTTCAGCAGCCCGCCGGCAAGCGCGCGGCGCACGACGCGCGTGCGGAAATATCCTGTTCCTCCGCACCGCAACAAGTACTGCAACGCAAGCGGTCCCAGATTGAATGACATGACGTTCTTTGCTTTTTCCGGCAATGCGGCGTCGTGTTCCTTCCGGAAATCCGGCCCCCAGTCCACATAGACATAAGGATCGGGATTTTTGGTGGACGATACCTGGATCAACTTCTCCTCCAGCAATTGCTCCACCTGCATTCCGGTCCAGTATTCAGGCCGGTAAACCAGCGCCGCATCCAGCAATCCCCGCTCCAGCTTGGATTGCAGCGTCACGCCGTCGCCAACCTCCACGCGAATCGCATGCGAGGGCAGCGACCTGCGCAACTGCATCGCCCATTGCAGCATCAGCGGATTGCATAAACTCACTTCGCCGCCCAGCGCAATCGAATCGCCATATCCGTCCGGCAATGGCAAATCCCTTCTTGCCGCATCCCAGGTTTGCACCAGTTGATTGGCATAGCCCATGAATCGCTCGCCGTCGTCGGTGAGCCGTGCGCCCGCGCGATTGCGGACGAACAGCGAACAACCGAGTTGCGATTCGAGATTCTGCATCCTTGCGGTCACGGTGGTTTGCGTGACGTGGAGCCGGGTAGCCGCGGCAATGAAGCTGCCGGAACGGACGATATAGAGGAAGGTGCGCGCGAGTTCGATATCCATGATCAGTTCTGGATGCCATATTTCTTAGTGCAATATTTTTGATAACAAGCTGCACTAAATTTCATTTTTCATGCTTTCTATAAATATGCATAATTTATACATGTTTTAACATCAAGCTGTCCAGCCAAAGATTTTCAGCAATGCCGCATCGTGTGCAAAACGCGTCGCGGTCATCACTCAAAAGGAGTCCTGAATGCCGCTTCCAGCCATTTCCCAGAACGCAGAGTCCTTCATTCCGAAAAATTCCCGTCTACATCGCGCAACAGTCGATCTTCTTGGCAAGGCAGAAATACAGATCAACGGATCGAGTCCATGGGACATGCAACTCAAGGCTCCCGGCGTTCCCGAACGCGCTTTCTCCAAAGGGAATCTGGGGCTGGGCGAGGCATACATGGACGGCGCGTGGGAAGCGGAGGAACTGGATGAATTCTTCGCGCGACTGCTGGGTACGAGGCTGACCGATCAGATCCAGCCGGTGCGCCTTCTCGGCCATGCGCTTTCCGCCAGGTTGCTGAACCGGCAGGACATGAAGCGCGCAAAACAGGTCGGCGAAGTGCACTACGATCTGGGAAACGATTTTTATGCGGCCATGCTCGATTCGCGCATGACCTATACCTGCGGCTATTGGGAAAACGCGACGACGCTGGAACAGGCGCAGGAAGCCAAGCTGGATCTGGTCTGCCGCAAACTGCACCTCAAGCCCGGCATGCGCGTGCTCGACATCGGTTGCGGCTGGGGCAGCTTCATGGCTTATGCGACGGAAAAATACGGCGTCGAATGCGTCGGCATCAGTATCTCGAAGGAACAGGTCGCATGGGCCAGACAGCGTTACAGCCATCTGCCGCTCGAATTCCGCCTGCAGGATTATCGCGAAGTGAACGAACAGTTCGATGCGATCGCCAGCATCGGCATGTTTGAACATGTGGGCCGAAAGAATTACCGTACCTATATGAAGATGGCGCATCGGTGCCTGAAAAAGGATGGCCTGTTCCTGCTGCATACGATCGGCAAGAACCTGCGCAAATCCGCACCCGATCCTTGGATAGACAAGTACATTTTCCCGAACGGCGACCTGCCCTCCGTGGGCCAGATCGGCGACGCGGTCGATAATCTGTTCGTGGTCGAGGACCTGCATAACTTCGGTGCCGACTACGACAAGACGCTGATGGCATGGTTCAGGAACTTCGATGCATCGTGGGCGCATTTCGCGGATGAACTGGGCGAACGCTTTTACCGCATGTGGCGCTATTACCTGCTCTCCTGCGCGGGCGCATTCCGTGCGCGCGATATTCAGTTGTGGCAATGGGTATTGTCGAAAGAAGGCGTGCGCGACGGATACCGGCGTGAACGGATTTAAACGCAATCCTGCATGACAAGACCGACCGATTGAGTTTTTCGAAATAATGGCAGCAGCCGGTCGCTGCCATTATTTATTTTCGTCAAACGACAATAGCAGCTGCCTTCTTCTCCGCACATCCGCGATAGAAATTCTGCCCGCATCCATGCCCTCCACCGATCCAGTTCAAAACGAAAGCTCCGGATTAACAAACAGAATATGTGGGCAATCCATCTTCCCCGCCGATTTGCAGGCGGAGATCGCAGCCGGCATCTTGCGCGCGAAAAAGTTATGATCCCGGTGACGGCAAATTTGCCGACAGCGTCCCCATACGACACAGGCATCTGCGATGCAAATGATTGCGTCTTGCCACACATTGAGAAAAGGATCGAAGATGAAATGCCTGGCGCTAAAACACATGTCGTTCGAGGACCTGGGTTCATTCGAACGCATTCTGACCGCGCGCGGTGTGGACATTGCATACCGACAGGCAGGCATTGAATCCATCAGCATGGAGGAATGGAGCGACACGCCACTCATTGTCGTGCTGGGCGGCCCCATCGGCGCTTACGAAACCGATACCTATCCGTGGCTTGAAAGCGAGATCGAAGGCTTGCGCCGCCGACTGGCGTTGCGCATGCCAACTCTCGGCATCTGTCTGGGTGCGCAATTAATGGCCAGCGCGCTGGGCGCACGCGTCTACCCGGGGCCCGCAAAGGAAATCGGCTGGGCAAACATCACCCTGACGGAGGCGGGCATTCAGTCCAGCCTCGCATCGCTGGCCGATGTGCCGGTACTGCACTGGCATGGCGATACATTCGATTTGCCGCAGAGTGCACACCTGCTGGCTTCCACCGCGTTGACGAAGAATCAGGCGTTCAGCATGGGCCGGCATGCACTGGGCTTGCAGTTCCATCCGGAAGTGGATCCTGCCCATATCGAAACATGGTTGATCGGTCATGCCTGCGAATTGAACCATGCGAAAGTAGACATCATCGCCTTGCGCAACCGCAGCGCCGAACTCGGCGAGCAGGTGCGCAACGCCGGAAAATCCATGCTTGAGAACTGGCTGGACAATCTTTGATTCAATCACGTTTTATGACGTGGCAAGAGATCAACTGCGCAGACCGCTGCCGTGAAGCTCCACTCGAAATCATATACACTCGTTCCGCTCCCGCGGGAGGCACTCTCTTCTTTCAACCAAACGAAAACAGAATTCATGGCAATCGATCTCGACTCCTATTTCAAACGTATCGGATACACCGGTCCGCGCACGCCGACGCTCGACACATTGCGCGCGCTCCACGCGCTGCATCCGGATGCCATCCCGTTCGAGAGCCTGTCGCCGCTGCTCGGACATCAGGTACGCATCGATCTCGATGCGCTTCAGGAAAAATTGGTAAAGGCGGAGCGAGGCGGCTACTGCTTTGAACACAGCAGGCTGTTTCATGCGGTACTCGAAGCGCTCGGCTTTCAAACGCGTCCCCTCGCCGCCCGTGTGGTGTGGGGACTGCCCGACGGTGAACTGCCGCCGCGCCTGCACATGTTGTTGCTCGTCACCATCGATGGCGAAGAATGGATCGCCGACGTTGGTTTCGGGGTCGTCACGCTATCAGCGCCGCTGCGTCTGGAAACCGGTCTTGCGCAGGAAACACCGCATGAAGCATTCCGGCTCGATAGTCTTGAAGATGGCGAGTACCTGTTGCACGCCCAGCTTGGCGACAAATGGGTGCCGGTCTACCAGTTCGGCCTATCCACGCAATGCGATGCGGACCACATGGTGGCGAACTACTACGTCAGCACGCATCCGGAGTCGCTGTTCGTGCATAACCTGCTCGCCGCACGCGTGACGACCGGTGCGCGCTACTCGCTCTTCAATGGACGGGTAAGCAGCTACACGCCGCAGCCATCGCATCGCGAAGTGGCAAACGTTGCCGAGTTGCGCGAGGTACTGAAGACGACGTTCGGCATCCGTCTGCCCGACGTCGATGGCGGTGTATCGGGCGCCGATCTTGATGCGGCACTGGCGCGTTGTCTGGAAAATAGCCAGTAGCACTTCAATCGCGCAGATGACGGGTATTCGCTGTCAAGCACTGCGCATCGAAATCCATCGCACTGCATGCCGCTAAAGATTGGCGGCATGCAGCACAGTCATCAAAATGTCAACCAATCGTCATCTCCCTGACATAGCGCAACCATAGAATCGCCCCAACTTCATCGAGGGGACGTTCATGAGCAAGAAAAGCGCATCGCCTGCAATTCCGAAAAATCCGGGTCGTCGTGAATTTGTCATCAAGGTCTCCTCCGTTGCTGCAGCCGTCGCTGCCGGCGGTATGTTAAGCGCCTGCGGCGGTGGCGGATCCGATTCGGGTCCGAATAGCGAACAGGCTGCATTCAACTACGGTGTCGCCAGCGGCGATCCTCTTGCCGATCGCGTCATCCTGTGGACGCATGCAAAGACATCGACCGACGACACGGTGAACCTCACCTGGCAAATGGCTGCCGATGCGAGCTTTAATACCGTGCTGTTATCCGGCACCACGTCCGCATCCAAGGCAACGGCCTTCACTGCCAAGGTCGATGCCATCGGCCTGACTGCAAACACGGAATACTTTTATCGCTTCGTCGCACCCAACAAAAGCATCTCCGCAGCAGGACGCACGCGCACGCTGCCGGTCGGTGCCGTCGCCGAAGTAAAGCTCGCTGTCTTCTCCTGCAGCGACTACCCTGCAGGCTTCTTCAATGCGTACGACTCGGCCGTATCGTCCGGTGCCCAATTCGCCCTGCATCTCGGCGATTACATCTACGAATACAAGGATGGTGTCTTTCCGCCGGCAGCGGAAGCAGTTGCCTCGCGCATCTCCGCACCGGCAAGCGAGACGGTCACGCTCGATGACTACCGTGCACGTCACGCACTGCACAAGGCGGATCCGTATGCCAAGGCGCTCCACATGCGCATGCCGATGATCGCCATCTGGGACGACCACGAATTTGCCAACAACGCCTACATGGACGGCGCCGAGAATCACAACCCGCTGACGCAGGGTACTTGGGCCGACCGCAAGGCCGCAGCCAGCAAGGCGTATCACGAATGGATGCCGATTCGCACACCCGATCCATCCAACCTGCTGAAGATTTACCGCTCCTTCGACTTTGGCAATCTGCTGTCGCTGCACATGCTCGACAGCCGCATTATCGGACGCGAACATCAACCGGATCGCAAGGTCGATGTAGACGGTCGCGACATTGCCGATCCCGCCTTTCTGCCGTTCGCCTTCGATAAAACAAGGCAGCTGCTCGGCACCACACAGCAAGCCTGGCTCGATACGCAAATGACGGCATCAACCGCCACCTGGCAAGTGGTGGGAAATCAAACAGTCATGGGAAGAGTGGAAATCGTCGCGTCGGTGCTGGCAAGCAATCTGGATCCGCTGGAAGTGAGCAAATATCTAATCGCCAAGGCGACGCCACCCGTCTCACGCGACAACGATCAGATCGATTTAATGGACCCGGCCAAGAATCCGAAAATCTCATTCAATTTCGATAACTGGGAAGGCTATCCGGATGCGCGCGACACGCTGCTCAATTCGGCAGCGGCGCTGCAAGGAGCCGGCAAGAAGTTCCTGGTGTTGTCAGGCGACAGTCACAACGCCTGGTACAACAAACTGACGCTGCCGGATGGCACGCAAGTAGGCGCAGAATTCGCGGGCATGTCCGTCACCTCGCCCGGCTTCGAGGAAGTCTTCCTGCCGTCAGTGATCCCGCCTAATGTATTTGCCGACACGGTAAAACAGTTGGTAGATGACATCAACTATCTCGATACATCCCGCCGCGGCTACATGTTGGTCACCGTCACACCGACGGATGCGACTGCTGACTATGTGTACGTGAGTACGATTACGGACTCCAGCTATACGACGGCTACGGATACGCAGGTTTACACGGGCTAAGTGGAAAGATCGATCATTCGCATTCGCGGACTGGTTGAAAAACGATTCGTGTGTGACGCACAAATAAAGGCCGGCAATACCGATCCGTCACCTTTTGCAAAGGCAGAAAAAACAAAAGGGATGACGAATCATCGTCATCCCTTACTTTTTCATGGCGGCCTTCCTGTGAGGCGAACACACCAACAGTTAATGAGTTTGGACCAGGTAGCTGATGTTAATAGCGCCTGCCTGACGAGTTACCCTGCTGCTTCGCTTGTCTTGGGCACCTTGACCCAGAGGGTTATGCGCACGCCCCAATCGCTTTCAAAGGCAATGATCTTGTTGATCAATCGTTCGTCGAGAACGTGGTCCGCAGACAATAACAAAAAATTATCCTGGCCGATCAAGTCCCGTGCGATGACCATGCCGGGTTTCAATTGAGAAGTGAATAGCTCAACCTGCGCTTCTTCCGTCGGGCTGATGACGCCGGAGATCACTTCCTGGAAAGCGAGCACGACTGCAGGATCGTAGCGTTTTCCCTCACCACGCAATACCATCTGGAATGCCTGATCGTCGCGCAAGTGGCGCTGCAACAAGGTGCCGTTTTTCAGGTTCTCATAATCACTCACAATCGCAATGATGCGTGCGCCGATCGGTATGCTGTCTCCCGCAATGCGATCGGGATAACCGGCGCCATCGAAACGTTCCTGCTGCCAGCGAATGATGTGGGCAATCGATGCCATATCCGGCAGTGGCATCAGCAATTGCTCTCCGTGTATGGTGAATTTTTGATAGATGCCGAGTGTGTCGCCACTCATCTGATTGAGCGGCGTCGCCAGCAGCTCATCCGAAAAACCGATCTTGCCGATGTTGTGCAGCAAACCTGCAACGAAAATTTCCTGCGTATCGTTGAAGTCGACATTCATGCGTACTGCAATGCTCCGCGCCAGATCGGCGACGCGCCGCGAGTGGCCCGCCAGATGGCTTGCACGCATTTCGATCAGGTTGGAAAAAATCTTGATCGTGGTGAGGAAACTGGTATTCAGTTTTTTATTGGCGTCGCTCAGGCTGTCATTGGTTTTTTTCAGCTCGACGGTGCGTTCTTCAACCTGCCTCTCAAGATCGTCATGTGCCCTCTGCAAGGCCAGTTCGGCGAATTTCTGCTGGGTGATGTCTTGCAGCACTTCAATCGCGCCGACTATCCGGCCTTCCGGGTTGCGCAATGCCGCCGCTGAAAACGAGAGCCAGCGCCCCGCTTCACCCAGATGCGGGAAAAAATCCTCAATCTGATAAGTACCCGTGATCACGCTGGAGCGTCGTGGCTTGTCGCGATAGAGCACATTGACGTTTTGCTCGATCGTGCCGGAGACGATCAAGTCGACCAGCAAAGGCCTCTCGTGCGAATACAGAAAGCGCCAATGGTCGCGCGTGCCCACCATTTCGGCAGCGGTCAATCCGCTGATCAGTTCGCAAGCTCGGTTCCAGTGCGTAACGACATGCTCATTGTCGATCGCAAACATGGGAACCGGACTGCCCTCGAAAAATTCGGAGACGTCCGCAGCCATCAGGCTGGCGCCTGAAGATGAGATCAAATGTGATTGGTTGCCAAGGGGCATTTTTGTCTCGCACTATCGTGAACAACTAGTTATATCACTCTCTTGCAAAGCAAGACGAGCAGGCGCGTCTTTAAATGATCTTCCTCTGCGGGGAACAGCTAATTCTGATAAGAGAGAACGAATTTTCACATTAATGTGAAACAAGAGAAAGACAAAGAAAAAGGGCTGAATGAAAAATCATTCAGCCCCTGATGTCACTGCATAATTCTGGTGGGCCTCCCGTGAGTCGAACACGGCACCAACGGATTATGAGTCCGCTGCTCTAACCAAGCATGAGCTAGAGGCCCGTTAACCTGGTGAGAGCCTTAGTTTCCTTCGAGGAAGCTCTTCAGCTTGTCCGAACGCGATGGATGGCGCAGCTTGCGCAGCGCCTTGGCTTCTATTTGGCGGATCCGCTCGCGCGTCACGTCGAATTGCTTGCCGACTTCTTCCAGCGTGTGGTCGGTCGACATTTCGATGCCGAAGCGCATGCGCAGAACCTTCGCTTCGCGCGGCGTCAGCGAATCGAGCACGTCCTTGACCACGCCGCGCATCGACGCATGCAACGCTGCATCGGCTGGCGCCAATGTGTTGTTGTCTTCGATGAAGTCGCCCAGATGGGAATCGTCGTCGTCGCCGATCGGCGTTTCCATCGAGATCGGCTCTTTCGCGATCTTCATGATCTTGCGGATCTTGTCTTCCGGCATTTCCATCTTGATCGCCAGCGTTGCCGGATCCGGCTCTGCGCCGGTTTCCTGCAGGATCTGACGCGAGATGCGATTCATCTTGTTGATCGTTTCGATCATGTGCACCGGAATACGGATGGTGCGCGCCTGATCGGCGATCGAACGCGTGATCGCCTGACGGATCCACCATGTTGCATACGTCGAGAATTTGTAGCCGCGACGATATTCGAACTTGTCGACCGCTTTCATCAAACCGATGTTGCCTTCCTGGATCAGATCCAGGAATTGCAGACCGCGGTTGGTGTATTTCTTCGCGATCGAAATCACCAGACGCAAGTTGGCTTCGGTCATTTCGCGCTTGGCTTTGCGCGCTTTCATTTCGCCGGCGGCCATCTTCTTGTTGATGGCGCGCAGATCAGGCAGCGGCAACACGACGCGCGCCTGCAGGTCGATCAGCTTTTGCTGCAATTCCTTGACTGTCGGCACATTACGCGCAAGGATCACGCTGTATGGATGATGGCCGTTGACTTCGCCATCGACCCAATCCAGATTGGTTTCATTACCCGGGAAGACCTTGATGAAATGACCGCGCGGCATGCCGCATTTGTTGACGGCGACATCGAGAATCTGCTTTTCGATATGACGCACTTCGTCGACCTGGCCGCGCAAGGTGTCGCACAATTTTTCAACGACCTTGGCGGTGAAGCGAATGCTGAGCAGTTCGGTCGAAATCGTTTCCTGCGCCTTGACGTACGGCTTGGAGTTGTAGCCTTCTTTTTCGAATGCTTTGCGCATTTTGTCGAACTGCATGGCGATATTCGCGAACTTGGCCAGCGATTCGCGTTTCAGCTGTTCGATCTGTTCTGCGGTGAAGCCGGCAGCGCCTGAAGCTGAAGGCGTTTCTTCTTCTTCCGCTTCTTCCTCTTCTTCCTCTTCCTCGTCTTCTTCATCGGAAGCGGCAGGAGCGGACGGCGCAATCACCGGCTCGGACGCATTCATGTCGACCAGGCCGTCGACGATTTCATCGATCTTGGTTTCGTCTTTGGAGATGCGTTCTGCAGCAGCTATGATTTCTGCGATCGTGGTCGGGCATGCGGAGATCGCCTGGATCATGTCGCGCAGGCCGTCTTCGATGCGTTTTGCGATGTCGATTTCGCCTTCGCGCGTCAGCAGTTCGACCGAACCCATTTCACGCATGTACATGCGGACCGGATCGGTGGTGCGGCCGAAATCGGAATCGACGGTGGACAGTGCCGCTTCGGCAGCCGCTTCGGCTTCGTCGTCGCTGGCAACAGTTGCCACGTTGTCGGACAACAGCAATGTTTCCGCATCCGGCGCCTGTTCGTAGACGGCGATGCCCATGTCGTTGAATGTGCCGATGATGCCTTCGATCGCTTCCGGATCGATGATGTTTTCCGGCAGGTGATCGTTGATCTCTGCGTACGTGAGGAAGCCGCGTTCCTTGCCGAACTTGATCAGCGTTTTCAGCTTTTGACGGCGCGCCTCGAGTTCTTCTTCGCTGGCTTCGGTATCGTTAGAAAACGCGTCTTTCAACAGCGCTTTTTCCTTGGCCTTGCGATCCTTGGCTTTTGCCTTGTCGACCGCTTTCAGCTCTGCGCGCTCGACCGCGTTCAGTGCGGCGATTTCGTCGTTCTCAGGCTGGAATTCCTTCGGCTTGCGGCCGCGGCGTCCCGGCACCTTGATGGAAGGCAGAATGTAACCGGACGTATCGATCGCGGCCAGCGTGGCGGCATCGGTGGTTTGGCTGACTGTCGGCGTGATCATGACATTGACGCCAGGACGCGACTCGACTTTTGCTTCGACTTTGGCTGACTTGCTTGCAGGCTTTACTTCAGATTTCTTGTTTGTCACAGGGGCTTTCGATGGCACTGATACCGGCTTTGCAGCAACTTTGGATACGGGTTTGGCTGCAAGGGTTTTCGCTGCGGTTGCAGCGCCCTTTGGTGCAGTCTTGCCGGCCGGAGTTGCTGCCTTTTTATTGGATGTAACGGCCTTTGCCTTGACTACCGGTTTGGCAGGGGCCGCTTTTTTCACAACAGGTTTGGTCGACTTTGCCGCAACCGTTCTGGTTTTGCTTGCGGCTGTGGTCTGGGTTTTCGCGGGTTTCTTCATTGCGTTCGCCATTGGATCAACTACCAAGTGGGTTATGCTCTGCAACGCTTTTTACTGCGTTCAGTAAGCAGATTTTGCGCATTCAACTCCGGCTTCCGCCCGCGCAAGTTAATTGATTTTCTTTCCGATTGCTGCACGATATGCAACTCTAAAGCGTTGAATCGAAAGCCTTTAATTATAACATATGAGGGCGCACTCCCCCTCTGCACAAGAGCAAAATCAGTCCCGGCGCGCAATTTCTTCCTGCGCCTGGCGCCGCAATTGATCCTGTTGCAACGTCAAATCGCGGTAGCGTGCCTGCGCCTGTTCGCCATTCAAACCGACGGCGACGAGCTGATCGAGCTCTTCACGCAACGCTTTCAATCTGGCCTGCCGGACGGCTCCGGCCAGTTCCAGCCGGGCGGCATCGGGATCCGATTCGGGTTCGGCGGCAATTTCTGCGATCAACGGATCGAAATCCGAACCGGTCGAGCGCAACAGTTCGGCCAACGTTGCAAAGTTGCCATGCTCACCCATCTCCTGGCTCACCGTTACCAGTTGCGCCAGCATTTCCGCATGATCCGGTGCCATGCGCACAACGGCATCCAGCGCTTCGCGGTCGAGCTCGGACGCCAGCCTCGGATGCGCAACCAGCAGGCGCATGATCTGGCGTTCCAGCCCGACTGGCGCGGTGCGCCTGGCGCGTGGCGGTGCCGCCCGTGTGCGTGAGATCGGCTGCGCCAGTTCAAACAGATTCTCGATTTCCGCCGGCGTGCTTTCGGTCAACTGCGCCAGACCGCGCACGATCTGCAATCGCAATGCAGAAGCCGGCAGGGCCTGCAACAGCGGCTTGGCATCGAATTGCGCGCGGGCACGTCCTTCCGGCGTGGCGAGATCATTGTCACCGGCCGCCTCTTTCAGCAAAAATTGCGACAGCGGCATCGCGTCCTGTACCTGCTTCTCGAATGCCTCGGTGCCCAGTTCGCGAATAAAGCTGTCTGGATCGTGCTCGCTCGGCAGGAACAGGAACTTGATTACCTTGTTGTCGCCGGCATGCGGCAGGCTGGCCTCCAGCGCACGTCTTGCGGCGCGGCGCCCGGCACCGTCGCCGTCGAAACTGAAAATGACCTGATCGGTCTGGCGCAGCAGCTTTTGCACATGGATCGGCGTGCAGGCCGTGCCCAGCGTGGCAACTACTTGCGGAAAGCCGAGTTGCGCCAGCGCCACCACATCCATGTAGCCTTCGGTCACCAAGGCATAACCGGCCTCGCGAATGGCTTGCCGCGCTTCAAACAGCCCGTACAGCTCGCTGCCTTTTTGAAATAGGGGCGTCTCGGGTGAATTCAAGTATTTCGGCTCGCCGGTATCCAGCACCCGGCCACCGAATCCGATTACCTGCCCTTTCGAGTTGCGGATCGGGAACATGATGCGATCGCGGAAACGGTCGTAACGTTTGTGATTGCTGCCGTCCTCGTCCACGCGATCGATCACGAGCCCCGATTCAACCAGCGCTTCCGCCTCGTATTCGGGGAATACCGAACGCAACCCGTCCCATCCCTCGGGCGCATAGCCCATCCCGTAACGCGCCGCGATTTCTCCCGTCAGGCCGCGGCCTATCAGGTAGCTTTTTGCGCGTTCGGCATGACGCAACTGCTGGCGATAGTAATCGCAGGCGCGCGTCATTGCCTCCGACAGGGCAAGGCTTTTTGCCTGATGTTCGGCACGCTGCGCCGGCGGCAGGCGGTCTTCCGATTCCGGCACGATCATGCCGACGTTCTGCGCCAGATCCTTGACCGCCTCGACGAAGCCCATGCCCGAATATTCGATCAGGAAACCGATCGCCGTGCCATGTGCGCCGCAGCCGAAGCAGTGATAAAACTGCTTGGTCGGACTGACGGTAAAGCTCGGCGATTTTTCGTTGTGAAACGGGCACAGGCCCATGAAATTCGCGCCGCCTTTTTTCAACTGCACGTAACGTCCCACCACGTCGACAATATCGACGCGGTTCAGCAGATCCTGGATAAACGACTGTGGAATCACGTCAGGAACGGGCGGATGAGCGGATAGCTGACCGGTGAATCGATCAGGCTTTGGTGAGTGCCGCTTTCACCAGGCCGGATACCGCCGTCATGTCGGCTCGCCCGGCGAGCTTCGGCTTCAAGATCGCCATGACCTTGCCCATGTCCTGCGGACCGGCAGCACCGGATGCGGTCACGGCGGCCACCACTTCGGTCTCCACTTCCGCATCCGACATGGCGCTCGGCATGTAGCCGGCGAGAACGGCAAGTTCAGCTTGCTCGATATCGACCAGATCCTGGCGGCCGCCGGCCTGGAATTGCGAAATCGAATCCTTGCGCTGCTTGATCATTTTTTCGACGATGGCAAGCACTTGCGTGTCGTTCAGTTCGATGCGTTCGTCGACTTCCTTCTGCTTTATCGCAGCAGTAATCAGGCGAATGGTGCCGAGCTTGCCGGCTTCCTTCGCGCGCATTGCCGATTTCATGTCTTCGGTGATCTGTTCTTTCAGGCCCATATGCGCTCCGGTAATCTGTTAGTCAAACGACGGATAAGTGATCATTAAAAACGCCAAAACCCGCTGCGGACCAACACCGGAGCGGGTTTGCAACCAATTTTTCAAACCGCACACCCGTGCGGCAAAAAATCAGTACAGCTTTTTAGGCAATTGCTGGCTGCGAATACGCTTGTAATGGCGTTTCACGGCAGCCGCGAGCTTGCGCTTGCGTTCAGCAGTCGGCTTTTCGTAAAACTCGCGTGCGCGCAAATCGGTCAGCAGGCCGGTTTTTTCAATGGTGCGCTTGAAGCGGCGCATGGCGACTTCGAACGGTTCGTTTTCTTTAAGGCGAATAGTGGTCATGTAAAGGGAAACCAATGTTGGGTAGTGAGCCGAAGAGTATAGCAGCGTTGTTCGCCAAATGGAAGCCGCTTTATTCGCCATCAACCAACTTGTGCGAAAAAATCGACACCCTGCACGACGTAATCGCCTGACGACGGCGGTACAACCGCCGTCCGACGCTGCTAACGATCGTTCTGTTTCGTGTCAAGTTCGGCATCCCAATACGCTGCCTCGATCTTGTGCCCCCTCCAGATCGCGCACAAAACAGCCGTAATACGGTTTGCCATATAGGGGACGCGGACCGGGCGGACCGTCGCAGGTTGCACCCGCTGCGATCGCCGCGTCGTAAAAGGCATGCACCTGCTCTTTAGTACTGGCAATAAAACCCACGTGGAAGCCGTTGCCGACGCTGGCCGGTTTGCCGTCGTGCGGCACGCCGAGCCAGAATTCCGGGTGGTTACGGCCGTATGCCACATTGCCCGGATGCTCCATGACGGCGACGATATTCAGTGTCGGCAAAACGGCGTCATAGAATGCGCGCGACTTGTCGAACTGATTGGTGCCGATCGATACGTGGGAAATGATGCTCGGGTGTTGTTCGCCGCTCATGATGTTCTCCTTCATTGTTGTAAAAAATGACACAACAATGATGGTAAACGCAATGACGGACCGCGTGCATAACAGCAGCTTAAACGGCTTGCCCCGCAGCAACGCCTGACGCCCACGCCCACTGGAAGTTGTAGCCGCCGAGCCAGCCCGTGACGTCGACCGATTCACCGATGAAATGCAGGCCCGGCACCTTGTTCACCATCATGGTTTGTTGCGACAGTTCGCGCGTGTCGATGCCGCCCAGCGTGACTTCCGCCTTGCGATAACCTTCCGAGCCGTTCGGCACGATGGTCCACTGATTCAGCGATGCACCGAGTTTTTGCAATTGCTTGTCCTGCATGTCGGCCACGCGCGCATCCGCCTTGAAATTATTGGCGAGCAGCCATTCGTCGGCCAACCGCGACGGCAGCCATTGCGCCAGTTGATTGCCGAGATTTTTCTTGCTGCTCGATTTGCCTTCGATCAACGCTGCGGCGATATCGGTTTCCGGTGCAAGGTTGATGGTCAACGCCGCGCCATCCTGCCAGTAGCTGGAAATCTGCAGAATCGCCGGACCGGACAAGCCGCGATGCGTGAACAGCAAATCTTCCTTGAAATAGCCACGCGTCTTCTTCGCACCGGTTTCGACTTCCACCGGCAGCGAAATGCCCGCCAGCGGCACGAAAGGTTGCCACGCCGTCGCATCGAACGTCAGCGGCACCAAGCCCGGGCGCGGCGCGATCAGGTTCAGCTCGAACTGCTTTGCAATGCGGTAGGCGAAATCGGTTGCGCCGATTTTTGGAATCGAGAGGCCGCCGGTGGCGATGACCACGCTGTTGCATGTGATGTCGCCGGTATCAGTTTCGATGCGAAACAGTTCACCGCTCCTGCCGATCGCGCCGACCTTGCACGGCATGCGCCACGCCACGTTGCCAAGACTGCATTCGGCCTTCAGCATGTCGATGATGTCTTCCGCCGAGTTGTCGCAGAACAGTTGCCCCTTGTGCTTTTCGTGATACGCGATGCGGTAGCGCTTCATCAGCGCGAGGAAATCCTGCGGCGTGTAACGCGACAAGGCGCTTTTGCAGAAATGGGGATTGTGCGACAGAAAGTTTTGCGGCGTTGCGTCGATGTTGGTGAAGTTGCAGCGGCCGCCACCGGAGATGCGGATTTTTTCGGCAAGTTTGGCGGCGTGATCGATCAGCACCACGCTTCTGCCGCGCTGGCCCGCGACGCTCGCGCACATCATGCCGGCCGCGCCTGCGCCGATCACGGCGACATCAAAATGTTTTGTCATGGCTTGCCTGGAATTCGATAAGCCGTGATTGTAGCCGCGAATGAACAGGCAACCGTTTGAATCGGCTGCCTGCAATGATCAAGTGCGTCAGGCGCGCAGGCGTTCCGGCATCGCGTCGCGCGAGGTTGCGCCGGTGATGTGCGTTGCGCAACGGACCACATCGCCGACGACGATGATTGCCGGGCTGCCGATAGCCGATTGCGCCAATGCCTGCGGCAATTCGGCCAGTGTCGTGATCAGTTGCGCCTGCGCGACGCCGGTTGCGGATTGAATCACGGCGACCGGCGTTTCTCCGGATTTCCCGCCGGCCAGCAACGCGGCCTGGATTTCGCCACTACGCGCGACGCCCATGTAGATGACCAGCGTAAGATTTAATTTCGCCAATGTTTCCCAGTCGGGATTGGCTTCCGGCGTTTTACCATGGCCGGTGATGAAGATTGCGCCCTGGCCCCAGTCGCGATGGGTGAGCGGCACGCCGATCGATGCAGGCGCGGCAAGGCCGCTGCTGATGCCGTTGATGACGTCGACTTCAATTCCTTCGGCTTGCAGATGATCGCGCTCTTCACCACCGCGACCGAAGATGAACGGATCGCCGCCTTTCAACCGCACCACGCAGTTGCCGGCCTGCGCTTCGGACAGCATCAGGCGCTCGATGAATTCCTGCGGCGTTTGTTTGCAACCGCCTCGCTTGCCGACATTGACGATGCGCGCGGTGGTCGGTGCATGTTCGAGCACTGCCGGATTGACCAGATCGTCGATCAGAATTACATCGGCGCGTGCGATTGCCTTGACCGCCTTGATCGTCAGCAGCTCCGGATCGCCAGGACCCGCGCCGACCAGAAAAACCTTACCCGATTGCTCCATGTTGCTCACCTGTTTTGCTTTGTAGACGTTTAGCTATAAGCAAACAGTGTTCCACCTGTGCGGCGATGGATATCGGCACCGGTTCGTCGCCGCGCAACGCGGCTTCTATCCATCGTGCAGTTGTGACGGCGTCGCGTTCGGCGGGAAGCGGCGGCATGTCATCGACCGGCTCCTGTTTTTGCACCAGCACGGTGCACTCGCCATCGTGCATCCAGCTTATTTGTTGTGCACGCTTGGCATTGGCGACCGTTTCACCTTCGGTGCCACGCATCAGGAAGATGTCGCCGCGCTCGGCCGGTGCGGCGGTGGTGAAATAATTTGTCAGCATGGCCAGATATTCGGGATGCGTATACGAAGTCAGGCGTAACGCCGGCGCGGAAAACGGTTGCATGATCTTGACCAGCGTATGCGTCGAGTTGCGCACGCCGAGGATGCGGCGCATCGCCAGCAGGCGGAACATGCGCGGCGCCAGCGATTCGATCGGCATCAGCACCGGCGCACGACGCGCAAACTGAGCCGAAACCTGCTGCGCATCGAACGACAGCGGATAGCCGAGCTCCTTCAGGATTTCCGCCGTGGTCACGCGTCCCGGATCGCTGGTGACGCCGTGGATCAGGACTGGCACACCTTCGCGTGCCAGCAACAGCGCCAGCAACGGCGTCAGGTTCGGCATCTGGCGCGAACCGTTGTAGCTGGGGATGACGATCGGCGCGTAGTCGCCGGACGGTGCGGCCAGCGGTTCGAACGACGCTTCCGCGGCATCGAGGAAGCCGGCGATTTCCTCCACCGATTCGCCCTTGATGCGCATCGCGAGCATGATGCCGCCCATCTCCAGATCGGATACGCGGCCATCGAGCATCGCGGCATACAACAAATGCGCATCGTCGCGCGACAGGCTGCGCGCGCCCTTGACGCCGCGCCCGATTTCCTTGATGAAACGGGCGGTGGCGAGCGGTTCGATGGAAGAAGAGTTGGCTGGTGTATTCATCCGCGCAGGGTACTACGAAAGGCAGGTCGATTGAAGTGCGATTGCGATGCGGTTACGGTGCGATTACCCTGCGATCGTGCCGGTCGCCCGTGATCTCAGGCTGCCTTTGCCGTCGGCCGATGCGCAACGATGATCTTCTTCAGTTCGGGCACGCATGATCCGCAACTCGTGCCGCATTTGAGTTTTTGCTGCAACATCGCCAACGCGGCGTCGTCAGCAAGCGCGCCCTGCCCGGCCAGCGCATCGTTGATTTCCGTTTCCGACACATTCAGGCAATTGCAGACGATGCGGCCGCGCGACTTGAAATTCTGCGGCGGATCGGACGACGGCATCAGCAGCAGGCGCCCCAGCGATGCAACCGGCTGCTCGCCTTCCATGTATTGCTTGAGCCAGTGCTCGGCCGAAATATCGCCGGACAGCGAAACCGCCTGCAGCTTTCCATCGCCGATCAGGATGTGGCGTCCATTGCCGCGCTTCCGATCGTCGTAACGCAGCACGTGCGTACCGGCGATGCCGAAACGGCTTTCGATTTCCTCGACCAGCTCCTTCGGCGCCGCATAATCGTCCGCGGCGCGGAACAACACGCCGACCTTGTTGCGGCCGAACAGCGTGCATGAAGCGTAGGCGAACTTGCGCATGACCGGACGCAACGCCGATTGCAGCGACAGCAAGGCCGATTCATCGACCCAGCCGAAGACGACCAGACGCCACGGCAATTCCGTTTTCAGTATCTTCACTGCCGCATGCTTGAGTTCCGGCTGCTTGGAATACGGATCGAAAGCCGGCGACGTCAGTGCGTTGACACCGAACGTGCCCTCGCCGCCGCTGCCGCGACCGGACACATATTCCTCGCCCCAGTGCATGCCGATAAAGGCCTGGCCCGCGCGCATGTCGTCGCCCGCCATTGCCGGCAGGATCTGCGAACCGCGCTTGCTGGTCACGTGCACCAGATCGCCGTTCTTCAACAGGCGCCGCTCCATATCGACCTGCGACATCACGACGCTTGGTTCCGATGCATGCGAGAACAGTTGCGCCACGGTGCCGGTACGGCTCATGCCGTGCCACTGATCGCGCAGGCGGCCGGTGGTCAGGTGGAAAGGAAAACGTGCATCGGTTTGTTCCGCGACGGGCTGGTATTCCGTATTGACGAACTTCGCCCGGCCGGACGCGGTTGGATAAATGCCGTCTTCATACAAGCGTTTCCTGCCGCTCTCCGCGCCTTGCGGGAACGGCCATTGCTGCGGGCCTTTCTTTTCCAGCAGGTCATACGACAAACCCGTGATATCGAGATCGCGTCCGCGCGTCGATTCACGATGTTCGTTCCAGATGTCCTCCACGCTCTCGTAAGGAAACAGCGTGCCGGATTTATTCCAGATCCGTTCCAGCCTGTGCGCAAAATGCACGGCGATTTCCCAGTCGTTCCGCGTTTCCGCCGGCTTGCCCAGAACCGGTTTGAAACGCGTGATGCGCCGCTCGGAATTGGTGACCGTGCCTTCCTTCTCGCTCCAGGTCGTGGCCGGCAGCAGCACATCGGCATAATCGCAGGTCGCCGTGGTTTTATACGCTTCCTGCACGATGACCAGTTCCGCATTCTTCAATGCCTCGCGAATCGCCTTCTGTTCCGGCATCGATTGCGCAGGATTGGTGCAGACGATCCAGATGATCTTGATATCGCGCGTACGCAGCGCATCGAACATTTCGATCGCACTCTTGCCCGGCGTTGCCGGAATATCGTCGACGCCCCACAGGCGGGCGACTTCCGCGCGATGCACGGGATTGCCCATGTCGCGATGTGCGGACAACAGGTTGGACAGACCGCCGACTTCGCGCCCGCCCATCGCATTCGGCTGGCCGGTCAGTGAGAACGGTCCCGCGCCCGGCTTGCCGATCTGATGCGTGGCCAGATGCAGGTTGATCAGTGCGGCGTTCTTCGCGGTGCCGGACGACGATTGATTCAAGCCCTGGCAGTACAGCGACAGCGATGCTTTCGATTCGCCGAACCAGCGTGCAGCCTGCACCAGATCCTGTTCGCTGATGCCGCAGATTTCTGCCACCATTTTCGGCGTGTAATCGCGCACCGTTTTTTTCAGTTCGGCAAACCCTTCGGTATGTGCATCGATGTAATCGTGGTCGACCAGGTCTTCCCACAAACAGATGTGCAGCATCCCGTTGAACAGCGCAACGTCGGTGCCCGGCAGGATCGGCAGGAACAGATCGGCGTCGCGCGCGGTATCGGTGCGGCGCGGATCGGCGACGATCATTTTCAGAGCCGGATTGTTCTTTCGCGCCGCCTCGATGCGGCGATACAGAATCGGATGCGCATACGCGGTGTTGGAACCGACGATGAAGATCAGGTCGGCCAGTTCGATGTCTTCATAACAGGCCGGCGGCGCGTCGGCGCCCAGCGTCTGCTTGTAACCGGCAACCGCGCTCGACATGCACAGCCGCGAATTGGTATCGATGTTGTTGGTGCCGATCAGACCCTTGGCGAGTTTGTTGAAGACGTAATAGTCTTCGGTCAGCATCTGGCCGGACACATAAAAGGCAACGCTGTCGGGACCATGCTGTTCGATCGAATCGGCGAATTTTTTCGCGATGAAATCGAGCGCCGTATCCCACGTGGTTCGCTCGCGATCCAGATCGCGCATCTGGTTTTGCACAGGCCGAATTTCCGGATACAAGGCACGCGCCTGATCCTGCAATGCCGGGCGTGCAGTCAGATGCAGCGTGCTGCCCTTGGTGCACAGTCGGCCGAAGTTGGCCGGATGATCCGGATCGCCACGCACACCCACCACCTGCACGCCATCGCTTTGCACAATCACACCGCAACCGACACCGCAATAACAGCAGGTTGCCTTGGTCTCCGTCAGTACAGCCGCGGATGCGGCAGACGCGATCAGCGACACAGGAACCTTGACGTCATTCATGCTACGGCCAGTCCTTTCACGTCCGATGATGCATTCAATTCATTGAGATCGAGCGCGACTTGTCGGTCTTCCACCCTGACGCTGAATTTTTGCGTGCAGCCTTCATCCGGTGCGAGCGCGCAACCGGAGCCCAGTTCGATGCTCCAGTTGTGCAGCGGACACGCCACGCGTTCGCCGAACACGATGCCTTGCGACAGCGGGCCGCCCTTGTGCGGACATTTATCCAGCAACGCAAAAATCTTGTCTTTGCTGTTGCGGAAGATCGCGACATTCGGTTGATCCGTGCGTTGCACGACGCGGGAGCCGAGGACCGGAATGTCGTCGACGCTGCAAATTATTTTCCATTCGTTTGACATGATTGCTCTCTTGAATTCTGTTGTTCTGGTCGCAGGATTAAACGGATAACGGTTGATACTGACGCGTATCGACGTGCGCTTTTTCCGGCTCATGCCACGGATCGGACTCAGCCTCGAGCGAGAACAGCAGGCGTTCGTACAATGCCTTGCGATTCTCTGCGTCTTCCACCACTTTCTGTTTCGCGTGATCGAGGCCAACACGCGCCAGGTAATGCACGGTCCGTTCCAGGTACCAGCCTTCTTCGCGATACAGCTGCAGGAAAGCGCCGGCGTATTCCAGCACTTCCTCATGCGTCTTCAGCTTGACGAAAAATTCCGCAACTTCGGTCTTGATGCCGCCGTTGCCGCCGACG
The DNA here is from genome assembly GCA_963697715.1 of uncultured beta proteobacterium. Lineage (GTDB taxonomy): Bacteria > Pseudomonadota > Gammaproteobacteria > Burkholderiales > Burkholderiaceae_D > Oxalicibacterium. Next base: position 1,309,079 of record OY969095.1, on the reverse strand, counting down.
TAGATTTCCCAACCGGAATCGACGCCGATCACGCCGACGTCCTTGATGCCGGATTCCGCACAATTACGCGGACAGCCGGACACTGCAAGTTTGACCTTGTGCGGCGCATACATGCGTGCGAGCTGGCGCTCCAGTTGCTGCCCCATCCTGGTGGAATCCTGCGTGCCGAAACGACACCATTCGGAACCGACGCAGGTCTTCACGGTACGCAAACCCTTTGCATACGCAAGGCCGGACGGCATGCCGAGGTCGTGCCAGACTTCGCGCAAATCTTCCTTCTTCACGCCGAGCAAATCGATGCGCTGGCCACCGGTCACCTTGATCGTTGGAATCTTGAACTTGTCGACCACGTCGGCGATACGGCGCAGTTCGGACGAACTCGTCTCGCCGCCCCACATGCGGGGAATGACCGAGAAGGTGCCGTCCTTTTGAATATTGGCGTGCGCGCGTTCGTTGATGTAGCGCGATTGCGGATCGTCGATCGCGTCTTTCGGCCAGGTCGAGATCAAATAATAGTTGATGCCCGGGCGGCAGCTCGAGCAACCGTTCGGCGTGCGCCAGTTCATCTTGGCCATGACTTCCGCCACGGACAGCATCTTGTCCTTCCTGATCGCGTCGCGCACTTCCTGATGCGTGTGATCGGTGCAGCCGCACATCGGCTTGGCCTTGCTCGATGCCGAGTAATCGCCGCCGGCGGTCGCCATGATGATCTGTTCGACGAGGCCCGTGCATGAACCGCACGAGGCGGATGCCTTTGTGTGCTTGCGCACGTCTTCGATCGTGAACAGGCCTTTTTCCTTGATGGCGGTGACGATCGTTCCCTTGCATACACCGTTGCAGCCGCAGACTTCCGCGCTGTCCGGCATGGCCGCAGCCTTGCTGAATCCTTCATGGCCGGTGTCGCCGGGACGCGTGGTGTTGGCTTCGCCAAACATCAGGGAATCGCGGATTTCGCTGATGTCCTTGCCTTCGCGCAGCAGGCTGAAATACCAGCTGCCATCGACCGTATCGCCATACAGGCAGGCACCGACCAGTTTGTCGTCTTTTAAAACAAGTTTCTTGTACACACCGCCGATCGGATCGGACAGCATGATTTCTTCCGTGCCTTCGCCGCCCATGAATTCGCCGGCGGAGAACAGGTCGATGCCGGTGACTTTCAATTTGGTCGATGTGACCGAACCCTGGTAACGGCCGATGCCGAAGTTGGCCAGATGATTGGCGCAAACTTTTGCCATCTCGAACAGCGGTGCAACCAGTCCGTATGCGGTGCCGCGATGATTGACGCATTCGCCGACCGAGTAGATGCGTGGATCATAGGTTTGCATCGTGTCGTTGACGACGATGCCGCGATTGCAATAGATGCCGGTTTCTTCCGCGAGTTGCGTGTTCGGACGGATGCCGACTGCCATCACGACCAGTTGCGCCGGGATCTCGCTGCCGTCGGAGAAGCGCAATGCCTTGACGCGACCACGTTTTCCGCCCTCTTCATCGCCGACGACTTCCTGCGAATTTTTTCCGAGCAGAAAACGCAGGCCGCGATCTTCCAGCGATTTTTGCAGCATCTTGCCGGCGACATGATCGAGTTGACGTTCCATCAGCGTTTCCGGCAGATGGACGACCGTTACCTCCATGCCGCGCAGCATCAGCCCGTTGGCCGCTTCCAGACCGAGCAGGCCGCCGCCGATGACCACCGCCTGCTTATGCACTTTGGCCGCCTCGATCATGGCATTCGTATCGTAGATGTCGCGATAGGAAATCACGCCATCCAGATCCTTGCCAGGAATCGGCAGCATGAACGGGTTGGAGCCGGTTGCCAGCAGCAGGCGATCGTATTCGGCGGTCGTGCCGTCGTCGGCGATCACCACGCGCTTGACGCGATCGATCTTGACGATCTTTTTACCAAGGTGCAGCGTGATGTCGTTTTCCACATACCAGTCGACATCGTTGAGCATGATGTCCTTGATGGTTTGCTCGCCCGCCAGCACCGGCGATAACAGGATGCGGTTGTAGTTGGCATACGGCTCCGCACCGAATACCGTGATGTCGTACAGGTCCGGAGCGATCTTGCGGAGCTCCTCCAATGTACGCACGCCCGCCATGCCATTGCCGACCATTACCAGTTTCATCTTCTTCATTACTGCACCTCTTAAAGTGTTCCGTACCCCTCTAAGCAAAAGCAATGCCAGTTACTTGTGCATGGTCCGCACCAATCACATTGCTTTTCCGCACCTTGCAAGTGCGGCCGGCCAAATCTTTTGGTGCATTGCACATTAGCGGATCACAAATGCCCGGGTGATGACTGCTTTGCGACCGTTTCATGACCGCACGTGCACAAAAGTGATGGCATAGGCCTTGCATGGTGCAACTGTCTCTACTCTTCACCATAAAAGCCCATATGCAAAAATCATCCTTCTGGAAAGCGGGTCACGCGCCGACGCTACTGGCTTCCTTTTTCTATTTCGATCTCAGCTTCATGGTGTGGGTGATTCTCGGCCCGCTTGCCGTGCAGATCGCCGACGATATCGGATTGACGCCGGCGCAGAAAGGCCTGATTGTCGCCACGCCCTTGCTGGCGGGCGCGCTGCTGCGTATCGTCATGGGCGTGCTGGTCGATCATCTGCAACCGAAGAAAGCCGGCATGATCGGCCAGATCATCGTGATGGCCGGGCTGGTATGGGCGTGGCTTGGCGATTTGAGCACTTATCATTCCGTGCTGGCGTTCGGCATCATTCTCGGCGTGGCCGGCGCGGCATTCGCCGTCGCCCTGCCGCTGGCGTCGCGCTGGTATCCACCGGAGCATCAGGGCACCGCGCTCGGCATCGCCGGCGCCGGCAATTCCGGCACGGCGCTCGCTGCATTGTTTGCGCCGACGCTGGCCATTCATTTCGGCTGGCAGAATGTTTTCGGCCTGTGCCTGATTCCGCTCGGCGTCGCCTTCATCGTCTATCTCGTATTCGCCAAGGATCCACCGGGCGCGCCGCCGCCGAAATCGCTGGTCGCCTACCTTCAAGTATTGAAGGACAAGGATGCGTGGTGGTTCATGTTCTTCTACAGCGTGACGTTCGGCGGATTTTCCGGGCTGGCATCGTCGCTGACGATCTACTTCAACGGCCAATACGGATTGTCGCCGGTGACGGCAGGTTACTTCACGGCGGCATGCGTGTTCGCCGGATCGATGGTGCGCCCGTTCGGGGGCCGGCTGGCGGATCGCATCGGCGGCATCAAGACGCTGTCGATCATGTATATGTCGGCAGCGGCATTCCTGCTGGTCGCCAGTTTCGGCCTGCCGTCGCCGATGATTGCCGCGCTGGTGTTCGTGCTGGCCATGCTGGCACTCGGCACCGGCAACGGCGCTGTGTTCCAGCTGGTGCCGCAACGCTTTCGCAAGGAAATCGGCGTGATGACCGGCCTGGTCGGCATGGCGGGCGGCGTCGGCGGTTTCTATCTGGCTTCCAGCCTCGGCTATTCCAAACAGCTGACCGGCAGTTATCAAGGCGGGCTGATCGTGTTTGCCTCGCTCGCGGTGGTCGCCTTGCTCGGCCTGTCCGCCGTGAAAAATCGCTGGCGCACGACCTGGGGCAGCGCCGCGATGACGAACGCAAAAATATGATGCATGCGAAGCATGACAATTGCGAAAGCCTGAAATGACGCACCACACTGGATGCACATTCATGTCACCACGCGCGATGATATTCAGGATCACGCCATGCCGCTGAAGCTCGCCGCCGGCTACGCCACGCGTGCGGGGCAGCGCACAGCCAACGAAGATTTCGTCGGCATGGTGATGCCGGATGAACCGGAGCTGTCGAGCAAGGGCTTCCTTGCCGCCGTGGCCGATGGCGTATCCGGCAACGACGGCGGGCGCGAGGCATCCGAGTACACGGTGCGCGGCTTGCTCAGCGATTACTACGCCACCTCGGATACATGGCCGGTCACGCAGTCGCTGGATCGCGTGATCAAGGCCATCAACACGTGGGTACAGCATCAGGGATCGATTCGCGCCGAACTGGCCGGCATGGCAACCACACTGACATCGCTCGTCCTGCGCGGCAATTTCTATTACTTCTCGCACGTCGGCGACACGCGCCTGTATCTATTGCGCAAAGGCGCGCTGACGCGGCTGACCACCGATCACGTCTGGGACCGGCCGGAAATGCAGCACGTGCTGACGCGTGCAATCGGTCTCGATTCTCGCCTTGCCATCGATCACGGCATGGGCGAGCTGCACGAGGGCGACGTCTTCCTGCTGGCAACCGACGGCGTGTGGGCCGCCATCTCGGAATACGACCTGACCGCGCACCTGGCCGAACTGGCAGCCGGCACGCGCAATGCTCAAGACGTCGCAAACGCGATGCTCGATACCGCGCTCGCCGCCGGTTCGCACGACAATCTGAGCGCACTGGCAATCTGCGTGCAGGCATTGCCGGAAACCAATCTGCGCGACGCGCTTTCCGGCTCGCAGCAACTGCCGGTGCCGCCCAGATTGAAAGTCGGCCAGACCATCGACGGCTACACGATCGAGGAACAGATTCACGCATCGAGCACCACGCTGCTGTATCGCGTCACCGAGCCGAAGACCGGCAGCAACGCACCGCGCAAGCTGGTATTGAAAACGCTGCATCCCGATCGCGCCGAGGACGAACATGAACTCTCTGCATTTGCGCATGAGGAATGGCTGGCCAAACGCGTCGTCGCGCGCTTCTTCCCGCAGATCATCACGCCCGAACAAAAAACCTTTCTGTATTACCTCACAACATGGCATGAAGGCAGCACGCTGCAACAGCATCTGGACGTGGGCGAACATTTCACGATTCCCGACGTGATTGCGCACGGCACCAAACTGGTCCGTGCGATCGGCGCCTTGCATCGGCGCAGCATCATTCATCGCGACATCAAGCCTTCCAACATTCATCTGGGCAGCGATGGCGAACTGCGCATTCTCGATCTGGGCGTCGCGCAATCGGGACTGGAAGCGGAAGATGAAATGCGCGCGCCGCGTGCAGGCACGCCGTCCTTCCTTGCGCCCGAACAGTTCGCCGACGCGCCGGCATCGCGACAGACGGATCTGTATGCGACCGGCGTAACGCTTTATTTTCTGCTGACACGATATTTTCCCTACGGAGAAATCGAGCCGTTCCAGACGCCGCGCTTCGGCGAACCGGTGGTGCCGAGCCGTTATCGTCCCGACCTGCCGCAATGGCTGGAGAACGTTCTGCTGAAAGCGGTGGCGCTCGATCCTGCCGACCGTTTCGAAACGGCAGAAGAATTCCTGCTGGCGCTGGAACGCGGCGCCAGCAGGCCGCTCGCCGCGCCGGCACCCAAACCGCTGGCCGCGCGCAATCCGGTTTCGCTGTGGCGCACCGTCGCCGTCATCTCGCTCGTGGCAAACCTGTTGCTGCTTTATCTGCTGATCGTGCGCTGACGCCGCACCGCATGACAAGCGGCGACATGTCTTTGATTGCGTCATTAAATACTTGTAAAGCCGTTCGACCGTGGGTTGGATGGCGGAATACGCTACAATCCACGCAAGAATCGCACCACATCTCCCACCGACTTTTCCGGTTATTTCCCATGCTCGTTCTCGGTATCGAATCCTCCTGTGACGAAACAGGCCTGGCGTTGTACGACACGCAACGCGGCCTGCTTGCGCATGCGTTGTACTCGCAGGTAAAAATGCATGAGGAATACGGCGGCGTCGTGCCGGAACTGGCCTCGCGCGATCATATCCGTCGCGCCATTCCCCTGCTCGAACAGGTCTTCGCCGAAAGCGGCGTGGCGCGCAACGACATCGATGCCATCGCCTACACGCAAGGCCCCGGTCTCGCCGGCGCGTTGCTGGTCGGCGCATCGGTAGCATGCGGCCTCGGCCTCGCGCTCGATAAACCCGTGCTCGGCGTGCATCATCTCGAAGGCCATCTGCTGTCGCCCCTGCTGGCGAGCGATCCGCCGGAATTTCCCTTTATCGCGCTTGCTGGTTTCCGGCGGCCACACGCAGTTGATGCGTGTCGATGGCGTCGGCCAATACATCATGCTGGGCGAGACGCTGGACGATGCCGCCGGCGAGGCGTTCGACAAATCGGCAAAACTGCTCGGCCTTGGTTATCCGGGCGGCCCGGCCATTTCACGCATGGCGGAATTCGGCGATCCGACTGTCTATACCCTGCCGCGGCCGATGCTGCATTCCAAAAACCTGGACTTCAGTTTTTCCGGATTGAAGACGGCCGTGCTGACCGTGGTGAAGAATCAGATCACGAATATCTGCGAGCAGGACAAGGCCAATGTGGCGCGCTCGTTTGTCGATGCGATCGTCGAGGTGCTGACGGCCAAATGCGTTACCGCGCTCAAGCACACGGGATTGAAACGGCTGGTCATTGCAGGCGGCGTCGGCGCGAATCACCAGCTGCGCGAATCGCTGAATGCGGCGGCGGCGAAGAAACATTTCAAGGTGTTTTATCCGGAACTGGAATTCTGCACCGACAACGGCGCGATGATTGCGTTTGCCGGCGCGATGCGCCTGCAGATCAATCCGGACGCGGCAAAGAAGGATTACGCATTCAACGTCAAGCCGCGCTGGCCGCTGGACAGCATCAGCGATATCTGAAAACGACCAGGTACAAGACAGGCTCTTCGGCACATATCAAACGAGCGTTGCCTGCAACCCTGGACTCCGCCGGTTATCCGGCGATGACAGGCATCCGTATCACGTCATCTTCCCGTGCAGGACAAACTGAATCCTCGACACCTTGATCGGCTTGGACCGGCAATCCTCTTCAGTTCCCCGACACCAGCTTGAGCCCGATCACGCCTGCCAGAATGAAGCCAATGCACAGCAGTCTCAGCGGCGCGGTGGAATCTCCCATCAGCATCATTCCAAGAATCGCGGTGCCTGCCGCGCCGATGCCGGTCCAGACCGCGTAAGCAGTTCCCACCGGCAGCGTGCGAAGCGAGAACGAAAGAAGAAAGAGACTCGACAAGCCGGTAACGATCGTAAACAGCGCCGGTATCAGTCGGGTGAAACCTTCAGACCATTTCAAGCCGAAGGCAAATGCGATTTCGAAAATTCCGGCGACGCCAAGTAATGTCCATGCCATGAGTGACAGATCCGTTCGTTGATGCATCCGGCCATCAGGCCGGATGCAATTGGTGAAAATTCATTGAGGAAACCGAATTGCTTCGGGTTCGATCCAGGACATAACGCGAGCCGGAAATTTTTCAAAACGGACTGCTGCGAAAGCATCCATTTTTTCGACTGCCGGCGAGCAGATTGCAGATGTCGAATCTGCCTCATGCCTCTCTTGCTTGCGGGCCGGCAACGGCCAGGGACAATTTTCCGGACAATTGTCGACGCGCTTCGTCCATCGCCTTTGCCACGGCTTCCGGACCGAAGACCAGTCCCTGCAGCAGGAAGAAATGCACATCGTCGATGCCGATCGATGCCAGTGCATAGCGCAGATACGGCGTCAGGAAATCCGCCTGTTTCGCACGCTCTCCGGCATGGAATCCGCCGGAACTGACCAGCACGAAAGTCGGGCGATCTTTCATCAATCCGACTTTGCCGTCCGGCGTTGAGTGGAAGCTGCGATTGATGCGGATCACATGATCGATCCACAGTTTCAGCGCAGCCGGCACCGTGAAGTTGTGCATCGGCGTGACGATGAACAACATGTCGTGTTGTTCAAGCTCGGCGATCAGGCGTTCCGACCAGGCGAATTCCTGCGCATCGTCCGGTGTGTGCGATGTAACGGCGAGTGCGTAATCACGTCCGATCGGCGGGATCGGCGAGCGTACCAGATCGCGTTCCGTGATCTGCACGTTGCCGAGGCCTGATGCGGCAATCACTTCCGTCGCCAAACGGTACCCGTGGCTCGCATCGCTGTGCGGGCCGCTGTTCAATAACAAAATGCGTGTCATGTCGTTCATTCCTGTATTTCCTGCATAAGCGGTTCGACGAAATGCATGCCGCGTGCGAGCAATCCCTGACGGAAGTAGAAACGTTGCGCAAGCGCCATGTGCAATCCGGTATCCAGTACAAAATGGTTGCAGTGCAAGGCGATTGCCTGCTCCCGCGCCGCCTGCAGCAAACGTTCGCCGACGCCCGAACGATGCAGCGATGCCGTCACGACCAGATCGTCGACATACATGAAACGACTGTATATCAGGCTCTCCAGCATGCGATAGCCGGCAAGGCCGACGATGGTGCCGTCGCGCCATGCGGCAAGCAGGCGATACCCTTGCGTGCGCTGCCGCGCGATCTGCGCAGCGTATGTTGCACAATCGCTCAGATGCGGCCGCAATTCCTTCATCACTGAAAACGATGCGTCCAGATCGGCATCGTTTTCGATGTGTTTGATTTCCACCAGAGACGACATTGACTTCTCCAAAATTTTGTCCGGCTTGCCGGACACGAAACCCTGTTTTCTTTTAACGAAGCGGCTGCGATTTGCTGAGCCATGCGGCAAATCCTGTGGTGCCGATGCGCGCATCGCCGATTGGCGTCAGCGATTGATCGTTGAGCTGCGCGCCGTAGTACGCGGCATTGGTATCCGGCACGACAACGCGCTTGTCGTTGATTGCATCCAGATAACGTTTCATCAAATCGGCGAGCCCGACTTTTTCCGGACCGGCGGCGTCGAATGTGCCGTTGATCGGTTGCGCCAGTGCCGTGTCCGATACGATCGTGGCGATATCGTCCGACGAAATCGGTTGCACCTGCGCGGGCGACAGGCAAATCTCGTTGCCGACCGTGCCGTATTGCGCAATGCCGGCAAGGAATTCGAAAAACTGCGTCGAACGCACGATGGTGTATGGCACCTTCGACGCCTTGATCAGATTTTCCTGTGCCATCTTGGCGCGGAAGTAGCCGCTGTCGAGCATGCGTTCGGTGCCGACGACGGACAGCGCGATGTGATGCCTGACGCCGGCCGCCTCTTCCGCAGCGAGCAGGTTGCGGCCGGATGTTTCAAAGAAGTCGAGCACGGCCGCGTCTTCGAATGAAGGCGAGTTGCTCACATCGATGACGACTTGCACGCCCTTGACTGCATTCGCCAATCCCTCGCCGGTCATCGTATTGATGCCGGTGCTTGGCGAGCCGACCAGCACGTCGTAACCTAGCTGGCGAAGATTGGCGACCACTTTCGAGCCGATCAGGCCGCTGCCGCCGATAACAAGAATTTTCATATGAACCTTTCAATATGTCTGGCTAAGAGCGAGGGATTGCAGGTATGCGAGTTGCTGAATGTCGTCGATTACGTCGGCATTTTGCGGAACGCGATGGAAAAGCGGTTCCAGCTGTTGATCGATGTGATCAGTGCGGTCAGCTCCATCAGTTCTGCATCGGTGAAGTGCGGACGAACTGCTTCCCATACTGCATCCGGCACGTGGTTTTGCGATACCAGCGTCAACGATTCTGTCCATTCCAGTGCGGCGCGTTCACGGTCATTGAAGAATGGTGTTTCGCGCCATGCAGACACAGTGGCCAGGCGGCGTTGCGATTCGCCTTCCTTCAATGCATCGGTGACGTGCATGTCGAGGCAGAAGGCGCAGCCATTGATTTGCGATGCGCGCAGGCGGACCAGTTCTTTGGTCAGGATTTCGATGGTGCCTTTGGCAAGCTGGTTTTCCACACCGATCAGTACTTTCATGATGGCTGGTTCGGCGGTGTAGAAGTCGAGACGTGGTTGCATGTGAAGCTCCTTGTTTAAGTACATCGGGTTAAAAAAATTGGCGTTTCCTTGATGTGTAGTATGCGAATATCATGGCCATGTTAGAAGGACCAAGAAATGCAAAAAGGACTAGTCCATGAAAAATCCCGCAGTGAAGCCCGACCCTGAACTTGATCTGAGCATCGATCGCACGCTGGAACTGCCCATGTACCTGCAGATCTGCCAGCGTTTCAAGACGGCGATCGAGCAGGGACACCTGCATGCGGGTGACCGCGTGCCGGCGGTGCGGGCGCTGGCGACCGAGCTGAATCTGGCGCGTGGCACAGTGGAAATGGCTTATCGCATCCTGACCGATGAAGGCTATCTGCAGGTCAGGGGCGCGGCCGGCACGGTGGTATCGCCGACCTTGCTGCAACCTGCCGTGCTGAAACCGCAAGTGGTAATGCCCGGGCAAACGGTGTCCGCCATTCTCGATCACGACGGCAAGGCGCCGAAGCCGCTGCAGCTGGGCTTGCCTGCGCTGGACGCATTTCCGCGCAAGGTGTGGAACCGGATCGTTGCGCATCGCCTGCGCGGCAGCGAACCGGCACGGCTGGGTTATCCAGCCCCTGTCGGTTACGATCGTTTGCGTGAACGGATTGCAACCTATCTGGGCGTGTCGCGCGGCGTGACCTGTTTGCCGGAGCAGGTGTTCATCACCACAGGTTTGCGCACGACGCTGGAACTGACCTTGAGCAGCCTGTCCACTGTTGGCGATGAATTCTGGTTTGAAGATCCCGGCTATATTCTGGCGCGCCCGTTTTTGCAAAACACGGCAGTCAAGGTGGTACCGGTACCGGTCGATGAAAATGGCTTGATGGTCGAAGAAGGCAAGCGCCTCAGCCCGTATGCGAAGTTCGCGATGGTCACGCCTTCACATCAAAGCCCCTTGGGCATGACGCTGTCTCTCGAACGTCGCATGGCTTTGCTGGAATGGGCCAGCAGTGTCGGCAGCTGGATTATTGAAGACGATTACGACAGTGAATTCCGTTATCAGGGACGGCCGCTGCCTGCGCTGAAAAGTCTGGATCGCAATGATCGCGTCATCTACAGCGGTACTTTCAGCAAGGTGATGTTCCCGGGTTTGCGACTGGCGTATGTGGTTGCACCTGTCAGTGTGCTTGCACGCTTCCAGGCAGTTGCCAATAACTTGAACGCAGGCTGCCCGTATCTGTTCCAGGCAGGCGTTGCCGACTTTATCGCCGAAGGTCATTTCTCGCGACATCTGAAAAAAATGCGCCTGCTCTATGCAGAGCGTCGAGCGGTAACGCAGCGTGTTTTTCAGGAAGTGTTAGGTGATCGCATCAGGATAGATTTGCGACCGGGTGGGTTGCATATGCTGGCGAAGCTGGCTGATCACGAAGACGATGTTCTATTGGCGGACCGTGCACGCGAACTGGGTTTGGCCATGCATCCCTTGTCGCGCTGGTACATCAATGCAAAACCACAGCAAGGACTGTTGCTGGGCTTTGCCAATGTTGTCGATGAGAAGGATGCGAGACGTCTGGCGCTGAGGCTCAAACAGGCATTGACATAACAATTTCGTTATCGATTTCCCGGAATTGGCCGCGAGCAGACTTCTTGCTCCACTGAGGCCTTGGTTGCCATTCCTAAAAATGAGTGACGCCCCATGTTGTCGGAAAACGCGTGCAAATCGGGATTGGACGTCACACCTCAGATGCGGCCGGTTGCAGGATTATTGTCCGGCATCCGGCAACGTGAAATAAAAACTGGCGCCCTGACCAACCTGACTTTTCACGGCAACCGTTCCGCCATGCGCTTCGATAAACGTTTTGCAGATGGTGAGTCCCAAACCCATATCGGCTAAATCGATGCCCTCGGTTTCAAGCTTTTCAAACACGTGCCCGAGTCGATCTTCCGAAATTCCGCTCCCGTTGTCAGTGACTGCGCACTCCACCAAAGCGCCAACCCTGTTGGCCGTAATCACGATTTCGCCATCGGGCGTGTGCCTGATGGCGTTGGCAATGAGATTTTGAAACACGCGACGCAATAAAGACGCATCGGCAAATATCACCAGGTCCTCGGAAACATTGTTGAAAATGCGCGTGCTGCCGGAACCTGCCACAGGGTTTAAATCAAATACCAAGGATTCGACCAACGGCCAAAGATCGAATCGCCGGCGCTCAAGCTTGATGCCGGTTTCGGTTTCCAGATTGATGTTCTCTTCCAGAATCTTGTTGATCTGCGTAGTGAGATAACCCGCGTTACGCTGCAGGGTCTTGAGTGAACGATGGATGCGATCGACGGGTGGATTGTCCTGCAACGCCACTCTTTCCAGGAGTTGCGAGGACAAAATAATTGCATTTAATGGCGTGCGCAAATCATGAGCGATGAAGGCGAGATAATCCTCGCGTCGTCTCTGGGTATCAATGGCTTGCTGCACGACATACGCTTTAATGGCGGCAGCGATTGCTGCGTCCAGGGTATTGTTCAGGAATTGAACTGCCTTACCAACCAGTATGACGTCATGCTTTTCGGCCAATTCGTGAATGCAATTGCGCAGGATATTGTATTCGGCCACCACTTCTTCAACTTCAAATCCGTTTTCCAGACGTTGAAGTCCGTGTGTCGTCGACGAACCTTCAGTGATCTGCGAAAAAATTGCGTCATTGTCCGCAAGCGCCAGAGTGGATGCCAGTTCATTGAGCAATACAGGGATGTGATCGTTTAAAGCCGGTTTATTCAAAAGCCTGGCTGCCGGCAACTCACGAACCTTCATGCGCCAGTAAGACAGGAGCGCTTCCTGATGAGCATGAATCAAGGCAGCAAGCTCTTTGGTTGCGTTGAACTTTTGCATTTACCGCTTTCATTGTTATCAGCCGTTATTCAGGCTACTGTCACTCGTGGCGACCGCGCTCTGTCATCGCATAATCAGCGATCATCGTCCACTAGTATACCGATGATTATGATGAGCACGCTTCCTGGCGATTTGAAGGGTTTACCTGTCTGTTCAATTCTGAAGAAGCCGTTTCATACAGATGAACTTGTTAATAGCGTGGCAAGGGCATTGGGAAATATTCAGCCGTAGTTGTATCGCAGGCAACTAATAAAAGGATTGCATATTCTTCTTAATGAGAGCATGCTCTGTACGCGGTGAGTTAACTCGCCCAGGTTTTGCACTTTCCACTATAGGACTGGCGAAACCCTCATATCAAGCCTGCTACCTTTTGGTCGCGGGCTTTTTTGTTTCTGCCCCACGCTGCAAATGTCGGCGCATGCCTGCCAAAGCGATGTCCGCTTTGACGGTCAGGCAATTCCATGCCACAGCAGAAGATGCACAGCAGAAAATAAAACGGCACTCCATTATTTTTTCTTGCTCCCGATCCGGCTTTCTTTCCCTGCCAGCAGATTCCCGATGTTCTTCGCATGTCGATAAACCAGCAGGCAACTCATCGCCAGCACCGCCAGCAAAATCACATCCGGTCCGAACATCAGGCCGTAGTAAAACGGCGCAAAGATGCTCGCGATCAACGCTGCCAGTGACGAGTAGCGAAAAGCATAGGCAATGATCAGCCACGTGACCAGAGTCGCCAGACCGAGCCAGCCATTGAGCGCAAGCAGTACGCCGAGAGCCGTCGCCACGCCCTTGCCGCCGACGAAGCGGAAGAACACCGGCCACAAATGACCGAGAAAGACCGCGATCGCCACCAGTGCAACGCCGCTTTCCTGCACGCCCAGATCCGGGCCGAAATGTTTGACCAGCCACACGGCGACAAATCCTTTTGCGCCATCGCCGATCAATGTCAGGATCGCGGCCTTCTTGTTGCCGCTGCGCAGCACATTGGTCGCACCCGGATTTTTCGATCCATAGCTGCGCGGATCGGCCAGCCTGAACAACTTGCTGACGATAACCGCAAACGAAATCGAGCCGATCAGGTAACCGCCGATTGCAAACAGAACTGTATTCATGCCAACCTTTTCATTATTCGCTGCCTAAGCAGCATCGATCGCTACGCATGGCGATCTTCCCGTTCATTCTTCCAGTGCGCACTGTACCGCTTGTGCCGCCAGACTGTCTGTGAGGACGGCCGGCGCAATGCCGACCAGATAACCGCGCCGTCCGCCGTTGATGTATATCTTTTCCAATGTCAGGATGCCTTGCTCGACGTACACAGGCATCGTCTTGCGCGTGCCGAACGGCGACGTGCCGCCAATCAGATAACCTGAATGCCGGTTCGCCACATCCGGCTTGCACGGCTCGACCGATTTGCAGCCGATCTGACGCGCAAGATTCTTGGTCGATACCTTGCGATCGCCGTGCATCAATACCAGCATCGGCTTTGCTGCCTCGTCCTGCATCACCAGTGTCTTGACGACATGATGCTCGTCCACACCCAGCTTGCGAGCGGAAACAGTGGTGCCGCCATGCTCTTCATAGTCGTAAGGATGCTCGGAAAAAGCAATGCCGTGACGACGCAGCCACTGGGTCGCAGGCGTCTCGGAAATGTGCTCTTTTTTTGCCATGCGTGATACGCTCAACTTAAAATTTGGAGCACATTATGCAACAAGAACTTCGTTTTGCGACCTTCAATGTCTGCAACCTGGCATTGCCGGGCGTGAAATATTACGCGGATCAGATTCCGTATTCCGCAGAAGAATACGAAGCCAAGATCGTGTGGATCGCACAGCAGCTCGACCGGCTCGATGCGGATGTGATCGGGCTGCAGGAAATTTTTTCGCAGGCGGCGCTCAAGGATGTGCTCGCCAGGACGCAACATTATCGCGACGCGCATCATGTCGGCTTCGACCCCGAATCGTCAGCCGATCATCTGACGCCGAGCGTTGCCCTGATTTCGCGCCTGCCGGTTGCGGCCGGCGCTTCCATCTCCAGCAGTTTGCCGCACAATCTTTCGATCGCGCTGCCCGGTGTCGATCATGCGCTCACGCATTTCACGCGGCCTGTCCTGCATGCGCAGATTGACGTTTCGCCTGCATTATCGGTCAATGTCTTCGTCTGTCATCTCAAATCAAAATTGCCCGATTATCGCAACGATGCGAGCGACATGCATCCCGACCAGACCGGGATTGCGATGCTGCGCTCGCTGATCCGCCGGGGCACCGATGCGCTCGGTTTGCGTTACCTGCTTGCCGGACTGGACAGTAAGAAGCGCCTGCCGGTCGTCGTCATGGGCGACTTCAATGATGTAGCCGATGCGATCTCGACACAGATGGTAATGGGACTGGGGAAATATCCGGTTGATGGCGTCGACGACCGGCTGTTCGAAAGCTACCGTATCCAGTCGCGCCGCGATCCGTTGCGCGATGTCGGCTATACGCATATTCACGATGGCAATTACGAGACGATCGATCACATCCTGGTATCGGAAGAATTCAATCCGGCTTCGCGCGCGGCGATCGGTGAAGTGGTGGAAGTGATGTATCTGAACGATCACATGATCTTCCGGCAACCGCATGCATCGGACCACGGGCTGGTGCTGGTGCGCATACTGTTGCACGACAATGCATCGGCCGCGTCGCCGGAGATCCCGGCACCGGCCATCGACTGAACGCTTCAGGCTGGTGCTGGTACCTGCACTTACTGCTTATTTCTCCGTCTGATCGGTGCCGGTCGCATCGCCCGCTTCGGCAGCATCTTCCGCATCGTCGTCTTCAGGTGCGGCCGTGCCGTCATCGGCGACGTTGCCCTTCTCTGCCTTGCGCTTGAGCTTTTCTTCTTTCTTTCTTTTCTTCTCAAGTTCCTTCTGACGCTTTTCGTACTGGAAATTTGGTTTGGCCAAGTGATCGCTCTTTGATGTAGGTGTTTGTGGGGGGACGGGTCTTGCTGCAACCGCGTCATCTCGGCAGGCAAATCAGCCTGCCGTGGCACCAGAGGTGATGGTGTTGAATCCGCTTCGGGCCGCAACCTGTTCCTGCTGCGGCAATGAGACGAATGCTAGCATGCCGATGACTGCGCTGCGCCGCGGCAGCGAAGAAATGCGCGTTTCCGCAATGCAAAACAAGTTGGGTTCTCGGCGCATAAAACCCGGATATTTCGCGCAAATATCCTCAACGCAAGGCAATTTCGGCAATCTACCCGCGCGGATGGTGCATTTGATGCAGGTGCTTCAGGCGTTCGCGCGCCACATGCGTGTAAATCTGCGTAGTCGAAATATCCGCATGACCGAGCAGCAGTTGTACCACCCGCAAATCGGCGCCGTGATTGAGCAGATGAGTGGCGAACGCGTGGCGCAAGGTATGCGGCGACAGCGGCGCGTTGATATCGGCTGCCGCTGCGTGTTTCTTGATCAGCGTCCAGAACATCTGCCGCGTCATCGGGCCGCCGCGTGCGGTGACGAACAGCGCGTCGTCGATTTGGCCGTTCAGGATCGCCGGACGCGCTTCCTTCAAATAACGTTCTATCCAGGCGCGCGCTTCCTCGCCGAACGGCACCAGCCGCGTCTTGCCGCCCTTGCCGGTGATGCGCAACACGCCCTCGTTCATGCCGACTTCCACAGATTTCAGCAGCACCAGTTCGGTCACGCGCAAGCCGCTGGCGTACATCAGTTCCAGCATCGTGCGATCGCGCAATCCGAGCGGCGTGCCGGGATCGGGCGCGGCGAGCAGCGCTTCCACCTGTGCTTCCGACAAGACTTTCGGCATGCGCGGCGGCTGGCGCGCGGAACGTATTCTCAGGCAGGGATCGTTGCTGATCCTGTTTTGCCGCAATGCCAGTTGATAGAACCGTTTGAGTACCGCGAGGCGCCGGTTCGAAGAGGTCGCCTTGGTTGTCGCATGGCGTGCAAAGAAATACGCGTTCAGGTCATCCGCCTGCGCGGCCAGCAAAACCTTGCCGCGCTCGGCCTGCAGCCAGACGGCAAAAAGCCGCAGATCGCGCCGATAGGCTTCCAGAGAATTTTTTGCGAGACCGTCTTCCAGCCATAAGGTATCGCAGAATTCATCGATATCCGCCTGACTGGTCAGCACATCGTCGCTCATCGATAGCCTTCGGCCATTTCATGCGCCAGCAGCCAGCGTTTGACGCCCAGGTGGAAACCAGTTTCGTCATCGTCATGCGAAAACCCGCCGAGACCGTTGGCAGCCGTCACGCGATGACAAGGAATTACCAGCGGAAACCAGTTGGCGCCGCATGCCTGGCCCACTGCGCGCGGTGCGGACCGGATGCGCCTTGCGATGTCGCCATAGGTGAGCACCTTCCCGCGCGGAATCGACGAGATGGCTTCCCATACCTTTTGCTGGAATACGGTACCGACCGACGCCAGCGGCAGATCGAAACGAAAATCGGGATCACTCAGGTAACGTTCGACCTGGCGTGCGACGCGTTCGGACAAGGCATCGCCCGGCTTTTTTTCATCGAAGGTTGCCGGCAGATAAACAAGCTCGCGCAGCACGCCGCTTTCGGTGCGGATGCCGATTGCGCCGAACGATGTTTCGACGATGGCGGAAAACAAATGATCGGTGCCGGCATTGCGCATGGGACAAAGGAATGAGTGGCGTAAACCCGAAGCATAAAACAAAAAAGGCGCATCATCCGATGCGCCCTCAAATACTGCTGCTGTACCACGCTGCGTATAGACTGGTATCGCAGCTGTTATCGATACAGGTCTCCCCTGCTGGCCCGGCATCGACGCCGTGTGTGTATGCTTGCGCTACCGATTCCGTTGAGCGTTGCGGCAAGGCCTCCGCCGCAAGGGAGCCAATTATAGGAAGCCGTTTCGGCTAAATCAAGCGCTTATCCGGCACACCGCGGCTTCGTCGCGAAGGCGCTAC
The DNA here is from genome assembly GCA_963697715.1 of uncultured beta proteobacterium. Lineage (GTDB taxonomy): Bacteria > Pseudomonadota > Gammaproteobacteria > Burkholderiales > Burkholderiaceae_D > Oxalicibacterium. The sequence goes on along the minus strand of OY969095.1, from coordinate 1,291,629 downwards.
AGAAATGCAATTTATGCTTGCCGTACCTTGCCAAGCTGTGCAACGACACCGGCCAAATAAAAAGGGCGCGTCTTGCGACGCGCCCTGAATATTGCCTTGCGTCCCGGCCGTTTGATGGATTGCTCCCCAACGACTTCATGTGAACGCATGTCTCCTCGGCTTATCGGCACTGCCATCCGTCCTGCCTGCCCGGATGACGCGCCAAGCCTTTATTCTTCTTTGAATGCTTCCTCTCGCTTCTTGCGCAATGCCGGCAGCAGAACCACCACCAGCGCCAGAACCGCCATACCCAGCATCACCGCACTGATCGGTCGCTGCACGAATACCAGCGGATCGCTGTGCGACAGCAACAATGCGCGGCGCAGATATTCTTCCATCATCGGCCCGATGATAAAACCCAGCAGCATCGGGGCCGGTTCGGCTTCCAGCTTTGCGCAAATATAACCGAACAATCCGAATAACGCCATCAAATAGACATCGAAATCGCTGTTGTTCAAACTGAAAACACCGATCGCGCAGAACATCAGAATCGCCGGAAAAAGATGGTGATAAGGCACCGTGATCATGCGCACCCACAGCCCGATCATCGGCAGATTCAACACGATCAGGAAGAAATTTCCGATCCACATCGATGCGATCAAACCCCAGAACAAGGTCGGTTGTTCCGTCATCACCGCAGGTCCCGGCTGAATGCCCTGAATGATCATCGCGCCGATCATCAGCGCCATCACCGGATTCGACGGAATGCCGAGCGTCAGCATCGGAATGAACGATGTCTGCGCACCGGCATTGTTCGCCGCTTCCGGCGCCGCCACGCCTTCGATCGCACCCTTGCCGAACTGCTTCGAGTTTTTCGAGATTTTCTTTTCGATCGAATATGCGGAGAACGATGCCAGCATCGCGCCGCCGCCCGGCAGAATGCCGAGTGCAGCACCGAGCGCAGTCCCGCGGAAAATCGGCGCAATGACGCGCTTGAAATCTTCCTTGGTCAGCATCAGGCCGGACACTTTTTTCATCACCAGCGAGCGCGTTTCCTCGTGCTCCAGATTGCGGATGATTTCACCGATGCCGAACATGCCCATCGCGACGATCACAAAGTTGATGCCGTCTGCCAGTTCAGGCAGATCGAAGGTGTAACGCGCCGCGCCGGAATTCACGTCTGAACCGATCAGGCCGAGCAGCAGACCGAGCAGCACCATGCCGATGGCGTTGAGCAGCGAACCGCTGGCCAGCACGACGGAGGCAACCAGACCCAGCACCATCAGCGAGAAGTATTCGGCAGGACCGAACTTCAGCGCCAGATCGGCCAGCGGCGGTGCAAACAGTGCGAGCAGCACCGTTGCTACCGTGCCCGCAAAGAACGACGCAATCGCGGCGGTCGCCAGCGCCTTGCCTGCGTGCCCCTGGCGCGCCATCTGGTAGCCATCGATCGCCGTCACCACGGAGGACGACTCGCCCGGCAGGTTGACCAGAATCGCCGTCGTCGAGCCGCCGTATTGCGCGCCATAATAAATACCCGCCAGCATGATCAGCGCCGAAATCGGCGGCAGCGTAAACGTCGCCGGCAACAGCATGGCAATCGTTGCCGTCGGACCAAGTCCGGGCAGGACACCGACGGCCGTGCCGAGAAACACGCCGAGCAGGCAGTACATCAGGTTCGTCAGCGTCAGCGCCGTATCGAACCCCAATCCCAAATTAGCGAATAATTCCATTTTTCTTGCCTCTTCCTTAAGCGCCGGCAGGTCGTTGAATCAACCGCCAAACCATGGGCCGAAAATTGCGATCGGCAAGCCGAGCAACTTGATGAAAACCAGAATCGCGAATACGGACAGTCCCGCCGCCAGCAACATCCCGCTTTTCCATTTGAACTTGGTGCTCGCCAGTGCACTGACCAGCACGATTGCAATGACTGCCACGACCAGCCCCGCGCCACGGACGAGGAAGGCAAACAGCATGACGCCGGACAGAATCAGGATCGTTTCCTTGATGGCGAACTTGCCGATCGGCTCGCCCGCTTCGCGGAAGAACGACCGCACCACGGCGGCCAGACCGATCAGGCTCAGCAAACCGCCCAGAACCGTCGGAAAATACGCCGGTCCCATTCTGCCTGCCGTTCCCATCGCATAGTCCCGGCCGATGATGACCGCCGCCAGGCCGACACACAGAAATATGATGCCGGTCCAGAAATCCTTCGGATGTCGAATATATGATGGCAAATCGCTTCCCCTTCTCTTGAAACTGTTATCCGGTCTGCCTGCTGCCGAACGATGCCGTCCGGCTGTCAGATCGAATCGATGATGGCAAATAATGACAGCCTACAAATAAATGCCGAGTCTGCAGGCTGCAGCTCGGCATGTTGACGCAAGGGATACGGCGATCCTTAATCGGCGTAGACGCCCGCCTTTTTGATGATCGGCGCCCATTTCGCAATTTCGGATTTCAGGTGCGCGCGCAATGCTTCAGGCGTTGCCTGATCGGCGGCAACCGGTTCGGTGCCCAGATCGGCAAAGCGCTGCTTGACCGTGGCATCCTTCAGCGCGACCTGCAGTGCCGATGCGAGCGAATCGATCACCGGTTTCGGTGTGCCTTTCGGTGCGTACAGACCGTGCCAGACGGCTACTTCAAAACCAGGCAAGCCGGCTTCGTTCATCGTCGGCAGATTCGACAGCGACGGCACGCGTTTCTTCGTCGTCACGGCATAGGCCTTGACCTTGCCACTCTTGATCTGGCTGGTGGTGTTGGTCGTTTGATCGCACATGAAATCAACCTGACCGCCGAGCAGATCGTTCATCGCAGGGCCCGTGCCTTTGTACGGCACGGTGGTCAGTTCGGTATCGATCGCCGTCATGAACAGCATGCCGCACAGATGTGATGCGGAACCAATGCCGGCATTGGCGTAGGTCACCTTGGACTTGTTGGCCTTGACGTAGGCCAGCAGTTCCTTCATGTCCTTGGCGGGAAAGTTGGAACGTGCGATGAATGTCATCGGCACATCCGTAACCAGACCGATCGGCTCGAAATCGTCGACGGCGTTGTAGCTCAGCTTGCGATACAGCGACGGTGCGGTCGACATGCCGATGTGGTGCAGGAAGATCGTGTAGCCGTCCGGCGTCGATTTGGCCACGCGCGCCGCGCCGATGGTGCCGCCGGCGCCGCCGACGTTTTCAACGATGATGGTTTGTTTCAGCGTGGTGCTCATCGACTGCGCGACCAGACGTGCCACGGTATCGGTCGGTCCGCCGGCGGCGAACGGCACCACCATGGTGATGGTTTTGGTCGGGTATGGTTCTGCATGCGCCTGAACGAATGCACCGGCCAGCAAGGCCAGACCGGCCAGCGATTTCAGAATTGTGTTCTTCATGATTGTCTCCTGCTTGATTATTTTTTGAAAAAACGGCAACCGGCATTACCGACTGCGTGCGACATCGAGGCCCTGCATTGTATGAACCGAACCTTTCACCAAGCTTGCGCGAACAAGACTAACTACTTTATCGCCTGCCTGCAAGAAAGATGAACAGTGATCCGTTTCCCGTTTTGCAAATCGCGGCGAAGGCGGCGATCTTTGCAGGATTTGCCACCGCATGCACTTGAAAAATATTGCAGCAATCGAAATCGGCTGCAGGCGACGTCAGCGTCCGCCGATGCGCCGTCTTTCGGCCTCTGCCGTGACGGCCATCACGATTGCCTTGCCGACACGGCCTTCCAGTTCGGTGCGCACCGGCAGCAAGGCCTGACGCCAGGCCGCGGTTTCCCTGTCGGTCATGACATGAATTCTGACTTTCCTGTTCTTCTTCAGCCACGCCAGCGCGGCGGCGTTTTCCTGTTCCGCCAGCAGATTCTCGTATGCCGTTGCATCACGCATCGCATCGCCGATAACCGCGCGCAGATCCGAAGGCAAACCATCCCAGAATTTCTTGTTGACGATGACGACGCTGCCCAGATAACCGTGATTGGACACGGTCAGGTGATTCTGCACTTCGTATAATTTTTGCGCAAGGAAAGTGGCCGGCACGCTTTCCGTGCCATCGATCAGGCCGGCTTTCAGCGCCGGATACACCTCGCCGGCATCCAGCATTTGCGGCACGGCGCCCAGCGCATCCATTTGCGCATCGAGCACGCCGGATGAATGAATCCGCATCTTCAATCCGGCAAAATCGGCCGGCATGTGCAACGGTTTGCTGGCGGACATGACCTTGAAGCCCTTGTTCCAGTACGCCAGACCGACCATGCCCTTGGCTTCCAGCCGGTTGAGCATGCTTCTGCCGAGCGGACCGTCAGTCACGCGCGCGACCGCGGCGTTGTCGGAAAATACATAGGGAAGATCGAACACTTCGAATTCCCGCACGCCGGATTGCGCCAGCTTGACCAGCGGGGGCGCCAGCATCTGCACCGCACCGAGTTGCAGCGCCTCCAGCTCATCGGATTCCCGGTAAAGCTGGTTGTTCGGGTAAACATCGACCCGCACGCGGTTCCGGCTCGCCTGCTCGACCAATGCCTTGAAGCGCAGCGCGGCCTTGCCCTTGGGCGTGTCGGCAGGCGCAACATGGCTGAACTTGATGACCGTCGTTTGCGCGGAAGCCGTTGCGGCCGTCAGCGGCAGCGTCAGGGCGAGCAGAAGCAGATGCAGTTTCGTTACAGTTTTCATTGCGCGATCGAGCAGTCTCTCGTTTTGATTTTATTGATACTATGCGCAGTCGCCGGGCCGCTCACAAGTGTGGATAACCACATTATCCGGCAGGAAATCGCGGCATCTTCATGCCGCCTGCCTGCATTGACGGCACGCCTGCGGCAAAATACATCGATCGAGGCGCGCACCGCGCACGATCGGCAACGCACGCCGCCCCTCTGACAGGGAACCGGATTCATCCGACTGTTTATGATATCAAATCAACCCCGCTCCGCCGGCTTCGGTTTTCCCGGTCGCAAACAGGCATGGCGCTGGCTGCTGCCGCTCTTCATCGCGCTGCTGTTCCTGACCACGCTGATCTGGCTGCCGCTGCACGAAAAACGGCAGGAAACCGCCGAGCGCCAGGAACAGCTGATCGCCGATTCACTCTGGGTCGAGCAGACCATCCGCTTTCAACTGCAGCGCAATGAAGAAAGCCTGAATCTGATGGGAACGGAAATCGTGGCCGGCTACCTGCATGGCGCGCGCCTGCAGGATCGCATGGAAAGCCTGATCCGCAACAATCACGAGATCCACCGCATCATCCAGCTCGATGCCAGTGGTCGGCTGCTGACTTCCACCGACGAAACCCTGATGTCGTACAAGGAACTGTCAGCACCGTCGAAGATCGCCGAAGAACGCGCGCGCGCAACCCGCACGGCGCTGTACAGCCAGCCGGCGCCGGATATTACCGGCCCCGTCATGATCGACTATCACGTGCCGCTTTTCGTCGATAGCCGCTATACCGGCAGCATCGTCGTCAGCTATCTCGCCTCCAGCATTCTCGACGACATCGTGCCGTGGTGGTTTGCCCAGGACAATGAAATCGCGCTGACCGACATCAACGGCACGGTCATCCACAAACGCGCATCGGGCGGCGCCGGACGCGGCGTGTACACGCACCGGCGCGCGCTCAATCTGGCCGGCGTTTCGCTGCTGCTGACCACCAACAGCATCAAGAGCGCGCCCAAACTGCTGCCGAGCCTGCTGGTCGATACCGTCATCCTGCTGTCGCTCGGCCTGATCTGGAGCCTGATCGCGCTGTGGCGCGACATCAATCGCCGCATGGCGGCCGAAACCGCGCTGCGCAATCAGATCGCCTTCCGCACCGCCATGGAGAATTCGCTGATCACTGGCCTGCGCGCCCGCGATCTCGACGGCCGCGTCACCTATGTCAATCCGGCCTTCTCGCGCATGGTCGGCATCGCGGCGGAAGAAATCGTCGGCCGCCTGCCGCCCATGCCGTACTGGGCGCCCGAAGCCGTGGCCGAATATCAACAGCATTTCTCGCAGGTTGTGGCCGGCACGATGTCGCCGCAGGGTTTCGAAACGATCTTCCTGCATGCGGACGGCAATCGCATCCCCGTGCTGATTTTCGAATCGCCGCTGGTGGACGATGCAGGCAGGCAAACCGGCTGGATGGGCTCGATCCTCGACATCTCCGACCGCAAGCGCGTGGAAGACCTGAACCGCCAGCAGCAGGAAAAACTGCAGGCCAGCGCGCGCCTTGCCACGATGGGCGAAATCGCATCGACGCTGGCGCACGAACTGAACCAGCCGCTGGCCGCGATCTCCAGCTACACCACCGGCGCACTGAACATGCTCGATCGCGACCGCCCGGAAAAATCGGACGTGGATATCGCCATGCTGACCCACGCGCTGGAAAAAGCCAGCGTGCAGGCGCAACGCGCGGGCCAGATCATCCGCAGCGTGCATACCTTCGTCAAAAGACGCGAACCGATGCGCACCGCCATCACCATCGCGGAACTGATGGAAAGCGTCGCGCCGCTGGTCGAGCTGCAGGCGCAGCAATATTTCGTCGCGATCCGCACCGACATTTCCGCCGACCTGCCGCCGGTGCTCGCCGACCGCGTCCTGCTGGAACAGGTGCTGCTCAACCTGACGCGCAACGCGATCGAATCCATGCAAGGCGTGATGCCGGAAAAACGCATCCTGGACATCGCCGCCAGCGTCGACCGCGCCGCACCATCCGGCATCGTCGTCTCGATCAGCGATCACGGGCACGGCATTCCGCCGGAAGTGGCCGAACGCCTTTATTCACCGTTCTTTTCGACCAAGGCGGACGGCATGGGGATGGGATTGAGCATTTGCCGCACCGCGATTGAATTCCATGGCGGCACGCTCACGCACGCGGACAATCCGGGTGGCGGCACCGTCTTCCGTTTCTCGCTGCCTGCGCTCGCCGCCGGCGTTGCAAAATAAGGCGATCAACCGGACAATGCCTGCAAACCGCCGTGAAGAAAAACGCGATAATGGCGTTTTGATACTTCACCGGCTGCACTGCCCATCGCGCGGCGCCGGATGCGCCGCGAACAAGCCGGCCGATTGCACATGCACAGCCTGACGGCAAACCGGGCGCAGACTGACAGGACAAGATGCTGCACATTATTGACGACGAAGAAGCAATCCGCGACTCGCTGATGTGGCTGGCCAAATCGCGCGGCATCGCCGCGACGGCCCACGACAGCGGCAAGGCATTTCTCGCCGCGCTCGACGGCATGGCGCGCACCGGCACGCAAGGACAATGCGTGCTGCTCGACGTGCGCATGCCCGATATCAGCGGCGTTGCACTGTTCGACCTGCTCGCCGCGCGCGGACTGACGCAGGTATTCCCCGTGATTTTCCTGACCGGCCATGGCGATGTGCCGATGGCAGTCGATGCGCTCAAACGCGGCGCCTTCGATTTTTTCGAGAAACCGTTCAACGACAACAAGCTGATGGATCGCATCCAGGAAGCGCTGCTGTCGTCCGAGCAGGCTGCAGCCGGCAGTGCCATCCGCACGCGCCTGTCGGCATTGTCGGGACGCGAGCGCGAAGTGCTAGACCTGATCCTCGAAGGAAAAATGAACAAGGTGATCGCGGACAAACTGGGAATCAGCATGCGCACGGTGGAAGTGCACCGCGCGCATATCTTCGACAAGATGAACGTGAAGACCGCCGTGGAGCTGGCGCGGCTCCTGAAATGAGCGTGCGATATATACAATGACGACGACAACGACATTGCAACTGCACTGAAATGATTGCGGCAGGCACGCCGGACTGCCGGCGTTCTCCCCCCTGACATAACCATCGCCGTTTTCACGCAGCATCGAAACGGCATAACGCTCGCCACCATGTATATCGTCAATATCCTGCTGCCGGATTTTTCGCTGATTCTTTTCGGTTTTGTGCTCGTGCGCATCACCAATTGGGGAGCTGATTTCTGGACCGGCATGGAGAAGCTGATCTATTACGTGCTGTTCCCCGCGCTGCTGTTCTATTCCACCTCGCGCGCGCCGCTCGATTTCGCCTCCACCGGCGCCTTCCTGCAGGTCGCAATGGCCGCCATGATCGGCGGCATCCTGCTCGGCTGGCTGGCAAAACCGCTGTTCACATCGGGCCCGATGGCATTTGAATCGGGCGTGCAGACGGCGTTCCGCTTCAACTCCTACATCGCGCTGGCCGTTGCCAGCCGGCTCGGCGGTGAACAGGGCACATCAATGATGGCGCTGCTGATCGGCTTCGCCGTGCCGCTATCCAACATGGCGGCGGTGCATGCGCTGGTAAAAAAGAACGGCGGCCTGTTGCGCGAGCTGATCAGAAATCCTCTGCTGATGGCAACGCTCGGCGGCGTCGTGTTCAACCTGCTCGGCCTGCATCTTCCGGATGTGGCGAACGCGATTCTGTCGCGCCTCGGCAATGCCTCCATCGCGCTCGGCCTGATGATGGTCGGCGCCGGCCTGCGCATGACCGGCCTGCATGCATCCAAAGGCATCGCCGCCTATTTCATCTTCGTCAAACTCGTGGCGATGCCGGTCATTGCGTATGCGCTGGGAGCGTGGATCGGATTGTCGCCGCTGCATCTGCAACTGGCCGTGATCTTTGCCGCGCTGCCGACCGCTTCCAGCGCCTATGTGCTGGCGGTGCGCATGGGCGGCAACGGGCCGCTGGTGGCGTTCCTTATTTCGGCCGGCACCCTGATATCGATGGGCACATTACCGGTGTGGCTGGCACTGACCAGCTGACGGTTCGCGTACCATGCAGACGATTCAACGGAACTCCCCTGACGCAAACCACTCGTATGAGTGCCCTGTCGGCACCGCGAAGATTCACTGACTATGCATCCCATCACCGTTCACCTGCATGAAGAAGCCGGCACACTTGCACTGGGTGCATCGATTGGTCACGCGCTGTCGCCCGGTTTGACGATTTACCTGCACGGCGATCTGGGCGTGGGCAAAACGGCGCTGACGCGCGCCATGCTGCATGCGCTCGGCCATCAGGGGCACGTCAAAAGCCCGACCTACACACTGGCCGAACCGTATACGATCGATCTGGCCGGACAAACCGTCAGCCTGATACATTTCGATCTGTATCGGATGGCCAGCGATGAAGAATTTCTCGATGCCGGTTTTCGCGACCATTTCAATCGGCAGACGATCTGCGTGATCGAATGGCCGGAAAAGGCTGAAAAAGTGTTACCGCCACCTGACATCAGCATTTCACTCGCCGTCGCCGGTGAAGGGCGTGATGTAAAATTGCAGGCGTTGTCCGATCAAGGTGCTGAATGTCTGAATCGCTTAAAGTTCGCTCCCAACCTGTGAACGCGAAAACGCGCCGCACGGTTCTCAAGGCCGGCGGCACGCTGCTGATCTCGCTGTTGTCCCCCATCACCGCGCGCGCTGCGCAAATTCTTGCAGTACGCGTCTGGCCTGCCGAGGATTACACGCGCGTCACGCTGGAGAACGACGCCAATCTGAAAACCCGGCATTTCATCATCAAGAATCCCGAACGGCTGGTGGTCGATGTCGAAGGCATCGATCTGAATCCGACGCTGAAAAGTCTGGTTGCCAAGGTTCACTCGAACGATCCCTACATCAAGCAGATCCGCGTCGGCCAGAATCAGCCGAACGTCGTGCGTCTGGTGTTCGATCTCAAGGAAGAGGTCAATCCGCAAGTCTTCACGCTGGCGCCGGTCGGCGAATATCAGCACCGGCTGGTGTTCGATCTGTATCCGGTCAATCCGCCGGACCCGATTGCCGCGCTGATCGAAAAAGGACAATGGTCCACCGACGAACCGGCCACAACCATGCCGCCGCCAACCGCACAGGTCGAGCCGCCCTACGCCGGGCCCAAATCGGAACGTCCGCCGCAAGTCACGCGCATGCTCACCATCGCGCTGGATCCCGGCCACGGCGGCGAAGATCCGGGCGCCATCGGCAAACGCGGAAGCTACGAAAAACACGTCGTGCTCTCGATTGCCAAGCGGCTCAAGGCCAAGCTCGAGCAGCAGCCGAACATCCGCGTGATGCTGACGCGCGACGCCGATTATTTCGTGCCGCTGCATGTGCGCGTGCAGAAGGCGCGCAAGGTGCAGGCCGACCTGTTCGTATCGATCCACGCCGACGCGTTCGTGCAACCGACGGCCAACGGCTCATCTGTTTTCGCATTATCGGAAAAAGGCGCCAGCTCGACTGCAGCGCGCTGGCTGGCGAACAAGGAAAATGCCGCGGATCTGATCGGCGGCACCAATATCAAGAATCACGACAAGCAGCTCGCCAGCGTACTGCTCGACCTGTCCACCACTGCGCAGATCAACGACAGCCTGAAACTCGGCAATGCCGTGCTGAAGGAAATCGGCGGCATCAACCGCCTGCACAAGGGTGCAGTGGAACAGGCCGGCTTTGCAGTATTGAAGGCGCCCGACATTCCGAGCATCCTGATCGAGACGGCGTTCATCTCCAATCCGGAAGAAGAAGCCAGGTTGAACGACGACGCCTATCAGGACCGCATGGCGGAAGCCGTCACGCAAGGCATCAAGAAATACTTCGCCAACAATCCTCCGCTGGCAAAAAGCCGCATGCTGTAAGTCACAAACTGCAAGGGCATGCTGTGATTGCATGCCGGCCGATGTTCAGCCGGCAGCGATCATTTCCTCGCCAGCCGCTTTCCGACTTTCCACAACGCACCCAGCATCACCGGAATCGCTGCGGCGCCGACGCCGACCAGCACGATCGCATTCAGGTGATCGCGGATGAACGGAATGTTGCCGAACAGATAGCCACCGGCCACCAGCAAACCGACCCATAGAATCGCGCCGGTACCGTTGAATAACTGGAACCGCACAAACGTCATGCGCGAAATGCCGGCAACGAACGGCGCAAACGTGCGCACGACCGGTACGAATCGCGCGAGCACCAGCGTCTTGCCACCGTGATTTTCATAGAACGCGTGCGTGCGTTGCAGCGCATGACGATCCAGCCAGCGGTAATCGTGCGTGTAAACCTTTTCGCCGATCGCATGGCCGATCCAGTAATTCACGGTATTGCCCAGGATCGCGGCGGCGATCAGCAGTCCGACCAGCAAACCCGCATGCATGCTGCCGGCAGCGCAGAATGCCCCCGCAATGAACAGCAGCGTGTCGCCAGGCAGAAAAGGCAGAACAACGAGGCCGGTTTCGCAAAAGATGATCGCGAAGAGAACCAGATAAATCATCGAACCGTATTGCGCGATGAACATTCCCAAATACTTGTCGACATGCAAAATCATGTCGAAAAACTGCATGAAATCCATAATTTTCCTCGTTGGCGGCGAAATCATACACCACGCTTCGTTCGCCGGAACGTGAGACCGCGTGCGCCTGCAATCGTTGCAGCAGGCAATACCGGCGCAACGTTATAATCGCCGGATGAACGCATCGCATCTCCCCGCATCCGCACCCGGCCGTCCGATTCAGGCCCTGTCCGATCAATTGATTTCGCAAATCGCCGCCGGCGAAGTCGTCGAGCGTCCTTCCGCCGTCGTCAAGGAATTGCTGGAGAATGCGCTGGATGCCGGCGCCACGCAGATCACTGTGCGACTCGAACAGGGCGGCGTCAAACGCATCTCCATCACCGACAACGGACGCGGCATCACGCCGGAACAATTGCCGCTGGCGCTGGCGCGACACGCCACATCCAAGATTGCCTCGCTGACCGAACTGGAAAATGTCGCCACGCTCGGTTTTCGCGGCGAAGCGCTGGCCTCCATCGCATCCGTCGCGCAACTGACACTGACGTCGCGCACCGCCGATGCCGATCACGCATGGGAAATCGGCTGCACGCACACAACCGCCGGCAAGGTCGAACATGCCGTCTCGCCGTCATCCGGCTCACCCGGCACCACGGTCGATGTGCAGGACCTATACTTCAACACGCCGGCACGCCGCAAATTCCTGAAAACAGAACAGACCGAATTCGGCCATTGCGCCGAAGTCGTGCGGCGCATCGCGCTCTCGCGCCCCGACGTCGCGTTTTCGCTCTCGCACAACGGCAAGACGATTGATCACTGGGCCGTCAACGATGTCGCCAAACGCAGCGCACATATTCTCGGCAGCGAATTCTCCGGTGCGCGCCTGCCGCTGGAAGAAGCCGCCGGTCCGCTTCAGCTGCACGGATTCATCGGATTGCCGACCGCATCGAAGGCGCGCGCCGATGCGCAATATTTCTACGTCAACGGCCGCTTCGTGCGCGACAAACTGCTCACGCACGCCGTGCGTTCCGCCTATCAGGATGTGCTGCACGGCGATCGCTATCCGTCGTATGTCATCAGCCTCGATCTCGATCCGTCTCTCGTCGATGTCAACGTGCATCCGTCGAAGATCGAAGTGCGCTTCCGCGACAGTCGCGCCGTGCATCAATTCGTCTTCCACGCCGTCCATCGCGCTCTCGCGCAAACTTCCGCCACCGCATTCGGCGCATCGCCCGCTCCGACCCCCGCTCCGTCGAGCGCTCTGCCATGGCTGCGCGAACAGCAGCAGACTTCATTTGCATCGCAGTTCCAGTCCGCATCGGGCGTTGCGCAAACGACCGCCCATTACGGCGCATTGTTTGCCGGCGATGACGCGGCATCGATTTCCGGCAACGGCAGCAGCGCCAACGGCACCGCATTCCCCGGCTTCGCAAACGGCAACGCCGCAGCAACCTTGCCCGACGATGAATTCCCGCTCGGTTTCGCGCTGGCGCAACTGCACGGCATCTTTGTCCTCGCGCAGAACGCCAAGGGGCTGGTGCTGATCGACATGCACGCCGCGCATGAACGCATCCTGTACGAACAGTTGAAGAACGCACTGGACGACAATGCGATGCATGTGCAGCCGCTGCTGATCCCGATCACCTTTTACGCCGATGGCGTGGAAGTCGGCACCGCAGAAGAGAACCAGGACATCCTGCGTTCGCTCGGTTTCGACATCGCCGCGCTGTCGCCCACCACGCTCGCCGTGCGCGCCGTCCCCGCTCTGCTGAAAAATGCCGACGCGCAAACCCTCGCGCGCGACGTGCTGCGCGACGTGCGCGAATTCGGCGGTTCGCGCGTGCTGGTCGAACGACGCAACGAACTGCTCGGCACGCTGGCCTGCCATACCTCCGTACGCGCCAATCGCACATTAACCGTGCCGGAAATGAATGCGCTGCTGCGCCAGATGGAAGCGACCGAACGGGCAGACCAGTGCAATCACGGCCGGCCGACCTGGGTGCAACTGGGGCTGTCCGATCTGGACAAGCTGTTCCAGCGCGGACAATGACATCGATGCACAGCGTCCTGCCCTTACGCGTATTCGCATGACCGCAACGATCGCCAAATCACTCGCCGTCGCCATCATGGGCCCCACCGCGTCCGGCAAGACTGCCGCCGCGCTGGAAATCGCCGCGCACATTCCATCGGAAATCATCTCCGTCGATTCCGCGCTCGTCTATCGCGGCATGGATATCGGCACCGCCAAACCGACCGCGGATGAATTGGCCAGCGTGCCGCATCATCTGATCGATATTCTCGACCCGACCGATTCCTACTCCGTCATGCAGTTCCGCAACGACGCGATCCGTCTCGTCGGCGACATCACCGCGCGCGGCAAACTGCCGTTGCTGGTCGGCGGCACGATGCTGTATTTCAAGGGATTGAAGGATGGACTCGACGATCTGCCGCAGGCCGATACCGCCATCCGCGCAGCACTCGATGCGGAAGATGCCGCCCTTGGCACACCGGCACTGCACGCTCGTCTGGCGCATATCGATCCGGTCACTGCGGCGCGCCTGAAGCCGAACGATTCGCAACGTATCCAGCGCGCGCTGGAAATCTTCATGCTCACCGGCCAGCCGATGTCCATGCTGCTGGAAAAAGCGCCGAAAATCGCGTTGCCCTTCGCGCTGCTCTCCATCGCACTCGAACCATCGGACCGCAGCGTGCTGCATGCACGCATCGCCGCCCGTTTCGATGCGATGCTGAAAGGCGGCAGCCTGATCGACGAAGTGAAAACGCTGCGCGCACGCGGCGACCTGCATCCGAATCTGCCATCGATGCGCTGCGTCGGCTACCGGCAAACCTGGGAATATCTGGACGGCCTGTACGGTCCGGCGGAACTGCGCGAAAAAGGCATCGCCGCCACGCGCCAGCTCGCGAAACGCCAACTGACCTGGCTGCGCTCGATGCCGGAACGGCATGTGGTGGACTGCCTGGCAGCTGATGCGCCCGCGCTGGTTTTGCAGGAAATCCGGCAAGCCATCCAAGCCGAAAAATAAGGCTGTTCGTGCCGGAAAGCCCGATAACTCGCTCTACTTCCCGCATTCACCAAACATCTTGCCGGCAAATGAAACAAGCTTATTTCACTTGCCAAGCCGGCAATGCCCGCATTTTCGTATTGACATCGGCGGCCAAAAACACGATAATTTTCGGCTATCTGGTGATATAGCTCAGTTGGTTAGAGCACAGCACTCATAATGCTGGGGTCGGTGGTTCAAATCCACCTATCACCACCAAGAACACGTTTCAAGAAGTCCTGCAACGTTCAATAACCCGCCTCTAGCCCTGTGCTGACGCGGGTTTTTTGTTTTTCTGCGTCCTTTACAGTTCATTGACATCCGACATTTTTGGGGGCAACCTTGGGAGCATGCCCCCTAACAAGAAGAACGGATGCCCCCATAATGCCTAGAATCGTGGTTCCTCTAACCGACACACAGGCAAGAAACAGCAAGCCCAAAGACACTTCGTACAAAATAGCTGACGGTGGCGGCCTCTACTTAGAAGTCATGCCGACCGGCTCCAAACTTTGGCGCATGAAATTCAAACAAGCAAACGGCAAGGAAAGCCGCCTTGCTTTCGGTGCCTACCCAGAAACATCTCTCGCTGAAGCTCGTGAGAAGCGCACAGCAGCACGCAAACAACTAGCGACGGGTATAGACCCCGCGCAAGCAAAACGCATCGCCAGAACTGCTAGGGGCATTGCAGCAGCGAATACCTTTGAGTCAGTCGCACGAGATTGGCACTCCAACAAACTAGAATCGTGGCAACCACGTACGGCGATAAACGTATTGCATAGATTGGAAAAAGACGTATTTCCGCTAATTGGGAATCATCCAATCGCAAGCATTAAAGCGCCGACAATTCTCGACATGCTGAAACAAATCGAAAAACGCGGTGCTATAGAGATGGCTAAGCGGCAGGCTCAAGTTTGCGGACAAGTGTTTCGTTACGCTATTGCCTCTGGAATCGCAGAGCATGATCCAGTACCAAGTCTGCGCGGAGCGCTTAAACCTTCAGCCAGAGGTCACCATGCAGCGATCTCAGCCGACGATCTGCCGGAATTTATCCGCGCTCTTGAAAAGAACGAATTCAACATGTTCACGCCGACACGTGTCTTAGTTCGACTAATGATGCTCGTTTTTGTACGAACAAGTGAATTAACGGAGACCGTGTGGAGTGAGATCGATCTGGATAAAGAGGAATGGGTTATACCTTGGCAGCGCATGAAAATGGGCAAGCGGAAATTGAATCCTCGCAAAGTAGACCATCATGTCTTCCTTCCAAAGCAGGGGTGGAAATTGCTTCGGGAGCTTCACGCAATCACCGGCGGAAACATTTATCTATTTCCAAATCGAAACGACCATGAGCGGCCAGCAAGCAATTGGGGAATTCTGGCAGCGCTCAAACGCATGGGCTATAGCGGCCAAATGACCGGTCACGGATTTAGATCGCTAGCAATGGGCGTTATCAAAGAACGTCTAGGTTACCGACATGAGGTCGTTGATCGACAGCTCTCCCACCAATCGGGCGATGCATACGGCGAAGCGTACGACCGAGCAGAGTTCAAAAGTGAGCGCAAAATAATGATGCAACAATATGCCGACTACTTAGATGCGGTAGCTTGCGGAAACGTCATTGCTGGGAAATTTGGACGGGCAGCATGAAGACCAGCATTGAGAAATTAGCAGACGAAATTTTAACTATTGAAAACGAACCCTTGGATTCCGTTTATTTTTTGGATGTCGAGCTTCTTAAATTTTCAATCAAAGAATTAATTTCTTATAAATTAAGCCCGGGGGATATTTCCCTAAATGAAAAGGCAAGATGGGTGCTTGAGACTGGAGCAAAACACATAGCGGAAGGCAGACCATCAATAGAATTTTTACAGTTTATTGCTTACGCACTTGCAAGAACTTTGAATGGTGACGAACCTAGCTTGGACCATGCTTTTCGGCTAAAAGCTAGAAATAGAAGGCCTACAAAGGATCCTTATGCCGATCCTGCAGTCATTGCGTACCTAGCGCAAATGAAAGAGTACTCATGTCGTACTACAGATAGCAATCTCACCCAAGCTGAAGCGACAAGATCGTTAAAAAAAGCAAAAAAGAACGCTATTGATAAAGCCTATGAAGCGAGGTGGGGAGCAACACCCCAATCCCACAAAATAGAAAAGATTAATTTAACGGATATAGACGGACGAAAAAGGTCAATCCGCAGCACGCTAAAAAAATTAGGTCACTACTAAAAAAGTGGTTAGTAACTAGGCGTACTTTTCATACACTTACAAACGAGATAAAAGAAGCCCAGTATCTGAACTCCTTAAACTTAGATGGAGTTACAAAGACATGAGCGCACAATCCCTTTTACGCATGCGCGAAATATTGAAAAAGATTTCGATTTCGCGCAGTGCATTCTATTTATTGATCAAAGAAGGTAAGTTCAAACCTCCGATAAAAATCGGCGCAAGGAGTGTCGGCTGGCTCGAAAGTGATGTAGCCGAATTCATCGCTGAGCGAGTCAAAGCAAGTCGGCCAGTCCTGAAAACGGGTGCCGTATGAGCAACGATAAAATTCCTGGCATCCCTGAAGAGTTTGGAGAAATAGGTTCGAATGACGATTTCAATTTGGACGATCTTCCCGACATCGTTGAAGAGAGTTTTCCAAAGTTTAGTAACTATGTGGAGAAGTTATTTTCTTTGACTGGCAGACGCGACTGCGCATCCATATCAGTTAATCAAATCATCGAGCTAAGAAAGGCTGGCAGACAAACAGCAAAACATGATCTCGGCGACCACTGGCTTTTGAAATTGCATGACGATCACTTCCAAGAGATTGCCATCTCGGTTAGCAAGACCAAAATCAAACGCCACCACGCCTATATCCTTACGGATCCAAACTTCGCTTTATTCCCATGACGGGCGTGATCGGCCACGTAGCGATGTCCCCTACGGGCTTTCGGCCACTCGCTCCACTACTCCAACTAATCGCTCCTGAGCGCTTAAGGGCAGTCCAACTGCGAGTGGCCGGCTTGACTCGCACGGAAATAATCACCCGGTTTCGCTTAGCGTTCAATGCTGATAAACGCATGGCAGCATTAGCAATGGCCGATGAATTGATCCAAAGGGGCATCCCTCCTTGCTTCTGGCATGCGTCCGCCCCATCCGAACCAAATCTTGAACAGCGTTACGACCTGATGGTGTTCGATCTACGCTGGCTTCGATATTGGCATGCCGATCACTATCGCCACGTACGTTACGGTCGCTACAAAGACATATTAATTAGTACAGAGGCTGGCTTTCACCGTGCCGCCGAGTTCGCTTTCTATCTCGGCAAACGTCCCGCATGGCAAATCATTCGTTCGCTGAGTTTGACTGAGCATCAACAATGGGACTGTGTATGGCTACGCCTAGCCCCACTTAATAAACATCAAGCGGTAACGGACTTGAAGCGAAATCACGTGATGAAGGTATTGCATGCTGATTTGCAGGTGGTCAGGCGCACAGCGGCTTTTACACAAGACAGCGCCGATATAGCACTTACACGGCGCGTTGCTTTATGGGTTTGTTCACGCATGACTAATGACAGTCCAACAGAAACGGCGCTTCGCTACACGCAAATGACAGGTGAACAGATCACGCGTCAAACTGTCGGCAAACAGCTTCAAAAGGTACGCGAAGTTCTGAGGAAAAATGAGATGACTTCACCTACAAAAACCGAGGTGACAGGGGGGTACGTGTACCCTTTTCGAGAACATAGTTCTCGACTGTTTGTGTCGCCCCTCCAAACCTATGCGCAGCAACGTTCTTAAGGGGTGACAAACGCAGATGAAAATCATTCGATACCCTAGAAAATCGTGTCGCCCCCCAAACTTATACTTTTTGTCGCCCCTCAATTGCCAATTGTGATAACCAGTGCGCAACCAACGCTCAACGATTTCGACCTATTTTCGCAGATTTATCACCCGTCACGGCTCCGGTTTATGAGTCGTACATCAAAGGAGAATATATGCAGATGCTAACCCTTGAACAAGCAGCCGACTTCCTATCTTGTGTGTCAATTGAACAGACAATCGACATCGGTTCGACGATCACTCATGTATGTAACGCCGGTACAGACGATAGTCCGAGCCGCTACGTTTTCATCAATGAAGACAGCGGCGCGTCTTCCGTCAGTCCTGATTTCTTTAACTAAGCACAAAGACAACCGCGACCAGTAACGGTCGCGGAATGGATAGTCTTAGGATTCTATAAGTATGCTGATGGGGTTGCGTTCATCAACTTTGGACATTTTTCAGAAGTTACTTATACATTCCAACACCGCTCCAACACAGTATGACAACCGATTGCAGGAACCGGTAATCAGGCATCGCTTCGCCATTACTGGAAGTTTGCAGGGTCAGTCTTGATACCAAGCTGCCATTCACGTGCAATACGGTCGATGTTATCCAAACACTTAGCGTAAGCCATGCGTCCTACCGCCTCGGCATCTAATGGGGAACGATACCCGTCACGAATCGTCACTACCGACAAGTTGTACATTGGATCTTTGTCGGCGAGCCTGTCCGGCATAAACAACTCTGGCTTACCTTGTAATGCCTCTTTTCGCGCCGCCGCTCCAAGTTGACCGATGTACTCACACTGCTGCCGGCGTGTTTCCCATGCCGAGGCAGAGTTATCCTTCGAAAAAGCTGGCAATGAAGCCAGTGCCAGTAATGCCATTACGATTGTTTTCTTCATATTCGACCGTATTTGATTGATAGATTCCCCGCACCGTATCAATTAGAGAGGTATCAATTAGTGCGTGGCCGTTTAGTGTACAGTAGCCGACAGTTCCGGGGTGACTACTCCACTCAGAAAACGGTTCGGTTTGACGGTGAAAAACCTGAGGCTCGAAGCCGGCTTGTCCCAAGAAGCGTTCGCTGACCATTGCGGGTTTGCGCGCAGCTATATGAGTCGCATTGAGCGCGGCACTGCGAATCCATCACTTGATGCAGTGGAAGTATTAGCGAATGCTCTTGGTGTTGAGGTTATCGATCTCTTCCAGCAATGAATGCTTCGTCAACGCTGCAATTCGCCCCCACCTGCCTTTTGAAACTCCTTTTGTCTGATAGATAGACATAACTGCCGGATAAGGTCGCAGCACAATTACTCTCGCCCCAAATCCAGAAAACGACCATCCATACGATATCGTTGCACGATGGCATACGTAACATCAAAGGAAGCAGCATGAGATTGGAAATTGGATCCCTGCAGGAGTACCTCACGGCCACGAATGAAAATGCCGTTGATCACAATAATGAACCCCCTCAGCTAATGCACTTGGTCCAAGAAATGGACGCCCTATTTCATCAAGAGTTGTTTTCTGACGAGTTTGATCTCGATCC
Source organism: uncultured beta proteobacterium (assembly GCA_963697715.1). Taxonomy (GTDB): domain Bacteria; phylum Pseudomonadota; class Gammaproteobacteria; order Burkholderiales; family Burkholderiaceae_D; genus Oxalicibacterium. The sequence continues at coordinate 1,272,026 of OY969095.1, read as the reverse complement.
ATTCGCCAGCCTGCTAGCTGCAAATGCCTATGCTCTATTACTTAGCGCGACTAGGCAGGCTCTATCAGGACATGTAGCTGGGATATTTCCATTGGTGCGATCGGCGCTTGAGTCAGCGTGCTACGCATACCTGATCGCCGGCAATGAATCCCTAGCTGATACTTGGCTACGACGTCATGACAGCCAACAAGCTTTCAAAGCATCAAGAAAAATCTTCGATAAGAGCGTTGCAGAAACCACCAAGAAACTGAAACTGATCAGCCCGGAAATGGCCGAGTACGTTACCGCTCAATACCAAGCTGCTATCGATTTTGGCGCCCACCCAAATCCACGCTCAGTCATCGATCACATAGAGATGAAGGGTGAAGACGACAAATACTTCAAGGTGGAATTAGCTGGCGTTTATGGCAGGAATTCGTGGCAGGTGAATTGGGGACTGTTAGCGTGTGTTGACGTAGGCTTAGCGATTGCCTTTCTGATCGCCGCATCAATGAAGGATCAACCGTTATTAAGAGAGAGGGTGGATGTCTTCAATGCTCTCATGGCCCGTAAGTTACAAATAGCGGATGAGTTAAACAAAGCCCCTGTAGACTATCCCGATGCCATGTACACGGCTTTCAAACCGGCCTAATATGCCCGTTATCTCTTAAAAATAAGATTACAAAGGACGCATGGATTTATCTAAAGCTACGAAATTGCAGCGCATCAGCAGCTTTACGACATTCGATAACTGTATCGTCCAGCGTTTTATGAGTCTTTGATAAAAGCACACGGATATTAAGAGCAAACGCCATCCGCTCTGGACCAAACGCATATTTCGGCTTTGTTGGCATCTTACGAAGAATCTTTATAGCCGAATCAACTTGATCACCAGCCTCTGCCAACTGTACCGCAATCATTGGTATAGCGATGAGAGGAAGAAGATCGTCTTTCGACCAGCGATCGATACTTTCTAAATTGTCCGCATGCTTCAAAAAAGCATCAAGACCTTGATCAATCAATTCTTGCTCGGCGAGTCCGCGGCAAACTTCGGCGACGACGCCACCGGCGTGAGCTAAACGTAAAACCATGCTTGCGGCAACCAACTGCGCCGTAATCAACTCAGCGCGGTGGCGACGGCGCGTTTCGCTTGTCGCCACCCAAATGGTGCCAACAAAAGCGAGAAACGCACCCAAAGCACCCGCCCATGTAGCCAAATCACCGATCTCATCCGGTCGTATGTTTATTACTACAGCTACGAAAAATCCCGCCAAAAATAAAATTACTGCGATTCCGATACCCGCCGCCGCTTCGACGTATGTGGATTTCAATCTGGCCTCTGAAATTATTTTGATGAAATCGTAGTATGAGCCAACCAAAGACCTTCCCGCATTTCAATGATGCCGAAGCGTACATTTTTGCACTGATCGAATTTGGCTATAAATTATGGGGGCATAATTGGGGGCATATTTTTTAATTAAAAAGCGAATATCCTTTATACATAAGGCTTTCAAGACTTTATACAATTTCACCTATCCCACCAAGAACACGTTTCAAGAAGTCCTGCAACGTTCAATAACCCGCCTCTAGCCCTGTGCTGACGCGGGTTTTTTGTTTTCTAACGTCTACCATTTTTCTCTGATTTTCTGAAATTAAGCAAGGCTGACAAGAGATCAGATGGGATGGTTCTGGCATCCATCTGTTTTAGTCTGGACGATCAGACATATTTAGAAGTTACAGAAACAAAAAAGCCCGCATCCGCGATGCGATGGAGGCAGGCTAATTTAAGAAGGTATCACCAGCCTATAGTGGAAAGTGCTGATGCGTTTTTTTGTTTTTCTACGGCAGGTGATCCGTTGACATCCAACATTGGTGGGCACTTTGGGGGTGATCGCCAAAAACCGAAGTTCGCTACGAATTATCACGGTTCGGTGGCTCGATATACTCAATATTACCCAGAACAAGTGCGCGTCCGGCAAAGAGACCGCCAGACGTCTCCAGTGCAAAACGTTCGGCATCGCGTCTGCGAACTTCGACGATAAGATCGTCGGCTTCCTGTTCGTCCGCGCCGAGGGCCAGCACCGCTTGCCGCGCCATCAGCAGTGATGATTCAAAGGTTTCGCGCATCACGTAGTCGGCTTCGCACTTGACGAGTTCAAGTGCATGTTCGCGATCGAAGGCACGGACGATCAATGTTGCTTGCGGTGATTCATGACGCAAGATTTCGACGATGCGGGTGCTCGCCTCTTTGTCGTTAACACATATCAGAATCGCGCTGGCATGCTGGGCGCCCGCGGCGCGTAGTATGTCGGCACGTGTGCCATCACCGTAGTAGACCTTGAATCCATACGGCTCTGCCACGCGCGTCACATCCGGGTCATTGTCGATAATGGATAACGTCGCGCCTCTGGCCAGCGGGCCCTGGCTGGCGATTTGACCGACGCGACCAAAGCCGATGATAAGCACGCTTCCTTTCAAATCCTGTGGTTCTTCCGTTCCGTCGAGCGATATAGTCTTGCGAGGCGCGAGGCTTTTGTGAAACATGACAAGCGCGGGAGTCAGTGCCATTGAAAGCACGACGATCGCGGTCATGTTGGCGTTGACTTCAGGTGAAATCACGTTGAGCTTGAGCGCCTCCGCAAACAACACGAACGCAAACTCGCCACCTTGTGCCATCAATATGGCGCGATCGATTGCTTCCCCATGACTGCTCTTGGCGAGTCTTGCAACGCCATATACACAGCACGCCTTGGCGGCCATCAATGCAAGTACCCCCGCCATGATGAGTTGCCAGTTCTCCGTTGCGACATCCACATTCAGTGACATGCCGACGCCGAGAAAGAACAGGCCCAGAAGCAGACCGCGAAACGGTTCGATATCCGCTTCAAGCTGATGGCGGAATGACGACTCGGACAGGAGTACGCCGGCAACGAACGCGCCCATTGCCATGGATAGCCCGCCCAGTTCCATCAACAGCGCGGCACCGAGGACGACCAGCAATGCTGCCGCCGTCATGACTTCACGTGCCTTTGCTTTTGCCAGGATCCGAAACATCGGATTCAAGAGCCACAATCCCGCAGCGATCAAGGCCGCCAGCGACAACACGGCAAAGCCAATGCGCTCCCAAAGCGATACTGCTGTCGATGTAGCCACCGCTGCAGGAGCAAGAAATGCGACGACCGCCAATAGCGGCACGATCAACAAATCTTCAAACAAAAGAATGGAGACGATTCTTTGCCCGCCCGTTGATTGAATATCGCCACGTTCGGCGAGTACTTTCATCACGATGGCAGTCGATGTGAGTACAAAACCTGCGCCACTGACAAACGACACTTGCCATGTAAATCCGAATGCGATGCCTACGATGGTAAGCAGGATCAAACAGAACACAACTTGCAGACTTCCCAATCCGAATATTTGACCGCGCAGTTCCCATAGATGGGATGGCTTCATTTCAAGGCCGATGATGAATAAAAACATCACCACGCCAAGTTCGGCGACATGAATAATGGTTTCCGCATTCGCTATCAAACCCAATCCGAATGGTCCGATTGCCAATCCGGATATGAGGTAACCCAGGACCGATCCAAGACCAATCCGCTTGAACAAGGGTACGCCCACCACTGCAGCTCCCAGCAGGGTAACGATACCTACCAACTGATTACTGCTTGCTTCAATCACCATATCGCTACTCCCGAGGTTGGCTTTGAAAAAGCCTGCTTGCGCGCATAAACCAAAATACCAGCGTCTCAAACCAGTGCTGATTCTGTATCAAGAATGACGCCTATTGTATCCATAGCCTTTCATGCTAAAGCGACGAGATTGATTTGAATTCAGGTGCCGAGGCGGGTTGTGACGCAGGCAGCAACCTGCCTGACAGAAACAAACGAATCGTGCCCGCCGCGATACTCAAGACAACGATATTCGCGATGAGGAAAAGAAAGGGGGCAAGCGTTGCATAGGCTCCTCCGGAATTGCCAACTGACAAGCGGATGGTGGCGCTGGCAAGTGCTGTGGCGCCGAAGGTGAATGCCCAATAGGAAGCGCCAAACGGTTGTTCGCCTATCCATCGGCTCATTCGTGCAAGTACCAACGCCTGCAGCAACGCATACCCGATCATCATGTGTACCAATAGCTGGTCGGGCTGACCAACGTTGACCGCCAGATAGCAGACGGCGCCAACTGCTGGTGGCGCAAGCTGAATGCCTAATGTAGGCCGCAATGGGAGCGCCAATGGAGACGCCGTGTAAAGTCGGTGCAGCAGGACCGACTCAATAGCCAGCCAGCCGAAAAATCCCGCGCCGAACGCCAGCCCCCCCCAATCCCGCCAACCTAACGCAGCAGCGACGATGCCCGTTACAAAACCGCCTGCTACCAACGGTAGATAGAGAACAGGTGTGGTTGATGCAGGATCGCGCCCGCCGCGCCAGAGAATACCGGTGCGCCACAGGCCGAAAAAGACGGTGAATCCGACACCAAGGAAAAATAATGCGACGGCCAAAGGGCGGGAGTAAGGCAATGCGCCTTGCGCGATGAGTAACGTCGCGACACCCGCAAGACCGATGAAGCAGCATTGCACGGCGTGCTCGGCTTCTTCCCGCGCAACCTTGGGCGCGACGATCCATTTGAGCGCATAGAGTGCAGCGATGAGCAGCCACGCGATGAACGCCAATGCATAGATCGTTTCCCCCACTATTGCAGGAAGAGACCAGGCAGCGTGTGCGGCTCGCCACGTGTTCGCCAAGCCTGCCAGGCCCAGCACGATGGCAAAGAATGATGGCGGCACGAGTGGATACGCCGAGATTGCAGGTTGTTTGGACATGTGCAAATCCAGAGAGGGTGATGGTTTCGTGATGCTGTTTAAAAATTCCGACGCTGGTGCCGTTCGGCAGCAGGCGTCCATCGTTTTTAGATCATCTTGATGGACGCCGCGTCGATTCACACGCATTTACTTGCTGTAGCCGCTGGCGACCTGACCGACCAGGGTGGCCCAAGGCATGTCGAGCGCGCCATACACGGCACCGGCTTCAGGTCGTCCGTTGTCCTTGAGAATTTCAACCATCAGCGTTGCGTAATCGGACAGGACCACGCCCGCTTGCTGCATGCGCAGCAGGCCGACTTCGTGTTTGGTCTTGCTGAATGTTCCGGACGCGTCGACTGCGACATAGGCATCGAGGCCGCGTGCCACTGCGGTCATGGCCGGAAAGGCGGCGCAAACTTCCAGAGAAATGCCGGCGAAGATCAGTTTTTTGCGGCCGGTCGCTTCGATTGCCTTGGCGACGCGCGCGTCGTCATAAGCATTGACCGAAGAACGGTCGATGATCTCGATGCCAGGCAATGCCTCAACCAGTTCAGGGAAGGTCGGCCCCCACATGCTGTCGCGTGCGGTTGTCGTGACGACGATAGGCAGTTTCAGTGCCTTGGCGGCTTTGGCCAACGCCACAACGTTATGCTTGAGTTCGCCGGTGGAATAGTCGCGAACACCAGTCATCAGGCCAACCTGGTGGTCGACGAGAATAAGGGCGGCGTTGTCTGCGGTGAGCGGTTCGTAAGTGCGATTGGTCATTGTTTTCTCCTGTGCGGTTGCATGTGATTGGTTTGCGAAGCGGCCCGGTGCGGAACGCTGGGGGTCACGGATTTTCGCGACAAGTGAATCCTACCCATTGAGTAATCAGCCCAAAAGCCGTTAAAATTGAGACTTAACGTCCAAATGGCTGGACGATGGGAAAAGCATGCTGGACTTGAATGATTTCTTTTTTTTCGTACATGTCGTTGATCGCGGCGGATTCACTGCGGCAGGGCGGACGCTGCAGATCCCCAAATCAACGCTTAGCCATCGCATGCAGCAGCTGGAAAGTAATCTTGGCGTCCGATTGCTGAACAGGACGTCACGCCGTTTCGGCATGACCGATGCCGGAGAAGAATTTTACCGGCATGCGGTAGCGATGTTGCGAGAAGCCGAGCTGGCCGAGACGATGGTTCGCAATAGATTGGGGGAGCCGACGGGCACAGTGCGCTGTACTGCCGGTGTGGCAACGATGCAGTTTGCGCTGGCCGATATCATTACCGACTTTCTAAAGATCTATCCCAAGGTGAATGTGGTTGCGCATTCGGCAGATCGACCGATCGACATCGTCGGCGAGAATTACGACATTGCCATTCGTGCGCATACGGACCCGCTCCCTGATTCCAATCTTGTTCAGAAAACGCTCGCTCCCACGCCCTGGTTCCTGTTCGCGGGCGCAGAGTATCTCGATGCGAATGGCGTGCCGGAAAAGCCGCAAGACCTGCAGCATCATCCATCGCTGTTCATGATGCGGACCAGTGTGGCGCCCGTCTGGAAACTTCGACACATCAGCCAGGCAAAAGATGAAATCGTCATGCCGCTGACACCCCGGTTGCTGAGTGACGATATGGTCGGTCTGCAGCAAGCCGCGATAAGCGGTCTCGGCGTCGTGGCATTGCCAGGCTATGTATGCCGTGAGGCCGTACGATCCGGCGCATTGCGACGCGTACTGCCGGATTGGATTGCCGGCGACGCCACGATTACGGCTCTTATCCCTTATCGGAAGGGATTGCTCCCTTCGGTCCGCGTTTTTCTGGATCATTTGGCGGCGGAATTCCCCAAGATGGTATTGATGTAGCTACTCACGCGATGTGATCGTCCAACCTATTGGATGGTAAGTCTCGATTTTTACGTCTTCTCGTTCGATGGCACATGCCTTAAATTGACTCCCGGGTCATTAATTTTTGGGAGTAATTGAATGAGCACATCGACATTAGCAACTGCATCCATCGAACAAGCCGGCATTGTTTCTGAAAGACTTGGGAAAGTGGTGACAGGCCACCCTCACGAAATCGGTGATGGTTTCACCGCAATTCATTTTTCCGAAGAAATGTTCGGTGGCGCCATGGATCCGCTTTTGATGGTAGATGACTTCGTCATGACCGCGCCGACATTCGCGCCACATCTTCATGCCGGGATTTCGGCTGTTACAGCGATGTTCGAGGATTCGGACGGCGCTTTCTTCAATCGCGACACCCTTGGTCACAACATCGGGTTGAAAGCAGGCGATCTGTATTGGTTGACTGCGGCCAGCGGTGCGGTTCATGAAGAGCGGCCGGAAGAAGGCGCGAGAACTCACGCTCTTCAAATCTTCGTCAATCTGCCGGCGCATCTGAAAAAAGAAGGTGCGCGTGCGTTTCACGTCAATGCCGATGACGTCCCCCTCCTTGAAGGAAAAGGATATCGCGTACGCGTCCTGCTGGGGCGTAGCGGAGATGCCGTCGGTGCCGAAGGAACACCGGAAGAGATAACGATGCTCGACGGCTTCCTGGAAAAAGGTGCGCGCTTTGCACATCATCTATTCAATGGCCGCCAGGCCTGGATCTACGCTGTGGCCGGCCAGTTGACGGTTCGCAGCAGCGATGAAACCCGCACGCTAAGCGCCGGTAGCGCAACAACCATCCGGGCCGGAGCGGAGATTGAAGTCACACTCGATGCGAGCGAGCAATCCCACTTTGTTTTCATCACGGGGGAACCGATTCGTGAACCGTTCATCAAGCATGGTCCGTTGGTAATGTCCACGGTTGCGGACATTCGCCAGACGCTTATCGGTTACGCCAACGGCAAGTTCGGCCACATTCAAACCTAGCCCTTCAATAACCCGTTTCCTGTACTGCGCGCAGCGTTCAGAACCGCGCAGACGCCATCGCTTTGCCTGACGCATTGTGAAAGGCGAGGAAACCATCTGTAGAACGCAACAGCAATGGAGAATCTCATGTTCGAAGCCGCAACCGGCAGTGATGCCAAAAGCAAAATGACCATCGTCAGAATCGATGCTGAAGAACGCCGGCGTGAAAGCGCGTTGCGCGAACAGTTTGCCGATTTTTGGCGTTCGGCAACTGGGGATATTCGATCGATCTACGACTCCTTCGTCTGCGCAAGTCCCGCTGCAGAAAACAGCGTGTTTGATGCTGTCGAACAGGACGGCGTTCGCGGTTGGTGGGTTCGTCCGACCCGCGTCGATAAAAAGCAGGCGCAAGCGATTCTATACATCCACGGTGGCGGTTACGTGCTTGGGTCCGCCAAGGCATACCGCGGCTTTGTCAGCCAACTGGTCAGCAGAACGAACGTGCCTGCATTCGTTATCGATTATCCACTGGCACCGGAAGAGGTACTTCCTGCCGCTCCCGAATCAGCCCTGGCAGCCTGGAACTGGTTAGTCACACAAGGATTCAGGCAGATCGCCATCGTCGGTGATTCGGCGGGGGGCGGTCTGGCGCTTGTCACGCTGGCAGAACTGACCAGGGAAACACGCGATGTGGCTCCGATTGCCGGCATTGCATTTTCGCCCTGGACCGATCTTTCCTTTACCGGTGCATCGATGACAGATCCGACCGTCGTCGATCCGTTGATCGGCTACGAATACTTGCAGGACTGCGCCCGCAAGTATCTGGGGAAAACGGATGCGCGTGATCCGCTGGCGTCGCCACTGTTCAGCGGGATGCATCATCTGCCACCTCTGCTCATACAGGTGGGTACGGATGAACGTCTGCTCGACGACTCCCGGCAATACGCCGATCGTGCACTGAAGGCTGGCGTGTCCGTACAACTCGAGATATGGGAAGGCATGCATCACGTCTTCCAACTCGATGTTGCCCATCTCGAAAGCAGCCGACGCGCGCTCGATCACGCTGCCGATTTTCTGTTGAACGCTTTCAACCACAAATAAATTGCGCTGAAAAAATCAGCTAACCAGAAGAGGAGTATTGCCATGGCAATTGAAATGAAATCCACGAAGACATTTGACGTCGTGATCGTAGGCGGCGGATCTGCTGGTGCGGTACTGGCCAATCGGCTGAGTGAGGATCGTAGCCGGAACATTCTTTTATTGGAAGCGGGCAAAGCATACGCACCGGACCGGTATCCGGACGTGATCGCAAACGCAAACCGCGTCGGTGGAGACGTCGCCCATGACTGGGGCTATCACACCCAGGACCATGCCGGACTTGGCCATGACGTGAACGCAATCCGTGGCAAGGTTCTCGGTGGCAGCTCGGGTGTCAATGCTGCAGTCGCGATGCGTGCACGCGCATCGGATTTCGCACGCTGGACAGCGCGTGGGATCGACGGCTGGTCCTTTGCGGAAGTCCTGCCGATATTCAAGGCGCTGGAAAATACACCGACTGGTGATGATGCGTGGCATGGACGCTCGGGACCTTTCCCGATCCGCCAGCGGACGATGGAAGAAAACACGCCATCGATGCAAGCCTTTGTTCTGGCTTCGGAAGCCCTCGGCATTGCACGCGTCAGCGACTTCAACGGTGCGGAGCAAAAGGGTGTGTCGCCGTATCCGTTGAACGTCGTCGATGAAAAACGCATCAATACCGGGATGGCCTACCTGACAAACGATGTACGCAGTCGTTCGAACCTGACGATCCAGGGAGATGCAGAAGTCGATGTCATTCTGTTCGACGGCCGCCGCGCGACGGGCGTACGCCTCATCAATGGTGAAACCATTTCCGCTGGCCAGGTGATTCTGTCGGCCGGAGCATTCGGCAGTCCGGCAATCCTGATGCGCTCGGGCATCGGCCCTGCAACGCATCTGGAACAGCTGGACATCCCGGTCGTGCAAAACGCGCCAGTGGGCGATCGACTCAAAGAGCACCCGTTCTACTACAACGTTTATGCACTGAAGCCTGAAGCCAAATCCATGGCGCCGGTTGCGGGCGCGATCATCTGGACCAACTCCAGTGAAGCGCGCGCTGGCGAACTCGATCTGCACATTTCCGGAACGCACATCTTCGACCCGGCCCAAAGTCCTACAGGCGGTGCGATCGTCCTTGCATGTGCCGTGACGCTGCCACATTCGGTTGGGTCGGTGCGACTGGCAAGTCGGGATCCGCGAGCGATGCCAGTCATTCGTTATAACTTCTTTCAGGATTCGAGCGATTTGCGACGAATGATGGAAGCAGTACGCCTGTCACGACGCATCGGCAAAACGTCGCCGTTTTCCGACCTGATCGAATTCGAGATGACGCCAGGAACGGACATCGAAGACGATGCCGCGCTGCAGAAGGCAGTGATCGCCGGTGTCGATGGATACGCACATCCTACGTCGACAGTACCGATGGGAAGTGACAGCGATGCGACCGCTGTTGTCGACAACAACGGCAAGGTGCGGGGAGTGACCGGTCTGCATGTCGTTGACGCATCGATCATGCCGGACATCCCTTCCGTGGCGACGAATGTTACGACGATCATGATTGCGGAAGCGATCAGCCGCCGTCTTTTATCGTGAAACATCAACACAACAATTTATTGCTTACATTCACCTAAAAGGAATAACCATCATGGCTACTATCGACAAAAACGTAAATCTTTCTCGTCGCTCCGCTTTGATGGGCAGTGCCGGCCTCGCGGCAGCAATTGCCCTGCCCTTGGCGGCAGCAGTATCAGACGAAGCAACAGCCGCGCCAGTTGGCGGCGGCGCATTGAAGAAGACCGCCAACTACATCACCACGAAAGATGGCGTCGAGATCTATTACAAGGACTGGGGTTCAGGCCAACCGGTTGTGTTCAGCCATGGCTGGCCGCTGAATTCGGATAGCTGGGAATCGCAAATGTTCCACTTGGCGAATAATGGTTTCCGCGTCATTGCGCATGACCGTCGCGGTCATGGTCGTTCGAGCCAGCCCTGGTTTGGCAATGACATGGATCACTACGCGGATGACTTGGCTCAGGTGATTGAGGCATTGAATCTGAAGAACGTGATCCTGATCGGCTTCTCGACCGGTGGCGGTGAAGTGGCACGTTATGTTGGTCGTCACGGTACAAAACGCATCGCCAAACTGGGTCTGGTATCTTCCGTACCGCCACTGATGCTGAAAACCGCAGACAATCCAGGCGGCTTGCCGATTGAAGTGTTCGATGGCATACGCGCGGCATCCGTCAAGGATCGTTCGCAGCTTTATCTGGATATCGCATCGGGTCCGTTCTATGGCTACAACCGTCCAGGTGCGAAGGCATCGCAAGGTCGCATCAACGCATGGTGGATGCAGGGGATGATGGGCGGAAATAAAAACATGTATGACTCGATCAAGGCATTTTCGGAAACTGATTTTCGCAATGACTTGAAGAAATTCGACAAGCCTACTTTGATCATCCATGGCGATGACGACCAGATCGTCCCTATCGATGCGGCTGGCAAGGCATCGGCGAAAATAGTCAAACACGCAAAGCTGATCATTTATCCTGGTGCGCCACATGGCCTGACCGATACCCACAAGGACAAAGTCAACGCCGATATTCTGGAATTTGCCAAATCCTGATTGTGCAAATTTCCCAAGCCCGCCTCGTTACACGGCGGGCTTTTTCAATTGAACTGTGATTTTTGAACGGTATGGCACTTACAGCACAATCCAAGAGCCATCCGAGCCATCTACAACGGATACTCATCAATTTACGTGCGTGGGAAATGAAGGGGCGTCCGACCGGACTGCCGCCTTCGAGATAGTTGAAGCTGGATCAATTGAAAAAGGGGAATTCCGCGATCAAATCAATTCAACAAGTTACTCGGTTTCCTTTTCCGGAATACGCATGGTGACGAACTCTTCCGCAATCGTGGGATGCACACCGATCGTCGCATCAAATTGCGCCTTGGTTGCGCCACTTTGCAATGCCACTGCGAAACCTTGAATGATCTCGCCAGCATCTGCGCCGACCATATGCACACCGACGACACGGTCACTCGCCTCATCAACAATCAGCTTCATGAACACGCGTTCCTTCGAGCCGCTGATCGTATGCTTGAGCGCCTTGAAATCGGATTTAAACACCTTAATCTTGCCGTACTTTTCACGAGCCGCATCCTCCGTCATACCGACAGTCGATACATTTGGATGGCTGAAGACTGCCGTTGGAATGTTCGCATAGGACATTTTCCGTGCTCCGTCATCAAATAAGGCAGATGCCACCACCATACCCTCTGCCAATGCCACCGGTGTCAGTGCAACGCGATTGATCACATCGCCTACGGCATAGATCGATGGCACGGATGTGCGGAAATCGGCATCGACATCAACACCTCCTGCTGCAGTAACTTTTACTCCGGCCTTTTCCAGCCCCATGTCTTCGGTATTGGCATGACGACCGGTTGCAAATATCACGGCATCAACGTCGAGAGTGTCACCGTTTTCGAAACGAACGTGGCGTACCTCGCCCTCGCCCATCTTGATAGATTCGAATTTCGTCTGGCAGCGAACATCGATGCCCTTCTTGTCCATTTCATGCGCAAGAAATCTTCCCAGATCAGCATCCATGCCACGCAAGAGCTGTGTACCTCGATGTACCAGCGTTACCTTGGTACCGAGTCCATTGAGAATCGCGGCCAGTTCTACAGCGATATAGCCCCCGCCAGCAACGATGGCGTGTGTTGGCAGTTCTTTCATATGGAAAAACGCGTCGGACACCATGCCGAATTCCTTGCCAGGAATGTCAGGCCAGGTCGGCCGCCCGCCAGTTGCAATCAGAATGTAACGCGCAGTAATGCGTTCGCCATTCACCATCACGGTATGTGCATCTTCGATCGTTGCATGACCATCGAATGTCGTAACGCCGGCACCTGAAAGAATAGTGCGATACACCCCATTCAAACGAGTGATCTCTTCGTCTTTGTTACCGATTAATTTCTTCCAGTCAAACTTCGCCTCGCCGATTTCCCAACCAAAACCTGCGGCGTCTTTCAGATCGTCGTGATAATGCGCAGAATAGGACAACAGTTTTTTGGGAATGCACCCGACGTTGACACATGTGCCACCCAAATACTGTTTCTCTGCCAAACCAACCCGCGCGCCATATTGCGCCGCAAAACGACTGGCGCGAACCCCGCCTGAACCGCCGCCAATCGTGAATAAATCATAGTCGTATTTTTCGTGACTCATCTTCTACTTTCCGGGGTTATATCCATCCAACATAATCGACTTGCAGAAAACCGCAGGCAGTGGCTTCTCACTCTTACTTTTCATGTGCGAGCAAGCATTCAGTATCCAGACAAAGCGAGAATTGATAAAGACGCCATCAACTCAACATATAGCGAAATCGTCTTGATTCTCCGAAATCCTTTCGCCGGGGAGGCACAAGCCGGCCAGATTCCCGGTGCCCTATTTGATTGCGGCCCGAATCAACGTTTCGGCTTTGGTCAAACCATGTGCATTTTCGTCGGGCAGGCCTGCCGTGCGCACCAATTCAGTCGCCTCATGAAACCCGACAACAATGTGGCCTTCGCTATCTTCTCGAATCAAAACGCGTAGCGGCAAATCCAGTGCCATGGCCGGTGCCTTGAGCATGAGAGGCGTGCCGCCTTTTGGATTGCCATAAATCAAAACCATCGTTGACGGCATATCCAGTCCGACAGATTGAGCGGCTGCACGATGATCGATACGCGCAAAAACAGTCATGCCCGCTTTCTCTATTGAAGAGGATATTTTTTCGACGGTAACCTGGTAGGAGTAAGGACTGGTTAATTCGACCTGACCTGTTCCAGCGGTCGAATTGGAACCGATAGTCAACGCCGCGAGCAAAAGCAAAATTTTGTTTTTCATCATTTCCGAATTCCTTTAAGAATATTGCCGAAGATGGCTATTGGACGCCTCGTTATACCAGTTTGTACGAACAACACCGGATTGATTGCATTGTTACCCCGTTACCCCATTTTGCAATCCAACCTTTCAGAAGGCTTCGCGGCGCATTTTCATTCATCCGGAAGTACCGGTCGGTAACGCCAAAAATGCATGTTGTTTGTTGTATGGATCGAAGCTTACTCACAAGGCATGAAGTCCGACAGTCGTCAAAATCGAGACCTAGCGTTCAATCAGCTGGACAATGGAATGAAACGTCTGGTTGAAGTCAGAAAGCGGATGTCTTGATTTGCACCCGAACCACCCGGCCGCCCAAGGCAAAAAACCCGCATTAGCCAAACACTATTGCGGGTTTTCCGTTTCTTGTTCAATCAAGCCGGCCAAGCCCGGCAACACATTATTCTTCCAGCACGCTGCGCAACATCCACGCCGTTTTTTCATGCACATCCAGACGCTGTGTCAGCAAATCGGCCGTCGGCTGGTCGTTGGCCTTGTCGACCACGCTGAACAGTGCGCGTGCGGTGCGTGCCGTCGCTTCCTGCGCGTTGACGAGGTGGCGCACCATGTCCATCGCCTTCGGCACGCCGGCGATTTCCTTGATGGACGAGCGCTTGTTGAATTCGGCGTAGGTGCCTGGCGTCGGATAGCCGAGTGCGCGGATGCGTTCGGCTATCAGGTCGAGGGCGTTCCATTGTTCGGTGTATTGCGTGAGGAACATGGCGTGCAGGCTGGTGAACATCGGACCCGTCACGTTCCAATGGAAATTATGGGTCATCAAATACAGCGTATAGCTGTCTGCCAGCAGGGCGGACAGCCCTTCCGAGATTCTTGCTCGGTCCCGTTCGGAAATGCCGATATCGATCTTTACGACTTTCTTGGTGTTCTTGGTTGCCATGATGATTTTCCCTCAAGATGAAATGACGCCCTTGCGGCGTCTTCACATGATATGGCAATTATGGAAAATCCGCGCCTTCATGCAGCGCGTGCAAAAATAATCAGGTCACTACATTGCGCGGTTTGCCGGCGACGAATGCTTCGACGTTGTCGATCAACTGATCGGCCAGCGTCTGCATCGCCTGCTTGCTGGCCCATGCCGTATGCGGCGTGAGGATGAAATTCGGCAGGCGCAATGCAAGCAGCGGATTATCCGGTTTCGGCGGCTCGACCGTCAGTACATCGAAGCCGGCACCTGCGATGCGTCCATTGATCAGTGCGTCGGCAAGCGCCGCTTCATCGACCAGACCGCCGCGTGCGGTGTTGATCAGCAGCGCAGTCGATTTCATTTTTTCCAGTTCGGCGCGGCCGATCATGTTTTGCGTTTGCGCGGACAATGGCAGATGCAGCGAAATCACATCCGATGTCTGTATCAATTCATCGAACGAAATACCTTTTACCTGCGGATCGTCGATCGGTGAGCGATTGTAGGCGCAGACTTCCATGCCGAACGCCAATCCGAGCTGCGCCACCGATCTGCCGAGCGCGCCGTAGCCGACGATGCCCAGACGGCTGCCTGACAAGTCGCGGATGGGGTGATCGAGCAGGCAGAACGTGTTTGATTTTTCCCAGCGGCCGGCGGCGACGTCGTCGGAATAGGCGCGCAGGTTGCGGCGCAATGCGAGCATCAGCGCGAACGTGTGTTCCGGCACCGTTGCCACTGCGTAATCGCGGATATTGGATACGACGACGCCGCGTTGCCGGCATGCTTCCAGATCGATCACGTTGGTGCCGGTGGCTGCCACCGCAATCATCTTCAGATCGGGCAACTTGTCCAGATCGTGCGCGCGTACCGGCACCTTGTTGGTAATCGCAATCGTCGTGCCGGCCAGGCGCGATACGACATCCGAAGCATTGCTTGCATCGTATGCGGTCCACTCATGCGGGAACGATGGCCGGCGCAGTTGTGCATCCAGGCTGGCCTGGTCGAGGAAGACGATTTTTTTTGCTGACATGCGTGACCTTTTCTTCAGAACGATTACGGCCTTTCCGCCGGACACGCGTCCGGTGGAAAGGCCCACTACTGCACGCAACATTCTCGCCGAAAACGACAATGAGGGTGATGCCGTCAAAAACTGTGCCGTATGCCGACGCTGAATTCCTGATCGGCCGCGCGCGCGCCAAGTGCATATTGTGCGGCGGTCGGCGCCGCCGACGCATGCGCGGTCGTATAGCGTGCATTGTCGCTGTTGTTGATTTTCGTGAAGATCGAGTACAGCACCGTGCGCTTCGACAGGGAGTAGGCATAGTAGACCTGCAGCTGCTTTGCATCGGCGTCGGCTGCCAGCTTATCGTCCTTCAGGATGTAGCTGACGGCGAGCGAACTGACGCCGAACGGAATCCGTATGCCGAACAGGGTGTCGGTATTGTCGGCATCCGAATACACGCCGTTGGCGACCGCGCCCTTGTTCACGCCGTAACCGAGGAAGCCGGTGACCGGGCCGAAATTGTAGCTGCCCGCAGCCAGCGTATTTTTTGCGCTGTTCTGACCCTGCGCATCCTTCAGATCGTTGAAGCCGATCTTGCCGGAAATCGGACCGCCGTCGTACCCGACGTGCGCGCCCACTGCGCGACCCGCCCTCGTATCGCCTTCCACTTCGCCGAAGCCGTAGGCAACCTTGGCGAAGAAGCCGCTCACGACCGGCGTGCGGTACATGATCGAATTGTTCATGCGGAAGCCACCAGTCGCCATCAGGTTGCTGGAATCGGCCGTCGGATCGTAATCGTCGCGCACGTTGAACAGCGGATGGAACTGGCGCCCCAATGTCACGGTTCCCCAGTTCTTGCTGCGCAGCCCGACATACGATTCGCGGAAGGCGCCGCCCAGCGTTGCCGAGCCGTCGTCGATGTTGAAGCCCTTGTCCAGCAGGAACAGCGCGGACATGTCGCCGCCCAGATCCTCGTTGCCGCGCACGACAAAACGTGTCGGTACCTTGCTGTCCTGCGCCATCTTCAATTCACGTCCCGCTGTGTAATCGGATGCGCCGCGCTCCGCGCCGCTGACCGAACTGATGCCTACGCCGAGAATGCCTGAAATCGTGACCGAACTCTGCGCGGATGCGGTTCCCGCGACAGCAAATGCAAATGCCATGTATGCTTTTTTCATCGTGACTTCCCCAATCCTGTCATTTAATGTGAACGTCGTGTCTGCCGCCGAACAACGGCAGCAGGTCCAGCCCTTTCATCCCGTTTTCTATTCCGATCGCGTCCTCCGAATATGCAAAACAGTGAAATGAAGCCGCCCCGATGACGCAGGCCGCCAGACGCCGCAATGAAAAATGGGTGTGTCCCGGTTGTGTTCCGACTAGCGGACCAGGTCCTGCAACTTGACCGACTTGTCCGCCAGCACGGCGGGATCGACTGTCTTCTGCAACGCAATCAACTGTTTCGCAAAACGCATGTCGCGACCGTTGTTGACGGTGACTGCGGCAACAGGAATGCCTGCATCGAGCTGGAATAGTGTGAAGCTGCGATCGCCCGGCATGCCGCGCCATACGAGCTGATCCCATGCCAGCGGCGCGCCGGCCATCTGCAGGTTGATGTCGTACTGATCGGTCCAGAACCACGGCACTTCGGCATACGGCGCGGTTGCGCCGGCCATGATGGCGGCGACCGAATTCGCCTGATTCTGCGCGTTCTGCCACGACTCCAGCCGCAAGTGGCGCTGCAATAGCGGATTGAAATGCTGCGTAACGTCGCCGGCGGCGCTGATGGCCGGATCGGCAGTGCGGCCGAATTCATCGACCACGATGCCGTCGCGCACATCCAGTCCGGCAGCCCCGGCCAGTTCCGCATTGGGCAGCGAACCGATGCCGACCGCAACGATATCGGCGGCGAACACCACGCCATCAGCGGCATGAACAAGCAGTTCGTCCCCGCAGTCCTCGATAGCGGAGACGGCAATGTCGGTAACGATTTCGACGCCATTGGCCTGATGCAGCGCGGCCAGATACGCGCCAACCTCCGGCGCGGCAACGCGCGCCAGCACATGCGGCGCACGTTCCAGCACGATGACGTCCGCGCCCTGCTTGCGTGCGATGGCCGCGATTTCCAGTCCGATGAACCCGGCGCCGATGATCGCGACGCGCACACCGGGCTGAATCTGTTTGCGCAATGCGAGGGAATCGGCGATGTTGCGCAGATAGAAAACCCGCTGTCCCTGCGCGCCGGGAATGGTCAGCGGCCGCGGCCGCGCGCCGGTTGCGATCAGCATCGCATCGTAGGGAACGGTATCGCCGTCCTGCAGGCGGATGCGCTGTGCCGCGCGATCGATATCGACAACCGGATTGTTCATGCGCAACAGGACATTGGCGTCCTGATACCAGCTGTGCGGACGCAGATAGGTCTGATCGATTTCGATCGCGCCGCTCAGCAGATCCTTGGACAGCGGCGGGCGTTCATACGGCGGATGCGCCTCGTCCCCCAGCATCGTGATCAATCCCGCATGGCCGGCTGCACGCAATGCCTGCGCGGCGCAACCGCCCGCATGACCGGCGCCCACGATCACGATGTGTCTGTTGTTATCCGTCGCATTCATTGTCGTTCCTCTTCTGAGAACTACTGCCCGCAATCGGAGGGCATCGGCTGATCCGGATCGATGCAGATCTGTCCGTCCACGATGTGCACCTTCCACGTCTTCACCGGCACCGTGCACGGCGACGCCGTTGCACATCCGGTGCGAATGTCGAAGCGGCCGTGGTGAAACGGACATTCGACTTCGCACCCTTCCACATAGCCTTCCGACAGCGATCCAGGCCCGTGCGTGCAGGCATCGGACAGCGCGAAATACGCGTCGTCCAGTTGAAAAACCGCGAAGACGTTGTCCGATCCATTGCCTTCCACCTCGCAACGCATCGGGCAATCGCCGGACACTTCGGACACGCTGCACAGCCGCAACAACTTTTGGTCGACGCTCATGATGTGATCCCCTTGCCTCTTTCCTTGAAATAAATTCGATTCCCGACCCCTGCGTTCACGTTTTTATGCCGCATCGTCATTGCGGCCGTGACCGCTCAGTTCACTGCCCGCATCGGGCTTCAGCCACAGGAACGGCAAGGCCGACAGCAGACCGAGCGCGGCAACCCCTGCGAACACGATCTGGAAATCAGCCGGCGTCGCCATCGTTCCGGGCGCCGTCACCGCATGCAGAAAGATCGCGCTGACGGCAACACCCGCGCCGATGGAAAATCGATCCGCCGTACTGGCAAGGCTGGTGGCAGAACTCATCTGCCGCTGCGGAATATCGGCGTAGGCCACGGTATTGATGCTGGTGAAATGCAGCGACCGGAACAAGCCGCCGCAAAACAGCAGGATGGAAATCAGCAGCAGCGATGTCGCCGGCGTAAAGAATGCATAGACGAAGATGGACAGCGCGCCGAGCACGCCATTGGCGAGCAGCACATTGCGAAAACCGAAGCGCCGCAGGATCGGCGGCCCGGCCGTCTTCATCATGAAGGTGCCGACCGCGATGAACAGCGTCAGCAACCCGGATGCAAACGCCGTCATGCCAAAGCCGACCTGCAGTTGCAACGGCAGCAGGAAGCCGACCGCACCGGCCGTCATGCGGAATCCGAACCCGCCGATCAGCAGCAGATTGAAGGTAGGAACCTTGAGCAGCGTCAGATCGATGACCGCATTCGGATGACGCCGCGCATGCCGTATCGCCATCACGCCGCCGGCGATGCCGATCGCAATGAACACCGCGATCATCCGGCTGTCGGCTTCCGGCTTCACCACCAGATCCAGGCCGTACATCAGGCAACCGATGGCAATGGCGGTCAGCACGAAGCCGATCCAGTCGAGCGGTTTCAGTTCAAGCTGGCGGAAATTCTGGATCACGGCCGTCACCGCCACGATGCCGAGAATACCGATCGGGATGTTGATGAAAAAAATCCATTGCCACGAAAAATACGTCGTGATGAAACCGCCGACCGGCGGCCCCAGCACCTGTCCCAGCACGGAGGGAATCGTCACGAAAGACATCGCCTTGACGAACTGCTTCTTCTCGACGCTGCGCAGAACGATCAGGCGACCGACCGGTACCATCATCGCGCCGGCGATGCCCTGCAGGATGCGGGCGAGCGTGAATTGCGTCAGCGTTTCCGACAGGCCGCACAGAATGGACGCCAGGGTGAACAGCGCGATCGCGCCGCGAAACACATTGCGCGCACCAAAGCGATCGGCAATCCAGCCGCTGACTGAAATGAAAATAGCGACCGTGAGCATGTAGGCCGTGATGCCGATGCTCAACTCGACCGGCGTCGATTCGAACGACACCGCCATCTGCGGCAATGCCGTCGTCACCACCGTGCTGTCGAAATTCTCCAGGAAGAATGCCGACGCCACCACGACGGGGACCATCATCGGATGATGCGAGAGCGCTTTCATCCGCGTGCGCTCCCCGCATCCGCCATCGCTGCCGGCAGGACAACGCAATGCATGCCGGACCGGGTCATCCGGTCGTTCTGCTCGGCATGGCAATGCGTGGTCATGATGTTCTCCTTCAGCGAAAATTCGACGGATGTTTATTCGATGCTCAACCGAATGGTCAGCTGACCATTCAGCTGATATGTACAATCAGATTCTGCAAACCGTCGACATGGCCTTCCATCGTCTCGCCCTTCTTCACCGGACCGACACCCTCCGGCGTGCCGGTGAAGATCAGGTCGCCCGGCGCCAGTTCGACGAAGTTGGACAGATAGGCGATGGTTTCGCTGACGTTCCAGATCAGGTCGGACAGATCGCCCTTCTGGCGCGGATCGCCATCCACGTTGAGCCAGATCGCACCCTTGTTCGGATGGCCGACATCGGACACTTTTGAAATCGGTGCGCACGGTGCGGACTGGTCGAATCCCTTGCTCAGGTCCCACGGGCGGCTCATTTTTTTCGCCACGCTTTGCATGTCGCGCTTGGTCATGTCGAGGCCGACTGCATAGCCGTACACCAGGTCGAGCGCCTTTTCCGGCGGCACGTTGGCACCGCCCTTGTCGAGCGCAACAACGAGTTCGATCTCGAACTGGTAATCCTCGGTCTGCGTCGGATAGGGAATGGTCGAATCGGTCGGCACGATCGCATCGGCCGGCTTCATGAAAAAGAACGGCGCTTCGCGGCTTGGGTCGTGGCCCATTTCTCTCGCATGCGCCGCGTAGTTCCGGCCGACGCAGTAGATGCGGCGCACGGGGAACGGATCGCCGCCGATGACCGGAACGGTAGTGACTGCAGGCAGGGGAATTGCGTATTTCATGGATTGGTCTCCAGTATCAAATTGAAAATCCGGCCGGCGCGGCAGACACTGCCGGCACGTTGCCGCTTAAAGTCACATCGTCACATCGGCACATCGACTTCATGCGCCCTCTATACAACCCGCACCAGCGGCGGGACCGCCGGCACGTTCATATTCAGAACGGGATCCGATGCGAGCAGATCCTTCGTGTATTGGTGTTGCGGATTGGTGAACACATCCTCGGTCCGCCCCTGTTCGACGATCTTGCCGCGATACATGACCAGCAGACGCTCGGCGAAATCGCCGACCACCGGCAGGTTGTGCGCGATGAACAGGTAGGAAAGCCCGTAATCCTTTTTCAGTTGCTTCAGCAGCGCGATCACCTGTGCCTGGATCGACACGTCGAGCGAGGAAACGGCTTCGTCGCAGATGATTATTTCCGGTTGCAGCGCGAGTGCACGCGCAATCGCGATGCGCTGGCGCTGGCCGCCGGAGAACTGATGCGGATTGCGATCGGCGTCGCTTGCCTTCATGCCGACCTGTTCCAGCAGTTCACCGACACGCACGTTCCATTTCGAACGCGGCAGCACATCGTGATGAATCGCCCACGGTTCGGAGATGATCTGCCGGATCGTCATGCGCGGATTGAGCGATGCCGACGGATCCTGGAACACCATCTGGATATGGCGGCGGATCTTGAAGAATTCCGCCTTCGACATGCTGGTGATGTTCTTGCCGCGGAAATGCACCATGCCGCTGGTTGTGGTTTCCAGTCCGAGCAGCGTGCGCGCCAGCGTGGATTTGCCGGAACCCGATTCGCCGACGACGCCCAGCGTTTCGCCGCGATTCAGTTCGAAGGAAACGCCATCGAGCGCGCGTTCGACATCGGTTGAGGCGCGGTGGAACATGCGGGTCGGCGCTGCATAGTGTTTTGCCAGATCGCTGACGACCAGCAGCTTCTCGCCATCCTTGCCCGCATTGCATGTGCAAAATCCATCGCGGCCCGGAACCGCTTTCAGCAATTTCTTCGTATAGGCATGCGCCGGCGCTTCGAATATCTGCTTCACCGTTCCGGTTTCGACGATCTCGCCGGCGTTCATCACAACGATGCGATCGGCCACGCCGGACACCACGCCCAGATCGTGCGTGATCAGCAGCAGGCCCATGCCGGTTTCCTTCTGCAGATCCTTCAGCAGCGCAAGAATGCGTGCCTGCACGGTGACGTCGAGTGCGGTTGTCGGCTCGTCGGCAATCAGCAGGTTCGGCCGCAACGCAATCGCCATCGCAATCATGATGCGCTGGCGCTGGCCGCCGGAAAACTGATGCGGGTAATCGGAGAAACGCTGCGGCGCATTGCGCAGGCCGACACGTTCCAGCAGTTCAAGCGCCTTGCGATCGGCCTGAACGCCGCTGACGCCATGCGAACGGAAGGTTTCTGCAACCTGCCAGCCGATCGGATAGACCGGATTGAGCGCAGCCAGCGTGTCCTGGAACACCATGCCGATCTTGCCGCCGTTGATGCAGCGGCGTTTCTGTTCCGAGATAGCCAGCAGGTCGTGACCTTCGTACAGGATTTTTCCGGAACGGATCACGCCGGGCGGCATGTCGATCAGTCCCATGATGGCGGAGGTGCTGACGCTTTTTCCCGATCCGCTTTCGCCGATGATGGCTAGCGTTTCGCCCGCATCGATATGCCAGCTGACGTCGCGCACGGCCTTGACGTTTCCATAGCGCGTATGGAAATCGACGCTGAGGTTCTGCACCTCCAGCAGATGCCGGGTACTGAATTGTCCGACGCTGTTATCCATTCTTTGCTTCCCTTGCATCCAGGCGCCAGCGCTGCACCGGATCGGTAACGATACGAAGCCAGTTCGCCAGCAGATTCAATGAAGTGGCGGTCAGCGTGATCGCAAGGCCGGGCCAGAACGCCAGCCACCATGCAGTCGACAGATAGTTCTGCCCCTGCGCGACCATCAAACCCCATGAAAACGCCGGCGGCTGCACGCCGAGTCCGAGAAAACTGAGCGTCGATTCGGACAGCATCACCAGCGCGAATTCCAGCGTCGCCACCGTCATCAGCGTCGGCAGCACCATCGGCAGGATGTGGCGCCAGATGATGCGCATCGAGCCCGCGCCCATCACGCGCGCGGCGGTGACGAACATCCGCTCGCGGATTTCCAGCACTTCGGCGCGCGTGATGCGGATGTAGATCGGCACACGTGTGATCGCCAGCACCAGCACCACGTTGCGCGGCGCGGGTTCGAGAATGTACAGCACGATCAGCGCGAGCAGCAGCGAAGGAAAACTCATCAACACATCGGCAAAACGCATGATGACGTTGCCGACCCAGCCATCGCGATAACCTGCAATCAGGCCGAGCGTCACGCCGATGATGAACGAACAGACGACAGCCGCTGCCGCCACGGCAATCGTGTTCTGCGCGCCGACAATCACGCGCGCCAGCATCGATCGTCCGAGCGCATCGCCGCCGAGGAAAAACATCCAGCCGTTGTCCAGCGACAGCGGTGGTGCATTGCGACCGCGCAGGTTGATGGCGTCCGCGTATTGCGAGAAGAAATGCTCGCCGAAGAAAACGCAGAACATCACGAGCAGCAGGAACAGCACCGCAACGAAGGTGAACTTGTCGCGCCACAGCAGGACGAGCACCTGCCGCCACGCAGGGACTTTCCTTGTTTCGACGTCGGCCATGGAAGGGGAAATGGTGATGGCCATCTTAGTTGTACCGGATGCGTGGATCGAGCATGACGTACGTCAGGTCGACCAGGAAATTCATGATGAAGATCGCGATGGCGACCACGATGACGGCAGCCTGCACGACCACGAATTCACGATTGGCGATCGAGTCGATCATCAGCTTTCCGATTCCCGGAAAACCGAAAATGATTTCCACAATCACCGCGCCGTTGATCATGCCGGCTGCCTGATCGCTGGCGACCGTCATCACCGGCAGCATCGCATTGCGCAATGCATGGACAAAGATGATGACGCTCTTGCGCACGCCCTTGGCACGCGCCGTCTTCACATACGCGGACGACAGCGCATCGATCATGGCGCTGCGCACGACCTGCGCGATGATGCCGCAGGGCCGGACGACGAGGACCGCCAGCGGCAGGATCCAGTGACTGACATCGCCGGTGCCGGAGGTCGGCAGCCAGCGCAACCCGACGGCGAAGACCAGCACGCTGACGATCGCCAGCCAGAAGTTCGGAATACTCGCGCTGGCCAGCGCAATCAGGCTGACGATGCGATCGAAGACGCCGTTCGGCCGTCGCGCCGCCAGCGAACCGGCAACGATGGAAATGATCATCACAAACACCATCGCAAATGCCGCCAGTTTGAGCGTGGTGGGAAAGGCTTCCATCACGATCGTCAATGCAGGCCGTTGCTGACGCAGCGATTCGCCCAGATCGAGATGCGCAAGATTGACGACGAACCGTTCGAATTGCACCAATGCGGGATCATCGAAACCATGTGTGTGCGAAAACTCCTGGCGCACATCCGTCGGCGTATCGGCCGGCAGATAGAGATCGGCCGGATTGCCGGTCAGCCTTGCAAGGAAGAACACAAGAATGATCAAACCGGCCAATGAGATGCAGCTATAGAGTATTCGCCGTATCAGATACGTACTCATGGTGCCTCCACGTTGCTTCAGATTCTTTTGCCTGCGTATCCGTTTGCGATCGGTCGTTCATGCGCGACCGATCACGGATGCGTCCGGGTTTACTTCGTGAACTTGATGTCCTTCAGTTCCAGCTTGCCGCCGGTCATGGAGTTCGGCCGGTAATTCAATCGCTGACTGACGCGAATCTGGTCGGCCATGTGGAACAGCATCACGTCGGGAATGATCTGCTGCTGGACTACCCGATTGGCTTCCTCGAACAGCTTGCGCCGCTTGTCGCCGGTCGAACGGCTGCCTTCATCGATCAGCTTGTCCACTTGCGGATCGTTCAGGTCGCCAAGCTGGCCGGTCGAGTGGTAATAGACATTCATCGTGAAGATGGCATCGCCGCTGGCGTTGTCGTGCTGTTCGTGGAACAGCGTCGGCGGACGATTCGGTGCATACGGCTTGCGACGCATCGCGCCGAACTGCACCTTCTCGATCATCTTCAATTTCACGTTGAGGCCGACCTGCTGCCACATCTGCACCAGGCTCTCCAGCATCTCGGCTGCATTGGCATGCTGATGCGCGCCGCCATACAGAATGATTTCCTTGTCGACCGGCACGCCGTCGGCTTGCGCTTCCTTCAGCAACTGCTTGGCCTGCTTCGGATCGTAGGGCCAGACCTTCAGCGATTTGTTGTAGCCGACCGTGCTCGGCATCATGTACTGACTGGCCGGCAGCACACCAGGACTCAGGATGGTGCCGACAAAGGCCTTGCGATTGACGGCGAGATTCAATGCCTTGCGCACGCGAATGTCGTCGAGCGGCGGCGCCATGCTCAACATGCGGATGCGGGTCGTTTCGGAATTGAGATAACTGAAATCGGTCTTCGGATTGTTGGCATCCTGCATCGCGATCGCGGTGCCGATATCGGCTTCGCCGACTGCCACCATCGAGGCGCGCAGTGCCGGCTCGGAACGCCATACATACGTGGCCTGTTCGACTTGCGGTTTCGGTCCCCAGTATTTATCGAAGCGCTTGACCACCAGTTTCTGCGATGGGTCCCATACGGTCAGTTCGTAAGGGCCGGTGCCGATCGGATGCTGCGTGATTTTTTCCGCATCCATCTTCGGCGAGGTCATGCCGATCTGCGCCAGATAGGAAGGCATCAGCGGCAACGGCTGATCCGATACCAGATCGATCGTGTACGGATCGACGACCTTCGGCGTCAGCTTGTTCTTGCCGAACAGGCGGATGCGGTCGCGGCAGGCGAGCTGCGGGCTGAACAGGCGATTGATGGCCGCGGCCACGGCGGTGGCGTTGAAGTCGCTGCCGTCATGATATTTGACGCCCTTGCGCAAGGTAATGCGCCAGGTTGTTGCGTCCTCATCGAGCGGCTTCCATGCAGTTGCCAGCAGCGGCAGCACTTCGCCGTTGTGCGGATCGAGCTGCGTCAGTGATTCGACGATGTTCTGACGCAGGACGATGCCGGTGTCGTTGGTCGTCATCATGTGACACGGTTCGACCGTATCGAGCACGGTGGCGAGAACAATCTTGATATCGCGCGAGGACGACGGTGCAGGCGTCTGTGCCTGGGCTGCGAGCGACAAGGCCAGGGTGCAGGCGGCGAAGCCCAGTCTGGCGATCTGATACATGTTCATTATCATTTCCTTTGCCTGTTGAATACTGGCGAAATCCTGTCCGATCCTTCTCGCACAATTTTCGCTCGCGTCAATCGTTGCTGCCGACTGGCATTATTTCCACATCATTAACGTCCTGTTACATCTGACTCCGGCACAGCCGCCCCGCATCTTCACTCGCGACAGCACGCAAATACCGTGCCGCCGCAACACATTACACTGCGCACTACACGGCAACGTGCGGTTCGCCTTCGCGGACCTTGACCGAATCCAGCGTCTTTTCCTTGAAGTGTTCTTCTGTCGGCAACACGAAGGATGCGGAACGTACACGCTGATCTTCCGCCTTCAATCCCGGAGCTGCAACGCCCTGTTCAAGCGCTTTGGCTGCGCGCAACAGACGGCGTCGCGCAAGGATGATCGGATTGTCTGTCGAAACGAGATTTTCTCTTGTGCGATCGACAACCGCGCCCATGCTTTCCTGCAACGACGCATCCTGGATTGCCAGTCCCTTGACGCCGCTGTAATAGCGACCGATCTTCTGCGCCTGCCGGTCCATCAGGTAATCGTTGCTGCGGTTGGCGGTCGGAATCGTGGTGCCGGGGATCAGTTCCACATGCACGCCCTTGCCATTGACCATTGCATCGCGTTCCTCGTCGGACAGCGGACGGCTTGGATGGAAGGTGATCGACCATGCCATGCAGTTGTCGTCGTCCATCGGCACCCAGACGTGACCGTTCAGTGCATTGCCGCTGTATGGCGGAATCAGCGTGTACCACGGCATGATCCACGGCGTGATGCGCCAGTAGTTGTGACCCGGTTCGGCATCGCGGCGCGCACCGATGATCAGGCCGCCCGGCGATTCGAGAATATCGAATGTGGTGTTGGTGGAGCGCGCATATTTCGCGCCCTTGGTATTGCGATGCAGCGGATCGGTATCGAGTTCGCCGCTGTGCAGGAATGAAACGTGGCTCGAATCGATGCCGCCTTCCAGCGCCTGCAGGTAATTGTTTTCCTGCGAACGGCGCGAGATGAAGCAATGCGTTTCCGGCAGCGAGACCCATTCGAATGCGGGCAGGTCCGGCTTGTGTTCCGGCGGTCCCATGTAGGTCCAGATGACGCCACCGAGTTCGACGCACGGATACGACTTCAGCTTGATCTTGTTGCAGAAACCGTTTTCCTTCGGCTCCGACGGCACCTCGACGCACTGGCCGTTGGTGTCGTATTTCCAGCCGTGATACGGGCAGCGCAAACCATTATGTTCATTGCGCCCGAACCACAGCGACACGCGGCGATGCGCACAGAATTCATCCATCAGGCCGATCTTGCCTTGTGTGTCGCGGAAGGCGATCAGCTTTTCCGATAGCAGCGAGACGCGCACCGGTGCGCCGTCCGGTTCCGCCAGTTCCGATACCAGCATTACCGGAATCCAGTAGCGGCGAAACAGTTCGCCCATCGGTGTGCCGGGACCGGTCTGCGTCAATGTTTCGTTTTCTTTTTCAGTCGTCATGTTTGTTCTCCATGCATATTCTGGTTGTCAGTCCGCACGCGCTTGCATGCGCTGCAAGTCGTCGTGCGGACCGTCGGATCATTCGATTTCCGGTGCGCCGTCGATGTCGGCGGAGAATGCCAGCAGCGCCGTCAGTTCGCGCACGCTGCTCGCCTTGTCGATTGCACGCAGCTTGGCGGCGATCTTTGCGGTTTGCGCTGCGCCGGCAATCGGCTCGACGTTTTCGCGCAGCTTGCCGTCGAGGTCGGCATCCGAGAACGGATTCTTCGGATGGCCGGGGAACGGTTTTGCTTCGCCGTGGATGACGGTGCCGTCGTTCAGTTCGATCTCGATGCGTGACAGGTAACCGTCTGCTGCACGCTTGTGCTTGCCGCCGGCAATCGTGCCGAGTTCAGGCGCTGGCACGACGGTAACCTTGTCGTTCAGGAATTTCTGGCGCGTCGGATCGAGCACGACTTTCGGGCTGAAGCTGTGAATCTGGATGTAACCGTCGAGCACCGCCGCGGTGACGATGTACGGCAACGAGTGATCGGCCGTCTCGCGCGAGATCGGGTGCCACGGATCCTGGCGAATCTTGACCAGATGATCGTAAGCGCCCTCTTCGGCAAACACGCGTACCTGCTTGACGGCAGACATGTCCTTGACCTGCGAACGCGCCTGCAATGCGGCTTGAATTGCACTTTGCGCGACGGAGCCGACCGGCCAGCGCTTCATGAAGGTTTCGGTAATGCGCGACAGCGGACGCTTGGCATCGAGTTTTTCGCGCAGCACGGGAATCGGGTCGTGCTTGTTGGCGAGTTTGTGGATGAAGCCGAGGTTGCCGACGAACGGACGCACCACACCTTCGACACCGACCGATGCCAGCAAACCGGCTTGCAGTGCATTGCGTACGGCGTCACTGCCGTTGAAGCGCTTCCACATCGTCAAGTCACCGCGCTTGTTCAGTTCGCAGGATTCGACTTCGTCGGTGGCAAGATGCGGCGCAACGGTCATGGCCAGCGCTTCACGCGTCTGCTCGACTGACAAATCCAGTACCTTGGCAATCGCGCAGGCGGCGCCGAGTGCGGTCAAATTCGTGTAATCCCAACCGCCTGGCGCGGTGGAAAACGCATCGAACGCAGCGCCCACCACTTCATAACCGACCGCAATCGCAACCAGCAGTTTGTCGCCGGAGACGTTGGCCCATTCGGCCGCGGCGATCACGCCATTGACCATATCGCTCGGGTGACCGCTGTTGCGCGCGCCGACGAAGAAGTCGTTGTAGTCGTGGCAGCGCAGCAGTACGCCGTTGGTGAGCGCGGCCTGATCCGGCGATGCGCGTTTTGTCGTGCCCCAGATCACGCAACCGTCGTTGCCGGCAGGGAAACGATAGACGTGGCGGCGTGCAGCCTGTGCCGCCGGATGGCGCAATGCGGCGACGGAGACGGCGACCGAATCGATCAGCGCGCTCTTCACCGAGCGTTCGACTTCCGGGCTCAGTTTCTCCGATGCGTTCACCACAAAGTGCGCGATCAGCTCGGCGACTTCGTCGTGATATTGGTCCGTTTGGTTTGCAGTTTGGATAGCAGCGCTCATTACGTATAACCTTTTTCTTTAACGTTGTTGGCGGCCGACTCTCCACCGAGCGCGACGGCAATTTCTTTTTCCACGGCGGCGGGGAGAAGGGAGGAGTCTTTGGTGAACGTGACGAAGCGGAAACCGAGATCGGCAAACTTGCGCGCCGATTTGCCGGAGCCGCACTGGATGCCCGGCACGATGCCGTACTTCTGGCAGGCCTTGAGGACTTTATCGACGGCGGCCACGTGTTCCGGTTCGGTCTTGTCGAGGTTCGGTGGCAGGCCGAGTCCGAGCGCGAGATCGGCCGGGCCTATATAAATACCGTCGAGTCCCGGCGTGCTGGCGATCTCTTCGATTTTTTCAATGCTTTCACGCGTTTCGACCATGACGAAGCACATCACGCTGTCGCCGACCACGGCGATGTCGCGGCTGTTCATCACCATCGATGCGCGCACCGGACCGAAGGAGCGCACGCCAACCGGCGCATAACGGCAGGCGGCGACTGCGGCGGCGGCTTCCGCACGATTGCTGACCATCGGCACCACAACACCTTGCACACCGGCATCGAATGCACGTCCGATGACCCACGGCTGATTGACCGGCACACGCGTGAACGGCACCGCGGTGCCGCGTCCTTCGATGGCGCGCAACATGGAGACCATGTCGTTGTAATCCACCAAACCGTGCTGCTGGTCGATGCAGACATAATCGACGCCGTCCGTGCAGACCAGTTCGGCCGCGAAAGCGTCGGGCAATGCAGCCCACACGCCAAAAACGGTATCGCCTTTTGCCAGTCGGCTTCGCAGCGACAATGCCGTGTTCATCTTCATCTCGTCCATCTCCATGTTGCCCATCAATCCGGATGACCGCCTTCGTTGGAGCAGATAATGGAACTTGAAGAAAACACGGTCCAATATATAATTGAGTGCCGATTTATTCTTTTTTGGTATAAGTCATGGACCTGAGACATTTCCGTTATTTCGTCGCTGTCGCCGAGGAATTGCACTTCAGCCGCGCTGCGCTAAAGCTGAATATCAGCCAGCCGCCGCTCAGCAAACACATTCAGGAAATCGAGGAAATGCTCGGCGTGACGCTGCTGGAACGCACACGACGACGCGTCGAATTGACCGAGGCTGGAAAAGTATTTCTGGAGGAATCGCGCGCCGTTCTGGCACAGGCCGCGCGTGCTATCGACATGGGCAAGCGCGTCGGGCGCGGCGAACTGGGCGAGCTGCGCATCGGCTTCACGGCAACCGCTGCCTACCTGCCGCGCTTCTCCCGCGCGGTGCGCGCCTACCGGCTTGCGCTGCCGGAGGTGCATCTGGAATTGCGCTACATGACATCCGAGCCGATGCTTGATGCGCTGCTGACAGGCGATCTCGATGTCGGCATGATTCGCCCTTCCGCGACACTGGTTCTGCCGCCGCAAATCACCTCTATTCCCGTACTGAAGGATCGCCTGATGCTGGCCGTGCACGCGGACGACATGCTGGCGCGTTCAAAAAAACCGATTCCGCTCGAATCGCTGGCGACACATCCATTCGTGCTGCGACCGCGCGGCCACGGTTCGAGTTTTTACGAGCAGGTTTACACGTTGTGCGAACAGGCGGGATTCAAACCGCGCATCGCGCAGGATGCGCACGAAGCACCGACCATCCTCGGCCTGATTGCCGCCGGCGTCGGCATCAGTATTCTTCCTGCATCGTTGCAGGCGATCAAGGTCGCCGACGTTGCGTGGCGCGACATCTCTGCAAAGAACGGCATCATCGATAGCGCAGTGCTGCTGGTCTACAACGCGACAGTGCGACCGACCCCGCAACGTGCGCGCTTCATCCAGCTGGTGCAGCAGTTAGTGTGAACCGCCACCCTGCTTCATCCGTTTAACTAAAACACGTAACGGCACCGTCACGGATTGACCGAGCCGCCGCAGATATTCCGCCCGACTTTTCGGTGGCGTAATACAGCAATCCCGCAGCCGGAAGACGCAGCCCGATCCAGGATGCCAGTCCCCATCCGCCATGTGCATAAGCCCATCACTGCCGATCCGACAGCGCTGCCGAGGTACCAGATGATCATGTAGACCGCCATTGAGCCTGCCGCGGACTTCGCCTTCCAGCGAGAAGATGATGCGCAGGCCTGTTACCAGCGTGCAGGTGACGGCCGAAGTCCAGCAGGATCGCGGCAACCAGAAAGCCGAGCGCCAGCGACGAACCGGGTTCGGCGATATGCGTGATCAGGAATGCGACAGCAACAGCCAGCATGCCGAGACCGGTGGCAGAACGCGTCCATCCCCCTGTCCGCCATCCGGCCCCCGGTCGGCGCGTCGATGGCACCGCCCACCGGCAAGCGCAAACAGTGCAACGCCGATTTGCGACAAGCCAAAGACCGGTCCCGTCAACCACAAAGGCGCAACCGTCCAGAACAATGTGAAGGCGCCGAAGCCAGCAGAAATGCGCCGGCATGTGTCGCGATTGCCGCGCCGATCAATTCCGCGATACACAGCCATCACGCAGAGGGCAAGACGGCGGCTTTCGAACAGATCTGCAAGCGGAACGAGCAGAATCGCGGTATCGGCGATGCCCAACAATTCCTTGCGCGTCCTTCCTGTTTTTTCAATGACGATCATCCCTGAATCAGGCAAAGCAACTTTGACCAGATTGCATCGATGGATCGAAATGAACGTTTTGCCAATCCACAGGGTCTAGCTCCAGCCTGGGACAGATTCCGCATCATGGGCTTATGCGGAATCCGGATCCCGTCAGCAAGCGATCAAAAAAACGATCTCAACCAACAAAAAAGATTACAGGAGAACATCATGAAGATTTTCAGATACTTCACGCTCGCGTCTGCAATGATGATGGCAGCCGACTCCGCTTTCTCTGCGGACTGGACACAGTCTGCATACGGCAAGAATGATGAAATCGGTGCAGCCAATCTGCTCACGCCGGAAGTCGTGAAAAATGCCGTCAAACTGGTTAAAACGGGCAAGACATACGCGCTTGCAGTGCCCATCGATAAAAATCTGCCTGCGTTTCGCCACCGCAGCTTCAAGCTTTACAACATCCAGCCCGGCCAGCAGGCCGGCTTGACGACCGGGCCCAATAAATTCACGTTCAACGACGAAATGGTCGTTGCATGGACAGGGGTCGGCACCCAACTCAACGGAATAGGCCACATCGGCATCGACAACGTGTACTACAACGGCAACAAGGCAGCGGACTTTGTCACCGTGGAAGGCGTGAAAAAACTCGGCATCGAGAAAGTGCCGCCCATCGTGACGCGCGGCATCGTGCTGGACATGACGGCACATTTCGATAAAAAAATCGTGCCGGGCGGCACCGCATTTACCGTCGCGGATATTCAGGCAGTCCTGAAGAAACAAAACATCACCGTGCAAAAAGGCGATGTCGTTCTGTTCAATACCGGATGGCTGGAGTTGCTCGGCAAAGACGACAAGCAATTCCTGGAAACAGAACCGGGAATCGATATGGACGCAGCGCGCTGGCTGGCGGACCAGGGCATCGTTGCCTTCGGCGGCGACACATGGGCATCGGAGGTCTATCCGAATCCTTCCGGCGAAGAATTCCCGGTCAATCAATTCATGCTTGCCAAGCGCGGCATCTACAACCTGGAACTCATTGACAGCCGCGTACTGGTAAAAGACAAGGCATGGGAATTTCTGTTCGTGCTGGGCCAACCGTTGTATGTCGGATCGACGCAGGTCAACATCAATCCCATTGCGATCCGGTAACGCTGTTGCATGCGCCTGATCATCGGCACCTGATCATCAGCACCTGATCATCGGCGCGGGAGGCAGCAGCGCGGAAGGCAGCGAAAAACTGACGAAGAAAAAAGCCCGCATGTGCGGGCTTTTTCGATGGCGTGAATGATAGCGTGACGTACAGTTGAAATTTCGCTGCGGTGCAGTTGCGGTTCAGTCTGCAATTTCGGCCGCGATTCAACAGCGGTTCAGCCATATGTCATCCGCCATCAACGATGCATCAATGCGTCTTCAAACAGGCGCTCATGAACTGTTTGCGTTCATCGCCCTTCTTGCCGGACGCTTCTGCGTTGCAGGTCTTCATCCTGTCCTGCTGCGATACATGCGTATCGGCACCAGCCGGCTTGCTGCTCAGGCAATCCTTCATGAACGCCTTGCGTTCATCGTCCTTTTTACCGGTGGCTTCCTTGTTGCAGGTCGTCATCCTGTTCTGTTGATCGGTCGCAGCAAAGGCAGGATGAAATGCAATCGGCACGAGCAGCAAGGCGGCGCTTAACAATTTCTTCATGATTTGATTTCCTTCATCGACGGTTGAACAACGAAAGTGGCACAAAGGCCGGACTGCCTTTGCATTACAGCATGAAAGAATCCGACTGCCAATCGGCACTGCGGAACATCACTACCGTCGGCGCGCGATTGTTTCCGTCCTGCAAATCCTGTTGACCGCAACGCGATGTCATCAAACCGTCATGCCGGACGCCTAGAATCCCACCTGCACATGCAGCATGCGCAAAGACGCGCGGCGGATCGTTGCATGCGCGCACTGATTCATCCCTTCGCGTTCATTGGATCGATGCCGATCTGCTTTTCCGTTTTCATACACTCATGCCTGCCATTTTCTCTTCCGATCCAACCCGCCGCTTTTCGCGCGCTGTCCAGCGCGGCTTCACGCTGATTGAAATCATGGTTGTCGTCGTGATCATGAGCATCCTCGCCGTGCTGGTCGTGCCCAAGCTGATGGGGCGCACCGACGATGCGCGCATCGCCGCCGCCAAACAGGATATCGCCACCGTGATGCAGGCACTGAAGCTGTACCGCCTCGACAATCATCGCTATCCCACCACCGAACAGGGCCTTGCCGCGCTCGTGGCCAAGCCGTCCAGCGGTCCCGCCGCGAATGGCTGGAAAGCCGGCGGTTATCTCGACAAGCTGCCGAAGGATCCGTGGGGATCGCCTTATCAGTATCTGTCGCCCGGCATCAAGGGCGAGATCGATGTCTTTTCGCTCGGTGCGGACGGTCAGTCCGGCGGCGAAGGCAACGATACAGATATCGGCTCGTGGGATCTCTGACTTCCACTTCGGTCTTCCGCTTTTCCGCACAGCGATTTGCCGGGAGAGGATGGGCCATGCGCCATCCGGCAACGCCATCGCATGCCGCCGGCTTCACGCTTCTGGAACTGCTGGTGGTGCTGGTCATCATCGGCATGACGCTGGGCATGGTGTCGCTTGCGATCATGCCCGATTCCCGCAAAACGCTGGAGACGGATGCGCAGCGCATCGCGCTGCTGCTGCAACTGGCGCGCGACGAAGCGATCGTGCGCAACCGGCCGGTCGCGTTTGAGGCGGGGGCCGAACGCTATCGCTTCCTCGTGCGCGAAGATGCCGGCTGGACGGTGTTGCAGGATGACGAGTTGCTGCACGAGCGCGCGTTCCGCCTGGCGCCGGTGCAGCTGCAAATTGTGCCGAAAATCGCGCCTGAGAACGGCAACCAGGCCACGCCGTTGCGCATCGTGTTCGGCCGCGAGCCGGTGGATCAGGCATTCGTGCTGACGATCAGCGCCGGGACCGACAGCGCCGCGATACGCGCGGACGGCATCGGTCATTTCGCGTTGCAATGACATGCACCATCGATCGCATCCTTCACACCGTTCGGCAGGATTCACGCTGCTTGAAGTCCTCGTTGCGCTGGTGATCGTGGGCACCGCGCTGGGTGCAAGCCTGCGCGCGGTGGGCAGCCTCACGCGCAACAGCGCCGACCTGCGCGCATCGATGATGGCGACATGGTCGGCGGAAAACCGCTTGACGCAAATCCGCCTCGCGCGGCAATGGCCCGATGCGGGGCGCCACGATTTCGCATGTCCGCAGGATGAATTGCCGTTGCAATGCGTGGAAGAAGTCCTGCCCACGCCGAATCCGTTTTTCCGGCGTGTGGAAGTCAGCGTCTACGACGATGCGAGCCTCAGGCGGCGTCTGGTCAAACTGGTGCAGGTGGTCTCCAATGTGCAGTAATCGGACCAGTAACCAGATCAGCAGCCGAATCGGCAACCGGATCAACAGCCAGACCGACAGCCGCCGGCATCCGCATCGCGGATTCACGCTGATCGAATTGCTGGTCGCGATCACGATTCTGGCGATCGTGGCGGTGATGAGTTGGCGCGGACTCGATGGCATCGTGCGCGCGCGTCTGGCGCTCAACGAGGAACTGGCGCAAACCCGCGGCATGCAGATCGGCTTTGCGCAGATGCAGAGCGATTGCGCGCAACTGGCGACGCCGGCCATGACCGGCAATCTCGCGCCGGTGGCGATTGCCGCCAACCGCCTGCTGCTGATCCGCACCGCTTATCCGGATCGCCAGCCGGGTCGATTGCACGTCGTCAGTTACCGGCTGGATAACGGCGTGCTGCTGCGACAGGAATCGAACGGCACGCGCGATCTCGATGAACTCGCCACGCTCTGGCAGGCGGCGCTCGACGATCGCATCGCAACGCCCGCGCTGCCGTTGCAAAGCGGCATTGGCGCCATGCAGTTACGCTTGTGGGATGCGACGGCCATGCGCTGGCGCGACATCGATTCAACCCAGCCCGACGACGCCGGCAGTGCGAGCCCGTCCGCGTGGAACGGGCTGGAAGTCAGCCTGTTCCCGACAGGGCACGAGCTTGCGATCGTCAAGGTGCTGTTGCTGGGAGCCGCCGGATGAAGCATGCGCATGCAACGACGGTAATGCGCGGAAAGCAGCGCGGCGTGGCCATCATCACCGCATTGCTGCTGACGACGCTGGCGATCACCATCGTCGCCAGCCTGTTCTGGCAGCAGCAGGTGCAGGTGCGCTCGATCGAGAACCAGCGCCTGCAATTGCAGAAGCAGTGGATCCTGCGCGGCGCGCTCGATTGGGCCGGCCTGATCCTGCGCGAGGATGCGCGCACTTCCAGTCAGGATCATCTGGGCGAACCGTGGGCCACGCCTCTTGCGCCGACGCCACTCAGTCAGTATGTGGATGGCAGCAGCGAACAGGATGCCGTGCTGTCGGGACAGATCGTCGATGCGCAATCGCGCTTCAACCTGACCAATCTCGGCACTGCACACGTCGTCAATCCACATGCCGTCGCCATGTTCGCGCGTCTGCTCGTCAACCTGCAGATCGATCCTGCGCTGGCGCAATCCTGCGCCGAAGCCGTTGCCGCCAGCCAGTCGCCTGCAACGGGCGGCAACGGCATCGCACAAACGCGCGGCATCGGCCTGACCATGCCTCTGTTGCAGGAGAATGATCTGCTCGCGATACCCGGCCTCGGCCCTGGCGTGCTGGCGCGCCTGAAGGATTACGTCACGATCCTGCCGCGCGCCACGCCGGTCAATTTCAATACTGCCTCCGCGCCGGTGCTGGCCGCCGCCATCGACGGCCTGCCGCTTTCCGCCGCAACCTCGCTGCTGGCCCTGCGCAGCAATCGCTACTTCCGCGATCAGGGCGATTTTCTGCAAAACCTGCCGGTGCGGGAAGACGGCAGCAACTATCCATTGAACAGCGACGACATTTCCTTCTCCAGCAATTTCTTTCTCGTGTACGGCACGGTGCGGATGGGACGCGCCATGCTCGGCACGCAATCGCTGATCGAACGCAGCGAGATCGGCGTGCGCGTGATCGCGGTGCATGAAGAATGACATTGTCATCAAACCGTCATCCCGGCTTGTCACAATACGAGCCTTGAAGAAACGGTATGAATGAACACACTCTATTTGCGCCTGCCTTCCGCAGCCGGTATCGACAACGCTTCCGTCCACGCTTCCCTGACCTGCTGCTTTGCCCTCGCATCGCATCAAGGCACGATTGCGCGTAGCGGCGAAGCGAGCCTGTCCGCTCTGGCCGCGACCATCGCCGGTGCGGACCGCGTGGTGCTGCTGCTCGCCGCGGCCGATGTCACGCTGCTGTCGATCAAGGCGCCGCCGCTTTCGGCCGGTCGCCTGAAACTCGCCCTGCCCAGTCTGGTGGAAGAATATATCCTCGACGATCCAGAAGACTGCATCATCGTGACCGGCCCGAGCGTCGATGGCATGCTTCCGGTGGCCGTCATGCGGCGCAGCCGGCTGCAGACGTTCGCCGATGTCTGCCTGCAACTGGGCGCGAGAAAATTGCAGGCATGGCCGCTGCAAGCCTGCCTGCGCCAGATGCAGCAACAGCAGGGCTGCGTCGCCGTCCTGCATGAATACATGGATGAAACACGCGGCGGCACGCTGGAGCTCTGCCTGCATCTGCCACCGCATTCTGCGCTGGGCCTGTCGCTGCATGCAGCCGATTCAGACAGCGGTGCGCACGAAGTATTGCGCACCCTGCGCCTGTTGTCGCCGCAGGATCCGATCACGCTCATGGTGCCGTCGCAACGCGCAAACGCTTACCGGCAGATAGCCGATGCGGGAATCGACGTGGAAGCGGATGACTGGAGCAAGTGGATAACACGCGAGCTGTCCGATGCACACTCTGTTCCGGACATGATGAAGACGCTGGCAACAACGGGCAGCCGCAGCAATCTGCGCGCATGGCGTCGCCCGCTGCAACTGACGGTGCTCATCCTGCTGCTCAACATCGTTGCACTCAATATCGACTGGTGGCACCTGCGCCGCGAAGCCGACGCATTGAAAACGGACATGACGCAGACCTACCGCACGCGCTTCCCGGACGAGCGCGTGATCCTCGATCCACTCCTGCAGATGCAGCAGAAAATCGCCGCCGCGCGCCGCGCCGCAGGCGAACCGGCACCGGATGACTTCATCGCGCTGGCGGCGGATTTCGCCGCCGCATGGAACGGACTGCAATCGCCCGCAGGCAGCGCGGTGATCGCCTCGCTCGACTATCGCGAACGAAGCCTGCTGCTGCGCCTGAAACCGCAGGCAATCGCCGACGACCAATCCGACAACTTCCAGCAGCAACTGCAAGCCGCGCTCGCCCGCCGCAAACTCAGCCTGCAACAAGGCGCGGCGGATGCATGGCAGATCAGGCGGGCACCATGAAACAGCAGATCACCGCATGGAAGACAACCGTGCATCGCCGCCAGCTGTCGTGGATGCAGGCCTGGAACGCACGCACGGAACGGGAACGGCATTTCCTGCTCGGCGCCGCCATCGCGATCGCCGCCACGCTGTTTTATCTGGTGCTGATCGCGCCTGCGATGGATGGTCGATCGCACCTGCAACGAACGCTGCCGCAACTGCGCATGCAGGCGGCGCAACTGCAGGCGCTCGCGCACGATGCGGCGGCCCTGCCTGCTGCTGCCGTTTCCCCTGCGCCGTCATCCATGCCATCCCGGCAGAAAATCGAAAGCGCACTGCGCCAGCACGGACTGAAAGCGCAATCCGTCAGCATCGCCGGCGACGGCGTGCGCCTGCAATTCGAGGATGCGCCGTTTGCGCAATTGCTGGAATGCCTGCTCACGCTGCAGAAGACGCAGCAACTGGAAGTCGCCGATGCCGGTTTCAGCCCACGGGACAAACCCGGCATGGTCAATGCCACGCTGCAACTGAACCGGCGGCGAAATGAATAACGCTCGAATAACGGCCACGCAGCGAACATGCGATGAATGCTTGCGCGAAACCGCAATGAACGGCCGGCGATGAAACACCGCCTCTGGCCCTCCCTCGCCATCGCGGTATTCAGCGTGATGCTCACCATCGCGGCATTGGCGCCTGCGAGATGGCTGGGCAGCATTCTGGAACAACGCACGCAAGGCCGCCTGACGCTGATCGATGCGGACGGCAGCCTGTGGCGCGGTTCTGCATCGATCGGTGCGGCATCCGGACCGGGGCGGCCGGTCGCGCCGCTGTTGCCGGGACGCTTCAGCTGGCGTCTGTCGCCACTGCTGCTGGTCGGTCGCGTCGAACTGCATGTCGCCAATCCGGAATCGCTGCCGCAACCGCTGCGGCTGACCGGCAACTGGCGGCAATGGCATCTCGCCGCGGCCAGCCTGCTGCTGCCGGCGGAACGCCTGGCCGCACTCGGCGCGCCGCTGAACACGCTGGCTCCCGGCGGCCGCATGCGCATGGTGTGGGACGGACTGGATGCGAGCATGACCGATGGCCTGCTGCAACTGCATGGCATCGTCATGCTTGAACTGGACGATATGGGATCGCGCCTGTCGTCCGTCAATCCGCTCGGCAGTTATCGCCTGCGCATGGCGTGGCAGGGACAACGCGCACCGCTCACGCTCGCATCGGTCAACGGACCGCTGCTGCTGGAAGGCAGCGGCATGCTGGACAACGGCCACCTGCGTTTTTCCGGCAGCGCCGAAGCCGCATCGGGTCAGGAAGAAAAGTTGGCAAATTTATTGAGTTTGCTTGGTCAGCGCCGGCAGCAAGGCGGCAGGAACGTTATCGCTCTCGAGTTCAAATAATGAAAAATCATTCCCTACCTTTCCTGCAACGCGCTGGTACCGGCGCAGCAACGACCAGCGCGCACGCGCCGCTTCTGCCGCACTTGCCTTGCTTGCGCAAGCCGGTCGCGCTGATCCTGCTGGCAGTACTGTCGATGCAAGGGACGATGCCTGCGATGGCCGCACCGGCCGCCCGCAGCGCCGCCGAAAAAGCGGCCTCCTCGGGCGCCAGCTTCGACTTTGTCAGCGCCGATATCGAATCGGTGATCAGGGCCATCGGCGAATATGCAAACCTGACCTTCCTCATCGATCCGCGCGTCAAGGGCACCATCAATCTGGTATCGGAACGCAAACTGAGCAAAGGCCAGGCACTCGACCTGCTGGCCTCGGTGCTGCGCCTCAACGGGTACGCGATGGTGCTGGCGGACGGTTACGCCAAGGTGGTACCGGAAGCCGACGCCAAGCTTCAGCTCGGTTCGCCACAGGTCGCCACCAAACTGCGTGGCGATCAACTGGCGACGCAGATTTTTCATCTCAACTATGAATCCGCGCCGAATCTGGTGGCCGTGCTGCGTCCGCTGATTTCGCCCAACAACACGATCAACGCCAACGCCGGCAACAACACGCTGGTCATCACCGACTACGCCGACAACCTGCGCCGGCTCGACAAGATCATCAGCTCGCTCGATACGCCTGCGGCCGCCGACGTGGATGTCGTTCCCGTCCGCTATGCGATTGCCAGCGACATCGCGGCGCTCGCCGGCAAGCTGCTGGATGCCAACGGCGCGCAATCCGCATCGACGCCTGCCACCACATCCGGCGGCAACGATAGCGGACGCATCAGCCTGCTGGCCGATGCACGCACCAACTCGGTATTGATCCGCGCGCCGTCGGCAGCGCGCGCCAATCTCGCGCGTGCGCTGATCGCCAAGCTCGACCAGCCGACCACGCAGCCGGGCAACGTGCACGTGGTCTATCTGCGCAACGCCGATGCCGCCAAGCTCGCGAAAACATTGCGCGCCGTGGTATCGGGCGACAGCTCCGCCATCGCCGACAACGCGTCGGCCCTGAGCAATGCAAACGATTCATCGACATCCGCCAGCAACGGCAGCCAGAGCGGCGGCCTGTCGAGCGGCAGCAGCCTGTCGGCGGCGGCTAACGGTGCGGGTGCGGGTGCGCAAAGCGGCTACAGCAACGGCGGCGCATCCGCTTCCAGCTCCGGACCTGGCAGTTCCAGCGCGGGATTCATCCAGGCCGACCGTTCCACCAACTCGCTCATCATCACGGCCAGCGAACCGGTCTATCGCAACCTGCGCGCCATCATCGATCAGCTCGACATGCGCCGCGCACAGGTTTACATCGAATCGCTGATCGTCGAAGTCTCGGCCAATACCGCTTCGGAGCTGGGCGTGCAATGGGCCGGCGCAAGCGGCAACGCAAACAGCAATGTGCGCATCGGCGGCGCTACCGGTTTTTCCACCGGCGGCAACAACCTGATCAGCCAGGTCGCGGCGATCAACGCGACCGGCAAGCCGGCCGGACTGCCGGGCAACGGCCTGACGCTGGGCATATTCAACAAGGACGGGCTCGGCGTGTTGCTGCGCGCCCTGCAAACCGATACGGATACCAATGTGCTCTCGGTGCCGAACCTGATCACGCTGGACAACGAGGAAGCGCGCATCATCGTCGGCCAGAACGTACCGTTCCTGACCGGGCAATACGCGACCAACACGGCCGGCACCGCCGGCGTCAGCCCGTTCCAGACCGTGGAGCGCAAGGACATCGGCGTATCGCTCAAGGTGCGGCCGCAGATTTCAGACGGCGGCACGATCAAGCTGGATATCTATCAGGAAGTATCGAGCGTGGCCGACAAGGACAATCCGTCCGGCATCATCACCAACAAGCGCTCGATCGAATCCAGCGTGCTGGTCGACGACGGCCAGATCATCGTGCTGGGCGGACTGATCGGCGACGATGTAAGCGACACCAATGAAAAAGTGCCGTTGCTGGGCGATATTCCCGTGCTCGGCAACCTGTTCAAATATCGCAAGCGCACGCGCAACAAAACCAACCTGATGGTATTCCTGCGCCCGATCGTGATCCGCGACAACAACCAGAGCCAGAACCTTTCCACCAATCGCTACGATTACATTCGCCAGTTGCAGATCGATGACGATCCGGCGCAGAAACAGGGACTCTCGCCAACCATCTCGCCGCTGTTGCCGGAGATCGTCGACGGCGTCGTGAAGGCATCGACGCAATTTCCGTCGGAAACGGTGAGCCGCACGCCGCCGGCGCGTTCTGTCGTGCAGCCTTCAGTGCAACCGCCCCCGCAACCGGCCGTGCAACCTGCAGTACAACCCGCAGCCGATCAGGAAAACTGACGTCATGGCCGAACGCGCATTGCTTCCCTACGGCTTCGCACGCGAGTTTGCGCTGCTGGTCACGACTGCGGAATCTGCGGATGGATTCGTTGCGGATTCCTCTGCACATTCTGCTGCAGGTGCGACTGCAAATTCTGCCGCACAGTCTGTCGCAGATTCTGCGGCATCAATCCGGACCGGCAGCGCCGCACCGCCCGTCCGTCTTCCCGTGCAACTGGCAATCTCCGACCGCACGCAACCGATGGCGATCGCCGAAGTCAGCCGCCGCTTCGGCGCCGTTCATTTGCGCAAGATGGAAGTCGGTCAGCTCGATGCCGCCATCGCCGCCGCGTATGCCGGCGCAGGCGGCGATGCCGCGCAGGTCGCCATCGAGTTCGAATCGGATCTCGATCTGGACAAGATCATGCAGGACATGCCGGCGATCGAGGATTTGCTGGAATCGGCCGACGATGCGCCGGTGATTCGCATGATCAATGCGCTGCTCACGCAATCGCTGCGAGAAGGCGCATCCGATATCCACATCGAACCGTTCGAACAGATTTCCGTCGTGCGCTTCCGCATCGACGGTAACCTGCGCGACGTCGTGCGGCCGCGCAAGGCGATCCATGCCGCGCTGATTTCTCGCATCAAGATCATGGCGCAGCTCGACATTGCGGAAAAACGTTTGCCGCAGGATGGCCGCATCACATTGCGCGTCGGCGGCAAGCCGGTCGATGTGCGCGTTTCCACATTGCCGACCGGTCATGGCGAACGCGCGGTGCTGCGCCTGCTGGACAAGGAAGCCGGCCGGCTCGACCTCCAGCATCTGGGCATGAACGCAACGACGCTGCAACAGTTCGATCAACTGATCGCGCAGCCGCACGGCATCGTGCTGGTGACCGGTCCGACCGGTTCGGGCAAGACCACTACGCTATATGCAGCGCTGTCGCGTTTGAATTCACCGTCGTCCAACATCCTGACCGTCGAGGACCCGATCGAATACGAACTGGCCGGCATCGGCCAGACGCAGGTCAATGCGCGCATCGACATGAGTTTTGCGAAAGCGCTGCGCGCCATCCTGCGGCAGGATCCGGACATCATCATGATCGGCGAAATCCGCGATCTGGAAACCGCGCAGATCGCGGTCCAAGCCTCGCTGACCGGCCATCTGGTGCTGGCGACGCTGCACACCAACGACGCTGCTGCCGCGGTCACGCGGCTGCTCGACATGGGTATCGAACCGTTCCTGCTGTCGTCTTCACTGCTCGGCGTCGCCGCGCAGCGGCTGGTGCGCAAGCTGTGCACGCATTGCCGCCATTTCGACGGCAGCGAATGGCAGGCGGTCGGTTGCGAACACTGCGGCCACACCGGCTATCACGGCCGTGTCGGCGTCTATGAATTGCTGACCACGACCGAGACCATTCGCGCGCAAATTCATCAGCACGCATCCGAGGCCGATATCCGCACCGCCGCGCAAGCCAACGGCATGCAGACGATGCGCGAAGACGGCGCGCGCTGGCTGGCCGAAGGCATCACCACCCGCGCCGAATTGCTGCGCGTGACCGGAGACGATTGATCGTGGAAGAGAATCATGCCCGCCTTTCGCTATGAAGCCGTAGACGCCGCCGGCGCGACGCTGAACGGCGTGCTCAACGCGGATACCGCGCGCACGGCGCGCGCCGACCTGCGCGCGCAGGGATTGACGCCGATTGCAGTCACCGCCATCGCAGCGCAAACCGACAGCGCCGGCAACACGCGCCGCCATCGTTTCGGCGAACGCCTGTCGAATGTGGAACTGGCGCTCTTCACGCGGCAACTGGCCAGCCTGCTGGAAGCCGGCCTGCCGCTGGAACAGGCGTTGACCGCCTTGCTGGAACAGGCCGAGCGCGCCTATCTGCGCGACCTCGTCGCCTCGGTGCGTTCGCAGGTGATGGGCGGACATTCGCTCTCGAATGCGCTGGCGCAGCACCCGCGCGACTTTGCCGATATCTATCGCGCGCTGGTCGCTTCCGGCGAGGCGATCGGTCAACTGGCGCGTGTGCTGGCGCGGCTGGCCGATTACATCGAGCGGCGCAACGCACTGGTGCAGAAACTGAAGCTCGCATTCACTTATCCGGCCATCGTCACGGTCGTGGCATTCGCCATCGTGATTTTTCTGCTCGCGTATGTCGTGCCGCAAATCGTCTCGGTCTTCGCCAACACCAAGCAAAAACTGCCGCTGCTCACGATCATGATGCTCGCGGTTTCGGACTTCGTGCGGCATGACGGCTGGCTGGTTGCGCTGGTTGCAGTCGCGGCATGGTTTGCCTGGCGCAATGCGCTGAAAAATCCCGCCGTCAAAATGCGCTGGCATCAGTGGCTGCTGACCGCGCCGCTGT
Source organism: uncultured beta proteobacterium (assembly GCA_963697715.1). Classification (GTDB taxonomy): domain Bacteria; phylum Pseudomonadota; class Gammaproteobacteria; order Burkholderiales; family Burkholderiaceae_D; genus Oxalicibacterium. The sequence goes on along the minus strand of OY969095.1, from coordinate 1,227,767 downwards.
ACGGCAAGTTCGAACGCAGCCTCAACACCGCGCGCTTCGCCAGCACGCTGGCGATCACCACCGGCTCCGGCGTGCCGATTCTGCAGGCGCTGCAAACCAGTCACGACACGCTTGGCAATGTGGCGCTGAAAGAACAGGTCAGGCAGGCGTCGGCCAGCGTGCGCGAAGGCGTCGGCCTGGCGCAGGCACTGTCCGCGCGCAAGCAATTCCCGCCGATGCTGATCCACATGATCCGCGCCGGCGAAATCACCGGCACGCTGCCCGCCATGCTGGAGCGCGCGTCCAATGCGCAGGAACAGGACCTGGAACGGCGTGCCCTGACCATCGCCAGCCTGCTCGAACCGGCACTGATCCTCGCGATGGGCGTGGTCGTGCTGCTCATCGTGCTGGCCGTGCTGATGCCGATCATTGAAATCAACCAGATGGTGCACTGATGCTCAAACCATCCCGCGCAATATTCAACGCGCCCGCCCTGTTCGGCGTCGTTCTGCTCGGCGCCCTGTGCGCAAATACCACCTGGTGGGTGCTGCACCTGTCCGCTCCATCGCAACGCGCGCTGGCCGCTCCGCCGGCATCGCCGGTGCAGACGGACATCGCGGCAACGGCATCGCTGTTCGGGCGCAACGCCGCGCCGGCCAGCAACTTCCAGTTGAAGGGAATCGTGTTCGCACCGGCAGATACCGACAGCGTGGCCATCGTCGCCGCTGACGGAAAAACCGCGCGCGCAGTGCGCATCGACAGCGAGATCGGCCCCGGCGTGCGCCTGCTGGAAATCCACGCCGACCGCATCCTGCTGTCCGACAACGGTGTGCAGAAACAGGTCATGCTGCCGCCACCGCCGAAACCGACGCTTCCTCCGTCGAAATGATTCTTTGATTCTTTGATTCTTTGATTCTTTGATTCTTTGATTCTTTGATTCTTTGATTCTTTGATTCTTTGATTCTTTGATTCTTTGATTCTTTGATGCGATGACCGGCGTATTGCCGGCATCGCGCGCAAACGAACGCCCGCCTTAGCCAGCCGTATTTTTCACTGCTGAAAAACTGCATGCCGCCACGTCATGCGATATCGCTTCCCGACGACCATGAAAAAAGAGCCGGACAAGCCGGCTCTTTTCAAAACAACACCTCAAACGATTACTTCAACTTGATGGCCGGATCGGCCGTCAGGTAGCCGACAGCGGCTGCATAACGGTCGTTGTAATTGGCGCGAACATCGGCATCGAGACCGGCCTGCACAACCGCATGCAGTCCGTTCCAGTCGCCCGGATGCTGGAAATTGCTCATGATGTACGTCCAGCCGTTGATGTCGTCAACCACGTGCAAGCCCGTGCATTCCGCGCCGGCAGGCGTTGACAGCAAACGCGACAATTTCTTGGTGTCTACGTTGTACGCCCACAGGAAGTTGTTCACGTGATTGCCGCTGTCCTCGCCGATGAACAGGGTGCGCATTTTTTCCGAGAACTTGATGTTGTCCGGGCTGGCGATATGGTCCGGGTGAGCAGTATTGCCCAGATGCAAAGGATCATCTGCAACAACGATATCCTGGCCGACGATCAGCGCCTTGGTCAGTACCGGCACCCATTCGCTGTTGATCGCGGCATTCAGAGTATCCTTCTGGCTGCCGGTCATTGTGTGCGCGAGCACGCCGCCTGCCTTGAGTTGCTTGTCGAGCGATACATTGAGATCGGTTCTCCATGTCGCATCGTTCTTCACCATCGGGCCCTGGATGTTGGCCAATGCCGAATAGGCAACCTTGTCCTTGATGTTGACTGTCGTGCCTTCCATCTTGGTGAAGGCCATGCTGCCGCCGACGATATTGGCGTAACGGTGCGTTTCAAGGAAGGCAGCCTGTCTTTCCATGCCCGGAACCACTTTCACCCAGTTCGGCTTGCCGTCGGCAAATACCTTCGTGTAGGTGATGTCGGCCGGATCGGCAGTCAGGATATCCATGATGTCGGTGGAATCCAGCGTATCAGCCCAGCCTTCGACTTCAGTGCTGGTGGCATGACCGAGCTTGATCCATGTCAGCGCCGCGCCTGCTGCGGCCGGATCGATCGAGAAGCCCGTGCCGACCTTGGCGACGTACAGGGTGCCTGCGGACAGATCCTTCTCGTTGTCTGCAACGAACATGAACAGGCCGCCGTTGGTGTAATCGTCGCCCATCAGCGCGGTGCGATTGTCCGGCATGACCTGAATCAGTTCGTGCGAAATGCGGCCCAGGCAATAGTGTTTCTTGATCGTGCCGGTGCCGTCCGGATTGACGGTGACTTCAGGCAGATGGCCGTAGTGATATTTTTTGGCCGATGCATCTTTAAGATTCGCGTGATACGCGTCGTATTGCAGATCACCGGCGTTGGATGCATCCGGTTCGTACTCTTCGCTCGACAGATGCGTGCCCCACGGCGACAGGCTTGCGCCGCAGGTAATCCACAGGCCGTGCACGCCCGATGTATCGACGTTGTGATATTTGACGAGCTTCAATTCGCCCGTCGTCTGATTCTGATCGAGCGTCAGCACGGCGATCGGCGATGGCAGCTTGCCATAGGTATTGTCTGCGGCAGGCAGATTCGCGGTCGAAGCGACGGCGGCGCCGGCCAGATCGCGGCTCGTGTATTCGAACTGCACGACGGCGAATACCGGCTTGCCGGTCACGCCCGGAACATTGGCATTCGGCACGGTCAGCAGCGAGGTTCCATCCGGCGCATCGGAGAAAAACTGGCGCTCGGAACCTGGCACGGAATCATCGCTGATCGGATCGTTGTTGATATCGTAGTAACCGCCGGCAAGGATCGTGCCGCCGCTGCCGTCAGGCACCAGTTCTCCGGTTTTGAAGAAGGTCTTGTATGACAATTTGTAATTCTTGACGGAGTTGTCGCTCAGCTTGATGTCAAGGGAGGAACCTACCGTGGTGGTTGCCATTGCATGCGTGGCAAGACCGTTGAACGTGGTCATGTCCGTCAATGTGGGCGCGGCCATCGCATTGAACGAAGCGGAAACGAACGTCGCATCGGTGCCTCCTCCGACGACGGCACCGTCGCTACCGCCGCCGCAACCGGCAAGCAGTGAAGCCGACGCCATCGAGCCGAGTGGCAGCATGGGAATTGCGGAAAGAAGTTTAAGCGCCTGACGGCGTGAAGCTTGCGGGATATCTGACATGGTGTGGGCTTCCAGTTTTAATTGAATGACAGCGCATACGGTGATGCATGCGCGATGCGGAATATCGTGCGAGAGGTAAGGCTCCCCCTTTCTCTCGCAGCGAAGTATAGGAAGACTTTGTTACCTAAGAGTGACACCGGCAACATCCGCAATTCATTTTCCGATGTGCAATCCGCGATGCCGGAAAAACGTCCGTGCGGCTTTCCGCCTGCTGCGTTTCTGAAATGTTTTTTCGGAAACGTTTTCACTGCCTGTCTGCCGGAAAAGGCAATGTAAATCCATCTGCGCGCAACCTTGCCCGAACCGCCACCGGACACGCCTCCCCATTCCTGCGGAACAAGGCTGCGACAGGTCTGTCAGGCGTCGGCATGGTATGATTGCGCACGAAAAAATCATGCAGAAAACGTCGATCCAAAGCCGGATCGCAAAGCGCCGCCGGTCCATTCCGGCAACGCGCCGATGCATGGATGACAGAACCGGATTTCATCCTGTCGTCCCGAGCGCCTTCATCTTTCCCTGAACGGATCTAGCCATGCGGATACACCATCTCCTGATCAGTTGCATTCTTGGCCTCGCGACCCTGTCGGCACATGCGTTCGAGCGGCCGTTTCCCGCCAATGTCAAACGCGGCGAGATGACACCCGGCAACTACCCGAGGATTTTTATCAACGACAAGCCGCGCCTGCTGTCTCCCGGCGCACGCATCTGGAATGAAAGCAACACGATCGATATGCCGTCCTCGTTGCGCGGCACCGACATCGTTGTGAACTACACGGAAAACAATGACGGCGATATCGACCGCGTCTGGATCCTGACGAAGGAAGAAGCAAAACGCCTCGTGCCGAAACCGCCAGCGAAGCCGTCCACCCTGCCGGCCCCGGAATCAAAACCGGTTCCGCTGCCGACGCCGCAGTAACCTCACACCATTGAAGTAATCCGCCATGCAGAAGAAGATATTCATCAAGACGTTCGGTTGCCAGATGAACGAATACGATTCGGACAAGATGGCCGACGTGCTCAACGCATCCGACGGCATGATCAAGACCGACACACCGGAAGATGCGGACGTCATCCTGCTCAACACCTGTTCCGTGCGCGAGAAGGCGCAGGAAAAAGTGTTCTCCGATCTCGGCCGCCTGCGCGAACTGAAGCTGCTCAAGCCCGACCTGATGATCGGTGTCGGCGGCTGCGTCGCCTCGCAGGAAGGCGACGCCATCGTCAAGCGCGCGCCGTATGTCGATCTGGTATTCGGCCCGCAAACCCTGCATCGCCTGCCGGAAATGCTCAGGCAGCGCAGCGCGACCGGGCGCTCGCAGGTCGACATCAGTTTTCCCGAAATCGAAAAATTCGATCACATGCCGCCGGCAAAAGTCGACGGCGCGACCGCGTTCGTCTCGATCATGGAAGGCTGCAGCAAATACTGCAGCTACTGCGTGGTCCCGTATACGCGCGGGGAGGAAGTCTCGCGCAACTTCGACGACGTGCTGGCGGAAGTCGCCGGGCTCGAAGCGCAAGGCGTGAAGGAAATCACGCTGCTCGGCCAGAACGTCAACGCCTATCGCGGCAAAATGAGCCGCGATGCGGCCGATGGCGAGATCGCCGATTTTGCCCTGCTGATCGAATACATCGCCGAGATGGAAGGCATCGAACGCATCCGCTTCGTCACCAGCCATCCGAAGGAATTCACGCAGCGCCTGATCGATGTCTATGCAAAAACACCGAAGCTGGCCGATCACCTGTACCTGCCGGCACAGCACGGCTCCGACCGCATTCTGTCGGCGATGAAGCGCGGTTACACCTCACTCGAATACAAATCGATCCTGCGCCGCCTGCGCGAAGTGCGTCCGAACATTTCTATCTCGTCCGACTTTATCGTCGGCTTCCCCGGTGAAACCGATGCGGATTTCGAGGCGATGATGAAGCTGATCAACGACGTCGGTTACGACAACAGCTTCAGCTTCATCTTCAGTCCGCGTCCCGGCACGCCGGCCGCCAATCTGGAAGACGACACGCCATACGACGTCAAGCTGATACGCCTGCAACGTCTGCAAGCGGCGATCGATGCAAACACACGCCGTTACAGCGACGAAATGGTCGGCAGCGTGCAACGCATCCTGGTCGAGAGCGCGGCGAAGAAGGAAGCCGGCGATTTGCAAGGCCGCACTGAAAACAATCGCGTCGTCAATTTTGCCGGCGGTCCGAATGCGGATCGCCTGATCGGCCGGATGATCGATGTCAGCATCACGCAGTCGCACGGCTATACGCTGCGCGGCGAGATCGTCGTTAAACAATAAGCCTCACATTTCGCGAGCGCCAGAATCAATTGAAAACCAAAACCGCCACGCAACCGTCATACTTCACCCCGGAACCGCTGGACAACAAGCGGCTCGCGCATCTGTGCGGCCCGATGGATGAAAACCTGCGGCAGATTTCCGCCGCGCTCGACGTGACGATCTTCCGTCGCGGCGAAAAATTCATCGTCAGCGGCAGCAATGCAGAACGCGCGGTCGAGATTCTCGACCAGTTCTACAAGGAAGCGAATCGCATCATTTCGCTGGAAGAAGTGCAACTGGCGCTGGTGGAGCAACGCGCCGGACTGGCGGAACCGGAACTGACGATGCCGCTCAACACACCCGCGGCAAGGAAAACCGCCGGCCGCAAAAAGGCCGTCGAATCGGTCACCGATGCGCCCGTCCTGAAAACCCGCCGCCACGATCTGCGCGGCCGCACGCCGCACCAGATCCAGTATCTAAAGGCGATCGTGGATCACGACATCACATTCGGCATCGGCCCGGCCGGCACCGGAAAAACGTATCTCGCGGTCGCCTGCGCGGTCGACGCGCTGGAACGCGATGCGGTCAAGCGCATCGTGCTGACGCGTCCCGCCGTCGAGGCCGGCGAACGCCTCGGCTTCCTGCCGGGCGATCTGTCGCAGAAGATCGATCCTTACTTGCGCCCACTGTATGACGCGCTGTACGACCTGCTCGGTTTCGACCGCACGCAAAAGATGTTCGAGAAGCAGGCGATCGAGATCGCGCCGCTGGCCTACATGCGCGGCCGCACGCTGAATCACGCTTTCGTCATCCTCGACGAAGCGCAGAACACCACGCCCGAACAGATGAAGATGTTCCTCACGCGCATCGGCTTCGGCAGCAAGGCCGTGGTCACCGGCGACATCACGCAGATCGACCTGCAGCACAACCAGAAGAGCGGGCTGGTCGAGGCGATCGATGTGCTCGGCGATGTGCGCGGCATCGCGTTCACGCGTTTTTCCAGCGCCGATGTAGTACGTCATCCGCTGGTCGCGCGCATCGTCGATGCATACGAAGAAGCGCAACAGCCGGCCAAACCGGCACGCGCAAAAACCACGACCAGACATGCTGCAAAAAAATAAACTTTCCCTGTCCGTCCAGTATCCGGACGCGCGCCTGCAGGACATTCTTACGCGGCCGAAGCTGCGGCTCTGGGTCAAGGCCGCGTTGATGGCGCCCGCGCAAATCACGCTGCGTTTCGTCGATACGGAAGAAGGCCGCGTGCTCAACCGCAATTACCGCGGCAAGGATTACGCGACCAATGTGCTGACGTTCGCCTACTCGGAAGACGGGGAAGACGGACTGGATGAACTCGGTGACGTACAGGCCGACATCATTTTCTGCACCGACGTCCTGCAGCGCGAAGCGGCCGAACAGGAAAAAACACTCGAGATGCATGCCGCGCATCTTGTCGTGCACGGCATGCTGCATGCGCAAGGCTACGATCACGAATCCGATGAAGAGGCGGAAGAAATGGAAACGCTGGAAATCGAGATTCTGGCCGAACTGGGCTTTCCGAATCCTTACCTGCATGGCTGACAGCACGCAAGACACGCGGCTCCACGCGATGGATGCAGACGCGGCCGCACGGGATGCATTTTTTGGAACCGCCCGGCATTTGTTGTATCCTGATCTCACTTGAAACAACCAACCGCAACGGCGCTCCGCCCCATGCAAGACACTCCCCAGAGCAGCAAATCCGGCGATGCAAAGCCGCACCGATCCCTGCTTGAACGCCTGACCGCCCTGATCGCACCGGGGCCGGAAAGCCGCGCCGAACTTCTCACCGTTCTGCACAGCGCACATGAGCGCAACCTGATCGATGCCGATGCCCTGGCGATGATCGAGGGCGTGTTCCAGGTATCCGAACTATCCGCGCGCGACATCATGGTGCCGCGCACGCAGATGGATGTGATCGATATCACCAAGCCGATCGACGAGTGGCTGCCGATGGTGCTGGAGACCGCGCACTCGCGTTTCCCCGCCATCGAGGGCGAACGCGACAAGGTGGTCGGCATCCTGATGGCGAAGGATCTGCTGCGCTACTACGCGGAAGAATCGTTCGACGTGCGGCAGAAACTGCGCACCGCCGTCTTCATCCCGGAATCGAAACGCCTGAACGTGCTGCTGAGCGATTTCCGCGCCAAGCACAATCACATGGCGATCGTGGTCGACGAATACGGTGGTGTCGCCGGCCTGATCACGATCGAGGATGTGCTGGAACAAATCGTCGGCGATATCGAGGATGAATACGATTTCGATGAAGAGGAAGACAACATCCTCGCCATCCGCGACGGCAAGGACGGTCCGCGCTGGCGCATCAAGGCCCTGACCGAAATTGAACAATTCAACGAGGAGCTCGGCACCGCGCTCGACAACCCGGACGTGGACACGATAGGCGGCTTCATCGCCGATCATCTGGCCCGCGTGCCGCACAAGGGCGAGCTGCTGGAAATCGACGGCCTGCGTTTTGAAATCCTGCGTGCCGATGCGCGCCACATTCACGTGCTGCTGGTTGAAAAACTGCCGTCCGCGTCGAACGAGGATGCGCTTGAGAATTGACGCGGCAATCCGTTCCGTCTTCCCGCATCGCCGTGCCGCGATGCGCTGCCCTGCTCCTTGCTCTCGTGATCGCGTGGCCGCGTGAACCGTCCCCTTTTCCATCCTGCGCCGATGTTGGCAATCATCGTTGCCATGGCGGCCGGCGCGCTGAATGTCTTCGCATTCGCACCGACCGGCTGGTGGCCGCTGCAACTCGTCACGCTCGCACTGCTGTTCCAGCTTCTGGCGCAAAAGCGTTCGGTCGCGTGCAGTGCGCTGATCGGCTGGGCGTTTGGATTCGGCTGGGCCGCATGCTGCGTCTACTGGCTTTACATCAGCATGCATCAATACGGTGGCATGCCGGCGCCCATGGCGGCGCTGGCGGTCGCATTGCTGGCGGTTGTGCTCGGCGCCTTCTTTGCAATCGGTGCAGGATGCGCAGCATGGTTCCGGCAGCGCTGGCAGCCATCGGAGGCCGTCATGCTGCTGCTGGTGCTGCCTTCACTGTGGACGTTGGCCGAATGGTTGCGCGGCTGGATCCTGACCGGTTTTCCATGGGTGGTTTCCGGCTATGCGCATACCGCCAGCCCGCTGGCCGGCTTTGCGCCGCTGATCGGCGTCTACGGACTCGGCTGGCTGGCGGCGCTGATCGCGGGTTGTCTCGCATTGCTGCCGACGAAAAAATCCGCACTCTTCCTTGCCGCCGGCATTCTCATCATCGGATTCGGCTTGAAGTCGATGGCATGGACAACCCCGAACGGCCAGCCGATTTCGGTCCGTCTTCTGCAAGGCAATGTGCCGCAGGAGATCAAGTTCGATCCTGAGCAGGCCAATCGCACACTGACGCTGTACGAAGACATGATCCGCGCAGCGCCGGCCGACCTGATCGCCACGCCGGAAACCGCCTTGCCGCTGCTCGTACACCAACTGCCACAGGACTATCTGCCGCGCCTGTCGGAATTTGCAACCGCATCGAACAGCCACCTGGCGATCGGCGTCCCGGTCAGCGACGGCCCGCAGCAATATGCAAACAGCGTGATCGGCATTTCGCCCGCGCCCACCGGCCGCGCCGCACCGGCCCTCTACCGTTACGACAAGCATCACCTGGTGCCCTTCGGCGAATTCGTTCCCTTCGGCTTCCGCTGGTTTGTCAACATGATGCACATCCCGCTCGGCGATTTCACACGTGGCGATGCGACGCCGATTCCGTTTGCAGTGAAGGATCAATGGGTGCTGCCGAACATCTGTTACGAAGATCTGTTCGGCGAAGAAATCGCCGGCCAGCTGCGCGCCAGCCGCTCCGCCGGCGAGCCGGTGGCGACCCTGCTGCTGAACGTGTCGAATATTGCATGGTTCGGCGATTCGATCGCATTGCCGCAGCATCTGCAGATTTCCCAGATGCGCGCGATCGAAACCGGCCGTCCGATGCTGCGCGCAACGAACACCGGCGCCACGGCCGTCATCGACCCGACCGGCAAAATAGTCGCGCAGCTGCCGCCATTCCGCAACGGCGTACTGACCGCATCGGTGCAAGGCTACAGCGGCCTGACTCCGTATGTCGTGACCGGTAACGCATTCATCGTGCTCGCCGTGTTCGCCATGCTGATCGCAGGCTGGTACATCGCGCGCAGAAGCCGGCACGACGCTTGACGGCGCGTGTAAATATCCGCCTTGCGCCGGAGGGGCGGTTTCGGATTCTTTGGATAACCGCTCCCGTTGCCGCAGCCGATCTCTCCTGCACCATGAAATCCGCGGCTTTCCCATCCACGGGCAGGCGCGAATCAGCGCACTAACCCCGGGTAAAACCCGTTAAAATTCAGGGTTTCGGCAACTCCTCCGCTCACTCGCCCAGAGTGATGCCAAAATTCAAACAAGATGCTCACATTTCAACAAATCATTCTGACGCTCCAGAAGTACTGGGATGCGCAAGGTTGCGCGCTGCTGCAACCGTACGACATGGAAGTCGGCGCCGGCACTTCGCACACCGCGACCTTCCTGCGCGCACTCGGCCCTGAACCATGGAAGGCAGCGTACGTGCAACCGTCGCGCCGCCCGAAAGACGGACGCTACGGCGAAAACCCGAATCGCCTGCAGCACTATTACCAGTTTCAGGTCGTGCTCAAGCCGGCGCCGGCCAACATCCTCGAACTGTATCTCGGCTCGCTTGAAGCACTCGGCTTCGACCTGAAGCAAAACGACATCCGCTTCGTCGAGGACGATTGGGAAAACCCGACGCTGGGCGCATGGGGCCTCGGCTGGGAAGTCTGGCTCAACGGCATGGAAGTCACGCAGTTCACCTACTTCCAGCAGGTCGGCGGCATCAACTGCAAACCGATCACCGGCGAAATCACCTACGGGCTCGAACGGCTCGCGATGTATCTGCAAGGCGTCGACAACGTCTATGACCTGACATGGACCGAAGGCCTTTCATATGGCGACGTGTACAAGCAGAACGAGATCGAGCAATCGACCTACAACTTCGAACACAGCGATGCCGATTTCCTGTTCACCGCATTCGGTGCGCATGAAAAACAGGCGCTCAACCTGATCGACAACAAACTCGCATTGCCGGCTTACGAACAAGTGTTGAAGGCAGCGCACACATTCAATCTGCTCGATGCGCGCGGCGCGATTTCCGTCACCGAGCGCGCGGCCTACATCGGCCGCATTCGCAATCTTGCGCGCAGCGTCGCACGCAGCTATCTCGACAGTCGCGCCCGCCTCGGCTTCCCGATGGCGAAGCCTGAACATGCCGCCGAAGTGCTGGCCCAGATCGAGAAGGAAGCGGCATAACAATGAGCAACAAGAATCTACTGGTCGAACTGTTTGTCGAAGAGCTGCCGCCGAAGGCGCTCAAAAAAATCGGCGAAGCCTTTGCGCAGACGCTGCAAGCCTCGCTGAAATCGCAAGGTCTGCTCACTGACGGCAGCGTGCTCACGCACTTCGCTTCGCCACGCCGTCTCGGCGTGCATCTGACGGATGTGGAAACCCAGGCCGACGACAAAACGGTCATGCAGAAACTGATGCCTGTCGCCGTAGGCCTGAGCGCCGACGGCAAGGCGACGCCTGCACTGCTTAAAAAACTTTCCGCACTCGGCGCGGACGAATCTGCGGTAGCCGGCCTCAAGCGCGAATCCGACGGCAAGGCCGAAGTACTGTTCTTCAACAGCGTCGTCACCGGTGCAACGCTGACCGAAGGTTTGCAAAAGGCGCTGGAAGAAACGCTGGGCAAATTGCCGATTCCAAAAGTCATGACCTATCAACTGGCCGATGGCTGGGAATCGGTCGATTTCGTACGCCCTGCACACGGCCTGGTTGCGCTGCACGGCGCCGATGTCGTACCGGTTTCCGTGCTGGGCCTGAACGCCGGCAACACCACGCGCGGCCACCGCTTCGAAGCCGGCCTCGATCCTGTTTTCATCCGCGATGCAGACAGCTATGCGACGCAGCTCGCCGATCAGGGCGCAGTGATTGCGAGCTTTGCCGAACGTCGTGCGGAAATCGTGCGCCAGCTTGCGGCGGCAGCCGAACAGGCTGGCAGCAACCTGAAACCGATTGAAGATGAAGCACTGCTCGATGAAGTGACCGGCCTCGTCGAACGGCCGAACGTGCTGATCGGCCAGTTCGAGGAAACCTTCCTCGAAGTTCCGCAGGAATGCCTGATCCTGACGATGAAGGCGAATCAGAAATATTTTCCGCTGCTTGACGCCCAAGGCAACCTGAGCAACAAGTTCCTGATCGTCTCGAACATCCGCCCGGCCGATGCAAGCACTGTCATCGGCGGCAACGAGCGCGTCGTGCGTCCTCGTCTGGCCGATGCCAAGTTCTTCTTCGATCAGGATCGCAAGAAGACGCTGGCATCGCGCGTGAGCGGACTCGACAAGGTCGTGTACCACAACAAACTCGGCACGCAAGGCGAACGCATCGCACGCGTGCGCGCCATAGCGCAGGCGATTGCCGGCAAGCTCGGCGTCGATGCACAGCAGGCCGATACTGCCGCGCAGTTGGCGAAGGCCGATCTGCTGACCGACATGGTGGGTGAATTTCCCGAACTGCAAGGCATCATGGGCCGTTACTACGCGCTGCACGACAGCTTGTCGGCTTCGGTTGCCGATGCAATTGAAGATCACTACAAGCCGCGTTTCGCCGGCGATGAATTGCCGCGCAATCCGGTTGGCATGGTTGTCGCACTCGCCGACAAACTGGAAACGCTGGTCGGCCTCTTCAGCATCGGCCAGGTGCCGACCGGCGACAAGGATCCGTTTGCCTTGCGTCGTCATGCACTCGGTATCATCCGCATGCTGATCGAAGGCAAGCTCGACATCGGCATCGACGAGCTGATTTCCGCCGCTGAAAAACTGTTCAACGGCCTCGCGGCAGAACAGCGGGCAGCATTGCTCAATTTCATTTTCGACCGCCTCGCCAACACCTTGCGCGAGCAGGGTTACAGCGCGCAGGAAATCGATGCCGTGTTGGCATTGCAGCCGCAACGTCTCGCCGATGTCGCCAGCCGTCTTGCCGCGGTGCGCGCCTTTGCTGCATTGCCGGAAGCGGCCAGTCTTGCCGCAGCCAACAAGCGCGTCGGCAATATCCTGAAAAAAGTGGATGGTGCAGTGGCGGCAACGGTCGATGCTGCGCTATTGAAGGAATCTGCCGAAATCGCGTTGAACCAGACGCTCGCCGTCGTCAAGCCTCAGGCCGATACGGCCTTTGCACACGGCGATTACACGGCATCGCTGCAGGCGCTGGCCGCGTTGAAGACGCCGGTCGATGCGTTCTTCGACAGCGTGATGGTGAACGCCGATGATGCCGCCTTGCGCAACAATCGCCTGGGCCTCCTGGCGACGCTGCACGAAGCCATGAACCGGGTTGCCGACATTTCCAGGCTGGCCGCCTGATTCCGGCATGGCCTGTCACGATCAACATGCAGTCTTTTTCTGAAGGGCAGTCCGATGAAACTGATTATTCTTGATCGTGACGGCGTCATCAACCAGGACTCGGAAGCCTTCATCAAATCGCCTGATGAATGGATTCCGATTCCCGGTTCGCTGGAAGCGATTGCGCGTTTGAACCAGGCCGATTATCACGTTGTGGTGACGACCAATCAGTCCGGCATCGCACGCGGCTTTTTCAACATGATGATGCTGAATGCGATTCACCAGAAGATGCATGCAGCCGCACAGGCAGTCGGCGCCGAGATCGATGCAGTATTTTTCTGTCCGCATGCGCAGGACGACAACTGCGATTGCCGCAAGCCGCAGCCCGGCATGTTGCGCACGATCGCCAAGCGCTTCGACGTCAACCTGAAGGGATTGCCGGTAGTCGGCGATTCGTTGCGTGACCTGCAGTCGGGATTTGTCGTCGGCTGCAAGCCGTATCTGGTGTTGACCGGCAAAGGCGGGAAGACGCACCAGAAAGGCGGCCTGCCGCCCGGCACCGTGGTTTTCAAGGATCTGGCTGCAGTCGTCGATCACCTGCTCAAGATGCCGCAAGAGATTCACGCATAATAATGAACATGCGGGCGCTGTCGATGGCGCATCGCAAGAATTGGAGAATGGATGTCAAACGCTGTCTTGTTTTTACGCTCGCTGCTGTTCGCGCTGATCATGCTGGTGGTCACGCCGATCTGGGCATGCGCCTGTTTTGTGGCGGCGCCGCTGCCTTACAACCAGCGCTACTTCGTCACATCACGCTGGAACGTCTTCATCATCTGGCTTGCCAAGGTGCTGTGCGGCATCCGCTATCAGATCAAGGGATATGAAAACCTGCCGGACCAGCCGGTGATCCTGCTGTCGAAACACCAGTCGGCATGGGAGACCATTTTCCTGCTGTGCAAAATGGCGCGCCCGCTGGTATTCGTCTTCAAGAAGGAATTGATCTACGTGCCGTTCTTCGGCTGGGCGCTCGGCCTGCTGCGCATGATTCCCATCGATCGCAACAAGGGCAAGGACGCGTTCGCGCAGGTTGTGGTGCAAGGCAGGAAACGTCTGGCCGATGGCCAGTGGATCATCATGTTCCCGGAAGGCACGCGTATCCCGGTTGGCCAGAGCGGCCGCTACAAGGGCGGCGGCGCGCGTCTCGCTGTGGAAACCAATACCGTTGTCGTGCCGATCGCATTGAATGCCGGCGAATGCTGGCCGAAGAATTCGTTCATCAAGCGGCCGGGTCTTGTTACCGTATCGATCGGCAAGCCGATCTCGCCGGAAGGATTGAATGCCGTCGATCTGATGCAACAGGTCGAAAATTGGATAGAATCGGAAATGCGCGTGATTTCACCGCACGCCTATCCTGCCGAAAAAAATCAATAAACGGACCGCCGATCCTTGAAGCTGCTTCGCCACACATCGCCCGATCCGCAACAGCTTGCGCTGCAGCTCGATTTCTTTTCGTCTGATTTTTCATCGCAGCCGAAGGTCGATCACCCCACACCCAGGCATTCGCCCGAAGCGCGCCTGCAACAGAATTCCGCTCCGTCGAATGGCGATGCAGCCACGCCGATCCCGGCTGGAAAACGCCGTGTTCATCTCGGTGAACACACGCTCGACTACGTGCTCGTGCGCTCCAAGCGCCGCTCGATCGGTTTCATGATCGATGATGATGGCCTGCGCATCACGGCACCGAAATGGGTCACGCTGACCGAGATCGAGAATGCGATCTGCGAAAAGCAGCGATGGATATTCACCAAACTCAACGAACGGCGCGAACGTTCCGCACGTCGCCTGCAACCGCAGATGAAATGGCGCGACGGCGGCACGCTGCCGTATCTTGGCGAAGACGTCACGCTGCGCATTCAGGCTACGCAAACGGCCGGCATCCTGTATGACGCCGCAACGAAGGAACTGACGGTCTGCCTGCCGCTCGATGCGGCTGAACAGCAATTGAAGGATCGTGTGCAAGGCTGGCTGCAGCTGGAAGCCAAACGCACTTTTGCCGAACGTCTGCCGATCTATGCGGAAAAGCTGGGTGTCAGCTATCAATCATTCGCACTGTCGTCGGCGATGACGCAATGGGGTTCATGCACGGCGGATGGAAAGATTCGCCTGAACTGGCGGCTGATTCATTTTGCACTGCCGCTGATCGATTACGTGATCGCGCACGAACTGTCGCACCTGCGTGAAATGAATCACAGCCCGCGCTTCTGGGCGACGGTGCAATCTGTGTTTCCTGAATTTGCCGCGGCGAAAAAGGCCTTGCGCGATCATGCGCCGGAGACGCTGCCGATTTTCTAGCGTCCGTGTTGCTGCGAAGCGATTCCGTCTTTCGTGAATCGCAGCGCAACCGGTCAATCGAAGAAATATCCGGCAGGCTTGCCGGCTTCCTGCTTCAATCCTTGCGTTCGATCAGCTCGACCTTGTAGCCGTCCGGATCGGTCACGAATGCGATAACCGTCTCGCCGCCCTTGACCGGCCCTGCCTCGCGCGTCACGTTTCCGCCAGCCGCCTTGACATCCGCACATGCCTTGTATGCATCGCTGACCGCGATTGCAATGTGACCGTATGCCGTCCCCATCTCGTACTGGTCGACACCGTAGTTGTACGTCAGCTCCAGTTCCGCGTGATCCGGATTGCTGCCGTAGCCGACGAATGCCAGCGTGTATTTGTATTCGGGATTTTCGGTTTTTCGCAGCAATTTCATGCCGAGCACGCCGGTATAGAAATCGATTGAGCGTTGCAGATCGCCGACGCGAAGCATGGTGTGAAGAATGCGCATGTGAGTTCCCGATGATGAATTGATCGAAACGTCGATTCTATGCCGGTCGGCGATTTTCTGCCGACGGCTGCGATGCGCGCCGCGCCGATCTTCAGGCCGGCAGGCGATTCGCCAGCGCGACGTATTGTTCGAGCGCGATGGCCTCGGGGCGCAATTGCGGATCGATGCCGGCATCGACGAGATCGCTCTCCGCAAACATCCCTGCGAGACAATTGCGGATCACCTTGCGCCGCTGGGAAAAGGCTTTCGCCACGACCTGTTCCAGCGCTGCCTGATTGCAGGCCAGCGGCTGCGCAATCGGGATCATGCGCACGATGGCCGACTCCACGCGCGGCGGTGGATCGAACGCTTCCGGCGGAACGATGAACATCAGTTCCATGTGATAACGCCATTGCAGCATGACGGACAGGCGTCCGTATGTCTTACTGCCTGGCGGCGCCACCATGCGCTCCACGACTTCCTTCTGCAGCATGAAATGTTGGTCCTGCACCAGCGGTGCAATTTCCGTCAGGTGAAACAGAAGCGGACTCGAAATGTTGTACGGCAGATTGCCGACGACGCGCAGCTTGCTGCCGGCAGGAACGTGAATGGTCGAGAAATCGAACTGCAATGCATCGGCGGAATGGACAACCAGCCGCTCCGGAGAAAAATTCTTTTTCAACCGCTCGACCAGATCGCGATCCAGTTCGACGACATGCATCCGCTCGACGCCGTTCAGCAGCAGGCGCGTCATCGCGGCCAGGCCGGGGCCGATTTCCACCATCGTGTCCTGCGGCTGCGGATCGATGGCGCGGATGATGTTATGCAGTACGGCATCGTCGGTCAGAAAATTCTGGCCGAAGCGCTTGCGGGGAATGTGTTTCATTAATGAACGTCAATGCCGCTGAACGGCATTCCTATGCGGAAGGTGATGTCGATACGGTCGATGCCGACACGGCGGCCATCTGCGCGGCAACGCGGATTGCCTCCAGCATGCTGCCGTGATCGGCATGGCCGAGGCCGGCTGCAGCCAGATCGAGCGCAGTGCCGTGATCGACCGATGTGCGAATGATCGGCAGGCCGAGCGTGATGTTGACGCCGAGGCCGAAGCTGGCGTATTTCAATACCGGCAAACCCTGATCGTGATACATCGCCAGCACGCAGTCGGCATTGTCCAGATGGCGCTGCTGGAACAGGGTATCCGCCGGATACGGGCCGCGCACATCGAAACCTTTTGCAAGCGCGGCCTGCAGCACCGGTTTGATGACGTCGATTTCCTCGCGGCCGAGATAACCGTCCTCGCCCGCATGCGGGTTGAGACCGGTGACGAGAATGCGTGGCTTTGCGAAGCCGAATTTTTTCTGCAGATCGGCATGCAGGATATCGAGAATGCCGCTCAGCCGCTCGAACGTGATCGCCGCCGCCACATCCTTGAGCGCAAGGTGCGTGGTCGCCAGCGCCACGCGCAGAGGCTGCGGCGTCGCATTGGTTGCCAGCATCATCACCACCTGCGGCGTGCCGGTCCTGTCGGCCAGGTATTCGGTATGGCCGGTGAAGGGTACGCCTGCGTCATTGATCGTGCTCTTTTGCAGCGGCGCCGTCACGATTGCATCGAACCAGCCCTGCATTGCACCGTCTATCGCGATATCGAGCGTCTGCAATACGGCGCGTCCGTTCTGTGCATCCAGACTGCCGGGAATCACGGACGCGGCAAGCGGGCAATCGATGACTGCAATCTGGTCGCGGGAAAAGGAAGGCAGTCCGTCGTTGCGCACTGCCTGCAAGGACAATGCCGACAGTCGAATGGCGGGATTGATGGCGGCAGCGGTCATCGATAAAAATGCCGCGTCGCCGATCAGGATGCTCTTTACATCTGCCCGCAATTCCCATGCCGCCCGAATCGAAATCTCGGGACCGATGCCTGCCGGTTCGCCGCAGGTGATGGCAATCGTCGGACGTTTGCTCACGGTATCTCGCGATGCATGGGAATGATCTTTTTACTGGTCGTTCGTGCGGTATTCGACGTAGGCCTGATCGCGTACCTGACGCAACCAATCCTGCGTTGCTTCTTCCAGCTTCTGCTCGCGAATGGCCTGGCGTGCCGCCGCGCGCTGACGCTCTTTCGAGACGTCATCGATCTTGCGTTCCGTCACCAGGATCAGGTGATAGCCGAATGGCGATTCGATCGGTTCGCTGACTTCGCCGATCTTGAGCGCATCCATCGCACGCTCGAATTCAGGCACGGTGTCGCCCGGATAAATCCATCCGAGATCGCCGCCCTTGGCTGCGGAAAAATCATTCGAATACAAACGCGCCAGTTCTTCGAACGTCGCCGCATGGTTATCCAGCCGCTGCTTGAGTTCGAGCAGTTTGCGTTTTGCTTCCGCAGCAGAAACGACCTGGTTCACCTTGATCAGGATGTGGCTTGCATGCGTCTGCTGGACGCTTGCCGGCGTGGCAGCAGCAGCGGATCCGGCAGTGGCGCCCGGATCTGCGCGCAATACGCTCTGCGTGCGTTTGCCGAGCAGTTTGAGGATATGGAAACCGTTGCCGCTCTTGACCAGAGGTGCAACCTGGCCCTGCTGCAAACCGGCCGTTGCATCCACGAACAATTGCGGCAAACGGTCCTGTGCACGCCAACCCAGATCGCCGCCGGTCGCGCCATCCGGCGCATCCGAATAGGCGGCTGCGAGCTTGGCGAAATCACCGCCGGCATTCAATTGCGCCACGACATCGTCAGCGCGCTTCTTGCTTTCGGCAAGCTGTTCGGCCGATGCATTCTCGGGCACGCGAATCAGGATTTGCGCGATATCGAGCTCCTGCGGAGCGACAGAAGCATTATTGTGCGCGGCGAGATAGGCATCGATTTCCGCATCGGATATCTGGATCTTGTTGTCGACTTCCACTTCGCGCAGACGCTGCAATGTCATCTCATTACGAATATCGCCGCGGAATTTGGCGTAGTTCATGCCATCCTGTTCAAGGTGCTTGCGAAACTCCGACATCGGCAGCTTGTTCTGCTCGGCGATCCTTGCAACTGCGCGATCCAGCATGGCGTCGTCTATCTTGATGCCGCGTTCCTTCGCCATCTGCAACTGCGCGCGTTCAACGATCATGCGTTCCATCAACTGACGCTGCAACTGCGGCATCGGCGGCATTTGCCCGCCCTGGCTTTTCAGCCGATTCTCGATCATCTGCAAGCGCTGCAGAAATTCGTAGCGCGTGATCACCTCGCTGTTCACCACGACAAGAATGGCATCGGCCAGCCGAGGCTGCACCCGTGCGGAGGTCGACGCACCGGTTGCCGGCGCTGTATTCTGCGCATTGGCGCCTGCAGTCAGGCCGATCATCGCCAGCACCAGCGCTGCGCGCCAACCGTTCGCTATCTGTTTTTGAATTCTGAACATTGGATCGAAATTATTCATGGTTACATGCCCGCCCGGTAGTTGGCGTCGGTAGGTTGATTGATGACCTGGTAGCCCGGCACGCTCGTGCGCAAGGCTTCCAGCGGATCGGAACCGAGCTTGGTCAAACCGCTCAGTTCAAGCTGGAAGAACAGGCTCGATGTAGCCTGGCCGGTCGATGTCGGAATGCGCTGCGCCACGATGCGGAATATCCAGCAATCGGCCTTGTATTCCAGACCCAGCAGTCCTTCGGACAAGCCTTGCGCCGACGGTGGTGCTGTGTTCAAAAAAGTGCTTTCCGTTGCATAGTTGTTCGGCAGGGAATAATTGAGCCGGCCGACGCCGTACCAGCGATCGCCGAGCGGCCACTGGCCGGATACATCGATCTGGCGCAAGGCATTCGGCTTGTCGACGCGGTAACTCAGATTCAATACTTTTTTCGGTTCCGGACGCCAGCTTACGCCGTAATTGGCGCGGCTGATGGCTTTCTGCGTGGCGCTGTATTGCAGATTGCCTTCCGTGCTCAGTGCATCGGAGACGCGCACGGTGGCAGAGGCCAGCAGATCGGATTTACTGTCTTCATTTGAATCCTGACCCGGCGTAAGCGTCACTCTCTGCTCTTCAAAATAGAAGCGCTGTGCCAGCGCCACCTTCAGGCGTTCGGCACCGCTGGCTTCGATGTAGCGCGACACCAGTGCCATGGTCAGTTGGTCCGAATCGCTGATGCGGTCATTGCCGATAAAACGGTTTTCGCTGAAAATTTGCGCAAAGCTCAAATCGGCAAGCGCCGTATCGAAGATCGGATTGTTTTGCTCACGATAAGGCGTCTTGACATAGAACAGACGCGGTTCCAGCGTTTGTGTCGCGGCGTCGCCGAAAATATTGGTTTCACGCTCGAATATCAATCCGCTGTCCAGCGAAAATGTCGGCAGGGCACGGTTGTAGGTAGAACTGACATTGTTCTCCGGATCCTGCAGCGTGTAGCTCGCCGCATTCAGCGACACTTTAGGCGTCAGAAAATAACTTGGCCGAACGATCGGATAGGAAATGCTCGGATTGATGACATACCGTTCGCCCCGCACAAAATCAGGATGCCAGAAGCGCGTGGCTTCGAGGCCGGCCGACCAGTCGAATCCGTTGACGTCCTGACGCGCCGCCTGCAACGTCAATTGTGGCAAGCGATCGTAAGGCCTGGTGATCTTCGAATTGATATCCTGCACCTGCAACACCTGATAATTGGAAGCACGTGCAGTCGCGCTCCAGAAATTTCCTCCGTAATTGAAATACACGTCACGCAACAGTAACCGCTCGGTGCTGATGGCCAAATTCTGAGAAAAATCCGCAGGGTAATCATCATCCGATGCCCCATTGATATTCCATCCGAACGATGCCTGCGGACTGAGTCTTTGAGTGTGAATCGAAGAGTACGAATAACGATCGGTATCGGTTTGCTGATCGTTGGATAGATATTCGACCTTGGTTTCGCCGGAATAGGCACTATCCAGATAACGCGCGTCCCCGCCCAATTGCAGGCCCCGGCGCGCAATGAAGCGCGGCGACAATGTAAAGTCCCGGTTCGGCGCGATGTTGAAATAGTACGGCGTCATTACTTCCAGGCCGCCGGTGCTCGTGGAACCGATGCTCGGTGGCAGGAAGCCCGATTTCCGTTCGCCGGAAAGCGGGAACGAAATATAGGGCGTGCCCATGATCGGCACATCCTTGAAGTAAATCACGGTCGCGGCGCCGGTGCCGACATCGCGCCCCTTGTCGAGCGACATCGTGTTTGATTTCAGGTACCAATCGGGATTCGGCCCTTCGCACGTGCTGTAGGTGCCGTCCGTTATGTGTGCCACATCCTTCGATTCGAAATCGATGCGCTCTGCCGCGCCTTGCGCATTGTTTCCCTTCATGTGATACGTCGGATTCTCGACGTATCCCTCTCCCGCATCCATCTTGAAGCGCATCTTGTCGCCGGTATAGCGATCGCCGAAATGCGTCATCCGGACATTTCCGCTCGCCTCGACTTCATCCTCGGCAATCCAGTAGGTCGCATGATCGGAAGTGAGCGTCGTTTCGCCGCGAATGATTTCCACATCGCGTTCAAGAACCAGTTCCCGATCCGGACGGCCTGTCATTTGCTCCGAACTGACGCGCGTTTCCGCCTCCGCATCCTTGGCTTTCGACGGGCCGGCAACGGTTTGGGCCGAGGCAAATGGCAGGGCGGAGATCGCCGCTGCCATTGCAGTCATCGTCATGACGAAACGCGGAGAGGGACGAAATGGAAAAAGCCAGGTCATGAAAATAAGTTTTTGAGTACCATCTCTGGCGATTTTTCGAATTTAATCCCTTATTATATGGGAACTCACTGCCCACAAACCGGATTAGCCAGGCTCGCTTCATGTCTTTACATACCCACACCGATTCCACCACCGATACTCGCCTGACAGAATTGCAAAACTGGCTGGCAACCCTGCCATCGCCGCAACTCGAACCGGCATCGCTGAGACCGGCGTCGGCCGATGCAAGTTTCCGCCGTTATTTCCGCATCGATGGCGCAGATAATGCCAGTTACATCGTCATGGATGCGCCGCCGCCCCAGGAAGACGTGCGGCCGTTCATTCATGTCGCAGGTGTGCTGGCGGAAACCGGCGTGTCGGTACCCGCCATCCTCGCGCAGGATGCCGCGCAGGGTTTCCTGCTGCTGTCGGACCTGGGATCGACGACCTATCTCCAGCTGCTCAATCCGGATAATGCGCACAAGCTGTACATCGATGCGATCGATGCACTGGTACTGATGCAGGTGCACAGCAAGCCGGCCGTCCTACCCGAATACGATCGCACACTGCTGCTGCGCGAATTGATGCTGTTTCCCGAATGGTACGTGGGCAAGCATCTCGGTGTCGTCATGACGGAAAAACAGACAGCGACGCTGAACAAGGTTTTCGATCTCCTGCTGGCGAACAATCTGGCGCAAGCGCAAGTCTACGTGCATCGCGATTACCACTCGCGCAACCTGATGGTGATGTCGGAGGGCAATCCCGGCATTCTCGATTTTCAGGACGCGGTCTACGGACCGATCACCTACGATCTCGTTTCGCTGTTGCGCGATGCATACGTGCAATGGGATGAAGAAATCGTGCTGGACTGGGCCATACGTTATTGGGAACGCGCCAAGGCGCGCCGGACTGCCGGTCAATCCCGATATCGATGCGTTCTATCGCGATTTTGAATTCATGGGCCTGCAGCGTCATCTGAAAGTGCTCGGCATCTTTGCGCGCCTGTATCATCGCGACGGCAAGGACGGTTATCTGAAAGATCTGCCGCTGGTAATGGAATACACGCGCAAGGTCGCCTATCGCTACAAGGAGCTGGCGCCACTGGTGAAATTGCTGGACGAACTGGAAGCAAAAACACCACAGGTCGGTTACACCTTCTAGCCGGCATCGGCATGGCTGCACCGGTCTTCATCGAATGATCCACCCTCTTCGCCCAAGGCAATCAACATGAAAGCGATGATTTTCGCTGCCGGACGCGGCGAACGCATGCGTCCGCTGACCGACGCCTGCCCCAAACCGCTGCTGACTGTGCGCGGCCGCCCCCTGATCGTCTGGCATATCCTCAATCTGGTACGCGCCGGCATCACCGATATCGTCATCAACCACGCCCATCTCGGCCACATGATCGAAGAAGCGCTGGGCAATGGCGAACGGTTCGGTGCGCGCATCGCCTATTCGGCCGAAGGCACCGCCTTGGAAACTGCCGGCGGCATTGCCAAGGCGCGCCATCTGCTCGGCGATGAACCTTTTCTCGCCCTTGCAGCCGACATCTACTGTCCCCATTTTGATTTCAGGCAGGTGACCGGCGTGCTGGAAGACAATGATGTGTGGGGCAATCCCTATCCGGTCGATCAGCGCGACGTCGCATGGCTGTATCTGGTGAAGAATCCGGCGCACAATCCGCAAGGCGACTTTGCCTTGAACAGTTTCGTCATCGCCAACGAAGGCGAACCGCGCCATACCTTTTCCGGGATCGGCGTCTATCGCCCGTCAATGTTCGATTCGATCGCCGTCGGCGAACCGGCCAGACTGGCGACACTGTTGCGCGAATATGCCGTGCGCGGCCAGGTCGGCGGCGAACTGTATCGCGGCGACTGGACCGATGTCGGCACACCCGAGCGGCTTGCCGAACTGAATGCACCACTGACAGGAAAACGCCAATGAAATCCTATGCCGATCGACGCGCATCGCTGCTCGCGCAAATGCAGGCCAAGGGCGGCGGCATCGCCATCATCCCCACCGCGCCCGAAGTGATGCGCAACCGCGATGCCGATTATCCGTATCGTCACGACAGTTATTTTTACTATCTCTCCGGCTTCACCGAACCCGAAGCCGTCATCGTACTGGTCTGCGGTGAAAAGACGCACCAGTCGATCCTGTTCTGCCGCGAGAAAAACATGGAGCGCGAAATCTGGGATGGCTTCCGCCACGGCCCGGAAGGCGCACGCGCCGCATTCGGTTTCGACGCCGCCCATGCCATCGAGGCGCTCGACACCGAATTGCCCAAATTGATGGCCAACGCATCGGCCTTGTTTTACGCACTCGGCAGCAGCGAAAAACTCGATGCACAAGTGCAGCGCTGGCTGCAAACGGTGCGCGCACAGGCACGCGCAGGCATAGTGCCGCCGGCTGCCGCTTATGACGTGCAAGTATTGCTGGACGACATGCGCCTGAAGAAAGATGCCGGCGAAATCGACATCATGCAACGCTCTGCAAATATTGCGGCGGCAGCCCATCACCGTGCCATGCGCATCGCGCGGCCGGGCCTGCGCGAATATCATCTGGAAGCGGAGATCCTCCACGAATTCCGCAACAGTGGTTCCCAGTATCCGGCCTACGGTTCGATCGTCGCCACTGGTGCCAACGCCTGCGTTCTGCATTACCGCGCCGGCGATGTCGAGCTGAAGGACGGCGATCTTGTCCTGATCGATGCCGGCTGCGAACTCGACAGCTACGCCTCCGACATCACGCGCACCTTTCCCGTCAACGGAAAATTCTCCGGACCGCAAAAGGAATTGTATGAAATCGTGCTGGCTTCCCAGGTCGCCGCGATTGCAGAAACGCGTCCGGGAAAACGCTTCATGGATGGACACGATGCCGCCGTCAAGGTGCTGGCGCAAGGCATGCTCGATACCGGCCTGCTCGACCGGAACAAGGTCGGATCGCTGGACGACGTAATCGAAAGTCGCGCCTACAGCCGCTTCTACATGCATCGCACCGGCCATTGGCTCGGCATGGATGTGCACGACGTCGGCGACTATCGCGATGCCTATCTGAATGGCACCGACCGTCCCTGGCGCACACTGCAAGCCGGCATGGTGCTCACCGTCGAACCCGGCATGTACGTCCGCCCGGCGGAAGACGTGCCGGAGCAATACTGGAACATCGGCATTCGCATCGAGGACGACGCGCTGGTGACGGCGGGTAATGCACACATCCTGAGTGAAGCCGCACCGAAAACCGTGGCCGACATCGAAGCCTTGATGAAGCATTGAACCAGCCGCATGAATACTGATTTCGACATCGTGATTTGCGGGGCCGGCCCCGTCGGCCTGGCGTTGGCAGCACTGCTGATCAGGCACGGCATGGCGGCCGATCGCATTGCATTGATCGATGCGAAAGCGATCGAACACAGCGCGCGCGATCCGCGTTCCATCGCACTATCCTATGGCAGCCGCCAGATTCTCGATGCCATTCATGCATGGCCGGATGGCACCACCGCGATCCACCAGATTCATGTCTCGCGCCGCGGTCACTTCGGTCGCACGCTGATCGATCATGCAGAATACGATCTGCCCGCACTTGGCTATGTCACACGTTATGGCGACATGGTGACTGCGCTCGCCGCGCAAATCGCCGCTACGGGAATCACATCGATCCGGCCTGCAACGGTGCTTGCCATCGAAGAGCAGGAAACATCCGTCGCCATCCGCTTCAACGACCGCCCCAGTGTGCATGCCAAAATCGTGGTGCAGGCCGAAGGGGGAATTTTTTCCGAGCAGGCAAAGAAAGCACTGCACCGCGATTACGTCCAGACCGCGATCGTTGCGCACGTCACGGCCAGCGCACCGATTGCACATCGCGCATTCGAACGATTCACGGACGAAGGTCCGCTCGCACTGCTGCCGCAGGAAGACGGCTACGCATTGGTGTGGTGTGCGCATCCGGCAACCGCCGCGCGCTTGCTGTCATTGAACGACAGGCAATTTCTTGCGGAGCTTGCCAAGGCGTTCGGTTCCCGCCTGGGCAGCTTTACGGCAGTCAGCCAACGCAATGCGTTTCCGCTCGGTTTGAATGCGCAACCCGGCACATCGCAACGCACGATTGCGATCGGCAATGCAGCGCAAACCCTGCACCCTGTCGCAGGCCAGGGCCTGAATCTGGGATTGCGCGATGCAACGGTGCTGGCAAGATTGCTCGCGCCTCATGCCACGCCCGCCGCGCTCAAGGATTTCGCGGTCGACCGCGCAACGGATCGTACGGCGACCATTCACCTGACCGACATCATGGCGCGCATTTTTGCCAGTGCGCCGACCGGCACAATTTCGCAGGCGATGCTGGGATTTTCATTGGGCATGATAGATGGCATCGGGCCGGCGAAAAGATTGCTGGCCGGGCAGATGATGTTCGGGCGACGTTCTTGAAATCAGAGACAGGTCACACGGCAGATTGGCGATAAAAAAAGCCGCATCGAAAGACGCGGCTTTTTTCTGCATGCCAGATTTTGTATCGCCCTGGCAATGGCAACTGCATATGCAATCGCGAAAGATATCCTGCAACAAGCAACAACGGATCGCGATCATCGATCCGTCACACGCGAGATACGATCAAACGCCTACTTCAGCGCGCTGAATTTCAGCCCAATTCACCGTCGCCGCTTTTTTGGCGCCGCCATTGGTCAACGTTTCGTAGCAACGTGCCTTGGTCGTCTGAATCGCATCGATCAGGAAATCCGCATCGTATGCTTTCAGCAAATGCGCCTGGTGCGTTTCCATGTATTTCTTGATGCTGTCGCGCTCGCACGACATGCTTTGCAACGCATGAAACGTCTCGTCGTCCCAGTGCCAGCTCAATCCAAGTTCATAGAATGCTGCGTTATAGGCGGCAAGATGACATTCGACCGCATCGCGAATCGGACATTGTTCAATTACGGAATCGATCATTGCACTTCTCCTTCTGTATGTGCACGCATGACTGAGGGCCGGTCCGCGCGCCCTTTTGCAGACTTCGATCACATCCTAATGGCATAAAATGATTACGTATAGTTAAAGTATTTAATGGAAATCATTATTCATTGCTTATGAATAATAGTGATGGATAATCCGGCAACGCGGCGGGGAAACAGTGGCATTGCGCGTATTTTTCATGCTTTCCGGCGATTATTGACAGTCGTCATAGGCAGAAATAGTCCAAGCCGTTATTGTTTGCCCGGCACCATCCCTCTATCCGCATGTATCGCAGTGCCGGTTCATGGGTATTTTTGGCCTCTCTCTGGATTGAATCGCGTCATGAAAGTCATCGTTTTGGGTTCCGGCATCATCGGTACGGCATCGGCATGGTTCCTGAATAAGGCCGGCCACGATGTCACGGTGATCGAACGCCAGCCCGGTGCGGCACAGGAAACCAGTTTTGCCAACGGTTGCCAGATATCGGTATCGCATGCGACGCCGTGGGCGAACAAGACGGCGCCGATGACGATCTTCAAATCGCTGGGCAAGGAAGATGCGCCGCTGCTGTATCGATTCCGTGCGGAATGGCTGCAGTGGCGTTGGGGAATGCATTTCCTGCGCGAGTGCACGCCGGCCCGCACCGCCCATAACATTCATCAGATCGTTGCCATCGCCGAATACAGCCGGCAAACCCTGCAGGCGGTGCGCACCGAAGTCGATCTCAACTACGATTGCCTGACGCGCGGCATTCTGCATTTCTATACGAGCAAAAAGGATTTCGACGAATCGCTGGCGTCGGCCGCCATCATGCGCGATCTCGGTTGCCCTCGCGAGCCGATGAGTGCGGAAGAGGCGGTGAAGCTGGAGCCTGCTCTTGCCCACATTCGCAGCCAGCTCGTTGGCGCGGATTTTACCCGGACCGACGAATCCGGCGACATCTACAAATTCACGACCGGGCTGGCACGCAACGCGACGGAGCGCGGTGTGCAGTTTCGCTTCGATACCATGGTCACGCGCCTGATCACGGAAGGAACCGGCGCTGCGGCGAAAATAACGGCAGTCGAGATCATCGATGCCGCAGGGCATCATCAAACCCTGCAGGCGGATGCATTCGTGATGGCGATGGGAAGTTTTTCGGCGCCGATACTGAAGCCGTTGGGAATCAACCTGATGATCTATCCAGGCAAAGGCTATTCGGCCACGTACCCGATTGTCGATGCGAACCTGGCACCGACGGTATCGCTGATCGATGACGGCTACAAACTTGTGCTTTCCCGCCTCGGCGACAAGTTGCGCGTGGCCGGCACCTGCGAATTCAACGGTTATTCGTGTGAGCTGAATCCGACGCGATGCGCGGCCATCACACGCCGCACGCGCGAACTGTTCCCCAATGCCTGCGACTACGACAACCCGGTCTACTGGGCCGGATTACGGCCGCTGACACCATCCAATGTGCCCTATATCGGCAAGACGAAATTCAGCAACCTGTACCTGAATACCGGACACGGTTCACTCGGTTGGACAATGGGTTGCGGTTCCGGCCGCGCGATTGCGGATATCGTTTCCGGCAGGCAGCCGGAGGTGAATTTTGCGTTTACCGGCATGCCGCCGCGCAGGAAAACCGACAATATCCTATCTGGCGAAACCAGCGTCGCACGGCAGGAATCATAGCAGTCAGGACCGCGCTTTTTGCGTGACCGTTGGCGTGACGGTTGCATCGTCGAACACGATGCGATCGACGCCGCTCAGCAACAAAAAATGCCTGCCACTGCAACGTGCAATCAACGACATGTTCAATCGCTCGGCAACCATGTGGCCCATTTGCGTGGCGCCGGAACGCGATAGCAGGAATGGAATGCCCATCTGCGCGCCTTTCATGACCATCTCGGAAGTCAGCCGGCCGGTTGTATAGAAAATCTTGTCGTCGCCACGCATATCGTCGAGCCACATCTTGCCGGCGATCGCATCGACGGCGTTGTGCCGACCGACATCTTCGGCAAAATAAATCAAATCGCCTTCGGCCGAAAACAATGCGCAACCGTGCACCGAACCTGCCTGCTTGTAGACGGAGCGATGCATGCGGATGGTTTCGATCACCTTGTACAACACTGATTGCCTGAGCCGCGCATCCGGCGACAGCACGATGGAATCGACCTCATCCATCAATCCGCCGAATACCGTTCCCTCGCTGCTGCCGGTCGTCACTGTTTTCCTTGCCGTCCGCGCCTCGATATCGTCGATGCCGTTGCGGGTAACCACCGCTGCCGCATCCACGTCCCAGTCCACCTGCACCGACACGATATCCTCGATGTTCCTGACGAACCGCTGGTTGCGCAGATAGCCGAGCGTCAATGCCTCCGGCGCGCCGCCCAGCGTCATCAACGTCACCAGCTCGCGCTTGTCGACATAAATCGTCAGCGGTTGTTCGGCCGGTATCGCAATGATGGACGCACGTCCCCGCTCATCCATGACTTCGACTTCATGAGTAAGTTTGCGGATCGCATTGGACAGGACAGGACGAGCATTCATAAGCGGAACAATGATTTTATGGAAGGCGGCAATACTGATCGGATAATGCATCGTCTTGCATGCTGACTACGCAACACACATCGGGCGCGCGAGCGCAGTGCATTCACAAGCGCGCGTTCTACGGCCGCTCGACCACGACATGCTATCCCATAATGCATTAACCGGCACTGACTGCGAGAGTGAGTGCCGGTTAAATTTACTGCGAACTACTGATGGCGACTATCGATCAGCTGACTGCCATGCTGTTGGTCAGATTGGTCAATGCCTGACCGCCGCCGTAACTACCTTGCGCAGGTGCAGTACCGCCAAGCGTGATGCGAATCGCGCAGTATTTGAACTCGGGAATCTTGCCGAACGGATCCAGCGCAGAGTTCGTCAACTTGTTGATTGCCGCTTCGTAGTAGCAGAACGGTACAAACACGGCACCGCGTGGCGAGCTGTCATCGGCACGTGCATACAGAGAGACTTCGCCACGACGTGATTCGAGTGTGATGAGATCGCCTGGATTCCCGCCCATGGCAACCAGATCCAGCGGATGAATCAATGCGATCGGATCCGGTTCGATCGAATCCAGCACCGTTGCGCGGCGTGTCATGCTGCCTGTATGCCAGTGCTCCAGCTGACGTCCGGTGATCAGGACCATTGGATATTCCGTATCCGGACGTTCGTCCGCGGGAATGATATCGGCAGGCACGAAGCGCGCACGACCCGATTCACGCGGGAAGCTGTCGACAAACACGACCGGTTCGCCTGGATCGCCTTCTTTTTCGCATGGATACGTTACCGAATCCTCACGTTCCAGACGGTCCCATGTGATGCCGGCAATGCTTGGCATCGTGTGACGCATTTCGTCGAACACCTCGGAGACGTGCTTATACTGCCAGTTTAAGCCGAGGCGATTTGCCATTTGCTGGATAATCCACAGATCCTGTTTCGCTTCACCCGGTGGATTCAGTGCCTGACGGCCCATCTGCACGGTGCGATCGGTGTTTGTGAACGTACCGGTTTTTTCAGGGAATGCACTGGCTGGCAAAATAACGTCCGCCAGATAAGCTGTTTCTGTCAGGAAGATATCCTGTACAACCAGATGATCGAGCGCTGCCAGGGCTTCACGCGCATGGTTTGCATCCGGATCGGACATGGCAGGATTTTCGCCCTGCACATACAGGCCGCGAATCTTGCCGTCGGTAATGGCGTGCATGATCTCGACCACGGTCAAGCCCGGTTCCGGATCCAGCAGGTCTACTGACATGTTCCAGGCCTTTGCAAAGTTGGCACGAATCTTCGGATCGCTGACACTTTGGTAATCCGGATAGACCATCGGAATCAGACCCGCGTCGGATGCGCCTTGCACATTGTTTTGACCGCGCAAAGGATGCAAGCCGGTACCAGGACGACCGATCTGGCCCGTCATCAGCGACAGCGCAATCAGGCAACGCGCATTGTCGGTGCCGTGAATGTGTTGCGATACGCCCATGCCCCACAGGATCATCGATGCCTTCGATGTTGCATACAGACGTGCAACGTAGCGCAGCGTCTCTGCATCGATGCCGCAGATAGGCGCCATCAGTTCAGGCGTATAGCCTTCGACGTTCTTGCGCAGTTCTTCGTAGCCGATGGTGCGGCTTTCGATGAATTCCTTGTCGACCAGACCTTCGGTAACGATCACGTTCATCATCGCGTTCAGCATCGCGACGTCGGTATCGGCCTTGAATTGCATGAAGCGATGCGCAATGCGTGACATATCCGTACGGCGTGGATCGCAAACGATCAACTTGGTGCCGTTGCTCACTGCATTCTTGATCCAGGTCGCGGCGACAGGATGATTCACGGTCGGATTCGCACCGATAATGATCACTACTTCAGCCTTGGTGACGTCCATCACCGGATTCGACACAGCACCGGAACCGATACCTTCGAGCAGAGCGACAACCGAAGACGCATGGCACAAGCGTGTGCAGTGATCGACGTTGTTGCTGCCGAAACCGGTACGCACCAGTTTCTGGAACAGGTACGCTTCTTCGTTACTGCCTTTTGCGGAGCCGAAACCGGCCAGCGATTTCTTGCCGTGTGTATCGCGGATCTTGGCAAAGTTGCCGCCGGCAACTTCCAGCGCCTCTTCCCATGTCGCTTCGCGGAATACTTCCATGACGCGATCCGGATCCATCACGAAATCGCCGCTTTTCGGCGCATCGGCACGACGAATCAGCGGTTTGGTCAAGCGGTGCGGATGGTTTGCATAGTCGAAACCGTAACGGCCCTTGACGCACAGGCGTTCGCGGTTGGCCGGACCATCGCGGCCTTCGACGTAGAGAATCTTGTTGTCCTTGACGTTGTAGGTCAACTGGCAACCGACGCCGCAATACGGACAGACGGAATCAACCTGCTTGTCCGGCACAGTCATCGCCACATCGCGGGCCGGCATCAGTGCGCCGGTCGGGCAGGCCTGTACGCATTCGCCGCAGGCGACGCAAGTCGATGCACCCATCGGATCGTCCATGTCGAACACGATTTTCGCGTGGTCGCCACGGAAGGCCAGACCGATCACATCATTTTCCTGTTCGTCGCGGCACGCACGCACGCAACGGGTACATTGAATGCATGCATCCAGATTGACGGTCATAGCAGGATGCGAAACGTCCTGACGCACACGTTCACGTGGTGCAAAACGCGGCTTGCCCACTTCCATCTTGGCAGCCCATTCATCTACTTCATTGTGACGCGTGTAGTCGGCTTCCGGCATGTCGGACTGCAACAGTTCGAGCACCATTTTTTGCGATTTCACTGCACGATCGCTTTCGGTATTTACTTTCATACCGTTGGTCGGATTGCGGCAGCATGAAGGCGCCAGGACGCGTTCGCCATTGATTTCGACGACGCATGCGCGGCAGTTGCCTGCCGTGTCCATGCCTTCCTTGTAGCAAAGATGCGGAATCTCGATGCCCTCGCGCTTGGCGATGGTCAGCAGCGTATCCGTCGCGCGACCGGTTACTTCACGGCCGTTCAATTCGAAAGTCACTGTCGGCACTTCGAGTTGTGCCATTTCGCTTCTGGTAATTGCGTTCATTATCTTTTCACCTTAATCCGGGGCTACGTGGTTAAGCCAACTCATGCGGGAAGTATTTGACGACACAGTCGACCGGATTAGGCGCAGCCTGGCCCAAACCGCAAATCGACGAATCGCGCATGACTTGCGAGAGCTCTTCCAGCAAACCGATATCCCACTTCGGCTGTTGAATCAGTGCCGACGCCTTGGCGGTACCGACACGGCACGGCGTGCATTGACCGCATGATTCGTGCTTGAAGAATTCCATCATGTTGCGCGCTGCCTGTACCGCTGTGTCCTTGTCGGACAAAACGATCACTGCAGCGGAGCCGATGAAGCAGCCGTACGGTTGCAGCGTGTCGAAGTCGAGCGGAATGTCGTTCATCGATGCAGGCAGAATGCCGCCCGATGCGCCGCCCGGCAGATAGCCGTAGAACTTCTGGCCATCCAGCATGCCACCGCAGTGCTCATCGATCAGTTCCTGAATCGAAATGCCGGCAGGAGCAAGTTTGACGCCCGGGTTTTTCACGCGACCGGACACGGAATAGGAGCGCAAGCCCTTGCGACCGTTTCTGCCGTGCGATGTAAACCATTCACCGCCTTTTTCCAGGATGTCGCGCACCCAGTACAGCGTTTCGAAGTTGTGCTCCAGCGTCGGGCGACCGAACAGGCCGACTTGCGCCACGTAAGGCGGACGCAGACGCGGCATGCCGCGCTTGCCTTCGATCGATTCGATCATCGCGGATTCTTCACCGCAGATATAGGCACCGGCACCGCGGCGCAGATGAATTTCCGGCATATTGGCGATAGGCGGATTGGCTTTCAGTTTCGCCAGTTCCGCTTCGAGCATCGTACGGCAACCGTGGTATTCGTCACGCAGATAAATATAGATGGTCTGGATATCGACAGCCCACGCAGCGATCAGCATGCCTTCGAGGAAGCGATGAGGATCCTTTTCCAGATAGACGCGATCCTTGAACGTGCCCGGTTCGCCTTCGTCGATGTTGACGGCCATCAGACGCGGGCCTTTTTCGCCGCGCACGATGCGCCATTTACGACCGGATGGGAAGCCTGCGCCGCCCAGACCGCGGAGACCGGAATCTTCCATCGTCTTGATGACCGATTCAACATCGCGTTCGCCGGAAACGCATTTTTTCAGCAAAGCGTAACCGCCGGCGCCCTGGTATTCGGCGTGATCGACGATGCTGCCTGCAGCCTGCGTGATTTCTTTCTTCTCGACAGCAGCCTGCACTGCTTCGCAGCTTGCGTGGATGATCGGATTCTGGCCGACAACGGCAACCGGTGCCTGTTCACAACGACCGACGCAAGGTGCAGCGATGACGCGCACTTCCTTGCCCAGAATTTTCGGCAGCTTCGCGAGCAAATCTTTCGCGCCAGCCATTTCACACGACAGGCCGTCGCATACGCGAACGGTCAATGCCTGCGGCGCGGTATCGCCTTCCTTGACGATATCGAAATGATGATAGAAGCTGGCGACTTCATATACTTCCGTTTGTGCGAGGCGCATTTCCTTGGCCAATGCAGCCAGATGCGCGGACGACAAATGACCGAACTTGTCCTGAATCTTGTGCAGGTGTTCGATCAGCAGGTCCGGTTGGCGCGACTCATCTCCCAACAATGCCTGTACTTCCGACAGCGCAACCGGATCGACGCGACGACCCTTGGGCGCCTGACGTTTCCGTTCCTTTGTATTGACAACTTCCTGCACTGCAATTGGAATAACTTTGTGGTTCATGATTGTTCCTAATCAACTTACGACCTGGAGGGTTATCAGGTCTTCAAATGTCGTTGCGCCCACTATCTGTATTGCAAGTCGAAAGCCGCACTGCCTGCCGGCTTCCGTTTACTACCAATATCTACTTTTATCCTGCGATTTCAATGCCTCGTTTCAGCGCACATATCGGCCGTCTTTGCCGATCAATGTCAGTTCGACATAGTTGCTGCCGGTGTGATCCTTGTCGCTGTAACTGAGCGATACACCGCCCATATCCAGCCGTTGCATCGTTTCCAGCCCGCGCATCAGACTTTCGCGCGTCAGATTGCGGCCGGCACGCCGCAAACCTTCCACCATCACCTTCGCCGACAGATATCCTTCCATCGCCGCATAAGAAACCGTTGCACCCGACGCCTTCGCCGCAAGCTGGAATTCCTGACCCAGCACGGTCGTGGACAAATTCGGCGGTGGCGTTATCTGCGAGACGATGACACCTGCTCCGTCGGCACCCAGATCCTTGACAAAGTCCCGCGACGAATTGTTCGACAAGGTCATGATCTGCATGCGTCCGCCTCTTGCGCGAATCGCCTTGATCACGTCCACCGTATTCGTACCCGAACTGACGATAATCAATGCATCGGGATTGCCACTGATCAATCGCTGCGCCACCTCACCCACATTGGGATTCAAGCGCGGAAATATTTCCACAAAGGCCGGCTTGAGCCGATATTCTGCCATGCCCTTGTTGAATCCGTTCAACCCGTCAAGACCGAGCGCATCATCTTTTTCGTACGTCAGCAGCCCGATATTTTTCATGCCGAGCGTGCTGAAATGTTCAACCGCCTTGACTACTTCATCCTGATATTTTGCCCGCACGTTGAACACCAGCCGATTTACCGGCACATGCAAACTTTCCGCTCCGGTGCTCGGTGCAATCAACGGCACCTTGTGCGCTACAAGCTCAGGCAGGATCGCAAGTGTGTGCGGCGTACCGCGACTCTGAAACAATGCGAAAACCCGGTCCTTCTCGATCAACGTCTTTGCATTTGCCGCTGACTTCTCCGGCAGATACTGATCATCCAAAATGCGTAATTCGACCTTGCGCCCATTCACGCCACCCTGCTTGTTCACCATTGCAAGGTAGGCATGCGCGCCTTCGTTCATTTCCTTGACCGTGCCGGCCAGCGTTCCTGTCACACCGATCGTCTGTCCGATCAGGATCGTGCTATCTGTTACGCCATCCTCGGCAACGGCTCCCTGAAAAATGCTGCTCAATAAAACCAGCAGCGATAAAGCTCGCCATCCCAGTTTGTTCATCAAACTCTCCTGTGGGAATTACATATATGCTTTTTTTAGCATAACTTTGGCTTTTCCAGATGCGCGTATCTTATCGATGGCGCGGCACCCTCATCATTGACCAAGGTCAATTTTTCACATGATCTAGCGTGCATATATGCATTCGAACGATAAAGATACGCCCAAAATCTGCCTTCTGCACCTATTTCATCAGCAAAAAGAATCATTCTCATTAAAGATTGACGA
This sequence comes from uncultured beta proteobacterium, assembly GCA_963697715.1. Lineage (GTDB taxonomy): Bacteria > Pseudomonadota > Gammaproteobacteria > Burkholderiales > Burkholderiaceae_D > Oxalicibacterium. The sequence goes on along the minus strand of OY969095.1, from coordinate 1,192,586 downwards.
AAAAACCTTGAATAATGCTATCTCAAAATGAATTTCTCCGTTGACACGTTTATTCTCAGGGCGTTGCCTACCGGTTAAAAATAACCGTTGATGCGACCGATAATGTGCGTTTGACCCAGCGTTAATCGAAGACCAAAATAAAAAAGCCCCTCCTTGCGGAGAGGCTTTTTTGAGCAGCACCCTTAAAAAGAGCGCCTTCATTTTTTCATTTACGAAATCACGCGTTCTGCGCGCAGCTCCGTAATCTGTTCCATGGTGTAACCGAGTTGCCCCAGTACTTCTTCCGTGTGTTCACCCAACAATGGCGAACGTGTCACGTCAGTCGGGCTATCCGACAGTTTGATCGGGTTACCCACCGTCAAATACTTGCCGCGCACCGGATGATCGACTTCCACGATCGTACCGGTTTCACGCAGGGACGGCTCTTCCGCGATTTCCTTCATCGACAGGATCGGACCGCAAGGGATGTCGAATTTGTTGAGGATATCCATTGCTTCAAACTTGGTCATCGTCTTGGTCCACTCTTCCACTGTTGCGAAGATGTTTTTCAAGTGAGGCAGACGGGATGCCGGTGTTTTATATTCCGGATCGTTGAGCCATTCTTCCTTGCCGATTACCTTGCAGATCGGTTCCCAGACAGCGCCTTGTGCGATGAAATAAATGTAGGCGTTCGGATCTGTTTCCCAACCCTTGCATTTCAGGATCGAGCCAGGCTGACCGCCACCCGACGCATTGCCGGCACGCGGCACGGAATCGCCAAACGGAGTATCCGGATATTGCGGATATTCCTTCATCACACCCGTGCGTTCCAGACGCTGCTGATCGCGCAGCTTGACACGGCACAGATTCAAAACGGCATCCTGCATCGGTGCCAGCACTTTTTGACCACGGCCGGTTGCATGACGCTGCAACAAGGCCGCCAGAATACCCAGCGCCAGATGCAGGCCGGTACCGCTGTCGCCGATTTGAGCGCCGGTCACCATTGGCGGACCGTCATCGAAACCGGTCGTCGATGCAGAACCGCCTGCGCATTGGGCGACGTTCTCGTACACCTTGCAATGCTCATACGGACCGGGGCCGAAACCTTTGACCGATGCAACAATCATTTTCGGATTCAGTTCGTTGATGCGTTCCCACGTAAAGCCCATGCGATCGAGAGCGCCGGGAGCAAAGTTCTCTACCAGGACGTCGCATTCCTTGATCAATGTTTCGAGTACGGCTTTCCCTTTCGGGTTTTTCGTATCCAGCGTGATCGAACGCTTATTATGGTTGAGCATTGTGAAATAGAGGCTGTCTGCCTCCGGAATGTCACGCAATTGACCGCGCGTGGCATCACCTTCGCCAGCACGTTCGACTTTGATCACATCTGCCCCAAACCATGCCAGCAACTGGGTACATGTCGGGCCTGATTGCACATGCGTGAAATCAAGAATGCGATAGCCACTTAACGCCTTACTCATCAACTACTCCTATCTTGTACAAAAAAGCGCGAGCGGACTAATGCCCGCTCGCGCTGTATCCAGTCAGTAAGAATTACCTGTACATGGTTTGGGCCGATGTACCTGGAACGTGCGTAGTAATTAAACTGCCTTAGCCGTATGCAACGCTGCGATCTGCTCTTTGGTATAACCCAGACCTGCCAGCACTTCATCTGTGTGCTCACCCAACAATGGGGAAGCAACGATGTTCGGTGTCATGTCGGAGAATTTGATTGGGCTACCAACGGTCAGGTATTTGTCACCACGGCCTTTGTGCTCAACTTCAACGATCGAACCGCTCTTACGCAGAGATTCGTCATTTGCCAATTCTTTCATCGACAGCACTGGTGCGCATGGGATGTCAAATTTACGCAAGTAATCAACTGCTTCGAACTTGGTTTTGTCTTTGAGCCATTCTTCGATAGTCGCGAAAATATCGAAAATCTTGTCTTGGCGTGCGTCAGGTGTGTTGTACGCAGGATCGTCGATCCATTCTTCTTTACCCAATGCTTTGCAGATTGGTGGCCATGCGTGATCTTGCACGGTGAAGTAGATGTACGCGTTAGGATCGGTTTCCCAACCTTTACATTTCAGAACCCAACCTGGTTGACCGCCACCACCTGCGTTACCACCACGTGGTACGACGTCGGTGAATGTGCCGTGTGGATATTGTGGGTATTCTTTCAAGAAGCCCAGTTTGTCCAGACGTTGTTGATCGCGCAGTTTGACGCGGCACAGATTCAAAACAGCATCTTGCATCGACACAGCAACTTTTTGGCCTTTGCCAGTTTTTTGACGACCCATGATGGCTGTCAAGATACCGATTGCCAAATGCATACCTGTGTTGGAATCACCCAAAGCAGCTGCAGAAACTGTTGGTGGGCCGTCCCAGAAACCTGTTGTCGAAGCAGCACCACCGGCGCATTGCGCCACGTTTTCGTAGACTTTCAAGTCTTCGTAGTGGTGACCATCGGAGAAACCCTTAACCGATGCCAAGATCATACCTGGGTTCAATTCTTGAATACGTGCCCAAGAAAAACCCATACGATCCAAAGCGCCAGGACCAAAGTTCTCGACCATGACGTCGGATTCCTTGATCATTTTTTCCAGAACTTCTTTACCTTGTGGAGTCTTGGTATCCAAAGTCAGGGAACGCTTGTTGCTGTTCAGCATGGTGAAATACAGAGCATCGGCATCTGGAATATCACGCAATTGGTTACGAGTCACGTCGCCGGAACCTGGACGTTCAACCTTGATCACGTCAGCGCCAAACCAAGCCAACAGCTGCGTACATGCCGGGCCAGCTTGCACGTGCGTGAAATCGATGATCTTAATGCCCGCTAATGGTAAATTTTGACTCATGATTGGTAGATTTCCTTATCAATCGTTTAACTTGATTCCTGAAATCAATTATTTAGTTTCAGGAAGTGAAAAACCACCCAGACAAGCTAGGTGGAATCGCGCCATTTTACTGGCTATATTCCAATACAACTTGGAGTTCCGAACATATTAGTCTAGTGCCGCATCCCGAAGAGTGTCAAGTGTGGCACGGTCGCTTGATCGTGCCACACTTACATTTCCGGACATGGCTTGCGCCATGGCATTACAGATTACTTCTTTTTGCCGATCGTGCTGACAATGTTCAGGTTACCAATACGACCGGATTCAACACCAGCGGCTGGATCGATGATTGCATCGATGATGGTTGGCTTGCCCGATTTCAGGGAAGCTTCCAAAGCCTTGGCCAATTGTTCCGGTGTTTCGGCACGGACGCCTTCGCCGCCCAGAGCAATACTCAATTGATCGTACTTGGTGTTCGGGTTGAACAACATGCAAGAGAATTGATGTGCTGGGTTTGCTTCGTCACCGCGGTAGATGCCGCCGTTGTTCATGATGATGACGGTAACCGGCAGGTTGTAACGAGTGATTGTTTCGTATTCCATTGCGCTGAAACCGAATGCGCTGTCGCCGCAAATTGCAACGACTGGCTTGCCGGTTTCAACAGCGGCAGCAACAGCCGAACCCATACCGATACCCATGACGCCCCAGGTACCTGTGTCAACACGTTTGCGTGGCAGGTATTGGTCGATGACCATACGTGCGTTGTCGAGGGTGTTTGCACCTTCGTTGACCAGCGTGATGTCAGGGTAGTTTTTCAATACGTCGCGGATTGCGCCGAGCGAGTTGAAGTAGTTCATGACTGGCGTAGCTGCCGTCAATTTGCTGGCCAGCTTGCCTTTGGTGGTCGTAACGCGTTCAGCGATGGCGCCCATCCATTCCGTTGGCTTGGTCATGCCTTTCAGGCCGGCACGCAATGCGTTGACGCACGAAGCGACGTCACCAACCAGTGGTGCAGCGATAGGCACGTTGCTGTCCATTTCGTTGGCTTGGATGTCGATCTGCACGAATTTCTTCGCGCCACCCCAGGTTTTGCCTTTACCGTGTGCCAGCAGCCAGTTCAGGCGGGCACCGATCAGGACAACCACGTCGGATTCCTGCAATACCATCGAACGCGCAGCAGCAGCGCATTGTGGATGGATGTCGGAGACAAGACCTTTGGCCATCGACATTGGCGTGAACGGAATACCGGTTTCTTCGATCAGCGCTTTGATGTCTGCGTCGCATTGTGCGTAAGCAGCACCTTTGCCGAGCAGGATCAATGGCTTCTTGGCGCCTTTGATCAATTCAACAGCACGAGCGACTGCCGAAGGGCCTGGAATTTGTTCCGGAGCCGGATCAACTGGAACGAACAACGATTTTTTGCCTTCTTCAGCGCTCATCACGGTGCTGAACAGTCGTGCCGGGATGTCCAGATACACACCGCCCGGACGACCGGACAAAGCGGTACGAATTGCGCGCACGACTGCAACGCCGATGTCTTCGGTACGGTTGATACGGAATGATGCTTTGCAATGTGGACGAGCGATGTTCAACTGATCCATCTCTTCGTAATCACCTTGTTGCAGATCGACGATTTCGCGTTCCGACGAACCGGAAATCAGAATCATTGGGAAGCAGTTGGTGGTGGCGTTAGCCAGTGCGGTCAAGCCATTCAGGAAACCTGGAGCGGAAACAGTGACGCAAACACCGGGTTTTTTCGTCAGGTAGCCGGCAACCGAAGCTGCATAACCGGCATTTTGTTCGTTACGGAAGCTGAAGAATTTGTTGCCGCGCGCTTGCCACATACGGCCGATTTCGGTAACTGGAATGCCGAGCAAACCGTAGATATTGGTGATGCCGTTCATTTCCAGGGATTCCATAAGGAGATGGAAGCCGTCAGTCAGCTCTACGCCTTCGGGTACTACTGCTGTCGCGTTAGTCATGATGAAAGTCTCTTTCGATAAAGTGTGAGCAACGTCGCTCAGTGCCGTGTCAATACCGTGCTTTTGCCGGCCATTATTACTTGCAAGGCACCTCTAAAAATCAGATCGGCTGATTTTTAGAGATACCCTTAAACGCGCCCTTTTGCGCAGTTTATTCAAGTGAGCGTATCATATCGATCTGGTTGCGCTTCTATCATTGACCACGGTCAATTTTCGTCGCATGATGTCAGCCCTTCTTCAACCCTCTGCCTGTTTCCTTTTTGATCGCAAATGCCGACTGTCGATAATCACCCGGACCGCAATGTCATCCGCGTTCAACTGAAGCAAAATCATGTCCTTAAAGACATGTCCGAAAGCGAATGGGCCGAACTTGAATCTCATTTGCTTGTAGTTGACTGCCCGAAAGGCGATTTTCTGCTGCATCAGGGCGTACATGAGATGGAGCAATATTTCATCCTCGACGGCATTCTGAAGCGAGTGGTTACCAACCAGCAAGCCAAGGAAATGATTCTGCGTTTTGCAGATGAGCGGAGCATGGAAACAAGTTACGCTGCCTGGCGTCTGAAAACGCCTACTCCATACAGCATCATTTGCGTGACCAAAGCACGCATCGTGAAATTGCCATTGCTGCAATGGATCGCATTCATGGACAAGCACGAACACGTCAAGCAAGCCTTTGAATATGACGTCATGCATTTGATGAGCGACATCATGGCGCATACCATCACGCTGCATTTGCTCGATGCTCCCGGCCGCGTACAACGGTTTGTTCGCAAACACCCGGAACTCTTCGATCGCATTCCCAAAAAAGAACTCGCTTCCTACCTCAATTTGTCGCCGGAAACCCTGAGCCGTTTAAAGCATCAAGGCAAGATCTGATCTTATCAATGCCAAGGATCGCATAGATTTTTTCTGGCAAATCTCTAATCAGTAGTGTCATTGGCACAATCACGGTTTAGAGCTGGTCGACTCACGTAATCTCGCCGTTCCGGCTTTTACATTATCAAGCGCGATCGTCGCCCCACTCTGATACCCACAATCACCTTTTCATCATCGGTCAGCAGGCTGCCTTGGAACAGATGCGTCTGCCAGTCCGATTTTTGTGTCGTTAAACCCGGCCAAACCCAATTCATCCAACCAAAATCCACGACGCACAAACAACAACGCCCCGCGCGGTAAACCACGTGGGGCGTTGGTAATCAGCAATCGATGCCCGTCTCGCAACGAGCATCACAGCCAAGGCTTTACATCAATCTACCGGACGATCTGCAGCAAATTCATCCACTTTCGGAGGACGAACCAATGCGATGAGTCTGGAAATCAGCGGCCAGAACAACATGATCAATGCCAGAGCTGTGATCGAACCAACCAGACCGTTCGAGAACATCACCGACACGTTACCTTGTGATGACAACATTGCCTGACGGAATGCATCTTCTGCATTACGACCCAACACGAGCGCCAGAACCAGCGGTGCGAGTGGGTAATCCAGTTTCTTGAACAGGTAACCGACGATACCGAACACCAGCATCAACCAGATATCGAATGTCGCATTGCCGACGGTGTAAGCACCGATACCGCAGATCACGACGATCACCGGAGCGATAATCGAGAATGGGATACGCAGGATCGAAGCAAACAGAGGAACCGTCGTCAGAACAACGATCAGGCCGACAATATTACCGAGGTACATACTGGCGATCAGACCCCAAACGAAGTCATGCTGCTCAGTGAACAGCAATGGACCCGGTTGCAGACCCCAGATCAGCAAGCCGCCGAGCAACACTGCGGCCGTTGGCGAACCTGGGATACCCAGAGCCAGCATTGGCAACAGAGCAGCTGTACCCGCAGCATGCGCTGCGGTTTCAGGAGCAACGACACCCTCGAGTTCACCGGTACCGAATTTCGATCCGTTTTTCGACATCTTCTTGGCCAGGCCATAAGACATGAACGACGCAGGAGTTGCACCACCTGGCGTAACACCCATCCAGATACCGACCAGTGCACTACGCAACGAAGTAACCCAGAACTGCGGCAGCTTCTTCCACGTTTGTAGCACGATTTTTGGATCGATCTTTGCAGATTTACCCGAGAAGGCCAGTCCTTCTTCCATCGACAACAGAATTTCGCCAATACCGAACAGGCCAATAACTGCGATCAGGAAGTCGAAACCGCGCATCAATTCTTCGAAACCGAATGTCAGACGCAATTGACCCGTAACCGTGTCCATACCCACGCATGCCAGACCGAAGCCGAGCGCCATCGAAGCGATGATCTTGAGTGGCGAACCCTTGCCCATACCGACAAAACTACAGAAGGTGAGCAGGTACACCGAGAAGAACTCCGGAGCACCGAAACGCAACGCAAACTTAGCAACCAGCGGTGCCAGGAAGGTGATCATGACAACAGCAAAGAAAGCACCAACGAACGACGACGTGAATGCACCCGTCAACGCTTCACCGGCATTACCTTTTTGCGCCATCGGATAACCGTCGAATGTTGTCGCAACAGACCACGGTTCCCCGGGGATGTTGAACAGAATCGAGGTAATTGCACCGCCGAACAACGCGCCCCAATACAGGCAAGACAGCATGATGATTGCCGATGTCGGAGACATCGAGAACGTCAGCGGCAACAGAATTGCCACACCGTTCGCACCGCCCAGACCAGGCAAGACGCCGATCAAGACACCCAACGTGATACCGATTACCATCAGTAACAGGTTCATTGGCGTCAAGATGACCGCAAACCCGTGAAATAATGAATTAATTTCGTCCATTTTACTTAAAACTCCTTGAATTCCAATCCGACTCGGTAGCTAGCAAGTCGCCGTAGCGACGCGCACAGGCTTAATAACCGAGGAAGCTCAAAAGATCCATAGACCCTTTGTACAGGGGCACTTTAAACCAGACTTCAAACATCAGGAAAAACACAACATTGACAGCAAATGCAGCAATGATCGCTTTGATCGGCGAGAATTTCCCAAGCCAAACCATGAACACTGCGATGTAGATCACCGACGATACATAGACGCCGAGAACCTCGATTGCACCCACATAAATGACCGCAGGAATGAACACCTGCAGCACGCGCTTGATCTGCTCGCTATCAACGAACACTTCCGTGTTTTTGTTTTTGCCAAACAACGCTTGAAACAACGTACCTGCACCTGAAATGCAAATCAGGACGCCAATGCCGAAAGGAAAATATCCTGAGCCTGGGCCATCAGTAGTCCAACCTGCGCCCAATTTCCAACTTGTAATAACAACAATAATGCCAAGCAACAGTAGAATAGCGGCGACAACTGCATCTACGATATAAGTGGCAACACCCGTGCGAACGCCACCGCCGGATTCCAAATTCTGATCCATGAGGAATGCTCCTGAAATTTTTTAATATGGGGCACACCGGTAGAAATGTTGCCGCCACTATTGGTGGCAACATTTCAATTACCCCGACTGATTACTTCTTGGCCATGAAGCCGGCTTCTTGCATCAAAGTAGCATGTGCTTTCTCTGCTTGTTCGAGCCAAGCTTTGAAATCATTACCGGTTTTGAAGGTCGTGTTGAACGCGCCTTTTTCCATGTAATCTTTCCACTCAGCTGTTGCACGTACTTTGGTGAAGAGGTCAACGTAGTAAGCCAATTGATCAGCCGTCACGCCTGGTGGCATGAAGATGCCGCGCAGCATGGTGTAATCGGTAGGAACGCCGGCTTCTTTACAAGTCGGGATATCGTTCCACGATTGGGTTTCGGTGATTTTGGTTTTGTAAGGCATACGTTCGGTATCGAATACGCACAGAGCTTTCAACTTGCCTGCACGCCATTGCGAAACCGCTTCGATCGGATTGTTCACGGTTGAGTCAATGTGGTTACCAACCAATTGAACCGCAACTTCACCGCCGCCTTTGAATGGAATGTAGATGAATTTAGTACCGGTTGCTTTTTCCAGGCCGGCAGTAATGATCTGATCTTCCTGTTTGGAACCCGTGCCACCCATCTTGAACTTGTTAGGACCGGCTGCCTTGGCGGCATCGATGTAGTCCTTGGCCGATTTGTATGGCTTCTCGGCATTCGTCCACAGAACGAATTGATCCAGTGCCAACATTGCAACTGGAGTCATGTCTTTCCAGTTGAATGGAACACCAGTTGCCATAGGCGTGGTGAACAAGTTCGACAAGGTGATGACGATTTTGTGTGCGTCGCCTTTTGAGTTCTTGACATCAAGGAAACCTTCAGCGCCTGCGCCGCCTGATCTGTTCACAACGATCAGTGGTTCTTTCATCAGTTTGTTCTTGATGATAACGCCCTGGATCAGACGCGCCATTTGATCAGCGCCGCCGCCCGTACCGGCCGGAACCACGAATTCAACTGGTTTGGTTGGTTCCCATGCAGCAAATGCTGGAGTTGCAGTGAGAGCCACTGCGGCAAAAGCACCAAGTGTTGCCTTTGCGATACCGCCTTTAGAAATGAATTCCTTGATCATTACTGTCTCCTGTGAATAATAATTTTGACCACATTATTGCTTGCCGCGTCTGGATGCCTTGTGAGCACTAGCACCGTGCGGCTGACGATGCTCTCGGAACATAACTTGTGGTTACTTATTTTCGAAAGATAGTGTGGCCTTTCTTCGAAAATTCTCTTGACCAGCGTCAAGTTTTTGGGACTTCGGTCGGTTGTCGACCAACTCCTAATTCTGTACGGGCAACAATTCAATGTTAGCGATTTGCAGATACGGCCTCCATTTACCGTATTTACAATCACACAGGGATCGCTCTCTTCGACGTATCAGTCTATGCTGCCTGTCGACGGCCTGCTCCTGCCCAAAACACAACCTACTTCCGCTCCAATCCAGAATGCCCGCATTTGCTTCGCGAGGGATGTCATCTGATGATCGATCGGGTGAAATTTATCCGGTGAATTCATCAACCAGCAAGGCGCATATTCACACACTTAATCGTGCTGCGTCCAGTACTGATTATCCTTTTTTGAAAAAGGGATTTTCCGAGATGCGCCCTGCGCTTTCCTTGATTCAGGTTAAGAATCGAGCAGAAAAAATACCTCATCTGCAGGATAAAAAATCAAATCAAAAACATCCCGGCTTTTCATCGTTGCACCCGACATGGCAATGTCACTTTTGCGTTCTGCATTTTTCACAAATATGACTGGAAAAAGCATCAGCCAAATGACATGAGCCGCCTGCATCACGCATTAAAAAAGCCCATGAGATGAAAGCATCGTCATGGGCTTTTTAACTACTGAATCGACATTCCTGTCATCAGCCGCATTTCTGCATTTTGACTTGACCGGTTTCTTCACCCATCGTCTTCGCCAACAGCTTGACCAGCGCGAACACGGTATCGATATGCGGTGTTGGCGTTTCGGTCAAACGACCGAGTTCTGCCACCGAACCCACCAGCGCATCGATTTCAGGATCACGACCGGCTTCCACGTCCTGCAGCATCGAGGTCTTGTGCTTGCCGACCTTCTCAGCACCCGCAATACGCTTCTCGAGCGGCACACGGAATTCGATACCCAGCTTGTTCGCAACGGTCTGCGCTTCGGTCATCATCGATGCAGCCAGTTCACGGCTCAATGGATACTGACAGATGTCTTGCAGCGTCGAGTGCGACAGCGCGCTGATCGGATTGAACGTCAGATTGCCCCACAACTTAAGCCACATTTCAGCACGAATGTTGTCCAGCACCGGCGCTTTGAAACCAGCATTGGTGAAACATTCCGAAACACGCGTAGCACGTTCGCTGATCGAACCGTCGAGTTCGCCGATAGGGAAACGATCGCCTTCGATGTGCTTGATGACACCTGGAGCAATCAGTTCTGATGCCGGGTAAACGACACAGCCGAGAACGCGATCAGCAGGGATTTTCGCGGTGATGGTACCGGTTGGATCGACGCTCTTCACGCAAGTGCCAGCCAGCTTGCCACCGTGATTGTGAAAATACCAGAATGGAATACCGTTCTGCATCGTAACGATGACGGTTTCCGGTCCTATCAGTTTTGGCAGATCGTCAGCAATGGCTTCCAGCTGGTGTGCCTTCATTGCCAGCACAACGATATCCTGGTGACCAGCTTCATCATAGTTGTTGGTTGCCTTGACGTTCGATGCAACGTGTTCGGTACCATCATGCATGATCAGCTTGGCCCCGTTCTTGCGAATGGCTTCCAGATTTGCACCGCGCACGATGAAGGTAACGTCTTCACCTGCCAATGCCAGCTTCACGCCAACATAACCACCGATTGCACCGGCGCCGATAACTGCAATTTTCATACTTGGCCTCTACGACTATTATTTAAAATCGTTGACGAGTTTGCCGATGCCGGCAATCTCGACTTCAATGACGCTGTTCGGCTTCATCGAACCGACACCAACGGAGGTGCCGCACAGGATGATGTCGCCAGGATTGAGCGTCATGTCGGCAGATATCAGACTCACCAGTTGCTGGACCGAGAAGCGCATGTCGCTGATCGGATAGTCTTGACGGATATCGCCGTTGAGAATGGTTTTGACGACCAGTGTGGTCGGATCGAGATCGGTCGCGATGACAGGACCGAACGGGCAGAATGTATCGAGGCCTTTGGCACGGACCCATTGTGCGAACGATGCATCGCGATTCAGGATGTCGGCAACGGTCACGTCGTTTGCAACGGTGTAGCCGAACACATGGTTCAAGGCATCCGCTTCGGAAACGCGTTTTGCAGTTTTGCCGATGACGATACCGAGCTCGCCTTCAAACACGATTTTTTCATCGGTTGGCGGCTTCTCGATCGTTTCACCTGGATTGAGATACGAATTCGGGGATTTGATCAGATACAGCGGTTCTGCCGGATCTGCGAGGTTCAATTTTTTCGCGAGTGCGTGGAAGTTGTTCCACATGGCGATGATCTTGGTCGGCTGGGCCGGCATCAACAACTTAACGTCGTTGATGTTCAACACGGTGTCGGTCTTGACCGGATTGGCAAACATGTCGCCAGTGAACACTTGAATGTTGTCGCCTTCAAGCGTACCAAATTGCGTATTGCCAGCGTGACTGAAACGGACCCAACGTTGTGACATTTTTTTCTCTTCTCTAAAAGTGCCGAAATTATAAACGCGGCCAATCGTCGCGTCTATCGGAAGCGGGCGTTGCTCTCAAGCATGCAAACGCCGGATGATCAATGAAAACAGCATCCGCAGGATGCTACAAATACTGCCTGCGGATGCTTTTACTTTTGAAAAAACTGCTGTTACAGAACCGATTTCAGCAAACGGCCCATTTCCGACGGATTGCGCGTGACCTTGATGCCGCACGCTTCCATCACAGCCAGTTTTTCCTGCGCCGTACCTTTGCCACCGGAAATGATCGCACCGGCATGGCCCATGCGTTTGCCTTCAGGAGCGGTGACGCCGGCGATAAAGCCGACAACCGGTTTCTTCATGTTGTCCTTGATCCAGCGTGCGCAGGTTTCTTCTGCATCACCGCCGATTTCGCCAACCATGATGACTGCGTCGGTGTCAGGATCGTCGTTGAACATGCGCAGGATGTCGATGTGCTTCAAGCCCGAAACCGGATCGCCGCCGATACCAACCACGGTCGATTGACCGAGACCGAATTCAGCCAGTTGACCGGCTGCTTCATAGGTCAAGGTACCCGAACGCGAAACGACGCCGATGCGGCCTTTCTTGTGGATGTGACCTGGCATGATGCCGATCTTGATTTCGTCTGGCGTAATCAGGCCCGGGCAGTTCGGTCCGAGCAGCAGGGTTTTCTTGCCTTCCATGCGTTGCTTGGTACGAATCATGTCGCGTACCGGAATGCCTTCGGTAATGCAGATCACCAGATCGATGCCAGCGTCGACAGCTTCGTCGATTGCTGCAGCAGCGAATGGAGGCGGCACGTAAATAACCGAAACGGTTGCGCCGGTTTCCGCAGCGGCTTCCTTGACGGAGGCGTAAATAGGCACGCCTTCAAACGATTCGCCAGGTTTCTTCGGGTTCACGCCAGCGACGAAGCAGTTTTTACCGTTTGCGTATTCGATACACATTTTGGTGTGGAACTGGCCGGTTTTTCCGGTGATACCTTGGGTGATGACTTTGGTGTCTTTATTGATCAGGATTGACATGCTTATTTCCCCTGTGCCGCGTTGACGACTTTTTCAGCCGCTTCAGCCATGTTGTTTGCAGCGATGATCGGGAGACCCGATTCCGCCAGAATCTTCTTGCCCAAGTCTTCGTTGGTGCCCTTCATACGGACGACCAGCGGTACTTTCAGGTCAACCTGTTTCGCTGCTGCGATCACGCCTTGTGCAATCACGTCGCACTTCATGATGCCGCCGAAGATGTTGACCAGAATCGCTTTGATATCCGGGTTTTTCAACATGATCTTGAACGCTTCGGTCACTTTCTCGGTCGTGGCTCCGCCGCCGACGTCGAGGAAGTTGGCAGGCGAACCGCCGTACAGCTTGATGACGTCCATGGTTGCCATTGCCAGGCCTGCGCCGTTGACGAGGCAGCCGATGTTGCCGTCGAGCGAGATGTAGGTCAGGTCGAATTTCGATGCTTCGATTTCGGCCGGATCTTCTTCGTCCAGATCGCGCATGTCGACGATTTCAGGATGACGGTACATTGCGTTCGAGTCGAAGTTGAATTTCGCGTCGAGCGCAACGATGCGATCGTCGCGGGTAACGATCAGCGGATTGATCTCTGCCAGCGATGCATCGGTTTCGTCGAATGCCTTGTACAGGCCTTGCATGAATGCGCGCGCCTGACCGATCGAACCTTCCGGCACGCCGATTTTGCGTGCGATGTCGTCCGCTTCGCTATCGAGCAAACCTTTGACCGGGTCGATGAATACCTTGTGGATTTTCTCAGGAGTGTGTTCTGCGACGTGCTCGATGTCCATGCCGCCTTCGCTGGATGCCATCAGGGCAACGCGCTGGCTGCCACGATCGACGACCATACCGACGTACAGTTCTTTCTTGATGTCCGCGCCTTCTTCGATCAGCAAGCGCTTGACCAGACGGCCTTCAGGACCGGTTTGGTGCGTGACCAGCGTCATGCCGAGAATGTCGTTTGCGTATTTGCGCACTTCGTCGAGCGATTTTGCAACCTTGACACCGCCGCCTTTACCGCGACCGCCAGCGTGGATCTGGGCTTTGACAACCCAGACTTTGCCGCCGAGAGTTTCAGCGGCCTTGACAGCTTCGTCTACAGAAAAACATGGAACGCCTTTCGGTGTGGTCACACCGTACTTGCGCAGTATTTCTTTTCCTTGATACTCGTGGATATTCATGATCGTCCTTGTTGATAACCAATTTTTTTGGCAGCGATTCGCTACGATAAAATTATTTTTTGCATTACATCCACGCAAAAACCGTCAATCTTTCCAGCAAAAAGACCGCTATTTTAGCAATTCCCGACTCGAATGAAAACGGTGCCGAAGATTGTCCGAGAAGCACGCTTCGAACTCATTGACCACGGTTAAGATTCGATATCTGCCGCATGCAATCAACCTTGTCCTCCGGCTGATCGATCACAGCCGGCATCGATACGGGACATCCGAACGGCGGAATCATCCTTGCATCGTCAGCAATGATGGGAGCTGCATACTATACGCGGTGCAGTATCGAACAGATAGGTTGATGTGCACAGTACCGTACTCTGCATCGCGATGACGGCGCATCAGATCATGATGCTGCCGGCAGCAATGCCGTGCTCACACGCCGACTTCGCCCTGCTGAATTTCCGCCCAATTGACTGAAGGCATCATGCAGGACTTGCTGGCAGCCATCGCCTGGTAGCAACGCGCCTTGGCGGTTTGTATTGCCTCAATCAGGAAATCGGCCTCGTAGGCCCTCAGAAGATGGGGTTGGCACGTCTCCAGATAATGCTGAAGACGCTTGCGCCCGCCTGCGCCACCGGCCAGATCATCGCCGGTATTGGTATCCCAGTGCCAGTTCAGGCCGAGTTCATAAAACGCCGCGTTATAGGCATTGCGGTGAATATCCGCAGCATCTTCCGCGGAAAACTGATCCGGCGCGGCATGGAACATGACAGCTTTCTCCTGATTTTTCCTGATTTCTTATAAGCGCCCGGATCGGTTTGTCCAAGCTTGGGTCGCATCTTAGGGGCAAAAAATGATTAGGCATAGTTAAAGTATTTAATCATAATAATTCCCTTGAACTTATGGATGAATCATCCGCAATATGAAAAACGCAACATTGCGACAATTGAAGGTCTTCGAGACGGTTGCCCGCCATCTGAGCTTTTCCCGCGCGGCGGAAGAACTGCATCTGACGCAGCCTGCCGTGTCCACGCAGGTCAAGAAGCTGGAAGAGCACGCAGGACTTGCCCTGTTCGAACAGCTCGGCAAGAAAATCTTCCTGACGCCGGGCGGGACCGAATTGCTGCACTACAGCCGCACGATCATCCAGCAGTTCCAGGAAGCCGAAGACGCCATGACCCAGTTCAAGGGCATCACCGGCGGCAAGCTGAATGTCGCCGTGATCAGCGCGGGCGATTACTTTTTCCCGCGCCTGCTGGTCGAGTTCGCACGCAGTCATCAGGGAGTGACACTGAACCTGTCGGTGCATAACCGTGACGGCCTGCTGAACCAGCTGGCCAACAACCTGACCGATCTGGCGATCATGGTGCGTCCGCCACTGGATATGGATACGGACAATGAAGCGTTTGCTCCGCACCCGTACGTGATCGTCGCCGCACCGGATCATCATCTGGTGTCGCAAAAGAACATCCCTCTCGGCACACTGATGAAAGAGCCGTTCGTCGTGCGGGAAAAAGGATCGGATACGTGGAATTCGATGGAAGAAGGTTTTGGCGGACGCGTCCCCGATCTCAATATCGCGATGGAAATCCGCAGTACCGAAACCATCAAGCAGGCGGTGATCGCCGGCATGGGCATCAGCTTCCTGTCGGCGCACACGATCAGCCTTGAATTGCAGGCAGGCAGTCTGGCCGTGCTGGACGTGGAAGGATTTCCTGTGATGCTGAACTGGTATGTGGTGCACCGCAAACACAAGCGCCTGCCGCCGGTCGCACAGGCATTCAAGAACTTCCTGCTGGAAGAAGGTCCGGAACTGATCGAACGCATCATTCGCTACAACCCGAAACCGGGCAAGCAGTTGAGCGATCTGCCTGTCAGGATCGGCCAGAAGAAAAAAATGCCGGAGAGCTGATACGCCACAGATCATCCGCATATCCTCATGTGACAGCGCATAAAAAGACAGGCCCGGAATCGCGCGATTCCGGGCCTGTCTTTTTTCGTGATGCCGATGATCCGGTTACGCGCAAAACGCGCGCCTTGCTCAAATCTTCAGCATGATCTTTCCGATGTGCGTGCTGGTTTCCATCAAGGCATGGGCCTGCGCCGCCTCTTCCAGCGGAAAGGTTTGATAAATCACCGGTTTGATCTTGCCGGATTCGATCAGCGGCCAGACCCGTTCGCGCAACTGCTTCGCAATTGCGGCCTTGAAGGCAACCGGACGCGGACGCAATGTCGAGCCGGTGATCGTCAGGCGGCGCAGCAGGATTTGTCCCAGACTGATGTTGGCCTTGTTACCGCCCAGCAGCGCGATGAACACCAGACGGCCATCGTCGGCGAGGCAGCGGATTTCGCGATCGGTGTATTCGCCGCCGACCATATCCAGAATCACATCAACACCCTTGCCGCCGGTCGCGGCCTTCACCACGTCGCCGAAATCTTCGGTCTTGTAGTTGATACCGCGTTCAGCACCCAGCACTTCGCATGCACGGCATTTGTCGTCGCTGCCGGCCGTCGCAAACACACGATGGCCGAGCGCCGTAGCAATCTGGATTGCGGTGACGCCAATGCCCGAGGTACCGCCCTGCACCAGCAGGGTTTCACTACCGCTCAAACCGACGCGATCGAATACGTTGCTCCACACGGTAAAGAATGTTTCCGGCAGCGATGCCGCTTCGACCGCATCCAGTCCCTTGGGAACCGGCAGGCATTGTTCGATCGGTGCGGTGCAGTATTCTGCATAACCGCCGCCCTGCGCCAGTGCGCACACCATGTCGCCGAGCTTGAAACCGCTGCCAGCCAGATCGCCGCCCACCACTTCACCCGCGACCTCCAGTCCCGGCAGATCGGATGCGCCTTTCGGCACCGGATAGTTGCCGGTGCGTTGCAGTACGTCGGGGCGATTGACGCCGGCTGCATGCACCTTGATCAACACTTCGCCCGCCTTCGGCTCCGGCATCGGGCGCTCGCACAATTTCAGAACGTCCGGAGGGCCTGGCTGGGTAATTTCGATCGCGCGCATGGGGAATCCTTATTGATGTAATGGCATTGAAGGCAGCAAGGATATTCGATAATCCATGCGTCTGCCAATCAAGGAAGAAAGAGAAGAATCAGCTGAACAATGCGCCGAATTCCTGGGCCGCCCGTTGCGGGTCGCCGGCCAGATAGATGCTGCTGATGGCCGCGACCATGTCGGCTCCGCCCTGCACCAGCGACGCGGAATTCTCCCTTGTCATGCCGCCGATCACGCAGCTCGGCACCTTGCCTTGCGCCTTCCAATCCGTCACGATGGCAGGCGATGTCGTCACCGGATATTTCTTGACCTTCGACGGATAGAAACCGCCAAACGCCACATAACTGGCGCCAGCCGCTTCTGCCGCGTGCGCCATCTCCAGACTGCCATAGCACGACGCGCCGAGAATCCTGTCCGGGCCGATGATCTTGCGCACATCGGCCACGCCAGCGTCGGTGCCGCCGACATGGATGCCGTCGGCGTCGAGATCCATGCACAGATCGATATGGTCGTTGATGATGAACGGGCATTGATAGCTGCGAGCCAGCGCCTGCAGGCATTCGGCCTGTTCGCGGCGCTGTGCCGCATCGGCGGTCTTGTGGCGATATTGCAGAAGTCCGATGCCGCCTTTCAGCGCGAGTTCGGTGATCTCCAGCAGTTTGCGTGTGTCGTCCCAGTCGGGAGTCACCAGATACAAACCGCGTAGCGTCGATGCATTATTCATTGTGTTACCTGTTCTGTATGTTGCTTGTGACCGATTCAATCCGTTCCTGATGCATTAAACCACGCGGCCGGCCATCGGCGACGACGGCGATGCCGTGAATTTGCGCGCAATGCGGCCCGCCAGATAGGCATTGCGACCGGCTTCGATGCCGAGCTTCATTGCGTATGCCATGCGCGCGGGATCCTGCGCGCCGGCGATTGCGGTGTTCATCAACACACCATCGCAACCGAGCTCCATCGCGATCGCGGCGTCAGACGCGGTGCCGACACCGGCGTCGACGATCACCGGCACTTTCGATTGCTCGATGATCAGCGACAGATTCCACGGATTCAGAATGCCCATGCCGGAACCGATCAACGATGCCAGCGGCATGATCGCGGCGCAACCGATGTCTTCCAGCATGCGCGCCTGGATCGGATCGTCGCTGCAATACACCATCACGTCGAAACCGTCCTTGACCAATGCCTCGGCCGCTTTCAAGGTCTCCGGCATGTTCGGGAACAAGGTTTTTTCGTCGCCCAGCACTTCCAGCTTGCACAGCTTGTGACCGCCGAGAATTTCACGCCCGAGTTGCAGCGTGTACACCGCGTCAGCCGCGCTGTAGCAACCGGCCGAGTTCGGCAACAATGTGAATTCAGATGGCGGCAGCACGTCGAGCAAGCTCGGCGCATTCGGGTCCTGTCCGATGTTGACGCGACGGATCGCGACAGTGACGATTTCCGCGCCGCTGGCCAAACTGGCTTCGCGCGTTTGCGCGAGGTCCTTGTACTTGCCGCTGCCGACGAGCAGGCGCGAGCGATAGGTTTTACCGGCGACAACGAAGGGTTCGTCGGAAAAGGAAGGCGCGTTGGTAGTCATGGTGATTCCTGTAACTGAATTCGGTATTGATGTTGCGCGTCATCGCAGACGATCAAAAAACAAATGCGAAGCGGCAATGCGAACGGATGCATGACGACTGATCCGGAAAAACAAACAAATCAAAGCACACAAAGCAGCCGCAGCCGCCTTGTGTCTTACTTCATCAACCGCCGCCGATGGCGCGCACAACATCCACGCGATCGGCTGGTTGCAGTTGCCGTTGCGGCCACTGGCTGCGCGGCACAATCTCGCGATTGATGGCGACAGCCACGGCCTTGCCGGCCAGCGATAACGCCGCGATCAGGTCCTCCACATTTTGTGCAGAATTGATCTGATGCGGTGCGCCGTTGAGTTCGATTTCAAACATTATTGCTTCTGGTAAATTTCCGAGCCGCTTTTGACGAACTCGATGGATTTGACTTCCATGCCTTTTTTCAGCGCCTGGATTTCGGTAATGCCTTGTTGCGCTGCGTATTCGCGCACTTCCTGCGTGATTTTCATCGAGCAAAAATGCGGGCCGCACATGGAGCAGAAGTGCGCGACTTTAGCAGAATCCTTGGGCAATGTCTCGTCGTGGAACTCACGTGCCTTGTCAGGATCGAGACCGATATTAAATTGATCATCCCAACGGAATTCGAAACGCGCCTTCGACAACGCATTGTCGCGAATCTGCGCGCCGATGTGACCTTTTGCCAGATCGGCCGCATGCGCAGCAATCTTGTACGTAATGATACCGTCCTTGACGTCGACCTTGTTCGGCAAACCGAGATGTTCCTTCGGTGTGACGTAGCAAAGCATGGCGGTGCCGTACCAGCCGATCTGGGCGGCGCCGATGCCGGAGGTGATGTGGTCGTAGCCCGGTGCGATGTCAGTCGTCAACGGTCCGAGCGTGTAGAACGGTGCTTCGTGGCACTGTTCCAGTTGCAGGTCCATATTTTCCTTGATCAGGTGCATCGGCACGTGGCCCGGACCTTCGATCATCACCTGCACGTCGTGCTTCCATGCGATCTGCGTCAGTTCGCCCAGCGTATTCAGTTCGCCGAGTTGCGCCTCGTCGTTCGCATCGTAAATTGAACCTGGACGCAAACCATCGCCGAGGCTGAACGACACGTCGTACGCTTTCATGATTTCGCAGATGTCCTCGAAGTGTTCGTACAGGAATGATTCCTTGTGATGCGCGAGGCACCACTTCGCCATGATGGAGCCACCGCGCGACACGATACCGGTCAGGCGTTTCGCCGTCATCGGCACGTAGCGCAGCAACACACCGGCGTGGATCGTGAAGTAATCGACGCCCTGCTCAGCCTGCTCAATCAATGTGTCGCGGAAGATTTCCCAGGTTAGGTCTTCGGCCTTGCCGTTGACCTTTTCCAGCGCCTGATAAATCGGCACGGTACCGATCGGCACCGGCGAATTGCGGATGATCCATTCGCGCGTTTCGTGGATGTGTTTGCCGGTCGACAGATCCATCACGTTGTCGCCACCCCAACGAATCGCCCACGTCATTTTTTCCACTTCTTCGCCGATCGAAGAAGTGACTGCCGAGTTGCCGATGTTGGCGTTGATCTTGACCAGGAAATTGCGGCCAATGATCATCGGTTCGATTTCCGGATGGTTGATGTTGGCGGGAATGATCGCGCGACCGCGGGCGATTTCGCTGCGCACGAATTCGGCAGTGATCTCTTGTGGAATCGATGCCCCGAACGATTGGCCCGGATGCTGACGTCCCATCAGCTCGGCAAGCTTTTCGCCTTTCGGTCCGGATTGTTTCAGCTCTTCCAGATAGGCGCGGCGATTCATGTTTTCGCGGATCGCGACAAATTCCATCTCCGGCGTGATGATCCCTTGACGCGCGTAATGCATCTGGCTGACATTTTTGCCGGCCAGTGCGCGACGCGGCTTGCGATGCAGATTGAAGCGAAGCTCAGCCAATTGCGGATCGTTTAGACGTTCGATGCCGTATTCCGAAGTCGGACCGGCCAGTTCTTCGGTGTCGTTGCGTTCCAGAATCCATGGCAGGCGTGGCGTGTCGAGACCGGAACGGATGTCGATCTTTGCTTCTGGATCGGTGTACGGACCGGACGTGTCGTAGACATAGATCGCCGGATTTTTTTCAAAGCCGAACGATGCTGCAGTATCGGATTGCGTGATCCTGCGCATCGGAACACGAATATCAGGACGCGAACCTTGAATATAGACTTTGGTGGAATTCGGTAATGGTTGAATCGCTGCTTCGTCTACCGTGGCGGTAGCGGACAGGAATTTCGGATTGGCATTCATTTTGGCTCCTTGGCTAACTTCAAATTGGCTTGGAGCCAGCTCAGGAGGTTTCGAGGATGTGGTGTGCATTCGGCGCGGAATCGACAAATACAAAATCGAATACCGGATGCACACCACGTTCTCGGTAGCTTCCCTTCGCTGGCATTATCCAGATCAGGTTCAAGGGTTTTTCTCACCCGGCAAGACGCTTGCGCATCCGGCCTAGGACCCCTAGCTTTTACTTCTAAAACAAACTGCAAATACAGTAATGCGAACCACATAATTACATTACAGCGCGAGTCTATGAATTACGCGATGTGCGCACATTGACCCGGGTCAAGCTTCTCGCAATGACATGAATGGGTTGCCGACAATAATCTGCAGCCCATTCATGTCAGTTCTGAAAAACGACATGCGTCGCTTTTCAGAACCAGCAATTCCACCATTACTTCACTGTTGCAATATGCAACAGATTGGTCGTGCCTGATTCGCCGAATGGCAAGCCAGCCGAAATAGCGATGTATTCGCCTTTCTTGGCAAAGCCTTCACGCACCGCTGCGCTCACTGCTTCGCTGACCATTTCGTCAACCGAATGCACGTCCTTGCCGACGATCGAGTGAATGCCCCATACCCATGCCAGACGACGCGCAGTTTTGAGTTCCGGCGTGATGCTGAGGATGGAAGTATTTGGGCGAACACGTGCAGCGCTCATGCTGGTGCTGCCGGACTTGGTGTAAGTCACGGTGCAAGACGCGTCGAGCGACGTGGTTGCGTCGAGCAACGCTTTGCAGATCGCATCTTCCGGTGTCGAACGCGGCGCTACTTGCTGCGCATCCAGCAGCTTGCGGTAGGCTGGATCCGATTCCACTTCCTTGATGATGGCATCCATCATTTGTACGGCACGAACCGGATTTTTACCGCTGGCCGATTCAGCCGACAGCATGACGGCATCTGCGCCTTCATAAATTGCATTGGCAACGTCCGACGCTTCTGCGCGGGTTGGCATAGGCGATTCGGTCATCGATTCCAGCATGTGCGTGGCGACGATGGTTGGACGACCGTATTTGCGCGAAACACGGATGATTTCTTTTTGTGCGCGTGGCACTTGCGAGATCGGCAGTTCAACACCGAGATCACCACGGGCAACCATCACGGAATCGGATGCTTTGCAGATTGCATCGATGTCCAGCATCGCAGCTGGTTTCTCGATTTTCGATTGAATCAGCGCGCGATCACCGATGATCTTGCGTGCATCTTCAATATCGGAAACTTGTTGCACGAACGACAGCGCAACCCAGTCCACGCCCAGCGACAGAGCAAATTCCAGATCGATCAGATCTTTCGGTGTCATTGCAGGAATCGGCAGGATTGCGTCAGGAACGTTGACGCCTTTACGGTTCGAGATTTTGCCGCCGGTGGTCACGCGAGTGACGATGCGGTCACCCGAGTTGCTTTCGATCGAGACACGAATTTTGCCGTCGTCGAACAGCAGGTTCTGACCGGTTGCAACGGCAGCGAACAATTCAGGATGCGGCAGGTACACGCGCGTTGCATCGCCTGGCGCTTCGTTTCGGTCGAGCACGAATTGCGAGCCTTCCGTCAGCACTGCGGAATCGCCAGCAAAAGTACCGAGGCGGATTTTCGGGCCTTGCAGATCGGCGAGGATCGATACAGGACGGCCGTATTTTTCTTCCAGGCCACGCACGATGACGTGACGCGCACGGTGATCTTCGTGCGAACCGTGGCTGAAGTTGAAGCGGAACATGTCCACGCCGGCTTCAAACAGTGCACTGATGGTTTCTACATCGCCGCTTGCCGGGCCCAGGGTAGCAACGATTTTTGCTTTGCGATTACGTCTCATGACAGGTCTTCTTAAGTGAAATAAAAAAAGTGATGCCGCTGTGACTGCATCCAGAATACAGCGGCGAATAATTTACAGAATCAGGATTGCCCGGAAGTCATTAACGTTGGTGCGCGTCGGTCCGCTGACAATCAGATCGCCGAGCGCACTGAAAAAACCGTAGCCGTCGTTATTCTCGAGCATTGCCTTTGCATTGTGTCCTGCGCCTGCGGCGCGAGCGATCGAATCAGGCTGGTAGATAGCGCCGGCATTGTCCTCGGAACCGTCAATCCCGTCGGTATCGCACGCAAGCGCATAAATATCGGGGGCGCCATTCAGCGATACGGCGAGGCTCAACAGGAATTCCGCATTGCGTCCGCCGCGACCTTTGCCACGCACGGTAACAGTAGTTTCGCCGCCAGACAAGATCACGCATGGTTTGGCGAATGGCTGGCCGTATTTCGCCACCTGTTTCGCCAGTGCAGCATGGACCGAGCCGACATCGCGCGATTCGCCTTCGAGGTCGTTCGACAGAATATAAGGTGTGATGCCGGCAGCGCGCGCCTTTGCAGCAGCTGCTTCCAGCGCGTGCTGCGCGGTTGCCATCACGTGGTGTTCATTGCGTGCGAAACGGGCATCGCCGGGCTTCGGTGTTTCGCCGGCGCCGGATTCAAGATGCTTGAGGATATTGTCCGGGATCTCGATCCCGTATTTTTTCAGGATCGCCAGCGATTGCGCGCAGGTTGTCGGGTCCGGCAGCGTCGGGCCGGATGCGATGACACCAGGATCGTCGCCCGGCACGTCGGAAATCAGCAACGTCACCACACGCGCTGGCGCACACGCCAGCCCAAGACGGCCGCCCTTGATGGACGAAAGGTGCTTGCGCACGCAATTCATTTCCGAAATCGTGGCGCCGCTTTTCAGCAGCGCCTTGTTCATTGCCTGCTTTTGTTCGAGCGAAATACCTTCGCCCGGCAGGCTCAGCAGCGCGGAACCGCCACCGGTGATCAGGCACAGCACAAGGTCGTCTTCGGTCAAACCCTGGACCATCTCCAGCATGCGGCCGGCAGCGGCACGACCGGCTTCATCCGGTACCGGATGGGCGGCTTCAACCACTTCGATCTGTTTGCAATCGGCGCCGTGGCCATATCGCGTCACGATCAGGCCTTCGACCTTGCCCGGCCAGTTGTCTTCGACGACTTTCGCCATGGCGGCAGCGCCTTTACCGGCGCCGATCACCAGCGTGCGGCCCTTGGCCGATTGCTTTGGCAGATAAGCGGGCATGCACTTCTGTGGGCTCACGGCTTCAACTGCGGTGGCGTACAGGTCGTTTAAAAACTGGCGTGGATCGATCGACATGTGGCGAATGACTTTTCAAGAATTGGGAAAATCTGCAACTCGGATATTGCATCAACCGGCATCACGCATCAGCGCAATGCCGGCTTCAGAGCACTTGCTATCGAATCGAATTACGCCTTGGCGATTTCGTGGTTCGACATGATTTCGATCGCGCGGCACAGTGCCGAGTGATCGAGACCGCTCATACCGTTGGCTGCGCATGCGTTCATCAGCTCTTGGGTGTTTGCTGTGTTTGGCAGCGATACGCCCATTGCTTTTGCGCCTTGCAATGCCAGGTTCAAATCTTTCTGATGCAGTTCGATACGGAAGCCTGGGTTGAACGTACGTTTGACCATACGCTCGCCATGCACTTCCAGAATGCGCGAGTTGGCGAAACCGCCCATCAGTGCCTGACGCACTTTTGCTGGATCTGCGCCGGCTTTCGAAGCGAACAACAGGGCTTCGGAAACAGCCTGGATGTTCAGTGCAACGATGATCTGGTTGGCCACCTTGGTGGTTTGACCGTCGCCGTTACCGCCGACCAGCGTGATGTTCTTGCCCATCAGTTCGAACAGTGGCTTGACGGTGTTGAACGCTTCTTCCGAGCCACCGATCATGATGGTCAACGATGCAGCTTTGGCACCGACTTCGCCACCCGATACTGGCGCGTCCAGGTATTGGCAACCGAGGTCGTTGATTTTTTTCGCGAAACCTTTGGTAGCGATTGGCGAGATCGAGCTCATGTCGACCACGATTTTGCCAGCCGACAAACCAGCTGCAACACCGTCCTGACCGAACAGAACAGCTTCAACGTGCGGGGTGTCCGGCACCATCGTGATGATGATGTCTGCGCGCTTGGCAACTTCTGCGCCCGACGTGCACGATGTTGCGCCGCCGTCGATCAGTTCTGCAGGTGGATTTTTGACATCGTGCAGGTACAGCTTGTGGCCGCCTTTTTGCAGGTTAAGCGCCATTGGTGCGCCCATGATGCCCAAACCGATAAATCCGACTTTTGCCATGATGATGACTCCTGAAATTTTTTAGTGAATATGTAGTGCGGGACGCTGTAAAAATATTGAGCGGCCCGCCGGACCGCTCAATATCGATGCGTTACATCAGACGCCGTGCGCTGCGCGCCAGCCGAGACCTTCTACGGTGCCGGCCTTCGGTTTGTATTCGCAACCGATCCAGCCTTTGTAGCCGATTTCGTCCAGGAACTTGAACAGGAAGGTGTAGTTGATTTCACCGGTGCCTGGTTCGAAGCGGCCTGGATTGTCTGCCAGTTGCAGATGAGGAATGACCGCGAGGTTGTTCTTGATCGTGTTCGCCAGTTCACCTTCCATGCGTTGCATGTGATAGATGTCGTACTGGAAGAACAGATTGTCGGAACCGACCTTGGCGATGATGTCCAGCGTCTGCTTGGTGCCGGTCAGGAAGAAGCCAGGGATATCGAACGTGTTGATCGCTTCGATCAACAACGGAATACCTTCTGCCTTCAACTTGGCCGCTGCATATTTCAAGTTCGAAACGAGGGTCGCTTCTGCTTGTTC
The DNA here is from genome assembly GCA_963697715.1 of uncultured beta proteobacterium. Lineage (GTDB taxonomy): Bacteria > Pseudomonadota > Gammaproteobacteria > Burkholderiales > Burkholderiaceae_D > Oxalicibacterium. The sequence continues at coordinate 1,166,926 of OY969095.1, read as the reverse complement.
ATGCGTGACACCGGCAGGCACGATACCCGACAGGATGTTGACCTGTTTGGTGCCGAGCACTTTGACATATTCGATCGCTTTGTCGACGCCAGCCTTGAATTCTTCGACACGGTCCGGATGGCAAGCAATACCGCGCTCGCCGCCAGCCCAATTACCGGCCGGCAGATTGTGCAAGACCATTTCCAGTCCATTGTCTTTCAACTTCGCTGCGACATCAGCCGCAGGGAAGTCATAAGGGAACAGGAATTCAACGCCTTTGAAGCCATTCTTTGCAGCTTGTTCAAAGCGGTCCATGAATGGCACCTCGTTGAACAGCATCGTCAGATTAGCAGCAAGTTTCGTCATATTAAGCACCCTTAACGTCGAGGATTTCTTCGAATTCGTTGATCGCGTTGATTTCGGTACCCATCGCGATGTTCGTTACGCGTTCGAGAATGATTTCAACAACGACTGGCACCTTGAATTCCTTGATCCACTCTTGCGCTTTTTTCAGTGCTGGAGCGATGTCGTCCGGGTTGTAGACGCGAATTGCTTTACAGCCGAGGCCTTCGGTAACTTTAACGTGATCAACACCGTACGAAGCATTTTCGGTCGAGTTGATGTTGTCGAACGCCAGCGAAACGCAGTAGTCCATTGTGAACATGCGTTGCGCTTGGCGGATCAGGCCGAGGTACGAGTTGTTCACCAGCACGTGGATGTACGGCAGGTTGAACTGCGCGCCGGCTGCCAATTCTTCGATCAGGAACTGGAAGTCGTAATCGCCGGTGATCGCAACGATTTCGCTGGTTGGGTCTGCAGCCCGGACACCCAGAGCAGCCGGAACAGTCCAGCCCAATGGACCTGCTTGACCGCAGTTGATCCAGTTACGTTCTTTGTACACGTGCAGGAATTGACCCGCAGCGATTTGCGACAGACCGATGTTCGACACATAGCGCGCGGTTTTGCCGAACACTGCGTTCATTTCCTGGTAAACGCGTTGTGGCTTGATTGGCGTAACGTCGAAATCCGTTTTACGCAACATCGTGCGTTTGCGTTCCTGGCACTCTGCCAACCATGCATCACGGTTTTTCAGTTTGCCGGCAGCTTTCAATTCTTTCGCGACTTCGATCATCAATTTCAGTGCTGCGCCAGCATCGGACGTAATGCCGAGGTCTGGGCCGAACACGCGACCGATTTGTGTCGGTTCGATGTCGATGTGAACGAATTTACGGTCTTTGGTGAAAACGTCGATCGAACCGGTGAAACGGTTCGCCCAACGGTTACCGATACCGAATGCGAAGTCCGAAGCCAGCATCGTGGCGTTACCGTAACGGTGCGACGTTTGCAGACCAACCATGCCGACCATCAATGGATGATCATCAGGTACCGTGCCCCAGCCCATCAGGGTCGGAACGACAGGAACGTTGACCAGTTCAGCGAATTCGAGCATCAACGGTGTTGCGTTTGCATTGATCACGCCGCCGCCGGAAATCAGCAATGGGCGCTCTGCTGCATTCAACATGGTGATTGCGGCTTCGATTTGCTTACGGGTCGCGGCCGGTTTGTAGACTGGCAATGGCTCGTACAGATCTGGATCGAATTCGATTTCAGCAACTTGCACGTCGAATGGCAAATCGATCAGCACTGGACCTGGACGGCCCGAACGCATGATGTGGAAAGCTTGCTGGAACACTTGTGGAACCAGTGCTGGTTCGCGAACCATGACCGACCATTTGGTGACTGGCTTCGAGATCGACTCGATATCAACAGCCTGGAAATCTTCCTTGTGCAAACGTGCACGTGGCGCTTGACCAGTGACGCACAAGATTGGAATCGAATCGGCGATTGCCGAGTACAGACCGGTGATCATGTCTGTGCCGCCAGGACCGGAAGTCGCGAGAGCGACACCGATGTTGCCGGATTTGGCGCGGGTGTAACCCTCAGCCATGTGGGTCGCGCCTTCTACGTGGCGAGCCAGAATGTGTTTGATCGTGCCTTGCTTTTGCATGGCGGAATAGAACGGATTGATTGCTGCGCCCGGCACGCCGAACGCCTGGTCAATACCTTCTTTTTGCATTACCCAGACTGCTGCCTGGGCTGCTGTCATCTTTGCCATCATCTACCTCCAGTGAAATGAAATTTTTGCTGATGCGTATAGTAATTGGTATGCAATAATTTGAGAATAGAATTTTTAATTAACCAATTAAGTACTTCAGGTATCGAATGGACAAGCTGAAACAAATCGAAGCGTTTGTCACTGCCGTCGATCACAGCAGTTTTGCCGCCGCTGCGTTGGCACTCCAGGTAACGCCCGTCATGGTTGGGCGCAGAATCGATACCTTGGAGAAACGTTTGGGCGTCCGCCTACTCCATCGCTCGACGCGCAAGCTGGCGTTGACCGAAGAAGGCTCGGTTTTCCTCGAACATTGCCGCAAGTTACTCAGCGAGCTGGATCAGGCGGAAAGCGCCATTTCCGACGGTCGCCACAAGGTCACCGGTCACTTGATCGTGTCTGCCCCCGCCTCTTTCGGCCGCCAGCACGTTGCGCCGTATGCACCCTCCTTCCTGCTGCAACATCCCGAACTGAAAATGTCGTTCAACCTGACCGACCGCGTGGTCGATCTGGTGCAGGAAGGTTACGACATGGGCATTCGCATCGGCGGCACGATCGAGCCGAACTTCGTCGCCATCAAGCTGGCATCCAACAAACGTGTGGTTTGCGGCACGCCGGCTTATTTCAAAAAACATGGCAAACCCAAAACACTCGACGATCTGGCCAAGCACAATTGCCTGGCTTTCAACTTGCAAGGCGGACAACAGCGGGGCTGGTACTTCAACCTGCGCGGCAAAACCGTTTCCGTGCGCGCCAACGGCAGTCTCGACTGCAACGACGGCGAACTGCTGCATCGCTGGATGACCGAGGGCCTCGGCATTGCATGGCGCTCGGTATGGGAAATTCAAAGCCAGCTGGAAAACGGCACGCTGGAAACCGTACTCGACGATTACGCAATTCCCGAATACGACATCATGGCCGTCTATCCGCAGCAGCGAAACGTGCCGGCAAAAGTTCGCCTGTTCATCTGGCATTTGAAGGCGATGTACAGCCAGCCCGGCTACTGGAGTCGTGAAGCGCCGGCCGATACGCAACCGCTGACGCCATTCGAACTGCCCGCTGCCTGATCCACGACAAACCCGACAGATATAAAAAAAAGCCGCATCAACCGATGCGGCTTTTTTTGCGAACGACGACTCAGCGTTTAAGCCTTCAGCGTCGCCAGCACTTCGTCCAGCATCTTCTTCGCATCGCCGAACAACATGCGATTGTTCTCTTTGTAGAACAACGGATTGTCGACACCTGCGTAACCGGAAGCCATCGAACGTTTCATGACGATCGAGGTTTCTGCCTTCCAGACTTCGAGCACCGGCATGCCGGCGATCGGGCTGTCCGGATCTTCCTGTGCGTCCGGGTTCACGATATCGTTCGCGCCGATCACCATGACGACGTCGGTATCCGGGAAATCTTCGTTGATTTCGTCCATCTCCATCACGATGTCGTACGGTACTTTGGCTTCCGCCAGCAACACGTTCATGTGACCAGGCATACGGCCGGCAACCGGGTGAATCGCGAAACGCACCTTGGTGCCTTTGGCACGCAGGAACTTGGTGATTTCGTTCACCGTGTGCTGCGCTTGCGCCACTGCCATGCCGTAACCCGGCACGATGACGACGCTTTTTGCTTCGCGCAGCAGTTCCGCTGTTTCCTGTGCAGAAACAGGAGTCGCTTCACCGACCTGTTCCTTCGCAGCACCGCCCGCCTTCGGAGCACCGCCGCCAAAACCACCGGCAATCACACTGAAGAAATTACGGTTCATCGCCTGGCACATGATGTACGAAAGAATCGCACCGGACGAACCCACCAGTGCACCGGTCACGATCAGCAAATCATTGCCGAGCATGAAGCCGGTAGCCGAAGCTGCCCAACCGGAATAGCTGTTGAGCATCGACACCACGACCGGCATGTCGGCACCACCGATTGCCATCACCATATGCACGCCGAACAGCAGCGCGATCACAGTCATGATGATCAACGGCGTCATGCCGCTGGCGACGTCAGGCGCAATCACGAACTCGCGACCGAACCAGATAACGAGCAGCAGGCCGATCAGATTGATGACATGACGGCCTGGCAACAGCAATGGCTTGCCGCCGATTTTGCCATTCAGTTTGCCGAATGCGATCAGCGAACCGGAGAAAGTCACTGCGCCGATAAAGATACCGACGTAAATTTCAACATGATGAATCGCTTTCTCGGCACCGACCAGCTGTATCGACGGATCGATATAGCTGGCGAAACCGACCAGCGCTGCAGCCAGACCGACGAAGCTGTGCATCAATGCGACCAGTTCCGGCATTTCGGTCATTTTGACCTTTTTGGCGGCGTACAGGCCGATCGAGCCACCGACGACCAGCGCGGCGATGATCCATGCATAGCCTTCCGGCGTCACGCGTGGGCCAAAGATCGTGGCGAGCACCGCGATGCCCATACCGATCATGCCGTAGAGATTACCGCGGCGCGAGGTTTCCGGGTGCGACAAGCCGCCCAGACTGAGGATGAAAAGGATTGTTGCTCCGATGTAGGAGACAGTAGCCAGATTTGCAGACAATTGAGGTCTCCTTAATTCTTGCGGAACATGTCAAGCATGCGACGGGTAACAGCAAAGCCGCCGAACATGTTGATTGCAGTGAGAGCGATGGCAGCAGCAGCGAGCGACTTGATCAGCAGCTCGGGACGCGTGATGCCGTCAACCAGCGGTGGCGCGACCTGTACCAGCGCGCCGATCACGATGATCGACGAGATGGAATTGGTAACGCTCATCAACGGCGTGTGCAATGCCGGTGTGACGTTCCACACCACCATGTAACCAATGAAGCAACCCAGCACGAACACGGTCAAGTGGCCGAGGAAGGCGGTTGGCGCACCATAGCCAATCAGGCCAAACAACAACGCAGCAAACACAAACAACGTTGCCACGCGAGTCGGTGACGACACTTTGCCGCTAGGACCGTGGCCGTGCGACGGCGCCGGTGTTGCTGCAGGTTTGGCTTGCGCCGGCGCAGCCGACAGTGTTGGCGCCGGTGGCGGCCAGGTGACATTCCCTTGATCGACTACGGTGGTACCGCGAATGACTTCATCTTCCATGTTCATGTGGATCGCCGCGGCGCCTGCGCCGGCTGGTTCCACACTATTGGTTTTGATCAGGTCTTCGCTGAGACGGAACAAGTTGGTTGCGTACAGTGTCGATGCCTGTTTCGGCAAACGCGTCGGCAGATCCTTGTAACCAATAATGGTCACACCGTGCACAACAGTGACTTCGCCCGGAACGGTCAATTCGCAATTGCCGCCTTGTTCAGCGGCCAGATCGACGATGACGCTACCGGCTTTCATGGATTTAACCATGTCAGCGGTGATCAGCTTCGGTGCTGGCTTACCTGGAATCAACGCAGTCGTGATGATGATGTCGACTTCGGCAGCCTGCTTGGCAAACACTGCAGCCTGCGCTTTTTGGAAGCCTTCGGACATGACCTTGGCGTAACCGCCACTGCCTGCACCGTCTTCCTCGTAATCGACGCCGACGAATTCGCCGCCGAGCGAGGTGATTTGATCTTCCACGCCAGGACGCGTGTCATTGGCACGGACGATGGCGCCAAGATTGGCAGCGGTACCGATGGCGGACAGACCAGCCACGCCGGCACCGATGATGAATACTTTAGCCGGCGGCACTTTGCCTGCAGCGGTAATTTGACCGGTGAAGAAACGACCAAACGAATTGGCGGCCTCGATCACGGCGCGATAACCGGAGATATTCGACATCGACGACAGTGCGTCCATCTTCTGCGCGCGCGAAATACGCGGCACGGAATCCATTGCCAGCACGGTCACTTTTTTGGCGGCCAGCTTTTGCATCAATTCCGGGTTTTGCGCAGGCCAGATGTAGCTGACCAGCGTGCCGCCGTCGCGCAGCAGAGCAAGTTCGGCGTCGCTAGGCGCGCGCAATTTGAAGATGATGTCGCTGTTGGCCCAGATGTCCGCGGTGTTATCCACGATCTGAGCGCCGGCGGCACGATAGTCGTCATCGCTGATGTTGGCAAGATTGCCGGCGCCGGTTTCAACGGCGATTGCATATCCTTGCTTGATGAGCTTTTGTACGACCTCGGGAACTGTTGCCACCCGAGTTTCGCCGGGGAAAGTCTCCCGCGGCACTCCAATAACTAAAGACATGATTTCTCTCTTAAGTTGTTTAAATTCTTGATCGCTCTGGTAACGAGCACACGAATAAAAACCCGGCTCAAGCGGCACTGAATGGCGCGATCCGGGTTTTCTGGTGCTACCTGCGTGTTATTACTGCTTTTTCAGTCCCGCGAATCGGTTTTGCTCGTCGACGAAGACAATCTTGGGAACATATGTCTCGATTTCTTCGTCCGTCATCGGCCCATAAGTGCAGATGATGAGCAAGTCGCCGAGGTGGGCGCGGCGCGCAGCGGCTCCGTTCAGCGAGATCTCCCCACTTCCCTTTGCCCCCTTGATGGCATAGGTGGAAAAACGCTCGCCGTTATTCACGTTATACAACTCAATCTTTTCGCCGACCCTGATATCGGCGGCATTCAGCAAATCCTCGTCAATCCCGCACGAGCCTTCGTAATGCAGGTCGGCTTGCGTCACCGCCACACGGTGAATCTTCGACCTGAGCATAATGCGTTGCATTTTTATTCCGTTTCAAACCTTGTGCCTCGACGCCACAATCCGGCGAAGGCAAATTAATAAATTATTTACGTATTTCCCTGAGCCGGCGCTTTCAGCCGCGTGAAGCAGGATACCTGCACACCCGACGACGGAAATATTTACGCACGGCGGCCGGAGTATTCAAGCCGAGGGCAGCCCTGCCAGCTTCCGTCAGACCGCAAGAAGCAAAGCAGGAAGGATAAGGCCAAAAGCCCGCCAAGCAAAGATGCGCGCTCTTTTTTATGGAAAAACTTCGCCATTCTATTACAAAATGTACAGTCAGGAAAACAGTCCCGGCAACTTGTCCTGATGCACGCTAAAATAACGGGTTATTCTGAGAGCCAACATGCCTGATATCTGGAAACCCTCTGTTACTGTTGCCGCCATCGTCGAGCGCGATGGACGTTTCCTGCTGGTGGAGGAAGAGACCAGCGAAGGCATTCGCTTCAACCAGCCGGCCGGCCATCTGGACCCGCACGAATCGCTGGAACAAGCCGTCATACGCGAAACCCTCGAAGAAACCGCACACGATTTCGTGCCGACCGCGCTGGTCGGCATGTACATGTCGCGCTACGTATCGCAACGCACGGGGCACGATGTCACTTATTTAAGCTTTACGTTTTGCGGTGACGTCGGCGCCAAACATGACCAGCCATTGGATGTCGGCATCCTGCGCGCGGTATGGATGACGTACGACGAACTGGTCGCGTGCCAGAATACGCATCGCAGCCCGTCGGTTTTGCAACGCGTTGACGACTATCTGGCCGGCAAGCGCGCGCCGCTGTCTCTGCTGCAAACCCATCCCTCGGTGTTCGAGGTCATCAACAATGGCTAAAAAGCGTGTCGTCATCGGCATGTCCGGCGGTGTCGACTCGTCGGTTTCCGCCTGGCTGTTGAAAGAACAAGGCTATGAAGTCATTGGCCTGTTCATGAAGAACTGGGAAGACGACGACGATTCCGAATACTGCTCGACGCGGCAGGACTGGATCGATGCGGCCAGCGTGGCCGACGTGGTCGGCGTCGATATCGAAGCCGTCAATTTCGCATCTGAATACAAAGACCGCGTGTTCGCCGAATTCCTGCGCGAATATCAGGCCGGCCGCACGCCGAATCCGGACGTGCTGTGCAATGCGGAAATCAAGTTCAAGGCCTTCCTCGATCACGCGATGCTGCTCGGCGCCGATATGATTGCGACCGGCCACTACGCACGTGTACGCGAAATCGCGTCCGGCCCGAACGCCGGTCAGGTGCAATTATTGAAAGCCGTCGACGCCAGCAAGGATCAAAGCTACTTCCTGCATCGCCTGAATCAGGCGCAACTGTCGAAGACGCTGTTCCCGCTTGGCGAAATCCGCAAGACCGAAGTGCGCAAGATCGCCGAACAACTGAAGCTGCCGAACGCAACGAAGAAGGATTCGACGGGCATCTGCTTCATCGGCGAGCGTCCGTTCCGCGAATTCCTGAACCGCTACCTGTCCTACCAGCCAGGCCCGATGAAAACATCGGACGGCACGGTCGTCGGCGAACATGTCGGCCTGAGCTTTTATACATTGGGCCAGCGCAAGGGCATCGGCATCGGCGGCATGAAGACGCACAAGAATCCGGATGGCACCAGCGATGCCTGGTATGTGGCGCGCAAGGATGTCGCGACAAATACGCTCTATGTGGTGCAAGGCCACGATCATCCATGGCTGCTGTCGTCGGAACTGACCGCGGGCCAGATGAGCTGGGTCGCTGGTACCGCGCCGGACAGCGAGGAAGTCTCTGCAAAGACACGTTATCGCCAGGCAGACGTCGCGTGCCGGCAGCAAACAAGCGGCGGCAGTTTCTCTCTCGCCTTCAACACGCCGCAATGGGCGGTCACGCCGGGACAATCCGCCGTTCTTTATCAGGGCGACGTCTGCCTTGGCGGCGGCATCATCGACGCTGGCGCAACCGCCTGACGGAAAAAGCGCCGAGCGCGTCGTAGCCATTCTTCCTAGCCGCTGCCTTCTTTGAGTGTTCGGCATGCGGCATAATTGCCCTCAGGGAAATTCTCCGCGTTGTACACTGTGCCGCGATTGCGCTGCCTTGTGGCGCTTCGGCCTGGAGAAAAAATGCGCGTTTTCCCGATTCGTTACCTGGCCCTGATTGTGGCCGTGATCGTTTTTTCCCTTTCCCTGATACCGGCGTTTTTGCTGGATATCGGCTGGTGGCTGGTCATTCTGTCAGGTGCATTGATCGTCCTCGGCATTGCAGACATGCGGCAGAAAGAGCACGCATTGCTGCGCAACTACCCGATCCTTGCGCATTTCCGTTATCTGTTTGAAGCGGTTCGTCCCGAGATCCGCCAGTATTTCCTGGAAGAAGACGCCGCGCAAAATCCGTTTTCGCGCAACCAACGCTCGCTGGTGTATCAACGCGCCAAGCAGGCCATCGACAAGCGCCCCTTCGGCACGCAGATGGATGTGTATCAAAGCGATTACGAATGGATCAATCATTCCATCGTGCCGGCAAAAATCGCCTCGCACGACTTTCGCATCACAATCGGCGCAGATCGCGCGCAACCTTATTCCGCCAGCATCTTCAATATTTCCGCGATGAGCTTCGGCGCGCTGTCGGCCAATGCCATTCGCGCGTTGAACCAGGGTGCGCAAAAAGGCGGCTTCATGCACGATACGGGCGAAGGCAGCATCAGCCGCTATCATCGCCCCGAACATGCAGGCGAAGCCGGCGGCGATCTGGTGTGGGAACTCGGCTCCGGCTACTTCGGCTGCTGCAATGAAGACGGCAGTTTTTCGGCCGAAAAATTCGCAGCCAATGCCCGTCTACCGCAGGTCAAAATGATCGAAATCAAACTGTCGCAGGGCGCCAAACCCGGTCATGGTGGCGTACTGCCGGGTGCCAAGGTGTCGCTTGAAATCGCGGAAGCGCGCGGCGTGCCGCAAGGCGTCGATTGCATCTCGCCCTCCTCGCACTCCGCCTTCGATTCGCCGGTCGGTCTGCTGCAATTCGTCGAGCAATTGCGCACGCTGTCCGGCGGCAAACCGACCGGATTCAAACTGGCGATCGGCCATCCGTGGGAATTCTTCGGCATTGTGAAGGCGATGCTGCAAACCGGCATCACGCCGGATTTCATCGTGGTCGATGGCGGCGAAGGCGGCACCGGTGCGGCGCCGGTCGAATTCACCGACCACGTCGGCGTACCGATGCAGGAAGCGTTGCTGCTGGTGCATAACACGCTGGTCGGTACCAAGCTGCGCGACAAGGTCAGGATCGGCGCGTCCGGCAAGATCGTCACCGCATTCGATATCGTTCGCACTCTCGCATTGGGTGCCGACTGGTGCAACTCGGCACGCGGCTTCATGTTTGCGCTGGGTTGCATTCAGTCGCAAAACTGCCATACCGATCGCTGCCCGACCGGCATCGCCACGCAGGACCCGTTGCGCCAGCGCGCGCTGGTCGTCCCCGACAAGGCCGAACGCGTAGCCAACTTTCATCAAAACACGCTCAAGGCACTGGCCGAACTGATCGCTGCAGCCGGGCTGAATCATCCGTCTGAGTTGAAACCGCATCATCTGGTGCGACGCGTCTCCGCCAATCAGGTCAAACTCGCATCGTCGCTGCTGCCTTATCTGGAATCCGGCCAGTTGCTGAGCGAGGCGAATTCAGTCAGCGAACTGCCGGAAGTGTTTGGCAAATACTGGCCCATCGCGCAGGCTGAATCGTTCCACCCGATTCACTAATCCCTCTCTTCCGCATCCATTCCTGCCGCGCATGTCGCGGCAGGACTCATTCTGCGGTCCGTCCCGCTGCAAAGTGGCGTCAAAAAATAGCCTCTCATCAACTTTTTGTCATTCAGGCAAATTTTCATCTGTTTATTTGCTTCGCCAGCACAACAAGCCGCACAAAACGCTTGCAATCCGTATTTAAATTACCGATAATCTAAACAAGAATTGTTCTCATTTATATAAAAGGTTGAACATGGCGATCCCGGCACAACGTAATGCGCAGGAAAATGCATCCTCTGCCAAGCGTGATGATGCTGCGGCAGGACAACCGGTAACACGCATCAACAGCCGGGATTTGTTCCGGCAGATGCGCGAAGTGGAAATCGCGCATGAGGGACGGATTTACCGTCTCCGATTGACGCAACTGAATAAATTGATCTTGACGGCGTAAGCAGCGAACAGCGATTCCGACCAGCCAGCCCGCGCAACATTCAACCGTTGCCAGCCAGCCAAACCAACCCACGAGGAGAGTTTGATGGCAATCGAAAAAGCGGATCAGGCATTGCAGGAACCGAATGCAGCACCGGCGCAACCCGAATTACTGGTCTCGGCGGTACTGCATTTGATGTCGCATTACACGGCAAACAGCCAGGAAGCCAGCTCATGCATCAAGCTGGCATCGGTGATCGAACGGCACCTGAAGGCGCTGGCCGACCTGCCCGATCTGGCGCCGGTATTGCGGGCAACCTGCCAGCAGTTATCGGAACAATGGGCAGCGGTGGTGGAACGTGCCATGCCGCAGCCGGAAAAGTTCAAGCTGTTCGCCCGTCTTGTGACAGGCGCACGAGCCAACTGAGATATGAAGACGCCGGCGATGCCGGTAAATGGAACCGAAAATTTACGTTTTTTTGTCGCTCAACCTGCAAAGAAAATAGCAAGAGGCATCGATGATTGTTTGTGTCTGCAACAACGTATCCGAACGAAAAATCCGCCAGGCTGTCAATGATGGCGTTACACGGATGTCGGAATTACGTGATGAACTCGAAGTCGGCACCTGCTGCGGCAAATGCCATTCGTGCGCCAAACGCGTGCTGCGCGAATGTCTGGCCGACGCTCAGCCTTCGGCAAGCCAACCTATAATGTTTCAACTTAATGTAATGGCTGCATAAGAAGCAATTTATGAATGCAACATCAATGTCGTCGTCAGCACCGCTTTTACCGCCTCACCTTACCCAGCAACTGCGACGATTCGGGCCTCTTCTCATCATCATCGGACTGCATATCGCATTGTTTTATGCACTGCGCAGCGGTCTGATGCATCAGGTGACACAAGCCCTGCCGAAGGAAATTTTTGCCAGCTTCGTCACACTGGAGCCCGCACCGCAGCCGAAGCCGCAACCGGCCCCGCCGAAAACCGTGCCGGTCGTGAAAAAAGCCGTTACGCAACCGAAACCGCGCCCGGTGATCACCGACAAACCGGCGCCGCAAGCCATTACCGAAGAAGTCACACCGCCGGCGAAGGAATCGAAAGAACCGCCGGCGGACGTCGCACCATCGGCACCTGCTGCGCCATCGGCGCCGGCTGTGCCGAAAACGATTTCCGGCGTGTCCTACATCAATGCGCCGCGCCCGGTCTATCCGCCGATGGATGCGCGCATGGGCAATGAGGGAACCGTCACGTTGCGCGTGCTGATCAATGACAAGGGCCGCGCCGAAAGAGTGGAAGTACAGAAATCGTCCGGCTCGCTGCGCATGGACGACGCAGCGCGGGATGCCGTAATGCGCGCATTATTCAAGCCATACCTGGAGGATGGGAAACCGACTCCTGCATTTGCCATCGTGCCAATTAATTTTACGTTGAATAGATAAGAAGGAATCATCATGGAAGTCAGTCCGTACGGTTTGGAAAGCCTGTGGTCGCAAGGCGATTTTGTCACCAAGGGTGTTGCAGTCCTGCTGATCGCGATGTCGATCGCATCGTGGTACGTCATCGTCACCAAGGCCATGCAGCTGTTCCAGTATCGCCGCTCCGCACGTGCTGCAGGGCATGAATTCTGGGATGCCACCAGCCTGCAGGCCGGCCTCTCGACTTTGGGCACCGGCAATCCGTTCGCCGCGATCGCAGACGCAGGCGTGACCGCCATGCAGCATCATGAAGCGCACAAGGGCCATCTGCACGATGAACTGTCGGTCAGCGATTGGATCACGCTGTCGCTGCGCCAGGCCATCGATGAAACGCAGGCGCGCCTGCAAACCGGCATGGCTGTGCTGGCATCGGTCGGTTCCACGGCACCGTTCGTCGGACTGTTCGGCACCGTGTGGGGCATCTATCACGCGCTGGTCGCCATCGGCACATCGGGGCAGGCCAGCATCGACAAGGTCGCCGGCCCGGTCGGTGAAGCGCTGATCATGACCGCACTCGGCCTGGCCGTCGCGATCCCTGCAACCTTCGGCTACAACGCGCTGGTGCGCGGCAACAAATCGGTCATCGCCAAAATGAACAAATTCGGCTTCGACCTGCACGCCCTGTTCGTCACCGGCTCCCGCGCCAAGGACGGCGCCAGCACCGCAAGCGGTTCCAAACTGGTTGCTGTCGGAGGTAAATGATGGCAATGGGCTCCCTGTCGGACGACGACGACTTCAACCCGGAGATCAACACCACGCCGCTGGTCGACGTGATGCTGGTTCTGCTGATCATCTTCATCATGACCATTCCCGTGATGAACAATGCGGTGAAACTGGATCTGCCGCGTGCTGCCGCGCATCCGGAAGACACCAAGCCGGAAACGATCAACCTCTCGATCGATGCCGACGGCAAGGTTTTCTGGAATAACGAATTGATGGAAGAAAGCCAGTTGGCGACACGCATCGCCGATGCATCGAAAATCACACCGCAACCGGAACTGCATCTGCGCGCCGCACGCACCACACCTTATGAAAAAGTGGCGCAGGTCATGGCAGCGGCACAATCCGGCGGCCTTACCAAGATGGGCTTCGTGACGGAAACGCCGAAATAAGATTTTCTCCGTCCACAAAAAAACGCACCGTTCACCGGTGCGTTTTTTATTGCAGGAAGACTTCATTGTTCTCATCGCCGAAACCCGGGCAATACGCTGACAAACGCGCATGCGTTTTCCTTCTTCTTTCGTCTCTTTATCAACAGTCGAATTTCACCGGCAACTGGATTTGCTTTCCGCATTGATGCAAGATACCCGCGAAGCGCAGCAACGTGACGCGCCTGTCCGCCAACGCACAACAAGCCACAATGCATAAATACCTGATCTGCCTGCTGATGCTCGCTCTCAGCGCCTGCGCCGGCATGACGCCGCAAGCACGCCGACAACATGCCGATGCGCTGGCAACCGCAAAGGGCTGGCAAAAGCTGCTGCTGCCGTCCGGCGATTTCGTCCTGACCGCTTACGTGCCGGCCGCAATCGTCACGAGCGATACGCTGACTGTTTATATCGAAGGTGATGGCTTCGCATGGCTGACGTCGTCGCAACCATCCAGCGACCCGACACCGCGCGATCCGATCGGACTGAAGCTGGCACTGAAAAACACACGCGGAGCGGCTGCCTATCTCGCGCGACCCTGTCAGTACATGGAAGAAAGCGATGCACGCGAATGCGCCGCAGCCTATTGGACCGATCGGCGTTTCGCGCTGCAAGTCATCGAAGCCAGTGATCGCGCCATCGATGCGCTCAAGCAACGCGCGCATGCCGACAAACTCATGCTCGTCGGCTATTCCGGTGGCGGCGCAGTGGCAGCACTGGTTGCCGCACGGCGCCGGGATGTGGTGCAACTCGTCACGATTGCGGGCAATCTGGATCATCCCGTCTGGACAACACTGCATCGTGTTTCTCCGTTGACAGGATCGTTGAATCCTGCCGATGCATGGCGCGATTTGCAGAATATTCCGCAGATGCATTTTGTCGGCGGCAGGGATAAAAACATGCCGGTGGAAATCGTCAATGCCTACCGCGCGACATTCCCCGAATACGCCGGCCGCCCATGCAGATCATTCCGGATGCCGACCATGCATGCTGCTGGGTCGATCGATGGCCGGCCATGCTGGATGCACAACCGCGGATCAAAAACGAGTAGCGAATTTCTTCTCGCAAAGACAATCGCGGGCAATCGAAACACGAATGATTCCAGCTAACGAAATGAAGCCGGAATGACCGGAAAATGGTCTTCCTCGGCTATCATGTCCGTTCTTTACCGGCTGCATGAATCGATCGACGATCGATTGCGGACCGGACATTTTCCACATCACTTTCGAGGCTCCCATGAAAGGTGACAGCAACATCATCAAGCTGCTCAACGCGCAGCTCACCAACGAACTCAGCGCAATCAATCAGTACTTCCTGCATGCACGCATGTACAAGCACTGGGGCTTCGAAAAAATCGCCAAGAAGGAATACGAAGAATCCATCGGCGAGATGAAGCATGCCGACAAACTGATCGATCGCATCCTAATGCTGGATGGCCTGCCTAATCTGCAGGCACTGCATAAGCTGATGATCGGCGAGAACACGCAGGAAATGCTGGGCTGCGACTTGAAGCTGGAAGTCATGGCGCAGAAAACCGTGAAGGAAGGCATTGCGGCATGCGAGGCAAGCGGTGATTACGTATCGCGTGAATTATTCCAGTACATTCTGGACGACACCGAAGAACACATCGACTGGCTCGAAACACAGCTCGATCTGATCGAAAAAGTCGGCATCCAGAATTACCTGCAGACGCAAATGATCAACGAATGATCGATTCGCTTCAAACGGGTTATTGATCGCACGCACTGCGGTCAATAAAAAAGGACGCCTCGGCGTCCTTTTTGTTTTTCATGAGCGTTCAGCTCGGTGCCGTTTCCTTGAACGACGGCCGTTCCGACAGCTTCTCATACAGCTTGTCGAGATTCGGATAATCATCGCGCCATTTGATTTCAGGGAAGCGATACGACAGCCAGCCCAACACGCAACCGACCGACACATCAGCCAGCGTGTATTGATTGCCTGCGCAAAACGCCGTGTCCTTCAAACCGATCGACATTGCATGCAGGCCGGCATTGACCTTTTTCATCTGGCGATCGAGCCAGTCCTTGCTGCGTATTTCCTGCGGCCGCAACGTATGCTCCAGACGCACCAGCATCGCCGCATCCGCCACGCCGTCAGCCAATGCTTCCCAGCACTTGACTTCGGCGCGCTCGCGACCGTTCGGCGGGATCAGCTTGCCGACCGGCGTCAGCGTGTCCAGATATTCGACGATCACGCGCGAATCGAACATCGCACCGCCGTCTTCCATCACGAGGCAGGGCACCTTGCCGAGCGGATTCGACTCCTGGATCGCGGTATCCGGCGCCCATACGTTATCGAGAGAGAAATCGTAATCGATCTTTTTTTCCAGCATTACCACACGCACCTTGCGCACGTAAGGGCTGGTGAGCGAACCAATCAGTTTCATAGACGCTTTACTTCGAAAATGGGAACGCGATTATAACACCGGCCCTGCGCCGGAACCGCTGCTGCCATGCTGCCGGCGTGGCGGTTTTGCGACGCGCGTCGGTGGTAAAATGTCGGCTTCCGCCTGCGTTGCAGTTCTTGCATGAGCGGCAGTCTCTCCATTCACGTCATCGCGTTTTTCGCCCATCATCATGCCTCTTTCCACGCTCTCCGCCCTTTCGCCGCTGGACGGCCGTTATGCTTCCAAGACCGATAAATTGCGCCCGATTCTGTCCGAATCCGGCTTCATGCATCATCGCGTGAAAGTGGAAATTGCATGGCTGCAAGCATTGTCGTCGGCGGGTTTTGCAGAAATCAAACCGTTCTCCGCGCAGGCCAATGCGTTGCTGAACAAATTGACCACCGATTTCACCGAAGCCGATGCACAACGCATCAAGGACATCGAAGCCGTCACCAATCACGACGTCAAGGCCGTCGAATACTGGCTGAAGGAACAGGTCAAGGATGTGCCGGAACTGGTTGCGGCAACCGAATTCATTCACTTTGCGTGCACATCGGAAGACATCAACAACACATCGCACGGCATGATGCTGAAGGCCGCGCGCGATAACGTGCTGCTGCCGGCGCTGCAGGCCCTGATCGCCAAGCTGACGCAACTGGCGCATGACAATGCAGCGCTGCCGATGATGTCGCGCACGCACGGTCAGCCAGCCAGCCCGACCACACTCGGCAAGGAAATGGCAAACGTCGTTGCACGTTTGCAGCGCGCGATCACACGCATCGCCGATGTGCAAATTCTCGGCAAGATGAACGGCGCGGTCGGCAACTTCAACGCGCATTTGTCTGCCTATCCAAACACCGACTGGCAGACATTTTCAAAAGAAGTGATCGAGAACCGCCTCGGCCTGACCTTCAATCCGTACACGATCCAGATCGAGCCGCACGATTACATGGCCGAACTGTTCGATGCGATCGCGCGCACCAACACGATTCTGCTGGATCTGAACCGCGACATCTGGGGCTACATCTCGCTTGGCTACTTCAAGCAATCAACGAAGGCAGGCGAGATCGGTTCATCGACGATGCCGCACAAGGTCAACCCGATCGACTTCGAGAATTCCGAAGGCAATCTGGGCATGGCGAATGCAGTGCTGAAGCACATGGCAGAGAAACTGCCGGTCTCGCGCTGGCAGCGTGACCTGACCGATTCGACCGTATTGCGCAACATCGGCGTCGGTTTCGGTTACGCAGTACTGGCATACGACAGCTGCCTGCGCGGCCTGAACAAACTGGAGGTCAATCCGGCCCGTCTGGCGGAAGATCTGGACGACACCTGGGAAGTGCTGGCCGAACCGGTGCAAACCGTGATGCGTCGCTACGGCATCGAAAATCCGTACGAGCAATTGAAGGACCTGACGCGCGGCAAGGGTATTTCGAAAGAAGCGCTGCAGCAATTCATCGCCACGCTGGCCATTCCGCAGGAAGCCAGGGACCAGTTGCTGGCCATGACGCCGGCCAATTACATCGGTTACGCTACCAAACTCGCGCAGGAAATCTGACGCAACCGGCAGCAATACCTCGTAGAAGCTGCTGGCATCATTGGTTGCCAGCAAGCTTCTATTTATTTTGCTAAATTAGTCCTAATTCGAACTTATTGACAAATTAAACATGCGCTCATCCACCAGCCGGTATTCATTGACCGCGATCGCGCTACACTGGCTTACTGCGGCCCTGATCATCGCTGCCTTCCTGCTCGGGCTGACAATGGTCGACATCCCCGGCCTGACGCCGACCAAGCTCAGATATTTTTCCTGGCACAAATGGCTGGGCATTACGGTGCTGGCCTTGTCCTGCCTGCGTTTGCTGTGGCGCTGGACGCATGCCGCTCCGCCGTATCCAGCCAGCATGGCCGGCTGGCAGAAAAAAACCGCGCATGCATCGCACGGCCTGATGTATGTGCTGATTTTCGCCGTGCCGCTGTCGGGTTACTTCTACAGCCTTGCGGCCGGCGTAGCGGTGGTCTACCTCGGCATCATTCCCCTGCCCGTCCTTATCGGCCCGAACCCCGAGTTGAAGCCGTTGCTCAAAGATCTTCATTACGCGCTCAACATGGTGTTGCTGGGCGTTTTCTGCCTGCATGTGCTGGCGGCGCTCAAGCATCAGTTCCTTGATCGCGATCGCACGTTCCAGCGCATGCTTCCCTGATTCACCCTGAAAGGATCATCATGTTTATTCGCCCCATCAGCAAGACTCTCCGCCGCATTGCCATCATTGGTGCCTGTATTGCGCTGCCGGTCATGGCTGCCGCGCTGAAAACAGACAGCGCAAAAAGCAGCGTTGCCATCACCTTCAAGCAACTGAACGTCCCGGTCGATGCGAAGTTCAGGAAATTCAATGCGCAAATCACTTACGACGCCGCCAAACCGGAAACGTCGAAAGCGAATGTCGACATCGACGTCGCCAGCTTCGATCTCGGCGATCCGGATTACAACAAGGAAGTCATGAAGAAGGAATGGTTCAACGCCGCGCAATTCCCCAAAGCGACGTTTGTATCCAGCGCTATCAAGCCCGGCGCGGCCGGCAAGCTGGATGTCACCGGCAAACTGACGATCAAAGGCAAAACCACGGATGTCAGCTTTCCGCTGAGCGTGAAAAAAGACGGCGCCAGCCAGATATTCGAAGGTGTCCTGCCGATCAAACGCCTGACCTACAACATCGGCGAAGGCGAATGGAAGGATGACGATATCGTCGCCAATGAAGTCACGATCAAGTTTCGCGTCGTCACGACGCAGTAGCAGCACCCATCGCAGCACAATGCAATCACCGCAATTCACTTAACCACTCAAGGAGCAACCCGATGAAATCAACAATCGCACTGATCTGTCTGCTCGCCGCAGGCGCCACATCCGCATTTGCACAGACCTACAATATCGATCCCAACCATACCTATCCGAGTTTCGAGGCTGACCATTTCGGCACGTCCACATGGCGCGGCAAGTTCGACAAAAGCAGCGGTACCGTCGTGCTGGATCGTGCGGCAAAAACAGGTTCCATCGACATCACAGTCGATACCAGCTCGGTCGATTTCGGTCATGCAAAGATGAATGAACATGCACGCAGCAAGGACCTGTTCAACGTTGCGCAATACCCAACCGCGACCTTCAAGAGCAAATCGATCAAGTTCAATGGCGACACACCGGTTTCGGCAGAGGGCGAATTCACACTGCTCGGCGTGACCAAACCGCTGACGCTGGCCATCAACAAGTTCAAATGCATCCAGCACCCGATGCTCAAGCGCGAAGTCTGCGGCGCCGATGCCTCGGCTGAATTCAAGCGCAGCGATTTCGGCATGAACTTCGGTTTGCCTGCATTCTCTCCAGAAGTTAAACTGGCGATCCAGGTGGAAGCAATCAAGGCTGACTGATCTGGCCGACGCATGCCAAAAGCCGACGTCGCCTGACGTCGGCTTTGTTTTTTCCGCGTACATCACCATCGACAAGTCATGACAGAACGCTATTTACGCAGTATCCGTTTGCTGGCCGAGTGCTATCACGCTTTCGAGCGCCAGTCAGGCGCCAACATCCGCGCCCGGACCGGCCTGACGCCCTCGCAGTTCGACATCATTGCGACGCTGGGCAATACATCCGGCATGACGTTCAAGGAACTGGGCGAAAAGACACTGATCACCAAGGGCACACTGACTGGCGTGGTCGACCGGCTGGAGGCAAAGGGCCTGGTCGTGCGCGTCACCCAGCTCGAGGACAGACGCAGCTCCATCGTGCAATTGACCAAACAGGGAGAAGCCGAATTCAAACGCGTGTTTGCACCGCAGATTGCATTCGGCAAGCAATCGTTCCTGGACTACACCGACAAGGAATTCGACGCACTGGAAAAAGAACTCGGCAAACTGTATGCACGCCTGAACGCATCCCTCAACTGAAATCAGAATTTCTCGGACGGGTCGTCGCACGATCGTCTGCATGAAAAAAGCCGGCTTGCGCCGGCTTTTTTATTGAGCAATTCCGATCAAACGACCGCACCGTCGTGCTCGTCCTTTTCCTTGACCGGCTTGATCATGTCTTCACGCTTGACACCCAGCCACATCGCCAGCGCAGCGGCGACGAAGACCGACGAGTAGATACCGAAGCAGATACCGATCGTCAGCGCCATCGCAAAGTAATGCAATGACGGACCGCCGAAGAACAGCATCGACAGCACGACCAGTTGCGTCGATCCGTGCGTGATGATGGTACGCGAGATGGTGCTGGTGATCGCATGGTTCATCACGTCCGGCACGGCCATCTTGCCGTGCTTGCGATCGCGGAAGGTTTCGCGCACGCGGTCGAACACCACCACCGATTCATTGACCGAGTAACCGAGCACGGCCAGCACGGCAGCCAGCACGGTCAGCGAGAATTCCCACTGGAAGAATGCAAAGAAACCGAGAATGATCACGACGTCATGCAAGTTCGCGAGGATAGCCGAGACTGCGTATTTCCATTCGAAGCGGAACGCCAGATAGATCACGATGCCGATGATCAGCATGCCGAGCGCCATCAGGCCGTCATGCGTCAATTCGTCGCCGACTTGCGGACCGACGAACTCGACGCGTTTCAATACCACGGCCTCGTCCTGCGTTTTCAAGGCGCCGATCACGCGTTCGCTCAATTGTGCGGAATCGATATTCTTCTGTGCCGGCAAACGGATCAATACGTCCTGCGCGGTGCCGAAGCTTTGTACCTGCATGTCCGTATAGCCGAGGCCCGCAATTTTCTCGCGCACGCCTTCGATATTGGCCGGTTTGGTGTACGCGACTTCCATCACGGTACCGCCGGTAAATTCAATCGACAGGTGCAAGCCCTTGTGGAACAGGAAAAACACGGCGGCGACAAACGTCAATGCAGAAATCACGTTGAATACCAACGCGTGACGCATGAACGGAATATCTTTCTTGATGCGGAAAAACTCCATCACATTCCTCTCGTTGCAACGATCCGACGTTGCCTGTTACATCTTGTTTTTATCCGCACCGGCGAACCGGCATCGCGGACGTTTTCAGTTCAGGGGACGAGCGATGCTGTGCAGTCATGTGGCTGCGCAGCATCGACGATCACGACTCTTCCGGTTTCCAGACCTGGCCGATGGAAACCGTCGCCAGTTTTTTCTTGCGGCCGTACCAGAGATTGACCACGCCGCGCGACACCACGACCGACGAAAAGATCGAGGTCAGAATGCCCAGGCAGTGAACAACCGCAAAACCGCGCACCGCGCCGGAACCGAAAATCAACAGGGCCAGACCGGCGATCAGCGTGGTGACGTTGGAATCGAGAATGGTTGCCCATGCGCGCTCGAAACCGATCGAGATCGCGGTCTGCGGCGCATGACCCGCCCGCAATTCCTCTCGAATACGTTCATTGATCAGCACGTTGGCATCGATCGCCATACCCAGCGTCAGCGCGATCGCGGCAACACCCGGCAACGTCAATGTCAGTTGCATCAACGACAGCAATGCGATCAGCAGCATCAGGTTGGCGCCCAGCGCAAACACGCTGAAGAAACCGAACATGCGGTAGTACACGATCATGAAGGCGGCAATCGCGAGGAAGCCGAACATCGTCGAATCGAAACCCTTCTTGATGTTTTCCGCGCCGAGCTGCGGTCCGATCGTGCGTTCCTCGATGATGTCCATCGGCGCGGCCAGCGAACCGGCGCGCAACAGCAGGGCGAGATCGCTGGCGGCTTCGGATGAACCCATGCCGGTGATCTGGAAGCGTGAACCGAGTTCGTCGCGAATCGTCGCCACCGTCAGGACTTCGCCCTTGTTCTTTTCAAACAGCACGATCGCCATCGATTTGCCGACGCGCGAACGGGTTGCCTCGCGCATGCGACGTCCGCCGTCGCCGTTCAGGTCGATCGCGACCGCCGGCTGATGGTTCTGATCGAAGGCAGCCGAGGCGCTGGAAATGTATTCGCCGGTGATGATCGGGTCCTTGTACAACACGACCGGCACACCTTTGCCAACCTTGAACAATTCGGAGCCGAACGGAATCACCGCGGTTTCTTCCGTGCCGCGCATCACTGTTTCATCGACCAGTCGCACTTCCAGGGTCGCAGTTTTACCGATGATGTCCTTGGCGCGGGAAACGTCCTGCACACCCGGCAACTGCACCACGATGCGATCCGCACCTTCGCGCTGGATCAGCGGCTCGGCCACGCCCAGTTCGTTGACACGTTTGGACAAGGTCGTGATGTTCTGCTGGACGGCGTCTTCAGTCGTCTGCTTCAGGGCCGCCGGTTGCAGCGTGCCGACCAGCTTGAGATCGCTGCCGGTACCGGCATCGACCAACGCCAGTTCACGCAATTCTTCGGTCAGCACGGTGCGTGCCTTGTCGCGCGTTGCCGCATCGCGGAAGGCGATATCGATATTGTTGCCGTCGCGTGTGATGCCGTTATGGCGCACATCCTTGTCGCGCAGGACCGCGCGCACGCTGCTCTGCAGGCCGGTGACGCGCTTGTTCATCACGGCCTTGGTATCGATTTGCATCAGGAAGTGCACGCCGCCGCGCAGATCGAGACCAAGGTACATCGGATGCGCACCCAGGCTTTGCAGCCATGACGGCGTATTCGGCAACAGGTTGAATGCAACCAGATAGGTCGGGTCGGCCGGATCGGCGTTCAGCTCTTTTTCGAGCAGGCCCTTGGCCTTGAACTGGATATCGGTGCTGGGGAAACGGACGCGAACGGTGCCTTGCGTGCCGATCGTTTCAAACATGATCCCGTCGGACTGAATGCCGTCTTTCTTCAGGATCTGCTCAACCTGTGTCATCAGGGAGCTGTCGACCTTGATGGTCGCCTTGGCGCTGCTGATCTGTACCGCCGGCGATTCGCCGAAAAAGTTCGGTATGGTGTACAGCACGCCCAGCAACAATGCGACGGCGATCGTAATGTACTTCCAGAGGGGATAGCGATTCATATTCGATTCAGGGTTCGGAGTGGAGCGTCAGACGAAAATCAACCCCACGTCCGGCCGGAGGAGATGGGGTTGCATTCTTACAGAGACTTGATCGTACCCTTTGGCAGCAGCGTCGTGACCGCGCTCTTCTGCACGATGAGTTCGGTACCGTCCTGCACTTCGATCGATACGTAGACATCGGAAACCTTGGTGATCTTGCCCAGCACGCCGCCGACCGTTACCACTTCATCGCCGCGCGTCACTGCCTCGATCATCAGCTTGTGTTCTTTCTGACGTTTCATTTGCGGGCGAATCATCAGGAAATACAAGGCGACGAACATCAGGACGATTGGTGCAAACTGGGTCAGACTGCCCATAATGCCGCCGCTGGTTGCGGTTGCTGCTGCGTATGCGTTGGAAATAAACACGGTCGTTGCTCCAGTTGTAGTAATGAATGGGGTCAAAACAGTCGGCTATTTTAGCACCGGAAACTTTCTTCCCGACCAGCGTTAAAATTCCGTGAAATAAAGGTCAGGCGCCGCGTGCGCGGTCCTCGCGGAATTGCCTGACGAAGAGCTGAAAACGCCCTTCGCTGATCGCCTCGCGCATCTGCTTCATCAAATCCAGGTAATAGTGCAAATTGTGGATCGTATTGAGCCGCGCGCCGAGGATTTCGCCGGTGCGGTGCAAATGATGCAGATACGCACGCGAAAAATTGCGGCAGGCGTAGCAACCGCAGGTTTCATCCAGCGGTTTCTTGTCATCCTTGTAACGCGCGTTCTTGATCTTGATGTCGCCGAACCGCGTAAACAACCACCCGTTACGCGCATTGCGGGTCGGCATTACGCAATCGAACATGTCGATGCCGTTCGATACGCCCGCGACCAGATCCTCCGGCGTGCCGACGCCCATCAGATAATGCGGCTTGTTCGCCGGCAGGCGCGGGCCGACGTGTTCCAGCACGCGCATCATGTCTTCTTTCGGCTCGCCGACCGACAAACCGCCAATCGCGACGCCGTGAAAATTGATGTCTTCCAGCCCGGCCAGCGATTCGTCGCGCAAATGTTCGAACATGCCGCCCTGCACGATACCGAACAGCGCATTCGGATTTTCTTCGCGGTTGAATTCGTCCAGCGAGCGTTTGGCCCAGCGCAGTGACATGCGCATCGACTTGGCCGCTTCATCGGCAGTGGCCGGGCGGCCGTCAATTTCATACGGCGTGCATTCGTCGAATTGCATCACGATGTCGGAATTCAAAATGCGCTGAATCTGCATCGACACTTCCGGCGACAGGAACAATTTATCGCCATTGATCGGCGAATTGAAATGCACGCCTTCTTCCGTGATCTTGCGCATTTCACCCAGAGAAAACACCTGAAATCCGCCGGAATCGGTCAGGATCGGTTTGTCCCAACCCATGAAGTCGTGCAGGCCGCCGAACTTGGCAATGATGTCGTTGCCCGGGCGCAGCCACAGATGAAACGTATTGCCGAGAATGATCTGCGCATCAATCTCTTTCAATTCCAGCGGCGACATCGCCTTGACTGAGCCGTAGGTGCCTACCGGCATGAAAATCGGCGTTTCGATCACGCCGTGATTGAGCGTGATCTGGCCGCGTCGCGCGTTGCCGTCGGTGTTGAGTAATTTGAAATTCAGCATGGTCGTTTCGTGGTCAAAAACATCGCGTCGCCGTAACTGAAGAAACGGTAACGTTGCGCAATCGCGTATTGGTACGTCGCACGTATCGTGTCGTAGCCGGCCAGTGCGGATACCAGCATCAGCAACGTCGATTTCGGCAAATGGAAATTGGTGATCAACCGAGTCACCGTCTTGAACGTGTAACCGGGCGTAATGAACAGGCGCGTGTCGGCGCTGCCAGCTTGCAGTGTGCCGCTTTGCGACGCAGATTCCAGCGCGCGCAAGCTGGTGGTGCCGACTGCAATCACGTCACGCCCGGCATCTTTCGCTGCTTGTACTGCATCGACGGTTTGCTGCGCAATCGTGTACCACTCGCTGTGCATGTTGTGTTCGGCCAGATTCTCGGTGCGTACCGGCTGGAACGTGCCGGCGCCGACGTGCAGCGTCACATAGGCGAAGTTCACGCCTTTCGCTTTCAATTTCGCGAGCAGTGCCTCATCGAAATGCAGACCTGCAGTCGGTGCGGCAACCGCGCCCGGCGTCTTGGCGTACACCGTTTGATAACGCGTTTCGTCGAAGGCATCGGCATCGTGTTCGATATACGGCGGCAGCGGCAGGCGGCCGTGCGCTTCGATCAGTTCGAACACATCACCGGGAAATTGCAGCTCGTAGAATTCGCCGGCACGCTCGCCGACCACAACATCGAACGCATCGGCCAAACGAATTTTCATGCCCGGCAATGGCGACTTCGATGCGCGAATCTGCGCGTGCACATTGCGGTTGTCGATCACACGTTCGACCAGCACTTCGACCTTGCCGCCGGTTTCCTTGACGCCGAAGAAGCGCGCCTTCAGCACGCGCGTATCGTTGAACACCAGCAGATCGCCCGGCGTCAGCAGATCGACAATATCCGCAAACGCGCGATCGATGTTCCGATCGCCGTCAACATGCAACAGACGCGACGCGCTGCGCTCCGGCAGCGGCAGTTGCGCGATCAATTCTTGCGGCAGGTCAAAATCGAAATCGGAAAGTGAATACATGCGTCGCGTAATATTGGAAATTCGATTGAAAACCTGATTGAAAATTTTTGCTTCATTTGCAGACAAGCGGCTGATCGGCGATGCAATCGCCCGGCAGAACTGCTATGGTTGCAAAATTATCCAGTTGGCGCGAGATATACGTACCTACGCGTCCGAACTTTGCAAAGCCCGCTATTTTACGCCCTGCCGCCCGTTTTCGGCCCGATATGCCAGCACCCAGAAAAAAGTCCGCTTCTTCGCCCAAACCAGCCGCCAAACGTGCGGCAAAAACGCCGGCCGCCCCGATCAAAAGCAAGTCCGAAAAAATCGACGACAAGCTGATCCGCCTCGGCCTGCGCTCGGACATCGACAAAGTACTGCACTTGCCGCTGCGCTACGAAGACGAAACCCAGATCAAGACCATCAGCGAAGCCGGCTTTGTGTTCGGCCATCCGGTGCAGGTTGAAGGCGTCGTCACGTCATGCGAAGTCGCGTTCCGTCCGCGCCGGCAACTGGTCGTCACGATCGCCGACGATTCCGGCCAGTTGGTGATGCGCTTCCTGAATTTTTACGGCAGCCAGGTCAAGCAAATGGCCGAAGGCAATCGCGTACGCGCGCGCGGCGAAGTACGGCACGGCTTCTTCGGCGCGGAGATGGTCCATCCGAGTTACAAAATGGTGATCGAAGGCGCGCCGCTGCCGGCCGCGCTGACGCCGGTGTATCCGGCCGGCGAAGGTTTGTCGCAAACGCTGCTGCGCAAAACCATCGTCGATGCGATGGCGCGCGTTGAATGGCGCGATACCTTGTCCGAACAGATCCGCAACACGCACCATCTGATGCCGTTCGAACCGGCCGTACGCATGCTGCACAATCCGCCGCCCGATATCGACGAAAGCGCGCTGGCCGATCGCTCGCATGCGGCGTGGGTGCGCATGAAATTCGACGAACTGCTGGCGCAACAATTGTCGATGAAGCGCGCACAACTGGCGCGTCGCGCAAAAGGCGCGGCCGTTTTGCAAAAAGTCGGCACGTTATCAAAATCATTTTTGAAGCAATTGCCGTTTGCATTGACCGGCGCGCAACAACGCGTGCTCGATGAAATCCGCAACGACCTGAAGCAACCGTTTCCGATGCAGCGTCTGCTGCAAGGCGACGTCGGCAGCGGCAAAACCGTGGTCGCCGCCATCGCCGCCGCGCAGGCGATCGACAGCGGTTATCAGGCGGTGTTGATGGCGCCGACCGAAATTCTGGCCGACCAGCATTTCCGCAAAATCGCCGGCTGGATGGAACCGCTCGGCATTCAGGTGACGTGGCTGACCGGCAGCCTGAAGAAAAAAGAAAAGACCGAAGCCAAGGCGCGTATCGAATCGGGCGAAGCGCAACTCATCATCGGCACGCACGCGCTGATTCAGGAAAACGTACTGTTTTCCAGACTGGGACTGGCGATCGTCGACGAACAACATCGATTCGGCGTCGGCCAGCGACTGACATTGCGCAACAAAGGTTTTGACAGCAACGCCGCCGTCAACAAACAAACCGTGCCGCATCAATTGATGATGTCGGCCACCCCAATCCCGCGCACGCTGGCGATGACGTATTACGCCGATCTGGAAGTATCCGTCATCGACGAATTACCACCCGGCCGCACGCCGATCGTTACACGCGTGATCGATCAGAACCGGCGTGACGAAGTAGTCGAGCGCGTGCATGCAGCAGCGCAAGAAGGACGGCAGGCATACTGGGTCTGCCCGTTGATCGAGGAATCGGAAGCATTGCAACTGCAAACCGCGACCGATACGCATCTGGCGCTGGTCGAAGCGTTGCCTGATCTACGCGTCGGTCTGGTACACGGCCGCATGAAGCCGATCGAAAAACAGGAAGTGATGGATGCCTTCACGCGCGGCGAGATTCACGTACTGGTCGCAACGACCGTTATCGAAGTCGGCGTCGACGTGCCGAACGCATCGCTGATGGTGATTGAGCATGCAGAACGTTTCGGCCTGTCGCAACTGCATCAATTACGTGGCCGCGTCGGTCGCGGATCTGCCGCCAGCGTTTGTCTGTTGTTGTATCAAGGCCCGCTCGGCATGGTCGCCAAACAACGTCTGCGCATCATGCGTGAATCGACCGATGGCTTCGAGATTGCACGCAAGGATCTGGAGATACGTGGCCCCGGCGAATTCCTCGGCGCACGGCAATCCGGTCAGGCGATGTTGCGCTTTGCCGATCTGGAAACCGATCAATGGCTGGTCGATCGCGCACGCGATCTGGCGCAGGTTTTATTGCGCGACGATCCGGCCACGGTCGAGGCGCATTTGGCGCGCTGGCTGGGTCAGCGCGAAGATTTCCTGAAGGTATAGAATAAGCGCTTCGCAATTTTTCCTTGCGAGCCCGTTGCCTCAGCGAAGCCAGAACATGACTCTTACCGAACTCAAGTACATCGTCGCCGTTGCGCGTGAAAAGCATTTTGGTCACGCCGCAGAAGCATGTTTCGTCGCGCAACCTACGTTATCGGTCGCGATTAAAAAACTGGAAGACGAACTCGGCGTCACGCTGTTCGAACGCGGCGGCAGCGAAATCTCGATGACGCCGCTCGGCGTGCAAATCGTTGCGCAAGCAGAACGCGTGCTCGAACAAACCGCCGCCATCAAGGAAATCGCCAAGCAGAACAAGGACCCGCTGGTCGGCCCGTTCCGCCTCGGCATCATCTACACCATCGCGCCTTATCTGTTGCCGTCGCTGGTCAAAACCATCATCGATCGCGTGCCGCAAATGCCGCTGGTGCTGCAGGAAAATTTCACCACCAAATTGATCGAGCTGCTGCGTCAAGGCGAACTGGACGCGATCATCGTCGCGCTGCCGTTTCCCGATCAAGGCTTGATGGTGCAACCGGTGTATGACGAACCCTTTGTCGTCGCCGTGCCGAAAGATCATCCGTGGGCCAAACGCAGCAGCGTATCAAGCGAAGACCTCAAATCCGAAACCATGCTGTTGCTCGGCAACGGCCATTGCTTCCGCGATCAGGTGCTGGAAGTGTGTCCGGAGATGTCGCGCTTTTCAACGACCGGCGACGGCATCGCGCGCACGTTTGAAGGCTCGTCGCTGGAAACGATTCGCCACATGGTCGCGTCCGGCATCGGCATCACCGTGCTGCCGCAAGGCTCGGTGCCCGACATGAATACGAAGGAAGGCATGCTGCGTTACGTGCCGTTTTCCGGTCAGGTGCCATCGCGTCGCGTTGTCATTGCATGGCGCAAGAGTTTTACGCGCGGTGCCGCGATCGAAGCAGTGCGTCAGGCGTTGTTGTCATGCGATCTGCCGAACGTGACGATGCTGCCGGATGAACCGTTGTTTGAAGCGTGATGGTTGGAACGACATCAATGCAATGCAAAAGCGGGCGTTCTGCCCGCTTTGTGTATCTACTTATAACGTCGTTCTGAAATAACAGACTGCCTCGATGAATCGACTTCAACTTTATTTCCGACTTGTCCGTCTCGACAAACCGATCGGCATCCTGCTGCTTCTGTGGCCGACGCTGTGGGCGTTGTGGATGGCGTCCGACGGCAAACCCGACTGGAAACTGGTTGTGATCTTCATCGTCGGTACGGTGCTGATGCGTTCGGCCGGCTGCGCCGTCAACGATTATGCGGATCGCGATTTCGACCGGCATGTGCAGCGCACCGTTGATCGCCCGATCACCAGCGGCAAGATCCGGCCGCGCGAGGCGCTGTATGTTGCGGCAGTGCTTGCGCTGCTCGCGTTTGCACTGATCATCCCGCTCAATACATTGACCAAACAGTTGTCGATCGCCGCAGTGGCGGTCGCCGTCAGCTATCCCTACTTCAAACGCTTCTTTGCGCTTCCGCAGGCCTATCTCGGCATCGCGTTCGGCTTCGGCATTCCGATGGGATTCGCCGCTGTGCAGGGCACGGTGCCGGCAGCGGCATGGTGGCTGCTATTGGCGAATGTTTTCTGGTCGCTGGCCTACGATACCGAATATGCGATGGTCGATCGCGAGGACGACCTGAAAATCGGCATGAAGACATCCGCCATCACCTTCGGCCGCTTCGATGTCGCGGCGATCATGATCTGCTATGTGCTGACACTGGGATTGATCTTCATCGTCGGCTGGCAGTTCGGCCTGCGCACATGGTTTGTGCTCGGCCTGCTGACTGCCGCCGGCCTTGCGATCTACCATTACACATTGATCCGTACACGCGAACGCGCAGGCTGCTTTGCCGCGTTCCGCCACAACAACTGGCTCGGTGCGGCGATCTTTGGCGGCGTTGCGCTCGACTATCTGCTGCGTTGAACGCGGTATCCGGTTGCGTCTCCGCGATTATCAATCGGGCGTTTTGAGCTGACCGGACAGAATCCCCTGGTAATGCGTCAGCGGCTCGCCGATCGTCACATTGTCTTCGTCGATATCGAAGAAGCGAATATCCTTGCTGTGCGCACTGGCCCGTACCTTCACGACCGAGATCACGCGCTTGAACTGGCCGGCGATCTCCACATATCGCTGCATGACGATGGCATCCGCCAGAAAAGCATTGCCGTACGAGCTGAAGCGCAAGACGGTGTACTGATCTTCCAGTTCGGCCGTCATCAATACAGTCACGCCCATGCCCGTCAGAACGGCGACCATCCGGTATAAGGCCTCGCGAAAATCCTCGCGGAACACCGAAGCCAATGCCAGTTCGAAACCCGACAGCGAATCGATCACCACCCGTTTTGCCTTCATGCGGATGATCATCGCGACGAGATCGTGCAGAATCTCGTCGATCGACAAATCGAGCGTGCGTGTATTGATCAGGCCGACATCGCCGCTCTGCACCAGTTTGTGCAATTTGTGGCTGAGCAGCTGGTTCGGGCTTTTCTCGAATGCCGCGATCACGCCGGGCTCGCCCAGCCGCACGCCTTCGGACAGGAACTGCGTTGCCAGAACGGTTTTTCCAGATCCGGACGGACCGACCACTAGCAACGAATAACCGGCCGGCAAACCGCCACCCATCATGTCGTCCAGTACCGGAACCCCCATCGTCAGGCGCTTGTCGCCGGAAATACTGACCTGCGCGGACGAATCCGCACTAAGAACGGCGCGCGGAAAAATCTCCACGCCATCGTCGTTGATGCGGAACGTATGCACGCCCGGGCTCTGCGCCTGACCACGCATCTTGACCACCTGTATCTTGCGCACCATGGCATCGCGATGCACAAGCTGCGACATCCAGATGATGCCATCGGCGACCGTGAAGACCGGACTCGATTCCGCCTCCGGCACCAGATATTCGCCGATCAGAAAAGTGGTCGCCTGCCAGCTCGTCATCTGCATGCCCAGCTGCTGGACGAAGTGCTCCAGACCGGGCACGCCGGCTTCTTCGCCATACTCGACTGCACCACCGAGCGGAACGAATCGACGAATACAAGGCTTGGAGAAAACGCCTGCACTTCCTCTGCAATCCGCGCCAGCACGTGATCGAAATCACCATCCAGCAGGTCCGCCGCCAGATTGACGAACTTGATCGACTGGTTCACCTTGGCGATGTCGAAAAACGGAAATTGCTGCTGGTAACGCAGCATCTTCAGCGGCGACTCGCCCAGCACCGTGAAAAACAGTGCGCGGCGTTCCGGATTGGCCAGCGAGAACATGATCTGATGCGCCAGCGTGGTCTTGCCGCTGCCCGGCGTACCGGCCAGCAGGTTGAATGAAAACTCGGGAAGACCGCCGCCCAGCAAATCGTCCAAACCGGGTACACCGGTGACCAACCGACGGATGGCTACTTTGTTGCTCATTATGAAAACTCCTTCGCAACGGTATCCAAAGCGTCATCGCCCCAGGCCGAACGTAAAATACTGGACGTTAACAACTCGCCGATTAACAGAGCCAGAATATCAATGAAAGTAATCAGCAAGGCAGTGCTCGCCTCACCGGCTTCGGTTGCATCCTGCGCATCAAGGCAGGTTTTCAGTTCCGCGAATCGCGAATCGGCCTGTTGCGACGGAACTGCGGCGACCATCCACGGAAAGGCCTCACTGTTCAGATGAATGCTCCGCTTGTAGAGCGATTGAAAACCGCCCTCGCCGATGATGGAGACAAGTTCGCCTGCCAGCATTTCCCAAAGACGGATGGAAACGCCCGCAATTGCCTGAGGCCGTTGCATAACAGCCCTTTTGATCATCTGATCCCGCTGCGGGACGTTTTCTGTCATGGTTGATCTGATCGAAGGGCAGCGACAAGAATGCAAGTGCATCGATGCGCTGTGGGTGAACAAAAACAGTGCGACCATATGTCGGACTGCACAAACAACGGGCGCCTCCTACCGAGGCGATCTGAGCGAAACAAGATTGAACAGTACATCAATGACAACCGGCTTCATCAGGTAGTGATCGAAACCGGCTTTATCCGCATTGCCGCCATCTTCTTCCTGATCGTAACCGCTCAGCGCAATGCAAAGCGGCAGCGGCTTGCCGGGCTCCAGGCGCAGCTGCCGGACCACTTCATAGCCGTTCATGCCGGGCAGGCCGATGTCGCAGATGATCACGTCATAAACATCTTCCATTGCCATCGCAAGACCCGTGATGCCGTCGAACGCCGACGTGATCACATGACCTTCCGTCACCAACAGATCGTTCAGCACATCATTGGCATCGGTATTGTCATCGATCAGCAGAATGCGACAGCCCTGCGCGGGATTGCGCGGCAACAAGGTTACATTATTAAGCACGAGCGCGGAAGAAACGGGCAGGCGCACCAGGAATTCGCTGCCGAAACCGGCACCGGCGCTGCGTACATTGACCGTGCCGCCATGCATTTCCACGACCGTGCGCACAAGCGACAGCCCGATGCCAAGCCCGCCCTGCGAACGATCGAGCGAGTGCGGCCCCTGCCGGAACAAATCGAAAATGAAGGCCTGGATATCCAGCGAAATGCCAACCCCGTTATCCTTGACCGAAACCGTCACCGTCTCGCCGGACAGGTTGAGCGAAACGGCGATCGACCCTTCCATCTGCGTGAATTTGGTGGCGTTGATGAGCAGGTTCGAGAATGCCTGCGCAAGCCGCACCAGATCGCCATCGATCAGGATCGGCTCGTCCGGCAGCACCACCGTCAGGTGCTGATGGCGCTTGTCGATGAACGGCTGGCTGGTTTCCACCGCGCTTTCGATGATGTCGGAAAGCAGCAAGGTGCTTTTCTGGAGCGTGATGTTGCCGGTGCTGACGCGCGAGGCATCGAGCAGATCGTCCACCAGATGCGCCATGTGGCTGACCTGACGGCTGATGATGCCGTGCAGCTTGGGGAGTTGCGGATGGGCAAAAGTGAGTTTTCCGAGCAAGTCCGCAGCCATGGCAACAGGCGCGAGCGGATTGCGCAACTCATGCGCCAGCATGGATAAAAATTCTTCCTGCCGGTGATTGAGGGATTCCGCCTTGGCCTGCATGTCCTGCGCGCCGAAGGTGGCGATGACGAGATTCTGGTTCGCCTCGCGTAATTGCAGGACGACATCTTCCAGATCGCATTTGCTTTTCGTCATATCGCGCAACGCGCCGACCTGTTTCAGCAGATCGGCCGTCCGGTTGCGGAGCTGCTCCGCTTCCTTGTCCACCCGTGCCAGCAGATCGGTGATCGTCTGCCGCAGCTTTTCCTCTTCCAGCGAGGATAAAAGCGGCAATACCTCATCGTGTAAAACGAATGGCGCACGGGATGCTTCGATCTGGATTTCATCCTTCATATGCGAACCGAGTCCAATCTGCGGATTGCCTGATTCTGACGGATGGCAGACCTAAGCGTAATTGCTGGCTCAACATACTCTTATTCTTCCGCAATGCAATTGTTATCTTTGTTCGTGCCGGCCGGCAAACGGAAAATGTTGCAAACAATGTGATAATCGTGGCGTAACGGTCGGCATCGCATGTCGGATCGACACCATTCCGGATGAATCCTCGCGCGCAGCGCCGATTTCGTCTTTCGCATCAACCGGTTCGAATGTATTGCCTGTGTCCCATCAAACCCATTCCATTCAGATGGACAACGCCAACGTTAAACGCTATCTGCCGTGGGTAGTCGCCATTGCGCTGTTCATGGAACAGCTCGATTCGACCATCATCAACACGGCCGTGCCGGCGATGGCGGCCAGCCTGCATGTCACGCCGCTCAGTCTGAAGGCGGTCGTCAGCAGTTACATCCTGAGTCTTGCCGTCTGTATTCCGGTCAGCGGCTGGATGGCGGATCGCTTCGGCACGCGGCGCGTGTTCAGCATTGCGGTGGCGCTGTTCACCTGTTCGTCGATCCTGTGCGGCCTGTCGGTCAGCGTGCCGATGCTGGTGGCGGCACGCATCCTGCAAGGCATCAGCGCGGCGATGATGCTGCCGGTCGGACGGCTGGCGATCATTCGCACGTTTCCAAAAGCGGAATTGCTGACGGCGATGAACTTCGTGATCATTCCGGCGCTGATCGGCCCGCTGCTTGGACCGACCATCGGCGGCCTGATCGTGCACTGGCTGCCATGGCAGATGATTTTTTTCGTCAACGTGCCGGTCGGCATCGCCGCACTGTGGATGATCCGTCGCCACATGCCCGACTATCGGACCGAGGCGTCGCGTCCGCTGGATGTCATCGGCCTGACGCTGTTCGGCTCCGGTACTGCCCTGCTTTCATGGGTGCTGGAAGTGTTCGGCGAACATTATCTCGACGCCACCTCGACCGCGATTCTGGTTCTGCTGTCGCTGTGCCTGCTGTCTGCCTACGTATGGCATGCGCGCAATTCATTGCATCCGTTGCTGCAGCTCGCCCTGTTCCGCACCCGCACCTTCCGCGTCTCGGTCATCGGCGGCTTCATCACGCGGCTGGGGCTGGGCGGCATGCCGTTTCTGCTGCCGTTGCTTTATCAGGTCGGTCTCGGCCTGCCGGCATGGCAATCGGGACTGCTGATGATGCCGGCAGCTGCGGCAGCGATGGGAATGAAACTGATCTCCGTCCGCGTGCTGCGGCGCTTCGGCTATCGCACCGTGCTGATCGTCAACACGGTGATGATCGGCCTGACCATCTGCCTGTTCGCCAGCGTGAACCAGCAAACACCGATTGCAGTGATCGTGATGCTCGGCCTCTCGCAGGGCTTCTTCAACTCGCTGCAGTTTTCCAGCATGAACTCGATGGCCTACGCCGATATCAGGACCGAGGATTCCAGCATGGCGAGTACGATCGCCAGCTCGATGCAGCAGATGTCGATGAGCTTCGGCCTTGCGTTCGGCTCGATCGTCGCCGCGTGGTATCTGGGCGCCCTGCCGCAATCCGATCGCATCGCCGTCACCGGCGCATTGCATCACGCATTCCTGACGCTGGGCGCCGTCACAATCCTGTCGTCGCTGGCGTTCTGGACGTTGCGCGCAAATGACGGCGACAGCGTCAGCCGCGGCCAGGTGAAAATATAGTTCCGCATGCTCAACGGAGAAATGGCATGAATCGCAAACGCGTCGGCATTGTTCTGTTTGACGAAATTGAAGTGCTCGATTTTTGCGGACCGTTCGAAGTGTTCTCAGTCACGCGATTGAACGAGGAACAGCGGCGCGAAGAACCATCGCCATTCGAAACATGGCTGATAGCGGAATCGAGCGAACCCGTCTCGACCACCGGCGGCATGCAGGTTCTGCCGACTGCCACCTTCGCCACCTGTCCGGCTCTCGATATCCTTGTCGTTCCGGGCGGATGGGGAACGCGCCGCGAAATGAAGAACGACGCAATGCTGTCCTTCGTCTCAAGGCAGGCCAAACAAGTGGAAACGCTGACTTCCGTCTGCACCGGCGCTGATCCTGGGAAATGCCGGTCTGCTGGACGGACGGCGCGCGACGACGCACTGGCGTTCGCTCGATCTGATGCGAGAGCTCTTCCCGAACGTTACCGTCGAGATCGATACGCATGTGGTCGAAGACGGCAATGTGCTGACTTCAGCCGGCATTTCCGCCGGCATCGACATGGCGTTGCGCGTCGTGCAGCGTTACTGCGGGGAAGACATTGGCAGGGCGACAGCGCGCCACATGGAATATCCGTATCCCGAATCGAATGCGCGACGCATCCGCCTGTAACACGTTCATCTGAAACGCGCTCATCTGCAACGCATTCCTTCGAGCGGATGGATACATCTGGTAACACGCCTTACCAAATCGCTCTGGTACATGACACCGCAATCGCTTTCAATGGTACTGTCATCTGCCGGTATCGGATGACCGATTATTTTGCAAATCGATCACGAATCGATCACGATTGGCAACCGGCACCCACGTTTCACCCACGGAAGGAATATGCATGAAAAACAAACTCGTTATTACCGCACTCATCGCCGCGACGCTGGCAGCGCAGGGCTCCGCATTCGCCGACGATCATCGCGATGACCACCGACGCGGCCCGCCGCATCGTTCCTCCCACAGTGACAACCGTTTCCATGACAAGCACTATGATCGCGGCGCCGGCCCGCACCACGATTTCCGCCGCGGCGGCTATATTTCAAGAGAATATCGCAGCCGGCAGTACGTGGTGAACGACTGGCGCGGCCATCGTCTGCACCAGCCGCCGCGCGGCTATCACTGGGTACAAACGGGAACCGATTATGTATTGATCGCCGTCGCGACCGGTGTCATTGCGCAGATCGTGCTTGGCGGGAACTGACCCACTGCCAGGAAGTGTTGTCTGAAGCCGGATGTTTTCACGAACATCCGGCTTTTTTCATGCCGGTTTGCAGGACAGGAACAGGCATGCCTCTTTTGCGCCGAACATCAATTCCGTCCGAATTCCTCGCCCAGCGCCTTGCCGCGTGCCGCTGCCGCCTTCATCGCCTTGACGATCGCATCCTTCACACCGCTTTCTTCCATGCTGGTCAGCGCGGCATAAGTCGTGCCGCCTTTGGACGTCACGCGCTCGCGCAATAGCGATATCGGATCGGTCGATTGAGCCGCCAGTTGCGCCGCACCGACAAACGTGGAAATCGCCAGCGCATTTCCCTGCTCCGCCGTTAGTCCCATTTCCTGCGCGGCTTGTTGCATCGCCTCGATGAAATAAAACACGTAAGCCGGGCCGCTGCCGGAAACGGCCGTCACCGGATCGATCTGCGTTTCATCGTCCAGCCAGACCGTTTCACCCACTGCGCGCAGGATCGCGTCGGCGGTGGCCCGCTGTTCCGCGCTGACGCCTGCGGTTGCCGCCATGCCGGTCACGCCCTTGCCGATCAGCGCCGGCGTATTCGGCATCGTACGCACGATGGCGTTATGTCCGTTCAGCCAGCGCGACAGATCCACAGCACGGATGCCGGCGGCGATCGACAGCACCAGTTGCGACTTGACGTGCGGCGCGAGCTGCGCGACGACCTCTTTCATCTGCTGCGGCTTGACCGCCAGCACGATGACATCGCTGCCGGCAAGCGTCGCATCGATGACGGTTCCGGTGCGTACGCCGAATTGCCGGTGCAGCTTGTCCAGTGCTCCCGCGTTGATGTCGATCACCTGGATATTTTCGGCGGCAGTCAGCTTTCCCGCCAGGCCGCCAATCAATGCGGCCGCCATGTTGCCGCCGCCGACGAAAGTGATTTTCAAATTATTTTGCATAGTCCCTGTTTCCAAAAATGGCGGAGCCGATCCGCACGATCGTCGCGCCTTCCGCAATGGCTGCATGCATGTCGGCCGACATGCCCATCGATAACGTATCGAGCGGCAGGCCGTCATGACGCAACTGATCAAATAAGGTACGCAGCTGCCGGAAAGGCATGCGCTGCTGCGTTTCGTTTTCTTCGACTTCCGGAATCGCCATCAAACCGCGCAACCGCAGGCGCGGCAACGTTGCAATTGATTTTGCCACTGCGATGACATCGGCAGGCATGACGCCGCTCTTGCTTGCCTCACCGCTGATATTGACCTGCAGGCAAATGTTCAGCGGCGGCAAACCGGCCGGCCGCTGTTCGGACAGACGTTGCGCGATTTTTTCGCGATCGACCGAATGCACCCAGTCGAAGTTTTCCGCAATCGGCCGCGTCTTGTTGCTCTGGATCGGCCCGATGAAATGCCATTCGATCTGCAAATCGGGCCGCGTGGCGCGGATTGTTGTCATTTTATCCAGCGCTTCCTGCAGGTAATTCTCGCCGAATGCCAGTTGCCCGGCCCCGACCGCATCAATGACGGCGTCGGCCCCAAAGGTTTTGGAGACCGCCAGCAATTCGATGCCATGCACATCGCGTTGCGCGTTGTCTGCAGCTTCGGTAATCCGTTGACGCACGGCTTGCAAGTTCTGGCGTATTGCAGACATAATCAAAGTTCTTTAAGGCAATTATTCACGTTATTTTGCAATTCAGTCGCGATGCCGGTTGGCAGCGCAATAACGTTTTACCTCCGTTCAGGCAGGCTCAGGGATTATAAATGGACATTTCCGAATTACTCGCGTTCTCGGTCAAGAACAAGGCATCCGATCTGCACCTGTCGGCCGGCCTGCCGCCGATGATCCGCGTGCACGGCGACGTGCGCCGCATCAACCTGCCGCCGCTCGAGCACAAGGATGTGCACGGCATGATCTATGACATCATGAACGACGGCCAGCGCAAAGTGTATGAAGAACGTCTTGAAATAGATTTTTCGTTCGCGATTCCCGGCCTCGCGCGCTTTCGCGTCAATGCATTCAACCAGGATCGCGGCGCGGCTGCCGTATTGCGGACCATTCCTTCCAAAATCCTGAGCCTGGAAGACCTGCATGCGCCGAAGATTTTTACCGAACTTTCTCTCAAGCCACGCGGCCTGGTGCTGGTGACCGGCCCGACCGGCTCCGGCAAATCGACCACGCTGGCGGCGATGGTCAACCACGTCAACGAAAACGAATACGCGCACATCCTGACGATCGAAGACCCGATCGAGTTCGTGCACGATTCCAAGAAATGCCTGATCAACCAGCGCGAAGTCGGCCCGCACACGCATTCGTTCGAAAACGCATTGCGCTCGGCACTGCGTGAAGATCCGGACGTTGTCCTCGTCGGCGAGTTGCGCGATCTGGAAACCATCCGCCTCGCGCTGTCCGCGGCGGAAACCGGCCATCTGGTATTCGGCACGCTGCATACCTCGTCCGCGGCCAAAACCATCGACCGTATCATCGATGTCTTCCCCGGCGATGAAAAGGAAATGGTGCGCGCGATGCTGTCCGAATCGCTGCAGGCCGTCATTTCGCAAACGCTGCTGAAAACCAAGGACGGCAGCGGCCGCGTTGCCGCGCACGAAATCATGCTCGGCACGCCGGCGATCCGCAATCTGATCCGCGAAGCGAAAATCGCTCAGATGTATTCAGCGATCCAGACCGGCTCCAACGTCGGCATGCAGACGCTGGACAGCAATCTGACCGATCTGGTGCGGCGCAACGTCATCTCCAGCGCGACGGCGCGCGCCGCCGCCAAGACACCGGAGAATTTCCCGGGATAAGCACGGAGATAAGCGTGGGGATAAACACTAGGTTTCGCAAAGCATGCTCCGGGCAGTCTGCAAGCTGCGAGGCAGGACGGACGTGTTCAAGTAGCATCCAGGCTTCAAATGTACGAATAGAGAACGCATAGGCCATACAACGGCCGGGAATCGGATAAGGAAGACACATCATGGAACGCGATCAGGCAACCAAATTCATGTACGACTTGCTGCGCCTGATGCTCAGCAGGAACGGTTCCGATCTGTTCATCACGGCCGAATTTCCGCCCGCCTTCAAGATCGACGGCAAGATGACGCAGGTATCGAACCAGCCGCTGACGCCGCAGCACACGATCGAACTGGCGCGCGCCATCATGAGCGACAAGCAGGCGGCAGAATTCGAAGCAACAAAGGAATGCAACTTCGCGATCAGCCCCGGCGGCATCGGCCGCTTCCGCGTCTCCGCATTCATTCAGCAGGGCCGCGTCGGCATGGTGCTGCGTACCATCACGACTGAAATTCCGAAACTGGAAGCCCTCGGTGTACCGGACACGCTGAAGGACATCGTGATGACCAAGCGCGGCCTCGTCATCATGGTCGGCGCCACCGGCTCCGGTAAATCGACCACGCTCGCGGGCATGATCGGCTATCGCAACGAACACAGCCACGGCCACATCATCACGATCGAGGATCCCGTCGAGTACGTGCATCCGCACCGGAACTGCGTGATCACACAGCGCGAAATCGGCGTCGATACCGACGGCTGGGGCATCGCGTTGAAGAACACATTGCGGCAGGCGCCCGACGTCATCTTCATCGGCGAGATCCGCGATCGCGAAACGATGGATTACGCCATCGCCTTCGCCGAAACCGGCCACCTCTGTCTGGCGACCATGCATGCGAACAGCTCGAATCAGGCGCTGGACCGCATCGTCAACTTCTTCCCCGAAGAACGCCGCCAGCAATTGCTGATGGATCTGTCGCT
The DNA here is from genome assembly GCA_963697715.1 of uncultured beta proteobacterium. GTDB lineage: Bacteria > Pseudomonadota > Gammaproteobacteria > Burkholderiales > Burkholderiaceae_D > Oxalicibacterium. The sequence goes on along the minus strand of OY969095.1, from coordinate 1,126,984 downwards.
GAATCTGAAGGCGATGATTTCGCAACGCCTGATCCCGCTCAAGGATACTAAGGGACGCTGCGTGGCGGTGGAAGTGATGCTGAACTCGCCGCTGATTTCCGACCTGATCTTCAAGGGCGATGTGCATGAGATCAAGGAAATCATGAAGAAATCGCGTGAACTCGGCATGCAGACTTTCGATCAGGCGCTGTTCGATCTGTATGAAGACGGCAAGATCACCTACGAGGATGCGTTGCGCAACGCCGATTCGGTCAACGACTTGCGGCTGTCGATCAAGCTGCACGGCAAGGAAGCGCAAACGCGCGACCTCGCCAAGGGAACCGAACATCTGGGAATCGTGTGAGCGGCGACATGGCCGGCGTTCATGATTTCACCGTCACTGCATTGACCGGCGCGCCGGTCGATCTGGCGCAGTACCGCGGCAAGGTGCTGCTGATCGTCAACACGGCCAGCAAATGCGGCTTCACGCCGCAATACAAGGGGCTGGAAGCGGTCTATCAACAGTTCAGCGACAAGGGCGTGGAAGTACTTGGATTCCCGTGCAACCAGTTCGGCGGGCAGGAGCCCGGCAATGCGGATGAAATCGGCGCCTTCTGCGAAAAGAATTACGGCGTGACGTTTCAACTGTTTGAAAAAATTGACGTCAACGGCAGCGATGCCGAACCGCTGTTCAGGCATCTGAAGCATGCCGCACCCGGCCTGCTCGGCAGCGAAGGAATCAAATGGAACTTCACCAAATTCCTCGTGCGTAAAGACGGCACGGTATTCAAGCGCTATGCGCCGCAGACGAAGCCGGAAGATCTGGTTGCAGATATCGAAACTCTGCTGGCCGAATAAAAAATCCACGTCATATGAAAAACGCCGGCATGTTTGCCGGCGTTTTTCATTCTGCATTGCGATTGCGGCGTGACAACCGCATTACAGCGCATCGTCAATCAATTCGATCCAGTGCCGTACCGGCTTCCCGGTACCGGATTGCAGATGCGTGATGCAACCGATATTGCCTGATACAACCGTATCCGCGCCGGTCGCGTTCAGGTTTGCCAGCTTGCGGTCGCGCAGTTGATAGGACAACTCCGGTTGCAACACCGAATAAGTTCCGGCGGAGCCGCAGCACAGATGACTGTCCGCACACAAACGCACATCGACGCCGACAGCGCGCAGCAATTGTTCGACCTTGCCGCGAATCTGCTGGCCGTGCTGCAACGTGCATGGCGGATGCCAGACCACACGCTGGCCGGTTTTTCCGGCAAGCCGCGCTGCCAGTTCGCTTTCGAACTGCGGCAGGATTTCGCTGATGTCTTTCGTCAGTGCAGAGATGCGCCGCGCCTTTTCTGCATAGGCCGCATCGTCCACCAGAAGATGACCGTATTCCTTGACCGTTACACCGCAACCGGATGCAGTCATCACGATTGCCTCAACGCCATCCTCCACCATCGGCCACCATGCATCGATGTTGCGGCGCATATCGTCGAACGCCCCGTCGTGATCGTTCAGATGATAGCGGATCGCACCGCAGCAGCCTGCCTTGGGCGCAACGATCAATTGCACGCCGAGTGCGTCGAACACGCGTGCGGCGGCGCCATTGATGTTCGGCGACATCGATGGCTGCACACAGCCATCGAGCAGCAGCATCTTGCGCGCATGCGTGTGCGTCGGCCATGCGCCTGCGCTCTGCCGGCGCGGCACCTTGTCCTGCAGTTTCTTCGGCAGCAGCGGGCGAAACAACTGCCCGGCTTTCATCGCCGGTGCGAACAGCCATTTGCGCGGCAAAAATTCCTTCAGCACCGTACGCTTCCATTGCTGCGACAACGGATAAGGCACGCGATCCGAAACGACCTTGCGGCCGATATCGACCAGTCTTCCGTATTGCACGCCGGACGGGCAGGTTGTTTCGCAGTTGCGACAGGTCAGGCAGCGATCCAGATGCAACTGCGTCTTCGCAGTCGGCTCCTTGCCTTCCAGCACCTGCTTGATCAGGTAGATGCGGCCGCGCGGGCCGTCGAGTTCATCACCGAGCAACTGATAGGTCGGGCAGGTCGCCGTGCAAAAACCGCAATGCACGCAACTGCGCAGGATGGCATCCGCCTCCTGGCCTTCGCGCGTGTCACGGATAAAATCGGCTAGATTGGTTTGCATTGTGTTCTACGCTTTTCGATGCAGTTAATTGAGCAATCAATCGAGAATCAAGCGAAACAATTAGAACTGCACATACATCCGCCCCGGATTGAAAATGCCATGCTGATCGAACGTGTTCTTCAGGTTGCGATGAATCCGTTCGACGGCCGGCGCCAGCGGCTGGAACACGCCCGCGCTCCTGTCTCCGCCGCGAAACAGCGTCGCATGCCCGCCTGCTGCGATTGCCGCCGCGCGTACGGCATCCGACGTTTGTGCCGATGCATCGGTTGCACGCAACCAGCGTTGTGCGCCGCCCCATTCGATCAGCTGCGGGCCGTCGAGTGCGATCGGCGTTGTAACAGACGGCACCGACAAGCGCCACAGCACATTCGATTGCGTAAAGAAGTCATTGCTCTGTTCGCGCATCGCCAGCCAGAAATCTTCCGCAGCCTGCATCTCATCGCCACCGATCAGTTTGCGCGCTGCGACGATTGCCGCCTGCGCACCGGACAGGCGCAATGCCAGCGTGCCGTCGTACCAGGCGCTGGCGGAAATCGGCAGCGGCTTGCCGCCCCATTCGTTGAGGCGGCGAATCGCATCCCGCTCCGTCATCGCCAGACGCAAGGTGGTTTCTGCATACGGTTTCGGCAGCACCTTCAGCGACACTTCCAGAATCAAACCCAAGGTGCCGAGCGAACCGGCCAGCAATCGCGAGACGTCATAGCCGGCAACATTTTTCATCACCTGTCCGCCGAAATGCAGTATCTCGCCCTTGCCGTCCATGATCGCTGCGCCCAGCACAAAGTCACGTACAGCACCGACTGACTGACGACGCGGACCGGACAAACCTGCGGCAACCATGCCACCCGCCGTCGCGCCATGGCCGAAATGCGGCGGCTCGAAGGCAAGCATCTGGTTGTGCTGCGCCAGCGCCGCTTCCACTTCCACCAGCGGCGTACCGCTGCGCACGGTGATCACCAGCTCGGTCGGATCGTAGGAGACGATGCCGCTATACGCACGTGTATCCAGTACATCGCCGGCCGGTTCGCAGCCATACCAGTCCTTGCTGCCGCCGCCGCGAATGCAGAGCGGCTGGCTGCGGCTGGCTGCCAGAATCTGATCACGGAATTGTGCGAGTACCTGTTCCATCTGTTCCTGACGAAAATTAGAAACGCGGAAGATCGGGAAACTTCAGCATGCCGCGGCGCACGTGCATCTTTCCGTATTCGGCGCAACGTTGCAGCGTCGGAATCGCCTTGTTCGGATTAAGCAGCATCGGCACATCGAAGGCGGCCTTGACGCCGAGGAAGACATCGATCTCCGCGCTCGAGAATTGCACACACATCTGGTTGATTTTTTCCAGCCCGACGCCGTGTTCGCCGGTAATCGTGCCGCCGACGGCGACGCACATTTCCAGAATTTCCGCACCGAACAATTCGGCGCGATGGAATTCGTCCGCGAGGTTGGCATCGAACAGGATCAGCGGATGCAGATTGCCGTCGCCGGCATGGAAGACGTTGGCGCAACGCAGTCCGTACTTCAATTCCATCTGCGAAATACCGAGCAGCACGTCGGCCAGACTGCGGCGCGGAATCGTGCCGTCGATGCAGTAGTAATCGGGCGAGATGCGGCCCGCCGCCGGGAATGCGTTCTTGCGTCCGGACCAGAACTTCAGGCGCTCCGCCTCATCCTGCGAAACGGAAATCGCGGTCGCGCCGGAATCCTTCAGCACGTCGATCATGCGCGCGATTTCTTCATCGACTTCTTCCGGGATGCCGTCCGATTCGCACAGCAGCAATGCTTCGGCATCGACGTCGTAACCGGCCTTGACGAACGGCTCGACCATGCGCGTCGATGTCTTGTCCATCATCTCCAGTCCGGCCGGGATGATGCCGGCCGCGATCACGTTCGCAACGGCATCGCCACCCTTGGCAACATCATCGAACGACGCAAGGATCACGCGCGCCTGCTGCGGCTTGGGAATCAATCGCACGGCGACTTCCGTCACCACGCCGAGCATGCCTTCCGATCCGATGAAGACGGCGAGCAGATCGAGGCCCGGTGCATCGAGTGCGGTGCCACCGAGTTCGACGATGTCGCCTTCGATCGTCACCATGCGCACGCGCATCACGTTGTGCACGGTCAAACCGTATTTGAGGCAATGCACGCCGCCGGAATTTTCTGCGACGTTGCCGCCTATCGTGCAGGCGATCTGTGACGATGGATCGGGCGCGTAGTACAAACCCAGGGACGCAACCGCTTCCGAGATTGCAAGATTGCGCACGCCCGGCTGCACGACGGCCGTGCGTGAATAGGCATCGACGTTGACGATGCGATTCATGCGCGCCGTCGACAGCACGACGCCATCCGCAATCGGCATCGCACCGCCGGACAGGCCCGTACCGGCACCGCGCGGGACGATCCTTACCTTCAATGCATTGCAGATTTTCAGGATCGCGACGACCTGTTCCTCGCAATCGGGCAACGCCACCACCATCGGCAACTGGCTGTATGCCGCCAGTCCGTCGCATTCGTACGGACGCGTGTCCTCTTCATTGAACAACACACAACGTTCGGGCAGCACGCCGCGCAACGCATTGACTACCGTGCGTTGATGCTCTGCTGTATAAGGTGCTGCCGAAGTCGTGTTCATTTTCAATCCGATTGCAGCCAGTGGCTCGCCGGCAACCAGGCGCGTTTGCGCAAGCATGGTTCGACAGAATCACTGTGTAGCGAATGGCCGGACGGCCGTGGAGATCACGACGAGAAGTGTGACCGAAAGCGTGCCGTCCGGCGGTGAAAAATATTCAACTGATGAGAGAGAATCCGGCCACGATCGCGGCCGGGTTGATCATGCAGACATGCAGGAAGACTGCAGGCTATCCCAGACGCTGCGTGCTGAAACGCTTCATCATCCAGTTCAGCATCGAAACCACTTCGGGCCTTTCGCGCACACTGCGCTCGTACACCATGTAATACGCGTGCTGCGGCGTCGCCAGCTTGATGTCGAACAAGGGCACCACTTCGCCCTTCCTGATCATTTCGCTCGCAAAATGTCCGCGCGCCAGGGCGATGCCGTAACCGTGACGCACGGCTTCCAGCAGCAGGCCCAGATCGTCGAAACGCAGTCCGGATGACGGCTCAGGCCAGTCGAGTCCTGCCACTTCAAACCATGCCTGCCACGGTTCCAGCGCGGATCGCAGCAGTTGCGCCTTTTTCAGATCGGCCGGTTTGTTCAGACCGCCGATTTTTTCAAGATAAGCCGGGCTTGCGATCGGGAACACCGGTTCCTCGAACAGCTTCTCGGTGACCAGATCCGGATATTTTCCAGCGCCGAAGCGCACTTCGACATCCGTTTCCGACAGGCTCATGTCGTACAGCGGCACGGACAAAAAGGTTTCGATCGTGATATCGGGATGCAGCGTCATGAACTCCGCCAGATGCGGCAGGAAAAGATAGCGCGCGAACGTCGGCGGCACCGTGACCTTGATGCGCGGCTGCGCCGGCGCATGCCGATACGGCAGCGGGAAGTCGGCCAGCGAGCGCAACGCGTCGCGCACCACATCCAGATAGCGGCGGCCGAATTCCGTCAGGCTGACGCTGCGGCCGTCGCGCATGAACAGGCGTTCGCCGACGAATTCTTCCAGCAGACGGATACGGTGCGAAAACGCCGATGGCGTGATGCACAATTCTTCGGCAGCAATCGCAAACGAGCCGTGACGCGCGGCGGCTTCGAAAGCGGAAAGAGCATGCACGGGTGGAAGTCTGATGGCCATATTACTGTCAGTCATGTCGTGATCGATATGCAGATTCTACCGGTTCATCCTCTTGCCAGTGATATTCCCTGTCACTCTTTCTCGAATATTTACCGGTCGCGTTGCGTTCGCCGTCCCGACCGCACGCCGGTGCTTGCGCACCGTGCAGCATGCCTGTCACATGCGAAGCGGTACGAGCCCGCCCGCAGGAATGCCCCTTCAAGACGACGGACCGGCAGTTTTGACGTATCCTCGCTGCTTGATCTCTTTCATGATTCTTCCATGGGCAACCGACTTTCAAAAATCGCGACACGTACCGGCGACAACGGCACCACAGGATTGGGCGACGGCAGCCGTGTCGACAAGGATGCGCTGCGTGTGCAGGCGATGGGCGATGTGGATGAATTGAATTCGCATATCGGCGTGCTGCTGTGCGAGGAACTGCCGCCGGCATTGCGCGAGGAACTGGTTTCCATCCAGCACGATCTGTTCGACATGGGCGGCGAGCTGTGCATTCCCGGCTACACGATGATCCACGACGCACAAGTGGCGCGGCTCGATGCCTTGCTGGCGAAGTACAACGCAGCCCTGCCGCCGCTGCAGGAATTCATCCTGCCGGCCGGCTCGCGCGCCGCCGCGCAATCCCATGTATGCCGCACGATCTGCCGTCGCGCCGAACGCACCATCGTCAGCCTCGGCAAGACCGAAACCATCAACAACAATCCTCGCCAGTACATGAACCGCCTGTCGGATCTGATGTTTGTGCTGTCGCGCGTGTTGAACCGGTTTGCGGGCGGCGGCGATGTTTTGTGGGAAAAGGATCGGATACGTGATCCTGAACTTGATTGAACGTGATCAGCGCATCGCCGGCATCAACAGGACATCCGAGTACCAACAAGTCGGTTATACATTCGGCGCTTTGTTCGTTTCGGTGTTTCGGTAAGTGATTCTGTTCATTCTTCGTAGTGACATGCCGGGGGTAGCCCGGCGGCTACTCACTTTTCTTGCTTCGCCAAGAAAAGTAAGCAAAAGAAGGCGACCGCACAGCCGCTGCCCTTCGGGTTCCGTTTGTGCAAAGCAGAAAATGGGAAGCGAACGAAACTCGCTGCGCTCAGACAACGTTCACTTCTTTTTCCATTTTCTGCTTTGCACAAACGGCAGTGTCACAGCGGTTGAACTTCAACAACAATTCAGCGGATGCATTGCAACAAGATAACTAAAAAATCAAATCAGTGCTCAAGTTGGTTTTGGTTTTGCGGTTGACGTTAATCGCATGTGACGTTGCCAAGGCAACCCGCGCAGCGGGCAACGGCTTCTGCGTCGCCTTTCTTTGCTCACTTTCTTTGGCGAAGCAAAGAAAGTGAGTAGTCGCCGGGCTACCCCCGGCAACCGAGCATCAACAAATAAAAATGCCGTTCAGCGCAACACACTGAACGGCATTTTCAATACAGGCCAAACGAACAATTACTTCAAACGCTTGTCGCGCTCGATCAGCGCATACGCAGAGTGATTGTGGATCGACTCGAAGTTTTCCGCTTCCAGCACATAGGCGAGCACATGCGGCTCATTGTCCAGCATGACGGCCACATCGCGCACCAGATCCTCGACGAACTTCGGATTGTCGTATGCGCGTTCGGTCACGTATTTTTCATCCGGACGCTTCAGCAGCCCGTACAGTTCGCACGATGCCTGCGCCTCGATTTTTGCGATCAGTTCTTCCACTGCCAGATCGCCGTTCATCACCGCATTCACCGTGATGTGCGAACGCTGATTGTGCGCGCCATACGCGGAAATCTTTTTCGAACAGGGGCACAGGCTGGTGACGGGCACCAGGACTTTCAGCGTGATTTCCAGCGTGCCGTTCCGCATGTCGCCGGTCAGGCCCACTTCATAATCCATCAGGCTTTGCACGCCGGATACCGGCGCGGTCTTGTTGATGAAATACGGAAACGCCACCTCGATGCGGCCGGCATTGGCCTCCAGCAGTGCCAGCATGTCGTGCATCAGTTTGCTGAATGCAGGAATGTCGAGCGGACCGCGCAGGTTTTCCAGCAACGCGATGAAGCGCGACATGTGCGTGCCTTTTTGCTCCTCGGCCAGATGCACATACATGTTCCATGTGCCGATCGAAGGCTGCGCACCGTCGGTCGTTTTTACTGTCAGCGGATAGCGCACGCCCTTGACGCCGACGCGCTGGATGGCAATGTGCCGGGTATCCGGTGTGCTTTGCACATCGGGAATGGCACTGATGCCGGGATCGCGAGTATTCATCACAAACCTATAAAGTCGGCGGCGCGCCTCGTGGCGTCCGCACAATAAGATAACTGCCTGTTTCGCTTCATCGCTGAATCATTGTGGAATCATTGTCGATTCGCTGCTGATTCACTGCTGATTCACTGCCGATGCGTCGCCGGCACAATCGCCGGCATGCGTCATGGCTTGTTGTTGACGACCAGGCGCGGCTCGTTTCCGAAACGTTGCTGAATCGATGCCGCAATGCCTGCCGCATCCAGCCCGCACGATGCCAGCAACTGAACGGCATCGCCATGATCGACAAACTGGTCGGGCAAGCCCAGATTCAACAGCGGTTTGACAATGCCTGCCGCCGCCATCGCTTCCGCCACTGCCGCGCCGGCGCCACCCATGATGGCACCTTCTTCCACCGTGACCAGCGCATCGTGCGTGGCGGCAAGGCGCTTGATCAATTCCACGTCGAGCGGTTTGATGAAGCGCATATTAGCAACCGTTGCATCCAGTTCTTCCGCCGCCTTCAGGCTTGGCGCCACCATGGTGCCGAACGCAAGGATCGCGACTTTGCTGCCGTCGCGCCGGATCTCGCCGGTGCCCAGCGGAATCGTGTCCAGATCGTTGCCGACCTTCGCGCCGATGCCGCCGCCGCGCGGGTATCGCACTGCGGCGGGGCCATTGTATTGGAAACCGGTCGACAGCATCCGGCGGCATTCGCTTTCATCCGATGCCGCCATCAGCACCATGTTCGGAATGCAGCGCAGGAAGGCGATGTCGTAATTGCCGGCATGCGTGGCGCCGTCCGCGCCGACCAGACCGGAACGATCCAGCGCGAATGTCACATCGAGATTCTGCAGCGCGACATCGTGGATCAACTGATCGTAACCGCGCTGCAGAAAGGTCGAATAAATCGCCACGACCGGCTTCAATCCTTCGCACGCCATGCCAGCGGCGAACGTCACGGCATGCTGCTCGGCGATGCCGACGTCGTAGTAACGATCGGGAAAGCGACGTTCGAATTCGACCATGCCGGAACCTTCGCGCATGGCCGGCGTGATGCCGACCAGACGCTTGTCGGCTGCTGCCATGTCGCACAGCCAGTCGCCGAACACGCTGGTGTAAGTCACTTTCTTTGCTGCCACCGGCTTGATGCCTTCGGCCGGATCGAACTTGCCCGGACCGTGGTACAGCACCGGATCGGCCTCGGCCAGCTTGTAACCCTGGCCCTTCTTCGTGACCACATGCAGGAATTGCGGCCCCTTCAGATGCTTGAGGTTCTGCAGCGTCGGGATCAGCGAATCCAGATCGTGGCCATCGATCGGCCCGATGTAGTTGAAGCCGAATTCCTCGAACATCGTGGCGGGCACGATCATGCCTTTTGCATGCTCTTCGAAACGCTTGGCCAGTTCACGCACGGGTGCCGGCAGCACGCTCTTGCCGACATTTTTCGCGGCGGCATAAAACTGGCCCGACATCAAACGCGCGAGATAACGATTCAACGCACCGACGGGTGGCGAAATCGACATGTCGTTATCGTTGAGCACGACCAACAGGTTGACGTCGTCATGAATGCCGGCATTGTTCATTGCCTCGAACGCCATGCCGGCCGTCATCGCGCCGTCGCCGATCACGGCGATCGCGTGGCGGTCTTCGCCCTTGGTCTTGGCGGCAAGCGCCATACCGAGCGCGGCGGAAATCGAGGTCGACGAATGCGCGGTGCCGAATGTGTCGTAGATGCTTTCCGCACGCCGCGGGAAACCGGAAATGCCATCGCGCTGGCGCAGCGTATGCATCTGGTCGCGGCGACCCGTCAGGATCTTGTGCGGATAGGTCTGATGGCCGACATCCCATACGATGCGGTCTTCCGGCGTATTGAACACGCAATGCAGTGCGATCGTCAGTTCGACGGTGCCGAGATTGGACGACAGGTGCCCGCCGGTCTGCGAGACCGATTCCAGCACGAATGCGCGCAGCTCGTCAGCCAGCTGCTTGAGCTGCGGGCGCGAGAGCTGACGAATGTCGGCCGGATCATTGATTGTTTGAAGCAAATCCATACTTAAGCCTTCCGCTGCACGATCAGGTCCGCGATTTCACGCAGACGCCGTGCCTTGTCTCCGAAATTTCCCAGCGCGCGATGGGCATCGGCGCGCAATTTTTCTGCCAGGGCCCGCGATTGCTCGAGGCCCAGAATCGATACATAGGTCGGCTTGTTGTCTGCCGCATCCTTGCCCGCCGTTTTACCCAGCGTGGCGGAATCCGCCGTCGCATCCAGCACATCGTCCACAACCTGAAACGCGAGGCCGACAGCGGCTGCGTAGTCATCCAGCGCCGTCGTTTCCGCATCGCTCAACTGCTTGCCGGCCAATGCGCCCAGCAGCACCGCGGCGCGCAGCAAGGCACCTGTCTTCAGCCTGTGCATCTGTTCCAGTTCGGCCAGCGACAGCTTCACACCCACGCTGGCCAGATCGATCGCCTGCCCGCCGCACATGCCGAGCGAACCGGAAGCCGTTGCCAGCAGGCGCACCATCGCCAGTTGACGCGCCGGTTCCAGCGTGCCGGTCGCGAGCACCTCGAACGCCTGCGACTGCAATGCATCGCCGACCAGCAACCCGGTTGCCTCGTCGTATTTCACATGCACGGTCGGTTTGCCGCGACGCAAGGCATCGTCGTCCATGCATGGCATGTCGTCATGCACCAGCGAATAAGCGTGAATCATTTCAACCGCCGAAGCCGCGCGCGCCAGTTCGGCCGCGTCGGCATCGAACAATGCCCCGGCCGCATGCACGAGCAGCGGGCGCACGCGCTTGCCGCCGTCCAGCACGGCGTAATGCATCGCTTCGTGCAATTGCACGGGAACCTGTTGCGCCGGCGGCAGATGCAGCATCAGCGCATGTTCCGTCTGCAACTGAATCGATTTCATCCAGTCATCGAACGAGGGCATCGCGGTCATTCATCCGCCTCGGTTGCGGAATCGGCGTTGAAAGGCTTGAGCATGTCGCCTTCCAGCACCTTGACCTGACTGTCGACTTTTTCGAGTTGCGCGGCGCAGTATTTCACCAGTTCGGAACCGCGCTTGTAGGCGGCGACCGATGCCTCAAGCGGCAACTCGCCTGCCTCCATGCGGGCAACCAGTTGTTCGAGTTCTGCCATCGCGTCCTCAAAGGAAGAAGGCAATGCGACAGCGGGTAGTTTTTTTGACATGGCGACCGGAAAAAGGTTTAGCCCGTTATTTTAGTGCAAACCATCCGGGCCGGTTGATAAACCACGGTTTCTCGCCGCTGCGGCGCCGGAAAAGTCGGTTTGCGGCAAATGCGCGGGCGGACCGCATTGCAAAATCCGGTATTGCCCCTTTCACACTGCGGCCGGAGCGCCTTTTTACCGGCAACAGGACGGCGGTGCGAAAGGTCTTTTCAACAATTTCCACAGACCAACAATGTCCGCAGCGTGTCCTCCGGCAAGGGACTCTAGGTTATAATCCTCGGTTCTGTCCAAAATTGCCTCTTTATCTCGTTTGATCTAAGGTTTTTGCGGATTCTTTCCTCTTGGGTTGGTGCAAATTAATTTGGGGGTGGGGATGTCCGATCTGGCTAATCTCGCCAAACTCGCGCGTTCGAACGCGCAACTTCCGGTCAACGTCTATTTCGACGAAGCACTGTTGAAGCAGGAAATCCAGCAATTGTTCCGGCAGGGTCCGCGCTACGCGGGTCATGAACTGATGGTGCCGAATGTCGGCGACTTCGCCACGCTCGCGTGGGAAAACGAAGGCCGCATGCTGGTGCGCAATCCGCAAGGCATCGAACTGCTGTCCAACGTCTGCCGTCATCGCCAGGCGAAAATGTTCAATGGCCGCGGCAATGCCAACACCATCGTCTGCCCGCTGCATCGCTGGACCTACGATCTCAAGGGTGAACTGATCGGTGCGCCGCATTTCGGCGAAACGCCTTGCCTCAACTTGTCGAATACGCCGCTGCAAAGCTGGAACGGCCTGCTGTTCGAACGCAACGGCGTCGACGTTGCAAAAATCCTCGGCAATCTCGGCGTCACCAAAGACCTCGACTTCAGCGGCTACATGCTCGATCACGTCGAAGTGCACGAGTGCGACTACAACTGGAAAACCTTCATCGAGGTTTATCTGGAGGATTACCACGTCGAACCGTTCCATCCGGGCCTCGGCAGCTTTGTCAGCTGCGACGATCTGAAGTGGGAATTCGGCGAGCAGTACAGCGTGCAAACCGTCGGCGTGCACAACGCGCTGGCCAAGCACGGCTCACCGAAATATCAAAAGTGGCAGGAACAGATTCTGCAATTCCGCGGCGGCGAAGCGCCACCGTACGGCGCGATCTGGCTGACGCTGTATCCGAACATCATGGTCGAGTGGTATCCGCATGTGCTGGCGGTATCGACCGTGTGGCCGATGGGTCCGCAAAAAACCCGCAATGTGGTCGAGTTCTACTATCCGGAAGAAATCGTGCTGTTCGAGCGCGAGTTCATCGCGGCCGAACGTGCGGCTTACATGGAAACCTGCGAAGAAGACGACGAGATCGCGCTGCGCATGGATGCCGGCCGCAAGATTCTGCTCGATCGCGGCATCAACGAAGTCGGCCCGTATCAGTCGCCGATGGAAGACGGCATGCAGCATTTCCATGAATGGTATCGGCGTCACCTTGATGTCTGAAACAAGGCCGGGCTGATTGCTCATCATCAGCCCGGCCTTCAGTCCTCGTCATTCGCAGCGTCATCGCGCTCACCGCAGTTTCACTCTCTCGCATCGCTCTTCATGCAATCACTCTGGATGCTCTTTGCCACCTTCGCCTTCTCCATCATGGGCGTGTGCGTGAAGCTGGCGTCCGATACCTATTCTGTCGCCGAGATCATCCTGTATCGCGGCATCGTCGGCGTCGTCTTTATGTACATCCTGATCCATCAACAGGGCGGCACGCTGAAAACCGCATTGATATGGCAGCATTTGTGGCGCTGCATCGTCGGTACCACGGCATTGTGGCTGTGGTTCATCGCGATCGGCCTGCTGCCGCTGGCGACGGCGATGACTCTGAACTACATGGCGCCGATATGGATTTCCGGAATTCTATTCGTGGCGGCATGGCAAAGCGGGAAGCGCCGTTTCGAATGGGGCCTGGTGAGCGCGATCTTCGCCAGCTTTGTCGGCGTGACATTGCTGTTGCAGCCGTCGATTCGGCAGGATCAGTGGCTCGGCGGATTCGTCGGCGTCTGCTCCGGCGCATTGTCGGCGCTTGCCTATCTGCAGGTGCGCAAGCTCGGGCAACTCGGCGAACCGGAATCGCGCGTCGTGTTTTATTTTTCCGCCACCGGTCTGATTGCAGGTTTGTTCGGCTGCCTGTTCGGCACCGGCCTGCATGGCGAACCGATCCAGTTGCTGCGCGCTCACACGCCCGGCGGCATCGCGCTGCTGCTCGGCATCGGCGTGCTTGCCGCGATTGCGCAAATGGCCATGACGCGCGCCTACCGGCTCGGCAACACGCTGGTTACCGCCAACCTGCAATACACGGGCATCGTGTTCGCCAGCCTGTGGGGCATTCTTGTCTGGGCCGATGCGCCGGGGTTGCCGGGCTGGATCGGCATCGGCATCATTCTCGCCAGCGGCATCGTCGCCACGTTCTACAATATCCGCAGCACAAGCACCGCAAGGACATTGCCGCCGGTCGATCCGATCGCGACAGAACTTTAACCCGGCCATTGAACTGAATCGATGCGGCCTCGATCGACATGGATCGACATGGATCGATACCGCATGCGATGACCGGCCAATATCGAGGACAGCGCATGGCTTTCACCACACTGATTTCCGCGGCAGAACTGGCCGAACATGTATTCGAACCGAACTGGATCGTGCTCGATTGCCGTCACGACCTGTCCAATCCGGGAGCCGGCCGCACTGCGTATGCAGAAGGCCATATTCCGAATGCGCAGTTCGCGCATCTCGACAGCGAACTGGCCGGCGACAAGACCGGGCCGGACGGCAGATTCCGCGGCCGTCATCCCCTGCCGGATCGTACGGCGTTCATCCAGACATTGCGACGCTGGGGCATCAATGACGATTCGCAGGTCGTCGCCTACGATGCGCATGGCGGCATGTTTGCCGCACGCCTGTGGTGGATGCTGCGCTGGGCCGGACATGAAGCCGTCGCGGTGCTCGATGGTGGCCTGCCGGCGTGGCTGGCGCACGGCATGTTTCTGTCCGTCGAAACGTCGCCGCGTCCGTCAGGCACGCTGAGCGGCAAGCCGTCGCTGGTCGCATCGGTCGATGCAAACGCTATTCTTGATAACCTGAAGGAAGGTACGCGCACCGTGATCGATGCACGCGCGCCGGATCGCTTTCGCGGCGAGAACGAAACGCTGGACCCGGTCGGCGGGCATATTCCGGATGCGAAGAATCGCTTCTTCAAGGACAACCTGCAGGCCGACGGCCGCTTCAAACCGGCAGACCGGCTGCGGGAGGAATGGAATCAGTTGATTGAACAGCCGTCCGGCGCGATCATGCAATGCGGCTCCGGCGTGACCGCCTGCCACAATCTGCTGGCGCTGGAAATTGCCGGCCTGTCCGGCGCGGCACTGTATCCGGGTTCATGGAGTGAATGGTGCGCCGATCCTTCGCGACCGGTCGCCTGAATCGACGACCTTCCGCTTCAACCTCAGTGCGTGTGGCGCGTCAGAAAGACGACGATCGCGACACCGAGTGCGATCAATGTAATCTGCGGAATCGTCTCGCGCAGCGTCGCACGGCGCTGCATCTGCGGCATCAGATCGCTGACGGCGATGTAGATGAATCCCGATGACGCAAACACCAGGACATACGGAATCCACTGCTGCGACTGATCCAGCATCACGTAACCGACCAGGCCACCGACCACGGCGGTCAGGCCCGAAATGATGTTGTAGGTATACGCGCGGCGGCGCGTGAAGCCGGCATTCAGCAGCACGATGAAATCGCCGATCTCCTGCGGAATCTCGTGCGCGATGATCGCAAGACCGGTCAGGATACCGAGATGCGGATTGGCGAGGAATGCGGCCGCGATCAGAATGCCATCGGTGAAATTGTGCAGGCTGTCGCCGACCAGAATCATCCAGCCGGATGCACCGGCTTCCTGCGCATCGTGCCCGTGCGCATGCCCGTGACCGTCGTCTTCGTGATGATGCGAGTGCCGCATGATCGCGAATTTTTCCAGCAGAAAAAATCCCAGCAGGCCGGCCAGCAGGATCGCAAACAGCACATGCGTATCCGCATTCGATTCAAACGCTTCGGGCAATGCATGCAGCAACGATGTCGCCAGCAGGATACCGACAGACAGGCTGACCATGCGGTCGATCAGCTTCGACAGGAACGAAAACGAAAACAGCGCGGCGGCGGAAATACTGAATACACCCGAGATCGCAGTGGTCAACAGGATGGAAACAAGCGTGGAATTAATTTTCGACTCCGCAGATTAGATGCAACAAAGTTGCAAATTAAAGCATATCCCGGCTGTTTCGGCAAATAAAAAACGCGACGACAGGAGAATCGCCCTGTCGCCGCGCGGATCGCGATGAAACCGGATCAGCCCACGCCGTGCGTTTTGAACCACGCCACGCAGCGCTGCCAGCCTTCCTTCGCGGCGGATTCCACGTAACTCGGACGATAGTCGGCGTGGAATGCATGGCCGGCATCCTTGAACACCACGAACTCCGATTTGCTGCTGCCCTGTTTCAGCGCTTCCTGCATTTGCGCCACGGTCTCGACCGGGATGCCGCCGTCCTGCGCGCCGTACAGGCCGAGAACCGGCGCCTTCAGGCCGGCTGCGATATCGATCGGATTGGTCGGCGTGAGCGGCGTGTTGTTGCCGACCAGCCGCCCGTACCACGCCACGCCGGCCTTGACGCGCAGATTGTGCGCCGCATACAGCCACGTGATCCGACCGCCCCAGCAGAAACCCGTGATGCCGAGTTTGCTCACATTGCCGCCGTTGCTGCCGGCCCATGCAACGATGGCATCCAGATCGCCGATCACTTGCATGTCCGGCACCTTGGCAATGAGTTCCTTCTGCAATTCCGCAATCGATTTGTACGCACCGGGATCACCCTGACGCACGAACAAATCCGGCGCAAGGGCCAGATAGCCGAGCTTGGCGAAGCGCCGCGCGACATCGGCGATGTATTCATGCACGCCGAAGATTTCCGAGATTACCAGCACCACTGGCAGATTGGTCTTGCCGGCCGGCTGCGCGCGATAAACCGGGATCGCCTGTCCATTCACATCGATGGTGATCGCACCGGCGGTCAGTCCCTTGTCGTCGGTCTTGATCACGCTTTGCGCGCATACCGGCAACACGGATGCCGCGAAACCGGTGCCCACCGCCGCGCGCAGAAAGCCGCGTCGATCGACGCCATCGGACAATGACGTTTTGGCGACCAGGCTATCGAAATCCTCTTTCATGTTTTCCATTGCATTCCTCCAGCGAGTGATGATGTTCCATTGAAATCATTCGCTGCCGCATCACGCCATGCATGAACGGCAGCATCAAAAGGACAGGCGACGATCCGGGCGGCGCAGCCATTGCGCGCTTCGCGCATGTGCGTGGCTAGTGCGCCTCGTCCCAGTTGTTGCCGACGCCGACTTCTGCAATCAGCGGCACCTTCAGTTGCGCGACGCCGGCCATCAGTTGCGGCAGTTTCTCCCGCACCAGTGCAAGCTCGGCTTCCGGCACTTCCAGCACCAGTTCATCGTGCACCTGCATGATCATCTTCGACTGCAGTTTTTCGGATTCCAGCCAGCCCTGCACTGCGATCATCGACAGCTTGATCAGGTCGGCGGCCGTGCCCTGCATCGGGGCATTGATCGCGGCGCGCTCGGCGCCCTGACGGCGTGGCCCGTTCGGCGAATTGATTTCCGGCAGCCACAGGCGGCGGCCGAACACGGTTTGCACGTAACCGCGCGCCTTCGCTTCCAGGCGCGTCTCGTCCATGTATCGCTTCACGCCGGCGAAACGGTAGAAGTATTTTTCGATATAGCTTTGCGCGGCCGAACGCTCGATGCCGAGATTGCCGGCCAGACCGAACGCGCTCATGCCGTAGATCAAGCCGAAGTTGATGACCTTCGCGTAACGGCGCTGTTCGCTGCTGACCTCGGTGGTTGCCACGCTGAAGATTTCCGCCGCCGTTGCGCGGTGAATATCCTCGCCTTCGGCGAAGGCGCGCAGCATGTTCTCGTCTTCGGAAATATGCGCCATGATCCGCAGTTCGACCTGCGAATAATCGGCCGACACGATCACGCTGCCGGGCGGCGCGACGAACGCCTCGCGAATGCGGCGGCCTTCGGCATTGCGAATCGGAATGTTCTGCAGATTCGGCTCGTTCGACGACAGCCGGCCCGTCACCGCAACCGCCTGCGCATAGTTGGTATGCACGCGTCCCGTGGTCTGGTCGATCATCTTCGGCAGTTTGTCGGTGTAGGTCGATTTCAGTTTCGACAGGCCGCGATATTCGAGCAGGACCTTCGGCAGCGGATAATCTTCCGCCAGTTTCTGCAGCACTTCCTCATCGGTGGACGGCGTGCCGGACGGTGTCTTCTTGACGACCGGCAGCTTCAGTTTTTCAAAGAAAATCTCGCCGATCTGCTTGGGCGAATTCAGGTTGAACGGCTGTCCTGCAAGTTCGTAGGCCGATTTCTCGATATCGAGCATGCGCTTGCCGAGTTCGTTCGATTGCGTCGCCAGCAGCGCCGGATCGATCAGGACGCCATTGCGCTCGACCTTCTGCAGCACGACCGCGGTCGGCAGTTCGATCTGTTCGTAAATGAACGTCAGTCCGGCATCTTCCGCGACGTGCGGCAGCATGCGTTGATGCAGTTGCAGGGTGATGTCCGCATCCTCCGCCGCATATTCGGTGGCGCGTCCGATTTCGACCTGATCGAAACAGAGTTGCGATGCGCCCTTGCCGCACACCTCCTGGAATGTGATGGTCTTGCGATTCAGGTGGCGCAGCGCGAGGCTGTCCATGTCGTGGCTGCGATGCGATTCGAATACATACGATTCGAGCAGCGTGTCGTGCACGATGCCGCGCAGGCTGACGCCGTGATTGGCGAAGATATGACTGTCGTATTTGAGATTCTGGCCGACCTTCGGTTTTGTTTCATCCTCCAGCCATGCACGCAATTTCTGCAGGACGGCGTCGCGCGACAATTGCTGCGGCGCATCCTGATAGCGATGCGCAACGGGGATGTACGCCGCCACGCCGGGTTCGCAGCACAGCGAGATGCCGACCAGTTGCGCCTGCATGGGCTCCAGCGATGTCGTTTCGGTATCGACCGATGTCAGTTGCGCGGCATCGATTTTCTGCAGCCAGCGATCCAGATCGGCTTCTGTCAGGATCGTTTCATAATGCCGTTCCACTTCCGCTGCGGCCTCGTCGAACAATCCGCCTTGCGGCGCGCCCGCAGCGGCAGGCGCAGGGGCATCGGCCTGCTGCGTCGTCTCCGTCAATTCGCGCAGCCAGCTTTTGAAGCCGTTGCGCTTGAAGAAGGCAATCATGGCCTCGATGTCTTCGGGCTTCTGCTCCAGCGATGCCTCGATCGACGCCATGTGCGCGGACAGATCGCAATCGGTCTTGACCGTGATCAGCGTCTTCGCCTGCGGCAGCCAGTCGAGCGCGCGCCGCAGGTTTTCGCCGACTGCGCCCTTGATCTCCGCCGCATGTTCGACGATGCCGTCGAGCGTGCCGTACTGCGTCAACCATTTGACCGCTGTTTTCGGCCCGACCTTGTCGACGCCGGGCACATTGTCGACGGTGTCGCCGATCAGCGTCAGGTAATCGACAATGCGTTCAGGCGGCACGCCGAACTTGGCGATGACGCCTTCGCGGTCGAGCTTCTCGTTGCTCATCGTGTTGATCAGCGTGACATGCTCGTTCACCAACTGCGCCAGATCCTTGTCGCCGGTCGATACGACGGCGGTCATGCCGCTCTTTACCGCTTCGATCGCCAGCGTGCCGATCACGTCGTCCGCCTCGATGCCGTCGACCATCAGGATCGGCCAGCCCATTGCACGCACCGCTTCGTGGATCGGTTCGATCTGGCGCACGAGATCCTCCGGCATCGATGCGCGCTGCGCCTTGTATTCCGGATACAGATCGTCGCGAAACGTCTTGCCCTTGGCATCGAATACGCAGGCCATGCATGCACTCGGATAATCCTTGCGCAGGCGGCGCAGCATGTTGATCATGCCGTAGATGGCGCCGGTCGGCGCGCCTTCCGCATTGCGCAGATCCGGCATGGCGTGGAACGCACGATACAAATAGCTGGAGCCGTCGACGAGTAACAGGGTTTTGTTCATAGAAATTCAGTAGGAGAAGAACGCTGGCGCGCACAAAGGCTCCGTCATGGCGGCAGCACTGCGCGATGCCTGACAGCAAACGGCTACGATTATGGCAGAGTTTGCAAAGCGGAATTGCGCGAGAGGCAATCGGCACGGCCCCGCAGGCGCAGCATGCAAACCCATGTGCCACCACCGAAAGCTTGTCGCAATGAAAAGCGCGAACTATTTCCTGCAGGCCCGGGCCGGTTTGCTACAATGAAGCCCTTGTTTCATCCCTCATTCCCAACGGCTTATTCAAACACTATGCGCACATTCAGATTCTGGCCTGTTGTCACGATTTCCGCTGCGATCTTCGCAGTGCCTGTGTTTGCCGGCGCACAATCGAACGTGCCGTCCGCCAATGTCCCGCCGCCACCGCAAACGATGACGCTGGAAGAAGACGAAGCGCCTGCGGTAACGATCACCCCGCCGGACAGCCGGAAGGCAATCACCGAGAAAAAATCGCAGGGACGCGTGACCGAGGTCAAGGTAAAGACCGGGCGCTCCACGTATTACGCCCAGCCGAACGATGCGCCGGGCGCCATGCGCGGCGATGCGCAAAGTCCTGAATCGCGTCCGGTCCAGTTCGAGGTAGGTACCTTCGGACCGCCGCACGACAGGCCTGCACCGGATCCTGCGCAAACACTGCCACCGGCTCCCGCCAGATAATCGCGGCGAGATCACGCGACATTTCATGAAAAATAACGCACGTCAGGTGCGTTATTTTTTGTGACCGGACCGAACCACATCACTCATTCATCTTTCTATTCCCATGGCAGTATTCACACCGGTCAGCCTGGATGACCTTACCCGCTGGATCACGCAGTTCGATCTCGGCAAGGCGCACGCGATCAAGGGCATTTCATCCGGCATCGAGAACACCAATTTCTTCATCACGACGGACAGCGGCGAATACGTGCTGACCGTGTTCGAGAAACTGACGTTCGAACAATTGCCGTTCTACCTGAACCTGATGCGTCATCTGGCCGAACGCGGCGTCGCGGTGCCGGCGCCGATTGCCAGCCGCGACGGCGCCATCATCAATGCGCTGCACGGCAAACCGGCCGCGATCGTCACGCGACTCAACGGCGATTGCCAGCTCGCGCCGCAACCCGTGCATTGCGCGGCGGTCGGCGCAATGCTGGCGCGCATGCATCTCGCCGCCGAGGATTTCCCGATCCGGCAGCCGAACCTGCGCGGGCTGGACTGGTGGAACGAGACCGCGCCCGTCGCGATACCTTATTTGTCCGCGAAACAGAAACAGCTGCTGACAGCGGAAATGGCTTTCCAGAACGACTTCGCCGGCTCCACCACCTGCTGCCAGCTGCAGAGCGGCCCGATCCATGCGGACCTGTTTCGCAACAATGTGATGTTTGACGGCGAGCAACTGACCGGCTTTTTCGATTTCTATTTTGCGGGCTGGGATACCTGGCTGTTCGATGTCGCCGTCACCGTCAACGACTGGTGCATCGACATCGACAGCGGCGAACTCGATCCGGCACGCGTGCGCGCACTGCTTGACGCGTATCATGCGGTACGGCCGTTCACTGCGGCGGAACAAGCCGCCTGGCAAACGATGCTGCGCGCCGGTGCATTGCGCTTCTGGCTGTCGCGGCTGTACGATTTCCACATGCCGCGCGATGCGGAAATGCTGACGCCGCACGATCCGGCGCATTTCGAACGGATTCTGCGCCTGCGCATCGAACATGGTGCGCCCCCTCTTTTCACCACGGCTGGATGATGGACACACTACCTGCAAAAACCGGCTGGTTATGGATCAAGGAAGGCTTTGCGATTTTTCGCAAGCGGCCTGCCGAATTGTCGACGCTCTTCTTCGGCTACATGTTCCTGATGCTCGCACTCGGCATCATTCCGGTTATCGGCCAGTTGCTGCCGCTGATTCTGGTGCCGCTGTTTTCGATGACCTTCATGCATGCCTGCGTGCATATCGAAACCGGCAAGCGTGTCTATCCGAACCTGCTGCTGGTCGGATTCCGCTCGCCGGCGGTGCGCACGCTGATCAAGCTCGGCACCCTGTATCTGCTGGCGGCGATCATTGCAGTCGGCGCTTCCAGCATCGTCGATGGCGGTATTTTCTGGCAGGCAATCACCGGCCAGGTCGCCATCGATGCAGAAACCGTGCGCAACTCGAACATGACGCTGGCCATGCTGTTCGCCGCGCTGTTGTACACGCCGGCGGCAATGGCGTTCTGGTATGCGGCGCCGCTGATCGGCTGGCAGGGAATGGGTGTGGGCAAGGCTGTCTTCTACAGCTTCTTTGCCGTGCGTCGCGCCGGCAAGGCGTTTCTTGTCTACGGTCTGGCGTGGGTGGCGATCGGCATGATCATGCCGGTGCTGGTGAGTTCGATCATCGGCCTGCTGCTCAATTCGCCGAGTGCATCGGTGTTCATTCTGCTGCCGATGTCATTGATGCTGACGATCATCATGTACTGCTCGTTTTATCCAACCTATACGTGGATGTTCGGCGGACCGCCGGAACCGCTGCCGTCCTGACGAACCACGCTGCAGGTCATTAACCTGCAGCATCTTCCTGCCGTCAGCCGGCGATCTTGTCGAGTTTGGCGACGCTGAGATCCAGCAGCTTCATTCCATGCTTGCCGAAATTGATATGCGCACGCGCATTGCCGCCGCTGCCTTCGATGTTGACAATCACGCCTTCGCCGAACTTGGCATGCGCAACCGATTCACCGATGCGCCAGCCGATATCCGTCTTGACGATATTCTGTGCAATCTGGTTGGTGCCCACGCCAAGCGCATCTTCCCATGCCGCTTTCGGATGCGCGAACCAGCGAGGCTGTGGCGGCTGCAATTTCGGCGACAACCACTTCAGCGAATCCTCCGGCATCTCGTCAAAGAAGCGTGAGCGCAGGTTGTAGCGTGTCTGGCCGTGCAGCATGCGCGTCTGAGAAAAGCTGATATAAAGGCGACGCTTGGCACGCGTGATTGCAACGTACATCAGGCGACGTTCTTCCTCGACGCCACCCTCTTCCTTCTGCGAATTCTCGTGCGGGAACAAGCCTTCTTCCAGTCCGGTAATGAAGACCGCATCGAACTCCAACCCCTTGGCCGAATGCACGGTCATCATTTGCAATGCATCCTGTCCGGCCTGCGCCTGATTGTCGCCGGCTTCCAGCGATGCGTGCGACAGGAAGGCAGACAACGGCGACATCACGGTCGGCAACGGTGCATCGGCATCCAGAACTTCGATGCCATCCTGCGTGGTGATGGCCAAACCTTCGGCCGCCTGACTGCGCGGCCCCATCTGTGCCGGCGCGTCGTGACCGAAACCTTCTTCCGACACGAACAGGCTCGCGGCGCTGACAACCTGCTCCAGATTTTCGATGCGATCCGCACCTTCTTTTTCATTCTGGTAATGCGTGATCAAACCACTCGCATCGAGCACGACCTGCACCATTTCCGGCAACGGCAGATGCTGCGTTTCGACGCGCGCACCTTCGATCAGTTTGACGAATGCACCGAGCGACGTGCCGGACTTGCCCGTCACATACGGCACCGCCGCGTACAGGGAAATACCGTACTGTTTGGCCGCATCCTGCAACTGTTCGATCGAACGCGCGCCGATGCCGCGCGTCGGAAAATTCACCACGCGCAAAAATGCGGAATCGTTATGCAGGTTATCCATCAACTGCAGATAGCCGATTGCATGCTTGACTTCGGCGCGTTCGAAAAAGCGCTGGCCACCATAGACGCGATACGGAATGCCGGCTGAGAACAGCGCATGTTCGATCACGCGCGATTGCGCATTGGAGCGATACAGCACAGCGATATCGCTGCGCGCTGCGCCTTCGGCGATCAGGCTTTTCGCTTCCTCGATGATCCACTGCGCTTCCTGCAAATCGCTGGTCGATTCATAAATCCGCACCTGTTCGCCATGACCGGCGTCGGTGTGCAGATTCTTGCCGAGACGTTTGGTGTTGTTGGCTATCAGCGTGTTGGCAGTATCGAGAATGTGGCCGTGCGAACGGTAGTTCTGCTCCAGCTTGATCAGGTTCTCGACCTTGAACTCGCGCTCGAACGCGCTCATGTTGCCGACGTTCGCGCCGCGGAATGCGTAAATGCTTTGATCATCGTCGCCGACGGCAAACACGGCACCCTGCGTGCCGGCCATCAGCTTCAGCCAGTTGTATTGCAGATTGTTCGTATCCTGAAACTCGTCGACCAGCACGTGCTTGAAGCGCGATTGGTAATGTTCGCGCAGCGGTTGGTTGCGACTCAGCAGTTCATACGTGCGCAACAGCAGTTCGGCAAAATCGACCACGCCTTCGCGCTGGCATTGCTGGTCGTAGATGTCGTACAGCTCGACCAGCTTGCGGTTGTAATCATCGTGCGCTTCCAGGTCTTTCGCGCGCAAGCCGTTGTCTTTTGCACCGTTGATGAAATACATCAAATTGCGCGGCGGATACTTTTCGTCGTCGATGTTGTTCGCCTTCAGCAGGCGTTTGATCATCGACAGTTGATCCTGCGAATCCAGAATCTGAAACGTCTGCGGCAACGCCGCGTCGCGATAATGCGCGCGCAACAAGCGATTGCACAATCCGTGAAAGGTCCCGATCCACATGCCGCGCGTATTGATCGGCATCATCGCCGACAGCCGCGTCATCATTTCCTTCGCTGCCTTGTTGGTAAACGTGACGGCGAGAATCCCGCCCGGCGAGACCTGGCCGGTCTGGATCAGCCACGCGATGCGGGTGGTCAGCACGCGCGTTTTGCCCGATCCGGCGCCGGCCAGAATCAGTGCAGGTTGTGCGGGAAGTGTGACGGCGGCGAGTTGCTCGGGATTCAGATTGTGAAGAAGATTTTGCATCCGCCGATTATACCGGGCAGCGTCGCATTAGCTGGATGAATCAACAGTATTCGTGCCGAATCTTCACGCATGGCCCGACCGGCAACCCAATGCGCCACAACGCGAACCATGCCTCATGCATGCTTAGTCACTTATAATGCTCGATTCGATTCAATTCACAGCAAAATCATGGAATTAGCCAAATCTTTCGATCCCGCCGACATAGAAGCGTTCTGGCGCACCGAATGGGAAACCCGCGGATATTTCACCGCGACAACCGATGCCGGCAAACCGGCGTTCAGCATCCAGCTGCCGCCGCCGAATGTGACCGGCACGCTGCACATGGGGCATGCGTTCAATCAGACGATCATGGATGGTCTGACGCGCTATCACCGCATGCGCGGCTTTAATACCGCATGGATTCCCGGCACCGATCACGCCGGCATCGCGACCCAGATCGTCGTTGAGCGCCAACTCGATGCGCAAAAGATTTCACGCCACGATCTGGGCCGTGAAAAATTCCTGGAAAAAGTCTGGGAATGGAAAGAGAAATCCGGCTCGACCATCACCGGGCAAATGCGCCGCATCGGCGCGTCGGCCGACTGGAGCCGTGAATATTTCACGATGGATGAACCGCGTTCGAAAGTGGTCACCGACGTGTTCGTCAAGCTGGTCGAGCAAGGTCTGATCTATCGCGGCAAACGCTTGGTCAACTGGGATCCGGTGCTCGGCACTGCAGTGTCGGATCTGGAAGTCGTGTCGGAAGAAGAAGACGGTCACATGTGGAACATCCGTTATCCGCTGGCGGATGGCTCCACATACCAGTTCCCGATTGCATTCGACGAAGAAGGTAATGCCACCGAATGGGAAGAGCGCAACTTCATCGTCGTCGCCACCACGCGGCCGGAAACGATGCTGGGCGACGTTGCCGTCGCGGTTGACGCAACCGATACGCGTTATCAGCAACTGGTCGGCCAGATGTTGAAACTGCCGTTGTGCGATCGCGAAATTCCATTGATTGCTGACGAATATGTCGACAAGAATTTCGGCACCGGTTGCGTGAAGATTACACCGGCGCATGACTTCAACGATTACGCTGTCGGTCAACGTCACAATCTGGACAAGATCAGCATTCTGACGCTGGATGCGAAGATCAACGAAAACGGACCGGCCGCCTATCAGGGCATGGATCGTTACATCGCGCGCAAACAGATCGTCGCCGATCTCGACGCGCAAGGCCTGCTCGAACTGGTAAAGCCGCACAAACTGATGGTACCGCGCGGCGATCGCACCAACGTCGTGATCGAACCGATGCTGACCGATCAATGGTTTGTCGCGATGAGCAAGCCCGCACCGGAAGGCACATTCTTCCCGGGTAAATCGATCGCCGAAGTCGCGCTGGAAAAAGTCGCAGATGGCGAAGTCAAATTCATTCCGGAAAACTGGAGCACGACTTACAACCAGTGGCTCAACAACATTCAGGACTGGTGCATCTCGCGTCAATTGTGGTGGGGCCATCAAATTCCGGCGTGGTATGACGACCAGAGTAATTACTACGTCGCGCATGACGAGGCCGAAGCGAAAGCCAAAGCCGCTGCAGCAGGTTATACCGGCGCATTGAAGCGCGACGACGATGTGCTCGATACATGGTTCTCGTCGGCGCTGGTGCCATTCTCGACACTCGGCTGGCCGGAAGAAACCCCAGACTACAAGGCATTCCTGCCGTCGTCGGTACTCGTCACCGGTTTCGACATCATCTTCTTCTGGGTTGCGCGCATGGTCATGATGACCGCGCACTTCACCGGCAAGGTGCCATTCCATACCGTGTATGTGCATGGCTTGGTGCGCGATTCCAGCGGCCAGAAGATGTCAAAGTCCAAGGGCAACACGCTCGATCCAATCGACCTGATCGACGGCATCACGGTCGATGAACTGGCCGCAAAACGCACTGCCGGTCTGATGAATCCGAAACAAGCCGCCAGCATCGACAAGGCCACGCGCAAGGAATTCGCCGCCGGCATTTCCGCCTACGGCACGGACGCATTGCGCTTCACGATGGCGAGCTACGCGTCGCTCGGCCGCAACATCAACTTCGATCTCGGTCGTGCTGCGAAGGCTATCGCAACTTCTGCAACAAGCTGTGGAATGCCACGCGCTTCGTGCTGATGAATTGCGAAGGCCATGATTGCGGCTTCCGTGATGCACCATGTGCAGCCGGCGATTGTGAGCCCGGCGGCTACACCGATTTCTCGCAGGCCGATCGCTGGATCGTTTCAAAATTGCAGCGCACCGAAGCCGATATTGCGAAAGGTTTTGCCGACTATCGTTTCGACAACATCGCCTCGTCGCTGTACCAGTTCATCTGGGACGAATACTGCGACTGGTATCTGGAAGTCGCCAAGGTGCAGATCCAGACCGGTAGCGAAGCACAACAGCGCGCGACACGTCGCACCTTGCTGCGCGTACTGGAAACGATCCTGCGCCTCGCGCATCCGGTCATCCCGTTCATCACCGAAGCGTTGTGGCAAACCGTCGCGCCGCTGACCGGCATCAAGCTCAATCCGGCCGGCGATTCGATTATGTTGCAAAAATATCCGGAAGCCCAGCAAGACAAGCTCGACGAGCAGGCCGAAGCGTGGATGCAGGAATTGAAAGCAATGACCGATGCGGCGCGTAACCTGCGCGGCGAAATGCAATTGTCGCCGGCATTGCGCGTGCCGTTGATCATGGAAGCGAACAGTGCCGAACAGGCTGCGCGCCTGCAATCGTTCGCGCCATACCTGCAATCGCTGGCAAAACTGTCGGAAGTCACCGTGGCCGACAAGCTGCCCGAATCGCCAGCACCTGTTTCCGTGGTCGGCGAAGCAAAAATGATGCTGAAGGTTGAAATCGACGTGGCAGCCGAACGTGAACGTTTGACCAAAGAGATCACGCGTCTTGATGGTGAAATCACGAAGGCGAATGCGAAGCTGGGCAACGAAAGTTTTGTCGCGCGCGCGCCGGCGGCAGTCGTGGCGCAGGAAAAAGAGCGTGTCGCAAACTTCTCGGCAACGCTGGAAAAACTGCGCGAACAGTTTTCCAAACTGTAGTCTCCTGCGGCGTAAAAAAAGCGCAGCGTGTGCAATCACGCTGCGCTTTTTTACTTGCCGAACGCGATTGATGCACTAACCGTCGATGTGCGCAATCAACGGCAGATGATCCGAGGCGCGGCGCGCCAGCGGTGTCGCATGCACTTCGATCCGCAACAAGCGATCGGGCGGATTGATCCAGATGCGATCCAGCGCAAAAACCGGCAGGCGCGAAGGAAAGGTCCGCACTGCCGGCACCACGTCGAACCGGGAAACGAGCCAGCGCAGAGGCCGTCCCCATACAAACCACTCGTTGACGTCGCCCATCATGATCACCGGCATGCGGTCGGTATCGAACACCTGCAGCAGACGTTTGATCTGGTCGCGCCGCTCGGCCGGACGCAAACCCAGATGCGTTGCAACAATGCGCAATGGATGGCCGTTGCAATCGAGATCGGCATCCAGTGCGCCGCGCGGTTCGCGACTGCCGAACGAGAGATCGATCCCACGCGTGGCAACGACCGGATAGCGGCTCAGGATCGCGTTGCCGTAACGGCGTTCGGGCGTATCGCGCGTCGGCCCTTCCACCGTGTGAAAACCCGTGGCCTGCCGCAACAGGGTCAATACGTTTTCGCGCATGGTTCCGCCAAGCGGCACTTCCTGCAATGCAATGACATCGGCGCCCATTTCGAGCAGAACATCCGCAATGCGTTGTGGATCGAAACGCCGGTCCGTTCCGACCGCACCGTGGATGTTATAGGTGGCAACCGTCAGCGGCCATGGATCATTGTCCGGCACGGCGGACGACAGGATGGCTGTTTCGGCCTGATCGATGATTTTCTCCTTGCTGCCTGAGTGAAGCCGGGATGTGCCGGCCAGGCGGCGAACGCCGCCACTCCTGATTGATGCGTTTACGGCAAGAAAGGTTCCGCCGTCGGCATGCGTTGCCACAATGCGATATGTCTTCGACAAGGAAGCGGGCGGAATGCAAAACAATGTAAAGCGGATGACGCATTCCTGCCACACCGGGCCACAAAGTTTGCTCAGGGAAACAGGATTATCTTAGACTTGCACGATAGCAATCTGATTTTTGCGCTCCTCCATTAATACGATCTTCTAAAGAGACAAATCCCATGAGCTTTCTATCGAATTTCAGAATCGGCACACGCCTTGCCATCGGTTTCATACTGGTACTCGCGCTCTCCGTCACTTCCACCGCGATTGCACTGGTCCATGCGCGACAGAATGCCGAGGCGACCCGTCTGATGATGGAAAAACCGCTCGCCAAGGAGCGCATCACATCCGATTGGTACGTCTTCATCTATTCCGCCATTGCGCGCACATCGATGATTGCGCGCAGCACCGATGACACTCTCTCCGACGTTTTTGCCGACGTCATTGCGGACAGCGTCAAGCAAGGCGGCGCGCTGCTGAAAAGTCTGGAAGGCATGATCACCAACGACGCGGAACGCAAGCTGTACCAGGATTCGGTCGATCTGCGCAAAACCTACCAGAAGGCAAAAGAAGCCGTCATGAATGCGAAGAAGGACGGCAACAAGGCGGAAGCCGAACGTGTTTATCTCGAGGTGTTTCTGCCATCCGCCAAGGCCTATCAGGAAAAAGTGCTTGAATTCCTGTCCGTCCAGCGCAAGGCCATCGATCAGATTTCCCTCGATATCGATGCAGCGCATCAACGCAGCTGGAACCTGATGATCGGGCTGGGCGTGCTGCTGATCCTGCTGGGCGCAACCTGCGCCATCGTCATCACGCGCAGCATCACGCGGCCGCTGCAGGCCGCAATCGATGTCGCCAGCCGTGCGGCGGACGGCGACCTGACCGGCGATACCGGCAAGCCATCCAGAGATGAAATCGGCGACCTGATGCGCGCACTCGGCGGCATGAACGACGGCCTGAAGAAAATCGTGATCGACGTGAAAGCCGGCACCGACTTCATCAACAACGCATCGGCAGAAATCGCCAGCGGCAATCTGGATCTGTCGTCGCGCACCGAGCAGCAGGCCGCCTCGCTGGAAGAAACCGCCTCATCAATGGAAGAACTGACCTCGACAGTCAAGCAGAATGCCGAAAACGCGCAGCAGGCAAACCAGCTTGCCGTGTCGGCCTCCACCGTCGCCGAAAAGGGCGGTGCAGTCGTCAAGGAAATGATCGATACGATGGGCGCCATCAACGGCTCGTCGCGCAAGATTGTCGACATCATCGGCGTCATCGACGGCATCGCCTTCCAAACCAACATTCTTGCGTTGAATGCCGCAGTCGAGGCAGCACGCGCCGGCGAACAGGGACGCGGCTTTGCCGTCGTCGCCGCCGAAGTCCGCAGCCTCGCGCAACGCTCCGCCGCCGCCGCGAAGGAAATCAAGGGATTGATCGACGATTCGGTCAACAACGTCGATGCCGGCAGCAAGCTGGTGGCCGAAGCCGGCAAGACGATGGACGATGTCGTTGGCAGCATCCGGCATGTGACCGATATCATGAACGAGATCATGTCCGCCAGCCAGGAACAAAGTTCCGGCATCGAGCAGGTCAACACGGCGATCGGCCAGATGGATCAGGTCACGCAGCAGAACGCCGCGCTGGTCGAGGAAGCCGCCGCTGCATCGCAATCGCTGCGCGATCAGGCCGACAAGCTGGCGCAGATCGTCAGCGTCTTCAAGCTCGACGACAACGTGGTCGTCTCCAGCACAACCCAGCATGCGGCGCTGTCGCACTCCAGTTCGCGCGCAGCAATCGACTACAAGGCTGCGTGACGATAGATCGTCAATCAATTTCGGTGCGTCACATCGGCGCAAATAAAAAGGGCGACTGATCAGTCGCCCTTTTTCATTACCGGCACCGTACGCAGGTTTTCATTCATGTCACATCGTCAAACGAACGACAGCGTCAAACCCGGCAACGCAACACCGGAGAATGCCGTCGACCAGGTCTGCCCGGCCTTGATCGGATAAGCGTCGGTCAACGTACCGGTCGCAATCAACTCGCCAGCAGCGAGCGGCGCAAACTGCGGCTGCTCTTTCAGCATTTGATGCAGATGCCAGACTGCATGCACCGGATTGTCCAGCACGTTGCTGCCGAAGCCTGCGCTGTGCAAGGTGTATTCCGTCCCTTCGCTGTACGACAGCGACACACTGACATTGGTCAGGATGTCGCCCAGATGGCGACGCGTGCCTTCCGACAGCATGTGCGGCTCGCCAAGCACCAGTGATCCGTGCAGGCCGAATGCGGCGACGGCATCGGCCGCTTCGAACTTCCAGCCGGGAAACGGACAAACGGACAACTCGAATCCGTGCGTCATCCATTCGATGCAATCGGCAATATCTTCTACGGTCGCATTCACTTTCGGCGTACTGCCAAGCTTGAAGACGATTTCCGGTGCGATGCGCGGTTGCACTGCACCTTTCAGACTTTGCAGGCCGTGATTGTTGTCTGCATAACGCACGGTGTCATCGTAGATGTAGGCCCAGACCGGCGCATTGATCGGCTCGCGTGCGCCATAGTTGGCCGAAGTCTTGCGATTGGCAAAGGCGATCTTGCGACCGACCGGCATTTCTCCCTGCGCGATGCGGATGTCGGCAATCCGCTTGGCGATGTCATAGCCATCGGTGATCGACAGTTCCGCATCCTTGGTCAGACAGGGAATCTGCTGCGCATTCGCACGCGCGGTCAGCAACTGATGCGCATATCGATTGGCTTGGGTGGACATCAACATGGCGGACTCGCAAGGAGATAGAGAGGAATTTGATTGTCTTCGACGCAACATTTTTGCACAAGGTTTGTGTGCTGCAAAGACACAAACGTTCGCAAAAAGCAGCATTCCGGATGAAATAAATTCAATCCGGCAACTGCCTATGACAGGCGACGTGATTACCTGATTGACAACAAGCTACGATCGCTTGAAATGCCTGGCCAGATGACGGTCCAGCTGATTGGCAAAATTGCGCGTATCCGCCTGGCTGAATGGCGCGGGACCACCTGTTTCGACACCGCTGCTGCGCAATTCATCCATGAAGGTACGCATTGTGAGGAATTGCTGGATATTGTCTTTTGTATAAAACTCGCCGCGCGGATTGAGCGCGTAACCGCCCTTTTCCAGCACATCGGACGCCAGCGGAATATCTGCCGTCACGATCAGGTCACCAGCTTCAGTCAACCGCACGATCTCGTTGTCCGCCACGTCGAACCCGGCCGGCACCTGGATCGCCTTGATGAAACGCGACGGCGGCGTACGCAGCAATTTGTTCGCGACCAGCGTGACCGGGATTTCCAGCCGGTCGGCGACGCGAAACAGAATGTCCTTGATGACCGACGGGCAAGCGTCGGCATCGACCCAGATTTGCATTGATTACTTTCGGATAAAAATGCATGAGATGCGAACGATGTTCGCACTCGCTGCGACGATCTTTATTGACCGCCCCACAACTCGCCGTTCGGTCCGGTCTGCGGTGCCGTCACGCCGAAATGCGCGTAAGCAACCGGCGTTGCAATACGACCGCGTGGTGTGCGTTGCAGAAACCCTTGCTGGATCAGATACGGCTCCAGCACGTCCTCGATCGTGTCGCGTTCTTCACCAATAGCCGCCGCCAGATTGTCGAGCCCGACCGGACCGCCGTTGAATTTGAACAGCACCGCTTCCAGCAGCTTGCGATCCATCAGATCGAAACCGACCGGATCGACGTCGAGCATGACCAGCGCGGCATCGGCCATTGCCTTGGTGATTTTTCCGTCGCCTTTGACTTCGGCGTAATCGCGCACGCGGCGCAACAGGCGATTGGCAATACGCGGCGTGCCGCGGCTGCGTTTGGCAATTTCAAACGCACCGTCTGCATCGATCGGCGCGTTCAACAATGACGAACTGCGTGTAACGATCTTGGTCAATTCGAGCGGCGTGTAAAACTCAAGACGCGCAACGATGCCGAAGCGATCGCGCAACGGATTGGTCAGCATGCCGGCGCGCGTGGTGGCGCCGACCAAAGTGAACGGTTGCAGGTCGAGACGCACCGAACGCGCCGCCGGACCTTCGCCGATCATGATGTCGATCTGATAGTCCTCGAGCGCCGGATAGAGAATTTCTTCGACGACTGGCGACAGGCGATGGATCTCGTCGATGAACAGCACGTCGTTGGCTTCAAGATTGGTCAGCAACGCAGCCAGATCGCCGGCGCGTTCCAGTACCGGACCGGAAGTCTGACGCAGATTGACGCCCATTTCGCGCGCAATGATATGCGCCAGCGTGGTCTTGCCCAAACCCGGCGGCCCGAACAATAACGTGTGATCGAGCGCTTCGCGCCGTTGCTTGGCCGCGGTGATGAAAATTTCCAGCTGGCCGCGGATTTTTTCCTGACCGACGTATTCGTCGAGTTGTTTCGGGCGCAGCGCGCGTTCGATCGCTTCCTCGTTGGCGGAAGCGGGCGTGGCGGCAATGATGCGTTGTTCGCTGAAGTCGTCGGTTTGAATACTCATGGTCACATTGTAGCGTGGCGGTTTTGATTGAAGCTGGCTGGCTTGAAGTTGTTCGATTGGTGACTGATGAATTACGCTTTCGACAGCGCCTTCAACGCCAGCTTGATGCCGTCGGATACGCCGCTGCCTTGCGGCACCTGTTTCAATGCCAGCATCGCCTCCTTGTCGGAATAACCGAGCGCGAGTAACGCGTTCAGAATATCCGATGTCGCATCGCTGGTAATTACGCCGCCAGCCGCACCGAGATCGGCGCCGAGCTTGCCCTTCAATTCCAGCAGCAGACGTTCGGCTGTTTTCTTGCCGATGCCAGGAATCTTGGTCAGGCGTCCGGCTTCCTGCATCGTGATCGCTTGCGCCAGATCGCGCGACCGACATGCCGGACAAAATCGACAGCGCAGTACGCGCGCCGATGCCGGTGATTTTGACCAGTTGCTTGAAGACGTTGCGTTCTTCCGCGGTGCCGAAACCGAACAGGATGTGCGCGTCCTCGCGTACAGTCAGATGCGTGAGCAGCACGACTTTTTCATTCAAGCCCGGCAGATTGTAGAACGTGCTCATCGGCACCTCGACTTCGTAACCGACACCGTTGCAATCGACCAGCAGTTGCGGCGGATTTTTCTCAAGAAGAATTCCGGAAAGACGACCAATCATCGTGATGACCTTGCAAAGAAACAGTTGAATATCGTTGAAATGATTGTGGCAGAAAAGCGCGTGGAAGACAGCTGCCAATCCAGCATGCTATCCGACCAGTCGACCGCCGCGCACACGCAAACCTTTTTTCGCCAGATCCGGCGCCAGCGCGCCAACGCCGCCAACGCTTCGCCGCTGTGCGCATGGCAGATCGCCACGCCCAGTGCATCAGCTGCATCGGTGCCGGGCAAACCGGATAACTTCAGCAGTCGCTGCACCATGTCCTGCACCTGCGCTTTTTGCGCCTTGCCCTGGCCGACGACCGCCTGCTTGACCTGCAGGGCGGTGTATTCCGCCACTAGCAAGTCAGCGCCCACCAATGCGCAAATCGCCGCGCCGCGCGCCTGGCCGAGCAACAGCGTCGATTGCGGATTGACGTTGACGAAGACTTTTTCGATCGCGGCGCAATCGGGACGATAGGTCGCAGATCACTTCGGCGACGCTGACGAGGATGGTTTTCAGGCGTTGCGGCAAATCGGCATCCGGCGTTTTGATGGTGCCGGACGCGATGTAAGTGAGCTTGTTGCCGTGCTTTTCGATCACGCCAAAACCGGTGGTGCGCAGGCCGGGATCGATGCCGAGAATTTTCATGGTGTGCGCAGGCGTTGGCAAATCAGGGATTCGTCGTGTGCCGAATACCTTGTCTGATTAATGACGGAAATGACGCGTCCAGGTCAGCAACATCACGATGCCGTGCTCGTCCGCTGCATCGATGACTTCCTGATCGCGCATCGAACCGCCCGGATGAATCACCGACGTCGCGCCCGCTTCAACCACGACATCGAGACCATCGCGGAACGGGAAAAACGCGTCGGACGCGACTGCCGTGCCGACCAGCGACAAGCCGGCATTCATCGCCTTGATCGATGCGATGCGGGCGGAATCGATGCGGCTCATCTGTCCGGCGCCGACCCCCATCGTCATGCCGTTGGCGCAGAACACGATCGCGTTCGATTTGACGAACTTGGCGACGCGCCATGCAAACATCAGATCTTGTAACTGTTGCGGTGTCGGTTGTTTTTTGCTGACGATTTTCAGTTCAGCCAACGCGACATTTTTTGCATCCGGCGATTGCACCAGCAAGCCGCCGCCAACACGTTTGAAATCGTAGTTATTTACTGCGTGACCAAGTGGAATTTCCAGCAGGCGCACGTTCTGTTTCGACGCAAAAATTTTCTTCGCCTGTTCGCTGAATGACGGTGCGATCAATACTTCGACGAATTGTTTGGCGACCGCTTCTGCCGCATTGCCGTCCAGCTCGCGGTTGAACGCGATGATGCCGCCAAACGCGGAAGTCGGATCGGTTTGCAGCGCCTTGCTATACGCTTCGAACGGTGTGATGCCGATCGCGACGCCACACGGATTGGCGTGCTTGATGATGACGCAGGCCGATTCGTCGAACGTCTTCACGCATTCCCACGCGGCATCGGCATCGGCGATGTTGTTGTACGACAGTTCCTTGCCTTGCAGTTGCGTGTAATTGGCGAGCGCGCCTGCCTGCGGATTGGTTTCGCGGTAGAACGCGGCCGACTGATGCGGATTCTCACCGTAGCGCATTTCCTGCACTTTATCGAAATGCAGATTCAACGTGGCCGGATACGAACTGCGCGTGGTGTGCGATTTGTCTGCGCCGAGCGATGTGAAATAGTTGGTGATCGCGCCGTCGTATTGCGCGGTGTGCGCGAATACTTTTTTCGCCAGCGTGAATTTGGTTTCGTAAGTCACTTCGCCATTGTGCGCAGCCAGTTCGCTCAGCACTTTTGCGTAATCTGACGGATCGCAGATGACGGTGACATCCTTGTGATTCTTGGCCGATGAACGCAGCATCGCCGGCCCGCCGATATCGATGTTTTCAATCGCATCTTCCAGCGAACATTCTGCGCGCGCGACGGTTTGCTGAAACGGGTACAGATTGACGACGACCATGTCGATGGTCGGAATATCGTGCTTCGCCAGCGCAGCGACGTGCTCCGGAAAATCGCGCCGCGCCAGAATGCCGCCGTGTACTTTCGGATGCAGCGTCTTGACGCGGCCGTCGAGCATTTCCGGGAAGCCTGTGTAGTCGGCAACTTCCGTCACCTTGATGCCATGTTCAGCCAGCAATTTTGCAGTGCCGCCGGTCGACAGGATGTTGACCCCCATGTCGGATAACGCGCGCGCAAAATCGAGTACGCCGGTCTTGTCGGAAACTGAAATGAGAGCTTGTTTGATCATGATGGAAGTGTCGGGAGTAAATGAATAACGCAAGGGTGCAAGCAGCGCTTTCGGCACGCGCCCTTGCGTTATTCCCTTCCTGCCGGCAGGAAGGGACGGAGATTACAACAGGTCGTGCTGCTGCAGCTTTTTGCGCAGCGTATTGCGATTGATGCCAAGCATGTCGGCCGCGTGGGACTGGTTGCCCTCGGCGCGCTCCATCACTGCTTCCAGAATCGGACGCTCCACGGTGAACACCACCATTTCATACACGTTCGACGGCATCTGCTCGCCAAGATCCTTGAAATACTTTTCCAGGCTTTTCTTGACGACGTCTTGAATATTGTCTTTGCTCATTTGCTAGGTTGCTTGCGCTTTTATGATGTGCCGAAGGGTCGATGCCGTCATTGGCGATGACGAATGATCAGGCGGCCAGCTTTTCTTCGGCCGGACGGTATTGTAACCGTTCGCCATGGGCCAATTGCAATTCGAAAAATGTATTTACCGCTGCCAGTTGCGCATCGCAATCCTCGATCCGGTTCATGTGCTGGCGGAAGGATTCGACGCCCGTCAGATCGCGCACATACCAGCCGATGTGCTTGCGCGCGGTGCGCACGCCCAGATACTCGCCGTAAAACGCGTAATGCGCACGCAGATGTTCATCCATCAATGCGCGCACTTCGGAAATCATCGGCGCCGGCAAATAGGTGCCGGTGCGCAGAAAATGTTCGATCTCGCGGAAAATCCATGGCCGCCCCTGCGCAGCGCGACCGATCATGATCGCGTCGGCGCCGGTCGTTTGCAAAACGTATTTTGCTTTCTCCGGCGTCGTGATGTCGCCGTTGGCCACGACTGGAATCGATACCGCTGCCTTGACCGCAGTGATCATCTCGTATTCCGCATCGCCGCTATAACCATCGGCACGTGTGCGTCCATGCAGCGTCAACATCGCGATGCCGCTTTGCTCGGCAATGCGCGCGATGTTCAATGCGTTCTTGTTGGCGCGATCCCAACCGGTGCGGAACTTCAATGTCACCGGCACATCCACTGCGGACACGACCGCTTCGAGAATCGTGGCAACCAGGCTTTCATGCCGCAGCAAGGCGGAGCCGCACCAGCTGTTGCAGACTTTCTTGACCGGGCAACCCATGTTGATGTCGATGATCTGAGCGCCGTGATCGACATTGAATCTGGCGCACTCGGCCAGCATCGTTGGATCGGCGCCGGCGATCTGCACTGCCTTCGGCTCCATCTCGCCATCGTGATTGGTGCGACGCGACGATTTTTCCGTGGCCCACAACTTCGGATTGGACGCTGCCATTTCCGACACGGCATAGCCCGCGCCCAGTTGCTTGCACAATTGCCGGAACGGCCGATCGGTCACGCCAGCCATCGGCGCGACAAATACGTTGTTTGCGAGGGAATAAGGACCGATGTTCACGGCGCAGGCGGGTTGAAGGGAAAGCGCTATTTTAGCCGTATCCGCCAGCCGTCAAAATCAATTTGCTATAAAAACAGGCAAATGTTGTCTTGCCTGCAATTGTCGCGGCGCGTCTTATTGCGGATGGTCGATTTCGTCGCGCGATGCATGGGCAAGATGCGAGACGTCGGCCCAGTTGACGATAGCGAAACGGCTACCGTCCCATGTCACGCGATTGATGCTGGCATTGAGCACATCGAAGTTGCGCGGATGCTCGTAGCCCATGCCGGTGGCGTTGCGATACACGGTGTCCAGCACGCCACCATGCGTGATGAGGGCGATTTTTCGATGGCCGGCATGCGCTGCCAGCCGCGTGATGCAGGCCAGCACGCGTGCTGAAAATTCGCGCAGTGTTTCTGCATGAAATTCTCCGCTCGGATAGCGCGCATCGACATCGCGCCGCTGCCATGCCGCATAGCCATCCGGATACTGCGCATTGATTTCCGGATGAATCAGGCCTTCGAATGCGCCGAAGCAGCGTTCGCGCAAATCGACTTCCAGTTGCACCTTCATGCCGCGCGGCATGGCGATCGCCTGCGCGGTATGCAATGCGCGCTGCAGGTCGCTGGAATACAGCGCATCGAGCGATTCATCGAGCAGGACGCGGCCGAGTGCGGCGGCCTGGCGCGTACCTTCGCGATTGAGTGCAATGTCGCGATGCCCTTGCAGGCGCTTTTCGACATTCCACTCGGTTTCGCCGTGGCGGATGAGCAGCAGTTCGATCACGCTTTTTCCGCCGGCGGTGCAGGTACATCGGGGTTGAGCGAATACCATGCACTGAATGCAGCTTGCGCCAGCACATGGCCGGCAATCGCCGTGCGCACCTGCGGGCCGGTAAATTTCCCATCGACCGGCACGACGGGAATGTCGAGTGCATACAGCGTGAAGATATAACGATGTGCGATCGCATCGTTCCATGGCGGGCAAGGGCCGTCGTAACCGAAATAGTCGCCCGCCATATCCTTGTCCGCGGCAAACCAGCTCGTGTAATCGTTGAGACCATGACGCGCGCCATCGATCGGGGAGCCGGCGATGGCCGACCCGGACTTGCCGCGTGGCGTGACGCCATTGGTGAAAGATGCTGCGTCGATGCGGTCGATCGTCGGCGGCATGTCGACCAGCACCCAATGATAAAAATCCACGCGCGACAGATCGGCCGGAACGGTTTTGCCGTCCTGATTGACATCATCGCCGCGCGACGGCACATCGGGATCGTGAACGATCAGCGCCAGCGACCGGGTGCCGGGCGGCACACCGCTCCATGCCAGATGCGGATTTCTGTTCGACGACAACGCGACATGCGAAACCGGATCGGTCACGCAAAAAGCGAACTCGCCGGGAACCGCTTCTCCGTCCTTGAAGGAATCACTCCACAGCTTCATCGTGCTCTCGATTATTGAATGTTGTTCTGCATTTTAACGACATTACGGCGCCGGTCAATCTGCCGACTGCAGTGGGAAATTACCGGCGAGATCAATCAGTTCGCCGGCTTGATCTGCAGCCAGAATGTCACCGGCCCGTCGTTGGTCAATGATACCTGCATGTCCGCGCCGAATCGCCCGGTCGCCACATGCGGATGGACCGCACGCGCCTGCGCAACGAAGTAATCGAACAACGCGCGCGCAATGTCGGGCGGTGCGGCAGGCGTGAACGAAGGTCGCGTACCCGATTGCGTATCGGCGGCCAGTGTGAATTGCGGCACCAGCAACAGGCCGCCTGCGATATCGGTCACGCTGCGATTCATTTTTCCCGCATCGTCGGCGAAAACGCGATACGCCAGCAGCTTGTTCAGCAGCGCCGCCGCTTCCTTTTCCGTATCGCCGCGTTCGGCGCAAACCAGCACCATCAAACCCGCATCGACCGCGCCGACGACCTCGCCATCCACCGCAACGCTGGCGCGCGTCACGCGCTGCAGCAAGGCGATCATCGCAGATTGCCGGATAGGAGCGGCATGCCGTTTTTTGAAAACTCTTCAGCCACGCGGACGACTCCGGAATCAGGACAGCGTGACGCGCGCAAACTTGCGCTTGCCGACCTGCACCACGAACGTGCCGGCTTCCACTTTCAATGCCTTGTCGCTGATGACGGTGCCATCGATGCGCACGCCGCCCTGCTCGACCATGCGCAATGCTTCCGACGTCGAGGCACACAGGCTGGCCTGTTTCAGCAACTGGCCGATGCCGAGCGGCGCACCGCTCAGGGCGACTTCCGGAATCTCGTCCGGAATGCCGCCCTTCGAGCGATTGACGAAATCGGCCAGCGCATCTTCGGCAGCCTGCGCCGAGTGGAAGCGCGCCACGATTTCCTGCGCCAGCAACACCTTGATGTCGCGCGGATTGCGTCCGCCTTCGACCTCGGCCTTGAAGCCGCGCGATCTCGGCCAGCGAACGGAACGACAGCAGTTCGTAGTAGCGCCACATCATCACATCGGAAATGCTCATCACCTTGGCGAACATCGTGTTGCCCGGTTCGGTGATGCCGATGTAATTGCCTTTCGATTTCGACATCTTCTCGACGCCGTCCAGCCCTTCGAGCAACGGCATGGTCAGGATGCATTGCGGCTCCTGGCCGTAATCTTTCTGCAATTCGCGCCCGACCAGCAGGTTGAATTTCTGGTCGGTGCCGCCGAGCTCGAGGTCGGACTTCAGCGCAACCGAGTCGTAACCCTGCATCAGCGGATACAGGAATTCGTGCACCGAGATCGGCGTGCCGGACTTGAAACGCTTGGTGAAATCGTCGCGCTCCAGCATCCGCGCCACCGTGTACTTGGCGGCCAGCTCGATCATGCCGCGCGCGCCGAGCGGATCGCACCATTCCGAGTTGTAGCGGATCTCGGTGCGTGCCGGCATCCAGCACCAGGCTGGCCTGCGCGAAATAGGTCTTGGCGTTTTCGTCGATCTGCTCGCGCGTCAACGGCGGGCGGGTGGTGTTGCGGCCCGACGGATCGCCGATCATCGACGTGAAATCGCCGATCAGGAAGATCACCTGATGGCCCAGATCCTGCAACTGGCGCATCTTGTTCAGGACGACCGTGTGGCCGAGGTGCAAGTCCGGCGCGGTCGGGTCCAGGCCGAGCTTGATGCGCAGCGGTGTGCCGCTCTGCTCGGAACGCGCCAGTTTTTGCGCGAATTCGGATTCGATTAACAGTTCTTCAACACCGCGTTTCGTGACCGCCATGGCCTCCTGTACGGCGTCGGAAAGAGGCAGCAATGTTGCCGCTTTGGTTTGTAATGAGGCGTCCATGTCGAGAAAATTGTAAGAAAGGGGTGTGGGAAAAGCAGAAATCGGTACAATGCCCGTTGAATTTTAGTTTGCAGTCTTCTTTAAACCTTGCTGTTCCGCAACCAATAAAAGCAACAAGAAAGAGAACCGAACAAGCGGCTGATTTTAACTTATTGCATGTCGACATTAAATAAATTCCTGAGCGCAGGCTCAGTCGGTAAAAAGCTTCTTCTCGGTTCATCGCGCAAAACACGCATCGTTTCCGCTTCCGCCCTGTTACTGGCCATCTGTGCCTTTGGCGCGGCCGGCGTTGCGCCGATGGCGCCCGATGCGGGTGATTTGCCGGTCAAATCCATTACGCGAGAATTGCAGTTGCCGCATCTGGCAGAACAGATCGCCGCGCTCGATGCCACCGAACAGCATTACATCAACGAAGAGCGCGTGCGTTCCGGCGATACGCTGGCAACCCTGCTCGATCGTCTCGGCGTCGATGACGATGCCGCCACCGCCTTCATCAAATCCGATCCGATCGCCCGCAATGTCATGCAGCTGAAAGCCGGCAAGCGCGTGCAGGCACAAATCACTGCGGATGGCGAGCTGAGCTGGCTCAGCAGCATGGCGATCGAAGGCCGCAACGAAGCGGTCAAGAATCTCGTCATCTCCCGCGACGGCGACCACTTCAAGGCAACGCAAACGCCAGGCACACTGGAGAAACGCATCGAGATGCGCTCCGGCACCATTCGCTCTTCGCTGTTTGCCGCAACCGATGCCGCGCAGATTCCGGATAACGTGGCATCGCAGATCGTCGACATGTTCTCCACCGATATCGATTTCGG
Organism: uncultured beta proteobacterium; assembly: GCA_963697715.1. Classification (GTDB taxonomy): domain Bacteria; phylum Pseudomonadota; class Gammaproteobacteria; order Burkholderiales; family Burkholderiaceae_D; genus Oxalicibacterium. Next base: position 1,085,712 of record OY969095.1, on the reverse strand, counting down.
CTCGGACCTGCGCCGCGGCGATCGCTTCAACGTGGTCTACGAAACATTCTGGCAGAACGGTGAATACGTCTATTCCGGCCGCGTGCTCGCCGGTGAATTCATGAACGGCCCGTCAACCTACCAATCGGTGTGGTTCGACGAACCCGGCAAAAATGGCGGCTACTACGGCTTCGACGGCAAATCGCTGAAGAAGGCCTTCCTGAAATCGCCGCTGGAATTCACCCGTATTTCATCCGGCTTTTCGATGCGCCGGCATCCGATTTCCGGTTTGTGGAAAGCACACAAGGGCGTGGACTTCGCCGCCGCGACCGGCACGCCGATTCGCGCTTCGGGCGACGGCATGATCGATTTCGTCGGCCAGCAACGCGGCTACGGCAATGTCATCATGATCAAGCACTGGGCCAACTATTCGACCGCTGTACGGTCACATGAGCCGTTTTGCGCCGAACCTGCGCAAGGGCACAACAGTCGAGCCAGGGCCAAGTCATCGGTTATGTCGGCATGACGGGCTGGGCGACCGGGCCGCATCTGCACTATGAATTCCGCATCAATAACCAGCCGCGCGACCCGCTGACCGTCAACATTCCGAATGCACAGCCACTGGCTGCATCGCAGATGAAATCGTTCCGCGCAGTCGCATCCGACATGGCGCACCGCTTCACGCTGCTGACGCCGGAAAGCAATAGCGTGCGGCTCGCCGCAAAGTAGGCATCGACAGCAACGCGCAGGTTCGACCTGCGTGGCAGCAAAAACCGTTCATGCAGTGCAGAGTGAATTAAAATCACCCTACACTGACGAACGGTTTTTTTATGCTCTCTTCCACTTCCCTTTTTATCGGCCTGATGTCCGGCACCAGCCTCGATGGCGTCGATGGCGTGCTCGCTTCTTTTCGCGACGATGGCACGCTCTGAGCAGACATTGACTGCCAGCTATGTTCCGTTTCCCGATTCGCTGCGCGCCGAACTGATGTCCTTGCAATCGGCCGGACATGACGAGATTCATCGCGAAGCGCTGGCCGCGAATCACATGGTCGAGCATTACGCGGAATGCGTGGCGGCACTCTTGCAAACGGCGCGCGTTTCCGCTGCGGACATTACGGCAGTCGGCGTCCACGGCCAGACCATACGCCATCGTCCCGAACTGGGATACACGCGCCAGACCAACAATGCTGCCTTGCTGGCAGAATTAAGCGGCATTGATGTGATTGCCGATTTCCGCAGTCGCGACATTGCCGCCGGCGGTCAGGGCGCGCCTCTGGTTCCGGCATTTCACCATGCGCTATTCGGCGATGCGGATGAACAGCGGGTTGTCGTCAATATCGGCGGCATCGGCAACATCAGCATCCTGCCTTGCGATCGCAGCGCACCAGTAATCGGATTCGATACCGGGCCCGGCAATGTGCTGCTTGATGCGTGGATCAGGCAGCACAACGGCGCGGCCTACGATGCCGATGGCGCGTGGGCAAAAAGCGGCAAGGTCGATGGCGGATTGCTGGCGGCGTTGCGCAACGAGGATTTTTTTGCGGCGCCACCACCCAAAAGTACCGGCCGCGATCTGTTCCATCCTGCATGGCTGACGCAGAAGCTGGCAGATTTTCCCGCGCTCTCCAGCGCCGATGTGCAGGCAACGCTGGCCGTTTTTACTGCGGTCACGATCAGCGATGCCATCAAATTGCATGCGCCGCAAACCCAGGCCGTTTATGTGTGCGGCGGCGGCGCCAGCAACGGCTATCTGATGACGCTGCTTCATTACGCGCTGAAATTGCATGCGCCATCGATCAGGCTCGAATCGACCGCTGCGCTCGGCGTGGCGCCGAATCAGGTCGAGGGTCTGGCATTCGCCTGGCTGGCGCAACGCTTTTGCACGCGACAGCCGGGCAACCTGCCATCCGTCACCGGCGCGAGGGGTTCCAGAATCCTGGGTGCGCTGTATCCGGCCTGAAGAATGTGTGCCGGCAAATCGTCCGGGCAATAAAAAAGCGCAGATATCTGCGCTTTTTTTAAAAAGTCTCGCGTCAAAAGACGCTGCAGTTCTGCGATATCAGGCCGAGAAGGACGAACCGCAACCGCAAGTCGTCGTCGCGTTCGGATTCTTGATCACGAATTGCGCGCCTTCCAGATCGTCCTTGTAATCGATTTCCGCGCCGACCAGATACTGGTAGCTCATCGAATCGATCAACAACTGGACGCCATTCTTGGTCATCGTGGTATCGTCTTCATTGGTGATTTCATCGAAGGTGAAGCCGTACTGAAAACCCGAGCAACCGCCACCCTGCACGAAGACGCGCAGTTTCAGATCCGGATTGCCTTCTTCTTCGATCAGCTCCGCAACCTTGGCTGCAGCGCTGTCGCTGAAAACGATGGGGGCGGGCATTTCTGCGATTGCATTCATTTCAAACTCCTGCTGGAAAACGGTGGTTCATTATAGACCCTGCCCGCATTTCACGTATTGTTGGCCGCGAGAACGGGTACGGCAAGTTTCAAAAGCGGCTCTTCGACTGTGTCGTGCGTCAATTTCCCCGAAACGATCGCGCCGCCATGCATTTCCAGAGCCTTGTAATGCACATCACCGGTTATGCGGGCTTTTGGCTGCAATTCAAGCAGTTCGGATGAAAATACCGGGCCGATGATTTCGCCGTTGACGAGCAGATGGGCGACACGAACCTCGCCTTCGACCTTCGCGTGCTCCGAAATCACCAGCATGCTGGTTTCATCCTCATCGGCAATCACGTCGCCCTTCACGCATCCATCGATCCGCAAGCCGCCCTTGAAATGCACATTGCCGGAAATATTCGTTGCAGCGCCAATCAGGCTATCGATCGTACTTTTGGTTTTGCGGCCAAACATGATGACGCTCCTTTACAAATCTTCGGATTGTTGTGCGCGCAGCGCGCCCTTTTCAAGAACCTTTACCTGGACTGACTTGACGACCGCGCCCTCGGGAATATCCAATACCCCTTCGACGCGTTGATAATGCTTGAACGAAAGCCTGAATGCGGCAGCCGCTTCCGGTTTCGGGAGGGCAATCATAGCATTTTTACCGGCCTGAATCAGCGTCACGATGAGCTGATAATTGCCGGTGAAATCATTGGTATTTTTACCACCTTGCATTAATAACAAGCGATAGCGCATTTGCGTCGGCTCGACCATTTCAACCTTGAAGCGGCGAATCGCAATCCCTTGGCCGATACCCGCAGGCAGAAGGCTTTCAAAAAACGACAGATCGTCCTTGAGCTTGCTGTTGTCGGATTCCAGCGCCTTGATCTGCTGCGTCAATTGCGCCTGAAACGACCGCTCTATGTTCAACTGGCTTTCCGCCGCATTGACGGTGGTCTGGAACCGGTCGCGCTCGGCACTGACCTGCTGCAACTGTTCGCGCAACGTTGCCAGTTGCTCGGCCGTTGCGCCCGGATTGAATCCCGTAAAGCTGCGACCGGCATCATAAGCCCACATCGCAATCGCGCCGCCGAGCCCCACCACAATGGCGATGAAAACGGCGCGCAATGGCCATGGCAGATGATTCTTGATTGTCATCCGAGGCGCGGACAGGGACCAGCGCCGCAGCCAGAGCTTGCGCTGCAATGATTTGAAGACCGGTTTCGGCTTGCTCATGGCGGCGGGTCAGCGATCGTTACGGCAGGACGGGAACGTGCATCAACCCGGTCGTTTCATCCAGGCCGAACATCAGGTTCATGCATTGCACGGCTTGACCGGATGCCCCCTTGACCAGATTGTCCTGCACCACCAGAACGACGACTGTATCGCCGTCGTCTGGACGATGCAGCGCAATGCGCAACATGTTGGACGCACGGGTCGAACGTGTTTCCGGATGCGAACCGAACGGCATGACATCAACGAACGGCTCGTTGGCATAAGCGTTTTCGAACAGTGCCTGCAACGCTGCATTGTCGATATCCCTGGTCAAACGCGCGTACAAGGTCGAATGCATGCCACGAATCATCGGCACCAGATGCGGCGTGAACAACAGGCCGACTTTATCCTTGCTCAGCAGGCTTAAGCGCTCCAGTGTTTCCGGCGAATGACGATGGCCCGATACGCCGTAGGCCTTGAAGTTGTCGCTCGCCTCGGAGAACAACATGGCCACTTCCGCCTTGCGGCCGGCGCCGGATACGCCCGATTTGCAATCCGCAATCAGATGCGACGCATCGATGACGCCGGCTTTCAGCAAAGGCGCCAAACCCAATTGCATCGTGGTCGGATAGCAGCCTGGATTGCCGACAATGCGCGCCTTGCGAATGGCGTCACGATTCAATTCAACCAAACCGTATGCCGCTTCTTTCAGCAGATCCGGGCAGCTGTGCGGCATCTTGTACCACTTCTCGAACGAGGCGATGTCTTGCAGGCGGAAGTCTGCAGCCAGATCGATCACCTTGACGCCGGCTGCCACCAACTCCGGCGTTTGCGCCATCGCGACGCCATGCGGCGTGGCGAAAAACACGACATCGCATTCGGTCAGTCTGGCTTTGTCCGGCGACGAAAAGGCCAGATTGACGCGCCCACGCAGCGACGGAAACATATCCGAAACCGGCATGCCGTCTTCCTTGCGCGAGGTAATCGCGGTCAATTCGACTTGCGGGTGCGTCGACAAAATGCGCAGCAGTTCGACTCCGGTATAACCCGTGCCGCCAACGATACCGACTTTGATCATGTTCTTTCCTACCTCAACGTTGCTTCATCGTATTTTAGCAGCCGACAGAAAAACATCCGGCCGAGATCCAATGCGAATACCCACGCCCAAATAAAAAAACCGCCAGGCGTAAACCTGGCGGCTTCTTGATGTGCTGAAACGCACTCAGTTGCGTAAGGCTTAACGCTTCGAGAATTGCTTTGCGCGACGCGCTTTGCGCAGGCCGACTTTTTTACGTTCAACTTCACGTGCATCGCGCGTAACAAAACCGGCTTTCGACAGTTCTGGTTTCAAGGTTGCATCGTAGTCGATCAAAGCACGGGTGATACCGTGGCGCACTGCACCCGCCTGACCGGATTCGCCGCCGCCATTGACGTTGACCATGATGTCGAAAGTTTCGACATTGTTGGTCAATTCCAGAGGTTGACGAATCACCATCAGGCCGGTTTCGCGCGAAAAGTATTCATTCGCTGGTTTGCCGTTGACGACGATCTGGCCGGAGCCCGATTTGATAAAAACGCGAGCCACTGCACTTTTGCGACGGCCGGTTCCGTAGTTGTAGTTACCGATCATGTCCGTTCCTTACAGTTCAAGTGCTTTTGGTTGCTGCGCGGCGTGCGGATGCGTTTCCTCAGCGTACACTTTGAGCTTCTTGATCATCGCGTAGCCGAGTGGGCCTTTAGGCAACATGCCCTTGACCGCTTTCTCAAGCGCGCGACCTGGAAAACGCTCTTGCATTTTCTTGAAGTTCGTTTCATAGATACCGCCTGGGTAACCCGAGTGGCGATAGTATGTTTTTTCTGTTGCTTTGGTACCGGTCACGCGCAGTTTGCCTGCGTTGACGACGACAATGAAGTCGCCTGTATCGACGTGAGGGGTAAATTCCGGTTTGTGTTTGCCGCGCAGTCGGAGTGCCACTTCGCTGGCAACACGTCCGAGGACTTTGTCCGTCGCGTCAATCACGAACCAATCGCGCTGGACTTCGTGTCCTTTGGCGGAGAAGGTTTTCATGATGACTTCCTAAATAATTAAATCGCTCAAATGGTGGTTACGCGGGCTTGCACTGCCTTGCTCGCGTACTCGGCCTTGTGGTCTTTCTTCCTGAGCAAACGAAAGAACCGCAAATTATAGTCTTTTCAAGGACTTGGCGTCAAATTCAATTAGAAAAACGTGCCCGAACCGTTGTGCCGCCGCCCGAATTGCCGCTGCACCGGGCATTCCCGGCAAGGTTGCGACGATGCGCCGCTTTTTCCGATGCGGATCAAGCAGTTACAATGTCACAACTTTTCGTAATTACATGAGAACCCGATAATGGAATGCACAGTGCGCTGGACCGGCTTGTCCGGGATGACTTTTTTGGCTGAAACCGGCTCCGGCCACGTGGTCGCGATGGACGGCGCACCGGAAGGCGGCGGCCGCAATCTGGCACCGCGCCCGATGGAGGTTGTCTTGCTGGGGACCGGCGGCTGCACCGCTTACGACGTGGTCGTGATCCTGCGCAAAAGTGGTCAGGACGTGCGCGGGTGCGAAGTGTCGCTCAAGTCGGAACGCGCAGAAACCGATCCGAAGGTATTCACCAAGGTGCATTTTCACTTCACCGTTACCGGTCGCAACCTCAAGCCGAATGTCGTGGAGCGCGCAATCAAGCTATCGCATGACAAATACTGCTCTGCCTCGATCATGATGGAGAAAACTGCGGAAATCACGCACTCGTTCGAGATTGTGGACGACACGGCACCTGCCGCCGCCTGAGACCGACGACTCGGGAATCTCCTCACGCCGGTTGCGCCATTCTTTCAGCGTGAAAAAATAGACAACGGCTTACAGATAGTAAGCCGTTGTCGTCATCACCTTCGACATCGCACGCATTGATTTTTGCGCCAACGGCGGCACGGCTTGCGCTCCCAAGCCGCTGGCCGCTGCGCCATGCGCGGCTTCGTCCAGACTCATCTGCGCAACGATTGCCAGCGATTTCATGTCCCGAGCGGGCAAACTGCTCATGTGCTGATTGAGATGCGCTTCGACCTGGCGCTCCGTCTCCACCACAAATCCCAGACTGCGCGCGTCGCCCAGCGTCGCCGCAACCGCACCCAGCGCATAGGCGCCTGCGTACCACAGCGGGTTCAGGAAGCTGGGGTGTGAACCCAGTTCACGCAAACGCTCGGCAGTCCATGCCAGGTGATCCTCTTCCTCACGACCAGCCTGAACGAACTGATCCCGGATCGCATCGCTTCGCGCAAATTTTGCCTGCGCCTGATAAAGCGCCTGCGCACAAACCTCGCCGACATGATTGACCCGCATCAAACCCGCGCTATGCCGTTTTTCACTCGCATCCAGTATGTTCTCGGCAACAGGCAGCGCCGGCGACGGGCGCTCCGCAACGGAAACCGCGCTCATCGTGCGCAAGGCGGCATCGAAATCGGTAATCAGACGATCAATGAAATGCATTCGGTTACCCATAAAAATAAACATAAATTTTGTTGCCGGAAGGCTACAGAATACGGAGCAGAAGCCGATATCCTTCGCTACTTCCTTGAATTGATTCAATTTTCTCTGCAATTGCGCCTTTGTCCCAGCTTAACGCCCCGTCGAATTCCCAATGAAAATCACTCGCATCGCCCTTGCGCTCTCGGGAGCCCTCGCTTTCGACAGCCATGCCCAAACCGCCATTACCCTTTACGGCACGATTGATGCGGGGATTCGCAATGTCACGCATGTTAACGCGTCCGGCGATCAATTGAAACTCAGCTCCAATGGCGAGTTTTACAATAACAGGCTCGGCTTCAAGGGCAGCGAGGATCTCGGTGGCGGATTGAACGCGCATTTTCAACTGGAAAGCGGCTGGAATACGGGCACAGGCGAGGCGGATACGCGGGAGGCACGCGCTTTCAACCGCTATTCGCTGGTCGGCCTCGATGGCACTTTCGGCTCCATCGATTTCGGTCGCATGCCTTCGCTATCCTGCAAGATCATCAGCTTTTACGATCCATTTCAATACCATTACGTTCATAGTATTCCGCTGGCCGGCGCATCGGCCGGCAATGCCGATGGCAATACCTTCGGCAATCCATTCGGCACGATGGGTGGCACCCGCTTCAGCAACGATATCCAATACATCGGCAAGTTGGGCGGTTTGCTGTTCGGCGCCGAATATTCTTTCGGTAAAAAGGCCGGATCGGCAAAGGACGGCCGCGCGCAGGCAATTGCAATCGGCTACAGCACGGGTGATTTCATGATCGGGGGCGCCTACACGCAACAAACGCCCGACGTATCCATCGGCGGCCCTGCAATTTATCGCGATCAGGATCAGATCACGTTCGGCGGCGCATACCAGATCGGCAAGGTTCGCCTCTCCGGTGGCTACATCAGGACCGACACCGATGATGCTGCGGCCCCGATCCGCCATCAGGCAAAAAACATCTGGATCGGTGCGGCCTACGATGTCACAACCATGATCGGCCTCACTGCCGGGTACTACCGGACCACACTGGAAACCGCCGGCAATGAACTGGCGCGCCGCAACTTCGCCATCCTCGGTGCGACTTACGCCTTGTCGAAGCGCACCAACCTTTATGCCGATCTCGATCACGCAGAATTGACCGGAATTGCCGCGCTGGCGGCTGGCGGGCAAACCAGCCAGGTTGGTTTTTCGCTCGGCATCAATCATGTTTTTTAACTTTTAGACAAGAATTCTTTCGACACCAGCAAACTTCCATGTCACATGGAATTCATCAAACAGTCATCAAATTGTCATAAATCTACATCAATTCCTTTCTTTTGTTGTTAAAAACCATCACAAAAGAAGCAAAAAGCCGGCTTGTATTATTGCCGTCATATTTCTTTGTTCCAATCCGATGGGTCAGCTTGCAGGTGGTACGGCAAGGTCTGCAGGATTGTCACTACGCAAGTGACCTTTTAAAAAACTCATGAGGAATTGGAATGAAAAAATCACTCTTGGCGCTTGCAATTTTCGGCGCATTCGCTGGTGCAGCATCGGCGCAATCGTCTGTTACTGTTTACGGCATCGTTGATGCCAGCGTGTCGAGCATCGACAACGGCGGCAAAGGTAGCAAAATCGGCCTCGACGATGGTAACAATGCATCGAGCCGCATCGGTTTCAAAGGCGTTGAAGATCTGGGCAATGGATTGAAAGCAGAATTCGTTCTGGAAAACGGTTTCGACGTTTCGACCGGCGACGCTAAATCAAATACAACGAACGGCACTGCTTCTGTTGGCGCTTTCAGCCGCTTGGCATACGTTGGCCTGAACGGCGGCTTCGGCACGGTTCGCATGGGTCGTCAAAACACCCAGATCAAGGAAGCGTTGAGCTCCATTGACCCATTTGGCACCAGCGGCATGGTCAACGGCGTCAACTACTACAATGGCGGTGGTGTCGCAGAACGCGTCGCCAACCAAATCACCTATAACAGCAACAACTACGGCGGTTTCTCGGGTCGTGTCGGTTATGTGTTCGGTGAGCAAGAAGACGACACCGGTGCTGGTCAAGGCTACGGCGTACAACTGGGTTATGCAAACGGCCCATTGAACGTACAGTTCGGCTACAACAACCAAAACACAACGACTGCTGGTGTCGACCGTGGCGATCGTGAAGACACGATCCTGGGCGCGACCTACGATTTCGGCGCATTCAAACTGCACGGCGCATACGGCCAACAGAAAACCGACGGCTTCGCTGGCGCTGCTGACATCAAGATCAAAACAGCAATGATCGGCGCAACCGTTCCATTCGGCGCAAGCGCACTGCGTGCTGAATACATCAACAACAACGATGACCGCGCTGATGCTGACAACAACATCTTCGCAATTGGTTACACCTACTCCATGTCGAAACGCACCACTCTCTACGCAACGTATGCACACGTCGAGAACGATGACAATTCGCGCAGCATGGGCATCGGTGGCGCTGGCAAACTCTCCGCAGCAGCACCACTGGGCGAAAGTGCTGACGGCTTCGCAGTCGGTATCCAGCACAACTTCTAATCAAAAGCGGGCGTCAGCCCGCTGCGATGGAATTCAAAAGGCACCTTCGGGTGCCTTTTTTATTTTGTGGCGAGAGAAGGCTGTGCTTATTTGGCAATTGAAACGGCGATGCGATTTTTGCCCGTGCGAACAAATACCTCGCGAAATAAAAACCTCCATTCACCGCGGCCGGCGAATGATTGAACTGACTGCATCCCGCGCTCCCGCTCCCGTCTCGTTACTGCAGCCTCGAGAGATGTCAAAAAATTAACAGCCGGCCTCACAATGGAGCATTTCGATGCTCTGCTGCACCAGCCTGTTGCGAAAATACGTCATAAATTTGTCATAACGGTGGTTTTTGGTCATTCGAGTTGTAACCCAACTATGTTTTTGTTTAAATACATTTCATTGTCTTCGGGCAGTTCGGAGTTGTAGGCCGGTAGTTGTACTTACTTAGATAACAATACTTGGAGTAATTTAATGAAAAAATCACTTTTGGCTCTCGCAGTTCTCGGCGCGTTTGCAGGTGCTGCATCGGCACAATCGTCCGTAACCATCTATGGTGTCGTTGATGCCAGCATCTCGAGCATCGATCGCGGCGGCGAAGGCAGCACACTTGGCCTAGAAAGCGGCAACAATGCAGCAAGCCGTATCGGCTTCAAAGGCGTTGAAGATCTGGGTAACGGTCTGAAAGCAGAATTCGTTCTGGAAAACGGTTTTGACGTTGATACCGGTGCAGCTGGTTCCACTGGCGATGAAGTCGGCGGCTTCAGCCGTCTGGCATATGTTGGCTTGAATGGCGGCTTCGGCACCGTTCGTATGGGTCGTCAAAATTCCCAGATCAAAGAAGCAATCTCCTCGTTCGACGTATTCGGTAGCTCTGGCCTCATGAACGGCGTTGATTACCTGAACGGCGGCGGTGTTGCAGAACGCGTCAGCAACCAAATCACCTGGAACAGCAACAACTACGGCGGTTTCTCGGGTCGCGTTGGCTATGTGTTCGGTGAGCAAGAAGACGACACCGGCGCTCGCCAAGGCTACGGCGTGCAACTGGGTTATGAAAACGGCCCATTGAACGTACAGTTCGGTTACAACAACCAGAACAACGTCAACTCCACAGCAGCTGTTGACCTCGGCGATCGCGAAGATACAATCCTGGGCGCAACCTATGACTTCGGCGCATTCAAACTGCACGGCTCATACGGCCAACAGAAAACCGACGCTACGGTAGTTGGCGGTGCTGAGATCAAGGTCAAGTCGGCTATGATCGGTGCAAGCGTTCCATTCGGCGCAAGCAAACTGCGTGCTGAATACATCAACAACAACGATGACCGTGCTGATATGGATAGCAACATCTTCGCAATCGGTTACACCTACTCGATGTCGAAACGTACAACGTTCTACGCAACGTACGCGCACGTTGACAACGACGCTGCTTCGCCAATGGCCTTTTACGGCGATAACGATGCTGTCGCAGGTCAAAATGCTGATGCATTCGCAGTCGGCATCCAACACAACTTCTAATCAAAAGCGGGTGTAAGCCCGCTGCGATTGAGTTTAAAAAAGGCACCTTCGGGTGCCTTTTTCTTTTTGTCTGGCATTAGAGTGCCGAGGATTTTATTAAAAATAATGACCTGGCATTCAACGGATTTACTCCGCATGACCCAAATGTCCCATGCGCTGGATATGAGGGTCAAACACTCGGTTGAAGCCATCGCAAGGACCAATTTCAATGTGATTGGTTAATTTTTTGTTTTACATTGAAAGAATTTGATTTATAACGTTTTTCAATGTAATTTAAAAAAATGGATAAAAACATTGAAATTCTCGAATTATCACCAGATGCGATGCGTCAGTACATTAACGCCCGCCAACTTTTCAATGCCTATCGTGAAACTGCAATGGATGCGCGCGCATTTCGCGGCAGTATGATTTGGCGGCAGCAGAGCGGTGGTACCTATCTGATTCGCACTTCGGCGGAGTCGGCTCAAAAAAGTCTGGGACCCAAGGGTCCTGCGACCGAAACAATTTACGACAAGTTCATGGCCGGCAAACAAGCGGTAGAGACGCGACGCGCCGAACTACAAAAAAAGGTAGAGCAGGCTCGTCGCATGAATAAGGCGTTGTATGTAGGCAGGGTGGACGACACCATTATTGCCATCCTCAACGGCTTGGCCAATGCAGGATTGGAAAACAACTTTGCAGTCGTGGGAACCAACGCAATGTATGCCTATGAGGCGGCGGCAGGCGTTCGCATCGAAGAGGCGCACCTAGCGACCCGCGACCTCGACTTATTATGGGATAACCGCCGTAAACTCACCCTGGTCGCACAGAAAAATCTTTCCGAGCGGGGGCTGATGGGCGTGCTGCAGAAAGTGGACAAATCGTTTGAATTACGCAGCGATCAACTTTATACGGCTGTCAACAAGGAAGGTTACGAAGTCGATGTGTTGCGACGCATGGGCGCAGGCAGTGAACGAGAACCGGAACAGTTGACGGGGCATGAAGACGATTTTTGGGCGGTTAAGGCACGCAATGCCGATTGGTTGCTGAGCGCGCCAAAGTTCAAGGAAGTCATTGTCGGTGCCAGCGGAAAAATGGCGCGTATGAATACGGTGGACCCGCGCGCATTTGTGCTCTTTAAATTATGGATGGCGCAGGACAAACAACGTGAAGCTCTCAAACGTACCCGCGACGCCACCCAGGCCAGAATAGTGACGCGACTGATTCTGGAGCGACTGCCGCATTTCAGCTTCGAGGAAATTCAAGTATTTCCATCTGAGGTAAAAGGCCTCCTGGAAGAAAGTGCATCCGCCCGTCATCCTCAATGAATGCTTTCATCCGGCCCGCTTCGGCCGGAACACGGTCGCGTCCCGATAAAAAAGCGTATCCTGCCCCATCCACCAACCCGGAATGCCGAGAATCGGCAGCGGCGAAAAATCGCCGGTCGTGAGGCCTTTTGCCAATTGATGTGCAACCTGCCCGTCAATGCAGTGCGGACGATCCTGTGACGGTATCGAACAAAAGTCGAACGACTGATCGCCTACCTGCACCACCCACATATGTCCTGTAATCGATTTATAGGGCGCGACCAGTTTTTCCATCAGTGCGTGCCCGAACAGGAATACGCTGCATTCTTGCGTGAACGCCGCGCCCTGCTCCAGAAACACGTCTTCCCATGCATGCGCCCGCAATGCATCAACAAGGTCCCGACGGGACGTTACCAGCAGGGCCGCATTCTCATCGAATATCGTCGCCGCATCGCGTAATTTCCCGCGTGGCGATACGTTGGACGACAGCGATCTTTCAATCTCGGCAGCCTGCAGCGCATTCAGTTGAATCTTAATTTGCGGGAATGTCAGCCAGATCAAGGCATTGAAGAAATCGTGCAGATTGTCACGCGTAGGCACGTTGCCGGTATCGTGGATGAATGTTTCGTAGGCGACACCGACAGGTAAATCCGCCTGCGGCACGAAGCAAATCGGCAGGCCGAGGCGATTGCGCAAATCGCTTTCTGCCGAACGCTTGTTGAGCTCGGCACGCCAGTCCGGTGCGTTTGCAATATCCTCACCGATCTGCCGTACATGCGCCAGCCATGGGCGCGACCAGTCAATGCATTCCAGGAATTGCGCTGTCATTGCATCGTCATTGCAAACTCAAACGGGTTAAAAGTGCACTGCGGATCGATGCGCCGTCCGTCCGGAAAAAACCCGGTCAGACAAACTTCCATCCGATCGTTTCTCCACCGTTCAAAGGCACGACCGTTGTATTGCCGAGCGGCAGTTCGTCCGGAATGGACCATTCTTCGCGGCGCAAGGTGACGGTACCGCTGTTGCGCGGCAGGTTGTAGAACGCAGGGCCGTTGAAGCTGGCGAACTGCTCCAGCTTGTCCAGCGCATCGGCCTGGTCGAAAGCCTGCGTGTACAGCTCCATCGCATGCAGCGCGGTGTAGCAACCGGCGCAACCGCAGGCGTGTTCCTTCATGCCTTTGGGATGCGGAGCGGAATCGGTGCCGAGGAAGAATTTTGCGCTGCCGGATGTCGCAGCGGCAACCAGTGCCTGGCGATGAATCTCGCGCTTAAGAACCGGCAGGCAATAATAGTGCGGGCGAATGCCGCCCTTGAAGATTTCGTTGCGATTGTAAAGCAGGTGGTGTGCGGTAATCGTGGCACCGATGTGTTCATCGGCTTCGGCAACGTATTGCGCTGCATCCCTGGTGGTGATGTGCTCGAACACGACTTTCAGTTGCGGCATGTCGCGGCGCAACGGTTGCATCACGCGATCGATGAAGACGGCTTCGCGATCGAAAATGTCGATGTCCGGATCGGTGACTTCGCCATGCACAAGGAACGGCATGTCGAGTTCCTGCATGGCTTCCAGCGTCTTGTAGCATTTGGAGAGATCGGTGACGCCTGCATCGGAATTGGTGGTTGCGCCTGCGGGATACAGTTTGACTGCATGCACGACGCCGCTTTCCTTCGCGCGCCGGATCTCCTCCGGCGGCGTATTGTTGGTCAGGTAGAGCACCATCAGCGGCTCGAACTGCATGCCGGCCGGTAGCGCTGCCAGGATGCGGTCGCGATAGGCGACAGCCTGCGCGGTGGTGGTTACCGGCGGCTTGAGATTCGGCATCACGATCGCGCGGGCGAACTGACGCGCGGTATCCGGCAGGACGGAGGCAATGGTTGCGCCATCGCGCAGGTGCAGGTGCCAGTCGTCGGGGCGTGTGATGGTGATGCTGGAAGGGCGATTCGATGCGGAATTGGTCATGGCGGCTCTTTCTACGGACTGCCGCTATTTTACCCGCTCAGCTTCCGATGCCGGTGGTGCGGATCAAGCAAAGTGAAGGCTGTTTCAGCAATCGATGCACTCCTGCATGCCCATGCATTACGCCAATTGTTCATTGCGCCGCGGTGATGAGGCAATTTCAGTGAATGATCTTCGCCAGAAAATCGCGCGCGCGATCCGAACGCGTCGTGCTGAAAAACTCATCCTTTGTACAGTCTTCAACGATCAGACCCTGATCCATGAAAATCACGCGGTTCGCGACCTTTTTCGCAAACCCCATTTCATGCGTCACGACCATCATCGTCATGCCATCCTGCGCCAGCCCCACCATGACATCCAACACTTCGTTGATCATTTCCGGGTCGAGTGCGAATGTCGGCTCATCGAACAGCATCGCAACCGGATCCATCGACAGCGCACGTGCAATGGCCACGCGCTGCTGCTGGCCGCCGGACAACTGGCCGGGGAATTTATCCTGCTGCGCCAGCAAACCCACGCGATCCAGATACTTCAGGCCGTGCCCGGTCGCCTCCTCTTCACTGCGGCCCAGCACCCTGACTTGGCCCAGCGTGAGGTTCTGCCTGATCGACAGATGCGGAAACAGTTCAAAATTCTGGAACACCATGCCAATGCGCGCACGCAGTTTCGACATATCCGTGCCCGGCGCGCCGATCTCCGTGCCATCGACGACGATACGGCCTTTCTGAAAAGGCTCAAGCCCGTTGATCGTCTTGATCAGCGTGGACTTCCCCGATCCCGACGGCCCGCACACGACAACCACATCGCCTTTGGAAACGCGGGTCGTGCAATCGGTCAAGACCTGAAAACTGCCGTACCACTTGCTTACGTTTTCCATTTCGATCATGACATGCTTCCTTTGAATCGTCGGTTCAACGAATGATGGCGGTGCGCCGCTGAATTTTCTTTACCGCCATCGACAGTGCAAGACTCAGCACAAAATAAACGACGGCAATGAACAGATACATCTCGACCACGCGGCTGTCGCGTTGCGCAATCTTGGTCGCTGCACCGACGAAATCGGTCACGTTGAGCAGCGAGACAAGCGATACATCCTGAAAAAGAATGATGGTCTGGGTCAGCAACAGCGGCAGCATGTTGCGCCATGCCTGCGGCAGCACGATCAGTCGCATCGACTGTCCGTAGTTCAAACCCAGCGCGTAACCGGCGCTGACCTGGCCTTTCGGAACGCTCTGGATGCCGGCCCGCATGATCTCGCAAAAGTAAGCTGCTTCGAACAGGATGAAGGTGATGTAAGCCGAACGATCGGCACCGACCGCCACCGGCCATTCCGATCCCGTGATCGATTGCAGCGCGATCGGCAGCAGGAAATAGAACCAGAAAATCACCAGCAGCAGCGGGATCGAACGCATCACATTCACATACGCTGCCGCCGATAGCGACAAGGCCTTGTTGTCCGACAGGCGCGCCATGGCGAGCAGCGTGCCGAACACGATACCGCCGATTGTCGCGACGACGGTGAGTTGCAGCGTGTATTGAATACCGATCAGCAGCAATTGCCAGCTGTCCGCAATGACCGCGAAATCGAAATCAGCCATGGCGATTTCCCTTCTCCTGCCCCGGAATGATCAATCTTCTTTCGATCAATGCCATCAGGCGATTGGCTGCCATCGCGATGCACAGATACATCAGAGTGGCTGCCGCGAAGGCTTCGAAATAGCGGAACGTCATCTCGCCCATTTCACGCGTGCGGAAGAACAGTTCGACCAGACCGATCGAATAGGCGACTGCCGTGTTCTTGATCAGGTTCATCATTTCCGAAGTCAGCGGCGGAATGATGATCCGATACGCCATCGGCAGCAGGACGTAACGATAGGTCTGCAGTTGCGTCAGGCCCAATGCGTAACCGGCGTTGCGCTGCCCGCGCGGCAGGGCCTGAATGCCGGAACGCACCTGTTCGGCAATCCGCGCCGCCGTGAAGAAACCGAGACAGATCACGGCCGTTGCAAACTGCTGCGTAATCGGATCGAGCGCAATCACCACTGTCTTGACCGCCGGAATCATTCCGGGCACGACGAAATACCAGACAAAAAACTGCACCAGCAGCGGAATGTTGCGGAACAGTTCGACATACGCATCGCCCAGCAAGACCATCCATCGCTTGTCGGTCGTGCGCGCGATGCCGATCAGCGAACCGAGCACGAACGCCATGATCCATGCCAGCACCGCAACCGCCAGCGTCCAGCCCAGACCGGACAGCAACATCGCGCCCCAGACGGGATCGCCCTCCGCCATCGGCTCGAAGAATATGCTCAGGTCCATGCGGCATCCCCTTCAGGAAAAAATAGCCATGCGTGAATATCTGCAATCGTCAGGTCGCACATGCGTCAGATTCCGTTGTCGTTGGGATGGTGGAATGCATCACGCAGCGGCACCGACATCGGAAAATGCAGATTCAGATTCCGCGGTGGAATCGGTTTGGTGAACCATTTTTCATAAATGCCGATAATCTCGCCCGAGCGCATGACATCGCCCACGGCCTTGTCGACCAGTACCTTGAACTGCGGATCGTCCTTGCGCAGCATCATGCTGTAAGGCTCCTGCCGCAGGGATTCCGGCAATATCCTGTAAAGATCCGGCCGCTTCGCATTCGCGATCTGGCCCGCCAGAAGAATATCGTCCATCACGAAAGCCGCCGCCCTGTCTTCTGCCATCAGCAGGAAGGCCTCCGCGTGATCCTTGCCGTAGATTTCCTTGACGCGCACATCCCGGCCCCGCTGATGCGCCCTCAGGAGAGGCACCGAGGTCGTGCCGGAAGTGGTCGACACCGTCCGGCCGTCGAGCGCTGCGATCGTATCGATATGCGATGTCTTCTTCACCGCCGCGGTGACATTGATGAGGAAATAAGTCGGGCCGAATGCAACCTGCTGCTGACGCACCCTGGAATTGGTCGTCGAGCCGCACTCCAGATCGATCGTGCCGTTCTTCAAAAGCGGAATCCGGTTACTCGACGTGACCGGCTGCATGCGCACGGTGAGGTCCGGCATAGTCAACTGCAGCCTGACCGCATCGACGATCTTCATGCACAGATCCATCGCGTAACCGATGGGCTGCGCGCGATTGTCGAGATAGGAGAAGGGGATGGATGATTCGCGATAACCGATCGTGATCGCGCCGGTGCCCTTGATTTTTTTCAGCGTGCCGGTCAGTTCCTGCGCCTGTACCGCGACTGCCGTCATCGCGACGGCGGCGGTGGCAACAGCCAGCATCGCAAACAGTTTTCTCATCTTCATGATGCCCTCCCTTCAACAACATGGTGCATGAGACTTGCCCGCAGAAATGATGCACAGGGCTGCGGCGCGTTATTCCACTCCTCTGGCCGGCGCTGCCGATTCCCGTACCGGGACAGGGATTTCATTTTCGTTGCTGCCGGCGCCATCCTTTTCGATCGGCGAGGCCAGTTGTTCATCCGTCCTCGCCTGCTGGCGCATCCACATCTGTGCATAGACGCCGTCCGCCATCAAAAGTTGCGCATGCGTGCCGCGCTCGACGATGCGGCCGCGATCGAGCACGAGAATCTGTGCGGCATCGGCAATGGTCGATAACCGATGCGCGATGACGAGCGTGGTGCGGTCTTTTGCGATTTCCTTCAATTGTGCCTGAATCGCCTGTTCGGCACGCGAATCCAGCGCCGATGTCGCTTCGTCGAAAATCAGGATAGCAGGATGCTTGAGCAGCGTGCGGGCAATGGCCACGCGCTGCTTTTCGCCGCCGGACAGTTTCAGGCCGCGTTCGCCGACCATCGTCGCATAACCGTCGGGCAGCGATTCGATGAAATCGTGGATATAGGCGGATCGTGCGGCGGCAATCACATCGTCCCTGCCGGCGCCCGGTCGGCCGTATGCGATGTTGTATTCGATGGTGTCGTTGAACAGCACGGTATCCTGCGGCACGATGCCGATCGCATTGCGCAGCGATGCCTGCGTCACATCGCGCACGTCCTGTCCGTCGATCAGGATCGCGCCGGCGTTGACGTCATAAAAACGGAACAGCAAACGCGACAGCGTCGATTTTCCGGAGCCGCTATGGCCCACCACGGCAGTCGTCGTTCCTGCCGCGATCGTGAAATCGACATCGAACAGGATTTGCCGGTTCTCTTCGTAACTGAAATCGACGTGCGAGAACCGCACTTCCGCACCGCGCGCAATCAATGCCGGCGTGTCCGGTTTGTCCGCGATCTCGCGGTGCTGGTCGAGCAGCGAAAACAGGCGTTCCATATCGGCCAGGCTCTGCTTGATCTCGCGATAGATCACACCCAGAAAGTTCAGGGGGATATAGAGTTGGATCATGAACGCATTGACAAGCACCAGGTCGCCGAGCGTCATCGTCTTGTTGATCACGCCATGCGTGGCGCGCCACAGGATCAGCGTGACGGCGATGGCGATGATGCTCGACTGGCCGGTGTTCAGCAGCGAAAGCGAGGTCTGCGATTTGACGGCTGCCGTTTCGTAATGCTTCAATCCTTCGTCGTAGCGTTTGGCTTCGTATTCCTCATTGCCGAAATATTTGACCGTCTCGTAATTGATCAGTGAATCGATCGCCTTGGTATTCGCTTTCGAATCCAGATCGTTCATCGTGCGCCGGAAGTGCGTGCGCCATTCCGTCACCACGACGGTAAAGAAGATATAGCTCACCAGCGCCGTCGCCGTGATGGTAAAAAACCAGATGTCGTAATGCAGGACCAGGTAGCCGAGGACCAGCGTGATCTCGACCAGTGTCGGCAGGATGCTGAACAGTGTGTACGACACCAGCGATGAAATGCCGCGTGTGCCGCGCTCGATGTCGCGCGTCATGCCGCCGGTCTGCCGATTCAGATGGAAGCGCAGGGACAATGCATGCAGGTGTCGAAATACCTGCAGCGCAATCGTGCGCACGGCGCGTTGCGTCACGCGCGCGAACATGTATTCGCGCAATTCCGTGAACAGCGTAGTGGACAATCGCAATGCGCCATACGCCACCAGTATCCCGAGCGGCAGAACGAGCATGGCCTGCATGCTGCCGGGAATGATCGTCAGGCTGTCGATCAGGCGCTTCAATACCAGCGGCACGCCGACGTTGGCCAGTTTGGCCGCAATCAGGAACACCATCGCCATGGCAACGCGCCACTTGTACGTCCACAGATAGGGGATCAGCGTCCTGAGCGTGGCCCAGTCGTTACGGCTGGAAGAAGGCGGTGCAGGCTCGGAGACAGGGGAACGGCGCATGAGGTAAGGTCTGATCAGATGGTTTATGCTTCACATGCAGGATTGTAGCGGTTAATGAAATATGCAATCCGTCAGGAAATATGCAATTCGCCAGGAAATATTCAATCCGTCAGGAAGATGCAATCCGCCGCAAAGAATCGAACAACAGGGAGAACCCATGCCGAGCGAACACCACACCGACCTGCCCGCGGGGAAAATGCCGCAAATGCGCGTCGTGCCCATGCCGAACGATGCCAACATGCACGGCGACGTGTTCGGCGGCTGGATCATGTCGCAGGTCGATCTGGCCGGCGCCGTCTGCGCAACGCGGCGCGCCAACGGTCGCGTCGTCACCATCGCGGTGAATTCGTTCCTGTTCAAGCATCCGGTGTTCGTCGGCGATCTGTTGTCGATCTATGCCGATATCGTCAGGGTCGGCAACACATCGATCACGGTCAATGTCGAATGCTATGCCGAGCGCAATCGGCTGGAAGTGGAAATCGTCAAGGTGACCGAAGCCACGCTGACCTATGTGGCAACCGGCGACGATCGCAAACCGCGCGCGCTGCCGCCTGTCTGATTGAAAAGAACTGAGAGGGAAACCTGTGTTGCGCTGCGCAGCGTCCGACACATCGAACCGATGTGCCGGATGCCTGTGATCAGGCCGTCTTTGCTTCGTCGCGCAATTCACGCCGCAATATCTTGCCGACATTTGACTTCGGCAATTCCGTGCGGAACTCGATCAGCTTCGGCTTCTTGTAACCGGTGAACTGCTCCTTGCAATAGGCCATCAGCATGTCCGCCGTCAGCGCCGGATCGCGGCGCACGACGAACAGCTTGACCGCCTCGCCGGTATGTTCATCCGGCACACCAATGCAGGCGCACTCCAGCACACCGGGATGCGCGGCAATCACGCTTTCGATCTCGCTCGGATAGACATTGAAGCCCGAGACCAGGATCATGTCCTTCTTGCGATCGACGATTTTGGTGTAACCGCGTTCGTCCATGATGCCGATATCGCCGGTCTTGAAGAAACCGTCGGCGGTCATCGACAACGCCGTTTCCACCGGATTGTTCCAGTAGCCGGCCATGACCTGCGGGCCGCGAATCGCAATCTCTCCCGCCGTTCCGAGCGGCACGTCGTTGCCGTTGTTGTCGATGATTTTCAACTCGGTCGACGGCACCGGCAAGCCGATGCTGCCGGAAAACTCTGTCGCATCGGCCGGATTGCCGGTCGCCACCGGCGATGTTTCGGACAGACCGTATCCTTCGTTGATCAGGCAACCGGTCACTTCACGCCACCTGTCGCTGACGACCTTTTGCACCGCCATCCCGCCGCCGTTGCACAGCTTGAGTTCGGAGAAATCGACTTTGGCAAAATCGGGATTGTTCAATAATCCGTTGTATAGCGTGTTCACCGCCGGCAGCAGGTGAATCGTGTATTTCCTCAGTTCCTTGACCAGGCCGGGAATATCGCGCGGATTGGGAATGAGCAGGTTCATGACGCCAAGCCGCGTCCCCAGCATGCCGCACGTCGTCAGTGCAAAGATATGATAAAGCGGCAGCGCGCACACGAAGATCAGCGTCTTGTCCTGTGGCAGCGTATTGAATACGGGCGAGATCCATGCCTCGCTTTGCAGCACGTTCGCGATGATGTTCCGGTGCGTCAGCGTCGCGCCCTTTGCCGTTCCGGTCGTGCCGCCCGTGTATTGCAGAAAGGCGATGTCATGATGTTCGAGCACCGGCTTGTTCAGCGTCATGCCGGATGCCTGCGCCATGGCATGCTTGAACGATACCGCATGCGGCAGAGAAAAGGCCGGCACCATTTTTTTCACATGCCTGACGACAAAATTGACGAGCAGGCCTTTCACGCCGCACATCAGGTCGCCCATCGATGCGACGATGACATGCCTGACCGGTGTGTCGTCGATGACCTTTTCGAGCGTGGCGGCAAAATTTTCCAGGATGATGATGGCTTCTGCACCGGAGTCGTGCAATTGATGTTGCAGCTCGCGCGGCTTGTACAGCGGATTCACATTGACGACGACATATCCGGCGCGCAGGACAGCGGCGATTGCCACCGGATATTGCAATATGTTCGGCATCATCAGCGCTACGCGTGCGCCTTTTTGCAGGCCGGTGCCTTGCAGCCATGCGCCCAGTTTCTGCGACAGGGCGTCGACCTCCGCATAGGTGAGGAACGTGTCCATGCACACACAGGCCTTGCGGTCCGCATATTTCCGGAACGATTCCTCCAGCAATTGCACCAGCGAACCATACTGCGTGAAATCGATTTCCGCCGGCACGCCCGCGGGATACGATCGCAGCCAGAACTTGTCCATCTCCACCTCTTGTCTTTGTGCGTTACTCAGGTTGCCATGGCGACACGTCAGGATGATGCTATCGGGCGGCACGTGGATGCGCAAGTATTTTCACGGCTGCAGGCTGCGTTCCCATTCCGGCACCACGGGCATGCGATCGATGCACGCTTTTCTTGCCGCTGGCCTCCTGCATCCATTCGGCACCGGCCTCGCCGCTCGCCCGATGACGTGCGCAAACCGCACAAATTGACGTAACATGGACGGCTCGAATTCCGCGACATGATGTTGCCAGCCGCATGGAATGACGCATGCGAACCTTGCCGACACACAGGCATGCAATATGGAGACGCACCCGTGAATCTGATCGACCCCATCCTCCAGTTTCAGGACGAATTACAAACGATCCGCCGCGCTATTCATGCGCGTCCGGAATTGAGTTTCGAGGAGCGTGACACGGCGGCACTGGTTGCGCAAAAACTGACCGAGTGGGGCATTCCCGTCCTGCGCGGCATGGGTGTGACAGGCGTGGTCGGCGTAATCAGGAACGGCAGCAGCGATCGTGCGATCGGCCTGCGCGCCGACATGGATGCGCTGCCGATGCAGGAGACCAACACCTTCCCGCATGCATCGAAGAACGACGGCAAGATGCATGCATGCGGCCACGACGGCCATACCGCGATGCTGCTGGGCGCGGCGCATTATCTTTCAAGGCAGCGCAATTTCGACGGCACGGTCTATCTGATTTTCCAGCCGGCGGAAGAAGGCGGCGGTGGCGCGAAGAGGATGATGGACGACGGCCTGTTCGAACAATGTCCGATGCAGGCCGTGTTCGGCATGCATAACTGGCCAGGCATTCCGGTCGGCCGTTTCGGCGTGACGGCCGGACCGATGATGGCATCGAGCAATGAATTTGAAGTGATCGTGACCGGCAAAGGCGCGCACGCGGCGCAACCGTACAAGGGAATCGATCCAATCATGGTGGCGGTGCAGATTGCGCAAAGCTGGCAAACCGTGATCACACGCAATCGCAATCCGATCGATGCGGCGGTCCTGTCGATCACGCAGATCCATGCCGGCAGCACGACGAATGTGATTCCGAACGATGCCACGCTGATCGGCACCGTGCGTACCTTCGATCTGAAGGTGCTGGATATGATTGAAACGCGGATGCGCGCGATTGCCGAACATACCGCACAGGCATTCGATGCAAAGGTCGAGTTCCGCTTCAAGCGCAATTACCCGCCATTGATCAATCACGCAACGGAAACCGCATTCGCGGCAGAGGTGCTGCAAACGATCGTCGGCGTCGACAATGTCGATACGCGGGCCGAGCCGACAATGGGAGCGGAAGACTTCGCCTTCATGCTGCAGGACAAACCCGGCTGCTACGTATTCATCGGCAACGGCGAAGGAGATCATCGCGCGGCAGGTCATGGCCTGGGGCCGTGCAATCTGCACAATCCAAGCTACGACTTCAACGATGATTTGCTGCCGATCGGCGCGACATACTGGGTGCGGCTTGCGGAAGCATTTCTGAAACCGCAGTAGCGCGCGACGGCGACCACCATCGCGCGTCTTGCCGCCTCACATCGCGGCCTGCTCCTGCGCAAGGATCGCCACCACCTGCTTTCCATACGCAATCAGATAACCGCCGTTTTCCTTCTGCCATGCGTGCGCACTGGCGCCATCGGCAAACCAGTTCTGCTGATAATCGCCAAACATGCCCAGTTCGAGTCGATAGCGATCAAGCACCGTCGGCGCGCAGCCATCGATGCCGGCCTTGCATGATTCCCACGCACTGAAACCAAGTTCCTTCGCCAGCATATGCAGGATGTGCTTGAGCTGCAGCGTGGCACGCACCGCGTACAGATCGGTGATGCGCAATTCGGGCGTGATGTTCGCGGCCATGATGCGGCGCAGGACAGGCAAGGCCTTGCTCGGTTCGGATGCTCTTGCAGCGCGCAGCAGACGGCGCGCGTACCTGCGCAGAAAATCGCTGTTGCCGATGTTGTTGCCGAGAAGATTGCGTGCGTCGTTATCGACGGGGAGAGAAGTAGACCACATGACGTTTCCTTTCGAATCGTCGTTCTCGCCACGACATCAAAGGGGTAACGTTGTTGCGGTTTAACCGAACAGAAGAATTGCTGGAACAGGTGCGCCGGCTTTTGCGAGAGAAGGCATCCTGTCATGCCCGCCACCATTCTAGCGCAGACGCATCACCCGGTAAATGTCATTTCCGGTCGGTGTCGGAGACCGGCGTCATGTGGTCGGCGACCACACCGTCGGCTCTGGGTGCAAGTTGAATGTCGCCATACCAGGCCTCGACCGTTTCACCGGTGTTGTCGGTATCGGTCAGTACACCCACACCGATCAGCCGGCCCGGCTTCTCGCCGAATGCGCGTTCGTAATCGGCAACGATATCGCGCGAGAAAGTGCGCCATTCCCCCACACCATCCTTGCCGGTTGCAACCACGATCATCTTGATGCGGCTGCTGCGTGCGTTCGGAATCACGGTGCCGACCGGCGCCTTTCTTCCGCGGATATACATCAGCGTCGCATAGGGAAAATCCTGTCCCGTCAAGAGGCGCGCGGTTTCAAACAATATCTGATCCGCAAACGGCAGATCATCCTTGTTGCCGTCGAATCCGAGAATGATGCGCGCCGGTGAATCTTCGCGCGTGCGATCGTAATTGTCGGCCGATTCCACCAGCCGGCTGATGCGCCATTGCCATGTGAGATACGGCTCCTGCATCGGATCGATGCTCAGTTTCTGCATCAGACCCGACGATGCGCCGACTGCGCGCGCATGCAATACTTTTTGTCCCTGATCGGAAGCCAGCGTGTATTCGGTCAGTTTCTTGTTGCGATGAATGATGAGCGGCGCCCATTCGCTTGGCAATGCATCGGATGGGCTTTTCGAGAATGCAACAATCTCCTCGTCGTCCGCTTCGGTATCGGGCGACTCTGATCCTTGTGCCTGCGTAGGCGTTGGCGCGATCGCACGCGGCGCACTGCTGCAGCCGGCGAGAGATGACAACACGACAAGGAAGAGTAAAAGGGATTTCATGTTTTCCAAATGGCTTTTTGCCAGGGCACTCGTGCAGGCTTGCGTGAAAATCGCTGCCGGCGATTTCAACATCATGCCTTGCTCTGTCTGGTGAATTCGATTGTATATTGCCTGTGCGCGATTTCCTCATCGTTCGCCGCAGATGCAGGCGAATCTGCAACAAACTGCCAGCGTATCTTGTGATACTCAGCCACGCTTTCCCGATGCGCGATGCTGATCACGGCCGCGTTCGGCAATTCCTGCAGGATCAATTGGTATACGAGCGCTTCGGTTTCGGTATCGAGCGCGCTGCTCGCTTCGTCGAGAATCAGCACGTCGGGCCGCATCAGCAATGCGCGCACAAACGCAACGCGTTGCTGCTCGCCCGGCGACAGGCGCTGGCTCCAGTTATCCGCATGATCGAGCTGCTGTTTCAAATGCGGCAACTTGCACAGATCGAGATAATGCCGGATCGACAGATCAGTATGACTTCTTTCACCGGACGGATAGCCGATGGCGGCGCGCAGCGTGCCGATCGGCAGATAGCTCTTTTGCGGAAGGAACAGCAGGTTCCAGTTTTTCGGGATTTCAATGTTGCCTGTGCCATACGGCCAGATACCGGCCAGCGCACGAACCAATGTGGATTTGCCGCAGCCGGACGGACCGGCAATCAGGATACGCTGCCCGGCCTGAATGTCCGCAGACACACGGGAAGTCAGCGGTTGCGCGTCGGGAAGATGCAGGTGCAGATCGTCGATCAGGATGGCGCCGACGTTATTGGCAGTCACGCGGATGCCTTCCGGTTCGGTGTGCACTGCATCGACGGCGGCATGGAATCCTGCCAGACGATTGACGCTCGCCTTCCATTCCGCCAGATCGGTGAACGCGGAAATGAACCACGACAATGCACCCTGAACCTGCCCGAACGCGGAACTGATCTGCATCAGGCCGCCCAGCGTGATCGCGCCGGAAAAGTAGCGCGGTGCCGCCATCAGGTACGGCGCGACATTGGCGAATTGCGAATAGAAATTCGACACCAGATTCAGGCTCTTGGTGGTGCGCATGATGCCCCACCAGTTATCCCGGATGAGCTGGAAACGACTGTCGAGCTGAACTTTTTCCTGCGCTTCGCCGCGATACAAGGCGACGGCTTCGGCGTTTTCGCGCACGCGAATCAGGCCGAAACGGAAATCCGCTTCAAAGCGCTGCTGGTAGAAATTTCTGCCGACCAGCGGCCAGCCTACCCATGCAACAACCACCGATCCGACGCCGGCGTACACCATCGCAAACCAGACCATGTAACCGGGAATGGTGATGGACTGCGCACCTAACATCACGGATATCGGTCCGCTGACCGACCAAAGGATATCGATGAACGATACCAGCGTGACGACGCTCGACAGCAAGCCGAGGGAGAGCGACAGCGAGCCGCTGGTCATGACGTTCAGATCTTCCGCAATGCGCTGATCCGGATTGTCGGCAGTGAGTTTTTGCTCGATGCGGTAATAGGCCTGATGGCCGAGCCAGCGTGCCATGTACTGCTGCGTCATCCACATCCGCCAGCGCATCTGCAGCGATTGCGTGAGGTAAATACGATAGATGGCAATTGCAATGAAGATGAAGGCCAGATAAGTGAAACGCCACAGCTGCTGGGTGAATATCGCGTAGTTTTTCGTTTCCAGTGCGTTGTAGAAATCGCGATTCCACGCATTGAAAAGTACTTCCAGATAAACCATGCCCAATGCGAGCGCGACGATCGCCAGCAGCAAGCCGCGCGCACGCCATTTTTCTTCCGACATCCAGTAAGGTTGGATCAGCCGCCACATGGCGCGCCAGTTGACGCGTTCTTCAGGCAGGCGGAAGGATTGGCGGCCTGTTAATACGTTGGGCATTGAGCGGGTGTGGTGAAAGCAGGAACCGGTAGTGTAGCGACCTGTTCCTGTTGTTGCTTATGTAGTTGCTTGTGTTGTGCTTAAGCAGGCAGTTGGTCGGCTCCATTGCCCAGACGCAGGCCGGCATTGCGTTGTTCCAGCGCGAGCAATACCGCGGACTGATCCGCCTGGGGCGCACATTGCATGACAGCCTGATAATGTTCGGTCACGAGTTCCGCGACCGGCAAATGCAAACCTGCATCGGCTGCCGCAATCAGGACATTCTCCAGATCCTTGAACTGGCTTTTGACTTGGCCGCCTGGCAGGAAATTACGATCGAGCATTCTCTGCCCGTGCACTTCGAGAATCCGGCTTTCCGCAAAACCGCCGCGGATGGCGGTACGCACCGCAGCCGGGTCGGCGCCGCCAGCCTGCGCCAGCAGCAATGCTTCCGCAACGATGTTCAATGTGCCGCCGACAATCAACTGATTGCATAGCTTGGCGATTTGTCCGCAGCCGGCGGGGCCGACCAGCGTCGGTCGCCCCATCGCTGCCAGCACGGCTTCCGCTTCGGCAAAATCGGCGGCGCTGCCGCCGGCCATGATCGCCAGCGAACCAGCCTGGGCGCCAACCACGCCGCCGGATACCGGCGCATCGATAAAGCGCATGCCGTGCGCAACCAGCTTCGCATGCGTTGCCTGCGCCTCTGACTGGCGCGTCGAGCTCATGTCCACGACCAGCGCATTGCGGCGCAATCCCGACAATGCGGCATCGATCACCTGCGCCACGATCGGTCCCGCTTCGAGCATCGTGATCACGATGTCCGCTTCGCGCACGGCGTCGGCAGCCTGCTCTGCAACCTTTGCGCCGAGCGGTGCCAGTTCATCCGCCTTGCTGCGCGTGCGGTTCCATGCTGTTACCTGATAGCCGGCCTGCAACAGCCGCGCCACCATCGGTTTTCCCATCAGCCCGATGCCAAGAAAGGCGATAGCGGGTTTCAATGCTGGCTGCGTCAATTCAAACTCCTTTTGCTCAAGATTTTCACTGCATAATGGCGCATTCCCCACACAAAAGGCAACTGCCATGTCGATGGAAAACTGCCAGCCCATCCCTGTCCCGCGCATGCAATTGGGCGAATGCCCGATCTGGCATCCACAGGAATCCATACTGTACTGGATCGATATCGACGGCCGGGCCGTACACCGTTTCGATCCTGTAACCAATGCGCATCGCCATTGGCCGATGCCATCCGAACCGGGCTGCATTTCCTTCAACGCGGCAGGGGGATTGATTGTTGCCATGCGCTCCGGCCTCGCATTGCTGGATACGGTGACAGGTGCGCTGACCCGGATTGCTGATGCGCCCTATGACCCGGCGACGACGCGTTTCAACGACGGCCGGTGCGATGCGGCAGGACGGCTGTGGGCTGGCACCATTTACGAACCGCGCGATCATCCGAATGCCGTGCTGTACTGCATCGAGCAGGGTACGTTGCGCGACAGCGGCAAACGCGCAACCGTGTCGAACGGCGTGGCTTTCAGCCCCGATAACAAAACGCTGTACCACAGCGATACGACCTCGCACCGGATCCATGCCTATACGCTGGATATTGCCACCGGCACGCTTGCCGGCAGCCGCCTCGTGAAACAGTTTTCAACCGACAAAACCGCCAATTACGGCGGGCGCCCGGATGGCGGTGCGGTCGATAGCGAAGGCGCGTACTGGTGTGCGATGTACGAAGGCGGGCGTCTGCTGCGCCTGTCACCCGATGGCGCAATCCTGCAGGAGATCCCGCTCCCGGTTCGCTGTCCAACGATGATGGCATTCGGCGACGATGACCTGCGCACGCTCTACATCACGACTGTCAGCAAGAATCGGCCGGAAGCAGAACTGGCGCAGTATCCGCTTTCGGGCTGTGTGCTGCGCATGCGTGTCGACGTCCCCGGCCTTCCCGAACATTCCTATCGCGCCTGAACGAATCGGACA
Source organism: uncultured beta proteobacterium (assembly GCA_963697715.1). Lineage (GTDB taxonomy): Bacteria > Pseudomonadota > Gammaproteobacteria > Burkholderiales > Burkholderiaceae_D > Oxalicibacterium. The sequence goes on along the minus strand of OY969095.1, from coordinate 1,056,851 downwards.
TGGCCAAATTCATCCTCGCGCTCGATCAGGGTACAACCAGTTCACGCGCCATCCTGTTCAACCACGCAGGCCGGATTCATGGCCAGGCGCAACAGGAATTCCCGCAGATATTCCCCGAACCTGGCTGGGTCGAACACGATGCCAACGTAATCTGGAGCAGCCAGCTCGCGGTCGCGCAGCAAGTCATGCGGGAATGCCATGTAACCGCAGCCGACATCGCCGCGATCGGTATCGCGAACCAACGCGAAACCGCCGTCATCTGGGATCGCAAGACAGGGGAGCCCATCGCCAATGCCATCGTCTGGCAGGACAGACGGGCAGCTGCGAGCTGCGACGCGTTGCGCGCGGAAGGTCGCGAGCAACTCTTCCGCGAGAAAACCGGTTTGCTGCTCGATGCCTATTTCTCCGGAACGAAAGTGAAATGGCTGCTGGATCACATCCCCGGAGCGAGAGAAAAAGCCGAGCGCGGCGATCTCGCGTTCGGCACGATCGACAGTTGGCTGATCTTCAAGCTATCCGGTCTGCATCTGACTGATGTGAGCAATGCCTCACGCACCTTGCTGTTCAATATTCACACCATGCAATGGGATGAGGAACTGTTGGCAATTCTGGGCATTCCGCCTGCATTGCTGCCGTCCGTCGTCGCCAGCAGCGGCACTGCAGCCTTCACCGAAGCGTCGCTGTTCGGCGGCCCCATTCCAATCGCAGGCATTGCCGGTGACCAGCAAGCCGCCACATTTGGACAAGCCTGCCATCGGCCCGGCATGGCCAAGAATACCTACGGCACCGGCTGCTTCATGCTGCTCAATACCGGCGAACAGGCAATCGCGTCGCAGAATAATCTGTTGACCACCGTCGGCTGGTGTCTCGATCGGAATAAAGGCACGCAGGCCACTTATATGCTCGAAGGCGGCGTTTTCATGGCTGGCGCGACCATCCAGTGGTTGCGCGACGGCCTGGGGATTATCGAACGCTCATCGGATGTCGAAGCACTCGCGAGCAGTGTGCCCGATAACGGGGGCGTCGTATTCGTCCCCGCCTTCAGCGGCCTTGGTGCGCCATACTGGGATCCTTATGCACGCGGAACAATTGTCGGCATGACCCGCGGCACAAACAGGGCCCACATCGCCCGCGCCGCGCTGGAAAGCATCGCCTATCAAACCGTTGACCTGATGGAAGCCATGCAGAAAGACGCGAACATGGCCTCGCATGAACTGCGTGTGGATGGTGGTGCGGCGCGCAATGATCTGTTGATGCAATTTCAGGCGGACGTTCTCAACGTGCCTGTGATTCGTCCTGTGATCACGGAAACAACTGCGCTGGGAGCGGCCTACCTTGCCGGACTGGCCGTATCGTTCTGGGAATCTCTCGATGAAATTGCCATGCAATGGCAAATCGATCGCCGGTTCGAGCCGCGCATGGCCGACGATGAACGCCTGCAGCGGTTGGCGACATGGCGGCGCGCGATCCAGCGCGCACAGGCATGGGACCAATAGCAACGGTACCAAAATAAAAAGGCCGGCATTGTTGCCGACCTTCTCTATCTCCATCAACTGCCGAGTCTATTTCTTCCCGGTCAGTGGCTGCAGGATCAATTGCCCGTCAATTCAGGCGTCATTCGACCGCCAGCCAAAGGAATGTCAGGCCCAGCCCGATCGGAATACCGAAGCGCTCGAACCTGCCGGCTTCTCCACGTGCAACCACCTCAACCGGCATATCTGTCAACGCCATCACCTTGTTGACTATCGATCCCTGAAAGAAGCGTGACAGAGCATTCTTCCTGGTCGTTCCCATCACAATTTTTTGCGAATGGGTCTTCCGGGCACAGGCAACTATTTCCTCTGCGGCATTTCCCTTGTTGACGTGAACCTCATGCTGGACGCCCGCCTTCAACAAGAGATCAATCGCTCCCGCCATCGCCTTTTCTGCCCGTTCCTGCTGCAGCAAGCGAACACTGTCGGCTGTGGCAAAACGCGTGACGTATCTTGGCAGGCGAGGCTGGATATTCGCCAGATTCACATTAACAACTTCATTGTGCAGAGCACGATATTGAATGACATATTCAACCGCACGCAAGGCACTGCGCGAACCATCGACCGGTATAAGAATGTTTAGCATGGCAATCTCCTCTATAAGGCATGAATAATTATCAGGTTACCGGCCTTCAAGACGTCTGGTATTGCCCTCCATCTATTTATCGACTTATGGACTTTGCGCGATCACGGTTACATCCCGCAAACTTCATCGTCATAAACAAAACAGAAATCTCGTAGATGCAGCTTCAAAAAGCGGAAGAGTTTTTCAAAACCATTCCTTGCTTTCAAAATAGGTGACAGGGAGAACCATGTCAATCCAATTCTCAAGAATTCGTTAAGAAAATACATGCCGTCTGAATATTTCAGCCACAAAAAAGAAATTGGGCGATACCTTTTCCATGAGAACTGGCAGATTTGAAGGTTGTGTGAGGGGGTGAGTGGTTCTGCACATGGACGAGGCATCAAAAAAGGCCCGAAGCCCAGCAAGAATGCGGGTTCCGGGCCTTTTTGCTGAAAAGCGCAAAATCGTAAAGAATAGTCAGGTATACGCGCCGATCGTCAGAATTTGCGTGGGATTCTGCACACGAATAGGCCGCAAACCGTCAGAAAATGCAATCTGACCATCGAATCCGGCCGAGCACAGCCAGATCGACCCCTTCTTTCGGCGGCCAATCGACCTCAATCGGGTGATAGGCGCTCGTGGTTTGATTCTCCGACCATATACGCAGCCGGCCACCAGGCAGGCGCTGCAGGTTTTTAACGAGTAACGCACCTTCCAGCCGCAAAAAATGCGGCCCTTCCGTCAACACATCAACATCGTTCGGATCAATCAGCGCTGGATGGCCATGTCGTAAGACTGGCTCCATGCTGACGCCACTTACCTGAATGCAGTAAAGCGCATCAGGCTTTAGCCCCAACTCGTTCTTGATGAAGTCACGCCGGAACGAGAGGTGTTTTTCCACGGCTTCGTCAGCTGGTGCAAACGCGCCATGCCCAGCTGATGCCTTCACCGCATACAGCGGCACCAATACAAAGTCACTCCATTGAGCATGCCCTTCAACAACGGTCACCGCTCTTATGGCCTCGATAAGAGGCGATTCCTGAAGGCCCAATAGCCAATCGACCGACCGACCAGTGTGCGCTGCGATATCGACCAAGGTCGGGACACCAGGAATGGTTTTCCTCTGTGCCGCACCAGTCAGCGTCGATAAAGGCATGCCTGTGCGGACGCACCACTGCTTGAGATTTTCTGGCGCGATGGCCTCTCGAAGCCGAGAGAAGAAGGTGTCGGACAGAATTTCAATATCCATTTCGGTACTTAACCCTCAAGTTGCGAAGCGAAGTATCGAACATAAAACCCATTTCGATACTCTCCAAGTCATTGTTTTATATCTCTTTTAGTATTTGCCTATTGATTCGAGTATCGAAATAAATATTTATATCAACATCGAATACCGATTTGTATTTAACATGCTGCCATGTCTAAACGATAAACATCGCGGTCGATGAAAAAACATACAGAGCAAGACACACACCCGGCAATCATCGTTGCGCAATTGCGCATCAAGGGAACCAGCTTGCGCAAGCTCGCCGCAGAAAACGATCTGTATCCAACAGCCCTGTCGGTTGCTCTCCAGCGGCCCTGGTTAAAAGCCGAAGGAATCATCGCCAACGCTATTGGCATCAAGCCCGAAAAAATCTGGCCGTCACGCTACGCCAAGCGGAAGCAGAAACGGGCTTCAGCCGAGGCAAACCGTACGCGCCGTATAGCGTTAAACGCGAAAAATATCATTGTCGAACAATGCAGTCATGGCTGCAATGTAAATGTTAAAGCGGGAGCGTAGACATGACACGTAACCGCGACACCCTGACCTCCGACATGTTCCTGGTGCCACAGCAGCCTGCACCAGTCCCTGCCAGCATGAATTACGGCGGAGAAGTAGCAGCCGTTCTGGCCGTCATGCTTGCTGAATCTGGCCTCGACCGCTTCCAGATCGCCGCCGAGATGTCGCGCATGACCGGTCGCGAGGTCAGCAAGTACATGCTGGATGCCTACACCGCCGAAAGCCGCGACGCCTACAACATGCCGTTCTACCTGGTGCCGGTGGCTGAGTTCGTCTGCAAATCCCACTCCCTCTCGCAATGGCTGGCCGACAAGCGCGGTGCGCGCCTGGCTATCGGAAGGGACGCGTTAAACGCGGAATACGGCCGCATGCAGTCACAGATCGGCGAACTCAAAAAACAAATGAAAACGCTGGAAAAGATGATCGGGAGCACACGATGATCAAGACGCACTACTCAGTCGCAGAACTGCGCACATTCGGCTTGCCTCTGCTGCCGAAAAGCGACCGAGGTATCGAACTCAAGGTTGGCCGTGAAGGCTGGTCCCACGTAGAAGTAAAAGCCAAAGGAGGCCGAGGCGGTATCCGCCGTGAATACCAGCCGCCAGCCACTGTTATGGCGGCCATCAAGCAGATCGTGCTCGACCGCACGTTAAAACAAGCGCCCGCTTCGATGGCGGCCGTGATTCCATCCACCAGTTCCCTCCCTGCTGGTGGCGCGTTGACAACCCCTTGCCACGCGATCACGACTGCCATCCAAGCGGGTGCGTTAAAAGACTGGCAGAAGCGAACTGCAGAGGCGCGTGTCGCACTGCTGCAGGAGATCGATCGCATCGCCGAAATCGTTGGCCGCGAGAAGGCCATCCAGAAGGTCGTCATCATGGCTCAGGACGGCACGCTGCCTGATCATCTGACGCAGCTGGTGCCGATCGCCAACGCCCGTTCCGGAGCCGATGGCAAACGCACCCTCAGCCGCCGCACGATCTATGAATGGCTCAAAGCCTATCAGCCTGGCAACGCGCATGCCGTTAATGCGTTGGCACCAAAAGACCAGCACGCCGTCACCACAGTGCCCGCGTGGGCAACAGACCTGCTTGCTCAATATCAGACACCACAAAAACCTAGCCTGGCATGGGCAGTTGAGCGGATCGCAGCCAAACACGGCATCGACCAGGAAAACCTGTATCACCGCGCACGTCGCTTCCTGCAGAAAGTAGGCAACGTCGAACTGCAGGCAGGCCGCATGGGATCGCGCGATATCAAAAATATCAAGCCGTTCGTGCGACGCGATACAGCGATGCTCTGGCCTTCCGATATTTACACCGCCGACGGCCACACATTCGATGCCGAAATTGCACATCCAGCACACGGCAAACCGTTCAGGCCGGAGATCACCACAGTGGTCGACGTCGCCACGCGCCGCTTTGTCGGATGGAGCATCGATCTGGCTGAATCAGGCCTCGCTGTTCTGGATGCGTTGCGCCATGCCTGCGAGACAGGCGGTATTCCGACCACCTTCTACGTAGACAACGGCTCCGGCTACAAGAACGCTCTCATGAGCCAGCCTGGCGTCGGTATGTCCGCACGACTCGGCTTCCAGATGTCGCACTCGATCGCCTACAACTCGCAAGCACGCGGGATTGAAGAACGCAGTCATCGATCAGCACTGGTACGTGCAGCCAAAGAACTACCGACATACATCGGCGCCGACATGGACCGTCAGGCCATGCAGAAGATTCACAAGGTCACTCGCCTGGACATCAAGAACAGCGGACACAGCAAATACCTGATGCCGTTCCGATACTTCGTCGCCTTCATCGAAGAGCAGCTCACCAAATTTAACGATAAGCCACATCGCGGCCTGCCAAAGGTTTTCGACGATGCGTTGGGTCGCCTGCGTCACATGTCTCCAAATGAAGCATGGGCCAAGGGTGTGCAGGACGGCGCAGAGCTGGTGCTGGTCGACGCAACGGAATCGCGAGATCTGTTCCGCCCTCAACGTGAGGTCAAGGTATTGCGGGGCGAGATAAAGCTGTTCGGCAATCTGTACTTTGCCCACGAGTTGACCGAATACCACGGCGATGTCGTGCGTGCCGCCTTTGACGTCCACAACGCCGGTCAGATTTGGGTCTACGACCAACAAGGACGCTTCATCTGCAATGCCGGCTTTGAGGCAAACAAGCGCGACTACATGCCGGAATCGTTCTTGGAACAAGGCGCACGCAAACGAGCCGATGGTCGCATCCGCCGCCTCGAAGCCAGGCTGGATGAAGTGCATCTAGAGCAGACGGGAACACCCCTAAGAGAAGTATTCGATCGTCCTGCGCTCGAACACAACCCAGCGTCGACGCTGCAGCAGCTGGTCGGCACCCCGAATACACAACGAGAAAAAGTGGCCGCGAATCTGGATAGTGCGGCTGCCGTCGAGGACAGCCTCGATGACTTCATGTCGCCTGCACCAGGTAACGAGCAGGCGCGACCGATCTTCATGATCGATTCCGATCGATATGAATGGCTGATGAAACACAAAGATCAGTGGACGGATGCAGATCACCACTTTTTAACGCAGTTCGTCGTTAGCGATATCTACGAAGCATTGAGAGAGCGATTCGAGGCGCTCGATATCGCATGGCGTGCAGGGGATGGAGACGTTTTTAAGGTGGCTGTCTGACGCGTCAACGTCAGACAGCCGATTGATGCAGTCGCACTCACAGTAGCAACCACGAAGGAGTATATGTGAAAAAGGGATTCGTTCAAAACAGCAACTACGCCCGCTTTGTTCAGGCCATTAAAGCGGTCGAGCAGCGCGGTGCGCGTGAAGCATCGCTGATGCTTGTTACCGGCGAAGCTGGTCTCGGCAAGAGCGAGACCGTCGATCGATTTGCCGTCGACAACAATGCTCTCTATCTCCGGGCGAAAGAGACCTGGACGAAACGTGGGCTGCTTTGCGAGATGGCAGAGACACTGCGCATCCGCACGAACGACACCAATCACGCGATGCAAGCCGCCATCATCGGCGCAATCGGTGCGCGTCAGATCCCGATCGTCATCGATGAAGCCGAATTCACGGTCCGCACCACAGCCAGCATCCTCGAATGCGTACGCGACATCAGCGACCTGACCGAGACACTGGTCGTGCTGGTCGGCATGGAGACAATCGAATCGCGCATCGCACGCTACCCACAGATCAGTAGCCGCATCGCTCAAGTGGTCCATTTCGAAGCCCTCACCGAACAAGACGTACAGCTGGCATGCAAGCAGCTGGCCGAGGTCGACATTACAGCTGACCTGGTGCGCGAACTGCATCGCCAGTCGCAAGGAAAGATGCGCCTGGTAATGAATGGCATCGCTTCCATCGAACGCTTGGCAAAGGCGAACAGCATCACGAAAGCCACGGCAGAGGCATTCAAGGGTGTCGAGCTGTGCATCGAGTGGCAAGCACGTCGGCCACGCACAGGAGGTGCGCGATGACCGTATTCGAACTGATCGAAGCGTTGCAACGCTTTCCCGGCCATTACACGGCCATGATGATTGTGCCTGGTGCGAAAATCACCATCCCGGCTGATGCCGACTACACCGAAACCCTCAATTTCGGAACAGTGCCAGAAGTTGAATCGACAGACGACAATCTCGATTGTGGCGCATGCATGTGTGGCTGCAATGCCTCTGAATGGCACGAGATTGATGAAGTCGGTCTCGAATCACCCGTAGGAAACCTCGGCCCGATCGTCAAGCTCATGACCGGGAACGCCTCATGACAACCTGGACTTCGCAAACCGTCATGGACGCGATCAAGGTCGGCCTGACGCAGAGCGATTGTCTCTGCGTCAAACATGCTGCGATCGTCAAGGCAACCGGCCTGACAGGACGTCAGGTAGCAGACGCCTGCGCCAAGCTGGAGAAGCACGGCTACCTGCAGCGTGAACTGTATTCCGACGATACCGTTAAACCAGGCTGCTACAAGCTGACCGAGCTCGGCCTGCGCGCTCTCGATGCTGCACGCCTAACGAGCGGGCCCAAGCAAGCGCATGGCAAGCCACGTGCCTGTCCAGATTCATTGCGCGATCGCGCATGGCGCACCTTGCGCATCCGGATGAAAGCCAGCGTACCGGAGCTGGTCGGCCTTCTGCTCGATGCCAACGTCGACGGTGATGCGTTCACGCGTGCGCAAAACAACCTGCACAAATACATCCGCGCATTGCTCCAAGCCGGCTATCTGACCGAGATGCGCCGCGAGTCACCAACATCGCCAACGAGTAACGGCGTCAAGCGCTACATGCTCACACGCGACACTGGTCCGCTGCCACCGCTGTCTAGTCCAAAACGTGTCTACGACCAAAACGAGAAAAAGCACTATGACTATCAATGAACCGCAATGGATGACGATTCTCCGCGAGGATCTCGACGCGACCAAGAGCATCACGAAGACTGCAGCACGCGTCGGTGTTTCACGCCCGGCGCTGTCGCAGATCCTCAACGGCATCGGCCCTTATGGCACCGGCAAGGCCAGCACGGATCACATAGCCAAAAAAGTCATGAGCACGATCGGCATGGTTGCTTGTCCGTTCCTCAGCGACTACCACGCATCCGAACAGCGCATCACCGGACTGCAGTGCCGCGAGTATGCCTACCGCGTCAATCCGCCGACCAACAGTCCACGCGATATGCAGCACTGGCGTGCATGCCAGGGATGCGAGAAGCGCGTGCCACCGGCCTCTGTGATCGTTCCGCCACCGACTGTCGCCAAACCGGCAAAGAAGCTCAAGGTCACCGTTAAACACGAAAGTGAAGAGCAGTTATGCGCGGCCGGTCATGCCGCCCATCACGAGGGATGGAGCAGCCTCGCACGAGTGCAAGACAACCCTTACGCCTCGCAGGACACCCGGCACGACCATTGGGAAAACGGCCGCAATGCGCGAAGCGTGTTTGATTTGAAGCAACGCAACACCCCTGTCGATATCAGCACCCTGCCGCTACCGGAAGTCGGTGCGCCACAACTGGAGGAGTCAGCATGATCGCAATAATTCAAAACAAGATCGCCCACGTCAAGGCATCGCCCGTCGTCATCGAACTTCGCTTGGCAATGCGACGGTTGCGCATCACCTGGAAACTGCATCGCCTCGATGTGATAGAGCGCCGTGCCAGCGTTGATGTGCAGCACAAAGTGGCCGATACGTTTGCCACGGAACTCAATTACCTCCGGCTGCGCCAGAAGATCGCTGCGAGCCGCAAGCAGTATCAGGAAGAGCATGCCGCCATCTCGCAGGAGGTCAACCATGTTTACTAAGTTCAAACACAGTCGCCTCGCTCTGCTGCTCTGGACATTGCTGGCTATGTCGATCGGTTATGGCTTCGCAACGCTGCAAGACGTCACGATCACCATTGGGAGACTGCAATGAGCCGCTTCGCACAGCCATACACACCGAGGGCAGGCAGCAGAGTCGAGCGCGCAGTGCAAATTCTGAACAAGAAACGCGCTCCCATGACTGCCAAGGAGTTGGCGATGGAGATCGGCGATGGAATGGAGTCATCGTTCGTACCAGGAACACTTTCGGCGGCCGTCAATCACAGCATCGTCGTCATGCTGAAAGATTCTGCAGGCGCTTTTTATTGGATTATTGCCGACGTCACATACAGCGAAGAGTTTGAGGAAGTCGGCAATGACAAGCCCGGATTCAAGCGAACAGTTCGGCACGTCGAAAACCCAAGCGTTACACCATCATCCGATGCGCTGGCAGCAGCCAATATTTTCCGGATGAAGCCGGGTTCGACAGAAGCGCCCAAAGATGATGAGCAATTGCGTGTTGAGTCCGCACCAGTTGCGTTGAAATCGGCATTCCCTGCATCGTCTGATTGCCTGATCAAGAATGCCACGGCCAAAGATGTCGGCATCGATATCGATGCTGCTCATCAGCGGACACCTCCGACAGTCCCTGCAATTGCACCCACTCCAATCACGACGGTGTTGGATTCCTCCGTTCGTCCGGATCACTACAGGTACGGTAACCGAGAGTTAATTGACATCCTGCGTGAGCTGCTTACGCCCGAAGAATTCCGCGGCTTCTGCAAAGGCAATGTCATCAAGTACACCACTCGCGCAAACCGCAAGGGTGGTCCCGTCGATTACAAGAAAGCAGGTGCTTACGCCGGCTATCTGACACAAGAAGAAAAGGGTGCAACCCATGACTGACATCATCAGAGCTCTGCAGCAGCGCGTAGAAAAAGGCGAAGCGCCAACCGTCGAGGAAATGTTCAGTGCGCTTCAGCAGATGAATGTCCTGCTTGCCCAGGCAATTGCACAGCGTGACGGCGTGAGGGCAATTACAAATGACATGGGCGAATGGCTGGTGAAGATCGCCGCTGCGCATCTGGCAAAAGATGCGATCAGTCTGAAAAAAACGCTGGATGCCTATGTCGCCAAACATATCCACATCATCAACAGCAAAGAAAACAGACAACTGCACTGATGTCGATCGTAACGAAATAGATCCGCTTTTAACGAACCACCAACCAGGAGAAAACATGAACATAGTCATTCCACCCGGCTTCCGCGAAAACGCTCAAGGCCACCTTGTACCGGAAAGCATGATCCCGCCAGTCGACAAGATGCGCGACGAACTGGTGATCGAACTGGTCAAGAAGGCCAGTGCCGTCAACAAGGCGCTTTCCGATTTTCGCGCTGCTGCCATGCGCGATGCGGATGCCTTCGTGAGGCTGTCTGCCGAACAGTACGGCACGCAGCTCGGCGGCAAGAAGGGTAACGTCACGTTGCACAGCTTCGACGGCCGCTACAAGGTCCAGATCGCTGTATCCGAGAACATCCAATTCGACGAACGTCTGAAGGCAGCCAAGGCGCTTATTGACGGTTGCATCAACGCATGGTCAGAAGGCAGTCGTGACGAAATCAAAGTGCTGGTGCAAGACGCCTTCCAGACGGACAAGGAAGGAAAGATCAGCACCAATCGCGTGCTCGGCCTGCGTCGTCTGAATATCACGGACGAAAGATGGCAGGCCGCCATGAAGGCAATCGGCGAATCGGTCCAGATCGTCGGCAGCAAGGAATACATCCGTTTCTACGAGCGCATCGGCCAAGACAAGTACGAGCCGATCAGCCTCGATATCGCATCGATTTAAGTTGTAGCCAAGAGCGCCCAGCATGCAGGTGGCGGGTAACAGCATGCAGCGCATGACAGGTTTCTTTCGCTTGGGCATGAGCCGGCTGATCCACGTTACGGATCGTTTTCTATCAAATTTAACGGGAGGAACGAGATGCATGATTCAAAACTAGACGAGATCTATTACGCATCCACCGGACAGGTATTGCGTGAACAAGATAAAAAAATAGTGTTCGCGTATGCGCGCAGCGTGCTGGCCGTGGCAGCCGAGCAAACAAACAACGCATTCGAAAAACGGATGAAAGAGGATTACCTGCTTGCGACGCGCCTGATCGAAGGTCACCGGCCGGAAACAGCACCGGCGATGACGCTGCCGCTCTCCAGCGGCCTATACAGCCTGCTGACACGCACGCCGACGTTGCCCCAAGCCGACACACTATCCCTCGAAGAAATGACGAAGGTCGTCGCCGGCATCGCGTACCCCGGCTATGCATTTCATGTGCTACTGGACGGCGATCGGCCGTACCTGCAGGCAGAGTTCCATGCGCCGGACATCAAGACCGGTCAACCGACTCTTCAGAAGTCCCGTAAATGGACGCTCTCGACGCACATGACAAAGAGCGAGCTCGTGCAGACGGCTTTCAAGCTAGTGACCACTGCTGTCGAACACGAAACGCGCGAGAAGTTTGCCTATCGCGGTAGCCATGTTTTCGGACCGCACTTCGATGTCGAGGCGCTGGAGGATCTGTGTGCGCGTCGTGCCTTTGACTATCGCCAGGAGAAATAACATGGCCTGCGATATTTGCGGAAAGACCGGCTGCAATTTGGTCCCGTTAAACAGCGACTACCAGACTGACGACATCCAGCAGATCTGCAGTTCTTGCGCGTCGCTAGTCAACGACCATCTGTGGAAGCTCCGCACTCAGTCACAAAAGATGAACTCCATCGGTCTCCAATTGTTCATGTGCACATTGAAGGGAACCGAAATGACCGGCATCAAGACCACGAAAACCAGAAAGGCGCGAGCGATCAAGGCGCTCCTGATCAGTGCAGCCATAGGCATCGTCATCGTTGCGGCGTTCGTCGCTCTTCTATTGATGCCGATTTTCCGGGCGATCGGAGGTATTCATGGCTGATATCAAGACAGTGCTGGCGCTTGAAACTTCATACGCGCTGGACGATTCCTGTCAGATGACATTCTGGGCGCGAGGACATTGGTCGTGGGGCGAGTTTTTTGACGCCGTGCGCGTGCATCTGGATGAAAACAATCGCGACGACATCCCTGCGTGGGTAGTCGTGCAAGCCAATGTCAAACAAACCTATCAACGAACAGTGCCGATCAAAGGCAACATCGTCGGCGACAACCAAATTGTCTATCAAGATAATCCGGGGCGAGGCGCATCGCCTGTCACTGTCATGGAATTCTGGTTCCCGATCCATAAATACACGTCACGCGCCGTTCTCGAAGCCGCGCAACCAGACCAACCATCGCAAGAGGTGGAGTGATGAAAAATAAACTATCTGACCTGAACGATCATCTGTTCGCCCAGCTAGAGCGCCTCTCCGATGAAACAGTCAAGGGAGACGAACTAAAAGAAGAAATAGAGAGATCGCGTGCAGTGACTGGCATTTCGCAGCGCATTACTGAAAATGCTCGCCTGACTTTGGATGCCGTGCAAATTGCGATCGACTATCCGCAGATGCAAAAGTATATCCCGATGCTAAAAAACGTCGATCAATGAAACGCGACATTGCGACAGCCGAGATTCTGCAGAAGCGTATTAAGCAGAAAATCCAGAAGCTGGAACACGTCGAACCAGAGAAGGAAATAAAAGTGTACACGAAAGAGCAAGTAATCGCGGCCTACAAAACGCTGGGGAATATCGGCGCAGTCTGCACGGAGACTGGATGCCCTCCATACATTGCGTACAAGTGGCTGAAAATGGCGAAAGCATTGAACTCGCACGAGGCCACTCGCTACGGCACCAACGGTCAGAAACAAGGCGCAAAAGCGGAGCTTGAATTTCAACGGCTGGTCCCCTTTGCAATGTCTGCAAACAAGGAACTTGAATCGAATTGTCCGTCATTTGATTTTGACATCAATGGCACAACGATTGATGTGAAGTTCTCTAGCATGTGTGACAGCAACGGCACCTACAGATTCATGACGGCTCAGGGAAAACATATGCGCCCTGATTATTACTGTGCTTTTCTTCCATCTTCCGGCGACAAAGAACTCTCGCAAGGGAAATACAGAATATTGATCATTCCTGATCAGCTTGTGTCTGGATTAAAGGGCGTGACGATTCAAAAAGAGGGTGGCAAGTATTGGGATTTCGAAGTTAAGCCAGAAGCACTTGCCGATTTTTTTCGCGACTATCTTGGACCTGAGACGGAAGAGGTGAATCCATGACTGCACTAGCAATCTTCGGCTGGGCCATCCTGTTTGTAGCGGCTGGGCTGGCGACGTTTCTGTGGGTAATTTTGTCGCTCTCAGCAACCGGCTTCGGTGCAAAGGACGCACGACTGTTTGTCTTCATTGGCGGAGCCGCAACGGGCTTTGTCTGGTGGGTCGTATATGCGACCGCGCCTTTCAGCATCACATTAAACGGATAGGGAAAACGATCATGAAAAAATTCGCAGGACATAAATCTTCCGATGCCATCAAGCAGCAGTGCGAAGCCGCAGGTATCGAATACGACCAGGAGCGCTACGAAAACGGTGGCGACCATGTCGTCATCGTCGGCGGCGGCGCACGGATTTTGTACAACACCGTCAACGGCAGATTCTTCGGCACTACGCCGGAAGGCATCGAATTCGACAGCAACAAAACCGAGCATGAAGAGGAACCGTGGTTTCAGGCGCTTCTGTCATTCTTCTACATCGAGAAAGATGCATGAAGCCACAAGCTGCCAAAGTCCTGCGCAACAGCGAACTCGCCATCATCCATATTGCCCGTCAACAGCTGGCACTGGAAGAAGACGAATACCGCGACATCCTGCAGTCGATCACCGGCAAGGCCAGCGCCGCCGAACTCGACTGGAAGGGCCGCAAGCTGCTGCTCGATCACTTCAAGAATCTCGGCTTCAAGGTCGTGGCCAAGAAGGCCGGCCGCGCCAAGCCATCGGTTGGTCAAGATCGCAAGGCGCTGATGGACAAGATCGAAGCGCAGTTGGCCGAGGCCGGTCGCTCCTGGGCATATGCCGATAGCCTGGCGAAGCGTATCTGCAAGGTCGACAGCATCAGCTTCTGTCGTGACGATCACTTGCTCAAGATCGTGGCAGCACTCAGCTACGATGCGCGTCGTCACGGCCGGGATGAGGGATAGCCATGCGCCTGCCTGCCACCGCTGAACTGTTGATCCGTCTGCTCGGCCAGCCTGCTGCGCTGCGCATGATGGATGCCAACACTTACGGCGGCCGCGCATTCGATGTGCCAAAGAAAGAAGGTAGCCAAACCTATGCTGCCCTGGTCGACCTGGTCGGCGCCGATGGCACCGCCAAACTATGCAAGCAGTTCGGCGGCGATTCACTGTACGTCCCGCGTTGCGACATGATCGACCTGGATCGCCGCAACCGTGAAATTGTGACGAAGTACAATGCTGGCACATCCGTGTGGAATCTGAGCAGCGAATACGTGCTCTCCGATCGACAGATCTGGAACATCCTGAAGAAAACGGATATGGGCGTTAATACGCAAAGCAGCCTGTTTGAATAGCAAGGGAGAGAAAATGAAAGCAATACGTATCGCTGTAGTGTGTGCTGTTGTACTCATTGCCGGCTGCGCAGGATCGCCGGCCCGCATCTCCATGAGTTCGCCGGAGGAGTTGGCAAAGATGGACGTCAACAACTTGTGCAACGCGCTTGGCAATGACACCGGGAAAGCAGTTGTGACGAAGGAGTTGGAACGACGTGGTACGTTCACTCCTGACGAATGGGTGCTAATCCGAGAAAAATCGGTCAAGATCGGCGAGCGGCAATTGGTTGTCATCTGCACGATGGGTTGGCCTTCCCGTGTCAACAAGTCGATGACAGCTGCAGGCTCATCCGATCAGTGGATTTACGAGGTAGCGGCTAACAAGTTTGTCTACATGTATCTCACCAACGGCATACTCACCGCCTGGCAAAACTAGCACCTCACTTCCCCACAAAGCCGCTCGTCGAAAGACCAGCGGCTTTTTTCTTGCCTGAAGCGTTTCAGTCTTAAACGTCTTCGCGCGCGCGCGTACCGTTGCGCCATGAGTACAACACCGACAGACCGCTGTTATGACTGCGCACGCCTGGAGCGCAAGCCGGGCGAAAACGATCCGTCCGCCATTCGCATGGCGGAACACGGATTTTATTGCTGCCCCTTGCGTGAGCGCTCCCGATTCCTGGGCGAGCTGGCCGTGTGCAGCTTCAAGCCATCACGTTTTATCGAAAAGGAGTCATCATGACAAGAGCTACCGCAGTACAACTCGGCGGTCAAAACATGTGCGCGTTTCTCGACGCACTGACTCCCGGCGAAGGAACGAATGGAGTAGGTGATGACGGTTACAACGTCCTCGTCGGCGGCACTTTGTTCGTTGGCTATGCCGTGCATCCGGCACGGTCAATCTGGCTTCCACGCTACAAGGTCTATTCGACAGCTGCGGGTCGTTACCAACAGCTTCTGCGCACTTGGACAAGTGTTCGCAATCGGCTCGGCCTGCCCGACTTCTCCCCTGTATCGCAAGACTTGGCCGCCGTCGAGTTGATCCGTGGCCGTGGTGCGTACGAAGACGTGATTGCCGGCCGCTTTGAATTGGCCGTGCAGAAGTGTGCAAAGGAATGGGCCAGCTTGCCAGGCGCCGGATATGGTCAACGCGAACTTGCCTTCTCGAAACTCCATGCGGCATACGCTGCAGCAGGAGGCTCCTTTGCGTAAGATTGCTGATCAACGTCGGCGCTGGATGCCGCGTTTCCGACTGGCGCCGAACTGGCGTCGCCTGCATCGCTCCTACACCGTCATCCTCTCGCTGTTGCTGGCCGTACTGTCGGCCGCACAGGATCAATGGCCGCTCTTTCAAAACTTCCTCAGTCCGACACGTTTTGCCGTCGTCTCGATGGTGCTGGCCGTGTTGATCGTTGTCCTGCGTTACGTCGATCAGCAATCGGTTTCCGAGGGCAAGGAAGACAAGGAGGAACGGACAAAATGAATCGCTATCTCATCGCCATCATTGCCGTGCTGGTGTGGTCGATCGCTTTAGCGATCGGCTCGTATCAATACGGAAAAAGCCGTCAGGCAGATGCCAACGGCGCGGCCCAAACCGTCGTCGTCACCAAAGGCGCCGATACGCTGCAGAAGCGCAATGAAGCCGGTACCGATGCCGGCATTCGTGCGGCGACGGTAGAGGCGAAGACAAACAAGACCTTCGCAAAAATCAGGAGCGAACATGAAAACAACCAACGTCACAGCACTGTTGCTGGCTGCGTGCTCGATGCTGACGGCCTGCGCATCTGGAACGCCGCCAACACCGCCACAGAGCCAGCTGCCGCAGCCGCAGGCGAACCTGATGATACCGGTCAGCCAGCCGTCGATTCTGATGCCGGGACAGGACCCGGTGAGTAACCACGTCGAGGGCATGCATCTGCTGGCCACCTGCAGGAGCCGACTCGATGGCTGGATCGACTGGTACGGCAGCATCGTCAACGTCGAGGTCGATCGGTGACAGACATCTACGACCAGGCAGCAAAGGCCGAACTGTTTTTTCTCAGTCTGGCAAGGCAGGAACAGGAGAAGCGGTATCCCACGACCAACGTTCATTACTCGCATTGCATGGACTGTGGCGAGCAGATCGATCCGGAACGTATTGCGGCCGTTAAAAATTGTCGGCGTTGCGTGATGTGTGTGAGGGCCGAAGAGGTCAGGGAAAAATTATTCACCCGTTAGAAAGTGAACGATATGGAAGTCAGCAACAACGAGCTCGCGCGCATCCTCGGCCGGATGGAAGAAAAAATGGACGCGCACGGCAAGTCGATGGACCGGCAGGAAGCCCAGCTGGCCGCCGTCGACAAGAAATTAACGAATCGCCTGGATCAGCACGACGAACGTCTGCGCATGCTGGAGAACATGAATCCGGAACAGCAGGCGCTGTTGCTGCAGGAGCACGAAATCCGCATCCGAAAACTGGAGACGGATGGCGCCCGTGCCGGCGCAATCTCCGGCGCAGCCAGCGGTATCGGTATTGCCGTCATCATTGAAATGATCAGACAGAAGATGGGGCTGTAAATGGCGAAGCCGGCAGAAACTCGCGCCAAGGTTCGCAAGCACTTCGTGTTCGATCGCTTGTCGCTTGAGCAGTCCGCACGCCTGGTCGATGTCGCCTACACCACCGCCAAGCGATGGAAAGAACAGGCGCTGGCCAGCGGCGACGATTGGGACAAGGTCAAGAGCGCCAGTGCGCTGGCCAGCGGCGACGTGGAACAGATGTCGCAACAGATCCTGATCGAGATGCTGGTGCAGTTTCAATCTGTCCAGGAACTCATCAAGGCCGACACCGAGATGCCGGCAATGAAACGTATCGAGTTGCTGTCATCGTTGATGGACAATATCCACAAGTCCATGTCCGCCATGCGTCGCTTCCTGCCTGAGACCAATGCCCTGGCGATCGGCATGGTGATCATTCGCGGCATGGCCGAGTTCGTCCAGGATCGATTCCCGCAACATGGCGCCGCCTTTGTTGAAATTCTGGAGCCGTTCGGCGACGAGCTGCCGAAGATCCTCGCGAGAACGAAATGATCTCGGATGCATTGACAGAGAAGGAGTTTGCCAAGGAGCTGGCCGAGCTGAAGGCCAGCCTGCGGCGCGATATCGAGGCGCATCAGATCGGCCTCGATCCATCACCGCAAGCGATCGCCACTCGGCGCAAGCGCGTACTCGATGGCGACTATCAATTTTTTGCGTATACGTACTTCCCTCATCACATCCGAGGCGAACCGTCACTGTTCCAGACGCATATCTCCGGCCGGTTGCCTGACTTGCTGCGGCAAACTGGCGGCGTTAAAGAATGGTGGATCGCACCACGCGGCGAAGCCAAGTCATCGTTGCTCACCAAGATCGGCCCGGTGTATTGCGCCGTCCAGGCATTACTGCAGCGGCCGGAGATCCGTGCAGAGATCAACTGGCAAGGCGCGTCGCCTCCGTTCATCGATTACATCATTCTGCTAGGCGCCGAAACCAAGTTGCCAACCAAGCTGCTGGAAGTCGTTAAAACGGAACTCACGGTCAATGCTGCGCTGGCGATGGACTTTCCAGAGGCGTGCGGCAAGGGGTCGCTCTGGAAGGTCGGCGAGGCTGTCACGCGTACCGGCGTGAAGGTTGAGCCGTTCGGTGCCGAGCAAGCGATTCGCGGCACCTTCCACGGCGCCAGCCGACCGAAGCTGCTGCTGGGCGATGATCTGATCACCGATGCCGAGGCGAAGAGCAAGACCGAGCGCGAGAATCGCTGGACCTGGTTGACCAAGGCGATCGACTACCTTGGGCCACCTGACGGCAGCGTGAAGTATCTTGGCGTCGGCACGATCCTGAATGGCGACGATCCGATCAGCCGGGCCAAGCGCACGATCGGCCACCTGGTGCATCACTTCAAGGCGATCGAGCGCCTGCCTGACAACATGGATCTGTGGGCAGAGTGTGAGGCAATGATGTTAAACGACGATGCCAAGGCCAGCACGCTTGCGTCGGAGTGCGGCACCGTATTGTCAGACACAGACCGGCCGTCATATCTTTTCTATGTCAGTAACAGGGCTGAGATGGATGAAGGTGCGATCACATCGTGGCCCAGCGTGCGATCGCTGTACTGGCTCATGCGTCAGCGCGCGACTGCACTCAAGGCGTTTAACACCGAAATGCAGGGTGATCCGCGCACCGACCAGGACAAGGTGTTCGGCAATATCACGTTCTGGGTACAGCGCATTCCGCACTGGATTATTTTTGGCGCGTGCGATCCATCGATGGGCAGGGGCGAAACATCTGACCCATCCGCAATCGTGATCGGTGGTCTCGATCCGGTGAGCAAGAAACTGCATGTGATGGAGGGGGTCATCAAGCGTCGCGTGCCATCCAAACTGGAAGCGGATTTGATCACCGCCCAGCGTGAGTTCAAATGCCGGGCGATCGCATTCGAGAATAACAACGCCTACGAACATTCACGTCAGGCATTCATTGCAGCAGGACTGCAGGCCGGTGAACCGCTGCCATTGATCGGCGTCACCGCGACGGTGCCGGCCGAGGTACGTATCGATTCGCTCGAACCGTACATCACCGATCCGATCGCGCCGAGCATCTTGCTGCATCCAAAGCTGACGATGTTGCTCGCCGAGCTGGACACATGGCCGGAGCCACAAACGCATCACCACTATGACGGACTGAACGCATTGCATCTGTTGTGGTGGGTGGCGATCACGCGCGGCGCTGGCGTGTTTGAGTACCAGACCGCGCAGCGCCGGCACGGTGATGGCGATCCCGACAACCAGGATCGCGACGACCACGGCGACGATAGCGGTAACTGGGGAAGTTATTAACGAGGCATTACATGGCACAAATCATTGACATTCACGGCAACCCTCTCCAACGGGAAGTGCTGACTGAGCCGCAGACTTCGCGGCTCGGCACGTTGCATCGCGAGTTCGCCGAGCACCCATCGCGCGGCCTGACTCCCGTGCGACTTGCGCGCATCCTCGAAGCCGCCGAACAGGGCAACCTGCAAGCTCAGGCCGATCTGTTCGCGGACATCGAAGAGAAGGACGCGCACATTTTTTCTGAAATGGCGAAAAGAAAGAACGCGATCCTGAATATTCCGTGGTCGATCGTCCCGCCGAAGAACGCCAGTGCGCAAGAGAAGAACGACGCTGAGTGGATGAACGAGGTCTTGTCCGAACTCGACGGCTTCGAAGATTTCCTGCTGGGGATGATGGATGGCATTGGATATGGCTATTCCAATACCGAGATCGAATGGGAATTGAACGGCAAGCTGCGGATGCCAAAGGCATTGCATCATCGACCGGCGTCCTGGTTCTGCCTGGCACAGGATAAGCAGGATGAGCTGCGCTTACGCACAACGTCGGCCGATGGCGAACCTTTGTGGTCGTTTGGCTGGATCAAGCACGTGCATCGCGCCAAGACAGGTTACATCGCACGCTGCGGCCTGCATAGAGTACTGGCTTGGCCCTACCTGTTTAAAAACTATGGCATCCGCGATCTGGCCGAGCTGTTGGAGATCTACGGCATCCCGCTACGCCTGGGAAAATATCCGTCCGGCACCGGCGAAAAGGAAAAAGCGACACTGCTGCGCGCCGTTACCGCATTGGGACATAGCGCAGCCGGCATCATTCCGGAAGGCATGTCGATCGAATTCGAAGCGATCGCAGCAGCTTCACACGATCCGTTCATGGCACTGGTCGACTGGGCCGAGCGTTCGGTATCAAAGGCAGTGCTCGGTGGAACGCTTACCAGCCAGGCAGATGGCAAAACATCGACCAACGCACTGGGCAACGTCCATAACGAAGTCCGGATCGATCTGCGGACATCGGACGCGCGTCAGATTGCAGCGACGGTCAAGCGCGATTTGATTTATTCGATCTACGTTCTCAATCGTGGGCCCGTCACGGACATTCGACGCCTGCCGACGTTGGAGTTCGACACGGTCGAGCCGGAGGATTTGAAGATGTATGCGGACGCACTGCCGAGCCTGGTCTCCATCGGAATGGAGATTCCTGCCAATTGGGTGCACGGCAAACTCGCTATCCCGAAGCGAAATGGCGATGAGCCGGTGCTTACCAGGGCGGCACAACCGCTCCCGGCCGGCACCAAGTTGTCGGCATTGGCCGCGTTGTTGGAGAGGCACGGCATCGTCTTCCCTGACCAGGCGGGCATCGATGCTGCAATCGACAACGTGCCGTCACAAACAATGCAGCAGCAGGCGGAGCAGTTCATCGCACCATTGCTGGCCGATCTGGACGCAGCGGATAGTCCGGATGCCCAGCTCGGCATCTTGGCCGAGGCATTCCCTTCGATGTCGCCTGACGAGCTCCAGACCGCATTAGGCAACATGATGTTCATCGCGCGCCTGGTCGGAATGCACAGCGCTCAAACCGAGGATTGAGATGCCGGCATTGAGTGCAGCTCAGATTGCTGCAGTCTTCGGCATGGAGCCGGAGGCTGCTGTGGCCTACATGCAGCAAAAGGGATTGCGCATCACCGGCGACTGGCACGACATGCTCAATGAAGAGCATGTCGCCGCGTTTACGGTGGCGCATGCCGCACAGGTCGACGTGCTGAAGGATCTGCATGCAGGCATCGTCGATGCGTTAAAGAACGGCACGACCGAAAGCCGCTTCATCCGCGATCTGCGACCGTTACTGGAGTCCAGGGGCTGGTGGGGAAGACAACCGGACGAAGATGGTGTCGTGCGCCAGCTAGGCAGCGTACGCCGGCTGCAGACCATCTACCGTACGAATATGCAGTCGTCCTACATGGCAGGACGCCACCGCGCGCTGATGCAAGGCGTGCAAACGCATCCATACTGGCAATACATCGCTGTCATGGACAGCAAGACGCGTCCCAGCCACGCCGCAATGAACGGACGCGTTTTTCGCTACGACGATCCAATCTGGTTTTTTCTCTTTCCGCCGAATGGCTACAACTGCCGGTGTCGCGTCGTCGGCCTGACCGAAGCCGAGGTAAAGCGTCGCGGCTTGAAGGTCGAGTCCAGCGAAGGACAGATCGTTAAAAAGGAAATTCGCCTCGGCATCGATGCGAATGGCGATGAGGTCTTTACCGATGTCACCGGTATCCGGTTACCGACGTCGGATGGCAAGTCCATCACGTTGTTCACCGATGCCGGCTTCGACGTCAATCAAGGTCTGGCCGCGAGTGAAGTAGCGGCACGCATCTTTGCGGGCAAGGCCGAGCGCACCGATCCGGATCTCGGTGCAGTGGCCATGACGGCCGCACGTACCTGGTTGATGCCATCGATCGCTTCCGAGTTCCGCTCCTGGGCGACCGACATTTTGAGCCAACGCATCGCACGCAACAGCTACCGTGTTATTGGCGCCATGACGCCGGACGTGCTTGACGCCGTCCGCGCGATCGGCATCGATCCCGGCACCGCCGCATTGACATTGCGCGATGCCGAATTGCTGCACCTGGCGCGCACGGCCAAGCAGGCACGCGGCAATGCCCTAATCGAGCAAGACGTGCTGCGATTACCGGAGTTGCTGTCGAACCCGACGGCCGTCCTGTGGGATACGCAAGATCCCGCGCTCGTCTATGTCTTCGATACCGCAGACGGCGAAGGTAAGGCGCTGGTGCGTGTTGACTACGAGATAAAACTGAACGATGGGCGCGAACGGCATTCCGTCAAGACGAACAGCATCCGTAGTGCAGGTGTGGTGAAAGAAGGGGATTTACCGGAGAGGCGCTACACCGTTCTGGCTGGTGCATTGAGATGAGAAGCGGAGCCACCCTATGCGAGGGCAGGATTCGAACCTGCGTCACTGCCATTCCAACCAGACCATCGCTCCGCATTGATGATAAGGCCGTTAAGAATGACATCCCGTCTGCCTGAATTGGGCTCTACTCGCAAGGGGCTGAAATCATTGTATAACGTTTCAAGGAACACGCCATGTCCATGATCGATATCCGCGCAACACAGCCGGCCCCTGTTTTGAACCGGTTGGATGAGATCGTCAACCAGCTGGATGATCCGACCCCGATCATGGCCGGCATCAGCCTCGCCATGCTGTCCGTCACCGAGCGAACGTTTGCCCAAGGGGGCTATCCCACGCCGTGGGTAGATCTGTCTCCCCGCACGAAGGCAGCGCGCGCAAAGCGCGGCACCTGGCCTGGACAGATCCTGCAGGATAGTGGCCAGCTGGCCGCATCGATCATGCCGAGCCACGGCCGCGACTTCGCCCAGATATCAACAAACAAGGTTCAGGCGGCCGCAATGCAGTTCGGTGCTGTCATCCACCATGATGCTTATTCCATTAAGCAGCATCTGCGCACGGACGCAAAGGGCAACCTGCAGCGCCAGGGCAGCACAGGCCGAGAGAAGAATCTTGCCGTTTATGCAGGCAAGCGCCACAAGCGCAAGGTCGAGCGCGTGGCCACCGTTCCTGCCCATGACGTCGAGATTCCAGCCCGACCGTTCATGCCGATCACCGAAGACGGGCAGTTGACGGAGCCAGCGATCGACGCCATCATGGATGTTCTTGACGGGGCGTTTTCCTGAATTTTGGCGAAAATCGTTAAAACGGCCGCTACGCCGTTTTTCTGGAGCAGGTGGCAAATTCCCACGCGCTCGGCAACGTTGCCCCGTTAATGGCGCGTTAAATCGGCTCCCAGCCGCCTTCGCGTTCCTCGCGCGATCCCCAATCCCACAAAACAATCCAGTTCAGGCACTGAAGCATTTCAGCCTTACCGCAATTCCGGCATCCCGCGATCATCATCGCCATGTCGAAAAATACCCGTACCCACCGTGGCTTTGTCCTCGCAGCACTGTCGATCCAGATCGTTGATCGCACTGGCAAAGAGATCCAACTGACGCCGGCCGGCCACTTCCGTGCTGTGGACGGACGTCCAGGCTCGATGGTTGGTGTTGAAGTCCAGGACTGGGTGATCGAGGCCGAAGATGCCTCCAAGCTGATCGCTGCCGCCAACGCACGCAAAAACCGCTCCGTCTTAGATTACGAACACCAGACGCTGTTGAAAGAACAGAACGGACAACCGGCTCCTGCAGCCGGCTGGTTCAAGAATCTGGAATGGCGCGAAGGCGTCGGACTGTTTGCAACCGACGTGCAGTGGACTCCACGCGCCAGCGAAATGCTCGCCAGCGAGGAATACCAGTACATCTCACCCGTCATCCTCTTCAATCCGAAGACTGGCCGTGTCACCGGTCTGCCGATGGCGGCGCTCACCAATCATGCCGGCATTGACGGTATGCAGCCGGCCGCACTGGCCGCACTGGCCGATCTGGCCCTTTCATTTAACGAACCTGACGATGAGGAACCACCTATGAACAAACTGCTCGCGACTCTGTTCGCCGCACTCAACCTGCCGGAGAAAGCTACCGAAGACGAAGCGATCACCGCACTCAACGCTCACCTGGACAAGACAAAGAAGGAAACCGAACAGGTCGCCGATCTGTCTTCGAAGCTCGCTGCTGCCGGCAATCCAGATCCGAGCAAATTCGTGCCGATCGAAACGGTCACCAGCATGCAGCAACAAATGGCAACGCTTTCTGCGCAATTTAACGGCCGTCAAGTCGATGAAGTCGTCCAGGCAGCGCTGTCGGCCGGCAAGTTGATGCCGGCACAAGAAGCCTGGGCGCGCGAGCTTGGCAAGAAGGACCTGGCGGCACTGCAGACCTTCGTCAAGGATGCGCCACAGATTGCGGCCCTGACCAATCTGCAATCTGGCGGAAAACAACCAGAACGTAAGGATGGCGAGTTGACGGCCGACGAAGTGGCGATGTGCACATCGTTGGGCATCTCGGCAGAAGACTACAAGAAGAACATGGCGCCCGCTGTTTAAAGCGGCGTTCTTCTCAACACCGAACAGGAGAATCACATGGCATTGACTTCCGACCGTAACACCGTTCGCCGTGCTGGCGACCAGTTTGAATTCGCCGTTAAGGCGGCAACAAAGATTTTCGCAGGCTCGATCGTGGTGATCGGTGCTGATTCGCTGGCCGCACCCGGCGCCACTGCCGCCACGCTGAAAGCCGTGGGCATGGCTGAAGAACAGGCTGACAACAGTGCCGGCCTGGCTGGCGACATCCGCGTGAAGGTTCGTCGCGGCACGTTCAAGTTTGCGAACTCCGCTTCGGCCGACTTGATCACGCTGGCCGACGTCGGTTCCGACTGCTACATCGTCGACGACCAGACCGTGGCCAAGACCGATGGCACTGACACTCGTTCGGTGGCGGGCAAGGTACGCGACGTCGATTCCGGCGGCGTCTGGGTCGAGTTTTAACACCAGGACGAATCGGTAATCAGCAACAACAGCATCAACACCCTCTCATTACATGGAGAACGCAATGAATAAACGTATTTTTAAATGGGGCGCTATGGTCGCATTGGCCGCGCTCTCTGCCATCTGCTTTGCGGTGGCATTTTCGACCGGCCTGACGCCGATGCCGGTTATCAGTGCCGCAAATCCCGAACATCTGGGACTGATCGGCATCGGCGGCATGATCGTCAACGTCTCGAACTTGAAGATCATGTTCACAGGCTTCAAGACCATCTTCCAGAAAGCCTTCGACGGCGCGAAATCCGATTGGCAGCGTATCGCCATGAAGGTGCCATCGAAGACCAGCCAGGAAGTGTATGCATGGCTCGGTCAAACCACACGCTTCCGTGAATGGATCGGCGATCGCGTCATCCAGAATCTGAAAAAACACGACTTCACCATCAAGAACAAATCGTGGGAAAACACCTTCGGCGTTGACAAGGACGCGATCGAAGATGACAGCTATGGCGTGTTCACTCCATCGGTCCAGCAATTGGGGCAGGACGCACGTGAGCATCCAGATGAGCTGATTTTCGGTTTGCTGGCAAAGGGATTTTCCGAACGTTGCTACGACGGCCAGTACTTCTTCGACACCGATCATCCGGTTGTCCAGGCAGACGGCTCGATCGGATCGGTTTCCAACTTTGGCGGCGGCAGCGGTGCGGCATGGTTCCTGCTGGACGCCAGCAAGATGATCAAGCCGATCATCTTCCAGGAACGTAAAGACTATTCGTTCCTGGCACTGACAGACGCGACCGATGAAAACGTCGCCATGCGCAAAGAGTTCATCTACGGCGTCGATGCGCGCAACAACGTCGGTTTTGGACTGTGGCAGTTGGCCTTCGGCTCCAAACAGGATCTGACCGAAGAAAGCTATGCAGCTGCACGCCAGGCGCTGATGAGCATGAAAGGCGACAACGGCAAGCCGCTAGGCGTCCGTCCTACGTTGCTGGTCGTGCCGCCATCGCTTGAAGGTAAGGCGTTGAAGATCTTGACCGCCGAGAACAATGCGAACGGCGAAACCAACATTTACCGCAATACGGCCGAACTGTTGACCACGCCCTGGCTCGCATAAAGAGCTGTAGATCCCCAAGCTGATCGGGATCACCAGATCCCGACAACGAAACACTGAAACTTATTACACCAGGAGCATTCATGAGCAACAACAACAAACCGCAAATCAATGTGCTGCGCGTTGTCAGCCGCTTTGAGGGTTTCCGCCGCGCAGGCCGGACTTTCGGCAGCAAGGCGGTTGATATTCCGTTGAGCGAACTGAAGAAGACGGAAATCGTCGCACTGAAAAGTGACGAGTCGCTGGTCGTCGTCGAAGCCGCCATCGCTGCACCGGAAGAAGCCACAGCACAAACCGCAGCCAAATGACCTACTGCACGGTACAAGGTCTGATTGACGTCTTCGGCGAGACCGAGATTGCCCAGCTGACGAATCGCGGCAGCACGCCAGCATCAAGCGTGAATGAAGCGGTGGCACAGCGGGCTCTCGATCAGGCCGAGGCCGAGATCAACACGTACCTGGAAGGACGTTACAGCCTTCCGTTGTCGTCCACGCCTTCAATCCTGGTGCAGGCAGAAGCGGACATTGCACGCTACTACCTGCATCTGCGGATTGATGAAGATCATCCAGCGACCATGCGATATCGGCAACGCATCTCGCATTTGCGCGATATCGCAAAAGGTGTTTGCTCCTTGGCGCTAGATACCGGCAATGCCGTGGTGCCGCCTGCAGATACCGTCCAGGTCGCATCAGGTCGTAATGATTTCGGAGGCCACGATTGGTAACCGATTACCTGTTCGCCGAGAAGCTGCTCATCGAGCGCATCAAGGAAAAGATGGGCAGCGACCTCAAAACGATTCAGGGTGTCGCCGATCTGGCCGACGTCGAGGAGCGTGGCGACCATGCGCCGCTTGCTGATGTGGTCTACCTCGGCGATATCGATGCAAGCCCGGCCGCCGGCCAACAAGGCGGCACCGGTGGCATCCAGGTAGTCACACAACTTTGGGCAGTCGTTCTCGGCGTCAGTTATTCCGATCCGAATGGAACCGGTACCGGCGTACGCGAGCTGGGTGGAACGCTGGCAGCAAAACTGCTGCGCTCGCTGCTTGGATGGAAACCTGCAGAGTTCACCGCCGCAGTCAAACGCGGCGCACCAGTGCAGGCTCGGTACAAGGGCGATATGGGCTATTTCCCTTTCACGTTCCGTGTGCAATTTGTTTTTAACGCGAAGGAGTCGTCATGAGTAACACCAGTAACAAACCAGCAACGCAAAAGGTCAAGCTGCTGAAGCCGCATGAACACCAGGGTACGAAATACCCAGTTGACGCAGAGATCGAGGTTCCGGTTCATGACCTTGAACGTCTGCGCCGCAAACAGATCATCGGCGATGCCGGTGCCAGCAACTCAGCAAATAAGTAGGAGAACGGCATGAGCAATTATTTCTTTGGTCAAGGCAAAGTGTTGGTTGCAAAGCGCCTTCCATCCGGCCGACCTGGTGCTTTCAAATGGCTCGGCGACGTATCAGCTCTTTCTGCAGCACTGTCTGTTGAAAAGGTTGAACACAACGAATCCTATTCTGGCCAGCTCGGCCTGGCGAAATCGTTCCCGCGCACGAAGGGTTGCACCGTGACGATGACGCCAATGGAGCTGAACGAGGAAACACTGAGAATCGGTCTGTCCGCTACTGTCTCGCAGACTTCGGTGTCAACGGTGACGGGTGAGGCTTTCCCAGCGGATCTTGTCAATGGCGACATCGTGGCTCTCGCACATCCCAAGGTTGCGGATTTCGTGTTGAAAGATTCAGCCGCTGTCACCCCAGCCACTTTGGTTGAAGGCACGCATTTCACGCTCGATGCTGATTTTGGTTCTGTTGTGATTACCGACATCGCGACCTTCACCCAGCCTTTCGTTGCCGCCTATGACGGAACTCCGGTTCAGAACATCACGATGTTCAGTCAACAAGCCACGAATCTCTGGTTGCGTTACGAGGGCATCAATCTTGCCGAAGAAGGCCGCAAATGCGTCGTCGAGTTTTATAACGTCTCTCCGGACGTGCTGCGTCAGCTCGATCTGATCAACAACCAGGATCTGTCCAGCATGGAAATTTCCGCCGCCGTCCAGATCGACAGCACAAAGTCGATCACCGACGAATTCGGCCAGTTCGGTCGACTGCAGTTCCTGTAAGGCGATCGACATGGAAAAGAAAAACAGCAATAAGGACCAAGCCGGCGCCGAGGAACTGGACATCCTGCATCCGGATCGTTCAGCCACTCTCGGCGGTCGGAAGGTCACTGTACGCGAGTATGGCTTCATCGAAGGCATGCGATTGCTGCCGACGATGCAGCCATTCCTCGATGCACTGCATCAGCGCCTGGTCGCGGGGAAGGATACTCGGTTCCAGGATGCTTTGATGCTGATGGCGGAACACATCGACCTGGTCGTTGAAATGGTGGCCGTTGCTGCTGATGTCGACAAGACATGGATTGAATCACTGCAGGACCATGACGGCGAACATTTGTTGATGCTGTGGTGGGGAGCGAATGCCAGTTTTTTTTTCCAGAAGGTGCGGAATCGGATCGGCGTGGAACGAGCCGAGGCAGAGTTCGCAAAATTGGCTGGAGCGAAATCTACGCAACCCTCGTTGCCCACGGACACGACACCGGCCAGCTCGGAAGCTACACCGCCCGTCAGTTGAAGTTGTATTACAGACGCGCCGTCCAGCGTGAGCTGCGACAGCGCGTCGATGCTATCTCCGACATGAACGCCGCATACCGGGGCGACAAGAAAACGAACGAACTGCTCAAGGAACTCCGATCGATCGCAGATGATTGATGTGATCGATCCTTAACGACCAATATGGCAAATCGAGAACTCGCGCTGGCATTACGAATTCGCGCCCTGGTCGAGGGTGGTGGCGACGTCGACAATTTGCGCGATGCCGTTGAGGATCTGATCCGTCAAAGCGGTGTCTCGATCGGCGATCCTACGACGAACCTGCGCGAAGGCATGCAAGGCACTGCCGACGCTGCCAAGGCACTTGCAGAAACCGAAGAGCAGGCAGCTGCACGCATCCGCGATATGGTGCAAGCGTCCGTGGAAGCCCAGCGTGCCAACAGCGCCAGCGCAGCAGCTGCAGATGCCAACGCTGCTGCAGTCCGTGAAGCGAATGCTGCAACGGACCATGCCGCTCAATCGACGTCTGCAGCGGGCCGCTCGTTAAACAAACTGGCCTCCGAGTACTCCGGGCTTGCAAGCGTGCAGGCATCCGCAACTGCAGAAAACGTTAAAGCCGATCGTGCGTCGGCAACTTACCTGACGCGCCTGCAGTCGCAATACGATGTCCTGGGCAAGAATCGATCCGAACTGGAGGCCATGCGCGCCAAGCAGGCCGGCATGACGATCGAGGTGCAACGTGCAGCGGCAGCGATCGGCGCAAAGATCGATGCCTGGCAACGCGACGAACAGGCAGCACGTGCAGCAGCCAAGGCAGAAGAACAGGTAGCGCGTGCGGCAGCGTTAAGCAATGCTGCAACCGGCAAGGCGGGACTGTCTGCCGGGCAATTGCGTCAAGGCCTGCAGCAGTTGCCGATGCAGTTCACGGACATCTTCACCAGCTTGGCCGGCGGACAATCGCCTATGCTGGTCTTGATCCAGCAAGGTGGCCAGATCCGCGATAGTTTCGGCGGCATTCTGCCGGCGCTGCGCGCCGTGGGTTCACTGATCAACCCTGTCACGGTCGGTATCGGATTGGCTGCAGGTGCTATCGCATTGTTAGGCAAGGCTTTCCTTGATGGCACCGTCGAAGCACGTCGCTTCAATACTTCGATCGAAACGACAGGCAACTTCGCCGGCGCAACATCCGAACGTATCGAGCTGCTCGCGGCAAACGCAAGCCAGATCAGCGGTATCAGCTCCGGAGCCGCCCGCGAAGCGGCGACCGCGATGGTCCAGTCCGGCCGCCTTGGCATCGATACGATCGCCAACCTGACGACCAGTATCGAAACCTATGCGGCTGTCACTGGACAAAGCACCAGCCAGGCAGCGAGTTCTCTGACGCAGATGTTTGAGAAACCGACCGATGCGGCCTATCGACTGAATCAACAGTTTCACTTTTTAACGCTGGCTCAGTTCCAGTACATCTCGACGTTAGAGAAGCAAGGCAATACAGAGGCGGCTCAAC
Organism: uncultured beta proteobacterium; assembly: GCA_963697715.1. Taxonomy (GTDB): domain Bacteria; phylum Pseudomonadota; class Gammaproteobacteria; order Burkholderiales; family Burkholderiaceae_D; genus Oxalicibacterium. The sequence goes on along the minus strand of OY969095.1, from coordinate 1,026,637 downwards.
TGGAATTGTCGAAGCGCCTTTCCGATCACATGGGTACGACAATGGCCAAGTCGTTGACCGGTGTCGAAAAATTGTGGAAGAGTATTGCCTCTGCAGCATCGGACGCATGGCTGCAGATGAGCAAGGCGGTCAGTGGAACGCGTACCAATGTCGACAAACTCGGCCTCAAGGAACTTGAGCTACGTGATCTCGATTCCCAAACTGGTCCGGCCAGCAAGTCGCCAGTTGTGGCGAAATATCGTGCGCAGCTCGTCGCCGAGATCGATGCGCTCAAGGCCGGCATCGCGGCCGAAGCAAAGGCCGCAGGAGAAGACTCCCTTGCTGCAGCGACCGAGCAACGCAAAATCAATGCCGACCGTTCGTTTAACGCACGCGTTGAAAGTCTTCGTAACTGGCGGGAGAAACTCAACGAAGAGATCAAGAAGATCCGCGACGAAGGCGTATTGCTGGGCAAGACGCAAAAAGATATCGACGATCAAATTGCACGTGCGACCGAGCGCGCCCAGCCGAAGACTTCGACCCGAACCAATCCTGCAGAGAGTGCATTCAGTCAACAGCGTTTATCGCTGGCTAAAGCGATCGCGGCCGAGAATCAGAAGATCGCCAATCTCGACGCCGGCATGAAGCAAGGCGAGAACCGTCAAGTCGCATCGCTGGAAGAATGGCTAAAGTACAGCAAGGAAGGTAGCAAGCTCCTCCCTGGGCAAGTGCAGCAGCTTCGTGAGATGGCCGCACAAGCCGATCAACTCACGGCTGCGCTCAATAAACGTTCCGAACAACAGGAGATCGACAAGCGTCTGCCGAAAGAGATTGCGGATCTGAATGCACAGTTGCTGGCCGCCACTGGCCAACAGGCTGATGCTACCGCTGAGAAGATCTCGGCGCGCTTCAAGCAGCTGCGCGAGGATGTAGCCAAGACGACCGATCCATCAATCGACAAAGATGCAGTCCTGACTCGTATCGTTCGTCTGGAGGGCATTCAGCAGGCCAAGGCGCAGATCGAGGATCTGCAGCGTCAGGTCGACCAGGCATTCGGCGACCAAGCACGCGGAGAGTCAGCCATCACGCTGCAGGTGAAAACCGGTCTTATCAGCGAGGTCGAGGGACGCAAACAGACAGTCGCGCTGTATCAGAAGACAGCGGATATCGTCTCGGTGTTGATACCCGACATGCAGCGTCTGGCCGAAACATCTGGAGATCCACGCATCGTTACGAACGTCGCCAATTTAACGACGAAGGTGGCCGAGCTTCGCTCCGTAAGCAACGAGGCGGCCGACGCGCTCGGAAAAGCATTCCAGGGTAGCTTCGGCAACACGCTGGAGGCGCTGGCCACGCGTACCAAAACATTGGGTGAGGCAGTCCAGGACATGATCCGGGACATCGCCGCATCGATGGCGCGTTGGGCAGCAGAGCAGCTTGCCAGCGAAGCGCGCGTCGGATTGTTGAATTTAGGTAAAAGCCTATTGCCTGGCGCGGCTGCAGCCGGCGCCGTCGCCAGCACCGGTGCAGACGCCGCTGGATCAGCTGCAGTCGCCGCCAGTGGCACCGCAGCAGCCACGGCGATGTCCGGCACGGCTGCAGCCGCCACAGCGCTCACAGCAGCCTTATCGCAAGCGTCAATTGCTGCAGGTGGTCAAGTCGCCAGCGGAGCTGCGTCTAGTGGCGGCAGCTGGATTTCGGCGATCGGGAGCTTCTTCGGTTTCGCCGACGGTGGATATACAGGCGAGGGTACCAAATATCAGCCGGCTGGCATTGTGCATGCCGGCGAACATGTCACCCGATCGGAAGTCGTTAAACAGCCAGGTGCCCTGTCGTTCCTCGATCAGTTCAATCGCTATGGTATGTCGGCGCTGTATGGCCTTCGTGGCTATGCGGTCGGCGGCTTGGTTGGCGCGGCCGGTGTGTCGATGCCGGCGCTACCTGGCGCTGGCGTATCTGAAGCTGCAGGTGGCCGTAACGGGCCTGTGACGCTGAATCAGCGCGTGGTCGGCATGCTCGATCCAGACATGATCAGCGATGCGCTGAGAGGCCCGCGTGGCGAACATCTGCTGGAAGTGCTTTTTACGCGCAATCCATCCAAATTCAAAAATATCTTGAAAGCATAACGATGCCACACGCAATCGGATTTGTAGATAACAGCGGCGGCACACTGGCGCATTACAAGATGCTGGACAAAATTCGTGCGCTGGCGATTGAGGCTGGCTGGACGGTATTGCGCTACGACACGGTTCAAAGTTTTCGTGAACTGATCTTGATGGCGCCTGGGCTATCCGGCGAAGAACAGATCTACTGTGGTTTCAAGTGTTATCACGACGTTGCGCTGGATGTCTACAACCTTACCGTTGCTGGGTATACCGGCTATGTCCCCGGCAACGACTTCTATACGCAACCGGGTGCCATGTATTCCGGTATACCGACGCACAATCAGCGCATCGATTATTGGATCACTGCAAACGCGCAGCGCATGGTGCTGGGCATGAAAGTCGGCACGCCTGTATATGAGCATGCCTATATCGGCTACGGCCTTACGCGCGCGCTACCGAGCCAGTATCCCTATCCATTGGTTTGTGCGGGCATGCTAAACGCCGCGCCTTATACGAGGTTCTCCGAGACGACACACTCAATGCCGTACAAAGGTATCACCGCCAATATGCGCTTGCGATTTAACTCCGGGGTCTGGCTGCAGCCAGCGACATGGCCTTGGAATCAACCAATCATCTATAGCAAGACAACAACCAGCGATAACAACCAGGTGCGCGATACCGAGGGCGTCTATCCGCTCCTACCAATTATCTTGATGGATGCGAACGGCATTTACTGTGAGCTGGACGGTGTCTTTGCCATTAGCGGCTTCGACAATGTCACCGAGAACACGTTTGTGATCGGCGATGTCGATTATGTCGTCCTGCAGGATGTTGCGCGTAACGGCTTCATTGACTATATCGCGATGAGAATGGATTCCTGATGTACATAACCAATACTGCTAACAATCTTGAAGCATTGCGCTCAGCGCTGTTTGATGCGTGCGTCTCGGCCGGCTGGACCCTTTCCGGCGATATTATCTGGCGTGGAAATGTATTCGTCCGCATTATCGTAAACGGCATCTATCTTGAGTGTTGGCCTGGAACAGGCAAGGACGGCAGTAACAATATCGTTGGCATGCCGGCTTATCCAGTTCGTATGGGACGGTTGGTTGCAAACACCGCTACTGATTTCAATTTTCCTCTGACCTATCACATTCACATACCCGGAGATGGTGACGAGGTGTACATGGTGGTCAACTACAACGTCGATCAATATCAATACATCGCGTTTGGCCAATCTACTGTTCAGAGTGTGCCTGGAACGGGAGCCTGGTGCTCCGCATCAGCAACTGCACTCTGGCAGAGTGCCTATATTTCTCTAACGAATCTGGGTGGGACGTCTTACAACACTTGCCCCGGTCTGTTTTTTGCCAATGATGCGTTTACCGGTGGAAATGGAGCGGAGTCGACAGGGCGGTATCCAGGACAGTCTCTTATTCATCATGGACTTGATGCCCGTGGATGGAGCGGCGGCTACTACCAAAATAATCTGGCGATTGGACTGGGCCCCGTTGCTGCTCTGCATTCTGTCCTGCCCAATGCATGGAACTCGGAATCGAACCTGCTGCCGATCCAGGTGTGGATACCTCGAACATCCGGTAACAAGTTGTCCCTCGTAGCTGACATACAACACGCACGTTACATGCGAATCGACAATCACACTCCGGGTGAAATCATTACGCTCGGTGAAGATCGTTGGAAAGTCTATCCGTGGTGGAAAAAGGTGACGACCTCTCGCAACGGTAACAACGGCAGCAGCACGGGGGCCGAAGGTACCGGCACAATGGGCTGGGCAATTCGTTATGACGGCCTCTGATCCAAATGCCCACTATCTCTGCTCGGCATATCAACTCTATCAATGGAGGAATCGTCAATCAGGGTCTGACGTCGGCTTTGCGCGGCTTCTCAGGAATTGTCGGTTGGCCTCCGCATTTATCGGAAATGAACCGCTGGCCGAGAGTTGCGATGCAGAGTGCCCTACCGGTATCCGCAAATGGGAAGACTGTGTCCGTGCATCGCTTGCGATCGTACGTCGACGATTTTTACAACCGTATACATATTCGCCCAACCAGTTTGGCACTGGGCAATGTCGTTTCAGCTCAGATCAGCACGGTCAGGGTTTTTAACGCATTCTTTAAACAGCAAGTGTTGTCCGAGATCAATGGGCAGGATGCAGGGTTATCGGTCTTGAGTGATAACCCGTTGCCGATGACAGTGCCGGCGTTAAAAGAAACGGAATGGCGAGTCTCTGTTACACCGGATGGCCCTAGCGTTCTGGATCAATACCTGTCCTGGATATTTACCGATGGCAGCACGACGTTGCATGTGACCGGCAATCGCATCATCGCCTGGACGTTTTCCCCGGATTGGGCAGAGGGTGTGACCGAGCGGCTGGCCTGGCTAACTGACATCTTGCAAAGTAAGACAGCCGTCGAACAAAGGCGCGCGTTGCGCCTGGCGCCGCGCCGCACGTTCGAAGCGAATATGGTTGTCGAAGGCCGTGAACGAAGTTACATGGACATGCTGCTGTTCGGCTGGTCCGCGCGGATCTTCGCCCTGCCGATCTGGCACGACCAACAGTGGCTGCAGGAAGAAGTGGTGCTAGGTACTCAAAGCATCTCCTGCGACACAACCGATCGGGATTTCCGCATCGGTGGTTTGGCCCTGCTGCTTGGTGGCACAGCATTCGATTTCGAGGCAGTAGAGATCGCCGGCATGACCCCGACCTCGCTGCAGCTGTCTCGGCCAACGCAGAGAAAATGGGGAATCGGAGCGCGGTTGTTCCCGATGCGCAGCGCCAGATTGACCGAGGTGCCACAACCGACCAGGCAGACCGATCGCCTATCTCGACTGAGCGTATCGTTCCTGGTCGTCGAAGGGTGTGACTGGCCGGCCATCATGCCCGCGACGATGTATCGCGGCCGTCCTGTTCTGGAAACGCGGCCGGAGGAATCGGAAGAGCTGACAGAGGCTTATCAGCGCCTTGTCCTGCTGCTCGATAACAGCACCGGCATCCCGGTGGCCACAGATACTGCAGACGCCGCGTTCCGGATTCAGGGCTTCCGCTGGGTGCTCCACGGCAGGCAAGAACAATCATTGCTCCGTAGCCTGCTCTACGCACTATGCGGCCGTCAGAAAGAAATCTGGTTGCCGACACATACCGACGATCTGCAACTGATGGAAATTGCGGTTGCCAGCAGCATGCAACTCGATGTCTCTTTCATCGGATACACGCGCTTTGCCAACGGCCAACAAGGACGCCGCGACATACGCATCGAGCTGATCGACGGTACCGTGCTTTTTCGTCGCATCACCAGTGCCACTGAGCTGAGCGATCAAGTTGAACGCTTGTTCATCGATGCTGTACTGGGTCGGATCATTGAGCCTGGTGAAGTCGGCCGTATCTGCTTTATGGCGCTGGCCCGTCTCGATCAGGATGAACTCGAACTGCACCACGATACTGACAGTGATGGCATTGCCAGCTTGCAGACTGTTTTCCGTGGGATTCCGGATCTGCCATGAAGGCAGGACTGAAGCGCTTCAGTCTTCGTTGAACTTGCGCGCGCGCGTACTGTGCACCTATGCACTCTCTACCCACATTGCCAGCATCGCGGCCTTCCGTTCGGAGGCCGCGATGACTTTCAACGACCGTGAACGCAGCCTTTCTGATGGCAAGCCGGTACGTCTTTACGAGTTTTCGCGTGGTGCGCTGCTATGGCTTTACTGTACGGCCGACCGCGACATCGTCTACGACGGGAAAACGTTTCTTTCGCGTGCGGTCAGCGATGACGGCATTCGTCAGACTGGCGAAGCAAGCGCCGACATGTTGGTGATAACGGCGCCGTGGAATATCGAGGTGGCCCGTCAGTTTCGGGGAACTCCACCGGCGAGCGAAGTATCCCTGGTAATCCGCGATATGCATTACGGCGATACGGACGCGGTGGCAAGTTGGATTGGCAGCATTGCGAACGTTAAATATCCAGCACCAAATCGATGCGAGATCAATTGTCGCCCCTTGTCCGCAAGCATGGATGTCGACGGATTGACATTGGCATGGAGTCGCCCTTGTGGATATTCGATTTATGACGGTAATTGTCTGGTCGATCGAAACCAGTTCCGTGTGCCTGGCGTGGTACAGGGCATTGACGGTGCCAGCATCACCAGCGGCGCATTCGACGCATTGCCGGACGGGTGGTTTAGCGGCGGCTTCGTCGAATGGGATATCGGTGGCGGGGAAGTCGATCGGCGCGGCATCGAGCAGCACGTTGGGGGCAAGCTGACTTTGATGGGCGGCAGCGATGGCCTGACCTTGAGTAGTGCAGTTTCTGTTTATCCAGGATGTCCTCAAACCATCCAGGCATGCAATGACAAATTCGACAATCTTTTGCGCTATGGCGGTTTTTGGCATCAGCCAGGCAAATCGCCATTTGACGGCATGCCGATCTTTTAGGAGGAGTTGATATGTGGTTTCAAATTTTTATCCTGGTCGCTTCCTATTTCATCTCTGCCGCGCTGGCGCCAAAACCGCAGCAACCAAAAGCAGCTTCACTCAGTGATTTCGATTTTCCGCAATCGTCGGAAGACACTCCACAGGCAATGATCTTTGGTGACGTGTGGATTTCCGACTGGATGGTATTAGGGCTTGGCAATTTTCGCGTGACGGAGATTCGTAGATGATCGATACGGACGACGTGCTTGTGCTATTTGAACATATTCATGCGGCAGGCTTCTGCTCAAGAGGTGGCCGCCCTTGGTTTGCTCGTCACGGTTTGGACTGGGGAAGAATGGTCATCGATGGCATTCCCGCGTCAGTACTCGATGCAACCGGCGATGCACTTGCACACAAGGTGACGGAAATCGCAAGGAAGGCATATGGGCGGCAAGAGTAGTTCGGTCACTGTCGGCTATCGATACTTCCTCGGCATGCTCATGGGTATCTGCCGAAAGGAATGCGATGAGCTGGTCGAGATCAAGGTAGGCGATCGCACTGCATGGAAAGGCAGTGTCACGGGTAACGCCAGCATCACCATCGACGCGCCAAATCTATTCGGTGGCGATGACAAGGAAGGCGGCATCGCTGGCCGTCTGGATGTGATGATGGGCGGGCCGACACAGCCGGTGAACAGCCGCCTTGCTGCAATGCTGGGTGGATTGGTGCCGGCATTTCGTGGTGTGACCACTATGTTTTTCGATGGGCTGGTATGTTCGATGTCCGCCTATCCAAAGCGGTGGGAGCAACGCATGCGCCGTATCCTGAAAGGATGGGATGGTCCTGTCTGGTATCCGGAAAAAGCTGTTATTTCATTGGCTGGCGGCGAAATCAAGGCAATGAATGCCGCGCATATCATTTATCAGGTTTTAACGGATCGCAGTATCGGTCGCGGCCTGCCACGTGCTCGCCTTGACGATGCATCGTTTCGTTCAGCGGCCGATATCTTTTACAACGAAGGATTCGGTCTATGCCTCAAGTGGTCGCGCACTGACAAACTGTCCAGCTTCATACAACAGGTTCTCGACCACGCCGGCGCATCAATTTTCATCGATCGCAAGACCGCCCTGATCAGATTGATCCCGATACGAGGCAACTACGATGTTGCCACACTGCCCTTGTTCGATGCAGACAGCGGCCTTTTATCGATCGAAGATGATGATACTGCAGCGCCAAATACCGGCACCAACCAGATCATCGTTAATTACGTTCGTCCACAGGACAACAGCACTGGCCAAGTAAAGGTCGGCAATCTTGCTGCCCTGCAGTCGGCTATTTCCAGCGAGACAAAAGAATATCCTGGCATACCGACGCCCGAACTGGCGTTAAGAGTCGCGCAACGCGATTTGCGTGCGGCGTCAGGTTATATCAAGCGCTTCAAGGTGCGTCTCGATCGTCGTGGACGTGATGTCTACCCAGGCAGTGTTTTTTGCATTGCTGATCCACAGGGTGGCATCGAAAATATCATACTGCGCGCCGGCCGCTTCGAAGACGGCACCATGACGGACGGCTCAATAACAATCACTGCATTGCAGGATGTGTTTGGTCTGCCGGCGACGAGCTATGTCGACGTACAGCCCAGCGGCTGGGTGCCACCGGATACGACGCCAAAGGTTATCGTCAACCGTCGATTAGTAGAGGTGCCGTATCGAGATCTGGCGTTGAGCCTGGCGCCGTCTGAGCTGGAGCAGATCGATGCGACGTCCTGCTATCTCGGTGCGATCGCTGCACGGCCTTCATCGCTTTCTTATAACTTTGAACTGTTGACGCGCCTCGGTAGCAGCGGCAGCTTTACCAAGCGTGGACCCGGCGACTTCTGCCCTAATGGCACGCTCTCGGCAGACATGCCGCGCGCAGCAGCGCCAACGATCGTGACCATCCTCAGTGGCGATGGACTTGACCAGGTAGTCGTTGGACAGGCCGCCATGATCGATAACGAGATTCTTCGGGTCAATGCAATCGATCCGTCGACCGGGATAGCCACTTTGGCGCGCGGCTGTGCTGACACGGTCCCGGCCGGACACGCTGTTGGTGCACGTGTCTATTTCTTTGAGGACCGTTACGGCACAGACCGGACGGAATATGCGCCAGGTGTATCTGTCCAGGCGCGCATGTTGACGCGCACGAGTACCGATATTCTTCCAGAGGCTGCCGCAGCGACTGACAGCTTGACGATGGCACAGCGGCAGTACAAGCCTTATCCGCCCGGTAATTTCAAGATTGCCGGCCTTGCCTATCCAGGCAATATCAGTGGTGCGCTGGCTGTCACTTGGAGCCATCGCGATCGGCTGCTGCAGGCCGATCAATTGATCGATACCACTTCTGGAAATGTAGGGCCTGAATCCGGCACGACATATACCTTGGCCATCTACGGCAAAGGCAATGGGCCATCGATAGACTCTATCTGGTCATCTTCCGGATTAACGATCACTGGCGATACTGTCTTTCGCAACGCAAACGAAAATTGGAGTTCTGCGCGCGCCAATGTGCCTTTAACCACTGGCAAGTGGTACTGGGAAGTGGCGATCGATACCAACAGTACGCCCGGCAGTATCGGAACCATGATTTGCGCAGTAGGGACAGGCTTTTCTTCCGGTTCAAATGGCGGTGGTACCAGCGATGCATACGGCTACATGGGCGACGGAAAAAAGCGCCGTAACAGCACATATGAAAGTTATGGCGCCGCGTTCGCAGCTGGTGATGTTATCGGCATTGCCGTGGACATGGATGCAAGGACTGTCACGTTCTACAAAAATGGCGTGAGCCAAGGTATTGCTTATACCGGGCTGGTTGCCACTATTTATCCCTGTATTTCGCTCTATTACATAGGCATTCGGTGCACCTTCAGATATTCCAATTTCGCACACGCTGCACCTGCCGGATATCTGCCCTATGGCTCTCTCTCGTCACCAGAAAGTTTATTGAGAACGGTCACTGATATCACTGCAGCCAGCTATTCGTACACGGATGCCTTCGCCTTGGCCGATGGTGTGCGGCAGTCCATGCGAATTGTCATTAACAGTCGTCGAAATGGTCTTGACTCACTACAACGCCACGATGTTGCGTTCGAGCGTTACGGCCTCGGCTTTCATCTCGGCGAATCTCTCGGAGGTACAACACCATGACTTTAAAAAACGGAACAAATCTAGGCTTGCTGGTCGACGGTGCTATCGGTGAACAGCATTACAGCGAGCTAATGAGGCAATGGCGTGGATTGGATGCATTGGTGCAGCCGCGTGTGTTGAGCAGCGTTCTGGCCACACCACCAACAACGCCGGCAGAAGGTGATTGTTATATCGTCGCAGCCAGTCCGACCGGTGCGTGGGCAAACAAAGCTACACAGATCACACGCTGGTCCGGTACCGCATGGGAATTTTATGTGCCACGGAATGGTTGGCGATTGCGCGACTTTAATGCTGGATCGTTCAAATGGTTTAACGGTACTGCGTGGGTCAATGAATCGTCTGGTGGCGGTGGCGGCGGTGACATCATCGCCACGCTCGTTAACGCAGAAGTTTCAATTACTGATGCGGTAACTTTGGACTCTACGGCATTTGGCAAGATGCATGTGTGTACTGGTACTTCGGACGATTACACGGTGATTTTGCCGGCTGCGTTGGGCAACGCGGGCAAGGTAATAGGTTTCCGGATGTCGAACGCTCTCACCAAGATTGTTACGATCGATGGGAATCTCGCTGAACAGATTGACGGCGCGTTATCACGGTTGCTTTGGGCTAATGAAGGGGCGGTGCTGCTGTGCGATGGAATTGGCTGGACAAAGATTGCTGGCAAGAGCATCCCAATGACTGTCGAATTAACGAGGTCTGCCAGCCAGTCCATAGCAGCCAACACGGTTACCAACGTCATCATGACGGCCAAAACAGTCGACAACTGCAATATCGGTGATGTGTCTACTGGCCGGATCACATTTAAACGCGCTGGTACATATCTCGTTCGCAACAAGGGCGTGTTTGATTCGGCGACGCTCGGATCAAAGAGCGTTCGATTGGACGTGAATGGGTCTAATGCCGATTCTACGGGCTCTTTCGCGGACGGCCGAGTGGCGGATAAGACAAGCCCGATGAATCTCGCAGCCGGAGCCTATATCACGCTGGCGCTCTACAACCAAGCCGCAGCGGATGCCGCGCGATCGATCATCATGAGCGCAACGGAGATTACACAATGGTAAGCCTTGGCGAAATTCTCGCAGCAAATTTCCCGCATCTGATACCCCTGCGGGACTATGAGGTTCGAGATAAGGGTGACGGTGCAGAGCTTGTTTTTTGGGATGAGAGTAAGGCATCTCGGCCATCGGCGACCGAACTCGATGCCATGCAACTACCGTATGCCAAGAACATTAAATGGCAACACATACAGGCCAGTCGTGATACTGCCGAGTTCGGTCCTTTTGAATACGCAGGGATGGTGTTCGACGGGAATGCCATCAGCAAGCAACGTATCAACGGTGCTGTCACGGCTTGCCTGATCGCGCAGATGGCAGGACAGCCATATACAGAAGATTGGACGCTTGCTGACAATAGCGTGGTCACATTGAACATTGAACAAATTATCGGTGTTGGAATGGCGGCAGCCGATGCAGTAAAAGACGCGCATGCACGAGGACGTCTGTTACGTGCGCAGATTGATGACGCAGACGATATTGAAGAATTGGAATCAATTAATTGGTGAAAATCCACCGATCAAAACAGACAGTGCGCCGGCAAGGTTGCGGAAACAACCGAGTCGGCCCTGATCCACTGAAGCAGCCAGTGAACCAAGCAAGGCACTGCCACCCTCCGGAGGGCGTGGCGAGTCTAGCACATGACATGAGGTTCATTTAACGATGGCAACACCGATTATTCCTTGGCTGGGAGGCAAGCGCCGTCTGGCCGACCACATTATTCCGCAGTTTCCACCGCACGAGTGCTACGTTGAAGTGTTTGCTGGTGGCGCGGCGTTGTACTTCCTCAAGAATCAAGCCAAAGTCGAGGTGTTAAACGACATCAACGGCGAGCTGGCCAACCTGTATCGTGTCGTGCAGCATCATCTGGAAGAATTCGTCCGACAGTTCAAATGGGCGCTATCCAGCCGAGAGGTGTTCAAATGGCTGCAGGAAACGCCACCTCATACGCAAACAGATATTCAGCGTGCAGCCAGGTTCTTTTACCTGCAGCACCATGCGTTTGGCGGCAAGGTCGAAAGCCAATCATGGGGAACAGCGACGACAACGCCTCCCGTCAATCTGTTGCGCATCGAGGAGAACCTGTCGGCAGCACACCTTCGCCTGGCCGGGACTTATATCGAGAACATTGACTGGGCGGTGTGCATCGAGAAATATGACCGGCCGCATTCGTTTTTCTACCTCGATCCGCCTTATTGGCAGACTGCCGGCTATGGCGTCGAGTTTGGGATCGAACAGTATGAAAAGATGGCCGGCCTGATGCGGGCGTTAAAAGGGAAAGCGATCCTGAGCATCAATGATCATCCTGACATCCGCCGGATTTTCGCCGGCTTCCAGTTCCAGGAAGCCGCGATCCAGTACACCGTCGCCGGCGGCGGCAAGCCGGCAGACCGAACTGAGCTGATTATCTATAGTTGGGACCGGGATGCTGACCCGGCTGGGCTGTTTTAACGGGATGCGGCTTTGATCAGGTTATCGACCATGCGCTTGCCCAGATCGAGACCGGCCTGTTTCATCAGTTCGCCGGTCTCGTACAGATCGTCATGGCTCACTCGGCGGGTCGGAAGGACGGTCTCCCCGTCCTTCTGGATATCGACCTCGCCTATCCACCCGTTCGGCCACTGGATGCAGAGGACGAATATGGTGTGTTCCCGGTAGTCGATGTAATAGGTGAAGGTTTCATTGGACATGAGAGGGTCTTCTTGTGATCAGTTTGACCATTCTCCCATGAATCAACGTGATTTAACGCCGTTTTATGGACAGGGACTAGTGCAGAAGCGGGCGCAAACCAGTGCGGAAGCGTTCGCGCCGTTACAGGTTGATAGCGGCAATTTCTATCGCGTTACGCGCAGGATTATCGAAAAGAAAAAGGCTGACAACATTCCTGTTGTCAGCCTTTTCATATTTCTGGTGCTGATGAGACGAATCGAACGTCCGACCTACTGATTACGAATCAGTTGCTCTACCAACTGAGCTACATCAGCGAAGCCCGTTATTCTAACAATAAATCAGCAATAACTGGTGAATGAAAATTGGATTCAAGTGGAATTCTATTATTACCGTGCCTGTTTCTGTCTGGTCTGGTTTGTTCTTCGAGCGAGGGTGGCTGGCTGCACCTTTTCGATCAGTCATTTCGAGCAGGTTCGCAACAACGTCAGTTGATGGGCGACACACTGTTTGCTGCAACGATTTGTGAGAGCACGTGCTGATGAAACTGGCTCTACGCCTGTTTGCGTCCAGAGATCGATGGCGTACTGTCTGGGGATGGATATAACCGACTATCATGAGCAATGACGCAAGGAGCAGATGAAGTCGCCTGGTGCGAGAGGCCGAGAATGGCGAGAGCAGATGCATGCGAGTCTGCCTGGCTGGGGTAAAGATTCTGCGCCGTAAAAAGCAAAAACCCCCGACCAGATTACTGGAAGGGGGTTTTCTAATAAAAGCCTGACGATGACCTACTTTCACACTGGTTGCAGCACTATCATCGGCGCAAAGTCGTTTCACGGTCCTGTTCGGGATGGGAAGGGGTGGTACCAACTCGCTATGGTCATCAGGCATAACTTGTAACATTGCCTGCTTCACCGTTGATTTGGTGAGAGCAAACAACGCAATCTGGAAGAAGTAAGATTTTGATACTGCGTATCAAGGTATTGATTGAATGAATCAACGTTGGGCACACACTAGACTCATGCCTATACCTGCTAAGGTTATAGGGACAAGCCTTACGGGCAATTAGTACTGGTTAGCTTAATGCATTACTGCACTTCCACACCCAGCCTATCAACGTCCTGGTCTCGAACGACCCTTCAAGGAGCTTAAAGCTCCGGGAAATCTCATCTCAAGGCAAGTTTCCCGCTTAGATGCTTTCAGCGGTTATCTCTTCCGAACTTAGCTACCCGGCAATGCCACTGGCGTGACAACCGGTACACCAGAGGTTCGTCCACTCCGGTCCTCTCGTACTAGGAGCAGCCCCCTTCAAATTTCCAACGCCCACGGCAGATAGGGACCAAACTGTCTCACGACGTTTTAAACCCAGCTCACGTACCACTTTAAATGGCGAACAGCCATACCCTTGGGACCGGCTACAGCCCCAGGATGTGATGAGCCGACATCGAGGTGCCAAACTCCCCCGTCGATATGAACTCTTGGGAGGAATCAGCCTGTTATCCCCAGAGTACCTTTTATCCGTTGAGCGATGGCCCTTCCATACAGAACCACCGGATCACTATGTCCTACTTTCGTACCTGCTCGACTTGTCAGTCTCGCAGTTAAGCACGCTTATGCCATTGCACTATCATCACGATGTCCGACCGTAATTAGCGTACCTTCGAACTCCTCCGTTACACTTTGGGAGGAGACCGCCCCAGTCAAACTGCCTACCATGCACTGTCCCCGATCCGGATAACGGACCAAGGTTAGAACCTCAAACAAACCAGGGTGGTATTTCAAGGTTGGCTCCACGAGAACTAGCGTCCCCGCTTCAAAGCCTCCCACCTATCCTACACAGATTGGTTCAAAGTCCAATGCAAAGCTACAGTAAAGGTTCATGGGGTCTTTCCGTCTAGCCGCGGGTAGATTGCATCATCACAAACATTTCAACTTCGCTGAGTCTCGGGAGGAGACAGTGTGGCCATCGTTACTCCATTCGTGCAGGTCGGAACTTACCCGACAAGGAATTTCGCTACCTTAGGACCGTTATAGTTACGGCCGCCGTTTACTGGGACTTCAATCAAGAGCTTGCACCCCATCATTTAATCTTCCAGCACCGGGCAGGAGTCACACCCTATACGTCCACTTTCGTGTTTGCAGAGTGCTGTGTTTTTATTAAACAGTCGCAGCCACCAGTTTATTGCAACCCTTTCATCCTTCACCCGCAGGGGTGTCAAACTACAAGGGCGTACCTTATCCCGAAGTTACGGTACCAATTTGCCGAGTTCCTTCTCCCGAGTTCTCTCAAGCGCCTTAGAATACTCATCTCGCCCACCTGTGTCGGTTTGCGGTACGGTCTCGTGTGACTGAAGCTTAGAGGCTTTTCTTGGAACCACTTCCGATTGCTTCACGAACAAGTTCGCTCGTCCCATACCCTTGAATTACGCTGCCGGATTTACCTAACAGCCTTCTCTGATACAGAAACCGGGACATCCAACACCCGGACAACCTTCCGCGATCCGTCCCCCCATCGCATCACACGACGGTGCAGGAATATTAACCTGCTTCCCATCAGCTACGCATCTCTGCCTCGCCTTAGGGGCCGACTCACCCTGCTCCGATGAACGTTGAACAGGAAACCTTGGGCTTACGGCGTGGAGGCTTTTCACCCCCATTATCGCTACTCATGTCAGCATTCGCACTTCTGATACCTCCAGCATCCTTTACAAGACACCTTCGCAGGCTTACAGAACGCTCTCCTACCATATGTGTAAACACATATCCGCAGCTTCGGTGACTGGCTTAGCCCCGTTACATCTTCCGCGCAGGACGACTCGATCAGTGAGCTATTACGCTTTCTTTAAAGGATGGCTGCTTCTAAGCCAACCTCCTGACTGTTTTAGCCTTCCCACTTCGTTTTCCACTTAGCCAATCTTTGGGACCTTAGCTGGCGGTCTGGGTTGTTTCCCTCTTGACGCCGGACGTTAGCACCCGACGTCTGTCTCCCAAGCTCGCACTCATCGGTATTCGGAGTTTGCAATGGGTTGGTAAGTCGCGATGACCCCCTAGCCATAACAGTGCTCTACCCCCGATGGTGATACTTGAGGCACTACCTAAATAGTTTTCGGAGAGAACCAGCTATTTCCAAGTTTGTTTAGCCTTTCACCCCTACCCACAGCTCATCCCCTAATTTTTCAACATTAGTGGGTTCGGACCTCCAGTGCGTGTTACCGCACCTTCATCCTGGCCATGAGTAGATCACTTGGTTTCGGGTCTACACCCAGCGACTGAACGCCCTATTCGGACTCGATTTCTCTACGGCTTCCCTATACGGTTAACCTTGCCACTGAATGTAAGTCGCTGACCCATTATACAAAAGGTACGCAGTCACGGAACAAGTCCGCTCCTACTGTTTGTATGCACACGGTTTCAGGATCTATTTCACTCCCCTTCCGGGGTTCTTTTCGCCTTTCCCTCACGGTACTGGTTCACTATCGGTCGATATCGAGTATTTAGCCTTGGAGGA
Source organism: uncultured beta proteobacterium (assembly GCA_963697715.1). Lineage (GTDB taxonomy): Bacteria > Pseudomonadota > Gammaproteobacteria > Burkholderiales > Burkholderiaceae_D > Oxalicibacterium. Next base: position 1,010,708 of record OY969095.1, on the reverse strand, counting down.
TGGTCCCCCCATGTTCAGACAGGATTTCTCGTGTCCCGCCCTACTTGTTGCAAGCTTAGTTCCACACTGGTCATTTCGTGTAAGGGGCTATCACCCTCTATGGCTGCACTTTCCAGAGCATTCCACTATGTCCAATGCTAAAACTTGCGGCTGTTCCCATTTCGCTCGCCACTACTTTGGGAATCTCGGTTGATTTCTTTTCCTGCAGCTACTTAGATGTTTCAGTTCGCCGCGTTCGCTTCACACACCTATGTATTCAGTGAGTGATGACCCAAAGGGCCGGGTTTCCCCATTCGGAAATCTGCGGATCAAAGCTTGTTTGCTAGCTCCCCGCAGCTTATCGCAAGCTACTACGTCCTTCATCGCCTGATATCGCCAAGGCATCCACCATGTGCACTTATTCACTTGTCCCTATAACGTTAGCCTCTCGGTCATTTGCATTTCCAAGAGACGCTACAGGGCAGTTGAGTTTAGCGTTTGCCGTATCCAAAAACTTGTCGCATTGCTGCGAGAACTCTTTGCATACATTGTTGATACATACAATCTTTACCCATCAGCGCATTCCAACAATGCTTGCGCATCATTGGCTTGCACCAATAAATCTTTACTTCTTCCAAATTGTTAAAGAACAAAAACAGCCAATGATCGTTAAAAGATCAAACCTAAATCACGCCCATGTTATTCACATGATCGACTTAGGTTTGACATCTTGGTGGAGGTTGACGGGATCGAACCGACGACCCCCTGCTTGCAAAGCAGGTGCTCTCCCAGCTGAGCTAAACCCCCGAAACCGGTACAACATATTGCTTGGTGGGTCTGGTTGGGCTCGAACCAACGACCCCCGCGTTATCAACACGGTGCTCTAACCAACTGAGCTACAGACCCGTTTGGATCAGTACCAACCAACAACCCGCAAGCACTTCTGCCTGCGCACTGCCGACATTCACTGTTCTTTTCTTACTAACAGACCGATAAGTGTGGACGCTTAACTTTCACGCAAACTCTAGAAAGGAGGTGATCCAGCCGCACCTTCCGATACGGCTACCTTGTTACGACTTCACCCCAGTCACGAATCCCACCGTGGTAAGCGCCCTCCTTGCGGTTAGGCTACCTACTTCTGGTGAAACCCGCTCCCATGGTGTGACGGGCGGTGTGTACAAGACCCGGGAACGTATTCACCGCGACATGCTGATCCGCGATTACTAGCGATTCCAACTTCATGGAGTCGAGTTGCAGACTCCAATCCGGACTACGATACACTTTCTGGGATTAGCTCCCCCTCGCGGGTTGGCGGCCCTCTGTATGTACCATTGTATGACGTGTGAAGCCCTACCCATAAGGGCCATGAGGACTTGACGTCATCCCCACCTTCCTCCGGTTTGTCACCGGCAGTCTCATTAGAGTGCCCTTTCGTAGCAACTAATGACAAGGGTTGCGCTCGTTGCGGGACTTAACCCAACATCTCACGACACGAGCTGACGACAGCCATGCAGCACCTGTGTTACGGCTCTCTTTCGAGCACTCCCTGATCTCTCAAGGATTCCGTACATGTCAAGGGTAGGTAAGGTTTTTCGCGTTGCATCGAATTAATCCACATCATCCACCGCTTGTGCGGGTCCCCGTCAATTCCTTTGAGTTTTAATCTTGCGACCGTACTCCCCAGGCGGTCTACTTCACGCGTTAGCTGCGTTACCAAGTCAATTAAGACCCGACAACTAGTAGACATCGTTTAGGGCGTGGACTACCAGGGTATCTAATCCTGTTTGCTCCCCACGCTTTCGTGCATGAGCGTCAGTGTTATCCCAGGGGGCTGCCTTCGCCATCGGTATTCCTCCACATCTCTACGCATTTCACTGCTACACGTGGAATTCTACCCCCCTCTGACACACTCTAGCCGTGCAGTCACAAATGCAATTCCCAGGTTGAGCCCGGGGATTTCACATCTGTCTTGCACAACCGCCTGCGCACGCTTTACGCCCAGTAATTCCGATTAACGCTTGCACCCTACGTATTACCGCGGCTGCTGGCACGTAGTTAGCCGGTGCTTATTCTTCAGGTACCGTCATTAGATCTCTGTATTAGAAAAATCCGTTTCTTCCCTGACAAAAGAGCTTTACAACCCGAAGGCCTTCTTCACTCACGCGGCATTGCTGGATCAGGCTTGCGCCCATTGTCCAAAATTCCCCACTGCTGCCTCCCGTAGGAGTCTGGACCGTGTCTCAGTTCCAGTGTGGCTGGTCGTCCTCTCAGACCAGCTACTGATCGATGCCTTGGTAGGCTTTTACCCTACCAACTAGCTAATCAGATATCGGCCGCTCCATGAGCATGAGGTCTTGCGATCCCCCACTTTCATCCGTAGATCGTATGCGGTATTAGCGTAACTTTCGCTACGTTATCCCCCACTCTAGGGTACGTTCCGATATATTACTCACCCGTTCGCCACTCGCCACCAGGAGCAAGCTCCCGTGCTGCCGTTCGACTTGCATGTGTAAGGCATGCCGCCAGCGTTCAATCTGAGCCAGGATCAAACTCTTCAGTTCAATCTCTGTTTTATGTCATTGCTGACATGGTTCTTTCGAACCGGTCGCTCACTCAAAATACTGACAGGTACTTTCCTTTAACAGAAAGTATCTATATTTCTTTGTGAGCATTTAATGTTTAAAGTTATAGCAACCAAGCAAGCTTGATTGCCGCGCTTCCATTAAACGCCCACACTTATCGGCTGTTAATTTTTAAAGAACTTTTACCCTGCTCCGCTTCACTTTCAGCGTCGCTGCGAATCGTTTTGTTCGTCAGCAGCAGAGAGATGAGATTATGCGGCGTTTCCAACTCCTCGTCAACTACTTTGTTTTACTTTCCAACAAAATATTCAACCATTTCAACACCACCTGCTTCTCTCACCCTTCATCGAAAAAACCACTTCAATAACCTCTTGAACCAGCTCCTTCAACTCCCCGCCTCTCGACGGGAGCCGAACTATATCAAACGTTCTTGAATCTTGGCAAGCGCTTTTCCAAAAAAGCCTGCATTCCTTCTTTTTGGTCTTCCGTTGCGAAGGCGCTGTGGAACAATCTGCGCTCGAACTGCGCACCTTCCGCGAGCGTTGTTTCATATGCGCGATTGATTGATTCCTTGACCATCATCACCATCGGCAACGACATGCCTGCGATGACGGCGGCTGCATCCAGCGCCTCTTCAATCAGCCTGTCTGCCGGAACGATGCGGGAAACCAGGCCGGCGCGCTCTGCTTCTTGCGCATCCATCATGCGCGCGGTCAGGCACATGTCCATTGCCTTTGCTTTCGATATCGCTCGCGGCAGGCGTTGCGTGCCGCCCGCACCGGGAATGATGCCGAGTTTGATTTCCGGCTGCCCAAACCTGGCCGTATCGGCAGCGATGATGAAATCGCACATCATCGCCAGTTCACAGCCGCCGCCCAATGCATAACCGGCAACCGCGGCGATGACAGGCTTGCGAATGCCGCGAATCTGTTCCCAGTTGCGGGTTATGTAATCGCTCTTGTATACATCCATATAGGTATAAGCAGCCATCGCACTGATGTCCGCACCTGCGGCGAACGCTTTTTCGCTGCCGGTGATGATCATGCAGCCGATGTCATCGTTGGCGTCGAATGACTGCAACGCCTGTCCCAGTTCATCCATCAAGCGATCGCTCAGGGCATTCAATGCGGCAGGACGATTGAGCGCAACAAGGCCGACCTTGCCATGAATGTCGACCAGAATGTTTTCGTATTGCATGGAACGCTCCTTGGCAGGTTGATCGCTATCGCTCAATTTTGTCGAACATTGCAGATTACTTCGGCAAGAGCACCCACATGGTCCCGCGCTGCTTCATGCGGCCAGCCATATCGCCCGCCTGCGCACCGAATCCCCAGAAATAATCTGCACGGACAGCGTTCTTGATGGCACCACCCGTGTCCTGCGCCATTACCAATCGTTGCAGTGGTGTCTTGCTGTTTGGTTGCGTTGTCGCCAGAAAAACCGGCGCTCCGAGGGGAATGTACTGCGGATCGACCGCAATCGACCGCTGCGGCGTTAACGGCACGCCAAGAGCGCCCTTCGGTCCGATAGCGGGATCCGTCACCTTTTCTTCCCGGAAGAAGACATAGCTCGGGTTCGCGTTCAATAGCTCTTCCTGACGCGACGGATTGGCGATCACCCATGCCTTGATATTCTGCGCCGACGCCTGATCCAGCGTCAGTTCACCTTTATCCACCAGATAACGCCCGATCGATTTATAAGGCTGGCCGTTCTGATCGCCGTAGGCAAGGCGAACGACTTCATTGCCACCCGCCAGTTGCACGCGGCCGGAGCCTTGCACCTGCAGGAAAAAAGCCTCGATCGGATCGTCGACCCAGAGAATCTCCTTGCCCGTCAGTACATTGGATTGCATCAGTTCCGCACGCGAAGGGTAGGCAATGACTTTTTTGCCGACCAGACGTCCGCGCAAGCGCAAACCTTTCAATTCGGGGTAGACATTGGCCAGATCGATGGTCAGGATATCGTCGGGCACGCGGTACAGCGGCGTCTGATATACACCGCCGCGTTTGCGCGCTCCGCGCAACAACGGCTCGTAATAACCGGTCACCAGGCCTGTCTGCGACCCGTCGGGATTATTGACCTGATAGGGGATGAAATTCGTTTCGAAGAAATTCCGCACCGCGCCGGCGTTACCACCATCAATCGTTCTCGCTGCCGTGCAGGCTTCCCGCCAGTCGGACTTTTTGATCAATACGGCACAGGACGAGAGAAATGCCGGCCAGGCTTCGTTCTGGTTATCTGCATTCCAGCCGGGCAATGCGGCAAACGTGGATGGTTGCAGTGTCGTGCCGATACCGGTCTTGACGCCTTCGACCGGCGCGGTTTCCGCCGGCTTTTCCGATTTTGGCGGGCTTGCGGGTTCAGGCGGCACAGTGGAACAGGAAACAAGTCCAAGCAACAGCGATACGAGTAGACTACGGCGAATAAATGACATGAGGAGCATGAAGTAATGTGGCTATTATTTGTGGAAGCGGGCATTGCGCTGTTTTTACTGATTTTCATCGTGTGGTGGACCATGTATTCCGGCAGGAAACCGGTTCATCCACCAACAGAAAAATCATCTCCGCCGAAAGACGAGACAGCCGGCAACGCGCCGGATTAATGCAGGGTGCGCGGCAGGGAAAGCACGAATTCGGGGATTTTCGCCTCGAATTGTTCACCATCTTCCGCCACGCAGAAATACTCTCCCGTCATCGAACCTTGCGGCGTGGCAAGTGAGGTCCCGCTGGTGTACTCGAACTGTTCGCCCGGCTGCAGCAACGGCTGATTACCCACCACACCGAGACCGCGCACTTCTTCCGTGTGGTTATTCGCATCCGTGATGACCCAGTGGCGCGATATCAACTGCGCGGTAACCTGGCCCGTATTCTTGATTGTCACTGCATACGCAAACACATAATGAGAGCGCCCTGGATCGGACTGCTCTTCCAGATATTGCGTTTGAATAGTGACGGTAAATTCATAGGATGCCATTTAATTCCTCTTGTGCGGCACATGCCAAGCCGCGTCATCTGCCCGTGCCGTGCAAAACGGCCATGCCTTGTTTATCGCAATCAGTTAACTGCGCGGCGTTAATCATTACGCAATCATTGGCCCATTGCACACGAAAATCGCACCCCGCGCAAGGCGGGAGCCCGAAGTCGCAAGGTAAAATAGCGACTTCGCCTTCATATCCACGATCATGCCAACCTACCGCATCGCTCCCAGCATCCTGTCCGCCGACTTCGCCCGTCTCGGCGAAGAAGTCCGCAATGTCATCACGGCCGGCGCCGACATCATCCACTTCGACGTAATGGACAACCATTACGTTCCGAACCTGACGATCGGACCGCTGGTATGCGAAGCGATTCGCCCGCATGTGCAAGTGCCGATCGATGTGCATCTGATGGTCAAGCCGGTGGATCGCATTGTCCCCGATTTTGCCAAGGCCGGCGCCAACATCATCACGTTTCATCCGGAAGCATCCGATCACGTCGACCGCACGCTGCAACTGATCCGCGATAACGGTTGCAAGGCCGGACTGGTCTTGAATCCTGCCACGTCGCTTGATTATCTGGAGCATGTGATGGACAAGCTCGACATCATTCTGCTGATGTCGGTCAATCCCGGTTTCGGCGGCCAGTCGTTCATTCCACATACATTGAAAAAAATCGCAGCCGTACGCAAGCTGATCGACGAATCCGGCCACGACATCATGCTGGAAGTCGATGGCGGCATCAAAATCGACAACATCGAAGCAGCGGCACGCGCAGGTGCAGACACCTTCGTCGCCGGTTCCGCCATCTTTGGCAAGCCGGATTACAAGGCCGTGATCGACGCCATGCGCAGCGAACTGGCGAAAGTTTAATCTTTTGAATAACAAATTGAGCAACAAACCGCTGCACGGCATCCGCGCCGTCATCATCGACCTCGATGGAACGATGCTGCACACCGCACAGGATTTGCACGTCACGATCAACCGTATTCGCCACGATCTGGGATTGACGCCGCTCGATCTGGAAACCGTGATCAGCTTTGTCGGCAAAGGCGCCGAGAATCTGGTGCGTAGTGCGTTACGCGTCGATTTTGCCGACGACGAGGTCGAGCGCCGCTATGCGCAAGCAATGGCTCTGTTTGAAAAGCATTACCACGAAGTCAACGGCGACTACGCCACCGCCTATCCGAACGTGCATGAAGGTCTGCAAGCAATGCGCGCCAAGGGCTTGCGTCTGGCCTGCGTCACCAACAAGCCGCTCGCATTTACGTTGCCGCTAATGAAGAAAGCCGGCTTGCATGATTATTTTGAAATCATCTATGGCGGCGATTCATTCGCGAAGAAGAAACCCGATCCCATGCAGTTACTACAAGTGTGTGCGGATTTTGAACTGGCGCCGTCCGAAGTCGTTGCGATCGGCGACTCGATCAACGATTCGCAAGCTGCGCGCGCTGCCGGTTGCTATGTGCTGAACGTGCCGTATGGCTACAACCACGGGCAGTCTATACAAGACGTCGATTCGGATGGTATAGTTTCCTCGCTGCTCGACGCAGCGCATCTTATCTTCACCTAATAAATCAATCATGTCTCTCGACAAAGAACGACTCGCAACACCCGGCGCCCATGAGGCCTGGCTATGGCGAAGCTGGCAAAACTGGTCTTAAACCACCATTTGCCGCTGATCGTCTACTGCTTTTGCGATCAGCAACGTTTTTTGAAGTGCCCACCGCTCGACTACAATAGCGGTCCCGGAGAGAACCCATGACTGAACTCGAATTCAAATCGCTGGCCGCGCAAGGCTACAACCGTATTCCATTGATCGCCGAAGCCTTCGCCGATCTTGAAACGCCGCTATCGCTTTATCTGAAACTGGCGCAAACCCAGAACGGCGGAAAAAATACTTTTCTACTCGAATCCGTCGTCGGCGGCGAACGTTTCGGCCGCTATTCCTTCATCGGTTTGCCGGCGAATACGCTGATGCGCAGTTTCGGCACACGTGTTGAGGTGGTACAGAACGGCGCGATCTTCGAAACGTTCGAAGGCAATCCCCTCGATTTCATCGCTGAATTTCAAGCCCGCTACAAAGTCGCGATCATGCCCGGCATGCCACGTTTCTGCGGCGGCCTCGCCGGCTACTTCGGCTACGACGCCGTGCGTCATGTTGAAAAACGTCTCGCCCATTCGACGCCGAAAGACGATCTCGGTCTGCCTGAAATTCAATTGCTGCTGACCGAAGAACTGGCCGTCATCGACAACCTGTCCGGCAAACTCTATCTAATAGTGTATGCAGACCCGACACAGCCGGAAGCATTCTCCAAAGGACGTCAGCGCTTGAAAGACTTGCGCGCCAAACTGCATCGCGCAGTAGAAGCGCCGGTGACAACCGCATCGGTACGCACCGACACAATTCGCGAATTTGACAAGAAAGATTATCTGGCCGCGGTCGCCAAGGCCAAGGAATACGTAATGGCCGGCGATCTGATGCAAGTGCAGATCGGCCAGCGCATCAAGAAGCCGTACGTCGATGCGCCGCTGACGTTATATCGCGCACTTCGCTCGTTGAATCCGTCGCCGTACATGTACTTCTACAATTTCGGCGACATGCAGATCGTCGGCGCCTCACCGGAAATCCTGGTGCGTAACGAGACAGTAGCCAGCGGCAAAAAGAAAATCACGATCCGCCCATTGGCCGGCACACGTCCACGCGGCGAAACCCCGGAAAAAGACGCCGCACTCGCAAAAGAGCTGTTGGCCGATCCAAAGGAAATCGCGGAACACGTGATGCTGATCGACCTTGCACGCAACGACATCGGCCGCATCGCAGAAACCGGCAGCGTCAAGGTCACCGACAAGCTGGTCATCGAAAAATATTCACATGTGCAGCACATTGTTTCCAACGTCGAAGGCACGTTGAAAGATGGCCTGTCGAATCTGGACGTGTTGAAAGCGACCTTCCCTGCCGGCACATTGTCCGGCGCGCCGAAAGTGCGCGCGATGGAAATCATCGACGAACTGGAGCCGACCAAACGCGGCATCTACGGCGGCGCATGCGGCTATCTGTCGTTCGGCGGCGAAATGGATCTGGCAATCGCGATCCGCACCGGCGTCATCAAGGACGGCATGTTGTACGTGCAAGCCGCAGCCGGCATCGTCGCCGACTCGGTGCCCGAGATGGAATGGCAGGAAACCGAGAACAAGGCGCGCGCCGTATTGCGCGCAGCGGAACAGGTACAAGACGGTTTGGACGGGGAGATTTAAATGTTACTGATGATCGATAACTACGACTCGTTCACCTACAACCTGGTGCAGTACTTCGGCGAACTCGGCCAAGACGTGCACACCGTACGTAACGATGAAATTACGCTGGAACAGATTGAAGCGCTGAAGCCGGAACGCATTTGTGTGTCGCCGGGTCCGTGCACGCCGCATGAAGCGGGTATCTCAATTCCACTGCTCAAACATTTCGCCGGCAAGCTGCCGATCCTCGGTGTCTGTCTCGGCCATCAGGCGATCGGCGCGGCGTTCGGCGGCAACGTGATTCGCGCGCGGCAAGTCATGCACGGCAAAACCTCGACAATAGAACATACCGGCGTCGGCGTGTTCAAGGATTTGCCGAGCCCCTACACCATCATTCGCTATCACTCGCTGGCGATCGAACGCTCGTCGCTGCCGGATTGTCTGGAAGTGACCGCGTGGACCGAAGATGGCGAAATCATGGGCGTGCGTCACAAGGAGTTCGATATTCAGGGTGTGCAGTTCCATCCTGAATCGATCCTGTCCGAACACGGCCACGCGCTCTTGAAAAACTTCCTGGTCTGACTGGAAACCATTCGATGATTACCAATCAGGAAGCCCTGCTGCGCTGTATCGATCATCGCGAGATTTTTCACGACGAAATGCTGCACCTGTTCCGCAAAATCATGGGCGGCGAAATGTCGCCGGTGATGATCGCAGCGCTGACGATGGGCCTGCGCGTCAAGAAGGAAAGCATCGGCGAAATTACCGCTGCGGCACAAGTGATGCGCGAGTTCTCGACCAAGGTCGAACTCGACGATACGACCAATCTGCTGGACATCGTCGGCACCGGCGGCGATGGTGCCAACACGTTCAACATTTCCACTGCGGCTATGTTCGTTGCCGCGGCAGCCGGCGCGCGCGTCGCCAAGCACGGCGGCCGCAGCGTGTCGTCGTCGTCCGGCAGTGCCGATGTACTGGAATCGCTGGGCGCGAAGATCGATCTGAAACCGGAGCTGGTGGCAGAATCAATTGCGCAAACCGGAATCGGCTTCATGTTCGCACCGAACCATCATGCAGCGATGAAACATGCCGCGCCGGTTCGTAAGGAACTCGGCGTGCGCACCATCTTCAATATTCTTGGTCCGCTGACCAACCCGGCCGGTGCACCGAATATTCTGATGGGCGTGTTCCATCCGGATCTGGTCGGCATTCAGGTGCGCGTACTGCAACGCCTCGGCGCGCAACACGCGATCGTAGTCTGGGGCCGCGACAATATGGATGAAGTGTCGCTTGGTGCGGCAACCATGGTTGGCGAACTGGTCAATGGCGAAATTCGCGAGTACGAAATTCATCCGGAAGACTTCGGTCTGCAGATGACCGCCAGCCGCAATCTGAAGGTCAATGACTCCACCGAATCGAAAGCCAAAATATTTGAAGCGCTCGGCAACGTTGATGGTCCGGCACGCGACATCGTTGCATTGAACGCAGCGACCGCGCTATATGCCGCCGGCATCGCAACATCGATCGGCGATGGCTTGACCAAAGCGCGCACGGTCATCGCGTCCGGCGCAGCGCGCGCCAAGCTCGACCAGTTTGTGCGCGTCACGCAAGAACTCGGCGCAAAAGTCTGATGCGCCATACAGTGAATTGAAATCATGTCCGATATTCTGAACAAAATCCTCGACGTCAAAGCTGACGAAATTGCAGCAGCAAAAAAATATCGTAGCCTTGTCAGCTTGCGTGATGAAGTCGAATCCGACAAGGAAGCGCGCAACAACCTGCGTGGCTTTGAAGCCAGTCTGCGCGCAAAAATCGCTGCAGGCGACGCCGGTGTCATCGCTGAAGTAAAAAAAGCATCGCCGTCGAAAGGCGTGCTGCGTCCCGATTTCAAACCCGCCAACATTGCGGAGAGTTACGCGAAGCACGGCGCTGCATGTTTATCCGTGCTGACCGACGTACAGTTCTTTCAGGGCACGCCGGAATATCTGAAGCAGGCGCGTGCCGCATGTGATTTGCCGGTATTGCGCAAGGACTTTATCGTCGATCCGTATCAGGTATTCGAAGCGCGCTCTTGGGGCGCCGATTGCATTCTGCTGATCGTCGCGGCATTGGATCACGGCTTGATGGCCGAATTGGAAGCGTGCGCGCATGAGCTCGGCATGAACGTACTGGTGGAAGTGCACAACGCCGACGAACTGACCGCGGCATTGCGGTTGAAAACTGCGCTGCTCGGCATCAACAATCGCAACCTGCGCACGTTCGAAACGTCGCTGCAAACCACGATTGATCTGCTACCGCGTATTCCATCCGACAAACTGGTGATTACCGAATCGGGCATTCTGGCGCAAGACGATGTAAAGAAAATGCGCGACGCCGATGTGCATGCGTTCCTGGTTGGCGAAGCCTTCATGCGCGCGCCGGATCCGGGTGTGGAATTGAGTCGACTGTTTCAATAAACGTCGTTTAAAACAAAAAGCCCGCTGCGATGCGGGCTTTTTCATTTGCTGAATCCAGCTTAATGTCAGGACAACCAGCCTTCTCGCAGGCGCAACGCGGCGACCGGTTTGGCTTCTGCACTCAACAGCACATTCGGTGCGTCGTCACCGTGGAAGGTCAACGACAACAACAGCAATTCGTCGCGGCGAAATACGTGCAACGCAACCGTATCGCCGACCCGATAGCGACTGAGCACGCCGTCCAGATTGGTGCCGCTGACGCGCAAGCCATCGATTGCCACCAGCACGTCGCCCGCCGATACGCCGGCCTGATGTGCCGAGCCGCCTTCATACACATTCGCCACCTTGCAGTCGGTGCCGTCGCGCACGGTGCGCGCACCCAATGCAGGCTTGCCGCGTTTGCGTTGATCGGCGAACGTGACGCCAAACGGTGCCAGTAGTTTGGTCAGCGGCAAATCTTCCGTACCGCGCACCCAGCGATCCAGCAGTCGTTTCAATTTCAGTCCGGTGACGGTATCGAACAACTTGTCGACTTCAGCATCGGTGACACCACGACCGGACGCTTCATTGTCGGAATAAAAATCGCGACCGTATTGCTGCCACAACGCCCGCATCACATCGTCCAGCGATTTTCTGCCTTTGGTTTCCGCGCGTATCGTCAGATCGAGTGCCAAGCCGACCAGCGAACCCTTGGTGTAATAACTGACGATGGCGTTGGTCGAGTTTTCATCCTGGCGGTAATACTTGGTCCACGCCTCGAAGCTGGATTCGGCCACGCTTTGCTTGTAACGGCCGGTGCCGCGCAACACGCCGTTGACGGTTTTTGCGACGAGCTTCAGATAAGCGGACTCGTCGATGGCGCCGGCACGCACCAGCATCAGATCATCGTAGTAACTGGTGAAACCTTCGAACAACCACAACAGCGACGTGTAGCCTTCTTCCTTCAAGTCGTATGGCGCAAACGCGGCCGGCTTGATGCGCTTGACGTTCCATGTGTGGAAATACTCGTGGCTGCACAAACCGAGGAAGGTGCGATAGCCGTCGGTCATTTCCTTCTGGCCGATCACGGGCAGATCGGCGCGCGAGCAGATCAATGCGGTCGACGCGCGATGTTCGAGACCGCCATAACCGTCACCAACCACCATCGTCATGAACACATAACGATCCATCGGCGCACGTTTGGTTTTCGGTTCGAAGAATGCGATTTGCGTTTCGCAGATTTTTTTCAAATCGGTCGTCAGACGCGCCAAATCCAGGTTTGGAATACGGCCAGTGAAGACCACGTCGTGCTGCACGCCATGCGCCTTGAACGTTGTCAGCGAAAACGTGCCCATCTCGACCGGATGATCGATCAATTCGTCGTAATTGGCGGCGGTGTAGGTGCCGAAACCGTAGCGACGGCCCTTGCTCTGTTTCATCGCGGTGGCGACGCGCCATTGTTCGTATTGTTCGCCGTCCGGCTTTTGCAACTCAACGTTATGCACGCGATGCTCGTGGCCTTCCGCTTTCAGGAACACGCTGGTGCCGTTGAAAAAACCGTGCGTCTGATCCAGATGCGCAGTGCGGACCGACATGTCCCACGCATACACTTCGTAATGCAGCGTCAGCGGGCCATCGCATGGTGCCGCTTGCCAGGTATGTTTGTCGAGTTTGAACAGCGCGATTTTTTCGCCGCTGGATTCTGCTGCGATCTGCACGATGTTCCTGGCAAATTCGCGAATCATGTAGCTGCCGGGAATCCATGACGGCAATGTGAATAGTTGGCCGTCGGCATTTGGACGATCAACCGTGACGCTGACCTCGAATAAATGCGCAGCGGGATCTTTCGGAATCACGGTATAGCGGATGGCGTTTTTCATTCTGTGTATGTTGGAGAGAGGCAATGCGTCAGTGTAACGGTATCGGCTTGCGCCCGCATGCGCTCTTCCTCCTCGGCACCACATTCACGGCAAAAAAAAGCCGCACCGGCAATTGCCTGGTGCGGCTGTTGCCTTGCCTTGCCGACTTACTTGACCGACGCCAGCTTGGCTTCGAGGGCCTTGGCATCGATGGCGCCGGGGACCCGCGAGCCATCGGTGAAGATGATCGTCGGCGTTCCCGTTACCTGCATCCTGCGGCCCAGTTCCAGTACTTTTTCATGTGGTGCAACACAGTTGGCGGAGGCCGTCGCCGGCACTTTGCCATTCAGCATCCAGTCGTCCCACGCCTTGTTCTTGTCGGCACTGCACCAGATGTTGCGCGATTTCTCGATCGAATCCGGCGAGAGGATGTTGTACATGAATGTATAGACGGTGATGTTGTTCATGTCTTCCAGCGTGCGGCGGAAACGCTTGCAGTAACCGCAGTTGGGATCTTCGAACACGGCGATCACGCGCTTGCCATTGCCCTTGACCTCTTTCATCGCGACTTCCAGCGGCAGATCGCTGAATGCAACCTTGTTGATTTCGTCGAGGCGGGCCTTGGTGTAATCCTGATAGGTCTTGGTATCGACAACCCGACCGATAAACAGGTATTGCGCTTTTGCATCGGTATAGATGATGTCGCCATTGACCTGCACTTCAAACAATCCCGAATAAGGCGTTTTGGTAACGGACACAACCTTGGCTTCTTCGCCCAGACGCGGTTCGACTGCTTTTCGTACAGCTGCTTCCTGCGCCGTTTCCGCAAATGCAGTGATCGAGACCAGACCTGTCAACGCTGCGCATGCAATCCTGATTAATTTCATATGACGTTTTCCGTTTCAATGGCCAGAACACTGGCTTATAGAGTTTTCCCAAGGGCGTGTCCGATCAACCGCCGCTTTAAGACAGGCAGTCTGTTCACGAGGTTCAATCCGATATTGCGGGCAATGCGCACAGGCTCCAGATCGGTGCCGAACAAACGGGCCAGACCATCTGTTGCCAATTGCATCAGCAGTATATCTTCCTTGCGCGAGCGGGCGTAACGCGACAGAACGCGCGCGTCGCCGCAATCGCGATGCGCTCCGCGTTCCGTCACCGCAGCAATCAATGCCGCGACATCTGCGAAGCCGAGATTCATTCCATGCCCTGCCAGCGGATGAATGACGTGCGCAGCGTCACCGATCAATGCAACGCGCGGCGCAGTGATTGCATGCGGGCGAATCAACGCCAGCGGAAAGGATTTCATCGTCTCCGGTTGCAGGGGCGACAAATTGCCCAGTTGCGGCATTGCAAATGCGGCCAGGCGGTCAGCCAGTTGCACCGGCGCTTCCCGCAACAGCGTATCGGCCAGTGCATCCGGCGCAGACCAGACGAGCGAAACCCGATTGCCGGGCAAAGGCAGCAGAGCGATGACGCCTTCAACTGCGGAAAACCATTGATGCGCAATATCCCGATGCGGCTTTTCACACGCAAAATTGGCAACCACCGCGCGCTGGCCGTATGCGCGATAGTCGAATCCGATATCGCATTCGGAACGCACCCACGACTGCCCGCCGTCGGCACCGACCAGCAATTCTGCGGCAAGCGTATCGCCGTTATCGAGTCGGACTAGCGCCGACACCTCGTCTACCTGCAATGCAGTCGCACGGCCCGAGACCAGTCGCACATTGGATGCGAACTTCAGCGCGTCATCGAGTGCCCGATTGAGATTTCGGTCTTCCACGATCCATGCCAGCGCACCGACGCGTGCGCCGTAGGAATCGAACGCAAGCGTGCCTGCTGCCTCGCCGTCACCATGCACGGCCATTGCATCCACCGTTGCCACGCGCGTACCGTCCAGTGCGTCCCATACTTTTACCGAAGACAGCAATGCGTGCGCAACATGATTGACTGCGTAGACACGCACATCCCAGTCATCGGGCGGAGCATCGCCGATCGCCGCCGCATGGGGGGGACGCAGCAACGTCACCTTCAATCCGGCTTGCGCAAAGCCCAGCGCGGCCACCTTGCCGATGGCGCCATCACCGATAATGCAAATGTCGCTGTGTAGATCCATGGCGCAAAGAATCCGGAAAAAAGAAAGAGTGAAGAAGGAGTAAGACAACCCGAAGAGTACCCATTATAGCGGCTGTCCTTCATTCAATTTGCATGTTGCGCTTGCATATTCCGGCAACTTTGCTATACTTGCGCGCCTTGGCCTGGTAGCTCAGTCGGTAGAGCAGAGGATTGAAAATCCTTGTGTCGGTGGTTCGATTCCGCCCCGGGCCACCAAGTATTTACAAACAAAAAGCCCCGTGCAACACACGGGGCTTTTTGTTTTTCAATGCCATGCATGTCAATGCCGCAGGCAGGTCCTTCCGGCGATCGACTTCTCGATTGCCGTCGCTTTTTCCGATCCACCCGCTCCATTCGTTATACCTGGCGCCGGCTTCACAAAACATGGTTCGATTTTCCCCCGAGTTTTTCTGTCCAATTCCGGCCTCCCTGCATTTTACAAGTCAGACATGCATGAACTGTAAAACGGCATTCGCCACTTTTACGTATTAGACAAGATTGCAAATAAATGTGAATCCGGACGAATAGCTGTCGACATGAAGCCTTATATAAGAAAGACTTTGATATACGGAAATTGATGCGCCAATGCCGCATGCGCAAGGCTTCATGCGGACCAATCGGTAAAAAATGTACAGACAAGCATCCGTTTTCTCATCCGAATATCATTTTTTCTGCGGTAAATTTTGCCACTCAATCAAGTAGGCAAAACACTGACATGATGCAAAAAAGCCATAGAAATCTGATATTTAGCTCTGTAATTTGTGAAATATTGTCACATCGCAACAGCAGAAGGCTCAGCATGGAAATAGTTTGTTAAATTAGGACAACGAAATTCAAACCGCTTACCAAGCGCCACAAATATGCGAATTGCCGTACTTGATGATGACCGGAGCCAGACAGATTTAGTCTGTCAAGTGCTCAATGCTGCCGGTCATTTCTGCCATCCGTTCCAAAGCGGGAAGGAACTGCTTAACCAGTTGCGCCGCGAGAGCTTCGACATGCTGATCATTGATTGGCAGGTTCCGGATCTGAGCGGAGCGGATGTATTGCGCTGGGCGCGTGAAAAATTGCCGGCCAATCTGCCGGTGCTGTTCATGACCAGCCGTTCCGGCGAGGACGATATCGTGGCGGGCCTGGCTGCAGGTGCCGACGATTACATGATCAAGCCGATCCGTCGCGGCGAATTGCTGGCGCGCGTGCAGGCATTGTTGCGCCGGGCTTACCCGAGCCAGAATCCGATCGAGCAGATCCAGTTCGGCAATTTCGTGTTCGAGGCGCGCACTGGCCGCCTGACGGTATCGGGCGTACCGATCGAAGTCACGCAGAAGGAATTCGATCTTGCCCTGCTGTTCTTCCGCAATCTGGGCCGACCGCTGTCGCGCGCCTACATCCTGGAAGCAGTATGGGCACGCGATGTGGAGATCCCGTCGAGAACGATGGATACGCACGTTTCGCGCGTGCGGAGCAAGTTACAATTGCGACCAGAACATGGTTTCCGTCTGGCTCCGGTATACAGTTACGGCTACCGCCTGGAACAAATGACGGGATAGCAAGCGCGCCAGGGTTGCGCGGAGAGGAAGCATGCGCATCGCCCTTTACAAACTGATTTTAGTTGCAGCACTGGCGATTGGCGCATCAATCGGCTGGTCGAGTGCGGCTGCGCAATCGCCGGGCGCCGTTACCGTCAATCCATCGGGCATCGTCTATTACGCACAGCCCGGCGACACGCTGATGTCGATCGCGCATCGTTTCACAAACAAAACCACCAACTGGATCAGGCTAAGCGAGCTCAACCGCGTTGCGAAAGATCACAGCATTCCGATCGGCACCGGCATTGTCATCCCGGCCGATTTACTGACCGATGAGCCGAGCGAGGCAACCGTCATCGCGCGAAACGGTTCCATTACGGCGGTTTACCCGGACGGCAACACCGGAATTCTCAACATCGGCAGCAAGGTTGTCGAAGGCATGAAAATTCATACGGGCACCAACAGTTTCCTGACGCTGTCGCTGGCCGATGAGTCACGCATCTCGCTGCCGTCCAACAGCAGCGTGCAGCTGGCACGATTGCGCAAGGCGCTTTATACCGGCAGCCCGCGCGTGGAGGTCACGTTGCTGCGCGGCCGCGTGGTGTCGCGCGTCTCGCCGCTGGAAACCAACAAGGGACGTTTTGAAGTACGCACGCCGCTATCGGTTGCAGGCGTACGCGGCACCAACTTCCGCGTCGGCTTCAACAACAACCGGGCCGTCACCGAAGTGCTGGACGGCCGCGTGGCAACCAGTTCGCCGACGGTGCCGGATACGCGCCTGCTCAATCCGGTGAAGGGCAATATCATCAACCGCACCACGGTCGGCCCGGCAATCGATCTGCTGCCGCCGCCGCAACTGGGCGCACTGCCCTATCGGCAAGCCGGCGCCGCCCGATTTATGCTGGCCCCTGTCACCGGCGCACGCGCCTATCACGTGCAGCTCGCAACGGATCCGGACATGCTGCATTTGCTGGCTGAAGCCAGCGGCAGTGCCGGTGAGGTCGTCATCGACGACATTCAGGAAGGCAAATATTTCGCACAATTGTCGGCAGTCGATGGCCTCGGCCTGGAAGGCATGCCGCGCGTCGTCGCCGTCACGATCCGCAATCGCGTCAATCCGGCCGATAACGCGCCGATGCAACCGGCACCTTCCGTGGCAACCAGCGATCCGCGCGAACTGGTGCTGCAGTGGCAGGGTTCTCCCACAGGCAAATACAATATCCAGGTCGCACGCGATCCGGAATTCAGCTGGCTGGTATTCACGACCGCCGTCACCGGCAACGAAGCAAAGTTTTCGCGCCCTTCGTTCGGTACTTATTTTGCGCGTGTGCAAAGCGTCAATGCGGATGGCAGCACCAATCCTTTTTCATTCACGCAAACCCTGATCGTCACCGATCAGTGGATCATCAACGACGGCCATCCGCTGCCCTCGAAAAAACCGTCGAACAGTGCGTCACGCTAGACCGGCATGAACACGCGCTGGCTCTCTCCGTTCGTGCGCCGCCTTGCATTGCGTGAATGGCTGCTGCTGTTTGTCAGCCTGCTGATTCTGGCGGGCGTGCTCGGCTGGCAGAACGGTCTGGGACGGCTCGATCAATCGCTGTATGACCTGTTTCTTTCCACCAATGGCAAACCGACGCGCGAAGACATCATCATCGTCGCGATCGACGACTACAGCCTGGCGCAACTCGGTCGCTGGCCCTGGCCGCGCACCCTGCACGCCGATCTGCTCCACCGGCTGAACAAGGCAAAACCCCGCGCCATCGGGCTCGATGTCATTCTTTCCGAAGCAGAGCCTTTGCAGGAAAACGGCATCCACTCCGCCGATGAATATCTGGCCTCTGCATTACAGCAGAACGATCGCACAGTGCTGCCGGTGGTCATGACGAACGCAGGCCAGGGCGTTGCGGTCGGCATGCCGATTCCCGAACTGGCGCGCGCCGCGCACGCGCTCGGCCACATCGATCTGGAACACGATAGCGACGGCGTGGTGCGCAGCGTCTTCCTGCGTGAAGGGCAGAACGGCAGATGGTGGCCGCATTTTGCCGCTGCGCTGCTGGCCACCGGCACCGGCGCCGACGTATCCACTACAAAACAACGCGCGCAACCACACCCCGGCAGCCCCGACGAATGGCAGCGCAGCGATCAGATGCATATCCCGTTCGACGGCAATATCGGGCACTTCCAGTCCGTGCCTTACGTATCGGTATTGCGCGGCGAAGTGCCGGATGCATTCTTTGCGGATAAATATGTGCTGATCGGCGCCACGGCGCTCGGGATGGCGGATTCCTATCCGACGCCGGTGTCCGGCTCGTCCGGCGCGATGCCCGGCATCGAAATCAATGCCCATGTGCTGGCCAGCCTGTTGAGCGGCAGGGAAATCCGGATTGCGCCGCCGTGGAAAACCGCGCTGTTCAATGTCATGCCGGTATTCATGGTGCTGCTTGGTTATCTGCTGCTATCGCCACGCATGTCGCTGATCGGCACCGGCGGCTGGCTGGTGATCACGCTGATCGCCAGTTATGTCAGCCTGCGCGCCGGCATGTGGCTCGCGCCGTCGGCTTCCATCGTCGTCCTGCTCCTGTCCTATCCGTTATGGAGCTGGCGCCGGCTGGAAGCCGCCATCACCTATCTGGGGCAGGAATTCATCCGTCTCGACAAGGAGCCGCATCTGCTGCCGGAAGAGCAGGCCACGCCGCATCCGGATGACATGGCGGATACCCTGGAACAACGCATCACGGCGATGGAAAAAGCCGCGCGCCGCGTGCGCGATTTGCGCCAGTTCGTTTCCGACAGTCTGGACAGCCTGCCGGATGCTACGCTCGTCACCACCATCGAAGGGCGCGTGCTGCTCGCCAACAAGCATGCGGCCGATTATTACCGTTCGATCGGCTTCGACAATGTCACGGGCATGTGCATCTTCCATTTGCTGATGCCCCTGAATACACCGCAGCCGCTCGACCAGACGATCAATGCGCCATTCGAATGGCCGGAATTGCTCGATCTCAAGAAGGCGGAAACATTTGCCGACGGCATTTCGGTGCAGGATCACAAGGGGCGCGACCTGCTGGTAAAAAGCGGACCCTGCCATTCATCCGCCAGTCTGCTGACCGGCTGGATCGTCAGCATCGTCGATATCTCCACCATCCGCGCCGCCGAACGCAGCCGCGACGAAACCCTGCGCTTCCTGTCGCACGACATGCGCGCGCCGCAGGCTTCCATCCTGGCATTGCTGGAATTGCAGAATGAAGCATCGTCGGCATTGCCGCAGCACGAATTCTTTGCGCGCATCGAAAAGGCCTCGCGCAAGACGCTCGGTCTGGCCGACAATTTCGTGCAACTGGCGCGCGCGGAATCGCATGAATACCGGCTGGAGGAAGTCAACTTCCAGGATCTTCTGTTCGATGCCGCCGACGAAATCTGGTCGCTTGCGAAAAGCAAGCACATCGTGGTGGAGGTCAAGGGCGCGGAAGGCGAATATCCGGTCAAGGTCGATCGCACGCTGGTGACGCGCGCACTGACCAATCTGTTTTCCAACGCAATCAATTACAGTCCGGAACACACCAACATCATCTGCATGGTATGGACGGAACGGCACGACGATCACATGCATGTGGCCTGCAGCATCCAGGATCATGGTTACGGCATCGCGCCATCCGATCAGGCCAAGCTGTTCCAGCGATTCCAGCATGTGGAAATGCCGAGCCACATACGCCACGATGGCGTAGGATTGGGGCTGGTATTCGTGAAAACCGTCATCGAGCGGCATCAGGGCAGCATCGGATTTATCAGCACGCTCGACGAAGGCACGACTTTCACATTGACGCTGCCCTGCGCGCAGCTTGTCTGACGCCGCTCCTGCCGCGGTCTGCCGCAGAGCAACCGGCTATAATAACGCGCTATTCAACCGCCGAATATTTGCCAAAAATGCAACTCGTCGCCGTCGGCCTCAACCACACCACCGCGCCTGTTTCGCTGCGCGAGAAAGTAGCCTTTCCCGCTGACCAGCTCGGTCAGGCGGTGGCGTCCGCACGGTCGTGGTACGGACGCAGCACGAGCAAGACATACAGCGACGAAGCGGCGATTCTCTCTACCTGCAATCGCACCGAACTGTACGCGGCGAGCCATCTCCCCGGCGGCGTCAACGAAGCCATCGACCTGACCGCGCATTTCCTTGCCGATTATCACAAGCTGCCTTACGCCGATTTGCGACCGTATCTTTATGCGTTGCCGCAGGACAATGCCGTGCGTCACGCGTTCCGCGTCGCTTCCGGTCTCGATTCGATGGTGCTGGGCGAACCACAGATTCTGGGACAGATGAAGGATGCCGTGCGTCAGGCCGATGCGGCCGGCGGACTCGGCACTTATCTGCACCAGATGTTCCAGCGCACATTTGCCGTCGCCAAGGAAGTACGCAGCACGACCGAAATCGGCGCGCACAGCGTCTCGATGGCGGCCGCATCGGTACGGATGTCGCAACGCATCTTCGACAAACTGTCGGAGCAGAACGTGCTGTTCATCGGCGCCGGCGAAATGATCGAATTGTGCGCCACGCACTTCGCCGCACAGAATCCGAAATCGCTGACCATCGCCAATCGCACGCTGGAACGCGGTGAAATACTCGCTCATCGTTTCAACGGCCGCGCAATCCGTCTGGCGGAACTGCCGGACCAGTTGTCGCACTACGACGTTGTCATTTCATCGACGGCCTCGTCGCTGCCCATCATCGGCCTCGGCATGGTCGAGCGCGCAATCAAGGCCCGACGCCACAAACCGATGTTCATGGTCGATCTTGCCGTCCCGCGCGATATCGAGGAAGAAATCGGCCGGCTCAACGACGTCTTTCTGTACACCGTCGACGACCTCGGCGCCTTCGTGCAGACCGGCATGGAAAATCGCCAGGCCGCCGTGGCACAGGCCGAGGCAATCATCGAAACCCGCGTGCAATCCTTCATGCACTGGGTCGATGCGCGCGCAGTCGTGCCTCTCATCCAGGATCTGCATGAATCCAGCGAAGCGATGCGCATGATCGAACTGGATCGCGCACGCAAACTGCTGGCGAAAGGCGAAGATATCGATGCCGTTCTTGAAGCCCTGTCGAAAGGCCTGACCGCCAAATTCCTGCACGGCCCGCAACAGGCATTGAACAATGCGCAAGGCGACGAACGCACACGTCTTGCCGCCCTGCTGCCGCAACTGTTCCGCACCAAACGCTAGCGACGCTCGTCGCCTGCAGGCTTTCCCGATTGCGGCACGCTTCACCACGCCGCGCCGCCTAATTCAGACCGCATACCGAAGACCACGATGAAACCATCCATGCTCGCCAAACTCGACCAGCTCACCGAGCGGCTGGCCGAATTGAATGTACTGCTGATGCAGGAAGACGCGACGTCCAACATGGATACGTATCGCAAGATGACGCGCGAACACGCCGAACTCGGCCCGCTGGTGGCGCTGTATCACGACTTCACACAGGCGGACAACGACATCAGGGCCGGCCAGGACATGCTGTCCGATCCGGAAATGAAAGAGTTCGCACAGGAAGAAATTTCCGCTGCAAAGACGCGCATGGAACAGCTCGAAATCGACCTGCAGAAAATGCTGTTGCCAAAAGATCCGAACGACGACCGCAACATCTTCCTCGAAATCCGTGCCGGCACCGGCGGTGACGAATCGGCGCTCTTCGCCGGCGACCTGTTGCGCATGTATTCACGCTTCGCCGAACGCAATCGCTGGCAGGTCGAAATCGTCTCCGCATCCGAATCCGAGCTCGGCGGTTATCGCGAAGTGATCGTGCGCCTGGTCGGCAACGGCGTGTATTCCAGACTGAAATTCGAATCCGGCGGCCATCGCGTGCAACGCGTACCGGCGACGGAAACCCAGGGCCGCATTCATACCTCCGCCTGCACGGTTGCCGTGATGCCGGAAGCAGACGAGGTCGAGGACGTCAACATCAATCCGGCCGATCTGCGCATCGACACGTATCGCGCATCCGGTGCCGGCGGTCAGCACATCAACAAGACCGATTCGGCCGTGCGCATCACGCACATCCCCACCGGCATCGTGGTCGAATGCCAGGACGATCGCAGCCAGCACAAGAACAAGGCGTCGGCGCTCAAGGTCCTGGCCGCGCGCATCAAGGACGTGCAACTGCGCGAACAGCAATCGAAGGAAGCAGCCACGCGCAAATCGCTGATCGGTTCGGGCGACCGCAGCGAACGCATCCGTACCTACAATTATCCGCAGGGCCGCATGACCGATCACCGCATCAACCTGACGCTGTACAAGCTCGATTTCATCATGGACGGCGACCTCACCGAACTGACCAATGCACTGGCCGCCGAACATCAGGCAGAATTGCTGGCGGCGCTCGGCGACGCAAATTGATTGCGGCTATTATTGGCAACCATCCAGCCGCATCGCACTCATATTGAGCATCTTTTCAAGGACACATGATGAAAAACTCTAGAACCGTACTGCTCGCCGTCGCCATCGTCTCGCTGGGATTGCTGGCTTTCGCCCTATATTTGCAGCATTTCGAAAACATGCTGCCGTGCCCGTTGTGCGTGATACAGCGTTACGCATTCGCCGTCATTGCATTGATCTGCCTGATCGCCGCATTCCGGCCGGCTGCGGCCAAACCCGGCGCAATCCTGGCAGCGCTGGCCTCGCTCGCCGGCGCCGGCGTCGCCTGCTGGCATATCTACATCAAGGCGCATCCGACCGTCTCCTGCGGCATCGATCCGCTGGAAACATCGCTGAACACGATCCCGACCGCCAAACTGCTGCCCTTCCTGTTCCAGGCCGACGGTTTGTGCACAACGGAATATGCGCCGATCCTCGGCCTGTCGCTGCCGCAATGGGCACTGGTGTGGTTCGTGATTCTGGCTGTCGTGCTGTTGCGTCTGGCATTGCGCCGCAGTCGTTGATTCGCCGGCAGTGACAAACCGATCTGCGGCCTTGTCCGATTTCCATATCGGCGACACCGTTGCCGATATCATGCGCGGCCAGCGTACGGCGTTGCCGCAACTTGAACTGCGCATGCTGCTGGGCCATGTCACGCAATTGACCCGCGTGCAACTGGTCACGCAATCCGAGCGTTTGCTGACTGCCGAAGAAGTACAACGTCTGAACGATGCATGCGCACGCAGAATCGCGGGCGAACCGATTGCCTACCTGATCGGCGAACGCGAATTCTTCGGCCTGTCGTTCCAGGTCGATCCTGCCGTCCTGATTCCACGTCCCGAGACCGAACTGCTGGTGGAGCTGGCGCTGGAGCGCCTGCCGCAACACGGCACGATTCTCGATATGGGAACCGGCTCAGGCGCAATCGCGATTGCCATCGCCCACACCCGCCCGGATGCGCTTGTCACCGCACTCGATGTGAGTGAACAGGCGCTCATCGTCGCGCGGCAGAACGCGGAGCGACATGCGGCCCGCGTCCGCTTCCTGCACAGTGACTGGTTTGCGGCGCTGGCTGCGCAACGTTTCGATCTGATCGTATCCAATCCGCCGTACATCGTTGCCGGCGATCGTCATTTATCGGAAGGCGATTTGCGCTTCGAACCAGTCGATGCGCTGACCGATCATGCGGATGGCTTGTCGGCGTTGCGCACGATCAGCGATCATGCGGCGCGCTATCTGGTGCCGAACGGCTGGTTGCTGATGGAACATGGCTACGATCAGGCGAAAGCGGCGAGAACATTGCTCGCCGAAAATGGATTCGAGAAAGTGCAAAGCTGGCGCGATCTGGCCGGGATCGAACGCGTCAGCGGCGGAAGATATCCGGCATAGCCGGATCAAGCGGCGAGCGCTTTCTCAAGCAGCTGATGCAATGTCGCGAAGTCGGGTTCGCCGACATAGCGTTTGATGACATGGCCATTCTTGTCGACCACCAGCGTGGTCGGCGTCAGTTTGATGTCGCCGAACGACTTCGCCAGTTCGCCCTGCGTATCGAGCGCAATCGTGAACGGCAGCTTGCGCGTCTCGACAAAATTCAACACATAGTTCGGCGGATCGTACGCCATTGCGACGGCGACGAATTCAAGTCCATTTGCCTTGTACTTGTTGTACGTGTCGACCATCTGCGGCATTTCCTTCACGCACGTCGTGCATGAGGTTGCCCAGAAATTGATCATGACAACCTTGCCGCGCAAATCCTGCGACGTGATCTTCTGTCCCTGCAAGTTGGTGAACGTCACATCGGGAATCACTTCTTTCTTGGACAACGACAAATATCCGACGACCGCCAGCGCCGCGACGACGAGCAAAACCAGCACCTTGAGCCAGGTACGTTTCGGAGAAGCGGGAGAGGCGGATGCTTGCATGATGGACAATCCGGTTATGCGCGTGAAAGGGTGCGCCTATTATAGTCAGCCTGGACGGATCGCGTTTACGTCATCGTTATCGGGTGGCAGCGCCATCACGCATATCCGAAAAAAAGGCCGCACGACAATGTCGTACGGCCTTGACGGAATGCCATCACACCGGATCGTGCCATGACGAATCGGCACGATCCGCGGCCTTGCCGTTATTGCGTTTTTTGCTGCGTCGTATCCGGCGTTGTGGTCAGCGCACGATATTCCTCGTCGCCGATATATTCGAACACCTTGACGACTTTTTGCACGCCGCTCACGCCGCGCGTGATTTCAGCCGCGAGATTGCCTTCCTTCTCCGTCACGCGCCCCATCAGATAGACGGTGCCGCGTTCTGTCACGACCTTGAATGCGTTGGAATACAGGGTCTTGTTGTCGACGAACGATGCCTTGACCTTGCCGGTAATCAGCGCATCGCCGGAGCGCGATGAAAAACTGGACGCGCCCAGAATCGCCAGTTCGTTGACCACCGACTGCACGCCTTCGATGGAGGTTGCTTCACGCTCCGCTGCATTTTTCGCTGCTTCGTCGCGCACTTCGCCGGTCAGCAATACCTTGCGATTGAAACTCGTGACGTTGACATGATCGTTCGGACCGATCACTTTCGGGATGCGGGATTCGCCTTTGACCATGATGGCCTTGTCCTCGGTCTGCGCACCAAGCGTGCGGCGATCGGTTGCCGCCAGCGTGCCGACTACCGCACTGCCGACCATTACGCCGACGCAGCCTTGCAGGCTGACTAATGCAGCCCCGCACAGCAGCGCCATGGCGACCGGGCGGCGAACAGCGGTCAGACAACGGTTCAGATCAATCATTTTCATCTCCTCCAAATAGTGCGACGTCGATGCCGTCGCACAGACAATGTATCGTTAATAAATGCACTTCCTTGATGCGTGCAGTCCGGTCGTGCGGGACGCAGATATGTACATCTGCGTCGGTAAGAAGTTTGGCGATGGCGCCGCCGCCTTTGCCGGTCAGCGCCACGACGCGCATGTCGCGTTCCAGCGCGGCTTCGACCGCTGCGATGATATTGGCCGAATTGCCGGAGGTCGACAGCGCAAGCAGAACGTCGCCGGACTGGCCGAATGCCTGGACCTGCTTGCTGAAGATTTCCTGGTAGCTGTAATCATTGCCGATGGCGGTGAGGATGGATGTATCGGTGGTCAGCGCCAGGACCGGCAGCGGCAATCGTTCGCGCTCGAAGCGCCCGACCAGTTGCGCGGAGAAGTGCTGGCAATCCGCCGCCGAGCCGCCGTTGCCGCAGGCGAGAATCTTGTTACCGTTAGACAGGGCGCCGAACATTAGTTCCACTGCCTGCGAGATGGGATGCGACAGCTGCGAGGCCGCCTGTATTTTCAGTTCCGCACTTTCATGGAAGTGACTGAGGATGCGTTGAGTAATCATGTTGTACGGGATTATAGAGCAGTCGATCGCGAGGGGTCGCGATGTACATAAACATGAGCATGAGCATCATGCGTCGATGGCATTCCTGAGCCATTCCGTTTGCGTTCCGTCGATCGCGACAACGTCGAAACGGCAGGCGGGCGGCATCCGGTAACGCTGCAGATAATGCTGCGCGGCGGCGATCAGGCGTTTCTGCTTTGCCGGCGTGATGCTGGCAGCCGCGCCGCCGTGATTGCGATCGGCGCGCTTCCTGACTTCAACAAACACCAGTACATCGCCGTGCTGCATGATCAAATCGATCTCGCCGCTCTTGCACAGAAAATTGCGCTCCACCAGCGTCATGCCCTGCTGCTGCAAATACGCCAGTGCGGCATCCTCGCCGATCTGCCCTTCGATCTGTTTTGCGGTGCGGGGACGAAGAAAATCGGGAACGCGCATCGGCAGATGCTATTGCGCTTCCAGCGGCTGCACCATGCCGTCGCGATAAATCGCCGGCTGCATGATGCGATCGAATTCCGCCGCACCCCTACCGAAGCGCACGGCCAGTTTTCCGGTCACGCCGTCCAGACTGAAATCGGTCTGCTTGAGCGCGATGTTATGTGCCACGCGATAGGCATCGATGCCCAGTGCGTACAACCGTTCGATATCGGGACTGCGACGCTGATCGGCCAGAGGCGGAAGATGCGGATATGCCATCACGGCGGTATGGTCAGCCTGCAATTGCCACGGCATGTCCAGCAACTGAACGCCTTCCAGATCGGTCAGGCGGTTCGCCACCGGCCAGTCGTCCAGCGCAACCGGGTTCAACTGCGAGGTACCGACCATCGGCACTTCGCTGCCGATCGCCAGCCGCAACTGAATGGCCTGTGCCGCATCGAGCGCGATGAACAGCAACGCCGGTTTTTCGGCCTGGATGCGCTTGCGCAATTGCACCAGGGCGTTGGCATTCATGAAACCACTGTTCATCGACAGTTCGACCGGCTCCGGTTGTTGACCGAGCGCACGCCACTTTGCAACGAAGGCCGTCGCGGCGCGGCGCTGCCAGGAAACACTGGTCGAAATCGCAAAGGCTTTTGTCGACGTTCTGCCGGCGGCGGCCCACACCGCAACCTGGCGTGCTTCATCCTCGACCGACAAACCCATCAACAACATGTTGTCCGATGCGACGCTTCCCTTCTCGCCGCCGACATCCAGTTGCGTGAGGGCGATGGTCGGCCTGGTGACTGCATGGTTCTGCACAATCTCCGTGGCGCCGCTACGCGTCAGCGGGCCGACCACGATGTCGTTGGCGGCTGCGGCACTTTGATAACCGGACAGCACATCCTGCGGCGCATCGCCGGTTTCCACCAGATTGACGACAATGTTGGCAGGCTCATACTGGTAAGCCGCCATGAAGCCGGCACGCACGGCATCGGCAACCTGCAGCAGCGATTCGGAACGGCTCGGCAACAGCAAGGCGATACGCGTGGGCGGGAATCGCGTCGTCACGACCGGCAGGTCGACCGCTTCTGCAATCGGTTCTCCCGGCAAATCGTCCGCGCCGTAAGGCAGGGAGAGATCGGTTTGCGCAAGCTGCAATCCATCGACGGCAGGCTGCTGCTCCTGAATGCCGGTTACACTGGCGGCTCCGTCGCTGACGGTGATGGTTGCCGCGGTTGTATTTGCCATCACAGGCGCGCACAATCCGCTGATCAACGTCGCCAGTACGAGTACTCTCGCTGAATTTCCCAACATCCATTCCCCCGATGACTGAACCTACCGACAGCCTGTCCACGCTCTTGCCGATTATGCATGACGTCATGCAGCAGACCTATCCTTCGGCGACATTATATGTGGTGGCTACACCGATCGGGAACGCAGGCGACATATCGTTGCGCGCTTTGCACACTTTATCGATCGTTGACGCAGTCGCCTGCGAAGACACGCGCAATACCGGCCACCTGCTGTCACGCTACGGTCTGTCGAAAAACCTGATCGCCGCGCACCAGCACAATGAGCGCGAAGTGGCGGAAAAGCTGATCCGCCGCTTGCAGGCCGGCGAACGCATTGCGCTGGTTTCCGATGCCGGCACGCCCGCAGTATCCGACCCCGGCGCGCGCATCGTCGATGCCGTGCGCAATGCCGGCCTGCGCGTGATGCCGCTGCCGGGCGCATCCGCCGCCATTGCCGCGTTATCGGCAAGCGGCCTGCTCAACGACCAGTTCCACTTCGTCGGCTTTCTGCCGGCAAAGGCGAAGCAGCGCGACACATTTCTGTTCGGGCTAAAAGGCATCGCTGCAACCATGGTGTTTTACGAAGCCCCGCACCGGATTGCAGAAACCGTCGAAGCGCTGGCCGCCGCATTCGAACCGACGCGGCAGATCGTGTTTGCACGCGAACTGACAAAGTTGTTCGAGGAAATGCATCGCTGCACGCTGGCCGAAGCCGCTGCCTGGGTCAACGCGGATGCGCACCGCCAGAAAGGCGAATTCGTGGTTTTGCTGGAAGGCGCGCCGGTTGCCGGCGACCGCGATCTGCTGGAGGCCGAGCGCATCCTGACAATTCTGTTACAGGAATGTTCGCTGAAACAGGCAGCCGCACTCACCGCGCAAATCACCGGACAAAAAAAGAACGCGCTGTATGAGCGCGCCCTGCAATTGAAATCGATCGACGATCAGGCGACGGATTAACGCTGCACGATGAACGGCTTAATGCCGTCCTTCTGCTCGACCTGCAGCGCCGCCGCAGCCGCGTCACCGCGACTGGCAAATGGTCCGCTGTACAAGCGATACAGATTGTTCGATGGTTCGACCCTCAGCGCCGGCAACATGCTTCCCGCATTCTGCGCCAGTCTGGCGCGTACCGCTTCCGCGTTACCCGCCTGAGAATACGCACCGAATTGCAGATAGAAACCGGCGACAGGCGATGGTGCAGCCAGCGTTGCAACGACAGGCTCGCTCGATGCCGACGAAGATACGGGCTGGGATGTCGGCTGCAATAGCGACTGGGATACTGGTTGGGATGCCGGCGGCAACGACGAAGTCTCGACAGCCGGCACCATCGAACCGGATGATTCCATCGCCGTCGCGCCATTTTGTCTGCCGGCCAGTATCTGCTCGATATCGGCCGGCAACAGGCGCTCAACCTTCAGTTCGGCGCTACCCTTGCCGATGTAACCCAGCTTCAACGCAGCCGTGTATGACAGATCGATGATGCGGCTGGAGTGGAACGGTCCGCGATCGTTGACGCGCACGATCACTTGCGTGCCATTGGCCAGATTGGTGACGCGCGCATAGGAAGGAATCGGCAGCGTTGGATGCGCCGCCGTCATCTGGTACATGTCGTAGAGTTCGCCGGACGATGTTTTCTGACCGTGGAATTTCTTGCCGTACCAGCTGCCGTAACCGCGTTGCGTGAGCGGCCGATCATCGGTGATCGGCACATAGCGCTTGCCGAAAACGACATAGGGTTTGTTGCCCTGCCTCGAATACGGTTCGATTTTCGGCACGGCATCCGGCATATCCTGCAAGCCGTCCGGCGTCTGTTCGCCGGGGCCGTCATCCAGGTAATAACCGCCGCGCCCCGAACCTGCGGGCGGCAACACCGGATGCGTGGACGATTTCGGTTTCACTGCTGCGGGCGACGATGCTGTCGATTGCGACGGCGGCGCAGTCAACGGCACGCTGCTGCAACCGGCCAATACCGAAAGAACCAGCATCGACAGAACGATCGATGATTCACGCAATTTGCCATAGAGACGGAACCGCATCGCTTCTCCTGAAGATGATCGCATCGCATGCAGATCATGTGATGGCAAGCCTGATGGCGCCATCGGTGAAAAGTCGCTCAATTCAGCTTTGCATCAACTTCCTGTGGCGCTGAATACTCATCAGAATGCCGACGCCCAGTCCGAGCGTGACGAAGGCCGTGCCGCCGTAGCTGATGAACGGCAACGGCACGCCGACGACCGGAAGAATACCACTGACCATTCCCATGTTCACGAACGCATAGGTAAAGAAGATCATCGTGATCGCGCCGGCCAGCAGGCGACTGAACAGCGTCGGCGCATTGGCCGCAATCACCATGCCGCGCCCGATCAACAGCAAGTACAGCAGGAGCAGGATACTGTTACCGATCAAGCCGAACTCTTCCGAAAACACCGCGAAGATGAAATCGGTCGTGCGCTCGGGGATGAATTCCAGATGCGCCTGCGTACCGTGAAGCCATCCCTTGCCGGTGATGCCGCCGGAACCGATCGCGATCGTCGATTGAATGATATGGAATCCCTTGCCCAGCGGATCGGTGGTCGGATCGATCAGCGTCATGACACGTTCGCGCTGGTAATCGTGCAACATCGACCATGCGACAGGCATGCTGGCCAGCACGGCAACCAAGGCGGCGATCATCACCTTCCATGACAGCCCTGCAAAAAAGATGACGTAAAAGCCGGCGGCCAGCACCAGCAGCGATGTGCCCAGATCCGGCTGGCGCATGATCAGGCCGATCGGCACAATCAGCAGCAATCCCGCCACCAGGAATTCGCTCCAGCGCGTCATGCCTTCGCGCTTCTGGAAAAACCACGCCAGCATCACCGGCATCGCTATCTTCATGATCTCGGATGGCTGGATGACGACACCAAGATCGACCCAGCGGCGTGCGCCATTCTTGATCAGGCCGAACATCGCCACCGCAACCAGCAACGCCAGCCCGACGAGATACAGCGGCACAGCGAAGCGCATCAGCGTCTGCGGCGGAATCAGCGCGGCGATCCACATGATCAGGAGGGAGACCAGAATATTGCGCATGTGATCTTCAAAGCGACCGGGGAAATCGATGCCGGCCGAATACAGCGTCACCGAACCGACCATCAGGATCAGGCAGACGATCAGAATCAGCGGGCCGTCGAATACCTGCGCGTAAGGCCGGAAGAATTGCAGAAACGAACGCCTGTGCATGGATTCTCTCATTGCAGACTCGCTGACGAATGGCGGCACGCGCCATGTGCATTGTGTTGTCGGGAGCGTTTACGCATCATCGTTAATCCACCAGCTCGATTTCAGGCACAACTTTTTCAATCTTGCTCTTGTCCGCAGGCTTGATCTCCGGACGCTTGCCGAGCAGATAAAAATCCATGGCTTGTTTTGCAATCGGTGCCGCCGCCACGGCGCCGAAGCCGCCGTTTTCAACAATCACTGCCAGCGCGATCCGCGGATTGTCGGCCGGCGCGAAGGCGGTGTACAACGCATGATCGCGATGCCGGTCCCACAGTTTGGAAGCGTCGTATTTCTCGTTCTTCTTGATGGCAATCACCTGCGCCGTGCCGGTCTTGCCGCCCGATTCGTAACCGGCATTGGCGAAGACGCGCGCCGAGGTGCCTTCCTTCGTCACGCCGACCATCGCATGCTTGATGATGTCGATATTTTCCTGTTTCAACGGAATGCGATAACTTTCCTTCGGC
Source organism: uncultured beta proteobacterium (assembly GCA_963697715.1). GTDB lineage: Bacteria > Pseudomonadota > Gammaproteobacteria > Burkholderiales > Burkholderiaceae_D > Oxalicibacterium. Next base: position 978,779 of record OY969095.1, on the reverse strand, counting down.
ACCGTCAGCGTTCTTTCGCGCGTCACGCCGTTCTCGATCATCTTCACCAGATGCGGCTTCATCACGATGCCATTGTTGACCAGCGTCGCGGTGGCATGCGCCAGTTGCAGCGGCGTGAAGTTGTTGTAGCCCTGGCCGATGCCGAGCGAAATCGTTTCGCCAGCATACCATTTCTGCTGTTCCGGCTTGCGGTATGCCGCGCGTTTCCACGCCATGGAAGGCAGCACGCCGGTCCGTTCGGACTTGAGATCGATCCCGGTCTGCTGCCCGAAACCGAACTGCGTCATGAAATCGTGAATGCCATCGACGCCGAGGTCATTGGCCAATAGGTAGTAATAGGTATCGCATGACTGCACGATCGACTTGTACATGTCGACCATGCCGTGCCCGCCTTCCTTATCGTCGCGGAAGCGATGGTTGCCGAAGATGAAGTAACCCGGATCGGCAATCGTATCCGACGGCTTGCGCTTGCCGAGTTCCAGCGCCGCCAGCGCCATGAACGGCTTGTAGGTCGAGCCGGGCGGATAGGTGCCGGACAGCGGGCGATTCAGCAGCGGATGGTCGGGCGAGTTGTTGAGCGCATCCCAGCTTTGCTGATCGATGCCTTCGACGAACAGGTTCGGATCGAAGTTCGGCATCGACACATAGGCCAGCACATCGCCGGTCGACGGCTCGATCGCAATCAGGGCGCCGCGCCGGTCGCCGAATGCCTGCTCGACGACCTTCTGCAATTCGATATCGATGCGACAGCATCAGATTGTTGCCGGGCGTCGCCGATGAACGCGACAATGTGCGGATCGGCGCGGCCGCCGGCAGATACCTCGACTTCTTCGTAGCCGGTCTTGCCGTGCAGCTGCTCCTCGTAGCTGCGCTCCAGCCCTTCCTTGCCGATGTGTTCGGTGCCGCGATAATTGGTGGCATCGTCGCTTTCCTCGATGTCCTTTGCATCACGCTGATTGATGCGGCCGATATAACCGATCACGTGCGATGCCACGTCGCCCAGCGGATACTGGCGGAACAGCCGCGCCTGAATTTCCACGCCTGGGAAGCGATAACGCTGGGCGGAGAAACGCGCGACTTCTTCATCGGTCAGCCGCATGCGGATCGGCGAACTGGCCAGATTGCGCGACTCTTCCTGCAGTTTCTTGAAACGTTTGCGGTCGCGCGGCTGGATATCGACCAGCTTCGCCAGCTCATCGATGAGCTTGTCCAGATCGCCATTGATCTTGGACGGCGTGATCTCCAGCGTGTAGGCCGAAAAATTGCGTGCCAGCACGACGCCGTTGCGATCCAGAATCAGGCCGCGATTCGGCACCACCGGCATGACGGAAATCCGGTTTTCCTCGGCCTGTGCAACATAATCGCTGTGCTTGAAAACCTGCAGCCAGATGAAGCGGGTCAGCAGGCAGGCGAACAAAACGAACACCAGCACGCCCGCCACCGACAGGCGCAGGCGAAAAAGGTGTAGTTCGCGTTCGGTATCTTTTAACTCAGTCATGCGTACTCAAATGCCGGCTCATCATCGGGGGCGCGGGCAGTGACAATCCGCTCGCACATCAAACTCCATTGCAGGCAACGCGTTCAGATCGGCCGTGTGTCGTCCCTGTCGATCGCCCGGCGTTGCGGCGCCAGCAGGATCCACGTGACGACCGGCCACAGGCACGCAGCCACGACGCTTTCCGCAAAATACAGCCAGCCGGGGAACCGACCGCCCACCACCAGCCTGACAACCACGCCGACCACCTGCGCCATCATCAGCAGCAGAAACACGTGCAGCGCCTGCGTTCCGTTGGGGAACCAGAGCACGCGGCGATGGATCATGATCGCGAAATAGGACAGCAGCGTATAGGCCAGCGCATTCTCGCCCAGCACGGCGGCATCATGCACATCCATCAGCAGGCCCATGAAGAAAGCGACGCCGATGCCGACCTTGCGCGGCTGATGCATGCTCCAGAACACGAGAATCAGTGCGACAAAATCGGGAATGCCGATCCACTGGCCCCACGGCAGCAGGTTGAGCAGAAAGGCGACGAACAGGCTGACCGCAATGAAAAGCGGACTGGCCGGCAACAGGATGTAATTATTGTTCATCGCGGCACCGTCGCAGAAGGCAGTTTTTTGGAGGGTACAGGCGCTTCCGGCAATTTCTCCACAGGGCCATCGCCCCTGCTCGCCGCATGCTGCAACAGCCCTTGCTTGCGCGACCCATGCTTGACTTCTTCCGGCGGACGCGCGGCCAATGGATGTTCGCTCAGCAGAATCAGCAGTTGCCGGTTGCGATCGATGCCGGCGGTCGGCTGGCACACGATGCGCGCGAACGCATCAACCGACTTGTTCTCGACCTGCGTCACGGTCGCCACCTTGAGTCCGGGCGGATAAATGCCGTCGATGCCGGAAGTCACCAGCATGTCACCCTTCTGGATATCCGCATTGGTCGGCATGAAGCGCAGTTCCAGCATGCTGGATTGCCCGCGGCCATAGGCCACGCTGCGCAAACCGTTGCGCACAACCTGCACCGGAATCACCTGATCCTTGTCCGTCAGCAGCGTGACTTCCGCCATGAACGGAAACACCCGCGTCACCTGACCGACCACGCCGACATGATCGATGACCGGCTGCCCGGCCTCGACGCCATTCTGGCTGCCGCGATCGAGCATGATCTTGCGGGTAAACGGATCGCGCGTGTCGTACAGGATTTCGCCCATGACCGATTTCACGGCAAGCCGGGCGCTTGTATCGAGCAGGGAACGCAACTGGGTATTTTCCGCCAGCAGTTGCCGGCCTTGCTGCAGGATCTGCGCGTCGATGGTCTGCTGCAGTTTGAGCTTTTCATTTTCCGCCTTGAAATCGGAAAGCGAAGTGAAGTAATTGCCGATGTAATGGAAGGCATCGCGTGGCGCGAGGGCCACGATCTGCAACGGGTACAACGCGGTGGAAATGACCTGGCGCACAACGCCAAGCGAGCGGACATGTGAATCGACACCCAGCAACACCAGCGCAATCAAGGCGAAGAACACCATCTTTGCACGTGCCGAAGCACCTTGCTTGAAAAGTGGTGGTGGGCTGTATTCCATTTAATGCCTGGCGAACCTGCAGAAGATTCCGGAAACGGAGCGCGGCACAGCGATGCAAACGCCGGCCACGGCATATTCCGTTTCGGGACAAGGTGTCTTCATCACATCATTCATGGCGCCCAGTCAGATGGTGAAGCATGACAGATCGTTTATTCGTGGAGCGATTCGTGAATCGATTACTCGTTGGAGAAGATCGAACCGAGCTTGTCCATGCGCTCCAGCGCCATGCCGGAGCCGCGCACCACGCAGGTCAGCGGATCTTCCGCCACGATCACCGGCAGGCCGGTTTCTTCCATCAGCAGACGGTCCAGGTCGCGCAGCAACGCGCCGCCGCCGGTCAGCATCATGCCGTGTTCGGCGATGTCGGCGCCGAGTTCAGGCGGCGTCTGCTCCAGCGCGTTCTTCACTGCGGAAACGATGTTGTTCAGCGGATCGGTCAGCGCCTCCAGAATCTCGTTGCTGGAAATCGTGAACGCAGCGCGGAATGCCTTCGGACAGGTTGCGGCCCTTGACTTCCATCTCGCGCACTTCGGAGCCCGGGAAGGCGGAACCGATTTCCTTCTTGATCGCTTCGGCGGTCTGTTCGCCGATCAGCATGCCGTAGTTGCGGCGGATGTAGTTGATGATCGCCTCGTCGAACTTGTCGCCGCCGACGCGCACCGAGCCCTTGTAGACCATGCCGCCCAGCGAGATCACGCCGACTTCGGTCGTGCCGCCGCCGATATCGACCACCATCGAGCCGGTCGCTTCCGATACCGGCAGGCCGGCGCCGATCGCCGCCGCCATCGGCTCTTCGATCAGGTACACCTGCGACGCGCCGGCGCCCAGCGCCGACTCGCGGATCGCGCGGCGCTCGACCTGGGTCGAGCCGCAGGGCACGCAGATGATGATGCGCGGGGACGGCGTGAAGAGCTTGGTGTCGTGCACCATCTTGATGAACTGCTTGAGCATCTGCTCGGTGACGGTGAAGTCGGCGATCACGCCGTCCTTCATCGGGCGGATCGCCTCGATGTTGCCCGGCACCTTGCCCAGCATCTGCTTGGCTTCCTTGCCGACGGCCTGGATGGTTTTCTTGCCGTTCGGGCCGCCTTCCTGGCGAATCGCGACAACCGAAGGCTCGTCGAGCACGATGCCCTTGCCGCGCACGTAGATCAGCGTGTTGGCGGTGCCGAGATCGATCGCCAGGTCGTTCGAAAAATAACTACGGAAAAATCCAAACATGAATTGTCCCGATGCGCAGCAGTGGTGCGCGAAAGTATATAAAAGGATTTTCGTGCTGCGGCAGCCCGATATCAGCGCCAGCAAAGCATTAACCCGGTATTCTACCTTATAATTTACATTAAATTAGCAGGTAAAAATCTCAAAAAATATATGCCGATGCGACTTTTTGAGCGAATTTTGCCGGTACAAGAACGCATTTGCCAAATCCGATTTTCAACACTTTAAACTGCGGCCCGGCCGCACTCCGACCATGTCCCTCGAACTTTCCGATGTCAAACGTCTATCGACGCTCGCCCAGATCGAACTGACCGACGCGCAATCCGCGCAAACGCTGGACAAACTCAACGGCATTTTTGCGCTGGTGGAACAAATGCGCGCGGTAGACACCACCGGCATCGAACCGCTGAATCATCCGATTGCCACAATGCTGCCGGATCTGTCGCTGCGCCTGCGCGACGATCGTGTGAGCGAAACGAATCGCCGCGACGATTATCAGCAGGTTGCGCCGGCCACGCAGGACGGCTTGTATCTGGTACCTAAAGTCATCGAATAAACGCGGACCGCGCACGCGCTTTCCGCTCACTGTTTCATCTCTCGCCGCACATCGCGCCATGCGGCCGGACCATTGATGCTCCATCACCGAATACCGATATTTCACTATGCATACCAAGACTCTTAAAGAATTATCCGCACTGCTGCAGACGAAAAAAATCTCGGCGACCGAGCTGGCAACGCTCTTCCTCGACCGCATCGACAAGAGCGACCTGAATGCATTCCTCCATGTGGATCATGCATTGACGCTGCAACAGGCAGCCGCCGCGGATGCACGTCTTGCAAACGGCGATGCCACGGCGCTGACCGGCATCCCGATCGCACACAAGGACATTTTCGTCACACGCGGCTGGCGCTCCACCGCCGGTTCGAAGATGCTGGAAAACTACGTCAGCCCGTTTGACGCAACCGTGGTCGAACGTTTCAATCAGGCCGGCATGGTTCATTTGGGCAAACTGAATTGCGATGAATTCGCGATGGGTTCGTCGAATGAAAATTCGTACTTCGGCGCAGTGAAAAATCCGTGGGACAAAACCGCGATCCCAGGCGGCTCGTCCGGCGGTTCCGCCGCAGCAATCGCTGCGCGCCTGACGCCGGCCGCCACCGCCACCGACACCGGCGGCTCGATCCGCCAACCGGCTTCACTATGCGGCGTCACCGGCATCAAACCGACCTACGGCCGCGTGTCGCGCTTCGGCATGATTGCGTTTGCATCGTCGCTCGATCAAGGCGGACCGATTGCGAAAACGGCGGAAGATTGCGGCTTGTTGTTGAATGCGATGTGCGGTTTCGACGAGCGCGATTCGACCAGCGTCGAGCGTCCTTCAGAAGATTTCACACGTGACCTGAACACCAGCCTGAAAGGCTTGAAGATCGGCATTCCGCGTGAATATTTCGGCGCAGGTCTCGCGGCGGATGTAGAACAGGCCGTGCGCGCGGCATTGCGCGAATACGAAAAACTCGGCGCAACGCTGGTCGATATTTCGCTGCCGAAAACCGAGTTGTCGATCCCGACCTACTACGTGATTGCACCGGCCGAAGCATCGTCCAACCTCAGCCGCTTCGACGGCGTGCGTTACGGCTATCGCGCAAAGGAATACAAGGATCTGGTCGACATGTACCGCAAGACACGCGCCGAAGGATTCGGCGACGAAGTCAAACGTCGCATACTGGTTGGCGCGTACGTGCTGTCGCATGGTTATTACGATGCGTATTATCTGCAGGCGCAAAAAATCCGCCGCCTGATCGCACAGGATTTCCAGCACGTGCTGTCGGGACCAGACAAGCAATGCGACGTCATCATGGGCCCTGTATCGCCGACTGTGGCATGGGATCTGGGCGACAAGACCGACGATCCGATCGCCAACTATCTGGCCGACATTTTCACGCTCTCCACCAGCCTTGCAGGCTTGCCCGGCATGTCGATTCCATGCGGCTTCGGCCAGGGCGAAAAGAACGGCAAGCGTCCGGTCGGACTGCAGATCATCGGCAATTATTTTGAAGAAGCAAAATTGCTGAACGTCGCGCATCAATATCAGCAGGCGACCGACTGGCATCTGCGCCAGCCCGACGGCGTCTGAGCTTTTTGACAGAACAATATCGTATTGAAACAACGCAACAACGCAACGACGAAGCAGGCAACGCTAACCAGCGAGTGAGGAAATTATGCAGTGGGAAGTAGTCATCGGTCTGGAAACACACACGCAGTTAACGACCAGTACAAAAATCTTCAGCGGTTCGCCGACGCAGTTCGGCGCCGAGCCGAATACGCAGACATCGCCGGTCGATCTGGCGTTGCCCGGTGCATTGCCGGTGATGAATCGCGCCGCGGTGGAGCGCGCGATCCAGTTCGGTCTCGCCATCGGCGCAACCATCGCGCCGCATTCCGTCTTCGCACGCAAGAATTATTTTTACCCCGATCTGCCAAAGGGCTATCAGATCAGCCAGATGGAATTGCCTGTCGTGCAGGGCGGCCGCATCTCGTTCGCGATGGAAGTCGACGGCAAGACCGAAATCCGCTCCGTGCAACTGACGCGCGCGCATCTGGAAGAAGACGCCGGCAAATCGCTGCACGAGGATTACCACGGCATGACCGGCATCGACCTGAATCGCGCCGGCACGCCGCTGCTCGAAATCGTCACCGAACCCGACATGCGCAGCGCCACGGAAGCCGTCGCTTATGCGAAGGCATTGCATGGCCTCGTGACGTGGATCGGCATCTGTGACGGCAACATGCAGGAAGGTTCGTTCCGTTGCGACGCCAATGTATCGGTGCGCCCGGTCGGACAAAAGGAATACGGCACACGCTGCGAGATCAAGAATCTGAACTCGTTCCGCTTCATGGAAGACGCGATCAACTACGAAGTGCGCCGTCAGATCGAACTGATTGAAGACGGTGGCCGCGTCGTACAGGCGACGCGCCTGTACGATCCGGACAAAAAGGAAACGCGCGAAATGCGCAGCAAGGAAGATGCGCAGGATTATCGCTACTTCCCCGATCCTGATTTGCCGCCGCTGGTCATCAGTGAAGAATGGATTGCGCGCGTGCAGGCATCGATGCCGGAACTGCCGGGCGCCATGCGCGAACGCTTCGTGCGCGATTACAGCCTGTCCGAATACGACGCGGCCGTGCTGACGCAATCGAAAGCGATGGCAACCTACTTCGAAGCGGTTGTCACTGCTGCCGGCAACGCGCAGGCAAAGCCCGCCGCCAACTGGCTGATGGGCGATGTCTCGTCGACGCTCAATCGCGAAGGATTCGAGATCGCCGCATCGCCGGTCAATCCTGCCCAACTCGCCTTGCTGCTGCAGCGCATCGCCGACGGCACGATCTCCAACAAGATCGCAAAGGAAGTGTTCGGTGCAATGTGGGAAGCCGGTTCGGACAGCGCCACCCTTGCTGATGACATCATCGAATCAAAAGGCCTCAAGCAGATTTCCGACAGCGGCGCGCTGGAAAAGATCGTCGATGAAGTGCTGGCAGCGAACGCCAAGTCGGTCGAGGAATTCCGCGCCGGCAAGGAGCAAGCCATCAATGCGCTGATGGGGCAGGCGATGAAGGCCAGCAAGGGCAAGGCCAATCCGGCGCAACTGACGGAATTGCTGAAACAGAAATTGCAGTCGTGATTCACAGAATCACCTGAAGGAAAAAACGCGCTCGATGAGCGCGTTTTTTTGATTGTCAGGATGACGATGCATTACAAGACGATGCCCGTATCTTTACCATCATCATGGGATGGTGCGAATAAAAGTCTTTCTGATAGCATGCCAATCTTTCTTCCGGGCCATCCACCATGTCCGAACAAGACCGCTTCTCTGCCGGATCAGGTATGACATTCACGCCCTTCTGGCGCCGGTTGCCGCGTTTTTTCCTGTATCCAATGCAAATCGGCTCGATTCTGCGCATTGGCGGATATGCACTCATCGGTAGCGCCTCGATGTTCATCATGCCCCTATTCGGCATGATGCTGTACTACCTCCTTTGGATCCTGTTTTTGAAGTACGCGTTCGTGGTGATGGAACGTACTGCCAACGGCCGTTTCGACGAACCGGACGGAGTACACGGTGGTGAAACAGGCGAAATGGCACAAGTCCTGCGGCAGTTCGCCCTGTTTGCGATTGCGGCGCTGGTCGTGGTAATGCTGACCGATGTATTCGGCGTAGTCGGCATTGGATTGAGCTTCCTGCTGGCCATCGCCATCCCGGCCTGCGTCATGATCATCGCCACCACGAAGAGTATTTTCGAAGCCGTGCATCCCGGACGCATTTTCTTTTACATCAAGACGATCGGCTCGCCTTACCTTGCGCTTTGCTTCCTGCTGATCAGCCTGACCGGAAGCGGAAAATGGCTGCAGGGATTCCTGGTTGGGCACATGAATTCAGCGCTGGTACTACCCTTGCTGTATTTCGTGGAGTTCTATTTCACGCTGATCATGTATCACATGATGGGTTACGCCATCTATCAGTACCACAATGCGCTGGGCCTGCATGCTGCTGTCAGTTATGAAAAAGCAGAAGCCAGGCAAATGCCGCAGAAGGATCCAACATTCGCAGCACTCGGCGCATTGATTGCAGAGGGCAGGCAGCAGGAGGCCATCGATCTGTTGCGGGAGGAATTACGCACGCGCTGGGAGAACAACGATCTGCACGAGCGATATCAAAAATTGCTGATGGCCGCGGGCAAGCAAACCGTGGCGCTGCAGCATGCCCGCGAGTTCATTGCCAAGCTGACCAGCGAGAAGCGCATGTTTAAGGCATTGGATCTGTGCGAGAAAAGTCTGAAGCTCGACGCCGAATTTCAGTTGCAGGATTCCTATCAGGTGTACGAACTGGCCAACGCTGCATATATGGCGAAGCGGCAGAAGTTGGCGCTCGACCTGATGCGCCGTTTCGACAAGCGTTATCCGCAGCACCCGCATATACCATCGGTGTATCTGCTATCGGCGCGCATATTAGGCGAGCATTTTCGGATGACTAAAGAGGCGATGCAGATATTGCGCGCGCTGCAGTCCAAATTTCCGGAGCACGCAACGGCTGACGAGGCCCGTCAATACATGGATATGTTGAGCAAGCTAGCCACTATCAACTGAGCACTGTCAGCCGATGCGCAGCATGCTGCCGGCCGCGCGGGCCTCCTCCGACTGAGGGAATTGATGGATCAGCGATTGCAGAATCGTCTCGAACTTGTCCTTGTGCTGTTCGCGATAATAGCCCCGCGCCAGGGATAGCAATATGGCCGGCAATGCCCGATGCTGCGGAGTCGTACGTTGCAGCAATCCCGCGAGCCGTTCCGCATCATCGAAGTAATTCGCATCGGCAAAGCGCTTTGCCAGCCGTGCCAGCAACTCCTGCTCCAACCGGGGCACGGGTTTAGCGCAATCCAGGTACTCATGAAAAATCGCATGCGTCTGTCTGGAAGTGTCCTCATCCATTTCCGGCACGGACAGCAGCCTTAATGCGGCACGATGATAATCCTCGCTGGATGGATCGGCCTTTGCCGCGCGATAGCACAACCGCTTCAGATTCAGGTCATGCGGATGCCGCTCCCGCAGCGATTTGAAGATCACGAGCGCCTTCTGAAACTCCATCGCGCCCAGTAGATCCATGCCACACTGAAATGCCTTGGCATCGACTTCCGTTTTTTCTGCTTCCTGATGGTGGCCGTCGATCATCGCCGGACGCATCCAGCGATAGAACATGCCGATCACGGCACCACCAACCAGGCCACCGAAGTGCGCCATGTAGGCGATATGCGCGCCGCGTTCCACCAGGAATTGATAGAGCTCATTGCCCAGCCATAAGGGAAGAAGCACCAGCGCCGGCGCCCGCACGTAATCGAAATAAAATCCCAGCGAATAAAAGAAATCGATTTTGCGCAAACCGAAAATGACGGTGTACAAACCCATCACACCGGCGATCGCGCCGGATGCACCGAGGATGCTCTGACCTGGATCAACGACCGTCAGACTGTACATGCCGATGGCAGTACAGGCGGTAACGAGGTAGGCCGATAGAAACAGGGCCTTTCCGACGACGGATTCGACCAGAAAGCCGATCAGGAAGAGTACGGCCATATTTCCGAATAAATGGCCGAAACTTCCGTGCATAAAGGTAGACGCCAGCAAGTTAAGAGGCTTGGGATCATCCACCCGATAAACATAACGGCTGGTAAAGGAGCGCAATGATTCGTACTTGGCGCGTTGAGTCGACCACGCTGAAAAGTGCTGTTCATGCAACGTAATGATTTCATTCGCATGCAAAACCTGCATGAACTTTGCGTCGTACTCCATCAACCACAGAGCGCCACTGTTTTTTCTGTCGATCATCCCTTTGATCTGTTGCGCGCTGACGAGATCGCCTTTCGCCTCCAGATATTCAGCGTATCGCGGCAATTCCCATTGCGGCAGGTCGGATGTGAAGTAAAACTTCTCCGCCTTTTCCTCTTCACGCCTGTCGTTGCCTTGCAAGATGAAGAAAACCAGGCAATTCGCCAGGATAAGCAACAGTGTCACGACCGGAGGCCGCTTCCAGTTCACCCTGTTACCGACCGGGATAATGAACATGATGTCGACTGCTTTCGAAGAAAACAGCCAATATATTGACTGTTCGTGCTGCGCACAACCTGCGCGTCATATTGCAGAATAGATTTTCAAGGGGGTTCAGCGTATCCCGGACCACATTCAATAAAATGAAATCTCGGCGTCCGAAGAGAGAAACTTGATCTTGCCAGCATCACGTATGACTGTATCGGTTTGTACTCCATTGATCTTCATGAACAAACGCTGTTCAGTTCCTACGCGTATTTCCGAACTGACGGCGACCTTGGCGGATTTTCTATCTGGCGCCAGTTCAATGTTGTCGATCGTATATTCAGTATTGATGAAAAGCTCTTGTCCAATCTTTTCTTCCATATCCTTTTTCATGTCGAAAAATTTCTTCGTGCCGTCACATGCCACTTCCTTGTTCGCCGTTTCTTCGACCTGCCCAGCCGGCGTCATGGTTGTGACCGTAGCGGTGAAACGTTTGTCGAACATATTGCATATGGCATCACGATTGTCGTCATAGAAAGCACCCCAATAAAGTGCATAGGCATCTCGAATACGCCCTTCGTCCATGCGGCGTCCTTCGATAAAGTAATACCAGAGTGCGCCACACAACAAGATGACTAACAGGGGAATTCGCATGAAGGGCATCCAAATGAGAATGAACAGGAAAGGCACAAGAAGCGTCAATACGGAAAAGTCCCTTAAAGACATGTCCGCCGCAACGCATGATAGGTTTCGGCGATCAGCGTTGCCACCCCATGAATATGAGAGTGAGACGATGCATTCACACAATCTCGCAATCAGAACTAACGGGAATTCTTTAATTACTGTGCGGAGGCCGTAGCAATGTCGCGGTAACGCTGCAACACCGCATCGTATTTTGCGTTGATCTGCGCCAAATTGTCTTCGCTCTCGTGCAGGGCTTTTTTACGAACGCGCGCATTTTCCAGGGATTGGGTCAGCGTCGCCTGCATGGCGGCAGGCACGCTTCCCTTTTTCCGTTGCGCCTCTACTGCTGCCTGCGCCTTCTTCCACTCTTTTTCCGCGGAAGCCAGTTCGGCTTTTTGTTGTGCGATCTGTTCTGTTACTGTCGCGCTGTCGCGTTTGCGCGCCGTATCGATATCGCCTTCGCTCCGGTAACGCGCGGCAAGTGCACGATCGGCCCGTCTTTGTTCCTCGGCGGCCGCCACTTCAGCATGGCGCTTCTGCTGTTCCAATGCTTTTTCGCGCTTCTGTGCTGCGGTCAGTGGTGGGGAGATTTCTCTTTTCAGGACGCCATTGTTGCCATATTCGCGTACCGTACGATCTGCGCATTCGGGAATCGGCCGGTCGGAGGTAAGCGTGCGGCCCGCAGCATCCTTGCACATGTAAATGCCTGCATGGGCGAATGCCGTGCCGAATGAAGAGAGAAAAAACAGTGTCTTGACCACGCCCTTCATTCCACCTCCGGAGAAATTATCAGGTCACGCCGTACCTCTTGCGATACGCCGCAACCGCGTCCTTGTACTGCGCCTGTTCCGATGTTGCACCTGCGTTCGAAATGTATTCGAACAGATCCGTCAGATTACCGATCGAAACGACCGGCATGCCATAGGCATTGCTCACTTCCTGCACTGCCGAATGAGCAGACAGCGCATCATCCTTGCCGGAACGCTCCATGCGATCCAGCGCGATCAGCACCGCGCAGGGCGTGGCGCCTGCAGCACGAATCATGTCGACCGACTCGCGCACCGAGGTGCCGGCGGAAATCACATCGTCGATGATGACCACGCGCCCCTGCAGCCCGGCGCCGACAATTGTGCCGCCCTCGCCATGATCCTTGGCTTCCTTGCGATTGAACGCAAAGGGAACGTTGCGCCCCTTGTTCGCCAGCGCCACCGCCGTGGCCGATGCCAGCGTGATGCCTTTGTACGCAGGCCCGAACAGCATGTCGAACTGGATGCCGGAATCGATCAGCGTCTGTGCGTAAAAATCCGCAATTCGTCCCAGCGTGCCGCCCTGGTTGAACAGGCCGGCATTGAAAAAATAGGGTGACGTGCGCCCTGCCTTCGTGACAAATTCGCCGAAGCGCAGCACACCAGCCTCAACCGAAAACTTGATGAATTCCTGCCGTAAATTGTTCAAGGCGACTCCATAACGGATAAAAAGTGACAAAATTTGTCGCTACCCACGCGAACAAGGCCACATTTTAATTCGTTATCGACGCACATGACGGTAAATGCAAAGGGTGTGCCTGATCATCGGGGAACAAGGAAACTACCCAGTTCATGGGATACGCCATGTCATGCAATGCGACATCGCACATGCAACGCGTCGCCGGCATCGCACGCATGGAAAAGCCGCGCGCCGATTTGAACGAACGATATAGAGGAAGGTGTGCGCGAGCCGCACCAAAGGGGCGGCCAACAAGACCGGCCGCATCGAATCGGGTATCCTGATCGCCTCATTTTTCCGAACGACGCCATGAAAATCATTTCCGCCAATTTGAACGGCATCCGCTCTGCTGCAAAAAAGGGCTTCTTCCCATGGATGGCCAAACAGGCTGCCGACTATGTCTGTGTGCAGGAACTGAAGGCGCAGGTGACCGACATGACGCCGGAATTCCTGACGCCGGAAGGGTATTACGGTTATTTTCACTACGCCGAAAAGAAGGGTTATTCCGGCGCAGGCGTGTATTGCCGGACGAAGCCGGATGCCGTGCAGATCGGCTTCAACTGCCCGGAGTTCGATGCGGAAGGTCGGTATGTGCAATGCAATTTCGGCAATCTCAGCGTGATTTCCGTGTATTGCCCGTCCGGTTCGTCGAGCGAGGAAAGGCAGCAGGCGAAATTCCGTTTCATGGATCTGTTCCTGCCCCATCTATTGGCGTTGAAAGCGCTCGGCCGCGAGTTCGTCATCTGCGGCGACTGGAACATCGCGCACAATGAAATCGATTTGAAGAACTACAAGGGCAATCGCAAGAATTCAGGCTTCCTGCCGGAAGAGCGCGCATGGCTGACGCGCGTGTTCGACGAGGTCGGCCTGGTCGATACCTTCCGCAGGATCGATGCACGCCCCGATCAATATACGTGGTGGAGCAATCGCGGCCAGGCCTGGGCGAAGAATGTCGGCTGGCGCATCGATTACCAGATCGCGACGCCGGATTTTGCAGCGACGGCGCAAACCGTGTCGATCTACAAGGATGAGCGCTTCAGCGATCATGCGCCGCTGACGATCGATTACGGCTGGCAGCCGTGAAAAATGTGCGCACCGCTTTTGCACCCTGTCTGTTCGCCACCGTTCGTTGATGCCAGGTTCGATGCGGCGGTTGCGGGTTTCACGCCGCAGTCACAAAGGATTTCTATAATCCGGTACACGGAAACGGCGGGCGCGATGCGATGCGCCCGCCGCGTATCTTGATCTTCGTTTCCCTCTTCGTTCGGTAAAACGAAACGTCTGCAATCACATCCGGCCTCGTCCGTTTTACCTGACTTCATCCTTCATGCCGATCGCCTCTCCCCCGCCCTCATCATTGATCCGCTTTCGCACAGCCGCCACGCCGTTTCTGTTCATCCTGCTCGGTGTGATCTATGCGTCATGGGCGGCGCGCATTCCGTCTATCCGCGATGCATTGCAGCTTAATCCGGCGCAGCTTGGCATGGTGTTGCTGGGCGGCGGCTTCGGTGCGGTCGCTTCGTTTCCGCTTGCGGCCGGACTGGTCGGAAAATTCGGCGGCAGGCGCGCGGCGTGGTATGGAGGCGTCGGGCTGATCGTCGTTCTGCCGTGCGTGGCACTTGCGCCGAATCTGGCGCTGCTGATCGCCGCCGCTGTCGGGCTGGGCGCTGCTTCGGGCTGCTTCGATGTCGCCATCAATGCCATCGGCACCGCCAATGAAAAAGCCGCAGGACGTTCGACGATGTCGTTGCTGCACGCGTGGTTCTGCGTCGGCACGCTGTCGGGCGCGCTGCTCGGGAGCCTGATGGCGGGCCTGGCAATTTCGCCGCTCGTGCATTTCGGCATCACGTCGATTGCATTGCTGATTCCGCTGTATGTCGCTTATCGCGCGCTACTGCCGGATCGCCCCGAACCGAACGCGGAGCGTACATTGTTTGCGATCGCGCACGGCCCGGTGATCGCGCTTGGCCTCATCGGTTTCTGCGGAGCGGTGGCAGAAGGTTCGATCGCCGACTGGAGCGGCGTTTTCATGAAGGACCAGATGCATGTGCACGACGGCGTCGCGCCGCTGGCGTTTGCCGGCTTCGCATGCCTGATGCTGTTGGCGCGGTTGGTATGCGATCCGCTGAAAAATCGCTTCGGCGCACGCCGCGTGGTCTCGCTCGGTGCATTGCTGGCTGCGACCGGCGTCTTCATCGCGGTGCTGGCGCTGAATGTGCCGCTGACGATCGCGGGTTTTGCGCTGGCCGGCGCCGGCCTTGCATCGGTGTTTCCGTTCGTGTTCAGCGCGGCAGGCCGACACGGTTCGACGGCATTGGCGGCGGTGGCGACCTTCAGTTACAGCGGCGGCCTGATCGGTCCGCCGGTCATCGGTTTTCTGGCGCAGGGTTGGGGCATGCAGGCAGGACTGGCGTTCATCGGATTGCTCGCCATTGCCATCGCAGCTGCGGCAAGCCGCGCCAGATGGCTGGAGTAATTCCGCAGGAAATATCCGTTACATTTTCAGCCAGCCGCGCTGTTGCGCATGATGCAGCGCAATGCCTGCAATGAAGCCGGCACCGACATTCCACATGCACAGCGCCGCCGTCAACAGCACCACGACGCGGCTGCCGCGCTCGGCAGGCAATGCACTGCTGCCAAGCGCCAGTTGCGCGCCGGTCAGGAATAGAATCACACCCAGCACCGCCGTCGGAAAAAGCCGAAACAGCAGATCGACCGAATCGCTGAAGAAGAAGGCCAGCGCCAGCAGCACGCATCCGAGAATCACCACCGCGCCACCGGTCCTCGCACCGAATGCAATGTGACCCGCCATGCCGCCCGCGCCGTGGCACATCGGCACGCCGCCGACCGAGGCGCTGAACAGATTCATGATGCCGGTTGAAATCGACACGCCGCCTTCCGTCACCGGGCGATGCGGGAACAGGCGGTTGTTTTCTTCCCGGATGGCGATCACCGCATTCCCCAGCGTCAGCGGAATCTGCGGCAGGGCCAGCAGCAGCGCGCCGACGACAAACTGATTCCAGGACAATTCGGCCAATGCGAAAGTCGGCACATGCAATGCCGCACCGGCGTGAGTCAACGCCGTCAGCAGGGCGGGCTGCTGGAACGCGCCGACCGTCGCGCCGAATACCAGCAGGACAAACATCGCAGGGATCGTGCGGTTGCCCATCAGCAGCAGCGTACCGACGACGCCGATCACGGCAATCAGCCAGTCGGTCCGCATCATCCTGATGCCTTCCAGCATGAAACCGAAACCCAGCCCGAACACGATGCCGATCACGACAGTCGGCGGCACCAGTCGCGCCACCCGCGCCGCAAGGCCGGTGATGCCGAGCAGCAGCCAGATCGCACCTGTCACCAGGGCTGCGCTGTAGACGGCGGCAGGCGTCACCACGGTGGTCTGCACGGCCTGCAATGCCGCGACGGCACCGATTGCCTTCATCGGCTGCACCGGGAACGGCGTTTTGTAATACAGGCCGCACACCAGCATCGCTGCGCCGAACGCGAACAGCACGCCGAACGGATCCATTTTCAATACGCCGATGTACGCGGCGACAAATGGGATCAGCGTGCCGAGATCGCCGAACGCGCCGGCCCATTCCATCCTGTCATAGTGGTTGCGGGTGGATTGTTTTTCCGAAACAGGAACGCGTGGTTGGCTCATTGATGATTTCCGAATAATGAAAGGCCGTTACGCCTGAAAAAATGACGTGAAACAATCCGCATCCCGCGACGCAGCGGTGCGTACAACATTGCCTGTGTTACATGCAATTACATGCAAGCGGATCGCTCTCACGAGATCGATGCCAGCGGCAGGTTCAGCAACAGATTCTGCGGCTTGATGCGCAACTGTTCCGCTGCATTCATTGCGCAGGCAAGATAAATCGGGCGGCCGGCCACATCGGGACGCACGACCGTCGGATCGACAAAATCCATCTGGAACAGCGACAGGATGCGGCGATTGCGCTCTTCATCCAGTGCAATGCCGGCGTACAGGTCGTTCAGGATGCCGGTCGCTTCCGCATCGAGACCGATGTGCCACGCCCAGTTTTTTGCCTCGATCGATCGCAGCGGCCGCACGACGACGGCGACGCCGTAGAAATTGGCAATCCATTTTTCCACCACGCGGCAAAAAGCAGTCAATGCAGCGCGGCCGTACGCAAAGCTGATCACCGTATCGTGCCGGCTGCTGCGCGCCCAGTATTGCTCCGTGTTTTCCTGATCGATCACATCGAGTTCGATGCGGCGCGGTTTCGTTTTTGCCTCGATCAGCAGGCGGCCGATATCGCCGTAGTTGCCGCCCGTCGCATGCAGCTCCACGGTCTGCGCATCGGCCAGCATCACTGCTCCATTCTCGATGGCGACCTTCTGCGGACGGAAAAACAGTTCGGCTGCACGAAACTGCAATGCCTCGTCGCTACCCTCCAACACGCCCTGCACGATGATCTGCGCCAGTTGGTCGATCAATGCAGGCGGCGCGTTCGCCGTGCCCGTGCGAAAAAGCGCCAGATACGCGGCATCCAGCGTAGGTGCCGCCAACAGCCGGTCACGCCATGCCAGCAGCACACGGTAATTGTCGCGCGCATCGGCATCCTGCATGCGGTCCAGTTCTTCTTCGGGAATCGTGCGTCGCGGCGCAGCCATCAATGCCGCATGCAACGCACGTTCACCCGCGCAGGATTCCGCGATCGGCGAAACTTCGGGACGTTGCCACCACGCACGCAACAATGCGTCTGTGACAATCAGCCGGCCGTCGGCATCGCGTTCGACAAGGCTGTAGCCGGAATCGGGCCAGACATCGCGTCGGGAAGCATTCATCGTTATCGGAACGCGCGCTTCTCGCCGCTCTTCAGATCGAGCAGATAGCGCACGCCGTTTTCAGTCAAGGAGAGATCGTCCGGCGGTTCGTCGCCCGCGAGCACGCCCTGATTGGGTGCCAGGCCTTCGCCCTTGCGAATCAATTCGTCGGCGCGTTCATATACGTTGGCGCAACCGGTCGATGCAATCAGTGCCTGCACAATCGGTACTTTCCACGCATCGACGCCGGCAGACTGGAATTCGCAGATCAGATAGCCGTCGCGCTCGCCGTACCAGTCGACCAGCAATCCCGACAGTTCATCGTCATCGCCGATCACGAGCCGCAACCGACGCTCGGCGCCGACCCGTTTACCGCCGGCGGCGGCAATGCGCTTCTGCACGGCGGTCTGTACGCGTCCCTTGATCAACGCGTGATCGACCGGCTGGTCTTCATCGAATGTCCAGACGCGTGCGCGGATCTGCGACTTCGGCGCATGCGCGGCACGCGCGAGGAATTTTCCCGAGGACGAGCGAAGGACGGCGGTGGCCCCGGACTTCATGCGCTCCGCCGGCTTGCCGTCAACCCGTTCGATCGCCGATTGATAAACCCAAGGCTGGCGTTCGAGCAGGCTTTTTTCCTTGCCCTGTTTGATGGTGATGATCAGCATACGAATATGTTCCGGCGAATGTGCGGTGACGAAAGTTGTTCATGATAAACCGCAATGCCCGCGAAGGAATAAGTAACTTGCCTGTGCCTGCGGCCCGTTACTTTGGGCCGCGACCCGGTGCGCGCCTTCAAGCATCGATGTCGTCCCCTGGGGGGGCGGGCAAATGCAATTGTCCGTGTGTTGCATCGGAAGACAATCCGCCGCGGCCGGCGTCGCTTGCCGCATGACGGCTCTTGTGTCAGCATCTCCTCCTGCCGGCAGACAGTCGGCATCCCAACTCAGCCAAGGCAAGCAGAATGATTTTTCGCAACACCGGCGACCGCAGGCATTCGTGGTCGGAGACGCTCAAGGTTTATCTCGAACCTGCCACCTTGCGCATGCTGCTGCTGGGTTTTTCCGCCGGGCTGCCCTTGATGCTGGTGCTGGGCACGCTCAGTTTCTGGCTGCGCGAAGCGGGAATCGATCGCAGCACCATCGGTTATCTGAGCTGGGTCGGCCTTGCCTATGCATTCAAATGGATGTGGGCGCCGCTGGTCGATCGCATGCCGATTCCCCTGCTGACGCGCTGGCTCGGCCGCCGCCGCAGCTGGCTGCTGCTGTCGCAGGGAGCGATCATCGCCGGCCTCGCAGGCATGGCGTTCAACGATCCGCATCTGGCGCTGCAACCGATCGTGTGGTGCGCGCTGATGGTGGCGTTCGGCTCGGCGACACAGGATATTGCGCTCGACGCGTTCCGTATCGAATCGGCGGACATCGATCGTCAGGCGGCGCTGGCAGCCGGTTATCAGACCGGCTATCGCCTCGCCATGATCTGGGCCGGCGCCGGCGTCTTGTGGATTGCGGCGCGCGCGGAGATTGCGGGCGTCGGCAGCTATCAGCCCGGAGCATGGCGCGTAGCCTATCTGGCGATGGCGGCATCCATGGCGGTGGGCGTGCTGACGGTTCTGTTTTCCGCCGAACCGGTGCGGCGCGAATTGCCGCCGGCAAAAAACATCGCGGCGTGGCTGGACGATGTAGTGGTGGGACCGTTTCGCGATTTCATTCTGCGCTACCGCTGGCAGGCCGCGCTGATCCTCGCATTGATCGCGATCTATCGCATCAGCGATGTGGTGATGGGCATCATGGCCAATCCGTTTTACGTGGACATGGGTTACAGCAAGGATGAGGTGGCGGCGATCACCAAGGTCTTCGGCATTGTCATGACGCTGTCCGGTGCGTTCATCGGTGGTGCGTTGTCGATGCGTTTCGGCATGATGCGCATTCTTGTGCTGGGCGCGGTGCTGAGTTCTGCCAGCAACCTGCTGTTTGCCTGGCTGGCAGGGCATGGCCACGATGTGAACGCACTGGTGCTGGTGATTTCCGCCGACAATCTGGCCGGCGGCATTGCCAGCGCCGCTTTCATCGCGTATCTGTCGAGCCTGACCAACATCAGCTATTCGGCAACCCAGTACGCATTGCTCAGTTCGATGATGCTGCTGCTGCCCAAATTTCTGGCAGGCTATTCGGGCGCGTATGTGGATGCGCACGGCTACGCCAGCTTCTTCACCGGAACCGCGCTGCTGGGCGTGCCGGTCATCCTGCTGCTTTGGTTCGCCGCGCGGCAGGCGGCTGCGGCGCAGCGAACCGGCTAGACAGACAGTTCGCTTTATTTTTTGCGTAGACGGAAAACCGCCAGGCTGCCGCGCCAGTTGGGCAGGAAGTGAACCGGCTTGCCATCATCCAGCGCCACACATTCAACGACCTGCAAGCCGACTTCGTTCGCCAGTTCTTCAAAATCCTTGATCGTCGCGCAACGCAGATTCGGCGTGTCGTACCAGTCGTAGGGCAGGCTTTTCGATACCGGCATGCGCCCGCGCAGCAAGGCGACGCGATGCGGCCAGTAGGCGAAATTCGGGAACGAAACAATCGCATCGCGGCCGACGCGCGCGATGTCGCGCAGTACGCCTTCGACATTCTTCATCATCTGCAATGCGGAGAGGCATAACACGGTATCGAACGCATTGTCGGCAAAGATCGCCAGTCCTGCTTCCAGATCGCGCTGAATCACCGACACGCCGCGTTCCACGCACAGCGGAATCTTGTCGTCGTCGATCTCGATGCCGTAACCGCTGCACCGCTTGTCCGATTGCAGATAATCCATCATCACGCCGTCGCCGCAACCGAGGTCGAGCACCTGCGTGCCGTCGCCGATCCAGTCGGCAATGAACGCGAGATCGGGGCGCAATACGCGCAGTTCGTCAAACTTCATGCGCCTGCTCCCTGTTCCACACGATCGCCGCCGATGTCATCGGATACACGATCGAAATATGCACGTACGACATTCATGTAACGCTGATCGTCGAGCAGAAAGGCGTCGTGGCCGTGCGGCGCATCGATTTCCGCATAGGTAACGGTGCGCTTGTTGTTGACCAATGCCTGCACGATTTCGTGGCTGCGCTCCGGCGCGAAACGCCAGTCGGTGCTGAACGACACCAGAAGAAATTGCGCGCGCGTATCCGCCAGCGTCTTCGTCAGATCGCCGCCGAAATCCTTGGCCGGATCGAAGTAGTCGAGCGCCTTGGTGATCAGCAGATACGTGTTGGCATCGAAGTATTCCGAGAACTTGTCGCCCTGGTAGCGCAGATACGATTCGATTTCGAAATCGATTCCGAAGCCGAACTGATACGCACCCGAGCGCAGATCGCGACCGAATTTCTCCGCCATGTCGTCATCCGACAGATACGTGATGTGGCCGAGCATGCGCGCCACGCGCAGGCCGTTCTTCGGCACCACGCCATGCGCATAGAAATCGCCGCCGTGGATAATCGGGATCGGTCAGGATCGCCTGCCGCGCCACATCGTTGAAGGCGATGTTCTGCGCGGACAGCTTGGGTGTCGATGGCGATCACGATGCAGTGGCGCAGGCGATCGCGGATACAGGATGCTCCATGCCAGCGCCTGCATGCCGCCGAGCGAGCCGCCCATGACCGCGGCGAACTGCCGGATGCCCAGCGCGTCGGCCAGCACGCGCCTGCGACGCGCACCCAGTCCTCGACCGTGACGACGCGGGAAATCGCGCGCCGTACGGCTTGCCGGTCGCCGGATCGGCATGCATCGGGCCGGTCGAGCCGAAGCAGGAACCGAGATTGTTGACGCCGATGACAAAAAACCGGTTCGGTATCGAGCGGCTTGCCGGGGCCGACCATGTTGTCCCACCAGCCCGTGTTGCCGGCGTCCTCGCTGTAGGTACCGGCAACGTGGTGCGATGCATTGAGCGCATGGCAGACCAGCACCGCGTTGGAGCGATCGGCGTTCAGCGTTCCGTATGTTTCATACACCAGCGTGTAACCGGAAATCTCCGCGCCGCTCTGCAATGGCAGCGGCGCCGGGAAGAACATGGATTGCGGTGAGACGATTCCGAGAGAGGTCATGTTATCTATTCGCGAGAAGTGCGCCTGCATGGGGAACATGCCGCGCCGATTTTCTCTGGCACTTCAAAAAACAAAAAAGCCCGACAGCTGTTCGCTTGGCGGGCTAAATTCGAGACTCAATGATGAGCACGCTTTAGCCGTATTTATTATGCGCCCGCAAGCTGATCTCAAATCGGCGCAATAACGTAAGAATAAACAAGTCGCTCCCCGCCGTCAAACCCGCTGCATGCGTACCTCGTGGCAGGCGTTGCCATCGAGACAAGCGGCCACCCGACACGAATGTCCCTGTCGAGCGGCACACAAGGGCTCGCTAGGGCGTGACGATGGCTCTATAATCACGAAGGTCCGAGTCAGTCGTCAACGCCATGACCGGGAAAGGAAGCAGGCCGCGCACATGGCCGGCCCTTCGGAGCGTTGCAAAAAGAGAATTCACTTCTCATGCAGGATGGCGAAGAGACACGCCATCGCCGGAACAACCGGCATACCGGGCAAGGCAGAACGGGTTTTAACAGAGTGAAGAAATGAAAAATAGAACGGACCCTTTAATCACGCCTTCCGAAAGGGAACAAAGCGGA
Organism: uncultured beta proteobacterium; assembly: GCA_963697715.1. Classification (GTDB taxonomy): domain Bacteria; phylum Pseudomonadota; class Gammaproteobacteria; order Burkholderiales; family Burkholderiaceae_D; genus Oxalicibacterium. The sequence goes on along the minus strand of OY969095.1, from coordinate 956,284 downwards.
CAAGCGGGCGCGGCTACGCGGCCGACCCTGACGATTGCCGTGCTGACAAAGAACGAGGCGCGCCGCATCCAGGGCTGCCTGCAAAGCGCCGCCTTTGCTGACCAGCTGATCGTCGTCGACAGCGGCAGCACCGATGGCACGCGCGAACTGGCGCGCGCGGAAGGCGCCGAAGTATTCGATTATCCCGACTGGCAAGGCTTTGCCGTGCAGCGCAACCGCCTGCTTGCGCACGCCACCGGCGATTACATTTTCTTTCTGGATGCCGACGAAGTCATCACGCCTGAATTGCGCATCGAACTGCAGGCGGTAGTGCGCTCGGCCGTGCACGCGGTCTGGAAAATCCGCTGGCTTCAGGTGGCATTCGGCCGTGAATTGACATACTTCCGGTCTCAATCGACGGTCGAGCGCCTGTTCCGCCGCGACATGCTCAGGGAATACACCGGCATCGTGCATGAACAGGCCATCCTCACGCACGAACCTGTACCGCGCCTTGTCATGCGGGGCAAGCTGTTGCATTATTCGCGCGAAACCGTGCGCGGCAGTCTCGAAAAGCTCCTGCAGTACTCCATGCTCGGTGCCGCCAAGCGGGCCGAAAAAGGCAAGCGCGGCGGCGTGCTGCGCGGCATGGCTTCGGGGTTGTCGCTGTTCCTGCGGCTGTATATAGGCCAACTGGGTTTTCTATGCGGCGGCGCCGGCTTCCTCCATTGTTTTTTCGTGGCGCTGGAAGGATTCTTCCGCTACGCAGCCATCAAATACGATTACGACAGTTTGCGTTCCGATGTGGCGCGTTGACGGAGGGCGCCACATAAAAGCTTTTTCATCCAGCTCATGCCGTCAACACATGATGCGAACAGCCGGCTTGTGCCTGCTGGGAATTCTGTTTGCATTGGGAACGTTGCATACGAAAATCATCGGTGCGGCATGGCTGGGCTTTTGCATCTGGGGATTCTGGACGGGGTTCAAGACGCGCGGCATTGCGGTCGACAAGGCGGCGCCCGGTCCCGCATCCGCCTGGCTCGGCAGTTGCATCGTAGCGCTATTACTGGCGATCGTGTGTGTTCTGATCTGGTCGGAAGAACCAGACATCCTCAATCCGCAGGTTCGTCTGCTGCTGCCAGCCATCGCGGTATGGATTCTGGTGCGACGCGGCAGTTTGTCGGTTTCCATACGCACAGGCATGGCCCACGCCCTTGCCGCGGGTTGCATCGTTGCTTTCGCATGGGCGGCATTCTGGATGATGCGCGACGCGGCGAACATTCGGAATTTATTGGCAAGCAATGCCATCCCGTGGGCCGTCGCTGTCAGCTTCAGCGCCTGTCTGCTGTTGCCGATGGCATTGACCGAACGTGCATCCGTCCTGCGGCGCCGGATCTGGCTGGCCGGGTCGATATGCGGCATCGCCGCCGTGCTGTTGTCGCAGTCGCGCGGTGCATTTCTGGTGATCCCGTGGTGCGGCCTCGTCTATGCATGGTTCTGGCACCATGAAAAATACCATTCGCGCGTCGGTTTTCATCGCACATTGCTGGCGTTGTCTTGCGCCGTCACCATGCTGGTGGCCTTTGCATGGTGGAGCCCCGGCGACAAGCTGCGCATGCATCAGGCAGTGCAAAATATCGATCAATTCCAGACCGCTCAAAACTACAACACTTCGGCCGGAGTGCGCCTCTATCTGTGGGACATGGCATGGCAGGGCATCCGGCAATCGCCGTGGATCGGCATCGGCAGCGTTGAGCGCATGCGGCGCATCCAGCATGTCGGCGATGGCGAAACCGCGAAAGCACGCCTCAAGCTGAGTGTTGTGCGTCAGGTCGGGCATGTGCATAACCAGTATCTCAATGCCGCACTGGATGGCGGCATGATCGGCCTTGCCGCTTTTCTCGTTCTGCTGGTCGGCATGGCGATCGCCACGCGACGGCTGGCGCGAACCGACACTGTCGCTGCGTGGCAATTGGGTGGCGTGCTCTTCATGCATGCCACCGCCAGCCTGACCAACGTCAACTTTCTGCACAATTATTATGTAGTGGCGCTGTCGCTGGCAGCCGTAGTGCCGCTGCTCGGCGCACGTTGCGTATCGCCAGCCGTACGGGACACACCATGCATATCCTGATCGTCAATCACAGCCCCATTCCGGTATTCGCCTACGGCGGCACCGAACGCGTGATCTGGGATCTGGGACGCGCGCTGGTCCGGGCCGGACATCGGGTGAGTTATCTCGTCCCTCCGGGTTCGCATTGCGATTTCGCCCCGGTGCTGCCGCTGCAGCAAGGCGTGCTCTGGGATGAGCAGATACCGGCCGATGTGGACGTGGCGCACTTCCAGTTCAATCCGGGCGTTGCGCTGCGCGTGCCTAATGTGGTGACGCAACATGGTAATTCGCTGGAGCCTATACCGCTGCCGCGCAATACTGTTTTCGTATCGCGGGATCATGCGCGGCGTCATGGTTCGAATGTTTTCGTCTACAACGGGCTGGACTGGTCGGCCTACGGCAATGTCGACTGGCAGCGGCCCCGCAATCATTTCCATTTTCTCGGCAAGGCAGCATGGCGCGTCAAGAATGTGCAAGGCGCCATCGACGTGACGCACGATGCAAAGGTGCCGCTGGAAGTGCTGGGCGGCGATCGCCTCAATCTCAAGCGCGGCTTCCGGTTTACCCTGTCGCGGCGCGTTTCGTTCCACGGCATGGTGGGCGGAGCCAAAAAGTTAAACCTGCTCAATGCCTCACGCGGCATGGTATTCCCGGTACTGTGGCATGAGCCGTTTGGTCTGGCCGTGATCGAAAGCCTGTATTTCGGCGCGCCCGTGTTCGCCACGCCTTACGGCGCGCTGCCGGAAATCGTGACGCCCGAATGCGGCGTGTTGTCGGCCAGTCGCTCGACATTGGCCGCAGCGGTAGCGACCGGCCATTTCGACCCGCGTGCCTGTCATGCGCGCGCTCTCTCCTTTAATGCCGACGCAATGGCGCGCGGCTACCTTGCCATCTACGAACGGGTACGTGCCGGCGAAATGCTGAACGCGGAATCGCCCGTGCTGCAGAATCAGGTCAAGCATCTGCCTTGGACTGCCTGAACAGCCGACAGAGAGAAGCACCTCTCATCTGGAGAACATGGGGAAACCTGCTATCCGCTACTCGACTTCCGCAACAACAGGCATTGCACGCCGATGCTAAACTTGCCCGACAATCTCGCCGCAACAAGGGCGACATCGATGACCGCTTCCATCCGAAAGCACGCATGATTTTCTCCGCTTACGTTACGTGGCATCTTGTACACGGCCTGTCTGTGCTCTCTAGCCACAGAGCGCGCTCCTTTTTCCTGCCGGAGCGCCTGCGATGAACAACCTGCCGCCCGAAGGCAAACCCCGCCCGCAATCGCTCACCGATCTGTTTGTATCGTTCACGCTGCTTGCGCTGCAGGGTTTCGGCGGTGTGATGACGATCGTGCAGCGAGAACTGGTCGAAAAAAAGAAGTGGCTGACGCCGGAAGAGTTCGTTGAAGACTGGGCCGTCGCGCAGATCATGCCGGGGCCCAACGTGGTCAATCTTTCCATTATTCTCGGCGGCCGCTATTTCGGCCTGCCGGGTTCGCTGGCCGCCTTTGCCGGCATTCTGACGATGCCGTTGCTGCTGATTCTCGCCATCGCGATTCTGTATGCGCCTTATGCGCATCATCCCGATGTGGCGCACGCATTGCGGGCGATGGGCGCGGTGGCCGCCGGACTGATTCTGGCCACCGGCATGCGACTGATCAGCGCGCTGGGGCGCAATCCGCTCGGGCCATGGGTTTGCGGCATGCTGGGCGGTGCGTGTTTCATCGCGGTCGCCTTGTTGCGCATACCGCTGGCGTATCCATTGCTGGGAATCGGCCTTGTCGGTTGCATCCTGGTTTATCGAAAGCTTGGGCAATGAACGAGACGCTGCGAATTTCCATGCAGGCAGGCGACTGGATGCATCTGTTCCTGCATTACCTGTCCCTCTCGCTGCTATCCGTGGGCGGCGCCATTGCCGCGGCGCCGGACATGCATCGTTATCTGGTCGATGACCAGCACTGGCTGACCGATCCGCAATTCAGTTCGTCGATCACGATCGCGCAGGCGGCACCCGGCCCCAACATTCTGTTCGTGGCGCTGATGGGATGGAATGTCGGCCTGAATGCCGGCGGCATGCTGCCCGGCCTGCTCGGCATGGTGTTGACGATGGTCGGAATGCTGCTGCCAAGCACGGTGTTCACGTACACGGTCACGCGCTGGGTGCATCGCAATCAGAACCTGCGCGCGGTACGTGCATTCAAGCTGGGGATGGGACCGGTCGTGGTTGGACTGGTGCTGGCGACAGGATGGATCCTGGCCAGTGCGCACGATATACCGTCGCAAGACTGGCCGCTCTGGCTGCTGACGCTGGCAACCGTCGCGCTGGTCCTGAAAACCCGCATCCACATCCTGTGGCTGCTGGCGGCAGGCGCGATTCTTGGCTGGACGGGCTTGGTGTAGTTGTGTGTCTGCGATGCAGTGGAGATAGGCATCGCGAAATTTCTACAGCAGCTGCAATCGCTCCACCGCTTCGGCAATCGCCTTCGGCTCGAAAGTGCGCGTGATCTTGCGCGTGGCGGGTTCCAGCACGGCCAGATCGCTGTTGAGGATTTCATTCTTCACTGCCAGCAATTGCGCCGGATGCATCGAGAATTCGCGCAGTCCCATTCCCAGCAGCAGGCGCGTCATCTTCGTATCGCCGGCCATTTCGCCGCAAACTGAAATCGGCACACCGGCCTTGGTCGCCATCGCAATCGTCGTCGACAACAGATACAGCACGGATGGATGCAACGGGTTGTAGAGATGCGCGACTTCGTGATCGACACGATCGATCGCCAACGTGTATTGAATCAGGTCGTTGGTACCAAGCGACAGAAAGTCCAGCCGCTTGATGAACAGCGGCAAGGCCAGTGCGGCTGCCGGGATTTCGATCATCGCACCGACCGGAATCACCGGATCGAACTTGATTCTCTCTTCCCGCAATTGCACCTTTGCTTGCTCGATCATCGCCAGCGTCTGGTCGATTTCGAACGCATGCGCCAGCATCGGGATCAGCAGCTTGATGGGACCAAATGCGGATGCGCGCAGGATGGCGCGCAATTGCGTCAGGAACATTTGCGGTTCCGACAGGCAGAAGCGGATGGCGCGCAAACCCAGCGCCGGATTGAGGGAAGCCTGCTCGATGAAATCGATCGGTTTGTCCGCGCCGATATCGAGCGTGCGTATCGTGACCGGCCGGCCCTTCATGGCGATCACGGCCTGTTTGTACGATTGAAACTGCTCTTCTTCGGTCGGCAATTTGTTGGCATGGGCAATGCGGCCCATGAACAGGAATTCGGAGCGGAACAGGCCGACGCCATGCGCGCCGCCTTCCAGCGCATGCACGCAATCGTCGGGAAATTCGATATTTGCCAACAGCGTGATGGGCGTGCCGTCCATGGTCAGCGACGGTGTTTTTTTCAGCTTGCCGAGTTTCTTGCGCTCGCGCATCTGGCGCGCCTGCTTCTCGCGGTATTGGTCGAGCACGACCGGCGTCGGATCGACCACCACCACGCCGGCATCGCCGTCGATGATGAGCCAGTCGCCCTGTTCGATCAGCGTCGAGGCATTCGACACGCCGACCGAGGCCGGAATATCCAGACTGCGCGCGACAATCGCGGTATGCGAGTTCTGCCCACCCACATCGGTGATGAAACCGCTGAAGGAGCGATCACGGAATTGCAGCATGTCGGCCGGCGAAATATCGTGCGCGACGACAATCATGTGCGGACTGTCGCCGTCGACTGCTTTCGGCAGCAGGTTTGCGCTGCCGGTCAGTACTTTCAGCACGCGCTCGCCGACCTGCTGGATATCCGCCTTGCGCTCGCGCAGATAGATGTCTTCTATCTCTTCGAACTGCGCCGACAGTTCCTCGATCTGCGTGACCAGTGCCCATTCCGCGTTGTAGTAACGGGTGCGAATGATATCCAGCGGCATGTCGGCAATCATCGGATCCGACAGGATCAGTGCGTGCACATCGATGAAGGCGCCCAGTTCGGCCGGCGCATCTTTCGGCAATTCGTTCCAGATGGTTTGCAGCTCGGTATGCACGGTGGCAATCGCGGACTGCAGGCGCATGACTTCCGCCTCGACCTGATCGTCGGCGATCAGGTAATGCTGCACATCCAGCGCCGCCGGCGCAAGAATATGCGCGCGGCCGATTGCGATGCCGCGCGATACCGGAATGCCGTGGAGCGTGAAAGATGTCATCGAAGTCAGTGATCGGTAAAACCTGGTGGCAGAAAAATACGACGCGACATGACAGGCCGAAGCCTGCCGTTCATCCGGTCTATTCGCCTTCGCCGAATTTATCCTGAATCAGCAATTCAAGCGCCTCGAAGCACTCTTTCTCGTCCGGGCCGTTCGTCTCCAGCGTGACTTTGGCGCCCTTGCCGGCCGCCAGCATCATCACACCCATGATGGATTTGGCATTGACCCGGCGCTTGTTGCGCGTCATCCAGACTTCACTTTTGTACTTGGCGGCGAGTTGCGTGAGCTTGGCGGATGCGCGTGCGTGCAGGCCAAGCTTGTTGATGATTTCAATTTCCTGTTCGATCATTTTTTCTTGTAGCTATTGTTCAAATTCAATTTGGCGAAAGCCGAACGCGGTTGTCCACCCTGACCGCGCCTCCCTGGCCGCCCGCAAGCGCCATCTCCACAACAACATCGAGGGTATCCCGCCGATATGTAATTGCACGCAGCAGCATCGGCAGGCTGATGCCCGCAATGACCGCCACGTTTTCCATGTTGCACAGGCCCAGCGTGCAATTCGACGGCGTGCCGCCCATCACATCGGTGATCACCAGCACGCCGGAACCGTCGTCCAGCCCGACAATCGCCGTCTTGGCCAGACGCTCCACTTCATGCGTATCCTGATCGGCGTTGACATCGACGGCGACCAGCATTTCCGGGCACGCATGGAACACATGGGTCGCAGCCGAAATAAAGGCTTGGCCCAAGGGTGCATGCGTCAACAGCAGGATACCGACCATCAGTCTATTTCATCCGAAAAATTTCAACCCGCATCGCCTGCCTGCGCGCCATTGCCTGTTCGACAATCTGCGTAAACATGCTCATCTTCCCGCTACGCGTTCCATGTTGCTGCCTGCTTTTCCAGCGCATCGATGAACAGTGCGGCGACATCGAAGCCGGTCTGCTGCCTGATTTCCTGGAAGCAGGTCGGGCTGGTGACGTTCAATTCCGTCATGTAATCGCCGATGGCGTCCAATCCTACCAGCAACAGGCCCCGTTTTAACAGAATCGGTGCCAGTGTTTCGCCGATTTCGCGATCGCGCGCGGAAATCTCGCGCGCCACACCGACACCGCCGACCGCGAGATTGCCGCGGATTTCGCTTCCCTGCGGGATGCGCGCCAGGCAATACGGCACAACCTGGCCACCGATCAGCAGGATGCGCTTGTCGCCTTGCGTGATTTCCGGGATGTAACGCTGCACCATGATGGTCTGGCGACCGTTGTTCGTCAGCGTTTCGATGATCGAACCGAGGTTCATCGCATCGTCCTTCACGCGGAAGATGCCGGCGCCGCCCATGCCGTCGAGCGGCTTGAGAATGATATCGCGATGTTCATGATGGAAAGCACGGATGCGCGTTGCATCGGCGGTCACCAGCGTCGGTGCGATGAACTGCGGGAACTGCGCAATCGCGAGCTTTTCGTTGAAGTTGCGGATCGCTTCCGGCTTGTTGAAAATGCGCGCGCCCTGTTTTTCCGCCAGCTCCAGCAAATAGGTCGCGTAGATGTATTCCATGTTGAACGGCGGATCGGTGCGCTCCAGCACCGCATCGAACGCCGTCAATTCCTGCGCCACCGGCGCATCCAGCCGATACCAGTCGTCGTTGTCGCCCGTCAGCGTGACGCGTGCGACATTGGCCACGACCTTGCCGCCCTCGAACGCCATATCCTTGTGCTGCAGGAAATGGATCGCATGACCGCGCCGTGCCGCTTCCGCCATCATCGCGTACGTCGAGTCCTTGTATATCTTGAAGCCGTCCAACGGATCGGTGACAAAAGCCAGTTTCATTCAATGCATCCTGAAAAAATCGCGCGGCCGTTCGATGTGCGGCCCCAGTCGTTGAGCCGATCGGCGTACAGAGTCTGCAATTGTGCCACCAACCCGATTTTTCGATCGGAAGCAAGCAATTCTGCGTGCGGCGACTGCATCGGCCGCATCAATACACTTCCGGATTGGGATCGGTCTTTTCCATCTCCAGCGAGGCGGCCAGCAAGGCCAGTCGCGCCACGACGCCGTAAATATAGAAGCGGTTCGGAGCCGCCGTCCCCGGCTTGGCCTGGTAATCCGGCAGCGCATGCTGATGCGCAAACGCGAGCGGCACGAAATGCGCGCCCGGCGCATTGAGATTCTCGTCGTTGCCGCGATCTGCATGCACGCGGTAAAAACCGCCGACGACGTAGCGATCGATCATGTAGACCACCGGTTCGGCGACCGATTCATTGATGTGCTCGAACGTCGGCACGCCTTCCTGAATGATCACATCGGTGACTTCGAGTCCATCCTTGACGACCGCCATCTTGTTGCGCTGCTTGCGGTTCAGACCCTTGACCTCGCTCGCATCGTGCACCGTCATGATGCCCATGCCGTAAGTGCCGGCATCGGCCTTGACGATGACGAACGGTTTTTCCTTGATGCCGTATTCCTTGTACTTCTTGCGCATCTTCGCCAGCAGCGTGTCGATGTTGGCGGCAAGACAATCCTCACCGGCGTTTTCGTTGAAATTGACGTTGTCGCATTTCATGAAATACGGATTCAGCATCCACGGATCAACATCGATCAGCTTGGCAAATTTCTTGACCACTTCGTCGTAGGCAGCAAAGTGATTGGTCTTGCGCCGCACCGCCCAGCCGGCGTGCAATGGCGGCAGCAGATTCTGCTCGTTGATGTTTTCCAGAATCGACGGCAGGCCGGACGACAGATCGTTGTTCAGCAGAATGGTGCAGGGATCAAAGTTCTTCAGGCCGAGACGGCGGCCGTTGTGCGAACGCTCCAGCGGTTCCAGCGTCAATGTGGTGCCGTCCGGCAATTCAATCGGCGTCGGCTTGGTGACGTCCGGCGACAGCGAGCCGAGTCGCACATTCAAACCGGTCTGGCGGAAAATCTGCATCAACCGCGCGACGTTCTGCAGATAAAAGGTATTGCGCGTATGCCCTTCCGGAATCAGCAACAGATTCTTGGCATCCGGACAATATTTTTCGATGGCGGCCATGGCCGACTGCACAGCTAGCGGCAGCATTTCCGGCGACAGGTTATTGAATCCGCCCGGAAACAGGTTGGTATCCACCGGCGCCAGCTTGAAACCCGCGTTGCGCAGGTCAACCGAGCAGTAGAAAGGCGGCGTGTGCTCCTGCCATTCGAGCCGGAACCAGCGCTCGATGGCAGGCGTGGCGGTGAGAATCTTCTTCTCCAGATCGAGCAACGGACCATTCAATGCCGTGACGAGGTGCGGAACCATATAAAACCTTTGCTGAAACTATCGTTGATTGATGCTGATTCTAAACGGAAAGCCCGGTTGCGCCCCTGCCTGCAAACGGATTCCCGATTAATCCGGGCTATCCAGATTGGGGCCGTTATGCAAAATTTAAAGGTTCATATAAAAAAAGCGCCTCACAGGGAGGCGCTTCCGAGCAACCCGCTTGCGCGGGTTTAGGAGAAGTCATTACGAGTGATAAGCCGATTCGCCGTGGCTGGTGATGTCCAGACCTTCGCGTTCCTCTTCTTCCGGTACGCGCAGACCGATGATCAGATCAACCAGTTTGAAAGCCACGAACGACACCACGCCGGAAATGATCACGGTGGTGATCACGCCTTGTGCCTGGATCCACACCTGGCTGGCGATCGAGTAATCCGGCGTAACCGCATTCGCCACGTAATCCCAGACGCCGCTGCCGCCGAGCCGTGGCGAAGCGAATACGCCCGTCAGCAACGCACCAAGGATACCGCCCACGCCGTGCACACCAAACACGTCCAGCGAGTCATCAGCGCCCAGCATGCGCTTCAGGCCGTTGACGCCCCACAGGCAGACCACACCAGCGACCAGACCCATAATCAGCGCACCCATCGGACCGACAAAGCCGCAAGCCGGGGTAATGGCCACCAGACCGGCCACCGCACCCGAAGCTGCACCCAGCATCGAAGGCTTGCCCTTGGTCATCCATTCGGCGAACGTCCATGCAACGGTTGCAGCAGCGGTCGCCACCAGCGTGTTGACGATGACCATCGCCGACAAACCGTTTGCTTCCAGGCCTGAACCTGCGTTGAAACCGAACCAGCCGACCCACAGCAACGATGCGCCGATCATGGTCATCGTCAGCGAATGCGGCGCCATCGATTCCTTGCCGTAACCGACGCGCTTGCCGACCACGTAGGCGCCCACCAGACCCGCGATTGCGGCGTTGATGTGAACCACGGTACCGCCTGCAAAGTCGAGCGCGCCTTTCGCGAACAACCAGCCGGCCGTTGCAGTGGCCGCTTCGGCAGCAGCAGCGTCGGTATATGCGTCAGGGCCCGCCCAGAACCAGACCATGTGCGCCATCGGCAGGTACGAGAACGTGAACCAGATCACCATGAACAACAGCACGGCGGAAAACTTGATGCGCTCCGCGAACGAACCGATGATCAGGCCGCAGGTAATGGCCGCAAACGTTGCCTGGAACGCCACAAAGCTGAGTTCCGGAATCACGACGCCCTTGCTGAATGTCGCCGCAACGCTATCGACAGTGAGACCTTTCAGGAACAGACGATCGAAGCCACCGATGAAGCTGCCGCCTTGCGTGAACGCCAGCGAGTAGCCGTAAATGCACCACAACACGATGATCAGCGAGAAGACCATGAAGATCTGCATCAGGATCGACAGCATGTTCTTGGAGCGAACCAGGCCGCCGTAGAACAATGCCAAACCCGGGATCGACATCATGATGACAAGGATGGTGGCAATCGACATCCAGGCCACGTCGCCCTTGTTCGGCACCGGCGCAGGGGCCGCAACTGGCGCTTCTGCCGAAGCAGCTGCAGCGGCCGGAGCTGGTGCCGCGACTGCTGCCGCAACCGGTGTCGAAGCAGCCGCATCTTCTGCAAATGCAGGCGCTCCGAATCCGACGGCGAACAGCAAGGCACTCGCCGCGAGAGCACTTGTGAACATTTTCTTGATACTCATCTCATTCCCCTTAAAGTGCTTCTTTACCGGTTTCGCCGGTGCGGATGCGGACGACTTGTTGCAGGTCATAGACGAAAATCTTGCCGTCGCCTATTTTTCCGGTTCTTGCCGCGGTTTCAATTGCCTCGATCGCGCGATCGACGATCGCCTCGTCGACAGCCGCCTCGATTTTTGTCTTCGGCAAAAAATCGACCACGTACTCTGCGCCGCGATACAACTCCGTATGACCTTTCTGACGGCCGAACCCTTTGACCTCGGTCACGGTAATGCCTTGTACGCCAATGGCGGACAATGCCTCGCGCACTTCGTCCAGCTTGAAGGGCTTGATGATGGCGGTAATCAGTTTCATGTGAACCTCTGACGTTATTTTTGGATTAAAAGGCTTTGGAGAGAGACAGGACGGCTGTGGTATCGCCCAGATTCTTGGATTTGGTACCCGAGCTGTTCGAATATGTGTAAAGCGCGTCGTCAGCATTGGTGCCGATCACCGCGAGACCGATCGTCGCAAATCCGAAATCGCGGGAAACGCCGATTTTATAATCGGTGTAGTTCAACTCACTGTATCCATGTACTTTTTGATGGCCAACATGCAGGCTCAACGTGGTTTTGTCGGCGATTTCAAAACTCGCGCCCAGATCAAGATAGCCGGAGCCGTCTGAGTCGACCAGGCCGAAATAATCGGAAACCGTATGGCTGTATTTCGCTGTAAACCATTTATACGATGCGCCGAGATAAATTTCGGTCGTGTTGTAATCTTCGCCAGTCGTCATTTTTGCGCCCGGGTAGTAGTAATACAAAACACCTACATCGGCAGTCACATCCGGCACGACAGCCCATTTATAGCCACCGTACAAATCCATTTCAATGGAACCGTCCGTGAACGAATTGCTGCTTACATTCGAGTTCCAGTTACCGACATAAAAACCGCTCGAATGCGCGTAATCGAAACCGCCTTGAATGGTCGGCTCTTTAAATGTTTGTGAAATACCACGGAAACGATAATCGGTCGCCACCGTCACATTGCCGGTAAAGGTATGCTCCGGTGTGGCAGCCGCTTCTTGTGCATGTGCGACGCCGGCAAATACACTCATTACCGCAGCGGCAAGAATCAGTTTTTTCATGATATTCCCCTTATAGTTAAATATAGAAACCAAACACTGGTTGTCTTCGGTCTACATTTAGCAGGACTCATGCCAGCTTTTTGCGCAGGATGTATTATCATTTTCATCATTAATCGTGATGCAAAGGACGGGCTTGCGGGTACGCTACCGTGAATATGCACTGTTCCAGCGCACACGACCACAAATTGCACCTCGATGGTGCCAACTACGACGTTTTTACAAGGCTGAATCATGGAAAAGTCCACTTTTCTCAACGACATGCAGAACAAGATCAATCAGGTTCTGGAAAATTCGCCCGCAAAGGATATTGAAAAGAATGTGAAGGCGATGATGACCCAGGGGTTTTCCAAACTCGATCTGGTCACGCGCGAAGAATTCGATGTGCAGGCGCAAGTGCTCGCACATACCCGCGCCCGGCTGGAAACGCTTGAGGCACAGGTCGCGGCGCTCGAAGCACAGTTGAAAAAATAGCGTCTCTCGTCCGGCGCGCAATTGCATTCGCCGTCATGCCTTCGCTTACGGCGGCATGACAGGCATCGCCGGACACCGTCTATTCATACCGTCAAGGATCCGGCATGCGCATGAGCGACGAAGAATACTTCCGCAGTTGTGTCTCGCAAGAACGCCGGCTGGCGCAATTGCTGGGACACCATAATGTCGAGGAATTCTACGAGAGCGCCGGCACGCTATGGGAGAACGCAAAAGCGCTTCCCAGGTGGACGCGCGACTGGCAAGCCTGCGGCCCGCTGATCGCCGAATACGAACTCGTCGTCGCCTACGATCACGAACCGGACGATGCGCACGGCCCCGCAATCCGCATCGGCGCGACCCGCGTGCATTTCTCGGATCATCCTTCGCGCGATCACGCCCTGCGATACGCGATCGTCAAGGCGGTCATTACGCATCTGGAACACGTCAGGCACTGCAAGCACTGACATCGCCATGCACAACAATAACAACAAGGGATTGCAATGAGCCTAGCCGTTTTGACAAGCCGCGCCCTGGCCGGCATGCAGGCGCCTGAAGTCGTCGTCGAAGTTCATCTGGCCAACGGCCTTCCCAGCTTCACCATCGTCGGCTTGCCTGAAACCGAGGTCAAGGAATCCAAGGACCGGGTGCGCGCCGCGCTACAGAATGCCGGCTTCGAATTCCCGGCACGCAGGATCACGGTCAATCTCGCGCCCGCGGATCTGCCGAAGGAATCCGGCCGTTTCGATTTGCCGATCGCATTGGGTATCCTTGCCGCATCCGGGCAGATGCCGGCCGATACGCTGGATCAATATGAATTCGCCGGCGAGCTGTCGCTGTCCGGTGAACTGCGCCCGATTCGCGGTGCACTGGCGATGACATTCGCCATGCATCGCAGCCGCGACCGCAACGGCAAACAGCGCGCATTCATCCTGCCGCGCATGAATGCCGACGAGGCCGCGCTGGTGAACGACGTCACGATCCTGCCTGCCGATTCGCTGCTGCAGGTATGCGCGCATTTCGCCGCGCGCGATCCGGATGCGCGCCTGACGCGTCATGTCGCAATGCCGGCAACCGTGCGTCCCGACTATCCCGATCTGGCGGATGTAAAAGGACAGGCACAGGCGAAGCGCGCACTGGAAGTCGCGGCCGCCGGTTCGCACAGCCTGTTGATGGTCGGGCCGCCGGGAACCGGCAAATCGATGCTGGCGGCGCGCTTCGCCGGCATCCTGCCGCCGATGACCGATGACGAAGCGCTGGAATCCGCCGCCGTGCAATCCCTGACAAGCGGCTTCACCGCCGCGCGCTGGAAAGTCCGTCCGTACCGCGCGCCGCACCATACGGCGTCCGGCGTGGCGCTGGTCGGTGGTGGCGGGACGCCGCGTCCGGGAGAAATCTCGCTCGCGCATCGCGGCGTTCTTTTCCTCGATGAATTGCCTGAATTCAGCCGCGCCGTTCTGGAAGTGCTGCGCGAACCGCTGGAATCCGGACAGATCACCATTTCGCGCGCTGCTCGGCAGGCGGATTTTCCTGCGCGCTTTCAACTGATTGCAGCGATGAATCCGTGTCCGTGCGGCTACCTCGGGCATCCGTCGAACAAATGCCGCTGCACGCCGGACATTGTCTCGCGTTATCAGGGAAAAATTTCCGGTCCGTTGCTCGATCGCATCGACATGCAGATTCAGGTTGGCGCATTGCCGCACGACGATTTGCTCGGACAGGTGAAGAGCGAGGCATCGACCGACGTCGCGCAACGCGTCGCATCTGCATCGTCGCGACAACTCGCGCGGCAGGGAAAGCACAACAATCTGCTATCCGGCGGCGAGATCGATGCGCACTGCCGTCCCGACACGGGCGGCGAGCAATTGCTGCGCACCGCCATGACGCGCCTGAACTGGTCGGCGCGCGCCTATCATCGGGTGCTGAAAGTCGCACGCACCATCGCCGACCTGGCGGACGCGCCGGCAATCAGCCAGCCGCATGTGGCGGAAGCGATTCAATATCGCAGGGCGATGCGGGAACAATAAAAAAATGAGCGGCATCGGGTGCGATGCCAGACCGCGCTCGATGCCGTAAATGGATTTTTCACCTCTAGCGCGCGTCGACAATCTCCGGCTCGCCCTTCGGATACGGATGCAGACAATAGATGCTGCCGATCTGCCCCTTCATGTGCGGCTGTGGCCAGATGCCGCTGACACGGTACAGAATCGATGCGGAAAAAATCACCGGGCCTTCGACGATCTTCGGATCGCTCAATCCGCTTCTCTGCAGGCACGCATTGGCGGTCGCATCGAACAAGGCCTGCCACGCATCGGGCGACGATGCGGATGCGCTGATGGCTGCTGCAGCAAAAATGCCTGCCAGGATGATGCGTCGCATGCTTTTTCCTTTCGCTGGAAATACCTCACGAAGCGTGAATTCCGTTCACGACGCGCTGTCGATGATCGTCGTTTCGTACAAGCTGGCGAGCGGTTTCTTTTTTCTCGCCCAGGCAACCGCCTGTTGTGCTTCCGCCATCGTCATGATGGATGCCTTTTCCCTGCTGCGTATGAACGAGACGCCTTCGAATATCCCATCCTTGCTTTTCATCACTCTTGCATAGACCGGCAGATCCTTGCCATCCGGGCTGATCTTGCGTTGCTGGACGATGTAGCGTTGATCTTGTTCGGTCATGCGAAGTTCCTTGTTGAAGACATGCAGGCGGCTTAATCGAACTGCGACGCATCGAATGCGAGTCTGTTCCATGTGACGCCAAGCTGCACATCGGTTTTCAATGCGACCAATTTGCGCGAGACGGCAAGCTGCTCCTGATCCTTGCGCAGGCGCTCGCCCAGCGTATCCTTGAGAATGCCGGCGCCGGCCATGATGCGTTCGATGCTGCCGTAATTCTGCAACAATTTCGCGGCGGTTTTCACGCCCACTTTCGACACGCCGGGAATGCCGTCCGCCGCATCGCCGGTCAATGCCAGCAGATCGCCCAACAGTACCGGCGGCACGCCGAATTTTTCCTCGACCCACTTGCTGTCGTGCCATTCGTTCTTGAAGTGATCCCAGACCACCGCACCGTCCGCGATCAGCACATGCAGATCCTTGTCGGTCGATGCGACGATCGCATCGCCGCGCCCTTCGCCCAGCCAGCGCATGACGCCGGTCGCGATGACATCGTCCGCCTCGACCTCTGGAATGGAAACGACCGTCAATCCCCATGCGCTCAGTTGCGCGTAAAAATCCGGCAATTGCGCTTTCAATGCATCCGGCATGGCGTCGCGATGTTCGCGGTAGCGCGGATACAGATCGTGACGCCAGGTGGTTCCGCCGAAATCGAACGCGGGAAGCACATGCGTCGGCTGATGCGTTGCCAGTAATTTCCGGAACGAGGCAAGCGAATGGCGCAACGCAAGCTCGGCTTTCACAGACAGGTCCGTTTCGGCATTGGCTTCATAAACGCGACGCACGATATTCAGGCCATCAATCGCGAGCAGTTTTCCCATCAATCCAGTCCCGTCATTCGTTGAACAGAAATATTGTCGCCGTCATCGGTATCATATTGCCACGACCGGCGGCAAATTCTACGCTTCCGGCCGGACAGGAACAAACCCGCGATGCGAAAGCCGGCGTTCCGTCCGCCATCGACGGCGGTGTACCATAGCCGTCCGAACTTCACCCTGCACGAACTCACTCTGCATTCCCGCACAATTCCTTGCCATGAAATCCGTTCCGCCATCTCTCTCCCGCATCCTTTGCATTGCAACCGCCACCATGCTGCTCGCCTGTTCGCCCCGATTCGACTGGCGCGAGATTCGCAGCGATAGCGCGTCGTATGTCATCGCGATGCCGGCCAAGCCCGCCACCTTTTCCCGCAATATCGATTTGAACGGCATTCAGGTATCGATGACGATGACGGCCGCCGAAGTCGACGGCGTGACGTTTGCGGTCGGCACTGCCGAACTGCCTGATGCAACACAGGCGCAGGTGTCGCTCGGCGCGATGAAGACCGCGTTGCTCAACAACATTCGCGGCAAGATCAAACAGGAAAAAGTGCTGACGATGGCAAACGACCAGAGCGCCGCATCGGGCAAACTCGCCGTGACCGAAATCGAGGCCACCGGCGCAGCCGGTCCCGCGACGAACGGCCAGCCGCGCGTGCTGTTCGCACGCTTCGTCGCGAAGGACAAACGCGTCTATCAGATCGTCGCAACCGGCCCGGAAAAGGCTGTCGCGCGTGAAGCGATCGACACCTATTTCTCCTCGTTCAAATTCAACTGAAATCATTATGCCGAACGGCAACCCTGTGACGGGCGGCTATCCTCGCTGAAAGCATTTTCGCAGGCAATACCGGCGTCTTTTGTGCAAAAGACATGAATGCATCCTTGCTAGAACCCTTGCAGGAATCGTGCTATCGTTTTATCACTGTTAATAAACAAGGAGGCTGCTCATGTTAATCACGTTCAAATCCAAAGCTGCCGCCGAGGTAATGATGTACGAAGAACACGCGAACCGGATTCTCGATCTTCTCCACAAGGATCATAAACGCGGCGTCATCACCGCCGCGGAAACCGCCAACGCCATCAAGCTGCTGGAAGGCGAGATCACCATCAGCAAGGCCCATATCGCATCCGAAGCCATTCAGCGCGATGTACTGGCCCATCATGGCGAAGAAGGCGACGACAACGAACATGAACCGCCGCAATCCGTCAGTTTTTCTTCGCGCGCCTATCCACTGCTGGAAATGCTGCGCGCCGCCCATCAGGAAAATCAGGACGTGATGTGGGGCGTCTAGCATGCCAATCGATCGCCGTCGTCGCCGACAGCGATCGATAAAATCGGGCGGTTGCATGGTCATAGGCCGTCTCGTTTTTTCCTTCTGATCCTCGTTCCATCCAATCCATATCCGCAACGTCATTCCGCGCAGTGAGCCTATGTGCATGCGATGTCATCCGGCCAAATGCCGGATAAATTGCCGATTAATGCATCATTCATGGGCGCGCGCGGGTTTGCCCCGCTACAATCACGCCATTCAATCAACAGCATGACGCGGAAAGTTTCCCTTCCGTTCGCATGCATCATCCGGGACAACCCGGCTTTGGCAAAACCAGCGTGACAACCATTCATCTAAAACCCGATTCGCTTTCCTTCAGCCTGCACGGTGCAGCGCAAGCCGTTGCCGCAGTCGGTAGCGGCACCGCATTGCCGCAGGCATTGGCGCAGATCTTCGCAAAAACCGGCGCCACGCCGCAGGCGCGCGGCGCGATTCAGGATATTTCCTATCACTGCATGCGTCACATGGGCCGCGCCGAAGCGTTGCTCAACGCAATGACAACCAAACAGACCGAACCGGCCATCCTGCATGGCTTGCTGTGCTGCGCGCTCGGCCTGTTGTCGGATCCGGACGAGAACGAAGAGAATGCGCGCTACAACGCATTCACGCTGGTCGATCAGGCCGTCACGGCCGCGGCCGCTGATTCCGAAATGGCGCATGCCAAGGGTATGGTCAACGCGGTCCTGCGGCGTTTCCTGCGCGAACGGGAAACACTGCTGAAGAGTCATGCTGGCACGCAGAAAGCGCGCTGGAATTATCCGGACTGGTGGATCGATCGCATGCGATCAGCTTATCCGCAGGACTGGCAATCGATTCTGGAAGCGGGCAATGCTGCGCCGCCGCTGACGCTGCGCGTCAACAAACGCAGGATCACGGTGGATGATTATCTCGCCATGCTGTCGGCGCAGGCAGTCGATGCCGTGCGCATCGGCACCGATGCCGTCCGGCTGGCGCAACCAACGCCGGTTCTGCAGATTCCCGGATTCAGCGATGGGCTGGTATCGGTGCAGGATGCAGCCGCACAGCATGCAGCGGCCCTGCTCGATCTGCACGATGGCATGCGCGTGCTGGATGCCTGCGCTGCCCCCGGCGGAAAAAGCGGCCACATTCTGGAAGCTGCCGATGTCGAACTGATCGCGCTGGACAACGACGCGCGCCGTCTGACGCGTATCGACGAGAATCTGCAACGCCTGCAACTGCAGGCGACCTTGATTGCAGGCGACGCTGGCAGTCAGGATTGGTGGGACGGCAAATTGTTCGATCGCATCCTGGCCGACGTGCCGTGTACTGCATCGGGCATTGTGCGGCGTCATCCGGATATCCGCTGGCTGCGGCGCAAGGCCGATGCCGCGCAACTGTCGTCAATTTCCGCCACAATCCTCGACAACCTTTGGCAGATGGTGCGAGCGGATGGTAAATTGCTGTTTGTGACATGTTCGGTATGGCCGCAGGAGTCGGAGGCACAGGCAGCGGCATTCGCGCTGCGCAACAATGCGACCCGTCTGCCCGCGCCCGGCCAGTTGCTGCCGACTGCCGATGCCGTACAGAATCACGACGGATTGTTTTACGCGCTGTTCCAGAAAACCGCGTCTTGATCTTTTTAACCTGAACAATTTACTCTGCCGGCGGATTCATTCGCCGCAACATGCGTGAAAAGAAAACTTTCCTTTCCGTTTTACTGGCTGTGCGCCATTCTGCTGCTAGCGTTCTCGCTGCAACACGCGCCCGCGCATGCGGACGGCATCGATATCCAGCAGGCGCATCTGGAAAACAGCGACGAGGGTTATCGGCTTTCCGCCACCTACGACTTCGATTTGAACCGCGGCCTTGAAGATGCGTTAATGCGCGGCATCCCGCTCTACTTCACGACCGAAATCGAGATCACGCGCCCGCGCTGGTACTGGTTCGACGCGAAGGAAATCACCGACTCGCAAACCATCCGCATTTCGTACAACGTTCTCACGCGCCAGTATTACGCCGCCATCACCGGCCGTCTCCACCAGAGCTTCGACTCGCTGGACGATGCGCTGGCCATGGTGCGCCGTCCGAACCGCTGGGTCGTCGCCGACAGGAATACATTCAAACCGGGCGGCACGTATGACGTCGCGGTCCGCATGCAGCTCGACGTGGCGCAACTGCCGAAACCGTTCCAGGTGCATGCACTGAACAGCAGCGACTGGCGCCTGTCCTCGGACTGGGAGCACTTCGTTTTCACGGCGGATCGACAGTGACACGGCTACTCCGGTATTTGCTCATTGTTGGCGGCGCCGTTGTCAGTATCCTGTTGTTCCTGCTGGCGTCGGCCTCGGAAAATTCCAACTCGTTCGAGCGCAACTATCCATGGCTGCTGATTCTCAATGCCATCGTCGCGGCTGCGCTGCTGATGCTGGTCGTGCTACTGCTCGTACGTTTGTACAAGCGTTACCGCCGCGGCAAGTTCGGCTCCCGACTGATGGCGCGACTGGTGCTGCTGTTTGCCATCATCGGCATTCTGCCGGGCGCGGTCATCTATACGGTATCGGTGCAGTTCGTCTCGCGCTCGATCGAATCCTGGTTCGACGTGCGGGTCGAATCCGCGCTCGAATCCGGCCTTAATCTCGGCCGCTCGGCGCTCGATTCCTCGCTCAACGAATTGCAGGTGAAGGCGCGCAACATGGCGCTGGAACTATCCGACATGTCGGATGCAACACAGATCACACAGCTGTCGCGCATGCGCGACCAGAACCTGATGCAGGATGCGCTGATCGTCACCGGCAACGGGCAGATGGTTGCCAGCGCCGGTGCACAGCTGGGTGCATTGCTGCCTGATTTCCCCACGGCGGAAATGCTGCGGCAATCGCGTGTCACGCGCGGCTATGCAGCGATTGAAGGCAACGCGGATTTCCAGGACAACAGCGGACCGGCTTCCGATACCAACACCATTACTGCACCGGTAGCCAATCCGACGAACAACCTGCGCCTGCGCGTCGTGGTTGAAATTCCGACGTCCAGTCGCGCGCTCGCGCTGCAGACCGAATCCCGTTACCTGCAATTGATGCAACCGGTTCCGACCCAACTGGCGGTGAATGCGGAAGCATTGCGCGTCGCCTACAGCGAATATCAGGAACGTTACCTGGCGCGCACCGGCCTGCGCAAAATCTACATCGTGACGCTGACGTTGACGCTGCTGCTGGCGATCTTCGGCGCCATTGCCGGCGCGTTCCTGATCGCCAGCGATCTGGCGAAACCGCTGTTGCTGCTGGCCGAAGGCACCAAGGCCGTGGCGGAAGGCAATCTGTCGCCGCGCCCGATCGTCGCCACCTCGGATGAACTCGGCACGCTGACGCAATCGTTCAATGCGATGACGCGCCAGCTGTTCGATGCGCGCGCCTCGGTGGAGAAAAATCGCACGGAACTGGAAGCGGCGAAGGCCTATCTGGAATCGGTACTGGCCAACATGTCGGCCGGCGTGATGGTCCTCGATCGCAACTTCAGGCTGGTAACGTGCAACGAATCGGTCGAACGCATCCTGCAGCATGATTTCGCCCAGCACATCGGCAAGCCGCTGAATGAAATCGAAGGCCTGAGCATCTTTGCGCAGGTCATCACGCAATCGTTTTCCGCACAAAGTGCGCAATCGGCAGCCGGTGGCAAGGGAACCGAAAATCTTCACTGGCAGCATCAGATCGACGTGCCGCGCCGCATCGATGGCTCCGAAGCGGAAAACGATATTTCGCTGTTGGCACGCGGCTCCCGCCTGCCGGCCGTGCGGGAAAGCGGCTACGTTGTCGTGTTCGACGATATCTCCGACGTCATCTCCGCGCAGCGCTCGATCGCATGGGGCGAAGTCGCGCGGCGCCTGGCGCATGAAATCAAGAATCCGTTGACACCGATCCAGCTCTCGGCCGAACGCCTGCACATGAAGCTGGAAGGCAAACTGAATGAACAGGATGCGCAGGTGCTCGAACGCAGCACCGCCACCATCGTCAATCAGGTATCGGCCATGAAGCGCATGGTCGACGATTTCCGCGATTATGCAAAAGCGCCGCCGGCGGTATTGTCGCCGCTCGACCTGAATGCATTGATCGAGGAAATTCTGCATCTCTACCTGGCCGGCGACGACAGGGATATCATCCACGCATCGCTGGCGGAAGGACTGCCGCAGATCATGGGCGACCAGACCCAGTTGCGCCAGGTCATTCACAACCTCCTGCAGAATGCGCAGGATGCAGTCGCGGAGAAACCCGCAGCCGATCGCGTGGGCAAGGATGCGCCGCGGATCGACATCGTTACCGAGGAAATCCATTACCGCAGTTCCGACGGTGCGGTCAGCAATGCCGTGCAACTGTCGATCAGCGATAACGGTCCCGGTTTTGCGCCGAAGATCCTGGCGCATGCATTCGAGCCTTACATCACCTCGAAACCGCGAGGCACCGGCCTGGGCCTGCCGATGGTGAAGAAAATCATAGAAGAACACGGCGGACGCATCGATATCAAGAATCGCGTCACGACGAATGGTGCAAAGGTGGCAATTTTGCTGTTAAAGTTATCTTCTTGATGAAGGCTGCTGTGAGGCCGGAAAGCAGAAGGGTGCAATCGAGATGAAGGAGATGAACACATGGCCAATATTCTAGTTGTCGACGACGAGATGGGGATTCGCGAACTGCTGTCCGAAATCCTCGGGGATGAAGGACACGTCGTTACAACGGCTGAGAATGCCCAGCAGGCGCGCGAATTTCGCGCAGCCGGCAAGCCGGATCTGGTCCTGCTCGATATCTGGATGCCCGATACCGACGGCGTTACCCTTCTGAAAGAATGGCAGCGCGACGGTTTGCTGAGCATGCCCGTCATCATGATGTCGGGTCATGCAACGATCGATACCGCCGTCGAAGCCACACGCATCGGTGCACTCAATTTCCTCGAGAAGCCGATTTCGCTGCAGAAGCTGCTGAAGGCCGTGCAACAGGGGCTGACGCGAGGACAGGAAGTGCTGCGTCCGCCATCACCGCCCGTTCGCGCGCCGATCGCCGCAACGGAAGGACACCTGGCACCGGTTGAAAAATCGCTGTCTTCCGCCGCCGGCCAGCTTTATCCGACCGCCGCACCGGTAGCACTGATGTCGGCCGATACGCAATTCTTCACGGCCTCGTTCGAACTGCCGCTGCGCGAAGCGCGCGATGCATTCGAGCGCGCCTACTTCGAACATCACCTCGGACAGGAAGGCGGCAGCATGACGCGTGTCGCGGAAAAAACCGGACTGGAACGCACCCATCTGTATCGCAAGCTCAAGCAACTGGGCGTGGAACCGGGCAAGATCGCCAAACGAGGGATATGACCCTCGCGTCCCTCGTCACCGGCAATCATGCCTCGCACCGCGAAGCGACCATTGCCGCCCTGCTCGATCCCCGCCTGCACACCGCAATCATCCTCGAAGGCCTGCCCGAGGGCGGCAGCGTCCTCGATGCTTCCACCGCATCGGCCGCACACCCCGATCTGAACATCTCCCGCATCGCACCCGGCTGCATGTGCTGTACGGGCAATCTGGTCATGCGCGTCACACTCAATCGCATGCTGCGCAACAAACCGGCACGCCTGTATATCGGCGTCGCCAACAGCGAACACATCGAACAGCTACGCCTCTTCCTTACCCAGCCGCCATACGACACGCTGCTCTCGCTCACCGCGGACATTTCGTCTGATCCGCCTGCACCGATCTGATTTCTTGCATTCCATGCATGCCATCTTGGCAAGCGTCAGGAATTACATTCCCGCACGGTATTCTTTCCTCAACCTTTTCCGCAAATTACCGTTACCAACTCAGGGGCATCGATATGGCAAGACCGCTCAAGGGTTGAAATTACCTGCATTCAGCGCCATGTTCCTGACAGTGCAATGAATGTTGATTGCGATCGCAACAGGAGGATGTATGAACTTGATCTACAACAGCGAGCAGTACAGCGTGGTGGAATTCGGCGTGGATGACGGCCGCGATGCACTGCGTTTCGGCGGCTATGAAATCATGGACAAACCGTCCAAACGAGAGATTTTCATCGGCGGCGCAATGGCGGAATCCTTCCGGCAGAATGTGCGGGAACTGATTGCAAGCGAACCGAATGAAGAGGAAATCGATGATTTCCTCGGCAGCTACGATCTGATGATGAACCAGCCGCTCACTTTTCATTAAGACGCTTCTCGCATAAAATTTGTCCTGTGCTGCGCCTGCATGAATCCATACGGATCATGCAGGCGTTTTTTTGATTTCCACTTTCCTTCGTTCCGGTCGCGATGCACGCGAATTCCCATCTCATCGTCAGCCGTCAATCCGATGTGCATGTCCAGCTGCGCGCACTGGTTGCACGGCATGCATCCAGCACTTTTCAGAAACCCGTCACCGACTACAATCGCACCGCTTTCGACCGCAGCATCGCCGCATGGGAAGCGGCAGGTCGCAAGCCGCTGATTCTGGATGCCGGCTGCGGTGTCGGCCTGTCGACCTTGCATCTGGCCGCGCAATTCCCCGATCACTTCGTTATCGGCATCGATCAATCGGCGGATCGCATTGCCCGTAATACACAATGGCCTGAAGATGTGCCGGACAATTTCATTTGCATGCGCGCGGATCTGGTCGATTACTGGCGACTGCTTCTGCAGCACGATATTTTTCCGGAACGTCATTACATTCTTTATCCGAATCCATGGCCCAAGATCGGCCATCTGGCACGCCGCTGGCACGGACACGCCGTCTTCCCCACCATCGTTGCGCTCGGCGGCCGGCTGGAATGCCGCAGCAACTGGCGCATCTACATCGATGAATTCGCCGCCGCACTGACGCAACTGAGCGGCCTGCAAGTCGCCTGCGAACCGCATGCGCCGCAACAGGCGATCACACCGTTCGAACAGAAATATCAGGCATCGGGCCATGCGCTGTGGCGTTGCAACGTCCTGCTGCCGTAAGACATCCGCACCGCTGGCAAGGCCGGGCAGTAAACCGGCCAGTCGTGATACTGTGTTGCCCCACCTTCCGACAACTCTTCTTGAGCGAAATTGCCAGACCATGTGCCAGCTTCTTGGAATGAACTGCAATATCCCGACTGATATCGTCTTCAGCTTTACCGGTTTTGCGACGCGCGGCGGCGGCACCGATCATCACAACGACGGCTGGGGCATCGCTTTTTTTGAAGGTGCCGGCGTGCGGCACTTCGTCGATTATCAGGCAGCGGTCGAATCGCCGGTCGCCGAACTGATCCGTCACTTTCCGATCAAATCCAAGAACGTCATTGCGCATATTCGCAAGGCCACGCAGGGACGCGTCGCGCTGGAAAACTGCCATCCGTTCGTGCGGGAATTATGGGGACGCTATTTCGTCTTCGCCCATAACGGCGACCTGAAGAATTTCATGCCGAAGCTGGAAGGCCCCTACCAGCCGGTCGGCACCACCGACAGCGAGGCCGCGTTCTGCTACATCCTGCAGGAACTGCGACGCCGCTTCGGCGATGCCTTGCCCCCGCTGGCGGAACTGACTGCAGCCATTCAGGAATTGACCGGGGAAATTGCCGTATATGGCACGTTCAACATGATGCTGTCGGATGGTTCGCTGCTGTTCGCGCATTGCTCGACCAACCTGCATTACATCGTGCGGCAATATCCGTTTTCCGAAGCGGTACTGAGCGATCAGGACATGAAGGTGGATTTTTCGGAAGTGACGACGCCGACCGATCGCGTCGCCATCATCGTCACCGAACCGCTGACCACTAACGAAACATGGACAGCGTTTCTGCCAAGTGAATTGAAAGTCTTTATCGACGGTCAGCCAGTCGGTTAATTCAAGCGTGTCGCTACGTCACAGCATTGAACTGAACAATCCGGCGATATGCTCGTGCAGTTTTTCAGTCAGCGGCCGATTCTTCCATGCAGCATAGGTGATGCGATGCGAATGCTTTAGATCGTCATTGAATATAGCGATCTGCTTCGCGGCAAACTGCGCGTTGTAAATATTCAGATTTGCCTCATCGTTCATGCGGAATGAGCGATCGTCAAAATTGGTGGAGCCGACCGACACCATCAAGCCGTCAATGATCATCACCTTGCAGTGGTACATCGTCGGCTCGTACTCATAAATCTCGACACCGGCCTGCAATAGCTCGCCCCACATGCCACGTGATGAGCGACGCACTACATCGACGTCCATGTGTTCGCCCGGCACGATGATTTGCACCTTCACACCGCGCCTGGCGGCATCGATCAATATCTGACGCGTCATGTCGTCCGGCACGAAATACGAAATCGACAGATGGATCGTTTTTTGTGCTGCAGTCAGCGCCAGCAGATACATCAAGCGCATGCTTTCGCTACCGCCTTGCGGTGAGCTGCTGAACATTTGCGCGTGATCGTCGCCGACCGCTTTCAACTCGGGAAAATAATCGGGACCGTCCAGCACTTTGCCGGTGGTCTTGATCCAGTTGTCGATCAGCACCGCCTGCATTTGCGCGACGACCGGGCCTTCGACGCGATAATGCATGTCGCGCCAGTGATCGGGATCCTGCGCATGGCCGGTCCATTGGCCGGCGATACCGACACCGCCGGTGAAACCGATCTTGCCGTCAACCACGAGCAGCTTGCGGTGCGTGCGATTGTTGATGCGCGCGAGGTTGTACCACTTCAGCGGATGGTATTTGCGCACTTCGACACCCGCCTTCTCCATTTCATCGAGATACGATTGCTCCATCTTGCTGCTGCCGACCCAGTCGACCAGCACATGCACCTTGACGCCGGCGCGCGCACGCTCGGCGAAGGCATCGGCAAATTCCTTGCCGATCGCTTCCGACCAGTAAATGTAGGTTTCAAAATTAATGGTTTTTTGCGCGCCGCGAATCGCTTCGAGCATCGACGGGAAAATCTCCGAGCCGTTGACCAGTGCCTGCGTGTGATTGCCGCCGAGAATGGCGGGGCCCATCAGGACGCCCATCGTGCGCTCGAATTGCGGATCGGCGACCGAGTAGAGCCGGGGAATCTCTTCGTGGACTTTTTTGTCGCCGAGCGTCAGATTCAACGCCAGCAGTACGACCAGCAGCGTGGCCGAAACACTGCCAAGAATAATCAGGAATTTGCTTTTTAACGAACGGTCTTTCCAGATTATTCTTGTGCGCATGTTTTTCTAGTTTGTCAGGATAAATTCGGCGCCAGCCATCGTTCGATGTCTTCCTTGGCGACGCCCCTTCTTGTTGCCATGTCGTTGACTTGATCGTCACCGATCTTGCCGACCACAAAATATTTCGCTTCCGGATGCGCGAAGTAGAAACCCGATACCGCCGCACCGGGGAACATTGCAAACGACTCCGTCAGCTGCATGCCGATGTCTTCCGCCTGCAGCGTCTTGAACATATCGGCCTTGACCGTGTGTTCCGGACACGCCGGATAACCCGGAGCAGGACGAATGCCGCTGTACTGTTCCTTGATCAACGCTTCATTGCTCAGTTGCTCGTCGCTCGCGTAGCCCCACAGATCCTTGCGCACCCGTTCATGCAGGTGTTCGGCAAATGCTTCAGCCAGACGATCGGCCAGCGATTTCAGCATGATCGACGAATAATCGTCGTGCGCATCTTCAAAGCGTTTTTCGTATTTCTCGATACCCAGTCCTGCCGTCACTGCAAACAAACCGATGTAGTCGGCAATGCCGGACGATTTCGGCGCAATGAAGTCGGACAGGCACTGATTGGGACGTTGTACACCGTCGATGATCGGCTTGACTGTCTGTTGCCGCACACCAAAGTACGTAAAAGCGACTTGCGTACGCGTTTCGTCGGTGTAGACCTCGATGTCATCGTCATTGACGGTGTTCGCCGGCAACAGTGCAATCACGCCGTTGGCGGTCAGCCAGCGGCCATCGATGACTTTCTTCAGTAACGCCTGCCCTTCGGCGAAGACCTTGGTCGCTTCGATACCGACCACTTCGTCAGTCAGAATTGCCGGATACGGCCCGGCCAGATCCCAGGTCTGGAAGAACGGACCCCAATCGATATAGCGGGCGATGGTCGCCAGATCGACATTGCGGAATTCGCGACGACCAATGAATTTCGGTTTGACCGGCGCTTCGTTGCCGGTGAATGACAACTTCATTTTGTTGGCGCGTGCGTCAGCCAGCGATAGCATCGGTACCGCTTTTTTGTTCGCATGCTGCTCGCGAATGCGCTCGTAGTCAGTCGCAATTTCCGCGATATAGGCATCGCGCTGTTCCGGCGTCAGCAGCGACTGCGCGACCGAGACCGAACGCGACGCATCGGGAACGTAGACGACCGGGCCATCGTAGTTATGTGCAATCTTGACTGCAGTATGCGCACGGCTCGTGGTCGCGCCGCCGATCAGCAACGGCATTTTCAAACCGCGGAAATATTCGTCGCGCTGCATTTCCTTGGCGACGTAAGCCATTTCTTCCAGCGACGGCGTGATCAGGCCGGACAAACCGATGATGTCTGCGTTCTCTGCTTTTGCCCGTGCAAGAATTTCCGAGCACGGCACCATCACGCCCATGTTGACGACTTCAAAATTATTACATTGCAGCACGACCGACACGATGTTCTTGCCGATGTCATGCACGTCGCCCTTGACGGTCGCAATGACGATCTTGCCTTTCGGCTTGCTGACGATGCCGGTCTGTTCCTGCAGCAGACGCTTTTCTTCCTCGATGAACGGAATCAGATGCGCAACCGCCTGCTTCATCACGCGCGCGGATTTGACGACTTGCGGCAAAAACATTTTTCCCTGACCGAACAAATCGCCGACGATGTTCATGCCGTCCATCAACGGGCCTTCGATCACATGAATAGGACGCCCGCCGTTGCCGAGCAGTTCCTGCCGCGCTTCTTCGGTGTCTTCCACGATCCATTGCGTGATGCCTTGCACCAGCGCATGCGCGAGGCGTTGCTGCACGGTGCCGCTGCGCCATTCGAGCGTGGCTTCTTCTTTCTTGTCGCCGGCTTTTAAAGTCGATGCGATTTCGATCATGCGTTCGGTCGCATCTTCGCGACGATTCAGCACAACATCTTCGACGCGCTCTTTCAACTCGGCCGGCAAATTGTCGTACACGCCGACCATGCCGGCGTTGACGATGCCCATCGTCATGCCGGCCTTGATCGCGTGATACAGGAACACGGTGTGGATCGCTTCGCGCGCGGGATCGTTGCCGCGGAAGCTGAAGCTGACGTTGGACACGCCGCCGCTGATTTTCGCGCGCGGCAAATTCTCTTTAATCCAGCGTACCGAATTGATGAAGTCGACTGCGTAGTTATTGTGTTCTTCGATGCCGGTTGCGATCGCGAAAATGTTCGGATCGAAGATGATGTCTTCCGGTGGGAAGCCGACTTCTTTTACCAGCAGGTTGTACGCGCGTTCGCAGATTTCGATCTTGCGCTCGAACGTATCGGCCTGGCCTTTTTCATCGAAGGCCATCACGATCACGGCCGCGCCGTAACGACGGCACAGCTTCGCTTCATGCAGGAATTTTTCCTCGCCCTCTTTCATCGAGATCGAGTTGACGATGGCCTTGCCCTGCACGCATTTCAGTCCTGCTTCGATCACCGACCATTTGGACGAATCGATCATGATCGGCACGCGCGCGATATCGGGTTCGGACGCCACCAGATTCAGGAAGCGCGACATCGCGGCTTGCGAATCGAGCATTGCCTCGTCCATATTGATATCGATGACCTGTGCGCCGTTCTCGACCTGCTGGCGCGCGACAGCCAGCGCTTCATCGTATTGCTCGTTGATGATCAGGCGTGCAAACGCCTTCGAACCGGTGACGTTGGTACGCTCGCCGACGTTGACGAACAGCGATTGATCGTCGATGACGAATGGCTCAAGGCCCGACAATTTCAATGTCGGCTCGACCGCCGGAATCACACGCGGTGCAATGTTGGCCACGATTTCGGCAATCGCCTTGATGTGCTCCGGCGTCGTGCCGCAGCAGCCGCCGGCGATGTTGACGAAACCGCTTTCGGCAAAATCCCTCAGCAGCGACGAGGTGACATCCGGCGTTTCATCGAAGCCGGTGTCGCTCATCGGATTGGGCAAACCCGCGTTCGGATAAATGCAGACATAGGTGTCGGCGATCTTCGACAGTTCTTCCGCATAAGGGCGCATCAACGCCGCACCAAGCGCGCAATTCAGGCCGACCGTCAGCGGCTGCGCATGACGGATCGAATGCCAGAACGCCGGCACGGTTTGTCCCGACAGAATGCGGCCCGATGCATCGGTGACGGTGCCGGAAATCATGATCGGGAAACGCTTGCCGGATTCCTCGAAGAACTGATCGATCGCGAACAGCGCGGCCTTGCAGTTCAGCGTATCGAAGATGGTTTCGACCAGCAGCACATCGGCGCCGCCTTCCACCAGCCCGCGCGTCTGATCCAGATACGCGGTCACGAGTTGATCGAACGTGACGTTGCGCGCAGCCGGATCGTTGACGTCGGGCGAGATCGATGCCGTCTTCGGTGTCGGCCCCAGAGCGCCGGCAACGAAGCGCGGGCGATCGGGTGTCGAATACTTGTCGCATGCAGCGCGCGCCAGGCGCGCCGAGGCCACGTTCATTTCGTAGGCCAGATGGCCCATGTGGTAATCGTCCTGCGCCACGGTGGTCGCGCCGAAGGTATTGCTTTCGATCAGATCGGCGCCGGCAGCCAGATACTGTTCGTGGATTTCACTGATCACATCGGGCCGCGTCAGTGACAGCAATTCATTGTTGCCCTTGACGAAAATTTCCTTGCCCGGCACGGTGAAGTCGGCGAAACGCGTGCCGCGATAATCCTCTTCCGTCAGCTTGTATTGCTGAATCATCGTGCCCATCGCACCATCCAGAATCAGGATGCGGCGCGCCATCAGATCGCGCAGAAGCACTTCGGTTGGGGAAATAGCGTCGCGTTTCATTGTTTGTGATTCCGTTATCGTTTGACTGCTTGATTCTGCTGCATAAATGCAAAAACCCGGCCTGTAAAACGGGACCGGGTTTATCACCAACCTCCGCTTTAGCAGTATTTATATGAAGCACCCTGTGGAGTGCGACACTGCGCCCGCAAGCTGGTTTGACCTTTCAATCAAATCGGCGCATGAAAAATTATACGTGCAATCAATGGTTTGCGGAATGGTGAGGACGGCGTACCGGCACCGCCGGCATGCCAGGTGCATGCCTAGCTGAAGCATCCGCCTTCCAGCGGAAACCCCTTGAGGAATTCAGCCGCGGGCAGACGCTTGCCGCCCGGCTTCTGCAACTCGGCGATGCGCAATGCGCCGTCGCCGCACGCAATCACGACGCCATCCTGCGGATTGGCAGCGATGACCTGGCCCGGCTTCCATTCTCCGGATGGCACGGCTTCCGCGCACCAGAACTTGACCGGCGTACCGTCGAAATGCGCAGCCGCGCCGGGGAAGGGATTGAATGCGCGAATCTTGCGCGCCAGCAGTTCGGCCGGCTGCGTGAAGTCGAGCGCGGCTTCTTCCTTGCCGATCTTGGCTGCGTAGTTCGCCCCGGCATCCGGCTGCCGTGTGGCAGGCAATGCGCCTTTTTCGAGTTGACGCAAGGTGTCGACGATCATGTCGCCGCCCAGTCTGGCGAGTTTGTCGTGCAGACTTGACGTGGTGTCATCGACTGCAATCGGCAGGCGTTGTATCGCCAGCATCGGCCCGGTATCCAGACCGAGTTCCATCTGCATGATGGTGACGCCGGTTTCGCTGTCGCCCGCTTCGATCGCGCGATGGATCGGCGCCGCGCCGCGCCAGCGCGGCAGCAGCGATGCATGAATGTTGATGCAACCGCGCGGCGGAATATCCAGCACTGACTGCGGCAGGATCAGGCCGTAGGCGGCAACCACCATCACGTCGTGCGGCGTCGCCTTCAGCAATGCATGGGCTTCCGCCGCAATTTCCGGATACTTTCCATCGCGTCGCAGCGAAACCGGCTGCGCGACCGGCATGCCGTGCGCCAGCGCAAACTGCTTGACGGCCGATGCGTGCAATTGCATGCCGCGTCCGGCCGGGCGATCCGGCTGCGTCAGTACGAGGGGAATGTCGAAGCCGGCATCGTGCAGCGACGCCAATGCGACTGCAGCGAATTCCGGCGTGCCGGCGAATATGATTTTCATGGAAGCGATTGTAGTACGGCAGCCGTGGAATGCGCACCGGATGCCGCAAGGCAACTGGATGCAGTTTCAAATCGATGCTGTGCGACGCGGGCCGTACAACCGGCCCCGCGTACATTGATGTGAATGCCGGATAAATCAGCGCTGGGCGGCGCGCGACCCACTGCGCGCCAGCTCGCGCTCTTCCTTCAGCATTTTGGCCTTGATGCGATTGCGCTTCAGCGGCGACAGGTATTCGACGAAAACCTTGCCCTTCAGGTGATCCATTTCATGCTGGATACAGACGGCCAGCAAACCCTCGGCGTCCAGCTCGAACTGCTTGCCGTCTGCATCGAAAGCACGCACCCGGACCTGCGCATGCCGTTCGACGCCGTCGTAAATGCCGGGTACCGACAGGCAGCCTTCATCGTAGACCTGCATTTCCGGGCTGGCCCAGACGATTTCGGGGTTGATGTAGGCGCGCAACTCGCTGCGGGTTTCCGAGGTGTCGATGACGATCACCTGCTCATGCACATCGACCTGGGACGCCGCCAGACCCACGCCCGGCGCGTCGTACATGGTTTCCGCCATGTCGGCGACCAGCGTCTTGATGCGTGCGTCGAACAGGGTCACCGGTTTGGCGATCTTGTGCAAACGCGAATCGGGATAACGCAGGATATTTAATATGGACATACGGCTTTTGCGCAACAAGGCGGCAGGTTAACAACGTGGTTCTTCTTGCTACTTCAAGGATTTATGTGCAGAATTTGATTCAATTTGGCAAGTTTTTTCACGAAGCAATTGTTTCGTGAGCAATATGCTGCAGCACAGTAATGGCGTCACAATTTGGTCAAGCTCACCGGACAAACCATGAAAAATTTTAGCACAGCTGCACTTTTCCTCGCTTTCGCTTCCACAATCCTGCCCGCAACCGCTTCTGCCCAGACACCGTCGAAAACGGTATCGGCCAATGCCCGCTGCGCGTTTTTGCCCAATGCGCCGGATCAGCACGTCGTCGTGCGCGGCGATACCTTGTGGGATATCTCCGGGAAATTCCTGCAGCGTCCTTGGTGCTGGCCGCAGGTCTGGGACATGAATCGCGACCAGATCCGCAATCCGCACTGGATCTATCCGGGCCAGATCGTTTATTTCGACCGTGCTGCAGGCCGCCTGCGACTCGGCAAAGGCATGGGCGACAGCAGCGGCACGCCGACCGTGCGCCTGTCCCCGCAAATACGCGGTACCGATTCCGGCACGACTGCCATCGCCACGATTTCGATGTCCGAGATCGGGCCGTTCCTGACCAAACCGCTGATCGTCGAAGTAGATCAGCTCAATAACACGCCACGCATCGTCGCAACGCAGGAAGGCCGCGTCGTGCTCGGCAACGGCGACAAGGCGTATGTGCGCGGCGAACTCGACGGCCGCACCGGCTTCCAGGCATTCCGCCCCGGCAAGCCGCTGACGGACCCGGTCACGAAGCAGGTCATCGGATACGAAGCCGTCTATCTGGGCGAACTGACCCTGCAGCGCCTGAGCACCAACGACGCCGAACCGCATACGTTCACCGTGACGAATGTGAAGGAAGAAATGGGCATCGGCGACCGCCTGCTGCCTGTCGAACCGACGCCGTTCATCAACTTCGTGCCGCACGCGCCGGAACAACCGATTGCGGCGAACGTGGTCTCGATCTATGGCGGTGTTACCAATGCAGGACAGAATCAGATCGTATCGATCAATCGCGGCAGCAAGGACGGTATCGACATCGGCACCGTGCTGGAACTGCAGCGCCTGGGCCGCATGGCTGTGGATACGACCAGCAGCACCGGCAAGGAAACGATCAAGCTGCCGGATGAGCAGTATGGCGATCTGTTCATCTTCCGCGTGTTCAACAACATCTCCTACGGCCTGATCATGCAGGTGACGGATTCGGTCCAGATCGGCGACATCGCCCGTTCGCCGGAATAACACCGCTGCACATGCAGGCCAGCACGACCCCATCGATGCCGGACATCGCGCACAAGCGCGCATGTCCGGCATCGATTTTCATTTCTGTCGCAACGATTCACAGGATGCAGCCGTAATGCCGGCCGACGATCTGGCCGACTGGCTCCGGCTTGAGCAAACGCCCGGCGTCGGACTGGAGACGGCGCGCCGCCTGCTCGGTGCATTCGGTCTTCCGCAAAACATTTTTGCCGCCGACCTGCCAGCGTTGCAGAAAATCGTGTCGACGCGCATAGCGCTTGCACTGGCTGCACCGCCATCGGAACAGGTGAAGGCGCTGATCGAACGCACGCTCGAATGGTCTGCGCAATCCGGCAATCACGTCATGACGCTGGCAGATCCCGCCTATCCGGCCGCCCTGCTGGAAATCCCCGATCCGCCCATCATGCTGTACGCGAAAGGGCGCGTCGAGCTGCTCTCCCGTGCCTCGCTGGCCGTGGTCGGCAGCCGCAATGCGACCGCACAAGGCATCGCGAACGCGGAGAAATTTTCAGAAGCCATGAGCCTGGCCGGACTGTGCGTCGTGTCCGGCATGGCACTCGGCATCGACACTGCCGCCCATCGCGGCGGCCTGCACGCGATCAAGTTGAACGGCAATGCAGGCTCCACGATTGCCGTCATCGGCACCGGCGCCGATCTCGTCTATCCGGCACGCAATCGCGCGCTCGCCCACCAGATCGCCGAAAGCGGCTGCATCCTCAGCGAATATCCGCTCGGCATGCCCGCAATCGCCGCCAACTTCCCGCGCCGCAACCGCATCATCAGCGGCCTTGCGCGTGGCGTGCTGGTGGTCGAGGCGGCGCTGCAATCGGGTTCGCTGATCACCGCGCGCATGGCGGCGGAACAGGGGCGCGACATGTTCGCGATTCCCGGCTCGATTCATTCGCCGCTGTCGAAAGGCTGCCATCAATTGATCAAGCAGGGCGCCAAGCTGGTGGAATCCGCGCAGGATATTCTGGAAGAACTGAAATACGCCATCCCGGGCGCCTCTGTCTCCGCGACCGATGGCGAGACTTCTGCACCGCTCACGCTCGATGCGCCATGCGCAAAAGTGCTGGCGGCAATGGGCTTCGATCCGGTCGATCCCGATACGCTTGCCGCACGTTGCGAACTCGACATCGCATCGATCAATGCCTACCTGCTGGCACTCGAACTCGATGGCATGGCGGAAATGCTGCCGGGCGGCATGTATCGCCGCGTCGGATAGCATTGCATTGACGGGAAACATCTTTGATGCCTTGCCGCAAACAAGGCAATTAACGATTGCACAATCGTTGCGGAATCATTGCAGAATCCTTGCACGGCGCAACACGCCATGCCTTTCCTTTTGGACATCGCGCCGTTACAACAAAACTTTCCCCCTCTGTTGGCGTCTACGGTTTTAGGGTATCCTTGAATCAAGTAAGCGCTGTCCTTGATCTGCCGCTGTCGTAACACCTCTTTGTGACTGTTGTATGTAAAGAGCGTGATTCATACGCATCCGATCCTGACGCTATCCGCAAGGATGACGTCTTAACCCAAGCGCTACGGTGACGCCATGTTCGACGTTCTAGTCTATTTATACGAAACCTATTACCGCCCCGATGCCTGCCCGGATTCGGAAGCGCTGGTAAAGAAACTATCCGCCATCGGCTTTGAAGAAGAAGAGATCGCCAAGGCGCTCGGCTGGCTGACTGCGCTGGCAGAAACCACCAACGAATTCTCCGATTCCTATCCGCACCAGACCGCCTTCTCGTTCGGCATCCGCATTTATGCAGAGCGCGAGATGGACGTGATCGGCACACCGGCCATCGGCTTCATCCAGTTTCTCGAATCGGCCAAGCTGATCAACCCGATCCAGCGCGAAATCGTCATCGAACGCGCCCTGGCCGCCGGCGAGTCACCAGTCTCGCTCGACAAGCTCAAGGTCATCGTCCTGATGGTCCTGTGGAGCCAGGGCAAGGAACCGGACGGCCTGATCTTCGACGAATTGTTCCTCGACGAAGACGACGCCGCACCGCGCATGCTGCATTAAACAGAGCCTGCGCCGGCAGGCGAGCATGTCTGCCGGCCGGACATGCTTCTTCAACAACATCCCGCCGACAACTTTTCCCTCCCGCTTGCGGTTTTCGCTGCAACGCGCTTATCATTGGCCGCTTGACGGCCATGCAACTCTTATATTAGCGGTGCGCGTTCTTGAAAAAAGACGCCTCCGCCATAAGCTGCATTCCTCAAACTGCACGCAGCCATGTGTGCGGACACCTTCTTGCGAGACCCACAAACCATGACAAAAACGCTCATCATTGCCGAGAAGCCTTCCGTCGCGAACGATATCGCGAAGACGCTCGGCGGCTTCACCAAGCACGATGAGTACTTCGAAACCGACGAATACGTCCTCTCGTCGGCCGTCGGCCATCTGCTCGAAATCGCGGTGCCCGAAGAATACGACGTCAAGCGCGGCAAATGGACCTTCGCGCACCTGCCGGTGATTCCGCCGCACTTCGCGCTGAACCCGATCGACAAGACCGAAGCGCGCCTGAAGGTCCTCAACAAGCTGATCAAGCGCAAGGACGTCACCGACCTGATCAACGCCTGCGACGCCGGGCGCGAAGGCGAGCTGATTTTCCGCCTGATCGCGCAATACGCCAAAGCCAAGCAACCGGTCAAGCGCCTGTGGCTGCAATCGATGACGCCGCGGTGCGATCCGCGAAGGGTTCACGCATCTGCGCAGCGACGCCGACATGCAGCCGCTGGCCGACGCCGCGCGCTGCCGCACCGAAGCCGACTGGCTGGTCGGCATCAACGGCACGCGCGCCATGACGGCGTTCAATTCGAAAGAAGGCGGCTTCTATCTGACCACCGTCGGCCGCGTGCAGACGCCGACGCTGTCGATCGTGGTCGAGCGCGAAGAGAAGATCAAGAAATTCGTGCCGCGCGATTACTGGGAAGTGCGCGCCGATTTCGTCTGCGCCGCCGGCATGTATCAAGGCCGCTGGTTCGACCCCAAATTCAAGAAGGACGAAACCGATCCGGAGCGCGCGCCGAACGTCTGTGGAGCAAAGCCGCTGCCGAATCGATCGTCGCCGCCTGCCGCGGCAAGCAAGGCAACGTCACCGAAGAATCGAAGCCGACCACCTCGATGGCGCCTGGCACTGTTCGACCTGACCAGCTTGCAGCGCGAAGCCAACTGCGCGCTTCGGCTTCTCCGCCAAGAACACGCTGGCCTGGCGCAAGCGCTGTACGAAAGCCATAAGGTGCTGACCTATCCGCGTACCGATTCGCGCCATCTGCCGGAAGATTATCTGCCGACACGTGCATGGAAACGCTGCGAAGTCGTCGCCGAGAACAATAACTATCACCAGTTCGCCAAGCAGATCCTGAAGGAGCAACTGGGTCAAGCCGAACAAGCGCATTTTCGACAACGCCAAGATCAGCGATCACTTCGCGATCATCCCGACCCCGCAGGCGCCGAAGAATCTGTCCGAGCCGAACAGAAGCTCTACGACCTCGTGACGCGTCGTTTCATGGCGATCTTCTTCCCGGCAGCGGAATTCCAGGTCACGACGCGCATCACCGAAGTCTCCGGCCATCAGTTCAAGACCGAAGGCAAGGTCATGACCAATCCGGGCTGGCTCGCGGTCTACGGCAAGGACGCGGTCGACGAAAAAGATCCGGAAAACAGCGGCACGCTGGTGCCCGTCGCCAAAGGCGAAAAAGTGCAAACCGATTCCAGTCGTCGGCAATGGCCTCGTCACCAAACCGCCTGCGCGCTATTCAGAAGCCACGCTGCTGTCCGCCATGGAAGGCGCCGGCAAACTGATCGACGACGACGACCTGCGCGACGCGATGGCCGGCAAGGGCCTCGGCACGCCGGCCACGCGCGCCGCGATCATCGAAGGCCTGCTCAACGAAAAATACTTGCTGCGCGAAGGCCGCGAACTGATTCCGACCGCCAAGGCATTCCAGCTGATGACGCTGCTGCGCGGCCTCGGCGTCGAGTGAACTGACCGCGCCCGAACTGACCGGCGAATGGGAATACAAGCTGTCCGAGATGGAGCGCGGCAAGATCAGCGCGCGAAGACTTCATGCGCGAGATCGCGCAGATGACGCAGATCATCGTCAAGCGCGCCAAGGAATACGACAACGACACGATCCCCGGCGACTACGCCACGCTGCAAGACACCGTGCCCGAACTGCGGCAGCGTCGTGAAGGAAAACTATCGCCGCTTCGCCTGCACCAAGTGCGAATTCTCGATGAGCAAAACACCGGGCAGCCGCCAGTTCGAAGTCGCCGAAGTGGAAGAACTGCTGGCCAAGCGAACCATCGGACCGCTGCAAGGCTTCCGCTCGAAAATGGGCCGGCCGTTTGCCGCCGTGCTGAAAATCTCCCGCGACGAAGAAATCAAGAACTACAAGCTGGAATTCGATTTCGGCCAGAACGACGACGATGAAAATGCCGAACCCGTCGATTTCAGCGGCCAGACCTCGCTCGGCCCGTGTCCGAAATGCAGCGGCGGCGTCTTCGAAATGCCGTTGTCCTACGTCTGCGAGAACTCGTTGGCCAAACCGAAAACCTGCGACTTCCGCAGCGGCCGCATCATCCTGCAACAGGAAATCCTGCCCGAGCAAATGCGCAAGCTGCTCAATGAAGGCAAGACCGATTTGCTGCCGGGCTTCGTCTCGCAACGCACGCGCCGTGCGTTCAAGGCATATCTGGTCAGGGGCAAGGACGGCAAGACCAGCTTTGAGTTTGAACCGCGTAAAGAGAAAGTGCCAGCCAAAGGTAAGGCAGCGGCGGTAGCGGACGATGCAGAGGGAACAGCGGATGCAGCACCGGCCAAGGTAGCCAAAAAAGTAGCAGCGAAAAAGCCTGCGGCGAAGAAAGTTCCGGCTAAAAAAGCAGTCGCCAAGAAACCGGTAGCTAAAAAAGCTGCAGCATAAAGTGCGGTAATGGTAGGTTGGGCTAACGCTTCATCAGCCCAACACTCAAAGCGACAAACCAATCATCGGGAAATTGCGAGAAGAAGTATGGTTGGAAGCATTCCAATGAAATCGCAATAGATCAATCGATCTCTGTTATTTAAAAATGTTGGGCTGATAAACCATTAGCCCAACCTATCGTGCTGTCTGAAGAAAGTAGGTATGCCATGAGTGGTCCCGATCTTGACTTCCGTAATCAGCAAGGCGATGGCACTGCCGTAGTTTGCGTGGCCATCGGCACCATCGCCTTGCTCACGATAGACCATTTCCTGGGACCGGTGCTGACAGCCCTGTTGATAGCTGTTGCCGGCGGTGCAATCGGCGGGTACGTTTATTGCAGATCACTTAAGAAGGAAAGTCCTAAAGGTAATGCGGAAGCCTCCATTCCTGCCAAGACTGATCCTATTCAATCTAAAATTTCCACTTCATCTGTTCACAAAAAAACACTCACGGAAGAGCTTGTAAGGAGGAATGTGGCTAAAGAATTTCGCCTGTCTTTCTTCAGCATCAAAATCGAAACAGACGCAGAGCACTATCCATTTAAGCTTATTGCAACAGATAGCAGGACGAACCAATTTGCCTTCTCCTATGGTTTAGAACTATCGCCATTTTCGACTTGCCTTGTTTGCATTTCGGCAGATGGAAGTCGTTATAACATGGGCCCTCCTCATGAGAAAGTGAACTATGAGACTTTCGAGAGGCTGGCTATCGATTTCACTATTACTCGAATCTATGACGATCAATTGATACCGCGAAGTGTGTTGCATGCCATAGGCGTGCAAGCTCTGGCTGAGAAGATCAGCAAAGCGGACTTTCAAATTTTTGCAGTCAAGAAAGATGAGAAAGATGGGCCTCAAATAATTGGCATGAAGGATGGGGTTTCAAGTGCTGTTATTGTTCGAGCCGATGTGTATCCAAACAAAGGGGAGTTGTGGGATCTCACCACTGTCGAAGTGGAACGGCTTGTTGAACACCACAGGCAACGTGGGCAAGATTTGTATTACGCCTCCGTCATGCTGATCAATGCCGAAGCAAGGAACGACTGTGAGAAGCAAGTTCTTCTACACAATGGCTCCTATCGCATGTCTGTGGAAGCGTTCGAGCTACTTACCGAAGCCCCCAAAATACAAGTTTCTGAAGGCTTAGAGTCCGAAGAGCTTTCCATGATTGCTGAATTCGGAGCATTGATTGCCAGCGCATTGGCTGATGCGATAAAGCTCCCTAAGCACATTGAGAACATGCTTCATCCTGAATACTCAATCTTGGTGTTCAATTGCATTTAATTCTGACCCGACTTTGGAGTGAACCCCTCGGGCTGGACCATTTCAGTTTGAAGAATTAAGCCACTTGTAGAGCAAGTTGTATTTCGAAATGGTTAGGTGATTGATAGTCGAGCGCTGAATGCATACGACGTTCGTTATAAATCTTTTCAATGAAATAGGGCAAGCGCGTAGCCAGCTCGTTGAACGTCTCGCAACGCGTGATATAGATCTCTTCCACCTTCAACGTCTTCATGAAGCTTTCCGCCTGCGCATTATGATACGGATTACCTGGCGCACTCATCGAACCAATCAGACCGAGTTCCTTCAATGCATGGCGATACAACGCACTGGCATATTGGCACCCACGATCTGTGTGATGAATGCAAGTGCCTGACGCTGGTTGTCTTGTTGAGTAAGCGGCATTCAGCGCAGCCAATGCCAGTGGCGTATCGATACGCCTTGAAAGTGCATAGCCGATGACCTTCCGGCTGCAGGCATCCAGCACAACCGCAAGATAGACAAAGCCGGTATCGATCCGAATATAGGTAATGTCTGCGACCCAGACCTGATCGGGCGCGGAAGGGATGACATTGCGATAGAGATTTGGAAAGACGGCCAGATCGGCTTCGTTGCCTGATAAAGGGTTGAAGCGCCGTCGGCGTTTGGCAGGCAGGCTGTGTTCCTTCATCACACGGGCGATCCGTTTGTGATTGATGACATGGCCCGCGGCCTGCAATGCCAAGGTGACACGTCGGTAACCATAACCAGGGAATTCATCGTGGATGCCGTTGATCAGAGCGACTACAGCCAAGTCGTCGATCTGTCTTTGGGCGGCACTCGGTCGGTAATAGTAGGTGCTGCGGGGAAGATCGATCACTTGGCATCCCCGTCGAATCGAGCAGGCTTGGGACCGCTGATAATGGATGAGTTCTCGTTGTCGGCAACGAGTCGTAACCGTGGTGTTTTTTTAAGAAGGTCAAGTTCCATAGTGAGCTGACCGACTTTGCGCTCCAGTGCGGCAATGTGAGCTTCGTATTCGGCCACCGTTGAGGCAGCCGCTTCTTCCAGATCAAGTTCGCCACGATCAAACTGCGTTAGCCACAGCTGCATGAGATTGGCCGACAGATTATGCGTCTTGAGCGCCTCACGGCGTCCCAGCTTGCCGCTGCGGATATCGCTGCAGATTTGAATTTTAAACGGCAAGCTGTGCCGCCGGTATGGGCCTCGTACTGACATGGTATCGCTCCTCTTGGGAAGGCTCGACAAGCGTATCACTTCATTTCGCTTCTTTGGTCCAGCCCGAGGGGTTCACTCCACTTTTGCATCGAATTCTGACCCACCCTATTAATATAATTTTGAGGTTAGGTAGCAGTTAGTCGAGTTGCTGTCTCCTTTTGATTTGCTTGTTGTTGATTTGCTCGCAGAGTTGACCCTCTCTAACTGATCCACCTTCCACTGTCTGGCGAAAGCTGCGACCCGGTCATACGACCCTTCAAATCCCAATGCACATAGATCGATGTGCATCTGTTTCAAAGTCCGTCGTTGCTTGCGTGACTTCGTTGCCTCGGTCTTCAACCAGGCCGAAAGCTTGAACGCATATTTATCGAGAGAAGTCGGGGAACGTCGATCAGCATAGGCTGGCTCGACAGTTTCAGCGCGCAGATAGCGCCTGACGGTATTTCGAGAGATCCCCAGTCGTTTGGATATCTCCCTCAATGAGACCTGGTCACGAAGGTGCCAGCGTCGAATTATTCCAAGTAATGCCACGTCGATCACTCCAATCTCCCACTCACTTTGGTAAGTAGGATTGTGTTCTAAACGTGGGTCAGTTTTGGATGCAAATTATGCGGCTAAGTGGGTCAGTTTTCGATGCAAATCAACATCCTCGTGCAAGCAAGAGATCGACGAGTTCTGCAAGACCAAAAATGCACCGCCCATTGTAGGTAAGGTGATCGGCGAACCCTCCGGCTATGGGGTATACGCACGCGCAGAAATCAATTTCCAATGCGCGTCGACAGAAGATATTGTTCAACGGCAGAAGTTGATGGCTGAAGCGCAAAGCCAGCAAATGAAGCTGGACGTCGAGATATCTAAAAAAACCTGCCAGGAAGACTTTGGCTTTACTCCAGGAACTCCAGAGTTTGGCAGTTGCCTGATTGAACTGCAAAAGCAGCTCTTTGCGAATCGTCGCGCGGAGAAAGATCGGGCCGCTCAAAACGATATTGCAGAGGCACAGATTGCTCAACAACGAAAAGCGAATTCCGAGCGGGCAGCGGCGAGTGCAATGCAGTCGATCCAACAGATGACGACGCCACCACGCACACCGACGTACACTGATTGCACGACACGTGGATCGAATACAAACTGCACAACAAGGTAGATTTCATGAAAACTATTTTCCCTTCATTGATTGTCTCCATACTCATGGCGGGCTGCGCAACTTCAAAGCCCA
Organism: uncultured beta proteobacterium; assembly: GCA_963697715.1. Taxonomy (GTDB): domain Bacteria; phylum Pseudomonadota; class Gammaproteobacteria; order Burkholderiales; family Burkholderiaceae_D; genus Oxalicibacterium. The sequence goes on along the minus strand of OY969095.1, from coordinate 913,863 downwards.
TCCAAGGCCCAAATGGGGGGACTGCATACTTCATCAAATGTGGGAGCGCGGTTATTGATGCATGCTACGAAGAGGCTGCGAAGGTTTGTCCTAAAGGGTATACATTTGCAGACCGCCAAGTTGGCCAAAATGGGATAGTGGTTCCTTCTGGTTATGGTTTTCTCATGGCGCATGGCCCCAACTCGATGCTCGTTGAGTGCAAGCCATGAACCATCATTAACGCGGTAGGTTGGGTTACCGACATCTGCTCACGCATTACGAAAATTTCAAGACAAGAATGGAGCTGGCATGAAACGTTTGATGATTTTTCTGTTTGCCACGCTGATCAGCACGTCGGTTCTTGCAGACGACAAAGCCGCAGCGCCAGGCACTGAAATCGGCATCGTGATCATGCACGGCAAGGGTGGCTCGCCGATGAGGAATGTAGCGGATCTGGCATCCGCACTGGAAGCAAAAGGCTATCAGGTGGCCAATCTCGACATGCCGTGGTCGGGCAGGCGCGATTACGATGCGAACGTGAGCGCTGCCGACAAGGAAATTGAAGCCGCACTCGACATCTTGCGCAGCAAAGGCGCAAGCAAGGTGTTTGTTGCCGGCCATAGCCAGGGCGGATTGTTTGCGCTCCACTTCGCCAACGCACATGTCATTGACGGCGTCATCGCAATTGCGCCGGGCGGAAACGTCGACAGCCCGATGTTCCGCGACAAGGTTGGGGCATCGGTCGAGCAGGCGCGCAAGCTGATCGCCGAAGGAAAGGGTAATGAAAAAACCAGCTTTCTGGATTTCGAAGGTTCGAAGGGAACCTCGCCGGTTACCTCCACCGCGGCGATCTACCTGAGCTGGTTCGATCCCGACGGTGCGATGAACCAGAGCATGGCGGTGAAAAACATGAGCCCCAAGGTTCCCGTCCTGTATGTCGCACCGAAGAACGATTATCCGGGTTTATCCAGAGCCAATCCGGCCATGTTTACCGCACTTCCTGCCAACCCGCTTACCCGACTCTACGAGCCGAACACGAATCATCAGGGCGCACCTTCCGGCTCGATTGACGAGATCGTGAAATGGACCACGGACGTGGCTAACGCTGCACGGTAGGTCGCAGCGACGGTATCACTTCACTGCAATGCCTTCCAGCGCCAGCAGAAACCGCTTGCGCTCCAGTCCGCCGGCATAACCGGTCACCGCGCCCGACGTTCCGATCACGCGATGGCAGGGCACGATGATCGATACCGGATTCTTCCCGATTGCCGAACCTACCGCGCGCAATGCTTTTGGATTGCCGAGCTGTTGCGCCTGCTGCGCGTAGCTGACGCTTTTTCCGAACGGGATGTTGTTCAACTCCTGCCAGACCGATTGCTGAAAATCAGTTCCCCGCAGATCGAGCGGCACGTCGAATTCCGTGCGTTGTCCGGCGAAATATTCGTCGAGCTGCCTCGCTGCATGCGCCATATGCCGCGCGGCGGGCGATTGCGGCACGGTTTCCTGCCAGCCGTCCCGGCCCTTGAAGTGTCTGTGCTCTTCAAAATAAATGCCGCAAATTCCGGCTTCGGTTGCCGCAATCAGCAAACTGCCGACGGGACTTGGATGTTCTATGCATGAAATCATGATGGCTCCTTTTTTTCCGGCATCAGGGCCGGCATGGTCAATATTCTCAGTTCAACGAATGCCACAGCAGCAACGCTGCGTAACCGCGCCATGGCGACCAGCTGGCGGCACGCGTGAGCAATTGCTTTTCCGTCAGGCGTTTGGCATCTTCCGCTTCCATCGCTGCTTTCTGCAAACCGAGATCGCCTGCAGGGAAAGCATCGGCAAATCGCAATGCACGCATCGCGATGTATTGCGCAGTCCATTCGCCGATGCCATGCACCGATTTCAACTGCGCGATGGCGTCCTGCAACGATGTTCCCGGCTTCATGAGCAGGCCGCCATGCACGGCGAATTCCGCGAGGTTGCGAATCGCTTCCGCGCGTGAAGCCGGCATGCCGATCGCCGCGATATCCGCCACGTTCGCGTCTGCAAGTTGTGCAGGCGTGGGGAAGTGATGCGTGACGGCTGCGAACGGCGTCTCGGCTGCATCGCCGAAGCGGCGCACCAGCCGCCCCGATAATGTGGTGGCCCCCGCCACGCTGACCTGCTGGCCGAGCACGGCGCGGATGGCAAGCTCGAATACATCGAACGCACCGGGCACACGCAAACCCGGCGCTCTGTCCATCTGCATGGCGAGCAATGGATCCGTGGATAAATGCGCGGCGATCATCTCCGGATTGGCGTCGAGGTCGAACTGGCTGCGCACGCGTGCAACCAGCGGCATCAATCCGTGCGCGAGTGTGACGGATAACGACAGTTCGAGCTGGTTTCTGGCTGGCAGGTGCGTCACGCGCAGCCAGCCTGCAACTTCTCCCAGACGAACGCTGCGCATGTAGCAGGGAATTCCGGAAACACCGGGACCGCTATTATCGACAGCCTCCACACCCGGAATGGCGCGGCCGGCCAGATAACGCAGCATGTCATCCCATGCAAATGGCGGACGATAGGCGAGCCGCAGGGTAATCGCATCCGCGCCGTGATCCGATGGCTTCTCGACCGCACGACGGATGGCGGTCGGCGCCATGCCGTAGCGCGACAGGAACAAGGCGTTGAAGCGCCGTATGCTGCCGAAGCCCGCCGCATACGCCACATCGCTCATCGGCAGGCGCGTCTCCTGCAGCAGCTTCTTGGCGAACAGCAAGCGCTGCGTCTGCGCCAGCTCGATCGGCGTCACGCCGAAATGCTGCAGCAACACGCGGCGCAATTGCCGTGAAGACAAACCGACTTCTTCCGCCAGACGTTCGGTATCGCCGTCGTTCAGCGCCCCCGCCGCGATGCGTTGCCATACCGCATGCGCCAGATTCTGCTGCAATGCATACGGCGCAAGTTCAGGCCGGCAACGCAGGCACGGGCGAAAACCCGCGGCTTCGGCTGCTGCTGCCGTGCTGAAGAATACGCACGACGATTCGCGCGGGGTTTTGACGGAACAGACGGGACGGCAATAGATGCCGGTGGTTTTGACGCCGGTGAAAAACACGCCGTCGAAGCGCGCGTCTTTTGCCGCCAGCGCACGATAGCAACTCGCCGCTGTGAGCGTCGAGCCATCCTGCCGGTGATTGATGTTGTCCGTGTCCATGCGCTATTTATACGCGCCGGCCCACTCTGCGTCTAGCCGCTTTCGGACATGAGTGCGTTTACAGGAGCGGCATGAAAAGACCGGATGATAGTACTGTCATGCCGAGGTGCAACCTGGAAAACACCGCGCCTGAAATAACGCTTGAACGGAAGATCAGCGACCGCCGGCCGCATGCCGCTGTTTCAATGCAATCCAGATGGCGCGTCTGCGCGCGTCGTCGATCGCACCCCATTCCGCAATCTCATCGATGGTGCGGAAGCAGCCTTCGCAGAAGGTAGTCCTTGAATCGACGCGGCAGATACCGATGCATGGCGACGGCAACGGCGCGCCATCCGTCTGCAGATCGAGGCCGTCGAGCAGCCAGCCGAACTCTGCGGGATTGACGTTCTTTCTACGCATGCCGCGGCGCGAACATGATGATGCCCATGCCCGCCAGTGCAAGCGCAACGCCGAGCACATCCCAGCCGGTCGGTCGCACGCCATCGACCGCCCACAGCCAGCCCAGCGCAACCGCCACGTACACGCCGCCATAGGCGGCATAGACGCGGCCGCTGGCGGCAGGATGCAGCGTCAACAGCCATGCGAACAGCGCAAGGCTGCACGCGGCAGGAATCAGCAGCCAGATCGAACCGGACTGGCGCAGCCACAGATAGGGCAGATAGCAGCCGACGATTTCCGCAAGAGCCGTGACGATATAGAGCGCGAGTGTCTTGAATTCGAACATGCTATTTCTGCGATCCGGCCAGACGCCATTCCCACATGGTGCCGTCTTCCCCGTCATCGATGGCGCCGGTGAATTGAAAGCCGAATTTCCGCAGGATTGCATTCGATGCATTGTCCTCGCCCTCCGTTTGCGCAACGATCGTCAGCGACGGTTGCTGCGCATGAGCGATCTTCAACAGTTCGCGCACCATTTCCGTCGCGATGCCCTGGCCTTCGAACTTCGGGAAAGTGAGATAGCCGATCTCGACCGTGGCCGGTCCCGTTTCATTCGGAACAGGTGGCGACTTGAATGCGCACGCGCCGACGAGCTGTCGATCGTGTGCGACCAGATAGCCGATCCACGGCGCGGAAAAACCCGCCGTGCGGTACAGCGATTCGGTTGCACTGCATACCTGCTTGGCGTGCATGTCGAGGCGACCGAGACCTTTCGGCGGGCGGCCTTGTTTGTCGATGGGGATAAGTTGAACGTGCATCAGGAGCGCTTCGCTGCAATGGCATTGCCGGCGCGGCTGGCAGCCGGTCGGCCGAGATGCCGTGAAATAAACTGGCCGGCATCGACGACCTTGTCGAAGTCGATGCCGGTTTCGATGCCAAGCCCGCGCATCATGTATAAAACGTCTTCGGTCGCCACATTGCCGGTCGCGCCTTTGGCGTACGGACAACCGCCGAGCCCGGCAACCGATGCGTGATAAATCGTGATGCCGACTTCCAGGCTGGCGTAAATATTCGCCAGCGCCTGCCCGTACGTATCGTGAAAATGGCCGGACAAACGCTCGATCGGAAATTCTTCCATCGCGCGTTGCATGATCGTCTGCACATGCCGTGGCGTTGCGACGCCGATGGTGTCGGCGATATCGATTTCATCGCAACCGAGATCGCGCAAGCGCCGCACCACATCGGCCACGCTGTCGCCGGTGACTTCACTTTGATACGGGCAACCGAACGCGCAGCTCAATGCGCCGCGCAGGCGAAGATTGTTTTGCTTCGCTGCCTGCGCAACTTCGCGGAAACGTTCGATCGATTCGGCAATCGAGCAGTTGATGTTCTTTTGCGAAAACGTTTCGGACGCAGCGGCAAAGATCACGACTTCATCCACGCCGGAAGCCAGCGCGGCATCGAAGCCTTTCATGTTCGGAACGAGAGCGGAATAGATGGTGCCGGGACGACGCGTGATACCGGCCATGACATCGGCCGACGTCGCCATTTGCGGCACCCATTTCGGCGAGACGAACGATGCAGCTTCGACGTTGGCGAAGCCCGCCTGCGACAGGCGATTGATCAACTCGATCTTGATGTCAGCGGGAATGGTTTGCTGTTCATTTTGCAATCCATCGCGCGGACCGACTTCAATGATCTTGACGGATTGCGGCAAGGAAGCTGAGGAAATCACTGTGGCAATTCCGGAAAACTGGAGCCGCCCTGGACGAAGGCGGCATTCTTCTCAAGAACTTCGACAGTCAGGCCCGGGCGCTTCGGCTCACCCACTCCGGCTGACAAGGGATAATCCGTGACCTGTCCGGTTCGCTCATATCCGCGCCGCTCGTAGAACGCGATCAGCTCGTCGCGGAAGGAGAGGACGATCATGCGAAAGGTGCGCGCAGAGAAATGCTCCACTGCATACGCCTCCGCATGCAATAACATCCGCTTCCCCAGACCCTGTGTCTGATAATGAGGATCGGTAGCCAGCATGCCGATGTATGCACTTTCCTCGTTCATCTGAACGTTTACGCAAGCGACGATCGCCTTACCCGAACAGAGAAGCAGGATATGCGATTGCCGCGACATGATTGCGCAGACCTGTGCAACCGATGTTCTGTCTCCCGAGACCAGTTCAGCCTCGTGGGTCCAGCCCTTTTCATCAGACGACGGCCGGTAGGCGCGATTGACCAATGCTGCAATTTCCTGTGCATCGGATTCGTCCGCAACACGGAGGGTCGGTTGCATCACCTTGCCCAATTACGCAGAGCCTGACAAAAATTACGACGGCGTCACGTCGCAGCGTGCATCGATTGCCGTGCTGCGGGTGTGCATGCCGAGTTTTTGCAGCAATTCCTGATCGGCGTTCGCTTCCGGATTGCCGGTGGTCAGCAACTTGTCGCCGTAGAAAATCGAATTGGCGCCGGCGACGAAACACAATGCCTGAATCGCTTCGCCCATTTCGCGACGGCCTGCGGACAGACGTACACGCGCTTTCGGCATCGTGATGCGGGCAACCGCGACGGTACGCACAAATTCCAGCGGATCGATCGGGTCGGTGCCGTGCAGCGGCGTGCCTTCGACCTGCACCAGATTGTTGACCGGCACCGATTCCGGATACGGATCCATGTTGCACAACTGCGCGATCAGGCCGGCGCGCTGCAGACGCGATTCGCCCATGCCGACGATGCCGCCGCAGCAAACCTTGATGCCGGCGCCGCGTACGCGGCCGAGTGTGTCGATACGGTTTTGATAATCACGCGTCGAGATCACGTTGGAGTAAAACTCCGGTGCGGTATCGAGATTGTGGTTGTAGTAATCGAGACCGGCGTTCTTCAGTTTTTCCGCCTGGCCTTCGCCGAGCATGCCGAGCGTGGCGCAGGTTTCCATGCCCATCGCCTTGACTTCGCGCACCATCTCTTCGACTTTTTCCAGATCGCGGTCTTTCGGTTCGCGCCACGCTGCGCCCATGCAGAAGCGTGTTGCGCCGTGCGCTTTTGCTTCGCGTGCAGCAGTCAATACTTCTTCCAGCGGCAGGATTTTTTGTGCGGTCACGCCAGTGTCGTAACGTGCGGCTTGCGGACAGTAACCGCAATCTTCCGGACAGCCGCCGGTCTTGATCGACAACAGCGTTGCCAGCTCGACTTCGGTCGGGTCGAAGTGTTCGCGATGCACGGTTTGCGCGCGGAACATCAATTCGTTGAACGGCAGATTGAACAGCGCGAGCACATCGTCCACCGGCCATGCGGACGGAACGATCGGTGCGACAGGCTTGGTGAAAGTAACTGGTTGCGACGACATAAAAACTCCTGACTAAAATTTCAACTCACATGCCCGTCAAACTGACTGCGGCCAGTTCGGCAAACACGAAAAATCCAGATACGCGGCGGCGGCAGCCGGCAGCGGTGCGGCAAGGCGCGGTACGCAACCGAGCAGCGGTGCCGGCAAACGTTGAGCCAATGCATCGACGTTATCTTCAGCAAATGCCATGCCAGCATCGACCGTATTGGCGACCCAGCCGGCCAGCGTCAAACCGCGTGCGGCGATCGCCTGCGCGGTCAATAATGCGTGACTGATACAGCCCAAACGCAGCCCGACCACCATTATGACCGGCAAAGCCAGTTGTTGGGCCAAATCTGCGGTATCGGCATCGTCGGACAACGGCACGCAAAAACCGCCGACGCCTTCCACCACGACCGCGTCCGCCAGTTCGACAACTTGCGCATAACATCGGTGAATTTCGGCGATATCGATGGCAACGTTCTCCAACCTGGCTGCGATATGCGGTGCGGCAGCTTCGCGGAACAGATACGGCACCGCCAGTTCCCGCGGCAAATCGACATTCGCGGCCTGCGCCAGCAAATCGGCGTCGTCATTGTGCCAGACCTCGCCCGACGCGGTCTGCACCGCCGTTGCACCGGCCGCGACCGGTTTCATCGCGGCGGTACGCGCACCGGTTTGCACCAGCGCATGCACCAACGCGGTGGAAATCAGGGTCTTGCCGATTTCGGTATCGGTGCCGGTAACGAAGCAGCGGAACGTCGCGCTCATGCCGCAACTCCGTTTGCGATCTGTGCTTCAAGACCCTGCACGGCGGCGATCAATTGCGACACATCTGCAGCTGCGTGCCCGGCGGACAGCGTCACGCGCAATCGCGCGGTGCCGGCGGGAACAGTCGGCGGACGGATGGCCGGCACCCAGATGCCTTGCTCATACAGCGCGGCAGCGGCGTTCATCGCATCTGCATTGGCGCCGATCACCACCGGCTGGATCGCCGTATCCGATGGCGGTGTCTGCCAGCGGGTCAGCGTCAATCCGTCGCGCCATTGCGCAATCGATTGCCGCAACTGCGCGCGCCGCGCCGCGCCCTCGGCACCTTCGATGATATCCAGCGATGTCAGCAATGCATGCGCAATCGCGGGCGGCGCCGCTGTCGTGTAGATGTACGGGCGTGCGCATTGCACCAGCCATTCGATCACGCTTTCGTGCGCAGCGACGAAGGCCCCCGCTACGCCAGCCGCCTTGCCGAGCGTGCCCATGTACACCAGATTCGGCGAACGCAGATCCAGATGTTCGAGCACGCCGCGCCCCTGTTCGCCAAGCACGCCGAAACCGTGCGCATCATCCACCACCAGCCATGCGCCGTGCTGTTCGCACAAGGTCAGCAGCGCCTGCAGCGGCGCAAGGTTGCCGTCCATGCTGAAGACGCTGTCGGTCACCACCAGTTTGCTGGCGGCAGTGCTGGCCGCCAGCAGCGTTGCAAGCTGTGCGACATCGCCATGCGGATAAACCTGCACGTTCGCGCGCGACAAACGCGCGCCATCGATCAGCGACGCATGATTCAACGCTTCGGAAAACAGGCCTGCATCGCTGCCGCCCAATGCATTCAGGATCGCGAGATTGGCCATGTAGCCGGTGCAAAAATAAAGTGCGCGCGCATGATCGATGTGCGGTGCCATGAAAGCGGCGAGACGTTCTTCCAGTTCCGCATGCGCGCGCGAATGACCGCTGATCAGATGCGATGCACCGCTGCCCGCGCCATAGCGCGCAGCCCCTTCCTGCAGCGCTGCGACGATGCGTGGATGCGCGGCCAGGCCCAGATAATCGTTGCTGCAGAAGGCCAGCATCTCGCGGCCATCGACCGTCATGCGCGCGGCACAGGGCGATTCGGTCACGCGCCGGCGACGCCGCAGGCTTTGCGCATCGCGCTGCGCAATCTGCCGTTCCAGCCCTGCAATCAGGTTCGTCATGCTGCGATCACTTTTTCAAAAACAGCCTGTGTGCGTGCGGCAAGGCCGTCGATTTCTTCATCATTCAGAATGTAGGGCGGCATCATGTAAACCGTTCGGCCAATCGGGCGCAGCAGCAATTCATGCTCAAGCGCGGTGGTGAAGAACCGGCGCGAAAATGTCGCGGCTGCGTCGGCATCATCGATCACCGCATCGAACGCCCAGATCATGCCGCGCTGGCGGAAATGCGCAACCTGCGCATGCGAGGCAAGCGGCGCCAATGCCGCGGTCAAGCGTGCCGCCTTTGCGCGATTGATGTTCAGCACATCGTCTTCATCGAAGATCGCCAGCGTCGCCAGCGCCGCACGACAGGCGAGCGGATTGCCGGTGTAGGAATGCGAGTGCAAGAATCCGCGCGCCACATCGACATCGTAAAACGCGTTGTAGATCTCGTCACGCGTCATCACCAGCGACAACGGCAGATAACCGCCGCTGATGCCTTTCGACAGGCATAAAAAATCCGGCCAGATCGCTGCCTGTTCGCACGCGAAGAACGTACCGGTGCGGCCGCAGCCGACCGCGATTTCATCCGCGATCAAATGCACCTGATAGCGATCGCACAAGGCGCGCACCAGTTGCAGATACAGCGGATCGTGCATCGCCATGCCGGTCGCGCATTGCACCAGCGGCTCGACGATGAGGGCGGCGATGTGTTGTGCACGTTCCTGAAACAATTTTTCCAGATCGGCAGCGGCGCGGCGCGCAACATCTGCGGGAGTTTCGCCTTCGAGCGCAGCACGCGCATCCGGGCTGGTGACGACATGCGCGCGTTGCAGCAACGGGCCGTATGCATCGCGGAAGATCGCGACATCGGTCACCGCCAGCGCACCGATGGTTTCGCCGTGATAGCTGCCTTTGAGGCAAACGAATTCCTGCTTGTCGCTTTGACCGTTGTTGCGCCATGCGTGAAAACTCATCTTCAGCGCGATCTCGACCGCCGATGCGCCGTCGGATGCAAAGAAACAATGACCAAGAACGTGATCGGTGCGCGCTGCCAATTGCTCAGACAGTTGCACGACAGGCTCGTGCGTGAATCCGGCGAGCATCGCATGCTCCAGTTTGTCGAGCTGATCCTTCAATGCGGCATTGATGCGCGAATTGGCGTGGCCGAACATGTTGACCCACCAGGAACTGATCGCATCCAGATAGCGCTTGCCGTCCGTGTCGTACAACCATGCGCCGCGACCGTGGCTGACCGGAATCAGCGGCACCGTTTCATGATGCTGCATCTGCGTGCACGGATGCCACACGCTACGCAGGCTGCGCGCGACCAGATCGTTTTGTTCGCCCGCCGTTCGATTCATTGCATCCACCATTACTCCAGACATTCTTTACGGACTATTCGGGAAACACGCCGTCGATATAAAACCAGCGGCCGTCTTCCCGCACGAAGCGGCTGATCTCGTGCAGGCGCTGTGCGCGGCCGCCGCTTTTCGAGCGGGCGACGAATTCGACGGTTGCCTCATCCTGCCTCGCCACGACTTTTTTGATTTCCAGGCCCAGCCAGCGGATCGATGCATCGTGCGCCAGATCGGGAAGCGGTGGCCGCGTGCTTGCATGCCACGTCGCATAAACGTAATGCATATGACCAAGCGCATACGCGCTGTAACGCGCGCGCATCAGCCGATCGGCAGTCGGCGCATTGCCGCCATCGTGGAAAGGCTTGCAGCATTGCGCGTACTCCGTGCCGCCGGAGAAACAGGGGCAGGCTGCGATTGCCGTTTTCTTGGTCATCTGTTCTTGTCCGCTCTCTGCTTGCCGTGTGCACGCTCGCGATACCGCGCATTTCTCATCGACGCCACGCGTCCCGATCGCACATCGCAATCCGGTGCCAACCGTTAGAATGGCGTCATGTTTCAGGACCGCTATTGTATCGCGCGACACAATACGCGTCCCCACCCGCCCTGATGCGAGACCGCAATGAATCTGCTTGAATCCCAACTCGATTACCCGTTCGGTGACGCGATCCCCGAAGCCGGCACGCTGCTCGATGTCGCGCCCGGCGTCAAATGGCTGCGCATGGGCCTGCCGTTCGCGCTCAATCACATCAATCTGTGGCTGCTGGAAGACGAGCTGGAAACCGAAAACGGCACGACGCGCGGCTGGACCGTCATCGATTGCGGCGTCGCCAACGACGCCACGCGCGCATCGTGGGAACAGATTTTCGCCACGCAACTGGACGGGCTACCCATCGTGCGCGTGATCGCCACGCACTGCCATCCCGATCACGTCGGCCTCGCCGACTGGATCTGCCGGCGCTGGAATGTGCCGCTGTGGATGACAACCGGTGAATACACCTTTGCACGCATGATGTCCGCCGCACTACCGGGCGCGGACGGCACCGCGATGTTCCCCTTCTTCAAACTGCATGGTCTTGCCGATCCGCAGATGCTGAAGGAACTGGAAGGCCGCCGCAGCTATTACCCGACGCTGGTGCCCGGCATGCCGCAATCGTATGTGCGCCTGCACGACGAACAGAACTTCCGTATCGGCAAGCGCAACTGGCGCGTCATCACCGGCTTCGGCCATTCGCCCGAACATGCGGCGCTGCATTGCGAGGAATTGAATGTACTGATTTCCGGCGACATGGTTTTGCCGCGCATCTCGACCAATGTCTCGGTATTTGCGATCGAACCGGAATCGAATCCGGTGCAGGAGTTTCTGGATTCATTGTTGAAGTACAGGGATTTGCCGCAAGACACGCTGGTGCTCCCATCGCATGGCAAACCGTTTCGCGGATTGCATACACGCGTACAACAGCTATTCGATCATCATGCGGCGCGATTGCAGGAAGTACTGGATGCGTGCGTCACGCCGCAATCGGCGGCAGACATTGTGCCGATCATGTTTGTGCGCAAGCTGGATTCACATCAGTTGAGTTTTGCGCTGGGAGAGGCGCTGGCGCATTTGCATAAGCTTTGGTTTGATGGGGTTTTGAAAAAAAACTTCTGCAGCGACAAAATTATCCGGTTTCAAATCAGAAAATAATTTTCTCACTAGAGGACATTACTCAAAACACGGAAAAACTTTATGGCAATTAAATCAAATTTTTACGTTGATTTATAGGATCAAAATAGAAAAATGACCTGCTATCTTCAGTAATAAAGCCAAGCGCATGAAGATAACAAACATCGTTTTGATATCTGTTTTTGTAAAAAGCATCCAGCACCTGCTCGCCCCCGAGTTCAGCAAATCGCAGCAAACACCAAACCAGTTGATGAAATTCGATGGCAAGCTCAGAAAACTCGATTGTTGCTGATTGATGTGCCGCAGCTATCCTTTTCTCTCGTCCATAAGTAACGATGTAATCTGCGCTAGGGAGCTTTATCGCATCATGTCCACTCCCCCTTAATAACAAGCGAATATTTAATTGGGTTAAATCTCCGCGGAAATTATCAGGGGCGATATTAGGTTCGCCATCAAGGATTTGATCGATGTTTTTTGAAACCGTTGCCAACAATCTCTGAAGCTCTTCAAGAGAAGCTCTATTTTTAAAGTCAACGATCTGTCTATTCTGCAAATGCACGGTGATTAAAACGGCGATGAAAGCGAAAAGCGCATACAAAGGTCCCAATGTTCCGCCAACAAAATCACCAAAACTGGCCCATTGAGCCGAGTCATTAGACACCTTAAATTGCGCGGGCAAACCCACAAAATAGGCATAAAGGCATATTGGAATCGCAGTAAAGATAGTCGCGATTATTAAAAGTCGAATAAATAATTTATTCATAATTTTAGATGGTGAACTTTCGATAATCAATTTCTAAACTCAACGGATGATAGCCAAGTTTAGTTGGCCGTGAAGTTGTTAAAACTCACTCTTCTTACGCAGCATTAGCAAACAAAAAATCATAAATCCCATTCGGCAACAAGCACAGCACCTTAGCCACTACACTCATCTGCCAAGGAATCACGCGATAGTTACAATCCGCAGCTATCGCAGCGCTTTTAAACTCCGCTCTGACGCTGCCGATTTTGTGGTGCGTGAAATGGATGAGAAATGAAAACTGTCTGAGCGTAGCGAGTTTTTTCATTTCCCATTTCACGTGCTGCAAAATCGGGAACCCGAAGGGCAGCGGCTTCGCGGTCGCCTTCTTTTGCTTACTGTTCTTGGCGAAGCAAGAAAAGTGAGTAGCCGCCGGGCTACCCCCGGCAACTCACCACGAAGAACAATACGAACAAAGCGAAGAGCCGAACTGTCCTGGCCAAGCCAATCAAAGATCGCGCTTCTTACGTGGCGCATTAGCAAACAAAAAATCATAAACATCATTCGGCAGCAAGCGCAGCACCTTAGCCACCACACCCATCTGCCAAGGAATCACCCGATAACTGCAACCCGCATCAATAGTTGCCACAGCCCGCTCCGCAAACTTCTCCGCCGGCATCAAAAACGGCATCGCATAATCATTCACCTGCGTCATCGGCGTATCGATATATCCCGGCGCAATCGTGACGACCTTGATGCCGCTCTTCTTCAACTCCACCCGCAGCGATTCGCAATAAACGCGCACGGCCGCTTTCGATGCGCTGTATGCGCCTGCGCCGGGCAGCCCGCGTATGCCGGCGACGCTGCTGATGCCGACCAATCTGCAATCCTTGTCTCCCGCTGCGGCCTGTTTCTGCATCGCGGCCATGAATGGCGTGAAGGTGGCGACGGTGGCCATTACGTTGGTGGCGAATACCTGCTCGAATGCGGGCAAATCCTCCGCGTATTCGGTCAGCGTGCCGCGCGAGACGCCGGCGTTGGCGATGACGATATCGATGCCGTCTTGCGTGGTGATGAAGTCGGCGGCAGCCGCTGCCAGCGCGGCGTGATCGTTGACGTCGAGCGGGTAAATGCGGTGCCGTTCGGGATTCGGCAAGCCGGCGGCCAGTTCACGCAGGACTTCGCCGCGCCGTGCAACCAGGCCGAGCGTTGCGCCCTGCGCCGCATATTGCCGCGCCATTGCCGCACCCAGTCCGCTGGATGCGCCGGTGATGAAGACTCGTTTGATGTTGCGTTCCATGCAGGCTCCAAATAAAAAGTCCGCCCTCTTGCGAGATGCGGACTTTGATGATGCGGCGGTTTGCTGAAAAATTCAGCAGTGATTTATTTGGCTGACTTGGTAACCAGGAAATCCATGACCTGCAATGTGGCATCGAACAGGATCGATTCCGGACGGTTGCCCAATCCTGCACCGACGATGGATGGCGAGGTGACATAGCGGCCGTCGATGGCAATCATCGGCACGCCATCGACCTTGTAGCCTTCCATCAGTTGCGTGGCGCGCCGCGCCTTGGTCTGCACGCCGAAGGAGTTGTACATGTCGGAAAACTTCTTCGCATCGATGCCTTGCTTGGCGATGAAGTCGGCGATCTGCTTGTCGTTATCGAGCGACTGGCGTTCTGCATGGATGGCGCGGAAGACCTTGGCGTGCATGGTATCGACCAGGCCCAGCGCTTCGAGCGTGTAGTAGAGCTTCTGCTGCGGAATGAACGAATCGCGGAAGGCGACCGGCACGCGCTTGAAGTTGATCTTGTCGCCCTGTTTCTTCACCCATGCTTCGAGTGCGGGTTCGAATGCGTTGCAGTGCGGGCAGGAGTACCAGAAGAATTCGGTGACTTCGACCTTTTTGCCGCCGTCTGTTTGCTGCGGCTTTTCGAGCGTGCGGTAATCGGTGCCGTTGACCGGCGCTGCGGGCGATGCGCCGGCCATTGCGGTGACGAGGCTCAGGCTTGCAACAGCCAGCAGGTGTTGAATGAAACGCATGGTCTTCCTTTCAGTTATTTGCCGATCCGCACAACCGCGACATCGACGCCGTTATCAGACAGTTTGCCGCGTACGCGGTTCATTGTTTCCATCTGCCCGAACGGGCCGATGCGCACGCGATGCAATGTGCCCGTATCGGCCTGACGTTCGGAGACGCTCGCTTCAAAACCGAGCAGCGCCAGCTTGGCCTTCATACTCTCTGCATCGGCGCGTTCGCGGAAGGCGCCAGCCTGCAGATAGTAGATCCATTTTTCATCGCTTTCGGCCTTGGCTGCTTCTGTCTTGGCCTGTTCTATCTTGTCTACCGGCGCCGGCTTGATGCTGTCTTCGGCAACGGTCGGTGCAGGCGCGCCGGGTTGCGGCTGGGCGGGCACGACGGGCTTCTTGCCGTAGAGCGGTTTGTTCGGATCGGCCATGTCGCCATTCGGAGGCGTGATCCGGTCGGAGTGGCCGTATTTGTTGGTGAACGGCAGCGGCGTCTTGGAAATGACCATCGCCACACCCACCGCGATGCCGAGGCCGATAATCAGGCCAATGATCAAGCCGAGCAATGTGCCGCCGGCCTGTTTTCTGCTATTCGTCATCATGAGATTTCCTGTTACATCCGGGCCGGCGCCGAAACGCCGATCAGGGCAAGACCGTTACGCAACACTTGCCTTGTTGCGTGCATCAGTGCGAGTCGCGCCATCTTGACTGCAAGGTCGTCGACCAGCACGCGTTCTGCATTGTAGTAGCTATGCAATTCGCCTGCCAGATCGCGCAGATAGAACGCAACCTGGTGCGGGCCGAGTTCTTCCAGCGCCTTCTGCAGCATCTCCGGATATTCGGCCAGCTTGGCGAGCAGCGCGGTTTCGCGCGGCGCGGTCAGCGGCGACAGATCGACTTCCGTCAGCGAGGCTTCGTCGCCGTCGGTCCATTGCGCCAGCACCGAACAGATCCGGGCGTGTGCATATTGTACGTAGTAGACCGGATTTTCATCGCCTTGCGTCAGAGCGATATCGACGTCGAAAATGAATTCGGTATCGGCCTTGCGCGAGATCAGGAAGAAGCGCACGGCGTCGCGGCCGCGGGTTAGATCACGTCCGAGATCGCGTGCAGTTTCAGCGCTTTCGACAGCTTCGCCATTGGACCATTCGATCAGGTCGCGCAGCGTGACGTACGAACCAGCGCGTTTCGAGATTTTGACTTCTTCGCCATTGCGCATGACCGTAACCATCTTGTGCAGCACGTAATCCGGATAGCCTTGCGGAATGCCGATATCGAGCGCCTGCAGGCCGGCGCGCACGCGCGCGATGGTGCCGTGGTGATCGCTGCCCTGTACGTTGATCGCCTGCGTAAAGCCGCGTTGCCATTTGACCGTGTGATACGCGACGTCCGGCACGAAGTACGTGAAGGTGCCGTCGGACTTCTTCATCACGCGATCCTTGTCGTCGCGATAATCGGTCGTGCGCAACCACAGTGCGCCGTCCAGTTCATAGGTCTTGTCGGCCTTGATCAGTGCATCGACTGTGTGTGCGACCTTGCCGTCGTTGTACAACGACGATTCCAGATAGTAGTTGTCGAACTTGACACCGAATGCCTGCAAATCCAGATCCTGCTCGCGGCGCAGATAAGCGACGGCGAAGGCGCGGATCGATTCGATATCGTCGATGTTGCCGCTGGCGGTGACCGGCAGGCCATCGCTGGCGGAGACAGTTTTCTTCGCGAGAAAATCGTTCGCGATGTCTTGAATGTAATCGCCGTTGTAGGCCGATTCAGGCCAGCCATCGACGCCAGGCTTCAAGCCCTTGCCACGCGCTTGCACTGACGTTGCCAAGGTAGCGATTTGCACGCCGGCATCGTTGTAGTAAAACTCGCGCGTGACGTCGTAGCCTTGCACCTGGAACAGCGACGACATCGCGTCGCCCAGTGCGCCCTGGCGACCGTGACCGACGTGCAGCGGGCCGGTCGGATTGGCGGAGACGAATTCGATGATGACTTTTTTGCCGGCGCCGAGATTGCTCTTGCCGTATTGCGCGCCTTGCTGCAATACGGTTTTGACAACGGCCTGGCGCGATGCGGCGGTCAGGCGCAGGTTGATGAAACCCGGGCCGGCGATTTCGGCAGACTCAATCAAATCGCGATTGGCAGGATTGTCGAGCAACGCAGCGACCAGCGCCTGCGCGACTTCGCGCGGATTCTTTTTCAGCGGTTTGGCGATCTGCATCGCCAGATTGCAGGCGACATCGCCGTGCGACGGATCGCGCGGACGTTCCAGCGTGACGGTCGGATTCAGTTCGGTGCCGGCAACCAGCGGCGCAACGGCGGCCTGGAAGAGTTCGGTAAGACGTTGTTTTTGTGCTGCAAGCATGGGATGGGCGCGCCGCGACGGCGCTGCTTTAAATGGTTGAAAGCGGATTGAAACAGTAGGCGGCATTATACCGGCTCAATCAGCCGGTCGGCAGGGGCATGACGCGCCGTTTCATGACAGCGCCGCGACATGTTCGGGAATCGGCTTCACCTTAACAGGAATCAAACACAAGATTGGCGCAATCGGTTTAACCTGTTAATGTTTATTCGTCATGCCGTTTTTGCAGTACCGGCGGCGTCGGTTCAATCAATAAAACATCGCGAGCCCGACACCTGCGGATAAACGTCCCGCCTTTTTATCGCGAATTCAACGGAGACCGCCATGCTTGAACTCTTGTCCGACCCGCATACCTGGATGGCGTTGATCACGCTGACCGCCCTGGAACTGGTTCTCGGCATCGACAACATTATTTTCATTTCCATCCTGGTCGACAAATTGCCGGCCGAACGGCGCGAATTCGCGCGCAAGCTCGGCCTGTTCATCGCAATGTTCATGCGGATCGGCCTGCTGATGGTGCTGGCGTGGATTGTCGGGCTGGTCGAACCGCTGTTCACGATCATGGGCCAGCCGATATCCGGGCGGGATCTGATCCTGATCGGCGGCGGACTGTTCCTGATCTGGAAGAGCACCGGCGAAATCCATCAATCGCTGGAAGGCGAGGAAGGCCATACGTCGAGCACCGTGAAGGCGACCTTCACCGCCGTGATCCTGCAGATCATGGTGATCGACATGGTGTTTTCGCTGGATTCGATCATCACGGCGGTCGGCATGGTCGATCACATTGAAATCATGGTGATGGCAGTGATCCTGTCGGTCGGATTGATGATGGTATTCGCCGGGCCGATCGGGCGCTTCGTGTCGAATCATCCATCGATCAAGATGCTGGCGCTGGCGTTCCTGGTGGCGATCGGCGTGGTGCTGATTGCCGAAGGATTCGGCCATCACGTTCCGAAGGGATACATCTATACGGCGATGGGCTTTGCGCTGGTGGTGGAACTGATCAACATCCGCCTGCGCGCAAAAACGGCGCGGCCGGTCCATCTGCATACACCGTATTCGAACGAGAAAAACGACAGGCATTGAGCATCAGGCGCGCCGGCATCGGAGATTGTCGATGCCGGCGCATTGCATGCGCCGGATGTTATGCGTCGGTTTTTTCGCCGCAATACGATGCGATAAATCGCGTCGTCCGGAACGCTTCCGGTTCCCATGCCTGTCCCGACAGGCGATGTACCGCCGTAAAGAGGTAGGCGGCAACCATCGCGGTTTCGCCTGATTCCTGTTGCACCGCCACCATCGTGCGCCTGTATTCGCTGCCCTCGAATGCATCGAGGGCGACAACATCCGCCTCGTCCACATCGATATACAGTATGCCGTCCACGGTCGCTTGCGGATTTTCCACGATGCCGGGATAGCTGTCGTCGATCAGGGAATAACGCGCATGACCCGAAAGAACCGCCGGTTCCGAACGATAAGCCCCGCGCACGACACGCTGCCAGATCGCCGGAAACATCAACGAACCGTAGGTGAAAACGTGCATTGCAGTGCAGCGATCAGTGCGATGCCTGGCGCCGCTGCTGACGCTTGTGCCAACGATAGCGCGCCTGAAAATGCCAGATCACATTGGTCAGCACATAACCGACGATCGCCGCCGCAACGGCGATGACGGCGAGCCCGGCCATCAGTTGCGGCCCGACGCTTTGCACCCAATCGATGATATTGGTGAACCAGTTCCCGACTGCCGCCTGCTCGTTGGCGACCTTGTTGATCATCTTCGGATTCAGCGAGCCAGCATCGCCTTCCGAACCGATCATCAGGTTGCCGAGGCGGTAGGCAGCGTAATACAGCGGCGGCACGGTGAACGGGTTGGTGGCAAACGTGGCGAATGCCGCGACCGGCAGGTTGACCCGCACCAGAATCGCGCCGATGGCACCGAACAGGATTTGCGCAAACGGAATCAGGATGCCGACGAACAAACCGACGGCCAGCCCGCCGGCCACGCCGCGACGGTTGAACTGCCAGAGAAAATGGTGATGCAGATAGGCGCTGAACGGTTTCAGGAAGCGATTCTCCTGGATGCTCTGCGACGTCGGCATGTGCTTGAAAAACCGGCTGCGACGCATGGAATGACTGCTCCTGATACATGAATATGGTGATGCCGAATAGGGTGATGCCGGCCGGCATGAATGCGAACCGGCATCGCGAATAATTTGTGACACGCAAACCGGAAGGGAATTCACGGCGACCGACAGAATAAACGAATTTACATGGCGCAAGAAAACAGATTCTGCGCAGATAACGTGGATGACGCGCCCGCTGCCTGTCGTAATACATTGCCGCCGGGCAGTTTTACCCGATGAATCGGCGCGCGTACAATGCCCCGATGGATATCACGCTCCCCGAACTGGAACAGGCAATCAACCACTGGCGCACCTTGCGGCCGTCGATCGGAGAAGAACGCGCGCTCTCGCCGGAGGTCAACAGCCTGGCGAAACTGTATGCGCTGATGATCTTCAATCATGCCAAATCGGCATCGATCGAATCGCTCGATCCCGCCTGCAGGCAACTGATCGATGCATGGCGCAAGCAGGCTGCCTGACTCCCGGCAACCCGGTCAGGCCGCCATGTGCCGCGCCTGACGCTGCAGCAAGGTCTGCTCGGCTTTTCGTTCCGCCTGCGCCTTGAGTTTGGTATTGGCCTGACCGGCGTAATCGCTGCGCACCGCCGCTGCCGCCTCATTCTCATCCATTCCCTCCACCGCCAGCCACTGCGCAACCAGCACCGCCAGACGTTCCAGCGCAATCCGGTTGGTCGCATCGGTCGTCGCGTACAGCCAGTTCGACAGGCGCATAAAGTTGTAAAACGGCGTATGCAGCGGCGAACCATCCGCCTGACCATGCAGAATCAACGGCAGCGTGTTCGCGAAGCGGCCTGAATTGGCAATCAGATCCCAGTAGCGTGCGAAGCGCACCAGTTGCTGCATCTCGGCAAAATCGATGCGGTCGGTCGCAAGGATCGTGTACGGCGGATACGGATCGAAAATCAGCTTGTATGCGTCGGTATGGCGAATGATCGGCGTGCCGCGCAGGCGCTTGAGAATGCCGAACTGAATTTCATGCGGCTGCAACGCCACCAGCCGGTCGAAGCCGCGCGCGAAACTTTCAACGTCCTCGCCCGGCAGGCCGGCGATCAGGTCGACATGCAAATGCGCGTGCGAGTGTTCGCACAGCCAGCGAATGTTCTCCGCAGCTTTTTCATTGTTCTGCTTGCGGCTGACCAGCGCCTGCACATCGGGATTGAAACTCTGGATGCCGATCTCGAATTGCAATGTGCCGGCAGGGAATTTCATGATCCCTTCCTTCAGCGCATCCGGCAGATGATCGGGCACGACTTCGAAATGCGCATAGACCGGATCGTCGGGATGCGCTTCCAGCTTGTCGAGGAAGAACTGCATGATCTTCAGGCTGGTCTTGATGTTCAGGTTGAAGGTGCGATCGACGAACTTGAACAGCCGTGCGCCACGCGCGTGCAGCGATTCCAGTTCGCCGAGGAAGGCATCGATATCGAACGGCCACGCCGTCTTGTCCAGCGCGGACAGGCAGAATTCGCACTTGAACGGACAGCCGCGCGACGCCTCGACGTACAGCGTGCGATGCGCGATG
The DNA here is from genome assembly GCA_963697715.1 of uncultured beta proteobacterium. GTDB lineage: Bacteria > Pseudomonadota > Gammaproteobacteria > Burkholderiales > Burkholderiaceae_D > Oxalicibacterium. Next base: position 893,231 of record OY969095.1, on the reverse strand, counting down.
TCTTCATCGCTGTACAACGCATACGGCATCGTCAGTTCCGCCAGCGGCGGCTGCACGCCTGCATGAATTTTCATCAACGGCTGCGGGCCGTGCAGGATCTGTCTGCACAATTGCGGGAAGGTGACGTCGCCCCAGCCGGTGATCAGGTAATCCGCCAGCCGCACGATTTCCTGCTCGTTCGATTCGTACGAAACTTCCGGCCCACCAAGCACGATCGTCACATCGGGCGCGACGCGCTTGAGCAGGGCGACGACCTTGGTCGTTTCCTCCACGTTCCAGATATACACGCCGAAGCCGATGATGCGCGGCTTGTGCGTCAGCAGCTTTTCAACGATATCGGTGGTGCGCGCGCCGATGACGAATTCCTGCAGCGTCGTTTCCACCTGCAGATCGCCCATGTTCGCCAGCAGACAACGCAGGCCGAGCGAGGCGTGCGTATAGCGGGCGTTGAGCGTGGAGAGCAGGATGGTCATGATGGGAACGGCGCCGGGGCGGAAAATGGCCATTTTACGCTCCCGGTCCGCAAGATCGCGCTGTTTTGGTGTAACGTGCATCGGCGTACAGACGCTCAACGGAATTCACGATAAGACCGGAACCGGATTGAACAACATGGATAAATTGATCGCATACAAGGACATCCCGGCATACTGCGATCGCATTGATAACAACAAGCGATCGACCGTTCTCCTCAGTGAATTCCAGGCGCGACTCTTTCAGCGGGTCACACAGAATGGCCCGGCGCCGCGCAATGGCAAGCGCTTTCCGATGCGCCGGCATGTCTTGATCTGGCATTTATTGTGCGTACTGGTTTGCGCCAGATATCTGCTGCTACTGGAACACTTTTACCGTCGATCCAATCAGCGCCGAATTACATTCACCAAGTCGGAAAATGACAAGGTCATCGTGACATTCAATCCACACGCCGGACCGCAGGCAGATTGTTCCGCAAAACATAATGAAAAATAAAGACTGTGATCTTGCGATATCCACTCCTGCAGCGCATCGCGCATCCATTGCCATCCTTCCTTGTCTGTAACCGGCTGTGCGCGATCGCGATGATTGCGGGCTGCATTGCGATCGACGGCAATGCGCATGCCGCTTCGCCATTGCCGGCATCGCATATCGCAGAGGTTGATGCCGCAACGTGCAATGCCATGCACAGCACCGGTGTCATGCACGCCAATGCGCCGGTCCGCTGCGATCAATTGCGCATCGTGCGCTTTTCCTATGTCGGCTTTGACGGCCATCGGCACAATGACGGCGAGATCATGGTGATGGCCGCTGCGGCCGAACAGGTGCAGGCGCTCTTCGATGCGCTGTTGCAGCGTCAATTCGCGATCGCCGGAGCGAAGCTGATGAACCGTTACAACGGCGACGATGACGCATCGATGCGCGACAACAACAGCTCGGCCTTCAACGATCGCGCCATCACCAGCGGCTCCGCGCCTTCGCTGCATGCCTACGGCCTCGCGATCGATATCAATCCGGTGCAGAATCCATTCCTCCAGTTCAGCGCCGACGGCAAGGCCGCGTTCAGCCCGGCTGCCGGCAGCCGCTATGCGAACCGCCAGCAGCAGCGCCCGGGCAAACCCGCACGCAAGGGCATGGCCGAAGATATTGTTGCCCTGTTTGCGGAACACGGCTTCGTGGTCTGGGGCGGCGACTGGGATGCGCCGATCGATTACCAGCATTTCCAGACCAGCCGCGCATTGGCCGAACGCCTGGCTGCGCTGCCCGCCGCACAGGGCAGCACGCTGTTCTCGGCATATGTGCGGCACTACCGCACCTGCATGCGCAAGGAGGCGGGCAAACACCGTGCCGCAGCACAGACTGCCTGCGCCGCCACCGCGGAACGCGTGCAGCCCTGAGCGGTCCATACAGAATGCACAATGCTTGACGGCCGCATGGACAGCGCGTGTACACTCGCGCATCGGCCGTAGCGGCACCATTTCATTTCCGGAGATTTATCCATGCTCATCAACTGCGTCGCTTACCAGGAAGGCAAAAAACTGGCCGACATCACGGTCGACCAGATCAGCGATTACCTGATGCACCCGAACTGCTTCGTCTGGGTCGCGTTGATGGATGCGGATCCGGCAGAGCTGGCGCAGATGCAGAAGGAATTCAATCTGCACGAACTGGCCGTCGAGGATGCGCGCAACGGCCATCAGCGGCCGAAGATCGAGGAATACGGCGATTCGCTGTTTGCCGTCGTCAAGACTGCGGAAATGATCGACGACAAGCTGCAAATCGGCGAACTCGATATTTTCGCCGGCAGGAATTACGTGCTGTCAGTGCGCAATCGCAGCCGCCACGGATTTCTCGGCGTGCGTGCGCGCTGCGAACAGGAGCCGCATCAGTTGCGCAAGGGCTCGGCCTTCGTGCTGTATGCCTTGATGGATGCGGCAGTCGACCGTTACTTCCCGGTCGTGGAAGCGCTGGAAACCGAACTGGAAACCATCGAAGGAAAAATCTTCGAACGCGGCTCGCAGCGCGCCAGCATCGAACAATTGTATGAACTCAAACGTGAAGTGGTGATGATGAAGCACGTCGTCGCGCCGTTGATGGAGGCAGTCGGCAAACTGTACGGCGGACGTGTTCCCGGCCTGTGCGAAAGCACACGCGACTATTTCCGCGACATCGGCGATCACCTGTACCGGCTGAATGCGCTGATCGATGCGATCCGCGACACGATCGCCACCGCGATCCAGGTCAACCTGTCGATGGTGACGATCGAGGAAAGCGAAGTGAACAAGCGCCTCGCCGCATGGGCCGCCATCTTCGCGGTGGCAACGGCATTCTTCGGACTGTGGGGCATGAACTTCAAGTTCATGCCGGAGCTGGACTGGAAGTACGGCTATCCGGCATCGATCGCGCTGGTGGCAGGCGTCTGCGGCTACCTGTACCACCGCTTCAAGAAATCGGGCTGGCTGTAATCATCAATCAATTATTCAGTATCGCAATAGCTGATTTTGTTACCGACGATCAGAATTTTTCCGATGTCTTGAAGTTCTTTGAGGAGGACAAGGATTTCTTCTTCCGGAAGTTGATTTTGGAACAGCGCCGCAACGGTGCTGGAAAGGGTTCTGACAGTTTTTGGTTTTGAGCTTGTTGATGAGAGCTTCGCAAGTATTATCGCAATTTTCTCACTGGCGGTTTTGGTATTGACTGATTTGACCAAAGGAATATTCGCAATATCCGCTGTGCGTTTTGCAAAAATATTCTGGGATTTCAAATGTTGGATAAGAGGATCAAAGCCCTTGTCTTTTGAAATGACATGAAAATACGCAGTCGGATCACTATTTGCCAATAAGCCAATGTAATAAGCAATGTGGAAATCAAGTGCGTTCGGACCGTTCCCAGATATTTTTATGTACTTCGCACGCTCCCCTAGCTTCTGGACTGCCGCAGCAATATCAAATGACAATTTAATTTGCGTTGCGCCGACAAATATCATCAATTTGAAATAATCATGATCAAGAGCATCGAGCAATTCTGGCTGAACATTTTCAAAGTCCACTAGCACGTAATTTGTACGCATCGCTTCCCCCACTTTTATTTATTCAGAAAAAATACCCCAGTGAGTCGATTTATCCAACCGTACCGCGCTTGATGCCTTCGAGCATGCTGAGCGCCAGCGCTTCCGCCACGCGTATGCCGTCGATCGCCGCCGACATGATGCCGCCAGCGTAACCTGCGCCTTCACCGGCGGGAAACAAGCCGCGCGTATTGATGCTCTGCAAATCGTCGTCGTTACGCTTGATGCTGATTGGCGACGAGGTGCGCGTTTCCACACCGGTCAGCACCGCATCGTTCATCGAAAATCCCTTGATCTGTTTTTCAAACGCGGGCAGTGCTTCGCGGATCGCGTCGATTACATACGTCGGCAATGACGGATTCAAGTCACCGAGCTTGACGCCCGGTTTGTACGACGGGATCACCGAACCGAATTCAGTCGACGGACGATTGGCGATGAAGTCACCGACCAGTTGGCCCGGCGCATCGTAATTGCTGCCACCCAGCTCGAACGCGCGCTCTTCCCATTGACGTTGAAATTCCATACCGGCCAAAGCATCGCCGGGATAATCGGCCGGCGTGATGCCGACCACAATCCCCGCGTTGGCATTGCGTTCGTTGCGCGAATACTGGCTCATGCCGTTGGTGACGACACGGCCCGGTTCCGACGCAGCCGCAACCACCGTACCGCCCGGACACATGCAGAAACTGTAGACCGAACGGCCATTGCTGGCGTGATAGACCAGCTTGTAATCGGCCGCGCCCAATACCGGATGACCGGCGTTCGGACCCAGCCGGCAGGCGTCGATCAACGATTGCGGATGCTCGATGCGAAAGCCGATCGAGAACGGTTTCGGCTCGATATAAATACCGCGCGCATGCAGCATCTGGAATGTATCGCGTGCGCTGTGACCGATCGCGAGCACAACGTGATCGGTGTCGATGTGACTGCCATCTGCCAGCTTCAGGCCGCGCACCTTGCCGTCTTCGATCTCGATGTCATCGACCTTGCTTTCGAAGCGGAATTCGCCGCCGAGTCGCACGATTTCTTCGCGCATCAGCTCGACCATCTTCACCAGACGGAAGGTGCCGATGTGCGGCTTGCTGACGTACATGATTTCTTCCGGCGCATCGGCTTTGACGAATTCCATCAACACCTTGCGACCGTAATGCTTCGGGTCCTTGACCTGGCTCCACAACTTGCCGTCGGAAAAAGTGCCGGCGCCGCCTTCGCCAAATTGCACGTTCGATTCCGGATGCAGTTCACGTTTGCGCCACAGGCCGAAGGTGTCCTTGGTGCGTTCGCGCACGACCTTCCCGCGCTCCAGAATGATCGGGCGAAAACCCATCTGCGCCAGAATCAGCGCGGCAAAAATACCGCACGGGCCGAAGCCGATCACGACCGGACGCATGCCCAGATCGGCCGGTGCCTGCGCGACAAAGTGGTAGCTGGTGTCGGGCGCGATGGTGACGTGACGATTGCCCTGCAGGCGTTTGGCAGTCTGTTCCTGATTGCGCACTTCCACATCGAGCGTGTACACCATCACGATCGCGTTTTTCTTGCGCGCATCGTAACCGCGACGAAAAACCGTGTGACTGATCAGTTCGTCCGGCGCAATGCCGAGCCGCGCGACGATCGCGGCGACGAGATCTTCTTCTTGGTGATCGAGGGGGAGTTGAACATCGGTCAATCGCAACATGCTTCTTTTTCCAGCCGACCCTGACAAAATCATTCTGCCGCCCGGGTCGTCACTGGTCGGCAGCGCGCTATTTTACTCCAGCCGTTTTGATCAAAATGTGCAGGGAAACGATGCAATGCTTAAATCACAAGCTCTTGTGTGAATTAACAATCCGTTTCAATTTAACAGTATTTTGCGATTAAACCGACTGCCTGGAAATCGTATGCATAATTTCCCTTTTCCTCTATGAGAACGCGATCCGGCATCTGCGATGCAGGCGTGCATTCGCCAGGCGAGAGCGCCCTGCTTCGTATTGACGTCAGACAACTATTTGATTATGGTGAAATCAGGCCATTTCGACAGACTCTCCAGAGTGGCCCGATTGATGTTTCCATGCATGGGTTTGACTACAAGACGTTCCATAGGACGCTTAAAAAAAGAACCATAAAGGAGTAGACACATGAACGCCAACGCAGACAGCCCGCTCTCTGCCACCGGCGGACAGCAGGAAGGTCCGCTGGAAGTCCTGTCGTTCAGATTGGGCAGTGAAGAGTACGGCATCTCCATCCAGAAAGTGCAGGAACTGCGCGGTTACGACACGGTAACCCGCATCGCCAATGCGCCCGAATTCATCAAGGGCGTCGTCAATCTGCGCGGCATCATCGTGCCGATTGTCGACATGCGCATCAAGTTCAACCTCGGCACGCCGACCTACGATGAGTTCACCGTCGTGGTGATACTGAATGTGGCCAATCGCGTAATCGGCATGGTAGTCGACAGCGTGTCCGACGTCGTCACGCTGACACGGGAGCAGATCAGGCCCGCGCCGGAGATAGGTGGTGCGCTGGATACCGATTACATCGTCGGCCTCGGCACCATCGATGAGCGCATGCTGATCCTGATCGACATCGAAAAACTGATGTCCGGTGCGGAAATGGGTCTGAACAACGCACAGACCGACTGACGCACCACACGATCACACCCGCTCCCTGTCATGGAGCGCCGGCAGAATACAACAATCGCTTCTGCAATCTGCAACCGCAGTGCGGAAACAACGGATACGTCGAGACAATCATGTTTAAAAATATCACCATCAAATCCCTGTTGCTGTTCGTGATGGGCCTGCTTTCCGTGCTGCTGGTGGCAATCGGCGCACTCGGGCTGACATCGCTCGATACCACCAACAAGGCGCTCCAGTCCGTCTATGAAGACCGTACCGTGCCGATCGGCCAGCTCAACACCATCATCACGGGCATCACGGTCAATCAGCTCGATCTGGTCGGCTCGATCTACGGCAGTCCGGACCTGGTGATTCCAAGGATGGATGCGATCGAAAAACGGTCCAGGGAAGTCAACGAGACATTCACCGCCTACATGGCCACCAACCTGACGGCGGAAGAAAAAATACTTGCCGAAAAATTCGCGGCAGCGCGCAGTGTTTTCACGGACAAGGCCCTGCGCCCGGCCATTGACGCATCGCGCGGCGGCAACATCCTGCGCGTGACGGAAATCGTCAATGGGCCGATGGAAGAATTGTTCCCGCCGGTGCGCTCTCTCATCGGTGAACTGATCGCGCTGCAGTTGCGCGAGGCGAAAACAGGATTTGAAAAATCGCAGGCGCGCTTCGTCGTCGTGCGCAACGTCTCGCTGGCGGCCATCGCGTTCGGTGTGCTCATCGCCGGCTTCATGGCATTCTGGCTCATCCGCCTGATTGCACGTCCGCTGCATGAAGCGGTGCAGATCGCAAAAAGCGTCGCGGCCGGCGATCTCACGCAACGCATCAATGTGCAATCGACCAACGAAACCGGGCAACTGCTGCAGGCGCTGAAGGACATGAACGAAAGCCTGGCGCGCACCGTCAGCGTCGTGCGCCGCGGCACCGAAACGATCAACGTTGCATCCGGCGAAATCGCCTCCGGCAATGCCGACCTGTCGAGCCGCACCGAGTCGCAGGCCGGTTCGCTGGAAGAAACCGCCAGCTCGATGGAAGAACTGACATCGACCGTGCGCCAGAATGCCGACAACGCACGCCAGGCCAACCAGCTTGTCCTCTCCGCATCCGAAGTCGCCATCAAGGGCGGCAATGTCGTCGGCCAGGTCGTGCATACGATGGGCTCGATCAACGAGTCGTCGAAAAAAATCGTCGACATCATTTCCGTCATCGACGGCATCGCGTTCCAGACCAACATCCTCGCCTTGAATGCCGCAGTGGAAGCGGCGCGCGCCGGCGAACAGGGCCGCGGCTTTGCCGTCGTCGCCGCCGAAGTCCGCAGCCTCGCGCAACGCAGCGCCGCCGCCGCGAAGGAAATCAAGACGCTGATCGGCGATTCCGTCTCCAAGGTCGATACCGGCAGCAAGCTGGTCGATGAAGCCGGCGTCACGATGGAGGAAATCGTCAATTCGGTCAAACGCGTGGCCGACATCATGAGCGAGATCACTGCCGCCAGCCAGGAACAAAGTTCCGGCATCGAGCAGATCAATCAGGCCATCAGCCAGATGGACGAGATCACGCAGCAGAATGCCGCATTGGTCGAAGAAGCCGCCGCCGCCGCGCAAAGCATGCAGGATCAGGCCGTCGAACTGTCGCATGCGGTCAGCATCTTCCGGCTCGACGCACAGTCGCATACCGTATCCGCACCGCAGGCCCGGCCGGCCGTCCTGGCACAGCAGCAAGCCACCCGGATCGCAGCGCCGGCGGTCAGGAAAGCGCCCGCCGCAACACCGAAACTGCCGGCCCAGCCGAAAAAATCGATCACCACCACCGACAAGGGCGACGACTGGGAAGAGTTCTGAACAGTCGCGCCCTGTCATCAAACTGAAACATGCCGTCGCCAGACGGCTAACACCATGCATGCAGCCTGATCGCACGCCGCCGGCAACGGCGCGCGATTGGCCTGCATGCATTTTTTTTCGAATGTGCTGCCCTGCCGTTGCTGTCCGGCTGCAATACGTCGTCTGTTTTTTCCGCAGATGATGCGAATGCCAATTGTCGATAATCGCGTATTGATGGACAATGACGCGCCCGGACCATGAAATGCCCGCACCTGTTGCAGGCGCATCCGGATTTCGTTACCAGCTGCTGATCGCCACCATTCCCATGACCAAATCAAGCAAGAGCAAGACCGTATCCTCCGACAAACCCGCCGTCATCGTGCGCAATTCGCCGATCCACGGACGCGGCGTATTCGCCTCGCGCAGCATTGCGGCCGATACCTTCCTGATCGAATACGAAGGTGAACGCATCAGCGAGAAGAAAGCCGCCAAACGGCACGGCACCGATCCGGACAATCCGTATCACACCTTTTTCTTCAGCCTGGAAAGCGGCAAGCTGATCGACGGCGGCGTCGACGGCAGCGATGCGCGCTGGATCAATCACGCGTGCGAACCGAACTGCGAAGCGCGCGAGGAAAAAGGCCGCGTGTACATCTATTCATTGCGCGACATCAAGCGCGGCGAAGAACTCAATTACGACTACGGCCTCGTCATCGACGAGCGGTATACCAAGAAGCTCAAGAAGGCATACGAATGCCGCTGCGGCGCAGCGACCTGCCGCCACACGATGCTGGCGCCCAAGAAGGGCAAGAAGCACTGAAGAAAAAGCCGGATCGGTCGCAATGACGATCCGGCCTGCAGGCTCAGGCCTGGCTGAAGAGCTTGAGCCCGACGATCCCGCTGACAATCAGCAGGATGCAGACGATGCGCGCCGCCGTTGCCGGCTCGCCCAGCAGCACCATGCCGAGGATGACGGTGCCCACCGTGCCGATCCCGGTCCAGACCGCGTAGGCCGTGCCGACCGGCAGCGACTTCATGGCAAGCCCCAGCAATACCACGCTGATCACCATCGCCACCACCGTGCCCACGGTCGGCCACAGTTTCGTAAAGCCGTCGGTGTATTTCAGGCCGATGGCCCACGCTGTTTCGAACAAACCCGCAATGCCGAGAATAAACCAGGCCATGTTGTTTCCTGTGTAGAGATCGAGGTCATCCCCGATGAATGATGGAGCGGTGAGGCCGTCCTCACTTCCGGTTCGTGACTGCCGCGCGGGAATGCGGCATGGATGACTGAAGGTGGCGTCTCCATCCTCCGGGTTCGCTTGAGCAGTGTTCGAACGCAGGTGAACTGTGCCTGAACCCCTTTGAGCCGTGATTTGAATTCCGCCCCGTATCCTGCCGAATATTATCAAACAACAACTTCTTCGATCGCGCCACATGGCAGATCGTGCAGATTTGCCGGGTTGCTGCCGACTGCGCGTTGCCGAATATGCCGCCAACCACACGGATACGACGATTTCGGCGCAGGCTGTTTTTTTGCATTTCTCATAGGAGGAATGAGGTGCGGGCATCGGTCATATTCATCAATCCAATATCTGATATTGGAAAAGGAAAGTGGTGCGAAAAGGCGGCGCTCCCTATACTTCGGTTGTCTCCTCTATGTCTCCTCCTTTGATATAGATTTAGCCCGCCTCCTGCGCGGGCTTTTTTTTTTGCCCAATCCATTCACGCCGATATACCTGCATCCACACGCCAGCCGGGCGTTTCGCGCGTGTTGCGCCTGCATGGCATCTGTTTTCGCCGCTGATCCCGCCCGGATGAGAATTCCGGCCTTGTTATTCACAAATCGCATATCCGATATCAGGAAAGGAAATTGGCTTGTAAACCGCGCCGTCCCTATACTTCACCTGTCTCCTCTATGTCTCCTCCTTTGATATAGATTTAGCCCGCCTCCTGCGCGGGCTTTTTTTTGCCCGCCGTTTTACCTGTTCCCGTTTTACCTGTTCCCGTTTTACCTGTTCCCGTTTTACCTGTTCCCGTTTTACTTCTTCTTTTGGCCGAGCGGCTTGTGCCGGAAACAGTCGGCGGCGTGATCGTTGACCATGCCGATCGCCTGCATGTACGCGTAGACGATGGTCGAGCCGACGAACTTGAAACCGCGCTTGCCCAGATCCTTCGACAATTGATCCGACAACGGCGTCTTCGCCGGCGTGTCATTGATCGAGATGCGGTTGTTCAGGATCGGCTTGCCGTCCACGTAAGCCCATAGAAAAGGATCGAGCCCGCCGACGTCGTCTCGCAGACGCAAATAGGCCTGCGCATTGGTGATTGTTGCCGCGACCTTCAGCCGGTTGCGCACGATGCCGGGGTTGGCCAGCAGTTCGGCCACTTTCTTCGCGTCGTAGCGCGCAATCCTTTCCGCATCCCATTGATCGAACGCTTCCCGGTACGATTCGCGCTTGTTCAGGATCGTCGACCAGCTCAGGCCGGCTTGCGCACCTTCCAGATTCAGCATCTCGAAAAGCTGCGTTTCATCGTGGCAGGGCACGCCCCATTCCTCGTCGTGGTATTTCAGATAGCGTGGATTGGCAGGATCGGCCCAGCGGCAGCGCGGAAGATTGGTTTTCATGGGAAAGGGGTAAAGTCGCGGAAGGGCCATTATCACCGATGCACCTGCCGGATTCTGTCAGCAGAAAATGACGCCTTGTGCAAACGCCGGCATTGATCAAGAATGGCGCCTCGCGATCGCCCGTTCGTCCGATTGCATTTCTTTTCCCGGAGTGTCGATGTTCATCCCGCCGCACGTTTCGCTGTACGTTCTGATGCACATTCCGCTGCACATTTTTCATGCACCGCGCACCGCCGCACAAGGGAACGCATGACATCGCCGGGCAACATCGTCGCGGTCATCGGCGGCGGCCCGGCCGGATTGATGGCGGCCGAGCAATTGGCCGCGAACGGCGTGCATGTCGATCTGTACGATACCATGCCGTCGGTCGGCCGCAAATTCCTGCTGGCCGGCAAGGGCGGCATGAACCTGACGCACAGCGAGCCGTTCGGCACGTTCGTCTCGCGCTATGGCAAACGCGCGACGCAGGTCGAACCTTTGCTGCAGGATTTCAATGCCGATTCGTTGCGCGCATGGACGCAGGGACTCGGCATCGACACTTTCGTCGGCAGTTCCGGCCGCGTTTTCCCGGCCGACATGAAAGCCGCGCCTCTGCTGCGCGCATGGCTCAAGCGCCTGCGCGACAGCGGCGTGCAATTCCACATGCGGCATCGCTGGCTGGGCTGGAACGATGACCGCACGCTGCGTTTTGCCGCGCCCGACGGCGAGATCGGCGTGCATGCCGATGCCGTCATCCTTGCACTCGGCGGCGGCAGCTGGGCGCGCCTCGGCTCCGATGGCGCATGGCTGCCCTTGCTGACGGAACGCGGCATCGATGTAGCGTCACTGAAGCCGGCGAACTGCGGTTTCGATGCGAACTGGAGTGACCATTTTCGCGAACGCTTTGCCGGCCAGCCGGTGAAGGCAATCACCGCCAGCTGCACGGATACCGACGGTATCGCACACAAGCGGCAGGGCGAATTCGTCATCACGGACGGCGGCGTGGAAGGCAGTCTGATTTATGCGCTGTCCGCCTTCCTGCGCAACCGGATCGATGCGGAAGGTAGCGCGACGCTGACACTGGACCTCGCGCCCGGCAAACCGGCGGAACGCGTGCTGACGGAAGTTGCACATCCGCGCGGGGCGCGCTCGATGGCCAGCCATTTGCAAAGCAAGGCGGGCATCGCCGGCGTGAAGGCAGGGCTGTTGCGTGAAACGCTGGCGAAAGAGGATTACGCCGACACCAACAAACTCGCTGCCACGATCAAGTCGTTGCCGCTGACATTGACGGCCGCACGCCCGATCGACGAAGCGATCAGCAGCGCCGGCGGCGTGCGCTTCGAGGCGCTGGACGAACGATTGATGACGCAGAAAATACCCGGCCTGTTCTGCGCCGGCGAAATGCTCGACTGGGAAGCGCCGACCGGCGGCTACCTGCTCACCGCCTGTTTCGCCAGCGGCCGCGCCGCCGGACTGGGTGCGCTGCACTGGCTGCAGTCGTAGGCGTAAAGAAAGCGCGTCAGACCAGCGCGCGATCCGACAATTCCCGCTTCACATAGGCATAGAACACCGGCGCCGCAATCACGCCGGGAATGCCGAAAATCGATTCCATCACCAGCATCGCCGCCAGCAATTCCCATGTGCGTGCATTGATGTGCGCGCCGATGATGCGTGCGTTGAGGAAGTATTCGAGCTTGTGAATGCTGATCAGGAACAGCAACGAAAACAGCGCGATGTAGAGCGAATGCGAGAGTCCGATCACGACCAGGATCGTGTTGGAAACCAGATTGCCGATCACCGGCAGCAAGCCGATGAAGAACGTGACGGCGATCATGGTCTTGCGCAATGGCAGTTCGACGCCGGCCAGCGGCAGAATCACGATCAGGTAGATGCCTGTCAGTACGGCATTGATGGCCGCGATACGCACCTGCGCAAACACGACATTGCGGAATGCGTCGTGCAGGATCACCACGCGCGCATGCAGCGCCGCCGCCAGCGGCCGATACGTCGACGGCGTGGTCGTATCGTACAGCGCGGCCATCGCGCCGATGATCATGCCGATCAGGATATGCGCGAAAATGCGCCCCGCCATGCCGCCCATCGTGCGCGCCTCGATCGCGTGCTGGTGCAGCCAGTTGACGATCATTTCACGCAACGCTTCGGCATCGACCGGCACATAGGCGGCCATCCATGCCGGGATCTGGCTGCGCGATGCTTCCAGGATGTCTGCCATTTTTTTCATCAGCACCGGAATGCTGCCGGCCTCGCTGCGGAAGAATGCAATCGCCCCCCAGATCACCGCAATCAGCACCGTCACGATCACCACGCTGAGCAAGGCCACTGCCACCATTTGCGCGCGCCGCCCGACCAGCCTGGTGCCGAGCTTGGGTGCCAGCAACTGCACCAGCGAATACACGAGCAGGCCGGAAAGCAGTGCGGCCAGCAAGCCCTGATGCATGACAAGCAGCAGCGCGGCGGCGGCCATTATGTAGGAGGCAATCGCGATGGATTCGGATCTGGATTCAGTATTCATGGGCGGCAATCGGAAAAGGGCAACGCATTATTTTTCAAGCGGAATCGGATTGCTGCGCGGCACCGGCACGGCCGTCACGCTGTTCTGCGGACTGCCCTCGATCAAGCGGTCGGAATAAGTCAGGTACACCAGCGTGTTGCGCGCCGGATCAACGAGGCGCACGATGTGCAGCCGCTTGAACAGGATCGACATCCGCTCGGAAAACACGTCTTCCTGCAGCGGCAGTTTTCCCTTGAACTGCAACGCATCGCCAAGCTGGCGGCATTCGATCGACGCATCTGACTTGTCTTCCGCAAGGCCGACCGTGCCGGTGATGCCGCCGGTGCGCGCGCGGGAAACATAACAGGTAACGCCCTGCACCTTGGGATCGTCATAGGCTTCGATCACGATGCGATCGTTCTTGCCGAGAAAGCGGAACACCGTGCTGACTTCACCAATTTTCTGCGCGTGCGCGGGTGCCGCCAACACGGCGGCGGCCATCATGGCAACAGCAAGAAATGGACGCATCGTTTCTCCAGTCGTTTGATTGAAACCCGCATCGACACGCCGTGCGTTTCTTCAGTCGGGAACTCTCCGACAGATTACGCATATCGGCCGCAACTGACCAGCGCGGCAGGAAACTATTTTCCGTGCCGCCGATGCCGGCGCATGTACGTAAACCCGGCAATCCGCACCTACATGCGATATGCGGGCCAAAATGTAATAATCCTGCATCCCGAACCCATTACAGGAACCCATCATGATTCTCGAACTTGTCGACATCCGCATCCAGCCCGGCAAACAGACCGAATTCGACGCCGCCGTGCAACTCGGCCTCGAAACCGTCATCGGCAAGGCCAAAGGCTACAAGGGCCACGTCATCAACAAGTGCATGGAAACGCCGGAACGCTACGTCGTGCAAATCTACTGGGAAACACTGGAAAGCCACACCATCGATTTCCGCGGATCGCCGGCGTTCCAGGAATGGCGTGCCATTGTCGGCCCGTTCTTCGCCGCGCCGCCGACGGTCGAGCATTTCAACAAGCTCTCCGGATCGATCTGACGTTCTTCGCATGAAGCCGGTCGCACGCGTCCTGCCGCATAGCCAGATACCGTCAAGCATGCGCGGTAAACTTGTACGGTAAGCACGTCCCTTACGCATCCGCGATCACACCGCCGGATGCATGCAAAAAAGCCTCGATGCCGCCGTAGCGGGATCGAGGCTTTTTCATGACCGGCTGCATGTTGCAGCCGATATGCGTTATTTCTTTTCCGGATGATAGCTTTTGAAATTTTCTGCGTAATCGCGGAAATTCTCGCGCAGCATCTTTTCGTATTCGGTGCGGAAATACGCAACCGCGCCATCCACCTGATCCTTGAACGTCGCCTCGGACGGCGCATCGCCGGAAGCCACGAAAGCGCCGAAACGCGCGCTCGCATACATCATCGCCGCGCACACCTGGCCGGCCGTTGCGCTCTTGCTGTTTTCATTGGCAAGCTGGATGAAGGTATCTGCGATATCCCAGAATTTCTGGTTCGGATCCGGCGGTGCCGGCGGTTTTCTGGATACGTCTTTGGCTTTGAAGTTGTCGTCGCTCATGATTCTGAAAAATATCAAGTGGAGAAGGGCGCCGGCCTGCATGAAATACATCGTGCGAACGCCGTTTTGCGTTGGCAGCACTATAGCCTAAAAACAAAAACGCCTGCAGCCACACCCTGTCCAGCTCAGTCGTGAGCAGCGTCGAAGGCGACGAATTCTCCCTGCAGCCGGCCCGCCTGCTCACCGTTGTATTCGAGCACGGCCGCCACCGTGATCCGCGCGCGGCCTTTGCGCGACAACATGCGGGTAAAACGCTCCCAGTCGCCCGGTTCCTCGATGAAGGAACGCGCGGTGAAATCGCCGTCGATCGGCAGCACGTAATGCATGGTGTTGCTTTGTATGATCAGCCGGCTCTCGATGCCCGCAGCGACGAGCCGCGTATGCACCAGTGCCCATGCCGCGAGAATCGCCACCGCTGACGCACTGCCGCCAAATACGGTTTCGCGATGATTGATGTTCGGCGCCAGCGGCGCGGCAACCACGACTTCATCCGTGTGCACATGTTTCACTTCAACCTGCATCGCTTTCGACAGCGGAATGTGTTCGTGCAGATACTGCTGCAATGCCTGTTCGTTCATGCCGCTCTCCCCAATGCGTGGCGCATGCCAGCCGCATTAATTTATTGTTCTTGCAATTTATTGTTCTTGCATCCGGCCAGCCACACCGGATTGTGCTGCGCCCGCTTCCCGATTGGCAATCCTCACCACGGATCGTAGCTGCCGAAACTCCACAGGCGTCCTTCGAGATCGCGGCAACTGAAACCGCGTCCGCCGTAATCCTCGAATTTGATATCGATCACGATTTGCGCACCGGCTTTTCTGGCGCACTGATAGATGGCGTCCGCATCCTCGACGACGACATAGGCGCTTTGCGTTTCCGCGCCGCCGATCTCGTCCGGCTGCTTGATGAAGCGGCCCCATTCGCTCGCCGTTTCGACCGAACCGATCATGATCATGCCGTTGCCGAATGTCAGCTGCGCATGCGCGATGCTGCCGTCCGGATTGGCGTAGACGGCCTGCTTCTCGAAACCGAAGGCTTCGCACAGCCATTCGATCGCGGCGGCGGCATCGCGGTAACGCAGGCACGGAATGATGGCGGATCGGGTGCTGTTGCTCGTCGTCATGTGATCTCCTTTGAACGGTTCATGGTCGCACCATTGCGACCCCGCCCGGATTCAACAGTTCCGGTCAGATCGGTCTTGCAGCCGCACAATCTGGCGGTCGTGCCATCGCGCCAGCAGGAACATCGCAACCATTGCCCCGAGGAACGCCATCCACATGTCCGATTGCGTATCCCACTGATCGCCTTGCGTGCCGAGAAACTCGTCCGCACCCTGACCCATGATCAGCGCCGCCCACCATTCGATCAGCTCGTACCATGCGCTGATCGCCATTGCGATGCAGATCGACAGAAAGGCCAGCATTTTGCCGCCGGATGCCGCGCCCGCAGACGTCCTGACGTATCCGCCGCGCCACAGGATTTCCTTCGCCAGCAGGGCCGGGATCAGGCCTTGGGAAAAATGTCCTAGCTTGTCGTATGGATTTCGCGCCAGCGAAAGAATATCCTGTACCCAGAAACCGGCCGGTACCCGCGCATACGTATAGGCGCCGCCGCCGATCAGGATCAGGGCGTGCAGAAAGATCAGGAAGTACAACAGGCTGGTCAGCGGAAAACGGCGATACGACCACGCCAGAACCGGCAGCGCGATCAGGACCGGCATCACTTCCATCAGCCACGTCATCCGGTCGAACGGCCTGATCGCCGAAATCGCCAGCGCAACGCAGAGAATCGCACCGGCGATCAGCAGCCAGGTTTGTTGCGCGGTATCGGATTGCCTTGTTTTCATGATGTCGATGGATTCTGTGAATAAGAGATAGGAATGGAACGGCCATGCATCGATTGTTCGTTGCCCTGACATGCGGGACGGAAGCAGCGCGGACAGCGGCGGCCGTATCCATTCAATGGCAGCCCGACTATAATACGCCGCGAAGCAGCCATGCCGCCCGGACCGCCGGACGCCTGCCTGGACGATATTGTTTACCTGCCTGTGCCCCGCAATGAGACTGACAAGATCGATGCATCGATGTGCCGCCTGGATCGCGTGTTTTGCGATCCTGCTGGCATCGCTTGCGCCGTCGATTTCTCACGCGGTCAACGCCGCCAGGGGTGCGCCGAATGCATGGGTGGAAATTTGCACCGTCGACGGCAGCAAGATGATGCAGGTCGGCAATGACAGGAATCCGCACTCGCCTGCGGAAAAGGCGATGCACTTCGAACATTGCCCGTTCTGCCTGAGCCATGCCGTCGCTGCCGGTTTGCCGCCCCTGCCTGACTTCACCATGCCGGTCGTGACCGGCGACCATGTCCTTCCCTCCCTGTTTTACCAGGCATCGCGCCCGCTGTTTGCGTGGGCCGCTGCCCAACCTCGCGCGCCTCCTGCCCTTTCCTGATCGTTGCTGAGTTCCGATAGCCGCGCTCGACTTCATGTCGGGCGATCGCCTGTCGGCATGTCTTCATATCGAAACAGGAGTTGCCATGTCAACCCGACGCACATTCGTCATTGTCCTTAATTTCATCGCCCTCGCGATTGCCGCACTGTGGTTCGGCCTCGGTCGCACCGCACCATCTTCAATCGAATCGTCCGGCCGCCATTCGGTCGAGATGCAGCTCGTTCCGATCGAGACAGTGGCGTCGCATCAGCCCACATGCATGCCACCGTGCATCGTCGTATCTCGTTCCGCGCTCGGCCTCGCATCCCTGCAGGAGCATTGATATGACACGTCAATGCACACCCCTGTACACAGCGCTTGCGGTGATGCTCGCGCCCTGGAGTTTTTCCGTTTGCGCAGGAGAGACGCCGCTGCCCGAATCGAGCCTGGAAGAAGTCGTCGTGTCCGGCTCGCGCACTTCCACGCTGCTGTCGGAGACGCCGGCTGCGATCGGCATCGTGCACGCGGAAGAACTTAACCGCGACAAACCGAAATCGGTCGGCGACATCATCAATCGCGTTCCCGGCGTCTACTGGAACGATCTCGGCAACGAGCAGCACAGCATGGGCATTCGCCAGCCATTCAACACGAACAGCGTTTATCAGTATCTGGAAGACGGCATTCCGATTCGTCCGCTGGGCGTCTTCAATCACAATGCGTTGAATGAAATGAACATGGCCGACGCTGACAGTGTGGAAGTGGTCAAGGGCGCGGCATCTTCGCTCTACGGCAGCAACGCGGTCGGCGGCGCGGTCAACTTCATCACCGCGCGGCCTTCGCGCACGCCATACGCCAGCGTCGGCGTGCGTTCCGACAACACCAACGGCTACACGCGCTACGACACGGCGGCCAGCAATACGTGGGGCGATTTCGGCCTGCGCTTTTCGCAGTACAGCGCGCATCGCAATCGCGACAACTGGCAGGAGTACAGCAATGCCAGCAAGGATTCCTATTCGTTGCACGGCGAGTATGCGCTGAGCCCGTCATCCGTATTGCGCGCGTCGCTGGTGCACACCAACCTCGACACCGCCACCAGCGGCAGCGTGTTTGAAAACGACTATCGCGACAATCCGGGCAAGAGCCTGAATAGCTTCACCTATCGCAAGGACAAGGCCACGCGCGCCAACATCGCGTGGGAAGGCGAAACGATTCCGAACGGCATCACGACCGTTACGCTGTTCAGCCGAAAGAACGACCATAGCCAAATACCGAACTACACAATTTCACTTTGTAAAACCGGCACTTGTGCCGGTCAATGGGTCGGCACAAGCAATAGCAATCGTGTCGATTCCATTGGCCTGGATGCCAAACATCAACAAGAGTTTGAATGGTTGCGCGCACGTTTGGTGACCGGCATCTACATCGACAAGAGCGACAACCCGTACGTTAGCGATAATCTGCGCGTCGTGCGAGATCCGGTCAGCGGAAAATATCTGAGTTATACGCCGGCAAATGCAATCGATCCAAAAGGCGTGCGCAATTATCAGGCCGACATCGACAACAACGCTGTCTTCGCACAGTTTGAAATCTCACCCACCGACAGGTTACGTCTTGTTATGGGTGGCCGATACGATTCGATTCGTTATGGTTATACGAACAATCTGACGCCGGGCGGCAGCAGCGATTTCGGTGCACCGAATGAAGATCGCAGTTTTTCCAGCTTCAGTCCGAAGGTTGGCGCGACCTACGCAATCACCAAACAGACCAGTGTGTATTCCAATATCAGCAAGGGATTTACGCCGCCTGAAGTCAGCCAACTTTATGGCAAAACGGGTATACCCGATTTGAAACCGGCAACCTATAACAACTATGAACTTGGCCTGCGCATGGCGTTTCTGGATGGCGCGCTAAAACTCGATTCCGCACTTTATCGATTGGATGGCACCAATACAATCGTCAACTACACCATCGAGCCTGGCGACAGCGAGAATCGCAATGCCGGACGCACACGCAGCCAGGGCATCGAACTCGGCCTGAACTGGGAACAGGGTGCGTTCGACGGACGCTTCGGCACCACAATCGCCAAACATCGTTTTCTCGAATATCGCGCCTCATCCTCACTCGATTACAGCGGTCGCGAAATGCCGCAAGCACCAAGCGACATCACCACCGCCGAGATCGGTTACAAGCCAATGCAGAATATGCGCGTCGCGCTGGAAGTCGTCCACCAGGGCAAGTACTGGATGAACGGTGCGAACACCGTGCGTTATCCGGGTCACACACTGCTGAATCTACGAGGCTACTACGAGTTGGCAAGAGGCTGGCAGGCATGGACGCAAATACGCAATATCGCCGATCGGCATTACGCCTATAACGCCAGTACTTCCAACGATCTGCAAAACAGCTACACGCCGGGCGAACCGCGCAGCGTGATGATCGGATTGACGTACACCTTTGACGGAAAATGACGCAAGGCACACATGAACCCAACCGGATTGCCGGTGCGTTCACGACAGGAGCAGGAATGAAACAGCAACCACATCATCCGGACATGCCGGACCCGCGCGCACCGTCGCTGATCGCGCGCCGCAAAAGCCTTTTCTGGCGCATCCATTTCTGGGCCGCGCTGATTGCATCGCCGTTCGCATTGATTGCTGCGCTGACCGGCATCCTGTATATCTTCACTCCGCAGATCGAGCAGGCGTTATATGCCGATCTGGATCACGTGAAACCGGTCGGCACGGCGGCATCGCTGGACGCTGCCGTTGCATCGGCACGCAACGCGATGCCTCACGATGCGATGTTGCGCTTCGTCGTGCCGGCGCTGGAAGCGAACGATAGCGTGAAGGTATTTTTCATGCTGCCCGATCCGGCGGCGAACGCACCGGCCGACGAACATGCAGCGCATCACCACGGTCCGGCTCAGACAATGACGATGGCATCCACGCCCAACCGATCGGTGCGGTCGAAGCCGAACACGGTCGTGTATGTCAATCCGTATGGCGCAACCGTGCTCGGCACCATGGCGGAAGACGAACGGTTCGGCACCTGGGCCAAGCGATTGCATTCGTCGCTGCTGCAGGGCGAAGGATGGCGCTGGATGATCGAACTGGCGGCGAGTTGGCTGATGGTCATGTTGCTGACGGGCGTTTATCTATGGTGGCCGCGTAACAACGACAGGGCGCTGCCGCAACGCGGCGCAAAAGGTCGCAAGGCGTGGGCGCAATGGCACGGCTTTCTCGGTTTGGCATTGAGTGTGATGAGCTTCGTCATTCTCACGACGGGACTGACGTGGAGCAAATACGCAGGCGACCAGGTCCGGCTCGCGCGCGACAGCATCGGCCAGACGCCGCCGCAAGCGCCGCGCAATGCAAGGTCGACCCCGATCGACGGCGTCGCACCGATGACGTGGCAGATGGCGGCCGATGCCGCGCGACGGCAGGCCCCGGCGATAGCATTGCAACTGACCGCGCCGCGCAACGCATCCGGCACATGGCGCGTGAATAACTACGATCGCTCCCAGCCGGAAAAACGTATCGACATGGTGCTCGATGCATACAGCGGCAAAGCTTTGTTCCGTGCAGGATGGAACGACCAGACCGTGTTTTCCAAGGCGACCGGCATCGGCATTCCATTCCATCGCGGCGAGTTCGGGTTGTGGAATCAGCTCCTGTTGCTGATCTTCGGGCTCGGCATCGTTTTCTCGCTGGTATCCGGCTGGATCATGTTCTTCAAGCGACGCAAGGCCGGCACCTCGGGATTGCCCAAACTGCTGCCGGGAGCATGGCGTGCGACGCCGGTCGCTGCTTGGCTTTCCGCTGCGATCATGTGTTTTGTCATGCCGTTGCTGGCATTATCGGCGGCGTTCGTCCTGGCACTGGAAATCCTGCTGCATTACCGAAAACGCGGCGCTTCCTGAAAATGCCGGCACCGCCGCGACGCCTTTCCTCTTGAAGCGAAGGGCGGCAGAACGCGTATGCACATCCGGCGGGACAAAATGCAACATCGTCCGGCAAGCCGGCGTGATTGCTGAAACTTCAGCCGGAACTTCGGCCAGGACTTCGGCCGGAACAAAGATGTCAGGATGCTACTATCCAGAAACCACTTGCAGCGCCGCAACATCCCTTGCAACGGCGTGCGGCAGCAGGTCAATCCGGGACAGTCATGACGATCATCACCGTGTTCAACCAGAAAGGCGGCGTGGGCAAAACCACGACCGCGCTGAATATCGCCGCCGCACTGGCGCGGCGCGGTTGCGCGCCGTGCGGCATCGATCTGGATCCGCAGGCGCATCTGAGCGCCATCGCCGGCGTGACGGCCGACTCCGGCGACGACACCATTCTCAGTCTGTTCCAGCGCAATCGACCGCTGCGCGAACTGGTGCATCCGTCGCCGACCAGCGGCATCGAGATCATTCCTTCCCATATGGAACTGTCGAAAGTCGATACGCTGTTCGGCAAGGGCTACAACATCGTCAACATGCTCAACACCACGCTGCGCGCGGAAAAATTCGGCGACGACGACAATCCGGTGATGATCGATTGCTGTCCGCTGATCGGCGTGCTGTCGTTGAATGCGATCTTCGCCTGCGATTGTCTGATCGTGCCGGTATCGGCCGATCATCTGTCGGCAAAAGGCGCAATGCAGATCGATAAAACACTGAAGGCGCTGGAGCCGGTATTGAAACGCCGCATCAACCGGCGTTATCTACTGACGCGTTTCGACGGTCGCCGCGGAATGGCGTGGGAAGTATTGAAGATGCTGGAAGAGAAATTCGGCGCGGATGTCTGCCGCTCGCGCATTGCCGAAAATGTCAGTCTGGCGGAGAGTCCTGCCTTCAACAAAACGATTTTCGAACATGCGCCCAACAGTCGCGGCGCGCAGGATTACGAAACGTTGCTGGATGAATTGCTGGCCGATGGCTTCATCAAGGTGCCGGCCCTAGCGCGAGATGAGCGACAGGATATCGTCGACTGAATTCGCCATGCCGGGGCGCTGCACGTTGCCCTTGATATCGCAACGCAACACTTCGCAGTGCCGGTACATCTGGCGCAACTTGCGCTCCGCATCCTCGCGATCTTTGCCGCCGATGACGATGCTCTCAAGACGTTGTCCCTCTCTCGTCTTGACCGAAAAATCATATTTCAACATGACAACCCTCCTTCAAATGGAGCAGTTCGGATCGCGCCAGTGCGCAAATGAATTGGCAGATTACCACGATGCAATCATTTTGCTTGCTCAAATGGAACGTTTTACAACAGAAAAGTGCGTATTTTGTTGAATATGTCCGGCTTCTTCCTTCAAAAAGCCGGGTTGGCGTCAACCGACCTTGTCAGCTTGCAGAAACGGCAATTTTTTCACCTGTACAGGTCCCCGCGATCGCACAAAAGCACGCTCAATCCGGCCGCAACCTTTGCAGCATCGCGCGGTCACAAAAGGCCTCCCATCTTTTTCGAAGGATTTGCCATGCGCATCGATATATATAGAAGGGCAGAACATGCCGGCCACTTTTCCTACCTGGCCGTGCCGGAAGGCAGAATGATCCCCGAAGAAGTCGTCAACACCGATTGGGAATCGGCCGATCGCGGCGTGGATGTCGATGACGGCATCACGCATCTGGCAGACTTCGCCATCGACGATCCGCTTGAACAGATCAATGCAAAAGGCTATGCGATTACCAGCGTGCGGAATCTCGACGGCGGGTCGCCGCATTCCTGATGCACTCCTGAATACTGCACTCCTGAATATCGCACTGCGAAATGTCTCGCGTCCGCGCCCTGCATGCGCGCCGGATATTCTCCTGACCCCAAGCGCCGCCATCCATCCTGCGGCGCTTTTTTATTCTTCCGCATGACTGCGCCGCCCACGCAGCATCGCTGTCCGTCCGCATCATTTCAACATGTCCGTTTGGCTGGAATCTTCAGCGCGATTCATTCGGCAGAAAAGGACGCGGTCTTGCCTCATGCATCGATTGCACCGGCAAACGCACGCGCGCTTACAATAGCGGCTCATTCAATGGAGCGCGCATGTTTTCAGGACAGTCCTTCGAAGAACTCCTCAAGCAGAAAAAGGTTCGTTTCTTTCTCGCCGCGATCTGCGCCTATCTGGCGCTTGCCGGCGCGCACCAGCTCCTGACCGGCACCGTCGATGCGGACTGGCTGCGCGGCGGCGGCAATCTGCTGCTGTGGGGCGGGCTGGGCGTGTCCTGCATTCTCAAGGCTTACGACCGCACGCTGGCCGGCATCAATATTCCGATCAACATCGGCGTGATGCTGATCGTCGCCAGCTGGATCGTCAGGATGTAAACCGGCGCAGACCGAACCCGATACGGATATCACCATGCAATTCAGGCATTACAAAGGCGGCATTTACGATTTCGTCTGCGCGGCACGCGCTCGAATCCGATCCGGATGTCGTCATGATCGTCTACACCGCCGCCGACGGTTCATTCTGGACGCGGCCGGAAAACGTTTTCTTCGAAACGATCGTGCATGAAGGCAAGTCCATGCAACGCTTCACGCCGATCGAATAGCGTGGACGGCTTGCATCGCCGCAAAATCGGATACGCTATCGATACCCGCAAGCCTATTTGTTACGATACTTGCTGCAATATTTGCCTCAATATCCATGACGCTGCCCGCCGGCGCATCGCATCCCGGCACCTCACCCAAACAATCCGGAACCCACCGTGTACGCACTGATCATCGAAGACAATCCGGATATCGTCGCCAACCTGTACGGCTTTCTCGAACCGCTAGGCTATACGCTCGACGTTGCCATCAGCGGTTCCGCCGGCGTGGCGCTGGCGGTCGCTTCGCACCATGACGTCATCGTGCTCGATCTCGAATTGCCCGGCCTCGACGGCGTGGAAGTCTGCCGCCAGTTGCGCAAGGAGCATCGCCTGGCCACGCCGATCCTGATGCTGACCGCACGCGATACGGTCAAGGACAAGCTGGTCGGTTTCGAGGTCGGCGCCGACGATTATCTGGTCAAGCCTTTTTCGCTGGTGGAACTGGAAGCGCGCCTGAAAGCGCTGGTGCGCCGCGCACGCAACGAGAACGTCGAACATATTCTCGAATTCGGCGAGCTGCGTTTCGATCTCAGCTGCGGCGAAGCCACGCGCGCCGGCCGCAAGCTGGCGCTGACGCCAACCGGCTACAAGATACTGGAGGTTTTGATGCGCAAGGCACCGGCCATCATCGCGCGCGACATGCTGCTGCGCGAAATCTGGGGCGACGATCCACCCGACAGCGATGCATTGCGCACGCACATCCACGCACTGCGGCAGGCAATGGATCGTCCGTTCGTCACACCCATGCTGCGCACGCTGCCCGGCAGCGGCTACCGACTGGTGAACGGCAATGACAAAGCGTAATCATTCACTGGGAAGGCGGCTGACCGGGGCATTCGTGCTGCTGACATTTCTGCTGTGCGTGTTCTTTTCCGTGACCGGCCGCCTCGCGATCGAGATTTCGGAAAGGCAGCTGGTCAATGAACGTCTGGGAAAAGTCACCACGCAACTGATCGATCAGTATCACCGGCACGCATTGCTCTCGACGGTGGAAGACAATTTCTACGTCAACGACGAGATTCCGCAACAGTTCCGCCACATGGGGCCGGGCATCCATGAAATCCATATCGGCGACAACGAATTCACCGTCTGCATACGCAAGATCGGCGACGATACCTTTGCGGTCACCGACGACACCAGCGATTTCGCCCTCACTGAAAAAGTGATTTTCAACGCACTCGGCATCGGCTTCATCATCAGCGTATTGCTGGCAGCGGCGCTCGGCATTTTTACCGCACGCCGCATCATCGGGCCGTTGACGGCGCTTGCGCAATCGGTCGAGCGCGACGATCCGCCGTCGAAGCTGCCCGGACTGGAATTGCGCAACGAGATCGGCACGCTGGCGCGCGCATTCGCCGCCCGCACCGACCAGTTGCAACGCTTCCTCGCGGATGAAAAACTGTTTACCGGCGATGTCAGCCATGAGCTGCGCACGCCGCTGACGATCATGCTGGGTGCGGCCGAACTGCTGGAAGTCCGCCTCGCGCAGGCGCCGGAAGACCGGGAAGTGGCCGAGCGCATCCGCCGCGTGGCCGCGGAAGCATCCGAGCGCGTCGGCGCGCTGTTGCTGCTGTCGCAATCGCCCGCCACGCTGGGCGGCACGCAGGTGTCGCTGACGCATCTGGTCGAACGCGAAATCGAACGCTATCGCCAGCTGTTCAGCGACAAGCCGATACGCATCGTGTTCGACGGGCCCGCCGATGAAATCTGGATCAACACGCGCGTGGAACTGGCCGGCATCGCCATCGGCAACCTGCTGCGCAATGCATGCCAGTACACCGAGGAAGGCACGATCGGCGTGCGCCTGACGAAGCAGCAACTGACGATAGAAGACAATGGCCCCGGCGTGCCGGAAAACGTGCGGGTACGCCTGTTCGAACGCTTCGTGCGCGGTCACGATGCCTCGCATGTCGGCTCCGGCCTCGGACTGGCCATCGTCAAGCGCGTGGTCGATCACCTCGGCTGGCAGATCCGGCATGAAGTGCCGGAAACCGGCGGCAGCCGTTTCATCCTGACCTTCGCCGCCGATGTGCAGAAAACGCAGGCCGCGTGATCGCGATGGCGCGGCACCGCCCGCTGATGCACAAAAAGCAGGTTCCCCGGCCTTAACAGCCGCTTAACGGCACGCCCGATAGCGTACCGACTTCTCATTCTGAAGTCGGTGTCGCCTTGAAATCCATACATGCAGTCGGCACAGCGCTCGGCCATTCCCTAACAGACCTGTTCGATCGCCTTCCTGCCCTCACGGTTGAGCAGCTTGCGGTTCTCGTCAGCCTGTTTTTTTCGCTGACCTCCAACAGGCTGTTCTTTTCCGCCGCCACCGCGCATCACGACTGGTCGCGCCCGGCCAGCTGGCTGTTCGCCGCCGCAATCTTCGTCGCCGTCACCGCATTCCAGAGCGCCGCCATGCTGGTCGTATTGAATCGCTGGAGTGCAAGGCCGGTATTGACAATATTGCTGGTGGTGACTGCCGCCGCCACCTATTACATGAACAAGTACACAGTGTTCTTCAACAGCGACATGGTCAGGAATGTGCTGCGTACCGACGTCAAGGAAGCGCGCGAACAGCTCTCGCTGAATTTCTGCCTGCACATGCTGGTGTACGGCGCGCTGCCGTCCGTGCTGGTATGGCGCCTGCGTTTGCGCATGCGCCCGTGGCGCCGTGCACTCGCGATGCGCGCACTTTGTCTGGTCGGCGCACTGCTGCTGGCAATCTGCTCGATCCTGCTCGTGTTCCAGGATTTCTCGTCGATGATGCGCAACCAGAAGGAAATGCGCTTCCTGATCACGCCAAGCAACTATCTGGTTTCACTCGCGCGCGTCGTCACCGCCGACACGGCGGCCGCAAGCGCGCCGCGGATTCCGATCAGCACAGATGCGAAACTCGGCGCAAGCTGGTCATCGCGCCGCAAGCCGATGCTGTTCGTGCTGGTGGTCGGCGAAACCACGCGCGCCGCCAACTGGGGCATGAACGGCTATGCAAGGCAGACCACGCCGGAACTGAGCAATCTGGACGTGCTGAATTTCACGCATGCGACCTCATGCGGGACCAACACCGAAGTCTCGGTGCCGTGCATGTTCTCGATCTATGGTCGGCACAACTACGATGAAAAGGCGATCCATCGCCATGAATCGTTGCTGCACATCATCAACCATGTGGGAATAAACACCGTCTGGCGCGACAACCAGTCCGGCTGCAAGGGCGTCTGCGACGGTCTCGGACAGCAGTTCTTCGACAGCAACAAGAATCCCGCGCTGTGCGACGGCGAACGCTGCCTCGACGAGATCATGCTGGATGACATGGACGACGAAATCCACGAGACCAAGGGCGGCAACCTGTTCGTCGTGCTGCATCAGCTCGGCAACCACGGCCCGGCCTATTACCGCCGCTATCCCTCGACCATGCGCACGTTCACGCCGACCTGCGACACCACGGATCTCAGCAAGTGTTCGCAGCAGCAGATCGTCAACACCTACGACAACGGCGTGCTGTACACCGATCATTTCCTGGCGAAGACGATCGCCTATCTGAAGAAGCAGGAGAAATACGATACGGCGATGCTGTATCTGTCCGATCACGGCGAATCGCTGGGCGAACATGGCATCTATCTGCACGGCATGCCGTATTCAATCGCTCCGAAGGAGCAGACGCACATACCGATGGTGATGTGGATGTCGCAGGGATTCGCGAGCAGCTTCGGCATGAATCGCGACTGCATGGAGAAACACGTCAACGACCCGGTCAGCCAGGACAACCTGTTTCACTCGATCCTCGGCATGCTGCAGATCAAGTCGAAGTATTACGATCCATCGTTCGACATGACCGCGGAATGCCGCGCAAAAAACAGCGCGTAATCCAGCTGATTCTTCTGCTGAGTAGTCAGTTGACTGCTCAACCGACCATCTGATGCGCCGCGAGGATGCTCACCAGAAAACCGGTCGGCACCAGAAAGCGCCTTTTGCCGGTCGGCGGCCGGTCTTCGACCCATCTGAACAGCAGCGCGCCGCCACCGATGCTGGCGCACAGCGCGACGAACATGCCGACCGCATTGGCAAACGGCTGCTGCGGGAAGAAATGGAAAAATACCGCGTTCACGATCATGCACAACGGGAAGTGAATCAGGAAGACCGAATACGAAATGCGTCCGAGCCACGTCAGGCAATCCGGCATCTGCCAGCGTTCCAGCATGCCTGATTGCCGCGCGATGCCGAGCATCAGCATCACGCTGCCCGCCACCAGAATGCGCGCACGAAAATCAACCAGCAGCGCAGCGGCCACGACTGCGGCCAGAATCGCAAGCCACGTCATGCCGTGCCGGCGACGCGATGCCCAGTAGGCAAGCGCACCCAATCCGTAGGAACCGAAAAAATACAGCGCACTGATATCCAGTGCCTTGTTTCGATTGAAGACGAACAGCGATGCCGCCGTCAGCATTGCGATGGCAAGCGGCCCGATGAAACGCAGTGTCGGATAAGCCGCCTCGATCCCGCCCGCAGCCCACAACAGGAAGGCGGCGACGGCAAACAGCTGAAGATCGATCGCCACATACCAGACGCCGGCGGACAAGGCGTCCTGCCCCAGGATGTCCTGCAGGAAGAACACATGCGGCAGGAACTGCGAGAAGGTGGGTGCGGCGGGAATCGAATCGTGCGTCAGCCATTCGCGCGCGAGCGCTGCGCACAGGATCGCGCACACCAGCGCCACCAGATAGGGAATCGCCAGGCGGAGATAACGCTGGCTGATCGAATGGAGCGGATTGCCGATCGTCGATTTGCCGTGCGGCGCAAACTTGGCCGCCAGCAGGAACCCGGCAATCACGAAGAAAGCCTGCACCGCCATCCGTCCGTATTGATAGAACAGATCGATCAGCGCCGGCATGAGCGGGTACGCAACATCGGACATCGGTCCGTAAAACGCGAGGTGATGCAACACGATCGACAAACAGGCAACCGCCTTGAGTGCATCCACACAAGGCATTCTTGAAACAGCACGCATGAAATTCCGACTTCTTGTATTTTTATTGTGACGCCATGATCAACTCTGGCAAGAGCACGCAAGCGTTGTACCACGTGTTGAGCCGCGTGCTCCACCAGCGGGTTGCCGGCAAGGGCGCAAGTCTACACGCAGTCGCGCATGCCTGCAGAGCGATCACGACCGGCCGGCAGGGCGCAGCCGTGAAATGCATCAGACAGCGGCGCGCCACTCCTGCACATACCGCACGACCGATGCCGTGCGCGGCGTCTGCAGCCATGCAGGCAAGCGTTCTTCGTAGGCCTGACGATACGGCTTGTCTGTCACCTGATGCCGGATGAATGCGTCGACTGACGGCTCGCGCCAGCGTTCATACAGCGTGAACCGGTTTTCATCCTCGACATCCCGATGCAGCGTGCAACTGACAAATGCCGTTTCCTGCGCCATGCATGCAGCCAGCTCCGTCAATGCGTCCTGCCATTCCTGCACGCATTCCGGCTTCACATGCAGTTGCACGTAAAAAACCAGATCCCGATCGTCCATTGCATTCCCCCGCGTGATGCGCGACGCCGACATGGCAGCGCGATGACGCCATTCTAGCGGTGCGGCATTGCGGACGGACGCACATGCACAAGCGGGAATGCCGGACGCAATCCGCAAATGCCACTATGATGGCAACCCCGACCAATCAATCAGCGCAGCAAATGACCGATACCCAAGACAGCGATTTTCCTGACGACAACGCCATCAACGAGCCGCGCCTGTGGCGCGACGACGGCTGGACCGCGCGCGTCATCAAGAATGAAGACGACGAAGGCTGGGCGGTCGAGATGATCAAGGACGGCGAAGCCGAACCGGCGCTGGTCGGTCCGTGGACCATGGGCCGCGACAAGAAGAACCCGAAGCCGCTCGATACTTCCGCCTTTCACACGCTGGTCAAGACGGCGTCCGAAGTCTTGCGCCGGCATGAGCAGCAACTGCATGCCACGCTGCACAAAAGCGTGACAGTGAACACGGCATCGGCCACGATTACCGTCACGCTGGATATCGTGCCCGACGAAGACGATCCCTACGCATTGCTCGCCGCGCAGGACGAGGCCGGCGACCGGCTCGCGGAAGTGCGTGTCGCACCGAACTTCAAACTGACGCGCACCAGCGCGGAAGACTGGATAGCCGGCGGTTACCGCAAACCCGCGGCGCGCTGAGATCGGAAGCCAGCGTCACCGATGCGATATTGGCGGCAGCGCGATTCCCCGCACGGGCACGCAACCAAAACGCAACGCAACGGTCTGACCAGCACACGCGCATCGTTGGGAGATAGTCTTCATGGACAGCATCGATCTGGAAGTCTTGAAAGCGGCAGATGCCTGGATTGCCGCCGGTCAGCCATGCGAACTGGCAACCGTCGTCCGGACATGGGGCTCCAGCCCGCGGCCGCAAGGCGCGATGATGGCGATTCGCAGCGACGGCTGCGTCGTCGGCTCGGTATCCGGCGGCTGCATCGAGGACGAGCTGATCGTGCGTGCGCAGAGCGGCGTCGTGCGTCGTCATCCGGAACTGCTCACCTACGGCATCACCGCGGACGATGCGCATCGCTTCGGCCTGCCGTGCGGCGGCACGATCCAGCTGGCGATCGAACCGCTTGCCGCGCACAGCCGCATCGGCGAATTGCTGCAGCGGGTCACACGCCATGAACTCGTCGCGCGCCGCCTCGATCTGGCGACAGGCGCGGTCGCGCTGGAACCCGCCGGCGCCGATGCATCGCTGCATCTCGACGGCACTATCCTGACCACCATGCACGGACCGCGCTGGCGTCTGCTGATCATCGGCGCCGGACCGCTGTCGCAATTCCTCGCACAGATTGCCACCGGCCTCGACTACCACGTCATCGTCTGCGATCCGCGCGAGGAATATCGCCTGGGCTGGCACGTTCCCGATATCGATGTCTCGCATGCAATGCCCGACGATCTGGTGCTGGCGCTGGCGCTCGACAAACACAGCGCTGTCGTCGCGCTGACGCACGATCCCAAGCTCGATGATCTGGCACTGATGGAAGCGCTGCGATCCGATGCCTTCTACATCGGTGCCATCGGCTCGCGCGCCAACAATGCACGGCGCAGGGAGCGCTTGAAAACGTTCGACATCACGGATGAACAATTGCGCAAGCTGCACGGTCCGATCGGCATCTACATCGGCAGCAAGACGCCGGCGGAAATTGCCGTCTCGATCATCGCGGAAATGACGGCCGTGCGACATGGCGTGCAATTGCCGGCGACCGTGAATGTGGAACATGCCAAGCGCGCATCGGAAGCCGGCAGCAGCGCGACGCCGGTAATCACAGCACCATCAACGCACGTCGATCAGACGAGATCGCCGGGAATATCGATATCCTGATGAATGCCGGGATCGGCGACTTCAATCGCCCTCCACGGATGCGCCTGCAACAGCGAACGCGCACCGCTGTCGCCACCCAGCTTCAGCAATTCCGCCAGATATCGGTTGCCGAACGCAACCGGATTGCCGCGCTTGCCGTCATGCACGGGAGCGGCGATATCCGCACCGCCGATCAGCGCATCGCACAGGGCCGCAATGGTTGCGGTGCGTACCCAGGGCATGTCGCCCAATGCGATGATCCAGCCTGCCGCATGCATGGTTTCGCGCAATGCGCACACCAGCGATGCGCCCATGCCCGCATCCGCATCGGGGCAGACGACAATCCTGCAGCCTCGCGTTCTCAATTCAGCCGCGACGGCATTTTCTTCACGCACGACCGCGACCACCTGCGGCAGAACCGCGAGCAACGCCGTGGCGGCGGCAACGACGATCGCATCGCCGGATGCCGTGTGTTGCAGCAGTTTGTCGTTCGCACCGGACGGATCGAAACGCCTGCCCCTGCCGGCAGCCAGCAGGATGCCGGTTACCGCATGCGGCGCTATCGAATTCATGCCGGCATCAGTCGACATGCATCGTCACGCGACCAGACGTGCCTGCAATCGTGCAAATTCTTCTTCGAGCGTGTTCTTCGGCAGCACGCTGTTGCCACGTCCGTACCAGTAACGCGCATTGCCGAGATCG
This sequence comes from uncultured beta proteobacterium, assembly GCA_963697715.1. GTDB lineage: Bacteria > Pseudomonadota > Gammaproteobacteria > Burkholderiales > Burkholderiaceae_D > Oxalicibacterium. The sequence goes on along the minus strand of OY969095.1, from coordinate 861,497 downwards.
CCTTCGACGCGATGCAGGTAGCCGTGGATCTGGCACGACAGTTCATCGCCGTGCACCTGCACCATCGCGTGCGATTCTTCCCAGTTTCCCTGCTGCGCCAGTTCCAGCACCTTCTTGTGATCACAAGCCATATCGATTCCTCATCGTGTTCCGGCGCTCAGCCGAAACGTTCCAGTTCAAAAATTTCCGCGTAGGGTGCATTCACCGTGACGCCGCCCTGACGATTGACCGCCAGCACGCGCTCGTCGAATCCCTGCGCGCGCGTATTCAGATTACGCTGATGCTGCGAAGCGTGCAGCCGCAACAACTCTGCCTTCCACGCCGCATCGGCGTCATCGAACGGTGTGTACAGATCGGTTCGCATCGTGCGCGTTTTCGCATCCTGATTCAACACCGCCCACATCGTCCATTTCTCCGCCAGCGCGACCGCGCGGAACAGTGCATACGTGCGCTGGTGCGTGACGTTGCTGTCGTTCCCGTGCGGCATGAAGACAAGATCGGGACTGCGCGCCGCAAGATAATCGCGAATGCGATCGTGGTTCGCTTCGTCCAGGCGCGGATTGCCTTTCTCATCAGGCGGCAGGCGCAGGAAAGTCAGACGCTCTTCCGGCAATCCGAAAAACCGGCAGCTTGCCGCCTGCTCGGCTTCGCGCAACGCGGTCTTTTCTTCGGTTGTCGTCGCGCCTGCATAACCATCTTCCACACCGCTGGCGCCGGTCGTCAGCACCGCAAGATGAATCGTGTCTCCGCGCCGGTGAAAATGGCGCAAGGTCACGCCGATCGCATCGAAGTCGTCCGGATGCGGCGCCAGTACCGCGATTGTGAGCGGCGACCGCAGCGACAGCGTGTTCACATCGAGCGGACGATCGCCCTGCGCAACGGGCCATGATAATTGCATGACGTTCTTTCCTTCAATACCCGGAGCGGATGCGATGCTGCTGAAACGCGCTCACCGCCCGCTCCGTTGGTTCAGCGCGGGAACCGTCGCGATGACGATTGCCGCAATCATTTTTTCGGAAGAGGTTGCGGTGCCGTTCCGTCGTCGCCCTTGCCGAGGCCGCGCGCCTTGCGCACCATGCGCATCAGCCAGTGCTCCAGATCGTCGATGTAGGTAAACACCGCCGGCACCACCAGCAGGCTGAGCAGCGTCGAGGTAATCAGGCCGCCGATCACGGTGATCGCCATCGGCGAACGGAAACTCGGGTCGGCGCCCCAGCCCAGAGCCAGCGGCAGCATGCCGGCGCCCATCGCGATCGTGGTCATGATGATCGGACGGCTGCGCTTGTGGCAGGCATCGACCAGCGCATCGAAACGATTCATGCCTTCCTGCCGCGCAAGAATGGCGTAATCGACCAGCAGGATGGAGTTCTTCGTCACGATTCCCATCAGCATGATGAGGCCGATCATGGACGGCATCGACAATGCACGGCCGGTGATCAGCAATGCGACGAACGCGCCGCCGATCGACAGCGGCAATGCCGCCAGAATCGTGATCGGCTGCATGAAATCCTTGAACAGCAGCACCAGCACGCCGTAGATGCACAGCACGCCGATCAGCATGGCGAGGCCGAAGCTTTCGAACAGCAACTGCATCTCCTGCGCATCGCCCAGTTCGGCGATCCTTACCGCCGGCGGCAGGTTGCGCATCGATGGCAGCGCACGCGCTTCGGTATTCAGTTCGCCGAGCGAACGCGAACCGAGTTCGACATCGAGCGTGACGTTGCGGCTGCGATTGAGACGATCGATCTGCGCCGGTCCGCTTTCCATCGTCACGCTGGCGACGTTGCCGAGCATGACCGGCCCGTTGCGGCCCGGCACGGTCAGGCGTTCGATCGCCGACAGGTCGGCACGCACGTTGTCCGGCAGCTTGACCAGAATCGGTACCTGGCGCTCGGACAGATTCAGCTTCGGCAAATTCTGGTCGTAATCGCCGGCGGTGGCGACGCGTACCGTTTCGCCGATGCTGGCGGCGGTCACGCCGAGATCGGCGGCGCGCGCCACGTCGGGCCGCACGATGATTTCGGGCCGCACCAGCGACGCGCTGGAGCTGACGTTGCCGATGCCGTGCAGGGTGCGCAGTTCGCGCTCCACCTTCTTGGCCGCATCGGACAGCGCCACCGGATCTTCACTGCGCAGCACAAGCTGCATCTTGACGCCGGTATCCGGCGGGCCGACGTTGAAACGCGCACCCGGAATGTCGGCGATGTTGGTGCGTATCCGCGATTCGATGTCGGACATCGATTCATGGCGGTCGTTGCGGTGCGTGGTCGTCAGCGTCAGCACGGCACGACGCGCTTCGGCTGACGCGCCGGGCGCAAAGGCATCGCCGCTGGAGCCGCCGCCGATCGAACTGAAGATGCTCTTGATGTTCTTGTCCTGCGATACCGCCACACGCACGCGTTCGGTAATCGCCGCGGTTTCGGCCAGCGTGCTGCCGGGTGGCAGTTCGATGTTGATCTGCGTCTGTCCGCGATCGGCCGGCGGCACGAAGCCGGTCGGCAGCAATCCCACCAGCATGATCGAGCTGAGGAAGAACAGGCCGGATGCAATCGCCGTCGTCAGGCGATGCGTGAGGCACCATTTCATCGTCCTGATGTAACGCTGCATCAGCCAGCCGTCTTCGCGTTCGTGCACCTTGCTCGGCTTCAGAATGTAGGCCGCCATCATCGGCGTCAGCAAACGCGCAACCAGCAGCGATGCCAGGATGGCGAGCACGGCGGTCCAGCCGAACTGCTTGAAGAACAGCCCCGGAATACCGGCCATGAATGCAGTCGGCAGGAACACGGCTACCAGCGCAAACGTGGTGGCGATGACCGCCATGCCGATCTCGTCCGCCGCTTCCAGCGCGGCCTGCATCGGCGTCTTGCCCATGCGCAGATGGCGCTCGATGTTTTCGATTTCGACGATCGCATCGTCGACCAGCACGCCGACCACCAGCGCCAGCGACAGCAACGTCACCGTATTGAGCGTGTAGCCGAAATAGCTGAGGCCGAGAAAGGTCGGGATCACGGACAGCGGCAATGCAGCCGTTGCAACCAGCGTCGCGCGCCAGTCGCGCAGGAACCACCAGACCACCAGCACTGCGAGGAGCGCGCCTTCATACAGCAGCTCCATCGAACCGTCGAAATTTTCCTCGACCGGCTGCGCATTGTCGATCGCCTGCTTGAAGACGATATTGCGATGCGCGCCCTGCAGCTCTTCCACTGCCTTGCGCGCGCCTTCGGCAACCGCGAGTTCGCTCGCGCCCTTGGTGCGGAAGATTTCAAATCCGACCACGGTCTTGCCGTCCTGCGATGCGGTCGAACGGCGCTCGGCAATCGTGTCGGTTACCGTCGCCACCTGATCGAGACGAATATGGCGTCCGTCCGCCAGCGGAATATCCAGCAGCGCCAGTTCGCCCGCCGTCTGCACGGTGGCGATGGTGCGCACCGCCTGCTCGGCGCCGCTGACATCGCCGCGCCCGCCCGGCGCTTCCTGCTGCACCAGCCGCAGGCGGCGCGATACATCGATGGCCGCGACATTGAGCGCCGCCATCTTCGCGCTATCGAGCGCGATGCGTACTTCGCGATCGACCCCGCCCACGCGCTTGAACGAGCCGACGCCCGGTACGCTGAGAACGCGTTTGGCGACGGTGTTATCGACGAACCAGCTCAGCTCCTGCTCATCGAGTTTGCTGCCGGCGGCAGGCGCAGCCGTGAATGTCAGCACGACGCGGCCGGCGGTCGAGACCTTGGTCACCGCCGGATCGCGCAGATCGGCCGGCAGGTCGGCACGGATCAGCGATACCGCATCGCGCACCTCATTGACTGCATCCGACAGGTTTTTCTCGAGGACGAATTCGACCGTGATGGTGGCGACGCCGTCGAGCACCTTGGTGTAAATGTTCTTGATGCCCTGCAGCGTGGCGACCGAATCCTCGATCTTGCGCGCGACCTCGGTTTCAAGCTGCGCCGGCGCGGTGCCCGGCAGCGATGCCGTCACCGTAACGATCGGCAATTCGATATCGGGGAAATCCTGCACCGCATTCGATTTGAACGACAGCAGGCCTGCCAGGCCCAGCAGGATGAACAGCATGATGGCCGGGATCGGATTCTTGATGGACAGCGCGGAGAAATTCACTTTTTCTCCTGACCGTTTTTTGCAGCGGAAGCTGACGGCTTCGGCGGCGTGGCCGGCACCGCAGGCGTTGCAGGTGTCACGAGGGCGGCTGCCGGCGAAGCGACCGGCGGCTGCGCCGGCACCACGTTCACCAGATCGCCGTCATTCAGGAAACCTGCGCCGCTGGACACCAGCACCGAATCCGCCGTCACACCCGCGATCACTTCGATGCGATCGTCAAGACGGCGGCCCGGCTGGATCTTGATTTGCGTCACGCGGTTATCCGCATTCAGCTGGAACACATAACTGAAACCGTCGCGAATCACCACGCATTGCTGCGGCACCGTGAGCGCACCGGACATGCCGAGATCGAACGCACCGGTGGCGAACATGCCGGCGCGCACCGGTGCCGCCTTCGCAATCTCCTTCACAGTTGTTTTTGCAGCTGCTTTTGCATCGAACTGCGGCAGATCGACGTACACCAGTGCGACGCGATTCTGCGTATCGACGGTCGGCGCGATCATCCGCACCTTGCCCTTCACCTCGGTACCGTTGGCGGCAATGATCGTCGCCGTCGTGCCCGGCGCAAGCCGGCCGAGTTCTTCCGACGTCACTTCGGCGCGCCATTCGAGACGCCCCTGCCGGATCATGCGGAACAGTTCCGTGCCGGCGCCAACCACCGCACCGACCGTTGCGTTGCGCGATGAAATCACGCCGTCGTCCGGTGCCAGCACTTGCGTTTGCGTCAGGCGCACCTGCTGCACTTCAAGCGTGGCTTTCGCCGCTTCCGCCTTCGCTTTCGCCGTCTGTTCGGTGGTCAGGTACTGATTGATCTGCTGCGTGCTCAGCGCGCCGGTGCTTTGCAGTGTGCGTGCGCGTTCCGCATTGTTCTTCGCGTCGGCCGCATTGGCTTCGGCTTCCATCAGCGCGGCGCGTGCCTGCGCGACATCGGCCTTGGTCGTCGCGACCGAGAAGGTTGCCAGCACCTGTCCGCGGCGCACGGCATCGCCGACGTTCACGCGTACTTCCGTCAGTTGCAGGCCGTTCGACTCGCTGCCGACGATCGCTTCCTGCCATGCGGCGATGGTGCCGTTGGCGGTCAGCTTGATCGGCAGGCGCGCCTGCGACGGCGCGATGACGGTCACGGTCAGTGCAGGCTTGGGTGCGGCATTCTCTTTTCCCTTTTTCTCCGATTTGCCGGACAAGACCGCGATGACGATCGCGGCCAGCACCGCAAGCACGATCAACGCGATGACGATGGTTTTTTTCTTGAAGCGTTTCATGAGGCGGTCCGTCATTTGGATTCAGAATTGGTTTGTGTCGTCGCAGATACGGACGATGCGGGATGATCGGGATTGCGCCAGCCGCCGCCGGCCGCGCGATACAGCGCGATCCATGCGGACATGCGATCGCGCTCCAGCGAGACGGCATTGAGTTCGGATGCCAGTCGCAGGCGACGCGAATCTTCCAGATCGAGCAGGCTCGCCAGGCCGTTGCGATAAAGACTTTCCGTTCCCTCGAACGAGGCGCGATAGCCTTCCACCGCGACGCCTGCATCGACGCTGCGCGCCGTCGTGCTTTGCAGGTTGACCAGCGCTTCCTCCACCTCGCGCACGGCCTGCCGCACGGTGCCGCGATAACTGATGACCGCCGCATCGTAGTTTGCCTGCGCCGCATCGACATTGGCAGCGCGCGCGCCACCGTCGAAGATCGGCAGCGACAGCGATACCGGACCGATCGCCCATGTCTGCAGATCGGTCGACACGCCGGCCGAGTAGAAGCGCGCCACGCCGATCGACCCGCTCAGGCTCAGGCGCGGATAGCGCGCGGCCTGTGCGCTGCCGACATCGGCGCTGGCGGCCGCCACCTCGCGTTCCGCGATGAATACATCGGGACGCTGTTCCAGCGTTTGCGCCGGCAGGCTGTCGAGTGCGATCATCGCGGCGGGCGCCGGCGGTGGCGACGACTCTGCCACTTTTTTACGCAATGCCGGTTCATCGATCGCCGTCAGTGCGACCAGCGCCTTGACATCGAGATCGCACAACGTGCGCTGCTGCGTCACGCGGCCGCGCGCTTCGGCTGCACTGGCGCGCGCCAGCGCAGCCGTGGCCGGTGCTTCGAATCCCGCCTGTGCACTGAGGTCCGACAGGTGCGCCGTTTCGGCACGCGAATCGGCATCCGATTGCGTGACGGCCAGCAGCTTGCCGCATGTGCGCAGGCTGTAATAACGGTTCGCCACTTCGGCCGCAACCGAGACGCGCGCATCGTGCCAGCCGGCCTGCGCGCCCTGAAAGCGCGACAGCGCCGCGCGACTGGTGGCACGATTTCCGCCGAACAGATCGACTTCCCACGACGGCTGCAACGCTGCCTGCGATGTCGTGCCCAGCGGCAGCGGTTCCTGCATGTTGGTGCGATTGACGCTGGCCGTCGCATCCAGCTTCGGTATCAATGCCGCATCGGCCGATACGCTGGTGGCGCGCGATTGCGCGATGCGCGACAAGGCCGTGGCCACTGTCGGGCTGACTGTCTGTGCGGCCTGGATCAGTTCCACCAGCAAGGGATCGTTCTGCTGTTGCCACCATTGCGACAGATCCGTCAGCGTGCCGTGATGCGGCAGTTGCGCAGCCGGCGAATCGGCCACCGGCGTTGCAGGTGCAGCAGGCAGCGGCGCGAACCAGCGCGAAGGCGTGACGGCATCGACTTGTGCAGGCGGCGCATTCAGCGCGCAGCCCGCGAGCCAGAACGGCAGGCCGGCGCAGGCGGCCATGCGGATTATTTTCATGATTTTTTCTTTTTTGAAGGTGCGACGGCTTGCACCGTTTCGGCACGACGCGCGGCATCGGCCATCACCATCGCTTCCGCATAATCGGTCAATCGCTCCACCCATTGATCGATCGCGGCGGGCGTGCCGATCAGCGAAGGCCGGATCGCATCGACCACATCGCGCGAGATGAACATCTGCACGGCAAGACCGACGATCGAAAATGCCAGCCGGTGCACATCGTCATCGGCCTTCCTGATGCCCATGTGGCGCACCAGCACCGCGACCAGCGCAGCATGCGAGGGCTTGATGTTGTTGTCGATTTCCTCCAGCCACAGGCCGGTCGGCTCCAGCATTTCGCGGTAGTGCAGGCGGATGCACAACTGGATCAGATCGCTCTGCTTCAGCGGCGCAACGAATTCGTTCAGGAAGATTGCCAGCGCCTCGCGCAGCGGCAGGTCCATGCTGCTCACCAGGCTTCCACCATCGCACGCACTGCCCATCGGCTCGGTAAAGACGGCGCGATACAGGCCGGCCTTGTCGCCGAAGTAATACTTGATCGATGCAATGTTGACGCCCGCGGCCTGCGCGATCTCGCGCGTGGAGGTTTTGCTGAAGCCTTTTTCCGCGAACAGGCGCAGGGCGACATGCAGCAGGCGTATGCGCGCCTCGATGCCGTCGGAGCGCTGCTTGCGTGCATCGCCGTCCGCGCCTTTGGCAGCAGCGATGCCGGCAGCAACGGCAGGCGGGGAAGCAGGAAGTTTTTTTCTGGTAGGGGAAGTCATGGCCGCCATTAGAGCATATAAATCAAACGTTTGATTTAATTAAATCAATTGATTCACATTTTCCGCAGGCGGCGATGCATCGCGCGGACGGGTCATCAAAACCGGACGGCGGCGCATGGGCCGCCGTGTTCCGGCAGGCATTTACTGCCTTGCGGCCCGCTCCAGCAATGCTGCGTATTCATCGATGCCGAACGGTTTCATCAGCCAGCCGATGCTGGACGGCACATCGCCGCCACGCGCATAGCCGCTCGCCACCGTGATCTGCAGCGACTGGATCGTGTGCGCCTTGCGCGCAAGTTCCAGTCCGGATATGCCGGGCAGGCCGATATCGGTGATCATCAGATCGAAGACCTGTTTTCCCAGTACTTCCAGCGCGTGTTCGGCCGATGTGCAGCCGTGCGCATTGTGGCCGAGCATGTCGGTCATCTCCATCATGCCTTCCAGCGCATCGACATTGTCTTCGACCAGCAATACGCGCAATTGTCTGTCCGGTTTTTTTTCTTCGTTTGTCTGCATAGTTTTTTTCACGCAGTGCTGCTGCATGTCCCGTCATGAAAAATGGTGAGTCCTGCCGTATCGTCGAACACACAAACAAGGAGGACATTGTAGCTGCCGCCGGCGCTTCGGCGGCCGCACGCGACAGTTTCCCTGCGCCGTCGTCAAATGAAGCTGCGCTCCGCGATGCAATCCTTCAACCGGTCGAAATTCGCGGGCTTGACCAGGTGATGGTTGAAGCCGGCCTCCATCGCCAGCCGCTTGTCGTTCGCCTGTCCCCATCCGGTGAGTGCGATCATCAGGATATTCGCACCGCCCGGCATCGCGCGGATGCGGCGCGCCGCTTCGTAACCGTCGATGCCGGGCAGGCCGATATCGAGCACGATGATATCGGGCTGCACCTTCCTTGCCACTTCCACCGACTGGAAGCCGTCGTATGCGGCGGACACCGCATAACCGTCGGCCTCGAACAATGTGCACAGCGTGTCGCAGGCATCCAGATTGTCGTCGACGACGAGGATGCGCTGTCTCCGCGCCACGCGCGATGCGGGCATCGCCGGCTCCGGCGCGACCTCGGTTCTCGCATCGTCGGGCTGCAACACGATCGGCAGTGTCAGGGTGAATTCGCTGCCGTGTCCCAGGCCCTCGCTCTTCACATCGATCGTGCCGCCATGCATTTCGGTGAACTGGCGCGCAAGACTGAGCCCGATGCCGAGGCCGCTCGGCGCCTGTCCCTGCAGTGTCTGCGCCTGCGCGAAGATATCGAAAATGCGCGACAGCGAATGGCGCTCCAGCCCGATGCCGAAATCGCGAATCCTGAATGTGACCGTGCCGCCGTCGACCGCCGCGCTGAAAACAATCCGGTTCGGCGTCAGCGTAAACTTGACTGCATTGGCCAGCACGTTGGCCAGGCTTTGCACCAGGCGCGCACGATCGGCATCGAGCAAAACCGGCTCCTGCGGCGCATTGATTTCGATGGCGTGCTTCTTGCTCTCGACCAGCGCCGAACAGATTTCAACTGCATGATTGATGATGTCCGACAACAGCACCGGCGCGCGTTGCAGCACCACCTTGCCGCTGGTGATGCGCGCCACGTCGAGCAGATCGTCGACCAGCCGCGTCAGATGAACGATCTGGCGTTCGACTACTGTATAGGCCTTGTTGACCGGCGCAAGATCCGGATACAGATGCTTGAGCAGGCCGATCGACGTGCGGATCGGCGCCAGCGGATTGCGCAGCTCGTGACCGAGGCTGGCAAGAAATTCATCCTTGCGATAATCGGCATCGCGCACCTGATACTGCCGCGTGCGCGCACGCAATGCCGAACGCACGGCGCTGAGCAACGCGCTGATGCGAATCGGCCGTTCCAGCAGCGTGACGTTGCCGAGCCGGTCGACCGCATCCTGCACGCTCATCGAATCCGCACCGCGCTTGGTCAGCAGCAGGATCGGGATATCGGACCATGTGGGTTGTGCGGCCACATACTGCAGCAGCGGATGCAGGATGGATGACGCAAGCGCTTCCTCCACCGTCAGGATGGCGCCGGCGCCGCGCTCCAGTTCATGCATCAGTTCATCGACATTGCGGCACACCAGACTCTCGATGCCGGAGGCATTGAGAACCTGTGCCGCGATGCTTGCGTTTTGGCCTATCGGTGCATAAATCAGGATGCGCTTGTTCATGCGGATGCGCCTAGTGCGCCGCCGGTTCGGATTCGGCCTCTCCGCCGACATACGTCGGCACGCCGGTCAGAATACCGTGGAAACCGTGCAGGATCGGTCCGACGCGGATGCCCTCTTCCGTGATGGAGAATTCCCGGATCGTGCGTTCATGCGTGCTGGCCCGCTTCTTGAAGACCGATATCGCCTGACGCACCCTGGCTTCGTCTTCGAAGTAGCGCAGCATGAGCACGTTGTCGGCCAGATAGCTGGCGTCGACGGAAGTCGTCATGCTGCCGCCGAGCATGCCGTACTGCACGCCGACCAGCAACGTAATCACATCGCGCTGACCGAGGAAGGTCAGCAGTTCGTGCATGTGCGTGACCAGGAAGCGCTCGTCCGGCATCGCATTCAGATAACCGTTCAGACTGTCGATCACGATCACCTTCGCGCCGTTCACCGCCTCGTCGCATACCGCATGCGAGAATTCGCCGGGCGACAATTCGGCCGGATCGATCTGCTTGATCATCAGCCTCTTGCTGTCTATATGGGAGCGCAGGTTCATGCCGAAACTGTCGGAACGATTGAGCAGCTTGTTCATCGATTCTTCGAACAGGAACAGGGCGGCGCGCTCGCCGCGTTGCAAGGCGGCATAGGCAATCTGCATCGCCAGCGACGACTTGCCGGTGCCGGGCGGACCGGAGATGAGCGTGCTCGATCCTTCTTCCAGTCCGCCGCCCAGCAGGTCGTTGAGTTCCTGCAAGCCGGTGGACAGTTGCTTCTGGCCGCTCAATACGCGCGATTCCGATGCGACCAGACGCGGATAGACAATGATGCCGCCGCGCACGATCGCATAATCGTGCATGCCGCCGCGAAACGCGATGCCACGGTATTTCGCCACGCGCACACGACGCCGTTCGGCGCCGTAATCCTTGGTCGATTGTTCCAGCACAATGACGCCATGCGCGATACTGCGCACCTGCAGGTCGCCATTCATGGCGGTACGGTCGTCGAGGAACATCACGGTGCAGGAACGGCTGGAGAAAAAACGTTTCAGCGCCAATACCTGGCGGCGATAGCGCAGCGAACTGTCGGCCAGCAATTGCAGCTCCGACAGTGAATCGAGCACCACGCGCGTCGGCTTGCGTTCATCGATCACCGAAAGGATCAGTTGGGTGGTCGTTCCCATTTCCACTTCGGACGGATGGAACATCGTGTACTGCTGTTCCGTCTCCAGCAGATCTTCGGTCGGCATCACTTCATGAATATGGATGCCTTCCATCGACCAGCCGTGCGAAGCCGCGACATCGCGCAGTTCGTCGGCCGATTCCGCCAGCGTGATGTAGACCACCGACTCGCCGAGCCGCGCGCCTTCGGCCAAAAAATGCAGCGCCGCGGTGGTCTTGCCGGTACCGGGTTCGCCTTCGATCAGGTAAAGGCGGTCGGGGGTGAAACCTCCGCCCAGGATGTTGTCGAGGCCGGGTATGCCGGTGGAGAGAACGGAGGATCCGTTCGCGTTCCTCGGTTGCAGATTATGGTTGGTATTGTTTGTTGTCATGTCATGCTCCCTCTGGCCGTGCGGCCGCATGCGCAAAACGATATGCCCTTCACCGTCATGCAATCATGCGCTTCACCGTGATGGCCGGTGCGCTATCGATATAGTTTTCAGCGGGAAAAGTCCGGCGTTGATCAACGCCGGCAACTCTTCAAACTTGTTATTGAGATCACAACAAGGTTGCGGGAGTTCCACTCGCCGTTTACTTATTATTCTGATACCGGCTTTTGACATGCGGCGTGATTTTGCTGCGCCGCATTCAACCTTGCGCTTCAGACCTGTTCGTCAGACGACGTCACCAGGAACGTCATCATGAAAAACGACAGGCAAAGAATGCCAAGCATCACTGCTGCGAAATCGGTGCTCATTTCAAACCACGCAATCGCTGCCACCATGCCAAGTGTCGAGATCAGCTTGAAAATATTGACCATGTTCCGCTCCAGAAAAGATGCCGCGCCGTGCGCAATGCATGTGTTAATTTTTGTTAAAAACCGCTTGCAGGCACGTAATGTAGCCAACGCCACACGCAAAAAAAATAGGCGGACTTCGCGACCGCTTGTAGGAAAACTCCCACTTTTGCTATTTGCATAATGACGCTGTATCGATGGCGCAAAAAACGTGTCCTCTTTTGCAATGAATCGGCATTGTGGCGCACGCACTGCATGACAAAAGTGCAATCCTTCCTGCATCTCCTTTCCGTATCTCTTCACTAAACTGATTGCAAATCTGTTTGATGCAGCATATTTGCTGCATGTTCGATGCGCGCATTTGCCCCATGGATTTGCCGCAATTCACCCCATCCCTGAGTGCGCTTTCGCACCGAGCGCACACCGGCGGCGCGCTACCGTGGCAGCACGTTCCGTCACACCTACAGGATGCAAGATGAACAATCCCTATACCGATCAGCTGGCCGGACTGCGCGACAAGATCGAAGAAGTCAAATTCGGCATGCTGACCACCATCAATCCGGACCAGACGCTATCGAGCCGTCCGATGACGGCGCAGCAGATCGACGCGCAGGGGCAGATGTGGTTTTTCACCTCGGATGCAACCGCCTTCGCCACCAACCTGATCGGTCAGCCGTGCGTCAACGTCACCTTCTCCGATCCGGACGACAATCTGTACGTATCGGTTTCCGGCAAGGCCATGCTGATCCGCAATCGCGACAAGGTGGAAGAGTTGTGGAATCCGATGGTCGGCGCGTGGTTTCCCGGCGGGCTGGACGATCCGCATCTGGCGCTGATCGCCGTGGACATTCACGGCGCCGAATACTGGGATGCGTCGGCCAGCATGATGAAGCAATTGTTCGCGGTGGCGAAAGGTGTGTTTACCGGACAGCGACCGATGGATGCTGGCGAACACGTGTCGATCAAGGTGTGATGCGAGATAGTCGACGCGATGCCATTCCTCGCATCGCGTCATGTCTTCCGCTGTGATGTCTTAGTGTTTAACTGAAAATAAAAAATGCCATCGATGGTCGATGGCATTTTTTGTGCAGCTGAAAATTCGTCGTCAGGTGCTTGCGGACAAATAGTCGGCAACCTGTCGCACACGTTGCTCGACATCACCATCGACCAACAGAAACTGAATGCCATCGGCTTGAAGGTGATTGATCACCAGAGCATGCACGGCCTGTCGCACCACTTCGCCATCGCGCATCAAGCCGTCGCCGCCCCATGGATTGGTCGGTGCGGTGACGATATTGAAATCGTATCGATGATTTCTCACCAACGCGTCCAGCTCTGCATCAATACCGCCAAAATAGTAGGTGCTGTACATCGCCGTCATGCGTGGCGTGGTATCGCAAAATAAATATTGCGTCGCCTGGGGCAATTTCGCATTTTCGCGCGCGACCTGTTCCGACGCGATACCGAATTGTTCATGCGCGAGCGGCGTACGCTGATGCGTATCGACAAACTCACGCAGATATTCCGGCACCCACAATGTTTGGTAACGCCTGGCCAGTGCCATCGCCAGCGTCGACTTGCCGGTCGATTCGCCGCCGATAATACCGACGCGTACGACTTGCGTCATGGCATTGTGGTGGATTCCGACAGGCCGCTGGCTTCGGTCGATTCGCTTACCAATGCGGCATGCGATTTCTTCCACGCCAGCAAACCGATGACGGCCATCACGACGAAGACGGCGAACAGCACTGCGGTCAGGATCAGGTTTTTATGGATATACAACCCGATGTAAATCGCATCGATGAAAATCCAGACATGCCAGTTTTCGATTTTCTTGCGCGACAACATGAATTGTCCGACCAGACTGCCCGCCGTCAGGAACGCATCCAGATGCGGCACGTCCGTATCCGTATAAACGCGCAAAAACCACGACAAGGCCAGATAAGCCACCAGCCAGCCGACTAGTGACACCAGCCATCCGCCAGCAGTCAGTCGAGAAACCTTGACGCCACGATGTTGCGATCCGCCGAACATCCATTGATACCAGCCCCACAGCGATACCGAGATGAAAAAGAACTGCAAACCCATATCGCCATACAGGCGCGCGTCGTAAAACACCACTGCGTACAACGCCGACGACGAAATACCGAACAACCATCCCCACGGCGATTGCCTGATATTGAAATACACCATGATCACGGCCAGCGTGAACGACGTCATTTCAAGAACAGACGTCTGAAACAGGCCGAACAGGATGAGCGGATCGTTCATATCAGAAATCGAACTGTGCGGTCAGCTTGTACGTACGCGGTGCGCCAGGGAACAGATAACCGCCCAGATCCTGGGTCACGTCACGCCAGTAGAATTTGTTGAAGACGTTGTAGACCATGAAGTTGAAACGAACCGGTGTTTTGCCGATACGTGCAGCGTAGCGCGCGCCGGCGTCAACGACGGTGTAACCGCCGACGATGGTTTCGTTCTGCGTATCGAATGCCTTGCTGCCTGCGTAGGTCACGGTCGTATTCAGATTCAGGCCCGGCACTTCCGCAACCGCATAGTCTAGGTAGGCAACCGATTTCAGTTTCGGTACGTTGACGTTGCGCTTGCCGTCCAACGTTGGATCGCCAGTATTTTCCTGCTTCGCGTCCAATGCCGTCAGACTGATCCCGGTCAGCAATTGGCGCGTTACGCGACCTTGCAAACCGAGTTCGATACCGCGATGGATTGCATCGCCGTTTTGGACCAACTCACCATTGGTGTAGACGCGATAATCGACATATTCCAACGGTGCTTTGATCTGGAACAACGATGCGGTGAAGCTCAGTGTTTCATTGATATCTTGTTTGAATCCGAATTCGATTTGATGAGATTTATTCGGATTAAGCATGACATCTTCGTTATGCGAATCCTGCGGCCCAACACCGCCATGCTGCAGTCCTTGTGAATAGGCGCCGTATATTGCCAGCCCGACTTGGGGCGTCACCACCAACGCCAAGTTTGGCAACAGATACCCACGGTCGTATTCAGAGATTTGCGTACCGGTATCATCAAACTGATCACGATTGATCTTGGTGTAGCGCAAACCAGCGTGCAGTTTGATCCGATCTGTAAGAGTCAAGACATCTTGGGCAAACAATGAATGTTCGTCGTCTTTGCGACGTAATAAAACAGGACCACTTTGCGCAGGGCTCCCTGTATCGTAGACCGTGTCACTCGAACCAACAAAATCAAATACATCATCACCAAACGAATCACGACGACGCATTGCGTCGATCCCGAATGTCAGATCATGAGACACGGAGCCGGTGGTGAGTTTTCCCTGCAACAGCGCTTGTGTACCGAGAATACGGTGACGTTCGTTATCGCTGCGATAGTCGTAGATATCGTAAGTACCTCCGGTATAAAAACCAAACGGAAATACAGAATGATCGTCGCGCTTCAGTTCGTAACGGTTCGCCGCTAAGGTTAAATTCCAGTTATTGTCGATATTGTATTTAAAACGCAAGCCAATATTGCTGACATCGTCGGTGACAGGGCTTGCCCACGGCTGATTGCCGCCTAATAGCTGCTTAGGATCAACATGGGACGGCATTTCCGTTCCATTAATCAATTGATATCCCGGCGCGGTAATCTGCGACTTGTGTTGATAATCCATGTCCAATTGCAGCAGCGCGCGATCGGTCAGATGCCAATCGAATGCGCCCGACACAAAATTACGATTACCGTCCGCGCCCTTTACGTATGAGTTAATCGTTTCGGTCGCTGCGTTGATCCGATAGCCGAATCGTTTGTCATCCGACATACCGCCAAGGTCGACCGCACCATATGCCGTACCGCGTTCGCTGAATTCGGTCGTGATCGTGCGTACCGGCGTTTCTGTTGGACGTTTCGTCACGTAGTTGATGATGCCACCTGGCGTGCTGACGCCGACTTGCAGGCCGGACAAGCCTTTCAGGATTTCGATACGCTCTTTATTTTCCAGTGGAACTGACGATGCACCCGAAAACGACAAACCATCCTTGCGGAAGCTCGTTTCATTTTCCAACGTGAACCCGCGAATCGAAAACTGCTCCGCATAACCGACCGCGTTGTACGCATCGTTGACGCTGGCATCCGTTTCCACTGCAGCCGTCGTTGAACGTATGCTGCGATCCTGCATTTGCTGCTGCGTGATGACGCTGATCGACGCTGGCGTTTCGACCAATGGACGTTCGGAGAAACCACCAACGCTGGCGGTCGTTGCCTTGCCGGTTGTATCCGGCGCGGCCGTCACCGTGACGGCTGGCAAAACGTCCTCGGTCGTTTGCGCGATGGCAGGGACGGCGATATAAGCTTGGGCAATCGCGAGCGCGATCAGGGAATAACGGAGGTGTGATGCAGACATGTAGTTCAATCAATCGCTTGTAAATGACAAGGCAAGCGAAGGAATGGACAAAGAGTACCGGCAGGGAACTTTGCGCTTCCCTACGCTGGCATTATCCAGGTCAGGTTCAAGGGTTTTATCTCACCCGAAGATTGTTCTTCAGGACCCCTAGCGTGGGCCGCATACTATCACGAAAGCGATGCCGTTCGGCAAAATCCTGCATGCCGGTTGCGCAAGAAGCAGGCAGTTGTTGTGGTAAAGAAATTTTCATAGGGAAATGCCGTTCTCTCAGCAGCATATGAGACAGGCAATACAGGTTCGTCATGCGACCATGCGCAGCCGCAAACTCCTGCCGTAATCATTGCGAAACGCCTCACTTTCGCCCGTATCGACCATTCGCCATGCCACACTTCATCGCTCGTCGTTCCCGCATACGATTCCTGACAATGCATGTCTCCGCTCCGCTCATGCTGGCGTGCGGTCTGGCGTTGTCCGGCTGCGCATCGATGTCGGCACCGCCCGTCGCCATGCAGGAACCGATCGCGCATCCGATCCGGTTTCTGCTGACGTTCGACGATGGACCGAGCGGGATGAATTACATGAATCCGACGGAATCGGTGCTGGCCGATCTGGCAAGGAATCCGGTTCAACCGGGAATCAAGGCATTGTTCTTTGTGCAGACGCGCGGCGCGACGATTTGCCCGCTAGGACAGGGATTGCTGAAACGGGAATACGCAGAAGGCCACCTGATCGGCTTGCATACTGCGACCGACGGCCACCGCAATCATGGCGCCGGCGGAATTTTCCGCATCGCTGGAGACCGGCATTGCCGATATCCGCAGCGTTACCGGCGTTGCACCGACGCTGGTGCGTCCGCCGTTCTGGAGTTATGACGCCCGTACGTTTGCCACGTACAAGACACATGGTCTGGGCATGATGCTGACCGACCTGAGCGCCAACGACGGCGTGATCTGGGGTTTCACCGCCAGCCTGCGCAAACGCAGCAATCTCTACAACCATCTTGCCGTCATGCACGCGGACATGGCCGCCGGTACGTTGCCGGTCGTGGATGGCGTCATGCCGATCGTGGTGACGTTTCACGATGTCAATTCATACACCGCGCGTCACCTGGTCGAGTACCTGCACATCCTGCTCGACGTGGCGGAAGAACTGAACATTCTGGTCAGCACTGTGCCTTTCTATAACGATCGACAGTCTTGCCCGCGCCGCGCACGCGCGCACAATCCGCGATGCAACGGAACAGGTTGCGCTACCGGGAATGGGGATGGCTCTGGACCGAGGCAAACAGCCTATTCGCCCACTGAAAAGAAAGAAGATCGACGTCCGCAATCCGAACGCCGCGATGTGCATCGGACGATGAGCTTATTTCGCGGATTTATCGGACTTTTTCGTTTCGCTATCGGTCTTTTTTGTTTCGTGCGTGTTCTGATGATCGTCATGCGCATCCACCGTTTCCGGTGCCTTCTCGATACGTGTGATGCCGGATGCAACCGAGATCGGATCGCTGGCGGGAAAGGTCATTTCGATTGCATCATCGAGCAGCGATTCCTTCGCATTTTTCTCGCCGGAAGCAACCTCCTCCACCGGCACTTCCGCAACCGGATCGCTGGCAGGAAATGTCTTTGCCAGCGCGTCGTCGAGCAGATGCTCTTCATGCGATGCCGATTTGGGACTGACCGGCGTGGCATGCGTGTCGCCGGCCTGACCGGCGGCGGGTTTCGTTTTCATGCCTTTTCTTGAAGAATCGTTCGTCATCGCGGGCTCCTTGGTCGTTGTCCTGTCTTGGCTGGCAGGACGCGCCAAACCGGCTTCCGGTTCATCTTCGGCTGCCGGATACTGCACGTCCAGAATGGTCAGTTCTTCGTCTCCGGCAGGGCTTTCCAGCCGCACGGTCTCGCCCGCCGACGCCTTCAGCAATGTCTGCGCGACTGGCGATAACCAGCTGATCCGCCCTTGCGCCGGATCGAGCTCGTCCAGACCGACGATCGTCACGGTCTGCCGTGCTCCGTCTTCATGTTCGTAGGTAACAGTGGCGCCGAAGAAAACGCGATCGCTGCCGGCATGCACGCCGGGATCGACGATTTCGACCGCTTCCAGACGCGTCTGCAAATAATGGATGCGCTGGTCGCGATTGCGCTGGTCGATTTCCGTCGGAAAAGAATCATCCTGCGCCGTCTCCGCCTCACGTTCATCCGTGGCAGGCGCGGTCGCAGAGCGCGCCTCGCGCAATTGCCGCAGTTCGTTTTCAAGACGGCGATAACCGCCGGGCGTGATGTAATTCTTTACGCCATCCGGCATCTCCGGCATGGGCATCAGCGCATCGTCATCGCCCGTGTCTTTTACAAATGCCTTGTTCATGGGCTGGCTCCTGCCTTGTTGCATGACAGCCAGCATCGCATGCCGGAGCGATGGCATCGGTACGATGCATCACATAGGAAGAAAATGCGGGAGGGAAATGTTGATGCGGAACATCACGAGACGACCTTGCCGCGCATCGACTTGGTCTGACCCCGCGCATTCTTGCTATCGAGCCGCTTGCGTTGCGAAGCGCGCGTCGGCCGGGTTGCGCGGCGCGCTTTCGGCACGATGGCCGCGCCCTGAATCAATGCCTGCAATCGTTGCAGCGCGTCAATGCGATTCTGTTCCTGGCTGCGGCCCTGCTGCGCCTTGATCACGATGACGCCATCGCTGCTGATGCGATGGTCGGCAAGCTGCAGCAGACGTTCCTTCAGATCATCGGGGAGCGAAGAACGAACGATATCGAAGCGCAGATGGATCGCGGATGAAACCTTGTTCACGTTCTGTCCGCCCGGCCCCTGGGCGCGAATCGCGGTCAGATCGATTTCGCTTTCGTCGAGTTCGATTGCATCGGAAATGTGCATGGCTTTGTGAGCGGCAATCGGGCCTCGACGCTGCCGGCCCGATCATCGGCAATCACACTTGTGGAATCAGACGTCCGACCACAGTTTGCCGCCGGTTGCCCAGTTCTCGCGCTTGACGTCTTCGATGATGATGTCGACCGATTCGACACTGGAACCGAGCGTGGCGACCGTGACTTCGGTCACGGCCTTGACGAATGCGCGCTTCTGTTCGAGCGTGCGGCCTTCGAATAATTGAACATTGATGGTTGGCATGAGGCTTCCTTTTTGGTTGATGATGATTCGGTGAAAATTAATCGGTATCGACGGCAATCAGTCGCGGTACGACGGCGATACGAGGTCGAGCTTGCGCAGCAGCGCCGGCCATTCGAGGATGCCTTCCGGCGAACCGTCACCCAGCAATTCCCTGTATGTTTTTGCGCAGACATCCGGCGACGGAATATTCAGCGGGCCGCCACCCGATTGCGCTTTCAACTGGAATGAACACGCCTTGTCCAGCGTATCCATCAGCACATAGGCTTCGGCCACCGTGCGGCCGCTGATCAGTGTGCCATGATTGCGCAGCAGCATCGCCGGATAGTCGCCAAGCCGTTCGATCAGGCGCGTCTGTTCGACGGCCGACAGCGCCAATCCTTCGTAATCGTGATAGCCCATCTGCCGATAGAAACGCATTGCATGCTGCGACAGCGGCAGCAGGCCGCCCTGCTGCATGCCGACGGCGACGCCGTTCTCGTTATGCAGGTGCATGACGCACATTGCATCCCTGCGCGCCGCATGGACTGCGCCGTGGATGGCAAACCCCGTGACGTTCACGCGCACATTCTGGTCGCCGATGATGTTGCCGTGAATATCGATCTTCACCAGATTCGACGCCGTGATTTCATCGAAACGGAAGCCGAACGGATTGATCAGGAAACGGCCTTCTTCGCCGGGCACGGTGGCGGAGATATGCGTATAGATCAGGTCGTCCCAGTTCTTCAGCGCGCACAGGTGGTAACAGGCGGCGAGATCGATGCGGACCTGCCATTCGGCGGCGCTGATGCCGGCCGGCGCAGTGTGGATGGATGGATTGCTCATGGCGCCTTGAAATGAAAAATCTTGGATGAAGGATGCGCAGGGCGCATGCAGCGCGAAATTATAACGCCGCAGTCATGGCCGCGCCGATGAACCGGCAGCAGCGTATTGTCAAGGCATCGAAATTGCAGAAGGCGTTGTCCACGGTGCCGCTTCCTTCCAGATACGCATTGCTGTTGCCCCTGCCGTCATCGGCGGCGCCGACAATGGTCGGACCGGTTTGCAGGATCAGCGAGTTGACGCCGTTGTTGCCGAGCTGGATGGCGGTATCGCCATTGACGCCGACGCTCCTTCCAGATGGCCGGAATTGATGACGGTATCGCCCGTTCAGTCCGCGCACCGGCGGGAGGAAAGCTTTGGCGACTCAAATACAGATACGAAGGCAAAGAAAAACTTCTGTCCCTAGGTTCTTATCCAGGAATCTCTTTAAGTGCCGCTCGTGATCAACTTGCATCTTCCCACCTGCGTTGGAATCGCTGTAATGGCATCCGACCAGCCATAAAAAAATGGCCCATTTTAAATGGGCCATTTAACTACTTGAATTAGTTGGAGAGGTTCAATTCCGCGAGCAAATCAACACCCATGGACGTGGGATACTAAACAAAAGTCCATCAACTGATCTATGGTGGACAGCGCACTTAGTCCGCCAATTTAGCCAGAGATTCCGCCACCCCTGCACCGTACGCTGGATCCGCCTTGGTGCAATTATCTACATGCCGTGCCTTAACCTTGTCAGATACACCGCGCATGGCGCGCGCCGTGTTGTCGAACAACACTTGCTGCTGGGCCGGCGTCATCAAGCGGAACAGCGCGCCCGGCTGCGAATAGTAATCTTCGTCGACGCGGTGATTCCAGTGGTCGGCCGCCCCCTCGAGCGCCAGCGGCGGCTCACGGAAATCAGGCTGTTCCTGCCATTCGCTGTAGCTGTTCGGTTCATAGGCAATGGTTCCGCCCTGGTTGCCATCCACGCGCATCTGGCCATCGCGGTGATAGCTGTGGAAGGGACACTTGGGCGCATTCACCGGGATTTGATGATTGTTCACACCCAGGCGGTAGCGCTGGGCATCGCCGTACGAGAACAATCGGGCCTGCAGCATCTTGTCGGGGGAGAAACTTAAGCCCGGCACGATATTGGCCGGGTTGAATGCGGCCTGCTCAACTTCCGCAAAGAAGTTCTCGGCATTGCGGTTGAGCTCCATTACGCCCACTTCGATCAACGGGTAGTCCGCATGCGGCCAGACCTTGGTGAGGTCGAACGGATTGATGCGGTAGCTGCCGGCGTCGGCTTCAGGCATGATCTGCACGAACATGGTCCAGCGTGGAAAGTCGCGTTTCTCGATGCTTTCGTACAGGTCGCGCTGGGCGCTTTCGCGGTCGCGGCCAATCAGATCTTGCGCTTCGGCGTCGCTCAGGTTTTCGATGCCCTGCTGTGTCTTGAAGGTGAACTTGACCCAGAAGCGCTCGTTGTCGGCGTTCAGCATGCTGTAGGTGTGGCTGCCGAAACCGTGCATGTGGCGGAAACCGTTCGGCAGGCCACGATCGCTCATCAATATCGTCACCTGGTGCAGCGCTTCCGGCAGCAGGCTCCAAAAGTCCCAGTTGCTATTGGCGTTGCGCAGGCCCGAGCGCGGATCGCGCTTGACGACATGGTTCAGGTCAGGAAACTTGAGCGGATCGCGCATGAAGAATACGGGGGTATTGTTGCCTACCAGGTCCCAGTTGCCTTCTTCCGTGTAAAACTTCATTGCGAAGCCGCGAATGTCGCGCTCGGCGTCCGCCGCGCCGCGCTCGCCGGCGACGGTCGAAAATCGCACGAACATCTGTGTCTGCTTGCCCACTTCGGCGAACAGTTTTGCCTTGGTGTATTTAGTGATGTCCTTGGTGACAGTGAAGGTTCCGTAGGCCCCTGCACCCTTGGCATGCATGCGCCGCTCGGGTATGACCTCGCGGTCGAAATGTGCCAGCTTCTCCAGAAACCAGACGTCTTGCAGGAGCATCGGGCCGCGTGGACCGGCGGTCTGGACATTCTGATTGTCGACAACAGGGGCGCCAAAGGCGGTGGTAAGTTTTTTCATGATTTTCTTTTCGGTTATTTATTTCTGGTATCAGGAGGGTAATATCCGGCCACTACGCCAAGTTCAGCACATAGCGGTCTGCCAAGCCGCTACCCATGCTTTGCTTGATTGCGTCAAATGCCTTTCGCAGATGGGAGCTGAACAATTGCTGCCGTTTGGCAACGCTGGCAATCGAGTGCTTTCCCTTGAATACATAGCCATCCAGGAACACCACTTCGTATTCGTAGTCCAGCTGGCCATGCTGGGCGCTAGCAATCCAGCTTGAGACCATTCGATCTGCTGCGCGCAGTTCTCCCAACACGGCATGCTTGAGGCAAGGACCCATCAGGCGGATCCGCGCCACATCGATTGGCTCCCCGCACATGTCGTCATTGCTGTTCGATTGCGTATTCATTGTCGCTTCTCCTTTTGAAGTTCGAATTGCATCAAATAGTCTGTACCGTTTATCCAGGCCAGATAGATTCCTGGTACCGCTATAGCGCGACATAGGCATATGCTTTGTAACCGTGCGATACGTCTGTTATTGCCGGAAAAACCGGCACAGACCAATCGAAATCACCTGCAAAATCAGATTCTTGCGTACCCTCAATGGTTGCCGCGACATTCTTGTCATCAAAGGCATTCGCTGACGAGCGGTCGATAACTCCTATTCCCGGCAGTGCCTCAAACAGCTCTGGAAAACGCAGGACTCCATATGCTTTTTACTACCGTCGAAGCGACCACGATCTTCCCAACGTCTTTGCCAGCGCAACGACATTGTTCTTCAGCTCACCGATCGAGATGTCGTACACCTGTCAGCAATCTGATGGTCGACAAGAATAACTGCGGTATCTTCGACGGTTAGCGGTTCACTAATTCGGCCCTCAATCGTATAGACGATAAAGGACCAATCAAGCTCAAGCTTTGGCGAATTCCAGAATGTCGGCGTTGACCTTGTCCATGTGCGTCTCGGTCAGGCCGTGCGGCGCACCAGGATAAATGATCAGCTTTGCGTGTTTGACGATTTTCGCCGACGCCTTGCCAGCCGCATCGATAGGGACGATCTGGTCGTCATCGCCATGGATGATCAAAGTAGGCTTGTCGAATTTCTTCAAGTCATTGCGAAAATCAGTTTCCGAAAATGCCTTGATCGAGTCATACATGTTTTTATTTCCGCCCATCATCCCCTGCATCCACCATGCGTTGATGCGACCTTGCGATGCCTTCGCACCTGGACGGTTGTAGCCATAGAACGGACCCGATGCGATATCCAGATAAAGCTGCGAACGATCCTTGACGGATGCCGCGCGTATGCCATCGAACACTTCAATCGGCAAGCCGCCTGGATTGTCTGCGGTTTTCAGCATCAGTGGCGGTACGGAAGATACCAGACCCAGTTTGGCGATGCGTTTTGTACCGTGACGACCAACATAACGTGCCACTTCACCGCCACCGGTCGAGAAGCCGATCAGGATCACGTTCTTCAGATTCAATGCCTCAATCACCTGAGCCAAGTCATCCGCGTAGTGATCCATGTCATTGCCAAACCAGGGCTGGCTCGAACGACCATGACCGCGACGGTCATGCGCAATGACGCGGAAACCATTATTCGCCAAGTGGAACATTTGCGATTCCCAGCTATCCGAATTCAGCGGCCAGCCATGGCTGAACACAACCGGTTGGCCTGAACCCCAGTCCTTGTAATAGATCTCGACGCCATCTTTCGTGGTGATGTAGTTGGCGGTCTTCTTCGATGCGCCGCCGCCAACTGGCGCGGCTGTTGCTTCGCCTGATACTGCTGCCGCCAAGGGCAGGGCAATTGCTGCTGCGATGCCGGCACTGCCCATCAAAGCGGAACGACGGGAAAGGCTTACATCTTTATCGTTAGTAATCATGATTATTTCTTTAATGTAGATGTGGTTATAAAGTTGCTGTGTAATTTGATGCGGTACATATAACGACTATGTCTATCCCAACTCGCGATGCAAAAATTTTTATTTTCTCATTTTCAGGGCTGTTTGAAGGAAGCATCGATTCATTTTGCTAGCTGGATAAACGATTACAGAAGGACCGCGACGCACAATCTATTAGACGCCTCGATATACCAGTTGTACGAACAGCGCAGGATTGATGACGTTGTTACCCCATTGCGCATCGAACTTTTCTGAAGGCTTTGCAGCGATCGCTTGCTCCAAGGTCATCCCCTGCTTCTTTAGTGCCGCTACGTTGTCTCTGATCGCTACGAGCATATCTCTATAAGCGACAAGATCGGCGCGCGTACCCTCGGGGCCATGTCCAGGAACAATGATCGTTTTTTCGGTGCTCATCTCGATGTTTTCATTGGCGGCGTTGATCATGCCGTCGATGTCTCCACCCTCGGCATAGTCAATGAACGGATAGAGGCCATTCCACCAGGTATCCCCTGTAAAGAGCACGTCGGCCTTCTTGAAATAGACGGAAAGGTCGCCATCCGTGTGCGAGTGCATGTAGGGACGGACCTGGACCGTATCTCCATTGAACTTCATGCTTTTTTGCGTGGAAATCAGCATGGTAGGCTTGGCGCCCTTTTCAACAGGCGTGAATGTATGTCCCCATTCTTCTACGCGAATCGTCTGGTCGAGGTGTTTAGCGGTTTCAGGGCTGGCGATAATGGTGGCTCCGCTCTTATGTACCCATTCGTTGCCATCCGTATGATCCCAGTGCCAGTGGGTATTGACTACATAACTTATCTTGCCAGCCTTCAGACCATGAATGGCGTCCAGTAGCTTCTTTTGTGAAACCGCAATGCCTGAATCCACCATGAAGATCCCGTCTTTTCCAACGAAGGCTCCGATATTGCCGCCCGAACCATACAAAGCGCTTACGCCTCCTCGCAGTTGTTTGACGTTGACTGGATCCTTCTCCGCCGCAGCGTTGATTTTGGCGTACGGTGTGGTCTGTTGCGCAGCTGCAGGAAGAATTGCCAACCCCGCCAGAAGCATGCAAACAGCAGGGAACGTGTATTTATTTAGAGTGTTCATGGTTTATTCCTTAATATTATTTGGAAATCTTAAATGCTCTTTGCATTCATTTTCGGCACCGCGATGGTCGTCTTACTCGAGCAGGCTGCGCAGCATCCAGGCGTTCTTTTCGTGAATGTCCAGGCGCTGCGTCAGCAGGTCGGCGGTGGGCTGGTCATTGACCGAATCGGCTTTGCCGAACGCTGCGCGCGCGGTCTTCGCCACAGACTCATTCCCCTTGACGAGCAAACGCACCATCTCAAGTGCCTCCGGTACCGCATTCGGCTCGCTGATGGAGGATAGCTTTCCGTATTCACGATAGGTTCCCGGCGCCTTGTGGCCCAGCGCCCGGATGCGCTCCGCGATGCTGTCCAGCGCACCCCACTCTTCGACGTACTGCGTCATGAACATCGTATGCAGCGTATTGAAGAGCGGCCCTGTCACGTTCCAATGGAAGTTGTGCGTCATCAGATACAACGTATACGAATCCGCCAGGAGCTTGGAGAGTTCCACCGCCACTGCAGCGCGGTCTTTTTCGGAAATGCCGATGTCGATTCGTGACGCGCTGGTATTGGTTTTGATTGCCTTCGCCATGATCATGCCTCATTCGACGCATGGAATGCGTCCAGGGTGCGTGTCGAATAAACCAGTGCCGCACCGGCATTGACCGCCATCGCCACACCCAGCGCTTCGCCCAGTTCTTCTTCGCTCACACCCAGCTTGCGTGCCGCATCCGCATGCACCGTGATACATCCGTCGCAACGCAGCGAGACAGCAACTGCCAGCGAGATCAGCTCACGAGTTTTCGCATCCAGTTTGCCGTTCTTTGCCCCTGCTGCGCTGAGTGTGCTGTAGCCACGCACCGAATCCGGATTCAGCTTGGAAAGACTGCCGACGCCTGCGACGATTTGATTGCGGTAGGTATTCCAGTCGAGCATTCTCATTATTGACTCCTCAATTTGAGGGATTAATCCTTGATCGGTCGCATGGAGCGACCTCTATTTTCAAGCCCGGCTTGAATGAAAAGTCGGGCTGAGGCATTCACCCATTTTTGTTTGTTTTCGTTTATTTGCTATAAGCGCTGGCGACCTGACCTACCAGAACGGCCCATGGCATATCGAGCGCGGCGTAGACAGCGCCAGCTTCCGGCTTGCCGTTATCGCCAAGTATTTCGACCATCAAGGTCGCATAGTCCGAAATGACTACACCAGCCTGAGTCAAGCGATGCAATGCGGTCTGGCGCTTGGTATCGCTGAAGGTGCCTGACGCATCAACCGCGACGTAGGCGTTGTACCCGCGTGATACGGCTGTTATTGCCGGGAAGCCAGCACAGACCTCAAGCGAAACACCTGCAAAAATCAGGTTCTTGCGTTTCGTACCCTCAATGGCGGCGGCGACACTTTTGTCGTCATAAGCATTCACCGATGAGCGGTCTATTACTTCGATTCCCGGCAGTGCCTCAAGCAATTCTGGAAACGTCGGACCCCACATGCTTTTTGCTGCCGTTGAAGCGACCACGATCGGGAGCCCCAACGCCTTTGCCGCCTTGGCCAAGGCAACGACATTGTGCTTCAGTTCACCGATCGAGATATCCCGAACGCCGGTCAGCAGGCCAACCTGATGGTCGACAAGAATGACTGCAGTGTTTTCGATGGTCAGCGGTTCGTGAATGCGAGCGTTCATTGTTTTCTCCTAGTGGTTTATCGACAGTAAGAGCGGCATGTCTTTAGCAGCCGCCCGCACATTCTTTCGTCCATCTGAAACATACCGGAAGGCAGCTTCGAAAGATGTTGTTTGTTGTATCGAACGAATCTTAACCACTAGACCTTTGGCCCACCAGTCGCCAAAATCAGGACTTAGCTTCCAAGTCTTTGGACGATCGCAAAGCTCAAACTGTCATCCAAAGAATTGGAAGCTAAGTCTTAATTTAGAAGACTTCACGCTCACTAATACAGAGCTTAAATTGGGCCCATCGAAAAATGTTTGAAAAGAACAGAAACATAGCGGCGTGTAATCTGCCTTTCGCCAAGGTGCGTAATTCCACTGTCATTTTTCCTCACCCAACACAAAGGACTTACAAATGAGCACGATCATCACGAAAGACGGTACTAAAATCTTTTACAAAGACTGGGGAACTGGACAGCCTATTTTTTTCCATCATGGCTGGCCACTGAGTTCCGATGAGTGGGATACTCAGATGCTGTTTTTTCTTGCACAGGGCTTTCGCGTGATTGCGCATGATCGACGAGGTCATGGCAGGTCATCCCAGACCGATTGTGGAGCAGACATGGATACCTATGTCGCCGACGTCACGGCCCTGACCGATCATCTTGACCTCAAGGGCGCGATACATATCGGCCACTCGACCGGGGGTGGCGAAGCGACCCGCTACGTAGCACAGGCGAAGTCAGGCCGCGTGGCAAAGGCTGTATTGATCGCTGCAATTCCACCAGTAATGCTCAAGTCCGAGGCAAATCCGGCCGGCCTGCCAATGGAAGTGTTCGACGGCATGCGCCAAGCCCTCGCTGCCAACCGTGCTCAGTTTTACCTCGACGTCGCGAGCGGGCCTTTCTACGGCTTCAATCGGCCAGGTACGACCAAGATAGAGGCAACCGTCCGGAATTGGTGGCGACAAGGGATGGAGGGTGCAGCCAAGCCGCATTACGACTGCATCGCCGTGTTCTCCGAAACAGACTTTACAGACGACTTGAAGCGGATCGACGTCCCGGTCCTGATCATGCACGGTGATGACGACCAAGTAGTGCCCATTGCAGATTCGGCCCTGCTGTCTGCCAAGTTGATCAAGCACAGCACGCTGAAGGTGTACAAGGGCTATCCACATGGCATGGCCACCACGCATGCCGATGTAATCAACGCAGACCTGCTCGCTTTCATACGGAATCAATAACATACGCCCGCATGATGGGACGTCTGTCCGACTGTCCCATCATGGGCTTGCACAAAAAAGATAGAAAGAAAATACGCTAATACGGCATCTATAAAACCTATGTGCTCAATGACCGAAGCTCACCTTTTATCACGCCACTAACGGTGCGAATGAATAAAGCGGCGATAGACAGAGACGCGATGCCGAGCAAAACGATCGCAATTCCTCTTGTCACAACGTCATTCGAATAATCGGCATACCTTAGAGCAGCCACGGCAGCGGATGCCAAAGGAAAACTGACAGCCCACCATGAAAAACGAAATGGGCAACACTTTCCAAGTTTCCGGATACGACCAATCAACACCGCCAAGGTGAACAGCATCAGCATGTATAGTGCCGCTGCAAATTGATCTATTTGACCTGTAGTCGTGATATAGGCTGAGAATCCAACGGAAAACGGCGCGAGAAGAATCAGCAATGTTGGCTGCATTGGATCCGGGAACGGCTCTTCGAATATCAGCCTGGAAAAAATTATCGTAAAAAGCGGGATCGCGAAAAAAAGTCCAACTGCGGTAGCAAACAACATGACTCCATGCAAAGGGGCGGCCCAACCCAGCGCAGGGATAGCCAACGGTATGTCGATCATTCCTACGACGGGCACAATCCAGGCGGGCGTGGCATGTGCAGGTTTTTGTCTCGTATTAATCCAGCGCATGACAATCAGCCAGGGCAAAGAATGTCATCAGAACAGCGCCGACAATCCACACCGCGCGCGCAAAATACACGTTCACGTCGACCAAAATCAACGGCAAGAGCAATAGACTGATCAACGGCGTTCCGAAAAGATTGCCGGCTATAGGGTTGTCAAATTCGGTGCGAACAGCTTCAGGATGAGTTACAGCTTTTATCAAATATCCGATCGATATAACAATAAATAGGATGACGCTGAGGCCTCCCAGCACGTGAGCAATAACCACTGGCGCTCCGAAGGCAGAATAAGCGAGTCTCCAAGCGACCGATAAGCCCACCATTCCCATTACCGATCCATACAGTGCGACAGGAAGATAACTGAACATTGAATCACTATCTGTCGGAATGGAATTATTAGTTGATGTCACATCGTTTCCCATTTTGTTTATTTTCCTATCGTTAACAAAAGACCTGGTGGTCACTTTTCCACATTCCCGGCGATAAAGAAAAGTAGATCTCTTCCAATGAAATTGGTCTATGCAACGCCATCGATCCGGAGCTTAATTTCCTGTTGAGGAAATGGATCTTCGCATACAAAATTTACTCCCGAATTCGATCGCCTTCGTCCCACATAGCGGGAAGAAGGAGCCTAGTCTCGGCTTGATTAACGGCGAAGAACGATTCTGACTTGGCAATAGAGGGGCCGTCTTGTAGCTTGTGGTAAATCCGTGTAAAAAGACGCCGTAAATCTGCACATTACAAACAAAGCATCGTACATACTGACCAATAAGCCTTCAGGGATTTTTATTCCTTTAGATGACGGAGCGGTGCAAGGAGATATTGTGTATTGGATCAAAAATTTTAATCTGTCCAGAACTCTGCAGGAATGGCGTGTCGCATTTCAGCCAGCGCCCCTATCCTCGCCTGCTGGTATCAAATCGAAATATAAAACGTTCCCTTCAAGATCAGAAATGACTACCGGTAGGTGGCCATTGGCCATCACCTTAGCAATAAGCAGTTTACTGATAACCGATATAGCCTCAGCGGAGCAACCCATGAGAGTTCAAAGCGCTTATTCATTCCCCGAAACACTTTCCCGCTTGCGAACAACGCTTGAAGGAAAAGGACTTACCATTTTTGCCGCGATCGACCATCGTGCTGCGGCGCAATCGGTCGGCCTCGACATGCCGCCCACGACCGTTCTTATCTATGGAAATCCAAAAGGAGGAACGCCGCTGATGCTTGCAGCGCCCGACTTTGCCCTTGAGCTTCCTCTGCGCGTCCTTGTTCGCGACGGTATTGATGGCAAGACCTATGTCACGCTCAATCCATCAAAGGATTTAGAGGGAAAACATGGCTTGCCGGCAGGGATGACGCAAAAATTGACACCGGCCGAGAATATCGTTCTTGATGCAATCAAAAAAACAGATGCGAATTGATCGAGACCACCGTTTCGCCATAAACCAAACACGAGATAAACCATGACCCAAAAAGGTGATAGCGTGACAGAAAAACTGGACAAAAAAATCGTTTCCCGTCGGAACTTCTTGGTTGCGTCGGCTGGAGTAGCTGGTGCGGCAATTACAGGCTCTGCTTCTGCAAATACGCTCGCAGATGTGCCTCCTCGCGTGTTGGGCAACGCGCTCTCTGAACACAGCGAGCGTTCACAATATGTGGATATCAGCCGCATTCCTGAGGCCGCACCAGGAATGCGTAATGTCGATCCAAGCATCGCGATCAACTCCAAGACCCCGCTGCAAAAGCTTGTTGGTACGATCACCCCCTCGGATCTGCACTATGAACGCAGCCACTCCGGCGTACCTAATCTCGATCCTGCACAGCACAGGCTCCTCATTCATGGCATGGCCGAAAAACCCCTCGTTCTAACGTTAGACGATCTCAAAGCGATGCCTTCCGTCACTCGCATGGCTTTTATCGAGTGCACGGGAAACGGCTGGGAAAATTGGAAGAAGGCAGACGAAAATCTGACCGTACAAAATACGCACGGCCTCATCAGCACCAACGAATGGACCGGTGTTCCTCTTGGTTTTTTGATCGATCTAGTGCACAAGGATCGGAAATCAACATGGATGCTGGCAGAGGGGGGAGACGCCGCGGGAGTCGCCCGGAGTGTGCCGCTCACGGACGAGATCATGAACGAGGCGATCGTGGCCTATGGCCAAAATGGAGAACCCTTACGGCCCGCCCATGGATTTCCGATCCGATTGGTCATTCCGGGATATGAAGGAAATCTCAACATCAAGTGGCTGCGCCGTCTCAAGTTTGGCAACGCGCCGTGGATGACTCGCTGGGAAACGTCGCGGTATACGCAGCTGATGGCCAACGGAAAGGCCATGCAATTTCAGCTGAGACAGGAGGTCAATTCAGTGATCACGTCACCCTCTGGAATGATGAAAATCAAAAAGGGCTATAACCGCATTACAGGTCTGGCCTGGAGCGGCCATGGCAAGATTGAAAAGGTCGAGATCAGTGTAGATGGGGGCAAGACATGGAGGGATGCGCAATTGAACCATCCCGTATTGTCGAAAGCGCAGTCTCGTTTTCAGATGGATTGGGAATGGGACGGCAACCCAACCAAAATTGTCAGTCGCGCGACCGATGAAAAAGGCAATGTACAGCCCGACCGTGCCACGCTCATTAATCAAATGGGAACCAATGCATTATTTCACTATAACGCCCAACAAACTTGGAAAATTGACACAAGTGGGGAGGTTCGTAATGTTCTTGCTTAAATATTTCAGTGCAAGCGCGGTGATCATCGGCGTTTTCACGTCAGTAGCTTTCGCCCACGATTTTGGCAGACCTGCAACACCAGCCGAAATTGCATTATGGAACATCGACGTGCAGCCAAATGGAAAAGGTTTGCCAGAAGGAAGTGGCACGGTGTCGCAAGGCAAAATCGTCTATGCCAATAATTGTGCGGCTTGCCACGGCGTAAACGGCCAAAATGGTATCAAGGATCGTCTCGTCGGGGGACAGGGAACGCTTGCTTCATCCGATCCTGTCAAAACCATAGGCAGTTATTGGCCTTATGCAACCACGCTTTTTGACTATATACGTCGAGCGATGCCCTATCAGGCACCGGAGTCCCTTACCGTTGACGAAACATATGCCGTTACCGCCTATCTCCTGAGCCTGAATGGCATCTCGCTAAAAGACGACAAGCTCGACAAACAGAGCCTGCCCAAAGTGCAAATGCCCAACCGCGATGGTTTCGTACCGGAACCGGAGTTTCGTGTAATTACGAATTCAAAATAATTCTTTTTACATTACCTACGGAAGACGTAATCATGCCCCAAAAAATCGCCGTTTTCGTCGGTAGCCTGCGGGCAGCGTCTCTCAATCTCCAATTCGCACGCGCATTGGAAAAACTTGTCCCCCGACGACATGGAATTCATCTACGCTAGCTTGGGCGACATTCCGCTTTACAATCAGGACAACGAAATTCAGATGCCCGAAACCGCGACAAGGATGAAGGCCATCGTGACCGCATTGCAGGGTGTGCTGTTCGTGACACCCGAGCACAATCGTTCGGTGCCGGCCGCTTTAAAGAACGCCATCGATTGGGTTCGCGCCCCTACAGCCAAAATGTATGGCAAGGCAAGCCGTGCGGAATCGTGGGTACCTCGCCCAGCCCGGCCGGCACGGCCCTGGCGCAGCAGCACCTCCGCACTATCATGGCCGCCGAAGGCTCGCCAGCGCTGACCACGCCGGAAATGTATCTGCAGTGGAAGGATGATCTGATCGATGCCGATCACAACTTCACAAACCCAGGCACGAAAGCTTTCGTGCAGGGCTGCGTATACCGTTACATTGCATGGATCGGTAAGCTCGGCGTCTGATACTCCCCGTGCAGCCGGGTTGAATCGCCGGACTGTTGGACTGACGCTAGGCTTTGCTCAGTCCACGACGCCAACTGTTCAATCAGAGCAGCGGCAATTTTCAAATCTCTGGTTTCAAACCCTTCCGTAAAGCGTTCATAAACACTGATTAAGATCCTGCCTGCTTCACAATTGCGCTGCTGTCTATGCCACAGCTCAGCTAATGTGGTCGCCGCCCGCAGTTCCATGCCGATGGCAGATTGGCTACGTGCCAAGTCGATTGCCTTTAGCAACGTATTTTCTGCCGCTGTCGCATCGGGTGGATCAGCGGCCAGTAATATATTTCCGCGTACGCGCAATAAATCAGGCATATCGAAGTTCGCTCCCTGCGCCTCTGATCGAACCAAGGCTTCATCGATTTTTGTCAACGCATCACTGATCTGGCCACGCTGCATCAATCCTTCGGCCAATGCGCAATAAAAACCAGTCGCTGGCAGAAGATGTCGCTCCGCAGGCAGCATCTTGAATGCACCTTGCAGCAAATCGATGCCGATGTCTGGCTGCTCCTGCGCCACGGCAAGTTCGCCTTTGAGCGCAGTTCCGACGGCGTAAAAGATACGCAATGAATGTTTTTCGGCATGCATGATCAGGCATGCAATCTGCTGCTTCGCCTCTTCAAAGTAACCGCCCCATAAAAATACCCTGATGGTACTAATCATGACGATGCATAGATTGATTGGATGATGGTGTTTTTTGGCTTCATCGATTGCCTGCCGCGCAATCTTTTCTGCTTGGTCCGGATAGCCGCTCAGCCACAGCATGCGTGCCCAAATAGTCGATGCGTAAATCCTATGGTCATAACCAAACACGTCGGCGCAGGTCAATCCATCCTCGGCTGCACGCTTGAAGCCGCTCTCCAGATAGCATCGAGCGGCCTCCTGATTGCCGGCCATGTGATAGGAGCATCCGAGCATCCAATTGGAAATGGCGACTGCACCAAATGCATCGGCTTCACGTGCAATTGCGGCACAACGCTCGGCAACCGCCAACGCTTCACGAAAATTGCCTGTTCGTATCAGAAAAATATTAAGGCCGGCCATTAATCGCAGGCGATATCGCACTTCGCCTAATATTTCACTGAGTACCAGCGCATGCTCAATAGCGTTTCGTACAGCATTACTGTTGCTGACGGTACACATGCTGGAAATGGCAGAGCCTTTCTGCAGCACCAATTCCAATCGTGTGCCACGCTGTGCATCGTTTAATCCCACCAAGCCCAGTCCGCACCAACGGTGGCAGTCGTCTAACTGAAACATACTCAGCAGTAGAGGCGCTGAGGATGCCGCCAATTCGACGCCAACCTGGCGGTCTCCGCGCTCGGAAAAACTCCACTCAAGCGCGGCACGGAGATTCCCGAAGTGCTGAACGACATCTGATAGATCGGAATCCGAGAAAAGATGCATGGATTGCGTTTGTGTGCGCAGCAGCGTAGCGTAATGCAACGCGTGCCGCAGGAAAACCGTCTCCACATCGGGGCTCTCCGCCAACTTCTCCGCGGCATAGATACGCGTGACTTCAAGGAGCCTTAAATAAGTCGTTCCCTCGATCCGAGAAACCCAAATAAGCGACTTTTCAATCAGGCTGGCCAACGCATCCGCCACTTGCTGCGCGCCCATTTCGGCGGCACCTGCGATGGCTTGGGCTGCCTCGAAAGTGAAATTACCGACAAACACTGATAGCCTACACAGCACTTTCCTGTCCCGATCCGTCAGCAGCCTGTAACTCCAATCCAGCATCGCATACAAGGTTTGATGACGCGGCAAGGCTGTACGACGGCCTTGCCACAATAGCCTGACGCGATTATCGAGAAGATCGTCGATAACTTGAATGCCATACGTACCCACCCGACTGGCAACCAATTCGATCGCGAGCGCAACCCCGTCAAGTCGGCGACAAATCGATGCAACTACCGGCGCATCGGCGTCGCTTAGCGCCCGCCTGTGCCCACTAGCCGTAGCGCAATCCATGAATAATTTAACAGAGGGTGATGCCAAAGCTTCCGCAGCGGTCAAATCGACGTTATCGGGGGGACTCTCCAGAGCATGCAATAAATAGACATGTTCTCCCTTCACGCGCAGCGACTCCCGGCTGGTTGTCAACAAACACATATCAGGCAGCGCCCCGAAGATACGCTCGGTCAGCGCCGCCGCCGCATTAATGACGTGCTCGCAATTATCCAGGACCAGCAAAATCCGTTTGCCTTTGGCAAAGGCGAGCACACTCTCGACTGGATCGGTGGTCTGAATGAAAACACCGAGCGCCGACGCTACCGCAGTGGCGACCATGGTCTCGTCGGTCAGCACGTCCAGATCGACAAAAAAAACCGCGTCACCGAATTCGCCAAGAAGCGCGTGTGCAATTGCAATGGCAATCGCGGTCTTGCCCATACCTCCCGATCCGACAATACTGACGAAGTGCTTCTCTCTCAATAAGTCCTTTAATACGGCGATGGCTTTCTCGCATCCGATCATGCGTGTCAACGGTGCAGGCAAGGTATTCGGCACTTCAGATTTACGTACCTGTACCGCCTCCGGAAGCGCGCCCGAATCTATTTTGAAGCGTTGAACCGGTGCGACAAAACAGTAACCACGTCCCGGCACGTTGGTGATATAGCGCGCGCCATCGATGCCGTCCCCAAGCGCTTTACGCAATCCGGCAATATGGATCCGCAGGTTAGCTTTTTCCACCACCAAGTTAGGCCATGCGCGCGCGATCAGTTCGCGTTGCGAAATAACCTCCCCTGCTTTCTCAACCAGCGTAATTAAAATATCAAGTCGGCGACTGCCTATGGTGACCGAGTCTTCCCCTTTATGAAGGAGGCGCGCCAATGGAACAAGATGGAAGGGACCGAAACTAGCGATTTCGCCTTGTTCAAAAACACTGGATTCAGTCATGTCAGTCCACCTTCTGTCCGGCCGCCTCCAGAATCAGATTGGCGATTTGATCAGGATGGGAGAGCATCGACAGATGGCTTGAAGCGATCTCTATGGTCTTGGCCTTCATGCGTTGCGCCAGAAAGCGCTCCAACTCAGGCGACGTGGTGCGGTCGTTGGTCGATACCGCGTACCAGGTCGGCTTGTTGCGCCACGCCGCATGGGTGGTACGCGAGGCAAATAGTCGGTCCGAGATGCGGCCTTGCGCCGCATACATTACCCTAGCTTTGACAGGATCGATGTCGCCGGCAAAATCGTGCAGAAATGCATCTTCACTGAGTTGTGCAAAACCGCCCGACTTGACAAGCCCCGCACTGGCGGGAGCCTTTGGGAACATAGCCGCCAACGCAGAGTAGTCTTCGCCTGCGTCGGGCGCGCGTGCCGCCACATATACCAATCCGGCCACCTTGGGATCGATGCCAGCTTCGCTAATGACAGTGCCGGCCCAGGAATGGCCGGCCAGGATGGTCGGGCCATCTTGCATGGCGATGGCGCGACGCGTGGCATCGACGTCATCGGCCAGCGAGGTCAACGGATTCTGCACGGAAGTCACGTGCAAGCCGGCTTTCTGCAAGCGCTCGATCACTTCGGACCAGGACGAACCGTCCGCATAGGCACCGTGGACCAGCACGACATTTTTAACTTGTAAGAGCTTGGCGTTATCCTGAGCCATGACAGTTTGGGTAAAGAGCACGGCCGCAGCGGCGGCTAGCGCAGCATTCAGAAAAACGCGTTTATTCAGCATGACAATGTTTCCTTTATGGACGCGTGAGAAAAAGTTGATAAACGAAATTCAGAATGCAGGACGTTATCCGTAGCATGTGTGCAGTACTCAGTCCCATGAAGACCAGAAAAAACACCAGCTAGGTTTGCGGTCGGTCGGGCTCGACGGCCCTTTGTACTGGCAGCGTTGCCGGGTTATCGGTCGGACTGACCACAGCATAGAAATAGCGGCCCTGCCGCCAGTATTGCGTCAGCAGGTTGCCGTCGCGCCGATTGCCTGTGCCGAAGTTGAACAGCCTGCCCGGCGGCCGGACGTAATAGACGATCGCCTGGCGTTGGTCATTTTGATATAGCACCATCGCCGCCGCACCTTTGTCGCTCGCCATCAGCCGACCACCAACCAGCTTGAAACCGTAGGCGCTGAAATCGGGCAGCGGCGCGGCCTGAACAAAATGATGGTTGAGCCAGCCTTGAAGTTGCGCAGGCTCGGTGGTCTTCATATCAACCTTCTGCGCCATGTCTCCGGTAGCAAATAGGTGATAGGCCTGAGTCGCATCAGCCATCGGCAAATAAGTCTTGCGCATAGACATGTCACGTAATTGCCAGCCGCCCAGTGTGCCCAAACCCAGCGTCAGCACCAGCGAAACGATGACCGCCATGCGAAGCTGAAAACGCGTACGTAATTCACGACGGATCCATAATGGGTCCAGACGTGGCGGAATGCCCCCTGATGGCGTGTTCTCCAACACTGTACGCAGACGCTGGCTTTCCAGGCGCATGCGTACCACTTCAGCTGCGGCTTCTGGATTGCTTGCCAGATAAGCCTCCATTTTTTGGCACAAAGCCTCATCCGCCTGGCCGTCGACATAGGCATGCAACTCCTGTTCGGAGCAAAAGAATGGAGTCATTTCAATCTCCGTAAATTAAGATTGCCGGGATTGGCCGGCATGCCGTCATTGAGCGCCCGCAGAGTCTTGCGGGCCCGCGAAAGTCGCGACATCACGGTTCCAATTGGAATGCCTAGAGCATCCGCGGCCTGCTGATAGCTCAAACCTTCGACCGAGACCAGTACCAGCAGGGCGCGCTGCTCGGCCGGCAACTTGCTGAAATCCGCCAGCGCCGAGCGTGATAACGCCACGTCCTCTGCAGAGGGGGCAAGTTCTTCCGGAGCACAGGCAAAAACGGCCAGCAGGCCTGCATAACGCTTCGCTCGACGCTGTCCATCGAGAAACTGCCGGTACATGATCTGGAACAGCCAAGCACGCAGATCAGCGTCTTCGCGGTGCTGCTCCCGCCGTGCCAGCGCGCGTTCCAAGCAAGACTGCACCAGATCGTCAGCGCTGTTTTCATGCCGTGTCAAAGAAAAGGCAAAGCGCCGCAGCCGTGGCAACACTTCGCGCAAATCGTCGTCCGTGAAATTTTTACTCATGGGCATTGGCCCTTGATGTCGTGTATGTACAGTAAGACGAATAGCTTCCTTCTTTATTCCCGGGCGGGGTAAATATTTTTTACGCTTGCCCACGAATGTAACTGCCTCAGAGGACCATTAAAAGTATGTATCCGAGAAAACTTTAGCGGTGCCATTGTTTCTTCACTCACAAAAGATGTATCCAACTGGCGCAGATATACCGGTGAGGTTATCCGAGAACGGTGGATGCCCATCCGCGGCTATTACCAAGGCGCATGATTTAGAAACTAATGCAAAGGCTGGCTTTCATTCATGCGACGCATCATCCTCGGAAAAAATTCTGACCGACTCAACAAATCTAAACTGAAGCCGACACCATTAGTGGAGTAGCCGATATCAGACGCAGGCTTGGAATTCGATTCTGAAGTGTCGGCAGAACCTCGGTATGTTCCAGTTTAAAAATACTCACTATTGCGGCCAAATTGGCAGCCTGCTCCCGCAAGGACTCAGCTGCAGCGGCAGCTTCCTCGACCAATGCAGCATTCTGTTGTGTTACCTGATCCATCTCGGATAACGCTTGATTCACTTGATGAATGCCGGAACTTTGCTCAGAAGATGCTGACGCAATCTCATCCATGATTTCATTTACCTGCTTGGCGCTTTTGACTATTTCATCCATCGTCTGTCCGGCACCATCAACGAGCTGACTACCTTCGTTAATTTTTTCGACAGAATCGATTATCAGGTCGCGGATATCTTTGGCAGCGACTGAAGAACGTTGCGCCAAATTCCTTACTTCTCCTGCCACCACGGCAAAACCTTTCCCTTGCTCACCCGCTCTGGCGGCCTCGACGGCAGCATTTAACGCAAGAATATTCGTTTGAAATGCGATGCCGTCAATGACGCCGATGATGTCAGAGATTCTGTTTGCCGAAGATTGAATGAACCGCATGGTATCGACCACCTGGCTCATGACAGCGACACCCTTGGCTGCAATCGTTGAGGATGCCAGCGCCAGTTGGTTTGCTCTCCTGGCATTGTCCGCATTTTGCTGCACCGTAGATGTCAGCTCTTCCATCGACGACGCGATTTCTTCCAATGAAGAAGCTTGTTCCTCGGTTCTGGCAGACAAATCCAGATTGCCGGTTGCAATTTGACCGGAAGCCGTCGCGATTGCTTCCGTCCCTCCCCTGATCTGAGTCACAATCCGCGTCAGGCTATCGTTCATCTCGCGCAAAGCTTCCAGCAATTTCCCGGTTTCGTCGGTAAACGTAATGTCAATTTTGCTGGTCAGGTCGCCTGCAGAAACCGTTTGCGCAACCAGCATGGCTCGCCTTATGGGACGTGAGATCGAACGAGTAATCCAAATGGCAATCGCGATGCCAGTTATTAACGACACAATGGAAACCATCAGGATGGTTTCCATTGTGTCGTTGTAGGTTGCTGCCGCAACGATAGCGTCGTTCGCGTTCTCTCTTCTTTGCAGAGCGATCGATTCGTCCAGCGCATCTTGCCATGTCTGATTTAACGGCTCGGCTTTCTTGATTAGTCGATCGCTGGCATCCTCATCCAGATTTTTTCTTGCCAGTTCTACGACCGCGTTGTTTTCCGCTCTTGCCATGTTCTGAGCATCTAAAACTAATTGCAACAATTCCTTGTCAGCGGTCTTTTGCTGTTTAGTCTCTAGTTTTGAAAAAGCCGCATCATATTTTTTTCTTGCCTCTTCAATTAATTGGGAAATCTTCTCGATGTCTTTTTCATCCTTAGCGAGCACCAAGGCGCCCATTTCCTTCGAGACGATATGCACGGACTCGGACATCTCTTGCAAGAGATCCATTTGAACTACATTCACATCGACTATTTTGTTGATTCGAGCATGGATGGAACTCATACCTTTCAATCCGATTGTCATCATCAAGGCCATGAGCAACAGTACAGATGAAAAACCGAACCCTAACCGCGCGCCGATATTAAGATTAAAAAACTTCACCTACCACCTCCTGAGAATTGAATCACTCTGGAAACTTACCGCTAAGAATCTTTATTCAATTCCATCTTCAGGTGAATCAGGCAAGGCTGATTCTTTGGTAGGGCGTTTCCTATACTCACTAATCCAGAACACTTGACACACTAGAGTTATGGAAACAGAGAAAACCTCCTACGCCCTGCTCCCTCTCTCGGCAAGAAAAAGAGCAGCAGCATCAAGCATCCTTCTACTCGGTTGAGAAACGTTCTTGTTCCCACCGCAACGGTGGTCGTATCAGTTAGAATTTGCAAAAAAATTCTAGGGCACGAACTTATATAAAGAAAAAAACAGTCGATACTGTGAGTTCGCATCCTTGCCCTTTCTGAAAACAAGACGGCAAAGCAATGCCGGATATTCGTCGTCACAGACATACTGGAAAGCAGCTTTAACCAAAATCCGTCAATCAGTCCTCGATTTAATCAATAGGGTATTACCAGTGATCGTAGATTTAAAAAACCCGTCACCCTGTATTCGTTACGGCTTTGCTTTATTAATTGTAGGAGCAGCATTTAGCGTAATAATCATTCTCTCCCCAGCCAACGCTGCAGCACCAATTTCATTTTTCTTGAGCGCAATCGCAATAAGCAGCTGGTTTGGCGGGGCTGGGGCTGGAATAACTTCAATCTTCTTATCAACGATACTTTTTGATTGTTTTTTTGCGGCGTTCCCATGGTCTGCACACAGAGCGCAATACCCTTGCATTTCATTCTTCTTTCCTGCTGGCCTGCTGATTTCTGCAATTACTGTTGGCCAGAGAGCCCTTATCCGCAAAAGCACAGTCGTCCGACTGGAACTGCAGGCTGCCGTTCGTGAACTTCGTGAAACAAATGCACGACTGGATCATGAAAACTCGGAGAGAAAACAGGTACAAGAAAGACTCCGTATTAGCGATACCCTTTTGTGCCAAAGTCAAAGGGTTAGTCACACTGGAAGCTGGCGTCTCAATCTCGAGAATTGGACGATGGAATGGACCGATGGTCACTATCGCGTTTTTGGATGCGATCCATCTGATGACAAATCATGTATTGATATCTACCATTCACGTATTCATCCTGAGGACAGGGAGTTTGTAGGCCGTATTGTCGGGAAAGCCATCGCGGACAAACAGCATTTTGAATGTGAATACCGTATCGTCCTGGACTCTGGCGTTATTCGCCATATACGAGGAAGCGGCTCCCCCGTTACCAGCTCTTCATCGCATGTCATCGAATATATTGGCATCTCCGTTGACATCTCGCAGCAGCGTCAAGCCGAATGCCTGTTGCGGAAAAGCGAATACAACTATCGAACCTTGGCGGAAAATTCTCCCGATGGCGTGGTCCGATATGACGAAAACTTCAACCGCATCTATGTTAATCCGGCCCAGTTGCATCATTACGGCGCAACACTCAATGAGGTATTGAACAAGAGCGTTGAGACAAATTGGCGCGCCGACATGCCAGTAGAAGAATACAAAAAGGCTATCCGGAATGTTCTGGATACCGGAAAACCGACCGAGCTTTACGGGACGTGGGCTCGCAACGATGGATCTACCATGTACTGGGCAGTCAGCATGGTTGTAGAAGATAACGTCAACGGCGAATCCAGGACTGTTCTGGCGATTGTCAGGGATATTACGACCTTGAAAGAAGCTGAACAGCGTCTTCGCGAGACGCAAGTCGTATTGCGGCAATTGGCTGATCGATACGAAACCGTCAGGGAGGAAGAACGAAAACGACTCGCTCGGGAACTACATGACGATCTTGCGCAGCGACTCTCCGCTTTGCGTATGCGCATGGGCGTTTTAAAAATGCAGTTCAACGGTACCAGTCACGTTCTTTCAAAAGAAGCGGAGATCATGATTGACATGATCGATGGTGCAATCAAGGTTGCGCGCAATGCGATCGTATCTCTCCGACCTACCGTCTTGGATATTGGCATCGTGACGGCGCTGGAATGGCTTGCCAACGACTTCTCGAAGAACGCAAACTTGAAATTCAATCTCCGGGCAAACAAAGAAATTCGGCTAAACGATAGAGACACTACCGCCATATTCCGTATCGCGCAGGAATCTCTTCGAAATATTGTTCGACATGCAATGGCTTCCTGTGTCGATATTTCACTCTACAAACAGGAAGAACAATACGTTTTGGTGGTTCAAGATGACGGAATTGGATTCGATCCTGAAAAGATCAGGAAAGATTCATTCGGACTCATCGGGATTCATGAGCGTGCGCATATTCTCGGAGGAACGATGAGTATCGAAACAGCTTCTGGTAATGGAACCAAGATTTGCGTGCGCATTCCAGTTCTATCATGACAAAAGCAACGCGCATTTTAATTGCAGACGATCACGCACTGATGCGGGAAGGTCTTAAACAGCTATTCTCTTTCGTCGATGATATTGAAGTCGTTGCCGAAGCCGGCAGCGGTGCTCATGTTTTTGACATTCTACGCAAAACGCAAATCGATCTGATTTTGCTGGATATGACAATGCCGGGAGTAAGCGGAGCCACGCTGATACATCATATTGCCTTACAAACTGATACACCACGCGTTCTTGTTCTGAGCATGCACGAGGAACCGCAGATTGCACGACGTGCACTGGAGGCAGGTGCTTCCGGATACATCACAAAAGACAGTGATCCTCACACTTTGATCGGAGCCATCAGAAAGATTGCGCGCGGCGGTCACTTTATCGATCAGAAGCTTGCAGAACAGGTGGTGTTCGAATTAAGTTCACGAACGTCCCTTCCCCACGAACTGCTGACCGTCCGTGAACGTGAAATATTCCAGTTGCTGGTATCCGGACGCGCTGTTCACCAAATTGCAGATGAACTCTCTATCAGCAATAAAACTGTCAGTACACATAAGGCCCGATTGATGAACAAAATGAAGTGTGAAAACAATGCCCAACTCGTGCGGTATGCGCTCGTATATGGACTGATCGAATAGCCAAGATTGAACCAATACCCGACTCGCTTTTCAGGAAACCGTCGCCGCACCCAGTGCGGCCCCGGGGACGGATACACGCCGATTACTTTTTCATGATCGT
Organism: uncultured beta proteobacterium; assembly: GCA_963697715.1. Lineage (GTDB taxonomy): Bacteria > Pseudomonadota > Gammaproteobacteria > Burkholderiales > Burkholderiaceae_D > Oxalicibacterium. The sequence continues at coordinate 818,745 of OY969095.1, read as the reverse complement.
TCCTTCCTGCAAATATCAAATATAGGATGGCCTCGACTTAATCCAGCGGCCATCAATACACCCCTGCGCCACAGCAAACTGTGTAACGCTGCATAATAGCCAGTTCGATATCGGTTAACGTTCCTGCTGCTTCGTCGATAGCGAAAGCAAATTGCTTTTGTAAATTAAATCAATTATGCAAATGATTCGATCTTCACTATGATTCGAACTCATACGGTTTTCACCCACTTTTTCAACCCAACCAAAGGAAACGACATGTCCCTTATTAACACCCAAGTCCAGCCGTTCAAGACGCAGGCTTTTCATAATGGCAAGTTCATTGAAGTCACCGAAAAATCGTTGAAGGGCAAATGGTCCGTGCTGATTTTCATGCCGGCTGCGTTCACGTTCAACTGCCCGACCGAAGTTGAAGATGCTGCCGACAGCTACGCTGAATTCCAGAAACTGGGCACCGAAGTCTATATCGTCACAACCGATACTCACTTCTCGCACAAAGTCTGGCACGAAACATCGCCAGCAGTCGGCAAAGCCAAATTCCCACTGGTTGGCGATCCAACGCACCAACTGACCAACGCATTCGGCGTGCACATTCCTGAAGAAGGCCTGTCGCTGCGCGGTACGTTCGTGATCAATCCAGACGGCATCATCAAAACCGTGGAAATCCACTCGAACGAAATCGCTCGTGACGTTTCAGAAACTTTGCGCAAGCTGAAAGCTGCTCAATACACTGCAGCTCACCCGAACGAAGTGTGCCCGGTGAAATGGAAAGAAGGCGAAAAAACCCTGGCTCCATCGCTGGATCTGGTCGGCAAGATCTAAGTAGTAATTCTGTAATTTGTAATTGAAGCAAATGTCCGGGCCGTGTGGTCCGGACGTGCAAGACCCCTATCAAACTGTAAAGAAAGCAGGGACCATCATGTTGGATGCCAATCTCAAAGCCCAATTAGCCGCGTACTTGGAAAAGATCGTGCAACCGATCGAGATCGTTGCGTCACTCGATGGCAGCGACAAGTCGCGTGAACTGCAGGAACTGCTGCAGGAAATCGTTGTGCTGAGCGACAAGATCACGCTGATCGAACGCACCGATGACGACGAGCGCAAACCGTCTTTCCAGATCAAGCGCCCGGACGCGCACGCAGGAATTCAGTTTGCCGCGATTCCGATGGGACACGAATTCACCTCACTGGTGCTGGCATTGCTGCAAACAGGCGGCCACCCGTTGAAACTAGAAGATTCTGTGGTTGAACAGATTCGTAATCTGGACGGCGACTACACCTTTGAAACGTACATGTCCTTGTCGTGCCACAACTGTCCGGAAGTCGTGCAGGCTTTCAACGTGATGTCGTTGATCAATCCGCGCATCCGTGCCGTCACGATCGATGGCGGTTTGTTCCAGGACGAAGTCAAGGAACGCGAAATCATGGCCGTACCGACGACCTTTTTGAACGGACAACTGTTTGAATCGGGCCGCGTCAGCATCGAACAGATACTCGCCAAACTCGACACCGGCGGCAACAAGCGCAAGCAGGAAGAGCTCAGCGCAAAAGCACCGTACGATGTGTTGATCGTGGGCGGCGGACCTGCAGGTGCGGCTGCGGCAATCTATGCAGCACGCAAAGGCATTCGCACCGGCGTCGTGTCGGAACGTTTCGGCGGTCAGGTACTGGACACATTGTCGATCGAAAACTTTGTGTCGATACAAGAAACCGACGGACCGAAATTTGCCGTCGCGCTGGAACAGCACGTCCGTAATTACGACGTCGACATCATGAACGTGCAAATGGCGTCCGAACTGGTGCCGGGCAAACTGATCGAGATCAAGCTGAAAGACGGCGGTTCGCTGAAAGGCAAAACTGTGATTCTGTCCACAGGTGCACGCTGGAAAACCATCAACGTGCCGGGCGAAAACGAATACCGTAACCATGGTGTCGCCTATTGCCCGCACTGCGATGGCCCGCTGTTCAAAGGCAAACGCGTTGCCGTGATCGGTGGCGGCAATTCCGGCGTGGAAGCAGCGATCGATCTGGCAGGCATCGTCGGTCATGTGACCTTGATCGAGTTCGGCGCAGAGTTGCGTGCCGATGCGGTATTGCAACGTAAGTTGAATACGCTTGCCAACGTCACCGTGATTACATCGGCGCAGACGACCGAAATCACCGGCGACGGCAAACGGGTCAACGGTCTGGTCTACAAGGATCGCAAGTCCGAAGAGATCAACACGGTCGAACTGGAAGGCGTCTTCATCCAGATCGGTCTGGTGCCGAATACCGAATGGCTGAAAGGCACGGTTGCGTTGTCGCGTCATGGCGAGATCGAAGTCGATGCACGCGGCCAAACGTCGATCCCCGGCGTGTTCGCTGCCGGCGACGTGACGACGGTGCCGTTCAAGCAGATCGTGATTGCGGTCGGCGAAGGCGCGAAAGCATCGCTGTCCGCCTTCGATCACCTGATCCGCAGTTCGGATTCGGATGACGAGGAAGTGGTCGTCAAGAGCGAAGCCGTCGCGGCATAAGCCGTTCGCAGGTCTCTCGCAGACCCCGTCAAAAAAGCCGCAGCAATGCGGCTTTTTTATTGCGCTCCGACTCGCTTCGCTTAAAAGCGGTATTCGCCCAGCACGTATTTATTGAAACTGAACTTGCTGCCGCCCGGCAGCACATCGACCAGTTTTTTCGGATTGGCCGCCGAGATGAAAATGTCCGCCACCTGATCCTTGCAACGGAATTTGGTCGCCGGACTCAGGATTGCATTCGCCTTGATCATGATGTGACGGAAGGTTTTCGCCTTTTCGCTGCAGATCAGGAAATGCCGCTCCTGCCGGAAACCGGCCAGCGGAATATTCAGCCACCAGCCTTCATCGCCGGCATACGGGACCACGGTTGACCATTGCGTATTGCGGTCGTTCAGCAGGCTGGCGCGCAGCTCTTCGTTGACCTGCCGGATTGCTTCATTTTTTGTCATCGCCTGTTTTCCACATAATCATTACTGCAAATACCGCCAAAAGCGTGCAGCGTAAGGCAAAAACTGCTTACGCAGGTCAAATTTCTTCCTTCGCCATCAAAACTGCAACCGGTGGACGCATGCCGTCATGGAACAATTTTGCCTTTATGCCATCGAAATCGTCATGCCTGGAGTCATGCTCGAATTATCGTCCGGGAATTTTGTAACAAGCGATGGCGCTGCCTCCATCTCCTGATTACACTGCACTGGCAGCATGTCAAAAAAAATCTGAGGGGACAATGATGAAAATGCCTTTTAGTATGTTGCCGCAAGTCGCCACTGCTTCTCTCCTGGCGGCTTTTTCTTTGCCTGCTGCAGCGCAATCCGCAGGCGACAATATCGTCAATCTAGGCTGGTTTCACCTCTACACCGACGATTCAAGCCAGCCGCTGGTAACGGCGGGCGGACCGATTCCCAACAGCGGCGCGACCGTCAGCAGCGCCGACACGGTGGGCATTGCGTACACCCATTTTTTCACGGACAACTTCGCCCTGACGCTGGATGCCGGCGTACCGCCGAAATTCAAGCTTGACGGCGAGGGCTCGCTGGCCCCGCTCGGCCGGCTTGGCAGCGCCAAGCAATGGAGTCCCGCCCTTCTGGCGAAATGGTACTTCGGGCAGCCCAACGATAAATGGCGTCCGTTCGTCGGCCTCGGCGCCACGCACGTCTGGTATTCCAGCGTGGAACTGTCGCCTTCGCTGCAGGCATTTGCTGCGCCGGTGCCGGGCGGCAGCGCCAGCGCCAATCTCAGTTCATCATGGGCGCCGGTCGCCAATATCGGCGTGAACTACAACCTTAACCAGAAATGGTCGATCGGCTTTTCGCTGTCGTACATTCCGCTGGATACCGATGCGGAAATCATCGGTAGAAGCGCGGGCGGTGCCGTGATTTCCCGTTCGACGACCAACCTGACCCTCGATCCGTACGTCACCTTCCTCTCGGTCGGCTACAAATTCTGAGCGCCGCAACGGCCATCCCGGCTGCTGCATCCGGCCGCCGGGATGGCCCGATATTCGCCGCTGAAAACCGCTGCATCCTTCCGCTCGCATGAGCCGAATTCATCCTGCCTCTCAAAAATTTCAACTACCGTCATACCGCTCCGGTACGATCTTTCCCCGACCGGACTATCGTTTTTCAAAAACAAGCCGATATATAAATTAAAGCATGCGATGGCAATCGGTGTGCGATGCCGGAAGGCGTCGATCAGCCTTTGAGGGCAGGCCCCACGGCATAGCGAATAACAAAATCGGGCTCATGCGCAAGAATCACTTACCGGCCCACGCATCGCCCCATCCGGAATTTCAATATCCAGTTATGATGTTTCCACAGGGAACCGTTCTGGTCCGCAGTCTTGTACGACTTTGTTTGTGAATGGAAGCAAGTGATGAACAGCATGACGCGATATATTGCCAGGCTCGGGGTGGGAGCCAAGCTTTCGACAATCTCCTTTGTATTGATTGCGCTGGTGTTCGGCGCATTCGTCTGGGCAAACGGGCGCGCCACCACCGATATGCTCGAGCGCACCGCGATTGACGAAGTCAATGCAAAAAGCCGGCTCGTCATCGAGCTGACCCGCGATCCGGCCTTGATCCGCGATCGCCTGCTGTCGTTCAAGGTCGGCAAGACCGGCAGCTACTACGTGCTCGATGCCAATAGCGGCAGCGACTACGGCAAGCTGGTGATCGCCGCCAAACGCGAAGGACAGAACGTTCTCGCCGACCAATCGACGGATGGCCGCGCCTTCATCAAGGAAATACTGGAGCGCAAGGATGGCATGATCCGCTATCGCCCGGCGAGCGAACCGAATGCTGCCGAACACATGGCCGCCTTCACCTATTTCAAGGATAAAAACTGGATCGTGGTCGGCGATACCTATGCAGATGAATTCACGCGCGAAGCCACTACCTTGCGCAACATGTCCGCCATCGCCGCGCTGTTCGCGCTGCTGATACTCGCGGCGTTGCTGTATGCCGTCATCCGCAAAACCCTCACACGCCCGCTGGAACAGGCCACGCAGGTAGCGCGCCAGCTCGCCGCCGGCGACCTGACCACACGCGTCGAAACGACGCGGCACGATGAAATCGGCCACCTGCTGACTGCCATCAACGGCATCGGACAAGGCCTCGCCAACGTCGTCTGGAATATTCGCCGCGGCACCGAAATGCTGGCAACCGCCACGCATGAAATCGCCGACGGCAATCTCGACCTGTCTTCGCGTACCGAACAGCAGGCCAGCGCGCTGGAACAAACCGCGTCGGCGATGGAGGAAATGACCTCCACCGTCAAGGAAAACGCCGGCAACGCAACCGAAGCCAACCAGCTCGCGCGCACTGCATCGGAAGTCGCCGTCAAGGGCGGCAATGTCGTGGCCGAAGTCGTCAATACGATGGATTCGATCAACCAGTCATCCAAACGCATCGTCGATATCATCAGCGTCATCGACGGCATCGCATTCCAGACGAACATCCTCGCGCTGAACGCGGCCGTCGAGGCAGCGCGCGCCGGCGAACAGGGCAGGGGCTTCGCCGTCGTCGCGGGAGAAGTGCGCAGCCTGGCGCAACGCAGCTCGGCTGCGGCAAGAGAAATCAAGACGCTGATCGAGGATTCGGTCGGCAAGGTGCAGGACGGCAGCAAGCTGGTCGCGCATGCCGGCACGACCATGAAGGAAGTCGTTTCCAGCATCAAGCGCGTCGATGACATCATGACCGAGATCAGCACCGCCAGCCGCGAGCAAAGCATCGGCATCGAACAGGTCAATCAGGCGATCGCGCAGATGGATCAGGTCACGCAGCAGAATGCCGCGCTGGTCGAACAGGCCGCCGCCGCCGCGGAAGCGCTGCAAAACCAGACCACCGAACTGAACAACGTCGTCAGCATTTTCACGATCAAGAGCGGCAGCCACGGAACGATGGAAGAAGCGGCCGACATGGTCAGCAAGGCCGTCGAATCCATGCGGGAATACGGCAAGAAAAAGGCTTTCGACGACATCAGCAACAAGCTCGGACCGTTCTGCGATCGCGACCTGTATGTCGTCGTCTATGACATGCAGGGCAGAAACCTTGCGCACGGCGCCAATGCCGCGCTGATCGGCAAGGATCTGATCGACGCCAAGGATGGCGCCGGCAATCCTTACGTACGCGAACGCATCGCGATCATTTCTGCACAGGACAAGGGCTGGCAGGACTACATGTTCCTCAACCCGATCTCGAAACAGGTCGAGGCAAAATCGATGTATCTCGAACGATACGAAGACCTGATTGTCGGTTGCGGCGTTTATAAAAACTGACGCTGCCGATGCGGCGCATGTACGTGCCGCCGCATCCGCCATCCATTGCACGTGTGCACATCAATGGCTGTACGCCGGCGCACAAAACAATGCATGCCCGTCGTGCTAAGCTGGACGCATCTTTCTTCGAGGAGCTTGCCATGGCCGACAAAAAACTGAGCACGCAGGAATTTCTGGATGAACTCAATCGCAATCTGATGGATCATCCGGGTTATGAAGACTGGATGCAGTTCGTGCCGCCGCCGGAAGGCGTCGAGCCGGACACCATCGAAGGATTCGAACGCGCCGGTCCGCAGCCGCGTCATTCACTGTACGACCTGGTTGCGCTGAAGGTCGGCGAAGCGTTCGAGATGTTTCCGAAGTAAAGGCGTCATCCCCACAAGCGGCCGTATCGCGTGCGCATGCACGCGGGCGAGGGGCCGTGCGACGCCGCATGGCGCGCCGGCAGGTTACAGAAGAAGCGTGCCGCGCGCGTAGGCCCAGCCATCTTTCGGATGCGGGCGCGCTTCTCCTTCATCCAGCAGATACGCCTCCGTGATTTCCCGTGGAAAATATTCCAGGTGCACCCAGAAATTGAGCGTGTGTTCGTGAAATCCGGCCGACGACGTTTCGCCGGAAATCGAATCCTGATACCAGACGACGCGTATCTGATTCACTTCCACTTTTTTCATGATCATCCCCGACATTAGGCAGACTTTATTGTACGTCTGCCCGGATGTTTTTTCGCTGCGATTCCGCAAGCGGGCTGCCAGCATGCACATGCGCGACGAATCGCGGCGGCCTGAATAAAAAAACCCGTGCAACTTGCGTCGCACGGGTTAACCCATCACGGGGATGGGAGGGGGAGGGAGACACATGATGTCCGCTGCCATGCATACAGCCTGGCGAACGCATCGGACTCGGTCAGCCGCGCGACATCAATAGCGCGGCGGATAGCCATAGCCGGGTGGCGGCGGTGGCGGGTTGTTATATGCGGGCGCCATTTCCTGCTGCTGACGGCCCTGATACGGCGAAGGCGCGAACCGGCCCGAAACCGGAATGTGATTGCCCTTCGCATACATGCATTGCTGGTAGGCGAAATCGTAATGACGCTGCGTGCCGTAGCCGGAAGCATTCGCGGCATTGGCGCCGGCCGCGCTGCCGGTCAGCAAACCGACACCGGCGCCGACGCCCGCGCCCTGGCTGCCACCGATGGCTGCACCCGCCAAGGCGCCGACAGCGGTACCGATCGCGGCACTGCGCACGCCGCTGTCGATCGCATTGGAACCGGCGGTCTGGCCGCCCATCTGGTATTGCGCGTACTGGCGGCATTCCATGTCGTCGGCGCGGAATTGCTCGAAACTCTTGCCCGTGCCCGGCAGCACCAGCACGCTCGGCCCCGTGGGAAGCGTGGTGCATGCGGAAAGTGCAAGCACGCCGGCAACCAGAGCAGATGATTTCAGGATCGGAGACATGTTGTTTCCTTCAGATTAACGTTGTGGAGGCGGCTGCGGTGCGAGGCGCTGCCAGCCGCCCGGACATTGCTTGACGTACGGGTAGTAACCGTCCGGCTTGCGGCAGTAGAACCAGTCGCCCGATGGCTGCGGTTGCGATTCCTGCGCAGGCGTCTGGTCCTGTTCGATATACACCGGCGGCTGCGCGGGCGCGACGACGACCGGCGGATAGGAATACGGATAAGGCCCGTAAAGGTACGGGTCCGGATAACGCCAGTATCCCGGGCCGCCGATGACCACACCGACGTGCGCGCCCCCATGGTAGCCGCCATGGTAATAATGATCGGCCCAGGCCGAACTGCTGGCCATGGCGCCTGCCAGCAGCATCAGGGCAAATAACGATTTGAAGAATTTCATGATGGATGTCCTGTTTCAGGAACGCGGAAGCGCTTCGTTGTCTCCGGCGGTCGCGTCACCTTATTGATAGGCCGGCGCGGCGGGCAGACCGGCTGGCGATTTCTGCACGCCGGTCTGCGCGGATTGCCGGTGCCCGTCGTGATGGCGATGGCCGCGGCGATGCGCATGCTGCGCCATGCGGTCGAATATCCGGCGTTGTTCAGGCGTCAGCACTGCCTGCAAGACCGCCGTCGCTTCGGCAATCCGTGCGAGTTTTGCGGCGTGGCCGGCGGCCATGTCCGCGCGGCGGCGTGCGATGCCGGCAGCGTCAGCCGGCGTGTTCTTCCCTGCATGGAAATCGCCGGCCGGGCTTTCCACCGCTGCCGTGTATGCTTGCCATGCGCTTTGCTGGGATGCCTGGATGCCCAGGCGTTCAGCCGTCTTGGCAAGCCGCGCCTTCACGCGCTCCTGCCGGTGGCGCGCCCAGTCGTGTTCCATTTTCTGGCTGCCATCGGGCGCCGCCGATGCCGTGGCGGCAAAACCGGTCGCCAGCACCGCACCGACGGCAAGTGCGGCGAGCATGCGAAGCGGTTTGATCTGAAGCGTTTTCATGTTGCATCCTGTTGCATCGGTGGGATGCAGCCATTAAACCGGCCAGATGTAAATGCAATATTACGGGCGCGGCCCTTTTTGTAAATGCAACGTAAATATTCGCTAAAAAGGATGTCGTGCAACGCCTGCCGGGCCGCGCTGACGCTATTCTTCATTCTGGAACAAAAGCGCGGGATTTCAAGGGCATTCGATGGAGAAAAAAATACTGGTGGTCGACGACGACCCCGAATTGCGTCAGTTGCTGCATGAATACTTCGGCGGCTGGGGTTACAGCGTCTTGCTCGCGAGCGACGGCGCACAGATGTGGGAGCACCTCGCCAGACAATCGGTCGATCTCGTGATCCTGGATCTGATGCTGCCCGGTGAAGACGGGCTCGTGCTGTGCCGCAACCTGCGTGCGAAATCGTCCATGCCGGTCCTGATGCTGACCGCCAGCGGCGACGAAGTGAACCGCATCATCGGCCTGGAAATGGGCGCGGACGATTACATCCACAAACCGTTCATCCCGCGCGAACTGCTGGCGCGCGTCAAGAACATCCTGCGCCGCGCCAGTGAATCCGGCGGCAGCGCCGCACCGGCCCGGGCGCTGCATTTCGCCACATGGATCCTGGACCTGAATGCGCATCATCTGGTCGATGCGGCCGGCGTCGTGGTGTCGCTGTCGTCCGGCGAATTCCGCCTGCTGAAAACCTTGGCCGACAATCCGAACCGTGTGCTGTCTCGCGACCAGCTGCTGGAAGTGTTCTCGAATCGCGAAGCCGCGCCGTTCGACCGCACCATCGACGTGATGATCAGCCGCCTGCGACGCAGGCTCGGCGACGACGGCGAAGAACCGTTGATCAAGACCGTGCGCAACGAAGGCTACATGCTGGTCGCTGCTGTCGAGCGCAGAACGTGATCACACAATGAGATCCCGATGAGACTGCTGCCGCGCACCCTGTTCGGACAGATCCTGCTGGCGCTGCTCGCGGGCCTGATCGCGGCACAGGCGGTCGGCTTCTGGCTGATGCTCGACGATCGCGTGCGGCTCGGCGAACGGTTGCGCGGCGCGTACACGGCACAGCGCGTCGCCGGCTTCATCACGATTCTCGATCATGCCGGCCCCGGCGAACGCGGCCGGTTGCTGCATGCGCTGAACATTCCGCCGACCTCGCTGACGCTGGAAGAGCCGTGGCACACATCGACCGAAGTCGATTCCAGCGATGTGAAATCGTTCATCGCCCACGTCGAGCAGGAACTCGGGCAGAACATCCCGATACAGGTGCTGTCGATCCGGCACAGCGACCATCGGCGCGACATGATCTTCGGCCCCCGGCCGCCGGCGCAGGCCGCGGCATCGATCATGCGCGCGCCGCGCTATCGCAAGGAATCGTCCGATTACGCCGACCCGCCGATCGTGTTCCTGATCGGGCAGGCCCGACTGAGCGACGGCACCGTGCTGACATTCAGGCACAGTGTCCTGCAACCGAACATGGACTGGCCGCTGCGCCTGCTCGGCCTGCTGATCGTGCTGGTCGTCTCGGTCGCGCTGCTCGCCGGCTGGGCCGTGCGCCGGCTGACGCGGCCGCTGGCCTCGCTGGCCGACGCCGCATCCGGCCTCGCGCATAACCTGGAACAGCCGCCGCTGCCGGAAACCGGACCGCTCGAAGTCGTGCGTGCCGCACAAGCCTTCAACGCCATGCAACGCGATCTGAAACGCTATGTCGAAACCCGCGCGCAGGCGCTGGCCGGCGTCTCGCACGATCTGCGCCTGCCGATCACGCGCCTGCGCCTGCGCATGGAAAAACTGATGGATAGCGAACTCAAGTCGAAGATGGAACACGACCTGGTCGAAATGGACGAGATGATCGGCAATACGCTCGCCTTCCTGCGCGCCGGTTCGGCGGAAGAAAAAGCGGTGCGCCTCGATCTCAACGCATTCCTTGAAAGCGTGAACGAAGACATGCTCGCGGTCGGCGCGCGCGTCCAGCTGGAAGGACAGGCCGCCGCGCCATTGCCTGCGCGGCCGCAGGCCTTGCGCCGCTGCCTCGTCAACCTGCTGGAAAACGCACGCCGCTACGGCAGCGAAGATATCGACATGATCGTGAACGACAGGGGCGGCATGCTGGAAATCCGCATCGAGGATCGCGGCGCCGGCATGCCGGCATCCGAAATGGAACGAGTCTTCGAACCGTATGTCCGACTCGAGTCCTCGCGCGCCAGACATACGGGCGGCACCGGCCTCGGCCTCGCCATCGCACGCGCGATCGCCCGCACGCATGGCGGCGATCTGAGGCTGGCGGCGCGCGAAGGCGGGGGGCTCTCCGCCATCCTGACCCTGCCCAAATAAACAAATACGCAAAAAGTACACATAACTACACAAACGCGTCACACACTCTGCGCATAATTCTCCGATTCGACTTTCCTGAAAAACCGATGACCAACCTGACCGCACCGAACAAAAACGATATCGACCCGGCAACCGGCAAGCCGCGCAACACCAGACGCCGCTGGATCACCCGGCTGATCTGGCTGGTGATCCTGATCGCGGTGGCTGCCGGCATCTATCACTTCGTCGAACAGCGCAAGGCGCAGCAGGCTGAAGCGGCGGCCGGCGGCAATGCAGGCGGACGACGCGGCGGACCGCCAGGCGGCATGAACCGTCCGATGCCCGTGGTTGCGGCCTCGGCCAGAACCGGCGACATGAATGTCTATCTGAACGGTCTCGGCTCTGCGGTGCCGCTCAACTCCGTCATCGTCAGGACGCAGGTCAACGGCCAGCTGATGAGCGTCAATTTCCGCGAAGGACAACTCGTCAAACGCGGCGACCTGCTGGCGGAAATCGATCCGCGTCCGTACCAGGTGCAGTTGACGCAGGCAGAAGGCACGATGGCGCGCGATCAGGCCTTGATGAAAAATGCGCAGATCGATCTCGAGCGCTATCGCACGCTGTTCCAGCAGGACTCGATCGCCAGGCAGCAGCTCGATACGCAGGAATCGCTGGTGCGCCAGTATCAGGGCGCGATCAAGGTCGATCAGGGCCAGATCGACGCCGCCAAACTGCAACTGACCTACGCCAGAATCACCGCGCCGATCAGCGGCCGCATCGGCTTGCGTCAGGTCGATCCGGGCAACATCGTGCAGACCGGCGACGTCAACGGCCTGTTCGTCATCACGCAGCTGCAACCGATCAGCGTCGTCTTCACGCTGCCGGAAGACAGCATTCCCGATGTGATGAAAAAACTGCAGGCCGGTCAGAAACTGAGCGTCGATGCCTATGACCGCGCGCAAAAATCCAAACTCGCCACCGGCACGCTGATCACGGTCGACAACCAGATCGACCCGACCACCGGCACCGTCAAGTTGAAGGCGCAATTCCCCAACGACGACTTCAGCATGTTCGCCAATCAGTTCGTCAACACGCGTCTGCTGATCGACGTCAGGCGCGGCGTCACCATCGTGCCGTCGGCCGGCATCCAGCGCGGCAATCAGGGTGCATTCGTCTACGCGGTCAATCCGGATCACACCGTATCGGTACGCGCGGTGCAGACCGGTGCATCGCAACGCGACGACGTTGAAATCCTGTCCGGCCTGAAACCGGGAGACGTCATCGTGATCGATGGTGCCGACAAATTGCGCGAAGGCGTCAAGGTCGATGTCGCGATGAAGGATGGCAAGGCCGTCGCAGCAAAAGGCGGTGCCCAGCAACATGGAAACGGCGGTCGCCACAAGCGCGATGGCGCGGCAAAAGACGATGCACATCCCGGCGCGCCCGCTGCCGCGCCCAAGGGCGCCAACCCATGAGTCTGTCGCGCCCCTTTATCCTGCGACCGGTAGCAACCTCGCTGCTGATGGTCGCGATCCTGCTGGTCGGCATTCTTGCCTACCGCATGCTGCCGTTGTCTGCATTGCCGGAAGTCGATTACCCGACGATTCAGGTCGTCACGCAATATCCGGGCGCCAGTCCCGATGTCATGACGTCATCGGTCACCGCACCGCTGGAACGTCAGTTCGGCCAGATGCCGGGCTTGAATCAAATGTCGTCGACCAGTTCCGGCGGCGCCTCGGTGATCACGCTGCAATTCAGTCTTGAACTGAGTCTGGATATCGCCGAGCAGGAAGTGCAGGCCGCGATCAACGCCGCCGGCAATCTGTTGCCGGCCGATCTGCCGGCGCCGCCGATTTACAGCAAGGTCAATCCGGCCGACACGCCGATCATGACGATCGCACTGACATCGAAAACATTGCCGTTACCGCAAGTGCAATCGCTGGCTGATACACGACTGGCGCAAAAGATTTCGCAGGTGAATGGTGTCGGCCTGGTCAGTCTGTCCGGCGGCCAACGTCCTGCAGTGCGCATTCAGGCCAATCCAACTGCTCTCGCCGCCTACGGCCTGAACATTGAAGACATCCGCACTGCGATCGGCAATGCCAACGTCAATCAGGCAAAAGGCAGTTTCGACGGCCCAGCTCGCGCTTACACGATCGATGCCAACGATCAGTTACGTTCTGCCGCCGAATACAAGGCGATCATCGTTTCCTATAAAAACAATTCGCCGATCCGCCTGACCGATGTCGCCGATATCGTCGACGATGCGGAGAACGTGCGACAAGCTGCGTGGGTCAATGAAGAACCCGCGATCATCCTGAACATCCAGCGTCAGCCGGGTGCCAACGTGATCGATGTCGTCGATCAGGTCAAAAAATTATTGCCGCAACTGCAGGCCTCGTTGCCGGCATCCGTTGAAGTGTCGTTGCTGACCGATCGCACCACGACCATCCGCGCGTCGGTCAAGGACGTGCAATTCGAAATGATGCTGGCCGTCGCACTGGTGGTGCTGGTGATCTTTCTGTTCCTGCGCAATGTTTCCGCCACCATCATCCCGAGCGTGGCGGTGCCGCTGTCGTTGATCGGCACGTTTGGCGTGATGTATCTGGCCGGCTTCAGCCTGAACAATTTGAGCTTGATGGCGCTGACGATTTCCACCGGCTTCGTGGTCGACGATGCGATCGTGATGATCGAAAACATCATGCGTTATATCGAAGAAGGCGAATCGCCGTTGCAGGCCGCGCTGAAAGGCTCGGCACAAATCGGCTTCACGATTCTGTCGCTGACGATTTCGCTGATCGCAGTGTTGATTCCGTTGTTATTCATGGGCGATGTGGTCGGTCGCCTGTTCCGCGAATTTGCAATCACGCTGTCGGTCACCATCATCATCTCGGCGATCGTGTCGCTGACGCTGACGCCGATGATGTGCGCAAAATTATTGCATCACACGCCGGAAGAAAAACAGAGCCGCTTCTATCATGCATCCGGCGCTTTCTTCGATCGCGTCATTGCTCGTTACGGCGTGTGGCTGAACTGGGTGCTAGATCGCCAGACCGCAACGTTGCTGGTTGCAATCGGCACGCTGGCGCTGACTGCACTGTTGTACATCTTCATTCCAAAAGGATTTTTTCCGATACAGGATACCGGCGTGATTCAAGGTATTTCCGAAGCGCCGCAATCGATTTCTTTCTCGGCAATGGCAGAGCGTCAACGCGCATTGGCCAAAGTCATCTTGCAGGATCCGGCAGTCGAAAGCCTGTCGTCCTTTATCGGCGTCGACGGTCAAAACACCACACTCAACAGCGGCCGCATTCAGATCAATCTGAAACCGCATGAAGATCGTGATGAGAACGCAACCGAAATCATTCACCGTCTGCAAGACAAGCTGGCCGACGTCAAAGGCATTTCACTGTACATGCAGCCGGTACAGGATCTGACGATCGAAACCCGCGTGTCGCGCACGCAATACCAGTTCACGATGCAGGACGCCGATCCGCAGTTGCTCAGCACATGGGTACCGAAACTTGTCGACAAGCTGAATGAATTGCCGCAGCTGCGTGATGTCGCCAGCGACTTGCAGGACAACGGCTTGCAAGCGGCACTGGTGATCGATCGCAATACCGCATCGCGCCTCGGCATCACACCGGCATCGATCGACAACACGCTGTACAGCGCGTTCGGCCAGCGCATCGTGTCGACGATTTTTACGCAGACCAATCAGTATCGTGTGGTGCTCGAAGTCAAACCTGAATTCCAGAAAGGACTGGATGCGCTTGGCAGCATTTACGTCGCGACCTCGACCGGCGCACAAGTGCCGCTGAGCACGATCACGACGCTGGTCGAACGCACCACGCCGCTGGTCGTCAATCACGTCGGCCAGTTCCCGGCAACAACAATTTCGTTCAACCTGGCACCGGGTGCATCGCTCGGTGCGGCAGTCGACGCGATCGAAAAAACCAAAGCGGAAATCGGTCTGCCGGCCAGCATGCAAACCAACTTCCAGGGTGCGGCACTGGCGTTCAAGGCATCGCTGTCGAACACCTTGCTGCTGATTCTGGCGGCGATCGTGACCGTCTACATCGTGCTCGGCGTGCTGTATGAAAGCTACATCCATCCGATCACAATTCTGTCGACACTGCCGTCAGCCGGCATGGGCGCGTTGCTGGCGTTGATGATATTCGGCGCCGACCTCGGCATCATTTCCATCATCGGCATCATCCTGCTGATCGGTATCGTCAAGAAGAACGCGATCATGATGATCGACTTTGCGCTGGAAGCCGAACGCAAGGAAGGCATGTCGCCGCGCGATGCGATTTATCAGGCATGCCTGTTGCGTTTTCGTCCAATCATGATGACGACGATGGCGGCATTGCTCGGCGCGTTGCCATTGATGCTCGGCAGCGGCGTCGGTTCGGAATTGCGCCAGCCGCTCGGTATCAGCATCGTCGGCGGTCTGATCGTCAGCCAGGTGCTGACACTGTTCACCACGCCGGTCATTTATCTGGCCTTCGATCGCCTGGCGCAACGTTTCCGCAAAACGCCGGAGCATGATGATGCGACATTGTCTGATGTACCGCGTGGCGATTCTGCAATGAGCCCGCCGTGAGTCCACCATGAATATGTCCTCACCCTTCATCTATCGCGCAGTAGCGACCACGCTGCTGACGATCGGCGTTGCGCTGGCCGGCATCGTGTCGTTCAACCTGCTGCCGGTGTCGCCATTGCCGCAAGTCGACTTCCCGACCATCTCGGTTTCGGCGTCATTGCCGGGCGCCAGTCCGGAGACGATGGCGTCGACTGTGGCTACGCCGCTGGAACGCTCGCTGGGACGCATTGCCGGCATTACCGAGATGACGTCGAACAGTTCGCTTGGCTCGGCGCGCATCATATTGCAATTCGATCTGAGCCGCGATATCGACGGCGCCGCGCGCGACGTGCAGGCCGCGATCAACGCCGCACGCGTCGACCTGCCGACCACGTTGCGCAGCAACCCGACCTACCGCAAAGTCAATCCGGCCGACGCACCGATCATGATCGTCGCGCTGACGTCGGACACGATGACGCAAGGCCAGATGTACGACGCCGCATCGACCGTGCTGCAGCAAAAACTGTCGCAAGTCGAAGGCATCGGCCAGGTCAGCGTCGGCGGCAGTTCATTGCCGGCGGTACGGGTCGAACTCAACCCGATGGCGCTGAACAAATACGGTGTCGGGCTGGATCAGGTGCGTGCTGCACTGACCGGCACCAACGCCAACCGGCCCAAAGGTTTTATCGAAACCGACGATCGCCAATGGCAGGTCACGACCGACGATCAGGCTAAAACCGCTGAAGAATATCGCCCGTTGATCGTCGCTTATCGCAACGGCGCACCGGTGCAATTGAGCACGGTGGCGGAAGTCACCGATTCGGTCGAAGACCTGCGCAACGCCGGCATGGCGAACGGCAAACCATCCGTGTTGCTGATCCTGAATCGGCAACCGAACGCCAACATCATCGACACCGTCGATCGCGTACGCGAAATGCTGCCGAATCTGAAGGCATCGATTCCCGCCGCCATCAACATGGACGTGGTGCTCGACCAGACCACCACCATCCGCGCCTCGCTGCATGACGTCGAAAGCACACTGGTGCTGTCGATCGCGCTGGTGATCATGGTGGTCTTCATCTTCCTGCGCAATGTGCGTGCCAGTCTGATCCCGAGTGTGGCGGTGCCAATTTCGTTGCTTGGCACCTTCGGTGTCATGTATCTGCTCGGCTTCAGCCTGAACAATTTTTCGTTGATGGCGCTGACGATTTCAACCGGTTTTGTAGTCGATGACGCGATCGTGGTGCTGGAGAACGTGATCCGCCATATGGAAAAAGGCATGTCGGCGTTGCAGGCGACATTGCTCGGTGCGAAAGAAGTCGGCTTTACCGTGTTGTCGATGTCGATCTCGCTGGTCGCGGTGTTCATCCCGATGCTGCTGATGGGCGGACTGGTCGGGCGCTATTTTCATGAATTTGCGATCACGCTGTCGGTCGCGGTGATGATGTCGCTGATCGTATCGCTGTCCACCACGCCGATGATGTGCGCGCGCATTCTGAAGCATGAGCCGAAAGAAAAAAAACGCGGTCGTCTTTACATGGCAAGCGAACGCGTGTTCGACTGGATGCTGGCGAAATACGAACGCAGCCTGAACTGGGCATTGCGCCATACGCGCATCACGATGCTGATCATGTTTGCGGTGATCGGTTTGAATTTTTATCTGTACGGTGCGATTCCGAAAGGCTTCTTCCCGCAGCAGGACACCGGCCGTATCCAGGGCATGATTCAGGCCGATCAGGCAACATCGTTCCAAGCCATGCGTCCCAAGCTGGAAGCGTATATCAACATCATCAAGGCCGATCCCGCGGTTGCCAGCGTGACGGGGTTCACCGGCGGCAGTCAGCGCAACACCGGTCAGATGTTCATCGCATTGAAACCGCTGGCGGAACGCAAGATCAGCGCCGACGACGTGATCAATCGCCTGCGCGGCAAACTGGCCCGTGTGCCTGGTGCGACGTTGTTCCTGCAGGCATCGCAGGACATCCGTGTCGGCGGCCGTTCATCGAACGCGCAATATCAATACACGCTGCAGGGCGACGATCTCAACGATCTGACCACATGGTCGCCGCGCGTACTCGAAGCATTGCGCAAGGTGCCGCAACTGATTGACGTCAACACCAGCCAGCAGGACAAGGGCTTGCAGATCACGCTGACGGTCGATCGCGATACGGCAGCGCGTCTCGGCGTCACGCAGGCGGCGATCGATGCGACGCTGTACGACGCATTCGGCCAGCGGCAGGCATCGGTCATCTATGCGCAACGCAACCAGTACCACGTGATCATGGAAGTCGCGCCCGAATACTGGCAAAGGCCGGATACGCTGAAGGATATTTACGTGCGCTCGACCGCCGGCGACATGGTGCCGCTGTCGGCATTCTCGACGTACGAGCCAACCACCACCACGCTGTCGGTCAATCATCAGGGCCAGTTCGCGGCAATGACGATTTCATTCAACCTGCCGCCCGGCGTGGTGTTGAGCGATGCGACGCAGGCGCTCGACGACGCCGTCGCGCGCGTCGGTATGCCGAGCACGATCCACGGCAGCTTCCAGGGCACGGCGAAAGTATTCCAGGCATCGTTTGCCTCGCTGCCGTTCCTGATTCTGGCATCGCTGGCGACGATCTATATCGTGCTCGGCATGCTGTATGAAAGCTACGTGCATCCGATCACGATTCTGTCGACACTGCCGTCGGCCGGCGTCGGCGCAATTCTGGCGTTGATGCTGTTCAAGATGGATCTGTCGATCATGGCCTTCATCGGCATCATCCTGCTGATCGGCATCGTGAAGAAAAACGCGATCATGATGATCGACTTTGCGCTGGTGGCGCAACGCACCGAGAACAGACTGCCGCTCGATGCAATCCGTCAGGCCTGCGTGTTGCGCTTCCGCCCGATCATGATGACCACCGCTGCCGCATTGCTCGGCGCATTGCCACTGGCGTTGGGCACCGGCACCGGATCGGAATTGCGCCGTCCGCTCGGCATCACGATTGTCGGCGGCCTGATCGTCAGCCAGATGCTGACGCTGTACACGACGCCGGTGGTTTATCTGTACATGGATCGTTTCAGCGCATGGAGCCACCGTACATGGGCGCGCTGGCGCGGCCGTCCGTTGCCGGCGACGCCGGATGTTGCCAGCCAGGGTTCATGAAAATATCGTATCGAAAAGTTGTGGAGACTGAATGAAATTGCATTCGCACCAGATGACACTGCTCGCCGTTGCCGCATCGACGGTGCTGTTGAGCGCATGCGCGGTCGGGCCGGATTACGTGCGACCGGAGGTTGCACAGCCGACGGCATTCAAGGAAGCGGCCGGCTGGAAAACAGCGCAGCCGCGCGACCATGAAATCCGCGGCAAATGGTGGGAAATCTATAACGACCCGCTGCTGAATGCGCTGCAGGAGCAGGTCAACACGGCGAACCTCGGTCTGGCGCAGGCCGAAGCCGCGTACCGGCAGGCGCAGGCGCTGGTGCAATCGTCGCGTTCGGAATACTTCCCGGTCATCGGAGCGGAATTCGACGTCACGCGATCCAGCAGCGCCACCGTGCGCAACAATCAGGTCACCACCGGCAACAACGCGAACGGTGCGCGCACCAATCATTCGCTGTCGCTCAACGCCAGTTGGGAACCGGATCTGTGGGGCCGCATCCGCCGTTCGGTGGAAGCCAGCGACAACAGCGCGCAGGCCAGCGCCACCGATCTGGAGAACGTGCGCCTGAGCATGCAGGCGCAACTGGCGCAGGACTACTTCCAGCTGCGCGCGCTCGATTCGCAGAAGCTGCTGCTGGATCGCACGCTGGCCGATTACGAACGTTCGGCGCTACTGACGCAGAACCAGTACGCCGCCGGCATCGTGGCGCGCGCCGATGTCATCCGCGCGCAAACGCAATTGAAAAACACGCAAACGCAGGCGCTCGATATCGGCATCCAGCGTGCGCAACTCGAACATGCGATCGCCCTGCTGGTCGGCAAGGCGCCGTCGGAATTCGATATCGTGCAGGCGCCGCTGGCGGCGGCGATACCGGACATTCCGCTCGATGTGCCGTCCGCCCTGCTGGAACGCCGTCCCGATATCGCAGGCGCGGAACGGCGGCTGGCGGCGGCCAATGCACAGATCGGCGTCGCCCAGTCTGCGTATTTCCCTTCGCTCGGTTTATCGGCCAACGGCGGTTACCAGAGCAACAGCATGGCGAACCTGCTGTCGCTGCCGAATCGGTTCTGGTCGATCGGGCCGGCACTGGCGCAAACCCTGTTCGACGGCGGTGCACGCCGCGCACAGACCGATCAGGCGATCGCCGCCTATGACGAAAACGTCGCGATCTATCGCCAGACCGTGCTGACCGGATTCCAGGAAGTGGAAGACAACCTTGCTGCGTTGCGCATCCTCGAACAGGAAGCGCAAACGCAGGATGAAGCCGTGCAGCTCGCACGCAAATCGGTGGAGATTGCCACCAACCAGTACAAGGCCGGCATCGTCAGTTATCTGGATGTGATCACCGCGCAGGCAACGGCGTTGAACAGCGAGACCAGCGCCGTCAACATCCTGAATCGCCGTCTTGTCGCCAGCGTGCTGCTGATCAAGGCGCTCGGCGGCGGCTGGCATGCGGATCGGGCACTGGCTGCCGAAACGGCAACGAAGAATTGATCGATCGCCGGCATCGGCGATGTGCCTGTATCCGCCGCATGCGCGCCTGCGGATCGGCGCGCGGATCTATGCGGTTTCCTAGCGGTTCCTACGCAGTTTTCCTGCGCGCTTTTGCAGCCGTCGCGGGCTTCGGCTTGTTGTTCCCGCCGCCTGCTTCATCGGCCAGCAATTGCAGCGCGGCCTTGCTTTGCGCGTCGTCCGGCACATACACCAGCAGGCGATCGCCGTTCTTCGGCGCGGACCACCAGTTGGTCTGCTGCAGCGACATCAGGCCGGCGCGCGGATGACGGAAGCGCTTGAGCTGATTCTCGATGCCGCGCACTTCGTAACGCTGCCAGATTTCCTTGAACTCGTCGGAGACGGCAAACATGCGCTGCAATTGCCGCTCCCACGCCGCATCGTGCATGTGATCGGCCATCGCCGCGCGGAACAGCGCGACCATGCGCGGCATGCTTTCCTCCCAGTCCGCCAGCGAATCGCGCCATGCGCGGTTGGTAAACGCGAGATAAATGCAGTTGCGATCCTGCGGCTCGATCTGCGCCAGATCCACGCCCAGCAGACAGCTGTAGGCGCGATTGAAACCGATGATGTCGAAACGGGCGTTCTGGATCACGGCCGGCAGGGGATCGAGCTGGTCGAGAATGGCCTGGCTGGCGAGCGACAGTTTTTCGCAGGCCGGCGTCAGTGCGGCAACCTGTTCGACTTTGCCCGCCAGCGAAAATAGATGGCGCGTTTCCGCCTCCGTGCATTGCAGCGCAACCGCAATCGCGTTCAACACCTTGGTCGAGGTGCGCACCGGCCGGCCCTGTTCCAGCCAGGTGTACCAGGTGACGCCGATTTCAGCGAGCTGCGCGACTTCCTCGCGGCGCAGGCCCGGCGTGCGACGGCGGCCGAAGCGCGGCAGGCCCAGTCGGCCGGGATCCAGGCTTTCGCGCCGCATGCGCAGAAATGTGCCCAGTTCGCGCGCAAGGCTGATGCTGGCCAGCGACGCCAGTTCCTGCTGTTCGTTGATGCCCATGAGATGCTCCTTCCCGCATAAACCGATACTTTTTATACCATGATAAACAAGAACTTGTACCACCTTAAAAGTGTACGCATACTAGCGTCACTTCGCCCCATCGTAAAGAGATTCCCGTCATGAAAACGTCCGCCGGCACTGCAGGCAGCGCACACACCCTCGGCAACGCCGGCCTGATGGTTCTGCTGGCCGGACAGTTGCTGCCGCAGATCGATTTTTCGATCGTGAATGTTGCGCTCGATGCGATTTCGCAAACCTTTCACGCGACGGAAACCGAGCTGGAACTGATCGTCGCCGTCTACGGCGTGGCCTTCGCGGTCTGCCTGGCGATGGGCGGACGGCTCGGCGACAACTTCGGCCACAGGAAACTGTTCCTGTGGGGCGTGCAGATATTCGGCGTTGCTTCGCTGCTGTGCGGACTGGCCGGTTCGATCTGGCTGCTGCTGGCGGCGCGCGTGCTGCAAGGCGTCGGCGCGGCGCTGATCGTGCCGCAGATCCTGGCGACGATTCACGTCGGCCTGAGCGGACACAATCACTCGCGCGCGCTCGGTTATTACGGCGCGATCGGCGGACTGGCTTTCATCGTCGGGCAGGTTCTCGGCGGCTTTCTGGTGTCGGCCGATATTGCCGGACTCGGCTGGCGCAGCGTGTTCCTGATCAACCTGCCGATCTGCGTCGGACTGCTGATCGCCACGCCGCGCTGGATTCCGGAAACCAAACGCGGCGTCGCGGTCGATATCGATCTGCTCGGCACCGCGCTGCTGGCGCTGGTGATCATCTGCCTGCTGCTGCCGCTTGCGCTGGGCCCCGTCATGCACTGGTCGTGGCCGTGCATCGCCATGCTGCTGGCCGTGCTGCCGCTGCTCGCGATCCTGTGGAAGGTGGAACTGCGTCTGGAAGCGCGCGGCGCGCATCCGCTGTTGCCGCCGCACCTGCTGCGCATCCCGAGCACGCGTTTCGGCCTGCTGATCGCGGTGCTGTTTTTCTCCTGCTGGAGCGGCTACATGTTCGCGCTCGCACTGACATTGCAAAGCGGCGCAGGCTTGTCGCCGCTGCATGCGGGCAATGCATTCGTCGCCATGGGCACCACGTATTTCGTGGTGTCGCTGTTCAGTGCGCGCATCGTCAGGCGCATCGGGCAGGTGCCGACGTTGATGCTCGGTTGCGCCATCCAGATGATCGGCCTGCTCGGCCTGATGCTGACATTGAAACTGGTATGGCCGCATCCCGATGCATTGCACCTGATCCCGGCGACGATGTTCATCGGCGGCGGCCAGGCGCTGATCGTCAGCTGCTTTTATCGCATCGGCCTGTCCGATGTGCCGACCGAACAGGCAGGCGCCGGCAGCTCGATGCTGTCCACCGTGCAGCAGGCTTCGTTCGGCTTGGGATCGGCATTGCTGGGCGCAGTGCTGGCGCAGACCTTGCATCTCGGCGGCAGTTATCTGCATGCCTCGATCGCCGCGCTGGCGGCGGAATTCTGCATCATGCTGATGCTGTTGATCAGTGCGGCGGTTTATTACCGTCGTCATGACCGCAACCGTTGATCATTTCTCACATCCGGAAGACCGTCTTTTTATCCCTCCTGTTCATCGGATGACAGGCAACGATACGCAGATAAATTTTTCCTTTTGCCGGTTTTAACGCGAAGGGGGGATTCGATGGACGGGGTGAACAATCATCGCGGCGTCGGGGCGCAATATGGCATGACGCCGCGCCAAGAAAAATATCCGGACAATCTTTCGCCACGGCACTGGCAGGCAGCGTCACCTCCATCGACCGCGGGCTGGATCCGGCAGCCGCTACCAACAGCCTGAAGGACGACCTGAATGCGGCGCTGCGCGCCTACGGCATTCAGGCGCCGCCAAGTCTGCGCATCACGAGCAGCGGTGGCAAGCTGTCGCTGGATGGCGATTCGCGCAACGGTGCTTTTCAGAACATGCTCAATGACCGACCCGATTTGAACAACCGTTTGAATGGCCTGTTATCCGAGACGCAGGCGCAGCGTCAAGACGCACTCAATGCAGCGATGGCGGCTTTCGGCGGCAGTTCGCCGGACGCATCGATGCAGAATTTCATGGACGATTTTTCGGAAGCGGACAAATCGACCGCGTTCAGCATCAAGTTCAACGGCTCCGATGCGACGGTGGAAGAACGCGGCGACAACGGCTGGCAAAAAGTGGTGACGGACAAGCATTCATTCATGACCGAGTTGCTGGCGGCGTATATCAAATACATGGCGAAAAACGGCATTACCACCGAGTCGGACAAGAAAGATTCGCAAGCCGATCTGCAATTGAAGAAGGCGCTGGCCGAAAAGGCAGCAAAAATCTGACGCTACCGTTCAGTCCTCATTGCGCCGGCCACCGTTGCGATTATTGCGATAGCGGCCCGGCGTGATGCCCATGTACTGCTGGAACGCCTTGCCGAATGCCGCTTCGGATTGATATCCCACTTCCATGCCGATGTCCGCCGCATTGCGCGAGGTCTGCAACAGCAAGTCTCCGGCGATCGTCATGCGCACCTGCGTCAGGAATTCCCACACCGTCATGCCGGACTTGTCGCGGAAATGGCGCGCATAGGTTGCGCGTGACATTGCCGAGATTCCTCCCAGTTCCTCGATTGTCCATGCATGACCCGGTTCAACCAGCAATGCCTGAATCGACGGCGCCAATCGCGGATCGGACGACAGCGTCAGCACGCTTGCCACATTCGGATGCTTCACGCTGTATGCGCGCAGCGCCATCGCAAACAGTGCGTGGCTCAGTGCCGTGACAATCGCGAGCGCGCCCGGCTGGCGTCGCTCCGCCTCTTCGCGCATCAGGGACACCAGTCCATGCAGTCGCTGCGCGCCATCGGCATCGGCCAGTGACACATGCAAGGGATCGGGCAGCGTACGCAGCAGCAACGCCGCCGGACCCTGTGCGTAATCGAAACGGCCGCACAGCAGATCGATATCCGGCTCGCCGCTGCCGACCCGTTCCAGCTTCAGCAATCCATCGTGCGAAAACGTCGGCGGCGTTGCGCGCTTCGCACGCAGATCGATATCGCGTATCCAGTGCGCGCCGCCCCTCGGAAAAATCACGATGTCGCCGGCTTCCATCTTCAGCAATGAAGCATCCGGCAATTCGATCGCACATCGTCCGCGCAACGCGAGATGAAAGAAGGCCACCGTGGCCGGCGATTCGTGCGGCAGCGCGAATTTTCCTGCCAGCTGGCAGCGCAATTCCAGGCTCGCCTGCGGCCGGGCCAGCTGAATCAAACGGGTTAAGGCATCCATGAGACGAATTCGCTAAAAATGAATCCGTAACAGTATTCATGATATCGACCGATCGCGCAATACTCTGTCCATGGCAACGACATTCGTCGCGCCGCAATCAACCCAAGGAGAACATCATGCTGGACTGGAACAACTACCGTAAGGAACTCATGCAACGCGTTGGTGAATACAACACCATCTCGCCGGAAACCGTCAAAGGCTATCAGTCGCTCGCAGGCGCTGCTACCAAGTCCGGTCGCCTCGACGGCAAGACCGTCGAACTGATTTCCCTGGCTGTGGCCGTGACGACGCATTGCGACGGCTGTATCGCCATCCACGTACCGCGCGCGCTGGAACAAGGTGCGACACGCGAAGAAATCGCCGATGCATTGAGCGTTGCCATTGCGATGAATGCGGGTGCGGCCATGGTGTACTCGGCACGCACGCTGGATGCCATCACTGCGGCATCAGCGTCTGCAAAAGCTTGATAGACAGATGGTCCGATTGCCATGGCAATCGGACCGCAACTGCTGCTCAGCATGCACGAGATCGAGAGGAGGAAAAAATGAGCACCACCACCATACAACCGCCAATGACACAGAAGCGGCTCAGTTATCTGCCGGTGGCCTTGTTCGGCGCCGTCATGGGCCTGACAGGACTATCCGTCGCCTGGCGTCTGGCCCATACGCAGTTCGGTGCGCCTTTATGGATCTCGCATGGGATTGGTGTACTGGCCGTACTGGCATTCATTGCACAAAGCGGCGCTTACGCCATCAAGGCATTGACTGATTTTTCCGCCGTACGTGCAGAATTCGAACACCCTGTTGCCGGCAACCTGTTCGGCACACCATTGATCAGCCTTTTGTTGCTACCGTTGTTGCTGGCCGATATCAATCTGACGCTTGCGCGCGTTGTCTGGATTGTCGGTGCAATACTGATGACCGTTTTTGCCTGGACCATCGTCTCGCGCTGGATCACGACGCGACAAAAAATCGCACATGCCACGCCTGCATGGATTGTCCCCGTGGTGGGCCTGATCGATATTCCGCTCGCGGTTCCCGCGCTTGGCTGGCAGGAGAGTTTGCACGGCGTGATGCTGTTTGCCACCGCTGTCGGCCTGTTCTTTGCGATCCCGCTGTTCACGCTGATCCTGGCGCGGCTGATGTATGAAGATCCGCTGCCGGCAGCGATGCAGCCATCGCTGCTGATCCTGGGTGCGCCGTTTGCGGTCGGCTTTGCCGCCTACGTCGCCACCACCGGCACCATCGATTTCTTTGCCGAAGCGTTGTACATGCTGATGCTGTTCATGACCGCCGTCCTGCTCGGCAGGCTGCGCCAGCTTCCACGTTGCTGCACTTTCCGTGTTGCATGGTGGGCCGCCAGTTTTCCGCTGGCAGCGACGGCCTCGACCGGACTGCGTTACGCGGCACATGCCGACAGCCTTGCCACGGATGGCATTGCCGCCCTGCTGCTTGCCATTGCGACGGTCGTCATTCTGGCTCTGGCGTGGCGTACGGTAACCGGTATCGCAAAAGGGGAACTGCAGGCATTGACGAGTTGATGCATCAAGTTGATGCTGCAGATCGCGGCGGCAAGCGCTATCGTGCGGCGCTGTGTGCGATCGTCAATCCGATTGTCGTCACATTGCCCTTGCTGCCGGCGAATACGGTGCCGCCGTGCATGACGGCAATCGCCTTCACGATCGCCAGTCCGAGGCCGTGGCTGTTGACGCTGTCGGTGCGGGAAGAATCGACGCGGTAGAAACGGTCGAACAAACGGTCGAGGTGGTGCGTCTCGATCGGCAAGCCCTGGTTGCTGACGTTGATCGAGACCCCGTTGCCGGTATCCTCGATGAGGATGACGATCGTCGAATTGCCGTCGCAATGCTGGATCGCGTTGTACAGCAGATTGGTGATGGCGCGGCCGAACAGCGAGCGTTCGATCAATGCCTCGGCATCGCCTTCGATGCGCAATGCGCAACTGGCGTCTTCCAGCAGCATGTCGAGAAATTCCGCGCTCTTGGACACTTCCGTCGCAATCGATGTACGCACCAGATTGTCCGCGCGCATGCCGCGATCCGCCTGCGCGAGGAACAGCATGTCGTTGATGATGGTGCGCAGGCGTTCCAGTTCTTCCAGGTTCGATTGCAGCACTTCTTCCAGTTCCGCCACCGTGCGATCGCGCGACAGGATGACCTGCGTCTGGCCGATCAGGTTGCCCAGCGGCGTGCGCAGTTCATGCGCGACATCGGCATTGAATGTCGATAACTGCACATAGGCCTGCTCGACGCGTTCCAGCGCACCATTGAAGGAAAGCACGAGGCCGGACAACTCACTCGGCAGTTCGTTGGCCGGCAGGCGTTCGGCGAGGTTTCTCGGACTCAGTTCCTGCGCATGCTGCGACAGATGATCGACCGCGACCAGGCTGCGGCGCGCGATCCACCAGCCGAGGCCGGCCACCGCAAGCACGCCGAAAATCGAGGCAATGACCAGCGCCACATTCAGCGCATGGCTGGTGGTATCGAAGGCGCTCGGATCGACGCCGACCGTCAGGGTCACGGCAGGACGATCACCGAGCGGCGGGATTTCGCCGCTCAACGTCAGGTAAGTACGCTCCCGCGTGAAGACGCGCTGCACGCCCGCGCCTTCATCCTCGATCTTCACATCGTTCGCAAACGGCGTGCCGATGCGATAGCGCGGATCGTTGCCGGTGACGAGGTACATGACGTTGCCTTCCTGCGGCGTCAGTTCCTTCAGCTTGCTTTCGAGCAGCGCCCACTTCTCGGTGTTTTCCATGCGCCGCGCAATCAGGCTGGCGACGAATTCGAAACGCGTGCTGATTTCCTGCCGCTGATGGCGGTGCAATTCATTGCATTGCACGTTGTACAGCACCACGCCAATCGCGCAGAACACGATCGCGGCGGCAAGCGCAAACATCAATGCAAGACGGCGCGCGATGGAATGCGTGCTGGGGGCGGATGTTTTGCTCATGTCTTGCTCATTCCACTTCTCCGGATTTTTCTTCCAGGACGTAACCCATGCCGCGTATCGTGTGCAACAGCTTGGTTTCGGACGGTTCGTCGAGTTTGGCGCGCAGGCGCTTGATGGCGACTTCGACGACGTTGGTGTTGCTGTCGAAATTGACGTCCCACACCATTTCGACGATGACGGTTTTCGACAGCACCTGTCCGCGATGCCGCGCCAGCGCCGCCAGCAATGCGAATTCCTTGGCGGTCAGATCGAGCCGGCGCGCACCGCGCGTGGCGCGACGTGCGATCAGGTCGATGTACAGATCGTCGATGCGGATGTGCGCCGCTTCCTGCGGACGGCCGCGACGGCTCAGCGCCTGCAGCCGCGCCAGCAGTTCGAGGAAGGAAAACGGTTTGACCAGATAATCGTCGGCGCCGCTGCGCAGGCCGTGGATGCGGTCGTCGACTTCGCCGCGCGCGGTCAGCATGATGACCGGCGTTTCCTTCACGCGCCGCAACGCCTGCAGCACGGCAATGCCGTCGCGGCCGGGCAGCATGATGTCGAGCACGATCGCATCGTAGTCGCCGGTCAGCGCCAGATGCTGGCCGTCGATGCCGTTGCTGGCGATATCGACCGCATAGCCCTGTTCCGTCAAGCCGCGCTGCAGATAGGCGACGGTTTTCGGTTCATCTTCGACCAGCAGGATTTTCATTGTGCGTGCGCTTCCGGTTGCCGATTCAGTTGGACGATGCCGCAACGGGCGTGGGAGTAGTCGCAACCGCAGCAGCTTCCGCATGCCAGCCGCCGCCCAGCGCCTTGATGAGCCTTACTGTATTCAGCAATCGCTGACCGCGCAACTGCACTTCCTGGCGGCGGTAGCCGAGCAGCGTCTGCTGCGCGACGACGACTTCCAGATTGGCGGCGAGGCCGCTCTGATAGCGATCGGTCGACAAGCCCAGCGAACGGTCCGCGCTGTCGGCGGCGATCTTGGCCGAAGCCGACGCGCGCGTCAGTGCCGCATCGCTGCTCAGTCCGTCCTGCACTTCCTGGAAGGCGGTCAGCACGCTTTGCCGATAATTTGCCACGGTCTGCTGATAACCGGCTTCGGCGAAATCGACATTGGCGCCCATGCGGCCACCGTCGAACACGGTTTGCGTGGCGCTGACGCCGATCGCCCACAACAGGGCCGGTGCGCTGAACAGGTTGCCCAGTTTGCTGGCATCGCTGCCGTACAGGCCGGACAAACCGAGCGACGGGAAGTAGGCGCTGCGCGCCAGGCCGATCTGCGCATTGGCGGCTGCCATGGCGCGCTCCGCCGCGGCGATGTCGGGCCGGCGTTCCAGCAGTGCGGTCGGCGCGGTCAGCGGAATCGCCGGCGCGTGCACCAGCGTCGGATCGGCGGCCAGCGTGAAGTCGGGAGCCGGCACGCCGATCAGTGTGGCGATCGCCGTCTGGTAACGCGCGCGCTGATCCTGCAGCAGCGTCAGTTGCGTTTCGGTTGCGGCAGTCAGTCCCTGCTGCTGGTTGAGATCGAGCCCCGATACGGCGCCCAGTTCATGCTGCGCATTGATGTAATCGAGCGCCTTGTTTTGCGCCGTCAGCGTTTGCTGCAGCAGATCGATCTCGGCATCGGCTTCGCGCAAGGCAAAGTAATCGGCGGCAAGTTCAGCCGTCAGGATCAGGCGTGTGTTTTCGAAATCCGCCTGCGCCTGTTCCATGCTGGCGACCGCGCCTTCGGCCTGACGGCGCACGCGGCCGAACAGGTCAGGCTCGTAATCGACCGTGAAGGCGGCATTGAAATCGTTCTGCACGACCGAGCTGTTGACTGCGTTGTAGCTCGACAGCGGACGTGCGGCCGAGGTGCGATTGCGCGCCGCGCCGCCCTGCAGGCCGACCGTCGGGAAGAATGCGCTGTGCGCGACATTGGCCTGTGCACGCGCCTGATCGACGCGCGTCTGCGCGATGACCATCGTCTGGCCGTTCTTCAGCGCCTGTTCCTGCAGCAGGTTCAATTGCCTGTCGCCGAACATTTCCCACCACGCGCCCTTCAGCTCGCCGTCGCGCGGATTGCCGGCCTGCCAGCCGGGTTCGGTTTTCCATGCCGTTGCCATCGGCGCATCGGGCCGATGATAATCGGGGCCGACCGCGCAGCCGCACAGCGTCAGCACCGCGAGCAGGATCGGCGCGGAAGCGTGGCGTAAGTTTGGCAAGCTCGGCAGGTTCACGATGCGCTCCCTTTTTTCTTCTCGGCAGGCTTGGCTTCGTCCGCCGCCACGCTGACCATATCACCTTCATTCAGCGAATCGGCCGGATTGACGATCAGCTTGTCGTCCGCGGTGACGCCGCTGCCCAGTTCCACTTCCACACCGAGTTCGCGGCCGATCGTGACCGGCTGCAGATGCACCTTGCCGTCGGCGCCGACGATCGCGACGCGGATTCCTTCGGGACGGAACAGCAACGTGTTGCTCGGCACCGTCAAAGCGGTCTGGCTGCCGCCGCCGGTTGCCTTGATGGCGACCTGTGCATACGAACCTGCCAGCAGCTTGCCGTCGGAATTCGGCAGGCTGATTTCCACCTGCATGGTGCGCGTCAGCGGATCGATCGCGCCGGCGGCGCGGACGATGGTGCCGGTAAACGTCTGGCCCGGCAGTTCGCGCAAGGTCACTTCCGCCTTGTTGCCGGTCTTGACCTGCGGTGCATAGTTCTGCGGCACGTAGACATACACGCGCAGCGGATCGCTCTTGCTCAGCGTGAACAGGATGCGCGAAGCGCCGCCGGCATCGACCAGATTGCCGATATCGATATTGCGACGCGTCACGACACCGGCGAACGGTGCGACGATGCGGCTGTAACCCAGTTGATCCTGCAGGCGCTGCACGGTGGCCTTGGCGGAATTGTCGGCAGCGACGGCGACGGCCAGCGCATTGCGCCTTTCATCCAGATCCTGTTGCGAAACCGCATCGCGCTTGCGCAATGCATCCCAGCGTTCGAACGTGCTCTTGGCCAGTTGCAGATTGGTGACGGCCTGCGCCTGTGCGGCTTTCGCTTCATTCAGTTGCTGTGCGACTTCAGGCGTATCGAGTTGCGCCAGCAGATCGCCCTGCTTGACCTGGTCGCCGATGTCCTTGTACCAGCGCATGACGTAGCCGCTGGTGCGCGCATAGATCGGCGCTTCGATGATGCCTTGCAGCGTACCCGGCAGGCGCAGCAGGCTGTCCGCCGCTGCGCTCTTCGGCGTGACGGTGCTGACGTAACGCATCTGCTGTTCGCGCGAGGTTTCGGCCAGCGCGCTGCCCTTGGCGATGCGCAGGCCGACCACGATCGCCGCGCCGATCAGCAGCACGGCGAGGATCAGCAGCGCAACGCGCTGCATGCGCTTGAGCAGGCGGATCCGGTTGAAGCCGTGTGCGCCTTCATGCGCATGCAGGCCGTGGATTCCGATGGAGGAGTGGCGGTTCTCGGACATGTTAGTGACTTCCTTCAACAACTACGGAGTGAGGTGGCGGCAAGCCTTTTTTGGCGGCGCGCTTGGCCAGGAATTGATGCACGCCCGCGAAAACCAGCGGCACGAAGAACAGGGTGGAAACGGTGGCGAACAGCAGGCCGCCGATGGTGGCGCGACCGAGCGGCGCATTCTGCTCGCCGCCGTCGCCGAGGCCCAGCGCCATCGGCAGCATGCCGATGATCATTGCCAGCGCCGTCATCAGCACCGGACGGATACGCGTCGCGCCGGCTTCCAGCGCGGCAGCCAGCGGCAGTTCGCCGGCCAGCAACCGCTGCCGCGCGAACGACACCATCAGGATACTGTTGGCCGTCGCCACGCCCATCGTCATGATCGCACCCGTCAGCGCCGGCACACTGAGCGTGGTGCCGGTCAGGAACAGCATCCACGCGATACCTGCAAGCGCGGCAGGCAGTGCGCTGATGATGATCAGCGGATCGATCCACGACTGGAAGTTGACGACGATCAGCAGGTACACCAGCGCAATCGCCAGCACCAGACCGATGCCGAGGCCGACGAACGAGGTCTTCATCGTTTCGACCTGGCCGCGCATCGTGATCTTTGATCCCTTCGGCAACTGGGCGCGGATTGGTTCGATCGCCTTCTCGACATCGGCGGCGACCGAACCCAGATCGCGGCCGCTGACGCTGACGAACAGATCGATCACCGGTTCGATGTTATAGCGCGACACGATCGCCAACTGGCGGTCGGATTTGACCGTCACCAGATTGCTCAGCAGTTGCGTCGGCACTGCCGCGTTGCCGGTACCGATCGGAATCTGCAGCAGCGAATCGAGCGAATCGATGTTGTACTGCGGCGTCTGGATCGAGATGTTGTACGAGATGCCGTTCTTCGGATTGAGCCAGAATGCGGGCGCCGTCTGGAAGCTGCCCGACAGCGGCACCAGCACGTTCTGCGCAACATTGTTCGCATTCAAACCCAGCTGCTGCATCTTGCTGCGATCCATGTCCAACTGCATCGTCGGCTGATCGATGCGCTGATGGACGTGCACGTCCACCGCGCCAGGAATCTTCTTGATTTCGTTCTGCAGCAGGCTGGCCAGACGATAGTTTTCCTGGAGGTTGTTGCCGCTGAACTGCACGTCGATCGCCGCCGGCAAGCCGAAGTTCAGGATCTGCGTAACCACATCGGCCGGCTGGAAGAAGAATTCAATGCCGGGGAAACGCTTCGGCAGTTCGCGCCGCAATTCCTGCACGTAATCGTCGGTCGGCGCGTGGCCGTCCTTCAATGCAATCTGGATCTCGCCGTCCAGCGTGCCGATGGTGCCGGCGTTGCTGTACGACAGATTGATACCGGAATACGGCAGGCCAAGATTGTCCAGCACGTTTTCCAGTTCATCGGCGGGAATCTTCTCGCGGATCACGGCTTCGATCCGGTCGGCAAGGCGCGCGGTTTCCTCGATCCGCGTGCCGGTCGGCGCACGGAAGTGCAGACGCATCAAACCCGCATCCACGCTCGGGAAAAAGTCGCGGCCGAGCACTGTGTACAAACCAGTCGAAGTGACGCAGAACAGCAGGAAGACCACGCCATAGAAACGACGGCGCGGCAGCAGCGTGCTGAGGATGACGATATAGACGCCGCGCATTTTTTCGAACTGCGCATCGAATTTCTTGTACACGCGTTCCAGCATGTTCGGCTTGTGATCCGGACCGCGCGCCTCGCCATGCTTGACGTTGCGCATGAACAGCATCACCAGCGTCGGCACCAGCGTACGCGAGAGGATGTACGACGCGATCATCGCGAAGATCACCGCCTCGGCCAGCGGCACGAACAGGTAGCGCGCAACGCCGGTCAGGAAGAACATCGGCACGAACACGATACAGATACACAGCGTCGCCACCAGCGCCGGAATCGCGATCTCGCCCGCGCCTTCGAGAATCGCCGTTTCCAGATCGTGGCCCATGTGCAGGTAGCGCTCGATATTCTCAATCGTCACCGTCGCATCATCGACCAGGATACCCACCGCGAGCGCGAGCCCGCCCAAGGTCATGATGTTGATCGTCTCGCCCAGTGCATACAACGCGAGGATCGACGACAGCACCGACAGCGGGATCGAAATCGCGATGATGCAGGTGGTGCGCCAGTTGCCGAGGAACAGCAGGATCATCGCGGCGGTCAGGCAGGCCGCGATCAGGCCTTCATGGATCACGCCGCTCACCGCCGATTTGACGAAGATCGATTGATCGAACAGCGTCACCAGTTCGACGCCGTCCGGCAGGCCCGGCACGATGTCCTTCAGCGATGCCTTCAGGTTATCGACGATCTGCAGCGTCGATGCGCCGCCGTTCTTCAGCACGGACAACAGCACGCCGCGCTCGCCGTTGTGACGCACGATATTGGTCTGCGGCGTGAAGCCGTCGCGCACGTGCGCCACTTCGCCCAGATAGACGGTCGCGCCGTTGGCGGTGCGCACCGGCAGGTCGTTGAGCTCATCCAGCACCTGCGGCGAGCCGTTCATCTTGACCGTGTATTCGGTATCGCCGAACTTGGCACTGCCGCCCGGCAGGATCAGATTCTGCGCATTGATCGCATTGACGACATCGGTCGGCGACAAGCCCTTCGACTGCAGCGCCTGCGAATCCAGATCGACCGACACCACACGGCTCTTGCCGCCGTAAGGATAGGGAATCGCGACGCCCGGAATCGTCACCAGTTTGGTGCGCACGGCGTTCAGCGCGGTATCGAACAGCGACTGTTCGGACATCGTCTTGCTCGACAAACCGAGCTGGACCACAGGAATACTGGAAGCGGAATACTGGATGATCAGCGGCGGCGCGGTGCCGGGCGGCATCTGCCGCACGATCACCTGCTCGACCGCCGTGACCTGCGCAATCGCAGTCTGGATGTTGGCGGTGGGCTGGAAGAACACCTTGATCACCGCCACGCCGCCCAGCGTTTGCGATTCGATGTGCTCGATGTCGTTGACGGTCGTCGTCAGCACACGCTCGTTGGTGGCGGTGATGCGCTGCCCCATTTCCTCGGCGGACATGCCGGTGTAGTTCCAGACGATGCTGATGACCGGAATATCGATATCGGGGAAGATGTCAGTCGCCATGCGCATCAGCACAAGCGGCGTGGACAGGAAGATCAGCAGCGCCATCACGATGAACGTGTACGGCCTCCGCAAGGCGATTTTAACGATCCACATCGGGTAATTTCCGTTCCTGTTGAGAAGCATCCGGTGCCGGACTGCTACGGATGCATTCCTTCGCGCGGCAAAAGGCGAAGGCTGGAGGCGCACAAGACGCCACGAGGCAGCAAATATACTCCAACGTCAATGTCTTGTTGCTGACAGGAAAATGACAGGATTGTCAGTTTGGGAACAAGCAGAGCTCATGCACGCTGCATTGCAGCACCCACTCTCCCCATCGGGCTTGGTGTAATCTTCCTGTAATGCAGCGCAAAGACGCTGCCGGCCAAGACAAAATACAGGCCGCGATGCCGCAGCAAACTGTCTGCATCGCGGTGCATGGAGGAGACATGAAGACGATCGTTTGCGCCCTGCTGGCGCTCTGCATGACCGCATGCGGACAAGCCGTGGACAACAAACCCGCCGAACCGCCGGCCAGCCGGCAAGATACGCTGATGGAACGGGAATTCGCCTTCACCCCGCAGCAATTCGCCGACGCCTTCAACGATGCTGCCAGGACATACGGCCAGTCGTTCCGCATCGGCACGGTCGAGATCACGCACGGCGCCGTACACGATTACTTCCGGCAGGTATTCTTCACCGGCCTCTCGCTCACCGCCGGCATCTCCAAGGAAACCGGACACATCATCAACATCACCGCGCTGGCCGATGAAAACGGCGAACCGATGGACCGGCGCGCCATCATCGTGCTGTCTGAAATCGTCGCCACCGCCACCGATCCGTCACTGACGAAAGAGAAGGCCGCAAGAATGGTTGCCGACATGGTGGATGAAGCAGACGGACGCCAGGCAGCGCCCTTCCCGCAACGCTTTATCGGCGACGTGCGCTATGTACTGCGCAACGACAGCGGCATCGGCTACTGGTGGACCGTCAATCCGGCCTGAGCGCAGGCGGCATGCAATCAATGGCATGCCCGCCATCGACTGCTGCGCCATTCCTAACGACTCTCGTGCGATACACCCACATCCACCGTGCCATACATCTGCACCCCGGAAGCGCCGCCCGGTTGATGTGCATAGCCGCCGCAACCGTCCAGCAACAGCAGAACGGAAGCCACGATCAGCGTTGCGCCAAGAATTTTTCGATATCGTTTCATCGCCTTGCCTCTTCTTCAGGAACGGAAGAACACCGCAACCAATCCTCGCACGAATCCGGATAAAGATCACGCTTCTGCCTTATCCTGACACCCTTCGTCATCAATCATTTTCCCCTATGCAAGCAACACTACAAGACTGGCAAACTCGCCTGATCGCCATCGCCACCGCAGACAACCAGGAAGACGGCGCGCACGACCTCAACCACCTGCACCGCGTATGGAACGCCGCGCAAACGCTGCTGGCCGACTACCCGCAAGCCGACGCGATGGTGGTGCAGGCCGCATGCTATCTGCACGACATCGTCAACCTCCCGAAAAACCATCCCGACCGCGCGCAGGCATCCCGACTGGCCGCGCAACTCGCCTGCGAGAAACTGGCTGAAGCCGGCTTCCCCCAGGACAAAATGCAAGGCACCGCACACGCGATCGAAGCGCACAGCTTTTCCGCAGCGATCACGCCGACCACGATTGAAGCGAAGATCGTGCAGGATGCCGACCGTCTGGACGCGCTGGGCGCAGTCGGCCTTGCACGCTTGTTCTACACGGCGGGAAGAATGGAATCAGCCCTCGCGCATCCGGACGATCCGCTGGCGCTGCATCGCGCACTGGACGATCGCGCCTACGCGCTGGACCACATCGAAGCCAAGCTCGCCACGCTGCCGGCCAGCATGCAGACGGAAGCGGGGCGAAAGCTTGGGGAAGTCAGATTGGATTGGTTACGGCAATTCCGCGATACGTTTGTTGGGGAGTGGTGATTAGGAGAGGTCTTAACGCAAATGTGTATAAATTTCTCAAATTTCTATACATATCAGTATGCATATGTATAAAAATCGCCTTTTTCTATACACATTTGCATTAACATGTATAGAAATATCGATTTTCTATACATATCAATCAGGGATTCATCAAAATGGCATCCATTTCCCCTCTTGAGCAATTAGACGCTACCCGTTTCGATTCCCCCGCAATTCTTAAAAAACTGGCAACTGCAAGCCGACGTCTGGCGGAGTTAAAAGGCATCGCCGGGTCTATTCCCAATCAAGGCATCCTGTGTTGATTTGCTCGCAGAGTTGACCCTCTCTAACTGATCCACCTTCCACTGTCTGGCGAAAGCTGCGACCCGGTCATACGACCCTTCAAATCCCAATGCACATAGATCGATGTGCATCTGTTTCAAAGTCCGTCGTTGCTTGCGTGACTTCGTTGCCTCGGTCTTCAACCAGGCCGAAAGCTTGAACGCATATTTATCGAGAGAAGTCGGGGAACGTCGATCAGCATAGGCTGGCTCGACAGTTTCAGCGCGCAGATAGCGCCTGACGGTATTTCGAGAGATCCCCAGTCGTTTGGATATCTCCCTCAATGAGACCTGGTCACGAAGGTGCCAGCGTCGAATTATTCCAAGTAATGCCACGTCGATCACTCCAATCTCCCACTCACTTTGGTAAGTAGGATTGTGTTCTAAACGTGGGTCAGTTTTGGATGCAAATTATGCGGCTAAGTGGGTCAGTTTTCGATGCAAATCAACATGCCATTCGTATAAAACGGGGTAGAGAAGGCTTTATTGATTCACTTGCGACCTGCGTAGAGCTTTGTGAAACATTAAAAGAGCTTAAATTTGTAGCAAAACTTTATATCCCGACATAGGTATAACGTAATCTCGGCCATTGCTTTAAAAGATTTAAATAAAAATGCCCTAATAAATTAGGGCATTTTTATTTATTCAACCTCATTAACGGGAACTAAATATCAATATTCCCCGCAGACAGCGCATTCAATTCAATAAACGCTCTCCGCGGTTCCACATCATCACCCATCAACGTCGTGAAAATCTGATCAGCCGCAATCGCATCTTCAATCTGCACTTTGAGCAGGCGGCGCACGGTTGGGTCCATCGTTGTTTCCCACAGTTGTTCCGGGTTCATCTCGCCCAGTCCTTTGTAGCGTTGCTTGCCGACGTTGCGTTCTGCTTCGCTGCGCAGCCAGTTCATCGCCTGGTGGAAATCGTTGATGCCGGTGGTCTTGGCCTTCTCGCCGATGCCGCGCTGGACCATTGCGCCCAGGCCGATCAATCCCTTGAAGGTTGCAGCGGCAGCGGCGAGGACGGTGTAGTCCGGGCCGGTGACGAAGTCCGCGTCGATGGCGCTGACCTTGACGTTGCCGTGGTACATGCGGTGAATGCGCAGTGCGTACTTGTCGGCCAGTTCGTCGTAGCGGACGTGAACTTCCACCGATGATTCGTTGATGCCGTCCTGCAGGCGCTTGGCGGATGCTTCTGCTGCCTCGCTGTTGCTGAGATCGAGCGTCACGCCGGTCATGATGGCGGTGAGCGCTGCGCCATCGACTGCGCGGGTGAGGCGGTTGATGATGGCGTTGGCGGTGTTGTATTGGCGGACCAGTTCGGCCAGTGCATCGCCGCTGATCGGTGCTGCGCCTTCCGACGGGATCAGCGATGCATC
Source organism: uncultured beta proteobacterium (assembly GCA_963697715.1). Taxonomy (GTDB): domain Bacteria; phylum Pseudomonadota; class Gammaproteobacteria; order Burkholderiales; family Burkholderiaceae_D; genus Oxalicibacterium. The sequence goes on along the minus strand of OY969095.1, from coordinate 781,010 downwards.
GTTGAGCGCGATCTGCATCATGTAGACGGCTTCTTCCACGTCATCCTTGAGGTAACGCTCGTCCTTGCCGTGCTTGACCTTGTACAGCGGCGGTTGCGCGATGTAGACGTGGCCGCGCTCGACCAGCAGCGGCATCTGACGATACAGCAGCGTGAGCAGCAGGGTGCGGATGTGGGCGCCGTCGACGTCGGCATCGGTCATGATGATGATGCGGTGATAGCGCAGCTTGTCGATGTTGAATTCGTCCGCGCCGATGCTGGTGCCCAGCGTGGCGATCAGAGTGGTGATCTGCTCGCTGGAGAGCATCTTTTCGAAGCGGGCTTTTTCGACGTTGAGGACTTTACCGCGCAACGGCAGGATCGCCTGGAACTTGCGGTCGCGGCCTTGCTTGGCGGAGCCGCCTGCGGAATCACCTTCGACTACGTAGAGTTCGCACAGGGCTGGATCTTTTTCCTGGCAGTCGGCCAGTTTGGCGGAGAGGCCGAGGCCGTCCATGATGCCTTTGCGACGGGTGAGGTCGCGCGCCTTGCGTGCGGCTTCGCGCGCGCGGGCTGCTTCGACGATCTTGCCGCAGATGATCTTGGCGTCGTTCGGTTTTTCGGCAGGAAATCGGTCAGCGTCTTGGCGACGATCTCTTCGACCGGACCGCGCACTTCGCTTGATACCAGTTTGTCTTTTGTCTGCGAGCTGAATTTTGGTTCAGGCACTTTGACGGACAGGACGCAGGTCAGACCTTCGCGCATGTCGTCGCCGGTGACTTCGACTTTGGCTTTTTTGGCGAACTCGTGTTCTTCGATGTATTTGTTGATGACGCGCGTCATCGCGGCGCGCAGGCCGGTCAGATGGGTGCCGCCGTCGCGTTGCGGAATGTTGTTGGTGAAGCAGAGCACTTGTTCGTTGTAGGCGTCGTTCCATTGCATGGAAACGTCGACGGAGACGTTGGTGCCTTGATCGGACAAGCGTTCGCCGGTTGCCTGGAAAATCGTTGGGTGCAATACGCTCTTGGCTTTGTTGATGTATTCAACGAAGCCACGGGTGCCGCCTTCGAACGCGAAAATTTCTTCCTTGCCGGTACGCTGGTCGGTCAGTTTGATGTTGCACGCCGTTGTTGAGAAAGGACAGTTCGCGGATACGCTTGGCGAGAATGTCGTAGTGAAACTCGACATTGTTGAAGATTTCTTCATCGGCCCAGAAGTGGACTTCGGTGCCGCGCTTGTCGGTGTCGCCGATGACTTTGATTGGCGAGACGACCATGCCGTCGATGGTTTCGACTTCACGGTTCTGCGGCACGCCACGGACAAATTCCATGTAGTGCGTTTTGCCATCGCGGCGAATCGTCAGCTTCAACAGTTTGGACAAACCATTGACGCAAGACACGCCGACGCCGTGCAAACCGCCGGAAACTTTATACGAGTTCTGATCGAACTTGCCGCCGGCGTGCAGCTCGGTCATGACGATTTCTGCCGCGCTGCGTTTAGGCTCGTGCTTGTCGTCCCACTTGATGCCGGTCGGAATGCCGCGACCGTTATCGGTCACGGAAATCGAATTGTCGGAGTGGATGGTGACGTGGATCTCGGTGCAATGGCCGGCCAGCGATTCATCGATGGAGTTGTCCAGCACTTCAAACACGCAGTGATGCAGGCCGGTGCCGTCCGACGTATCGCCGATGTACATGCCAGGGCGCTTGCGTACGGCTTCCAGACCTTCAAGAATCTGGATGGACGAGGCGCCGTATGCGGCGGAAAGCGCGGATGGCGATTGCGGGGTGTTGTCGTTCGGGATCGCGGACATGGCTACCTTTAAATACAGTTACTGGTGATGGCGCAACGGTGAGGTCTTCTCTTGCTTGGTCTTCGTGGCCGAAGAGGGAAAAGGCGTCTGATTGACCGTTGCGGTAATCATCTTACTTGGGGGTGAAACACCGGTTTTTAAAGGCTTTTTCGGGCCTTCGCCGCTCGGTATTTCACTCTCAAGCCGTGATAAAAATGACTACTAAATACGCATCGGCATCACGACATATTTGAAGTCGGGATTGTCCGGTACGGTGATCAACGCCGATGAGTTGGCGTCGCCAAGGGCGATGTTGATGCTGTCGCCTTTGAGGTTGTTCAATACGTCGAGCAGGTAGGTGACGTTGAAGCCGATATCGACGCTGTCGCCGCCGTAATCGATTTCAATTTCTTCTACCGCTTCTTCCTGATCGGCATTGGTAGAGCTGATCTTCATGCTACCCGGGCTCATGATGCAACGCACACCCTTGAACTTGTCGGACGTCATGATCGCGGCGCGCTGCAGCGAACGCAGCAGGGCATCGCGACCGATCGTGAAGTTGTTCTTGTAGCCCTTCGGCACCACGCGGGTGTAATCGGGGAACTTGCCTTCGACCAGTTTGGAGATCAGTTCGATATCGCTGAACGTGAGCTTGACCTGGTTGTTGGCGATCTCCAGATCGACGGGCTGGTCGGTATCTTCCAGCAGGCGCTGCAGCTCGATGATGGTCTTGCGCGGGATGATGACTTCCTGGCGCGCGAATTCCTGCTCGGTCGCTACCTGGCAGAACGCGAGGCGGTGACCGTCGGTCGCAACCGCAATCACGTTCTTGCCGTCAACGACCAGCAACAGGCCGTTCAAATAATAACGAATGTCCTGCTGCGCCATCGAGAAGTGCACCATGTTGAACAGGTGCTTCAATGTCTTCTGCGGCAGCGTGACCTTGGCGTTGTATTGCTCGGCTTGCGCAACGGTCGGGAATTCTTCCGCGGCCAGCGTTTGCAATGCAAAACGGGATTTGCCCGATTGCACTGTCATGCGCTTGTTGGCCAGTGTGAGCGAGACATCACCGGAATCCGGCAGCGCGCGCAGAATATCGAGCAGCTTGCGCGCAGCGACTGTGGTCGATGCCACATCGTTGCCGCTGCCGACTTGCGCGTGCGTGGTGATCTGCACTTCGATATCGGTCGACAGGAAAGAAACGCGTTCGCCATCCTTGCGAATGAGGATATTGGCCAGAATCGGCAATGTGTGCCGACGCTCGACAATACCACTCACAATCTGCAACGGACGAAGCAGCGCGTCTCGTTGGGTTTTGACCAATTGCATAGTTAGATCCTTATCGATAGTTAAACGGATGCGGTATTCAGTAATCCAATGCTGAAGCAACCACTGCAACTTACTTGATAAACGCCGGCTATAACCCGATGCCGGTCAGTATTCTTTTCACGCCGCCCCGATCGGGGAAATCATCCATCGCGAATGAATGCGGTCGGCACAGTTTTTAACTGAACGGCTCCAGCAACGACACCCTGTATTTTGACAGAAACACCCGGTCAAAACCCCTGTTTGCTGCGATTTTGTGCCGACTGCCAGTTATTCACCTGCTATCCACCGGTTATCCCACGGATATCCACAAAGTTATCCACAGGCCGGTAGGCAGCTGACTTATCCTTTTAATGTCTGTTCCAGAACGTGCAACTCGTGGTTGCATTCCGGGCTCTTGCCGCGGTCGGCGGCGATCTTCCGGACCGCATGCAGGACGGTCGTATGATCACGGCCGCCGAACAGTTCGCCGATTTCCGGCAGGCTTTTTTGTGTTAATTCCTTGGCAAGATACATCGCAATCTGGCGCGGCCGGGCAATATTGGCGGGGCGCTTCTTGGAGTACATATCCGCCACCTTGATATTGAAAAAGTCGGCCACGGTCTTCTGGATGTTCTCGACCGAGATCTGGCGATTCTGCACCGAAAGCAGGTCTTTCAGTGCATCCTTGACAACTTCAATCGTGATGTCTTTGCCGTGAAAACGGGAGTAAGCGAGGATCTTGCGCAGGGCGCCTTCGAGTTCACGGACGTTGGAGCGTAGATGTTTGGCAACAAAAAACGCCACATCGTCGGAGAAGGTGACGCCTTCCTGGATCGCTTTCTTTAGCAGAATGGCAACGCGCATTTCCAGTTCCGGCGGTTCGACGGCGACCGTCAGGCCGGAGTCGAAGCGGGAAATCAGGCGGTCATCCATGCCGCTGATTTCCTTCGGATAGGTGTCGCTGGTGATAATGATTTGTTTCTTTGCCGCAATCAACGCCTCGAACGCATAGAAGAATTCTTCCTGCGTGCGGCTCTTGCCGCCGAAGAATTGGATGTCGTCGATCAGCAACAGATCGAGCGAATGGTAGTAGCGTTTGAAATCGTCAAAACCCTTGCGCTGGTAAGCGGTCACTACGTCGCGAACGTACTGTTCTGCGTGGATGTAGCGAATCTTGATGTTGGGATTGTCGGCCAGAACCTGATTGCCGATGGCATGGATCAAGTGGGTTTTACCCAAACCCACACCACCATACAAGAACAGCGGGTTGTATGAACTGCCGGGATTGTTGGCGACCTGGATGGCCGCCGCACGTGCCAGCTGGTTGGCCTTGCCGGTGACGAAACTGTCAAACGTCAGCGCTGTATTAATACGGCTCTGGTCGCGGCGCGGCGTTTGCTCGGCCTCGTTCGACGGAATCGGTTCCAGCACGTTAGCCGGCACATTGTCGGGCTGACCGGCAAAACCGGATTGCGCCACCGGCTTCTTTGGCGAAGCCAGCCTCGGATCAAGGACGAACTGCACGTCGACCGGCATGTCCCAGAATTGGGCGGCGATAGTGGTGATACGGCTGGCGAACTGGGTTTTGACCCAATCGAGCTTGAAACGATTCGGCGCGGCGATGCGCAGCGTACCGTCCTCGTAATCGAGCGGTGCCAGCGGTTTGATCCACGCACTATATTGTTGAGGCGTCAATTCCTGTTCCAGCTGGGCGGAACAGGTCTGCCAGAAATTTTCCATGAATCGTCTACTTGATATTGATGCAAGGGGCGGTGCCGCTCTTCCCTTGGGTGGTCTGTTTATGTGCCTGAGGCTCGCCACACGTCGCGCCTATTCTACCCCCGCCGGGCGAAGTTATCCACAGGCTGGATGCTTATTTCAAAAAGAGATCGTCAAGCAAAACCACGCTAAGTAATTGACAGACAAGCAGAAAATGCTGTCTAATTCAGGGTTCACTACCCAGGATGTTGGATCGTTGTGTTGTCGCCGCTCAGGCATCAGCATGCACCAGCTGCCCAAGATTTTGGCGATGGGCGCGTGATGTTCCGATTTATTTTTTGCTGATTAGCGAGACCACAATGAAACGTACTTACCAACCTTCCGTCGTACGCCGCAAGCGCACTCATGGCTTCCGCGTCCGCATGGCAACCCGCGGTGGCCGCGCTGTGCTTAACGCACGCCGCGCCAAAGGCCGCAAACGCCTCGCTGCTTAAGCGAATGGCGTGACCGGCGATCGTTCGTTCAATTTTGCACGCGATCGGCGGATCGTTAAAACGGATGAATTTTCATCCGTTTTTCGTTTGCGACCCGTGTATCGAACCGCGCATTTTGTCCTCTACACCCGCCAGACCGATCTGCCGCATGCCCGTCTGGGTGTGGTCGCCGCCAAACGCCTGGCACCCCGCGCCGTGACGCGCAATACGATCAAGCGCATGACGCGCGAACTGTTTCGACAAACGGCATTGCCGTCGATCGATTGCATCGTTCGCCTGTCGCAGCCTGTCAATACGAAAAAAGGCCCGGCAACCAGTGCCGGCCTGAAGATCCTGTTGCGGGAAGAATTGACGCGGCTGTTCGCTTCCCAGGGACAGCGTTTGCCAGAGACGAATCCATGAAAAAGATCCTGTTGCTGCTGGTGCGCGGCTATCAATTGGGCATCAGCCCGTTTCTCGGCCAGAACTGCCGCTTCTATCCAAGCTGCTCGCATTACGCGATGGAAGCCATCGAACAGCACGGCGCCCTGAAGGGCGGTCTGCTGTCGGCCCAACGCCTCTGCAAATGCCATCCGTGGCATCCGGGCGGCGTCGATCTTGTACCCGAAAAAAAATCGTCAACCAAAACTACTTCTACAACCGCTTGCGGTTGCGGCCATTCCTGATTACTGATTAAGACATTATGGATATCAAACGTACCGTCCTGTGGGTTGTGTTTTCGTTTTCGCTGCTGCTGCTGTGGGATAACTACAACCGCTACACCGGCAAACCATCCTTCTTCTTCGACAACCCGGCAGCGACGCAGGCGGCCAAGCCTGCTGCTGCGGGCGCGAACAACGTGCCTGCCACGCCGACCACGGATGTGCCGACCGCAGCCAGCACGGCGAACAACATTCCTGCAGGCGTTGCGCCGGTCAAGAATGAGCGCATCGTCATCACCACCGATCTGATCAAGGCAGAAATCGACACCGCCGGCGGCGTGATCAGCCACCTGGAATTGCTGCAGCATCACGAAAGCGGCGACAAGACCAAGAATCTGGTGCTGTTCGATTCGACCCCGCCGCGCACTTATCTGGGCCAGACCGGCCTGACCGGCGGCGTCTATCCGAATCACCAGTCGATGTACGTCGCGCAGCCCGGTTCGCATACGCTGGGCGATGCCAATCAGGTGCAGCTGGTCCTCACGGCTGAACAGCACGGCGTCAAGCTGATCAAGACGTTCACGTTCAAGCGCAACGACTACCGCATCGATATCAAGCACGACATCGTGAACAATACCGGCGCACCGATCGCCCCATCGCTGTACCTGCAACTGGTACGCGACGGCGCCAAGCTGGGCAACGAATCGATGTTCTACAGCACCTTCACCGGACCGGCTGTCTACACCGAAGCCGACAAGTTCCAGAAAGTGAAATTCGATTCGATCGAAAAAGGCAAGGTCGAACACGCGATCAAAGCCGACAACGGCTGGATCGCGATGGTGCAGCATTACTTTGTTTCGGCCTTCGTCCCGCCGGCCGGCGCAGAGCGTGAAATCTCCACGCGCAAACTCGGCACCGACCTGTATGCCGTCGAAACCAAACTGCCACTCGGCACGATCGCACCGGGCGCGACCAAATCGATGGACGCAACCCTGTACTCCGGTCCGCAGGAATCCAAGCGTCTGGAAGAAGTCGCTCCCGGCTTTGAACTGGTCAAGGATTACGGCTGGCTGACCATCATTGCCAAACCGATCTTCTGGCTGATGACGCACATTCACCAGATCCTCGGCAACTGGGGCTGGACCATCATCGTCCTGACGATCGTCATCAAGCTGGCGTTCTTCCCGTTGTCCGCCGCCGGTTATCGCAGCATGGCGAAGATGAAACTGGTCACGCCGAAGATGACCGACATCCGCACACGCTACAAGGGCGAGCCGCAGAAAATGAATGCGGCAATGATGGAGCTGTACAAGAAGGAAAAGATCAATCCGCTCGGCGGCTGTCTGCCGATGGTGGTTCAGATCCCGGTCTTCATCTCGCTGTACTGGGTGCTGCTGGCCAGCGTGGAAATGCGCAACGCGCCGTGGATCGGCTGGATTCACGATCTGGCATCGCCCGATCCGTGGTACATCCTGCCGGTGCTGATGGCGATTTCGATGTTCATCCAGACCAAGCTGAATCCGACTCCGCCGGATCCGGTGCAGGCCAAGCTGATGATGTTCATGCCGATCGCTTTCTCGGTGATGTTCTTCTTCTTCCCGGCCGGTCTCGTGCTGTACTGGGTCGTCAACAACATCCTGTCGATCGCACAGCAATGGGTGATCAGCAACAAGATGAGCAGCGGGAAGAAGAGCGACTAAGCCGCATTCCCGTCACGGGTTGTTGCAATGACCCGCTTATTCAAAAAGCCCGTGCCATTCGCGGGCTTTTTTGTTGCGCTCCGCATTTGAACAAACTTAGAATGACTTCATGAACTTTGACTCCTCTCCCATTACCGCCATCGCCACCGCACCCGGTCGCGGCGGCATCGGCGTCGTCCGCGTCTCCGGCAAAAATCTCTCCAGCGTCATCGAAGCCGTGTGCGGCCCCGAAAAAGGCACTGCGTTGCAACCGCGTCATGCGACCTATCTGAGCTTTCTCAATGATGATGGCAGCGTGATCGATCAGGGTCTGGCGATCTATTTCAAGGCGCCGCATTCCTATACCGGCGAAGATGTGCTGGAGTTGCAGGGCCACGGCGGGCCGGTCGTGCTGCAGATGCTGCTCGCACGCTGCCTGCAAGCCGGCGCCGATATCGGATTGCGGCTGGCGCAACCGGGCGAATTCACGCACCGCGCATTCCTCAACGACAAACTCGATCTGGCGCAGGCCGAAGCCGTCGCGGACCTGATCGAGGCATCGACCGAAGCGGCCGCCAAATCGGCGTCGCAATCGCTGTCCGGCGCGTTTTCCAAAACCATCCAGGATCTGGTCGATCGCGTCACCAACCTGCGCATGCTGGTGGAAGCGACGCTGGATTTCCCCGAAGAAGATATCGATTTCCTGCAGCAATCCGACGCACGCGGCCAGCTCACCGCCATTCGCGAGGCGCTGCAACGCGTCTTCAGTCAGGCTGCGCAAGGTGCATTGCTGCGCGACGGCCTGAACATCGTGCTGGCCGGACAACCGAACGTCGGCAAATCATCGCTGCTGAATGCGCTCGCCGGCAGCGATGTCGCGATCGTCACGCCGATTGCCGGCACCACGCGCGACAAGGTGACCGAGACGATCCAGATTGAAGGCGTGCCGATCAACGTGATCGATACCGCCGGCATCCGCGATGCCGCCGACGCCGGCGACGAAGTCGAACGCATCGGCATCGAACGCACATGGGCTGCCGTGCAGAAGGCCGACGTGATCGTGCACATGCTGGATGCGTCACGCGGTCCGACGCGCGAGGACGAGCAGATCGTCGAACGCTTCCCCGCCAATGTGCCGGTCATGCGTATCTGGAACAAGATCGACCTGTCCGGCCACCGGCCCGCCGTCGATCGCATGCCGGATGCCACGCACATCTATCTGTCCGCGACCGACCTGACCGGCATGGAATTGCTGCGCACCGAACTGCTGCGCCTGATCGGCTGGCAGCAAACCGGCGAGTCGCTGTACCTCGCGCGCGAACGTCATCTGATCGCATTGAAATCGGCGCATGATCATCTGGAAATGGCGGCACAACATGCCGCGCACGACAGCGACGCCACCGATCCGGCGCTGGATCTGTTTGCGGAAGAATTGCGTCTGGCGCAGGAACGCTTGAGCAGCATCACGGGTGAATTTACCTCCGACGATTTGCTCGGCGTGATCTTCAGCAGATTCTGCATCGGCAAGTAATCCGGCCGTCCTTTGCCGAAATCCCGGATTTTGGCGACAATGCGGTATCAGGCTTTCCACAGCAGGGCATGACATCGATCGGAACCTTACCCGATCGATGCATTCCCTTTTTCCGGCCCACCCTCACTTCCGTACACACACGCCCATGTCCAATACCTCCAAGATCATCTATACCCTGACCGACGAAGCACCTGCGCTGGCGACTTACTCGCTGCTGCCGATCGTCGAAGCCTTCACGCGCTCTTCCGGTATCGCAGTCGAAACGCGCGACATTTCGCTGGCGGGCCGCATCATCGCGGCGTTTCCCGAATTCCTGAACGACAGCCAGAAGATCAGCCCCGCGCTGGCCGAACTCGGCGAACTGGCGACCAAACCCGAAGCCAACATCATCAAGCTGCCGAACATCAGCGCATCGATGCCGCAGCTGACAGCCGCGATCAAGGAACTGCAGGAACAAGGCTACAAGCTGCCCGACTATCCGGACGAAGCAAAGAGCGATCAAGAGAAAGACATCCAGTCGCGCTACGACAAGATCAAGGGCAGTGCGGTCAATCCCGTTCTGCGCGAAGGCAATTCCGATCGCCGCGCACCGCTATCGGTGAAGAACTATGCGCGCAAGCATCCGCACAAGATGGGCGCATGGTCGGCCGATTCGAAATCGCATGTTACGCACATGGAGAACGGCGATTTCTACGACAGCGAAAAATCGGCATTGATCGCCGAAGCGGGCAACGTGCAGATCGCATTGGTTGGTGCCGACGGCAAGACCACCGTGCTGAAAGAGAAAACTGCCGTCAAGGCAGGCGAGATCATCGATGCATCGGTGATGAGCAAGAATGCCTTGCGCAGTTTCCTTGACGCGCAGATCGCCGATGCGAAAGCGAAGGGCGTTCTGTTTTCCGTGCACCTGAAGGCAACGATGATGAAGGTATCGGACCCGATCATCTTCGGCCACGCGGTCTCGGTGTTCTACAAGGATGCGCTCGCCAAACATGCAGCGACATTGAAGGAAATCGGTTTCGATCCGAACAACGGTCTTGGCGATCTGTATGCACGCATCAAGACGCTCCCGGCCGACAAGCAAGCCGAGATCGAAAAAGACATCCAGGCAGCCTACACGCAACGCGCCGCCGTTGCGATGGTCAATTCCGACAAAGGCATCACCAATCTGCACGTATCGAGCGACACGATCATCGATGCATCGATGCCGGCCATGATTCGCGACTCCGGCAAGATGTGGAATGCGGAAGGCAAGCTGCAGGACATGAAGGCCGTGATTCCCGATCGCTGCTATGCCGGCATTTACCAAGCCGTGATCGATGACTGCAAGAAGAACGGCCCGTTCGATCCGGTCACGATGGGCACGGTGCCGAACGTCGGCCTGATGGCGCAGGCTGCGGAAGAATACGGCTCACACGACAAGACCTTCCAGATCGCAGCTGACGGCGTGGTGCGCGTCACCGATGCAAAGGGAACCGTGCTGCTCGAACAGAAAGTCGAAGCAGGCGATCTGTTCCGCATGTGCCAGACCAAGGATGCGCCGATCCAAGACTGGGTCAAGCTCGCCGTCAATCGTGCACGTGCAACCGGCACGCCGACCGTGTTCTGGCTCGATGAAAAACGTGCGCACGATGCGCAGATCATCGCCAAGGTGAACCGCTATCTGAAGGATCACGATACAACGGGACTCGATCTGCGCATCCTGTCGCCGGTCGATGCAACGAAGTTGACGATTGACCGCATCCGCAAGGGGCAGGACACGATCTCGGTGACCGGCAACGTGCTGCGCGACTACCTGACCGATCTGTTCCCGATCATGGAACTCGGCACCAGCGCCAAGATGCTGTCGATCGTGCCGTTGATGGCTGGTGGCGGTCTGTTCGAAACAGGTGCCGGCGGCTCCGCGCCGAAACATGTGCAACAGTTTGTCGAAGAGGATTTCCTGCGTTGGGATTCGCTGGGTGAATTCATGGCGCTCGCCGCCTCACTCGAACATCTGGGCGACGCGAACGGCAACAAGAAGGCGCTGGTTCTGGCAAAAACGCTGGATCAGGCTACCGGCAAATTCCTCGATACCGACAAGTCGCCCGCACGTGCCGTCGGCGGCCTCGACAATCGCGGCAGCCATTTTTATCTGGCGCTGTACTGGGCACAGGCGCTGGCCGAGCAAACCGAAGATACTGCGTTGCAGGCACAGTTCAAGGCGCCGGCAAAGGCGTTGACCGAGAGCGAAGCGACCATTGTCGCGGAGCTGAAAGCAGCACAGGGCAAGGCGGTCGATATTGGCGGCTACTATCATCCCGATGCAGCCAAGACCCGTCAGGCCATGCGACCAAGCAAGACGTTGAACGCGGTATTGGATACGATCAAGTAAGGCCGGAGCTACCGGGCAGCCTTGGCGTTGCCCGATAACCTGCCTGATTGCATCGTTTGGACGACGGTGCAATCGGGCCGCCTTGCCTGTCCTCGTGTCCAAGCATGTTTGCCGGCAGTTCAGTACAATTCACGCTTCGCACATATTTGATTCACGGCAAATGATTAAATGGATTCTCATCACGCTGTTTCTCAGCAGTGTTTGTTACACACACTATCGCGGCAAGGTGCGGCATAAATGGCTGCGCCAGTCGACCGACCATTCCACCTTCATGGCGCCGATCAATGCGTTCATGACGCTGTTTTCCAGCCTGCCGGATCGGCCGTATCACGACGTCAACAGCTATCCGGAACTGAAAGCGCTGGCCGAACAATGGCAGGTCATTCGTGACGAAGCAGTCGCGCTGCAGGGCGAAATCAAGGCGTCGGCCAACATGGACGATGCCGGCTTCAACTCCTTCTTCCGTCGTGGCTGGACGCGCTTCTATCTGAAATGGTACGGCGAGAGCCATCCGTCGGCCGTGCAGCGCTGCCCGCGCACTGTCGCCATCCTCGATGCGATCCCGACCATCAAGGCGGCGATGTTCACGCAACTGCCGCCGGGTGCCGATCTCGGCAAGCATCGCGATCCCTATGCGGGCTCGCTGCGCTATCACCTCGGGCTGGTGACGCCGAATGACGACCGCTGCTTCATCGACGTCGACGGCGTGCGCTACAGCTGGCGCGACGGCGAAGCGGTGATCTTCGACGAAACCTATATCCACTGGGCCGCCAACGAGAGCGACAAGAACCGCATCATCCTGTTCTGCGATCTGGAACGCAAGATGAAATGGCGCTGGGCACAAGCCGTCAATCACTGGTTCAGCAGCACGGTGATGGCGGCAACGGCCGCGCCGAACGACATGCAGGATCGCACCGGTGGCGTCAACAAGGCATTCAGATACATCTATGCGGTGCGCGCCGCTTTCAAGCGTCTGAAGGCACGCAACAAGTTTGCGTATTACGCGATCAAATGGTCGTTCCTGATCGCGATCGTGGTGGGTATCGTGATGATCTGATCGCATTGCGCTCAGGACCGCTCTCAGCGGATGACAAGGTCTGGAAAAGGTCCGCTTCGGCGGACCTTTTCATTGCAGGAAGTCATGTGCACACAATCTCGTCTTTTCCTACAGCAAGATACGGAGAACGCTGATATCTGCGGCGAACGGCATTCCCTATGATTCGTTTCACGGCAGGCAATCATTCCCCCTGCTTGATAACGGAGAGAAAAAATGCGTAAATTTTCAACCATCGGACTGATCTCGGCAGCGGCTGCATTGAGCTTCTTCTGCGCGACCGTCGTGCACAGCGACGCGACAGGCGACAGCACCATCATCGTTGCGGAATCGCGATAGCCTGAACGGCAAGAATAACGGGGAGGAGAATCCGGTCACCGCTATAAACGGGGAGTGGATATAAAAAATAAAAACGGCCTGATTTGATCAGGCCGTTTTTTCGTCTGCTGTTGTGCTGCCGTTAATGCATTTCAGGGACATTCTGCCGCTTGTTCCATGCCGCGACCGCATTCTGGCTGTTTTTGCTTTCGCTATCGCCGCTGAAATGCGCAGTGTTATGACTCAAGGTGCATTCTTCATTCATGCAATGCACGTAGCTGTAAGGCAATTCGGATTCAAGGTAATGGGCTTCTTTCAATTCCGCCCCGCTGCCGCAAAGCGGACACGATTTCAGTGCTTTATCCATCTTTCCCTCCTAGTTTGACTGTTTATGCCCCATGGGCCCAAACGTTCGATAACTTCGAAATTCAAGAGTTCAGCCACTTCCTCCTTGTTCAGTTGAACCGATGACGGACTGATTTCCGCAGTCCGTACGCTTTAAATTCTAGTACGAATTCGGATGTCGTGTTTCTTAACCCTACAAGTCGTGTTTGTATTCAGGCCGTGCATCATCGCCATCGTTCCTGCGATGCTGCAGCGTTTGCCGAAACGGTTATTGTTTTTGGGCGTTTTGGCATTTGCCCTGCTCTGACGGCCAGGGCTCCACATGCCAGCGTTGACCCTCGATCTGCAGATCCCGGAACAACGGCACGGCGAGTTGATAACGACCTTCTTCCAGTGCCCGGGTCGATTCCTCGCAACCCGATTGCGGGCCGTTCAGAAGTCCGCCCAGTTGCCATGTGCCATCGGCTCCCAACGTGAAGACGACGAATCGACCGCGATTTTCCGCATTCCTGATCAGGATGTCGATCTTGCCATCGTCATTCATATCGACCAGGTAGGCATTGCATTTTTTATGCTGCTGCATCAGGCATTCCGGCAGCATGTAATTCCGCGTGTTCGCAGTCCAGTCCTGCTCGACGAATCCGGCCGGCAAGGACTGGCCTCTTGGCCAGACCGTGATGCCGGCCGCACGCGTATGCGCATCCGCGGCAGGTTTCTGCTGGTTGCGATCCCACTTGTTTTTAGCCTGAAGTGCCGCTTCGGCACGCGCCCTGATTGTCGCGGCATCGGCACCGGCAGTAGTCGCCTTGAGTGTTTGCAACGCATCGTTGCCGTAACGGGCGCCATCGAATCGCAGATAGTCGTAGTCGAATTTCTCCGCACTGACCTTGCCGTTTTCCAGTCGTGCCAGCTGGCTGGAAACCGACAGGCGCGCCGGATCTGCAATCGGTGTAAACAACGCCACCAGAACCGCCAGCACCACGAATGCCGTTGCAATATTGGTCGGCGCAATGCGCGCCAGCCACGTGCCGCGTTCCACAGCCGCCCACAAATAGCCGCATGCGTAACAGGTTGCCACCAGCAGGCTGGCGGCGGCGATCACGCGATCGCTGGTCCAGCCGTATTGCTGCACGCGCAACGCGAGCGAGTAGATTGCGATCAGCGTCATCGGCAGCAGCAGGATGCAGGCCAGTCTGGCCACGATGCGCAGCACGCGTGCGACTTGCTTGTCCAGTTCGCCACTCTGGAATGCTGCATTGATCAGCAAAACCAGTGTCGCCGTTGCGCCCAGCAGTACCGAAGTGGCATGGCGCGTGGCCCAGAGCGGTTCGAGCCCGGCAAACGGCAGACTGGCCAGAAAGCCGCCGACAATCAAGGTCGTGACCGGCAGCAGCCATGACATCAATACCAGCAGCAGACTGCGGATGCCGCGCACGATGCCGGGCCGCACATCGGTCACATGCAACGCGGTGGAAAAAGAAAATGTGGTCACGATGACGCAGAACCACGAGCGCTGGAGAAGTTCGCGCAGAAAATCAAGTTTGACCAGCATGAACAGCATCGCACCCAGCCACAAGATCAGCCACAGCACACCGACGAACAGCAGCGAAAAAGCGATCTGGATGATGAGCTTCCACGCCGCCTCGAAATAGGAGGGATAGCCGGCGATGCGACGATTGTCGTTTGCGCCCGCGAGCACCAGCGCATGCGCGATATAGAAACCGGCCGGCAGAAAAAACAGCAGCCAGCCGGAAGGCGTATAGCCGGCTGTTTTGCCACCGAAGAAAAACCGGTCCGACGGCACGAAGGCGGAACGCCAGATGTCATACGCCGTCAATCCGATGCAGATCGCCACTGCCGCACACATCCAGATGGCAATGCGCCGCTTTTCAAGATGACCGAGACTGGAAACAAACAACGCCGGCACGAACAGGAAAATAATTACCAGCGGCGCAAAGAAATACATGTTGGCGACCGGCCATCCGGTGTTCTTGATGGACCAATACAGAAAATAAAGTATCGCCCCCTGCAGCAATCCGGTCGCCAGCCGTAATTGCGCGACGCGACCGCTCACGATGGATTGCGGTATCGACAGTTCTTCATCTGTTGCAGCTGCGTGCATCCGTCATCTCCCCGTTGTTCCTGCCATCAGGATTACGAACGTCGACTTTACCCGAATGCTGCCATAGCGCCATCCCGAAAACAGGGGATGCGCGCAACATGAGATGCGGTTGTCGCGCATGCATGCCGGCGATGCAGCGTCTTTTTAATCGCCGGATAGGCGACCTCGATTCGGCGTCGCCGCGGCCGGGCCGTCTGCGACTTCCTGGTTCAACCTTATCCGTGGATTTCTTCATCCGTTACGGCAATGTCGCCACTGTCACGATTTCCAACATCTGCCATATGCATCGATTCGGCATCCAGCTGTCACGATCGCGTCACAATCTGTCGCTATTCTCCGTAACGATACTTCTCCAAGTATTGATTTTTCTTTGCCCGCGCCCGAAGGCGCGGGCTTTTTTTTGCCGGCCCGGAAATGAAAAACGGCCGCATCGGCGGCCACAGGGCGATCGTTCAGGATGACGGATCAGGCTTTCTCGAATACGCCTTCGACGCGATTCTTGCGCACGTCATCCCATGTGAATATCTTCGCGTTCATCGCGATATAGACGCCATGCGGCAAGGCCTGTGCAATCCCGCAGGCGAAGCCGAAGTTGAACAGCGCATCGGAATTCCTCACTTCATATGGAATCATCGCACCGGTCAGCACGATCGTTTTGGGCAATTGCGCGGCACCGAGCACGGCGGCGGTTTCCTTCATCGTATCGGTACCGTGCACGACGACGATGCTTTTTTCATCGGCTCGCAGACAGGAGGCAGCAATGCGTTGCCGGTCCGCATCGTGCATGTCGAGCGAATCGAGGAAGGGCAGTTGTTCGAGCTGAATCGGCACGGTGATGCGTGCGCGCTTGATGACGTCGGGAAGATGGCCCTTGCTGAAGGTCAGGTTGCCTGCAATTTCATCGTAATGCTTGTCGAAAGTGCCGCCGGTGGCAATGATGCGTAGACTCATGTGCGTTCGCCAGATCAAGGAGGTTTCTGAATCGGATGACGTATCATAACGCGAGCCGAGCCCGCATGAAAAGACATGCGGATCGATCGCGCAATCATGATGAAAAAAATTTCAATTTTCATCCGGCATGATGCATGTGCGCGACATGGTTGACCGCATCGCATCATGCCGCTTCGGCGTTTGAATAGGCAGTTGCTGTCGATTCCTGAACGATGGATGCCACAGCTCGAATGCTCCGCAACAAACACCTGGCTTCAAGCGCATGCTGCGACAAGAATGCCGATGCATTCGATATCGATAATGCTGCAGTCATGTATTCGGCAACCCGTGAAAAGAGCGCATCTTCGATGAAGAAGTGGCAACTCGTGCACGGCCGGTAACATCAGGTCGGATTCCAGCGCAGGGTTGCGGCCTTGTCACCAACGGTTCGGCAAATCCCGCTACACTATCGCGGGATCAGCCTCTATTATCTGTATTGTTTTATTCATGAAACCCATTGCTCCAGGAACCGTGATTTTTCATCGCCATCGTGGCTATGGCGTCATCACGGCCGTCAATCTGATGACCGGCTGGATTTCCGCGCGCTTCGGCAACGAGATGCGTACGCTCGATCTCAATCTGTCGACCGATGAAGTGCAGCATGCCGACGGCGAGCCGATCCTGTTTCGTCGCACGCCGCCCGATCCGATGCCGCATGCGCGGCTGATGGCGATGGTGCGGGAGCTGCATCGCGCCGGCTATCAACGTTTGTATCTATACAGCTGGCCGAAACCGTCCGGCCTGCATTGGCGCTGGCATCTGTTTACCGGTCCGCGCAACTGGATGGAACGTCCGTGGCGCGAGGGCTGGTACGGCTCGGGTGCGGAATACAATTTCAATCCGGTGATGGGATGGGGCGATGCGCCCGGTGAAACGGCCGAGGAACTGGCAAGCACGCTGGCGCAATTCGATCCGACCGGAATGGCGCAGGCGCTGGGCCGCGATGAAGATCATGCATTGTGGTTCGATGCTGTATGCGAAGCGTTGCTGCCGGACTATACGTTCTCGCTCGGCTGGGACAAGCATGACGGGCAGATACCGGACGCGCTGCCGGTGATCCCGGTACGCCGTGGTGTGCCGCCGTACAGCGGACCACCGCTGCCGTGGCCACCGGGTTGGGCCACATTGTGGGGAAGCGCGCATCTTGCTTCGACAACTGCCACGCTGCTGCCGTCATCCAGATCCAAAAAGGGGCCGGCGGGCGCCAAGTCCGATACCGTCCGCTAGCGTTCGCAGGGGAGACGTTCATCCCCCACTGCGACAACGCACGGTCACTTCTCCGGCTTCAGTTCCTCACCTTGCGATAAGGAACCGTCGCCTTTATTTTGCCGAAGGAAAGAACACCTGTTCGCCATCGATCTTGTATGAGGCGATTCTCTTCTGGCCTTCAGGCGACGTCAGGTAGTTGATGAACTGTTCCGCGCCCTTGTAGTTGATGTCCTTGTACTTGGCCGGATTGACTGCGATCACGCCGTAAGGATTGAACATCTTCTTGTCGCCCTGCACGGCAATGATCAGGCCGGTCTTCGCACGATATGCGCCGTAGGTCGCACGATCGGTCAGCGTGTAGCCTTGCAATTCACCCGCCATCGTCAGCACTTCGCCCATGCCCAGGCCAGCCGAAACATAGGCGCTGCCTTCAGGCTTGACGCCGATTTCCTTCCAGTACGCTTTTTCCATTTGATCCGTGCCGGAGTTGTCGCCGCGCGAAATGAATTTGGCCTTGCTGTCGACGATTTTCTTCATCGATGCCAGTACATCCTTGCTGCCCTTGATGCCGGCTGGATCGCTGGTCGGGCCGACGATGATGAAGTCGTTGTACATCACATCGCGGCGATCGACGCCATGACCTTCGGCCACGAACTTGTCTTCGGATGCGCGCGCATGCACCAGCGTGACATCGACGTCGCCATTCTTAGCCAGTTCCAGCGCCTTGCCGGTGCCGACGGAAATGACGTGCACCTTGGAGTTGGTCTTGGCTTCGAAATCAGGCAGCAGATAAGGCAGCAAACCGGAGTTGTCCGTGCTGGTCGTGGTCGACAGCTTGATGATTTGCTGGGCAAACCCGAACGGCGTGATCAATGCCGAGGCCAGAATGACGGCGGCAAAACGGGAAAGTGAATGGCGGGACATGATTTCTCCTGAGAGCATGAATGAAAATGACTGCGGACCCGAAGGTGCGCAGCCATGGTAATGCGGACGGGGCCTTGCGACAACCCTGCCGCGGACGAACTTAAATGATTTTGTTTGTCTGTACCGCTTGCAGCACGATGTCTTTCAATCCGCTTCCGCCGTGTTCGATATGGTCAATCAATTTACGGCGCATCGGCGGTGCCCATGAACGTTTCAGGTGGCCGCTGATATCCTTCAAAGACTGCTCGCGATCCGTCATCGTTTCAAAGAAGTCACCGATCTGGTTCGCCATGGTGACTAATCTATCTACATTGCTGTGACTCATGCTTCTTTCCTTTTGCTTGATTTATCGCGCATCAATCGATGTGATTGCGCGTAGACGACATGGCTGTGGTTGCGTACAAATCCAATCAATGTCACGTTTGCTTCGTCGGCCAGTTGAATGGCGAGGCTGGTCGGCGCCGAAATGGCTGCCAGAAAACCGATGCCCAGCGTCGCGGATTTCTGCACCATCTCGTAACTGGCGCGGCTGGTAATCAATGCCGCGCCGGTCGTGAAATCGCGCTTCTCGCCGGCCATTGCGCCAATCAGTTTATCGAGCGCATTGTGACGACCGATATCCTCCCGAACGAGTTCGACCGCTCCATCCGCATTCATCCATGCCGCTGCATGCGTTGCACCGGTATGGCGCTGCAGGCGCTGCATTTTCTGCATGGCCTGCATGCCGGCATAAATCTGGGCAGCCGAAAACGCTGTGGTGCCGACCACGGCATCGGGACGCCGCACCGCCTGCTGCAGCGTTTCGGCACCGCATAGCCCGCACCCCGTGCGGCCGGTCAGATTGCGCCGCCTGTCCTTCAACGTGACGAAACGTTCGGTTGCAATCTGCATCTGCACCTGGATTCCCTGCGGCCCCGGCACCACCTCGCATTCATACAATTCGGAACGGTCTTTCAGAATGCCTTCGCTCAGCGAAAACCCGAGCGCGAAGTCTTCCAGATCGTAAGGCGACGCCAGCATCACCGCATGCGAGATGCCGTTGTATTCCAGCGCGACCGGCACTTCCTCCGCGACATCGTCCTCGCAGAGTTCGCGCCGTTCCTCGTCCCATTTTTCTACCGGGACGCGAACCAGCGCGGTACGTTCGTCTTCAGCGATTGCGTTCATCAGACTCGTCTTCTTGCAGCTTACTTCGCTGCCGTCGACACTTCTTTCGGAATCAGCTTGCTGCTTGCGAAGCTTTCCTGTTCCGTATTGAAGCGGTTGTACGAACGCTGCCATTCCGACGGTTGCGTAACCGGCATGACCTGCACGGCCGTCACCTTGTACTCGGGGCAGTTGGTGGCCCAGTCGGACGAGCTGGTCGTGATCACGTTGGCGCCCGATTCAGGGAAATGGAACGTGGTGTAGACAACGCCAGGCTGCACGTTCTCGGTGATCTCGGCGCGCAGCACGGTTTGACCCGCACGCGATTCGATGCCGACCCAGTCGTTGTGCTTGATGCCGCGGTCTTCCGCATCCTGCGGATGGATCTCGAGACGATCTTCGCTGTGCCACATGTTGTTGTGGGTACGACGGGTCTGTGCGCCCACGTTGTACTGCGACAGGATACGACCGGTCGTCAGGATCAACGGGAACTTGCGGGTCACTTTTTCGCCGCTGCCGAAGTACTTGGTATCGATGAACTTGCCCTTGCCGCGCACGAATTCGCCGATGTGCATGGTTGGCGTGCCTTCCGGCGCTGCATCGTTGCATGGCCACTGGATGCTGCCGCCGAGCTCGTCGATACGCTTGAAGCTCACACCGGTGAAGGTAGGCGTCAGGGAAGCGATTTCATCCATGATTTCGCGTGGGTGCTTGTAGCTCATCGGATAACCGAGCGCATTCGACAGCATGCAGGTGACTTCCCAGTCGCCCTTGCCGGATTTCGGCGGCATCACTTTGCGGACGCGCGAGATGCGACGTTCCGCATTGGTGAAGGTGCCATCTTTTTCCAGGAACGACGAACCCGGCAGGAATACGTGTGCGTATTTCGCGGTTTCGTTCAGGAAGATGTCCTGCACCACGATGCATTCCATTGCCGACAGTGCACTGGTCACGTGTTGCGTATCGGGATCGGACTGAACGATGTCTTCGCCCTGGCAGTACAGGCCCATGAAGGTGCCTTCCATCGCGGCATCGAACATGTTCGGAATGCGCAGGCCCGGTTCCGGATCCAGTTTGCAATTCCATGCCGCTTCGAATTCGGCACGCGTGGTGGAATCCGACACGTGACGATAGCCCGGCAGCTCATGCGGGAACGAACCCATGTCGCACGAACCCTGCACGTTGTTCTGGCCACGTAATGGATTCACGCCGACGCCTTCGCGGCCGACGTTGCCGGTTGCCATCGCCAGATTGGCGATGCCGATGACTGTGGTCGAACCTTGTGCATGTTCGGTCACGCCGAGACCGTAGTAGATTGAACCGTTCTTGGCGTTTGCATACATGCGCGCTGCGCCGCGAATCTCTTCAGCCGGTACGCCGCTGATTTCCGCCACTGCTTCCGGCGAATTTTCCGGCAGGCGGATGAAGTGTTCCCATTCCTTGAACGAATCGACCTCGCAACGTGCCGCGATGAATTCCGGCTTGTGCAGGTTTTCTGTCAGGATGACATGCGCCATGGCGTTGACGATGGCGACATTGGTGCCCGGCGTCAGCTTGAGGTGATACTCCGCCTGAACGTGCGGCGATTTCACCATTTCCGTCTTGCGCGGATCGACAACGATCAGTTTCGCGCCTTCGCGAATACGACGTTTCATTTGCGATGCAAACACCGGATGCGCATTCGCAGGATTGGCGCCGATGACGACGATGACGTCGGATTTCATGACCGAATCAAAGGTTTGCGTACCGGCGGATTCGCCGAGCGTGACCTTCAGGCCGTAACCGGTTGGCGAATGGCAGACGCGCGCGCAGGTATCGACGTTGTTGTTGCCGAATGCCGCACGAACCAGCTTCTGAACCAGATAACCTTCTTCGTTGGTGCAACGCGACGAGACCAGACCACCGATCGAATCCTTGCCGTATTTGGCCTGGATGCGCTTGAATTCCGACGCGGTGTAATTGATCGCTTCTTCCCACGACACTTCGCGCCACGGGTCGGTGATCTTGCTGCGGATCATCGGCTTCAGCATGCGGTCTTTATGCGTTGCATAACCCCATGCGAAACGACCCTTGACGCAGGCATGACCATGGTTGGCCTTGCCGTCAGGATTCGGCACCATGCGAACAACTTCGCTGCCCTTCATTTCCGCCTTGAACGAGCAACCCACGCCGCAGTATGCGCAGGTGGTGATTTTGCTGTGATCGCCCTGGCCCATCATGATGACGGTTTTTTCGGTCAGCGTTGCAGTCGGGCATGCATCGACGCAGGCGCCGCAGGAGACGCATTCCGATTCGATGAAGTCTTCGTTCTGGCTTGCCGAGACGCGCGATGCAAAACCGCGGCCGTCGATCGTCAGCGCGAATGTGCCTTGCGTTTCTTCGCAGGCGCGGACGCAGCGATTGCAGACGATGCACTTCGATGCATCGTAGGTGAAGTACGGATTGGACTCGTCTTTTTCCAGTTTCAGATGGTTTTCGCCATCGTAGCCGTAGCGCACGTCGCGCAAACCGACCACGCCAGCCATGTCCTGTAGTTCGCAGTTGCCGTTGGTCGGACAGGTGAGACAGTCGAGCGGGTGATCCGAAATGTACAGTTCCATCACGCCGCGGCGGATGTCTGCCAGTTTCGGCGTCTGCGTTTTGATTTTCATGCCGGCTTCGGCCGGTGTCGTGCACGACGCCGGGTAACCGCGGCGGCCTTCGATTTCAACCAGGCACAGGCGGCAGGAGCCGAATGCATCGAGGCTTTCGGTCGCGCACAGTTTCGGTACGTTGATGCCGACTTCGGCAGCAGCGCGCATGACAGAAGTGCCTTGCGGCACGGTGACGGTGACGCCGTCGATTTCCAGGGAGATCAGATTGGCGGACTCAATCTTCTTGGTGCCGTAATCGATGCCATTAAGTAGGTTCATTTTTCGCTCCAGTACTAAGCTTAAGCTGCAGTTGCCAAGGCTTTTTGATCGCCAAAGTCTTCAGGGAAGTGGTTGAGGGCGGATAAGACCGGGAACGGCGTCATGTTGCCCATCGCGCACAGCGATCCCGTCACCATCACGTCGCACAAATCGCGCAGCAGGTGGATTTGCTGCGGACGGTTCTGGTTGGCGATGATCTTGTCCATCACTTCCACGCCACGCGTCGAGCCGATCCGGCACGGCGTGCATTTGCCGCACGATTCCTCGGCGCAGAAGTGCATTGCGTAACGCGCCTGCTTCGCCATGTCGACCGTGTCATCGAAGGCAACGAGGCCGCCGTGACCGACGGTCGAGGCGACTGCAGCGAACGCTTCATAATCGAATGGCGTATCGAACAGCGATTCAGGCATGTAGGCGCCGAGCGGACCGCCGACCTGCACCGCGCGAATCGGACGACCCGATTCCGAACCGCCACCGAAGTCGTACAGCAGTTCACGCAGGGTGACGCCGAACGCTTTTTCCACCAGGCCGCCGTATTTCAGGTTGCCGGCCAGTTGCATCGGCAAGGTGCCGCGCGAACGGCCCATGCCAAAGTCTTTGTAGAACGTCGCACCGCGCGACAGGATCAGCGGCACGGCGGACAGCGAGATCACGTTGTTGATGACCGTCGGCTTGCCGAACAGGCCTTGCAGCGCCGGAAGCGGCGGTTTGGCGCGAACCAGGCCGCGTTTGCCTTCGATGCTTTCCAGCATCGCGGTTTCTTCGCCGCACACGTACGCGCCGGCAGCCTTGCGGACCTGCAGGTTGAAGGTACGGCCCGATCCGAGAATGTTTTCGCCGAGGTAGCCGGCCTTGTTCGCAGCAACGATTGCTTCGTTCAGGTTGGCGATCGAGTGCGGATACTCGGAACGCACATATATATAGCCCTCGGTTGCGTTGACGGCCAGACCGGCGATGGTCATGCCTTCGATCAGCATGAACGGATCGTCTTCCATCACCATGCGGTCGGAGAAGGTGCCGGAGTCGCCTTCATCGGCGTTGCAGGCGATGTACTTCTGATCGGCTTCCGCACCGAGGACGGTTTTCCACTTGATGCCGGTCGGGAACGCTGCGCCGCCACGGCCGCGCAGGCCGGAATCGGTCACTTCCTGCACGATCGCGGCAGGCTCCATTGCGATCGCTTTTTTCAGGCCAACGTAACCTTCATGCGCCAGATAATCGTCCAGCGAAACCGGATCGGTGATGCCGACGCGCGCGAATTGCAGGCGCTCCTGCTTTTTCAGATACGGAATTTCTTCGGTCAGGCCCAATGCTTTCGGATGCTTGCCGCCCGTCGTGAAGCCTGCGTCGAATAGGCCGGCAACTTCGTGATCTTCGATCGGACCGAAAGCGATGCGTCCGGCGTCGGTCGCGACTTCAACCATCGGCTCCAGCCAGAACATGCCGCGCGAACCGTTGCGCACCAGCTTGATATCGATGCCGCGTTTTTTCGCTTCCTGCGCGATGGCCGCAGCCGTTTCATTGGCGCCGAGCGCCAGCGCGGTCGAATCGCGCGGGACAAAAATGGTAACGGTCATTGCACACCCCGCTTTGCCTGAATCAGGCGGTTGAATTTTTCCTTCGATACGCGCGCGTAGAGGTCGTCGTCGATCTGGATTGCCGGGCCGCTGGCGCATTGGCCGAGGCAGTAAACCGTTTCCAGAGAGAAGTTGCCGTCTTCGGTCGTACCGTGGAAATCGCAACCCAGCAGTTCCTTCGCGTGATCGACCAGCGATTCACAGCCGCGTGCCTGGCAGGCTTCGGCGCGGCAGATCTGCACGACATGCTTGCCGGCCGGATGCTGGCGGAAAAAGTGGTAATACGTAATCACCCCGTGCACCTCGGCGCGCGACACGTTCAGGCCGTCGGCAATGGCCGGCACGACGCCCGACGGGATGTAGCCGATTTTTGCCTGGATATCGTGGAGAATTGGTAACATCGCACCAGGCATGGCTTTGCGCTGTGCGATGATGGATTCAACCGCCGCCATATCGAATGGGACTTGGGTGCTCATAAAGACACTCCTGCTAGCGACACCGATGGCGATACTGCATGCCGCGAGGTCGTGAAATCGAACGAGACCATACTGCTTCCTTGTTAAAAATTATCTTGTATATATGCTTTTAATAGCATATAGTTTGCAGGTCAACCTTTTGCAACGACTAGAAGGTATCACCGCAAAAGTCCATCTTCAATAGGCTATCTTTTGCATATCCGTGCACGCGGCGTAAACGATACATAGGCTTTTTCCAACATATGTTCAAAGTCATCATCAACCCGCATTGGGAAATCACGCACGACGCCGATGCGCCGCTGGATACCGCGGTTTTGCTCGATTTGCTAATGTCCATCCAGAAAACCGGCTCGATCTCGAAAGCGGCGCGGCTGGTCGGCTTGTCTTATCGTTATTCGTGGGGAATGCTGCGCGACGTCGAGAAACTGTTCGGCACGTCGCTGCTCAATACCGATCGCGGGCGCGGCACGACATTGACGCCGCTGGCGGAGAAACTGATCTGGGCCGATCGCCGGATCCGGGCGCGCCTGTCGCCCACGCTGGAAAGCCTGGCATCCGAACTGGAAAACGAAATCGGCAAGACCATCGTCGGCAAAACCAAGCCGCTGCGCCTCGATGCCAGCCACGGGTTTGCAGTCGATGCGTTATTGCATCAACTGACTGAAGCCAATCTGCCGGTCGACCTGCGCTATCGCAACAGCACCGATGCGGTGGCGGCGCTTTCGCGCAGTGAATGCGATCTGGCAGGGTTCCATGTGCCGCTCGGCGAATTCGAGAAGAAAGCGGTGGAGCGCTATACGCAATGGCTGAATCCGCGCGAACACTGCCTCGTCCATCTGGCGATTCGCACGCAGGGCATGTTTGTCGCGCCGCGCAATCCGAAAAAAATCCTGGAACTGCATGACCTGACTCGCCCGGGCGTGCGCTTCGTCAACCGGCAGGCCGGCTCCGGCACGCGCATGCTGCTGGAACTGATGCTGGCGGGAGCCAACATTTCGCCCTTCGACATCGAGGGCTATCAGAGCAACGAATTCACGCATTCGGCCGTCGCGGCCTACATTGCCAGCGGCATGGCGGATGTCGGTGTCGGCGTGCAGACCGCGGCGCACCGTTTCGGCCTGGATTTCATCCCGCTGGTGCGGGAACGCTACTTCATGGCATTGCCGCTGGCGATGATGGAAGATCCCCTGATCCAGCACGTGATCGAGGTAGTGCAATCGGGTTACTTCCGCAAACTCATCAACGGGCTGGCCGGTTACGATTCCAGCGATACCGGCAAGATCCTGCTGTTGTCGGAAGCATTCGGTCAGGCCAAGGCTTCGACCTGACGGCAAGTTGCCGCGTCCGTCTATTTCAGAATCGCAATGCCCTTGATCTGCGCATAAACCCGGTTGCCGGGCATCAGGTTCATCGTCGCGCGCGACTTGTGGGTAATGCGCGCCAGCAATCTCGTGCCATTCGCATCCAGCCCCACCATGACCTGGCCGGGCGCGTCGTCCGCCAAATCCGTTACCGTCGTTTCGATCGTGTTCAGGATGCTGCTGTCGTGCTGCAGCGCGCGGCTGAGACTGACGTCGCGCGCCTGAATGCGGATCCGCACGGACTGTCCGACCGCGCTGGCATGTTGCGGCAGCAGCAGGCGGCCGCCGGAAAATTCCGTGCATGTCAGATGAAATGCCGGATCGTGTTCGACGACGGTGGCGACCACCAGTGCGCTGGCGTTCGCGCCGTGGGCGACGTCCAGATCCAGGCGCGTCATCAGATTACCGATTTCGCCGCTGGCCGTCACGCGGCCCGATTCCAGCAAGACCAGATGATCGGCCAGCCGCGCCACTTCATCGATCGAGTGACTGACATACAGCACGGGAATCACGAGCTCGTCGTGCAGCCGCTCCAGATACGGCATGATTTCTTCCTTGCGGCGCGCATCGAGCGCGGCCAGCGGCTCATCCATCAGCAGGATGCGCGGACTGGTCGCCAGCGCGCGTGCAATCGCCACGCGCTGCCGTTCGCCGCCGGACAGCTTGTCCGGCTGGCGCTGCAGTAAAGGTTCGATATCGAGCAGTGCGATTGCATGATCGAGCGATACGCGCCGCGCCGATGCCGCGACGCGGCGCATGCCGTATTCGAGATTACGGCGCACATCGAGATGCGCGAACAGGCTCGCTTCCTGAAAGACATAACCGAGAGAGCGGCGCCAGGTCGGCACGCAGACATCGCCGGCATCGTCCTGCCACATGTCGCCATTGATGCTCAACCGCGCATGCGAAGCCTGTTCAAGCCCCGCGATCACGCGCAGGAAAGTCGTCTTGCCGGAGCCGGACGCGCCGAACAGCGCAGTCACGCCACGACCCGGCATGACCAGATCGACATGCAGATTGAATGCACTGTAGTCGACCTTGAAGCGCGCGCGTATTTGCTGGTCGTTGTCGTTCATTTGCGCCGACCGGTCGGATTCAATGTATACAACGCCACCAGCACCAGCAATGAAAATGCCACCATGCCGCCGCTCAGCCAGTGCGCCTGCGTGTATTCCAGCGCTTCGACGTGATCGTATATCTGCACGGAAATCAGTCTGGTTTCATGCGGGATATTCCCGCCTATCATCAGCACCACGCCGAACTCGCCGACCGTATGCGCGAATCCCATCACGATGGCGGTCAGGTAACCGGGTTTGGCCAGCGGCAGGATCACACTGAAGAATGTATCGAGCGGCGAGGCGCGCAGCGTGGCCGCCACTTCGAGCGGACGCTCGCCGATCGCTTCGAATGCATTCTGGATCGGTTGCACGACAAAGGGCAGGGAATAGAAAACGGAACCGACCACCAGCCCCGCAAAGGTGAACGGCAGCAAACCGATGCCGAGCGCCTGCGTCAGCTGGCCGACAGGTCCAGCGGGACCCAGCGTCACCAGCAGGTAGAAACCAATCACACTCGGCGGCAGCACCATCGGCAGCGCGACCATGGCGCCGACCGCGCCCTTGAGCCACGAGCGCGAACGGGCCAGCCACCATGCGAGCGGCGTGCCGATCACCAGCAGGATCAGCGTGGTAAGTCCGGCCAGCTTGAGGGTTAATATAATCGCGCCGATATTCGGATCGTTCAGCAACGTTGCGCTCGCAATTTTCTGAAGGAATTACAGATCGTAACCGAACGACAGGATCACGGCGCGAGCCGGCGCGGATTTCAGGTAATCGGCCAGCGCGGCGGCGGCCTTGTTGTCCTTGCCGCGCACCAGGATGACGGCGTCCTGACGAATCGGATTGTGCAGGCTGGCGGGAACAATCCATGCCGAACCGCTCTTGATCCTGCCGCCTTCATAAACCTGCGACAGCGCAACGAAACCAAGTTCCGCATTGCCGGTAGAGACGAAGCTGAAGGTTTGTCCGATGCTGTCGCCCTGCACGAATTTAGGCTGCAGTTTTTCCAGCAGGCCGAGGCGCGTCATCGTTTCCGCTGCCGCGGCGCCGTAGGGCGCGAGCTTCGGATTGGCCAGTGCCAGATGCGCGAAATCGCCTTTCTTCAGGACCTCGCCTTTTGCATCGACCAGATCCGGCCTGGCCGACCACAGCACCAGCTTGCCGGTGGCATAGGTAAAACGTGATCCGGCGACAATACCGTTTTCCTTTTCCAGCTTGGCAGGTGTTTCATCATCCGCCGCGAGGAACACATCGAACGGCGCGCCGTTGGTGATCTGCGAATAGAACTTGCCGGTGGAGCCGAACGAAAGCACAACCTTGTGTCCGGTGGCTTTCTCAAAATCTGCCGCGATCTCTTTCATCGGCGCGGTGAAATTGGCCGCGACGGCGACTTGCACCTCGTCAGCAAACGCGGCAGCGGAGCAGGCCAGCGACAGCAGGCCGACGAAGAGGGCACAGATATGTTTTTTCATGGCAATCAATGAAGTTGAAGTTAATGGAGTCGGGAAATCTTTACGCAGGCACAGCCGTTCATTCCCTTTCAAGACATCGGTACGCTTCGGCAATTTCGGGTGCCGTTTGCGCTCGCTATATTCCTAAAGATATAGCGTTAACGCCAAACACGCAAGACCGATAACGCACGGCACATGGGAATTGCGTGAATGATCCTGGATCATGCGAAGAAGAATGCGGGCGGCGCGGCACAGGCAGGACGATCGCCAGCTATTTATTTTTGGCGGCTTTTACCGCTGCAGCCGGCGCAGCCAGGAGCCTGCTGAAAACCGCAAAATCGCTGATAATCGATTCCGCCGCCTTGCGTTCCATTGCACGGTAATGCGCAACGACACCGCGTCCGAACTCGGTCACCAGCGCGCCGCCGCCGCCGCTGCCACCGGTATTCGCAACGACCAGCGGCTCCACGAAAGAAGCATTGGTCGATTCCACAAGCAGCCACGCCCTGCGGTACGACATGCCCATCTCGCGGGCAGCGGCCGAGATCGAGCCGGAACGGTCGATTGCATCGATCAAATCCGCCCGTCCCGGCCCCATTGCGGTGAGCTCGCCCATGAGAATGCGAACACGCGGCCCGCGCGGAGAGGAATGAACGGAAGGTTTTTTTGGCATGGCGAATGTAAACAAGGACTGCGGCGAAGTGAGAAGTCTACACATGTCCTGCACCACTCGCCTTTTTGTAAAGCGGGTTGCGGGCCTTCAGGCTCATTGCCTGCTCCCAGACACAGACAATTTGTCGCAATGACGTGTCAAATTGTCGCGTTTGTTTTTTCACGTCGCGGCATCGAATCTTTATAAATCAATGAGTTAGGCTTGATTCCGGTGATGGCATGTCGCTTGCCTAATGATCTGCAATGGCAGAAGTTTTGCCACCAAGAGCGCGACAGTATTCACGTTGCGCATGAAAAGATCAGAGGAGAGATTTCACATGCTCAAATTTTTTGCAAAAGAACACACCGTCGCCGGTCCCGGCTTCAATCGCTGGATGGTGCCGCCGGCAGCGCTGGCCGTTCATCTATGTATCGGACAGGCTTACGCGTTCAGCGTGTTCAACGGCCCGCTATCGAAAGTCATCGGCATCGACATTTCAGCACCGGATGACTGGAAGCTGACCACCATCGGCTGGATTTTCAGTCTTGCTATTTTCTTCCTCGGTCTGGCAGCAGCATTCGGCGGCAAGTGGCTGGAAAAAGTCGGTCCGCGCCTGACGATGTTCGTCGCGGCTTGCTGTTTCGGCGGCGGCTTTCTGGTTTCTGCCATCGGTGTAGCGACGCATCAGATCTGGCTTCTCTATCTCGGTTACGGCGTGATCGGCGGTATCGGCCTCGGACTCGGCTATGTGTCGCCGGTCTCGACGCTGATCAAATGGTTTCCGGATCGTCGCGGCATGGCGACCGGCCTGGCGATCATGGGTTTCGGTGGCGGTGCGCTGATCGGTGCACCACTGTCCGTCTTCCTGATGAATACGTTCAAATCGGCGACCTCGGTTGGCGTCATCGAAAGTTTCATCGTGATGGGCGTCTTGTATTTCATCTCGATGACGATCGGTGCATTCACGATCCGCATTCCGGCCGAAGGCTGGACACCGAAAGGCTGGACACCGCCGGTTGGCGATAACCGCATGATCACGCGCAATCACGTGCATATCGATGAAGCGCTGAAGACACCGCAGTTCTATCTGCTGTGGCTGGTGTTGTGTCTGAACGTGACCGCCGGTATCGGCGTGCTCGGTCAGGCATCGGTGATGATTCAGGAAACCTTCAAGGGCAGCGTGACACCGGCGGCTGCAGCCGGCTTCGTCGGTTTGATGAGCCTGTTCAACATGGGCGGTCGTTTCTTCTGGTCGTCGGCTTCTGATTACCTTGGCCGCAAGAACACCTACGTCGTCTTCTTCATCCTCGGCACCATTCTGTACACACTGGTTCCGCACACCGGACAGACCAACAGCGTTGCATTGTTCGTGCTGGCCTACTGCCTGATCATCAGCATGTACGGCGGCGGCTTCTCGACGATTCCATCCTATCTGGCTGACATGTTCGGCACCAAGTATGTCGGTGGCATTCACGGTCGTCTGCTGACTGCATGGTCCGCTGCCGGTATCTTCGGTCCGGTGCTGGTCAACTACATCCGCGAATACCAGGTCAATCATGGCGTGGAGAAAGCGGCATCGTATGAAGTGACGATGTACGTGATGGCATGCCTGTTGATCGTTGGCTTTATCTGCAATCTGTTTGTGAAGCCGGTGAACCAGCGTCATCACATGACCGAACAGCAACTGCGTAGCGCCGAACCTGATCTGGCCGGCGCACATTGAACATTCATCGATCAAGGAGTCCACTATGAATAACCATTATTCCTCGGCCGAAGCGAACAAGCCGACCAATCCGTTATTGATCGTCATCTTCTGGCTATATGTCGGGGTGCCGCTGGCATGGGGCGTGTGGTCGACGCTGCAAAAGGCGACGGCACTGTTCCACTGACAGCAATACCGCATCGCATGCGGTAACATCGACAAGGCGAGAGAGACCCTCTCGCCTTTTTTCTTGCACGTGATGAAGGCTGCAAAAAATGCAACAGCAGAAACGTAAAATGACGACACAATGCGTTGTCGTCCGAATGAAATGAGCGAATATCTGATGAATGCCGCGAGCAATACGGCGATCCCCACCGGGCCGGATGCCGATGAATCATTCACCGAAGCCTTCGGTGGCTGGCAGCACCGCTCGATCCTGATTGTCGATGACGAACCCGGCATGCGCAGCTTCCTGCATCGCACACTGGCCAGTCGCTGCAGCCGTGTCGAAACGGCTGAATCGGTTGAAGAGGCTACCGTACTGCTCGATCAGCATCACTTCGATCTGATCATTCTCGACAATTCCCTGCCCGGCAAATCCGGCGTCGACTGGCTGCAGGAAATCCGCACGCTCGGTCTGCACAACGACGTCGTGCTGATCACGGCCTTTGCCGATCTCGATATCGCAATCCGCGCATTGCGCGCCGGTGCCGCCGATTTTCTATTGAAACCATTCCGCGTCAACCAGATTCTCAGCGCCATCGGTCGCTGCTTCGACCGTGCACATTTGCGGCGAGAGAACTTTGTGTTGCGTCGCGAGCTGGATCAACATGCCGATCTCGCCGGCGTGGATGGACTGGTCGGCGACTCCGCCGCGCTGGAACCGATACGCGAAGCGATCAAGCGTCTGGCGGCCGTGACGAGTACGGTGCTGATCACCGGTGAATCCGGTACCGGCAAGGAAATCGCCGCGCGCGCGATGCACACGCTGAGCAATCGATCGAGCAATCACTTTGTACCGATCAACTGCGGTGCCGTTGCGCCCGAAATCATCGAGAGCGAACTGTTCGGTCACGTCAAAGGTGCGTTCAGCGGCGCCGCATCATCGCGTGAAGGTTTGTTCTTCTACGCGCAGGGCGGCACGCTGTTCCTCGACGAAGTCGCCGAGCTGCCGTTGGCGATGCAGGTCAAGCTGCTGCGCGTGCTGGAAGAAAAGAAGATTCGTCCGGTCGGCGCCGAGCGCGAGATTCCGGTCGATGTGCGCGTCATCGCGGCGACCAATCGCAACGTCGAGGAAGAAGTACG
The DNA here is from genome assembly GCA_963697715.1 of uncultured beta proteobacterium. GTDB lineage: Bacteria > Pseudomonadota > Gammaproteobacteria > Burkholderiales > Burkholderiaceae_D > Oxalicibacterium. The sequence goes on along the minus strand of OY969095.1, from coordinate 748,892 downwards.
CGAAGGCCGTTTCCGTCAGGATTTGTATTACCGTTTGAACGTCGTGCAGATTCACATGCCGCCATTGCGCGAACGCATCGACGATATTCCTGCGTTGTCTGCCTATTTCGTGCGTCAGCTTGCGCAGCAGCTCGGTGTGCCGCCACATGCGCCCGACGCCACGTTGCTGCAGTCGATGACGTCGTATCCGTGGCCCGGCAATGTGCGCGAACTGCGCAACCTGATCGAGCGCTGGCTGATCCTCGGCACCATGTCCGATATCGCGGCAGGCAAACAGGAGCAGATTGCCGGCGGCGACATGACGCTGGAGGCGGTCGAGAAGCGCCACATTCTCAAGGTACTGGACGAAGCCGGCGGCAACAAGACCGAAGCCGGTCGTCGTCTCGGCATTTCGCGCAAGACGCTCGAGCGCAAATGCGCCGAGTGGGGTGTCTGACCGTTGAGCGTGATGCGCCGCTTCATGCAATGGTGGCTGACGCTGCGTTTCTTCGGCAACGCATCGGTGCGCACCAAGCTGTTGCTGGTGGCGCTGGTGCCGTTCCTGACGGTGCTGCCGATTTTGTTCTTCCTCATCTTTTACTGGGGCGTCGGCTATTACGATCGCCTGCTGACATTCAAGGTCAGCAGCGATCTGGCGGTTGCGCATGAATATTTTCAGCACGTGCGCGATCGTGTCGGGCAGGATATTTCCAGCCTCGGCAATTCGCATCCGCTTGTCATCACCATTGAAGAGAACAACAACGCCGCGCTGCAGCAGTTTCTGGCAGAACGACAAGTGGCGCTCGGTCTGGATTTCCTGAATTTTCTCGACACGCAGGGAAACCTGCGCGTGTCGGCGGTAACACCGAAAACGATCGACAACGCGCACTGGCCCGTCGTGCAATCGGCGCTGCAGGGTAATGCCGGCAATGACATCGATATCTATTCGGAAAAGCAGTTGCGCGAACTCGATGAGCGCCTTGCTCAGCAGGCGCATCTGGAGCTGGTCGATACGCCGAACGCTGCACCGACTGACAAGAAGGCGGAAACCAGCGGCATGGTGATTCATGCAGCCACGCCGATTTACGATGCAGACGGTCGCCTGCTGGGCGTGCTGGAAGGCGGCATGCTGCTGAACCAGAACCTGCCGTTCGTCGATACGATCAACAGCCTCGTCTATGCCGACGGCTCGCTGCCGGAAGGCAGCGCGGGGACGGCAACGCTGTTCATCGATGACGTGCGCATTGCGACCAATGTGCGACTGTTCGGCAATCGTCGTGCGCTCGGCACGCGTGCGTCGCAGGTCGTGCGCAATCATGTACTGAATGACGGTCGGACCTGGCTCGACAGCGCCTTCGTCGTGCATGACTGGTACATCTCCGCGTACGAACCGATCACCGACAGTTTCGGCCGGCGCGTCGGCATGCTGTACGTCGGTTATCTGGAAGAGCCATTCCGCAAAGCGAAGGAAACCGCCTTCGTGTTGCTGGCAGCGCTGTTCACGGTGATCGGCATCGGCGGCGTCTATTTCTCTCTGCGCGTCGCGCGCGATATCTATTCGCCGTTGTCCGCAATGAACCGCACGATGACGGCGGTTGAACAGGGCGACATGGACGCACGTACCGGCAGCCTGCAAACGCTCGATGAACTCGGCAACCTGTCGCGCCATCTGGATGAATTGCTCGACACCGTGCAGGCGCAGAATCACGAACTGAAAACATGGGGCGAACAACTCGATCGCAAGGTTGTCGAGCGCACCATCGAGCTGCAGCAGACCAACAAGCTGCTGGTGCAGGCGCAACAGCAACTGGTGCTCGCCGAAAAACTCGCTGCAATCGGCGAGATCACTGCCGGCGTTGCGCATGAAATCAACAACCCGGTCGCGGTCCTGCAGGGCAATCTCGACGTGCTGCGCGATACACTCGGAACCACGGCGAAGCCGGTGCAAGGCGAACTGCAATTGATGGATCAGCAGATCCATCGCATCAACACCATCGTCACCAAGCTGCTGCAATTCGCCAGTCCCGGCGAATTTGCCGGCTATGTCGAAACCATCTCGGTCAATGAAGTCGTCACCGATTCGCTGGTGCTGGTGCGACACCTGCTCAATCAGAACAACATACGCGTCGAACACATCAAGGGCGCAACGATGACGGTGCCGATCAATCGCGGTGAGTTGCAGCAGGTGTTGATCAACTTGTGCACGAATGCGATTCATGCGATGAAGGATGGCGGTTGCCTGACGATCGCTACGGCGGACTGGCACGAGGAAAATGGCAAAAGTGGCGTCACCATTCGCGTGGCCGATACCGGCGTCGGCATCAGGAAGGAAGATGTCGGTCGCGTGTTCGATGCCTTCTTCACGACAAAACGGCAAGGCGGCACCGGTCTCGGTCTGTCGATCAGCTATACGCTGGTGGCACGTTACGGTGGCACGATCACGGTGAAAAGCGAGGAAGGCGTCGGCACTGAATTCACGGTGCGTCTGCTGGCCTGAACGCCGCTATCTTCAGGCGCGATCCTGTCCGCGATTGCCGCCGGTGCGGCGCAGCGCCGCCAGGATGAACAGGGCCAGCAACGCGCTCAATATCGCCGTCGATTCGCGTCCCATGCCGGCAGCGACGCCGATCGCGGCAGTCAGCCAGACGCTGGCGGCGGTAGTGAGTCCCTTGATTTCCTGTTCCTGACTCAGCTTGATGATGGCGCCCGCACCGAGAAAACCGACGCCGGTAATCACGCCCTGCAATACGCGGCTCAGGTCGGCGGTCGAGATCCCCGCTTCGAGCGGCACCAGCACAAAAATCGCGGCGCCGAGCGCAACCAGCATATGCGTGCGCAAACCCGCCGAGATGCCGCGCGATTCGCGTTCGTAACCAAGCAGGCCGCCAAGCGCGACGGCGACCAGCAGGCGCACGCAGACGCGCGTGACTTGCGCGGCATCGCTGATGTCGGAAAATTCTTCCTGAATGGTTTGCCAGATATCAAGCCGCAACGAATTCATTTCTTGTTCTTTCCGCCTGCGCGTTTTTCTCTCTATATGAACGGGGCCCGCTCTATCGCTAGGCGGGCCCCGTTCTGACTGGCGTGCGTTATTTTTGTCCGCCCACCGGATCGGTCGTCGAGTGATTGTTGGCCTGGCCCGATTTGGGCATGGCCGAACTCTCTTCGTCCTTGCTCAGGTTCTGCGGATGCGCCTGTGTCGTACCGGCGGCATCGCCGCTGTCGGTGGTCGTGCCGGGCGCAGCGCCTCTCGGCGCGGTGGACAGCGTGCCGTCGGATGGCGGCAGGCTGCTTGCCGGCGCGGCGACCGAGCCACTCGTACCGGGCGTATCGCCAAGCTTCGGCGCCGGCGGCGTTTCCGCTTTCTTGCAGCCGGCAAGCAATACGGCGGCAAAAACGGGAACCAGAACAACAGCAGGAATGGAACGGGTAACAGACATATCGACCTCCTATCCAGTGAGATTGCGTCATCCTATTGTAGTGAGCGATTCGGCGAATGCTAAGACTTATTTGACCATCGTCACAGAATGAAAAACTTACACGCCGGATGCCTGTGCATTTTGCAAAAAAAGCGGTTGCCGATGCGGCGATATACGCAGAATCGGCCATCGCGCAGAAGAGGAATGACGTGAATGTGGAAAATTCATCGCCTGCGTCGCGCACATCCCATGCACGTGCAAACCGGCGAGCATCGTCGGGACAATTCGCTCTGTACGTCAACATCCTTGTCGAAAACCGTCATGCGGTCTCATTCCCGTCAGGATTTTTCTATTGCGGAAAATCGGCCGATTCGGTGACCTCGGCCCAATCGTCGAAATTCTTTTTCAACGCATCCACCTTGTTGCGCGAGAAAGCCAGCGCAGCCTTGCCCAGCAACAGACGCAATGGCGGTTCCGCCGATTCCACGGTGCGGACGATTATGGCGGCAGCGCGTTCCGGATCGCCCGGCTGCTTGCCGCTGTAGTTGCGAATGGTGCGCAGCCGCGCGCCGGCGGTGGCATCGTAGTCGGCGATCGTCGCCGGCACTTCGGCGGCGGAACGGCCGGCCCAATCGGTGCGGAACGGCCCCGGTTCGACGATCAATACCTTGATGCCGAGCGGCGCGACTTCCTGCGACAGCGATTCAGACAAACCCTCCAGCGCGAACTTGGTCGCGTTGTAGAAGCTCACCGCTGGCAATGCGGAAATGCCGCCCATCGATGAAATATTGACGATGGTGCCGCTGCGCGCTCTGCGCATCAATGGCAGTACGGCGCGCGTCATGTTGGTCAGGCCCCAGACGTTGATCTCGAACATCTGGCGCACGGCATCGATGTCGCTTTCCTCGAATGAACCGAAATATCCGACGCCGGCATTGTTGACCAGCACATCGATGCGGCCGAATTTCTTTTCCGTTGCAGCAACGGCAGCGGCGATATGTTCCGGCACGGTCACATCCAGCGTCAGCACCAGTGCATGATCCTCATGGCCGACAACCAGATCGGCCACCTGATCGGGATTGCGTGCCGTAACGACCGTCGGATAACCGAGCGATAAAGTTTGGCGCGCGAGCTGGCGACCGAAGCCGGTCGAGCATCCGGTAATGAACCAGACGGGTTTGTTGTTTGCAGTCATTTCATCCTCATGCCGTTGCAATAAAAAACGAAGCGGCAATCAATGTACGCCGATTTCCGAAACGTTGTGCGCCGGCAAAACATGCCGGCGCTATGCGTGTAAATCGCTTGCGCAAATCGGTCGGCCGGGTGATCCGCGTCATCGCTCATCGGTTACGCGAAGTATTTGCCGTCGCCAAACCGATTTTCTGATTCACGCTATTCTGTCGATCTGCCTGCGCGCAGGTACCCATCGTACTGTCGCCGCATTTGTCGTGAAAAGGAATCCGGCTTGCCATGAAATCGTTAAAAGATATTCCGTTGTCCGTGCTGGATCTGTCGCCGATTGTCGTCGGCGGCGATGCAGCCGACGCCTTCCGCCGCACGCGCGATCTTGCGCAGCGCGTCGAAAAGCTCGGCTATCACCGTTACTGGGTGGCCGAACATCACAGCATGCCGGGCATCGCGAGTGCCGCAACGGCCGTCGTGATCGGCCACGTGGCGGGCGGCACATCGACCATTCGCGTCGGCTCCGGCGGCATCATGCTGCCGAACCATGCGCCGCTGGTGGTGGCCGAACAGTTCGGCACCCTGGCTTCGCTGTATCCGGGCCGCATCGATCTGGGCCTGGGTCGCGCACCGGGCTCCAATCACGCAACCGCGCGCGCGCTGCGGCGCGAAATCAGTGAAGACGGCAATGAATTTCCGCGCCAGCTGAACGAGCTGCGTGCGTTCCTGCAACCGGCCGGCGAAGACGCGCAAGTCCAGGCCATTCCCGGCGAGGGACTGGATATTCCGATCTGGCTGCTGGGTTCAAGTAGTTACAGCGCGCAACTGGCCGGTCATCTCGGCTTGCCGTTTGCGTTCGCCGGTCAGTTCTCGCCCGACTACATGCTGACCGCGCTGCAACTGTATCGACAAACCTTCCGTCCGTCGGACGCGCTGGAAAAACCGTATGCGATGGTCGGCGTCAATGTGTTCGCGGCCGACACCGAAGCGCAAGCCCAGCGCATGGCGACCTCGCAACAGCAGATGCATCTGGGACTGGTGCGCGGCACGCCCGGCAAACTGCCGCCGCCGATCGATGCGATGGATGATGCATGGCTGCCGCACGAACGTGTGTCGGTGGAGTCGATGCTGCGCGCGTCGATCATCGGCGATGCGACGATCGTGAAGGAGAAACTGCAGACGTTCCTCGATGCAACGCAAGCCGATGAAATCATCATCAACACGATGGCGTTCGATCATGCGGCGCGTGCACATTCCTATGAAATCGTCGCGGACGTGTGGCATGCGTGATGATGGCCGTCATGTGGATGCGTCCGTTCGCATGACGTCGTTCCTGCAATCCGGGGTTGCCCAACATGATTGATGCGACGCTGTACAACACCGATGAAATCGTCCGGCTGCTGGCGCCGCAGCAGATCGGCCCCGATCGCTTCGTCGGCGAAAGTCATTTCATGGGCAGCCCGAACGTGTTCGGCGGACAGGCGCTTGGCCAAGCGCTGCACGCAGCCGGCATCACTGTGCCGGACCGGCGGCCGCATTCGATGCATGCGCTCTTCATCCTGCCCGGCAATCATCAATTGCCGATCACGTATGACGTCGAGCGTGTGCGCGACGGCGGCACATTCAGCACGCGGCGCGTGGTGGCGTCGCAGGAAGGCCGACGCATCTTCGTGATGTCGGCCTCGTTCCAGACGGAGGAAGAAGGCCTGTCGCACCAGAAAGCCGCACCGGCCGCTGCCGATCCCGTCACATTGCCATCGAGCCTGAAACGATGGCAGCAGCGCGGCATTGCAAGCGGCCGCGCGTTCCACCCGGTACCGGTGGATTTTCGCGTCGCCGGGGATGCGGCGACCGAAGCCGATGCATCCGTCTTCGGCGACACCGGCAGCGATGCGCGCAGGCAGGTGTGGACACGTACGCCACAGCGGCTGTCCGATACGCCGCTGCTGCATGAAAGCCTGTTTGCCTATGTGTCGGATTACGGCCTGTTATGGACGGCACTGCAACCGCACGACGTGAAAATGGACGATCCGCGCCTGCAGATCGCGAGCCTCGATCACACGATCTGGTTTCACCGTCCGTTTCGCATGGATGAATGGCTGCTGTTTTCGATGGAAAGCCCGAATGCCTCGGGCGGGCGCGGACTGTGCCTGGCGCATGTCCACAATCAGGAAGGCGCGCTGGTTGCAACGGTAGCGCAGGAAGGTCTGATCCGTCTGCGCAAGGAAAAATAGGCCGGGTCCGAACCCGCGGACACGAATCGCCTGCATCGCCGCTTGCCCTGATCGAATCCAACCGTATCGGCATTGCGCTGACATGCCATGCGGAGCAGGTGGCCCGGATGGGCAGCTTGTTTACGATCGGCTTGCGCACATTTTGCGATGCATTGTTTGCCATGTGCAGTCCGACAGGCGCTGACGCACACGACATCATCACACGGAAAAATTTCCAGTTCGGTCCAGCGATAACCGTTGCGCTGTTTCATCAGCAGCGGCAACAGGCCTCGCATCTGATTCATCTCACCCATAAACGCGCACGCTCCCGTCCCTGCATCGCCCACAGAAAATGCACGGTGTTGCCGATCAGGCGGAACGGCATTGCGATGGCGCGAATCAATTTGGTGGGCAAAAGGAGCGTTGGCGCAACGCGAGGGCACAGGGAACAGAATTCCGATAGGCGAACACTATGGTTTTATTTAAACAAATCAAATGGTCCTATCAATTGAGAATGATTATCCTTTGTTTCATCGCATTACGCGTAAACGCAACTGAAAAGGAATTCCATCATGGTCACGGCAGCAAGAACCGTCAGTCAAATCAGCATGCACATGACTGTCGCCTTCGGCGTTATGTATGCATGTACCGGCTCGGCCACGCTCGGCGGTGTAGCCGCGATTCTTGAACCGATTTGCAATGTGATGCTGATGCCGCTTCACGACAAGGTGTGGGAACGGATTCGCGACAAGATGGAAGCGCGTGAAAAGTCCAGGGCTTCCGTTGCGTCCGGCAACATGCAGGGCGCGTGATCGCTGGCACTTGGGAAAGCCGCTGATGGATCAGCGGCTTTTTTTACGGCAATGGCTGTGTTTGAATCGGGTTGCCGAAAAATCGCACGGCAAGGCGCGCGCCATCGCGCTGTCGGATAATACATCCTGCGGCGCATTGGACGACGCAATCCAGCATAACCGGAGCCTCTCATGAAAATTGCCATCCTCGACGACTATCAGGACTGCGTGCGTCGACTCGATTGCTTTTCCCTGCTGGATGGCCACGAGGTAAAGGTGTTCACCAACGGTGCGCGCGGCACCGGTCAACTGGCGATCCGGCTCCGGGATTTCGACGCACTGGTCTTGATTCGCGAGCGTACGTCGCTCTCGCGTGCCTTGCTGGAAAAACTGCCGAACCTGAAATTGATCGCGCAGACCGGGAGGGCGGGCAGTCATATCGATCTGAAGGCAGCAGCGGCACGCGGCATCACAATCGTCGAAGGCATCGGTGATCCGACGGCGCCGGCCGAGTTGACATGGGCGCTGATCATGGCGGCTACGCGCAAGCTGCCGCAATATATCGGCAACCTCAGGGATGGCCTGTGGCAGATGGCCTCGTTGTCGCCCGCGCGCAATACGCTGGGCACCGTGCTGAAAGGGAGAACATTGGCGATCTGGGGCTACGGCCGCATCGGGCGAATGGTTGCGGGGTACGGCAGGGCGTTCGGGATGGATGTGCTTGTGTGGGGCCGCGCGGCCAGCCGAACGGCGGCGGCGCATGACGGTTATCGCATCGCGGCATCGAAGGAGAATTTTTTCAGCGAAGCGGATGTGTTGTCGCTGCATCTGCGACTGAACGATGAAACGCGCGGCATCGTGACCGCAAGCGACTTTGCATGCATGAAGCCGACCGCGCTGTTCGTCAACACCAGTCGCGCGGAACTGGTGGAGCCTGATGCGCTGCACACCGCGCTGGAGGCCGGATGCCCCGGCGGCGCGGCGCTCGATGTATATGAAAGCGAACCGTTGCCGCCGACATCGCCGCTGTTACGGATGGAAAACGTACTGGCGTCGCCGCATCTGGGCTATGTTGAACAAGACAGTTACGAAATCTACTTTCGCTGCGCGTTCCAGAATATCGTCGATTTTGCGAACGGCGCGCCGCAGAATGTGCTGCAGCCCGGGACGTGATGATGACGCGCTGGATAGACCGCGCGGTGAATAACCGGGCCTGCAGATAACGGTGGCCCTGCGCTTCACCAGAAGCGTCAGCCGCATAAAACAAAAGCGCGGAATTCCGCGCCTTTTATTTACTGCCCTTCGAAAACATCTTCACTGGCTGTTTTCCGTTCCTTTGCTTCCTCGACCATCCTGCGGTGCGCAATTCGCTTGCGCATGATTTCCGCATGCTGTTCCGCCGTCATCGGCGGCGTGGTCATCAGATCCTTCAGCAAGGCGATATTGGTGTAGTTGTTTTTGATAAGACGGCCCAAGTTGCTTGACTCCCTGGTTGAATAACGACGTCACGACATCAACTGCACATTACCCGTGTGGCGAAACCGCGTAGTGTTTTGTATTCTGCACCAAATCGCCGTTTTTATCCCGGCCCGCATAAATATAGCCGCGAGGAACAACAAATGCCGGAAGCACGCATAAAAAAAGCTCCGCAGAGCCTGGCTCGCGGAGCTTGAACCTTCCTTGAGAGGGAAGAGGAGACACGGTAAAAACGCTGTCGCAAGGACTGCATACTCAATTCAACGATGCGGTGAAGCTTTGCATGCATGGCTCCATCGATTGCCGCCACTGTCATTTCACATCACACAGTGAACCATACTTGCAAACCTGATAATCACCGCAACATTTAACACTTTGAAACAGGAAAGCTGCCTCTTTCCTGTTTAATCAGCTGAATTGTTAATTTTCATTCAACCGATTCAAGCCGTCGTGCGTTAAGCGAAAGCCGCTTGCATGCGCAACTGGATGGCGCGTTGCGGTTGCGATTGCGCAATCCGGTTGGCCTTGCTGTTCAGCGCCTGTGGCGATTTCACACTTTTTGCCTGAGCCTGAACGACAGGCTTGGCGACAGGTTGTTGCGAACCGTAAGCCGCCTGCATGCGCAGCGCAATGGCGAGTTCAGGATTCGACTGGGCGATCCGGTTGGCCTTGCTGTTCAATGCATAAGCCGAAAATGTGGTGTTTGATAACGTAGACATAATGATTTCCTTTACTTGTATAAATAATCCCTGTTGATGCATTGCAGTATAGGTACACCCAAGATATAAATCTAATTTCAATTTCGGATACCAGTTATACTTTTCATGAATAGCACTGGTGTCATATACTTTTAACCTGACAACGACAATATGAGCTTTCTCACTCTCGATCTGAACCTGCTGCGGGTATTCGATGCCGTCATGACGGAGCAGAATCTGACGCGCGCAGCCAATCTGCTGGCCATGACGCAACCTGCGGTTTCGAACGCCTTGCGGCGTTTGCGCGATACGCTGGGCGACGAGCTGGTGATCCGCACGGCGCACGGCGTCAAGCCGACGTCCCGCGCCGCCGAGCTGTGGCCGATCGTGCGCCGCGCGCTCTCCGAGCTGGAAGCTGCCGTCACACCTGATACTTTCGATGTTTCCCTCGCCAACACGACCTTCCGCATGGCGATGGCGGACGCGACGGCGGCGCTGTGGCTGCCGTTTCTGGTGCGCGCCATCGAACGCGATGCGCCGGGCCTGAACGTGCGGATGGTGCCACTGACGACACGCGAACCAAGGCCGATGCTGTTGCGCGGCGATGTGGATCTGGCGATCGGCTTCTTCCCCGGCGTGGCGGCGCAGCTAGCGAGCGGCCAGAACACGGCCATTTCACAGATTCGCCATGAACGCTTGTATACCGGCGAATACGTCTGCGTGATGCGAAAGAACCATCCGCTGGCGAAGGAAGAATTAACGCTGGATACGTATTGTGCAGCGCATCATCTGCTGGTCAGTTTTTCCGGCCGGGCGAAAGGGTTGATGGATGAGGCATTGACCGAACTGGGCCGCGAGCGGCGCATCCTGCTCACCGTCAATCAGTTCTTTACCGCCGGCCGGGTGGTCGCAAGCTCGGATCTGATCACTGTGTTGCCACGGCATTTGATTGCCTCGACAGGGATGGAAGAAGCATTGATCGCAAAGGAATTACCGTTCGAGCTGCCCGATGTTCACGTCGACATGCTGTGGCATGAGCGCGATGCGCGCAATCCGGCGCACAAATGGCTGCGCGAACAATTGAGCACCAGCACCGAGGATGGCATCGGACGCGTCAAGAAGCGTCGCTGAGATCCTGATCTTCATCGATATTGATCCGACATGCGTCGATGACCGAAAAGCCCCGCCTGTGTGCGGGGCTTTTTATTTGCCCGTCATCGACGACGATGGCGAAAGAAATTCCGGCCGGAAACGATTACACCGCCGCCACGACAAATCACATGCTCTGCTCCGGATGCGTTGACGCATCCATGCTCCTATTGAACTCACAACTTGCGCGACAGTCCTATTTGAATCTCCATCAATCGGGTCTCCTATGTCACGAACAAGAAAAACAATGATGTGGAGCGCATTCGGGTTCCTCGCGGTACTGCTGCTTTGTGTCGTGTTCCTGCTGACCTTCGATTGGAACAGGGCAAAGCCCTGGATCAACGCCCGTGTCAGCGAAGCCGTCGGCCGGCCCTTTGCCATCAACGGCGATCTATCCCTGACCTGGCAACGTGCGCAGTCGGATACCGCGACCTGGCGCGATTGGCTGCCGGCACCGCGACTGAGCGCGCACGACGTGACAATGGGCCATCCCGACTGGTCGAAGCTGAAAGGGAATATGGCCGAGATCGGCCATATCACTTTTTCAGTCAATCCGATTCCGCTGCTGGCCAGGACCATCGTTATCCCGACCCTGCAGCTTGACGATCCAAAGATCGTTCTGCAGCGCATCAAGGATGGGCGCAATAACTGGACCTTCAAGAAAGATGACGACGGCCCGTCCGAGTGGACGCTTGATCTGCAACGTCTGCTGTTCTACAAAGGCGTCATCACGCTGAAGGATGAAATCAAAAACATCGATGCCCGCGCCGATATCGATTCCCTCGACCCCACTGCCAAAAACGATTATGTGATGGGCTGGAAATTATCCGGCTCGTTCAACGGTGCCCGCATCAGCGGCGACGGCAAGGCCGGCGCCTTGCTCGCCCTGAAGAATGTCGAGAAACCGTTTCCGCTCGAGGCCCGGTTGAACGTGGGGAAAACCGCGATTGCCGTCAACGGTACGGTGACCAAGCCGCAGGCACTGGCCGCGATCGACATGCGCCTCAAGCTATCCGGCCCGAGCATGGCGGACCTGTATCCGCTGACGGGCATCACCTTGCCGAAGACACCGGAATATTCAACCGAAGGCCGTCTGATCGGAGTGACAGACAAGCTTGGCGGTAAATGGACCTATGAAAAATTCAAGGGAAAAGTCGGGGAAAGCGATATCAACGGCACACTGACCTATGAAGCGAAAGAACCACGCCCGCTTCTGTCCGGCACCATCGTCTCCAACCTGCTGCGACTGGCCGATCTCGGTCCGATCATCGGCGCCGATTCGAATGAAAGCAAGCGTGAACGCGGCGTCGCTGCCGTGCAACCGGAAGATCGGATATTGCCGGTGGAAAAATTCACGACGGAACGCTGGGGCAGCATCGATGCCGATGTCGAAATCACGGGCCGCAAAATCATCAAGGATGAATCGCTGCCGATCGATAACCTGAATACGCATCTCAAGCTGCAAGACAGCGTCGTTACCTTGACGCCGCTGAAATTCGGCGTCGCAGGCGGCACCATGACGGCAGATATCAAAATGGATGGGCGCACGCCCGTCATCAAGGCAGAAGCCAAGGTAGGCGCACGCGGCCTGAAACTCAAACAACTGTTTCCTGCCTTCCAGCCGATGCAGGCCAGTTTTGGCGAAGTGAATGCAGACACATCGCTCTCCGCCACCGGCGATTCGATCGCGACCTTCCTCGGTACATCGAATGGCGAGATCAAGGCGCTGGTCAACGATGGCACGATCAGCAAACTGCTGCTTGAACAGATCGGCCTCAATGTCGGCAACATCGTTCTGTCGAAGCTGTTCGGCGACAAGCAGGTGAAGCTGAACTGCATGGCAACGGACCTGACCGTCACCAATGGCCTGATCCAAACCAAAACCTTGGTGGTCGATACTGAAGATGCAGTGATGCATGTCGATGGCCAGATCAACCTGGCGACGGAAAAACTGGACCTGACCATCAAGCCTGTCACCAAGGGATTGCGCATCGTCTCCTTGCGCGCGCCGCTTTATGTAAGAGGCAGTTTCAAAAATCCCGATGTCGATGTGGATAAAGGCGTGCTGGCTATGAAGGCGGGCGGTTCTGTCTTGCTTGGCGCTTTGGCGCCGGTGACGGCTTTGCTGCCGCTGATTAACGTGGGCAGGGAAGAAGAAAATAACTGCGCGGTCATGTTGAAGGAAGCACGCGAGAAACCGGTTGCGCCGCCGCCGGGGAAAAAGATGAAGGGCAAGAGTCCGGCTCCGGAAGCAAAACGCTGACTTTCAAAGACTGACTGAAATTCAAACTTGTAATTTCAAACTTTAATCCTGCCTGAAATTCAGGCAGGGCGATATTACGTACCTGGCTGTATATCTCGCTGCGTATTTTCCACCTTATCGCCCTGCATTGAAACCAGGAATTGCATGACAATCCCGAATGCATAACGCGCCGCGATTTTTTCCAGGAACTGGATGAAATCAATCGGCGCGTTCTCATTCGCGCCGTCCGATACCGTTCGCACGATCGCAAACGGTATGCCGAATTCAAAACATACCTGGGCCACGGCAGCGCCCTCCATTTCCACCGCCAGCACTTCGGGGAAATTTCCGGTGATACGCGCCAGCTGGTCGCCACGCGCGATGAATTCATCGCCGCTTGCAATCAATCCCCTGTGTATCTGCGGCCGATCCATCGCAAACAATGTCCGGTCTTCTTCTCCTATCATCGACACGTAGTCACAATTGATGAATTGTCTCGATGCCTGCATCAATCGATCCGACAACGGTTTATCGGAGAAAAAATGCGACAGGCCTGTCAGCGGCACTTCAAAACGAGGGAAGAGCGGCGATGCATCCATGTCATGTTGAACCAGCTGGTCTGCGATGACGATATCGCCGACACGAACGTCTGGATGGGCTCCTCCTGCCACGCCGGTGAAGAGTATGTGGGTGACCCCGAATTTTTCTATCAGCGTGGCTGTGGTCGCCGCTGCTGCCACCTTCCCGATACGCGATAACACGCAGACGCAGTCGATTCCCGACACACTGCCGCTTGTGTAGTCCCGCATGCCTCTTTGCACGGTTTGCGGGTTATCGAGCATGTCGATCAGTCCGGCTTGTTCTTCCTGCAATGCGCTGACAATGCCGATCCTGATGGATGTGGTGTGCATGATGTGTTGGTTGTTTTTAAAAATAAGGAAGTGTCGATGTCGACTTGATTTCGAAGAAATCGAAGTACCGACTGTGCTTCTGGTTTTAAATTAATTGTTTGTATATATGGTTAGTAGTAATAGTTAACGCAGGCACTTTTCTGTGGATAACCGTATAAACAGTTTATTAATCAACGGCTTGCAACCAGTATAAAGTCTGCATAAACGGTGTATCAGGCAAGGATGGATTCTGTATAAAAAGGGGATCCGATTTTTCCACATCCTTATCCACAAGATATCCACGTGTTTTGCAATGGCTTATCCACATGCGTTTCGGGCATTTGATCGTATGCAGCCATGATAATCTTGGTCGCTGCGAAGCGCGCGATCGCACATCGAAAAAGAATATTTTCAAGGAAAAATCAGATGGCGGATACGTCTGTTTCAATGCTCGGGCATTACATCAATGGTCGTCGGGTTGTGCCGGCCGATGCAGAATGCCAGCCGGTATTCAACCCCGCAACCGGTGAAGTCAGCGCACAGCTTGTTCTGGCCGGCGACGCAGAGGTCGAAGCAGTTGTGGCAGCAGCGAAGGCGGCAGCACCCGGTTGGGCGGAGACATCGCCATTGAAACGGTCGCGCATCCTGTTCCGCTTCCGCGAATTGATCGAGCGCCATCACGATGAACTGGCGGCGGCGATTACACGCGAACACGGCAAGATCTTTTCGGATGCGAAAGGGGAAGTATCGCGCGGACTGGAAGTGGTGGAGTTTGCCTGTGGTGCGCCACAATTATTAAAAACACAATTTACCGATAACGTCGGCGGCGGTATCGATAACTGGAATTTGCGGCAACCGCTTGGCGTCACAGTCGGGATCACGCCTTTCAATTTCCCCTTCATGGTGCCGATGTGGATGGCACCGATCGCATTGGCAACGGGTAATACCTTCATTCTGAAACCGTCCGAGCGCGATCCATCCCCATCGTTGATGATTGCGGACTTGCTGCATCAGGCGGGTTTGCCGGATGGCGTGTTCAATGTCCTGCAGGGCGATAAAAGGGCAGTCGATGCATTGGTGCAACATCCGGACGTGCGGGCCGTCTCATTCGTCGGCTCCACTCCGATTGCCGAACATGTCTATGCAATGGCGGCCAACCGTCAGGGCCCGTATCCGGTACGTGTCCAGGCCTTGGGCGGAGCAAAGAATCATCTGGTCGTAATGCCGGATGCGAATCTGGAGCAGGCGGTCGATGCATTGATCGGCGCTGCCTATGGTTCTGCCGGCGAACGATGCATGGCTGTTTCCGTCGCTGTTGCGGTCGGCAGCGTTGCCGACAAGCTGGTGGAAGCATTGATTCCCCGTGTCAAATCGCTGAAGGTAAAAAACGGCATGGATAGCGATGCCGAGATGGGCCCGGTCATCAGCGCGGCGCACAAGGAAAAGATCGAGGCGTATATCGCTGCAGGTGTGAAGGCAGGCGCGGAATTGAAGGTAGATGGACGTGGCTTGAACGTGCCGGATCACGACAAAGGGTTTTTCATCGGCGGTTGTTTGTTCGATCGGGTCATGCCCGAGATGACGATTTACAGGGAAGAGATATTCGGCCCGGTTTTGTGCGTCGTTCGCGTCCCGGATCTTTCTGCCGCAATCGCCTTGATCAATGCGCATGAATTCGGCAATGGTGTCGCGCTGTTCACATCGGATGGACATACCGCTCGCGAATTCTCACGCCGTGTGGAGATCGGCATGGTGGGCATTAATGTTCCGATCCCGGTACCGATGGCGTGGCATTCGTTCGGTGGGTGGAAACGTTCGATGTTCGGCGAGACGCATGCCTATGGCGAAGAAGGCATTAAATTTTATACGCGCTATAAATCGATCATGCAGCGCTGGCCGGAAACAATCGATAAAGGTGCTGAATTCACGATGCCTGTCAGCAAGTAATTAACTTGTGATTCGACAAGCCTTCCAAGGGTATTTCACAAGTAAGAAAGTTTCACGTGAAACAATCCGGGTCGAATGGACGTATGTGGAAACAAAGCAAGAAGTACGGATGGAAATGAATGGCTGATTATGTGATTCTGGCGATGGCGGCATTTGTGGCGGGAATGATCGATGCCGTGGTGGGCGGCGGCGGACTGATTCAATTGCCGGCATTGTTTTCCGCATTGCCGAATATCATGCCGGCAACTTTGCTGGGAACAAGCAAGCTGGCCGGCGTCTGGGGAACGGCCGCCGCTGCCATCGGATTCGCCCGAAAGGTCAGGGTGCAATGGAGTACTGCGGTGCCGGCAGCGATGGCCGCATTTGTATTGTCCTTTGCTGGCGCTTATACCGTGACGCATATTCCGCCGGATTTTATTCGCAAATGCCTGCCGTTCATTCTGGTGACGGTTGTTGCCTACACATATCGCAAAAAAGATTTTGGCAGTATCCATGCGCCGGCTCATACCGGCCGGAAGGAAAGAATCATTGCAGTACTGGTCGGTGGCGGGATCGGATTTTATGACGGATTTTTCGGTCCCGGCACGGGCAGCTTCCTGGTATTCCTCTTTGTTCGCTTCTTCGGGTTTGATTTTCTGGGCGCATCGGCGGTCGCCAAGGTGGTCAATGTCGCGTGCAATATTGCCGCCTTGCTGTGGTTCGGATACAGCGGCCATCTCTTGTGGCAACTTGGCGCATTGATGGCGGTATGCAATGTGCTCGGTTCCCTGATTGGAATTCGTCTGGCAATTCGCCATGGCACCGGCTTTGTCCGCAAGTTGTTCCTGGTTGTCGTCTCCACATTGATCCTGAAAACGGCTTACGACGCTTTCATAGGCTGAGGGTTCGGTCTGGTTCCGTATGTTTCACGTGAAACATAAAGGATCTATTTGCCCCGCATCGGCGGGCGAGGGCGAAATAAAGTTAAAAAGACTTTATAATCTCGCCTCTGCTTATCGTCTCATCGAGGCGCACCATGATTTTTCCTACCAAATTTGATGTAATTGTTGTCGGCGGCGGCCATGCCGGAACCGAAGCCGCACTGGCTTCTGCACGCATGGGTCAATCGACGCTGCTGCTTTCTCATAACATCGAGACGCTCGGCCAGATGTCGTGCAATCCGTCCATCGGCGGAATTGGCAAGGGCCATCTGGTCAAGGAAGTCGATGCCATGGGCGGGGCAATGGCAATTGCCACCGATGAGGCGGGCATCCAGTTTCGCATTCTGAATTCGTCGAAAGGGCCGGCCGTTCGCGCCACGCGCGCCCAGGCCGACCGCATTCTATACAAACAGGCGATCCGTTCCCGTCTGGAAAATCAACCGAATCTCTGGCTGTTCCAGCAGGCGGTCGACGATTTGCTGGTGGAAGGTGATCGCGTTGTCGGCGCGGTCACGCAGGTCGGCATCAAATTCCAGGCAAAGGCGGTAGTGCTGACGGCGGGTACTTTCCTCGACGGTAAAATTCACGTCGGGATGAATAATTATTCGGCCGGCCGTGCAGGCGATCCGCCGGCCATTTCCCTGTCCGCGCGGCTGAAGGAATTGAAGTTGCCGCAAGGCCGTCTGAAAACCGGCACGCCGCCGCGGATCGATGGTCGCATCGATCGACTTTTCGGTGATGGAAGAACAGCCGGGCGATCTGGATCCGATCCCGGTATTTTCGGTCATGGGCTCGGTCGCGATGCATCCGAAGCAGATGCCGTGCTGGATTACGCATACCAATGAACAAACGCACGACATCATTCGCGGCAGCCTTGATCGCAGCCCGATGTATACCGGCGTGATCGAAGGCGTCGGCCCGCGTTACTGCCCATCGATCGAGGACAAGATTCATCGCTTTGCCGGCAAGGATTCGCACCAGATATTCCTGGAGCCGGAAGGGCTGACCACCAATGAGTATTATCCGAACGGGATTTCGACCAGCCTGCCGTTCGATGTGCAACTGGCGCTGGTGCACTCGATGCGCGGGCTGGAAAACGCACATATCCTGCGTCCCGGTTATGCGATCGAATACGACTACTTCGATCCGCGCGGCTTGAAGGCTTCGCTGGAAACCAAGGCGATTCAGGGTCTGTTTTTCGCCGGGCAAATCAATGGCACAACCGGTTACGAAGAAGCAGCCGCACAAGGCATGCTGGCCGGCATCAATGCCGCGCTGCAAACGCAGGAGCGCGATGCATGGACGCCGCGTCGCGACGAAGCTTATCTCGGCGTGCTGGTTGACGACCTGATTACCAAGGGCGTGCTGGAGCCGTACCGGATGTTTACCAGCCGGGCCGAATATCGCCTGAGTTTGCGCGAAGACAATGCCGACATGCGCCTGACGGAAATCGGCCGCGAACTCGGCTGCGTTGGCGATGCGCAATGGGCCGTATTCGAAACCAAGCGCGAAGCTGTTGCACGCGAGCTGGAGCGCTTGCGTTCGACATGGGTCAGCCCGCGCATTCTGGCTCAGGCTGAAGCTGAGCGTGTTTTAGGTAAAGGCATTGAGCGTGAGTATGCGCTCGCTGACCTGTTGCGCCGCCCGAACGTCAGCTATGAAACCCTGATGAGTCTGAAAGGCATCGACGGCCAGGATCTGGGCGGGCCTGGCGTTGCTGCGAAAGACGTGCGCGAACAGGTCGAGATCCAGTTGAAATATGCCGGTTACATCGATCGGCAGGCGAAGGAAGTCGAACGCCATGATCATTACGAAAACCTGAAGTTGCCGACGACCTTCGATTACATGGAGGTCAAGGGCCTGTCGTTCGAAGTGCGGCAGAAGCTGTGCAAGCACCGGCCGGAAACGCTGGGTCAGGCCTCGCGCATTTCGGGCGTGACGCCGGCAGCGATTTCCCTGTTGCTCGTGCACCTGAAAAAAGGCGGCTTCAAGGAGTTCGCTGCCGTGCCGCCGACATCCGAAGCGGCTGCATGAAGCCATTCGACCGGCCGGCGCTGACGGCGCAACTGGCAAACGGCGCGCGCGAATTGTCACTGGATCTGAGCGATGCGCAGCTCGCCAGGCTGATCGATTATCTCGCGCTGATGGTGAAGTGGAACGCGGTCTATAACCTGACGGCGGTACGCGATCCGGTGCAGATGGTTGTGCAACATCTGCTCGATTCGCTGGCTGCGGTTTCCGCATTTGCCGGTGCGCGTAACGTGCTGGATGTGGGCGCCGGTGGCGGTTTGCCCGGTATCGTGCTGGCAATCTGGGCGGCGGAAGCGCAACCGGCGATGCGGATTGCGATGATCGATACGGTGCACAAGAAAACCGCATTCCTCACACAGGTGAAAGCCGAACTGGCGCTGGAAAATGTCAGCGTCCATACGGCGCGCGTGGAGCAATGGCAGGCACCGCATACATTCGACGTGATCACCTCGCGCGCATTTGCCGAGCTGGTGGATTTCGTCACATGGTCGCATCACTTGCTGGCGGTCGGCGGCCGCTTCATTGCATTGAAAGGCGTGGCGCCCGATGCGGAAGCGGCGCGATTGCCGTCCGGCTGGTCGGTAACGGAAATCCGGCCGCTGCATGTTCCGAGCCTGCAGGCGGAACGTCATCTGGTCTTCATCGAGAGGAGTACCGCATGATCAAGTCCTGGCTGCAAGCAGTCCTGTTGTGCGCGGCAAGCCTGTGCGGCATTGCTTCGGCGCAGGAGGTCCGGCCGGTGGCCGGTGTCGATATGGCGCGTTACGTCGGCAAGTGGTACGAGATTGCGCGTTTCCCGAACCGCTTCCAGGAACAGTGCGCAGGCAATGTCACGGCGCAGTACGGCAAACGCACCGACGGCGAGATCGATGTAATCAATCGCTGCAGTCAGGCCGACGGCAGGATCGATGAAGCGATCGGTCGCGGCCGCATCGTCGATACCATCACCAACGCGAAATTGAAGGTGCGCTTTGCGCCGGACTGGCTCGACTGGATTCCATTCGTCTGGGCAGATTACTGGATCATCGATCTGGCCGACGATTATTCGATGGTTGCCATCGGCGGCCCGACGCGCGATTATCTGTGGCTGCTGTCGCGTACGCCGACGATCCCGGATGCCGCATACGAAGCGCTGGTCAATCGCGTGACGGCACAAGGTTTCGATACATCGAAACTGATCAAGACCCGACAGGAACACTAGCAACGCAATCTATTTTCCCCAA
This sequence comes from uncultured beta proteobacterium, assembly GCA_963697715.1. Taxonomy (GTDB): domain Bacteria; phylum Pseudomonadota; class Gammaproteobacteria; order Burkholderiales; family Burkholderiaceae_D; genus Oxalicibacterium. The sequence continues at coordinate 728,732 of OY969095.1, read as the reverse complement.
ACGGCTTCGGCAAAGAATCGACCACTAACCAGAACGAGAACATGGCAAAAATATTTTGCGTCGCCAATCAAAAGGGCGGCGTCGGTAAAACCACAACGGCAGTCAATCTGGCAGCAGGGCTTGCGCAATTGAATCAGCGCGTATTGCTGGTCGATCTCGATCCGCAAGGCAATGCAACGATGGGGGCGGGGATCAACAAGGCCGAACTGAAATCGTCGATCTACGAAGTCATGCTCGGCATGGCCGATGTGTTGGCGGCGCGCGTCATGTCGGAAACCGGCAAATTCGATGTGCTGCCCGCCAACCGTGAACTGGCCGGCGCGGAAGTCGAGATGGTCGAACTCGACAATCGCGAAAAGCGCCTGAAGGATGCGCTGGCCGCCGTCGACGATCAATACGATTTCATGCTGATCGATTGTCCTCCGGCATTGTCGATGCTGACATTGAACGGCCTGTGTGCGGCGCACGGCGTCATCATCCCGATGCAGTGCGAATACTATGCGCTGGAAGGATTGTCCGACCTCGTCAACACGATCAAGAAAGTGCACGCCAAGCTGAATCCGGACCTGAAGATCATCGGCTTGCTGCGCGTGATGTTCGATCCGCGCATGACGCTGTCGCAACAGGTCTCGTCGCAGCTTGAAGAACATTTCGGCGACAAAGTATTCAAAACCATCATCCCGCGCAATGTGCGCCTGGCCGAAGCGCCGTCGTACGGCATGCCCGGCATCAATTTCGATCCGGCATCGAAAGGTGCGCAGGCGTATCTCGCCTTTGGTGCAGAAATGGTGGAGCGGATCAGAACGATTTGATTGATGCAGGATCGCATGCATCAATTGCCCTGATTAATGGAAGTGAATGTGCGCAGCGACGCACATCGCCAATCGATAAAAGTTGGAAACAATGGTTACGAAAAAACAAAAAGGCCTGGGCCGCGGCCTGGAAGCACTGCTCGGCGGCGCAAGCGATTTCAATGAAGCGATCGCCGCCATCCCCGGCGCGCCATCGACCTTGCAGATCACCGACATGCAGGCCGGCAAATATCAGCCGCGCACGCGCATGGACGAAGGTGCGCTGAACGAACTCGCCGCATCGATCAAGGCGCAGGGTTTGCTGCAGGCAATCCTGGTGCGCCCGATTGCGCCGCAGAACGGCAAGCCGCGTTACGAAATCATTGCGGGCGAACGCCGTTTCCGCGCCGCGCAACTCGCCGGCCTGACGGAAGTGCCGGTATTGGTGAAGGAGGTCGACGACGAAGCGACCGCCGCCATGGCGCTGATCGAAAACATCCAGCGCGAGGATCTGAATCCGCTGGAAGAAGCGCAAGGCATCCATCGCTTGATCTCCGATTTCAATTTCACCCACGAACAGGCGGCCGGCGCGGTCGGGCGTTCGCGCAGCGCCGTCTCCAATTTGCTGCGTCTGCTGAATCTGGCGAAACCGGTGCAGACCATGCTGATGGCCGGCGATATCGACATGGGGCATGCGCGCGCCTTGCTGGCGGTCGATGCCGCCACGCAGATCACGCTGGCAAACCAGATCGTCGCCAAACGCATGTCGGTGCGTGAAGCGGAAAAGCTGGTTGTGCGTTCCACGCTGGAGCAGGGCGCGGGCGGCAAGCCGCGCGCAAGCGGCAAGGAAAAATCGCGCGATATCGCACGGCTGGAAGAAGAATTGTCGGACGCACTGGCAACGCAGGTCGTCATCAAGCTCGGCGCAAAAAACAAGGGCCAGCTGATCATCGACTTCGGCGGCCTCGATGCGCTTGACGGCATCATTGCAAAGTTGCGTACCGCACCGTAAAAGAGAACGTTGTCCGGCGCACCTTGGTTGCTGCCGGGCAAAATCTGCTCCATTTCCCCGAGTAATTCATCACGCCGGACATTGGCGATTTCACGAATTCCGCGATTGAAGCCGGTTCGCCCCGATTCAAAAATCGCATCGAGACCGTGTCAGCCTCACCCAATGAAATCTTGTCACAGCATCAATAGTACGGCCGCAGATTCGCGTCCTGCATCGTCGATTGCGCCAATCGTGTTTTCCTTCAGATTGAATTAGTAGAGTAAATCCGGCGAATTGTCGATGCGGGAAAATGCGAGGGTTTCATCGGAAATTCGAGAACCAAACCGTTTGACGCTGCACAAAGAAAGCCCTTATAATCCCGTGGCTTCATGGAACGCACGACTTAGTTACTATTCAACCCGGCTCGAAAACGGCTTGATCGCAACCCGATCGCCCGAGCTGCACCATCTGGACAAGTATGCTGCCCGTCGTCCTCCTGCAACTTGCGACCACGGTAATCACCAGTTTGATTGCCGGCTTGATTGCTGGGATGCCGGCACTTTATTCGGCGTTGTTGGGTGGGTTGTGTTGCGTGGTGCCGAATGGCTTGTTTGCGCTACGTCTATTTTCCGCTGCGCAAAAATCCGAGTCCGTCAATCCGATGACTTTTTTCATCGGAGAATTTATCAAGATTGCATTGACGATTGCCCTGTTGGGGGCAGTCGTCTGGTTGTACCGCGATTTGAATCTGCTGGCGCTGGTCGCCGCGTTCATCGTGGCGCTGAAAAGTTACATCATCTTATTATTTAGGCACTGACATGGCGACTGAAATGGCAACTGCAGGAACGGCGGATCACGCAGCTCCGACCGCTTCCGAATATATCGTCCACCATCTGGGGCATTTTTCCACCAAGCATCAAGACAAGATCGTCGATTTCACGATCATCAACATGGATACGCTGTTCTGGTCCATTTTTGCAGGCGTGGTTGGCTGTTTCTTCATGTACTGGGCTGCCCGCAAGGCAACTTCCGGCGTGCCGGGTCGTTTTCAGGCTGCCGTTGAAATGATTGTTGAAATGGTCGACAACCAGGCCAAATCGATCGTGCACGGCGACCGCACCTTTATTGCGCCGCTGGCCCTGACGGTATTCGTCTGGGTTGCATTGATGAACTCGCTCGACTTCCTGCCGGTTGACATGTTCTCCGCATTTTTCCATGCGGTTGGCCTGGACAGCGTCATCTCGCATCACCGCGTGGTGCCGACCGCCGATCTGAACGGCACGATGGGCATCGCGCTTGGCGTCTTTGCACTGATGATCTATTACAACTTCAAGATCAAGGGCGCCGGCGGCTTCATTCATGAATTGTTTGCCGCACCATTCGGTATCTGGCTGGCACCGTTCAACCTGTTGTTGAACATGATCGAATTCGCAGCAAAAACCGTGTCCCTCGCGATGCGGTTGTTCGGCAACATGTACGCCGGCGAATTGCTGTTCCTGCTGATTGCATTGCTGGGTTCGACCGCGACCGCGTTCGGTTTCTTCGGTCATGTGGTGGCGGGCACGCTGTGGGCGATCTTCCATATTCTGATCGTCTTTTTGCAGGCGTTCATTTTCATGATGCTGACGCTGGTGTACATCGGTCAGGCGCATGAATCGCATTAGATGTAACAGGTTTTTGATTTTTGTTTGATTTTCACTTTTGTTTTAACTTAACTTTGAAGGAATTGTCATGACTGACCTCTCATTTGTTGCACTGGCTTGTGGTTTGATTATTGGTCTGGGTGCTATCGGCGCTTGTATCGGTATCGCTATCATGGGCGGCAAATATCTTGAGGCTTCTGCACGTCAACCTGAATTGATGAACACACTGCAAACCAAAATGTTCCTGCTGGCTGGTCTGATCGATGCTGCGTTCCTGATCGGTGTCGGTATCGCTATGTTGTTCGCATTCGCCAACCCATTCGTTGCTAAGTTAATTCGGTTCTCGTTACCGGTTATCACGCCGAAACATGATTTCGGCAGACGTTATTCTGAGAAGGAAATTACCATGAACTTAAATGCAACCCTGATTGCGCAGTTCGTGGTCTTCTTCATCCTGGCAGGCTTCACGATGAAATTCGTGTGGCCGCCATTGATGAATGCGCTCGACGAGCGCGCCAAGAAGATCGCGGACGGTTTGGCAGCTGCCGAACGTGGCAAGTCCGACCTGGCAGCTCGCTGAAAAGCGCGCCCAGGCGGAACTGGCATCCGCGCAGGAAGCAGGTCAAAAGCGTATCGGCGATGCCGAGAAGCGCGGCCAAGGCATTATTGAAGAAGCCAAGAAAACCGCTGCCGAAGAAGCCGCGCGTATTCTGGCTGCCGCCAAAGCGGATGCTGATCAGCAGGTAACCCAGGTTCGCGAAGCATTGCGTGACCAAGTCGCCACCCTTGCCGTCAAAGGCGCTGAGCAAATCCTGAAGCGTGAAGTCAATGCTGCAGTCCACGCCGATCTGTTGAACCAACTGAAAGCCGAGCTGTAATCATGGCCGAACTCGCAACGATTGCCCGTCCTTACGCCGAAGCTCTGTTCCGTGTGGCAAAAGCCGCCGACCTGAACGGCTGGTCCGTTCTGGTTTCCGAAATGGCACAGGTTGCCGCGAATCCCGATGTCTATGCATTGGCGCACAACCCGAAAATTTCGGACGACGTTATCAGCAGCACGTTCATTTCGGCGCTGAAATCGCCGGTTGGCGCTGAAGCGAAAAACTTCATCGACATGCTGGTGCAAAACGACCGCCTGACGCTCCTGCCGGAAATCGCAGCGCAATTCCACGCATTGAAAAATGCGCAGGAAGGTGCTGCGGACGCAGAAATCGTCAGCGCGTTTGAATTGTCGCAGGCACAGGTGTCGGAGTTGGTCGCGACGCTGGAAAAGAAATTCGGCCGCAAGCTCAATCCGACTGTCGCCGTGGATAACGCGCTGATCGGCGGCGTGCGCGTCGTTGTCGGTGATGAAGTGCTCGACACCTCGGTGCGCGCCAAGCTGCAACAGATGCATGTTGCGCTGACCGCGTGATCGTCCGTGCCCTAAGCTACAGAGAAAATTTTAGGAGTTTATATGCAACTCAACCCGTCTGAAATCAGCGAGCTGATCAAGAGCCGGATTCAAGGGCTCGGCGACAACGCTGAGATTCGCAATCAGGGCACGGTCATTTCCGTGTCCGACGGTATCTGCCGCATCCACGGTCTGTCCGACGTCATGCAAGGCGAGATGCTGGAATTCCCAGGCAACACTTTCGGCCTCGCGCTGAACCTGGAACGTGATTCCGTCGGCGCCGTCATTTTGGGCGAATACGAGCACATCTCCGAAGGCGACACGGTTAAATGTACCGGTCGTATTCTGGAAGTGCCTATCGGCCCTGAACTGCGCGGTCGCGTCGTCAATGCTCTCGGTCAACCGATCGACGGCAAAGGTCCAGTCAATGCAAAATTGACCGCGCCTATCGAAAAAATCGCACCAGGCGTTATTGCTCGTCAATCCGTTGATCAACCGATGCAAACCGGTATCAAGGCGATTGATGCCATGGTGCCTATTGGCCGCGGTCAACGTGAACTGATCATTGGCGATCGTCAAACCGGTAAAACGGCGGTTGCGATCGATGCCATCATCAATCAAAAAGGTCAGAACGTAACGTGTATCTACGTTGCCATCGGCCAAAAAGCATCGTCGATCAAAAACATCGTTCGCTCGCTGGAACAGCATGGCGCGATGGAATACACGATCGTGGTTGCTGCAACCGCTTCTGAATCGGCTGCGATGCAGTTCGTTTCGGCATACTCCGGTTGCGCAATGGGCGAATATTTCCGCGATCGCGGTGAAGACGCGCTGATCGTGTATGACGATTTGTCGAAACAGGCTGTTGCGTACCGTCAGGTTTCCCTGCTGTTGCGCCGTCCACCAGGCCGCGAAGCGTTCCCTGGCGACGTGTTCTATCTCCACAGCCGTTTGCTCGAACGCGCAGCACGCGTGAATGCCGACTACGTCGAAGCGTTCACCAAAGGCGCCGTTAAAGGCAAAACCGGTTCGCTGACCGCATTGCCGATCATCGAAACGCAGGCAGGCGACGTTTCCGCATTCGTTCCAACCAACGTGATTTCGATTACCGACGGTCAGATCTTCTTGGAAACATCGTTGTTCAACTCGGGTATCCGTCCAGCGATTAACGCCGGTATCTCGGTATCGCGCGTTGGTGGTGCTGCTCAGACCAAAGTCATCAAAGACCTGTCCGGCGGTATCCGTACCGATCTGGCGCAGTACCGTGAACTGGCTGCGTTTGCCCAGTTCGCTTCGGATCTGGATGCTTCGACCCGCAAGCAACTCGACCGCGGTGCACGCGTGACCGAATTGCTGAAACAGGCGCAGTACGCACCATTGTCGATCTCGTTGATGGCGGTTTCGCTGTTTGCGGTCAACAAAGGTTACTTCGATGACCTCGAAGTCAAACGCGTACTGGCATTCGAATCAGGTCTGCACGGTTTCATGAAGTCCAGCCACGCAGCCATGCTGCAAAAAATCGAAGACACCAAGAAGCTCGAGAAAGACGACGAAGCTGCATTGGCTGCCGCGATTGCTGATTTCAAAAAATCGTTCTGATTCCTGGGGCTATAAGGAGTAACAACTCATGGCTTCAGGCAAAGAGATACGTGGCAAGATCAAGAGCGTAGAAAATACGAAGAAGATCACCAAGGCGATGGAAATGGTCGCTGCATCCAAAATGCGCAAGGCGCAGGACCGGATGCACGCGGCCCGTCCATACAGCGACAAGATTCGCAATATCGCTGCCAACCTGTCGCAAGCCAATCCGGAATATACGCATCCGTTTCTGGTGAAGTCGGATGTGTCGAAAACGGTTGGTTTCATCATCGTGACGACCGACAAGGGTTTGTGTGGAGGTATGAACACGAACTCGCTTGCGTATCGTGACTAGCAAGCTGCGCGAGCTGGAAGCGCAAGGCAAGAAGGTCGAAACGGTCGCCATCGGCAACAAGGGTCTGGGTTTCCTGAATCGTATCGGCGCACGTGTTGTGTCGCATGCGGTGCAAATCGGCGACACCCCGCATCTGGACAAGCTGATCGGTCCGGTCAAGGTGATGCTCGATGCATATCAGGACGGCAAGCTGGACGCGGTGTATGTCGTGTACACCAAGTTCATCAACACGATGAAGCAAGAGCCGATGATGGAGCAATTGCTGCCATTGGCTGCTGAAAAGTTGACGGCAGATGCGGATTCGCTGGCATGGGATTACATCTACGAACCGGATGCGCAAACCGTGATCGACGAGTTGCTGGTGCGTTATGTTGAAGCGCTGATTTTCCAGGCTGTTGCGGAAAACCTCGCGTCCGAGCAATCGGCTCGCATGGTGGCGATGAAATCGGCAAGCGACAATGCAGGTAGCGTGATTGGCGAACTGAAACTGGTCTATAACAAGACGCGTCAGGCTGCGATTACGAAAGAACTTTCCGAGATCGTCGCCGGTGCGGCTGCGGTTTAATTCGATTGCGGGACAGCGTCAAGCGTAAGCGGCGCGCTGTTCCCAACAACCAGATTTTAAATTTTATATATTGAAGGAACGAAAATGGCTGATGGCAAAATCGTTCAGTGTATCGGCGCGGTGGTGGACGTTGAATTTCCCCGCAATGCGATGCCTAAGATTTACGATGCCTTGAAGATGGCAGGCTCCGAGCTGACGCTGGAAGTTCAGCAGCAGTTGGGCGACGGTATTGTTCGTACCATTGCGCTCGGTACATCCGACGGTTTGCGCCGCGGCATGATCATTCAAAACACCGGCAATCCAATCACGGTGCCAGTCGGTACGGCCACACTGGGCCGCATCATGGACGTGCTGGGTAACCCGATCGACGAATGCGGTCCTGTCAGCCACGAGCGCACAGCATCGATTCACCGCAAAGCGCCTGCATACGACGAACTGTCGCCATCGCAGGATTTGCTGGAAACAGGCATCAAGGTTATTGATCTGGTTTGCCCGTTCGCAAAAGGCGGTAAAGTCGGTCTGTTCGGTGGTGCTGGCGTCGGCAAGACCGTCAACATGATGGAACTGATCAACAACATCGCTAAAGCACACAGTGGCTTGTCCGTGTTTGCCGGTGTTGGTGAACGTACTCGTGAAGGTAATGACTTCTACCACGAGATGGCTGACGCTAAAGTGGTTGATCTGGAAAATCCAGCCAACTCCAAAGTAGCGATGGTCTACGGTCAGATGAATGAACCACCAGGTAACCGTCTGCGCGTTGCGTTGACCGGTTTGACGATGGCTGAAGCATTCCGTGACGAAGGCAAAGACGTGCTGTTCTTCGTCGATAACATCTATCGTTTCACACTGGCCGGTACCGAAGTTTCCGCTCTGCTGGGTCGTATGCCTTCGGCTGTGGGTTATCAACCGACGCTGGCTGAAGAAATGGGCCGTCTGCAAGAACGTATTACATCGACCAAAACCGGTTCGATCACATCGATCCAGGCCGTCTACGTTCCAGCGGATGACTTGACCGATCCATCGCCGGCAACCACGTTTGCTCACTTGGATTCCACCGTTGTTCTGTCGCGTGACATCGCTTCGCTTGGTATCTACCCAGCAGTTGATCCACTCGATTCGACCTCGCGTCAATTGGATCCACTCGTCGTTGGTCAAGATCACTACGACACCGCGCGCGCTGTTCAAGGTACCTTGCAACGCTACAAGGAATTGCGCGACATTATCGCGATTCTGGGTATGGACGAGTTGGCACCGGAAGACAAACTGCTGGTCGCACGTGCTCGTAAGATGCAACGTTTCCTGTCGCAGCCGTTCCACGTTGCTGAAGTATTTACCGGCGCACCAGGTAAATACGTTTCGCTCAAAGATACGATCAATGGTTTCAAAATGATCGCATCCGGCGAACTCGATCACCTGCCGGAACAAGCGTTCTACATGGTAGGCACAATCGAAGAAGCAATCGAAAAAGCGAAAAAACTCAACTAATCCTTGAGCAGCTTGCGCAGTGCAGTATTCAAAACCTGCATGCGCAAGCGAACAAAGGGTTTGTCGCTTTAGTATCGGTCTTTGGACGAAGAAATAAGGTTCTAACATGGCACACACAATGCGCGTAGATGTCGTCTCCGCCGAAGAAGAAATCTTCTCCGGCGAGGCTGAATTCGTTGCGCTGCCGGGTGAATCAGGCGAACTCGGCATCTTGCCGGGCCACACGCCGCTGATCACACGCATCCGACCAGGTGCGGTTCGCATCAAGATTGCCGGCCAGGCGGAAGACGAGTTTGTCTTTGTCGCGGGCGGAATTCTGGAAGTGCAGCCGAATGCCGTCACGGTTCTGGCCGATACCGCAATTCGCGGTGCCGATCTGGATGAAGCCAAGGCAGCGGAAGCAAAACAATTGGCCGAAGAAGCACTGGCCAACAAGGACTCGAAAATCGACTACGCACAAGCACAGGCCGAATTGGCCGGCGCGGTTGCGCAGTTGGCGGCAATTCAACGGCTGCGTCAAAAACGCTGATCGTCGATTCCCGCATACAATGAAGGGCAGCTCAGGCTGCCCTTTTTGTTTTTGGGAGAACCATGGATAAGAATCCGGAAGTCATCACCAGGTTGCTGGCGGAATCGCGTGTCATTGCGGTTGTCGGCTTGTCGCCCAGCCCCGATCGGCCCAGCCATGAAGTGGCGGGATACCTGCAGCGGCACGGCTACAGAATCATTCCGGTCAATCCGGTCTGCGCGGGTTCGCAGATCCTGGGCGAACATTGTTATGCCACACTGACGATGGCCGCAGCCGCGCTGGCGGAGCAGCAGATGCGAATCGATTTGGTCGATGTTTTCCGCAAATCGGAACTGGTCGAACCAATCGCCGACGAAGCGATCGCCATTCGCGCAAGAGGCCTGTGGCTGCAGATCGGTGTCGTCAATCAGGCGGCGATCGACAAGGCGCGTGCAGCCGGCCTGATGGTCGTGGCGGATCGCTGCACGAAGCTCGATCATGCAATCTGGCATGCAGCACAAAGTAGCAAGGGGAAATGATGGCCAACGTCCGACAATCATTGCGCGCCACAACGAACCAGAAGGTAAACGATGCCGCCGCAACGGCCAAGCCGCTCTCCAGCGGCGACAAGGCGCAAGACAAATTACTGGTCGAGCAGCTTGGCCACCAAATTTCCGAATTGCAGGAAGTGCTGTATGCGCAACGCAAGCACAAGATCCTGATTGTGCTGCAGGGAATGGATACGTCGGGCAAGGATGGTACGGTGCGCGGCGTATTCGGCAAGATCGATCCGCTCGGCGTTACCAGTATCGCGTTCAAGGCGCCGACGCCTGATGAAAAAAGCCATGATTTCCTCTGGCGTATTCACAACCACGTGCCGGCACAGGGCGAGTTGACGATCTTCAATCGCAGCCATTATGAAGATGTCCTGATTACACGCGTGCACGACTGGATCGATAACGCGGAATGCAAGCGACGCTATGCGCACATCCGCGATTTCGAACGGATGCTGAGCGAGACCGGCACCGTCATCATGAAATTCTTCCTGCACATTTCGAGCGATGAACAAAAATCCCGGCTCGAAGAACGCATCGCCGATCCGCAGAAGCACTGGAAATTCGATCCCGATGATCTGAAGGAACGCCAGCACTGGCAGACCTATCAGCGCCTGTACGCCAAGGCGATCAACGAGACAGATGCCGATCACGCACCGTGGTATGTGATTCCCGCGGATTCAAAAACGCATCGCAATCTGGCCATTGCATTGATCGTGCTGGAAACATTGCAGAACCTCAAGCCCGCTTACCCGCCGGGCAATCCCGCATACGCCAAATTGAGGGTCGTCTGATCGACAAGATTGTCGTGTCGTCCTTATGCGATTGCATCGTTCTGAAGCCATCGAGGTGAATTTGCAGAGACGGTCTTCATTTCGATTGACTCTTTAGACGAGAATTATTATTCGTATTAGAACAATCTGTTCGCTTTGCCGCCATTGATCTCTCTGCCCGACCGGATGTCGCGCCAGTTGCAGACTAGCCAGCGCAAACATTCTTTACGTACCGGAGAATTCACACATGGCGCCCATCCAGAGCCGCAGTCCCCGCCATTGCCCGCCGGTTGAAATGTTCATCGGCCGTAGCGCTCGCCGTCATGGCCATGTCGGGCGTCGCACAAGCACAGCAGGCAGCAACCGCAACGACCGGCGCCGACACCACGCTTGATGCAATTCAGGTGAGCAGTGACTGGCTGGGTAGTGGGCTGCAGAACAGCGTCAAAACCTATGCAGGTGCGCGTACCGTCGTCAAGAAAGAGCAGATCGAAAACAGCGGCGCGTCCAGCATCACCGACGTCATGCGTCGTATTCCCGGTGTACAGGTAACCGAAAACGCGGCGACTGCCGGCACACCTGTTTCCCTGAACATTGGTGTACGCGGACTGACTGGCCGTTACTCGCCGCGTTCAACGGTATTGCTCGACGGTGTGCCGATGTCCTTTGCTCCATACGGTCAACCGCAGCTGTCATTTGCACCGGTCAGTCTTGCCAACATCGAAACGGTCGACGTGGTTCGCGGTGGTGGCGCAGTACGTTACGGCCCGCAAAATGTGGGCGGAATCATTAACTTCCGTACACGCGCCATTCCTACTACACGGGGAATGACGGGTGATGCGACTGTGCGTCAAATTGAATACGGCGAAGGCGGTTCCAACACGCAATACAGTACCTTTGTCGGTAGTCAGCTGGACAACGGTCTGGGAGTCGCCCTGCTGTATTCCGGTGCCAGCGGTTCCGGCTGGCGCGAAAACAGCGATCAGTCCGTCAACGATTTTGCGCTGAAAATGCGCTATGAACTGACACCGACTTCCGAGATATACGGCAAGCTGTCGTATTACGACGTCAAGTCAAACACGCCGGGCGCACTGACGCCGGGGCAATATGCGGCCGATCCCTATCAAAATACACGCCCGTACGATTATTGGAGTGGTGATCGCAAAGGTATCGATGTTGGCTATATCAACTACATATCGGACAAGCAGGAATTCGAGATTCGAAGTTATTTCAATGAGAGTTTCCGCCAAAGCACTTTGGCGAGCGGGATCGGTGATAGCCCTGCGAGCATGACGCATTCGCCGCGTAATTATCGCGTGTTCGGCATCGAGCCACGTTATACGCAGCGTTTTGCTTTCGGCTCTTCCACGCACGATGTTACGGTGGGTTATCGTTATATCAGCGAACGAGGCAATGATCCTGGAACAAATGGCTACAAAGAAGATTTCGTTACGGGAGCCATTACCGGATACACGCCATTTAATAATGCTACGGACGCGCATGCTGTCTATATCGACGACAAGATTGCGATCGGTTCCTGGCGCATCACGCCAGGCGTGCGTTTCGAGCATATCGATTCACAACGCGAAAATGTTCTGACAGGTGAAAACTTCGAGCGCAAAAATAACAAGGTACTGCCTCAACTGAATGTTGCTTATCTGGTGACACAGGATTTAACCGTCTTTACCAACTACGGTAAATCATTTGGTCCTGTACAAAACACGCAGTTGAATCAGAATTCGGCGGGCAATCCATTGGAGCCGGAAACCGCTACGACGACTGAGTTTGGTGCGCGCTGGCAAGGACGCAGTCTTTCTGCAGAAGCAACGATATTCAACATCGATTTCGATAATCAGATTCAGCAGGAAGGCGAGGGAACGGCCCTTATCTATCGTAATCTCGGTAAAACTAAGCATCAAGGTATTGAAACAGCGATTGATTACACCTTCGATGATGCGAGTAGTCTGGCGGGTTTGAATGTCTATGCTAATTACACTTATATGCATGCAACATTGGAAAACGACGGTGCGGATGATGGCAACGACCTGCCGTTCTATTCGCGTAATACAGACACAATCGGTGCCCGGTATAAGACTGGCCCATGGACCCTCAATCTGTCCAGCACACATCAGAGTCGCCAGTATGCGGATGAAGAAAATACGGTGGCGGAAAGTGCAAAGGGGAATAACGGAGTAGTTCCCGGTTACCGTGTCCTGAATGCACAAGTCGGTTGGAAAGTACCTAACCAAAAAGGGTTCGATATTCTTGCCGGCATTAACAATTTGACGGACAAGCAATACTACACACGGATCACTGGTAGCAATGGCGGCCGTTTAGTCGGCGCTCCTCGCACGATTTATGTTCAAGGTCGTTACGCTTTCTAATTACACTGAAGTTTACAATCAAACGGCCGGTCAACTTGACCGGCCTTGTCTTTTCTGATGACCATGACATTCGCACAGCAAACAATTTCTCCGCGCACGATCAACATGCGGCGCGTCTGGTTGAAGACGCATCGCTGGCTTGCATTGAGCGTGGGATGGATATTGGCATTGGTCGGATTGACGGGCGCCATTCTCGTGGTTGCGCAGCCATTGGATGAATGGTTGCATCCGGAATTGTTCAAGGTGCAGCAAGAGACGAGCGGTTCCAACATCTCGATACAAAACGAATATGAGAAGCTGACGGCAAAGTTCGGACAGCAATCCTCTTTCACGCTACGCCCGCCGCACGAGAAAAACGAAACGCTGCAGGTGCTGGTGCGCGGATCATGGAACGGAACCGTATTTCTGAATCCGCATACGGGAGAAGAACAAGGGCGTCGCAAAGAGGGCGACGGTGTAGTCAACTTCCTGTTCAAGCTTCACAGTTCGCTCATGCTCAAAGAGCTGGGCAAGGCGATCCTTGCGTGGATTGCGCTGGCCTATCTGGTTCTGCTGATATCGGGGTTCATATTATGGTGGCCCAAGCGTTGGCCGCCTTCGCTGAAGATCGAATTGCGCAAAGGCTTGTTGCGCGGCTTGTTTGACATGCACCGCATTGGCGGCGCGGTTCTTGGATTGGTGATCGCCGTATCCGTCGCAACCGGCGCTTATATGGCCTGGCGTCCCATCGGCCAATTCATCACAACGATTGCCGGCGACAAGGTCGTCAAACCGCCGAAGGTACGCGCCATGGCAACGCCGGCAACTGCACCGCCAACGCTGGATGAGATGGTGGCGCGCGCGCAGGCGCAATTCCCGAATGATCCGATTGGTTATATTCAGATACCGGCCAAATCGGATCAGCCAGTCCGAGTCAGGATGCGACTCCATGATGATCCGCATCCAAACGGACGCACCGCGATTTACCTGCATCCGCAAAGTGGCGAGATTCTTGCCGTTCATCGCTGGGACGAACTCGACGTTGGCGCGCGGATCAATTCCGTGATCTATCCATTGCATACGGGCGAGCTGGGCGGGCCGGCGTTGGAGACGGTTACTTTCCTGAGCGGGCCGGCGCTGGGCATGCTCGGCATTACAGGAATCTGGTTGTGGTGGCGCAGGCGCACCTGAACGGCGCATCGTAAAACGGTGTCTGGTCAAAACAACAAAGCAAGATCTCCCGTTGACATACTAAAAGCGAATCATTATCATCTGCGTTTAGTCGATCCAGCCCGGATCGGCTGCCAGCCATCTGATATCACCCTCGACGAGCGTCGTGCCGGTTGCAGACTAGCCAGTGCATTCAATCTCAACTCGGAGAAAGTAAAGATGGCTCACATCAAAAGCCGCAAACACCCTATTGGCCGTCGTTTGAACTGTTCAGCGGCAGTTGCGCTTGCTGTCATGTCATTGCCCGGCGCCGTTTATGCGCAGCAAACCAGCAACGCATCGGCAAAAAATGCGGAAACCCTGCCGCAGATTACGGTCCAAGGAGCAGCAGAATCGTTCAAGGCAGATAATGTCTCGTCGGCAAAATTCACACAGCCTTTGCTTAATACCACGCAAACCATTTCCGTCATCAAGAGTGAACTGGTTCAGCAACAAGGCGGCACGACATTGACCGAAGCATTGCGTAATACGCCGGGCGTCGGCACCTTTTCCCTAGGTGAAAACGGTGCGACCAATACCGGTGACGCGATTTACATGCGAGGCTTCGATACCTCCAATTCCATTTTTGTGGATAACGTGCGTGATCTCGGTGCGATCTCACGTGACGTTTTCAATATCGAACAAATAGAAGTTACCAAAGGCCCTGCCGGTACAGATACCGGCCGGGGCTCACCGACTGGTTCCATCAATTTGGTCACCAAACAGCCGACATTACAGGAAGCATATTCAGGCACAGTTGGCTTTGGTAGCGGCGATTTCAAACGTGTTACTGCCGATCTGAACAAGCCGCTCAATCTGGAGGGCGGCGCAGCAATTCGCGTCAATTTGCTGAAGGACGACTCGGGCGTGGCTGGTCGTGACGAAGTGAAGAATGATCGCGAAGGCGCAGCAATTGCAGCGGCGTTCGGTTTGAAGACGGGCACTCGTACTTATTTGAATTATCTGCATATCGATCAGCACAACATGCCGGATGCTGGCGTATCGACTATCGGTTTGCCTGGCTACAGCAGCGCTAATCCAGTGCTCAACGGCAGCCCAAGAGTCAATTCAAAGAATTTTTACGGCACGACTAACGATTTTGACGATGCCAAAGCGGATATGTTTACCGTCCGTGTGGAGCACGATTTTTCTGCAAATGTGAAATTGCAAAATACGACGCGCTACGGAAAAACCACGCAAAACTATTTATCGGCCAGTCTCAAGGAGATTGATCCTGCAGCTTTGACGTTACTACGCACCACGACATTTAAAGATCAGGAAAACGAAATCCTTTCCAATCAGACCAATTTGTCAGCGAGGTTCGACACCGGAGGTATTAAACACTCGTTGGTAACGGGTCTTGAATTGACACGTGAAAAACAGACAAATACCGGTTTAGGCGGCCTGGGAACTTTTGCCCCTTCAAGTCTCTATAATCCGGATCCGAACATCCAAAGGATTGGCTACAATCCGGCACGGAATGGGGCTGACTCCAATGGTCAGACCGATACTGTCTCTGTTTACTTGTTTGATACGCTGGAGTTAAGTCCGAAGTGGCAGATCAATGGTGGCGTTCGATTTGATCGTTACGATACAGATTACAGTAGCGCTGTCATTGGCAATGGTGTTCTTGGTGCAGGCTGTACAAGACGATGCAATGGTTTTCCAGTTGGAGAGTTAGGCCATTTACCGGATGCAAGCGCATCGGGAACATTGTTTAACTGGAAATTGGGCGCGTTGTACAAACCAACAGAGAACAGCAGTCTGTACTTGAACTATGCAACGTCCAAGCAACCTCCTGGAGGCGCGAATTTCTCTCTTAGTGCCAGCGGTACCGGTGGCAACAACTCTGCAGACTTCGATCCGCAGGAAACGAAGACAGCTGAAGTTGGCGGCAAATGGGATGTGATCGATAACAAGCTGGCTCTTACCGCAGCTATCTATCGCACCACCGTTTCTAATGAGATTGAAGCTGACGGCGCGGATTTCTTCCAGACCGGAAAAAAACGCGTGCAAGGTATCGAACTTGGCGTTATCGGCGATATCACCAAGGTTTGGTCGATCAGCGCCGGTTATACAACGATGAATGCCAAAGTTCTGAGCGGCGCTAGCATTGCCGCAGACGGTTCACAGGCATTCAGCTATACGCCAAAGAATGCATTTACGGCATGGACGACATACAAATTGCCGGGTGGTTTTACAGTTAGCGGTGGAGCACGTTATGTCGGTGAGATGAACAAGCCGACGGATGGCGCGACCGATGTGCCTAAGTCCATCGAGGCTTACTGGGTATACGATGCAGCGGCAACCTACATGATCAGCAAAAATGTGGATCTGCAGCTCAACTTGTACAACCTGGCCGACAAGGACTATGCCGCATCGATTAACAAGAGCGGCTATCGCTACTCGCCAGGCATAGAACGTTCGGCAAGACTGGCGCTCAACATCAGATACTAAGCGGCAGACTTACTTCACGTAACGTTATACTTTGAGCCTCTCCCTTGGGAGAGGCTCTTTTTATTGAGGTATTCATCATGATGTTGCATATACCCGAAGTGCTGACGCCAGCACAGGTTGCCGAAATTCGGCAAAAGCTGGATGCGGCCGACTGGATCGATGGCAAGGCGACCGTGGGCGAGCAGGGCGCTCAGGTAAAAAAAAATCGCCAATTGCCGGAGACTTCACCGGTTGGCCTGGAACTTGGTCATATCATTCTGAAAGCGTTGGTTAACAATCCCCTGTTTTTCGCGGCGGCGTTGCCGATGCGTTACATGCCGCCGCTGTTCAATCGTTACGAAGGCGGGGAGCACTATGGTTTTCACATCGATGGTTCCGTGCGCACGATTCCCGGCACAAATCTGAATCTGCGCACGGATCTGTCGTGCACGCTATTTCTGTGCGAACCGGAGGATTACGAAGGCGGCGAACTGATTGTTGCCGATACCTACGGCGAACATGAGGTGAAGTTGCCGGCCGGCGATCTGATTCTTTATCCATCGAGCAGCCTGCACAAGGTCGAACCTGTGACGAGCGGCGCGCGGGTTTGCTCATTCTTCTGGGTGCAAAGCATGGTGGCCGACGACGGACGTCGCACGATGCTGTTCGAGCTGGATCAGAACATCCAGAAGCTGCGCGAGAAAATGGGCGATACGCAAGAGGTCGTCAGTCTGACCGGCCACTATCACAATCTGTTGCGGCAATGGGCCGTGGTGTAATCCGGCCGAATGAGGGGCGTTGGATAAACGTTTATCAAATCCGGTGCGCATGCATGGCACCAGCCATGCGCATCAATACACGTCGCGGCGGTAGCGCCCCTGTTCGATCAACTGTTCCACGCCTGATGCGCCGATGATCTCGGTCAATACGTCTTCCACGCCACCGGCCATTCCTTCCAGGCTGCCGCAGACATACAATGCGGCGCCATCGGCCAGCCAGTCTTTTACCATTTCCGCCCGCTCACGCAGGCGATCCTGCACATAGAGCCGCTGTTCCTGATCGCGTGAGAACACGATGTCAGCACGCGTCAGCAATCCGCATGACTGCCATGCCTCGATTTCATCGCGATAGTAGAAATCGTGCGCAGCGTTGCGCTCGCCAAAGATCAGCCAGTTACGCAAGCCGTCCGACGCCACCGCGCGTGCCTTCAGATGGCCGCGCAGGCCGGCCAGGCCGGAACCGTTACCGATCAGGATCAACGGACGCTGCGCATTCGCACCGATACGGAAATTGCTGTGCGTACGCAGGCGCAGATCGATCGTCGCGCCTAGCGGCGCCTGTTCGGTCAGCCAACCGGATGCAATGCCGAGCGAGCCGTCTTCATGACATTCCTGTCGCACCAGCAGATGAACCATGCCATCGGCAGGAATGGAGGCAACCGAATATTCACGCGGACGTTGCAGGTCGCCGGGCGCACGTATCTGCACCAGATCGCCGGCCTGCCAGTCAGGCTGTATGCCATCCATTGCTGCCAATTCGATATGGAAGGTTGGCGCACCCGCGCTGCCCGGATTCAGATGACGCCGCGCCGCCAGTCGCCATTGCTGGTACGCCGGCGCCTGCCAGTCGGGCGCATCGCTGGTACCGGCGATGCGGTTCAAATGATGTTGCCATGCATGCAGTGCGACAGCGTCGCCATTGCTGACGGCGATGCTGTCGAACAGCGGTTGTGCCGTGCTGGTCTGCAACCATGTTTCCAGCGTGCGGCCGAAGCCGCAGAAGTGCGTGTATTCACGGTCGCCCAGCATCAGCAAGCCGTAATGCAGATTCGGCAGCGCGCATGCGCCGTGCATCACCTTGCCGGCGAACAGCGATGCGTTGTCCGGCGGATCGCCTTCGCCGTATGTGCTGACGATGAACAGTGCGCGTTCCGCCTGCTGCAAATCGTCGATGCCGATTTCCGACAGCGACGCCACGCGCGCCGGCACGCCGGCCGTATGCAGCGATCGCGCGGTTTGCCATGCGATCTGTTCGGCAAAACCGGTCTGGCTTGCATAGGCAACCAGCCACGGGGTTGCGCCATCGGCGGCAGGTATCAATGCGGCGGCTTCGCGCGTTGCGCGTTCACGTTTGCGTCGTTGCGACAGATAGATGCCCATGAATAACGCCAGATAGGCGATGACCAGCAGCAGGGCGGTGAGGATGCGTGTCGTTGTCATGATCGGTTCACGCGTCTTCCAGCAAGGCCTGCAACGGCGCGCTCAGGTATTCGCGAAATCCGTTGCCGTTGCGTTTGACGAACAATGCGCAGAGCGCATGGCGGTTCGCCAGCGCGATACCCTGTTCCTCGCCGATCACGCCAAGTGCGGTCGACCACGCATCGGCCACCATGCAGTCGCGATGCAGGACAGTGACAGAGGCGAGGCCATTGCGGATCGGCAGGCCGTCGCGCGGATCGATGGTGTGCGAATGGCGCACGCCATTTGTTTTGAAGTAGCGGCGGTAATCGCCCGATGTAGCGACCGACCATGCATGCAACGCGGCGACGGTGTCGATTGCATCGCCATTAACCGAGGCATCCGGTTGCTCCAGCGCAACCCACCACGGCTGTCCGTCCGGACGCGTTCCTTCGCCGCGCAATTCGCCACCGACTTCCACCAGAAAACTGTCGATGCCGAGTTGCAGCAGACGCCGCGCTACCTGATCCACGCCGAAACCCTTGGCGATGGCGGATAGATCGATGTATGCATCACCCGGTTGAAAAACACGGCGCGTGCCGGCATCGAGTTTGATCCGTTGCCAGCCGCAACGCGCCCGCGCGGCCTGCAATTGTGTGTCGTTCGGCGTGACGAACGCCGCATCGCTGTATCGCTGCGTCGGGCCGAAACCCCAGGCATTGACCAGCGCACCTGCGGTCGGATCGTATGCACCATCGCTGTCGCATGCGACCTGCAACGCATATTCCAGCACGGTGAAGAATTCCGGCGGCACGACATGCCAGCTGCCGGCAGGCGCGTTGTTGAAGCAACTCAGATTTGACGTCGACTCCCACGTACTCATCTGCGCGACCACGATGTCGAGTTCGCGCTGGATGGCATTCTGCAACGGCGGCAGAACCCGTGCCGCATCCGCCACCAGTTTCACCGACCAGGTCGTGCCCATCGTGCGGCCGTGCAGCGCATGCACGACACCACCCAGCGCAGGCGATTGCGGCGGTGCATCGAGCGGTGGGACGAGGGCGCGTCTGGTCATCGGATGGTGGAAGAAAAAACGCCCGTTGCCGTGCGGGCAACGGGCGCGTTCGGACGGTTCGGATTACGGTTGCAGTACTTCCAGCGTCGCGCTGTAGCTGGCGCGCACGGTGGGGTTGTCCAGCGTGCCGATCGTGCCTTGCGGCGGACGGCCGGTGTTGGTGCCGATCCAGTACATGCCGGCGTTCGGCCATTTGATGCTGACCTTGCCGTCTTTGTCGGTTGTCAGCGTGATCTCGCCCAGTGCATCGCGGTAACGGTTGCCGCCGCGGATGATCGTTACGAGAAGGCCGCTCGCCGGTTTGCCGTCGCGCAGGAAGCGGAAGCTGCTGGTATCGCCGGTGAAGAGTTCGGTCGGGCTGGTCAGCGGCACCATTTCGAGTCCGGCACCGGTTGTCGTCCAGGTCTGTTTGTCTGCATCACCGGCAGTGACAAAGGTTTCGACCCGGCCTTGCATGCGGGTGACGTTCAGTTCCTGCGCACCGGCCGGAACTTCCTTCGCAAAACTGTCTGCCTTGCCGCGCCAGCGTTTCATCTGGCCATCGACTTTGTACATGGCGCTCAGACCGTCATTGACCAGCGATACCTTGTAGGTTCCGGTCTTTGGCAGCGTCAGCTCGAAGCTGTTGCGTTGCTTGCCGGTGGTCGTGTTTGTCGGAGCAACGGCGATTCCATCCGGGCCGCTGACCGTCAGGTTGTCCAGCGCCAGTGCGTGGTCGAAGTTAAACAGTTCTTCCGAAGCCGATGCATCGATCGTGACGACGGAATTGGCGTTGCCGGCCATCGTGGTGGACGGCAACAGGAAGGTGCGGTGCGCATGCGCCGCGATTGGCAATGCCATCACCAGCGATGCGGCCAGTGCGGTCGTGTGGTGCAGGAATTTGTTATTCATGGAGTCTCCTTGCTTGGAATGGGAACGTTACGGTTTCAGTTCGACGGACACGGCGCCCAGTTCATGCTCGCCTTTGGCCTGTGTGGTTTTTGCTGCTTTCGGCGGCCATGCAAACGGCACGCGCACGACTTCGCGCCCGCCCGCTTCGCGCGATGCTTCCGCCACCAGCACATACTCGCCGGCCGGCAATTTATCGAGGCCGGATTTGGCGCCGAATGTCATCTGGTATTCGCCCGGCGCACGCGTTGCGCCGCTCACGCCGTCAACTGGCATCTGCAGATCGCGGCCGCTCTTGCGCCACCATTGGCGAACGTCCTTGAGCCACTTGGTGCCGCCGTTGTCTTTTTTCTTGATGTCGTACCAGACCGACAGGTTGCGTATGAAAGTCTGGTCCGCGCCTTCGATCCAGAATGCCACGTACGGCTTGTGATATTCGGCAACGTTCAGGCGAGGAACCTCGACCTTCACATTCATGTCGGCGGAGAAAGCGGCAGGCGCTGTCAGCGCAGCGGCGCCCAGCACGAAGGAGTAACGAATCTGCATGGAAAATTCCGAAGTAGTAATCAGTGAATGAACAGGATGGCCAGCAAAAACGGAATCAGCACGCCCAGCCCGACGATCGGCCACGTCGTCGGACGGTTGGTTGCGTGCAGCTTCAGGATGAACAGACCCGTGATCGAAAAGATCAGGCAGGCCGCCGCAAAAATATCGATGAACCAGCTCCACACCGCGCCCGTATTGCGACCCTTGTGCAAATCGTTCAGGTACGAGATCCAGCCGCGATCGGTCAATTCGTATTCCACTTCGCCACTGGCGCGATCGATGCGCATCCAGGCGTCGCCGCCCGGCCGCGGCAGCGCCACGTAAACTTCTTCCGGCGACCATTCCGCTTCGCGCACGCCGACATCGACGGACAGCGCATCCTTCGCCCACTGCCGTAACGCGAGCGGCAATGGATCGCTGGCCTTGTCTTCGCCGTCGTCCACGTTGATCTTCGCCAGTTGCGTCTGCAGGTCGGCCGGCAGTTGCAGCTTCTTCGACGTCACGCTCGGACGCGCCTCGATCTGCGTCGCATGATTCAGCGTGAAGCCCGTCACCGCGAACAGCAGCATGCCCAGCAGGCACATGGCCGAACTGATCCAGTGCCATTGATGCAGGGTTTTCAGCCAATAGGTGCGTTGCTGATTGGGCGCGCGGGTTTCCATCAGGAACGGCTCGCGGCAATGTTGTTTGAAGGCATTTTCTTCTTGCAAATAGCAATTATTCTCATTTGGATTGTCGGCGATCCCGAAAGGGATTGCAACTGATTTCGTGTAAAGAAAGATGAAGCGGGCCCGGTAGATAGGAGGTGCAAACAGGAAAAAATGCGGAGAAAACGCCTGTGCCATATGGGCGGCCGGCCGGTTTTTCAAGATCTTGAAAAGGCTTTTGAAGCGCTTATATCGGTAGCGCGGATGCTCGATCGAGGTCCGTTTTCAACCATATCGCTTCATCTTGAAAGGATATTTATCATGCGTACATTCGACTTTTCCCCTCTTTACCGTTCCGCCATCGGTTTCGATCGCCTGGCCCAGCTGTTCGACGATGTCCAGCGCGCCGATGCACAACCCAGTTATCCGCCGTACAACATCGAACTGGTGGGCGAAAACAAGTACCAGATCACGATGGCCGTCGCCGGCTTCGAGCGGTCCGAAATCGATATCGAAACCGAACGCGATACCCTGAAGATCATCGGCCGCAAGGCGCGCGAAGAAGCCACACGCAACTTCCTGCACCGCGGCATTGCCTCGCGTAATTTCGAGCACACGTTCCAGCTGGCCGATCACGTTCGTGTCGTGGGCGCCAAACTGGATAACGGGTTGCTGAACATCGAACTGGCGAGAGAAATTCCGGAGGCGTTGAAGCCGCGGAAGATTGCGATCGATGGTGTGGCAGGGAATATGCAGGTGCTGGAGCAGAAAGCCGCCTGAACGTCTGAGCGGAGGTAGAAAAGCGCGGGCGGCTTGCCCGCGTTCTTTCATGCGTGCTTCATGCGCGAATAGTAAAAATGCGCGGCTGTTCTCGATGCAGCCGCTGTTGCGTCACTTAGCCGGCGTCGCCGCCGGACACAAAATTCTTCTCGCCGCGCAGATAGCGCGACAGCCACTGGAGCAGCGCCACGGCATCGCCGAATTCCATGAATCCCTCGGTGACGCCATCGCTGAACAGCAGGGTACCGTTCAACCGGCTATCGATCACCAGTCCGTCAAAGGTGGCAACCGGCATATAGCCCGGTTCGATATTGAATACATTGGCATTGAGTGTGGCATCGAACACATGCCCGAGGAATTGCACTTCGGGCGTACGCATCGACGCCATGTCGTGTTTCCGGAAGAAAGCGCCGACCATCAGCAGCGCGTTGCCGACCACGATGCGCAGGTAATTGATTTTTTGCCGCGGATCGTCATGCAGGACCTGATTCGCCGCATGGAAATCCAGCGCGGGAATGTCATGGGCATAGGCCCCGACGATATTGCCGACCGAGCCGGTTTTAACCGGCGTCTGCTTTCTTTGCAATACCTCGGCCACTCTATTCAGATCGACATCGCCAGCCGGCCGCAGGATCGTCGCGATCGATACCGGCAGCATCTGCAGCTGCTCCTCGATCAATCCAATGGCCAGTTGAGAGGTTTCCTCACCGCTTGCTTTTCTCATGGCAGCTCCTTTGTGCATGGTGCATTTCAGGGCATAGAGGCCGTTGTTTCCGGCATTCCGGATTTCGGCTCTACCGCTTTTCAATAGTGACAACTTATTCTACGCGGGTTTGATGCGCCTGAATGTGCGTTGCAGTACGGCCGATTCGGACCGGATTTGCTGTTGCTCCCGATACTGCCGATCAGCGCTTCTTGAGCCGCCCCTGTTTTTTCAGGCGGTACAGATACCACATGAAAATGCCCCACGACACTGACAAAATGAAGAACATGAAGAAGAGCACGAGTACTTGCACCCACCAGTCCACGTCGACAAAGATGGCCTGCAAATCCGGATCAAACAGAAAAGGGACAAGCATGGTCATTCCCACGAACGCCATATACATCCAGGACGCGCGAATTACGGAAGGCGACAGCCGATACAAAAGCCATGCAATGGTGAAGCCGGCACCCGCATCAATCACGGTCCATGCAAAATCGAGTCCATCGAATGTGTCGCCGCCACGGAAGAAGCTGAGGGCGCTCCAAAGGGAGAAGACGCTGCCCAACAGAAGCAGGGCGATGAATAACCAGGTGACGATTGTCCGCTCACCGGGAACGTGTGACCGGTCGGAGTGGCCGGTCATGCCGACATCCGTGTTGCGATGGGCGTGCATGTCCCGGACCGTTGCATAGGCTGGGCAGCCGCAGGCAGAGCAGGATGTGCCGGCCGGCGGATTCGCTGTCCGGCATGCGGGGCATGACCAAATATATGTCGGCATGGTTTTCTTTATCGTTGAATACTGGCGTCGCCCATGTCGTCAATTCGTTGTTTCAGACGTTCCGTATCGATCAACTTCTTCAGTACCGGCCACTGGAGAGGCATGCAGGAAAACCATGTGCCGAGCGCGATGCATAAACCCGCGGCAAACGACATGAACAGCAGGCTGGATGGAATGAAATCGTAGCGGAAAACATGCAGCAATATGGACGCGAGCAGGAACCATCCGAAAACCAGCAATCCGGTTCCGGTTAATTTCCAGCGCCTGAGTGTGGTTTCTTCCCGCTCGATGAGCTTTGCATAGCCCATCAGAATTTTTAGTTCGCGTTTTTCGGCAAGGCGCATGCGTATTTACCTATGCAAGAGAGGGGATTTCTTTCAGGAGCGTTTTTCCGCCAAGCGATTATTTTCCAGGGTATGCAGTGTCGACTTTAGCCACCAAAAGAAAATAATCTGCCACATGATCGTGGCAAGAAACGTCCAGAGCCAGTCAAAACTGCCGCCGATCAGCGCCAGATTTTTGGCAAGGCCGAGATGATCGAATCGATAGGCGAAGAAGATGCCTGCGCTGAATAACCATTTCACAGCCCAATATACCGACCAGACGATTGCCGTGCTCCAGAACCAGACCGGAAAACTCAGGCAGTTGAATTCTGCTGCGAATTGAACGTTCCGGTCACCGCCAGCTGCTTCATAACACTTCTGCATGCCGATTACGGTAATCGCCACTACGGTAACGAATTCGTAAAAAGACAATAACGTCCAGGCCTCATTGGCCCAGGTAAATGCGCCATAAAAAATGACCGAGCCGAACAAGAGGTTCGCAAGCATGAGATAGGCAATTTCCTGCGGAAGGACAAGCCCTTGCACGAAACGGATTGCAAGCCGGCGGGGAAAAAACCAGTAAATATGCATGGGGATGACGCCTCGGAAAGTTGCTCGATTCAGGCCGGTTGTCCCGGCCAAAATGATGTGCCCTGATGGACGAGCAAATTAGCATGGTTGAGGTAAACATGAGATCCCATGAATATGGGTATTCCAAACTTCATGCAGCGCGTTGACCATTCCCTGCCTGCGCAGGCATCAAGCCTTGTCTTCGGCATGCGTGCGGACATGTATTCCCAGTTTCGAGCGCCGCCACAGAATATCCTCATCGCACGTGGCCCATTCATGCTTCTTCAAATAATCGGCTTCCGCGGCAAACAGCCCCGGCGAAATTTCCTCGCCCAGACTGGTCCGGTTTTCCAGCAACAGGTGGATGCGCGTTCCGTACGCGTGCGCATAGCGTTCAACCAGCGCGGGCGGCAGCCACGCATACCGGCGTTGCATGTCGTGCACGAATACAGCGAAGTCCTTCACCGCGCGATTGCCGGAAGCGCTGCCGAAAATATCGCCGCCGGGCAGGCAGGCATCGGCGGTCCAGCCGCCATATTGATTGCCTAGTGCAGGCGCAATCAGATCGACGGCTTCCTCGGCGAGTTTGCGGAAGGTGGTGATCTTGCCGCCGAAGATGGTCAGCAGCGGAGCGGCATCGGTATCGAATGCCAGCCTGTAATCGCGCGTGACTTCGGATGCGTTTTCGCTGTCGTCTTCCTTTTCATCCTCGACCAGCGGGCGCACGCCCGAATACGACCAGACGACATCGTCCGGCGTGATCGGCCTGGCGAAGTAGCGGTTGGCGAGCGTGCAGAGGTAGTCGATTTCACCGGCGTCGATGGCTACCTTGCCGGCATCGCCGTGATAGTCGATGTCGGTGGTGCCGATCAGCGTGAAATCGCGTTCGTACGGAATCGCGAACACGATGCGGCCGTCGGGATGCTGGAAGATGTAGGCATACGGATGGTCGAACAGTTTGCGCACGACGATGTGGCTGCCCTTGATCAGGCGCAGCTTTTTCCCGGCGCGGCCGTGGATGGTGTCGTGCAGGAATTCCGCCGCCCACGGGCCGGCGGCGTTGACGAGTGCCTTTGCCTGCACGGCGATGGTTTCATCGTTCGCCTTGCGCAGTGTGGCGTTCCAGTGATCGGTGTTGCGCGTGATGGCTTCGCATTTGGTGCGCGTGAGAATCGTTGCGCCGTGTTCCGTTGCGGCGATCGCGTTCAGCACGACGAGGCGCGCGTCGTCGACCCAGCCGTCGGAATAGGCGAAGCCTTTGACGAATTCCTCTTTCAGCGGCACGCCGGCGGCATGCGTGCGCAGATTGATGCCTTCCGATCCGGGCAGCAGTTCGCGTTTGGCGAGATGGTCGTACAGGAACATGCCGGCGCGAATCATCCATGCGGGACGCTGGCCTTTGTCGTGCGGCATGACGAAGCGCAGCGGGCGCATGATGTGCGGCGCACTGCGCAGCAGGATTTCGCGTTCGATTAGTGCCTTGCGCACGAGGCCGAATTCGTATTGCTCCAGATAACGCAGGCCGCCGTGGATCAGTTTGGTGGAGGCCGAGGAGGTGTGCGAGGCAAGATCGTCTTTTTCGCACAGGACGACGGACAGGCCGCGTCCGGCTGCATCGCGTGCGATGCCCGCGCCGTTGATGCCGCCGCCGACGATGAGGATGTCGCAATGGAGTTGCTGTTGCATCGGTTATCCGCTCTGAAGTGCCGTTCAACTATTGTAAGCGCACGAAGCACACGATATGCGGCGCGGGCGTGATGTTTGCCGGGGTCGTACTCCGGGCGCGGTACACTGGCTTTTCCTTTATTTTCCTGCAAGCCGATGACTTTTATTCTTGATCCGGGATTCTGGGAGCTGAGCAGCTTCGTCGTGACCACGCTGGCGTTGCCGTTTGCGATATTCCTGTTCCTGTTCGAACAGCGCAAGGAGCGCGATGCCGAGGACGAGGAGGCGTATCAATTGCTGCAGGATGCGTACAGCGATTTCCTGAAGATCGTGCTGGACAATCCCGATCTGCAATTGCGCAGCGCGCTGTCCCGCAGCGATCTGAACGATGAGCAGCGGGAGCGGTCGCTGATCATTTTCGAAATGCTGATCGCGTTGTTCGAACGCGCCTACATCGTGTCGTACGAGCCGGATCTGCGCGGCATGCCGTTGCGGCGCTGGCATTCCTGGGACGACTACATGCGCGAATGGTGCCGGCGCGCGGATTTCTATTATCTGCTGCCGCAACTGCTGCGCGGCGAGGATGAGGATTTTGCCGACTATATACGCCGCATCGCGGAGGAGGAGCGGTCGGACAAGCTGTTGAATATCGGGCATCGCGAATAAGCCCGCTTCCTGCATCGGGCATCGCGCCGGCGATTCGCCTTCGCGCCGTCATTTGAGGCCGGGCGTCATCTCTTTAGGGGATAATAGCGGCTCATTCAATGTCGCGATGCCCCGCCTGATGCCTACACAATTTGCCCCGCTCAAGAACGATACCTTTCTGCGCGCGCTGTTGCGCCAACCCACCGAATACACGCCGTTGTGGCTGATGCGCCAGGCCGGCCGCTATCTGCCCGAATATCGCGCCACCCGCGCGCGCGCCGGCTCGTTTCTCGGTCTGGCGAAGAATCCCGATTACGCAACCGAAGTGACGCTGCAGCCGCTGGATCGCTACGATCTGGATGCGGCGATTCTGTTCTCCGACATCCTGACAGTGCCGGACGCGATGGGACTGGGTTTGTATTTCATCGAAGGCGAAGGACCGAAGTTCGAGCGCCCTCTGCGCGATGAAAAGCAGGTGACGGCATTGAAGGTGCCCGATCTGGGCACGCTGCAATACGTGTTCGACGCGGTCACGCAGATTCGCACCGAGCTCAAGGGCCGCGTGCCGCTGATTGGTTTTTCCGGCAGCCCGTGGACGCTGGCCTGTTACATGGTCGAAGGCGGTGGCTCGGACGATTTCCGCACGGTCAAGGCGATGCTGTACAACCGCCCGGACCTGATGCACCACATTCTGCAAACCAATGCGGTAACGGTCGCGGCCTACCTGAACGCGCAGATCGATGCCGGCGCGCAAGCCGTGATGATCTTCGATACCTGGGGCGGCGCGCTGGCCGATGGCGCTTACCAGCAGTTTTCGCTGCATTACATGCGCGAAGTGATGAAGCACCTGAAGACGGAAAAAGACGGCGTGCGGATTCCGAGCATCGTTTTCACCAAGGGCGGCGGGCTGTGGCTGAAGGAAATTGCGGCGGTCGGCGCCGATGCGGTCGGCCTCGACTGGACCGTGAACCTGGGCGCCGCGCGCGCCAAGGTCGGCGATCGCGTCGCGCTGCAGGGCAATCTGGACCCGACTATCCTGTTCGCGCAACCGGAACAGATTCGCGCCGAAGTGGCCAAGGTGCTCGATTCGTTCGGCAGGCACGAAGCCGGTTCCGGCCACATATTCAACCTGGGCCACGGCATTTCGCAATTCACGCCGCCGGAATCCGTGTCCGTGCTGGTCGATGCGGTGCACGAGCTCAGCCGTCCGCTGCATGAATAAACGCTTGGTGAAAAGAAATGAGCGGGCGCTCACTTTGTGGCTCAGAGCCAGTCTCAGGCCCCTGTTTCAAGGCTGAATTGCCATCGGAAACAGTTGATTCCAACACCCGCCGTTCCATCTTATGCACAGAATGTGTCATTAGGTGAACTGTATGAGGTTTCTCACGGTTCTTCTTGTTTTCCGACAAACGTGTTTTTGCAAGTGGTTGATTTTACTGGATAAATAATTTGCTTTTTGTTTTGGCATTTTATTGAAACCCGCATGGAATCAGGCGTTTTTCGCTGTTTTGGATAGTTGTCCACAAAGTTATCCACAGTATTTGTGGATAGATAAAAAAGCGCTTAAGAAACGTGGAGTTAGCGCGCTTGCTGATAATTTACATGAGGTGTGGGTGGCGGACGGGCGTGTGTTTGAAGACGTATCCGCAACACCGGCAGGCTGGATTGAATAACGGTAAATGATGGCGACGACCGGCGGTATACATGTGTCCGTGCAGAAAATCGTGCATCTTATTCACAAAATGGTGCAGGGCGAGAACGAGAACGGTTGCTATCGGAACCTGACATGTCTCTTCCGGCTTACTTCTATCCTATTGATTTAAAAGGGTTTATTTCGCGCCTTAAAAACAGGCAGAATGGCGACATTGCCACGTTTCCTCTGGCGCAGACCGACAGGACGCGCTTATCCACAAAGTTATCCACAGGGAATGTGGATAGTTGGAAAAACGTTTATGAAACCGATAGTTAGCGAATTTTCCAAGAATTGATTGAAGTCGTCTGGAAGCCGTTGCGCGGTTGCGGCAAATTTTGGTCTGTCGTGCATTGCTGGCTGGAAACAGTATTTGTGCGGAAGCGGTGCATGGACCTACCTGAAAACTACCCGGATTGGGTCGGTTTCTGGACAATGCAGCCAGACTTATTCACAAAAACTTGATGTTGCAAAGCAATATCGATTATTTAACAAACTTATTATTGGTGGTGTGGCTGATTTTCCAAGTCGCTGATTTTAAAGCGATTTATTTCTGCACTGGTTTTAGGCAATCTATTGAAACCCGCACCGATACAGGCGTTTCCGGCTGTCAATAGGATGTTATGCACAAAGTTATCCACAATCGCTGTGGATAGATAAAAAAGCGCTTATGAAACGGATAGTTAGCCCATTTCTTCAGGTATTACATTAACTCCGTGGAACATTGCATCCTTAAAGTCGCGCTCGACACGCCGCTCGATTTCTGCTTCGACTATGGTTGGGCCGGAACCGGCGACGACAGCCCGCATCCGCAAGTCGGGCAACTGGCGCTGGTGCCGTTCGGTCGGCGCGAAGTGGTTGGCCTGATCGTCGCGGTCGGGCAGACGACCGATGTCCCGCCGGACAAGCTCAAGCAGGCGCTCGCCGTGCGTGCGCAGTTGTCGCCGCTGTCGGCGGAGTGGATCGCGCTGTGCGCCTTCGCCGCCGATTACTATCAGCGGCCGCTGGGTGAAGTGGCGTTGCCGGGCTTGCCGAAGAATTTACGCGCCGCGAAGACCACCTCGCTCGACAAGGCATTGAAGAAGCTCGCGAAGACGGCGGCCGTGCACGATGCGACGCCGATTGCCATGCCGGAGCTGAATCCTGCGCAGCAGCAGGCTGCCGATGCGATTGCGGGTGCGCAGGGTTTTGCGCCGACGCTGTTATATGGCGTGACCGGTAGCGGCAAGACCGAAGTCTATCTGCAGGCCGCCGCGCAAATCCTCGCGCACAGTATCGATGAGCATAACCCCGCACAGATCCTGATCATGGTGCCGGAGATCAACCTGACGCCGCAACTGGAGGCGAACGTGCGCGCACGCTTTCCCGGTGTGGCAATCGCCACTCTGCATAGCGGTCTGGCCGAAGGCGAACGCATGGCGCACTGGCTGGCCGCGCATCTCGGCCATGCGCGCATCATCCTCGGCACGCGGCTCGCGATCCTGTCCTCGCTGCCGCACCTGAAGCTGATCATCGTCGACGAGGAACACGATCCGTCGTACAAGCAGCAGGAAGGCCTGCGTTATTCAGCGCGCGATCTGGCGGTGTGGCGCGCGCATCAATTAAGCATTCCGATCGTGCTCGGTTCCGCCACGCCGTCGCTGGAAACCTGGCATCACGCGCAATCCGGCCGCTATCGCAAACTGGAATTGCGCGAACGCGCGGTCAGGGATGCGGTGCTGCCGAAAGTCGGCCTGATCGATCTGGAACGCAAGGCGCCGCGCGAACAGATGACCGAAGGCATCAGCGGCACATTGATCGCGGCATTGAAGCTGCGCATGGAGCGCGGCGAACAGTCGCTGCTGTTTCTTAACCGGCGCGGTTATGCCCCCGTGATTGCCTGCGATTCGTGCGGCTGGATCAGCAACTGCACGCGCTGCAGCGCCTTCCTCGTCCTGCACAAACTCGACCGGCGCCTGCGTTGCCACCATTGCGGTTATGAACAGCGGATTCCGAAATCCTGTCCGACCTGCGGCAACGTCGACCTGCAGCCGCTCGGGCGCGGCACGCAGCGCGTGGAAGAAAGCCTGCAGGCGATTTTTCCCGCGGCACGCATCATGCGCATCGATGCCGATTCGACGCGACGCAAAGGCAGCGCGCAGGAAGCGTTCGACACCGTGCATCGCGGCGAGGTCGATATTCTGATCGGCACGCAGATGGTGGCGAAAGGGCACGATTTCCAGAATCTGACGCTGGTCGGCGTGCTCAATCCCGACACCGCGCTGTTCTCGCACGATTACCGCGCCGGCGAACGCCTGTTCGCGCAACTGATGCAGGTCGCAGGCCGTGCCGGCCGTGTCGCGCAGAAGGAAGGCGGCAGCGTCAGCGAAGTCATGATTCAAACGCGCTATCCGCAGCATCCGCTGTACGCGGCGGTACGCACCCATGATTACGATACGTTCGCGACGGGATTGCTGGAAGAGCGCCAGCAGGCGTGTTTTCCGCCCTTCATGTATCAGGCGTTGCTGCGCGCGGAGGCGAAGGAAATCAAGATTGCGCTGGACTTCCTGCATCAGGCGATTGCCTGCGTCGATCATGCCGGCATCACGATGAACGATCCGATTCCGATGACGATGACGCGTGTCGCCAACGTCGATCGGGCACAATTGCTGGTCGAATGTCCGTCGCGTCCCGCGCTGCAGGCTTTCCTGAAAATCTGGATCGCCGCATTGCGCGACATCAAGGCGCGTGCGCGCTGGTCACTGGAAGTCGATCCGGTCGATATCTGATTTATTTTTCAGGCACACATCATGGCAATCAAACTGGGCAGGGAAACGGAAGATCGTCTGGTCGGCTCGATCCAGCGCTACTTCGACGTCAACATGGATGACGGCATCGGCGATCTGAAGGCACGGCTATTGCTCGATTTCTGCGTGCGCGAGCTGGGGCCGTGCATCTACAATCAGGCCGTCGCCGATGCGCAATCCGCGATGCAGGACAAGGTCGCGGAACTGGATGTGAACTGCTATCAGGCGGAATTCGCTTACTGGAGCAATAAATGAAAACCGGTGGCACGCTATCCCTGTTCACCTTGTCGCTTATCGCCTTCACGCTCGGCATGTCGCCCGTCCATGCGCAGGACGACGCGGCGATGGATGAAGCACTGAAGAATTGCGATCGCGACCAGCAGACGATGAATCTGTGTGCGCGTCATCGATACGACAGCGCCGATCGGGCATTGAACCAGACGTATCGGAACAGCATCAAGGCACAACCGAACGCCGCCGCCAGACAACGCCTGCGCGATGCACAGCGTGCATGGATTGTTTATCGCGACAAGGATTGCCTGGCCGAAACGGGGCCGCGCGAAGAAGGCGGGTCGATCTGGCCGCTGGCCTATCTGTCCTGCCGCGAGCATCACACCTCGCGCCGGACGGAAGATCTGAAACGGCAGGCATGCGGAATGGAGGGATGCAGATGAAAGCACACCGCGCTATTGCGCCAGCCTGCGCTTTGCAACCATGGCCTGTTTCCCGATCACCGATAAGGACCGGGCAATGAATGCGATCGAATGGCAATGGCTTGCTTTCGATGAGCTCGACGGCGCAACGATGCATGCATTGCTGGCTGTGCGTCAGCAGGTATTCGTGCTGGAGCAGCAATGCCTGTACGCCGACATCGACGGACTGGATCCGCTCGCTCTTCATCTGCTCGGCTGGCAAACCGTCGACGGCATCCGCACGCTGGTGGCATACCTGCGCTGCTTCGCCCCCGGTGACTATCATGCCGAAACCACGCTGGGCCGCGTGCTGACGGTACCCGCAGCGCGCGGGCGTGGCGCGGGAAAACAGTTGATGGCGGAAGGCATACGCCAGGCTGAACGCTGTTTCCCCGGCAGTCGGATTCGTATTTCCGCGCAACAGCATCTGCAACGATTTTATGAATCGTTCGGCTTTGTGTGCGTTTCGGAAGGTTATCTGGAAGACGGAATTCCACACATCGCGATGCTGCGCTGATTGCCGATCACGATACGGCGATCAGCGGCGTTGTTGCGTGCGATTGCGTCATTGCTTTAGCGACGGCGTCGCGCCTAGATGAATTCCGGTACCGATAGCGGATCGAAATCGGTCCAGTCGCCATCCACGATCTGGCCGTGCGCGCGTTCGAGATACGTGCCGCCCACGCTGCGCAGGGTGTCGATCGCGCGCTGTTCTTCCGCCGGTGTCGAGGCACTGACCGCCACCAGCATGCCGGATTTCCTTAACGGCGGAATATCTGCCGCATCGTCGGTTTGCGACAGCGAGCCCATCAGCGAACCGACATGCGCGCCGACCAGCGCACCTGCAACTGCGCCCAGCGGCCCGGCGACCGGCGTCACGGCCAGACCTGCGGCCCCGCCGACGACACCACCTATACCCAGACCTGCAGCGCTGCCCTTGTCGCTATCTTCCGCGCCCGGCGATTCGTCGCGGTCGCCGCCGATCGGATACAGATCGTGCTGGCCCGGTGGGTTGACATAGAAGGCGCTGATCTGCGCGGCTGGTGCGCCGGCGCGTTGAAGTGCGGCAATGGCCTCCTGAACTTCATCCTGCTGTGCAAAACGTCCGGCAATAATCGTCGTCATGGCGGCTCCTTTGGGCAATTCGATGTCGTTCATGCTTGACAGCAAAAAGGCGGCGCGAGTTCAACGCGCCATGCCGGACGGAAATGTTATTTATTCCGTGCGGGCGGTTTGCAATTGGACTGCGAAGGGCGTTGGTGGCTGTTGCAGCCAAACGACATAAGCGGCCACGCGATGCGCGATGACATCCTTGCCGCCTAAAAAATAATTTCGACAGCTCCCTTTTTTCGAAAGGGTGTGGCTATACTAATTCCCGGAAGCAGCTTTGGCTTTCCAAGTAAAACCAATAAATACCAACTATAAATATATAGAGGAGCACACCATGAAATACATTCAACGCGCTTTTGCATTGGTCATGTTCTCGGCATTCGTGGCCGGTTGCGCCACGACCGGCACGGAAGCCAAAAAAGAAGCAGCACCTGCAGCCGCACCAGCTGCTGCCGCTGCTGATGCCGCCCTCAAAAAGGATGTCGAAGCAGCTCTGGCCAAGGAAGCGCAACTGGCAGGCACCAAGATCTCCGTGAATGCAACGACGGACGGCGCTGTTACGCTGACCGGCGAAACCAAAAACGACTGGCAGCAATATCTGGCAGGCGACATCGCCAAGAAAACCGCAGGCGTGAAATCGGTCAAGAATTCGGTCAAGGTTCCTTGATTGATTTCAGACCCGTTCAGACCTGAATTTCAGGCATGAAAAATAAAAACGCCGGGCTTGCCCGGCGTTTTTCATTGCGGCGTGCGTGTGTTGCACGCCATGCATGTTCGTCCGTCAGATAGGTAATTCCAGCCGTCCTTCTCCCGCCAGCTGCCGGATGACCTTGATCGTATCGATATCCGCTTCCTGATAGGCCGAGCGGCGGAATGCGTTGTAGAACGCATCGGCCTCGTCGTCGGTCTGGCCATTGTCGTATTCGAAGCGCACGAACAATGCGCCGGGTTGCGGTTCCTCGATCGTCACGAGCAGGCTCGATGCCGGAATGTCGCCCTGTGCCGGCACGTCGTACCGCACGGTTTGCTGCGGCGTGAACGTTACCTGATCATGGATGTGCAGTGCTTCGTAACGCAGTTCGCGCGCCAGCACGCCGTCGGTGCGCGCCAGCAGCGTGCATTCGTCGAGCCACGGCACGAACAGTTTCGGCGCTTCGGCGCGCAGCACCAGGCCACGCCATAGCTGCTCGCGCGTCAGCGCATCGATCAGCGGGTTGAGTGGATCGTTGATTTCAATCAGATGTTCGAATTGCATGTCGGGCGCATTTCAGTAAAAGAGGAAGGCATTGCGACGCGGTCGTGCGTGAAACGGTTGTGCATGAAATTGCTGCACGGGTTTGTCGCGTGGGTTCGTAACGATATTGTACTGTGCGCATTCTGTGCAGATGGTGCGATTGCGCACGATTGCATCGCGACTGGCAGGTGGAGGCGGCAGGCATGCGCGCGTTTTTACTTGTGGTTTAATGGCCGTTATTCAATTTTCCACGGTGTCGATCCCATCATGAAACGCACATTTACCGTTGTCGGGCTGGGCGCATTCGGCTCCACCGTCGCGCGCGAACTGGCCCGCATGGGCAACGACGTGCTCGGCATCGATCTCGATCCGGAACACGTCAACGCCATTGCCGACGACATCACGCAGGCGGTCGTCGCGGATGCACGCAACGAGGACACGCTGCGCGATCTGGGCGTGCATGAATGCGACGCCGTCGTGGTCGCGATCGGCGAGGATCTGGAAGCCAACATCCTGGTGACGCTGACGGTGAAGAACATGCCGAAGCCGGAAGTCTGGGCCAAGGCGCTGAATCACAATCATCACCGCATTCTGCACAAGCTGGGCGCCGATCACATCGTGCATCCGGAACACGAGATGGGCATGCGGCTGGCGCACGCGATGATGTATCCGGAAGTGGTCGATTACATCAGTCTGGGACACGACATGTTCACGGTCGAGGTGCGCGCCTCCGAAAAAATCGCGGGACGCACCGTTGATGTCCTGAAGCTGGACGAACATGGCGTCCGCCTGCTGCTGGTCAAGCATCAGCGCGAGATGCTGGCGCCGCTGCCGGCCGGCTACGTGTTCCGCATGGGCGATCAACTGGTGATGGCCGGCCAGCTCACCGATTTGCGCAATATTTCCGCCTATCTATGAGACGCGGTTTCCAGCCGCCGCTGCTGGTCCGGCAGGTCGAGCGCCAGGTATTACGCCTGACGCCGCCGCAGGCGCTGATCCTGTCGTTCATCGGATTGTCGCTGGCGGGCGCGGCGTTGCTGAAATTGCCGATCGCAAGCAATGTGCCGACGAGCTGGATGCAGGCGCTGTTCACCGCGGTTTCCGCTTCCACCATTACCGGTTTGTCGACAGTCGATGTCGGCACGCATTTCACGCTGTTCGGCCAATGGGTGTTGCTCGGCCTCATCCAGCTCGGCGGCATCGGTTTGCTGACATTCGGCGTGCTGATCATCCACCTGACCAGCGGCCGCCTGACGCTGCGCAATCGCGCCGCGATGCAGGATTCGTTCAATCAAAGCGGCCGGCTCGACATGCAGAACCTGCTGCGCGTGCTGTTCATTTTCATCGTGGTGACCGAACTGCTCGGTACCTTGCTGCTCGCCACGCAATGGGTGCCGCAGATGGGCTGGTCGCGCGGCCTGTTCCACAGTTTCTTCCATGCGGTATCGGCGTTCAACAACGCCGGTTTTGCGCTGGAGCCGCACAGCCTTGCAGGCTACGTCGGCAATCCGCTGATCAATATCGTCATCTCGGGCTTGTTCATTTCCGGCGGCATCGGCTTTGCCGTGATCGCCGATTTGCGCGCCAGAAAGCATTTTCAGGATCTGACGCTGCATACCAAGCTGATGCTGGTCGGCACCGTGGCGATCAACCTGATTGCGATGCTGGTGCTGTTCGCGCTTGAGTATGGCAATCCGGATACGCTGGGCGCGCTGCACGGCCTGGGAACCAAATTGTGGGCCAGCTGGTTCCAGGCGGTGGCGCCGCGCTCGTCCGGTTTCACCACGATGGATACCCTGAATCTGACGCCGGCCAGTACCTTCTTCACCCTGACGCTGATGTTCATCGGCGCGGGCAGCGGATCGACCGGCGGCGGCATCAAGCTGACGACCTTCATCGTGCTGCTGGTGGCGACGCGCGCCTTCCTGCGCCAGCAGCGCAATCCGGTAGTGTTCGGCCGCAGCATCGGCGCCAGCATGACCCTGCGCGCGCTGGCGGTAACGGTGATGGCACTGCTGTGCGTGGTGACCGGCACCTTCGTGCTGACATTGACGGAAAACGCCGGCTTCCTCGATCTGGCATTCGAAGTCGTCTCGGCGGCATCCACCACCGGCCTGTCGCGCGGCGTGACGCCGACGCTGTCGACAGCCGGCCAGTGCGTGGTCATGATCCTGATGCTGATCGGGCGCGTCGGTCCGCTGACGCTGGCATTCACGCTTGCTCATCCGCGCGGTGCGGAGATCGAATATCCGGCCGGCCGCGTGAATATTGGTTAGTCGCTGGCCAGCCGCGGGCCGGTTTCGACGGGTTGACCGGATGGCAACGCCGTCGCCCGGACGGGATATGAATGGCGTCGGCGGCGCGGGCGCGCGCTGATACAATGGCCTGCTTTCTGTTCCGGCTTTTTCCCCGATGTCTTCCTCCCCTCAATCCCTGCATGGTCTCAACGCGCCGCAGCGCGAAGCCATCGGCTACATGGACGGTCCGTGCCTGGTGCTGGCCGGTGCGGGATCGGGCAAGACGCGCGTCATCACGACCAAGATCGCGAGCCTGATCGAAGAGCACGGCTACGACGCCAAAAACATCGCCGCGCTGACCTTCACCAACAAGGCTGCGCTGGAAATGCAGGAACGCATCGCCAAACTGCTGAAGGAGCCGAAGCAGGCCAGGCAACTGACGGTCAGCACCTTCCATTCGCTCGGCGTGAAGATCCTGCGGCAGGAAGCGAAGGAGCTCGGTCTGAAAGACCGCTTCTCGATCATGGACAGCGATGATTGCTTCTCGCTGGTGCAGGATCTGGCGGTAACGACCGACAAGCAGTTGATCCGCCGCATCCAGACCGCAATGTCATTGTGGAAGAACGGTCTGATCGATCCGGACACCGCCTTGAATCAGGCGACCACCGAAGACGAAGCGCAAGCCGCGCGCATTTACCGCAATTACGTTGCCACGCTGTCCGCCTATCAGGCGGTCGATTTCGACGACCTGATCCGCCTGCCGGTCGAACTTTTCCGCAGCAACGAAACAGTGCGCGACAAATGGCAGCGCCGTCTGCGTTATCTGCTGGTCGATGAATATCAGGACACGAATACCTGTCAGTACGAGTTGGTGAAACTGCTCGTCACCGGCGCCGGCAAGAAGCCGATGTTCACCGCGGTGGGCGACGACGATCAGGCGATCTATGCATGGCGCGGCGCGACGATCGAAAACCTGAAGCAGCTGCAGGTTGATTTCCCTGACCTCAAAGTCGTCAAGCTCGAACAGAATTACCGCTCCAGCACGCGCATCCTGCAAGCCGCCAATTCGGTCATCGCCAACAATCCGAAACTGTTTGAAAAAGCGCTGTGGTCCGATCACGGCCTGGGCGATCCGGTCAAGGTCATGGGCATGCAGGACGACGATCAGGAAGCGGAACAGATTGCGATCATGCTCTCCGCGCATCGTTTCGAACGGCGCGCCAAGTTTTCCGACTACGCGATTCTGTATCGCGGCAATCACCAGTCGCGCGTGATCGAACAGGCGCTGCGCAAGGAACGTATTCCGTACACGATCTCCGGCGGGCAGAGTTTCTTCGATCGCGCCGAGATCAAGGACATCGTCAGTTACCTGCGTCTGATCGCCAATCAGGACGACGATCCGGCATTCATTCGCGCCATCACGACACCGAAGCGCGGTGTCGGCCAATCGACGCTGGAAACGCTCGGTGCGTTTGCCGGGCAATGGCAATGTTCACTGTTCGAAGCCGTATTCAAGGGCGGGCTCGAATCGAAACTGGCCGATCGCCAGCTGACGCCGCTGCGTGAGTTCTGCACCTTCATCAACAATCTCGAACGGCATGCACATCGCGAAACCGAAGCCGGCACGCTGCTCGACGACATGATGAAAGAGATCAATTACGAAGCCTACCTGTACGACAACTTCGACGACCGGCAGGCGCAATCGAAATGGCAGAACGTGCTCGACTTCACCACGTGGCTGAAGGAAAAAGGTGCTGGCGGCAAGGACGGCACCGATCCGGAAAAGAGCCTGCTCGACCTGACGCAGATGGTCGCACTGATGACCATGCTCGAAGGCAAGGATGAAGAACCCGATGCGGTGCGTATGTCCACGCTGCACGCATCGAAGGGACTGGAATTTCCGCACGTGTTTCTGGTCGGCGTCGAAGAAGGCATTTTGCCGCACAAGGGCGATCCGGATGCACCGGTCGAGACGCTCGGCGCGCGCATCGAGGAAGAGCGTCGTCTGATGTACGTCGGCATCACGCGCGCGCAGCGTTCGCTGCACATCACGTGGTGCAAGAAACGCAAGCGCGCGCGCGAACACGTGCATTGCGACATCTCGCGCTTCATCAAGGAAATGAAACTGGACGAAGGCGATGCCGTGCCGACCGAGGACGAAATCATCACGCCGCAAAATCGTCTGGCCAATCTGAAGGCCTTGCTGCAAAAGCCGAAGGCGGCGTAAAACATGCCGATATGTCTTCGCATCATCGGCCGTGCTTCATATTCCGCATGGTTTGTCATTTGAGTTCCTCATCATGTCCGTTCCCGATCCCCGGTCATTGAAAAACCGCATACGGCAATCACTGTCGCGCCGCGTCCGTCATACAGCACGCGTATCGCGCCATTCGATCCGGATTGCCGTTTTTCTCGGCGGCGCGGCTTGCGTTGCATTGTTCTCGCTGCTGTTTGCATGGATCGCGGAATGGATGCTGAGATGGAATCATCAGTTGACCCATGCATATTGGTGGAGCGCATTGCTGATGCTGCCGCTCGGGTTTGCCGGCATACGCTGGCTGACGATGCGTGTCGCGCCGCAGGCGCGCGGCAGCGGCATTCCGCAAGTGATTGCAGCGATGTCGATGCCGGCCGGGCCGGCGCAAACGTCGCTGGTGTCGCTGCCGCAATCGCTGTGGAAAATCGTGTTGACGGCTGGTGGTTTGCTTGCCGGCGCATCGATCGGGCGTGAAGGGCCATCGGTGCAGGTTGGCGCTGCCGCCATGCTGGCATGGGGCCGCTGGTGGCAGATGCGTTTTGCGATTGCCTTTAGACCGGAGGCGTTGATCGCGGCCGGTGCGGCCGGCGGTCTGGCTGCCGCGTTCAATACGCCGCTGGCCGGCGTCGTGTTTGCGATCGAGGAACTGGGACGGGGCAGCGCCGTGCGCTGGGACAAGCTGGTGATGTCGGCGGTGCTGGGCGCAG
Source organism: uncultured beta proteobacterium (assembly GCA_963697715.1). GTDB lineage: Bacteria > Pseudomonadota > Gammaproteobacteria > Burkholderiales > Burkholderiaceae_D > Oxalicibacterium. The sequence goes on along the minus strand of OY969095.1, from coordinate 688,578 downwards.
GCTTTATCGCACTCGCAATTTTCGGCAACAACTCCTATTTCCGGATCACCGAAACAATACTCGCATTGCATGCTTCCTGGCCGGCGGTCGCATTGTGCGCATTGGTCAATGGCGTGCTCGGCGGTCTTTTTGCAAAAGCGTTGCTGGCGGGGCCGTCTGCATGGCTGCCGGCCAGCCGGTGTTCGTGGCCGCAACAGCATCCGATCCTGCTGGCGGCAGCCTGCGGCCTGATCGTCGCGGCGCTCGGTCTGCTGACCGGCGGCTCGACATACGGCACCGGTTACGATCAAGCGGCGGCGTTGCTGAAGGGTCACCCGGTGGATAGTGCATTCTTTGGGATCGCCAAACTGGGGGCGACGATCTTCTCTTATCTGGCCGGCATTCCCGGCGGGATTTTTACGCCGTCACTGGCGATCGGCGCCGGCATCGGCGACAATATCGCGCAACTGCTGCCGGGCACCGCAGACGGCCGGCTGATCGCGTTGCTGTCGATGGCGGCCTTCCTTGCCGCGGCAACGCAGGCGCCGATTACGGCTAGCGTGATCGTAATGGAAATGACGCGTACGCAGGACATGACCTTGCTGCTGCTGGCAACGACATTGATAGCTTCGTTCGTCGCGCGGCAGTTTTGCCCGCGACCTTTTTATCACACCGTCGCGCGCAGTTTCCGGCGCGAGGCAATGCACAGGCATGCGTCGCAAGAGCGCACTTCACCTTAACCAACAAGGCTCACATGGACGAAGATCGCGTCGTCGATATCGAGATCAAACTGACGCGTCAGGAAGATCTGGTCGATTCGCTCAACAAGATGGTGTACGAGCAGCAAAAGAAAATCGATGAACTTGATGCGCTGTGTACGGCGCTCGTGCGTCGCGTCGTCGATTTGACGGCATCGAATGAACAGAATCCCGTCAATGAACGGCCGCCGCATTATTGATCGACGGCGATTTTTTAATTTAATACGATTTGAATTCGATGAGCACTCTCAATCAGGAACAGCAACTGCTGCACGCCAAACTCAACATGGAAACCTCGCAGATCTCGTGGTCCGAACTGCTGCGCTATTTCGCCGGCGGGCTGGTGATCGTGGTCGGCAACGATCTCGATCTGGTTGATGTCGCCGCACGCTTTTCGATCGACGACAAGACGGCAGTCGCGCAATGGCTCGACGATGGCAAGATCGCCAAGGCGTCGGACGAACAGGCGAAGACATGGCTGGAAGCGGACACGCTGTTGTGGACCGTGGTCGCGCGGCCGTGGGTGCTGGTGCAGGAAAACAAGCCGGTATGAACGCGCCTGCTACTGTATCGCAATGAGCCCAGACAAGCCCAATCCGCTGCAAGGCCAGACGCTGGAAAAAATCCTGCTGGCACTGGTCGATCGTTATGGCTGGGAAGAACTGGGCCGGCGCATCGACATCAAATGCTTCAACATCGATCCGAGCATCAAATCAAGCCTGACATTTTTACGCAAGACGCCGTGGGCCAGAACGAAAGTGGAAGAACTCTTTGTGAGCATGCCCGACGATTAACGCCGGGCACGCCTGCAGACGACACTTACAGCTTCGATTGATGGTGAATCGCGACGAACATCGTTGCCAGCGTCGACAGCACGGCGGCGAAATGCGCTTCCGGTTCCGTGTTATCCCAGATGTAATGCACCATCACCGCTTCAAATTCCTTGCTGTGCTTTTTGGTCGTGACTGAATGTGCACGCGTGATGGCCTTGAGGAACTGGCGGCGCATGTTCGGCAATACCGGAATGTGTTCGCTATCGTCCAGGAATTCGAATCCGCCCGGTAGCGGACCACCCTTCATCTGGAATTCCAGCCGTTCGAATACGGCAGGCGGCAAATCCTTCACCAGTTCGCACGCGCTTTCATTCAGTTTCAGCACCATGCTGAAGCCAGCCGGATAAATCACGTCGTCGTCATCGCGTTCGGACAGGAAGACCGCGAGGCGCAGCGAATACTCGGCCAGACGCGCATCGTCCTGCGTGCTCTTCTGGCTGGTGCGCGTGGCCGGCCAGAATATCAGCGTGCCCGGCGTGCTTTCATCGTCGGGATCGGGGAAGAATTCGAACACGATATCGTCGGCCGTATCGCCCGCGACGGACAGCATCTTTGTGACCGGCTCGGCCAGATCGTTGAGGATCGATGCCGCAATCGCGCCGGTGGCGGCGATGTCGGCGTTGGTGAGGTCTTCGACGATGTAGCCGTTGAGCGGTTTCAGCAATGCGTTCGGGTCGAGCATGAGCAAGTTCTTTTCAGGTAATGGGTAATGATGCCTTGCCACTGCGGCATCGGAAGTGGTTGCAATATAACTTAAAAGCCCACAGCGACGAAATGGAAATGCGCTTTTTCCGGCGTTCGAATCGAGGACGATTGATGCAGGTGCAATGCAGGTGCAAACCGGATATCGATCCGGCAAACACGGCAAGGGATTCTTGCCTGAACGGCCGCTATGTGTCGTAGCGCACATAGCGATGCATGCAAGTTGCCTGAATATGAACTTTTCGACAACGCAGCGAGTCAGTAATAAGGCATGCATTGTCGATTCATCCATTGATCGACGGCATTTCCCTCCGCGCGATCATTCGTGTCGGAACTTGTAATCAAAAAAAGGAGTTGCCATGACTAAACTAAATACGATTCTCGTCGGTACCGCGCTTGCCATGTTTGCGCAGTTCGCTGCGGCACAGACGGGCGCTGCCACGGCGCCTGCAACGACTACCGCAGCACCGATGAATCCTTCCGATCCTGCCTATACCGATCAATCGCGCCTGAATCACGAGGCGGATCCTTATGTGAAAAAACGCGTGACAACGAAGGAAGCCAAGGATCAGTACAAGGCAGACAAAAAAGCCGCCAAGGGCGACTACAAGGAAGACAAGAAAGCCGCCAAGTCTGAATACAAGGCCGTGAAAAAGGATGCAAAGGAAACGCGCAAATCCGAATTGTCCGCACCGGAAAACCGCAATCCATCCACGCCTGATCAAACCATTCCAGGCGGCTCGGCCCGATAACATCGTACTGAGTGAATGAAATGCCGGGCCGTGCGCCGGCATGTGCGTTTCCGCTTCAGGAGCGTTGCATCGGAAGAGAGGCGCATGGCGTCTGCCTGCGAAACGGCATGCTTGCGTGACCATGCATCGGTAAAATATCGTTATCTTTTACCGGGCTGTATCGTGACCGTTTCTGCCAGAAAAATCATCCATTGCGATTGCGACTGTTTTTACGCCGCAGTGGAAATGCGCGACGATCCTGCATTGCGCGACCGGCCGATTGCGGTGGGCGGCAGGCCGGAACAGCGCGGCGTGGTGGCGACCTGTAATTACGAAGCGCGCAAATACGGCGTGCGTTCGGCGATGGCCACTGCGCAGGCGATTCGTCGCTGCCCCGATCTGATCGTGATTCCTCCCGCGATGGAAAAATATCGCATTGCATCGCGCGCCATCCTGGCCATTTACCGTGATTACACCGATCTGGTCGAACCTCTGTCCCTTGACGAAGCCTATCTGGATGTCACTCATGCGTCGTCGTTGCACGGCAGTGCAACCGCGATCGCGGAACAGATCCGCACGCGCATCGCGGATACCGTCGGCATCACCGCATCGGCCGGCATCGCACCGAATAAATTCATCGCAAAAATTGCCAGCGACTGGAACAAGCCAAACGGCCAGTTCGTCGTCAAGCCGCAGCAGGTGGATGCCTTTGTCTCGGTACTGCCTGTTTCCAAACTGTTCGGTGTCGGCAAGGTGACCGCCGCGCGCCTGAATCAGCTCGGCGCGCAGACCTGCGGCGATTTGCGCGCATGGCCGCTGAATGACCTGCGTCATCATTTCGGCAAGTTCGGCGATCGCCTGCACGACCTGTGCCGCGGCATCGACGAGCGACCGGTCAATCCAAGCAGCGAACGCAAGTCGGTCAGCGTGGAAGAAACCTATTCGATCGATCTGCCGGATCTGGAAGCCTGTCAGCGCGAGCTGGCCGAGTTGACGGAACGGCTCGTGGTACGCATTCATCGCGCGAAGGCGGAACGTCACATCCACAAGTTGTTCGTCAAGATCCGCTTTGCCGATTTTTCAAAAACCACAGTGGAATGCGTGGCGACGGTTGTCGATGCAACGCAGATTCGCAAGCTGCTGGAGACGGGATTCCAGCGCAGGCAGCAGGCAGTGCGCCTGCTGGGTGTGGGAATCCGGCTGGGCGATCAGAATGGGGACGATCAACCGGGTTTGTTCGGTACGAGTGCTGGAGCGCAATCGGATTGAACAGAAAGAATATGCCGCCCGCCGCGTAATTGCAGCAAGGCGGTGTTCGAGGTGGGTTAGTGTCCGCTTGAATCGCTGTTGCGATTCGCTTCAAACAGGAACCAGGTGCGCTGTTCGGTTTCGTCGATCCAGTTTTCGATCAGGCTGGCAGTGGCGATATCGCGGTTCTTGTCGCAGACATCGTGCGCTTCGCGCATGCGTGCGGCGAGCAGCTTGTTGTCTTCCTGCAATTCGGCCAGCATCGCGCCCGGCTCGACATAATCGGCATCGTTGTCGCGAATGCGCTGTCTGCGTGCGATGTCGCCGATCGAACGCAATGTCGGCTGGCCGACCTTGCGGATGCGTTCGGCAATCAGATCGACCATCGCGTAGATTTGCACGGACTGTTCGTCCAGCAGCAAATGGTAATCGCGGAAATGCGGGCCGCTCATGTGCCAGTGGAAATTCTTGGTTTTCAGATACAGCGCGAAGACGTCGGCCAGAATGCCGTTCATGGCGTCGGCGATGTCGCGCGTGCCGGCTGCCTTCAGATCGCTGGGTGTGGAAAGCGGCGGACTGATTTTGCGCGCCGGTTTTTTTGCGCTTGCCGTTTTACGGGAGGTGGCTTTTGTTGTTTTCATGGGTTCTCCTTGGAAGGTAAGAGTAGAGTCGGCGGCGCGCGATAAGTTTCGCGATGCCATTGTTTCGTGGCGCACGCATGCCGCATGCATGGTCTTGCACCGGGCAATGCCGGCGTAAAAAAGCTCTATGCAAATCGGGCCTGGTCGAAGCAATGATTGCCATCCGCCATCCGCAATCCGCCATCCGCCATCCGCAATCCGCAATCCGTCGCCGCGATGGCGGCACGGTTTTCTGCATCAGCTTTTTTCGTCTTCCGGTACGGGCTGGCCGTAGAACTGCACGCCCATCGTGATGCGATCGCGGCCGCTTTCGCGGCGATGTTTGTTGGTGTCGCGCAGCGAATAGACACAGCCGCAGTATTCCTGCTGATAGAAATTCTCGCGCTTGGAGATTTCGATCATGCGCGCCGAACCGCCTTTCTTGCGCCAGTTGTATTCCCAGTACAGCATGTCCGGATACTTGGCTGCCGCGCGCACGCCGCAATCGTTGATCTGGTCCATGTTCTTCCAGCGCGAAATGCCGAGCGAACTGCTGATGACCGGAAAGCCGTGTTCATGCGCATACAGCGCGGTGCGCTCGAAGCGCATGTCGAAGCACATCGTGCAGCGCACGCCGCGCTCGGGCTCGTTCTCCATGCCTTTGGCGCGTTCGAACCAGTTGTCGGTGTCGTAATCGGCATCGATGAACGGCACGTTGTGCTTTTCCGCGAAGCGGATGTTTTCTTCCTTGCGCAGCAGATATTCTTTTTCCGGATGAATGTTCGGGTTGTAAAAGAAGATCGTGTACTCGATGCCGGATGCCAGCATGGCTTCCATCACTTCGCCGGAACACGGCGCGCAGCAGGAATGCAGCAAGACCTTGCCGGGCTTTTCAGGAAGGGGAATGGGTTCGCGTTTGAAATCGGTCATGATGCTTTCTCGCTCCGCGATTGCCGTAGGAATGCATTGCATTACGTTGCGTTAAATTCGCAATGCTGCAATACGAATGGCAGGGAAGCGAGCCTTGAATTTGCTCAGGTCGCTATGGTAACAGAAGCAAATTTACGGCGAAATGCGTGGATCGCATGCTTGATTATTTGATAATTCAAAACCCGTGTTTCTTTTATTAAAGTCGCGCATGTAAAGATGACGATCTTTATCTTCCAGCATCCATTTCTGGCAATGGCGCTCCCGGCATATCCGGCGCGACAAGCCACATCAATACCCGCAGACACGCCTCCTCGATATCGACCTTGCCCTTGATCGTCAGCGCGCGTTCCGATGCGTCCGGTTTTTCCAGTGTGCGCAGTTGACTGGTCAACTGCGATGGCGGCATGAAATGTCCCTTGCGTGCACGGATGCGTTTGCGCAGCTCGGCTTCGCCCGGAGACAACAAGACGAATGCAACGTCGGGATAAGCAGCACGCAACCGGTCGCGGTACGCATGTTTCAATGCCGAGCACGCGATGACGCCATCGTTGCCGGTCTGTACGCGATCCTCGATCCAGTCGGCGACGCGGTCCAGCCATGGTGCGCGGTCGTCGTCATTCAAGGGTTCGCCGGCCAGCATTTTGCGAATGTTGGCGGGGGGGTGAAGATCGTCGCCGTCTTCGAATGCGCAATCGAGTTGTTCCGCGAGCGCCTTGCCGAGCGTGGATTTGCCGGAGGCCGAGACGCCGATGACCACCACGATGACCGGTTTCGCTCCTGACTTGCCGTCGCAATCGGCCAGTTCCCACATGCCGCCTGCAGCGGCTGCAATCGCATGTGCACTGTTGATCAGACCGATGTGCGAAAACGCCTGCGGAAAATTACCAAGCTGGCGTTGCGCAACCGGATCGTATTCCTCGGCGAACAGACCGAGATCGTTGCCGAGTGCCAGCAGGCGCTTGAACAGGGTCCTGGCTTTTCTGAGCTTGCCCATGGCGACATAGGCATTCGCCAACCAGAAACTGCATGCGAGGAAGGCGCCTTCATTGCCTTCCAGACCATCGACGCCTTTATCCGTGCGATAGCGATAGACCAGGCCGTTGACGATCAGCTCGCGTTCGATGCGTGCAATCGTTCCTTCCACACGGGGATCGTGAATCGGCAGAAAACCGATCAGCGGCATCAGCAGCAACGCCGCATCGACCGTGTCCGCACCGTAATACTGGACGAAGGAATTGCTCGCCTTGTCATAACCCTTGTTGCAGACGTCGGCATGGATGTCGTCACGCACCTTGCGCCACTGCTCGATCGGTCCGTCGAGATGGAATTCCTCCGCGCTGGCGATCATGCGGTCGAACGCAAGCCAGCACATGATCTTGGAATGCACGAAATGCTGCAGCGGGCCGCGTACTTCCCACAGGCTGTAATCGGGCTCCTTCCATAAGTCGACGAGATGTTTGACGATGGCGCGCTCCAGCGGCCATACCTTGTCCATGTCGGGCAGGCCGGCCTTGCGCGAGGCATAGAAAGAGGCGATTACCGAGCCGTAGATATCGAGCTGGCGTTGCGCATGGGCGCCGTTGCCAACGCGCACCGGCCGGCTGTTTTCATAGCCCGGCAGCCAGTCGAGTTCGATCTCGGTCAGCGCGCGTTCGCCATGCAGGCCATACATGATCTGCACTTCTTCCGGCGAACCGCCAACCGCGCGCATCAGCCACCAGCGCCACGCGCTCGCTTCTTCCAGATAGCCGGAGGCGATCAATGCATACAATGTCAACGCCGCATCGCGCAGCCAGCAGAAACGATAGTCCCAGTTGCGTGCACCGCCGGGTTGTTCCGGCAACGATGTCGTCGGAGCGGCGACGATGCCGCCGGTCGGTTCGTAGGTAAGCGCCTTGAGCGTCAGCAGCGAGCGCATGACGTCCTCTTCATATTCGCCGCGATAGGTGCATTGTTCGCTCCACGCCGACCATTCGGACGTGGTCCGTGTCAGCAGCGAATACGGATCGCGCGCGACCGGCGGTATGTGATGCGAGGGAAACCATTCGAGACAGAACGCAACTGCCTGCCCGGCGGAAACCGTGAAATCGGCCGAGCTGGCAAAGTTCTCGTTCGTCAATGGCACGCCGGACGTGATGCGCACCGCATCGGGACCGGCGACCGCTTGAATCGCACCTTCGCACTGCCTGACCCACGGACACCATTCGCCATGGTTGAAGCGGATGCGCAATTCGGTGTGCAGCGAAATCGAGCCGCGCACTCCGCGCACGATACGCACCAGTTCGTGCGTGCCGCCGGCTACCGGCCGTGGCATGAAATCGGTCACGGTGGCTTCGCCTTTCGCAGTGCGGATGGTAGTTTCGAGCACCATGGTGCCGGGCAGGTAACGTCGCGTGACGCGCGCCTTGCGATCGGGAGAATGCAGGGACCAGCAGCCGTTGTTTTCATCGCCGAGCAGGCTGGCGAACATTGCGCCGGAATCGAAGCGCGGCAGGCACAGCCATTCGATATCGCCATCGCGATGCACGAGCGCCGCGCTGTTGGTTGAACCGATCAGTGCATAGTCTTCGATCGGACGTGGTGGACGTGCAGGTCGTTTCATCGTGCTCCGTTTCGTAGGGATGCAATGGCCGTCGCATAATCGGGCGCACCGAAAATGGCGGTGCCGGCGACGATGACATCCGCGCCGGCATCGACGACACGTCGTACCGTATCGGCATCCTGTCCGCCATCGACCTCGATGTGCGGATGCAGATCGCGCGCCTCGCATAGCGCACGCAATGCCGTGATCTTGGGCAGCATTTCCGGCAAAAATGTCTGACCGCCGTAGCCGGGGTTGACCGTCATTACCAGTACGATATCGACCAGATGCAGCACATGTTCGATCCACGCAATCGGCGTGGCGGGATCGAGTACGACGCCCGCCTTGCAGCCGAGTTCGCGTACCTGGGACAGCACGCGGTGCAGATGGATGGTCGAGCCGGGTTCGGCCTGTACCAGCAGATGATCTGCGCCGGCGTCGCGATAACGTTCCAGCATGCGCTCCGGCTCGACCACCATCAGGTGCACGTTGAGCGGATTGTGCGTACTTTGCCGGATTGCCTTGACGACGGCGGGACCGAACGAAATATCAGGGACGAAACGTCCATCCATGATATCGACGTGAATCCAGTCGGAGCCTGCGGCATCGACCGCACGTACTTCTTCCCCGAGCCGTGTGAAATCCGCCGCCAGCACAGATGCCGCAATCTTTACGTCGTGCATCGCTGTTCTCCGATCAGGCGTTCGATGGCCTGCGCCACGCCGTCTTCCTCATTCGATGCAGTGGTCCAGTCGGCCGCCGCGCGCACGGCATCGGGTGCCTGACCCATTGCGATCGACAGGCCGGCGCGCGCGAACATCGGCAGATCGTTCGGCATGTCGCCGATCACCGCGACTGCTGCAAGTGGCGTTTGCATCGCTGCCGCCACTGCCACGACGCCGTCGCCCTTGTTCGCCAGCAGCGCTGTCGCATCCAGAAAATAAGGCTGCGACAGCGCGACAGTCGCCTTGCCTTGCGTGGCTTGCTGCATCGCCGATTCAAGCTGCTGCAGTAAAGCCTTGTCGTCGCTGACGCCGACGATCTTGTCGACGTCGTTGCACAGTGCGTCGAAGTCGTCGCGCAACGTCGGCTCCAGTCCTGAAGACAGTTTTTCGCGCGGCACATGCGGATTGTCGGCATTGCGCGCATACCAGCGTTCATGCGCGAACAGCCAGGCATCGACGCCAGCCTGGTCGAGCATGGACAGGATCGTGCGCACCACATCCGGCGCCAGCCGTTGCGGCTGACCGATCACGCCATTGCGATCGAACAGCGTGCCACCGTTGAATGCGCCGAACGGACCGTCAAGCTCCAGTTCATCGGCAATCCACAGCATGCCGCTCATCGGCCGCGCGCTGATCAGCGACATGCGCGTGCCGCTCGCCGTCAATTGCCGTGCAGCGAGAATATTGGCATTCGGCAGCGACTTGTCGTGCCGGACCAGCGTGCCGTCAATGTCGCAGACGACGAGGCGAATCGGTTTGTTAACTGATGTTTCGTTCATGAACCCAGCCCATGCCAGCGACGGCCATCGCGTTCGATCAATGCATCGGCACCGTGTGGTCCGGCGCTGCCTGCAACGTACGGTTCGGGTTCGCCGCCAGCGGCCCATGCATCGAGCACCGGCTGCAGTGCATGCCATGCGGCTTCCACACCATCGGCGCGCTGGAACAGCGTCTGGTCTCCCATCAGCATGTCGTAGATCAGCGTTTCGTAGCCAGTCGTATGCGCGATGTCGAACGTATCGGCGTAACTGAAGTTCATGCGCACCGGTGCGGTCTCGATGGCCGGACCCGGGTGTTTCACCACGAAGTCGACTCCCATGCCTTCGCCGGGCTGGATCTGGATGATGAGTTTGTTGGCCGGCAGTTGCATCACGCCCGTGTTGTGGAATTGTGCGAACGGCACGGGTTTGAAGACCACCACGATTTCGGTATCGCGTTGCGCCAGCGCCTTGCCGGTGCGCAGGTAGAACGGTACGCCTGCCCAGCGCCAGCTGTCGATGCCGAGTTTCAGCGCGACGTAGGTTTCGGTGCGACTGTCGGCAGCGACGTCCTGTGCGGCACGATAATCGACGACATCCTTGTCGCCGATACGCCCCGCGGTGTAGACGCCGCGTACTGCATCGCGCGTGACGTTGTCTGCATCGGGGCCGCGAATGGCCTGGAAGACTTTCGCCTTTTCGTTGCGGATCGCTTCGGCATCGAAGGAGTTGGGCGGCTCCATGCCGATCATCGCCAGAATCTGGAACAGGTGGTTCGGCACCATGTCGCGCAAGGCGCCGGTGCCGTCGTAAAAACTGCCACGCGTGCCGACATCGACGGTTTCCGCCACGGTGATCTGTACATGGTCGATGTAATGATTGTTCCACACCGCTTCGATCATCGTGTTGGCGAAGCGCGTGACCATCACGTTCTGCACGGTTTCCTTGCCGAGGAAGTGATCGATGCGGTACAGCTGCTTTTCGCTTGCGAGGGCAAGCAGGCGTTCGTTCAGTGCACGAGCGGAAGCATGATCGTGGCCGAACGGTTTTTCGATGGCGAGGCGACGAAAACCTTTTTCTTCATCAAGTAAGCCGACCCTGCCGAGTTGTTCGGCAATATCGCCGAACAACTGCGAAGCGGTCGCCAGATAGAACACGGCATTGTCGATATCAAGCCGGTCGAATTGCGCGCGCAGTTGGTCGTACAGCGCCGGATCCGTCATGTCGCCGCGCAGATAGGTAATGCGCGAACGCAGCGACGTCCATGCATCTCGCTCGCGTTCATTGTCTGCGTCGATCGCACCTTCGCCGCGATTGCTGCGCTGAAAATCCTCGAAGCCGGCGCGCAACCATTCGTCATCGCCTTCCGCGCGGCCGATGCCGAGAATGGAAAGATCGTCGCCGGCCAGGCCGCTTGCCGTCATGTTGATCAGCGACGGCATCAACAGGCGATGGGTGAGATCGCCGGTGGCACCGAAGATGACCAGCGTTGCCTTGGGTGCCTGCGGGACCTTCGTCGCAACCTTCGTCGAAGCCGGCGTCATTTTTCGCCCGGTTCGCCGAGCGGCAGTTCGACATGACCGCCGAAGCCGAAGCGCATCGCCGACAGCAGCTTGTCGCCGAAGGTATCGTGCACGCGGCTGCGGTAACGCGCAAACAGCGCGGACGACAGCACGTAGGCAGGCACGGCTTCTTCCATCGCGGCGTCGATGGTCCACTGGCCTTCGCCGCTGTCGCCGACCTGGCCTGCATATTTCTCCAGCATGTGATCCTTCGCCAGTGCCGCCGCCGACAGGTCAAGCAGCCAAGACGAAATCACGCTGCCGCGCCGCCAGACTTCGGCGATGTCGGGCAGGTTGAGGTCGAAGCGTTCCGCTTCCGGCAGATGATCCGCAAACTTGTTGCGCAGGATGTCGAAGCCTTCCGCATAGGCTGCCATCAATCCGTATTCGATGCCGTTATGCACCATCTTGACGAAGTGGCCGGCGCCGGCGGGACCGGCATGGATGTAGCCGCGTTCTGCGCGATCGTCTTTCGCATCGCGACCGGGCGTGCGCACGACTGTACCGTAGCCCGGTGCCAGCGTCGAGAAAATCGGATCGAGCCGCGCGACCGTTTCTTCCTCGCCGCCGATCATCATGCAGTACCCGCGCTCCAGTCCCCACACGCCGCCGGAGGTGCCGACATCGACATAGTGCAACTGCTTCATGCGGCAGGAAGCGGCGCGCCGGATATCGTCCTTGTAGAACGAATTGCCGCCGTCGATGATGATGTCGCCGGGCGAACACAGACCGGTCAATGCGGTGATCGTCGATTCAGTCGCGCCGCCTGCAGGCAGCATGACCCAGAAGATGCGCGGTGCAGACAGCGTGCCGGTCATTTCTTCCAGCGACGCGGTTGGCGTCGCGCCTTCCTTGCCCAGCGCTGCCACCGCTTCCGTGCTGTGATCGAACGCGACCACATCGTGGCCACCGCGCATCAGGCGTCGCGCAATATTGCTACCCATCCGGCCGAGGCCGATCATTCCAATCTGCATGGTGATTCCTTGTTATTGAATAGAGGTGCCGCCGGCCAGCGCTGTGCGTTTTGCATCGACAGCGGCTAATAATTTGTCGGCCGCGTCTGCGAATTGCTTGACGCCGTCCTCGACCAGTGTGGTAGTGACCGCATCCAGATTCAGGCCCAGCCGTTCGGTTTCAGCCAGAACGTGGCGTGCGTCTTCGACGTCTTGCGTCAGGCTGCGTGTGACGATGCCATGTTCGCGAAAGGCATCCATCGTTTTTGGCGGCATGGTGTTGACGGTATCGGCGCCGATCAGCGTGTCGATGTAGAGCGTCGGTGAATAGTCGGGGTCCTTGGTGCCGGTCGATGCCCACAACAGGCGTTGCGGCATCGCGCCTTTTTTTGCCAGTGCCTGCCAGCGTGTGCTGGCGATCATTTCCTGATATCGCGCATACGCGAGTTTGGCGTTGGCAATCGCGACCTTGCCGCGTATTGCACGCAGCGCAGCGCTTTCCGCATCACTGTTCTTGATGCGTTGGTCGATTGTCTTGTCGATCTGCGTATCGATGCGGCTGACGAAAAAGCTGGCGACACTTGCGATCCTGTCGATGGATTCATTCTTTTTCACACGCGCTTCGAGGCCGGCGAAAAAAGCATCCGCCACCGCCTGATACGCCTTCTGCGAGAACAGCAGCGTGATGTTGATGTTGAGACCGTCCTCGATCAGTTGCCGTACCGCCGGCACACCGGCGGCCGTACCCGGCACCTTGATCATCAGGTTGGGGCGATCGACCGCTTTCCACAAGCGGCGTGCCTCGGCAATCGTCTTCTGCGTATCGTTTGCAATATACGGGGACACTTCCAGACTGACGTAGCTGTCCTTGCCGTTCAGCTTGTCATAGACCGGACGCAGATCATCTGCCGCGTGCCGGATGTCGTCGATGGCCTGTGCCTCGTAAGCGTCGGTGGCATTGCTGGCAGCGGCGTTTGCGCCGGCTTTTTTCAGCCACGCTTTAAAACCTTCGTCGTATGCATCGCCGTGCCCCATCGCTTTTTCGAAGATCGATGGATTGGATGTCACACCGCTGAGACCGTCTTCACTGATCAGCTTGCGCAAGCCGCCGTCGGCAAGGAAAGCGCGATCGAGAAAATCAAGCCATACGGCCTGTCCTTCGTCATGCAATTGTTGTAACGGATTTTTCATGATGAGTGAGCCTTGATGAGTTGGTGCGCAACGTTCACGACGTTGTCGATCGTGAAGCCGAATTTTTCCTGCAGCTTCGCAAGCGGTGCGGAAGCGCCGAAGGTGGACATGGTGATCGTCGCGCCGTCGAATCCGACATAGCGATCCCAGCCGAGCGAACCGGCTTGCTCGATGGCGAGTCGCGCCTGAACGGTGGGTGGCAAGACCTGATCGCGGTACGCACGATCCTGTTTTTCGAACAGATACCAGCTGGGCATCGACACGACGCGCGACACGAATACCGTCGGCGGTCAGTTTTTCGTATGCGGAAATGGCAAGCGATACTTCGCTGCCGGTCGCGATCAGGATGAGTTGCGGTGTGTCTTTGCAATCGGCCAGCACGTACGCACCTTGTTGCAAGCCGTCGGCGGATGCGTACTTGCTGCGATCGATCGTCGGCAGCGCCTGGCGCGACAGGATCAGGGCAGTCGGTTCATGCGTGTGGCTGAGTGCGACTTTCCACGCTACGGCGGTTTCGTTTGCATCGCCGGGACGAATTGTGTCGAGGCCGGGAATTGCGCGCAGCGTCGCCAGATGTTCGATCGGCTGATGCGTCGGTCCGTCTTCGCCGACGCCGATCGAATCGTGCGTGAAGACGAAGACCGTCGGCACTTCCATGATCGCTGCGAGGCGGATCGGCGCACGCATGTAATCGGCAAACACCAGAAACGTCGCGCTGTACGAACGCAGATAACTGAGCGCCATGCCGTTGACGATGGCGCCCATCGCATGTTCGCGCACGCCGAAATGCATGTTGCGACCGCCGTATTGATTCGCCTCGAAAGCGCCGGCACCTTCGAATGTCAGGTTGGTCTTGGTCGATGGCGACAGATCGGCTGCGCCGCCGATCAGCATGGGCACATGCGGTGCGATGGCATTCAATACCTTGCCGCCAGCATCGCGCGATGCGATGCCCTTGGCGTCAGCCGGGAAAACGGGAATGTCGGCATCCCAGCCGTCCGGCAATTTTCCCTCGCGCAGCAGATCGAACTCGGCGGCTTCTTTCGGAAACGCTTTGCGATAACGATCGAACTCTGCTTGCCATGCATCACGCGCAGTCTTGCCGCGTTTGGAGATCGCACCGTGAAATGCATCGGCAACGCCGTCTGGCACCAGGAACTGCGCGTCTTCCGGCCAGCCGTACGCTTTCTTCGTGGCGCGCACGTTGTCAGCGCCGAGCGCTTCGCCATGCGCCTTCGCGCTACCCGCACGCGGACTGCCCCAGCCGATGACAGAATGCACGACGATGAAGGTCGGCTTGTCGTTCGTTGCACGGAACGTGGTGAGTGCCTGCGAGATGGCGCGCGTATCGTTGGCATCGTTCACGTGCAGCACATTCCATCCATACGCTTCGAAACGTTTGCCGACGTCTTCGGTAAAGGCGAGCTCGGTCGAGCCTTCGATGCTGATGTGATTGCTGTCGTAGATCCAGCAGAGATTGGAGAGTTTCAGGTGCGCGGCGACAGAAGCTGCTTCACCGGAAATGCCTTCCATCATGTCGCCGTCGCCGCACATGGCATAGACATCGTGATCGAACAGCGTGAAACCGTCGCGGTTGAAGCGCGCGGCGAGGGCGCGTTCCGCGATGGCCATGCCCACCGAATTGCCGCAACCCTGTCCGAGCGGGCCGGTGGTCGTTTCGACGCCGGTGGTCATGCGGTATTCGGGATGGCCGGGTGTTTTTGATCCGAGTTGGCGAAACTGCTTGATGTCGTCGAGGCTGACTGCAGGCAAGCCGGTGAACTTGCCGTCTGCATCGATTTCCTTTACGCGTGCCAGATGCAGTAATGCATATAACAGCATCGATGCATGACCGACAGAGAGCACGAAGCGATCGCGATTCGGCCAGTCGGGTACATCGGGATCAATGCGTAGAAAGTCGCGCCACAACGTATAACCGACAGGCGCCAGCGCCATCGGCGTGCCGGGATGGCCGGAGTTGGCTTTTTCCACAGCGTCGATCGCAAGCGTGCGTATCGTATCAATGGCCAGACGTTCCGCCGATCCGTCTTCACGGAAGGGCGTTGTTGCAGAATAATCCGTGCTCATGCTGAAACTCCGCGTGTGATGGTCCGCGCGGTTATGCATCAAGAAGATGATGCATTTACTCGCCTAACGAACGCACCTGTATGACTATGGCGGTTATCGGGAGTTCAAGCGTCGATGGGTTTACTTCCTGCAATACGGGATGGCTCGGCCATGCTGCATGGGAAGGAAGAAAGTCTGTGCAATGTCGATGTTATCGGACGAACGCGACGACGAGAGTGACATGCATCAATCGCGGATGAGCGGAATCGAAATATGAATGTATTTGGGCGCGAGGAAAATTACCGGGCAGACTGACGTTGTCAGCACAACTGCGGCAGACATGAAAATGTCCGCTTGCGCGGGCATTCGTATTTGGCGGAGTGAACAGGACTCGCCCACTTTCCGCGGGCCACCGATGCGCTTGCAGGCGAATCGCTTCGAGTCCCGCCGCGAGCGCTGCTCTCTCCATTCCGGAGAATGTCGGCTGTGCCGAATCGAGAGATGAAAACAAAAACGCCCGCTTGCGCGGGCGTTTTCTTGTTTTGGCGGAGTGGACGGGACTCGAACCCGCGACCCCCGGCGTGACAGGCCGGTATTCTAACCAACTGAACTACCACTCCATACTGCTTGACTGTTTCAGACTCTTTATTGCATTGACCGGTGGTGGGTGCTGAGAGGCTCGAACTCCCGACCTACGCCTTGTAAGGGCGCCGCTCTACCAACTGAGCTAAGCACCCGCGTCGTCCTCGCCTGCTACCCAGGTCAAACAATTGTTGGCGTCGACCAACATGCCTGAAGGGGCCGAAGTATAGAGCATATTAAAAAATTTGTCACCCCTGTTTTGAGTCTGGAAGGGGAATCGACAGGGTTTTTGCGTGACGCGGCGTCCGGGGGCATGGTTTTTCGATCACAGGCAGGAGCGCCGCTCGAAAGCAGTCGCCCTATAATGGCGGCTTCCCCTTCCGGCGAGACCTGTCATCAATACCCTGCTGCGGCGCATCGTTCACGCCATCCTGTTTGAAGTTTTCGCATTGATCATTCTTGTGCCGCTGATGTCGCTTGGCTTCGGCATGGACATGCTGCACTTCGGCGCGCTGGCCATCATCCTGGCGCTGTGCGCCATGGCCTGCAACATGATCTACAACCATCTGTACGAAATGGTCGAACATCGTTTCGGCTGGCGCAGGACGGTGCGGATGCGCGTGCTGCATACGATCGGCTTCGAGATTTTCTTCATGGCGGTTGCCTTGCCGCTGACGGCCTGGTGGCTGGAGCTGTCGATCATCGATGCACTGCTGCTGGATCTGGTGTTCTCGCTGTTCTTCATGCTGTATGCATTCTGTTTCAACTGGATATTCGATATCGCCCGACATCGTCTTGCACGACGCCGCGCATCGATGAAGTGAAGGCGACGAAGCAAATCGATGCAATCACGACAGGATCATTGTCGCGATGCCGCACTCATGTCGCCGGTTTTTCTTCGGGCGACGCATTGTGTGGATGCGATAGCTCCAAGTCAGATGATGCGAGCTTGATTTCCGACGCCACGTGCAATACGGACGATGGAATCGCGAACGAAACGCCGCGTGCGGCGCAGGTTTTCATCAACTCCAGATTGATGCGCTGCTGTATGTCCATGTAAAGGTTGTAGTCGGCGCTCAGCACGTAATAGACGACCTCGAAGTCCAGGCTGCTGGGGCCGAATTTCATGAAGTGCGCGCGGTCGAAGCGTACCGGCGATTGTGCATTGATGATGTCGCGCACGACGTCGCCCAGCTGGCCGACCTGATCGATCGGCGTTTCATAGGCAACGCTGAAACCGAACACAACGCGCCGTTCCGACATGCGCTTGTAATTGTGGATGGCGGACTTGAGCAGCTCCGTGTTCGAGCGGATCAGCTGTTCGCCGCTCAGGCTGCGCAGGCGCGTCGTCTTGACGCCGATGTATTCCACCGTGCCCATCAGGTCATCGACGATGATGAAGTCGCCGACCTCGAACGGTTTGTCGAGGCCGATCGACAGCGATGCAAACAGGTCGCTCAATATCGTCTGCAATGCCAGCGCGATCGCCACGCCGCCGATGCCGAGGCTGGCGACGAAGGCGGTGATGTTGATGCCCAGATTCGCCAGCACGGTCAGCAATACGGTCAGCAATACCGTCACGCGCAGCAGGAAAACCATCGTGGTGGTGGTGGCGCGATTGCGCAATGCCGGATCGGTATCCGGATCGATGACCTTTTCCATCCACGTATTGATCGCACGGTTGAGCCAGATCGCAATCTGGATGCCGATCACGATCACCCATGCCTGCGTCAGGCGTGTTTCCATCCCGGCGGAAAGATCGAGTGTGCGCAGGCCGATCAGGATCGCCAGCAGAAAAATCAGGAAGCGCCGCGTGCCCGCCAGGGCGGCGGCAAACACATCGTCGATGCGTCCGCGCGTGCGTTGCGCCAGCGCCGTCAGGCGGCGCGTCATGAAGCGCGCGATCAGATCGATGATCAGGTAGCTGAGTGCGGCGACAATCAATGCATGGGGCCAATCGCCGAGCGGAATGCCGAATACCTGCCAGCCCTGTAGCAATTTCATCGTTCTTCTCCTGTCGGGAACATGTGCGGCATGAAAACGTGCCTGCTGTTAACTACAATTCCAGATAAGAGATTGCGAAATCGGAATAGTTCGCGCGATCCGTGCGTGTGTGGCGGCAAGGACATTCTGCAAAATGCGACTGCGCGATCGACGGCGGTTTGGTTACAATCGGCATTCACCACCGAGGCGACATGGATAATTCTTCAACCGCGCATTCGCTGTTTCCGCCATTGGAGCCGCATCGGCACGGCATGTTGCCGGTCGACAAACTGCATACGCTGTACTGGGAAGAATGCGGCAATCCGTCCGGCGCGCCGGTACTGTTTCTGCATGGCGGTCCCGGCGGCGGCATTTCACCCGCGCACCGGCAATTCTTCGATCCCTCGCATTACCGCATCGTGCTGTTCGACCAGCGCGGTTCGGGAAAATCGACGCCGCTCGGCGAATGGCGCGACAACAATACGCAACTGCTGATCGACGATATCGAAACGTTACGCCGCATGCTCGGCATTGCGCAGTGGCTGGTGTTCGGCGGTTCGTGGGGCGCGACACTTGCACTTGCTTACGGACAGGCGCATCCGCAACGTTGCCTCGGTTTCATCTTGCGCGGCATTTTTCTTTGCACGCCTGCGGAGATCGACTGGTTCCTGTACGGCATGCGCCAATTCTTCCCGGAAGCGCACGATGCATTCATCGCGCCGATTCCGGAGCAGGAGCGCACGCATCTGCTGCACGCATATCAGCGCCGTCTTTTCAGCGACGATCCCGTCGTATCGTTGCAGGCGGCGCGCGACTGGAGCCGCTATGAAGGCAGTTGCCTGTTCCTGCGCCCGCAACCCGAGACAATCGATGCATTCAGCGACGATGCCATCGCGCTCGGCATCGGCCGGCTGGAAGCGCATTACTTCCTGCATGGCGGATTTCTCGAAGAAGATCAGTTGATACGCGACCTTGATCGCATCCGTCATTTACCCGCCGTGATCGTGCAGGGGCGCTATGATGCAGTCTGCCCACCATCCGCGGCGTGGCGGTTGCATCAGGCTTGGCCGCAGGCGAGATTGCACATGATTGCCGATGCCGGCCATGCGGCGATGGAGCCGGGCACTGCGTTGGCACTGGTGGCTGCAACCGAACAATTCCGTTTGCGGCAGGCATTCGACCGGTGAATGCAGGGCCGCGATGCCTGCAATTAAAAGCGGGTTGTCTTGTCACAGAAAAAGAGCCGATTGGTTTTGACGATCGGATGATTGAAGGCGTGATGCAATTTTCCGAAAGCCCACAATGACGATGAAAAACAGAATCAAGCAGTTTGCCGTATATGCAGCGGTGCTGGCGCTGGCCGGATGCAGTGGCCCCGGCAAGCTCGTGGAGCCGGAAGTTGGCACCACGCCCGACGGTACATCCACGGCCGATTCGCTGGGCGAATACAAGCTGGCGCTGGCGCAACGCATCGCGCAGGTCAATTCCACCAAGGTATTCATCGGCCGGCCGCAGGCGTTGTTGCGTTCGGTGGTGGTGGTCAAGTATGTCGTCGATGCGAACGGCAGCCTGGTGCGCAGCGAAATCATGCGTTCCAATCGCGACCGCACGACGGAATCGACTGCATTGACGACACTGCGCAAGACCGCGCCTTTTCCCAAGCCCGCGTCGTCGCTCCTGCGCAATGGCCGTGTGGAACTGATGGAAACCTGGCTCTTCAACAACGACGGCCGATTCCAGCTGCGCACCATTGCCGAACCGCAGATGGGCGAATAACTGTGCACGAGCGGAAACACGATGCGTCCGATGATCGTCGGGTGCCGATGTGTAGATAACTCGCATAAAAACGGCAGAAAGAAATACAGAGAAGCGTGATGAGCATGGGATGGATCGTCAATTCAACGCTGGACGCGTTGCTGCCGCCACCACTTAATCTGATTTTGTTGTGCGCATTGGGTTTGCTGCTGCGCCGGCGCTGGCCGCGCGGTGGCATGGCGCTGTCGGCGGTTGCGTTGATCGTGTTGGTATTGATCAGCACTCGTCCCGGTGCGTCGCTGTTCATCGATCCGCTGGAGCGCCTGAATGCGCCCCTGCTGTCAGTCAGGACGAGCGGGGCGCAGGCGATCGTGGTGCTCGGCGGCAGTCGCATCAGCAATGCGCCGGAATATGGCGGGCAGGATATTCCCGCTTCGCTGGCGCTGCAACGATTGCGCTACGCAGCCAGACTGCATCGCGAAACGACGTTGCCGATACTGGTCAGTGGTGGCATGCCGGACGGTTCGCCGGAATCCGAGGCGGCCATCATGGCGCGCGCCTTGCAGGATGATTTTTCCGTACCGGTGAAGTGGCTGGAACCGGCATCGGACAATACAGCGCAGAACGCGCAATTTTCCGCGCGCATCCTGAAGCAGGTGGGCGTTCGCCGCATTCTTCTTGTGACCGATGCCATGCACATGGAACGTGCAAAAAAAGCGTTCATGCAAACAGGTCTGGAAGTGGTGGCGGCACCGACGGTTTTTCTCAGTACGGGTCGGTCGGTACCGTCCGACTTCCTGCCGCGCAGCATCTGGCTGCAACATGCTGCCTATGCGCTGCATGAATGGATCGGCATTGCCTGGTATCAATTGCGTCATCGCAATCCTGCCGATTGAGTAGTTGTCCGGACGAGCGTTACATACTTTTACATCGCACGGAAATGGCGCGCAGGCTAACGCTTTCCGACGATTCCGGTTCTGCCTGCAGCGGTTTTCTTCCATCAAAATCGAACCACTTCGATTTTGCATCCTCCAATCCTGGCATTCCAATTCTTAAAGGAGCTGTCATGGATTTTCATAAAACAATGCGTTCATTATCGTTCGTTGCACTTGCATCGCTGGCCTCGGTTGCCATGGCGCAGGGAGCCGGTGTCAGTGTCGGCGCTGGTGCCGGCGGATCATCGGGGTCGGGATCATCAGGTTCGACCGGCGCTTCGGGTCAGGCCGGTGTCGGCGCGCGCGTCGGTACAGGTGATGTCGGCGCGGGCACGTCTGCCGGCAGTACCGTAGGCGGCACTGTGCGCAGCACGGGCAAAGCGGATCGCTCGGCGACCGATGTACAAACCGGTGTCGACACTTCGACAGACGCCAGCACGCGCAATAACCGTCAAAGGACGGAACAGGAACGGCGCGATGCGGAAGCCCGCGCCCGCGCCGACGCACGGCTGAAGATGCAGCACGGGAACTAGCCGGCTGGCGGCATCATGGAATAAAAAAGCGATCTTCGGATCGCTTTTTTATTTTCCCGATCATCGGGTTTGCCGCATGCCGATTATTCTGCTTAAATGAAGCCCTTGGTCGCATGATCACCATTTTTTTCAGGATCGCAGCATGACCATGATTGATAACAAGCGCCCGCCCAAGCTCTATTATTTTTCTGCACGGGAAGGACTGGAACGCTCCCTGTCGCTGGGCGAATTCCGCCTCGCTCCTCCTGCGCCGCAATTGCCGTCGCAGGCCGCTTCCGCCAATGACGCCAACTACCTGATTCTGAGCCTGACGCAGGCATGGGACGGCACGCTGTTCGATGCCATGCCGGATATCGAGGCTTGTCTGGTGGTGCACAATGCCGAGGAATTCGGCGAGCGTGTGCATCGCGCCGCGCAGCGGATATTGCCCGACTGGGCCGGTATCGACGCCGCCGTGTCCTATGGCGCGCCAAGTCCGCTCGGCAGGATTTTTTCCAAATCGAAGAATCACGCAAACGAAAACGAATGGCGTTTTGCCTGGCGGCCCATGCAGACACGGACATCGGCCAATCCGGTCGTGATCCGCATCGGCAATATTGCCGACATCGCCGAACTGCAGACCAGACATCACTGATCCGTTTCATCGCATTGCTGTTTCAATCAAGGGTGGAACGATGGATATTCTGCATGTCGATGTCGCAGTGATCGGCGCGGGCAGTGCCGGCCTGTCTGCCTTCCGCGCGGCGAAGGCGCAGGGCATGCGCACGGTACTGATCGAAGGCGGCGAATACGGAACTACCTGCGCGCGCGTCGGTTGCATGCCGAGCAAATTGCTGATTGCGGCGGCGGATGCGGCGCACGCAATTGGCGGCGCGCCTGCATTCGGTGTTCATGCAGACGGATTGCGCATCGATGGCAAGGCAGTGATGCGGCGGGTCAAGGCTGAACGCGACCGGTTTGTCGGTTTTGTCGTCAATGGTGTCGAACGGATGGAAGCGCACGAGCGGATACGCGGCTATGCGCGCTTCATTACGACCGATACACTGCAGGTTGGCGATGCGCTGCAGGTCAGGGCAGAACGCATCGTGATCGCGACCGGCTCCAGCCCGCGCATTCCGGCCGCGCTGCGTAATCTCGACCGGCATGTACTGGTCAGCGATGACGTTTTCTCGTGGGACGATCTGCCCGATTCGGTCGCGGTCATCGGCGCCGGCGTGATCGGTCTGGAACTCGGACAGGCGCTGCATCGGCTCGGCGTGCGTGTTGCCGTGTTCGGACGCGGCGACCGGCTTGCTCAGATCAGCGACGACGAGATCAACCGCACCGCCATCGCCTGCCTGGGTGCGGAACTCGATCTGCGGCTGCGGACGGACATCGTTGCAACGCGACTGGAAAACGGTCAGGTTGTCTTGCAGACGCACGATGCCGACGGTGTCGAACGGAACGAGCATTATCGCTATGTGCTGGCAGCGGCC
This sequence comes from uncultured beta proteobacterium, assembly GCA_963697715.1. GTDB lineage: Bacteria > Pseudomonadota > Gammaproteobacteria > Burkholderiales > Burkholderiaceae_D > Oxalicibacterium. The sequence goes on along the minus strand of OY969095.1, from coordinate 665,677 downwards.
GGACGCACGCCCAATGTCGCGGAGCTCGGTTTGGAACACACCGGCTTGCAGTTGAACGACAAAGGCATTCCGCTGTTCGATCCGTTGACGATGCAATGCGGCGACAGCGCCATTTTCATCGCAGGCGATGTGGACGATGATCGGCCCCTGTTGCATGAAGCGACCGACGAAGGCCGCATTGCCGGGGACAACGCAGGCCGCTTTCCGAATGTGATTGCCGGATTGCGCCGGATCTCGCTGGGCATCGCCTTTACCGATCCGCAGGTTGCCGCGATCGGACAAACTTCGCGGACCTTGAAGAAGGGCGAGTATGAAGTCGGGCGGGTATCGTTCGAGGATCAGGGCCGCAGTCGTGTGATGCGGCAGAATCACGGATTGCTGAAGGTCTACGGCGAGCGCGGCAGCCATCGCTTCCTCGGTGCGGAAATGATCGGTCCGCGCGCCGAACATCTGGCGCATCTGCTGGCGTGGGCCTGCCAGGGACAGATGACGGTCGATCAGATGCTCGACATGCCGTTCTACCATCCAGTCGTGGAAGAAGGTGTGCGGACCGCATTGCGCGACCTGAAGGAAAACCTGATGAAGCAGGTGAGCGAGATTGAACACTGCGCCGATTGCACGCCGGGCACCTGAGCCGCGGATGCCACGCCAATGATTATTTGCATTGAATGTGCGGTAACGCCTGTTCCACCGTGCGCGAAGTATGATAAAACCTGAAACATCAACGTAGTCGTGTGAGCGGCGCGTTGCAACTAAACAATAATGCGATTGTCACAAGAATGTCGGCAAGATTGTCCGCCGCGTCCATGTTGAAGAGTGGCACATCGCGGACCAATGCTTGTTTTTTGTTTGATATAAAGGGGTCATTGATATGAAGGCATCTACCTTGAAAACCACGCGGAGCGATATGAAAACATTAGTCAAGGATGCGCAGGATTTATTCCGCGAAGCAGCCAGCGCCACCGGCGACCGTGCCGATGAATTGCGCACACGCGGCCTTCAACTGCTTGATTCGGCGGTATCGAAAGCACAGGAAGTGCAAACCGTCGCCATCGAAACGGGCAAGGAAATCGCCGAAAAAACCGATGATTACGTGCATGAAAATCCATGGCGCGCCGTGGCGATTTCGGCTGGCATCGGCGTCGTGCTCGGCCTGCTGGTTTCCCGCAAGTAAACCACGATACGGATCCGCAATGGAACAGCAAACCCCGCGTCCGAACCATAGCGAACCCGGCCTGATCAACGGCCTGTCTGGTCTTGTCAGAAACGCGTTTGGTTTGCTGATGAGCCGTGTCGAACTCGCGGCGCTGGAACTGGCGGAAATTCGCGCCAATGTCCTGAAGCTGGCCGTGGTGTTCGCGCTTGGCGTGATCGCCGCATGGTTTGCCATCGGTTACTGGACGGCATTGATCGTTTATCTCAGCTGGCCTGCGCTCGGCTGGAAGATTCTGTTGATCATTGCAATTGTCGCTACTGTGGCCGCGGTCGGCACGCTGTTGTATGTGCAATCGCTGCTGCGCCAGGGCAAGCTCTCGATGCCGGCGACAATGGAAGAATTGCGCAACGATCATGATGCATTGATGTGATGGAAGAGGCCGGCATGACGAATCAACAGCAGTCCGCACCGGAACCAGTCGAAACGCCTGCGCAGCAAAAGGAACGATTGCTGCTGCAGTGCCGTGCCTATCGTGCCGGCATCGGCCTTTCGAGAAAGATCGTGCGTGCAAATCTCGGCGCCGATGCGATCGCCAGAACGGCGGTCGGATTGGTCAGCACGCGCGCACAATCCGCGATGGCCAATTTTTCCGACCTGCTCGACTTCAAGAATTTTTCAGGCGCGAAATTGCAGCGCGTACTGCCGTTGGTGATCAGCGGCGTCTCGCTGCTGTCCAGGCGTGCGCTATGGAAGCCGGTCTTGCGCGGAGCCGCAGTAGTCGGTGCGGCGGGTGCGGGATTGTATTTCTACTCGCGCCGGAAGACGGGCAAGAAAGAAAAGCACGTCGCCCGGCACGAGCATTTGTGACCGGTTGAGCCGGCTATTGAGCTGGATACGAATCGGCACAATCGATTCCGTCGTATCGAGGAGCGAATCCTGATCTGATGCAGAATGAGAACAGGGAATAAAAAAAGCCGACTTGAAGTCGGCTTTTTTTCTGAAGTCGGGCGATTTACTTGGCTGGCGCAGCAGCAGCGGGTGCATCAGCTGCCGCTGCAGGAGCAGCAGCCGGGGCCGGAGCTGGTACGGCCGGTTCCTTGAACTTGCCGCCCGCGCTGTTGGCCATCATCACAACGACGCGTTCCACTTCGATATCGTCCAGATCAGGATTGCCGCCTTTCGCTGGCATTGCGCGCAAACCGTGGATCGCATGCTTGACCAGCGTATCGTAACCTTCCGCGATACGTGCCTTCCATGCGCCTGCATCGCCGAGTTTCGGAGCACCCGCTGCGCCGCTGGCGTGGCAGGCAGCGCAAGTCGCCTTGTAGACTTCATCGGCGGTTTTCAGCACTTTCGGTGCGTTCACATCCTTCAGCGTGAAGCCTTCATCGGCAACCGGCTTGATGCGCTGCGCAACGGCTTCCGGCGACAGGCCGTCCGAGCCGGCGCCGATATGCTTGTCATTGGTGACGTAAATGACAAGTAAGACGATACAAATAATAGGGACCAGAAAGCCGGCCAGAATTGCCAGAATGAGTTGCTTTGGCGTCTTGATCGCTGATTCTTCGTGATGTGCGTCGCTCATTATTCCCTCAATACAATTTTTTGAAATCGTTATATTGCGCGGCAAACTGCTCCCGCGCGGGTGCATGTTCGACTGCCATGCCTCGCCAAACCCTTGATTATAGACGCAAAGTAAACGATATGGAACGGGAAAACGTTGCTTTGCATGGACGGGAATCGAGAAAAACGGTATCCTGCAGGCCTCTTCAGGAGTTCCTCCTGCGGCTGTAGCTCAGTGGATAGAGTATTGGCCTCCGAAGCCAAGGGTCGCTGGTTCGATTCCAGCCAGCCGCACCAGTAAATTCGAATAATCATGATTTTGCTTTTCCCGTTACTGCCGGTTCACTTCGAGCAGCAATTTCTCCTCGCATCAAATTGAGCGGCGGCAGGAGCCTGGACGAGACGTAAGCTCTGTTCCACACATGGCGACACGTACCCGACGATCGAAGCGCTTGCTTTCCTTGCTCGATGGGCAAGGTGATGTTGAATTCACCAGACGCTCATATTTTCCCATTGTTATTCTGGAACACCGCATTCCCATATATGGGGGATGGCGTGGATACTTGTCGTGCATATATGATCCGATGTCGCCGGGCAGGCATGGGAGAAAAGACCGATGAAAACAATAATGAAATTGCTGGCGGGGGCAGCGTGTTGTCTCCTCGTTTCCTGCGGCGCGGAACGACCACAGCATTTTGACCACGCGGCAGACGATCTTCCTTTCGCCCAGCCGAAAGTGGTGGCGAGCGTCGATACGTTTACCGGCGTTCCCGTTCTCCCGGATGATATGCGGCACGATATTCTGTTGCGGCGTGCTTTCTTTCAAGGTGACTTTACGCGTGTCGATCAATTCGTCAGTGAAGCGCATAACCGTTATGTGCAGGGTCTTGCAGCAGAAAACGAGGCAGATCTTTTTATCGATAGTTTGAAACCAACACAGCTTGCGGGTATCGGTACCTGCCGGAGTTGGTTGTCTGCCTTGCCGGATTCCTATGCTGCAAACTGGGTATGCGGCGCAATGTGGAAAGAGGGGGCCTGGGTTGCACGAGGAGGCCAATACGTTGACAAAACTGCACCTGTAAGGCTCGCCCTGATGCGCGAGCGTATTGCGCACTCCAATGAATTGTTATCGAAGGCTGTTTCTCTGAACGACAAGCCGGTGGAGGCGTTGGTACTGCTCGCGGCCAACCGGTTCGTACTCGGTGAGAAGGAGACTGCCGATACCTTGCTTGATCGGGCCAAAACCATGATGCCGGTTTATGCCCCGATATATGGCACGAAGATGAATTTTTCGTTGCCCGAGTGGGGTGGATCCGCAGAAAAAGTGGTGCAAATCATGGCAGATGCGGAGAAAGCGAAAGTCGATGAAATTTCGCTCCTCTATTTTCATGATGAATTTATCGTCCAGCCGAACCGGATGTCCAGCCCGGGGGCTGCAAGAACATATTGGGAAACCGCAATCGTGAAAAAGCCGACGTTCGATCGTCTGCGTGCCTTGGCGGAATACTTTCGAGGCGCGGAAAACTGGCGTGATGGCCTTCCTGCCGCATCACGATTGGTTGAGGCTTATCCGGGCGCCGCAGATGGATACTGGATGCGTGGTCTTGCCAACGAAAAGCTCGGCAACATACCAGAGGCACTGGCCGATTACAGAATGGCTGCGGCACAAGGAAACAATAGTGCCCTCCAGTCCCTGATACAGGCATATGTACAGGGCGGGCTGGGATTGCCGAAAAAACAGTGGAATCAATTGATCGAGGTATGTTTCTATGGTGCGGAACTAGGGTCGGCCGCGGCTGCAAATTGCACTGCCTCACTGTTTCGCGAAGGAGCGGCATTTGGTACAGGAATCCGCAACGATATCCCCCAGTCGTTTGCATGGCATGTGCAGGCTGCTCGCGCCGGCTATCATAATTCCCAATACGATCTTGGCTGGCTGTTGCTGACGAATCGTGCGCCTGGCGTAACGGAGGAACAGGCAAAGATCAATGGTCTCTTCTGGCTAAGACGGGCGGCAGAACTAGATCACCAGTTCGCAAAGAAAAAACTGCAAGAAAACGGTTACGCCGAACAGGAAGAGATTGCAGAAAACGGGTTAGCCAACACAGTAGTCCGTGAAACGATCCAGAAAGTTCGCACTCTGATGGCTCTCTTCCCATAAAAGCGTGTTTGCACTGGCATTAGGATTTGGCATCGCTTAATGTTTTTGCAAATCGAACTTCTTGATTGCCTGGATGTGACTATCACGCGGTGGCGCAACGCAGACGCAGTCGCGCAATACACACCGTAAATGACTATCGCGCCAGCGCTTTCTCCAACTGGGATTTGTTCATTTTCGAACGTCCGTCAATGCCTTTGCTGCGCGCTTCGTTGTACAACTGGGCATAGGTCCGTCCGGCAGCTCCACTGTGCGAACGCTCGCCGCCGCGCTTGGCGGATGGCATATCGTGTGTCGAACTCCGACTGGTTTTTTTCGCTTCGCCATGTTGCGCGCGTTCCTTGTTGACGGTGCGTGCGGCGATTTCTTCGGCACGGCCTTTGCCGGTTCCCCGGCTGCGGACGCTATCCTTGATGTGCTGATACTGGCGTTCACGTTTGTCGCTCCATTTGCTTTGTGGCATATCGAACTCCTTTTCCTGACGGTGCGCCATCACATCGGCTGCGCAATTGGTGAATGAATGGTCATCAATGGCAGGCTAGCCGCTGTGTTTGACGCGCGGATGCTCGGATGTCTGCCAATCGTTGCTGCGGTAGTCTGGGCCGCCGGCAGTACGATGTCCCTGGGAAAGTTGCGCGTTGCCGGATGCTCGGCTGTATGCGCTGGAGCCATTTTCACGTTTCGATTGATCTGTCCGATGGGATTTGTGTGTGTTCATTTGCGTTCCTTTTTACGATGAAACGTAGGCGGTAACGAGGGAGCCGTACGCCTCCATGGCAGTAACAAAAGTCTACGCCTGAAAATTTCCCGGGTTTGTAGGAGTTCCTTGCGAAATTGCGTCAGAAAACGAAGTTTGTCCCAGCGGAAATAATCGAGCGATGGGGCCGCAGATTTGCAAACGCAGGCAGCGCCGCAACTTATGCGTGCGACGGCGGGTCAGACAGATTTAAGCAAGGGAGAAAGCGATGGGCATCCAGCAGCCGACACCGCCGGAAATACCGGTTGTTCCACATCCGCAGCCGGAGATTGCGCCGTTCGAGGTGCCGCAGCCGGAAATTCCTCCAACGCCGGAGCCCACGGTTCCGCCGGGGCCGAGCGAGCCGGAAATCGTGCCCGATCATTCTCCTCCCGAAATGCCGCCGGCACCGCCCGAGCACACGATGTAATCCCATCAGGCAGATGGCTTTCAATGATCTCAATGATCGGCCTGCCGTCACTTTCTGATGACAGGCCTTCTCATATTTCCGTGCAAGAATCTTGATCATTGCGGCATGACTTCATCGCGAAGATTGTCTTCGTGAATTTACAAGTAAATAGATAACGAAGTTCGGTTCGCCATGCGATTGGAGGATTCGTCGGAGCGCTTTCGTTTCCTGTTGCAGTCTTGTCTGTGGCATGCGTCCTGCAATAAAAAAGCCCGCATGAGCAGGCTTTTTTGTATGAGACAAACAGAATCAGGCGCGTTTGCTTCGCTCCTGTTGAAACAATCAGGCGGCGACGCGCGAGGCAATATGCGCGAGCGCTTCTTCCACCTGATCGACCAGGATCAGGCACAGATCGCCCGATTGCAGTGTCGCCAGCGCGGTGTCGATGGCGAGGAATTCGCCGTAGATTTCATTGATCGATTGCGTGCGCTTTGCCTTCGACAATCCTTCGCGCAATAACTTCACTACTTCACCGTCGGCGCGTCCGCGCTGGCACTGATCTTCGTAAAGAATCACATCGTCGAACGCATCGCCGAGGATTTCGGTCTGACGGCGAATGTCATCGTCACGCCGGTCGCCCGCGCCGCTGATGACGACCATGCGGCGTTTCGACGACATGCCCTCGACGGCGTTGGTCAGCGCCTGGATTGCATCCGGGTTGTGGCCGTAATCGGCGATGACGGTGGCGCCGCGATGATTGAAAAGATTGAAGCGGCCGGGTGTCGTATCCGCATCGTTGCGGAAGGTGCGCAGGCCTTCGAGGACGATCTTCCAATCCAGCGCCAGTCCCCACATCGCACCGATGGCGGCCATGGCGTTTTCAACCTGAAAGCCGATGACGCCGTTGTGCGTGATCGGGATGTCGGCCAGAAGAATGCGATGCTCGGATTTGCCTTCGGCAGCGACGATGGCCGGGCCGTCGAGATACACCACGCGCTTGCCTTGCGCACGATGCGTGGCAAGCACGGATTGATTGCGATCCTTGGCAAAGAAAATGATGCTGCCGGGGCAGCTCGCCGCCATGTTCGCCACCATGGAATCGGCTGCATTCAGCACCGCCACGCCGGTCGGCCCTACGTTTTGCACGATCACACGCTTGACGACGGCCAGATCTTCCACGGTGGAAATGTAGTTGAGGCCGAGGTGATCGCCGACGCCGATGTTCGTCACCACGGCGACGTTGCAGCGGTCGAAGGCGATGCCTTCGCGCAGGATGCCGCCGCGCGCGGTTTCGAATACGGCGGCGTCTACATCAGGATGCTGCAACACGTTGCGCGCACTGCGCGGGCCGCTGCAATCGCCGGTGTCGATGCGCTGGTTTTCGATATACACGCCGTCGGTGGTGGTCATGCCGACGCGATATTTATTGGTCGCGAGAATGTGCGCGATCAGGCGTACGGTCGTGGTCTTGCCATTGGTGCCGGCGACTGCGACGACCGGGATGCGGCCATCGTCGCCTTCCGGGAACATGGTGGAGATGATCGCTTCGCCGACCGGACGGCCCTTGCCGAACGACGGCTTGATGTGCATGCGCAGGCCGGGTGCCGCATTGACTTCGACCACGCCGCCACCCTGTTCTTCCAGCGTCTGGATCACGTTTTCGCAGACGAGATCAACGCCGCAGATGTCGAGTCCGATCATCTGCGCCGCTTCGACCACGCGCGCCGCCAGTTCCGGATGCACGTCGTCGGTGACGTCGGTGGCGGTGCCGCCGGTGCTGAGGTTGGCATTGTTGCGCAGGACGACCGGCACGCCTTTCGGCGGCACGCTATCGATGGTGTAGTTCTGCTTGGCCAGTGTGGCGAGCGTGATGTTGTCGACGCGGATCTTGGTCAGCGGGCTGGCGTGGCCGTCGCCGCGCAACGGATCGAGATTGACCTGTTCGATCAGCTGACTGATGGTGTGCGTGCCGTCGCCGATGACTTCCGGCGGCGCGCGGCGCGCGGCGGCGATCAGCTGCTTGCCGACCACCAGCAGACGGTAATCCTGACCGGGCAGGTAACGTTCGACGACCACGTCTTCGCAGATCTTGAATGCGATGTCGAAGGCGGTTCTGACTTCGTTTTCCGTCTTCATGTTGACGGCGACGCCTTTGCCCTGATTGCCGTCGCGCGGCTTGATGACAACCGGCGCGCCGATTTCCTGCGCGGCCCGCCATGCATCGTCGGCAGTGGAAACCGAGCGTCCGTCAGGCACCGGCACGCCGGCTGCGCTGAGCATGATCTTGGTCATTTCCTTGTCTTGCGCGATCGATTCGGCGATGGCGCTGGTGAAACCGGTTTCCGCAGCCTGGATGCGGCGCTGCTTGCTGCCCCAGCCGAATTGGACCATCGAACCTTCCGTCATGCGGCGATACGGAATGCCGCGCACGACGGCGGCATCGACAATCGAACCGGTGCTCGGTCCGAGGCGGATGTCTTCGTCCAGTTCGCGCAGGCTGGCCAGTGCAGCTGCCAGCTCGAACGGTTTGTCTTCGGCGGCGGCCTGGCACAGGCTTTGCGCCCATTTGAAGGCAAGACGGCCGACTTCTTCTTCCGTGTATTCGACGACGACCTGGAAAATGCCGGGCTCGATGGTTTGAATCGTGCGGCTGAAGGTGACAGGGCAACCGGCCTGCGCCTGCAGGCCGAGGGCTGCGCATTCGAGCACGTGGGCGATCGAGAAGTAGGCTTCGCCGCGCGCTGCTTCGAGGAATTTGATTTCCGGAAAACGGGCGCGGACGCGTTCCTCGAAACCGGCCATCGCCGTGATGTTGTGTTCGATATCGGTGCAGGAAACAATCGCTTCGAGCGATGTGTGCCGACTCCACAGATTGGGACCGCGCAGGGCGCGAACGCGAGAGATTTCCATCAAACTTTCCTTGTCGAGATGAGGCAGCGTTCAGGGTTCTGTTTGCTGACGCACTGCTTCAAATGTCTCTTTATAGTTACTCTGCCGGTCGGTGCCATGTGTTTTTGCGCTCAGACATGTTCGAAGGTTTCAACACCGGCGCGGATCAGGTGTGCATCGAGTCCGAGCGCCCATGCGGCCGCCACGGCAGCGAGCAGGGATTCGGCATTCAGCGGCTGTCGAACCGGATCGGCGTAGCCAATCGCGGCAAACGTGCAGACGATCGTTTCGTCGCGGCCGCTGGCCAGCACGAGATTGCCGTTGCGTACGAATACGCTGCGGCCGTTTTCTTCGCGATGAGCGGCAATCGCCGGTTCATCGGGAGAAAGCGCGAAGTACGTCACGCTGCCGTCGCACAACGAGGCCAGTTCCGCCACGCGCGCGTCGGCGGCATTCAGCACGGCCACGCCGCTCGGCAGGACGATATCGACCTGCGTGCGACTCACTTTCGCCAGCTGGTCCGCATCCTCGATATAGAACGCGGGCAGGGTGCGGGCCGGATCGATATTCATCACCACGCCGACATCGCACCAGTCGTAGGCGAGGCCTTCGGACAGGATCACTTCGCTGCTGTTTTCGAAAACCGCGGCCTCGACCATGCGGTTCATCAGGACTTGCCGCGTTGCATCCCAGTTAGTGCCGTTGCGGCGGGGAATCTTGCGTTCACGCAAAAACAGGCCGTCGTTGCAGGCCAGGCCGACATAGGTGCCGCGCAGATGCAGCAGCCACGCAGTCAGGCGTGCGGTCATGGTGGCGCCGTGCGAGCCGGTGACGCCGACGATCGGAATGCGGCCGCTTTCGTTTTCCGCAAACAGATGATCGACGATGGCGCGACCGACCGGACGCGCCGGGCCGTTGGCGGGTTTCAGGTGCATCAGCAGGCCGGGGCCGGCGTTGACTTCCACGATCGCGCCGCCCTGTTGGGCCAGCGGGCGGGAAATGTCTTCTGCCACCAGATCGACGCCGGCGATATCGAGGCCGACGACGCGCGCCGCCAGCGAAGCGGCCGCTGCCACGCTCGGATGAACCTGATCGGTAATGTCGAACGCGACGTTGCCGTGGCGCTGCACTAGGACGTGCGTGTCGGCAGGCGGAATGGATTCAGGCGTGTAACCCTGGCGCGACAGTTCCAGCAGGACCACTCCGGGATCGTCTGCTTCATCGACCAGGATCAGGTTCAGCGGACAGTCTTCGCCGCTGCCGCGACGCGGATCGCTGTTGAGCTGGCTGTTGATCAGTGCGGCGATGGTCGATGTGCCGTCGGCCACGATCGAAGCGGATTCGCCGCGTGCGGCGGCGACCAGACGGCCGCCGATGACCAGCAGGCGATGTTCGTTGCCGGGAATGAAGCGCTCGACGATGACTTCGCTGCCTTCGCGGTCGGCCAGTTCCCAGGCGGCTTCGATTTCGGCCTGCGTGGTGAGGTTGGTGGAGACGCCGCGGCCGTGGTTGCCGTCGGACGGTTTGACGACGACCGGCAGGCCGATATCGTTGGCGGCTTCCCATGCATCGGCAGTGCTGTCGGCAACGCGGCCCTGGGGAACCGGTACGCCGCAGGATTCCAGCAGGCTTTTGGTCAGTTCCTTGTCGCTGGCGATGCTTTCGGCGATGGCGCTGGTCTGGTCGGTTTCGGCGGTCCAGACGCGGCGCTGGCGTGCGCCGTAGCCGAGCTGTACGAGATTGCCGTCGTTCAGGCGGAGCGTCGGAATGCGGCGGTCGGTAGCGGCGTCGACGATGCAGGCCGTGCTTGGGCCGAGCGCAACGTCTTCCAGAATAGCGCGCAGGTGGTCAACCGTGGCCTGCACGTCGAACGGCTTGTCCTCGATGGCGGCCATGACCAGATCGCGGGCGGCGGTCAGCGCGACACGGCTGACTTCTTCATGCCGGGCACGCACGACGACCTTGTAGACGCCGCGTTTCGAGGTTTCGCGCGCCTTGCCGAAACCGCTTTGCATGCCGGCCAGGTTCTGCAGTTCGATCATCACGTGTTCCATGATGTGCCCGGGCCACGTGCCTTCGCGCAGGCGCATCAGGAATCCGCCATGCACGCCGACGCCGCAATGGTGCTCGACCAGACTCGGCAAGAACCCGACAAGGCGCTCGTAAAAGCCCGGAATGGTGTTGGATGGCGAATCTTCCAGTTCGCCGATATCGACCCACGCCTCCAGCACAGGTCGATAAGTCCAGATGTTCGGTCCCCGCAGACTCATCACATCGATGATCTCGATGGTTTTGTTATTCATTAGTTAATGGAATCGATTATGAGAGCCAAAATTCAGTTGGCTGAAAGAGAGTCCTAACGCGCTCGATGTGTTTTCGGTTTACATGATGACCGATTATATTTTTTGCGCGTGGGCGAATGATACTAGCAAACAAGCGGGATGCGTTTGGATATACTTGCCGCCACTTAGGATAAAAACCATCTATTTTGAATCAGAATTCAATGACCCGTCGTCCGACCCGAATCGCCTGCCTGCCTTGATGAAAACCGTTTCCCTCTCTTCGCCGGCAACAAGATACGCCGTTCCGGCAGCCTGGCAGAACATCCATGCCGAACTGGGCAAGGATGAAAACCTACTTGCCCACCTGGAACTCGATCTCGATCCGGAGTTGTATTTCGCTCCCGGCATCGTGGTTCTGACCACTCTGCGCCTGCTGTCGCGCTACCGCGACGATACCGTATGGCAAGCGTGGCCGCATTGTCCGGAATTTGTCTTGCGCCATCACGATCATGCCGGTGTCGGCAATCTGGAATTGCACGATGCCGCCTCGCGGCTGGTGACCTGGCGTTACACGCTCGGCCATAATCCGGAAGCGCTGCATCTGATCGCCGAATTCGAATCGCTGGGAAAACGGCTGATCGCGGGCGTGCCGGCCGATGCGCCGCAAGCATTCGATGAAGATGACGATGCAGTTGATGGCCAGGATGCCGATGCGGTCGCCGCCGAAGAGCCGTCGCCGTCGTCGGCGGCGCTGTTCCGGCTGTGGCGTTTTGCCCGGCCGTATCGCGGGCAACTGCTGCTGGGTTTCCTGCTGACGCTGGCGGCGACCGCCGCCACGCTGGTGCCGCCATACCTGACGCTGCCGCTGATGGACAACGTGCTGATTCCCTATCAAAACGGCGCGCCGATCAACACACCGCTGGTGACGCTGTATCTCAGCGGCCTGTTCGGTTCGGCCTTGCTGGCATGGGGACTGGGTTGGGCGCGCACCTACATTCTGGCGCTGGTCAGTGAACGCATCGGTGCCGATCTGCGCACGACGGCGTATGAACATCTGCTGCGCCTGTCGCTTGAATATTTCGGCGGCAAGCGCACCGGCGACCTGATGACGCGCATCGGTTCTGAGACCGATCGCATCTGCGTGTTCCTGTCGCTGCATCTGCTCGATTTCGCCACTGACGTGCTGATGATCGCGATGACGGCGGCGATCCTGATCTCGATCAATCCGTGGCTGGCGCTGGTGACCTTGCTGCCGCTGCCGTTCATCGCGTGGATGATCCACGTCGTGCGCGACAAGCTGCGCAATGGTTTCGAGAAGGTCGATCGCATCTGGTCGCAGGTGACCAACGTGCTGGCCGACACGATTCCCGGCATTCGCGTGGTGAAGGCGTTCGCGCAGGAAAAACGCGAAGCCGCGCGCTTCCGCGATGCCAACCAGCACAATCTGCAGATCAACGATCGCGTCAACAAGGTCTGGTCGCTGTTCTCGCCGACCGTTACGCTTCCTGACGGAAATCGGCTTGCTGGTCGTGTGGGCGCTGGGCATCTGGCAGGTATCGCGCGGATTGATCACGGTCGGCGTGCTGACCGCATTCCTCGCCTACATCAGCCGTTTCTACACGCGCCTTGATTCGATGAGCCGCATCGTCTCCGTCACGCAAAAAGCGGCGACGGGAGCCAAGCGGATTTTCGATATTCTCGACCATGTTTCCAGCGTGCCGGAACCGACCAATCCCGTGCATCTGCAAAACGTGAAAGGCGAAATCACGGTCAGCAACATCGGTTTCCGTTACGGCAATCGCGCGGTGATTCGCGGGCTGGACCTGACGATTCATCCGGGAGAAATGATCGGCCTGGTCGGTCACAGCGGTTCCGGCAAGAGCACACTGGTCAACCTGATTTGCCGTTTCTACGATGTGTCGCAAGGTGCGATCATGGTCGATGGCATCGACATCCGCTCCGTTCCGATTCCGGAATACCGCCGCAATATCGGCCTCGTGCTGCAGGAACCGTTCCTGTTCTTCGGCACCATCGCCGACAACATCGCCTACGGCAAACCGGACGCAACGCGTGAAGACATCATCGCCGCCGCACGTGCCGCCAACGCGCATGAATTCATCCTGCGCCTGCCGCACGGTTACGATTCGATGGTCGGCGAGCGCGGGCAGACATTGTCCGGCGGCGAGCGGCAACGCATCTCGATTGCGCGTGCATTGCTGATCGATCCGCATATTCTGATTCTCGATGAAGCGACCTCGTCGGTCGATACCACCACCGAACGCGAGATTCAAAAGGCGCTCGACAATCTGGTGAGCGGTCGCACCACGATCGCGATTGCGCACCGACTCTCCACATTGCGTCGCGCCGATCGCATCGTCGTGATGGATCGCGGCCAGATCGTCGAAATCGGTTCGCATGAAGAATTGCTGGCGCGACAGGGTGCGTATTACAAGCTGTATCAGGCGCAGGCGCGCCAGGCGGAAAACGATCTGCTGGAAGATGCGGCACTGCTGAACGGAGGCAACGCATGAGCGACTTTCAACCTGATTTTCAATTGACGCGTAATGCGTTTGCCAAACTCACGTTCACCGGTGCAGACGGCATCGTGCACGAGGGCGTGGTGCCGGTACGCGCGTTCCCGATTGCCGCGCCGGAAACCGGCATCGCCATCGTCAGCGCCGACGGTCACGAACTGGCGTGGATTGATCGACTGGCCGATCTGCCGGAAACCTTGCGCAACTTGCTGCAGGAAGAACTGGCGAATCGAGAATTCCTGCCGGAGATTCAGCACATCAAGCACGTCTCCGCCTTCGCCTCGCCGAGTACGTGGCAAGTCGTGACGACACGCGGCGACGCGACGCTGGTGCTGAAAGGCGAGGAAGACATTCGACGCATCGGTGAATCGTCATTGATGATTGCGGACACGCACGGTGTGCAGTTCCTGATCCGTGATCTGAAAAAACTCGACAAGCCGAGTCGCAAATTGCTGGATCGTTTCCTGTAGTTGAATTGTCGTTGCGCGATCTGATTCAGTTCGGCATCGTGTGCCTGTCATGTCTCTTCAAAAGGAGCAGCGATGTCCGATCAAGTGCAGGATCGTCTTCCCGCAGTGTTACGTCACCTGTCGCTGCCGGTCATTGCCGCGCCTATGTTCATCGCCAGCGGCCCCGCACTCGTCACAGCACAATGCAAGGCCGGCATCGTCGGCGCTTTTCCTGCACTGAATGCACGTCCGGCAGAAATTTTGGACACCTGGCTGACCGACATTCAGAACGAACTCGCTGATTTCCAGCAAGTTAATCCGTCGGCGAAGATCGGCCCGATCGCCGTCAACCAGATCGTCCATCAATCCAATGACCGGCTCGCGCATGACGTCGAAGTGTGCGTGCGACATCGCGTACCCATCATCATCTCGTCACTCCGCGCACCGCCGCGCGAGATGATGGACGCGATTCATTCCTACGGCGGCATCGTCCTGCATGACATCATTTCATTGCGCCATGCAGAGAAAGCATTGGAAGCCGGCGTTGACGGCTTGATCCTGGTTGCGGCCGGTGCCGGTGGCCATGCGGGTTTGCTGTCGCCGTTCGCACTGGTCGGCGAAGTGCGCAAACTGTTCAAAGGACCGCTCGCACTGTCCGGCGCCATCGCAACAGGCGACGCCGTGCTGGCCGCGCAAGCAATGGGTGCAGATTTTGCCTACGTCGGTACGCGTTGGCTGGCCGCGCAGGAAGCGAACGTCGCGCCCGCGTATCGCGACGCCATCGTTGCATCGACTGCAGCCGATGTGGTCTATACCAATCTGTTCACCGGCGTGCACGGCAATTACTTGCGCGCGTCGATCATCAACGCAGGACTCGATCCCGACAACCTGCCGGTTGCAGACAAATCGAAAATGAACTTCGGTTCCGGCAGCGCCAGCAAGGCAAAAGCTTGGCGCGATATCTGGGGTGCAGGACAGGGCGTGGGTTTGATCGACGATGCGCCGAGCGTAGCCGACATCATGCAACGGCTGACGGTCGAATACAACGCAGCAAGAGCGCGTTTGAAAATCTGAGACGAGTCGGTAGCTGTCAATGAAAAGGCCGCTTCTTTTTGCGGGAAGCGGCCTTTGTTTTATCGCACTGAACAGTGCCGCGTCAGAAGCCCATGCCTTCGCCCATCCCGACCAGCGTCGCGATACCGAGAATCGCGAAAATTACCGCCGCAATGCGATGCACCAGCGTGACCGGCATGCGACCGGCCAGCTTGTTGCCGCAATAAACCGCCGGCACATTCGCCAGCATCATGCCGAACGTCGTGCCCGCCAGCACCGGCCAGAACGCATGGAATTTTGCTGCCAGCGCAATTGTCGCGACCTGCGTCTTGTCACCCATTTCGGCGAGGAAGAAAGCGATCAGCGTCGTCATGAACACGCCGTACCGTGCGAATTTGGTATCGCCCTCATCGAGCTTGTCCGGGATCAGCGTCCAGCCCGCCATCAGCAGGAACGAGATGCCGAGTATCCAGCGCAATACTTCCGGCCCGAGCACCGTCGTGATCCACGCGCCGACGGCTGCGGCGAAGGCGTGATTGAACAATGTCGCAACCAGAATGGCGGCGGCGATCGGTAACGGTTTGCGGAATTTTGCGGCGAGTAGAAAAGACAGCAGTTGCGTCTTGTCGCCGATTTCAGCGAGGGCGACGATGCCGGTCGATACGAAGAAGGATTCCATCGAGGGTAGACTTTCCTGGGCCGGACGAATAACCAAAGACCAAACAACGACTCCGGCCCAAAGCAAGTCGTCAGTTTGATCAATGGTCTCGCCAAGTCTTTCGACTATCTGCACCATGGCCTGCGGGCCAAGAATGTTGATGCAGATGCCTTCGTTGCAGAAGGCCGGCTACTCCCCAGTGTTCGGTCGTCATGGTAACAGAATCGTGCAATGGCGTGAATCGTTTGTGCGGCCGGGAATTATCCATTGTTCTTTTACTCATATGGGACAAGCGGCGTGCAATGTCGCATTACGCGCAGGCAATAAAGAGGAGAACGAACATGGGATCGAAAATGACGGAAGCACATGTTTCCACCGACAAGCGACATGTAAAAAAAGATGAAGTGCAGCAGCCGGATGACGCGAATTCTTCACCGCGCCTGCCGCATGAGCGTGACGAATCGTTTGATAATCAGAGCAACCGGAGCGGCAAGCCGGACAAGGTCATCAAGCGGGCCCACGACGATATTCAGGAAGGTCAGCTCGATACCGATCGGCGTGGCATGCCTGGTGTGGAAGAAGTGCGGCGCGACGATCCGGACGCCACACAGAAAAAAGTACCGGCGTCCTCGCACATGCCTTCGAGCACACCAAAGAAATAAAATGCTGGTGATGCCGAAGAACAGAAAACCCTCGTTATGAGGGCTTTTTTACAGGTCGGGTTGGACGAACGGCTTCAAACGATCAGTCCGACACGCGCACATCGCCCGATGCCGCCGAGCGTGTGCCGGGTACCGGCTGGTTGCTGCAGCCGTGATAGGCAAAGGCGATCGATGTCTTGACCTTGTCGGACGTGTTGACGCCGGCCGCATGGAACAGCAGGCTGTGGAAGAACACGACATCGCCCTGATGCAGCTCGACTGCGGTTCCCTGCTGGAACAGTGCCTGGTTTTCCGGATGTTCGGGCCGCAGGAACAGCAGTTCGTCGAGTCGATCCGGCGCAATCGCCAAACGATGCGAACCGAGAATGAAACGCAGGCTGCCGTTGCTCGCCACTTCATCGCCAAGCGCCAGCCAGACGCAAACCAGATCCGGCTGCGTGAACGACCAGTAACGAATATCGCGATGCCAGCCGGTCGCCGTGCCGTACTGCGGGTGTTTGGTCATCACGCAGTTGTGATGTGCCAGCGTCAGGCACACCGGTTCGTCGAACAACTGATGCACCTTGCCGACCACGCGCGGATCTTCGGCCCAGGCGCGGAAGCAATCGTCGCGATCGTAGGCGCCACGCAGACGCCGCACGGTGCGACCGCCTTCGGCCTCCAGTGAAGAAGGCGCTCCGGCATAGCCGAGTTCGGCTTCGTATTCGAGCGGTTGCTGCGCTTCCTGCAATTGCCGTTTCGCCACCGCCAGCATCTTTTCACAGGATGCCGTATCCAGCATGTTCCTGAAAACCAGATAGCCGTCCTTCTCGAACTGTGCGATTTGCGCAGCCGACAAGGCGGATTCCGATGCGGTGGTGATCTTGCTCATGATTCTTTTGATGCGTGCGATGGAAGACGATCAGTGTAACGCCGATTTTTTCTGCGTGCTGATCGAGGGAACGCTATCTTCTTGTGTTCCTGGAACACGGCGATCCGCTTGACCTACAGCGATAGCGCCTGCACGACCGCTTCCGGCATCGAGGGGCGACCGTTGACGAGACAGGTAGCGACAAACGTCGCTTCTGCGTAAGTCACGCCATCGACTTTAATCTCCTGGAAGAAATTGACGCGATTGCGCTTTTCATTTTTTTGCAACTGACAAGTTACTTCTACCCGATCGTCCTTCGTCAGGCTCTTACGGAAACGCAGGGAATACTCCAGCACCATGTAGATTTTCCCCTGCTTGAATTCCTCTTCAATATCAATGCCGAGCGCTTCTTTCATAAAAGCGTGTCTCGTCCACTCCATGTAAAACGGATAATAAAGGCCATCGACTACGCCCTGAAAATCGATATGACCAGGCTCAACTGCATAATTTTTCGAAAACATTTATAGATCCTAATTTGGTGAGATGTGCTGCAAGAGTGCGCAAGATTATCCTTCAATGCGCATCTTTTTTCAGTCCGTTGCAGGCGCTTCGCCATCGGTGCTTTCATTCTTTGCCGTTGCCGTCGGTGACACCGCGATGCGATTGCGGCCCTGGGTCTTTGCCTGATACAGCGCCTTGTCGGTACAGGTGAAGAAGTCGGCCGGCGATTCCTCGCGGGTATATTCGGCGATGCCGAGGCTGACGGTCAGCAGAATATCGCCGCCGCGCAGCGCGAAGTCATGGCTGGCGATGGCCTGGCGCTTTTTTCTGCAATCGCGATGGCTTGCTGTAGCGGGTAGCCTTTCAGCAGGACGAGAAATTCCTCTCCTCACCAGCGCGTGCGATGTCATTTTCGCGCACGGAGTTTTCGTGATGGTGGCGATTTCCTGCAGGATGCGGTCACCGGCCAGGTGGCCGTGTTTGTCGTTGAACAGCTTGAAGTAATCGATGTCGAACAGGACGGCACACAGTGGACTGCGTCGTGTGCTGTCCGGTATCGCCTGCTGGAAGATCATTTCGAATGCCTGGCGATTCAACAGGCCGGTCAGCGTGTCGGTGCCGGCGATGGTTTCCATCTGCTGTTGCGAGCGCTTGACGACGAACAGCACCATGCCGAGGATAAGCAGTGTCACGATCGCACTGATCGAAATGTTGATGTAGAGAACACATTGTATCGGCCGCACGTCGTCGCTGATGTTCTGTTCCACCAGCTGATACCAGTCGAGTTCCGGGATGAAGCGCGAACTCATCAGCATGATCGCGCCGTTGCGTCTGTATTCAAGTGGTGTCGGCTGCGTACTGTTGTTGAGAATTTTTTCGAAATGGCGGCGACACCCGGCAATCCGGTGATCGAACCGTGTAGGTCCTTCATCGATTTACCGGTCATCTTGTCCGCCGTCAGGCCAACGCCGACGCGCCGATGAAATTGCCGCTGTAATCCAGCACGCGGTGATTGATGAAAATGGTCATTGCATCGCGATTGGCCAGGTCGATATCGACATTGGTTTCGTACTCGCTCTTCATGTCGCGCACGCGGTAATACCAGACATCGCGCGGTTCCTGTTCGCTCACCGTTTTCAGCAGGCCGTCGGCGTAGTAATAGCGATGCGTGCGATCGGAGACGAGGAAGCTGGTGATCGTGCCGTACTTTTCCTTTACCTCTTTCAGATAGCGGCTGATCCTGGTTTCATCGGTTTCGCCGGACAGGATCCAGTCGCGCAGGAACGTATCGCTGGCCATCAGCGACGAGATGAAGACCGGACGCAGGATGTCCTTCTGGATTTCGGAATAGATGTTGTCGCTGGTCAGCGGCAATGCCTGCTCGACCACGCGCTGACGGATGGTGTCGCGCGATACGATGTAGCTGGCGATGGTGGTGGCGAGGAAGCCGGCAATCAGAAGGGCGCTGATCCAGACGAGCAGGCGGTATTTTTCCGAAACAAGGCGCATAAAAATCAAACAGGTGGGGGCGGTCGCGGATGCGATGTCTGCAAAGATAGGCGGCGTTCTTTGGACATCGCGCATTATAAGGGCCGCGTTGCCCGACATTGCAGATTTTATGTGTCGTTTCAGGTGCGCGAAATGTGAACTGTCAGCGTGCGGGCGGCATGCCCGCCGGCAGGTAATCGTTGCCCGCCGCGTTCCATTTGTTGACGTGCCATTGCCAGTCGATGCGGCCGGTTACGTCGCCGTTTTCGTCCACGCCTTCGACCGGCCCGTGGAAGATCGCAAACATTACGCCGCCATTCGGGCTGATCGGCTGGTGCACCGCGCCTTCGCTTTCCCACAGATAACTGCCGGCGTCGAAGCGGCGTTCCGGTTCATCCCTGTAATGGAATCCGCCTTCCAGCATGTAGCCCTCCACTGCGCCGACATGACGATGGATGGGCGCCGCGGCGCCGGCCTCGAAGCGGATCAGCAGCGTGTAATGGCCGGTGACGGCGTTGGCATGCAGCAGCTTGAACTGTGCGCCTGGCATGGCCCATTCGACCCACGCCATGTTTTCGGGGAGGCAGGTAAAAAGAGTGTCGATGGCGGCGGGATGCGAAGAAATGTCAGTCATGATGGCGTCGTGTGAAGGCACCCGTCAGGCGGATGCTGTAAAGCATGAAGAGTGTAGTTGCCGGAGGCGTTTACGTATAATGAAAATTCCATAACGGCATCCTTCATCATGACCCGCCTTCGCAAATTTCGGTTGCTACGGCGCACCGGCGATGCATGCCAAATCCGCTTCCGGCGTATTGAAATGGTCGTCGCTGACGCGTAGCCTCGGGTAACATTGTATGCGACCGAATGGTCGCCGTTGATCGTGATCGGCGATGAAGTCATCCGTGGCTACAACGAGGAAAAAATCCGGACCAGCCTGCAGCCGTGGTTCAAACATGCGAAACAGGGCGCGTGACGTGCCCGGCCAAGACGAAAGGATTCTCATGCGTACAACCAGACTTCCATCCGGCGAAGCCGTTCCCGTTCTGGGGCAGGGCACATGGTACATGGGCGACGAACCGCAACGGCGCGCCGATGAAATCGCCACACTGAGGCTGGGTCTCGATCTCGGCATGACGCTGATCGATACCGCCGAAATGTACGGCGACGGCGCATCGGAAAAACTGGTCGGCGAAGCGATTGCCGGCCGTCGCGACGAAGTCTTCCTCGTCAGCAAGGTATTGCCGAGCAACGCATCGCGCAGCGGCACGATTGCCGCATGCGAGCGCAGCCTGCGCCGTCTCGGCACCGATCGCATCGATCTGTACCTGCTGCACTGGCGCGGCCGCGCGCCGTTTGCCGAAACGATCGCCGCATTCGAGGCGCTGCAGGATGCCGGCAAAATCCGGCATTGGGGCGTCAGCAACATGGATGTGAGCGACATGCAGGAAATCGGACGTGCGGCGGGCGGCGAGGCGATCTCGACCAATCAGGTGCTGTACAACCTGACGCGGCGCGGCATCGAATACGATCTGTTGCCGCAGTCGCAGGCGCGCGGACTGCCATTGATGGCGTATTCGCCGATCGAGCAGGGCCGGCTGGCCGACTATCCGGAAGTGGAGGACATCGCCGAGCGGCATGATGTCACGCCGGCACAGGTTGCACTGGCGTGGGTGTTGCGGCAACAAGGTGTGATCGCGATTCCCAAAGCCTCGACGCCGGAACATGTGCGCCAGAATCGCGATGCGCTCAGTCTGAAGCTGACGCCGGAAGACCTGGCGGAACTGGATAGCGCGTTTCCGCCGCCGGACGGACCCGAACCGCTGGAAATGATCTGACGACGATCTGCCGGGCAATCAGGCCCGCGCATCGTCATGCACCTGCAACGCACCGCGCAGCAGATCGATCGCATCGCGGCAGAATCCATCGGCCTGAGCGGCTTTCATCCTGACGATCAGCGTAACCGCGTCGGCATATTGCGCATCGGCCACGATGACATCGTTCTGTTCGCAATGGCGGCGCAGCGCCGATTCGTCGGCAAACTGCAGTACGAAGCGGCGTTCGCACATCGGCTCCACGGCCACCAGCTCCGCCGTTTTCACCGCTTCGGAAATCGCCTGCCCGTAAGCACGCGCCAGTCCGCCCGCACCCAGCTTGATGCCGCCCCAATAGCGCACCACCACCGCCAGCACATTGAACAATTGCTTGTGCACGAGCACGTTGTACATCGGTCGCGCCGCCGTGCCTGACGGTTCGCCGTCGTCATCCATGCCCGAATCGCCCTCGCAGATCAGTACCCAGCAGAAGTGCACGGCGTTCGGATGCTGCGTGCGCAATGCAGCCAGCTGCGCCTGCGCCTCGGCGCGTGTCGTCAACGGATACATCAGGCCGATGAAGCGGCTTTTCCTGATCTCGATTTCGGCGGTGGCGGGCGCGGCTAGCTGGTGCATGAGTCAGGAAAGGGAGAATGAATCTGAAACATGACGGCATCGACGGAATGCATTCTTTGCAGAACAGACGAACGGCGAATACCGGTTACCAGCGAAGAATGCGCGGGCCGATCAGCGCGCCGATGGCAGTCGGAATCAGAATGCCGATCAGATACCAGAAGCCGATGAACGCCGCCGCGATTTCAGGGCAATGCAGTGAATACACCAGCGTTGCAGCGGCACCGGCAGCGAATCCCGCACCCGCACCCGCCAGTCGCAACCGCACCGGCGCCAGATTGCGCATGATTTTCAGGACGGCGACAAACAGCGGCAATGACAGCAGCGCGATCAGGAACGGGCAGTAACGCCAGGTCTGTCCCCAGAAAAGCTGCGCACGTTCTCCCGGTTCTGCATGCATCAACGAGATCGCGGCCACTGCCCAGATCAGCAGCACCGGCACGGCAATCAACAACGGCAACATCGTGATACGCGTGCCGGGTATCGACAGGCGTGCAGTCGCGATCCAGCCCACGGCCGCAAGGCAGACGACGAAGGCAATCTTGATCCAGAACGCAGGCATCATGATCAGCGCGTTCAGGTTCGGCCGCATGCCGAGGAAGGCCAGCATCATTGCGATGCTTGCCAGAAAGCCGAACGAGACGAGCAGGACGAATCGCTGCACCGGAATGGCCGGAGCAGAGACGTCCGGCCCGCTGGCCAGCATGTTGATCAGGTCATCTGTTTTCATGATTCATCCCGCAATTTTGCCGCCAGCGTTTTCAGCCCGCGGTGGACGGCGACCTTGACGGAAGCCTCCGATATTTGCATTGCTGCAGCCGTTTCCCGTACCGACAAGCCATCCACTTTTGTGTGAAGGATCGCGGCGCGTTGCTGTTCCGGCAGCAGTTCCAGCACCTTGCCCAGATCGCGCCGGGCATCGCTGCTGTCCGTATCCGCGGTGGAAAACAATTCGTTTTCGTCATCCAGCGGATCGTTCAGCATGTCGTGGCGCGCATGACGGCGCAGCCAGTCAATCAGTTTGTACTTTGCAATTGCATGAATCCACGCCGTCAGCGGCGCGTTTCGGTCATAGGTCATTCGCTGGTTGTGAATCGCCAGCAACGCCTCCTGCACCAGATCCTCGACTTCGTCCGGCCAGCGGTTCAGCCTGCGGCGCAGGAAGGCGCGCAGGTGGGTGGTCGTCGCCTGCAGGAAATTGCGGTACGCAGTGGCATCTCCGTCCATGCCTTGCAGCAGAAGAGTGCGCAGCCGTAACTCTGCCTCTCCGACAACACGCTGTTCTCCCTTATGTATTCGTTGCATCTGGGCTTTCGGTTACGCGGTAACGTAAATAAATATTCGGGTCAAAACAAAAAATTCCGGGGGCGCGTAACCAATCCCGTTTTCCCGGCGAATTACCTTTCATATTTCACGATGAAACGGTATCGCAGATGAAACCAATCGCACTTGCTGTCATGGCATCCCTTCTCGGCACGGGGTTGCCATCCTATGCCGGGAACACATGCGAAGTCAAAAGCGGCACCGCGACTGCGGCGCTGGTGGAACTTTACACCAGCGAAGGCTGTTCCAGCTGCCCGCCGGCCGACAAGCAATTGAGCCGCTTGACGGAACAGGTTGGTCCGGGCGCATCGGTGGTGCCGTTGTCGCTGCACGTCACTTACTGGGATGCGATCGGCTGGAGGGATATCTTTGCGCAGAAAACCTTCGATGCGCGCCAGAGTAATCTGCTTGAGGGGAAACCGAACCATGTCGTCTACACGCCG
Organism: uncultured beta proteobacterium; assembly: GCA_963697715.1. Classification (GTDB taxonomy): domain Bacteria; phylum Pseudomonadota; class Gammaproteobacteria; order Burkholderiales; family Burkholderiaceae_D; genus Oxalicibacterium. Next base: position 642,079 of record OY969095.1, on the reverse strand, counting down.
CAGTTTTTCGTCGGCGGCAATGAGCTGCGTACATGGCGCGATACGCTGCCGGACACGATACGACGGATCAATGCGCGTCCTGCACCGGTTGCCATCACCTTGAAGACGGCGGCAGCCGACAACGGCAATGTGTCGCTCGATGTGCAGGCGCAATCTGCTGGTGCCAAAAAGATCGATGGCGACCTGTATGTAGCCATCAGCGAAAACGATTTGTCCTCCAAGGTCCTGCGCGGTGAAAACAGCGGCGTCACACTGCATCACGACAACACCGTGCGCCTTTGGTACAGTCCGATCAAACTGAATTAGGGCATGGCGAAATTCCGTCAGGATGTGCGTTTGCCGGGCGGCTGGAATCGTCAGAACCTGCAGGCGATTGCCTTCGTGCAGGAGCCGAATGAGGGCAATGTGTTGCAGGCGGTTTCCACTGCGCAGTGCATGCCATCCACCACGCGAGGTCTGTGATGAATCCGTCCACAGCAAACATTCCGCAGACATCGCAATCGGCGACACGCAATACTCGTAACACTTCCAACACGCGCACCATCCATCCGATCTGGTTGCGCATCACGCAACTGGTCGAATGCGGTTGCCGTGCTCTTGCTGGTGACCAGCGGCTGGCGCATTTACAACGCATCGCCGTTCTTCTATTTCCACTTTCCGTCGAACATCACGCTCGGCGGTTGGCTCGGCGGTGCGCTGCAATGGCATTTCGCTGCGATGTGGCTGCTGGTAATTATCTGGCGATCAATGTTTTTTCCGGCCGGCTGAAGCGTCAATTCTTCCCGCTGTCGATACGCCAGATCGTTGTCGATCTTTTTGCGGCGTTGAAGGGCAAGTTGACGCACGACGATCCGCGTCATTACAACGCCGTGCAACGCGCTGCGTATCTGTTCGTCATGCTCGACATCGTCGTGATCGTGATGTCCGGTCTGGTGCTGTGGAAGTCGGTGCAGTTTCCGTTGTTGCGCGAACTGCTGGGCGGTTACGAATCGGCACGTCGTGTGCACTTCTTTGCGATGTCTGCACTGGTCGGTTTCTTCGTGGTGCATGTCGTAATGGTCGCATTGGTGCCGCGCACCTTGATCGCGATGATTCGCGGTCGTTGATTCGGCCGTTGACTCGATCGCTAACAGGGAGATAGAAATGCCGAACAAGAAAACCATTTTCCGCGGCGGTGACAGCGAATTGATGCTGGCCGACGCGATTCGCAAGATTGCGCAACCATCACGTCGTACTTTTTTGCAGCGTACGGTCACGCTCGGCGGACTTGCCTTGCTGACCGGCTGTTCGCTCGACGATCAACCTGAAATCGAAGCCGCACTCGGCAAGGTGTCAAACTGGAACGATCGCATTCAGGGCGCACTGTTCGATCCGAACAAGCTGGCGCCGACCTATCCCGATTCAATGATCACGCGTCCGTTTCCATTCAATGCGTTCTACGGCGAAGACGAAGCGCCGGAAGTCGACGGCGATGACTGGTCTGGAACTGAGCGGCCTGATTGCGGACAAGTCGCCGTGGTCGTTGCGGAAGTTGCGCGCGATGCCGCAGACGGATCAGGTCACGCGTCATATCTGCGTGGAAGGATGGAGCGCCATCGGCAAATGGGGCGGCGTGCCGTTCCCCACGTTCCTGAAGCGCATCGGGGCCGATCTGAATGCGAAATACGTCGGCTTCAAATGCGCCGACGATTACTACACCAGCATCGACATGGCGACAGCCTTGCATCCGCAGACATTGATGGCGCTGACCTACGACGGCCAGACGTTGCTGACAAAGTACGGTTATCCGATGAAGCTGCGCATGCCGACCAAGCTCGGCTACAAGAATCCGAAACACATTCACGCCATCTTCGTCAGCAATACCTATCCCGGCGGTTACTGGGAAGACCAGGGATACAACTGGTTCGGCGGCAGTTAAGCGTTTGCGGAAGTTCGGTTTTCGGCAATCCAGTTTCACCAGTAGTTTTTGCAGTTCCCCAGGCAGTCATGAGTTGTTCGCTTTAACTTTTCTTTTGCTTTTTATTACGCAGTACCTTTATCCACTTGAGAGGAAATACCATGAAAAAAATCACCACCGCTATCCTGTCCGCTTGCCTGTTGATGTCCGGCGCCGCTTTCGCACAAGATGCGATGAACAAGGATGCCATGTCGCATGACGGCATGGCAAAGGACAGCATGGCCAAGGACGGCATGAAGAAGGATCACATGGCGAAAGACGGTATGAAGAAAGACGGAATGAAGAAAGATGCCATGAAGAAGAAAGACGGCATGGCCAAGGATGGCATGTCGAAATAATTTTCGGTCGATTGAAGAAGCAAACAAAAACGGCGCCGAGGCGCCGTTTTTTATTTGACCGATATATTCGATCAGGTCGTCAGCGGCTTGTAGCGAATCCGCTTCGGTTTCGCACCTTCTTCACCCAGACGCTTGCGTTTGTCCGCTTCGTATTCCTGATAATTGCCGTCGAAAAACGACACCTGCGAATTGCCTTCGAATGCAAGGATGTGCGTGGCGATGCGATCGAGGAACCAGCGATCATGCGAGATCACCAGAACCGAACCGGCGAATTCCAGCAAGGCATCTTCCAGCGCGCGCAGCGTTTCCACATCCAGATCGTTTGACGGTTCATCGAGCAGCAGCACGTTGCCGCCCATCAGTAACGTCTTTGCCAGATGCAGGCGACCGCGTTCGCCGCCCGACAGGTTGCCGACGATTTTCTGCTGATCGCCGCCCTTGAAGTTGAAGCGGCCGAGATAGGCGCGGGATGGCATTTCGAAGCGGCCGACGGTCAGGATGTCGGCGCCACCGGTGACATCTTCGAATACGGTCTTGCTGTCGTCCAGCGTGTCGCGCGACTGGTCGACGATGGAGACGCGTGCAGTGGCGCCGATCACGACTTCGCCGCTGTCCGGCTGCTCCTTGCCGGTGATCAGCTTGAACAGCGTCGATTTGCCGGCGCCGTTCGGGCCGATGATGCCGACGATGGCGCCCGGCGGAATCTTGAAGCTCAGGTTGTCGATCAGCAGACGATCGCCGAATGCTTTCGATACGTTGTTGAATTCGATCACTTCATTGCCGAGGCGCTCTGCGACGGGAATGAAGATTTCCTGCGTTTCGTTGCGCTTCTGGTATTCGTGTTCGGACAGTTCGTTGAAGCGGGCCAGACGCGCCTTCGATTTGGCCTGGCGGCCTTTCGGATTCTGGCGTACCCATTCGAGCTCTTTCGCGATGGTTTTCTGGCGCGAGGATTCGGTCGCTTCTTCCTGTTTCAGGCGATCGCCTTTTTGTTCCAGCCATGAGCTGTAATTGCCTTTCCACGGAATGCCGTGGCCGCGATCCAGTTCCAGAATCCATTCGGCGGCGTTGTCGAGGAAGTAGCGATCATGGGTGATGCCGACCACGGTGCCGGGAAAGCGCTGCAGGAACTGTTCAAGCCAGTCCACCGATTCGGCGTCCAGATGGTTGGTCGGTTCGTCGAGCAGCAGCATGTCGGGTTTGGACAGCAGCAACTTGCACAGTGCGACGCGGCGTTTTTCACCACCGGACAGCACGCCGATCTTGGCGTCCCACGGCGGCAGACGCAGCGCATCGGCGGCCATTTCCAATTGCTGTTCCGGATTGTCGCCGGCCGAAGTCGAGATGATTGCTTCGAGGCGCGCCTGTTCGGCCGCGAGTGCATCGAAGTCGGCGTCCGGTTCGGCATAGGCCGCATACACTTCATCGAGTTTGGCCTTGGCTTCGAACACTTCGCCGAGGCCGGATTCGACTTCCTGACGCACGGTTTTTTCCGGATCGAGTTGCGGCTCCTGCGGCAGATAGCCGATGTTCAGGTTGGGCGTCGGGGCGCGCTTCGCCGATGATGTCGGTATCGATGCCGGCCATGATCTTCAGCAAGGTCGATTTGCCGGAACCGTTCAGGCCGAGCACGCCGATCTTGGCACCGGGGAAGAACGACAGCGAAATGTCTTTCAGGATCTGGCGTTTGGGCGGGACGATCTTGCCCACGCGGTTCATGGTGTAAACGTAGTTTGCCATTGCGGTTCCGATTAATTTGATGATGTGCAAAAGTGGCACAAGGATAACCGATGGCGGCCCGATGCGGGCGGGCGCACGGCGATTCGCCTGCCGGAGAAATCAGGAGCGAAGATTTTTGCGTTTGTAAACATGGGCGCGATCGATTCAACGCCAACGCAACACTGCGGATGCAATGCGGCTGATTTTCTTGCATTATGGTGTCGGTTATCCTATTGTGCGACGCACCATCCCTCTAAGAGAGCGCTCTTTGGCTTCACCAGATAAAAAAAGCAGTCTTGCCGCATTGACTCTGGCCGCTGTCGGCATCGTGTACGGCGACATCGGTACCAGTCCCCTCTATACGATGAAGGAAGTGTTCTCCAGGGAACACGGTCTTCCCCTCACCCCGGAAAACCTGATCGGCGTCGTTTCGCTGATCGTCTGGGGCTTGATCATCATCGTTTCGCTCAAGTACGTCACGTTGATCCTGCGCGCAAACAATCGCGGCGAGGGCGGTATCATGGCGTTGATGGCGCTGGCGCTGTCTTCGGTCGGACGCCATTCGCGCTGGTATTTCCCGTTGATGGTGATGGGCCTGTTCGGCGCGACGCTGTTTTACGGCGACAGCGTGATCACGCCGGCGATTTCCGTGTTGTCGGCAATCGAGGGTTTGAGCGTGGCTACGTCGACCTTCGATCCCTACGTGGTGCCGCTGACGGTGATCGTGCTGGTCGGCCTGTATTCGCTGCAGGCGAGCGGCACCGCCGGCATCGGCAAATGGTTCGGGCCGATCATGGTGATCTGGTTTGCGACGCTGGCGGCGATGGGTGTCGTCAACATCATCGATGAACCGACGATCCTGCTGGCGCTCAATCCGCTGAACGCATTGCATTTCCTGGAAGGGAACAAGCTGCTGGCCTTCATCTCGCTCGGCGCGGTGGTGCTGGCGTTCACCGGCGCGGAAGCGCTGTATGCGGACATGGGCCACTTCGGCGCCAAGCCGATTCGCATGGCGTGGTTCCTGATCGCGTTTCCTGCACTGGCGCTGAATTATCTCGGACAGGGCGCACTGTTGCTGATGCATCCGGACGCGGTCAACAATCCGTTCTATCAGCAACTCGGCGCATGGAGCATCTATCCGCTGGTTGTGCTGGCGACGATGGCGGCGATCATTGCCTCGCAGGCGACGATCTCGGGCACGTTCTCGATGACCAAGCAGGCGATTGCACTCGGTTTCCTGCCGCGCATGAAGATCGAATTTACGTCGGCCAGCCAGATCGGCCAGATCTATATTCCGGCCGTGAACTGGCTGCAGATGATCGTGGTGATCCTGGCGGTGATCGGCTTTGGTTCGTCATCCGATCTGGCTGCCGCCTACGGTATCGCAGTGACGGCAACGATGACGGTGACGACGATCCTGACCTTCTTCGTGATCCGCCATCGCTGGCGCTACAGCCTGCCGTTGTGCTTTGCCGCGACCGGATTCTTCCTCGTGATCGACGTCGGCTTCTTCTCCGCCAACATGCTCAAGCTGTTCCACGGCGGCTGGTTTCCGCTGCTGCTGGGCACGGTGTTGTTTACGCTGATGCTGACGTGGAAGCGCGGTCGCGAACTGGTGTTCGAGAATCTGCAGAAGCATGCGATTCCGCTGGAGGATTTCCTGTCATCGCTGTTCATCGCGCCGCCGACGCGCGTGCCGGGCACGGCGATTTTCCTGCGCGGCGAATCGGACGGCGTGCCGCACGCGATGCTGCACAATCTTTCGCACAACAAGGTGTTGCACGAGCGCGTTGTGTTCCTGACGGTGCACATGAAGGAGGTGCCGTATGTGCCGGAGGCGGAGCAGGTGCAGATCCAGATGCTGGGTGACGACTGTTATCAGATGAATGTGTACTACGGCTTCAAGGATCTGCCGGATATCCCGGCAGCGCTGGAACTGGCAAGGGATCGCGGGCTGGAATTCGAGATGATGGAAACCTCGTTCTTCATCGCAAGGCAGACAGTGGTGGCGCACCCGACACGCGGCATGGCGTTGTGGCGTGAACATATTTTCGTCACGATGTCGCGCCATGCGCGCGGCGCGGCCGACTATTATCAGATTCCGTCGAACCGGGTGATCGAACTGGGGACCAAGGTCGAGATCTGACCGGCCGGACTCCATGAAAAAAGCGCCGTCATTTGACGGCGCTTTTTTATTGATGCCTGCACGGCGAACGGCTACTTAATGCCACGTATTGCGTTCAGGCAGGCGGCAAATCGTCGAAGAAGAATTCCATCGATTCACTTTTCTTGTCGGTATCGATGAGACCCTTTTCGCGCAGTTCGTCGTAATAGCAGATGCGGTTGCGGCCGCTTTCCTTCGCATAGTACAGCGCCTGATCGGCGTGGCCGAGAATGACGACCGGCGTTTCCTGCGAGATGCTGGAGAAACCGATGCTGACGGTGATCTGGCCGACCTGCGGAAACATATGCTGTTCGACGTTGGTGCGGAAGCGCTCGAATACTATCTGCGCATCGGCCAGTGTGGTGGAGCGCAGCAGGATGACAAATTCCTCGCCGCCGAAACGGAACACGCGATCCTGCGAGCGGAACGATGAGCGCAGCAGGTTGGCGACCAGGATCAGCACTTCGTCGCCGTACAGATGGCCGAACATGTCGTTGACGCGTTTGAAATGGTCGATGTCCACGACGGCCAGCCACTGCGATTTGACATGCGCATTGTGGCGCCGGTCGTTCTCTTCCGGCGGCTCGTTCGATTTGCTGTTGATCATCCGCGCGAATTTTTCGTCGAATGTCTTGCGATTGAGCAAACCGGTCAGAGAATCGCGCTCGCTGTAATCAAGCAGGCTCTGATAATTGCGGTAGACGCTCAGCACGCCCTCCATCACCTGCAGCATCTGCGGCGTGAAGGGCTCGGTGTGCACGATTTCCAGGCAGGTCGAGACCTTGTCGTTCTGCCAGATCGGAATCCACAAGGCGTAGTCGCCGTTGTCGCGGCTTTCTTCCAGCCGGTTCTTGTGCTGCGCGATGCAGGCCACCAGGCCGGGGAAATTGACAATAGGTTCGCCCGATTGCTCGCCCGAGGTGTGCTCGTCGTCCACCGTGTGAACCTTGCCGTCGCAGATCCAGACGCGCGGACGAACCTGCAGGTCGCCGCGCGACTGAAACAGTTCGAGCACGCGCGCCTGTGCAACGCCGACCATGTTCAGCAATGCGCTCATGATCGAAATATCGAGCAGGTCATGATCGCGATGACCGGTGATCTCTACCAGATGATCCAGCAGAGATTCCATCTTCAGCGGTTCGCTATTGGTCATGCCCATGCAAGATTGTTGGTCAAGATAATGGTTTGAGTCCTGTTTTGCATGCGGGCGTAACGTCAGGGTTTGTCAGAAGACGGGTAGCGGCGTGGATGAAAGCGCATGACTGGTTTTTATTGTTGACCGATTGTAAATGAGAGTACGTAGCAATTACGTCAATTCCATGCATGGAAACGATATTTAACGTTTGAATTAACATTCTTTGTGCAATAGCGATTGCGATTGAATGATATTGTTTCCATTGGGAAATATTGGAATGGCCCGCATTGCCGATCAGAGAATGCGGGCCGTTATTGCGCAGTCGTGCGCATCATCGTTTTTTCAGGAAAAAAGTCATGTTCATTCTTTTATTGCTGGTCACGCTGGCGGTTTCGCTGGCTGTCTCGATCGCCGTGATGTTCGCGTTCTCGAAGCCGTTGAATGCAATCCTGTATCGCATCATTGCCGATACGATCAGCGCGGCGTGGCTCAAATACATGAAGTTCGCAATCCTGGTGGTGGGCGTATCGTCCGGCGTGCGGGTGCGCGAATTCGAGAAATACATCACGCCGGCACGCTGGGACAAGGATGCAAAGGTGGTGGAATTCACGCTCGAACGCTGGGTGCTGGAGCTGTACCAGAGCGCGATTGAAACATTGCAGGGCATCGCGTGGATGCTGCTGGTGTTCTTCATGTTCGCGCTGATCGCCTATGTGATTGTGCGTATCGCGGAAACCAAATTGGGCGAACAATCGAAGAAGTAGTGTCGATCACCAAGTTTGGGACCGCGAAAGAAATAAAATCAATCATGAGCTCACGCATGCGCAGGAACTAGATTCAATAAAAATATATGAGCAATGCCTTGGGGAATGCACCTTGGGTTGTTTCGATTCACCTTGCTCAGCTAAAACGGTAAACTTTACGCGACCGCTTTTTTGCAAACTGTGTGCAGTTGCTCTAGAATCGGCACGGTTTTCTTTCCTTCCCTCCCCGGCACCCATGTAGTTTCCAGGCCCCATCCTCCGGCAATGCTCAGGTCGCAATCCAGAGGTTCGCGAATAACGGTACGTCATATACCCGTGCAATACGGGTCTCTGTCCGGCATGCCATGCCGACGCTACGTTCTTAAAATCCACGCATGTCCCGATGCGCGCAAAAATTACTGATCACATGAAAATGCACGCCCTAAAAGAAGAATGGTTCTCCAATATCCGCAACGATGTCCTGGCAGGGATTGTTGTTGCGCTCGCTCTCATACCGGAGGCATTGGCATTTTCACTCATCGCAGGGGTTGATCCGCAAGTTGGCTTGTACGCTGCATTCGTCATTGCTGTTGTTTCTGCGATAGCGGGTGGGCGACCGGGAATGATTTCTGCCGCGACCGGTGCAATTGCCTTGCTGGTAGTGGCCCTGGTGAAGGACCATGGCGTCCAGTATTTGTTTGCCGCGGCGATGCTGGCGGGATTGCTGCAGATAGTGGCCGGCCTGCTTAAACTGGGCGCGTTGATGCAGTTTGTTTCGCGTTCTGTCATCACGGGTTTTGTGAATGCACTTGCGATTCTGATTTTTCTGGCGCAGCTGCCGGAGCTGATGAATGCGCCAATGGCTGTCTACGCCATGGTTGCAGCAGGTCTCGCCATTATCTATTTGCTCCCGCGTCTGACCAAGGCGGTTCCTTCTCCCCTGGTTTGCATCGTGGTTCTCACGATTGTCGCAATCGTTTATCAACTGCCTGTCAGAACAGTCGGCGACATGGGCGCTTTTCCGGATAGTCTGCCCTTTCTTGCGCTGCCTGCGGTGCCTTTGAGCTTCGAGACGCTGAGAATAATCTTTCCTTACTCGGTAGCCATTGCGATCGTCGGATTGCTGGAGTCACTCATGACCGCCGCGATTATTGATGATTTTACCGATACGCCCAGCGATAAAAACAAAGAGTGCCGTGGCCAGGGGCTGGCGAACATTGTTTCGGGCCTCATCGGTGGAATGCCGGGATGCGCAATGATTGGTCAGTCGATCATTAACATGAAATCCGGCGGACGTGGACGTCTATCGACTTTTATCGCGGGCGCACTGCTATTGGTTCTCGTGGTTTTTCTTGGGCCTTGGGTCAAACAGATCCCGATGGCGGCGCTGGTTGCCGTGATGATCATGGTTTCAATCAGTACGTTCAGCTGGAAATCCATTCAGAATCTTGCAACGCATCCGACCAGTTCTTCCATCGTGATGCTCACCACGGTCATTGCGGTAGTTGCAACGCATAATCTGGCGATCGGCGTGGGCGCAGGCGTGTTGCTCAGCGCGATATTCTTTGCTTCAAAGGTGCGCCGCGTTCTTTATGTCGCGTCTTCGTTGTCCGAAGACGGGCAAAGCAGGCACTACGCCATTCACGGGCAAGTATTTTTTGCGTCTTCAGAGTTGCTGGTATCGGAGTTTGATTTCAAGGATGCTGCAAAGAGGGCGTTGCTCGATGTCAGCCATGCTCATTTCTGGGATTTGACTGCCATCGAAGCGCTTGACCGCGTCGTGCATAAATTCAAGCGAAACGGCATTGATGTTCAGGTCATCGGATTGAATCGGGCCAGCGCAACCATGGTCGAAAAATTTGCAACGCACGACAAGGCGGGTATCGTGCAACAAAGTATTGGACATTGAGAAATGCAATTTGCAAGATTGAGTGCCGCTTGGGTTGAAGCGTGCTGATGGCTAACGGCCGGAAGCGGACATTCGGCTTATAAAAAATTCATAAATATCTATGCATCAACAGCTATAGACGGCAATAATCCTATATGGTCCCGTCTCAGCCGCTTTAAATTTATTGCCCTCGATTGCTGTTTTGGCTTCCTCAAAAGAATTGAACAGGCAATGCTGGTTTGTAGGGATCGTTTCTGAAAGCGAATTACAGGACAGCGGCGAACACTCTGGTGATGTGTGAACGGTGAAATTTGTGACGTCGTAACCTTCAAGATGTCGATGACTCGGAATCTCGACATTAGTCTCAAAGGACGGTTCTGAATCATATGGTACCCATTGATCTAATTCGTCATCAAATTCTTCCTCAAACGCCTCGTAGTAAAACAACTTCATTCCGTCCAGGGAAATAGAGTGCTCCGCTGCCAATGTCTCGATTACTTCAGGCGAGTTAAAAAGCCAAAATCCATTATGTTTCCAATAATTGATGTAATCGGCAAAGTTTGCAGAGATACACCCACTGAGAGCGTAGACATCATCTACCTGATCGACCTTTAACCAAGTAGGCCGCTTTGCTACCTTTTTATACAAATATCCAATTGGGCGCATAGGTATCCGTTTCGAATCCATCACATGATATTAAGAGTATATGCGCTGAAGCATGTCCGCTTTGGTCGAAAGAAGTCATCTGGGAAAGCGCCAAGATATGGGAAATCGTGAAAATCAGCCGCTAATTTTCACGATAGAAAAATGGCGCGCATCCTTTAAAAAAATGAAAATCCGCTTGACCTTCCCATCATGGAAAGTCCTACACTGGCTTTTCAATCATCGGCAAGGAGTTAATCATGCATGAACTCGAAGTAGGCGAAATGAGCTGCGGTCATTGTGTCGCCAGCGTTACCAAGGCGGTGCAGGTGGTGGATGCGGCGGCGAAGGTGGATGTCGATCTGGCGCAGCGCAAGGTCAGCGTGCAATCGACAGCGGCGCTGGAACGGATAGCGGCGGCGATTGAAGCCGCCGGTTATCCGGTGATCGGCAAGCAGTCGTCATAAAAAAAGCGAGGATGCATTCCTCGCTTTTTTCTTTTTCCATCAGGCTGCGATAGTGCCGGACCAATGCGCGCAATCAGTGCGCATCGGCATCGCAGCAATTCTCCGCCGCATTGTTGTTATCGGCCAGGCCTTGCAGGATCGGACAATCCGGCCGGTCGTCGCCATGACAGCAATGCGCCAGATGCGCGAGCGTGTTGCGCATCTCGCTCAGTTCGGCAATCTGTTTTTCCAGTTCCGTTACGTGTATCAGGGCAATCGCCTTGACGTCTGCGCTCGTGCGATGTGAATCGTTCCACAGCGACAGCAAATCCCTGATCCGGTCCAGAGAAAATCCGAGCGATCGCGCGCGCTTGATGAAGCGCAGCGTGTGTACGTCGTTGTCGTTGTAGGTGCGATAGCCGGCATCGGTGCGCACGCTCGGCCGGATCAGGTGAATGCTTTCGTAGTGCCGGATCATTTTGGCGGATATGCCCGATGCGGTTGCTGCGTCGCCTATGTTCATGGAAGTCCTCGAATGAAAAGCGGGTTTCAGTTTAGTCATTTTGCGGCGGTGGCGTTGGTTGCGGCGCTTTCCATCCGCGCAACAGCAACGCGTTGCTGATCACGCTGACAGAGCTGAATGCCATGGCGGCGCCGGCGAGCATCGGATTCAGCAAGCCGAATGCGGCAAGCGGAATGCCGACGAGGTTGTAGATAAACGCCCAGAACAGGTTTTGCCGGATCTTGTTGTATGTGCGCCGCGAGATATCGATGGCCGCCGCGACGAGCGCCGGATCGCCGCGCATCAATGTGATGCCGGCGGCGTGCATGGCGACATCGGTTCCGGTCGCCATCGCGATGCCGACATCGGCCGCTGCCAGCGCGGGTGCGTCGTTGATGCCGTCGCCGACCATGGCGATGATCCGGCCCGACTGTTTCAGCGATGTGATTTTTTCCGCCTTGTCGGCTGGCAGTACCTGCGCGATGACGTGCCGGATGCCGAGTGCATTGCCGACGGCATCGGCGCTGCCCTGATTGTCGCCGCTGAGCAGCACCGTTTCGATGCCGAGCGCGTGCAGGCTGGCAATTGCGCGGGGTGCGCTGTGCTTGATCGTGTCGCTGAAGGCGATCAGGCCGAGCAACGTGTTCGGCGCGCCGGTTTCCGCCAGCCATGAAATCGTGTGACCGGTATTTTCAAGTTCCCGCGCACGGGCTTCCAGTGGTGCGATGGCGATGCCGAGTTCCTGCATCAGGCGCGCGTTGCCGAATTGCAGAGTGCGGTCATCGATGCGGGCGGATAGTCCGCGTCCCGGCAATGCGGTGACGGCGCTCGCGGGCAGCAACGTAATATGCATTGCCTGCGCGCGTTCGATGACGGCATGCGCGAGCGGATGTTCGCTGCCGTTCTGCAGGGAGGCGGTCAGCTGCAACAGGATGTCCTGCGGAATGCCGAACGGGATCATCTCGACGACATGCGGCTTGCCTTGCGTCAGCGTGCCGGTCTTGTCGAAGACGACGGTGGTGGCGCGATGCAGGATTTCCAGCGCTTCGGCATCCTTGATCAGGATGCCGGACTTTGCTGCAACGCCGGTGCCGGCCATGATGGCGGCGGGCGTTGCCAGACCCAGCGCGCACGGGCAGGCGATGACGAGCACGCTGACGGCGTTGATGATGGCGATTTCGAGATTGCCGCCGAGCAGCCACCACGCGATAAACGTGGCGAGGCCGATCAGCAATACGACCGGCACGAAGATCGCGCTGACTTTGTCCACCACGCGCTGGATCGGCGCTTTCGCCGATTGCGCGTTATCCACCATGCGGATGATGCGCGCCAGCGTGGTTTCCGCACCGATTGCATCGGTGCGCACCAGCAGCAGGCCGTCGGCGTTGATCGATGCGCCGGTGACCGTTGCGCCGGCCTGTTTCATGACGGGAAGGCTTTCGCCGGTGATCAGCGATTCATCGACCTGGCTTGTGCCTTCGAGCACCGTGCCGTCGACGGCGATGCGTTCGCCGGGCCTGACGACCACGATGTCGCCGATGCGCACGGCATCGATGGCGATATCGGTATCGATGCCGTCGCGCCGCACGCGGGCCGATTCCGGTTGCAGTTTCTGCAGGGCGCGGATGGCCGATGCGGTCTGTTTCTTCGCGCGCGATTCCAGCCACTTGCCGAGCAGGATCAACGCGATGACGACAACGGATGCTTCGAAATAGAGATGCGGCATGTGCCCCGGCGCGGCGGTCAGCAGCAGATAGACGCTCAAGCCGTAGGCGGCGCTGGTACCGAGCGCGACGAGCAGATCCATATTGCCGGTTTTTGCCTTGAGCGCATGCCAGCCGGCGCGATAGAAGCGCGCGCCGAGCCAGAACTGCACCGGCGTTGCCAGCGTCCATTGCAGCCAGCCCGGCAGCATGAGGTCGATGCCGAACGGTTGCAGCAGCATGGGCATGACCAGCGGCAGTGCGAGCAGTGCGGCATACATGACGGGTAGCCAGTCCTTGCCGCGCATCTGTTCGCCGGCAGCCAGCGCAGCGGCATCGGTGCGCGAGATGGTTGCGCCGTAGCCGGCGGCTTCGACGGCGGCAAGCAATGCGGACGGTGCAATGCCGGCGGCGATGGTGACATGCGCCTGATCGGTGGCCGGATTGATGACGGCATCCAGCACGCCGTCAACATTGCGCAAGGCTTTTTCCACCCGGCCGGCGCACGAGGCGCAGGTCATGCCGGTAATCGAGAGCGACAGTTCCTGCTGCGGCACGCCGTAACCGGCTTTTTCAATTGCCTGCCGAATGGCGGCGGCATCAGGTTTTGCCGTGGTGTCGATCGCGATCGAATCGGTCGCCAGATTGACGCTGGCCTGCGTCACCCCGGGAACGGCGGTCACGGCTTTTTCCACGCGTGCGGCGCATGACGCGCAGGTCATGCCTGTTATGCCGAGAACGAGGCGATTCGTTGCGGATGAAGTCGCGGGTTGGTGGGTTGCGATTGCCATGTTGGACTCTGTGTGCGTTGACGATGAATAGAGTATCGACCTTTCTATCATGGGAAGGTCAACCGTTTTCTGCAGGCACGAAGAAAGCGCTATTCAGGATAAAAATTCGCATATTTAATGTGTTTAAAAGAGGGTATGTACTTACTTTTTATTGAAGAGGCCAGGAAACAGACATCGGATTTCGCATACATTTATCCCATATTCATGAGAAATGAATGATTCGTATTAGTTCGGCGTGTACGGCACCAGCTTCTTTTATCCCGGCGACGATCACGGCGGTGGCGGGGTAGGGCCGGCAGTGCTGTATTTCGATGGCGAGGATGGCCGCTATCTGGGAGATCGCCAGCCTTGGGGGGCGGCACCGCTGCCGACATTTTCGTGCAACTGCAATTTCCGCTGCATTCGGGTCGCATCCTCGGTTTGCCGGGACGCATCCTGATGTCGTTCATGGGACTGCTGGTCGCCATGCTCAGCGTGACCGGTGTCGTCATCTGGTGGAAGAAGCGCAAGGCGCGCGTGCAATCTGCGGTCTATCGCGAATCGTTGCGCAGATCGGGACAGGATCGCGTCAATTCATCCGGGATTATCTGAATATACAGGCCACAGACGACGCAATGCATCAGCGGCGCGTGTATTTCGGATCCGGCGTCAGGTAAACCGTGACGCGATGCTCGAGCAGGCCCGGCGGCGTCACACGGTTCAGGTCGAACGACGTGATGCTTTGCGAATTATTGAAGGCCCAGGTGAATGTTCTGGTGCCCGTCTTGCCATCGATGATGAAGCGCACGATCTGTCCGCTTTCGATGTTCGCCCATTTCGTATGCGGATGAATGACGACGATTTGCGTTGCTGCGGTGTCATCGACTTGCTGGCCCAGCAGATCGACCGGCGGCAGGCTGCCCCATGCGAACGCAGGCGCGTTGGTCGCGGCACACGCCGTGAATGCAACAAACGCTGCGGCAAGTAAACGGTTCTTCATGTTGTTCTCCAGACTGTCGCCATTGATCTTTGGATAAGGAACGGCGCGGCAGGTTCCACTGTAGCCGATCCGTCACAGGCGCGTGCCCGCGTGCCGTGTATTCATTGCACGGCATCAACGCTGTTTTCCGTATAAGCAAACTTGCAATCCGTCATTTACATTATCGGCATGGCTGCATACCATGCGTGCTTCTGAATCTGATTCCTGACGATGCGGCGGCAAAGGCGACATGCGGACTTTCCTCAAACTATTCCTGCTGATTGCATTGGCTGTCCCGACGGGTGGCATTGCCATCGCACAGGCGGCCGATCTGAAGATCGCACTGGCCGCCGACGTCTCGTCGCTCGATCCTCATTATTTGAACATTGCGCCCAACGTCGGTTTTTCCTCGCACATCTTCGATGCGCTGGTGAATGTCGATGCGAACGGCCACCTGATTCCGGGACTCGCCACATCATGGCGTGCAGTCGATGCAACGACATGGGAGTTCAAGCTGCGACGCGGCGTGAAGTTTCACGACGGTTCGGACTTCACGGCGGAAGACGTTATTTTCTCGCTGGATCGTCCCGCGACATTGACGCGCAGCCCCGGCCCTTTCACCAGTTACACAAAGCAGATTGCCACCAAGCAGATCGTCGATTCGTACACCGTGCGACTGACGACAAAAACGCCGTACGGTCCGTTGGCTCTCGACATGAGCGCGATTTTCATCGTGTCGAAGAAGGCTGCCGAAAACGCGACCACCGACGACTTCAACAGCGGCAAGGCGCTGATCGGTACCGGACCGTATAAATTCGTCAGCTTCCGGCGCGGCGAAAAGATCGTGCTCAAGCGCAACGACGATTACTGGGGACCGAAGTCCGATTGGGACAAGGTCACCTTCCGCATCATCACCAGCGCTGCACCGCGACTGGCGGCATTGCTGGCGGGCGATGTCGATGTGATCGAGGGCGTGCCGACTGCCGATATCGCGCGATTGAAAACCGATCCGAAGTTCAAGGTCGAACAGAAAATTTCATGGCGCACGATTTTCTGGCATCTGGATCAGCTTGAACACAGTTCGCCCGATATCACCGACAAATCAGGTCAGCCGTTGAAGGTGAATCCGTTGCGCGATGTGCGCGTACGCAAGGCCATCTCGATGGCGATCAATCGTCAGGCACTGGTCGATCGCACGATGGAAGGACAAGCGGTGCCGGCATCCAATATCGTCGCGCCCGGCATTCTCGGTTATAACGATGCATTGAAAGTAGAGACCTACGATCCGCAGGGCGCGAAGAAGCTGCTGGCCGAAGCCGGTTATCCGAACGGTTTTGCATTGACCTTGCACGGCCCGAATGATCGCTACATCAACGACAAGCAGATCGTGCAAACGGTCGCGCAATTCCTCAATCACGTCGGCATCAAGACAAGCGTCGATACGCTGCCGTTGTCGGTTTATTTCGGCAAGGCGCGCACCGGCGCATTCAGCGTATCGCTGCTCGGTTGGGGCACGCTGGCGGGCGATTTCGGTTTGCGCACGCTGGTCGGCACACCGGACCCGGCGATCGGCTGGGGTTCGTGGAACTGGGGCAAGTACAGCAATCCACGCGTTGATCAGTTGGTGAGAGCATCGCTGTCATCGGTCGATCAGAAGAAGCGAGACGACTTTGCGCAGCAGGCGGCAGCCGTCGCCTTGCAGGATTACGCGGTTATCCCGTTGCATCATCAATATGCGACCTGGGCAATGCGCAAAGGGCTGAAGTACACTGCACGCACCGATGAATTCACTTTCGCCCATCAGTTCCATGCAGACTGATCCGTGTCCATGCGGAGCGTTTTGACATGACCGCCTTCCTGTTGCGCAGACTGCTGCAGAGCGTCGTCGTGTTGATCGCGATGTCGCTGCTGGTATTCATCGCGCTGCATGCGATCGGTAATCCGATCGATATCCTGCTGAGTCCCGATGCCGATCAGGCCGAGCGCGCGCGCACGATTGCCGCCTTCGGACTCGATCAGCCGTGGTGGCAGCAGTATTTCTTCTTCGTCAAACAGGCATTGCATGGCGATCTCGGCCGCTCGTTCTCGTTCGGCACGCCGGCGCTGCTGTTGATCGCCGAGCGTTTACCCGCCACGCTGGAACTGGCGATCGGCGCGATCATCATTGCCATCGTGCTTGGCGTGCCGCTCGGTTTGTGGGCGGGTTTGCGGCCGCACGGCATCGCGGGCAAAAGCATCATGACGATGTCCATCCTCGGATTTTCATTACCGACGTTCTGGGTCGGCATGATGCTGATCATGCTGTTCGCCGTTTATCTCGGCTGGCTACCGTCCGGCGGGCGCGGCGAAACGGCGTTGCTGTTCGGCGTGCCGGTCAGCTTTCTTACACTCGACGGCTTGAAGCATCTGGTGCTGCCCGCATTCAACCTCGCACTGTTCAATATCGCGCTGGTGATTCGGCTGACGCGTGCCGGTGCGCAGGAAGCGCTGCTGCAGGATTACGTGCGCTTTGCGCGGGCCAAGGGTTTGCGCAATGTGCGCATCGTCGGCGTGCATGTGCTGAAAAACATCCTGATCCCGGTCGTCACCGTGATCGCCTTGCAGTTCGGCTCCATCATCGCGTTCGCCATCGTGACCGAATCGATCTTCGCGTGGCCCGGCATGGGCAAGCTGATCATCGATTCGATCCGCGTGCTGGACCGGCCGGTGATCGTCGCCTACCTGATGCTGACGGTGGTGCTGTTCGTCGCGATCAATCTGATTGTCGATCTGTTGTATTCGCTACTCGATCCGCGCGTGCGATTGTCGGAAGCGAAAGGCTGACATGGAAGACACCGCAATCATCGGCAACATCGTGCCGGAAACGCCATTGCAGCGTTTCGCGCGTAATTATTTTTCCAGTCGTATCGCGATGGCAGGTTTCATCCTGTTGTTGCTGATCGTATTGGCAGCAATCTTCGCGCCGTTGATCGCACCGCAAAATCCCTACGACCTGTCGCAGGTCGATATTCTCGATTCACGTCTGCCGCCAGGCGCGCACGCATCGCACGGCAACATGGTTTATCTGCTCGGCACCGATGAACAGGGACGCGACATGCTGTCGGCGATTCTGTACGGCGTGCGCATCTCGATCACCGTCGGCGTTGCCAGCACCGTTATCGCACTTGCGTTCGGACTCGCACTCGGACTGCTGGCCGGTTACGCAGGTGGTCGCATCGACAACCTCATCATGCGCATCGCCGATATCCAGCTGGCGTTCCCACCGATATTGGTCGCATTGATTTTGCTCGCTCTGATGGGGCCGGGTATTGGCAAAATCATCGTCGCACTGGTCGCTGTGCAATGGGCGTACTACGCACGCACTGCACGCAGCGCAGCGCTGGTCGAACGGCAGAAGGAATACATCGAAGCAGCACGCGGCCTCGGCCTGTCGTCGGCGCGCATCGTGTTTCGTCATCTGCTGCCGAACTGTCTGCCGCCAGTGATCGCGATTGCCGCGCTGCAGGTGGCATCGGCGATTTCGCTGGAAGCAACGCTGTCCTTTCTCGGCCTCGGTCTGCCGGTGACGGAGCCGTCGCTCGGCCTGCTGATCGCCAACGGTTTCGAATATCTGCTGTCCGGAAAATACTGGATCAGTCTTTTCCCCGGTATTGCATTGGTGGCGACGGTGGTCGCGATCAATCTGGTGGCCGATCAATTGCGCGACGTACTGAATCCGCGCTTGCAAACGCAATGACGATCCTGCAATGACGATCCACTCTTCACAGCCAGTACTCTCGGTGCAGAACCTGCAGATGCACTTCACTGCACGCGATGGTGT
Source organism: uncultured beta proteobacterium (assembly GCA_963697715.1). Classification (GTDB taxonomy): domain Bacteria; phylum Pseudomonadota; class Gammaproteobacteria; order Burkholderiales; family Burkholderiaceae_D; genus Oxalicibacterium. The sequence goes on along the minus strand of OY969095.1, from coordinate 623,273 downwards.
GGCGAAGGCGGTGGACAACGTGTCGTTCTCGGTACGGCCCGGCGAGATCATGGGACTGGTTGGCGAATCCGGTTCCGGCAAATCGATGACTGCGTATTCGATCATGCGCCTGATCGACCCGCCGGGAAAAATCGTCGGCGGCAAAGTCCTGTTGAATGACCGCGATCTCGCGCAACTGTCCGAAGAAGACATGCGGCAACTGCGCGGCAACGACATCGCGATGATCTTTCAGGATCCGATGATGACGTTGAATCCGGTGCTGCGCATCGATACGCAAATGATCGAAGCTGTGCTGGCGCATCAGGATGTCAGCAAGGCCGTGGCACGCGCAATGGCGCGCGAAACATTGGCGCGTGTCGGAATCGCGTCGCCGGGCGAACGTCTGCTTGCGTATCCGCACCAGTTTTCCGGCGGCATGCGGCAGCGTGTGGCGATTGCGATTGCATTGTTGAACAAGCCTGATCTCATCATCTGCGACGAACCGACCACCGCGCTCGACGTCACGATTCAGGGCCAGATCCTGCATGAGATGCAGGCGCTGTGTCGTGAATCTGGCACGGCGCTGATCTGGATTACACATGATCTTTCCGTCGTCGCCGGTCTCGCCGATACGGTGGCCGTCATGTACGCCGGCAAGATTGTGGAAAGCGGCAGTGTGCGCGACGTACTGCAAACGCCGCGCCATCCATATACCTACGGCTTGATCGCGTCATCGCCGTCGAATAACCGGCGCGGTGAACCATTGCGTCAGATCGCCGGCATGACGCCCTCGTTATTGAATCTGCCTTCGGGCTGCGCGTTTCGCACGCGCTGCGAACGTGCGACGGAAGTCTGTGCAACCGCACCGCCGTTTGAAGTCGATGGCGAACGCACGTTGCGTTGCTTCCATCCGATGGCATCTGCCGCCGGAGTCACGCATGTCTGATCGCGATCTCCCGTTATTGTCTTTGCACGACGTCAGCAAACGCTTCGTAAAACAGGTCGATGCGATCGACCGCATTGCACGCGTGTTCGGCGGAAGCAAGAAGGAAGAAGTCGTGCACGCTGTCGATCGCGTCACGCTCGACATTCATCGCGGCGAAGTCGTCGGCCTCGTCGGCGAATCCGGCTGCGGCAAATCGACGCTGGGCCGGATGGCAATCGGCCTGCACACGCTGTCGTCCGGCACACGCGCATGGCAGGGCGAAGACATCGACAAACTGCCTGCCGCGAAAAAGCGCAAACGGCAACTCGCGATGCAGATGATTTTTCAAGACCCTTACGCATCGCTCAATCCGCGCATGCGCGTACTCGACATCGTCGGCGAAGCACCGGTCGCGCACGGCATGGTCGCGGCATCGCAGCAGAAGGAATATGTCGAAGAGCTGCTGCAACGCGTCGGACTCGATGCCACATTGCTGCGCCGCTTTCCGCATCAATTCTCCGGCGGCCAGCGCGCACGTATCGGCATCGCACGCGCGCTGGCGGTCAAGCCGGAACTGCTGGTCTGCGACGAAGCAGTCGCCGCACTCGACGTCTCGATTCAGGCACAGGTGCTGAATCTTTTCATTCGTCTGCGCGATGAATTGAATCTGACCTATCTGTTCATCAGTCATGATCTCGGCGTCGTGCGTCACGTATCGGATCGCGTCGTCATCATGTATCTCGGCCGTATCGTCGAATCGGCATCGACCGAAGAACTGTTCGCGCAACCGAATCATCCGTACACCATCGGTCTGCTGGCGTCGGCACCGACACTGGAAGTGAAGAAGATCGACTTCCACGCCGTCAGCGGTGAAATGCCGTCGCCGCTGCATCCGCCATCGGGTTGCCATTTTCATCCGCGCTGTCCGCACGCGATGCCGCGTTGCAGCGTCGAGCAACCGCTGCTGAAGGAAATCGCGCCGCGTCATTTTTCCGCATGTCATTTGAACGACGACTGAATACGCTGACTGAGCGCAGCGAATAAACAAGCGAGTGAATACAACGACAACACATTTTGTCGATCGTGCAAGGCGAATTACCTGCCATTCGGTTGTTCATTCGTTTGTTCGATGGAACTTCATCCGGTGCGATGACTCGCACACATTCAAGGAGAATGCCGATGAAGAAGTCGCATGGAATATTTGCAGTGATCGCATTGCTGGCAGCACTTGGAGCCGGTTATTTCTGGTGGCAGCACAATCAGCAGGAAACCGTTCTGCCGGTTGCCAGCGCACCGCCCGCCGAACCTGCGCCGGCGTCTGAAGAAACGCCCGCCACTCCTGTGATCCTGCCACCGATCCGGCATCCGATCGAAGCGGCACCGGTAAAGGATGCATTGCCGACGGTCGACGACAGCGACAGCCGTTTGGCGCAGGCGTTGCAATCGCTGGTGGGCAGCGACCTGTGGCGTTTCACTTTTTTCCCCGAACGGATCATCCGGCATATCGTCGCGACCATCGATAACCTGCCGCGTTCGGAAGCATCGACCAAGGTGTGGCCGGTACGTCCGGTCGGATCGTGGCTGCAGACCGAAGGCGCGGGCAACGACGTGCGGATCGCCGACGCCAACGCACAGCGTTACGCGCAATATGTGGAGCTGGTCAAAAGAATCGATGTCGCCAGACTGGGCGATATCTACAGGCAGTTCTATCCGCTGTTCCAGCGCGCGTATGTCGAGCTCGGTTATCCGGACGGTTATTTCAACGACAGGCTGGTGGTTGCCATCGACGACCTGCTCGCCGCACCGGAACTGAGCGAACCGCCGCAACTGGTGCAGAACAAGGTGCTGTATCAGTACGCCGATCCCGAGCTGGAAAGCCGTTCTGCCGGACAGAAAATCATGCTGCGCATCGGCACCGGCAATGCCCGCATCGTGAAAGAGAAATTACGCATTTTGCGTGCTGCAGTGACGAAGGCGCGTCCGTCCTGAGCACGCATGCCTGATCACGCGTGCTTCATCAACGCAATGAAGCACGGCAGAGCGTGCAGTTCAATCGTGATTGATCATCCGCCGCGACAGGATTTCAAGCGGCCCCTGATCGTGACGCGCCAGCCACCAGCGGCTCCACACTATTTGCAGCAGCATGATCGCGAATGCGATCGCCATCCACCCGGCCGGCGGCAGCGTCGCACCGAGACCAAAGCCGAATCCCTGCAGCAGAATCGCGCACAGCAGCGATTGCGTCAGGTAATGCGTGAGCGCCATGCGCCCGACCGGCACCAGCCACGCCTGCAATGGACGCATGAAGCCATCGCTGGCCAGCATGAAGGTGGCGACATAGGCAGCCGCCATGCAGGAACCGCCGACCGACAGCCATGCAAAGAGTCCATAGTCGAGTGTCGATACCGACAGCGGATCGATTGCCTCGCTCACTTTCAGCGTTGCCCACAGCAGGTTGAACGGAATGCCGATTGCAAAACCGATCAACTGCGTTCTGCGCCAGAATGCGCGATGCCGCCATGGCTGCGTCAGCCAGCGACGACGCACCGACAATGCACCCAGCAGGAACAGGACCGCAATGTGCGGCACGATCAAAATCGATTGCGTCGTCACCGCCAGGTAATCCTGAAAACGCTGCCATGCAATGGCGAACACGCTGCCGTATGTATAGATGAAGTTCGCTTCCTGCGCATTGTCCACGGCGGCCTGTCCCTGCAGCAGCATGTCGCCCGCATTCAGCAGCAACACGTTCAGCATGAAGCTCGCCATCAGCAGCACGATGAACATGATCGCCCAGTTGCGCAGCGATGCAACCACTGTGCGCAGCCGCGCGCCCGTCAATCCGGCCAGCACCCAGAAACCGGCAATGCTGTACGCCGTCAGGATATCGCCGAACCAGATCAGCGTGCCATGCACCACGCCGCATCCGAGCAGCCATGCGAGCCGTCGCCGGTACAGGCGCTTCGCATCGCTCCAGCGGCCGGTCTTGCGTTTGATCGATTGCGTGATCAGCACAAAGCTCGCGCCGAACAGAAACGCGAAGATCGGATAGAACTTCTGCTCGGCGAAGAATGCGACGAAGGCGACCGACAGCATGTCGGGCAGCGTCGCATCCGGCTGCAATATCCCGTAGCGCAGCGCCTCGAAGCCCCAGACGAACGACCAGATATTGACCAGCAGGATGCCGAATACGGCAAGGCCGCGCAACGCATCGATGCGCCCGGAACGATCGAGGTTGGTGGCGGTAATGGTCATGCGGTCGCGCGCGACCGGCACGACCGTGGCAGGCAGGAAGGAATCATTGGATGAATCAATAAAGAATGAAAAAACGCGTCGCACCATCCACGTGCATCGTCATGCGACAGGCGATTCCGCTGGCGGCAAATGCTTCTTCGCCAGCGAACCGTGCCGTTGCGCAAATACCCACGTGAACTCTGCACCGAGCAGAAAAATCTGTGCCGAATAGTAAATCCATACCAGCAGAATGACCAGCGAACCGGCGGCGCCGAAGCCCGATGCCATGTTGGTCTTGCCCAGATAAAGGCCGATCAGGAATTTTCCGATGGTGAACAGCATCGCCGTCACGCCCGACCCGACCCACACGTCGCGCCACGGTATCGATGCGCGCGGCATGAACTTGTAGATCATCGCGAACAGCCCTGTGATGACGGCAAACGAAACAACGAGATTCAATCCTTCCAGCACAAAGCCCCAGCCGCCGAGAACGTTGCCCCACCATTTTCCCAGTGCCGCCAGCGCGGCGCTCAGGATCAGCGAGACCAGCAGCATGAAGCCCAGCCCCATTACCATGCCGAACGACAGGATGCGTTTGCGCAGCAGCTTCCAGATGCCGCCGCTGTCGGTTGCGACCGGTACCTTCCAGATGCGGTCGAGCGCGCTTTGCAGTTCGCCGAAGACGGCGGTGGCGCCGATCACCAGCGTCAGGACGCCGAGCGCGGCAGCAATGATGCCCTGGCCCGGTTCGCTCGCCGATTTCAGCAAGCCTTCCACCGCGCTGGCGCCGGTCGGTCCCATGATGCCGTGCAACTGCTGCACGATCTCGCCCTGCGCCGCTTCCTGCCCGAAAAAGAAACCGGCGATGGCGATCACGATGATCAGCATCGGCGCCAGCGAAAAGATCGTGTAATACGCGAGCGCCGCGCCCATGCTCGGCGCAAAGTCGTCGATCCATGCCTTGACCGCGTCGCGCGTCAGCCACCATGCCTGCCTGATCAGGGAATCGTTCATTGCCGTCTTCCTTTCTCCATGTCTGGAACCGGATATCGTCGGATGCATGCCGTCCTGTTCGATAGCATAACGGCAATCGGCGGCGTCGCGTCATCGATCTTCCCGCTTCGCCATGACCGCGCCGCCTGCTATGCTTGCTGCACGTTCCGCCTTGTTCAAGAAATAGCCATGCCGCGCCGTCATCACCATCACGTCTACGTTGTCGAATTGTCGCCGGACGTGCTGTATGAACCGCGCTTCAGGAAATCCAATCCCGACTACATTCCCGGCAAGCCGTGCGTCTACGTCGGCATGACCGGGCTCGATCCCGATCTGCGCTTCGACAAGCACAAGGCCGGCATCCAGAGCAACAAGTACGTCGAGAAGTACGGCCTGCGCCTGCTGCCGGAACTGTATGCGATCTACAACCCGATGCCGTATCAGGCTGCGTGCGAAATGGAAGTGGAGCTCGGTATCGGCTTGCGTGAAGCAGGCTATGGCGTGTGGCAGGCTTGACGGTGCCGGCGCTCGGCTTCAGCAGGTAACCGGCAACCGGCCGGATTCAGATTGCACGTCGTCCGAACTTGTCCAGCAGGGCCGGCACTTCCGCTGCAATTTCCCGCGCCAGATAACCGAGTGATCCTATGCGTTGCGCGAGTTGTTCACCGGCTTGCGCATGCAGGGCAACGCCCCAAGCCGTTGCCTGTTCCAGTGTCGCGCCGCGTGCGGCCAGGCCTGCGATGATGCCGGCCAGCGTATCGCCCGAACCGGAAATCGCCAGCCCCACATTGCCGCCTTCGTGCTGCCAGACATCGCCGCCCGGCGAAGCGATAAAGGTGATTGCACCTTTCAGTGCCACCACGGCATTCCAGTTCCTTGCCGCATCGCATGCAGTGGTAAACGGATCGGCCAGAACCGACTCCTTTTCATCGCCGAGCAGATGCGCCATTTCGCCGGCATGCGGTGTCAGGATCAGATGCGCCTCGCGGATGTTCTCCGCATCTTCCTGGTACGCCTGACTGCCGCGCACGACGCTCATCGCGCATGCATCCAGCACGATTTTCGTATCGGCAAATTTCGGCAGCAGTGCATGCACGAACGCGCAGATCGACGGCTCGTCCTGCATGCCGGGGCCGATCAACACGGCATCGATCTTGCCGATCAACTTGTCGAACAGCGCCGCCGAGCCGGGCAGGATGCCGCCGTCGCCGGTTTCCGGCAAACCGATGACGCGCGATTCGGGAATGGCCGACGCCACCAGTTGCGCCACGCTCGCACCGGTGGCGACCGTCAGCTTGCCGGCGCCGGCGCGCAATGCCGCGTTCGCCGCGAGGATGACGGCGCCCGGCATCTCGCGCGAGCCGCCAATGACCAGCACGCGCCCACGTGCTTCCTTGTCGCCATCGAACGACGGCATCGGCAGCGACCATGCGCGCAGCAGTTCGGCATTCAGCTTGATGGCGGTATCGGCAGAAGGATTCATCATGGGCCAACTCACGGTTTGGGTGCGCCGGAAATATCCGGCTCGGCCGTCACCGGCGCGCCGGCTTCGAGCAATGGCACGACGAAGTTGACCAGGCGCAGTTCAAGCTGGCCGAACTTGCCGATAGCGGGATTGAATTGATATGACGTGACCGAACAGTTCGGCACATCGCCGGCGCGATCGATCGTCAGGATTTTTTCTTCATCCATGTGTTCGAGCAGGTAGCGGAAGCAGTTGACGATCACCTGATGGCCGATGATCAGCACGCGTTCGCCCGGATATTCGCGCGTGATCGTATCGAGCACGCTGCGCAGGCGCAGAATCACGTCGCACCAGCTCTCGCCACCGGGCGGACGGAAATAGAACTTGCCGACATGCTCGCGCTGGTCGTGCAATTCGGGATGTTTTTGCGCGATGCCCAGACGCGTCAGCCGGTCGAGTATGCCGAATTCCTTTTCGCGCAGGCGTTCATCACTGATGAAGGTATGCACGCGACCGGATTGCTTCGCGCCGTCGAGAATGATCTGGGCGGTGCGCCACGCGCGCAGATACGGTGACGACAGCACGACGGTAGGCTGCTGCTCCGGCAGCAGATCGCGGAACCAGCAGCCAAGCGCCTGCGCCTGTTGTTCGCCCAATGGAGAAAGCGGTACATCGATATCGCGCTCGGCAATATCGATCAGTTCGAAACCGTTGGATTCCGCCACTTCGCGCGCCACATTGCCCGCGCTTTGTCCGTGGCGCACCAGCCAAATCCGTTCCGGCCACTTCTGATTCGCCATGCGCAAGACTCCTGTTGTTTGCCCACCGCAGATCGTATTCGCAAATTTTGGGCAAGGCGGTGAGTAAAAGGATTCAGTATCTTTTGGCAGGGCGCAATGGTCTGTGCGGAATCCCGCATTTCTCAGTACTGTTAATAAAAGACGCGTCACGATCCAAGGCAGACTATCAACTTGGACCGAATATTAGTGCTATTTTGAGGCAGCCTCAAACTCACCCGAGTAACGGAATATCTCGCCAAATAGAGGATGTGTGAGACGAAAGTCCATGGCGAAATGGGTTTCGTCAACCGCATTTTCTAAAATGGTTGTATGTCCAAGAGCCATCCATTCCGGGATTGGCAGCAAGTAAGGTCCCAATTTTGCTACATACCTGATTCCACGGTAATGAAGCCTTTCATCTTGCACATGCATAGCCATTTGCAAACCCAAGACCGGATTGACGAATTCAATGAGCTCGTTGTCTGCAGCAGCAATCCAGAAGCTATTGAAACAAACCACCTTTCCGTCAGGATAGGTGATAGTGCGTTGCCAATACTGTCTGTCATTGATGACAGACTTTTCAACTACTGTGGGTATGTATTGGCCACTCCGATTGACAAGTGCGCCAAACAATCGCAATACGTTTAAGAAAGGTTGCATGAATCGTGGATACTCAATATTCATGTGACCAATATCTTTTGTCGTGCCATAGCGATAGTGTGCCTGCAAAGCAGGTGGAAGTTTGTTCCAGTCGTCGCCAAGCGCGCACTGCATCAAGCTTTTCATAGTCCCGCTCCTGGTATGTGTTTGAAGACCATCAGTATTACCACCAGCACCATTGAAATAAAAGCCGGAACACCTAGCCAGAACCACCACCGTGTCATTTGCCAGTAAATCTCTGGCAAACTGGTACTGCTAGCGTTAGCGTCTGATGCAATCTTTTGCATACGCATTTGCAACCACACTACCGGTAACCAACAGGCCCCGGCCAAGATAAATAGAGAGAGGCTGGCTGCTATCCAAGGCGTGGTCAGCGGAAGACCGAGTAGATACACCATCCACAAACCGCTTATTGGCTGGAAAATTACGGTTGGCGTTGTAAAAATCCAGTCAGCCAAGACTACGTGCCGATTGGTGATAGCGATATGGGCAACATTGCCGCTGCGATCGGCCATCCATTTATAGAACGCACTGCCAAGGCCGGTACCGAACAGAAGCACCATGCTCAGAATGTGCAGTGTTTTAAGAGTGGTGTAAGTCATGGTGCATTCCTTTCGGACTCGATCTAGGAAAAGAAGAGGCCGGACTCGATTTTCGCCGGCATACGCCCAAGAAATTCCGCGAACGGCTGAACATCAACCCAGCGGGCTGTTTGCAGCATGCGTAGATTGTCTGATTGCAGAATGGGGTTGAAGTAACGTCCCAGCCGCGCCCCAGTCATCGCCAGTGAAAATGGAATATGAACTACTCTTGCAGGAGGCAAACCTTGTGCACTCCGCATCCACTGCAACCATTCGCTGAATGTGATTTTTTCGCTACCGACGATATCGATTGTCTGCCTTGTATTCGTGGACGCAAGTCCCTGCAACACTGCTGCTGCCACATCGGTGATATGTATGGGTTGTATCTCTTGGCGACCATTGCCGATAATCGGAATTATTGGCAATGCCGACAAACGCATAAAAAAATCGGCGCTTTTTCCTCCCCGTCCATAAATCAAAGAAGGGCGCAGAACGAACCAGTCCAAATCGAGCGTGCGCAAAAAATCGTCAGCCACACGCTTGCTTAAGTGATAGGCAGAAAATGCTGTCTCATCTGCACCCAATGCCGAGATTTGCAATACCCGTCGTATTCCCACCTGCTCACAAGCACGAAACAAAGCGATGGGAGCGAGACTGTGCAGAACGTCAAACCGCTGGGAACCAATTTCACCAATGATTCCCACGCAATTGATCACGGCATCGATTCCGTCAAGATGCGGTAACCAATCATGGGCATTCTGCATATGTGCAAAATCAACGCCATGGCGGCGGGATATGGATTTTATCTTGTAGCCGGCAGCGACAAGCGCGCTTGCGATATTGCGGCCAAGGAAACCGCTGGCCCCCGTTAGCAGTACATTCATGAAGTACTCCTGGGCAGTTGCGGAACTGAGACAAATTGGGCCAGACGCTTGCCGACAGAATATAAGCCAATCAGGAGTCCGCCCAAGGCAGCAATAAATGTGAGACGCAAACTGTCCATTGGGTCGCTAAAGCTTGTGAACATATCCACAGTTAGGACAAGGAGCAGGGGTGCGATTATTAGCATCACTTTCGTATAACTTAGCCAGAAGGCAGCTGCTTGTTCATCGGGACAAATCCGCTCGAGCACATTGATCAACGGCACCGAAAGCACACGCAAAACCGCGAAGCTCACGGTCACACTAGTAATAAATTCGGCAAGTAGTAGCAAATAGGAATTCATGAAGGCTCCTGATGAGTGATTGGAGCTTCATTTTGTAGATCAATGACCTGGAGTTCTTCCAGTTTGATCTTTTAGGAGCACTTTATGGTTCCTGAAAGATCATTTCGGGCCAGATGACCTAGGAATTTTCTGTCTGGACAACTTGTGTCTTGGATTTGAGCTTGCGATATTGGCCGGGCGTCATGCCGTCGATTTCACGAAACGCATCATAGAAATTTGATTGCGAGGTGAATCCGACACTTAGCCCGACGGACAGTACGGAGGCTGAGAGCTGCTCGCATAACATGGCTTGGGCAGCGGCGATGCGCTGTTCCCGTAGATAGCGGGAAAACCCCTTTCCCAACCGGGAATTCATTAATTCCGATAACTGATGCGCACTGAGACCCAGCTGTTCTGCTAAACGCGGCAAATTCAGCTCTGCATCCTCAAAAACTCGCTCGTTCCGCATCAGCAGGTCCAATTTTGCCAAAGCCGCGTCACAGTCAATATTGGTGAGTGTCGAGCTCGCATAAGCCGTTTGAGCGGCTTCACTGACATCAATTGAAAGTTGCGGCCTAAGTCCGAGAGCCGTCTGCACCAGAAAGAAGGCAAGACCTATCGAAATCGCGTAAAGGCTGAAAAACAGCTTTTCAGGCAATGCGGCTTGGGCAAGTCCCATCATCGAGACACCGATGGCAATTACAAACACCGCGCCCAACAAAAACATTTCCAGACGAAATCTGGCGCGCTCAAGCCGAAGAGCATAGAGACTGTGAGCCAAATAAAGCAAATAGCAGGCGCCGACAATGAATGCCAAAGGCAAAGCCAGATCATCAGGCAACAGAAGAGATAATACGATTGGCGCCACGTGCCACAAATGTATCGGCCTGAACGATGGAATATTTTTTGGTTGTAGTAAAGGCTGGCTGTACAGAAAGAAAACCGGGGCCACGGCATACAACATCATCCGATACGGAATTGTTGTAGTCCATTCTCTATCGAGATAGAGCCATGAAAAATGCGTGACCTGCAAACTACTCAAGATCAGCAGAAGTATCAAGCCCATCATTTGCGGCGTAAATTGATCCTGATAATTTTCGCGTCGAAAATGCGTCAGGGCTAAGATGAGTGCGCTGAATATCGAAAAACCAATAAGAAGGAGAGCAAGTGAAATCACGTATGAGTATTAATGTGGATTTATAGAGACTAACTAAAGTCAGTTAGCAACAGACATTACACGACATTAGAAGATGTATTGGTATCCCGTGAACATGGGCGGAGGTGACTCGTATGTATACAGCCCATGCATGTAAAGTTCTTTTAAAGTGCCAAATGCCAGCCTTTTGAAGGCTTCTTATCTAAAACCATTTATACGGTTAACCTAAATTCTAGCTAATCTTCAAATTGCTCGGAAGCTTGCGGTTTGATTGAATAAAGACAAAGTTTTTCGCTGCCATGATCCCTACCAATTATGCCGATACATCTTCTTTCCGGCTTGAGAGCGGTAGTTTGGGGTGGGTGATCCCTCAATGAGGTCAGGTGTTTGCGCACCTTGCGCACTGTTTTCAGAACTTCCTGCTCCCCGGAAACTTTTTTCCTGCGGCACGGAACCTTTCCGGGGCTTTTCAATCCATTATCTGGAATGAAAGGATGTCTATCCTTCAATATATGCCGTTTCGCCTTGTCGGCGCGGGCGGAAAAGTCGGGACTCCCATGTAAAATTCGAGTCCTGTCTGGCAATTGATAACCGAGCCGTTTGCAAAATGGCACACACCGATCGATCGATGCGCGCGTTGTTCACGCAGCAACAGGATGCGCATCTGGAATCCCCGCTGACGTTTGTTGCCGATTTGCAAAATGCCGTCTGGGCGATTTCGGACAGGCGGTTTGCGATGTCTTTGATTGGAAATCATGTTTTTGAACGTTTTGAATTTGACCCGGTTTCATCGGCAGGCGTTGATCTTCACGCTGTCGTTCATCCCCTGCATTCCCTCCCTCGCATTTGATTTCAACAGTGTCGCCGTCAAGGCGAAGCAGCTTGCGGCCGCGTCGTACAAGGAGCCGGAGAAGAATATTTCCCCGGCCCTGGCCAATCTCACGCACGAGCAGTATCACGACATTCGCTTCAAGCGCGACAAGGCGTACTGGCGCGCGCAGAACCTGCCGTTCGAACTGACCTTCTTCCATCAGGGGCGTCAGTACGATAACGCCGTCAGGATCAACGAGATCGCCAGCGGCCGCGCGCGCGCGATTCCGTTCGACTCGCGCCTGTTCGATTACGGCCGCAACAAGCTGGGCGCGCAGGATTTGCGCCATCTCGGCTTTGCCGGTTTCCGCGTGCATTACCCGATCAATACCCAGAAGACCAAGGATGAATTCCTCGTCTTCCTTGGCGCAAGCTATCTGCGCGCGGTCGGCAAGAATCAGGTGTACGGCCTGTCGGCGCGCGGGCTGGCGGTCGATACGGCGTTGAATTCCGGCGAGGAGTTCCCGCGCTTCGTTGAGTTCTGGATCGAACGGCCGTCGCCGAAAAGCAGGCAGCTGGTAATTTATGCGCTGCTCGATTCGAAACGTGTGACGGGCGCCTATCGCTTCACCATCAAGCCGGGCGAGCAGACCGTGAGCGAGGTCAAGTCGCAGTTGTACCTGCGCGAGAACGTCACCAAGCTCGGCATCGCACCGCTGACCAGCATGTATTTCTTCGGCGAGAACCAGCGCGCGGCGGTCGAGGATTACCGGCCGGAAGTGCACGATTCCGATGGCCTGTCGATCGCATCCGGCACCGGCGAATGGATCTGGCGGCCGCTGGTCAATCCGAAGCGTCTGCTGGTGACCTCGTATGCGCTGAGCAATCCGACCGGCTTCGGCCTGATGCAGCGCGACGAACGGCAGAGCAGTTACGAAGACCTGAACTCGCGCTACGAAACGCGACCGAGCGCATGGGTCGAACCGATCGGCAAATGGGGTTCGGGCCGCGTCGAGCTGGTGCAGATTCCGACACCGGATGAAACGAACGACAATATCGTCGCCTACTGGGTGCCCGATCGTCTGCCGAAACCTGGCATGCCGATCAATTTCGATTACCGCACCGTGTGGGGCAGGGAAGCGCAGCAGCATCCGCCGCTGTCGTGGGTGACGCAGACGCGCCGCGGCCATGGTTATCCACGCAAGCCGGACGATGCCAGCGTTGCGCTGTTCGTCGATTTCGAGGGCCCGGTTTTCAAGAAGCTGCCGCACGGAACGAAGGTCGATATTCGCGTGTCGGCCGATACGAACGGCCAGATACTCGAATCGCACGCTTATCCGAATGAAGCCACCGGCGGCTGGCGCGCCGCCATCCGTCTCAAACGCATCGACGACAGCAAGCCGGTGGAATTGCGCGGCTTCCTGCAAAACGACAACACCACGCTTTCCGAGACGTGGAGTTACATCCTGCCGATAGATTGATGGACGTCTCCCGCATCCCGCCGTCGTGCCGGCATTATCTCGACCGCCTGGAATTGCCGCAGGCGCTGCGCGACGAGATCGAATCGCGTCTGGTTGCGCTGCCGGCGCTGTCCAATCGCGAAGCAATGACACGTCTGCATCGCATGCTGGCCGGGAAAAATGTCGATGCCGGCAATCCGGCCTACGCCTCCGTCGCCGCGCGCGCGCGCCTGACCGTCGGGCAGCAGGCGGCATGGTGCGATGACGACGCTGCAACCGCAGCGGATGCGCAATCGTCGCAGTTATGCGTGGCGCCGCCGGTCAATCGCGCCTCGATGGTGCCGGAACCATGGGGGGCGCTGAATCCCATCGTGCGCTGGTGTCAGGCGCTGTTCCGTCGCGGCGGAACAACGAGCATGAAGAAAGCGAGCGCGAAGAAAACGGCAGCGCCGCCGCCCGGCAAGCGAGCCAGTGGCGGTGTGCGGCGGCTGGTGCTGCTGTTCCTCATGCTGGGGCAGACCGCGCTCGCCACGTTTTACATGAGCCGCGTGCTGCCGTATCAGGGCACGACGATGCTGGAGATGGCGCTGCTCGCCTTGTTCGCCCTGCTGTTCTGCTGGGTATCGGCCGGCTTCTGGACGGCGATGACAGGATTCTTCCTGCTGATGCGCGGCAAGGATCCGTTCCTGATTTCGAAGTCGGCAGTGAGCGACGCTGCCATCGATCCGGCGGCGCGCACGGCGATCGTCATGCCAATCTGCAATGAAGATGTGGTACGCGTGTTTGCGGGTTTGCGCGCGACCTATGAATCGGTGCAGAAAACCGGCAAGCTCGACCGCTTCGATTTCTTCGTCCTCAGCGATAGCGGCAACAGCGATACCTGCGCCGCCGAAGTCGCCGCATGGACATCGCTGTGCAATGCGGTCGGCGGTTTCGGCCGCATCTTCTATCGCCGCCGCCAGCGCCGCACGCGCCGCAAGAGCGGCAACATCGATGACTTCTGCCGCCGCTGGGGAAAAAACTATCGCTACATGATCGTGCTCGATGCCGACAGCGTGATGAGCGGCGATTGCCTGACGAAGCTGGTGCAGTCGATGGAAGCCAATCCCGATGCCGGCATCATCCAGACCGCGCCGCGCGCTGCCGGGCGCGATACCCTGTACGCGCGCATCCAGCAATTCTCGACGCGCGTGTACGGCCCCTTGTTTACTGCGGGCCTGCATTACTGGCAACTCGGCGAATCGCATTACTGGGGTCATAACGCGATCATCCGGATGCAGCCGTTCATCGACCATTGCGCATTGGCGCTGCTGCCCGGCAAGGGACCGTTCGCCGGCGAAATCCTGTCGCACGATTTCATCGAAGCCGCGCTGATGCGCCGCGCCGGATGGAAGGTGTGGATCGCCTACGATCTCGACGGTTCGTATGAAGAAATGCCACCGAACCTGCTGGACGAATTGAAGCGTGATCGCCGCTGGTGCCAGGGCAACCTGATGAACTTCCGCCTGTTCCTGTCGCGCGGCATGCACTCGGTGCATCGCGCGGTGTTCGTGACCGGCGTGATGGCGTATCTGTCTGCGCCGCTGTGGTTCCTGTTCCTGATCCTGTCGACCGGCCTGCTGGCGCAGCACACATTGACCGAGCCCACATACTTCACCGAGTCGTGGCAGTTGTTCCCGAACTGGCCGCAATGGCATCCGGAAAAAGCGCTGGCCCTGTTCAGCGCGACCGCGACGCTGCTGTTCCTGCCGAAAATTCTCAGCGTGCTGCTGGTATGCGTGCAGGGCGCGAAGCAGTTCGGCGGCCGCCTGCGCCTGCTGGTCAGTATGGTGATCGAAATGATTTTCTCGATGCTGCTGGCACCGGTGCGCATGCTGTTCCACACGCACTTCGTGATCGCCGCCTTCATGGGCTGGGCGCTGCGCTGGAAATCGCCGCCGCGCGAAGATACGGAAACCACCCCGGCCGAAGCGTTCCGTCACCACGGTTTGCATACGCTGCTGGGATTGGCGTGGGGTGGTGCGATCTTCTGGCTGAATCCGTCGTTCCTGCCGTGGCTGCTGCCGATTGTCGGTTCGCTGGTGGTGGCGATTCCGGTTTCGATTTTTTCCAGCAAGGTATCGAACGGACTGCGCTTTCGCCGGCGGAAATTATTCCTGATCCCGGAAGAAGCCACGCCGCCGATCGAACTGACTGAGACCGTGCGTTATGTGAAAACGGCGATGAGGACTGGAGCGGCGGAAGCGGATTTCATCCAGGCCGTTGTCGAGCCGCGCTTCAATGCGGTTGTGTGTGCGACCGGGAAATTGCATGCGCATCGTTCGCCGCTGGCACAACAGATGCGTGCCGATCTGGTGCAGACGGCATTGCTGAGCGGACCGTCCGCGCTGGCCGATGCGCAGAAAAACAATCTCCTCAGCGATCCGCTTTTCCTCTCGCGCCTGCACCTCGATGTGTGGACATCCGAGGATGCGCATCCGCACTGGTTCCGCGATATCCGTCCGCAAACGGACGAACAGGAAGAGCAGCGCATCCTGCGCCTGCGCCGCGCCGCCTGAAATCGCTCCCGGGCATGCGCTTCCGTTCTTCGTTCACTGCGCTTCGCGCCGGAATTTTTCGGAACTTCGCTTCAGAACTGCAGTTGCTGCCGGCTTTCGAACTGATGCAGTTTGCCGGATAGCGGATCGGTGAAGCGTATCGATTTCGCCAGCAATTGCAGCGGCTTGCTGTAGTCCTGATCCGCACCTTCGTCCGGATACAGATGCGGATAGATGCGGTCGTTGACGATCGGGATGCCGAGCACCGACATGTGCACGCGCAACTGATGTTTCTGTCCGCTGACCGGATGCAATCGGTAACGCGCCAGATCGCCTTTCACTTCCAGCAGTTCAATCATCGTTTCCGCATTCGGCTCGCCATCGGTTTCCTGCATCTGCATGAAGGCATCGCTCTCGATCAGGCGGCTGCGATGCACGGTCGGCAGGATCAGGCTGGGACGCCACGGTGCGATCGCTTCGTAAATCTTGCTGACCGTGCGTTCGCGGAACATCGTCTGGTACAGATTGCGCGTGGATGGCTGGATCGTGAACAGCACGAGCCCGGCGGTATCGCGATCGATGCGATGCATCGGCGTCAGCGTGTCGATGCCCAGCGATTTTTTCAGACGCACCAGCAGCGTTTCCTGTAGATAGCGTCCGGCGGGCGTGACCGGCAGGAAGTGCGGCTTGTCGA
This sequence comes from uncultured beta proteobacterium, assembly GCA_963697715.1. Taxonomy (GTDB): domain Bacteria; phylum Pseudomonadota; class Gammaproteobacteria; order Burkholderiales; family Burkholderiaceae_D; genus Oxalicibacterium. The sequence continues at coordinate 606,796 of OY969095.1, read as the reverse complement.
CCGCGATCAGGCAATCGTCCTGATACAGCACGACCTCATCGAACGGAATGCGCGGTTCGGCCGGCAGGTTGCGGTAATAGAAAATCTTGCTGTTCGCACGGTAGCCGCTGGCCGGCGATAGGGCGTTGCCGTCGGCATCGAGCACATCGCCGCGCTGCATGCGCTGCAGCCATTCGTCGCGCGCGATGGCGGGGAATTGATGAACAAGAAAATCGATCATCAGCATCCACGTGCCGGCCGGCAGCGCGATGCTGCTGGCGCCGACGCCATCGCGATTGGGCGGACGATACGATGCGTCGCTCATCCTGCTTCAGTCGCCTTCCGGATTGTTTTCTTCGTCCAGCCGCCTGGCGCGCTGCAGGCGCCACTCCCAATCGGGTTCGCCGCCGTAGACGTCTTCCGGTGTGGTGCCGGTTTCCTGCAGATGCGTGTCGAGCGCAATGCGATTGTCGAAGACGAAGCATTCGCCTTCCCAGTCCTTGTCCGCATCCGGCATCTGCTGGAAGTAATTGAGGACGCCGCCTTCGAGCTGATAAACCGGTACGTCCATCTCCAGCATCCATGCGCTGGTTTTCTCGCAGCGGATGCCGCCGGTGCAATACATGGCGACGCGTTTGCCTTGCGCCTTCCATTCCGGCACATGGTCTTCGATGAATTTCGGGAAGTCGCGGAAGTTGTCGACACCGGGGTCGATGGCGTTTTTGAATTTGCCGAGCCTGTATTCAAAACTGTTGCGGTTGTCGATGACGACCACGTCGTCCTGTGCGATCAGTTCGCGCCATTCCTCCGGGCTGACATCGATACCGGTCCTGCCGACGGCATCGACATTGTCGACGCCGAGGAAGACGATTTCCGACTTGCGGTGCACCTTGATGCGCGCGAACGGCGCGGTCTTGCAGGCGCTGCGCTTGAAGACGATATCGGCGAAGCGGCCGTCGAACAGCGGATCGCTGCGCAATGCTTCCTCGAACGTGTCGAGTGCTGCGGCGTTGCCGGCAAGCACGCCATTGATGCCTTCTTCTGCCACCAGAATGCTGCCGAGCAGATCCCGGGTCAGGGTGCGCAATCGTGCGACGACCGCGTCGGCATCGGCGAGCCGGACGAATTTGTAGAAAGCGATGTGGAACAGCGGCACGGCGCCGTCGGATGGCGAGGCGGAAGGCAATGGATTCATGGGCGGAATTGTCGCAGATTTACCCCCGGCGGGGTGCAGCCCGCACATGTTGAATCCGGGCAATGGGTTGGCGAATACGCGCAAGGCTTGCGCGCATATTCTTACAACATCTGACGCCAATGTCTGATACGCGCCGCCTGTGCATCGGATTTATATTCGGTCACAGACGTCTTTCGATGGTCATTCTGTTTCGCCGTCGTGGGGTCGAGAAGAGCAATACGGCAATCGCCATATATCCATTCCTGTTTAACCATTGGAGGCATCATGTCATCATCCCCAGCAGCAAAATCCGCCAAGCCAGCCACAAAATCGCCAGCCAGCACAGATGCTATTTCCCTGCTGATGGACGATCACAAGAAAGTGAAAAAACTTTTCAAGGAATTCGAGAAGCTCGCCAAGGCCGACGACATCGACGGCAAGGTCGAGATCGCCAACCATATCTGCGAGGAACTGACGATCCACGCCATGATCGAGGAAGAAATCTTCTACCCGGCCGCGCGTTCCGCAATCAAGGACGACGATCTGCTCAACGAAGCGGAAGTCGAGCATGCGACCGCCAAGGACCTGATCGCGCAGATCCAGGAAATGGCCGGCGACGATCCGATGTACGACGCCACCGTCAAGGTACTAAGTGAATACATCAATCATCATGTCGAGGAAGAAGAAGGGGAAATGTTCCCCAAGGCCAAAAAAGCGAAAATGGATCTCGACGGCCTGGCAGTCGAGATGATGGAACGCAAGGAAGAGCTGAGTACCGAAGCGATTGCCTGATGCGGTCCCACACCCAAAGGCCGGTTCTGCACCATGTGCGGTGCCGGCTTTTTTCTTTCGTCACATGGCGCAGGCTGTGTGCGTGCAGGGCGAGGAGACAGCGTGTCCAAAAAGAATAGCGGCATCAATGACCGGCACGACGAAAGCGGCGAGCAGAGCCATGTCGACGGCAATTCAGGTATCGACAACCGGCTCGACGGCGAAGTCTTGCCCGATCCGCCCGAAGAGATCAGCGAAGAGCAGGCGAGACAAAGAAGGCATCGTGCAAAAACACCGACAAAGCGTGAAAGCGATGTGATGTGACCAGATGCCGCGCATGGCGCACGAGGAAGTCACGTCAAGAAGTCACGTCACGTCCTGTTCGGTATCCACAAGGCGCAGAAAAAAAAGGAATGTCATGACAACCGACGTGATCGGCTGGGCCAGCGCGTTGATTCTGTTGCTGACGATATCGTCGCAGGTCTGGAAGCAATGGCGCAGCCGGAGCAGTGCCGGCGTTTCGCAATGGCTCTTCATCGGCCAGATCAGCGCGTCGCTCGGCTTCGTGATCTACAGTGTCGCGGTGGACAATCCGGTGTTCGTGCTGACCAATTCACTGTTGCTGCTGGCGGCGATCATCGGTCAGTGCCTGTACCTGCGCAACCGCCGTTGCGAACGCAAGGAAAGGCGCAAGCCGGTGCAGGAAAGAACGGCGAAGAGAACGGCAAAGAATACGCAGGCGGCCTCGCCGACGCGCTAGTCCGGCCGGTGCTGCTTGTCCGCTTCGTGCTTCTGGTTTCCTGCCGAAAACATTTCCCACAGCGTGATGAACATCGCCGCGATGACAGGCCCGATGACGAAACCGTTCAGCCCGAGCAACGCCATGCCGCCGACGGTGGAAATCAGCACGACGAAATCCGGCATCTGCGTATCCTTGCCGACCAGGATCGGGCGCAGGATGTTGTCCACCAGCCCGATCACCAGCACGCCGAATGCAATCAGCGTCACGCCCTGCCAGATCGCGCCGGTCAGCAGGAAGTAGACCGCGACCGGCACCCAGATCAGCGCAGCGCCCACTGCAGGCAGCAGCGACAGGAAGGCCATCATCACCGCCCACAGCAATGCACCCTGCACGCCGAGGAACCAGAACGCGATGCCGCCGAGCGCGCCCTGCACGGCGGCCACGATGATGTTGCCCTTCACCGTGGCGCGGATGGCGGTCGTCAGGTTGTTGAACAATGCGCGCTTGTGATCGTGGTTCAGCGGCGTGGCCTGCTTGATCTGCACGGCCAGCTTGTCGCCGTCGCGCAGCAGGAAGAACAGGATGTACAGCATGATCGTGAAGCTGACCAGGAAGTTGAACGTGTTCTGCCCGATGTTGATCGCCTGCCGCGTGAGGAATTCGCTGCCCTGCACGGCGGTGGTTGCCATCTTGGCCTGCAGCGCGCTCAGGTTGCCGACGCCGAAGCGGTCGAGGATGCCGACCATCCACGTCGGCAGGGCGGCGATGATTTTCTGGAAGAACACGGCGAAGTCGATCTGGCCGGAACGGATGTTGAGGTAGACCGCCGATGCCTCACGCACCAGCGAGATGGCGATCAGCGTCAGCGGCAGGATCACGACCACCAGGCAGATGACCAGCGTCGCGGTCGCCGCGAGGTTGGGGCGCTTGTGCATCTTGACGAGCAGCTTGCGGTAGAACGGTGCGAACAGGATCGCCAGCACGATGGCCCAGAATACCGCACCGTAGAACGGCAGCAGGATCACGACGAATGCGATCGTGAACAGGACCAGCAATGTCAGGAATGTCTTGTGGCGGATTTCCGGGTAATTCATGGTGTGTGCCTTCTGCTGCATGATGTGTCCGCCAATCGTACCCGAAGTTGCAGCGCGTGAGCGCGGTCTGGCGCACACCCGATGCAGGAATGGGATCTGTGTTGCGGGAACACGCGGCCGGCGCGGTTGTCCCATCCATGATCTGTCTGCCGCCGTCTGTTCGTTGCCTCGTTACGGGAGAACGCCATGTCCTACCTGATGAAACCCAACCTGATCCTGCTGCCGGGTTTGCTCAACGATGCGCGCCTCTGGCAGCATCAGGCCGATCATCTGGCCGCGGTCGCCAATGTTTCGGTGGCCGACCTGACGCGCAGCGACACGATTGCAGGGCTGGCAGCGGACGTGCTGGAACAGGCACCGGCGGGACTGTTCGCGCTGGGCGGATTGTCGATGGGCGGTTATGTGGCGCTGGAAATCATGCGGCAGGCGCCCGAACGTGTGACTGCGCTGGCGCTGATCGATACCAGTGCACGGCCCGATACGCCGGAGGCGACGGAAAACCGTCATCGGCTGATGACGCTGGCGCAGGACGATTTTGCAGCGGTGCCGCAAGACCTGATGCAGAAGCTGCTGTATCCGCCGCATCTGGACGATGACGGCATCGTTTCCTGCATCGCGGACATGGCGGCAGCGATCGGCAGCGACATATTCATCCGGCAGCAGCGCGCGATCATGACGCGCATCGACAGCCGCCCGACGCTGGGCCATATCGCTTGCCCGACGTTATTGCTGTGCGGACGCGAGGACAAGGTGACGCCGGTCGAAGTGCATGAGGAAATGGCAGCGCTGATCCCGCGCGCAACGCTGACCATCGTCGAGCATTGTGGTCATCTGTCGGCGCTGGAAAAACCGGAGGCGGTGACGGAAGCCCTGCGCAACCTGCTGCAGAACCGTCCGCGTTAGTGCGTTGTGTTGCAGCGTGAAGATGCAGGCAAAAAAAGCAGACAAAAATGCAGGCAAAAAAAGACCGGCGCGAGGCCGGTCTGAAAATCACTGAACTGAAAAATCAGTTCTTGCTCATGTACTTGGCGCGCATCGGCTTCAACACGAACCAGGCCATGATTGCGGCAGCAGCGTTCAACACGCTGGCGGCAACGAACACGGCGTACCAGCCGCCGGTTGCCGATGCGAGTACTGCGGAGATAGGAACCAGCAGCGAAGCCGTACCCTTTGCCGTGTACAGCAGGCCCGAGTTTGCCGTTGCATATTTTGCGCCGAACGTATCTGCACAGGTCGATGGGAACAGCGAGTAGATTTCGCCCCATGCGAAGAACACGATACCGGTCAGGATCACGAATGCAATCGGGTCGCGGCCGAAGTGGTACAGCGCCAGAATGCCGACAGCTTCGATTGCGAATGCGATGAACATGGTCGGTTCACGGCCGATGTGATCGGAGATCCAGCCGAAGAAAGGACGGGTCAGGCCGTTCAGCACGCGATCGATTGCCAGTGCAAACGTCAGTGCCGGCAATACCATGCCCATGACGTTGAAGTTGACTTCAAACACATGGAAGTCGTGGGCGATCGAGCCGAGTTGGGCAGTTGCCATCAGGCCACCTGCAGCGACCAGAACGAACATCACATACATGACCCAGAACACTGGTTCACGCAGAACGCCGGCCGGGCTGACTTCCTTGTTCGATTGCTGGACTTTTGCCGTGGCGCCTTCACCTTTTTTGTGCTCTGGAGCACGGGTCAGGAACAACGAAATCAGAACCACGATGACGCCCTGGCCGATACCGAAGTACAGGAACGCTGCTTCATAGCCCTGGTTTGCAATCATCGTCGAGATCGGAATGATGGTTGCAGCGGAACCTGCGCCGAAGCCGGCAGCGGTCAAGCCGGCAGCCAGGCCGCGACGGTCCGGAAACCATTTCAGCGCGTTACCGACGCAGGTGCCGTACACAGCGCCTGCACCAATGCCGGAAATGACGGCGGAGACGTACAGGGTAGCCAGGGAATCGGCAAACGAATTGATGAACCAGCCCAGGCCGCACAGAATGCCGCCGACCAGCACCACAGGGCGCGGGCCGAATTTATCGACGAACCAGCCTTCGATCGGCACCAGCCATGTTTCGGTCAGCACGAAGATCGTGAATGCGACCTGGATCGCGGCGCGGCTCCAGCCGTGTTTTTCAGCGATCGGATCGACGAACAGGGTCCAGCCGTACTGCAGGTTTGCAATCATCGCCATGGCGACGATACCCAGGATTAATTGTGTCCAGCGGTAGGACGCCGGACGGCTGACAGTAGCCAGCGTAGCGGTAGCTGCTTGATTCATTTTTGCCTTCTCCAACTCTCAAGTATGAAAATGCACGTGAACTGCTTCGTGCGCTCGTTGCAATAAACAACTGCTGATTCAATCCGATCATTTGCAACCGCATCAATCCGCCGGCAAAGCTCGTCGCTTTTTCGGCATTGCGTGCATGCGGTCCGTGTTTATTTTTTTCAACGTCGCTACTATCAGAGAACGGCGGATTCGTTGCTATGCTGGAAGTTAAGAATATGAGTTATTCAGATTGTGGATATCACGTATTCGCGCCGCGACAAATAATGGGAATTGTGGATACTACGTAGGAAAAATGTGGATACTACGTAAGACGCATCATTCGGGATTGCGTGAACGCGAGGCAGCGTGACTGTGACGATCTCGTCAAATCGATCGCGACTTGCACGATGCCGGATCGCGCGGTTTCGTTGCGGCAGTGATGGAAAGAATTCAGGAAGCCATTCAGAAGACATCCGGAATGTCCGTCCGGCAATGCATTGAAATTATTTTTGATGGAAACGGGAATAAACTGGCCGCTGCCACGTTTACGTCCATGTCAGTGCAATGTTGCACATTGACGTTACGACGATGGATCACGTGTCTCGACGCCGTCCCTTGATCGTCATGCCAGGTTTTGCCCACCTCAACGAAAAGGAATCAAAAATGAAAATTTCCCATCTCCTGCTGTCTGCAGTCGCCACGCTGGTTTTCTCCGGCGCTGTTTTCGCACAGAACGTCCTGGTCAAGAAAGCCGACGGCATTCTCGTCACCAGCGAAGGCATGACCGTCTACACGTTTGACAAGGACACCGCCAACAGCGGCAAGAGCGCCTGCAACGGCGGATGCGCAACCGCATGGCCGCCGGTTTCCGCTGCGGGCGTCAAGGCTGCCGATCCGTATTCGGTGGTGACGCGCGATGACGGTTCCGCGCAACTGGCCTACAAGGGCAAGCCGCTGTATCTGTTCGCTTCCGACAAGAAAGCCGGTGATCGCAACGGCGACAACGTCAAGGAAGTCTGGCACGTCGTCAAGGACTGATCGCTTCATTCACGTCAACAGTTGAAGAAGAATCGCCATGCAGGATGAACGCGACCGCCTGATCGCGTGCATCCCGCGCCTGCGTCGTTACGCCCGTGCCCTGGTCGGTGACCGCACGGGCGCTGACGATCTGGTGCAGGACACGATGGAACGTGGCTGGAAAAAACTGTCGTCATGGCAGCGCGGCAGCGATATGCGCGCATGGCTGTTCGGCATCATGCATAACCTGCATGTGGATCAGGTACGCCGTCCGTCGGTACCAACCGATGTGCTGGACGACGACACGCCGTTGCCCCCGGTCAGGGAATCGCAGACGGACAATCTGGAAATGCGCGATCTTCAATCCGCACTGAATACATTGCCGGCCGAGCAGCGGGAAATTCTGCTGCTGGTTGCGCTGGAAGAAATGTCGTATGACGAAGTCGCGGCAACGCTGGATCTGCCGATCGGCACCGTGATGTCGCGGCTGTCGCGCGCACGTCAGAAATTGCGCGCGCACATGGAAGGGCGATCGATCGTATCGCAATTGAAGGTGGTCAAATGAGCCGGCTCCCCATTACCGAAGCGGATCTTCACGCGTATGTCGACGGCTTCCTGAGCGCGTCGCGGCACGAAGAGATCGAAGCCTATCTTGCCGCGCGCCCGGAAGAGCAGGCGCGCGTCGATGTGTATCGCGAACAGAACGATGCGTTGCGCGCACTGTTCAATCCGGTGCTGGCCGAGCCGGTGCCTGGCCGTCTTTCTTCCTCTTTGGTTAACCGGGCTCCGCAGTTTTTCCGCTATGCGGCGGGTCTGCTGATTGCCCTGATCAGCGGCGCCGGCGGCTGGATGCTGCACGGTGCAAGCCAGTCACCGGCGACGCTGGCATCTGCCCACATCACAGCCGATGCGCCGATCAGGGTTGCCGCGCTGGCGCATCAGGCCGCGGTGGCGCATGCCGTGTACAGCCCCGACGAACGCCGTCCGGTGGAAGTGAATGCCGACGATGAAGAGGCGCTGGTCAAGTGGTTGTCCAAGCGCGTCGGCACACCGTTGCGTCCACCGAAGCTGGGCAAGCTGGGATACGAGTTGATGGGCGGCCGCGTGCTGCCGGGACAAACGGGCGCGGTGGCGCAGTTCATGTATCAGGCGACGGGCGGACAACGTCTGACGTTGTACGTCTCCACCGATCAGGTGCAGAACAAGGACACCGGCTTCCGCTTCGCGAAGGAAGGCGAGGTCAACGTGTTCTACTGGATAGACGGCAAGTTCGGTTATGCGTTGTCCGGCGGCATCGACAAGGCTGCGCTGGCGACGATCGCCAATGCTGTTTATGAGCAACTGGAACCGGGCGGCAAGTCAGCAGTAAATCCAGGCAACAAGTCAGACAACAGGTCAGGCGGAAAACAGGAAAGAAGCAGGAAAGAAACCGGCCGTTCGGCGCTAGAATGAGCGGCATGATCGCCATCGACGATCAATCAAAGGAGACGACATGATTTATCAAGGCTCATGCCATTGCGGCGACATCGCATTCGAAGCGGAAGGCGAGATTGATCAGGCGATTGAATGCAACTGTTCGTATTGCAGCCGCAAGGGAACGTTGCTGTGGTTCGTTCCGCGCGCGAAGTTTACGTTGCGCAGCGGCGAAGACAAATTGACGCTCTACAAATTCAACAAGCACAGGATCGAGCACCGCTTTTGCAAGACTTGCGGCTGCCAGGCATTTGCCTACGGCACGGACCCGTCAGGCAACGAGGTTGCCGCGATCAATGTGCGTTGTCTGGAAAACGTCGATCTGGCGACAGTGAAGCGGTATCAGCACGACGGCCGCAGCGCCTGACGCAACAGGGATTTGTCTTACGGATAGCCGACCGGTTTGCCGGGAATGTCCGGCATCGGGATGAATTCGGTTTCGCCCGGCACCGCAGCGAAGCGCTGATGCTTCCAGTCGTCCTTCGCCTGTTCGAGGCGATCGGGCGAACTGGAGACGAAATTCCATGACAGATAGCGCGAACCGTCCATCGGTTCACCGCCCAGCAACATCACGCGCGTGGTTGCGGGCCCTGCGCCGCGCAAGGTGACGGCGGTGTTTGCCTTCAGCACCAGCAACTGCCCGGCCTCGAACACGCCATCGCGGCCCAGATCGAGTTTTCCTTCGACCACATACATTGCCTGCTCCGGATATTCGGCCGGAACGTCGAGCCGTGCGCCCGCTTCAAGTACAACATCCACATAGAACAGATCGGACAGTGTCGGCACCGGCGATTGCTTGCCGAAGAAACTGCCTGCAATGACGATGGCGGATGCGCCGTCGCCTTCCAGTGTCGGCAAGGCATCGGCGGCAATGTGTTCAAAGCTCGGGTCGGTTTCTTCATGCTTCTTCGGCAGTGCAACCCAGCATTGCAAACCGTACAGCGACGAACTGTTCTTGCGCATTGCGGCGCCGGTACGTTCCGAATGCACGATGCCGCTGCCGGCTGTCATCCAGTTGACGGCGCCCGGCTGAATGGTCTGGATCGAACCGATGCTGTCGCGATGCTCGATCTCGCCATCGAATAAATAGGTGACGGTCGCCAGCCCGATGTGCGGATGCGGTCGCACGTCGAGGCCATGACCGGCGGTAAAGCCATGTGGCCCCGCTTGGTCGAGAAAGACGAAGGGGCCGACCATGCGTTTCTGCGTCGTCGGCAGCGCACGACGGACTTCGAAGTTATCGCCCAGATCGCGCGTGCGCGGGACGACGACGATTTCCAGTGCGCTGTCGTTTTCCATGATCAGTTGCCGTCGGTGATGATCTCGATCTTGCCGGACAGGATCTTGTGGATCGGGCACTTGTTGGCGATGCCGATCAGGCTTTCCTTCTGTTCGGCGGTCAGGTTGCCGTGAAAGGTCAGGTGGCGGTTGAAGACGTAAGCGCCATCCTTGTCTGCGTGTTCGACTTTCACATCGACTTTTTGCAGATCCATGCCCTTGCGTTGCGCATACATGTTCAGCGTCAGTGCGGTGCAGGCGCCGAGCGAAGAGGCCAGCAGATCGTGCGGCGTGAAGCCTGCATCGTCGCCACCGTATTGTGACGGCGCATCGGCGATCAATTTGTGCGGACCGACTTCGACCACATGTTGCAGCTTGCCTTCACCTCGGGTTACTAATACGTCCATCCGGAAATCTCCAATATCTAAATAGGGAACAGGCCGTCGCGGCAAATGACACAGCGCCGCCGACCGTGACCGTACTATAACGCACCCGATTGATTGCGGTTCGCGTAAAAACTTTCATCTTTCGGACGTGAACGAGATGTGCAGGATCGGAATACACTGTCTGGCATTGCCCATCAACCGAGAGGACTACTCATGGCGAACGCAACATCTCCCAGCATTCCAGCGACCCTGATTCCCGGCGACGGCATCGGGCCGGAAATCGTCGATGTCGCTGTGCGTGTTTTCGATACGCTGGGCAGTCCGTTCGCGTGGGAAACCTGTCAGGCAGGCGTCAATGCGCTGGAAAAAAGCGGCGACCTGCTGCCGCCGGAAACCCTGGCCAGCATTCGTCGTACCGGCCTCGCACTGAAAGGCCCGCTGACGACGCCGATCGGCGGCGGCTTCCGCTCCGTCAATGTGCGCCTGCGCGAAACCTTTCAGCTCTACGCCAATGTGCGTCCCGCACGCACCATCGTGCCCGGTGGTCGTTACGAAAAAATCGATCTGGTGATGGTGCGCGAAAATCTTGAAGGCCTCTACGTCGGCCATGAGCATTACGTGCCGATCGGCGACGATGCGCACGCCGTCGCGATGGCAACCGGCATCAATACGCGTGCCGGTGCACGACGCATTGCGCGATTCGCATTCGATTACGCGGTGCGCAACAATCGCAAGAAAGTCACCATCGTCCACAAGGCCAACGTGCTGAAAGCGCTGACCGGCCTGTTCCTGGAAACCGCGCAGCAGGTCGGACTCGATTACGCCGATCAGCTTGAATTCAACGACCGCATCGTCGATGCCTGTGCGATGCAGCTTGTGCTGAACCCGTGGCAGTTCGACGTGATTGTCTCCACCAATCTGTTCGGCGATATTCTGTCGGATCAGATCGCCGGTCTGGTCGGCGGCCTCGGCATGGCGCCGGGTGCCAACATCGGCGATGGCACAGCAATCTTCGAAGCGGTGCACGGCTCGGCACCCGACATCGCCGGTCAGGGTTTGGCAAATCCGACCGCCTTGCTGCTGGCGGGTGCGTTGATGCTGGACCACAAGAAGCTGTATGCGCCGGCGAAAAAACTGCGCGACGCCATCGACGATGTGCTGAGTACCGAAAGCGGCCGCACCGCCGATCTGGGCGGCAAGACATCGACGTCGAAATATGGCGATCTGCTGATTGAACGGCTGCGCGGGTGAATTTAGGTTAATCAATACGCTGCCGGGTCTGCGGGAAACAGGAATGAAAGGGACGCTTGCAGCATGTTCCTCTCATCAAGGTGCGCTGGTGGCTTCGGGCGCGGCGCGCGTTTGCGTGGCAGACGGCGCGAGCAGAACCGGCACATCGGGTGCCGGTTCTGCCGGAACGGGATCAATCGGTTCTTCTTCGGGATCGTTTCCGCTGTCGAGGAATCTTTCGACCACATCAAAAAAGCGCGCATAGAACCCTTCTGCCGAAATCGTTTCGCTCGCGACCTTCACCAGCGAATCGTCACTGGCCGAGAACGGCACCGATACCGAGCCCAGTACGCCGACGCCGAGGCTGGCGACATTGTTGACCTTCTTCAACGCATAGCGATCTTCCAGTGCATTGACATAAATCGATGACTTGTCGCCCTTGGCATCGTCGTCGGTGCACACCACGCGGAACGCAATCTGCACATGCGCATCGCTGCGCGGCTGGAAGCTCTTGGTGCCGTTGATCTGGTTCGCCGTGACGGCACCGATCACATATCCCTGGCTCAGCAGCGTGCGGCGCACCGCTTCGCAGGCGACGGTGGAAGAAACCTCAAAACGACGCGAATAGATATTCGTCGAATCGAATTTCTCTCCCTTGTAAACATTCGGTGGCGTTGTCGAACAACCGGCAACGGCAAGCAGCAGCATTGCCTGCAGCAAAGTGCGTGAACTGAATTGCATGAAGGGTTCCCAAGAGTGATGCCGCGTGTGCGGATGACGCTCACACATTTCATTGACTGTGTGGAAGGGTAAAGATTCCGGGCAATCGTGGCAACTGCGGATGCAATTTCCGCAGATTCGATGAAGGTTTGTTAATGGATTGCAAAACAATGGATTGCAAACCAACCGGCGTTTTGCGCCTGCTGCATATGGTATTCCATTGCGCACGCTTCCACTCGCATGCGATGGCAATCGCGTAGGCGGCCAAATATGATGCGAAATGATGATGTAAAACGATGATGTAAAACGATGATGTAAAACGCGATGTTGCTAAACGGTCATTCGCAATCTCGGTTAATCTTCATGCTTTGTCGTTTCCAACATGAGAAAAGAATGGGCAATCTGGTGATCGTTCGCCACGGCGAATCGCTGTGGAACATGGAAAACCGCTTCACCGGCTGGACCGACATCGATATCACCGACAAGGGCAGGGAACAGGCGCGGCTTGCGGGGCGCGCACTGGCGGAAGCCGGTTTCCGTTTCGATCTGGCGGTCACATCGGTCCTGAAAAGAACGATCCGTTCGCAATGGCTGATTCTCGACGAGATGGACGCGATGTACACGCCCATCCTCAAGCACTGGCGTCTGAACGAGCGGCATTACGGCGCGCTGACCGGCCTGAGCCGCGCCGACACGATTGCGCAATTCGGCGAGGATCAAGTCTGGCAATGGCGTCGCGGTTATGACAGCCGTCCGCCGCTGATGGACGCCGTCGATCCGCGCGCGCCGTTGCATGGAGAACGCTACAGCGACATTGCACCGCAACTGCTGCCGCTCGGCGAATCACTGAAGGATACGGTCGAGCGCGTGCGCGTGTTCTGGGACGCATCCATCGCACCCGTGCTCAAGCAGGGGAAAGACGTCATCATCTGCACGCACGGCAACAGCCAGCGCGCACTGGTCCGTTTGCTGGAACAGGCGATGCCCGATGAAGAAGTCGCGCGTTTCGATGTGCGCAACGGCGTGCCGCTGATTTACCGGCTGGATGCCAACCTGCGCGTGCTGGAACGTACGTCCATGCACATGCCGGAAGCGACGGTCTCCGCGCTGCTTTGATGCTTTGATGCTTTGCGCGGCGCGCCAGGCGCGACCGCGCATGCAAGGATGCGGGCCGATGAAGCGGCCGGTCTCTCGATAGAATTCCTCGCATGTCTGATTCCGCCACATCCGCTGCCTCTCCGCGGGCGGGCACCATGACGGATAGCGTGAACCGATGGCACCTCAGTCGGGTGTATCCAGCCCCAGTCGCGCATGCCAGTCGGCAATCGATTCCTTCGGATACACGCCGAATTTCTTGTCCTTCTTCCCCGCATCGATCTCGATCCACGGCGCCTTGAAGTCCAGCATCAGGTGCGTGGTTTCCGGCGGCACCGGCAACGGCGTATCGATGGCGGATGCAAACGGATGGATCAGCTCCGGCCATTCCGGATCGAACAGCCACAGCGCGCTGCCGCAACGCCGGCAGAAATGGCGCTCCGCCGTGCTTGCATGCGTCCTTTCGCCCGCGCCGCGCATGACGGCATGGTAGATGCTGACGTCGTCTTTCCCTTTTATCTTCATGGTTGTCGCGTCGCCGCCGATATTGATGGCATAACCGCCGCCGCCCTGCGTTTTGCGGCAGATCGAGCAATAACAGCGCTGGTAGGGATAGGGCGTCGCGCTCTGCAGGGAAAAGTGCACGGCGCCGCAATGGCAGGAACCTTCGAGTTGCATGCAACCTCCTAGCAATAGGGCCGCGGCTGGGTATCAACCGCCTGATTTGACTCGGATTCGATTGGGGAGGAACAATTCGGTTATTTCCAAATAATTGTTAAATACTTTCAGAAAGTTGCAAAAGTATTAAATATCCGTTTTGCTATGGAGTACCATTTAGTGACTCGCCTTGACGCGGATAACTATCTTGACAAATGCGAACCGCAAAATCGATAACGATGTTCCAGGTAAGTTATTAACCAGATACGCCTACCTCAGGGACTACTTTGGCGCCATTCTTCTCTGGCCGATAGGCTGCGTTTTGCTTGCCCTGATCGTCTGGGGCATTACCCTCAGCAAGATCAGCGCCGACAAGGCCGAGGCGGAAAGAGGCGCCACTGCGCTGGCCACATCGCTGTCCAATGGTTATTCCGAGCAACTCGCACGCACCATCGAGCAGATCGACGCACTCACGCTCAATCTCAAATACTACTGGGAACACAACAGCGGAGAGATCGATCTTCAGGACCAGTTGCGCCAAGGCCTGTATCCGCCATCCTCCGATCTGTACCTGACCATCATCAACCGCGACGGCATGGGTGTCGCCAGCACGCTCGGCGGTCCGCAGATCAATGTGTCCGATCGCGCGTATTTCCAGTTTCACCGGTCGCATCCGGAAGCCGGCCTGCGGCTCGATCCGTCGCTCAGCGTCGGCCGCCGTTCCGGTCGCGCGGTGATCCGCTTCACGCGGCGGCTCAATAACGTCGACGGCACCTTCGCCGGTCTTGTCTCGGTCGGCGTCGAACCGTCATTCCTCTCTTCCTTCAACGATGAAAACAGCCTCAAGCCGCATGACTTCATCTCGGTCCGGCACGACGACGGCAGCTTGCTGGTAAGCGAAAAAGGAGAGAATATCCGCGGCGGCCAGGTCCATCTGCAGCCGCCCGTCTTCAAGACCGATACCGGCGTGCGGCGCATGCCGGGAGAAAAATACAAGGATGGCGAAGCGCGCATCCTCGCATGGCACCGCCTGCCCGGCTATCCACTGGTCTCCTACGTCGGCCTGTCGGAGAAGGATCTGTATGCCGGCCAGGAAGAGACTGCAACCAGCTATCGTCAGATTGCATCGGCCGCCAGCCTGCTGTTCCTCATCCTTGCACTGGGCGGCATGCATTTCTCGTCGCGCCTCGCATGGCGCAAGAAGCAGGCGGACGAAGTCCGTAAAACCTATCATCTCGCCATCGACGATGCGCGTGAAGGCTTCTACATGGTGCGCGCGCTGTACGCCGAGGACAACGTGCTGGAAGATTTCCTCATCGAGGATTGCAACGAACGCGGCGCATCGCTGGTCGGCCGCTCCAAGAAAACGCTGATCGGCAGCAGGATTTCCACCGTCAATCTGGGACAGGATGCGCAGCAATGCCTCTCGATCTATCGCCGCGCGATGGAGATCGGTTTCTACGAAGACGAATTCCAGTTCGTCGATGCGCAGCCCGGCCAGCCGAGCTGGGTGCATCGCCGGCTCGTGCGCTCGCAGACAGGCCTTGCCGTCACGCTGCGCGACATTTCGGAAACCAAGGAACACGAGCAACTGCTGCTGACGATGGCCAACACCGATGCGCTGACCGGTCTGCCGAATCGCTACTGGCTCATCAACTTCCTGCCGACCGCGCTGCGCAACGCAAAGAACAGGGATGCGATCCTCGCGATCTTCTTCATCGATCTGGACAACTTCAAGAACGTCAACGACACGCTCGGCCACGCGATGGGCGACAAGCTTCTGCGACTGGCCGCCGCGCGCCTGAAATCGATGCTGCGTGCCGAGGATCACGTCATCCGCCTCGGCGGCGACGAATTCACCGTGCTGCTCAATTCCGTCGTCAACAACGAAGAGGTCGTCCAGGTGGCCGCGCGCATCACCGAATCCTTCCGCGAATCCTTCAACCTCCTCGGCCGCGAGATGCACGTCGGCACATCGATCGGCATCAGCCTGTTCCCGCAGGACGGCGTCGAACCGGATGCGCTGATCCAGAAGGCCGATATCGCGATGTACGCCGCCAAGGACGAAGGCAAGGGCACCTTCCACTTCTACGATCAACGTCTGTACGAACGGATCAAGACGCGGCTGAATGCGGAAACCGAACTCGTCCGCGCCATCGCGGAAGGCCAGTTCCTGATGCACTACCAGCCGCGCGTGGACACCTTCACCGGCAAGATCACCGGGCTGGAAGCGCTGGTGCGCTGGAATCATCCGCAACACGGCCTCGTGCCGCCCAACGAATTCATTCCGCTGGCGGAAAAGAACGGCTGCATCATCCAGCTGGGCGAACTCGTGATCGATCAGGTCTGCATGCAGATCGCGCAATGGCAGCAGCAGAACGAACCGCTGGTGCCGGTCTCCATCAACATCTCGCCGAGCCAGCTCAATGCCGGCGGCATCGATACCCTCATCGCATCGCTGCTGGAAAGCCACGGCATCGCACCGAGCACGATCGAAGTCGAACTGACCGAATCCGCCATGATGAGCGAATCGGTGGACGTGATCGGCCAGGTCGCCGCCATCAGCAAGCTCGGCATCAAGATCCACCTGGACGATTTCGGCACCGGTTATTCATCGCTGTCGCGCCTGCAGGAAATCAACATGCACATCATCAAGGTCGATCGCGCCTTCACCTCCAAGCTCGGCATCGGCAAGGAAGGCGACATCCTCTTCAAGACCATCGTGCTCATGGCCAAGGCGCTCGACATGGGCGTCATCGCGGAAGGCGTGGAAACCGAAGAGCAATTGCAGATCCTGCGCACGCTGTCATGCGATGAAGTGCAGGGTTATCTCATCTCCCGTCCTCTGCCCGCCGACGAAATACTCCCGCTGTTGCGCAGGCAATTCCTGTTGCCGCAAGCGCTGCAACAATAAGCCGCAGCTTCTGCAGGATTCCGCCGGCTCTCCCGAACAGGCAGGCTGCGCGCATCGTCTGCAGTCATCCATATCAATGACCAAAGGCAATGTTGCTTTGGCGAAGCAACGTGCTTCGCTGCAGTCGCGCAATGCACATCCGGCCAGAACTAATTCCACGCAATCCGACTCACATGATGCAGAAGTGGCAACTGATTTCAGTCTATTGCCATTGCTCACTTTTATGGAGAATGGAAAATGAAGAACAGGAATTTGCTTCAACTGATCGGCACCGCATCCATCGTAACCCTGCTGGGTACAACGCCCGTGCATGCGCAAACGGCAAACGATGCGACCAATCCCGCCGCCGCAACTGCGGCAGCCCGTGTCAGCAGCGGCGACCGCGCATTGATGGAAGACATCGCGCACGCGAATCTGGCTGAAATCGAGACCGGAAAAATGGCGCTGGAGAAATCAAAAAATCCTGAAGTCAGGAAGTTTGCGCAGACGATGATCGACGATCACACCAAGGCGCAGAGCGAACTGAGTGCGCTGGCGCAGAACAAGGGCGTTGCCCTGCCGACTTCACCCGATCTGGCGCACAAGACGATTGCCACCGCCCTTAAATTGTTGAGCGGCACCACATTCGACAATCAATATATTTCGCGCGTCGGTGTCGGCGATCATGAGAGCGCACAGGCACTGCTGCAAAAAGTCCAGACCAATGCCGACGATGCAGACCTCAAGGCCTACGCTGCCAAAACCATCAAGGCCGTCGAGCATCACCTGAGCATGGCCAAGGCGATGGAAGCCAAAAAATAACCGGCGCTGCACTCATGTGAACGAGCGCGCCTGCATTCGCATTGCATGCGCGCTCATGGGCACACCGGTTATTTTTTCAGAACAGACAGAAGCAGACAGAAGACAAATACGGATCGGATACCAGATTGAATTGTGATGCCGTTGCGCGGTGCAATTTTCATCCGCATCACGGATAGGCATCGAAGAAATCGCGCTTCAGGAATGCCTCCAGCTCCGCGTTATCCTGCTTCCGTGCCGACAGCACCACCACACGGCCCAGACGGCGCGATTCCCAGTCGAAATCACCCGCGCGGGTTTGGCGGATCGTCTCGATCACCTTGCGCACGATCGCCGTTTCCACATCGCCGTTCAGCCCTGCATCCACTTCCAGCATTTGCCGCGTCGTGTTCCTGCGTCGCACATCCCATCCGTGAAAAACGATCTGCGCCGTGCGCACACCCTTGGATGTGATCTGGAACACGCCGCCTTCATCATTGCGTCCGCGCGATTGCATGCGCTGACTGAAGGCAATGTTCTCGCGGGCGATGGCGTTCTCGTCATCCGCAGGTTTCGATTCGCTCGCATCGTTCTGATCCGGCACGCCCGCCGCGCGCCGCCGGTCGCGTGCGGCCGTCAGCATTTCCATCATGTCGGTCGGTGCAGCAGTCGTGCTGGATGGCGCAGGTGCGGGCACGTTCGACGGCGTGCGCGTCACGGCAACTTTTTCCTGACGCGACGGCGCGGCTTTCCTGCGGGCCACGGTTTGTTCCTTGCGCGCGGTTTCCTTCGGATGGCCGGATTTCGCGGTCGGCGCACGCACCGCTGCCATCGCCGAAGCGGCAGGCGCCTGCTGGTTCACGTTCGACGGCGGCAGCAGGCGTATCGACAGCGGCGCATCGGGCGAGCTGCCCATTTCCTTGGGAGGAGGTGGCTGATGCTCTACCGCAAACAGCAGAAGCAGCGCATGGAACAACAGCGACAGCCCCAGGCCGATGGCGCTGCGGGCCCGTGCGTTGGCAAGAATGGAATTGAACTTCATCTGCGACAAGGGTGGAAAACTGCTGCCATTATGGACTTGTCAGGGATTTTTGCATGCCCGACCTGATAGGAATGGAGTGCAAAACGGCAATAGAGTTCGCCATCGCACGCGATTGGCCGCATCGTGCGCCAGCGTCACGGACGCCGCTTGAACCAACCCGCGAGCGACAGCCGATCGCGTGTCGCAGGCAGCACTTCATGCAGCATGTCCGCCGACAGGAACAGCACCAGCCGGCTGCCCAGCGGCGCAATATCCTCCGTGCATTTTCCTTCCGGATGCAGGCGCAACGCGCCGCCCTGTTCCGGCAGCCAGTCCGCATTGAGATAAATCACCACCGAGACGGTGCGGCAATTGTCATCGCGAAAACGATCCACATGCTGCCGATACGATGCGCCCGGCGCGTAGAAGGCAAAGTGACTCTCGTACTCGTCCAGCCCCAGAAACAGCGTCCGGTTCAACGCAACGCGCAGATTCTCCATGATCAGCAGATAGCGATCACATGCCGGCGATTGCCCCGCCTTCAGCCATGCAATCCGGTCGCCGCGCACCTCCGGCCGTATCGCCGATTCGCCGCCCCGGCCCACGCCCGCCGGTTGCAACGCGCCGCTATCGCTCAGCACGCCGCACTCCAGCGCCAGCGTGCGTGTCAGCTCATCGGATAAAAACAGATCCTGCCGCGACCAGCCATCCTCCACCAGATCGTCGCCGATCATCACGCGCAACGCATCGCTCAAACAATCGGAACCAACGGGTAGGACAAAGGAAGGATCGGGAAGCATCGTTCGGGTCTTTTCTTAAACGTGCTTGGTTGTGCTTGATGGGGGATGCAGACTGTCTGCAACTGCGTGGCGCGCATGCATTATGACCTGCTTTGGCAAGGCTGCCGCCGTCTTGTCGTCCGGCATGTATTCAGCCCCGCGTGCGCCGCCGGCAGTTTGTACCCGGCCGCATGCATCGGTGCGGCGGTGCGCAGTTATACTTCCTTCTCCAGCCGTACGATTTCCACTGAAAAGATCACCATGAGCGCACTACCAGCCTGCCCGCAATGCCAATCCGCATTCACCTATGAAGACGGCGGCAACTACATCTGCCCGGAATGCGCGCACGAATGGTCGGCCCAGGCCGCTGCCGATACCGCAGAAATTGCAAAGGTCTACCGCGATGCAGTCGGCACGATCCTGCAGGACGGCGATACCGTCAGCATCATCAAGGATCTCAAGTTGAAAGGATCGGGCGGCACGCTCAAGATCGGCACCAAGGTCAAGAATATCCGCCTGGTCGACAGCGATCACGATATCGACTGCAAGATCGACGGCTTCGGCGCGATGAGCCTCAAGTCAGAATTCGTCAAAAAGGCCTGACCGCCGAACGCATGCCAACCTGAACGCAACGCCAAGCCGACCCGGACGCCATGTCGCAACTATTCACCGCCCCCATCCGCATCGAATGCCCGCCCGGCGCGTGCGGCTGCGACCGCGAACTCCTGCTGAACGATCCATCCAGCGACATGCGCATCCTCATGCTCACCAGGCAGGAAGAGAAGAAGCTGCTCACCCGCATTGAAGCCATCGCCAACTACGCCGAGCTGCTCTACATCAAGGAACGCATGCACGAACAGCTCGGCATCGTGCTCCACATCGCACCGGGCGATAACGAAGTACGCACCGTGCGCGGGCTGAACATCCACCTCATCGAACAACCGGGGCTATGCAAGAAGACGCGGCAGACCGTGCCTGCCGCAGTCAGAAGATGTCTGGAAAAGAACCCGGATATCGTCTACGCGATTCTGGATGCACACGACCTGTTCGGCACGAGCAGCATCGCATCGGGATTCGACAACAAGTAACGCATCCCATCCCATGTACGCTGTCCGACCAGCCGATTGTGCGGCGAACGGTAGAATCCGCCTTCTGGTTTGTTAAAGGAAATGTGCTGTCATGTCTGCCCCGTTGTCTGCATCCGCCTCATCCCCCTGCATCGTCAAAACATCAGTTATTCACGGACGCGGCGTATTCGCACGCCGTCGTATCGCGCCCGGCGACTGCATCATCGAATACCACGGCGAACGCATCAGCTGGCCCGAAGCCGAGTGCCGTCGCGATCAAAACGATCCGCTCAACCTGACCTACTTCTTCACACTCAACGACGGCCGCGTCATCGACGGTGCCCGCGAAGGCAACGATGCGCGCTACATCAATCATTCATGCGAGCCGAACTGCGAAGCGCTGGAACATGAAGACGGCCGCGTCTGGATCCACGCGCTCTACGAGATCGAGCGCGGCGAAGAACTCAGTTACGACTACACATTGATTTATGAAGGCCGCCACACACCAGCGATCAAGCGCGCGTTCGCCTGTTACTGCGGCGCGCCGAGCTGCAGCGGCTCGATGCTGATGTCCAAACGATCTGCGCGCTATCGCGCGAATATGCGGCTTATGAGAAATTGATTGGAGGCTGATCGTCTGCATCGAAGCGACGCACCACGCGCGCCGGATTGCCGACCGCCACTACATTCGGCGGCACATCCTTCGTCACCACCGCTCCCGCGCCAATGACGCTGTTCTCGCCGATAGTCACACCGGCGAGAACGATCGCGCCGCTGCCTATCCATACGTTATCGCCGATGACGATCGGTCTGGCCGCTTCCAGTCTTTGCAGCCGCAGTTCCGGCTGAACCGGATGCGTGGGTGTCAGCAGTTGCACGTTGGTGCCGATCTTGACGTTGCTGCCGATGGTGATGGAGACAACGTCCAGTGCAACGAGGCCGTAGTTGATGAACGTGCCTGCGCCGATGGTGATGTATTTGCCGTAATCGACGTAAAGCGGCGGCTTGATGTGGGCGTCGGGCGCGACATTGCCGAGCAGTTCTTCCAGTACCTTGCGGCCTTCGGCGATGCTGACGGCGTAGCGTTGTTCGTATTCGCGCATCAATTGGTAGGCGCGGTGCGATGCGGCGGCCAGTTCGGGATCGTCGGCGGTGTACAGGTCGCCTGCCAGCATTTTTTCCTTTTCACTTCGGCTGTCGTTTGTCGTGTCTTTTGCCATTTTTGACTCCTTTATGCGGCTTTGCCCTTGTTTTGCGGGTTCAGGTAAGTGCCGGTATTTGTCGGATGGTTCCGTCGCTTATGACATCGATTCGCGGTTTGATGGCGCTTTGTGAGGGGATTTGGACGGCAAGAGAGTAAACTGCGTCCCATCCTTCGCAATCCGCGATTTGAATATTCCTGTGAGCAACCATGTCTGAACCATCCTTCCCCCTGTTTTCCGACCTTAACCTGAGCGAGCCGCTGCTGCGCGTGCTGAAGGAGCTCGGTTACGAAGCGCCATCGCCGATCCAGGCCGCCACGATCCCGCTGCTGCTGAACAACCGCGATGTGCTCGGCCAGGCGCAGACCGGCACCGGCAAGACGGCGGCGTTTGCGCTGCCGATCCTGTCGCGCATCGATATCAAACAGTCCACGCCGCAGGCGCTGGTGCTGGCGCCGACGCGTGAACTGGCGATCCAGGTGGCGGAGGCTTTTCAGCGGTATGCGTCGCATATTCCGAATTTCCACGTGTTGCCGATTTACGGCGGTCAAAGTTATGGCGCGCAGTTGAGCGCATTGCGTCGCGGTGTGCATGTGGTTGTCGGCACGCCCGGCCGCGTGATCGATCATCTGGAAAAAGGCTCGCTCGATCTGTCTAAGGTCAAGACGCTGGTGCTGGATGAGGCCGATGAGATGCTGCGCATGGGCTTTATCGATGACGTGGAAATGATTCTGCAGAAGACACCGGATTCGCGTCAGACCGCGTTGTTCTCGGCGACGATGCCTTCCGCCATTAAACGTATTGCGACGACGTATCTGCGCGATCCCGATCTGATTACGGTCGCTGCCAAAACCGGCACTGCCGACAATATCCGTCAGCGTTACTGGCTGGTCAGCGGCATGCAGAAGCTGGAAGCGCTGACGCGCATTCTGGAAGCGGAAACCTTCGACGGCATGATCATCTTTGCGCGTACCAAACTGGGTACGGAAGAGCTGGCGACCAAATTGCAGGCGCGCGGCTTTTCCGCCGCAGCGATCAATGGCGATATTCAACAGCAGCAACGCGAGCGCACGATCCAGCAACTGAAGGACGGCAAGATCGATATTCTGGTGGCGACCGACGTCGCCGCGCGCGGTCTGGACGTCGAGCGCATCAGTCACGTGATCAACTACGACGTGCCGCACGATCCGGAAAGCTATACCCATCGCATCGGTCGTACCGGCCGCGCCGGCCGCAGCGGTGAGGCGATCCTGTTCATCGCGCCGCGCGAGCGCAATCTGCTGAAGGCGATCGAGCGCGCAACGCGCCAGCCGATCTCGGTGCTGGAATTGCCGAGCGTGCAGGCGGTCAACGATGTGCGCATTTCCCGCTTCAAGGATCAGATCGGCGAGGCGATTGCGGCGGGCGGGCTGGAGACGTTCCGCACGCTGATCGAGGATTACGAGCGCGAACACAACGTGCCTGCCGTCGAGATCGCAGCCGCATTGGCGAAACTGGCGCGCGGCGATGTGCCGCTGCTGCTGGACAAGAAAACCGATGCAAAAAGAATCGATGCAGAACGTTCATGGTCGGAAACGCGTCCTGTCTCCGGCGGCCGTTTCGAGCGCGCCGATTTTGTCAGCCAGCGTCCGGAACGGTCAGAACGCTCGGAGCGGCCTGCGCGTGCGGAGCAGGGCGAGCGTGCGGCTTTCCCGCGCAAGGAACGCGTTGCGCGCGCGCCGGATGCGGGCATGCAGACCTTTCGCATCGAGGTCGGCCATGCGCACGGCGTCAAGCCGGGCAACATCGTCGGCGCGATTGCCAACGAAGCATCGCTCGATTCCAAATACATCGGCCGCATTGAAATCTACGACGATTACAGCACGCTCGATCTGCCGGACAACCTGCCGGGAGAAATGCTCGAACAGCTCAAGAAAGTATGGGTCGCCGGGCAGCAACTGAACATCAGCGCGGACGGAGACACCGCCGCTGCACCAGCCGCGAAACCTGCATCGAAAAAACCGGCTGCATTCGACAAGCCTGCCGGCGATGCAGGCATGCGCGCGGAGAAACCTGCACGCAAGGAAAGTACCGATCGTCCGGAACGCAGCACCGAACGGGCCGCACCAGTCGCATCGGCCGCACCAACCGAGTCGCCGGTCGCGCCGAAGAAGGAGAAGGAGCGCGTCGATCGCAAGAAGGCAGGCACGGTGGACATGGAATCCTTCCGCATCGAGGTCGGCCATGCGCACGGCATCAAGCCTGCGAACATCGTCGGCGCGATTGCCAACGAGGCGGGACTGGAAGCCAAATACATCGGCCGTATCGAAATCTTTGACGATTACAGTCTGCTGGATCTGCCGGCGGGAATGCCGACCGAAGTGTTCGATCAATTGAAAACGGTCGCGGTGGGCGTGCACAAATTGAGGATCAGCCATTCCGGCGTGCGGCCGGCGCAGGAGCCGACCGGCGGCAAGAGAATTACCTTGTCCGCACCGAACAAGGGCGGCGATCGACGCGTGGCAGAGAAGGCGCGCAATACCGTCGGAAAAACAGGCGCCGCAAAGCCGAAAACGCATCGCAAGGGCGGCAAGCCTGCGTGATGGCCTGCGGCTGCTTCGGCCGCAGGCAGGGAAGATAATGCGGGAAAGAGAACGCTTGGCATCCGCGAGAATTTTGGGATAATGAGCGCCGTCGGCTAGGATGCATATCCTGTTTTACCCGAACTCCTTCTCGCATATTGATCGCTCGCACAAAAGGTTAAGCATGATCGTCATCAGTTTTCTTTTCTCCCTGCTTGTCTGGCTTGTGCTGGTGAAGCCGGAGCTTCTCTCCCATTCCGAAACCACGCCGGTCAACACGATCCTGGCAACCATGACGCTGCCCGATCTGCTGATATTTGTGGCGATCTTCGTTGTCGTGGCTGGCGCAATGAAGATGTTCATGCGCTATCGGCTTAAACGGAAGCGTCCTGCTGAAGTGAAGTGGAAGGAATGACCTGCGCATGAGGTTCGGCGCTGCCGATGCTTCGTGAAGGAAGCGGATGCTGCAGATTGCCGATGATGCGAAGCGGTGCACGCATCGCATGCTGCACAAAAAAGGGACGATGAATTCGTCCCTTTTTTTATTGTCGTTTGCATTCGTGTCAGATTTTGTATCGCCTGCATGCTGCGTCCTTGTAGGCGTTTCTGCCGGAAACGCGCGCCGCCGAAAAAGAATCGCTGTGCGGTTTTCCGCGCCGATGAACTAATTTCGGCTATCCACTATCTGATACGGCGGGCTGATACGGCAGCATGTTCCCGGTGATGAAAACCCGGCCCTCAATTGTGAATTCCATTGATTAATTTGTGCGCAGGCACGTTACATTTCGAGGCTATTATGACCATGACCATCGTTTCGTTTTACCTGGATTTCAACGCTGCATTCAAAGAGTGGATTGCCAATTTCGATCTGTATCGCGGCCTGAGCCGTCAAGACAAACAAGACCTGATCAACTGGTAGCATGAAGTTAGCGCTACCTAACTTCATGCCCGATCCGACCAAACACAAAAGGCGTTACGTCTGCACGTAACGCCTTGTTCGATCCGGTGGCGGTTTGTCTTTTTGCGATGGCGCGTCTGGTAGATGCGATTGCTTCTTGATGAGGCTGCATGGCAGAAGTTTTCTGCGTGCCACATCTATGGCGTTGCTTTTCTCTGGTTCGCACGAACCAGTGTCTGCACCGCATTGAGAAGATCGCCTTTGGTAATGTCATCCTCGACATCGACGCCATAACGTTTGACGTCTTCCTTGTGCTGCAGCTCCGCAGGCTCATCCTGATCTTCACGCACCGTGATCGATCGCCTGATTGCGTATTCCAGAAGTTGCAACTGCTCGATCAGGTCGGCGTGATTTTTTTCGTTTGCGTTTGCCAAAATATTTTCTCCTGTCAGGAATGCGGCACGATCACACAGGCAGACGTGCCTGAAAAAATATCGATTTGTTCGTAGTGAAATTCAAGAGAGCCAGACTGTCATCGCTCGGCCTCATTTTCTTTTACCCTCGATCGAGTAAGTGCCTTACCGTACAGACGCAGCTTCTCTCATCGCAGATCATCGACGCACTTTTGTGTATAAATTTAAAAACGCGATTGTGAACTCGAATGAATACAAATACACATTGCGAATTTTAACTAGTTGTTCATCTAGCTAGTCATTCCCCTCTGCAATATACGCCGCCAATCAAGAACATTGCACGCGACCAATTTTTGGTTGCGTGTAGTTACAGAAAAACACATGGTAAAAAAGCACACGCGCATCAAACTTGCAGCCTTCAGGTCCTTTTGCTTCATTGGGTTATGTACCGCCGGTCTGGCCAATGCCGCCATTCCCCAGAGTGAATATGACGCGCTTATCAGAGCGGCGCGTCAGGGACAGACCACGCCCGCCATTGAACAATTGCAAAGCTGGCATGGCGCTTATCCTGACAATGCAAACGTGCTGCACGATCTGGTCGTCGTATTCGGGTGGGCCGGCGAGCATGACAAGGCATTGGCCTATTACGATCAGCTGATGGCATCTGACAAGACGCCCGACTATGTATTGAAGTCACTCGGCTATTCGGCCAATCAGGTGAAACGCTATCCGGATGCGGAAAAAATTTATCGCCGGTTGTTAAGCAAGAAGCCGGGCGATCTCGATGCGCGACAGGGATTGGTCAATGCCCTGTTGGGGCAGAAACGATCCGACGATGCGCTGCGGTATGTGCAGCAATATCTGCCTGCGTTCAGTTCCGATTACAAACGCGGCGATGTGCCGATGATCATGATGCTCGCGCAGATACATGCGCAACGCGAAGAACCCTTGCAGGCGGCAACTGCGTATCAGGATGTGTTGCGATTTGAACCGCAATCACGCGACGCGACGCGCGGTCACGCATTTGCGCTGGCCGGTGCGGGTATGCCTTATCTGGCCGAGCGCGCTGCCAATCGTCATCCGGATTTTTTCAACGCGGAAGAAAAACATCAGCTTGCGCACGGTGCCGCAGGAAACACGGTCGGCTATGGCGAAGCGCAGATTGGCGTCGATTACAAGACGCCGCGTTTCGCAACCACCGATGCTGCGTTGATCGAGAACGCGGATGTCACGACGCAATTCGGGGCAAAACCGATCACGCAATTCGATCGCATGGTTGCGCTGCGCGACCGGCAGCGAATGAAAGAGGTCGTGCAGCTATATGAATCGCTGACAGCAGCCGACATCGCACTGCCGCCCTATGCGAAGGCGGCTGCCGCCGATGCCTATTTATATCTGGAACAGCCGGAAAAAGCGCGTGACTTGTATCAGGCTGCAATCGCCGACGCCAGGAGTGGTGATGTGGCGGATGTCGATTCATGGCACGTCGCGCTGGCCTATGCGTATTCCGAAGCCGAACAGCACGATGCGGCGCAAGCCGAGGCGGACCGGCTGCTGCCTGCCACACCGGAATTTTCCGATCGCGGCATTGTAGGTGTGGAAGCGCCGAATGCGGATTATCCGACTGCAACTGTTTTGACGATCCAGATGCGCATGTATGCGGATCGATTGCAGCAGGCCGAGGACCGGTTGGCGGCATTGCGCAAGCTCGCGCCATTCAATTCGCAAATTCGCGAAACAACGGCCGACCTGCATATGTCCCGTGAACAACCGCGCGCCGCGCTGGAGGAGTACACGCTGCTGCTGGTAGACGATCCCAAATCGGTCGGGCCGCAGGCCGGCAGAGGCGAAGCACTGCTGGTGTTGAATCAGTTCAGTGACGCCAAAGCCGCATTGCCTGCGCTGCAGAACGACTACCCGGAAAACAAGGGCGTACAGAATTTTGCACGGCGCGTCGATATCTATGACCGTCCTTTCCTGCAGGTCACCAGTACGTTCGGCAATGGCGGCGGTGAAGCGGGCGCGGAATCGATCATCGATGCGCAGTTGTATTCCGCACCGCTGACCAACTCGCTTGGCGACGCGTATCGCGTGTTCAGCCATGTGTCGTACGCGGATGGCGATGCGGATCCGGATGCCGGCGATGGCCGCAGTGTGTCGCGCACTCGCGCCGGCGTCGGTCTCGACTATCGCGTGCGCGATCTGACGCTGGCCGCCGAAATCAATCGTGCAATCGAAAGCGCCAACCGTACCGGCGCCGTGCTGTCGATGACCAAAGATTTCTCCGATGCCTGGCACCTGCGGCTGGAAGCGGATTCCAACGTCAATGATTTATCGGCCAAGGCGTTCGACGCCAATGTCACCGGACGACGTTTGACCGCAGGCCTGCTGTGGCAACGGAACGAATCGCGCAGCATCGATGCGGAAGTGTCGAACACGCATTTCAGCGACGACAACCGGCGCAATGCCGCCGCCGTTGCATGGACCGAACGCTGGGTCAGCGGACCGGTATTCAAACTGGATTCGATCCTCGGGCTGGCCGCATCGCAAAACAGTTCACGCAACGCCGTCTACTTCAATCCTGCCAACGATCACGAGGCGACCATCACGCTCGACGGGCAATGGCGCACATGGCGGCGCTATCGACGTTCGTTCACGCAACAGGTACAGGTATTCGGTGGCCGTTACTGGCAGGACGGCTTCACCAGCGGCAGCACATCGGGTGCGCGTTACGGGCATGAATGGGCGATCGACGATGCGTTCAGCATCAGTTACGGCATCGGCGTCAGTACGCATCCGTATGACGGTGTGCGCGAAAAACGCGATTACGGTTACTTGAATTTGAATTGGGCAATTAAATGAGCATCCCCACACCATCGCATCGCGCGTTGCGAATTACATCCGCATGGCTGACGGCGCTTGCCGTTACTTGCGCGGCCCTGGCTGCGCCTGCCGCAGTCGCGCAGCAACCATCGACTGCAGCGGTCGTTGATGTCGGTGTGTCGCATTTGCAAACGCTGGCTCCGGCCAACGATCCGCCGCAGAGTTATCGCGTGCTGTGCTGGCACGACATCCGCGACAACGTGCGTGAGTCATTCAAGACATGGCCGGAATCGACCGCCATCGATACCAGGGATCTGGTTCAGCAACTTTCGTGGATAGAGCAGAACGGTTATCACCCGGTCAGCCTGCAACAGATTATCGATGCACGCGCCGGCAAGACGCCGTTGCCGGACAAGGCGCTGTTGCTGACATTCGATGACGGCTTCGAGAGCATGTACACCAAGGTCTTTCCGCTGTTGAAGCAGTTCAATTATCCGGCTGTGATCGCCATCGTCGGCGACTGGATACAAACGCCGCAGAACACGTCTGTACAGTTCGGCGATATCACGGTGCCGCGCGCGCAGTTTGTGAATTGGGATCAAGTGCGCGAGATGATGAAGTCGGGTCTGGTCGAAGTGGCGTCGCACACGCACAGCCTGCATCAGGGCATCCAGACCAATCCGCAAGGCAATCTGTTGCCGGCGGCGGTCAGTCGTCATTACTCGCCGCAAAACGGTCAATACGAAAACGATGCCGCATATGCCAAACGCGTCACGGCCGATCTGCGGCGCAGTGCAGCGCTGATTGAGCGCGAGACCGGAAAACGGCCGCGCGCGATTGTCTGGCCGTACGGCGCGAGCAACGATTTCGCCAACAAGTTCGCGGCGCAAGAGGGCATGCCGGTTTCGCTGAATCTGGAGCCGGGTCCCAATACGCTGGAAGACAATCCAAACCGGATTCGCCGCTCGCTGATGGTATTCAACACCGGCGTGGCCGGCCTGATCGAATTGCTGCGCCAGCCGTCGCGATATGACGGCATCGAGCAGCCGCTGGAACGTGTTGTGCATGTCGATCTGGATTATGTGTACGACGCCGATCCTGCAGTGCAGGAAGAAAATCTTTCCAAACTGCTTGAGCGTATCTATCGCCTGCATCCAAGCACTGTGTATCTGCAGGCGTATGCCGATCCGGATGGCGATGGCGTGGCGGACGCGTTGTACTTCCCGAACCGCAACATGCCGATGCGCAGCGATCTTTTTGCTCGCGTTGCGTGGCAATTGCAAACACGCGTCGGTGTACGCGTATTCGCCTGGATGCCGGTGATGGCATTCAAGCTGCCGGCTGCCAATCCGGTGGCGACGCATCTGGTGCAGACCATGCCGGGCGCGCCGGCTTCCGCATCGCAGAATCGTTATCTGCGTCTGTCGCCATTCGACCCGGCTGCGCGGCAGGTGATTACCGAGATTTATGAAGACCTCGGAAAGCATGCGTTGTTTGCCGGCGTGCTGTTCCATGACGATGCAACGCTGTCCGATTATGAGGATGCAAGTCCTGCTGCACTGGCTGTCTATCGCGATCAGTGGAAACTGCCCGGTTCGCTGCAGGACATTCGCAACAATCCGCAGTTGCGCAGCACATGGATCGGGAAAAAAACGGCGTACCTGAACGACTTCACGATGCAACTGGCGGCAACCTTGCGCAAGTATCAGCCGGCGCTGATGACTGCACGCAATCTGTATGCGCAACCCGTGCTCAATCCGGCGTCGGAAGACTGGTTTGCGCAGACGCTGCCGAGTTTTCTCGCGACGTACGACTACACCGCAATCATGGCGATGCCGTACATGGAGGGCGCGGCCGACCCGTCCGGCTGGCTGGCGCAACTGATGGACAAGGTCAAGCAGCAACCGGGCGCATTGCGCACCACGGTGTTCGAGCTGCAAAGCCGCGACTGGAAAACCGGCAGGCCGATTCCGTCCAAAGTGCTTGCCGCACAACTGCGTCAACTGCACGCTGCGGGCGCACGCAATCTGGGCTACTACCCGGACGACTTCCATGCCAATCAACCGGAAGAAGACGTCATCAAGCCTGAAATATCGATCGAAACCCATCCAGCTAAAAGGTAAGCGATGCAATTTGAAAACATCCTGTTCGGCTACACGTTCTACTACCCGCTGTTCATGGCGTACGTGTGGATCATCGGTGGCATCACGTACTACCTGCGTTACGAACGACGCAGTCTGCGCATTACCGATGCGATGGGCGAACTGACATCGTATCCGCCGGTTTCCGTGGTGGTGCCCTGTTTTAATGAAGGCGATCACATCAAGGATGTGGTCGATGCGTTGTCGCGACTGAATTATCCGGACTACGAAATCATCTGCGTCAATGACGGCAGTTCGGATAACACCGGCGCGATTCTGGATGAATTGATGACGTATTACCCGAAGCTGCGCGTCGTGCATCAGGCGCACAACCAGGGCAAGGCGGTAGCGTTGAATACGGCAGCACTGATTGCGCGCAGCGAATTCCTGATGTGCATCGACGGCGATGCGATTCTGGATCCGGATGCGATTCCGTGGCTGCTGCGTCACTTCCAGAAAGGCCCGCGTCTGGCCGCCGTCACCGGCAATCCGCGTATCCGCACGCGTTCAACATTGCTCGGCCGTTTGCAGGTCGGTGAATTCTCGTCGATCATCGGGTTGATCAAACGCACGCAACGTATTTACGGGCGTCTGTTTACCGTATCCGGCGTGGTGGTGATGTTCCGCCGTCGCGCATTGCTCGATGTCGGCTTCTGGAGTCCGGAAATGCTGACCGAAGATATCGACATCAGCTGGAAGCTGCAGATCAATCACTGGGATGTACGTTTCGAACCACGCGCGCTGTGCTGGATTTTAATGCCGGAAACGGTCAAGGGATTGTGGCAGCAACGACTGCGCTGGGCGATGGGCGGCATTCAGGCGATCTTCAAATACGCCTACGCGTTCCGTCACTGGCATCTGCGCCGCATGTGGCTGGTGTACTTCGAATACATCATGTCGGTGCTGTGGGCATTCTCGATGGGCACGGTGCTGATGCTGTGGTTCGTCGACCTGTTCATTTACGTTCCGCCGAACTGGAGAGTGCAGATCATTCCCGGCTGGCACGGCGTGATCATCGGCACAACCTGTTTGCTGCAGGTATTGACCGGCATGATTCTCGACCGTCACTACGATCACAAATCGTTCCGCCAGTATTTCTGGATGATCTGGTATCCGCTCCTCTACTGGACCCTGAACATGTGCACCACGATCTGGGCCTTGCCGAAGGCGATCCTGCGCGCAAGCAACAAACGCGCGGTATGGGTCAGTCCTGATCGTGGTATCCGCGCACCGGCAACGCCGCAAACCCAAACAGCACCGATCAAGGTTGCACCGAACAGTCAACCCGACATTCTCTGAAAGAGCAAAGATGAACCGAAGAACCAAACCCCGTTACAAGCTGATTCTTAATATGCCGGATCTGGTGGCACGCCATACCAAGATCGGCAGCAGCGTATTCACTATCGTGTTCTGGGGGATTTTTGTTTACCTGTGGATGCCGCTGATTACGATCGTCGCCTGGATGCTTGGGTTGTCCCATTCATACGGTGAACTGACTTACATTCGGGAGCTGACCAACCTGGAACATCTTGCCTATATGTACGGAATGATCGTGCTGGCGCTTGGCGGTTCGCTGCTACTGTGGGCGTTGCAGGAATATCTGCGTTTTCGCAACGTCAATCGCCGACGCGAGCCTGTTGCCGTCGAGGTCAACGAGCTGGCGAAATACATGAATTTTCAGGAAAGTGATGTTGCAACTTACCAGCTTGCACGTCGGCTGGTGGCCCAGCACGGAACTGATGGCAGCGTCATGCGCATCAGCTAGCCGGGCCATGCGGCGGCAGTTAATTGATTGATGTAGCGGCAGCCAGCACCGTATATCTGTCGCTAATGTGTTTAGCCAACTGCCCCGCATTTGATACAAGGTCTTCGATCAAATGGGTACCCATGTGCACATGCCGGTACATGATTTCCACCGTTCTTTCATTGTTCGGTGCAACTTCGCCGGCACTCTGCAGGCATGAAGAAATATCGTCATGTCCAAATCTGGAATGAAGCAACTTCGGGCCATAGGTGAGGAACCATTCATAGACGCTGGATTGCTGTCGATCAATAGAAATCAATGGAACTGACATAGGTATTCCCTTCAATGAAGGGAATACGATACTTCTGCGATGGGTTCGTTCCTTTGATCCGGTATCGATGTGCATCGAAAAAATAATCTCTTTTAAAGAGGCCTGCATCAATTATTCCGCTGAAGTCACTGCTGGCAATAGCTGGCGCGCCATATCCGCGCCAGCTGCCGAAAAATCACGCACTTTGCCGGGAATTTCTTTTAATCGATTCCGCAATATAACAATGCCGCACAACAGAAAGTGCGCAATCCAGGGCGCAATGAATTTTATAAATCCAGCGTCAATGCATTGCCAATGGCGCGTGAAACACAGATGCACATCAGTTTGTCCTCGGTGCGCTGTTCCATGGAAAGAACCTGATCGCGATGATCGGGATCGCCTGCCAAGACCTTCACTGCGCACATTCCGCAATTTCCGGTCCGGCACGATGCCGAAGCATTGATGCCGGCCTGCTGGACTGCATCCAGAATACTGCTTGCGGCCGGCACGTCGATCACTCTCCCGCTTTTGGCGAGCGTTACGGTAACGGCCTGATCAGTGTTCCGGTCGATGCCGCTGTCAAAGCGTTCGTAACGAACACGTTTTTCATCCAGCCCGAGCTCATGCGCGGTTTGCACGACTGCTTCAATCATGCGTGCCGGGCCGCACACGTAAACATGCTGGTTGTTCAAACTCTTCGTCAAGAGCGCTTGCACGTTCAGGCGGATGCCTTCGTCAGCGGGGTAGATATGGACTTTCCCCCCGAATTCTATTTCCAGCTGCTCCAGAAAGGCGGCGTCGTTCCGCGATTTCACCGCATAGTGCAATTCGAAATCCTGTCCTCGTGCATGGGCCTCGTACAGCATGCTTCTGATGGGCGTTATGCCGATGCCGCCTGCAATGAATACGGCGCGTGAAGATTCTGCGTCGAGAGAGAAATGATTTTTCGGTAACGAGCAGTGCAGAACCATATCCAGACGAAATTCTTCATGCACCGCCTTGGAGCCGCCTTTGCCGTCGCTCTCCCGCAAGACCGCAATTTCATAAACGTTTCGATGCAGCGGATTGGACGTAATCGAATAACAGCGCGTGCCCATGCTTCCATCCGCGAGCCGCACCGGCACATCCAGATGCGCGCCTGCCTTGAACGCAGGCAGTTTGTGGCCGTTCGCATCGCGCAACTCGTAGGCGCGAATGGTTTTGGTAATCTGCCGCACGCCGCTGATTTTCAATGCAAGCTGTCCTTCGCCCAGTTCCTCCGGCAACTTCACGGTAGAAGCTTTGGCCAACTGATCTTTCAGGCGTTGTACTTGGCTATGCAAAGGCGCGGTCATGCTTCCGATTTGTTCTTCGGTAAAACGAGGCGTGATGTGTTGCGGACAATTCCAGTCAAAGCCTTCCACGGCGATGATGAAAGCGCGCTCAATCCGGCCGTCATAGCCGGGGATGCGCAGGCTTTCCGCGAGAGCCGGTTCGTCGGCTATTTCCACGGTGCGCGCCCGCCCCAGTAGCTTGAGGCGCCGCTGATTCGCGTAATCCATGAAGATCAGCGCAATGCGGTCGTCCTTCTTCAGATTGCCTACGCTGATGTACTGCACATTGCCGACGAAGTCTCCAAATCCCAATGTCTTGTCGTCGATGACCTTGAGGAATCCGCTCGGACCGCCACGATGCTGCACGTAGGGCCAACCGGTTTCACTTACGGTTGCCTGATAAAAATGATCGGCGCGCTTGATGAACTCTATTTCGCTGCGGCCAAGGCGATCGCCGCGATCCGGGACGTGGTCCCAATGCGCATATTGTTCCCTGCTTCCTTTTTGCGTCTGGATGGCGCGCACCTGAGGGGTGAATGCTATATCGGAAAAGGCACGTCCCATTTTCGGCTCCTTCGAATTTCAATCAAGCGTGTGATCAGTGGATGAGCGGCTCAGGCCGCAAGCTTCAGGCTGACCTTGGGGAAATCGATATCGATCTGCATCGCCTTGCCCAGGACATTGGTCAGGAAATTCATGCCGACGTGGGTGATGATTTCCACGATGTCGGAATCGCTATAGCCGGCGCTGCGGATTTCTGCCAGTTCGAGTGCGCCGATCTCACCTTTTTTTTCCATCAGGCTGCGCGCAAATTTCACCGCGACAGCAGCTTGTACGTCTTCGCTGGTGCCGGCGCGAGCAGCCGCAACTTCATCCGGGGAGAGGCCGGTTTTGCGACCGATTGCCGTGTGTGCCGATACGCAGTATTCGCAACCGTTTTGCTGCGCCAGTGCCAACGCAATGCGTTCCCGTGTCAGGGCATCCAGCGTGCCGTCGCCGGCAATGCCGTGCAAACCGAGGAATGCGCGCAAGGCAACGGGCGAATTGGCGAATACCTTCAGAAAATTAGGGACCATGCCAAGCTGGGCCTGGATGGCATTGAGAAGCTCTGCCTGTTCTGCGTTGGCGTTGGTGCCGTCAATTGATTTAATGCGGGTCATGTTTGCTCCTGAAAAATGTGAGGGATGTCCTTTCTCGGCTTCGCGTTTGGTCTTTGAAAGGAACAAATGCAGTGTCATTGATCCGATGCATAATGTGAATAACTTGAAATGACAATGCACTATTTCTGAAATGGAAATAATATGGATCGCCTGGAATCGATGGCAATTTTTCTCGCCGTGGTGGAGGAAGGTGGATTTGCCGCTGCAGCAAGAAAAATGAACATCTCGCCGCCGGTTGTTACGCGCGCTGTAAGCGAGCTGGAAGCGGCGATGGGAGTCAGGCTTTTGACGCGTACTACACGTGTGGTGCGCGTCACCGATGTCGGCGCGCGCTATGCCGGCGATTGCCGCCGGGTTCTGGCCGATATCGCGGAAATGGAGGAGCTGGCATCCGGTGCCCATGGCGCTGTGCGCGGCCGCCTGGTGGTCACCGCTCCTGCCTTGTTTGGCCGCATGTATGTCACGCCGATTGTGATGGCGTATTTGCGGCAATATCCCGAAACGGAAGTTGAATGCCGATTTGCGGACCGGGTCGTCAACATGATGGACGAAGGCGTGGACGTGGCCATTCGCATCGGGCAACTGCAGGATTCCAGCTATCAGGCGATCCCTGTCGGGAAGGTGAGGCGCGTGCTGTGCGCATCGCCAGCCTACCTTGAGAAATATGGAATTCCCGTTACACCTGACGATTTGAAGCAACACGTCATTGTGTCGGCAAACGGCGTAACGCCTTCGGTGGATTGGCGCTTTATGAAGGATCAAACGCCGGCTGTTGTTCGCGTCCAGCCGCGACTGACGGTCGTGTCCAATGACGAAGCAATTATTGCGGCGCTCGATGGCTTTGGCATAACGCGTGTGCTGTCGTACATGGTGGCGCCGCATCTGTCAGAGGGCAGACTGATCGAAGTATTGCGCGATCATGAAACGGCAACGTTGCCCGTCCATGTCATGCAGCACGAAGGCAGACACGCAGCCCGCAGAGTGCGTGCATTCCTGGATATTGCGATTAAGGACCTGCGTGGTGGAAGCGCAGTTTCAGGATAGCGTCGGTTCTCCCATTTTTCGCTGACGGCGTGGTTGTTTCTGAACCATTGCAGACCTAAACGTCGACCAGTTTGAGGAACCCGCCTGCGATCAAGCGGCTTCCCTCAAAGATGCTTTCCTGTCCCTCTTGAGGTTGCACGCGCGGGTCGGCAAGCATGCGCGGCAGTCCTTCGTCCCGGACACTTTTGTTCGGCCATTCTGTCCACGACAGGACGACGGTTTCTCCGGCCGTCGAGGCCGCCGCCATTGGAAAATCGCGGAGCGAAACGTCTTGAATGAACTCTCTTGCTTCTTCGGCGTGAAACGCAAAGCCGTTCGCGGCATCGGGATCGAGAACGCAATCGACTTGGCGGACCGCACCATATTCCTGGGAGATTTTTGCCATTTTTTCGGAGAAGCGTTTGTACGCTTCCAGTTTCGCCGTTGGGACGGGGATGAGCGAGCAATCAAAATAAGACATGGGCATTCCTCCTGTTGGTTGCATTACGAGCCACTTTCATCAAACGGATCTCCGCGAGACGATGTCGTTGCCCTTATTTGACTACATCGAAAAATTTAAATTTCATGCCGCGTTATCTTGTTGAGTTCTACTGGCCGAAGCAGACGTTGATGCCACTACATAAAATAATCAGAAGCTGCAAATTTTCACGATTTCTGGAAAAATAAAAAACCCGAACTTGCGAGGAGTGCATCATGGAACTACACGATATTTACCGCGGTCGTCTCATCGATCACATCCAGCTGGTTGTCGCGGATCTGGCTGTTTCACGATCCTTTTATTCGGCCATCCTCGATGCCCTGCAAATCCCGATGGGTGGCGAAGGCGACGGCTTTTTCTGGGCGGATGAATTGGTCGTGTCGACAGCAACCAGCCCGGCTGCGCAAGGCATGCTGACAGGCCGCCATCATCTCGCTTTCCAGGCAAAGAACAGAGACATGGTTGACCTGTTTTACAAACAGGCCTTGGCTCATGGCGGTAAAGATTATGGCGCGCCCGGCGAGCGTCCGTACCATCTTGGCTATTACGCGGCATTCGTCACGGATCCGGATGGCAATAACATTGAAGCCGTCTACCATGGCGAAGCCAGGCGCAGTGCAGACTCCGTGCATATCAGTTTTTAGTAGGTTCGAGAACAGCATCCGCTCCGACGGCATCAGGCACACGCGCTGATGCGTCGTACGAGACAGTGCCGTACGGCGCGGCTGTTTTGAAGAATGCGGCCTGGAAATACACAGGAATCTGCGGATGTGACTGCGTCTATGGCATCTGCATCAGTAGCGAGCGCATTCTTGATTGCATACTCAAAGGTGCGGCCGCTCGTTCAGGTCATCGTGATTTGTTTCATTGGCGTTTCCAAGGTACGCGCTCTTCGAAAATACTTGCGGCGGAAGATATTAAATTTTTCTAAGTTATCATTTAACACTTTCACATCGCACCTTAATATCTTTAAATTCCCCATGAATATGGGATGCGCTTGCATCGCAATTTTCTATATTGTCACTCGTTCCTTCGCACAATATAGAGCACGGTCTCCGGGTCGTAGTAAAAATGCAAAAGCAAGCCGCTGCAATTTCTTTCTTCCGCAAATCCTTTTTTCCTTCGATTACTTTTGTCATCAGTGGGCTCTTCTTTTCCACTTCGTCATTTGCGCAGAGTTTTTCTGCCGACGAACTGTTAAGGCAACAGGAGCGTGAACGGCAATTACGTTTGCAGCAGGAAAAAACTCCGGATGTTCGCTTGCAAGCGCCTGTCGCACCCGCAGTCGTTCTCTTGCCGGAAAACGAATCGCCATGCTTTCGGATCAATCGCATAACGTTGATAGGCGATGCGGCCGAGCGTTTTCAGTTCGCTTTGCAAAGCGTAATTGAAGGAGAAGATTCACCCATAGGAAGATGTCTGGGCGCCAATGGCGTCAACGTCGTGTTGAGTCGTGCGCAGAACGAAATCGTTGCCAGGGGATTCGTAACGACGCGCGTACTGGCTGCTCCGCAAGACATCAAGACTGGCGATCTGACACTGACCGTTATCCCGGGGCGGGTTCGTGCCATTCGCTTTGCGCCGGACGCCGACCCGCGAGGCACCAAGTGGAACGCCATTCCGATTCGATCAGGCGATATTCTGAATTTGCGCGATATCGAACAAGGGTTGGAGAACTTCAAGCGTGTTCCCACTGTAGTGGCAGATATCAAGATAGAAGCAGCCGACGGCGAAGGAGCGCAGCCAGGGCAAAGCGATCTTGTCATTTCATATCAGCAGGGCATTCCATTTCGCGTATCTGTTTCTGTCGATGATTCCGGCGCCAAATCCACAGGCAAATATCAGGGCGGTCTGACTCTTTCCAATGACAACTGGTGGACACTGAATGATCTGTTCTATATCAGCATCAACCATGACCTGGGAGGTGGCGATGTCGGTGCACGCGGGACACGTGGTGGAACAGTTTTCTATTCGGTGCCATTCGGATATTGGACGCTGAGCACAACTGCCACCAGCAGTCGATATTTCCAGAGTGTCGCCGGCTTGAACCAGGATTACGTTTATTCAGGCACGAGTCGTACCAATGATCTCAAGCTGTCTCGTGTGGTTTATCGGGATGCGCAACGTAAAACAAGTCTTTCCTTTCGCGGATATTTAAAAGAGTCCGATAACTTCATCGATGACACTGAAATACAGCCACAGCGCAGACGGACGGCAGGATGGGAACTGGGTATCGGACATCGTGAATTCATGGGAGCCAATACCCTCGATCTGAACCTTACCTATCGCCATGGCACGGGTGCATTCCAGGCGCTTGAGGCGCCGGAGGATGTTTTCGGAGAGGGAGCTTCCCGTCCCGAAGTCTGGAATGCAGACATTTCCTTATCGGTGCCATTCCAGCTCGCACAGCAGAATCTCCGTTATCTCGGCGCATTCCGTGGGCAGTGGAACGATACACCGCTGGTGCCGCAGGACCGGTTCGCCATTGGTGGCCGGTATTCGGTACGCGGATTCGATGGCGAGATGATGCTTTCGTCCGATCGCGGCTGGACGCTGCGCAATGATATCGGCCTCATCCTGGGTGCCAGCGAACAGGAGCTTTATCTTGCTCTTGATTACGGCGAGGTAAGCGGCCAGTCCAGCCAGTACCTGATCGGTACGCGTCTGGCGGGTGCGGCGATCGGCCTGCGGGGCAATTTACTTGGTGGTGCTTACGACGTCTTCGTCGGTCAACCCATCAAAAAGCCGGATGGATTCAGAACCGCCAATACCACGGCGGGTTTCAGTCTGAACTGGAGCTATTAATCGGGTCGTTGCGACTTTTACCCAAACCGTTTTCATATTCAGCGTATCAATCGAGGGGCAGGCATGAACAAGAATCCACAACGTATGCATCGCATGCAGATGAAGCCGATTTCCTTTGCGGCAAAGCTTGCTGCAGGCGCCACGGCCTTGATGATGCCATTGACACATGCCCAGATCGTCGCTGATCGGAATGCGCCTGGCAATCAGCGTCCTACCATTCTTGAAACGGCAAATGGTCTGCCCCAAGTCAATATTCAGACGCCCTCCGCAGCAGGTGTGTCCCGCAATACCTACAGCCAGTTCGACGTACAGCGCAAAGGCGCGATTCTCAACAACAGTCGAACCAATGCGCAAACACAGACCGGCGGTTTGATACAGGCCAATCCATGGCTGGCAGGCGGGGCCGCGCGCGTGATTCTTAATGAGGTTAATTCGAGCAACCCTAGCCAGCTGCGCGGTTACGTCGAGATTGCAGGCCAAAAGGCTGAAGTCATCATTGCCAATCCTGCAGGTATTCAGGTCGACGGTGGCGGCTTCATCAATGCCGATCGTGTCACGCTGACTACAGGTACGGCAGTCATGAATCCGGCAAACGGAGGATCACTCGAGAGTTACCGGATTCCGCAGGGTACGATCAGCATCGATGGTCTTGGTCTGGATACCCGCACCGCGAGCTACACCGATATTCTTGCCAGATCCGTTCAGGTCAATGCCGGCGTATGGGCCAATCGCCTGAAAGTTGTTACAGGTGCCAATGAAGTCAGCACCAGCAGCGCCGACTACCCCGGCGATGTGGCGCAGGGCGTAAGTCCCATTGCCGGAACGGGCCCATCTCCGCAATTCAGTCTCGATGTCGCGGCATTGGGCGGAATGTATGCCGGTCATATCTATCTGGTAGGCAGCGAAAGCGGAATGGGTGTGCGCAACAAGGGTGTGATCAACGCGGGAGGCGGAAATCTGGTTCTTTTATCGAATGGTTTTCTGACGAACGAAGGAGCGATTCAGGCAACATCGTTGAATGGCAATGGCGGGAATGTCAGGATCGACGCCGCCGGCTCCATCAATAACGCCGGTGCGAATGCAGTCATCAGCGCCCAGGGCGTGGCGACAATCGCAACGGCGGCAGATCTGAGCAACGCAGATGGCGCCAGAGTGGATGCAGCCCGCTCGCTTGCTATTGTTACTACCGGTTCGTTGACGAATGCCGGCCGGCTCGGCGCAGGTGAAGCGGTTACCGTCAGGGCCGCGGATATCAGCAACGCGGCAACGGGTGAGATAGCGAGTGCCACGACGCTTGCGATCACGACTGGTTTGGTGACCAATGCCGGCAAACTGGTTGCAGGCGAAGCGGCTATCGTCAGTGCTGCGAACATCAACAACGCGGCAACGGGTGCGATTGAGGGCGGCACTACGCTCGCCGTTACTGCTGATTCGATCAACAATGCAGGCAAACTTGTCGCAGGCGAAGCAGCTACTGTCAGTGCTGTGAACATCAACAACGCAGCAGCGGCTGAGATTGCCGCCGCCACGACACTCGCGATCACGGCTGACTCGGTAACCAATGCGGGCCGCCTCATTGCAGGTGATGCGCTCACTGTCAGCACCGTGAACATGAACAATGCGGTTACAGGCAAGGTTACGGGTGCCGCGACCACGATTACGGCTACCCGCAATCTCACCAACCGTGGATTGATCGATGGCGAAGCGACTTTGCTCCAGGCAGGTACGTTTGCCAATATCGGCACCGGCCGCGTTTATGGTGATGATCTTGGCATTGCGGCGAATATTCTGAGCAACGATACGGAAACGATCAACGGCACTCGTTCAGATGCAGTGATCGCTGCACGCGAGCGGCTGGATATCGGCGCCGGTACCCTGAACAACCGAAATGGTGCGCTGATTTTCAGCGCAGGAACAGGAGCGAATGCCCTTAATATCGGTGGTGGTCTGGATACGCAAGGCCATGCCACCGGCACGGCAGGCACGATCAACAATGAGGCTGCCACCATTGAATCGCTGGGCGGAGCAGTCATCTCCGCGCAACAGATCAACAACATCAATCCCGATTTCAGCACGCGCACGTCCACCACCAGCAGTGCGGCCTCCGGCCATTACATTCGGTTGGGAGGAACGAGGTATCTCGAGAGTGAGTTGGGACGCTGCTACAAGTGCGCTTCGGATAGATTTGATAACGGCGATCCCAGTTTCTCGCGCCTTGAATACGTCACCCCTAGCAGTCAATATCGTTTTGAAGACGGCTATTCGCGCACGCCTTACCAGCTAACTTCCAGAATATATGACGAAGTATCCGAGGGATACAGAACCGTCTCCTATTCATATCCTGCAGACAGTCCGGTCTGGGTGCTCTTTGCCGTGCCGGTAGGCAATCAGGCGCTGTTGAAAAGCCGGCTTGAGAGTTACAACGACAACCTGATTTCCCGTTCTTACCGTGACTTTGATCACATCTGGGTAACGAGCACACAGACTGTGCAGACTGTTGTGGACAATCCGGGCACACCAGGCCGGATTATTGCCGGTGGCGGGATCACTCTCTCGGGTGGCGACATCCTTAACGACAACAGCCAGATTCTGGCTGGCGGCAATCTGCATATCTCCGGTGGCACCCTGACCAATACCGAGACCGCGGGTCAGCGCAAGGTCACCGATTTCGGCACGTTCCGGCGCGATACCATCGAATACTCGCCCTACCAGCACAACGCAGGTGCTTTTGGTAGCGGGGACTATGTCTTCGTGAGCGAGAGTGTCACTACCAAGCTCGATACTTCGCGTGCCGAAAGTAACGCCAGTGCTTTCGGAACGGGCACGCAACTGACTAGCCGCGTCGCACCCGGAAGCAGCCTCCTGCGTTACAGCCATGATCCTGCGGCAACTCATTTCTACGAGATCGACCCGCGCTTCAACAAACAGCAGTGGCTCTCCAGCGACTACTTGCTGCAGGCATTGAACACCGACCCGAACACCATACAAAAACGTCTGGGTGATGGTTTCTATGAGCAAAAGCTTGTGCGTGAGCAGGTTGCCGAACTCACAGGACGCAGATTTCTTGATGGCTATGCCAGTGACGAAGCCCAGTACCAGGCCTTGATGCAGGCGGGAACGACCTAC
The DNA here is from genome assembly GCA_963697715.1 of uncultured beta proteobacterium. Taxonomy (GTDB): domain Bacteria; phylum Pseudomonadota; class Gammaproteobacteria; order Burkholderiales; family Burkholderiaceae_D; genus Oxalicibacterium. The sequence goes on along the minus strand of OY969095.1, from coordinate 564,335 downwards.
GCCCAGCAGTGGAATCTTGTGCCCGGCGTGGCCCTGACTGCCGCGCAGATGGCGCAACTCACCAGCGACATCGTCTGGCTCGTGGCTCAGGAAGTCTTGCTTCCGGATGGAACCCGGACGATGGCGCTGGTTCCGCAGCTTTATGTGATGCCAAGGGACGGAGATCTTGCCGTCGGCGGTGCCTTGCTGGCCGGACAGAACGTCAATATCCAGCTTGCCGGAGACCTCAAAAATTCCGGCACCATCGCGGGGCGTAACGTCACGCAACTCAACGCAAACAATGTACAGAATCTCGGCACTATCGGCGGCAAAGCAGTTAGCGTAGAAGCCCAGCAAGATTTGCTTAACTTAGGCGGCCGTATCATTGCCGAAGATAGTCTCATTGCTACGGCAGGAAGAGACCTCACGGTAGAAAGCACCACAAGCACGGGTTCAGCTTCTGCGGGGCCATCCAGTAGTAGTATTACCCAGCTTGATCGCTTGGCCGGTCTTTACGTAACAAAAGATGCAGGCGTGCTCGTCGCCAGTGCAGGTCGCGATTTGAGTGTTATTGCTGGTGTGCTTTCCAGCATGGGTAACGTTCAAGTTACAGCTGGTAATGACGTCAATTTGCGTACAGTAGACACAGCATATAAAAGTGACCTTACGGCCAACGAACGCAACTATATGCGTCAGTCCGGCACAGAGGAAATGGGAAGTCAGATCGTTTCGAATGGCAGCATCACTATTACAACCGGTAATGACATTAATGCTCGCGCCGCGACCGTTAACGCCCAAGGTTCGCTAGTAGTTGGCGCTGGCGGTGACATCCAACTCGTCGAAGGTCGTGCTACGACACAGAACGATGACGCCCGCTACGCGAGGAGTAAAAATTTTGGCTCTTCCTCCAGCACGGAAAGCCGCTACCAAAGCCAAACCGATACCGCTATTGGCAGCAATTTTGACGGTAAGACAATCTCGTTGGTTTCCGCTGGTGACACACAAATTCGTGGGACCAGCGTTAGCGGTAGCCAAAGCGTTACCGTGATTACAGGAAACGATCTCAATATCACGGCGGCAATCAACACCAGCCAGTCCAGTAATTTTAATGAGAGCAAGAATAGCGGATTCATTTCAAGCAAAAATAATAAATCAACTGTAAATACTTTCGATACTCAAGTCGTCGGTAGCTCTATTGCGGGCGACACTGTTTCGGTTTCAGCTGGAAGAGACGCCACAATTGTTGGCAGCCACATCAACGCGGTAAATGACGCCACAATCAACGCTGGAAGGGATGTGACTATCGCAGCTGCGTTGGAAAGTCACGACGTTTCTCAAACTAGCGAGAGCAAACGATCCGGCTTATCGGCGAGTTTTCAATCAGGAATTTCTATTGGTTCCAGTAATGGGCGCGAGACACTTGACCAACAAGGACAGATTGCGATTACGTCTAGCGTTTCTGGAAGTAACGTTAAGATTGTCGCCGACCGTGATGTCGGAGTTCTCGGCAGTGCAGTATTAGCCGATAAAGATATTCATATCGATGCTGGAAGGAATATCAACATTGACGTCGTTAAGGAAATACAAACGGCCGAAAATACGAGCAAAAGCTCCGGTACGGCGTTTGGTCTTTCCCCAAGTCTTAGCGGCAGCCTGACCATTTACGGTACGACTGCAGATAAGCAAAACGGCCAATCGGATGGGCAAAGCTCTATCACCAGTTTGTTATCGGCAAACACTGGCAACTTAACCATGGTTGCTGGTAATGCAAGCACACAAGATTCCACCATCACTACGCGTGGTGCCGACCTGCTAGCGGGAAAAGCGATCAAGCTCGAAGCCGACCGCATCGATTTACTGGCTGCAAGCAACACTTCCGCTGGCAGCAATCATTCTGAAAGCAAAAGCTTCACCGTAGGCGCCAAACCATCAGGGCAAGTAGGTGGGCTTATTAACTCTGCCATTGAGAGTGCGATGAGTTCAGCTGATGGCACCGGAAATAATCGCTTAGACAATGCCTTGGCTTTGAAAGCGGGTTATGACACTTATAAAGCGATTGAGAACGCGAAGAAATTTGCAGACGGTCTTGGTAAGGCAGCAAAAGGTGCAGCGAATGCTGATCCGAGTGGTTCTGCTTTTGGAGTGTCGGTCAGTGTAGGTAGTGCTTCATCGAGTAGCAACAGTAGCACCGCTACTACTCAAGTCACAGGCACGAACCTACAAGCTAAGTCTATCGATCTGACCGCACGTCAGACCGATATTTATATGGAGGGCGCAAAGCTTCAGGCGGAAACAATCGTGCTTGATGCTAAACGCGACGTCATATTGGAAGCCGCTGCCAATACGAGTGAGATACAAAGCACCAACAAATCTTCGAGCGCTAGTGTAGGCGCTACTATTGGCATCGGTCAGCAGAGTGGTATTAGCTTCCAACTTGGTATGCAAAATGGCAAAGGCAAAGCCAATGGTAGCGAAGTCACTTACGACAATACTCTTATCACAGCCACCGACAAACTGACCATCAAAAGCGGTAATGACACCACCTTACAAGGTGCGCAACTCGCCGCAAATCAGGTCAAGCTTGATGTAGGTCGGAACCTTACTATCGAAACTCTGCAGGACCGCAGCAGATATCAAAGCGAACAAAAGAGCGGTGGCTTTGGTATTAGTTTGTGTATTCCTCCTATTTGCTATGGCGCCAGTTCAGTGTCCGTCAATATGGCGAACCAAAGTATCAAGCATAACTATCAAAGTGCACAGGGACAGAGCGGCATTTCGGTGGGTGATGGAGGTTTCGATATTAACGTCGTAAAAGTGACGGATCTGATTGCTGCAGCCATTACCAGCACTGCTGACAAAAGTAAGAACAACCTTAGTACTGGCAGCCTGAATAGTAGTGACCTTGTTAATGTACAAGACACGGCCACCAAAAGTAGCAACTTCAGCGCTACTGTGAGCTTTGGTGGCGACGCCAACCTTGCAGGAAACTTAAGTCAGCTCGGTAACGACAGCGCACTTAACCTTCTGGGTAATGCGGCAGCGAACAAGGCATTACCGAAAGATGGCAGTGAACAAAGCCAAACACTCAGTGTCATTAGTCCGGCAAATATCACAATCACCGGTAGCAACGCTGACCAGAATGCCCAAAGCCAGCAAACTGCTGAACAACTCACTAGTCGTGACGCGTCTACAGCCAATGGTGCGTTGGCTAATACTCTGACGTTGCAACAGGCAGCTGAGCTTGAGAACCAGCTAAAACAAGCTCGTTTGGAGGATCAGGCTGCACGCATGATGGGCGAACTAGGCCAAAAAATGTCCAAAGATGTTGGCACATTTGCCGGTAATAAAGCTATTGCGTTATTTGATGAGGAGGACAAGGCGCGTAAGGCTGGCAATGTAGCACTCGCTGATGAATTGAATGCAGAAGCGAAGAAATGGGATGAGGGTGGCATCTATCGTGTCGGTCTTCATACCATACTTGGCGGGTTGACTGGTGGCACGGGCGGTGCATTGGGCGCTGGTGTTAGCGCTGAGCTCATACCGGAAATAGCCAATGCTATTAGGGCTCTTGATATACCAGAGGACGCCAAACAAGCGTTGATCACGTTAGCTGGTGCGGCGGTTGGTGCAACCGTAGGTGGCGCTGCTGGTGCTGCAACCGGGCTCAATCAAACGGTAAACAATTATCTTAAGCATGCGGATATTAAAAAGCGTAGGGAAGAGTTAACCGCGTGTAAAACCGCTCAATGTGAAAAAGAGGTGAAGGACAAGTATTCCGCGCTCACTATCAGCCGGGATAAAGAACTTGCACAATGCGGCGATCGTAGTGCTTATTGTGAAGGGTTGAGAGCCGAGGCACTGCAGGCATCTAAAGCTACTCCATTTGAAATGTTGAATCCTACGTTGGATGACAAAATGTTGGCAGCGGATGTGGAGGTCAATGCAAGAAAGGCTTATCTGACTTCATTGGATAAGCTGGCCAGGAATGCGAATCAGGGGGGATTACCAAAGGAGCCAAGTGAGTTGGCGAAGGCTGGTATTCTGACTCAGGATGAAGCTAATTTTCTTGCCGCGTATACGAAAGAAAAGTGGAGCAATTACACGCTAGCGTTGCTCAATATTGTAGTGTTAAAAAGCAGCCCGAATAGTGTGAAAGGGGCAAGTGCGGTAGGAGAGTTGCCTGCGTTAAGGCAAGCGTATGTCAGTGAGGTTCGCGCATTAGAAGATGTTGGCTTGAACTCGAGAGCTGCTGGCGCTACACCGGAAGCCACTGCTCGAATGCTAAGTCAAATGCGGCGCGACTTGGGGGAGGAGTACAAGAATTTAACACCACCTGATGAGTTGGCAAAAATCTATGCCAGAAACCTTGAGAAATATGGCGACAAATTGGGCCCAACAATCGATTACATGCGTAAAGTTGAAGGAAAAACTTGGGAACAAATCATCGAAAAAGCTGCTAGACCAGGAGGAAAAGACCTTGGATATTAATGGAGCATCTGAATGGTAATTCTTCAGTCAAAAAGTAAGTACTCTCAATTACTTGAGTTGAATCAATCCGATGATACTTATCGTGAAACTCTTAGAGTTCCAATTGACGGAATTTTTCCAAATATAGAGATAAATGGTGTGTTTGATTTTCTCAGTGGGGCGCTAGTGGCGCTTTATGCGGACGCCGGACATATGATTCTACGAATTGGAAGCAAAGTTATACCGTTTGAAAAAGGCTTGGAAATTGTTGTGAATGGGGAGAAGAGCAATCGCAGGTTGACAGTAAATCAAAATGGGACTGAGCTTGCATCTCTAAGATATTCAATTTCGGAGACGCCGGCATTTGATGATGACTACACAGCATTTGTCGACAATGAGAATTTTGATTTTGGGCAATTTGTAGCGAACATCGCATCGAATATTGAGCGTCAGAGAGTAGCTTTGGAAAATTGGATGAATTGAAGTTAAAGAATCGCATTTAAAGATGGCTTTATGGGTTAAGAAATTCCTTTCGGATAATTTGAGCCTGTTATTATTTAAATGAAAGCCCCTAATTAACTTGAACGATATTTCTGAATTGATTCATCGTATATGTATAAAAGTTTTTCTTTTTTTGCGGCGACCAGTTTTCTGTTAATTGGATGTACAGCAATCAAACAAAACGTAGTTTTGAATGAGCCAACTGACGGTGAGCGTGCCAGAGTCAGAATCGTCATTCCCGATACTGATTACCGTGGTGTACGTGCATATCCAAATAGCGCTTGCATGAGCGATAAAGTACAAGGCAATGGGATGGTGACGAGTGTTCAAATGATTCTTGGATTTGAGAAAAATTTGAACAATAAAAAAATCGGCATACCTACGACTTCTTATTCAGTAGATCAGAGGTATATGAATGCAGAAATCTATGTGGCGGCAAATCAGCCGATTACATTTAGATTCCTCAAGCCCCAAACAATAATTAAGAACGGTGTTTATGTAACGGTGCTTGATGACGGCTGCTTTATAGGGAAAACATTTATTCCAGAATCAAATAGCGACTATGAGGTTGTATTTAACGATGGAGCGCAATGTCTTGTAACGGCAGAAAAAATTATGAAAAAAAATGAATCGGTTGCGATGATGCCGATAGAAATTAAAACGGCAAACAGTTGTAAAGAATAACGATGAAGTGATTGGTAACTGCATCAACGGGGACGTCTTTGTGTAAATAAGCTAAAAGTGCTTGAATCCAGAAATTTTTGTCATTTGGTATCTCCGGTTAGATTTTTTATAGCATAAATCGGATTTTAAGAAGGCAACCCTTTTTATGGCAGAAACCCATCCGTCTTGCCGCCATTACTTCTTCATCTTTCTCACTCACAGGAATATCTTTCAATAACACCGTATGACGTCCTGCATACATAGTACGCTCGATCCCTTCGCGAATAGCTTGCCTCATCTACCGTGGCGACAACGCGATCAAGCATTTAGTCGCCGCCGTCGCCGATCGCAACTACATACGCGAGTCGGGCACGCAGGAAGTGGGTAGTCAGATTGTCTCGGGCGGTAAAACAATTCTTGCAGCCGGCAACGACCTCAATGCGCGCGCCGCCTCCGTCAATGCCAAGGGGGATCTCGCAGCCAGTGCCGGTGGCGACATCCGGCTCACAGAAGGCCGGGCCACAAACCAGAGCGATACCGCGATCAGTACCGGCTTTGGCGGAAAGACTGTCACGCTTGCATCGGCTGGTGACACATTGATCCGAGGTTCCAGCGTCATCGGCGACAACGGCACCGCTGTGATTGCAGGTAATGATCTCACCATCGAAGCGGCGACCAACACCAGCCAGTCCAGCAGTTTCAACGAGACGAAAAAGAATGGGCTCTTCAGTAGTGGGGGCCTGAGCATAACCCTCGGCCAGCAGCAACTGAGCACCGATCAGAACAGGCAGTCCACCAGTACCACGGCCAGCACCGTGGGCAGCATCGGTGGCGATGTTACGTTATTGGCAGGCCAGACCTACAGCCAGATCGGCAGCGACGTGCTTGCCCCTTCGGGTGACATCAGTATCGCCGCGAAGAAGGTCGACATCGTTGCAGCCAACAATACTTATGCCAACAGTACGGAACAGCGCTTCAAACAAAGTGGCCTGACGCTCGCCGTCACCAGCCCGATCATTAGCGCGATGCAGACTGTGCAGCAAATGGCGCAGGCCGCGAGCCAGACTGATGACGGCAGGATGAAGGCATTGGCTGGCGCAACAGCCGGGCTGGCTGCCAAAGGTGGCTATGACGCGATCCAGGCAGGGCAAGGTACCACCATCAATGGCAAAGCAAATCAGATCGCAACCGGCAGCGATGCACAAGGCAACCCAACGAGCCGCGATGCCACGGCCGCCGAGCAGGCAGGCGGCATCAATCTCAGTATCAGCATTGGCGCTTCCAGCAGTGAAAACAAAACGACGCAAACCGGCAGTCATGCTGCTGGTTCCACGGTAGCTGCAGGCGGCAACGTCACCATCGTTGCCAGTGGTGCGGGCAAGGATTCCGACGTCACTGTGCAGGGTTCCGACATCAGTGCAGGCAACAACGTTGTCCTCAGCGCGGAAGATGAACTTAAATTACTTGCCGCCAAAAACACCGATGAACAGCACAGCACCAACAAGAGCAGCAGTGGGAGCATTGGTATCAGCATTGGCACCAGCGGTTTCGGCGTGACGGCTTCTGCAAGTTCTGGTCGTGGGAACGCGGATGGCAAGGACGTCAGCTGGACCAACACCCACATCAACGCTGGCAACCAAGTAGCGATGCACTCCGGCGGCGACACCACGCTCAAGGGCGCAGTAGTGGAAGGAAAACAGGTCATGGCCGAAGTGGGAGGCGATCTTCTCATCGAAAGCCTGCAGGACACAAGCGAATACGATAGCAAACAGAAGAACATGAGCGGCAGCATCACCATCGGTGCGGGAGGCGGTGGCAGCTTTAGCTACAGCAAAAGCTGCACTAGCAGCGACTATGCCAGCGTGACGGAGCAGAGTGGCATCAAGGCAGGAGACGGCGGCTTTCAGGTCAAGGTAGAAGGTAACACCGACCTCAAGGGAGCAGTGATTGCCAGCACTGACAAGGCGGTGGAAGACAGCCGGAACAGTCTGGTCACTGCAAGCCTGACGACCAGCGACATCCAGAACAAGGCCGAATATGAAGGCAAGAGCGCTGGTGTCAGTCTGGGTGCCGGCAGTCAGGGAGGTGTGCCCAGCCTGACAGGTGCAGGCATCGGCTCGGATGACGGATATGCCGCCAGTGTGACCCAAAGCGGAGTTAGTGGCATAGCCGGTAACAAGGATGTGCGAAGTGGTGACAAGGAAACCGGCATAGCGAAGATATTCGATGCTGATAAGGTGCAGAAGGAGATCAATGCGCAAGTTGTCATTACCCAGGCATTCGGACAGCAGGCTGGCAAGGCTGTCAGTGACTACGTGCAGGCAGAAAGAAAGACCTTGTGGGAGCAACTCAAAAATGCTCCGGAAGATAAAAAGGAATCGATTCAAACACAGCTAAGCGACCTCGCCATGCAAGAGCGCGCAATGAATATATTGATTGGCGCAGTATCCGGAATGGGCGCGTCAGCGGTTACCAAGGAAACGTTATCTGTTGCAGCGGATGAAATGAGACGTCTTACTATTGAAAGCTCGCGTAAGTTTGCCGGAGTAGTAGATCAGGACGGCAACACCCTGACCAATCTGCTCGATGGAAAAAGTGAAGGGATACGTGGAGATGGTATTGGATCGGGTGGTACACGAGTGGACTTGGATAAGTTGTGTGGGGTCGATAATTCACGTTGCGCGATCCAGAAAAATCCAGATGACTTACCAATCTTGGGAACGGACGGTAAACCTAAGTTAGCCCTTAAAAATGGACAAGTAGAATTTTTAGGTAATCTCAATGACTTCATCAAGACGCCGGAAGGTGAAAAGATGGTAGGCGCTACTGGAGGAATCCAAGGCTATAAGGGCACTTTGTTTGGGAAACCATATGAAGCTGGTAGCTGGCAGGATAAGCTCATTGAATCCTTTGGTGGTACGCATGATTTTATCGGGGGGCAGTTAAGCGGACTATATGACGAACAGGGGAACGCACAGCGGGGAAGAAATGATGCACAGCAGGCATTCCATGAAACTTGGAGTACTTTGGCAATCGTTCCTTCGATTCCTTTTTCTATGTCAGAACTATTGCCGCCAGAAGTATGGCAAGCCATTTCTATTCTATTGAGAAATTCAAAATGAGATGTTGGATAAGATTGTTTATTACTAACGTTCTAAGTATTTTTCTGACTGCCTGTGGTGTTGGAGGTTACTGGATGAACGGTGATCCAAGCGGGGGAAGGGATGTTAGACCTTATGGAGCTCATTGGATCAAGGAGAGAATGACGAAAGAAGGTCGATTGGACGACACAGCATCATGTGGGAGCGGTAAATCAGAATACGTGATTTTCTCTGACGAGAAAATCAAGGCCGCCAAACTTCCAGAAGATCCTAACAATATTAAAGGATATTTGCGGTTGAGAGATCAATGGGCGCAATGTATGCATGCAAAGGGTTACGTCTATTTGGAATATTGTGATGCACGGTGTCTTTATCCGTAATAAGGCGTCGGCTCGGTTTTATTCGGTTGGCTGGCCGTTGATTTGCATCCAAAACTGAGACACGTTTAGAACACAATCTTACTTACCAATGTGAGTAGTGGATTGGGTTGATAGACGTGGCATTACTTGGAATTATTCGACGCTGGCACCTTCGTGACCAGGTCTCATTGAGGGAGATATCCAAACGATTGGCTATCCTCGGAATACCATCAGGCGTTATCACGCGCTGAAACTGTCGAGCCAGCCTACGCTGATCGACGCTCTCCGACTTCTCTCGACAAATACGCGTTCAAGCTTTCGGTCTGGTTAAAGACCGAGGCGATAAAGTCACGCAAGCAACGACGGACTTTGAAACAGATGCACATCGATCTATGTGCATTGGGATTTGAAGGGTCGTATGACCGGGTCGCAGCTTTCGCCAGACAGTGGAAGGTGGATCAGTTGGAGAGGTCAACTCTGCGAGCAAATCAATAAATCGCCATCAGGAAGAGTCACTTTCGCGACCGACTTTATTCTGATCCGACAGACTTTATCCCCTCTAGTAATCATCTGAGAAATCCCGACCTATTCCACCGTCACTGACTTCGCCAGATTCCTCGGCTTGTCCACATCCGTTCCGCGCGCCAATGCCGTGTGATACGCCAGCAACTGCAATGGCACCACATGCAGGATCGGCGAGAGCGATCCGTAATGTTCCGGCAAACGAATTACGTGCAAACCTTCGCCTGAAGTGATCCGCGAATCGCCGTCGGCGAAGACGTACAACTCGCCGCCGCGTGCGCGCACTTCCTGCATGTTGGATTTCAGTTTTTCGATCATCGAGTCATTCGGCGCAACCGTGACGACCGGCATCTCTTCGGTGACGAGCGCGAGCGGGCCGTGCTTGAGTTCGCCTGCGGGATACGCTTCGGCATGGATGTATGAAATTTCCTTCAGTTTCAGCGCGCCTTCCAGTGCGATCGGGTAGTGCAGGCCGCGACCGAGGAAGAGGGCATTTTCCTTGCGCGCGAAGGCTTCGGCCCACGCGATGATCTGCGGTTCCAGCGCGAGTACGGCGGTGATGGCAGATGGCAGGTGGCGCATGGCTTTCAGTTGCGTGGCTTCCTGTTCATCGGTCAGTTTGCCTTTGACCTGCGCGAGCGAGAGCGTCAGCAGGAACAGTGCGGCCAGTTGCGTGGTGAATGCCTTGGTCGATGCGACGCCGACTTCGACGCCGGCGCGCGTGATGTAGGCGAGCGCGCATTCGCGCACCATCGCGCTGGTGGCGGCGTTGCAGATCGTCAGCGTGTGCTGCATGCCTTGCGATTGCGCGTGGCGCAGCGCGGCCAGCGTGTCGGCGGTTTCACCGCTTTGCGAAATGGTGACGACCAGCGCATTCGGATTCGGCACGCTGTCGCGGTAGCGGTATTCGCTGGCGATTTCCACATTGCAGGTGACGCCGGCGATGGCTTCGATCCAGTATTTGGCCGTCATGCCGGAGTAGTAGCTGGTGCCGCAGGCGAGGATCAGGACGGAATCGATCTGTTTGAAAATGCCGAATGCCTTGTCGCCGAAAATGTCCGGCGTGATGGCGGTGATGCCTTCGAGCGTGTCTGCAATCGCGCGCGGCTGTTCGAAGATTTCCTTCTGCATGTAATGACGATACGGGCCGAGCTCGACTGCGCCGGTGTGCGCGTGCACGGTTTTGACCTCGCGCTGCACTTGTTTGCCGTCTGCATCGACGATCCATACGCGCTGCAATTGCAGATCGACGACGTCGCCTTCTTCGAGATAGATGATCTGATCGGTGGTGCCGGCCAATGCCAGCGCGTCGGAGGCGAGGAAGTTCTCGCCGTTGCCGACGCCGACGATCAACGGCGAGCCGCGCCGTGCGCCGACCACACGATGCGGTTCGTCGCGGCTGAATACGGCAATCGCGAAGGCGCCGGTCAGGCGCTTGGTGGCGAGTTGCACGGTTTCGAACAGGTCGCCCGTATACAAATGATCGACCAGATGCGCGATGACTTCGGTATCGGTCTGACTTTCGAACACGTAGCCCAGCGCTTTCAGTTCGTCCCGCAGTTCGTCGTGGTTCTCGATGATGCCGTTATGGACGAGGGCGATGCGGTCGCGCGAAAAATGCGGATGCGCGTTGTGCGATGCCGGTGCGCCGTGCGTGGCCCAGCGCGTGTGGGCGATGCCGGTGAATCCTTCGAGATGATCCTTGCCGATCTGCTTTTCCAGTTCGGCCACGCGTGCGGTGCTGCGTGCGCGTTCCAGTTTGCCGTCTACATGCAGGGCCACGCCGCAGGAATCGTAGCCGCGGTATTCAAGACGCTTGAGTCCTTCGACCAGGATGGGAGTGATGTTGCGTTGCGCGACTGCGCCGACAATACCGCACATGAGAACCTCGATTTGGATTGTTTGGATGACAAATACTAGATGAAGGGGTGTGAAATAAGATTCCCAATTTAAGTAAGTAATGACTTATTATTTCGTCGATAGGTATATATGAAATAAAAGTTCATAAAAAGGATTAAATTTTTCAAATGGATGATTCCATTCTGCAACTTGATGAACTGGATCGCCGCATTCTGAATGCCTTGCAGGCAGATGCCTCGCAAACCAACAGCGATCTGGCGATGGCCGTGCATGCATCGCCGCCGACCTGTTTGCGCCGCGTGAAGCGGCTGGTGGATGCCGGTGTGATCGAGCGCCGGGTGGCCATCGTTGCGCCGCAGAAGATCGGTGCGCGGCTGACAGCGATCGTGGAAATCACGCTGGATAATCAGGCGGTCGAGCGGCAGGCAGAGTTCGAGGCACTGGTCGCGGCGGAAAGCGCGGTGCTGCAGTGCTACCGCGTTTCGCCGGGGCCGGATTTCATCCTGATGGTGCAGGTGGCGGATATGCCGGCGTACAACGCGCTGGTGCATCGGTTGTTTGCATCGCATGCGAACGTGCGCAACGTGAAGAGCTTTTTTTCCATCCACCGCAGCAAGTTCGAAACGCGGATCGCGGTCTGAGATCGCGGTCCGGGCGGCTCGCTTACTGCTCGTGCAGGCGCAGCGTCTGTTTGCGTTCTTCGGTGTAGGCCCACCAGGGTTTGGCGGGTGCGCCTTCCATGAAGCGGACGGCGGAAATGAAGGTGTCGATTACGCACGGATCGTGGCGTGTGGCGGTCAGTTCGCACAGCCGTTCGTATAACGCGTAGGGATTCTTGCCGATCAGGTCGGCACATTGCCGGATGCCGAGCAGATGAAAATCCTCGACCATCGCCGGCCCGATATTCGGTATCTGCTGCAGGTGGGTTGCCTCTGCGGCGACGGTCGCTTTCTTCATCGCTTTATTTCGATTCCGATTATTTCGGTTTTTTCACAGGGCGTTGCCAGCCGTCAATCGTGATCTGTCTGGCGCGCGAAACGGTCAGCTTGTCGGCGGGCGCATCGCGCGTCAGCGTGGTGCCGGCTCCGATCGTCGACCCTTTGCCGACGCGGATCGGCGCAATCAATTGGGTGGCGCTGCCGACAAACACGTCGTCTTCGATGATGGTGCGGGATTTGTTGACGCCGTCATAGTTGCAGGTGATGGTGCCTGCGCCGATGTTGACGCGCGAGCCGACGGTGGAATCGCCGACGTAGGTCAGATGGTTGGCCTTGCTGTGGGCGGCGATGTTGCTGTTCTTTACCTCGACGAAATTGCCGATATGCACGTCTTCCGCCAGCACGGTGCCGGGACGCAGGCGCGCGTAAGGTCCGATGATGCATTCGTCGCCGACGACGGCATCCTCAAAATGACTGTACGGCCGCACATGTGCGCGTTTGCCGATGACGGAATTGCTGATGACGCAGTAGGCATCGATGCGCACGCCGTCGGCCAGCGTCACGTCGCCCTCGAAAATGCAGCCGACATCGATCGATACGTCGCGTCCGCAGGTGAGCGAACCGCGGATGTCGATGCGCGCCGGATCGGCCAGCGTCACGCCCTGTTCCAGCAGGGCGCCGGCGATGTTCTGTTGATGTATGCGTTCCAGTTCGGCCAGTTGCACCTTGCTGTTGACGCCGTGCGTTTCCCACACATGATCGGGTTGCGCGGAAACGACCGGGATACCGTCCGCGACGGCGCTGGCAACAATGTCCGTCAGGTAATACTCGCCCTGCGCATTGTTGTTGGAAAGATTGGCCAGCCATTTTTTGAGCAAGGCGGTCGGTGCCACCATGATCCCGGTGTTGACTTCACGAATCGCGCGTTGCGCGTCGCTTGCATCCTTTTGCTCGACGATGCTGGTGACTGCACCGTCGGTAGCGCCGTTTGCGCGCACGATACGGCCGTAGCCGGTTGGATTGTCGAGGTTGACGGTGAGAATGCCCAACTTATCGCGTCCGGCGATGTCCAACAAACGTTGCAGTGAAGCAGCAGTTGTCAGCGGCACATCGCCGTACAGGATCAGCGTCGGTGCATGGTCGTCGAGTTGCGGTGCGGCCTGCATGACGGCATGACCGGTGCCGAGTTGCGGTTCCTGTTTGGCAAACACCAGATCGCCGGCCTGCAGCAGTTGCGGCACCTGTTCGCCGCCGTGGCCGTAGATCACGCACAGTTTCGTCGGCGACAGGGTACGTGCCGTATCGATGACGCAAGACAGCAAAGGCTTGCCTGCGAGCGGATGCAACACTTTCGGCAGCGCGGACTGCATGCGCTTTCCCATACCTGCGGCAAGAATAACGATGTTCATAAAAGGCCAATGAAAAGAATGCAAAATATTATCACGCGCCCCGACCACACCTTGGTGAAGAAGCTGGCGATCCTGTGCATGACGCTGGCATTGTTTGCCTGCAGCGCTGCGCGCATCGGCTATAACAACGGCGAAACCGTTTCGTACTGGTGGCTGAACAGCTACGTCGATTTCGAAGGCGAGCAAAAGCCGTGGGTCAAGCAGCATATCGACGGTCTGTTCGCCTGGCATCGCAAGACGCAGTTGCGCGAATACGTTCAGCTTGTATCGCGCATCCAGCATCGCGATCTGGCTGCAGTCACCAAGGCCGATCTGCTCAACGATTATGAAGACGGCCGCACGCGCATCATGCAAATCACCGATCACGCCGCACCGGATCTGGCCGATCTGGCGCTATCGCTGACCCCGGCTCAGATCGCCAACATCGAAGAGAAGTTCACGAAGAGCAATAACAAATTCCGCAAGGAGTATCTGCGCGGCGACAAGGCCGAGCGTCAGGAATTTCGTTACAAGAAGATGATGAAGCAGGCCGAATACTGGTTCGGCAATTTCAGCCGCGAACAGGAAGCGAAGTTGCGTGCGCTGTCCGATGCGCGGCCGTTGAACAATGAACTGATGATGGCGGATCGCCTGCGCAGGCAGCAGGAACTGATCGCGATGCTGCAGCGCATGTACAGCGAAAAACCGTCGCGCGAAGCCGCAATCGCGATGATCCGCAAATATGTTGCCGATACGATGGATCGTTTCGGCAGCAAACAGCAGCAGGCATTTGCCAATGCAAGCAAGGAAGCCAATGCCGCGCTGGTGGCAGACATGATGCGAATGGCGACGCCGGAACAGAAGCGGCATTTCGTCAATACGCTGCAGGACTGGATCAGCGATTTCAACCGCCTGTCGGCGCTGGCGGTATCCTGATGGATTGTGATTGCGACTGGCGTTAGAATGGTTTCGCGTTCCCGCCGGCGACTGCCGTATTTCGACTCAATGACAACGAATCAATGACGAAAAGGACGATCCCATGAAACGACTTGCCCTTCTGTTGCTCCTGTCTTCCACTTCCGTGTTGTCCATTGCGGCAACAACCGGCGCGAATGCCGCCAATCCCTGCCTGCAAAAGCGCGCAGACATTCTCAAGCAGATCGATCAGGCCAGGCAACGCGGCAACGACAAGCGGGTTGCGGGATTGAACAAGGCGTTGCGCGAACAGGAAGCCAATTGTTCGCCTGAATCGATACGCAAGGCGCGCGAGAAAGATGTGGCCGATGCGCGCGACAAGGTTGCCGAACGCGAGCGCGAATTGCAGGAAGCGAAGAGCGATGGCAAGGATGCCGACAAGATTGCCAAACGCGAAGCCAAGGTGCAGGAAGCCCAGGATGAATTGCAGCGCGCGCAGAAAGAACTGGGTAATTGAAATTCTTGTGATGCGAATTGTCTGATTGGTCGCGGTATCGGTGCGGCCAATCAGACAGACAGGCAGACAGTGCGGCAGGCAGTCGATCCCGACGCCTGCCGTTTTTGTTTATTGATCGTCCGCGTGCAACGGAATGATGCTGGAAATCGTCGTGCCGGTTGAACACGGTTCTTCATCGAACGCGATGTCGCCGTTCGCCATCGCTTCGCCGGTCGCCTGCAGATCCGCAAAGCCGAACAGTTCGCGATCCATCAGATGCGACGGCACCACGGTCGACAGCGACGAGAAGATATTGTCGACGCGGCCCGGATGGCTTTTCTCCCATTCGCGCAGCATGTTCTTGATCTGTTTGCGCTGCAGGTTTTCCTGACTGCCGCACAAATCGCATGGAATGATCGGAAAGTTCTTCACCTGCGCATAACGTTCGGTATCGGCTTCCTTCACGTAGGCGAGCGGACGGATCACGATGTGCTTGCCGTCGTCCGATTGCAGTTTCGGCGGCATGCCCTTGATCTTCGCGCCGAAGAACATGTTGAGGAAAAACGTTTCCATGATGTCGTCGCGATGATGACCGAGTGCGATCTTGGTCGCACCCAGTTCATCGGCCACGCGATACAGGATGCCGCGGCGCAGGCGCGAGCACAACGAACACGTCGTCTTGCCTTCCGGGATCAGGCGCTTGACGATGCTGTAGGTATCCTGATTTTCGATGTGGAACGGAATGTCGAGTTGCTTCAGGTACGCCGGCAGGATGTGGTCGGGGAAGTTCGGCTGCTTCTGATCCAGATTGACGGCAATGATGTCGAACCTGATCGGTGCGCGTTCACGCAACGTCATCAGGATATCGAGCAGCGCGTAGCTGTCCTTGCCGCCGGACAGGCACACCATGACCTTGTCGCCATCTTCGATCATGTTGAAGTCGCCGATCGCCTGACCGACCTGGCGGCACAGGCGTTTGTGCAGCTTGTTGTTCTCGTAGCCGATTTTTTCGGTTTGCCTGAAGCTCAGCGCGGCGGCAGTTTCGACCGGCGCGGTGTCGTTCATTACGGATGCGGACATGTCAGTTCCCCTTGATCTGGAACACTTCCACGCCGACCGCTTCGCAATCGGGATAGACGTCGGGTTTCTCGGTGGAGACGCGTGCGGCACGCACTTTCGGATGCGCCAGCATGGCCTTGACGACGTCGTCGCACAGGGTTTCCTGCAGATGAATATGTCCTTGCGCCATGCGTCTGGCGATCGTGCTGCGCATGAAGTCGTAATCGACCACTTCATCCAGCGTGTCGGCGGTCGGCGTCGATTCTTTCAGCGGAATGAAGAGATCGACGTTGATCAGCACGCGCTGCTCGCCCTTCTTTTCAAACTCGTGCACGCCGATGTTGATGAGCACTTCGTAGTTGCGCAGGAAAAGACGGCGGCAATCGGCGAGGTTGGGATGGAACAGGAACGAATTCATATGGATAAACCGGTTGTGCGACGAGTGAGGAATCTGGAAAGAATCGAAGAATAAATTCAGGATGCGACGAACATGACGTCGCGCTGCAAGGGAATCAGATGCTGACCGCCATCGACGAGCAGCGTGGTGCCGGTCATCGCGGGTGATTCGGCGACGAAGCAGACGGCGGCGGCGATGTCGTCCGGCGTGCTGGAACGGCCGAGCGGCGTTGCGGTATGCGCATGCGCAAATCCGGCTGTGGTTTGTTCCCCCGATACCAGCGTGATACCCGGCGCCACGCCGACCACGCGCACCTTCGGCGCGAGCGCCTGCGCCAGCATCGTGGTCGCGCTGTGCAGCGCGGCTTTCGACAGGGTGTAGGACAAAAAATCCGGGTTCAGGTTGAACAGTTTCTGGTCGAGCAGATTGACGACGACGGCTTGCGATCCGTCCGGCGTGGCGTCGAACAATGCCTGCGCCAGCAACACCGGCGCCACCAGATTGGTGTGCATGTGTGCATCCAGCGCGGCGGCGGTAAAAGTGTCCGCGTTGTCGTAGTCGAACAGCGAGGCGTTGTTGACGACGCAGCAGACCGGGCCCAGCGCGGCCGAGGCGCGGCGGACCAGCAATCGAACGGCATCTTCGTCGTTCAGGTCGCAGGGCAGGGCGACGGCGCGCTGGCCGTGTGCCTCGATCCGGGCGACGGTTTCCTGCGCCTCTTCCGCCGATGTTCCGTAATGCACGACCACGTCCCAGCCGCGTTGCGCGAAGGCGAGCGCGATCGTGCGGCCGATGCGTTTGGCGGCGCCGGTGACGAGTGCTGTTCTTCTTGAAGCGGCTGACTGGTTTATGGACATGGTGCTTGCGTTTCAGTTGTGTCTTTTGCCGATTTCTCTACAATACCCGCCATGCAACAGCATCTGCCCGAACCTTCCCCGGACGCATTTTTCGCGTCGAACAAGCTCCAGAACCTGATCGTTGACGAAATTCGCCGTCATGGCGGCTGGATTCCCTTTGCCCGTTACATGGAGATGGCGCTGTATGCGCCGGATGTCGGTTATTACAGCGGCGGCGCGGCAAAACTTGGCAAAGACGGTGATTTTACAACCGCGCCGGAGATGACGTCGCTTTTTGGTGAAACGCTGGCGCATGCCGCCGGCGACCTGATGCGGCAAAGCGCGCCGCATATTCTGGAGTTCGGCGCCGGAACCGGCAAGCTGGCAGAGGATATCCTGACCGAATGCGCGGCCGCCGGCATCGCGGTCGAACGTTATGCAATCGTCGAATTATCGGGCGAACTGCGTGCACGCCAGCAGCAACGGCTGGCCGGTTTTCCGCAGGTGACGTGGCTGGACGATTTTCCGCCGGCTTTTTCCGGCGTGGTGCTGGGCAACGAAGTGCTGGACGCGATGCCGGTGACGCTGGTTGTCAAAGGCGAAAGCGGCTGGCTGGAGCGCGGCGTGGGATTCGACGGCGAGAGATTCGTCTTCGAGGACCGGCCGTGCGGTCAGGCGCTGGTCGCGCAGATCCCGGATGCGAATGCATTGCCGGTCGGTTATCTGACGGAAGTGCATCCGATCGCGGCCGGCTTCATGCGTGCGCTGGCGGCGATGTTTGCCGCAGGCCGTGCGCAATCGGGCAAGGGCGGCGCGGCGATCCTGATCGATTACGGCTTTCCGGCGAGCGAATATTATCTGGACCAGCGCAGCGCAGGCACGCTGATGTGCCATTACCGCCATCATGCTCATGCCGATCCGTTCTTCCTGCCGGGTTTGCAGGACATCACGGCGCATGTCGATTTCACCGCGATGGCGTATGCGGCGGTGCAGGCCGGCGAAGAACACGACGGGCTGGAAATGATCGGCTACATGAGTCAGGCCGGGTTTTTGCTGTCGGCCGGTCTGGGCGATCGTCTGCTGCAGACGGCGCCGAGCGATGCAAAAGCTTATCTGCCGAAGGCGAATGCGGTGCAGAAGCTGACTTCGCCGGCTGAAATGGGCGAATTGTTCAAGGTGCTGGTGGTGGGCCGGGATGTCGTGCTGCCGGATCGTTTCGATCGCGCCGACCAGAGCCATCGGCTGTAAGCTGTTCCTGTTTCCTGTGCATTCCCGCCGCTCCTTTTCCGGAGCGGTAACCGGATTTCTGAAAGTGGATCATGGCTCGCTGGTTCCTCGTGATCTTTATCGCAGTCATCGTGTTCTCTGCCGCCTTGCCGTGGCTGGAAAAGTTCGGCATCGGCAGATTGCCGGGCGATCTGCGCTTCCGGCTGTTCGGCAAGACGATTTTTCTGCCGTTCGCCTCGACGGTGCTGCTGTCGACCGTGGTATTTTTGATCGCGCGGCTGGTGTGAGTGCGGTGCCGAACGGTTGTCCTGTGAAGAGGGAGGAATAATGATTCGCTGGGTAGCGGTGATTTTTCTCGGATTGACGGTGTTTCATGCGTTGCTGCCGTGGATGCTCGAGAAGCTGGGCGTCGGGCGCCTGATCGGCGATGTGCGCTTCAGGCTGTTCGGCCGGATGTTCGTGCTGCCCTTCGGTTCGACCGTATTGTGGTCGGCGCTTGCATTTTTGTGCGCGGAAGCGGTGAAACGGATGTGAATGCCGTGTCGTTCGCCGAAAATCGCGCGAAAATCCACAGTTTTAGACAGAATTCGCAGGTTTTGACGCTGGCTTGCACGCTAATGTTATGATTCCAACCTTCTCAACAGTAGGGCTGGCGGGACCAAACCGCAAGTTCCCTTGGTAGTGGACATATTTATCATTGTCGGCCTGATTCTGGTCAATGGCATTTTCGCCATGTCAGAAATCGCGATTGTTACCTCCAAACGTATCCGTCTCCAGAAGTTATCCGAAAACGGCAGCCGCGGCGCCAAGGCTGCGCTCGATCTGTCGGACAGTCCCAGCCGTTTTCTTTCCACCATTCAGGTCGGCATCACGCTGATCGGCATTTTCAACGGTGCGTTCGGTGAAGCCTCGCTGGTCGAGCGCCTGACGCCGGAAGTGGCAATGATTCCGGTACTGGGCGTCTTTGCGCGTGAAATTGCGCTCGGCGTGGTGGTCGTCGGCATCACGTTTGCATCGCTGATCCTGGGCGAACTGGTGCCCAAGCGCATCGCCATGCAACATCCGGAAGCGGTGGCATCGATCATTGCCGCGCCGATGCTGTGGCTGTCGCGCCTGATGGGCCCGTTCGTGAAGATCCTGACGGGCACGACCGAATTTATCCTGCGCATTCTCGGCCTGCATCACAAGAAGGACGATTCGGTAACCGAGGAAGAAATCGCCGGCCTGTTCCGCGAAGGGACTGACGCCGGCCTGTTTGAAAAGACGGAACACGACATTGTCTCGCGCGCATTGCGCCTCGACGATCAGCGCGTGGCCGGCCTGATGACGCCGCGCCTGGACGTGCACTTCATCGATCTGGAAGATTCGATCGAAACCAATCTGGCGAAGATTGCCGACAGTTCCTACAACCGCTTCCCGGTCTGCCGCGGCGATATTTCGCACATCATCGGCATCGTGCATGCCGGCAGCCTGTTCGAGCAGGCGATTCGCGGCAATGCGATCACGACGGTGAATATCGAAGCCGCGACGCGTCCGCCGCTCTTCGTGCCGGAAACCATCAGCGCGATGCAGTTGCTGGAAACGCTGAAGAAGAATCGCGCCGAACTGGCGCTGGTGATCGATGAATACGGCGAGATCGAAGGCATCGTTACCCTGAGCGACGTGCTGGGTGCACTGGTTGGCGATGTCTCCGTGATCGACGAGCATCATGAAGTCGACGGTGTGCGCCGCGACGACGGTTCATGGCTGATCGACGGCGGCGTATCGTTCGACCGCTTCCGCGAGTTGCTGGAAACCGATGTGCGCTTCCCGGAAGAGGCGGCGGGCACGTATCACACGCTGGCCGGTTTCGTGATGACCTTCCTCGGCCATATCCCGCAGATGTCGGATTATTTCGAATGGGAAGGTTACCGGATCGAAGTGGTCGACATGGATCGCAACCGCATCGATCGCCTGTTGATCAGCAAGCTGGATCCGCCGAGTGAATCGACGGGCGAAGGCGATGCATGATTGTGCGTGATGAGTGCGCGTGATGATTGTGCATGATTGCAGCAGGATGTGACCGGAAGCGGGCCGATGAAATATCGGCCCTTTTTTTGTCCGGTGCGATCGCATCGATGCCGACTGCTGCTGGTTTCCTGAGAGGCAGGGGATTGCAAGTACAGCGCTCGCCGGTTTGCATCGGTATTCCCCAGTGCAGAATGAACCGCAGGCGAAAAATGCAATCCATCCTGTGGATGGCATGGACGCTGGAATGCGCCGGTTGCTCTTGTATACTGTTGCCACTCTTCAACTTCCCTGATCATGCACGCACATACGCTGGAAGAGCTGCGAAGCCGTTACGGCGAACGCTACAAATGGTTTGTCCTGCTGACCTGCATGATCGGCAGCGTCGCCGCAATCCTGTCGTCCACCATCGTCAACGTCGCCGTACCGGACCTGAGCCGCTACTTCACACTCGGGCAGGAGCGCGCACAGTGGGTGTCGGCCGGGTTCATGCTGTCGATGCTGACGACGCCGTGGCTGTTGCTGCGCTTCGGATTGCGGCGTACGTATACCGGCGCGATCTGCCTGTTGCTGTTCGGCGGCGTGGCCGGCGGCTTCAGCATCAACTATCCGATGCTGCTGTCGATGCGCGTGATCGAGGGACTGGCGTCCGGCGTGATGCAGCCGATTCCGGCGATCGTGATCCTGCGCGCATTTGCCCAGCACGAGCAGGGCAAGGCGATGGGCATTTTCGGCTTCGGCGTGGTGCTGGCGCCGGCGGTCGGCCCCAGCGTCGGCGGTTTTCTGGTCGAACTGTTCGGCTGGCGTTCGATCTTCTTTGTGGTGGTGCCGCCATGTCTGGCGGTGCTGTTCCTGATCCAGCGCTTTCTTGCCGCGCACAATCCGCTGATGGATGGCGACAAGCCGCTCGACTGGAAGGGTTTGCTGCTGATGGGCGTTTCCATCATCAGCCTGCTGAACGGACTGGTTGAATTGCGCGGCGATACCTACACGGCGATCGCGCTGCTGGTATTCGGCGCGGCGTGCATGGTTGCATTCATCGTCTATCAATTGCGCACCACGGCCGAGCCGCTGATGAACATGCAACTGTTCCGTTACCGGCAGTTCGCGATGGGCGCGCTGGTGGCGTTCATTTACGGCATGGGTTTGTTCGGCTCGACTTATCTGCTGCCGATCTACATGCAGCTGGCGATGCAGTACGCACCGTCGCAGGCGGGGCTGGTTCTGCTGCCGGCGGGTATCGTGCTGGCGGTGACGATTCCGCTGGCCGGACGTCTGGCGGATCGCTATCCGCCGAATGTGCTGGTGGCGATCGGACTGACATTTCTGGCCGCGTCCTTTGCGCTGATGGCGACGGGTTCACCGGCGACCAGTTACGTGATGCTGATGACGTGGGCGGTGATCGGCCGCATCGGCCTGGGTTTCGTCCTGCCGGCATTGAGTCTGGGCGCGATGCGCGGCCTCGATATCAATCTGATTGCGCAGGGTGCGAGCACGATCAACTTCGTACGCCAGCTCGGCGGTGCGATCGGCGTCAGCATGGTCGGCATCGTGCTGGAGTGGCGGATCGCCGTGCATCAGGCGCGTCAGGCATTGGGTATCGACAATCATCGCAGCGCCTTCAACGAAACCTTCATGCTGGTCGCGGTTCTGTGTGCGGTTGCGATCGTCGCTGCGTGGGCGATGCGCGAGAAGGCGCCGAAGCATTTGCCGGAACGCGACGGATTGTGACTTTTGGTTAAAGAATCGCAAATAGTGCATGCGGTTTCTTGCAGGTTGTGCTCTAGTTGATAATTAGTGTCCCCGGTGGAATGCAGGGACGCAGGCAAACTCCTTGGCGACTCTACATGCGGCAGACCGGTGATCAAAACGCTGTTCCCACGTCGGACTGTCCGGCGCCGCGCGACAGTGCGTCCCGGAACGCGGATGCCGCCGCGCTGATTGGCGAACATCCGGACGTCGCTTCTGCAAAAAAAATCCACGTTGTCAAAGAGCGCCGTCGCGCGCCAAGTCAGACCAGCCTGCAGGATCGGCAGGCTGCGCGTATCCACCGTCTGGTGGTGACCGGCGGATTCGCCGTGTTGTATCTGGTGGCGCTGGGAGCGTTTTGCCTGCTGCGGCTGGTCGATCTGCTGGCGCTGCAGGTGGCGGCCGTCCTGGTCTGTATTTCATTCGTCTTTTTTTACTACTGCTTTGCATCCGGCCTCAACCTGAAAGCCGCATCGCAGAATCTGGGCATGCCGATCACGCTGACCGCGATCGGTATCATGCTGGTAGTCGTCTATCTGGCTCCGGTCACGCAGATACTCATGACGCCGTTCCTGTTTCTGATCATGGCTTTCGTCATGCACCGGATGTCGCCGGGAACGATGCTGAAACTGATACTGGCGTCGCTGGGCGCGTGTGCCGTCGTGGTGGCCACGCAATACGTGCAGCGCGGGGATACGCGATTGCTGACGCTGCAGTGCGCCCATATGCTTGCGCTCGGATTTACCCTGCCGGGATTTGCAATGCTTGCCGGGCGGGTAAAGCGATTGCACAGTGCGCTGTTCAAGGCCAACCGCAAGATCAAGGATATCGAGGAGGACGCGCAACGCGACGTTCTGCTTGGCTGTTTCAACCGCCGTTACATCGTGGCGGCACTCGAACAGCAAAAGCGACTGGCGGATGAAACCGGTGCGCAGCTTTGCCTAGCGGTGATCGATCTTGATCATTTCAAGCGCGTCAACGACGAGGCCGGGCATCTGGGCGGGGACGAAGTGCTGCGTACGTTTGCCGGCATCGCGCAGGCCAATGTGCGGCAGTGCGATATCTTCGGCCGTTATGGCGGTGAGGAATTTCTGTTGATCCTGCCGGAAACATCCCTGCTTGCCGCCCTCAATATCGCCGAGCGTATTCGTGCCCAGGTCGAACAGCATGCATGGAGCGACAAGTTGAGCAATCGCGTCACCGTGTCGATCGGACTGACGCAGCATATTCCGGGCGAATCGGTGCTCGATCTTTTTTCGCGCACGGATACGGCGATGTACATGGCCAAGCAGGGCGGACGCAATCAGGTCGTGGTCGAAGAACCTGTCGGCGACGCGGCGCTTGCCTGATCAGCAAGTACGCAGACATAGTTTCTCTCCAAACCGTTCTCTTTCCTGCGCCAGTGTGGCGAAAATCTCCGCAATTGCAGTCCATCGTTTAACAATCACAGCCAATGGATGTAGTATTGCCTTACGGTAATACCGCTTCTCGCATTACCTCTCAAGCGCCCATGCCTTCTGCCGGCGCACTGTTATTGGCCTTACGACATCATGCAAGAACTGGAAGGACTCACAGCACTGATCATCGAACCGCATGCCGGCATGCGTACCAGCATCCACAACATGCTGAGCCTGAGCGGCATGACGAAGATCGAATACGCCGCCAGCTCCGGCAGCGCGATCCGTCCGTTGAAGAGCAAGACCTTCGATCTCGTCGTCTGCGAATACGATCTGGGCGAAGGTCAGGACGGCCAGCAATTGCTGGAAGACCTGCGCCACAACAAGCTGCTGCCGCCTTCCACCGTCTTCATCATGGTGACGGCCGAACGCAATCATGAAAAAGTGGTGAGTGCCGCCGAGCTGGCGCTCAACGACTATGTGCTTAAACCCTTCACCGCCGAGACGCTGCTGGAACGCATCGCCCGGGCGATCGAGAAACGCAATGCGCTGACGCCGATTCATCAGTTGATCGAGCAGGGCAATCTGGGCGAGGCAATCGAAACCTGTCTTGCCAGCGAGCGCACGCATCCGCGTTATCAGGCGGACCTCATGCGCTTGCGGGCCGAGCTGCACATGACATTGGGCGAGCTGGCCGAGGCGGAAGCGATTTACGCGGAATTGTTCGCCAAGCGGTCGATTGCGTGGGCGCGCCTCGGTCTGGCCACCACGCTGTTCATGCAGGATCGCCTGGTCGAGGCGGAAGGCATGCTGCAGACGCTGGTCGATGAAAAGCGTGAATTCCTGGAAGCCTACGATTGGCTGGCGCGGACGCAGGAAGCCATGGGCCAGATGAAGCAGGCGCAAACTACGCTTGAAAATGCAGTCCATTGTTCGCCCTACGCATTGCAGCGTTTGCGCAGACTTGGTCGTGTTGCGCTGGAAACGGGCGATACCGATACCGCGCATCGCGTCTTTCAACAGGTCGTCAGCAAGGCTAAATTTTCGGAGTTTCGCGAGCCGGAGGATCACGTGCGGCTGGTCGAAACATCGATCGCCAAGGGCGAAACGCAACTTGTTGCATCGGTCATCCGCGATCTTGCCAAATCGCTCGCCAGCATCCGGAAGACGCCGGCCTGCCGCGCGCTGGCAAGCGCGATGATGCACAAGCACAATGGCGACACGGAACTGGCGATCGAAGAGCTGGAAGCCGCCATTGCCGCATGCCGCGAGCCGATCGGCTTGTCGAGCGATGCGAAGATGACGCTGGCGAAGAATTGCCTGCAAAGTGGCCTGGAGCAGGGTGCGGTTGAAGTCATGACGACGGTGGTCGGCAATGCGTCGACCACTGCTGCGATGGCGCGCGCGATGCATGTGTTTCAGGAAGCGGGGCGCGAGGATCTCGCCAAGCGCGTCACGCGTGAAAGCAAGGGGCAGGTCGTCGATCTGGTCTCCGCCGGCGCCGAGAAAGCGCGCCTCGGCGATTATCACGGCGCGGTGGCCTTGATGTCCGAAGCGGCGGAAAGACTGCCGGAAAATCCGCAGGTGGTTTTCAACGCGGCTGTGGCCGTGCTCAAATGCCTGGACAGTCTGGGATGGGACATGCAACTGGGCGAGCAGGCGCGCAACTTCATCGCCAATGCGCGCCGTCTCGATCCGCGCAACCCGCGGCTCTCGCTATTGACCAGCATGTATCGCGACATCCTGAAAAAATACGAAATCGGCCGCGCCTACAAAGTCGTCCCGAAGACAGCGAAGAATGCGCAACGGGCCGAACGGACATAACTTCTGTCCTCTGAGAGACGCTCGGGGAGTTCAGGCAGCGTTCAGGATCGTATGCACCAGTTCGGGCGGACGCGCAATGACAGCCCGGTTGTTGAAGCGAACGATCGGGCGCTGCAACAGAACGGGATGTGATGCCAGCGCATCCAGCAACGCTTCATCGCCGGCGTCGGCCAGATGCAGGGTCGCAAAAGCATCTTCGTTGTCGCGCACCATGTCGCGCACGCTGACCGCCTTTTCCGCTTGCAGAACCTGATGCAGATCCGCCAGTTGCGCGCGCGTCGGCGGCATTTTTTGATAGTCGACGATGTGCAGATCGAGATGGTTCTGTTCGGCGAACTGTTGCGTCAGTTCCAGCGCGCCGCGCGATTTGGAGCAGCGCGGATTGTGATAAATGGTCAGCATGATGGTGAGAATGAAAAGTGGCGCCGGTGGCGAGGGTGCGAAAGTGTTGTCCAGCGCATTATGCCGGGTTGAACGATTGCATGCGCGATGACGATCCGCAGCATTTGCCGATGCGATGCCGACCTGCCTATAATCGGAACGCGATGATGCGACGGTGCTGCTGCGCCGGTATCCCGCCTGTTTTCCATCAATACGGGTCGAGAGCGGATAATTTTCTGCAGATTGTTGTCTACCTTTCCCCGATCTTAAAGTGATGCCATGTCCGATCAAGCTGATAGCAACCAACCGCCTGTTTCCCCTTCTTCCTCCGACGACCCTTTGCCGCCTGAACCGAAACCGGAACCGGCCGAAGCAGCGGGAGCCGCGCGCGTTTCGCCTGCGCCGTTCGTCCCGGCAGCCAAGCTGGAATTCGGCAAGAACAGCGCGCCCGCCTATCAAATGCCGGACGACACGCCGTGGAAACAGACATGGCGGGTTTTTTCGGCACGTCTGCAAAGCCTGTCCGATCAGGTCGGCCGCCGGCTGACGCAGCGGACGCTGAAGATCGGCATCTCTGCCCGCATTTTTCATCCGGAAAGCGGCGCGCGCGGCTTGCAGGCCAAGACCCTGCAATATCTGGAAGAGTCGATTGCGCAGTGGGTGATGTCGCGCGATGTGCTGGTGCTCATGATCCCGACCGTGAATACCAATGGCATGCTGCATCCGAGCAAGATTCGCCTGCGCGACTATGCCAAGCATCTTGACGGGCTGGTGCTGCAGGGCGGCGCCGACGTCGCGCCGCAGACCTATTCGCAAACCGCCACGCGGCCGGAGTGGAGCGGCGACAGCGCGCGCGACATGTACGAACTGGAATTGCTGCACGAATTCATCGAGGCCGGAAAACCCGTGCTCGGCATTTGCCGGGGTTGTCAGTTGATTAACGTTGCCTTCGGCGGCACGCTCTATCAGGACATTGCGACGGATGTGCCGGATGCTAAGCCGCACGTGAACGAGTTGTACGACAGTCATCGCCACGCCATCCAGTTTCCGCCGGGCTCATCGCTGGGCGCCCTGTTTTCCGGGCAGGCCGCACCGTTGGTCAATTCCATTCATCATCAGGCAGTGCGCGATCTGGGTCGCGATCTGATGATCGAGGCGATTTCCGACGACCATATTGTCGAAGCCGTGCGGCATACCAAATCGCGTTTCGTGATGGGCTTGCAATGGCATCCGGAATTCCACCGGGCCGGCGGCGCCGAGCTGCTCGATTGCACGCCCATTCTCGATAATTTCCTCCGGGCGGCACGGGAAACCCGTTTCTGATTGCGTTCCTGCCAGCGTTTCCCGCCCGTTCCGCATCGAAGACCCGATTCCCTGAAAAATTAAGCATTCTGACGTCTTACAGTTGTTGACAAAGGATGTCGACTCCCCTATAGTTTGGGGTTCCCCGCGGAGGGGTGGCCGAGTGGTTAATGGCAGCAGACTGTAAATCTGCCCTCTTACGAGTACGCTGGTTCGAATCCAGCCCCCTCCACCAAGGTTGTTCCAAAAAGAACACAGGGAATTGATTCAGATGTAGTGGTTTGTTGTGGCGAAATGGTGGCCCTCGCGGGTGTAGCTCAATGGTAGAGCTGAAGCCTTCCAAGCTTATGACGAGGGTTCGATTCCCTTCACCCGCTCCAGTTTTTCAGGTTGGACGTGCCGCAATCGGGGCATCGGACGGCAGTTTGCCCTTTTAGCTCAGTGGTAGAGCACTCCCTTGGTAAGGGAGAGGCCACGTGTTCAATCCACGTAAAGGGCACCAAAGAATTCAGTTGTTTTCGTTTTTCAGTAAGTCGGTCGGGCGTGTGCCTGAACATTCTCATCAAAATTGTTAGGAGTTCAAGATGGCAAAAGGCAAATTCGAGCGGACCAAGCCGCACGTGAACGTCGGCACGATTGGTCACGTTGATCATGGTAAAACCACGCTGACGGCAGCGATTGCGACAGTGTTGTCGAAGAAATTTGGCGGCGAAGCCAAAGCGTACGATCAGATTGACGCAGCGCCGGAAGAAAAAGCGCGCGGCATCACGATCAACACCGCCCACGTTGAATACGAAACCGCAAACCGCCACTACGCCCACGTAGATTGCCCAGGCCACGCCGATTATGTCAAAAACATGATCACCGGCGCAGCCCAGATGGACGGCGCGATCCTGGTCTGCTCCGCAGCAGACGGCCCAATGCCACAAACCCGCGAACACATCCTGTTGTCGCGTCAGGTCGGCGTGCCCTACATCATCGTCTTCCTGAACAAGGCAGACATGGTCGATGACGCAGAACTGCTCGAACTGGTCGAAATGGAAGTGCGCGAGCTCCTCTCCAAATACGAATTCCCGGGCGACGACCTGCCAATCATCAAAGGTTCGGCAAAACTCGCGCTCGAAGGCGACACCGGCCCACTCGGCGAACAAGCCATCATGGCCCTGGCCGAAGCCCTCGACACCTACATCCCGACACCGGAACGTGCAGTTGACGGCGCCTTCCTGCTGCCAGTCGAAGACGTATTCTCGATCTCCGGTCGCGGTACGGTTGTCACCGGCCGTATCGAACGCGGCATCGTCAAAGTCGGCGAAGAGCTCGAAATCGTTGGTATTCGCGACACGCAAAAAACCACCTGCACCGGCGTCGAAATGTTCCGCAAACTGCTCGACCAAGGTCAAGCAGGCGACAACGTCGGCGTGCTGCTGCGTGGCACCAAGCGTGAAGACGTCGAACGTGGTCAAGTCCTGGCAAAACCAGGTTCGATCAAGCCACACAAACACTTCACCGGTGAGATCTACGTCCTGTCGAAAGACGAAGGCGGCCGTCACACCCCATTCTTCAACAACTACCGTCCACAGTTCTACTTCCGTACCACGGACGTGACTGGTTCGATCGAGTTGCCGAAGGATAAGGAAATGGTCATGCCAGGCGACAACGTCTCGATCACCGTGATGCTGATCAACCCGATCGCGATGGAAGAAGGTCTGCGCTTCGCAATCCGTGAAGGCGGTCGTACCGTCGGCGCCGGTGTTGTGGCCAAGATTATTGAGTAATAATGAATTTTTGCGGCGATCTCGATGAGGTCGCCGTAATCGGTTCATGTAGTTGTAGTGCAAACGTAGGGGCGTAGCTCAATTGGCAGAGTGTCGGTCTCCAAAACCGAAGGTTGGGGGTTCGAGGCCCTCCGCCCCTGCCACCGAATTTGGTGCAGGGCATCGAAAGTAAAGAGTATGTCTAATCAACCCGTACAAACTGTTGGCGCGTCAGGCGATAAGATCAAGATCGTCCTGGCGATTCTCGTCGCAATCGCGGGCGTAGTCGGTTTCTATTTTTTGTCGGATAAGGCAACGAGTGTTCGCGTTGCTGCATTGGTTGGCGGCCTGATTGTGGCCATCGCGATTGCATGGACATCTGCATCTGGTCGCGACTTCGTCAACTTTTCAAAAGAAGCGGTTCGCGAAACCAAGAAGGTTGTATGGCCTACCCGCAAGGAGGCATTGCAGATGACTGCAATCGTTTTCGGTTTTGTGCTGGTGATGGCCTTGTTCCTTTGGGGCGCGGACAAGCTGCTCGAAGTTGTGTTGTATGACTTGATTTTGGGCTGGAAACGATAATGAGCGACAATATTCAGGATGATGCGCAAAGCAGCGCTTCGGGCGCTGCCGCTGCAGCCTCCACAAGCAAGAAGCGTTGGTATGTCGTGCACGCCTATTCCGGTATGGAAAAGAGCGTGCAGCGTGCATTGACCGAGCGCGTTGCGCGTGCCGGCATGGAAGAGCAGTTTGGTCAGATCCTGGTGCCGACCGAAGAAGTGATTGAAGTCAAGAACGGTCAGAAATCGGTCAGCGAACGTCGTTTCTTCCCGGGCTATGTGCTCGTCGAGATGGAAATGACCGATGAAACATGGCATCTGGTCAAGAATACGAACAAGGTAACGGGCTTTATCGGCGGCAAATCGAACAAGCCGACCCCGATTCCGCCACACGAAGTCGACAAGATCATGCAGCAGATGCAGGACGGTGTTGAGAAGCCGCGTCCAAAGGTCTTGTACGAAGTCGGCGAAATGGTGCGCATCAAGGATGGTCCGTTCACCGATTTCAACGGCAACGTCGAGGAAGTCAATTACGAGAAATCCAAGGTGCGTGTATCCGTAACGATCTTTGGTCGTGCGACGCCGGTCGAGCTTGAATTCGGCCAGGTCGAAAAAGTTTAAGTTGTCAGAATAGGCGCCGGCCGGAGCGCCGCGAATTGCAAGATTCGGTCATCCGGCAAATGCAGTACAAGAGGAGCCTCAGTAGTTCATCACACGACTGGCGAACAGGCGCTACCACTCAATCAATGTAGGAGCCATCATGGCAAAGAAAATCATTGGTTTTATCAAGCTGCAAGTTCCAGCTGGTAAAGCAAACCCATCCCCTCCAATCGGCCCGGCTTTAGGTCAGCGTGGCCTGAACATCATGGAATTCTGCAAGGCTTTCAATGCGCAGACTCAAGGTGTCGAGCCAGGCATGCCAATTCCGGTTGTTATTACTGCATTCGCGGACAAGTCCTTCACATTTGTGATGAAGACGCCGCCAGCAACGTACCTGATCAAAAAAGCTGCGAACATCACCAAAGGTTCGCCTAAGCCGCATACCGACAAGGTCGGCAAGATCACACGTGCGCAAGCTGAAGAAATCGCAACAACCAAACGGCCGGATTTGACGGCTGCCGACATGGATGCTGCCGTGCGTACAATCGCCGGTTCTGCACGTTCCATGGGCATCACGGTGGAGGGTCTGTAATGGCTAAGTTATCGAAACGCGTTAAAGCGATCAAGGCTAAAGTCGATCGCACCAAGGCATATCCATTTGACAACGCAGTGACGTTGATCAAGGAATGCGCATCGGCAAAATTCGACGAATCGATCGATATTTCGGTTCAACTCGGCGTTGATGCCAAGAAATCGGATCAGGTTGTTCGCGGCTCCGTCGTGCTGCCGGCTGGTACGGGCAAAACCGTTCGCGTTGCCGTATTTGCAAGTGGCGACAAGGCTGAACAGGCTAAAGCCGCCGGTGCGGATATCGTCGGTATGGAAGATCTGGCTGAACAAATCAAGGCCGGCAACATGCCTTTCGATATCGTCATCGCTTCGCCAGACACCATGCGTATCGTCGGTACGCTGGGTCAGATCCTTGGCCCACGCGGCATGATGCCTAACCCGAAAGTCGGCACCGTTACGCCTGACGTCGCTACTGCAGTTAAAAATGCAAAAGCAGGTCAAGTGCAATACCGTACCGATAAAGCCGGCATCATTCACGCGACAATCGGTCGTAAATCGTTCTCCGACGAAGCGCTCAAATCCAACTTGTTGGCTTTGATCGATGCGTTGAACAAAGCCAAGCCAGCTTCCAGCAAGGGTGTTTACCTGCGCAAGGTTTCGCTGTCGTCGACGATGGGTGCCGGTGTTCGCGTCGATCAAACGACGTTGGCCGCATAAGAAATTGAATCAAGTCCCGTTGCCAAGTTGGCGGCGGGCGCATCTTTGGGCTGGACCGGATTCGGCAGGATTGAAGAAGGTTCAGGCAATCAAAGACCGTTGGGCGGCGTGCATGCAGGTTGTGTGCAAAGTTAAGTGTGGAATCGGCAACGATTCGATACCCAACGCAGATGGTGACCCCGAACAAGTTTTGCAGTCTCTTCGCTGGCTCGCCAGTACGAACTCCTAACTTCGGACGCCGTGTTCGAACCGATGCGAGGCAAGCAATCAATGACGATTGCGTAAGCGCCGAACATCATTTTTGGAGGTTGATCTTGAGTCTCAATCTGAATGACAAAAAGGCCGTAGTCGCCGAAATCTCTGCCAAGGTAGCATCGGCACAGACGATCGTCGTGGCCGAATATCGTGGCATCCAGGTTGGTCACTTGACACAACTGCGCGCCAAAGCGCGGGACCAGGGCGTCTACTTGCGCGTGTTGAAAAACACACTCGCTCGTCGTGCCGTTGAAGGTACCGCATTTGCCGACCTCGCTTCCGAAATGACCGGCCCGTTGATCTATTCGATCTCGGACGATGCCGTTGCTGCAGCCAAAGTCATCAGTGACTTTGCTAAAACCAACGACAAACTGGTTGTTAAAGCAGGTAACTATGCAGGCAAGACGCTTGATAAAGCGGCTGTTACTGCATTGGCAAACATTCCTAGCCGTGAAGTCCTGCTGGCCCAAGTCCTGGGCATGATGCTGGTTCCGGTTGCGAGCTTTACGCGTGGTCTGGCTGCTCTTGCTGCACAAAAATCTGAAGGCCAAGCGCCTGCAGCTGCAGCAGAACCAGCCGCCGAAGCGACCGAAGCAGCAGCGGAATAACAGGTCGCCGCACACGCGGCCTGCGCTCTTGTTTCGACGCTTCGCGTCAGTACCAATCAGATGTAATTATTGAAAAAATTTAGGAGTTTCAAATGGCAATTAGCAAAGACGACATCTTGGAAGCCGTAGGCAACCTGACAGTCCTGGAACTGAATGACTTGGTTAAAGCATTCGAAGAAAAATTCGGCGTATCCGCTGCTGCAATGGCTGCTCCTGCAGCTGGTGGCGGCGCTGGTGCTGCTGCAGCTGAAGAGCAAACCGAGTTCACCGTTATCCTGGCTGATTTCGGCGCGAACAAAGTTGGTGTGATTAAAGCAGTTCGCGAAATCACCGGTCTGGGCTTGAAAGAAGCGAAAGATCTGGTTGATGGCGCACCGAAACCACTGAAAGAAGGCGTTTCGAAAGCAGACGCAGAAGCAGCGAAGAAAAAACTGGAAGAAGCCGGCGCAAAAGCCGAAATCAAGTAATTCCGGTTGTTTGCGCTTCTTTTTTAGCAGCGTTCGAGTCAAAGCACGGAACCTCCCGAAAGGGCGGTTCGGCTTTGGCTCCTTTGTCGTTTTTGATTTGAAGTGGCTGACGGCAGACTCGATTGGCTTCATGTAATCTGGTGTGCGGTTTAGCTGGCCCAAGGGCAGAGACTTGAGGTTTCAATGTTTCGAGTTGTGAATGATTGCAATTCGGCAATGCAGCCTGAATCCTGAATTCTCTATCCTTTCCCTGTCACTCACGGAGTGTCCATGCACTACTCATTTACTGAGAAAAAGCGCATTCGCAAATCATTCGCGAAACGCGCTAACGTTCACAACGTTCCGTTCCTGCTGGCGACCCAGCTCGAGTCTTATCACGACTTTTTGCAAGAAGACAAAGTACCGTCCCAACGCAAAAACGAAGGTTTGCAATCGGCCTTCACGTCTATTTTCCCTATCGTTTCGCACAATGGTTTTGCGCGTCTCGAATTCTTGTCGTATGTGCTCGGCGATCCGCCATTCAACATCAAAGAATGCCAACAACGTGGATTGACGTACGCGTCGCCTCTGCGTGCAAAAGTTCGCCTGGTGATTCTGGATAAAGAATCGCCGACCAAGCCGGTCGTCAAGGAAATGAAAGAGCAGGAAGTTTACATGGGCGAATTGCCGCTCATGACGACGACCGGTTCCTTCGTGATTAACGGTACCGAGCGCGTTATCGTGTCGCAGTTGCATCGTTCGCCTGGTGTGTTTTTTGAACATGACCGTGGCAAGACACACTCGTCCGGTAAATTGCTGTTCTCCGCGCGTATCATTCCTTACCGCGGCTCATGGCTCGACTACGAATTCGATCCGAAGGACATCTTGTTCTTCCGCGTCGATCGTCGTCGCAAAATGCCTGTCACGATCCTGTTGAAAGCAATCGGCATGACGCCGGAGCAGATCCTCGAAAACTTCTTTGTATTCGATGATTTCACTCTGCACGCCGATGGCGCTGAAATGAAATTCGTTGCCGAACATCTGCGTGGCGAAGTTGCCCGTTTCGATATCGCTGACAAAGCCGGCAAAGTATTGATCGCAAAAGACAAGCGTATCAACAGCAAGCATGTGCGTGACGTGGAAGCTGCCGGCATCAAGAATATTTCGGTTCCTGAAGACTATCTGCTGGGCCGCATTCTGGCGAAAAACATTGTTGACGCAAGCACTGGCGAAGTCATTGCCAACGCCAATGATGAGTTGACAGAAGATCTGTTGGCACGTCTGCGTGAAGGTAATGTCACCGCGATCCAAACCTTGTACACCAATGATCTGGATCAAGGCGGCTACATCTCGCAAACCTTGCGTATGGATGACACCAACGATCAGATGGCAGCGAAAGTCGCTATTTATCGCATGATGCGTCCAGGCGAACCTCCAACTGAAGATTCGGTTGAAGCGTTGTTCAACGGCTTGTTCTACAACCCGGATCGCTACGATCTGTCGGCTGTCGGCCGCATGAAATTCAACCGTCGCATCGGTCGCGATGAATTGACTGGCGCCATGACACTGTCGAATGAAGACGTGCTGGCTGTGATCAAGATTCTGGTTGAGTTGCGCAATGGTCGCGGCGAAGTCGATGATATCGATCACTTGGGTAATCGTCGCGTACGTTGCGTCGGTGAGCTCGCTGAAAATCAATTCCGCGCTGGTCTGGTTCGTGTTGAACGCGCTGTCAAGGAACGCCTCGGCCAGGCCGAAGCGGATAACCTGATGCCGCATGACTTGATCAATTCCAAGCCGATTTCGGCTGCGATCCGCGAATTCTTCGGTTCGTCGCAGTTGTCGCAGTTTATGGATCAAACCAATCCGTTGTCGGAAATCACGCATAAACGTCGCGTTTCCGCTCTCGGACCTGGCGGTTTGACCCGTGAACGTGCTGGCTTTGAAGTCCGCGACGTACATCCGACTCACTACGGTCGAGTCTGCCCGATCGAAACGCCTGAAGGACCGAACATTGGTCTGATCAACTCGCTGGCGATGTATGCCCGTCTGAACGAATATGGTTTCCTCGAAACCCCATATCGTAAAGTTGAAGGCAGCAAAGTCACGACCCAGATCGATTATTTGTCAGCGATCGAAGAAGGTCGTTACATCATCGCTCAGGCGAATGCGACGATCGACAAAGCTGGTCTGTTGTCGGATGAACTGGTTTCCGCACGTGAAGCCGGCGAAACGATTCTGGTATCGCCGGAACGCGTTCAGTACATGGACGTTGCGCCAGGCCAGGTCGTTTCGGTTGCTGCTTCGCTGATTCCGTTCCTCGAACACGATGATGCGAACCGCGCGTTGATGGGTGCCAACATGCAACGTCAGGCAGTTCCTTGCCTGCGTCCGGAAAAAGCATTCGTCGGTACCGGTATCGAACGCACCGTTGCAGTCGATTCAGGTACAACTGTTCAGGCATTGCGTGGCGGCGTCGTCGATTACATCGATGCAGGCCGTGTCGTGATTCGCGTGAACGATGATGAAGCAACGGCTGGTGAAGTCGGTGTGGATATCTACAATCTGATCAAGTACACCCGTTCGAATCAAAACACGAACATCAATCAACGTCCGATCGTGCAAGTTGGCGACCGCGTTGCAAAACATGACGTCATCGCCGACGGCGCATCGACTGACCTGGGCGAACTCGCTCTGGGTCAGAACATGCTGGTCGCGTTTATGCCATGGAACGGCTACAACTTCGAAGATTCGATTCTGATCTCTGAAAAGGTTGTGGCTGATGATCGCTATACCTCGATTCACATCGAAGAGTTGTCGGTTGTTGCGCGTGACACCAAGCTGGGTGCGGAAGAAATCACACGTGATATCTCCAATCTGGCTGAAAACCAACTGGCGCGTCTGGATGAATCCGGTATCGTCTACATCGGTGCAGAAGTCACCGCTGGCGACACACTGGTCGGTAAAGTAACGCCTAAAGGCGAAACGCAACTGACACCGGAAGAAAAACTGCTGCGCGCGATTTTCGGCGAAAAAGCATCCGACGTAAAAGATACCTCGTTGCGCGTACCGTCCGGCATGGTCGGCACCGTGATCGATGTGCAAGTGTTTACGCGTGAAGGTATTCCGCGCGACAAACGTGCACAACAGATTATCGATGACGAACTGCAACGCTATCGTCTGGATCTGAACGATCAGATGCGTATCGTTGAAGGTGATGCATTCCAGCGTCTGGAAAAAATGCTGATCGGCAAAGTCGTCAACGGCGGTCCCAAGAAAATCGCCAAAGGCACGAAAATCACCAAGGACTATCTGGCCGATCTGGACAAATACCACTGGTTCGATATTCGTCCTGCAGACGACACATCGGCAAATGCGCTGGAAGCGATCAAGGAATCGATCGCCGAAAAACGCCATCAGTTCGATCTGGCATTCGAAGAGAAGCGCAAGAAACTGACGCAAGGCGATGAATTGCCGCCAGGCGTACAGAAAATGGTCAAGGTTTATCTGGCAGTCAAACGTCGTCTGCAACCAGGCGACAAGATGGCAGGTCGTCACGGTAACAAAGGTGTGGTTTCACGCATTGTTCCGGTTG
The DNA here is from genome assembly GCA_963697715.1 of uncultured beta proteobacterium. Taxonomy (GTDB): domain Bacteria; phylum Pseudomonadota; class Gammaproteobacteria; order Burkholderiales; family Burkholderiaceae_D; genus Oxalicibacterium. Next base: position 527,862 of record OY969095.1, on the reverse strand, counting down.
AAGATATGCCATACATGGCTGACGGTACACCAGCTGACGTTGCATTGAATCCGTTGGGCGTTCCTTCACGGATGAACGTCGGTCAGGTTCTGGAAGTCCATTTGGGCTGGGCAGCCAAAGGTCTGGGTCTGCGTATCGGTGAAATGCTGAAAGCGCAAGTCAAGATCATCGAACTGCGCAAGTTCTTGAAAGCGATCTACAACGAATCGGGCAAGACCGAAGACTTGGATGGCTTCTCGGACGACGAAGTCCTGGAACTGGCAGACAACCTGAAACACGGCGTGCCATTCGCAACGCCAGTGTTTGACGGTGCGCATGAAGATGAAATCCGTCGCATGCTGGATCTGGCCTACCCGGACGACATCGCCAAGAATCTCGGCATGACGCCATCGAAGAACCAGGTCACGATGTATGACGGCCGTACCGGCGAAGCATTCGAACGCTCGGTAACCGTCGGCTACATGCACATGCTGAAACTGCACCATCTGGTCGATGACAAGATGCATGCACGCTCGACCGGTCCTTACTCGCTGGTCACGCAGCAGCCACTGGGCGGCAAAGCGCAGTTCGGCGGCCAGCGTTTCGGCGAGATGGAAGTCTGGGCACTGGAAGCATATGGCGCATCGTACGTGTTGCAAGAGATGTTGACCGTCAAGTCCGATGACGTGAATGGCCGTACCAAAGTGTACGAAAATCTCGTCAAAGGCGATCACGTGATCGACGCCGGCATGCCGGAATCCTTCAACGTGCTGGTCAAGGAAATCCGCTCGCTGGGTATCGATATCGATCTCGAACGCGACTGATGCACCGCAAGGCGGGATGGCAAAGCCATTCCGCCTGCACCGTTTTGAAGAAGCAAAGTAGTAGCAGTTTGGACGTATCGGTCTGTCCCGGTATGTGTGGAACCAGGCGCAAGCCTTGGCTCTCCCGCACATGCGAACAGGGAATAGCAGCTCGGTGCAGCCTCCTCGTCATACATAAGCGTTTTTTCACGCCAACCTGGAGTGATACATGAAAGCACTGCTCGATCTATTCAAGCAAGTTCAGCAAAACGAACAATTCGACGCGATCAAAATTGGTCTGGCGTCACCGGAAAAAATCCGTTCGTGGTCCTACGGCGAAGTCAAAAAGCCGGAAACCATCAACTATCGTACCTTCAAGCCTGAACGTGACGGCCTGTTCTGCGCAAAAATCTTTGGCCCGATCAAGGATTACGAATGCCTGTGCGGCAAATACAAACGCCTGAAACATCGCGGCGTCATCTGCGAAAAATGCGGCGTTGAAGTCACGCTGGCCAAAGTGCGTCGTGAACGCATGGGGCACATCGAACTGGCGTCGCCAACCGCGCATATTTGGTTCCTGAAATCGCTGCCGTCGCGTCTGGGCATGGTCCTCGACATGACATTGCGGGACATCGAACGCGTGCTGTATTTCGAAGCCTACGTCGTGACCGATCCTGGCATGACGCCGCTGAAAAAATGCCAGATCATGTCGGAAGACGATTACGCCGCCAAGTATGAAGAATTCGGCGACGACTTCACCGCATTCATGGGCGCCGAAGGCATTCGTGAACTGTTGCGCTCGATCGATATCGACCGCGATGCGGAAATGCTGCGTCAGGAATTGAAAGATTCCAAATCCGAAGCCAAGATCAAGAAATACGCGAAGCGCCTGAAAGTGCTGGAAGCGTTCCAACGTTCGGGCATCAAGCCGGACTGGATGATCATGGAAGTGCTGCCGGTCTTGCCGCCAGAACTGCGCCCATTGGTGCCGCTGGATGGCGGCCGTTTCGCTACCTCCGATCTGAACGATCTGTATCGCCGCGTCATCAACCGTAACAATCGCTTGAAGCGTCTGATGGAACTCCGCGCACCGGAAATCATTACGCGCAACGAAAAACGCATGTTGCAAGAAGCGGTCGATTCGCTGCTGGACAACGGCCGTCGCGGCAAAGCGATGACTGGCGCCAACAAGCGTCCGCTGAAATCGCTGGCAGAAATGATCAAAGGCAAGGGCGGTCGTTTCCGTCAAAACTTGCTGGGCAAACGCGTCGATTACTCGGGTCGTTCCGTCATCGTCGTGGGCCCGCAACTGAAATTGCATCAATGCGGCTTGCCGAAATTGATGGCGCTGGAATTGTTCAAACCATTCATTTTCAACAAGCTTGAATTGATGGGTCTGGCAACCACCATCAAGGCTGCGAAAAAACTGGTCGAGATTCAAGAGCCGGTCGTGTGGGATATTCTGGAAGACGTGATCCGCGAGCATCCGGTCATGTTGAACCGTGCACCGACATTGCATCGTCTCGGTATTCAAGCGTTTGAACCGGTCCTGATCGAAGGCAAGGCAATTCAATTGCACCCATTGGTCTGTGCCGCGTTCAACGCCGACTTTGACGGCGATCAAATGGCGGTCCACGTTCCATTGTCGATCGAAGCGCAGATGGAAGCACGCACGCTGATGCTGGCGTCGAACAACATTCTGTTCCCATCGAACGGCGAACCGTCGATCGTGCCGTCGCAGGATATCGTGCTGGGTCTGTACTACGCGACCCGCGAAGCAGTCAACGCCAAGGGCGAAGGCATGATGTTCCCGGACGTTTCGGAAGTCATCCGCGCCTACGACAACAAGGAAGTCGAACTCGCGACGCGCATCACCGTGCGTATTACCGAATATCCGAAGAACGTCGAAACCGGCGAATTCGAAAAAACGGTTACCCGTTACGAAACCACAGTCGGCCGCGCGATCCTGTCGGAAATTCTGCCTAAAGGCCTGCCGTTCTCCGTATTGAACCGCGCGCTGAAAAAGAAAGAAATTTCACGCCTGATCAACCTGTCGTTCCGCAAGTGCGGCCTGCGCGCAACGGTCGTGTTCGCCGATCAATTGCTGCAATCGGGCTTCCGTCTCGCAACGCGCGCCGGTATTTCGATTTGCGTCGACGACATGCTGGTACCGCCACAAAAAGTGGACATCATTGCGACCGCCGAAGGCGAAGTCAAGCAGATCGAACAGCAGTACTCGTCGGGTCTTGTTACGGCTGGCGAACGCTACAACAAAGTGGTTGATATCTGGGGCAAGGCAGGCGATGACGTCGGCAAGGCCATGATGGATCAACTCAAAGTTGAAGATGTCGTCAAACGCGATGGTACGAAATCGACACAGGAATCGTTCAACGCGATTTACATGATGGCCGATTCCGGTGCGCGCGGCTCCGCAGCACAGATTCGTCAACTGGCCGGTATGCGCGGTCTGATGGCGAAACCGGATGGCTCCATCATCGAAACGCCGATCACCGCGAACTTCCGCGAAGGTCTGAACGTGTTGCAATACTTCATCTCGACGCACGGCGCACGTAAAGGCCTAGCCGATACCGCACTGAAAACCGCGAACTCGGGTTACCTGACGCGCCGTCTGGTCGACGTGACGCAGGATCTGGTCGTGATCGAAGATGATTGCGGCACGTCGAATGGCGCATCGATGAAGGCGCTGGTTGAAGGCGGCGAAGTGATTGAAGCATTGCGTGACCGTATCCTCGGCCGCGTTGCAACGAACGACATCGTCAATCCTGAAACACAGGCAACCTTGTACGCTGCCGGCACATTGCTGGACGAAGACATGGTTGAAGAAATCGAACGTCTTGGCATCGATGAAGTGAAGATCCGCACGCCGCTGACTTGCGACACACGCTTCGGCCTGTGCGCAATGTGCTACGGTCGCGATCTGGGCCGTGGCTCCATGGTCAACGCCGGTGAAGCAGTCGGCGTGATCGCTGCGCAATCGATCGGCGAACCGGGCACGCAGCTCACGATGCGTACCTTCCACATCGGTGGCGCAGCGTCGCGTGCGGCAGTTGCCTCGTCGGTGGAAGCCAAATCGAACGGTACCGTGCGCTTTACTGCCACGATGCGTTACGTCACCAACGGCAAGGGCGGTCAGATCGTCATTTCCCGTTCCGGTGAAGTGCTGATTACCGACGACCATGGCCGCGAACGCGAACGTCATAAAGTGCCGTACGGTGCGACGCTGATTGTCAAGGACGGCATGGCGATCAAAGCCGGTACTGCATTGGCAACATGGGATCCATTGACGCGTCCTATCATCACCGAATACACCGGTACGGTGAAATTCGAGAACGTCGAGGAAGGCTCGACTGTCGCACGTCAAATCGATGAAGTGACCGGTCTGTCGACCCTGGTTGTTATCGATGCGAAACGTCGCGGTTCGGTTACCAAAACGGTTCGTCCGCAGGTCAAACTGTTGAACGAACAAGGTGAAGAAGTCAAAATCGCCGGTACCGAACACGCAGTGACAATCGGCTTCCAGGTCGGTGCGCTGATCACGGTCAAGGACGGTCAGCAAGTAACCGTCGGCGAAGTGCTGGCACGTATCCCGACCGAATCGCAAAAAACACGCGACATCACCGGCGGTTTGCCGCGTGTTGCCGAGTTGTTCGAAGCGCGTTCGCCGAAAGATGCCGGCATGCTGGCGGAAGTCACCGGTACGGTTGCGTTCGGCAAGGAAACCAAAGGCAAGCAACGTCTGGAAATCACGGACATGGATGGCGCCAAGCACGAGTTCCTGATCACCAAGGACAAGCAAGTCTTGGTGCATGACGGCCAGGTTGTGAACAAGGGCGAGATGATTGTCGACGGCCCAGCCGATCCGCAAGACATCCTGCGTCTGCTGGGTATCGAAGCATTGGCGCGTTACATCGTCGACGAAGTGCAGGACGTGTACCGTCTGCAAGGCGTGAAGATCAACGACAAGCACATCGAAGTGATCGTACGCCAGATGCTGCGCCGCGTTCAAGTTGTCGAGCCGGGCGATACCAGCTACATCACGGGTGAGCAGGTCGAGCGTTCGGAACTGCTGGACGAAAACGATCGCATGATCGCCGAGAACAAGATCCCGGCGACTTACGAAAACGTCTTGCTCGGTATTACCAAGGCATCGCTGTCGACCGATTCGTTTATCTCGGCTGCATCGTTCCAGGAAACCACACGCGTTCTTACCGAAGCAGCCATCATGGGCAAACGCGACGGTCTGCGCGGCCTGAAGGAAAACGTTATCGTCGGCCGTCTGATTCCAGCCGGTACCGGTCTCGCGTTCCATCGTGCCCGCAAGGAAAAAGAATCGTGGGAAGCCGAAGAGCGCACCGCGTTGCTGGCATCCGAAAAAGCTGCTCGCGCGGCCGAAGCGGAATCGCATTTTGCGGAAATCACCAGCGTGCCGGATAGCGATACCGACGCCTCCTGATTCTGATTGTTGTAAATATGAAACGGCATCGGCTTATCCCGATGCCGTTTTTTCATGGAATAGGGAAAATCGGGACCGTCCACGGGCCCTTTGAATTTCCTAAATGGCAATTTCTAGGGATTTCACGATTTATGGATGGTTTTTCGATCAGTGAGCCAGTCGTGTTCTGCATGACAAAGGTTGACTGCCGAAACTTACGGGGCTATACTCGCGAGTTCTCGAATTTAAGCTCTGCCGGGCTTAAGCGCTCTTTGATTTGCACCTCGCATTCTCTGCGCTTCTCTCCTGCATGGCTCCTTTCTTGAGCCGCGCGTCGAATTCCGATTCTTCCGCAATGATTCCTTAGTCCCCGGACAACCGTTTTCGGGTTCGTATTATTAATGTTGTATTAGCTGGATAAAGAGCGATGCCAACCATCAATCAATTGATTCGCCAGCCGCGTGTTTCTGCACGCGTCAAGAGCAAATCGCCGGCGCTGGAAAACAGCCCGCAAAAACGCGGCGTATGTACCCGCGTCTACACCACGACTCCAAAGAAGCCTAACTCGGCTCTGCGTAAAGTCGCCAAAGTGCGTTTGACCAACGGTTTCGAAGTCATTTCGTACATCGGCGGTGAGGGTCATAACCTGCAAGAACATAGCGTCGTGCTGTTGCGCGGCGGTCGTGTAAAAGATTTGCCGGGTGTGCGTTATCACATGGTTCGCGGCGCATTGGATACCCAAGGCGTTAAAGACCGTAAGCAGGCACGTTCGAAGTACGGTACCAAGCGTGCAAAAGCTGGCAAGAAGTAATTAAGTGTATTTTCGCGGCCTCCGCGAAATTGTGTCGGTCCCCAATGGACCGAGTAAGTGGATGGTTATGATGACTATCCGCGAGTGTGCGACAAACCTGCTGTTGCGCCTCAACTGAAGACTGAAAGGAATCGAAATGCCACGTCGTCGTGAAGTTCCCAAGCGGGACATTCTGCCAGATCCGAAATTCGGCAATGTTGATGTTGCCAAATTCGTTAACGTTTTGATGCTGTCCGGTAAAAAATCGGTCGCTGAAAACATCATTTACGGTGCGTTTGAACATATTCAAACCAAATCCGGTAAAGATCCGCTCGAAGTATTTACAGCTGCGATCCTTAACTGCAAACCGATGGTTGAAGTTAAATCCCGTCGCGTTGGTGGTGCCAACTATCAAGTGCCGGTTGAAGTGCGCCCAGTCCGTCGTATGGCGTTGTCCATGCGTTGGTTGCGTGAAGCCGCAAACAAGCGCAGCGAAAAATCGATGCCGCAACGTCTTGCTGGCGAATTGCTCGAAGCGGCTGAAAGCCGTGGCGGTGCAATGAAAAAGCGCGACGAAGTTCACCGCATGGCAGAAGCGAACAAAGCGTTCTCGCATTTCCGCTTCTAATAGATCGGCGCGCTGCGTGTCTGCCTGTGCAGGCGCAGTTCGCCACATGTGTAATTTGTTCGAGGCCGGGCACATTTTGGAAAAAATGGCGCTCGGTTTTGTTCATTAAAAGATTTAGGACTAATTATGGCCCGCAAGACCCCTATTGAGCGTTACCGCAATATCGGTATCTCGGCTCACATTGATGCTGGTAAAACCACGACGACCGAGCGCGTCCTGTTTTACACAGGTGTGAACCACAAAATCGGTGAAGTGCATGATGGCGCTGCAACGATGGATTGGATGGAGCAGGAACAAGAGCGCGGCATCACGATTACGTCTGCTGCGACGACATGCTTCTGGAAAGGCATGGCGAACAATTTCCCTCCGCATCACATCAACATCATCGATACCCCGGGCCACGTTGACTTCACAATTGAAGTTGAGCGTTCGATGCGCGTGCTCGACGGTGCCTGCATGGTTTACTGTGCAGTCGGCGGCGTGCAGCCGCAGTCCGAGACCGTATGGCGTCAGGCCAACAAGTACAAGGTCCCACGTCTGGCATTCGTCAACAAGATGGATCGTACCGGCGCGAACTTCTTCAAAGTCTACGATCAAATGCGTGCGCGTTTGAAGGCCAACCCGATTCCGATGCAAGTGCCTATCGGCGCCGAAGATAACTTCGAAGGCGTGATCGATCTGGTAAAAATGAAGGCAATCTACTGGGATGATGCCTCGCAAGGCATGAAATTCGATTACCGTGAAATCCCGGATAACCTGTTGGCAGACGCGAAAAAATGGCGTGAAAACATGGTTGAAGCCGCTGCTGAAGCATCAGAAGATTTGATGAACAAGTATCTGGAAGAGGGCGATCTGTCCGAGGAAGAAATCAAGGCAGCGATTCGTCAACGCACCATCGCCAGTGAAATCGTTCCGATGATGTGCGGCACCGCTTTCAAAAACAAAGGCGTGCAAGCCATGCTGGATGGCGTGATCGAATACCTGCCATCGCCAGTGGATATTCCACCTGTGCCAGGCATCAACGAAGATGACGAGCCAGTCGTGCGTAAAGCAGAAGATACCGAGAAATTCTCGGCACTGGCATTCAAGATTGCAACCGATCCGTTTGTTGGTCAATTGTGCTTTATCCGTTGCTACTCGGGCACGTTGAATTCCGGTGACACCGTGTTCAACTCGGTCAAAGAGAAAAAAGAACGTATCGGCCGTATCGTGCAGATGCATGCCAACCAGCGCGAAGAAATCAAGGAAATGCTCGCAGGCGATATCGCTGCTGTCGTTGGCTTGAAAGACACGACGACTGGCGACACCCTGTGCGACGACAAGGCAATTGTTGTTCTCGAACGCATGATCTTCCCTGAGCCGGTGATTTCGCAGGCAGTTGAGCCGAAGACAAAAGTCGATCAGGAAAAAATGGGCCTGGCATTGAATCGTCTGGCAGCTGAAGATCCATCGTTCCGCGTGCGTACCGATGAAGAATCGGGTCAGACCATCATCGCCGGTATGGGCGAGTTGCATCTGGATATTATCGTTGACCGCATGAAGCGCGAATTCGGCGTGGAAGCGACCGTCGGCAAACCACAGGTCGCTTACCGCGAAACGATTCGCAAGACGTGCGAAGAAATCGAAGGCAAGTTCGTCAAGCAATCCGGTGGTCGTGGTCAGTACGGTCACGTTGTTCTGAAAATCGAGCCGCAAGAACCAGGCAAAGGTTTTGAATTCGTCGACGCGATCAAAGGCGGTACCGTTCCGCGCGAATACATTCCTGCAGTCGAAAAAGGCGTGCGCGAAACACTGACAACCGGCGTGTTGGCCGGCTACCCGGTGGTGGACGTCAAGGTCACACTGTTCTTCGGTTCGTACCATGACGTCGATTCGAACGAAAATGCATTCCGCATGGCCGGTTCGATGGCGTTCAAGGAAGGCTGCCGCAAGGCGAGTCCGGTCATCCTGGAGCCGATGATGGCAGTTGAAGTCGAGACACCGGAAGATTACGCCGGTACCGTGATGGGCGATCTGTCGTCCCGTCGCGGCATGGTGCAAGGCATGGATGAAATCGCCGGCGGTGGCGGCAAGATCATCAAGGCTGAAGTGCCATTGTCGGAAATGTTCGGTTACTCGACATCGCTGCGTTCGGCAACGCAGGGTCGTGCGACTTACTCGATGGAATTCAAACATTATTCGGAAGCACCGAAGAATGTCATCGACGCAATCGTGACCTCCAAGACCAAGTAAGTGTTTTTGCCCATTCCGCAAGGAATGGGCATGTGTAACTACTCATTCATTGTTTCTATAAACAAATCGTTCTTTTTGAAGGAAGAATAAAATGGCAAAAGGCAAATTCGAGCGGACCAAGCCGCACGTGAACGTCGGCACGATTGGTCACGTTGATCATGGTAAAACCACGCTGACGGCAGCGATTGCGACAGTGTTGTCGAAGAAATTTGGCGGCGAAGCCAAAGCGTACGATCAGATTGACGCAGCGCCGGAAGAAAAAGCGCGCGGCATCACGATCAACACCGCCCACGTTGAATACGAAACCGCAAACCGCCACTACGCCCACGTAGATTGCCCAGGCCACGCCGATTATGTCAAAAACATGATCACCGGCGCAGCCCAGATGGACGGCGCGATCCTGGTCTGCTCCGCAGCAGACGGCCCAATGCCACAAACCCGCGAACACATCCTGTTGTCGCGTCAGGTCGGCGTGCCTTACATCATCGTCTTCCTGAACAAGGCAGACATGGTCGATGACGCAGAACTGCTCGAACTGGTCGAAATGGAAGTGCGCGAGCTCCTCTCCAAATACGAATTCCCGGGCGACGACCTGCCAATCATCAAAGGTTCGGCAAAACTCGCGCTCGAAGGCGACACCGGCCCACTCGGCGAACAAGCCATCATGGCCCTGGCCGAAGCCCTCGACACCTACATCCCGACACCGGAGCGTGCAGTTGACGGCGCATTCCTGCTGCCAGTTGAAGACGTATTCTCGATCTCCGGTCGCGGTACGGTTGTCACCGGCCGTATCGAACGCGGCATCGTCAAAGTCGGCGAAGAGCTCGAAATCGTTGGTATTCGCGACACGCAAAAAACCACCTGCACCGGCGTCGAAATGTTCCGCAAACTGCTCGACCAGGGTCAAGCAGGCGACAACGTCGGCGTGCTGCTGCGTGGCACCAAGCGTGAAGACGTCGAACGTGGTCAAGTCCTGGCAAAACCAGGTTCGATCAAGCCACACAAACACTTCACCGGTGAGATCTACGTCCTGTCGAAAGATGAAGGCGGCCGTCACACCCCATTCTTCAACAACTACCGTCCACAGTTCTACTTCCGTACCACGGACGTGACTGGTTCGATCGAGTTGCCGAAGGATAAGGAAATGGTCATGCCAGGCGACAACGTCTCGATCACCGTGATGCTGATCAACCCGATCGCGATGGAAGAAGGTCTGCGCTTCGCGATTCGCGAAGGCGGTCGTACCGTCGGCGCCGGTGTTGTGGCCAAGATTATTGAGTAATAAATAATTAATGGCAGCAATGCCATTGTCATCGCCGCGAGTGGCTACTCGCTCGCGGCTCGCTCTTTTAAGGAATGAACATGTCTACAGCACCGAAATCTGCTCCAAACCAAAAGATCCGTATTCGTCTGAAAGCATTTGATTATCGTTTGATCGATCAATCGGCACTCGAAATCGTTGATACCGCCAAGCGTACCGGCGCTGTTGTCAAAGGCCCGGTCCCATTGCCGACACGTATTCAACGTTTCGACGTATTGCGCTCGCCGCACGTCAACAAAACGTCGCGTGATCAATTTGAAATCCGTACCCATGTTCGCCTGATGGACATCGTTGATCCAACAGACAAAACGGTTGATGCCCTGATGAAACTGGATTTGCCGGCTGGTGTTGACGTCGAAATCAAGTTGCAATAATCGTATCAGGCTGCGGAAGATGTTTTCCGCGGCCGGCAGAGTCTGAAGCGACAATGCAGCAACAGCTGCATATTTATGTTGTGGAAGCGATTTTTGCCAGTTATAATCTCGGGCTTCGCTAAGGATTCCAATTTGGAATCCTTGTAGTATTTGCAGTTCCTGTAGTTTCAAAATTTATCAGCCCCGCCCAATCGTAGGTGGGAATGGAGAAAAAATGAACCAAAACCAAGATAAAGGCCAAGGCCTGCTTGGTCGCAAGGTTGGCATGATGCGCATCTTCACGGATGACGGGGATTCAATCCCTGTGACCGTGCTGGACGTGTCCAACAACCGTGTGACGCAAATCAAAACGCCTGACACCGATGGTTATTCGGCTGTTCAGATCGCTTTCGGCGCTCGCCGTGCTTCCCGTGTCAATAAGGCTTCTGCTGGGCATCATGCCAAAGCAGGTGTTGAGGCCGGCACGATGCTCAAAGAATTTCGTGTTGCTGCTTCTGCTGCTTCTGAACTGAAGATTGGCGATGTTATTGCTGCCAGCCTGTTCGAAGTCGGTCAGAAAGTGGATGTGCAAGGTGTGTCGATCGGTAAGGGTTACGCTGGTGTTATCAAGCGTTACAACTTTAGCTCCGGTCGCGCTACGCACGGTAACTCCCGTTCGCATAATGTTCCAGGCTCGATTGGTATGGCGCAGGATCCAGGTCGCGTTTTCCCTGGCAAGCGCATGACTGGTCACATGGGTGACGTTAATGTCACCACGCAAAACCTCGAGATCGCTCGTATCGATGCTGATCGTCAGTTGTTGCTGATCAAGGGTGCTGTGCCTGGTGCAAAAAACGGTCAGGTGATTGTTTCGCCGGCTGTTAAAGTCAAAGCAAAGAAGGGGGCTTAATCCATGGAACTCAAGCTCCTGAATGAACAAGGTCAATCGTCTTCGAACGTTGCTGCGCCGGATACCATTTTCGGCCGCGATTACAACGAAGCGCTGATTCACCAGGTCGTCGTTGCTTATCAGGCCAACGCACGCAGCGGTAATCGCAAACAAAAAGATCGTGAAGAAGTTCACCACACCACCAAAAAACCTTGGCGTCAAAAAGGTACGGGCCGTGCTCGTGCTGGTATGTCGTCATCGCCTTTGTGGCGCGGCGGTGGTCGGATTTTCCCGAACTCGCCTGATGAAAACTTTTCGCACAAAGTTTAACAAAAAGATGTATCGCGCAGGTCTCTGCTCGATCCTCTCGCAGTTGGCTCGCGAAGGTCGCCTCTCCGTAATCGAAAGCCTGTCAGTTGATGCGCCAAAGACCAAGCTCTTGTCGCAAAAATTGAAAGGTATGGGTCTGGATTCCGTGCTCGTCATCACTGATAGCCTGGACGAAAACCTGTTGTTGGCATCGCGCAATCTGCCTAACGTGCTGATTTGCGAGCCACGTCATGCTGATCCAGTTTCGCTGGTTTTCTACAAGAAAATCCTGATCACGAAACTGGCGTTGGCCAAGATTGAGGAGATGCTGGCATGAGCGCGATTCAGAAATATAGCGAAGAGCGCTTGATGAAAGTGCTGCTGGCGCCGGTGATTTCCGAGAAGGCGACATTCGTTGCCGAGAAAAACGAGCAAGTTGTTTTCCTCGTGATGCCGGATGCTACCAAGCTGGAAATCAAGGCTGCGGTTGAGTTGCTGTTCAAGGTTCAGGTTGAATCCGTGCAAGTCGCCAATCGTCAAGGTAAACAAAAACGTTCGGGCCGCTTCAATGGTCGCCGCAATCACACACGTCGTGCGTTTGTCTGCCTGAAGCCTGGTCAGGAAATCAACTTCACCGAGGAGGCTAAATAATGGCACTCGTTAAAGTCAAGCCGACCTCGCCTGGTCGTCGTGGCATGGTCAAGGTCGTCAATGCCGACCTGTACAAAGGCCGTCCATTCGCAGGCCTGATCGAAAAGAAATCGAAAACTGCCGGTCGTAACAACAACGGTCACATCACTACCCGTCATATCGGTGGTGGTCACAAGCAGCACTATCGTGTTATCGACTTCAAACGCACCAAGGATGGCATCCCTGCGAAAGTGGAGCGTATCGAATACGATCCAAACCGCACGGCAAACATCGCATTGGTGTTGTATGCAGACGGTGAGCGCCAATACATCATCGCCACCAAGGGCATGTCGGTCGGCGATCAATTGATGAATGGCTCGGAAGCGCCGATCAAGTCGGGCAACTGCCTGCCGATCCGCAACATCCCGGTCGGTACCATCATGCATTGCGTCGAAATGCTGCCAGGCAAAGGTGCGCAAATTGCACGTACAGCCGGCGCTGGCGTTGTGTTGATGGCGCGCGAAGGAACGTACGCTCAGGTTCGTCTGCGCTCCGGCGAAGTTCGCCGCATTCACGTCGAATGCCGTGCAACTGTCGGTGAAGTCGGCAATGCAGAGCACAGCCTGCGCAAGATCGGTAAAGCTGGTGCGATGCGCTGGCGTGGTGTTCGTCCTACCGTTCGCGGTGTGGTCATGAACCCGGTCGATCACCCGCACGGTGGTGGTGAAGGTAAAACCGCAGCAGGTCGTCATCCAGTGTCGCCATGGGGTCAACAGACCAAAGGCAAGAAGACGCGCAGCAACAAGCGCACGACTTCTATGATCGTCTCGCGCCGCGGCAAGAAATAAGGATAAGACATGACACGTTCATTGAAAAAAGGGCCGTTTTGCGACGCCCACCTGGTGAAAAAAGTCGAAACCGCGCAAGCGAACAAAGACAAGAAGCCAATCAAAACCTGGTCCCGCCGTTCGACCATCATGCCGGATTTCATCGGTTTGACGATTGCTGTCCACAATGGCAAGCAACACGTCCCGGTGTATGTTTCGGAAAACATGGTTGGTCACAAGCTTGGCGAATTTGCGCTGACCCGTACGTTCAAGGGCCACGCTGCTGACAAGAAGGCTAAGAAATAATGGAAACTAAAGCTATCCTCAAAGGCGTGCGCCTGTCGGATCAGAAGGGTCGTCTCGTTGCGGATCAAATCCGCGGCAAGAAAGTCGACGCTGCCCTGAACCTGCTGCAGTTCAGCCCTAAAAAAGGCGCTGCGATCATCAAGAAAGTGCTGGAGTCCGCAATTGCGAACGCCGAGCATAACGATGGCGCAGACATCGACGAATTGTTCGTGAAAACGATCTACGTTGAAAAGGGTCCGATTTTGAAGCGCTTCACCGCGCGTGCAAAAGGTCGTGGCGATCGTATCTCTAAACAATCCTGTCACATCTACGTGACTGTCGGTAACTAAGGAGTCACGATGGGACAGAAGATACATCCAACCGGTTTCCGCCTTGCGGTTACACGTAACTGGGCATCGCGTTGGTATGCTGGCAATAGCAATTTTGCCACCATGCTCAATGAAGATCTCAAAGTGCGTGCGTACCTGAAAACGAAACTGAAGAACGCTTCGGTCGCTCGCGTCGTTATCGAGCGCCCTGCCAAGAATGCCCGCATCACCATTTACAGCTCGCGTCCAGGTGTCGTGATCGGTAAAAAAGGCGAGGACATCGAAGTATTGAAGTCTGCGCTGACCAAGATGATGGGCGTGCCGGTTCATGTGAATATCGAAGAAATTCGCAAGCCTGAAACCGATGCACAACTGATTGCCGATTCGATTGCACAGCAATTGGAAAAGCGCATCATGTTCCGCCGTGCAATGAAGCGTGCAATGCAAAATGCAATGCGCCTTGGTGCACAAGGCATCAAGATCATGTCGTCCGGTCGTTTGAACGGTATCGAGATCGCACGTAAAGAATGGTATCGCGAAGGTCGCGTGCCGCTCCATACACTGCGCGCTGATATTGACTACGGTTTCGGCGAAGCTGAAACAACGTACGGCATCATCGGTATCAAAGTGTGGGTCTACAAAGGCGATCGTCTGCCTAGCGGCGAACCGCCAGTCGACCTGACCAAGGAAGATGACACCAAGCGTCGTGGCCCGCGCCGCGATGATGGCAAACCAAGCAGCCGTCCACGTACTGCACGTCCAGAAGGTCAACCAGGTGCTGCAGCTGCGCCAGGTGCCGCACCGGCTGCCAAGCGTGTTCGCGCCAAGAAGCCGGATGCCGCTGTTGACGGTGCTGTGCCGGCTGAGAAAGCAGGAGAATAATCATGCTGCAACCAGCACGCAGAAAATATCGTAAAGAGCAAAAAGGCCGTAACACCGGTATCTCTCACTCGCGCGGCACGGCCGTCTCGTTTGGTGAGTTCGGTTTGAAGGCAATCGGTCGTGGCCGTATTACGGCCCGTCAAATTGAAGCGGCGCGTCGTGCAATGACACGTCACATCAAACGCGGCGGACGTATCTGGATCCGTATTTTCCCGGACAAGCCGATTTCGCAGAAGCCTGCCGAAGTTCGTATGGGTAACGGCAAGGGTAATCCGGAATACTACGTGGCTGAAATCCAGCCTGGCAAAATGTTGTACGAGATGGATGGTGTGGACGAGGCACTGGCACGCGAAGCGTTCCGGTTGGCCGCAGCTAAGCTGCCGCTGTTGACCACGTTCGTTGTCCGTCAAGTCGGCCAATAAGGGGTGAACATGAAAGCATCTGAACTCCAAGGCAAAGACCAAGCGGCTTTGACCAAAGAACTGAATGACCTGTTGAAAGCGCAGTTCGGTCTGCGTATGCAGATTGCAACACAGCAGCTGAACAATACGTCGCAGCTGAAAAAAGTACGTCGCGATATAGCACGCGTCAAAACGGTTATGACTCAGAAGGACGCCAAATAATGAACGATCAAGTAAAGCAAGCGCTCAAGCGTACGTTGATTGGCAAAGTCGTATCTGACAAGATGGACAAGACCGTAACCGTGCTGATCGAGCGTCACGTCAAGCATCCGCTGTACGGCAAAATCATCATGCGTTCGAACAAGTATCACGCGCACAATGAAGATAATCAGGCCAAGGAAGGCGATACGGTTGAAATTCAGGAAGGCCGTCCAATTTCCAAAACCAAGGCATGGACCGTTACACGTGTTGTCCAAGCTGCGCAAATAGTTTAATTAGTTGTTGCGGGCCCGCTATTTATCAGTAATAATAGCGGGCTTCGGTCCTGTAATGTCTTTGTTGCAGGAAGCGCAGTAAAAGTTTAGTGCCAGAAAAGTTGTGCTAATCGAAGTTTTGGAAATCGTCCACCTCATCAGTCTGCCCTCGGCGGACTGCCGGGACCAAGACTGACCGCTGTGCGCATTGTGCGTAGTAAGCGGGTTAAGTTGGGAAAGAAAATACTATGATTCAAACTGAAAGCCGGCTCGAAGTAGCCGACAACACGGGTGCTCGTGAAGTCATGTGCATCAAGGTGCTTGGCGGCTCGAAACGCCGTTATGCCAGCATTGGCGATGTGATCAAGGTCACCGTCAAGGTTGCTGCGCCACGTGGTCGTGTGAAAAAAGGCGAAATTTATAACGCAGTTGTTGTGCGTACTGCCAAGGGTGTGCGTCGCCAAGATGGCTCCCTGGTCAAGTTCGACAGCAATGCAGCGGTTTTGCTGAATGCAAAGCTGGAGCCAATTGGCACGCGTATTTTTGGACCGGTTACTCGTGAGCTGCGCACTGAGCGCTTCATGAAAATCGTGTCGCTTGCGCCTGAAGTTCTGTAAGGAGTCGTGATGGATAAGATTCGTAAAAGCGACGAAGTCATTGTGTTGACTGGCAAAGACAAAGGCAAACGCGGTGTTGTGCAAAGCCGTGTTGATGCTAATTACCTGGTCGTCGAGGGTGTGAACGTTGCTAAAAAAGCGACCAAGCCTAATCCGATGACAGGTGCAACTGGTGGCATCGTCGATAAGCTGATGCCAATTCATGTGTCGAATGTCGCGTTGTTCAATGCGGCAACCGGCAAGGCAGATCGCGCTGGCTTCAAGGACGTGGACGGTAAGAAAGTCCGCGTTTACAAGTCAAGCGGCGAAGTCGTGAAGGTTTAAGAGATCATGGCCCGTCTCCAAGAATTCTATAAAGAAAAAGTCGTCGGTGATTTGACTGCGAAGTTTGCATACAAGTCGGCGATGGAAGTGCCGCGCATTCTGAAAATCACCCTGAACATGGGTTTGTCGGAAGCGATTGCGGACAAGAAAATCATCGAGCACGCTGTTGGCGATTTGACCAAGATTGCAGGTCAAAAACCAGTCGTGACCAAAGCGCGTAAAGCGATCGCGGGTTTCAAAATCCGTGAAGGCTATCCGATTGGTTGCATGGTGACGTTGCGTGGTGCGCAGATGTACGAATTCCTTGATCGTTTTATTACGGTAGCGTTGCCGCGTGTGCGCGATTTCCGTGGTATTTCCGGCAAGGCGTTCGACGGCCGCGGTAACTACAATATCGGTGTGAAAGAGCAGATCATTTTCCCCGAAATTGAGTACGACAAGATTGACGTATTGCGTGGTATGAATATCAGTATCACGACAAGTGCGAAGACCGACGACGAAGCAAAAGCGCTTCTCGCCGCATTTAAATTCCCGTTCAGAAACTGAGGTTGCCATGGCAAAACTGGCACTGATTAACCGTGAGCAAAAGCGCGCAGACCTGGTAAAGAAATACGCCGGAAAACGTGCTGAGTTAAAGGCAATCATTGATGACCAATCGAAGTCGGAAGAAGAGCGCTACGAGGCGCGCCTGAAGTTGCAGGCGTTGCCACGTAACTCGGCTCCTACTCGTCAACGTAATCGTTGCGCTTTGACTGGTCGTCCACGTGGCACTTTCCGCAAGTTCGGTTTGGGCCGTATTAAACTCCGTGAAATCGCCATGCGTGGCGAGATTCCGGGTATGACAAAAGCCAGCTGGTAATAGGAGAATAAGCAATGAGTATGAGCGATCCTATCGCCGATATGTTGACCCGTATCCGCAATGCGCAAGTCGTGCAAAAGACTTCGGTGGCCATGCCATCGTCCAAAGTCAAAGTCGCGATTGCAAATGTTCTGCGTGACGAAGGTTACATTGAAGATTTCGCCGTGACAGAAGCTGCCGGTAAGGCAGAACTGAAAATCGGCTTGAAATATTATGCCGGCCGTCCAGTCATTGAGCGTCTTGAGCGCGTGTCCCGTCCAGGGCTGCGTATCTACAAGGGCAAAGATGATATTCCAAACGTCATGAACGGTTTGGGTGTGGCCATCGTGTCGACCCCGAAAGGTGTCATGACTGACCGCAAAGCGCGCGCAACCGGTGTCGGTGGCGAAGTTATTTGCTACGTCGCCTAAGGAGTGCAAGATGTCACGTGTAGGTAAAATGCCGATTGCACTGCCGAGTGGCGCGGAAGCGACCATCACTGCAGCGCAAATCACAGTTAAAGGCCCGTTGGGCTCGTTGACTCAGTCGTTGAACGGCTTGGTGCAAATCGAAAACAACAGCGGTACTTTGAATGTCAAAGCCGCTAACGACAGCCGCGAAGCAAATGCGATGTCAGGTACGATTCGCGCCCTGGTCAATAACATGGTCAATGGTGTTACCAAAGGCTTCGAAAAGAAATTGACGTTGGTTGGCGTTGGTTATCGTGCGGCAGCGCAGGGTGACAAGCTGAACCTTTCGTTGGGCTTCTCGCATCCGGTTGTGCACCAAATGCCGCAAGGCGTGAAAGTGGAAACGCCGACGCAAACCGAGATCCTGATCAAGGGCATCAACCGCCAGCAAGTTGGTCAAGTGGCTGCTGAAGTCCGCGCATACCGCAGTCCTGAGCCTTACAAAGGCAAGGGCGTTCGTTATTCGGACGAAGTGGTTGTGATTAAAGAAACCAAGAAGAAGTAAGGGTTGACGATGGATAAGAAACAATCACGTCTGCGCCGCGGACGCCAAACTCGGGCCAAGATTGCTGAGTTGAAGGTGAATCGTTTGGCTGTGCATCGCACCAACTTGCACATCTACGCGAATATCATCGGACCGGATGCCACAATCCTGGCTTCGGCATCGACGCTCGAGGCTGAAGTTCGCCAGGAGTTGGCGGGTCAATCGGGTAAAGGTGGCAATGCTGCCGCCGCTGCTCTGGTCGGCAAGCGCGTTGCAGAAAAAGCACTGAAAGCAGGAATCGCCGAAGTTGCGTTCGATCGCTCCGGTTTCCGTTATCACGGCCGCATCAAGGCAGTTGCTGAAGCTGCGCGTGAAGCTGGTCTGAAGTTCTAAGGAAAAATTCGTCATGGCAAAAATGCAATCCAAAATGCAAAGCGAGAAGCCGGATGACGGCATGCGCGAAAAAATGATCGCGGTCAACCGTGTGACCAAAGTGGTCAAGGGTGGTCGTATCATGGGTTTCGCTGCGCTCGCAGTTGTTGGTGATGGCGATGGCCGCATCGGCATGGGCAAAGGCAAATCGAAAGAAGTGCCGGTCGCCGTGCAGAAGGCAATGGAAGAAGCACGCCGCAAAATGATCAAAGTCACGTTGAAAAACGGTACCTTGCAACATACGGTTACCGGCAAGCACGGCGCGTCATCAGTGTTGATGCTGCCAGCCAAAGACGGTACCGGTGTGATTGCAGGCGGTCCGATGCGCGCAATTTTTGAAGTAATGGGTGTGACGAACGTTGTGGCGAAGTCCACTGGTTCGACCAATCCATACAACATGGTTCGTGCAACGCTGGACGGCTTGTCCAAAATGAATACCCCTTCGGAAATTGCAGCCAAGCGCGGCAAATCCGTTGAAGAAATCCTGGGCTAAGGTGAGCACAATGGCAAATACAGTCAAAGTCAAACTGGTCAAGGGCCTGATCGGCACGCGCGAAACACATCGCGCCACCGTTCGCGGTCTGGGCCTGCGCGGCATCAACTCGGTATCCGAGTTGGAAGACACGCCGGCAGTTCGCGGCATGATCAACAAAGTATCGTACCTCGTGAAAGTAGTGTCGTAAGCCTCGGCTTGCACACGGAGAACATCATGGAATTGAATACTATTCAACCAGCAGACGGCGCCAAGCATTACAAGCGTCGCGTCGGTCGCGGTATCGGCTCCGGTCTGGGCAAAACAGCCGGCCGTGGTCACAAAGGACAGAAATCCCGTTCGGGCGGCTTCCATAAAGTCGGTTTCGAAGGCGGTCAAATGCCTTTGCAACGTCGTTTGCCTAAGCGCGGCTTCAAATCGCTGGCAACACCGTACAAGGCTGAAGTTCGCTTGTCCGATCTGGAAGCATTGCCGGTAACGGAAATCGATATCCTGGCATTGAAGCAAGCCGGTGTTATCGGTGAACTGGCACGTGTCGTTCGCGTGATCCTGTCTGGCGAGCTTACTAAAAAAGTCACGCTCAAGGGCTTGATCGCGACTAAAGGCGCGAAAGCAGCGATCGAAGCGGTCGGTGGTTCGGTTGCGTAAATCTGTAGTTTGATAACGGAGTAATAATTGGCCACTACTCCTCAGCTTGCCAAAGGCGCGACCAGCGGTTTCCCGTGGGGTCGTCTCTGGTTTCTGCTTGGTGCGTTGATCGTATTTCGTATCGGCGCGCACATTCCTGTTCCGGGGATTGATCCGGAGCAGCTGGCGCAGTTGTTCAAGCAGAATCAAGGCGGCATTCTTGGCATGTTCAACATGTTCTCGGGTGGTGCTTTGTCCCGCTTCACGATTTTTGCGCTCGGTATCATGCCTTACATTTCTGCATCGATCATCATGCAGTTGATGTCAGTAGTGTCGCCGCAGCTGGAAGCGTTGAAGAAGGAAGGCGAATCAGGCCGTCGCAAGATTACGCAGTACACCCGGTACGGCACATTGGTGCTGGCAACATTCCAGGGTTTGGGCATTGCAATCGCGCTGGAATCGCAAATCGGGCTGGTGATTGATCCAGGCATGGCGTTCCGCCTGACAACTGTGATTACGCTAGTTACAGGTACGATGTTCCTGATGTGGTTGGGCGAGCAGATTACCGAACGCGGTTTGGGTAACGGTATCTCGATCATTATTTTTGCAGGTATTGCTGCAGGTTTGCCAAGTGCAGTCGCCGGTTTGTTTGAGCTGGTCCGTACCGGTTCGATGAATGCGCTGTCGGCAATTCTGATCTGCCTGGTTGTGGCGGCGGTAACGTACCTGGTGGTGTTCATCGAACGCGGTCAACGCAAGATTCTGGTGAACTATGCCAAGCGTCAGGTTGGCAACAAGATTTACGGTGGTCAAAGCAGTCATTTGCCACTGAAGCTGAATATGGCTGGTGTTATTCCACCGATCTTCGCTTCGTCGATCATTCTGTTTCCGGCGACGATTACGAGCTGGTTTACATCAGGTGAAACGACCAGTCCGTTTATTCGTTTCCTGAAGGATCTGGCTGCATCGATGGCGCCGGGCGAACCGATTCATGCTTTGCTGTATGCAACTGCGATTGTGTTCTTCTGCTTCTTTTATACCGCGCTGGTATTCAACAGCAAAGAAACGGCAGATAATTTGAAGAAGAGTGGTGCGTTTGTTCCGGGTATTCGCCCTGGCGATCAGACCGCTCGTTACATTGACAAGATTTTGACCCGGTTGACATTGGCTGGTGCGGTGTATATCACGCTGGTTTGCCTGCTGCCTGAGTTTCTGATTGCTCGCTGGAAGGTGCCGTTCTACTTCGGTGGAACATCTCTTCTGATTATTGTGGTGGTAACGATGGACTTCATGGCGCAAGTACAAAACTACGTGATGTCGCAGCAATATGAATCGTTGCTTCGCAAGGCAAATTTCAAGGGTGGCATTCCGTCGCGTTAAGCGCGGAACACGGGCGAACGAATGGCAAAAGACGACGTAATCCAAATGCAGGGGGAGATTCTAGAAAATCTCCCAAATGCAACATTTCGAGTCAAGTTGGAAAATGGGCACGTGGTGCTTGGTCATATTTCAGGAAAAATGCGGATGAATTACATCCGTATTCTTCCTGGCGACAAGGTGACAGTGGAACTGACACCTTATGATTTAAGCAGGGCACGCATCGTGTTCCGGACCAAGTAACTTTAAACGCATCAAGAACTGTAAGAAAGAGGGCAAAAATGAAAGTGCTCGCATCAGTCAAGCGGATCTGCCGCAACTGTAAGATCATCAAGCGCAAAGGCGTCGTTCGAGTAATCTGCATCGAACCGCGTCATAAGCAGCGCCAAGGTTAATTTAACGTTATTGATTGAGGAATAACGAATGGCACGTATCGCAGGGGTAAACATCCCCAATCATCAACATACCGTAATCGGTCTGACCGCAATTTATGGTATTGGCCGTCCTCGTGCGCAGAAAATCTGTGACACGACGGGTGTTCCGACCACTAAAAAGGTCAAGGATCTGGACGATAACGAGCTCGAAAAGCTGCGCGATGAGATTGCAAAATTCATCGTCGAAGGTGATCTGCGTCGTGAACTCTCGATGAACATCAAGCGCCTGATGGATTTGGGTTGCTATCGTGGTATGCGTCATCGCAAAGGCTTGCCTTGCCGTGGTCAGCGTACCCGCACCAATGCACGTACTCGCAAGGGTCCGCGCAAAGCAGCACAATCGCTGAAGAAATAATCCAAGCACGCAGTCGTCGGATTCAAGGAAAGAATTATGGCAAAAGCACCTAATAACGCCGCAGCAGCACGCGTGCGCAAGAAAGTCAAAAAGAACGTTGCTGAAGGCATCGCGCATGTACACGCGTCGTTCAACAACACCATCATCACGATCACCGATCGTCAAGGCAATGCGCTGTCATGGGCAACGTCGGGCGGTGCCGGCTTCAAGGGTTCGCGTAAATCGACTCCTTTTGCAGCCCAGGTCGCAGCAGAAGCTGCCGGCAAAGTCGCGATCGAATGCGGTATCAAGAACCTGGAAGTGCGCATCAAGGGCCCAGGCCCAGGTCGTGAATCGGCTGTTCGTGCGTTGAACAATCTGGGTATCAAGATCACCCAGATCCAGGATGTGACGCCAGTGCCGCACAACGGTTGCCGTCCACCGAAACGTCGTCGCATCTAAGCATTTGTTTCAACGGTCGCGTTTTTCAAGTTGATGCAGTGCCGTAATCTGCCCGCCAATGACCTTGGCGGGTTTTGTTCTTAAGTAAGCCCACCGTCTGATCGCAAGCTGGTCAGACTAGCGCTCGATGAATATGTTTTCGCAAGGAAATTCATTCGGGGCGTCATATATCTAAAGGAAATTCTCGTGGCACGTTATATTGGACCTAAAGCAAAACTCTCCCGTCGTGAAGGTACCGACCTTTTCCTGAAAAGCGCACGTCGTTCGCTGGACTCGAAATGCAAACTTGATTCGAAACCTGGTCAGCATGGTCGCACTTCCGGTGCACGTACCTCCGACTACGGCAATCAATTGCGTGAGAAGCAAAAAGTAAAACGGATGTACGGTATTCTGGAACGTCAGTTCCGCCGCTACTTCGCTGAAGCTGACCGCCGCAAAGGCAACACCGGTGAAACCCTGTTGAAATTGCTCGAAGCGCGTCTCGACAACGTCGTGTATCGCATGGGCTTCGGTTCGACACGTGCTGAAGGCCGTCAATTGGTCTCGCACAAAGCGTTCACCGTCAACGGCATCGTTGTCAACATCGCTTCGTATCAAGTCAAGCCAGGCGACGTCGTGGCCGTTCGCGAAAAATCGAAAAAGCAGGTCCGTATCGTTGAAGCCCTGTCGCTGGCCGAACAAATCGGCATGCCTTCATGGGTGTCGGTTGATGCGAAGAAAATGGAAGGTACTTTCAAGTCCGCTCCAGATCGCAGCGAAATCGCCAACGACGTCAATGAATCGCTGATCGTCGAATTGTATTCCCGTTAATACTGAATCCCTGCCCACCATCTGGTGGGCTTTTCTCGTAATGCCATCAGCCTTATCGGTGTAATGAGCCGAGGGTATTGAAAAGGACATTTCATGCAAAACAGTTTGTTGAAGCCACGTATCATCGAAGTCGAAGTACTCGGTGCCGGTCACGCCAAAGTCGTGATGGAGCCGTTTGAACGTGGCTATGGCCACACCCTGGGTAACGCACTGCGTCGCGTCCTGTTGTCTTCGATGGTTGGCTACGCGCCGACAGAAGTCACGATCGCCGGTGTTGTTCATGAATACTCGTCACTCGACGGCGTGCAGGAAGACGTCGTTGACATGTTGTTGAACCTGAAGGGCGTTGTCTTCAAGTTGCATAACCGTGATGACGTCACGCTGATCCTGAAAAAAGAAGGCGAAGGCGCTGTTCTCGCATCCGATATCGAATTGCCACATGACGTTGAGCTGATCAATCCGGACCACGTGATTGCACATCTGACTGCCGGCGGCAAACTCGACATGCAGATCAAGGTCGAAAAAGGCCGTGGCTATGTGCCAGGTAACGTTCGTCGTTTGTCGGAAGATACCAACAAGACGATCGGCCGCATCATTCTGGATGCTTCGTTTTCGCCAGTCCGTCGCGTGTCATATGCAGTTGAGTCGGCACGTGTTGAACAACGTACCGATCTGGACAAGCTGGTCATCAATATCGAAACGAACGGCGTGATTTCGCCGGAAGAAGCGATTCGCCAATCGGCACGCGTTCTGGTCGATCAACTGAACGTGTTCGCTGCACTGGAAGGCACGGAAGCGCCGGCAGATGCACCATCGCGCGCACCTGCAGTCGATCCGATCCTGTTGCGTCCGGTCGATGATCTGGAACTGACCGTCCGTTCGGCAAACTGCCTGAAAGCAGAAAACATTTACTACATTGGTGATCTGATCCAGCGTAGTGAAAATGAATTGCTCAAAACGCCTAACCTCGGCCGTAAATCCCTGAATGAAATCAAGGAAGTACTGGCATCCCGCGGTTTGACTTTGGGTATGAAACTCGAAAACTGGCCGCCAGCTGGTTTGGAGAAGTAATGTTTGCCGGGACAGAGGCAACTCTGTCCCGATGAATTTGGTGTAGAATCGCCCGTCGTAAAAATATAGATACCGGTCCGCGCCATTGCAGTATGCAGTGTCGATAGAAGAACTGGATTTAAACTCAAAAACTGAAAGGAATTACCATGCGTCACCGTCACGGCCTTCGTAAATTAAATCGTACTTCTTCCCATCGTCTCGCGATGTTGCGCAACATGACTGTTTCGCTGCTGCGTCACGAAGCAATCAAAACCACCTTGCCGAAAGCAAAAGAGTTGCGTCGTGTGATCGAACCGATCCTGACCCTCGGCAAAACCGACAGTCTGGCAAACAAGCGCCTTGCATTCAACCGTCTGCGCGATCGCGAAATGGTTGTCAAACTGTTTGCTGAACTCGGCCCACGTTACGCAAACCGCAATGGCGGCTACCTGCGTATCCTGAAAATGGGTTTCCGCGTTGGCGACAATGCACCGATGGCATTCATCGAGCTGGTTGATCGTCCGGATACAACCGAAGCTGTGGAAGACAACAGCGGCGAATAAGACGATCACGGTGTGATCGGATACATGAAAAAGCCAGGCATTTGCCTGGCTTTTTTGTCATTGCGGATTGTATCGAGCGAGATTGTCGCATCGATGTAACCTTTCAGTGAAAGAAAACGAATTATCTTTGGTAGCGAGCATCTGCATGATGGATTCAATTACCTGTCATGAAGGCAAGAGCCATTGTGTTGTTGATTCTGTCTTGTCGGGCGAGCGTGAAGAGTGCAGGCCCGGCGACTTGAAGTTGTCATGCATTCTCATGATAAAGTTGCCGCGCCTAGCGCAGAGCAGAAGATAAACATGCAGTCCAGGTTGATCTTCGGTTGCGTCCCTGTATGGGCGATCAAGGGCGGATCGATTCACGTTACCGGATTCGAGAGAGTAGAACAATGGAACAACCAATGCTGCTTGTGCTGACAACCATGCCGGATTCCGGGAGCGCCGATGCGCTGGCACGTGAACTCGTCGAGAAACGATTGGCCGCATGCGTCAATATCATGCCGGGAACCCGTTCGGTTTATCGCTGGCAGGACGCAATCGAGGAAGCGTGTGAAGTTGTGCTGCACATCAAGACCAGTCAGGCGCGTTATGCCGAACTGGAGATCGCGATCAAGGCGTTGCATCCTTATGATGTGCCGGAAATTATTGCGCTGCCGATTGTCGAAGGATTGCCGGCCTACCTCGAATGGGTTGCGGCCGAAACGAACAGGAACATGCATGTCTAGGAATCAGATGTCGATGCAAAATCAGTTACGCCAGATTTTTCTTTCTCCTCGTTTCCGTGCGGGGAATGCAATTGCCTTCCTGCGCATGTCGGTCCGTCGCTTGAGTCTTGTCATTCTGCTGTGTGTGTTGTCATCACTCGTGCATGCGGAGGAGGATTTCCTTGCGCCGGAAGCGGCATTCTCATTTTCGGCACGGATGATCGAGCCTGCAACCATTGCGGTTACCTACAAGATCGCAGACGGTTATTACATGTACCGCGAACGTTTTGCATTCAAGGCCCGTGGCGCAACATTGGGGGAGCCGGTTATTCCCGACGGCAAGGTCAAGTTCGATGAGACCTTTCAGAAAAACGTCGAAACCTATCGTGGCAGCGTGACGATACGCATCCCTGTCGTCGATGCATCGGGGCCGTTTACGATAATCGTTACCAGCCAGGGCTGCTCGGACAAGGGCTTGTGCTATTCGCCAATGGACTCGCAGGCAAGATTGCAGGTATCGGCCGGCGGGAATGGCGGCGGACCACGGGCGGAAAATTCCGGCATCGGCGACCTATCCGCCAGCATGCCGGATTCGGACATGGGGCGTATCGAGCGCTCCCTGCAAAGCGGAAAGCTGCTGGCGATTTTGCCGTTGTTCCTTTTGCTGGGACTCGGGCTGGCATTTACGCCGTGCGTCCTGCCGATGGTTCCTATTCTGTCCGGCATCATTGTCGGCGAGGGCACGCAAGTTAAACGAAGTCGCGGGTTTTTGCTTGCCGCAGTGTATTCGCTGGGCATGGCAATCGTGTATACCGCGCTGGGTACGGCAGCAGGCCTGATCGGCGAAGGCCTTGCCGCCATGTTGCAAAATCCGTGGGTACTGGGTGCATTCGCGCTGCTGATGGTCGGGCTCGCATTGTCGATGTTCGATGTCTATCAACTGCAAATGCCGGCATCGATCCAGACAAGATTGACGCAGGCTTCGGGCAAACAGGCTGGCGGGAAATTGTTCGGCGTATTCGTGATGGGCGCTCTGTCGGCATTGATCGTCGGTCCTTGTGTCGCAGCGCCGTTGGCGGGGGCGCTGGTATATATCAGCCAGACGCGCGATGTGGTGGTCGGTGCCAGCGCCTTGTTTGCGATGGCGGTTGGAATGAGCGTGCCGCTGCTGCTGCTAGGCTTGTCTGCAGGCGCATTGTTGCCGCGCGCAGGTGCGTGGATGGATGCGGTCAAACGCTTTTTCGGCGTGCTGATGCTGGCAGTGGCGTTGTGGATGGTGTCGCCCGTCATTCCTGCCGTTGCGCAGATGTTGGGCTGGACCGCAATCGGCGTTGGATACGGTGCCTATTTGTTGTGGAGCGGCAAAAGCGGATGGTTTTCAAAAGCGGTTGGTCTGGTCTTTGCCGCTTTGGGGTTGTTGCAGTTGATCGGCGTGGCAACCGGCGGTCGCGATGCGCTGGCACCATTGGCACACATCAAACCGAAAGAGACTGCAAAGATCGCGCTGACGCGTGTGAAGACAGTCGCCGATCTGGACAATGCGCTGGCGCAAGCCGCGGGCAGGCATGTCATGCTGGATTTTTACGCAGACTGGTGTGTATCCTGCATCGAGATGGAAAAATTCACCTTCACCGATCCGCGCGTTCGTGCGCAGTTGACCGACATGGTATTGCTGCAGGTGGATGTGACGAAGAACGATGCCAGCGACAAGCAGATGTTGCGCCGCTTCAACCTGTTCGGTCCGCCGGGCATTATCTTCTTCGACAAAACGGGGCGAGAGATTCCGGGCGGTCGTGTCATCGGCTTTCAGAATGCGGATAAATTCACGCAGTCGCTGGATCTAATCAAGCGATTCTAGTATCGACTTCATCGTGCCGCGACTACGGCTTGCCGTTATTTGCATAGTCGATATTTGTCGTTGGCAAAACAGCCTGGCACATCTATAGTCAGGTTTTGGTCAATGCGATGCAAAGGAGAAAATGATGACATTACGTTTGGGCGACACCGCTCCCGATTTTGAGCAGAACACCTCGATCGGGAAAATAAAATTCCACGAATGGGCCGGCGATTCCTGGGTGGTCCTGTTCTCGCATCCCTCGGATTTCACACCGGTCTGCACAACCGAACTGGGCCTGACCGCCAAGCTGAAGCCGGAATTCGACAAGCGCAACGTCAAGGCAATTGCGTTGTCTGTCGATCCTGCCGACAAGCATTTGTCCTGGATCAAGGACATCGAAGAAACGCAGAAGACCGTCGTCGGTTTTCCGATCATTGCCGATGCGGATAAAACTGTTTCAACGTTGTACGACATGATTCATCCAAATCAATCGGCGACCGCGACTGTACGTTCCCTGTTCGTCATTGATCCGCAAAAGAAAATTCGTCTGACAATTACGTATCCGATGAGCACCGGTCGTAATTTCGATGAAGTGCTGCGCGTGATCGATGCGTTGCAATTGACTGACAAGTATACGGTGGCCACGCCCGGTAACTGGCGCGATGGCGATGACGTCATCATTCCCCTGACGATTCAGGATGAGGACGTGATTAAGCAGAAATATCCGAAAGGCTACAAGGCCGAACGGCCCTACCTGCGTTTGACGCCACAGCCTGATAAATGAGGTGGTGAAGATGTGATGAATCAAAAAAAGCGCCCTTCTTCAAGGGCGCTTTTTTATTGCCTGCAGCAGAAGGCCGGATAATTGAAAGATTCGTCCGGATCGAGCCTCAACCCAGTTTCAGCCGTCGTGCGATATCGCGTGCAAAGTAGGTGAGCACACCATCCGCGCCGGCACGTTTGAACGCCATCATGGATTCCATCATCGCCTTGTCATGATCGAGCCAACCGTTCTGCGAGGCAGCCTTGATCATCGCGTATTCGCCGCTGACCTGATAGGCGAAGGTCGGAACCTTGAACTCGTCCTTGACGCGCCGCACGATATCCAGATACGGCATGCCCGGCTTGACCATGACCATGTCCGCGCCTTCGGCAATGTCGAGCGCTACTTCCCGCAGGGCTTCGTCGCTGTTGGCTGGATCCATCTGGTAGGTCGATTTGTTGCTCTTGCCCAGCGTGGCTGACGAGCCGACTGCATCGCGGAACGGGCCGTAAAAGGCGGAAGCGTATTTGGCCGAATACGCCATGATGCGCGTGTAAATATGGTGATTCGCTTCCAGCGCAGTCCGGATGGCGCCGATGCGGCCATCCATCATGTCCGATGGCGCGACGATGTCCACGCCTGCCTCGGCCTGTGTCAATGCCTGTCGGGTGAGGATGGCGCAGGTTTCATCGTTGAGTACATAACCCTGCGTATTGATGACGCCATCCTGCCCGTGGCTGGTATAAGGATCGAGTGCAACGTCGGTCAGGATGCCGAGTTCGGGAAAGCGCTTTTTCAATTCGCGCACGGCGCGCGGCACCAGACCGTCCGGGTTGGTGGCTTCGATGCCGTCCGGGGTTTTCAGCGCTGCACCGATGACCGGGAACAGAGCGAGCACCGGAATGTGCAGCGCCACGCATTCTTCCGCCACGCCGAGCAGCAGATCCACTGACAGGCGCTCCACACCGGGCATCGACGAAACTTTTTCGCGCTGGTTTTCACCTTCGGTGATGAACACCGGATAAATCAGGTCGGCCGGCGTGATGACATTTTCACGCATCATCGCGCGCGAAAACGCATCCTTGCGCATACGCCGCATCCGGACGGCAGGGAATTGTGCATTGGATAAGAGTTTGGACATGGCGGTCTTCGGCAAAAGAGATCGTTAAAAAAGCGGGGAAATGTGAAACTTTTTCGCCGCATGCTCATCCTAGTAGCAGATGCTTTGCATCTCCCGCTTCTCCTCCCTGAGCGGGGCCACATCGCTACAACAGTGATATGGCGTTATTGCCCTGGAGATACTCCCCTTTCTCCAGGGCTTTTTTTCGTCCGGCGCTTTATATTAATTCAGACATCTACGTCTGTTTTGGCGTTCGCTTTCCCGGCCGTATCTTCCGGTGGAAGATTCAAGCCCAGCAATTCCAGAATTTTATCGTTGGCCTCTTCAAGCCCGCTACGTTTGAGGGCAGAAAACATTTGCGCGGTAAAGGGAAACGGCTTGCCGTCCTCATCGACGTAGCTGCCCAGCCGTGCCCGTGCGGCGCGCAAGGCATTGGTGGCATCGTTCCGGTTCAATTTATCCGATTTCGTCAGCAGGCAATGAATCGGTTTGCCGGTCGGCGCAAACCATTCGAGCATCTGGATATCCAGATCGGTAAACGGGCGACGCGAATCGACGATCAGGACCAGTGCCGCAAGCTGTTCGCGGCGCTGAACATAATCGCCCAGCAGCTCCTGCCAGTGCAGCTTGGCCGAGCCGGATACTTCCGCATAGCCGTAGCCGGGCAGATCGACCAGCAAAGCGCGGATTTCATCCAGTTTTGTCTCATCCTTGCGATGCTGGCCGACGTGCGCGCCGCCGATCGAGAAGTAATTGATGTGCTGCGTGCGGCCGGGCGTCTTGGACGCAAACGCCAGTTTTTTCTGATTGGCGAGAATGTTGATGGCCGTGGATTTGCCGGCATTCGAGCGGCCCGCGAAGGCGATTTCGGGAACTTGCGTATTTGGCAAATCACGGAGATGATTCACCGTGGTGAAGAAACGGGCTTGCCAAAGTAGGGACATAGGATGAGCAGAAAATGCATCGGAGGTGGCAAAAATGCCGGAAAGCTATTGTACAATAAGGGGTTACGCATTGTTGCGTGATAAAGCGAACTCGCATCTCGGTAGCAGCAAAACCGTCGCCAATAGGGCAGATTTTAAAATTAAGTCTCAGGGTGTCTGAATGAATCGTGTTTGTTTACCAATCGTAAAATCCTTGTTCATCGCATTGCTGGCAGTTGTTTCCGTCGCCAACGCCGCGGAAGAGAAGCAGGCCGTCAAGGCTGATCCGGCCAAGGGCGAAGTGCTCTACAACACGGGTGACACCGCACGCAATATCACCGCCTGTATTGCCTGCCACGGTGCGGCAGGCAATTCAAGCATTGCGCAAAATCCGAAGCTGGCCGGCCAGCACGGTGCTTACATTTACAAGCAACTGATCAACTTCAAAGGTCCTGAGCGCAACAATGCGGTCATGACTGCGATCGCGAAAGCCATGACGGAAGAAGACATCCAGAACGTGGCCGCCTATCTTGCGAAGCAAAAACCGTCGCCGGGCGCTGCCAAGAACAAGGACACGGTTGAATTGGGCAAAAAGATTTATCGCGGTGGCATCGCTGAAAAAGGTGTACCAGCCTGTGCTGCCTGCCATAGTGCAAATGGTGCCGGCATTCCTGCGCAGTACCCGCGTCTGGGTGGCCAGCATCAGGATTACACGGCTGCACAATTGGTGAATTTCCGTTCCGGCGTACGCAAGAACAGCGAACCAATGACGAAAATTGCCAAGCGGATGTCGGATGAAGAAATTCAGGCGGTTGCCGATTACGTCGCCGGCCTGAAGTAAGAAGGATTATTGCCAGAGATGAATGAAGGGGCGGCCGAGGCTGCCCCTTTTTATTTTTGCGGCGGCGCGCAGGACGGTCGTGGTGATTGCGTACAGTCGGCAAACAGCGGTTTCTAGGATAGTGGAATGACGAGCGAGACAGAAGTAAATACGGAAGGATGGGAGCTGAAGACAGGCCGTCGCTGGTTGCGCGAGGCGGTCGAATTGTTGTCTTCCATGCGGTTTGCAATCAGCTTGCTGACATTGATCTCGATTGCTTCGATCATCGGCACCGTGCTCAAGCAGAACGAGCCGATGCCGAACTATGTCAATCAGTTCGGCCCGTTCTGGTTCGAAGTGTTTGCCAAGCTCAATCTGTACGCGGTGTATTCGACGTGGTGGTTCCTGCTGATCATGACATTTCTGGTCACGTCGACCTCGTTATGCCTGATCCGCAACGCGCCGAAAATGTTGAAAGACATGCGAAGCTGGCGCGAGAATGTGCGCGAACAGTCCTTGCGCAATTTTCATCACAGGATGGAATGGCGTACCGATATTTCCCGCGTCGTGCTGGTTGCGCAAACGGTGGCGCGCGTTGCCGACAATGGTTACAAGGTCAAGGTCGTCGAGAAGGAAAATGCGACGCTGATCGCTGCCAAGCAGGGCGCGGGGAATAAGTGGGGCTACATTTTTGCGCATGCCGCGATCGTGATCATCTGTATCGGCGGCCTGCTCGATTCCGATTTGCCGATTCGCATGCAGAAGCTTTTTCTGGGCAAGACGCCATTTTCCGGCACGGGTGTGATTGCCGAAATACCGGAGCGGTATCGGCTCGGATTGGGCAATCCGACGTTTCGCGGCAACACCCTGATTC
Organism: uncultured beta proteobacterium; assembly: GCA_963697715.1. Lineage (GTDB taxonomy): Bacteria > Pseudomonadota > Gammaproteobacteria > Burkholderiales > Burkholderiaceae_D > Oxalicibacterium. Next base: position 495,922 of record OY969095.1, on the reverse strand, counting down.
CGGAAGGCGGCGGCAGCAGCACGGCCATCATCGCGCAACAGGAAGGCGTGCTGATTCAGGATTTGCCGTTCACGATTCAACTGAAGAAATTCGTCATCGATTACTACTCGACCGGCATGCCGAAGCTGTTTGCCAGCGACGTGGTGGTAACCGATCACGAAAACGGCAAGGTTTTCCCTGCGACCATCAAAGTCAACGAGCCGTTGATTTATCGCGGTGTCGCGGTTTATCAATCCAGTTTCGAAGATGGCGGCAGTCGCCTGAAGGTGGCGGGCTATCCGATGCAGGGCACGCGGCATGCGACGTTCTCATTGCAGGGGGAAGTCGGCAATGCCACGCCGCTTGGCGCGGATCACGGTGGCGATTACACGATTGAATGGTCGGGTTTCCGCGCGTTCAATGTCGAGAACATGGCGCAGAACGGCCAGGATGTGCGGGCCGTCAATCCGAATCAGGGCTTCAATCAATCGTTCTCAAGCAGTCTTGGCAAACACCTCGGTTCTGCCGCAAAAAGCGCCAACAGCAAGGATCTGAAAAACGTCGGACCGAGCCTGCAATACAAGCTGCGCGACAAGAACGGACAGGCGCGCGAATATCACAACTACATGCAGCCGGTGCTGGTCGACGGCGCTTATGTTTTCCTGACCGGCATGCGTGACACGCCCGACCAGCCGTTCCGCTTCTTGCGCATTCCTGCAGATGACAACGATACGGTGGATGAATGGATGCGTTTGCGCGCTGCACTGCTGAATCCGCAGATGCGTTTCGAGGCATCGCAGCGTTATGCAAAACGCGCGCTGTCGAATGCGCGCGAAGGCGCCAATGCATTGCGTGCGCAACTGGAGGCATCATCGCTGAAGGGACTGACGATCTTTGCGGGAGATGAGAAGGATGCCGGTTATGTCGCGGTCTCGAAATTCCTCGAACGCATTGCGCCGCAGGATCAGGAGAAGGCAGCCGATATCTTCATGAAAATTCTCAACGGCAGCCTGTGGGATTTATGGCAGGTTGCGCGCGAGAAGGACGGATTGCCGGCAGTCGATGCCAGCGACAAGCATGGCCGGTTCCTGCAACTTGCTGCCAATGCCTACTCGGACGCATTCTTCTACGGCGCTCCGGTTTATCTGCAGTTGCAGGGTTTCGATGAAGTCAAGGCATCGGTGTTCCAGGTGACCCGTTCGCCGGGCAAGAAAGTTGTCTATTTCGGTTGCCTGCTGCTGGTGCTTGGCGTGTTCTCAATGTTTTATATCCGCGAACGACGTTTATGGATATGGATCAAGCAGGAAGAGGACGGCAAGGCACGCGCCATCATGGCGATGAGTTCGCAGCGCAAGACGCTCGATTTCGAGAAGGATTTTGAAGCGCTCAAGCAACAATTGCTGCAGGCCGGTTCCCCGCAGCGATAACGGGCGGAGTCAACTATACTGAGCGCCGTTGTCGTGTGGTCGATGTGTGCAGGCGTCGGTTATCGCCGGATGCCTTGAATGATGTGTTGCAAATGATGGGGCTGATCGCCGCAATCATTACGGAGAATGTTATGGAAGTTGTACAAGATCAGATGTATGCGCAACCGCAGGGGTTTTTCAAACGGCTGTCGGTGATCGACTGGCTGTACGGCATCGCCTTGCTGGCCGCGTCGCTGTTTGCGCTGAATCGCTTCGGCCATCATATGGATATCTACGAGGAATCCATTCTCCTGCTGGCCGCGCCGACATTCGCCTGGCTCGGCTGGCACTGGAAATCGGTACGATGGCTGATGGCCCTTCTGGCTGTGCTGGCGTTGTCGGCCATCTCGATGTATGGCGGCGCGCTTGCAGCCGCCGACCAGAAATTCTTCCTGAAGTATTTGCTGTCCAGCCAATCTGCGATCCTGTGGATGAGCACGCTTTTCGTGCTGTCGACGCTGTTCTACTGGGGCGGCCTGCTTGCCAAATCGCCTACGGGCGGCTCCATCGGCAGCAAGCTTTGCTGGGCGGCAGTCGTGATGGGATTCACCGGCATGCTGGTGCGCTGGTACGAGTCGTATCTGATCGGCGCGGACGTTGGCCATATTCCTATTTCAAATCTGTATGAAGTATTCATTCTCTTCTGCATGATTACATCGCTGTTTTATCTGTATTACGAAAAGATCTACGCAACACGTCAATTGGGACCATTCGTGCTGCTGGTTGTGACGGCGGCTGTCGGCTTCCTGATCTGGTACATGGTCACGCGCGACGCGGCAGAAATCCAGCCGTTGGTGCCGGCGTTGCAAAGCTGGTGGATGAAAATCCACGTGCCGGCCAATTTCATCGGCTATGGCACATTCTCTCTTGCTGCAATGGTGGCCGTTGCGTACCTGCTGAAATCGCATGGCATGCTGGCCGATCGCTTGCCGGCGCTTGAAGTGCTGGATGACGTGATGTACAAGGCGATCGCAGTCGGTTTCGCCTTCTTCACCATCGCGACGATTCTCGGTGCGTTGTGGGCAGCGGAAGCGTGGGGCGGTTACTGGTCATGGGATCCGAAGGAAACCTGGGCATTGATCGTCTGGCTCAATTACGCTGCATGGCTGCACATGCGCTTGATGAAGGGACTGCGCGGCCAGGTCGCCGCATGGTGGGCCGTGGTCGGATTGCTGGTGACGACGTTTGCCTTCCTCGGCGTCAACATGTTCCTTTCGGGCCTGCATTCCTACGGCGAGCTGTAACCTTTCTTTCGGCGGCAACGAAATAGGATAGGTGGGAGGAAGTTTCCTTGCATTTCTGTAATGAAACTTCCCTGTGTCGCATCAGTCTGACTTGCGACCGATGTCCATCAATTACGGAGTTGTCATGCTAATCAAACGCCAGCCCAACGGGATCGACTTGCCGCTCCCCTCAGAAATCACGCCGCGCGCGATATTCGAATCGCGCCGCGACTTCATTCGCAAGATCGCGGCAGGATCGATTGCCGGCGGTGCCCTGATGGAAATGGCATCGCGCGAGGCCTTTGCGGCACAGTCGGCGACAGCGCAAAAACTGGCAGCCAAACCGAATTCCTCCTATGTCGTGATGGATAAGGCCACGCCATACAAAGACGCCACAACCTACAACAATTACTACGAATTCGGCACCGACAAGGAGAGTCCGGGGCGCTATGCCTCGGCGATGAAAACGCGGCCTTGGACGCTGTCGATCGAAGGCGAAGTCAAGAAGCCGATGACCATCGACATCGACAGTCTGTTGAAGCTGGCGCCGCTGGAAGAGCGGGTCTATCGCTTGCGTTGTGTTGAAGGCTGGTCGATGGTGATTCCGTGGGTCGGTTATTCGTTGTCTGAATTGATCAAGAAAGTCGAGCCGACATCGAATGCAAAATATGTGCAGTTCGTCACGGCGGAAGACAAGGAGGCAATGCATGGATTGCGTCGCCCCGTTCTTGACTGGCCTTACACCGAGGGCCTGCGTATCGATGAGGCGAACCATCCGCTGACGCTACTGACGCTTGGCATGTACGGCGAAGTGCTGCCGAATCAGAACGGCGCGCCGGTGCGCATTATCGTGCCGTGGAAATACGGCTTCAAGTCTGCGAAGTCCATCATCAAGATTCGCTTTGTCAGGGATGAGCCGGCTACTGCATGGAACCTGGCGGCACCGAAGGAATATGGTTTCTACTCAAACGTCAATCCGCAGGTCAACCATCCGCGCTGGTCGCAGGCCAGCGAACGCCGCATCGGAGAAGACGGTTTCTTCACGAAGAAACGGCCGACGCTGATGTTCAATGGCTACAACCAGGTTGCGTCGTTGTATAGCGGCATGGATTTGAAAAAATATTTTTAAGCGGACATATGGCCTTCAATCCTGCTCCGCGCCAACTGGCTGTCATCAAGGTGGTGGTTTTCATTCTGGCCTTGTTGCCGTTTTTCCGTCTGGTATGGGGCGGGTTTGCCAACCAGCTGGGAGCCAACCCGATTGAGTTCATTACATGGAATACGGGTGATTGGACACTGTATTTTTTATGCATGACACTGGCCGTCACACCTCTTCGTCGTTTCAGTGGGTGGAACTGGCTGGTGCGATTGCGTCGCATGATCGGTTTGTTTGCGTTCTTCTATGCGGCCCTGCATTTCACAACATTCTTCTGGTTCGATCATTTCTTCGATGTGCAGGAAATGGGGGCGGATATCGTCAAACGGCCATTCATCCTGGTTGGTTTTACCGCTTTTGTGCTGCTGATTCCGCTCGCGGTTACCAGCACCAATGGCATGGTGAAAAGATTGGGAGCGAAGCGCTGGCAATGGCTGCATCGTCTTATTTATGTGATTGCCGCGCTGGGAATTCTGCATTTCTGGTGGATGAAGGCAGGCAAGCACAATTTCGAACAGCCGATCATTTTCGGAACGATCGTCGCGGCATTGCTGTTGTTTCGTGTCGTCTGGGCAGTGCAGAAACGCGTGAAAGAACGTGCGATGGTCAATCGCACGGCATAGAGAAAAGCGCAAAGTGAAAGGAAAAGGCGGATGAAGATTCATCCGCTTTTTTTATGGGAGCAGCGATTCCAGTGCAAACAGATCGCCTGGCGATTCGCGTTTGCGAATCAGGTGTGCAGCTGAGCCATCCACCATTACTTCGGCTGCGCGTCCGCGCGTGTTGTAGTTCGATGACATCGTCATGCCGTATGCACCGGCCGACATGATCGCCAGAAGATCGCCTTCATCGATCGCAAGTTCGCGTGCACGCGCCAGCCAGTCTCCGGATTCGCATACAGGGCCGACCACATCGTAGACCTGTGCGGCAACATCGCGCTGCACGACGGGTTGCACGCCGTGCCACGCTTCGTACATTGCCGGTCGCATCAGATCGTTCATCGCGGCATCGACAATCGCAAAATTCTTCGTCTCCCCATGCTTGATGTATTGCACCTCGGTCAGCAGAATGCCCGCGTTGCCGACAATCGAGCGGCCTGGTTCGAACAGAACCTTGATCGGCGAACCACCATGCTTGTTTGTGCGCCATGCATCGATTTTTGCAAACAGCCGTGACAGATAATCGCCAACAGCAACGGGTTTGTCGTTGTTGTAATCGATGCCGATACCGCCGCCGATATCCAGATGATGAATATCGATACCCTCTGCCGCGAGCGTATCGATCAGTTCGATCAGTTTGTCGACGGCCTCCAGCAACGGCGCATCGTCGAGCAATTGGGAGCCGATGTGGCAATCGATGCCGACCACATTGATGTGCGGCAGAGAGGCGGCAACACGGTAGGTTGCCAGCGCATCTTCGTAGGCGACGCCGAATTTGTTGTCCTTCAATCCGGTGGAAATGTATGGGTGTGTTTTTGCATCGACGTTCGGATTGACGCGCAACGAGACGGATGCGCGCTTGTCCATTTCCGACGCAACTTCATTCAGGCGATGCAGTTCGGGGATCGACTCGACGTTGAAGCAGAGGATGTCGTGCGACAGCGCCAGGCGCATTTCGTCGCGTGATTTGCCCACGCCGGAAAAAATCACCTTGCGCGGCGAGCCACCGGCCGCCAGCACGCGCAGCAATTCGCCGCCCGATACGATGTCGAAGCCTGAACCGAGTTTGCCGAGCAGATTCAGCACGGCCAGATTGGAATTCGATTTGACCGAATAGCAGACGAGTGCGGTGTCATCGGTTCGTCCGTTTTCCCTGCATGCATTCGCGTAGGAGGAAAAATTCTCGACCAATGCGGCCTTGGAGTAAATATAGGTGGGAGAACCGAATTGCCGGGCGATCTGCGTCAGCGGAATGTGCTCGGCACACAGTTCGCCGTTTTGATAGGAAAAATGCGACATGGGATTTACTTGGAATCAGGCGGAGCTTCAGACGAAATCTCGGGTGAAACGACAGGTGCAACAACCGCCGGCTCAACCGCTTCAGGCGCGGGGCCGGTCGATTTGATCGGCGCAGTAGCGGCACTGTGCTTGCCTTGCTGAGGCATGAACAACGGGCCTTTCTGCCCGCAACCGCCGAACAGGACAAGACATGCTGCGCCGAGCAGGACAGTTAAAAAAGAAGTGCGGGACAAACCAGAATGAGACTTCACGATTAGAATCACTGTTTAACGAAACGTGTTGGAGTGTAGCATGACCGAATCAGAATTCCTGAAGCAGGCTGAGGCAACGCTGGACCGGATTGAGACCTTGCTGGAAGGCCTGGCGAACACCAGCGATCTGGATACGGAATGCACGCGCAGCGGCAATGTGCTGGAGATCGAGTTCATCGATAACGGATCGAAAATCATCGTCAACAGTCAGGCACCGATGCAGGAATTATGGGTGGCGGCCAAGTCCGGCGGTTTTCATTTCAAATCGCAGGGTGCGCAATGGGTGAATACGCGCGATGGCGCCGAACTGTTTGCCGCCTTGTCGCACATGATCAGTACGCAGGGCGGTGTGGAAGTCATCTTGAAGGACATTGAATGATCTTCGGGAATTCCTGAACGATCAAATAAAAAGCGGGAGGCCTTCAAGCTCCCCGCTTTTTTTTGTCTACCTCATGCGCCGGCGTCAGAACAGCTCGTTCTTGACCTCATCCCGCGTCGGCTCGGTTGCATGTCCCGGTGCATCGGTCAATCCCAGATTGCGCACGCCCAGTCCGGGCGGATTCTCTGCATAGAAATATTCGCCGTTGACCGTAATGATGCCGTCCGGCACAGTGCGCTCCACCATCGGAACGCCTTTCAATGCCTTCTCCATGTAATTGATCCAGATCGGCAAGGCGAGGCCGCCGCCGGTTTCGCGATTTCCCAGATTTTTCGGCTGATCGAAGCCGATCCATGCAATGCCGACGACACCGGGCTGGTAACCGGCAAACCATGCGTCGAACGAGTCGTTGGTGGTGCCGGTCTTGCCTGCCAGATCGGTGCGTTTGAGCGACATGGCCTTGATAGCAGTGCCGCCCTTGACGACATCCTTCAGCATGTTGTCCATGATGAACGCGTTGCGGGCATCAATAACGCGATTGGCTTCGTCGCCGGCCTTGTCCGGTTTGACTTCAGACAGCAGTTTGCCGTCCGCATCGGTGATGCGGGAAATCAGATACGGATTGACCTTGTAACCGCCATTGGCGAATACCGAATACGCACCGGCCATTTGCATCGGTGTCACCGCGCCGGCGCCGAGCGCCAGAGTCAGATAGGGCGGATTCTTGTCGGCATCAAAGCCGAAACGGGTGATGTATTCCTGACCGTACTTCGCGCCGATCTTGTGCAGGATACGGATCGACACCATGTTTTTCGATTTCATCAGACCTTTGCGCATGGTCATCGGGCCGTCGTATTTGCCATCGTAGTTTTTCGGTTCCCATGGTTGCCCGCCGGTCTGGCCGCCGTCGAAGCTGATGGGCGCATCGTTGATGATGGTCGATGGCGACAAGCCTTTTTCCAGCGAAGCCGAGTAAATGAAAGGTTTGAATGACGAGCCGGGCTGGCGCCATGCCTGCGTGACGTGATTGAACTTGTTGCGATTGAAATCGAAGCCGCCGACCAGGGCGCGAATCGCGCCATCGGATGTGTTGGCGGCAATGAACGCAGATTGCACTTCAGGCATCTGGATAACACTCCAGTTCTTGCCTTCCTGCATTACGCGAATGACGGCGCCACGCTTGACGCGTTTGTTCGGTGCCGCCTTTTCGCTGAGGAGATTGGCGGCGAAGGTCAGGCCGGCGCCTTCGATACGGATTTCCTCGCCGGAGATCAGGATTGCGCGGATCAGCTTGGGCGTTGCCTCCAGCACGACGGCGGCGACCAGATCATCGCTGTCGGGATGATTGGCCAGTTCGACTTCAATGGCGTCTTCTGCTTCTTCCTTGTTGTCCGGAATGTCGATATAGCTTTCCGGGCCGCGATAGCCGTGACGTTTTTCATAGTCCATGACGCCGCGGCGTACGGCCAGATAGGCCGCATCCTGATCTGCCTTGGTGATGGTGGTGAAGACGTTCAGGCCGCGCGTATAGCTTTCTTCCTTGAATTGTTCATAGACCAGTTGACGCGTCATTTCAGCAATGTATTCGGCATGGACACCGAATTCACTGCTATTTGTCTTGATCTTCAGTTCTTCGTCTTTTGCCTGATTGTATTGCGCCTCGCTGATATAGCCGAGCTGGTACATGCGCTGCAGAATGTATTGCTGGCGTGCCTTTGCACGCTTTGGATTGACGACCGGGTTGTAGGCGGAAGGCGCTTTCGGCAAGCCCGCCAGCATGGCGGCCTCGGCAATCGAAATGTCTTTCAGTTTTTTGCCAAAATAAATTTGTGCGGCGGAGGAGAAGCCGTAGGCACGTTGCCCCAGATAAATCTGGTTCATGTAGATTTCGAGGATCTGATCTTTTGAAAGATTCTTCTCGATTTTCCAGGCCAGCAGGGCTTCATAGATCTTGCGCTTGAGCGTCTGTTCGCTTGAGAGAAAGAAATTTCTCGCGACCTGCTGCGTAATGGTCGATGCACCTTGACGCGCGCCGCCGCCCAGATTGTGCACGGCCGCACGAACGATACCCAGATAATCAACGCCGCCGTGTTCGAAGAAGCGATCATCCTCGATGGCCAGCACCGCTTTTTTCATGATATCCGGAATGTCCTTGATGCGGACAAGATTGCGTCTTTCTTCGCCAAATTCGCCGATCAGGACGTTATCGGCCGAGAAAATGCGCAATGGGATTTTAGGCCGATAGTCCGTCAGCGAATCCAGAGCAGGCAAGTTGGGATAGGCCAGTGCCAGCGCAAAAAACAGAATCAATGCGCCGATCACCCCGAATCCGGCAATCAAGCCGATAAAGCCCAGCCCGATTCGCAAGGCAATGCTGGAAGCGCTTCTGGATGATGTGGTCGCGGTGCCGTCGGATGCTGATTTTCTGGAAGCCATGCAGGGAAAAATATGAGGGAAAGGATGTCGCCGTCATTATAGCGGGCGATACGGGTAGACCAGAGTGTGTCAGGCAAGGCGGGTAATTGCAAAATCTGGTGCGCCGCGTGGATTTTTGGCAACGGATTTGCAAATTACTTGATGGAAATTGCTTTACACTTTTGGAGGCTTGTTGCTACGATTTAATGTAACGTTTTACTAAAGTCGGCTAAATATAAGTTTTTAAACAAGTTTCTATCAGGAAAACATCGCATCGTTCCAAGTCGGGATTTTCGACAAGCTAATCGGCATTGCGTTCACATATTAATAAACGTTTTCAGGGAGAACTGCCCTTGGCTTTAGATTTTGGCTCCTTATTCGGCAAGAAAAATCCGCCGTTGATTGGCCTGGACATCAGTAGTTCCGGGGTGAAACTCGTCGAACTGTCGGAGACCGGCAAAAACGAATTACGCCTTGAATGCTTTGCATCCGAGCCGCTGCCGCGTGGCGCAGTGGTCGACGGCAACATCGAGAACATGGATCAGGTATCGGATGCTGTTCAGCGTGTCTGGAAAAAAAGCGGAACCCGTGCAAAGTTTGTTGCGATGGGTATGCCGCCGGCTTCCGTCATTACCAAGAAAATCATTCTCCCCGGCGATTTGTCCGACGAAGGTTTGGAACTGCAGGTCGAAACCGAGGCCAGCCAGTACATTCCCTTTGCGCTGGATGAGGTACGGCTCGATTTCGATGTCATTGGCCCGGTGGAGAATTCGCCGGACGATATTGAAGTCATGCTGGCTGCAACCCGCAAGGAAAAGGTCGAGGATCGCGTCGCGGTGGCAGAATCTGCCGGCCTGACGCCGACTGTCATGGATATCGAATCATATGCCGCGCGGGCAACGATTGAACGCATCACGCGACAAATGCCGAAAGGCGGTCAAGGCCAGATCATGGGACTTTTCCAGATCGGCATGCAAGTGACACACGTGTCGGTTCTGCTGGATGGGCAGCTCATTTACGAACGCGAACAGCCGTTCGGCGGCCATCAATTGACGCAGGAAATCGTGCGCACCTACGGTTTGTCATACGAAGAAGCGGAAATCAAGAAAAAGCAGGGCGACCTGCCAGACGGTTATCAGACGGAAATACTGGAGCCGTTTCTGGAAAGCGCCGCGCTTGAAGTGACGCGTGCCATCCAGTTCTTCTTTACTTCCACGCCTTATACACGGATCGATCAGCTCTTCCTTGCAGGCGGTTGCGCCATTATCCCCGGCATGGTGGACATGGTTGCCGATCGCACCAAGATATCGACGTCTGTCGTCAGTCCGTTCAAAGGCATGCAACTTGGCCCCAATGTGCGCGAGAAACAGTTGCGTATCGAAGCGCCCGCTTATCTTGTGGCGTGCGGACTCGCGATGCGGAGGTTTGACTGATGATCAAGATCAACCTCCTTCCGCACAGGGAAGAAAAACGCAAGCAGCGCAAAAAGGCATTCGCCGCATTGCTTTTGTTGAGTGCAATTGTCGGCGCATTGATTGTTCTGTTGGTAGGGGCTTACTTCTCCAGCCGCTTGTCCGATCAGGAGCAGCGAAATACTTTCATCAAGAGCGAAAATGCGCGGCTTGATGTCCAGATCAAGGAAGTTGCCAGCCTCAAGCAGGAAATCGAAGCGCTCAAGGCACGTCAGCAGGCGGTCGAGGATTTGCAAAGCGATCGCAATCAGCCGGTTTATCTGATGGATGAACTGGTGGAACAGGTGCCGGAAGGTGTTTACCTGAAGTCGTTCAAGCAGGATGGACAGCGGGTCACGCTGAACGGATATGCGCAATCGAATGAACGTGTATCCGAATTGCTGCGCAATTTGGGCAATCGATCGCCGTGGTTGGAACGCCCGGATCTGATCGAAATTCGCTCGGTGGCTATCGGCCAGGGCAAGGATGCGAAGAAAATTTTCGATTTCTCTATCAACGTCGGCATCAAGCGTCCGCGCGACAAGGATCAGCCCGTTGCCGATGCAAAGGCCGCTGCGCCTGCGCACAGTTCACAGAAACCTTGATATGAGACACGCACCATGGCAGATCTGAAAAATATCGGCGAGTCGGTCGGCGCGCAGTTTCGCGGTCTGGAAGGCTTGCATCCCGGTCAATGGCCCATTGTTCCGCGCATGATGTGTGCGCTGGGTGTAACAGTTGCCGTTCTCGGTATCGGCTGGTTCGCATACTGGAGCACGCAACTGGAGGATCTGGATCGTGCTGCGGCGGAAGAGGTATCGCTGAAGGATGCATACAAGATCAAGGTGCAGCAGGCGGTCAATCTGGACGGTTTGCGCAAGCAGAAAGAACAAGTCAACGAATATGTCGCGGCATTGGAAAAGCAATTGCCGAGCAAGGCAGAAATGGATGCGCTGCTCTCCGACATCAATCAGGCCGGACTGGGGCGCGGTTTGCAATTTCAGCTCTTCAAGCCAGGACAGGTCGTGGTCAAGGACTACTACGCCGAATTACCGATCGATATCAAGATTACCGGCAGTTACCACGACGTAGGCGCATTCACCGGCGATATTGCCAATTTGCCGCGCATTGTCACGTTGAACAAAATGAGTCTGGTCGAAGGCAAGGACAACACGCTGACGCTGGATGCCGTCGCGAAGACGTTCCGTTATCTCGACGAGGATGAAGTTGCGACTCAGCGCAAGATTGCTGCTGACAAGAAAAAAGGTGGCAAGAAATGAGGCGCTTTCATTTGGTCCGTCTGTTTCTACCCGTGCTGTTGATGACCAGTCTGTCAGGATGCGGAGATGGCGGCGTGCAGGAAATCAGCGAATGGATGAAAGACGTTCGCCAGCAGACCAGGGTATCGATCAAGCCGTTGACCGAACCCAAGAAATTCACGCCTTTCGTCTATGACGCCAAGGGCAGGGAAGATCCATACAGTCCGAACAAGCTGGCGATTGCGCTGGCCAAAGCCAGAAAGAGTGGGGGTATCCAGCCGGATCTCGAACGTCGTCGAGAACCGCTTGAGGGTTATCCGCTCGATACCCTGCACATGGTGGGCACGCTGGCCAAGCCGGGTTTGACGTATGCCTTGCTGCAGGTTGATAAATCGGTATTCCAGGTAAGAGTGGGGAATTACGTCGGACAGAATCTGGGTCGCGTGACCCGGATTACCGATAGCGGTGTGGAACTTATAGAAACAGTTCAAGACGCGTCCGGCGAATGGGTCGAACGTGAAGCCAAGCTAGAGTTGCAGGAGACGCAAAAATGATGGCGCTACAAAAACAATTCAAAAGTTCGCAAGGGATCAAACAAAAAATGCAGCGTACATTTGCCTTCATCTGCCTCGTTCTGATCAGCGGTGCCGCAGCGGCACAACAGAATGCGATTCAATCGATCACCTCCAGCCAGCAGGGCAAGAATGTGGTCGTGAAAATTGAATTGAAAAATCCCGTCAGCACACCGCCGATAGGTTTCTCGATTACCAATCCGGCGCGTATCGCGCTTGATTTTTCCAATACGGACAATGGCACCGGCAAGGGTTTGCAGGACATCGGCTTGGGGGATGTGCGCAACGTCAATGTCGTTCAGGCAGGCGAGCGTTCCCGTCTGGTGTTCAACCTGCAGCGCGCACTGAACTATGCGACGGCCATTGACGGTAACGCGGTCATCGTGACAATAGATGGCTCGGGCGGTCCTGCCACGGCGCTCAATGCTGCCGGCCTTCCTTCCGCTGCTGCGGCACCCTCGTCGGGTGCCGGTCAGCAAGCCTTGCGGGATATCGATTTTCGTCGGGGCAGTAATGGCGAAGGCCGGATCGTCGTCGATCTACCCAACAACCAGATTGCCGTCGATGTGCGCCAACAAGGCCAGAAGATCGAAGTCGATTTCATGAAGGCGACGTTGCCGGATGTGCTGCGCCGTCGTCTGGATGTCACCGATTTCGGTACGCCGGTCAATGCCATCACGACAAAACAGCAAGGCGACAATGTACACATGACGATCGAGCCGAAGGGCGTGTGGGAACACAGCGCCTATCAGAGCGATACACAACTGGTGATCGAAGTAAAACCTGTCAAGGAAGAACCCAACAAGCTGGGTCAGGGAATACGTGATTATCGTGGCGAGAAACTATCGCTGAACTTCCAGAACGTCGACGTTCGCGCCGTGCTGCAGGTGATCGCCGATTTCACCGGACTGAATATCATCACCAGCGATACGGTGAGCGGCAATCTGACACTGCGTCTGAAAGACGTACCATGGGATCAGGCGCTCGATATCGTGATGCAGGCCAAAGGCCTCGATATGCGCAAGAATGGTACGGTGATCTGGATCGCACCGCGCGACGAGTTACTGACGAAGGAAAAGCTGGAACTGGAGCAGCGTTCGCAAATCGCGGAACTGGAGCCGGTCAAGACAGAAACGTTCCAGCTCAATTATCAAAAGGCCGAGTCCTTCAAGAAGATTTTTGGTATCGAAGATAGCGGCGGCGGCAGTGCCGGTCGCAGTATCCTGACCAAGCGCGGCAGCGCAGTGGTCGATCCGCGCACCAATCAATTGTTCATTACCGATATCGCTTCCAAACTGGAAGAGATTCGCGCACTGGTGAAGAAGACCGATATTGCAACGCGTCAGGTCATGATTGAGGCACGCATTGTCGAAGCCACCGATACGTTCAGCAGCAGCCTTGGTGCGAAGTTAGGGTTCGGCGGCGTGAAGCGAAGCGGTAGTGGCAGAAACGTCTTTGAAGTCGGCGGCCAGCAAACCGGTACGACAGAGGCTGCAGGTGGCGACTCGCCGAATGCCGAAGGGTTGAATTTCCCAGGCTTGGCTACCGTCAACGGAAATGCCGTGAATTTGCCGGCTACGCCAATTAATAGCAATACACCAGGAACGGTCGCATTGACATTGTTCAATGCAGCAATGAGCCGGTTCATCAGTCTGGAACTGTCGGCATTGGAAGCCGATGGCAAAGGTAAGGTGATTTCGAGTCCTCGCGTCATTACCGCAGATCAATTGAAAGCATTGATCGAGCAGGGAACGGAGTTGCCGTATCAAGAAGCAAGCAGTAGCGGCGCAACCAGTATTTCGTTCAGGAAGGCCAATCTGAAGCTGGAGGTAACGCCGCAGATCACGCCTGACGGTAACGTCATTCTGGATGTCGACGTCAACAAGGATACTGTGGGTACCGAGACACGTGCCGGTTTCGCAATCGATACCAAACACATCAAGACCCAGGTGCTGATCGATAACGGAGGCACTGTGGTTATCGGTGGTATTTTCCAGCAGGTTGATCGTACTTCCGTATCCAAGGTGCCGTTCTTTGGCGACATTCCCCTCTTTGGCAATTTGTTCAAGACAACGGGAAAAACCAACGAAAAGACCGAATTGCTGATCTTTCTGACGCCTAAAATTCTTAACGACAAGGTATCAATCAGGTAGGATGCTGTGTAGGCGGCACCATGTGGTGCCGCATCTGGTTAGAAAGAATTGGCAGTGGGCGGGAATATTTTTCTGGTCGGCTTGATGGGGGCCGGCAAAACAACAGTGGGTCGCGCGCTGGCAAAAAGGCTAAACAAGCGCTTCATCGATTCCGATCATGAAATCGAGGCGCGGACCGGCGCAACCATTCCGCTCATTTTTGAAATCGAGGGCGAAGCGAGCTTTCGTCAGCGTGAAGCGGAAGTCATCCGCGATTTGACAGCGCAACAGGATATTGTGCTGGCGACAGGTGGCGGTGCTGTGCTCAATGCGGAAAGCCGAGCCTATCTGAGATCGCGCGGCACCGTCATATACCTTCGCGCCAGCGTCAATAATCTCCTGCAACGCACCAGCCACGACAAGAACCGGCCCCTGCTGCAAACGGCCGATCCGCGTAAAACCCTTGAAGATCTGACCCGCATGCGCGATCCGCTTTACAACGAGATCGCGCACTTTGTCGTCGACACAGGGCGCCCTAACGTACAATTCCTGATGCAGTCGATTTTGTCGCAACTGGGGCCTGAATATGCAAAAGACGGTGCCATTGCGTCGCAACATGACCATCTTGATCCAATACATACCATGACTGCACCTCTTTCCGCTTCTCAAATCCTGAACGTCGACCTGGGCGACCGCAGCTATCCGATCACAATCGGGAGGGAACTGCTCGGTGATCAAACCGTTATCGCCGCCAGGATTCCCGGTCCGCGCGTTGCAATCGTCACCAACACGATCGTGGCACCGCTTTACCTTGATCAATTGACCAGAACGCTGGTTGCCGCCGGCAAGCATGTCACGCAAATCGTGTTGCCGGATGGCGAAGAGGAAAAGAACTGGGCCAGCCTGATGAAGGTGTTCGATGTCCTGCTGGCAGAAAAATGCGATCGCAAGACAACGCTGATCGCCCTTGGCGGTGGTGTCATCGGTGACCTGACTGGATTTGCGGCGGCAGCGTACATGCGCGGTGTGCCATTTGTGCAAGTGCCGACAACGTTATTGTCCCAGGTCGACTCATCGGTCGGCGGCAAAACAGGCATCAACCACCCGCTCGGCAAGAACATGATCGGTGCGTTCTATCAGCCGCAGGCAGTGATTGCGGATATTTCCACGCTCAACACACTGCCTGCCCGCGAATTGTCGGCCGGTTTGTCAGAGGTCATCAAGCACGGTGCAATCATCGATGCGGCATTCTTTGACTGGATAGAAGCCAATATCGGCAAGCTTGTGGAGAAGGATGCTGATGCGCTGGCTTATGCAATCAAGCGCTCGTGCGAAATCAAGGCTGACGTCGTGCGCCAGGATGAACGCGAGGGCGGCCTGCGAGCAATTCTAAATTTCGGCCACACGTTTGGTCATGCAATCGAAGCCGGCATGGGTTATGGCGTTTGGTTGCATGGGGAAGCAGTCGGATGTGGCATGGTCATGGCAGCCGATCTGTCGCATCGTCTCGGCTTCATCGATGACGTTGCAAAACTGCGTATTACCACAGTCGTCAAGGCAGCTGGATTGCCCGTAACCGCACCGGACTTGGGCAACGATCGCTGGCTGGAGTTGATGGAAGTCGATAAAAAGAATGAAGGCGGACAGATCAAGTTTATCCTTCTCAAGCCACTGGGAACGCCGGTTATCACGACCGTATCGCACGATGTCTTGCTGCAGACGCTGGCAGCATGCACGTGATGCAGCCTCTTTTCGTCATTCCCTGACATGGATATCGAGGCCTATCTCGCACCTTATGCGGCTCGCTCCGATGCGTCGGCAGGCCGTCATTTCAGCGAAGCGTCGCCATCGTCACGTACCGAATTCCAGCGCGATCGCGACCGCATTATTCATTCCACTGCGTTTCGCCGTCTTGAATACAAGACGCAGGTCTTCGTCAATCACGAAGGTGATTTGTTCCGCACGCGATTGACGCACAGCATTGAGGTCGCACAGATCGGACGTTCTATTGCGCGCAACCTCAGATTAAACGAAGATTTGGTCGAAGCCATTTCGCTTGCGCACGATCTGGGACACACGCCGTTCGGCCACGCCGGCCAGGACGCGCTGAATGCGTGCATGGGCGAGCACGGCGGATTTGAACATAACCTGCAGAGTCTGCGTGTGGTCGATACCCTGGAGCAGCGTTACGGCGCATTCGACGGATTGAATCTCACGTTTGAAACGCGTGAAGGCATTCTCAAGCACTGTTCATTGACGAACGCAAAAAAACTGGGTGCAATCGGTGCGCGTTTCATTGAAAAGAAACAACCGACACTGGAAGCACAACTGGCCAATCTGGCCGATGAGATTGCCTACAACAATCACGATATCGACGACGGCTTGCGTTCGGGTTTACTGACGACGCAGCAACTGGATGAAATTGATTTCTATGCGCGCCATCGACAGCAGGTGGAAATTGCATATCCGGGTATCGGCGGACGGCGTGCCATCAATGAAACGATACGCCGCATGATCAATGCGTTGATTGTCGATCTGATTCAGACATCGCAACAGCGTATCCAATCAGCGGGTGTGGCCAGTATCGAAGATGTGCGCAATGCACCTGCACTGATTGCATTTTCCGATGAGATGCAGGCCGATGCCGCGCTTCTCAAACGCTTTCTCCGTGAGAATCTGTATCGGCATTTTCAGGTGAATCGAATGACAAGCAAGGCGCGTCGCATCGTTACCGAATTGTTTGACGCCTTCATGCTGGAACCGAATCTTCTTCCTCCGGATTATCAGCAATCGGCGCACGAGTCTTCGTTGCAGCCGGCGGCGCAGGCTCGCGCAATTGCCGATTACATTGCCGGGATGACCGATCGCTATGCGATTCGCGAACATAAACGGTTGTTTCTTATTGACGAAATGTGATGGTGTTGTCGTTCGGGATATCCGTTTTCCCTGCGCAGAAATGACAAGGCGGGTTCATCTTTTGGCAATGCAATGAAACGGCAAGGTCAAGCTAATCCACGTAACGGATGCGCATCATCTGCCCATGCAGGCGAAAAAAAACGCGCAATCATTTCTGCAGAAACTCCATCCAGCGAGGCCGGGCGCCATTGCGGCTTGTTGTCCTTGTCGATGATGGCCGCGCGTATGCCTTCCATGGCATCGCCGTGTTCAAAGCTGCGTCGCATCATCGTGCGCTCCATACGCAAACAGTCGGCCAGCGTCATTGTTCTGGCGCGTCGCATCTGCTCCAGCGCTACGCAGAGCATCAATGGAGAACGCTGCATCATGGTTGCAACGATTTTTTGTGCAAACGGATGGGTGTCGCGTAACAGCGAAGTCAGGATGTCCGGCACACTGTCCTGTGAAAAATGCCGGTCGATCAAAGGCTGATGCCTTGCGAGCGTGGAGCCTGCGATATCGACCTGATCCTTGAACGGCGCGGCAAACTGCGCCACCAAACTACAGTAATCACCATCGGTTACCGACGCCAGCGCGCTGCATAGCGCTGGTAATTCGACGCTCGGAACGAATGCGTCGGCCAGACCTGCAAACAACGCGTCCGCCGCATCGATGGTTTCGCCGGTCAAGCCGAGAAAAGTGCCGATCTCTCCCGATAATCTCGACAGGAAATGGCCGCCTCCCACATCGGGGAACAGACCTATATTCACCTCCGGCATTGCCATGCGCGTTCGTTCCGTCACGATGCGGATTCGGGAGGCGGCACTGCTTTGCGCGATTCCCATGCCGCCGCCCATTACAATGCCGTCCAGCAGCGTGATATAGGGTTTGGGGTAACAGTGAATCCGATGATTCAGTGTGTACTCTTCGGTGAAAAAATTTTCCACGGAGGCATTATCCCCGGCAAGAATCGCATCGTAGAAAAAACGGATATCGCCACCGGCACAGAACGCTTTGGGGCTGCGGCCGCGAATGACCACGCCATGTATATTCGAATCAGTCTCCCAGGAACACAACGCCTGCGTCAGTCCCCGGATCATGTCGAGCGTAAGGGCATTCAGGGCCGCAGGGCGATTGAGCGTAAGGAACGCAGTGGATTGAACTGTTTGTGCGAAAAGAACTGAAGACATGGTTCGAAAGGAATGGCCAGGTTGATATGAATTCGGTATCTCGGTACCCGAAAAATGACCATTCAAGTGCAAAAATGCACCGCTTGTCGGATAACGGTGGTAGCCGAAAATGAATGAATTACATTGTCGAAAAGGGAGAGTCTCATGCGATCAAATACATATTCCGCACCAATGGTGCGCACAGCAGCCGGATTTACATTGATTGAGGTCATGATTACAGTGGCCATCATTGCAATCCTCTCGGCAATTGCTCTCCCTGCCTATACCGATTACATCACACGCGGGAAAATCCCGGAAGCGACGAGTACCCTTGCCAGCTTGCGCATTCAGCTGGAACAGGCTTATCAAGATAACAGAGTCTACGGGGCGAATAATAAATGCAGCGTCGATAACAGCACGACTTCTAATTTTGCATTTACTTGCGCGCTGGGTGCGACGGCACAGACGTATGTGTTGAGTGCGACCGGAGCTGGCGGTATGGCCGGATTTACCTACACGATTGACGAAAACGGCAATCGTAAAACGACGAAATTGCCCACAGCATGGGGGACGGCACCTCCTGATATTGCGTGCTGGGTAACGAAAAAAGGCGGGGCATGTTAAACCGCGCTTCCCAGCATGGGGTAACCCTGATAGAGCTCATGGTCGGGATCGCCGTCCTGTCTATCGTGCTCGCGGTAGGGATGCCGATGTTTGGATTGTGGGTACAGAATTCGCAGGTGCGTGCCGCCGCGGAATCGATCCAGAATGGCTTGCAGATCGCACGTACCGAAGCAATAAGAAGGAATACCAATGTCCGCTTTACCCTGACCAGTGCGGAAGGGTTGGTTCAATGGAATGTCGGATGCGTTACCGTGCGCGGCAACTGTCCTGCAACGATCCAGCAGCGCAATGCAGCCGAGGGCGGAGCCAATGCGCGGGCAGGTGTCGATTCATACGTGCAGACGGATCCGAGCGATCCGGATACTGCGCCGAATTACAGCGCGGCCCTGACCGCAGGCGCGGGGCTGGGTGGCGTGGATGTCGGCGTGACCTTCAATGCACTGGGGCTGGTGACGAACTCCGGAACCGATATCGCCCGGGTCGATGTCTTGAACAGCAGCTCGGCAGATGCGCGTCGACTGGTCATCACCATAGGGGCCGGGGGGCAGACAAGGATGTGCGACCCCGCGCTTACTCTTGCAAACAATCCGCAGGGATGTTCATAGCATGATACGCAAACTGAAAAAACTGCCGCCCGGACAACAGGGTTCGGTCCTTCTGGAAAGCCTGATTGCGGTCCTGATTTTCTCTTTCGGAATTCTGGCACTGGTGGCATTGCTGGGGGCATCTGTCAAGAATACGACAAGCGCGGCATATCGCACGCAGGCCAGCCTGATGGCCAGCCAGGTAATCGGGCAAATGTGGGCAGGAGATAAGTCGGCGGGAGGACTTGCCGCCTATCTAACGGGCGGTGCTGCCTATACGGCGTGGAAGGACAAGGTAGCCGAGGCCCTGCCGGGGGTAACGGACGGTAATGCGCCGACAATTACATTGCAGAACAATCTCTACACCATCACCGTATTCTGGAAGCTGCCAGGCGAAGCCCAGCACCAATACGTTGCCGTTGCACGGATTGCGAGCTAGAGGATATGCACACCATGCGATTTTCCGGAGTTAAAAACCGCGCCCGTGGATTCAGCATTGTCGAGATCATGGTTGGTCTTGCCATCGGCCTTCTTGGCGTCCTTGTGATCATGCAGGTATCGACAATTTTTGAAGGACGCAAGCGCACGACAACAACGGGGGCGGATGCCCAGACTACCGGCGCTGTTGCGTTTTATTCTTTCGAAAGGGATCTGCGCAGGGCAGGACTGGGCATGAGCAAGGAAGGTACTGGTTTGGACGAGCGATATGCGTTGGGATGCACGTTGAAACGGTTTAACAATGGAGCCGCCCTGCCGGACAGCATTCTATTGCCGGTGTCGATCACCGATGGTGCGGATGGCGCATCCGACATGGTCCAGATTTTTGCAAGCACCAAGGGTAACGGAAGCGCTCCGTACAGATTAAGAGCAACGCATCACACGAGTGATACGCAAGCCTATCTGGAAACGACTCTGGGTATAGCGGTCGATGACCGGCTCATCATGTTTCAGCCCGGTGATGATTGCGTACAGTTTCAGGTTACGGGTCCTTTGGACGCGGATGGCAATCTGGATATCAGCACAGGAAGGCTGGAGCACATACGCGGAACAAGGGAAGGCGAAGGAATATGGAATCCGGATGATCCTGCCGATATCTTTCAGGATGATTTCAAGCCCAGCATCACGCAGGTATACAACATGGGAAGAATGATTGATCACACCTATGAGCTTGATGACAGAAATAATTTGCTCCTCGTCGATGCGACGGCAGGCACGCGTGCCATCGCAGGGGGGGTTGTCAACATGCAGGCGCAGTATGGATTCGACAAGCGGACCACGCCCACCGGTTCTCCGCAGGTCACCGATTGGAGCAGCACGATGATCGATGCCGATTCAAGTGGAGTAGTGAATGATTCGGGCGACATTGCGAGGATCGTTGCCGTCAGGATGGTCATGGTGGTGCGCAGCTCCCTGATGGAGAAGCCGAATGCAGGCGGTGATTGCGATATCACCACAAGCAGTCCGACCTGGGCAGGAAGCAGCATGGCCGGAGGTGCTATCGATCTCAGCAAAACGGATGCGAACTGGGAGTGTTACCGGTACAAGACGTTCGAGAACGTGGTTCCGCTACGCAATCTGATGTGGAGGAATTGATGATTCCTTCACGCAAAATCAATATTGTGAAACAAGTCGCCATGCGACAGCAGGGTGCCGTGCTGTTGATTGCGCTCATCGTGCTGGTAGCCATGACACTGGCCGGGATTGGACTCGTGCGTTCGGTGGATACCGGCAATCTGGTCGCGGGCAATATGGCGTTCAAGCAAGGGCTGACATTTGCCGCGGATACCGGCACGGAAGCAGCGGTGGTCTGGCTGGATAGCAGGCAGGCTGGTGCGCTTGTGCAGGCCAATCAGACGGCTGCCGGTTATTACGCAACCAGTCAACCCAATCTTGATATAACCAACAGCCTCAATAACGAGGACCTCGATGCAGTGGATTGGGACAACAATAATTGCGACGGCTTGCCGCACAAGGATTGTATTGATCCATCGACTGCTATCAATATAGGCGGCAATTCGGTTTCCTACATTATTCACCGCCTGTGCACAAACACGGGTGCGGTAGATAAGAATAGTTGCCTGGTGTATGCGAGTAATCCTTCTCCATGCAGGGGTGGTCCGAGCGAGTGTCCGCCGGATTCGCGCAAGGATGCGCCGTACTACCGGATTACTTCTCGTGTGCTTGGGCCCAAAAATACGTTGAGCTTTGTGCAGACGGTAGTTCATTACTAATATGCCTTTTATTCCTGATCTTTGCACACGAAATGTTGTGCAGAAGATCGTTGTCTCCCTCGGAGAACCATGATGAAGAATTTTTCCTGCCGCAGCCGAATTATCCTTGCACTGTCGCTCGCAGTGATTGGTGTGAGCGCGCAAGCGGCTGTGACCAGTATCTCGAATATCCCGCTGGCTTCGGGAACGGAGAGCGTGGTCAAGCCCAATGTGATGTTCATTCTCGATGATTCGGGAAGTATGGCGTGGGATTATTTGCCGGATGTCGCGGATTTCAGCAGCAGCAAATATGGTGCAAGGGCCAGTCAATGCAATGGCATGTATTACAACCCAGCCATTACATATCAACCGCCGGTGAATGCGGATGGAACCAGCTTTCCCGACGCCAGTTTTGGCGCGGCGTTACCGGATGGTTTCAAAGCAGCCTCAGGCCAGAGCGCGGTCAATTTGAGGAATAGCGTCTACTACACCTATTCTGGTTCCCAGCCGCCGTTGGCATACACCTATCAATCAAATGGGAACGTCATTACAGGCACGACTTTTTATACGGAATGTAATAGTAGTGAAGGTACGAAGCCTTCTATATTTACTAAGCATACGGTAACGAGCGCTTCGCCGGAAAGCACCAACTTTGCCAATTGGTACACTTATTATCGTACTCGCATGCTGGCAATGAAAACTTCAGCTGGTCTGGCTTTCAAAACCATCAATGACAACTATCGGGTTGGCTATACCACGCATAGTTACACGGGGACCGATTCAAACAACAACAGTTTTCTGAAGATCAACGATTTCGCCTTCTTGTCGACAGGAGCGGGACAAAAAAATACCTGGTACAGCAAACTGTACAAGGCAGGCGCATCCGGCGGCACGCCTTTGCGTACGGCATTGTCAAAAGTAGGCAGGATGTACGCAGGCAAGCTGTTGACCGGATCGAATGATCCCGTCCAGTATTCCTGCCAGCAGAATTTTGCCATTCTTGCGACAGACGGATACTGGAATGGCGATGACGGTTATAAAACGGACGGCAGCACTGCGGTTGGCAATCAGGACGGTGGCGATACATTGCCCCCAATGCGGGATGCGCTTGGTGCAAGTGACAGTCTTGCGGACGTCGCCATGTACTATTACAAAACCGATTTGAGGGCTCCCAATGCAACAGGTGCCATCACGGGAGTGGAAGTTGGCAAGAATAATGTACGGGGCGACGATAACAAGCAACAGCATATGACGACCTTTACATTGGGTCTGGGCTTGAAAGGTACGCTGAATTCCGATAATTACCTGTCCGGTGGATCCGCCGATTACAACGCAATTCTTGCCGGCACCAAGAACTGGCCGAAACCCAGTGCCGATGATCCGACCACTATCGACGATCTTTGGCATGCGGCAGTCAACGGTCGCGGGACCTATTTCAGCGCAAAAGATCCAACCACCCTGGTAACCGGATTGACCAAAGCATTGGCCGGTATTGATGTCAGGAACGGCGCGGGTGCAGCGGGTGCAGCGAGCAATCTTGCTCCGGTAGCAGGGGATAATCTGCAGTTCAATGCATCCTATCGCACCGGTGCATGGGATGGCGACTTGCAGGCAAGAACAATCGATCCCGAGACACTGGTCTTGTCCTCAACGCCGATCTGGAAAGCGCAACCCTTGCTGGACAACAAAGTTTCTGCGGCGTCGGATACACGGGAAATCTATGTTTTCGATTCAACGGCAGTAGGGAACCTGAAATCCTTTATATGGGACGAGGATGGAGGTGGTTTGAACGATACCGAGAAAGCATATTTCAAGAACGCATGCACCAACAATTTACTGTCTCAATGTGCTGATCTTGCGACGACGGAAAAAAATACCATCAATGCCGGCGAGACCCTCGTGGGATTCTTGCGAGGCCAGAATGGTAAGGAAGCTCGGAGTGGTGCCGACGATGCCAATCGCCTGTATCGAAGCAGAGAGCATGTATTGGGAGACATCGTCGGTTCCCAGCCCGCCTATGTCAAGCAACCGCCATTCAGCTATGTCGACGATAACTACAGCTTGTACAAAACGCAGAAAGCCAACCGAAACGGCATGGTGTATGTGGGAGCCAACGACGGCATGCTGCATGCGTTCGACAGTACAACGGGAATCGAGAAATGGGCTTATATTCCCCCCATGGTGATGCCTAATCTGTACAAACTGGCAGACAAGAACTATTCGGCCAAGCATCAATTCTTTGTTGACGGTTCGCCGGTGATAGGCGATATCTGTCCCAAGGCACCGGGCATATGCGAAGCGGACGAATGGAAAACCATTCTGGTCGGTGGTCTGAGCGCAGGTGGAAAAGGTTATTACGCGCTGGATATCACCAATCCGCTCAGTCCGAAGGCAATGTGGAATTTCACCATCACCTCGGATGACGGCGAGGACTTGGGTCTCAGCTTCGGCAACCCGATTATCACCAAGCGCCGCGATGGCACGTGGGTCGTTGCACTGACTTCCGGATACAACAACATCGACGGCGATGGAAAAGGACATTTTTATCTGCTCAAGGCCAGTACCGGGGACGTGCAATTGAAATTGACAACGACTGCAGGCAGCAAGGATACGCCGAGCGGATTGGCAAAAATCACGGGATGGGTTGATTCGGTTTCCGACAATACGGCGGAGAGATACTATGGCGGCGATCTGCTCGGCAATGTATGGCGTTTCGATACCGAAGACGTCGTGTTGCCGGCAGGCAGGGAGGCATTGCTTCTGGCGGAATTGGGAAATGTCGATCCTGTCGGTATTCAACCGATCACGACCAAGCCGCTTCTGGCGGAGATCATATCCGGCAATGCCAGCTATGCGGTGATCACGGTCGGAACCGGCCGCTATCTCGGCGATGCGGATCGAAGCAATATCGACCAGCAATCCATCTATGCATTGAAAGACGATTTGGGTAACCGTGGCTTGGGCAAAGTGCGTTCGTCCAGCGACATGGTTGAACAAATACTGATAAACAATGCAGATAAAATAAGCCGCACTACATCGACCAACGCTGTCAACTGGAGTACAAAATCCGGTTGGTACCTTGATCTGAATCCGGGCAACACGTCACCCGGCGAGCGAATCAATATCGATATGAAGCAACTGGATAACAGTCTGATTTTTGCAGGTAACGTGCCGGACAATAATGCGTGTTCCGCCGGCGGGTCTTTCTGGCTTTATGCGCTGGATTATCGCTCGGGGCAGTACGTGCAGAATTCCACGAACAACAATGCGGGACAGTACCATGCGGACTCGATGGCTGCAGGTATCAATGCAATGCAGAAGGATAATGGAGACGGTTCCACAATTATTGTGAAAACGGACGGCTCAATGGAGAGTGTGGATAATCCAGGATCGTCCGTCGTTCCCGGCGCACGCCGCGTATCCTGGCAGGAATTGATTGTCGATTAAGCAGTTCAAGACGGGTTCCGGGCGCAATGTGCATGCATTGCGTCAGACAGGCTCCTTTGTTCGTCCTCGTTTGATACTCGCCTGGAGCGGGGCGCTGATAGGACACCTGGGACTGGTTTGGGCATTTGCGCATGGACCGGAACAGCCTCCGTCGACAGGCGCTCCGGTTCAGTTAATCAATGCAGCCTTGCTGGCAAAATCTCCCCGGTACGATGCCGGGCGAGAGTCGTTGCAGTCCGCTGGCGTTGTCGTGGACGAGGCTTCAACCGGGCAACTGCAATCGACAAAGGCGCCAGCCTCGAAGGTTGATGCGGATATTCTCCCTGATCCACATCGCGCATATTATTTCGAGTCGCGCGAATTAACGAAAAAGCCTTTGGTGGCCGTGGACATTCCTGCTGATTTTTTATTGCAGGTGCCTGATGCTCCGGAACAGCCGGCAGTGCTCCGGTTGCTGATCGGTGAATACGGAGATGTGGACCAGGTCATTGCCGAGGATGTATCTTTGCCGGAGCGTGCCAGGGATGCGCTTGTCGATGCATTCAAGTCGATCAAGTTCCATCCCGGGGAAATCGATGGCATACCCGTCAAAAGCCAGTTGAAAATAACCGTTCGATTGAGCGATCCTGTTACTGATGATGTCGCGAACGAGAAAAGCACGAAGTAGAGATGCAAAAAGGGCGCAATCTGCGCCCTGCCCATTGCGCAGATTCTCGAACTCGCTCATGCATGTTTGCAACTCGGGAAGTCTGTTGATACGTCTCATGATGGAACCATCGTCATTGAAATCATGAAGGCCCCACCGCGAATGATAGTCTCGGCTATTGTGAATGTGATGTTGTAAAACTGACAGCCCTGAGCCCACTCAACCTTTTTCCAACGTCAGAAATGAAGATGTCATGCTAGAAAAACTGACAGAACTGAGCCTGTTGTTATCAAATCATTCCACACGACCTCCGTTACGAACAGATTTCTTCGTCCAACTCGAAAGGTGCAGCCATAGTTAGTTTGGCTCCTGATAATTGATCGGTCGGCAACCTTGGCATAAACATCAATCGACCAGCATGAACAACGCTATTGGGCGTGGAGAATGTTTTCAACAACAATGAATGTTATTAAGATAATTTTCGCACTTTAGTGTGAAAATGCTGGTAGTTTTGCATATATTTATAGTACTTTAATGCGTAAATGCTAAACACTCTCCACCTACAAACGTTTATTGGCGGTGCCTGGCGTGACGCTGCCGACGTCGATTTGACAGGCGACATTCGTCGCGGCGTTCAAGCGTCTACTCGACTAACGTATGTTCCGAGCTATGTCTTGGAGTATATGGGGCGTATTGATGCGGCAGCGTTGTCTATTACAGCGCCGGTCGATTTTTCCAGTGACGGCTTCGATACTTGGCCTGCGTTTCTTGTTGACTTGCTCCCCCAGGGCTATGGCCGTCTTGAACTTTTAAAGCAACTCGAACGGAATGAATTGGCTGAAAGTGCGGCAGATTGGGAATTGCTGTGCGCGGGGGCGGGTAACCCAATTGGAAATCTCCGGGTGAAAGAGGCGCACGAGTGGGTAATGGCGAGGTCTGGAGATGTCTCGAAAGGTTTTACAACCGAAGAAGTAGGGGCGAGGGCGTCAGACTTCAATGAATACTTGGCCCAACACGGCCTATTTCTAGCCGGGTCTTCCGGTGTGCAGGGTGAATGGCCCAAAATATTGCTGACCCGTGCAGATGATGATCTGCTGTATCTGGATCATATGTTGCCGGATGCGAAGGCAACCGAACATTTCATTGTCAAGTTTGGCCGAGGCAAGGACCAGGCGCTCGAAAATATTCTTCAACTTGAAGCACCGTACATGCAACTGGCAAAGTTGCTGGGGTTGCGTGTCAAACGTGAGCTTACCCTCATCGAGCGAGCCTTGTTTATTCCCCGGTTTGATCGCGAAGTTGTCAGCGGTGGTGTCGTTCGTCATGGACAAGAAAGCATCGCAGCATTTTGCGAATTGCCTGGTTTCGGTGTTGTGCCTTCACATAATGAAGTTTGTCGTCGCCTGGGAAAATACGCGACGGACCCGGTTGCCGAGGTAATCGAATATATCAAACGCGATATCGCTAACATTGCGTTAGGGAATAAAGATAATCATGCGAGAAACACGGCCATCCAACGCAAGTGCGATGGTTCAGTTTCACTTACGCCGTTATTTGACTTTGCTCCAATGTGGTTGCATCCCGACGGCATCGCACGCAGGATGCGTTGGGAGAAGGATGACGGCGGCACACCGACATGGTCAAGCGTGATTGCGCAGGCCGCCGACACTTCAGGTATTGATGCGCAAGTTCTTGCCGAGGGAGTTAGGGAGATGTGTGAACCACTGTCGACAATTTATGCTGCGGGAATCGCACTTGGCATTGATGAAGGCGCATTTCTTAAACCCCTGGAAAAAACAATCGCGAATGTTCGTGCGCAGATGGAGGCACTTTGATGGATAAGCGCTTTAAGAAACTCACTACGGCTGAAGAACTTGCGGAACGAAAAAAGTTGTCAGGAGAACTTGCGATGAATCCGCAATTGTCGGTGCCAGCCGTGATTAAAAAAATCCGCACGACGCTTCGACTGACGACGGTTGAATACGCGAAGCTTTGCGGCGTATCAGAAACCACGCTTTCAAATATTGAGAGAAATGAATCAAGTCCTACATTGGCTACAGTGAATAAGCTATTGAAGCCGGTTGGTATGAGAGTAGGTGCCGTAACGATTGATAAAAATCTCTGAAAACAAGAGAGATACTCGTGTTCGCTTTGAGATTGTTGGTGCCCTGAAATTCATCGTGATTTTTGTTTGGTGCGGAGATGCAAAAAGGGCGCAATCTGCGCCCTTTGTCTTTGGCGGCCGTTTCCGGCCAGCGTAGCTTCCTACGGAGTTACAACTTCGGTCGCATCCACATCCGGCAATCTCTTGATCGCATCATGCTGATGATCCTGTTGCCGGGTCTTGTACTTGATGACTTGTCGATCCAGTTTGTCCACCAGGGTATCGATGGCCGCGTACAGATTGTCGGCGATGCTTTCTGCATGCAGATCCTTGCCTCTCACACGCAAGTTGATCTCTGCTTTCTGGCGTTTCTCTTTTTCGGGAAGATTGTCCACGGTCAGGATGACCGCGATGTCGATCACGTGATCGAAGTGTCGTTTGATGCGCTCCAGCTTGCCTTGTACATATTCACGGATGGCTGGGGTTAGTTCGAGATGATGTCCACTGATTGTGAGATTCATACAGTGCTCCTATGAGATTCACTGGAGGTTCAGCCGCACCCTGTCGTTCTGGCACGCCGAACACAGCAAGGTAAAACAAACTGCAAAGGACGATATCTATAACGACTTGCGCAGATTGACCGGGGGAATCTTCAGGGCTTCACGATATTTGGCGACGGTGCGTCGCGCAACGACCATGCCCTGTTCCGCCAGCATGTCTGCAATCTTGCTATCAGAGAATGGAATTTTCGGGTCTTCGGCTCCTATCAGTTGCTTGATCAGTGCGCGTATTGCAGTTGACGATGCTTCGCCGCCCGTTTCTGTTGCTACATGGCTGCCGAAAAAATATTTCAATTCGAACATCCCGTGCGGCGTCAGCATGTATTTCTGCGTCGTGACACGAGAAATAGTGCTCTCGTGCAGACCCAGTGTATCAGCAATTTCACGCAAGACAAGAGGCCGCATCGCGACCGCGCCGTGCGAGAAAAAATTGCGCTGGCGCTCGACAATTGCCTGCGCGACACGCAGGATGGTATCGAAGCGCTGCCGCATGTTTTTGATCAGCCATTTTGCTTCCTGCAGCTGAGCCCCGAGTGATTCGCCCTTGCCTTGCTTGAGAATGTTGGCGTACATGCTGTTGACGCTCAGGCGCGGCATCACATCGTGATTGAGCATGACCTGCCAGCCGTTGCGCGTGCGTTTGACGATCACGTCGGGGACGACATAATCGGAGGTGTCCGTCGCGAAAATGGCGCCCGGATGCGGATTGCATTGCTTGATGACGGTTTGTGCTTCGCGCAGGTCTTCATCATCGCAGTCGAGCGCCTTGCGGAGCTTGTTGAAGTCGCGCTGGGCGAACAGGCTCAGGTGATGTTCGACAATCGTCAATGCCATGCGACGCGTGACCATCGGGATTTTCGGGAAGCGTCTGATCTGCAGGGCCAGGCATTCAGAGGCATTGCGCGCGCCGATGCCGGCGGGATCGAAACTTTGCAGCAGGTTCAGCGCGATCTGCAATTCTTCCGGTTCGATTTCCAGCTCTTCCGGCAGGCGCGCATGGATTTCTTCCAGCGATTCTTCCAGGTAGCCGTTGTCGTTGAGCGCGTCGATGATCAATTCGAGCAGGGCACGATCCCGCAGTTCGCGCACGGTGACGGAGACTTGTTCGAGAAGATGTTCGCGCAGGGTCGTTTCATGCGCGCCCAGTTGCGGACGTGCGTCGTCATCTTCCGGCGCCTTTGATGTGCGTGCAACGTCGTCGAAGCTCCACTCGCTGTCGCCGTTGGTCGAAGCTTCAGGCACATCGGGCGCGTCGAATGATGGCTCGCTTTCGGGCAGCTGCGCATTGGCCTCGACGCTGGCGCCTTCCGGAACAGTGCCGGCCGAGCCGATTGCGCCGTCTGCCAGCAGGCGGATGGCGTGATCGAGCGGATCGTCGGTGCGTTCCAGCATCGGGTTGTCTGCGAGTATCTGTTCGAGCTCCTGATGCAGCTCCAGCGTCGAGAGTTGCAACAAGCGAATCGATTGCTGCAATTGCGGCGTCAATGCCAGATGTTGCGAGACGCGGAGTTGCAGGGATTGCTTCATGGGTTTTTCTGCTTCCGCTTACATGCGGAAGTGTTCGCCCAGATAGACGCGGCGGACAGATTCGTTGGCGATGATTTCGTCCGGCCGGCCGCTGGCCAGTACTGCGCCCTGGTTGATGATGTAGGCGCGATCGCAGATGCCGAGCGTTTCGCGCACGTTGTGATCGGTGATCAGCACGCCGATGCCGCGTTCCTTCAGGAAGCGCACGATGCGCTGGATCTCGATCACGGCGATCGGGTCGACGCCGGCAAACGGTTCGTCCAGCAGCACGAAGCGCGGATTGGTGGCCAGCGCGCGTGCGATTTCGACGCGGCGGCGCTCGCCGCCGGACAGCGACATGCGCCTGGTTTTCGCGCAGCTTTTCGATTTGCAGGTCGGCCAGCAATGTATCGAGACGCTGTTCGAGTTGCGGCTTGCTCAGCGCCTTGCCGTTGACGCGCTGCAGTTCGAGCACGGCGCGAATATTGTCTTCGACACTGAGCTTGCGGAATACCGATGCTTCCTGCGGCAGGTACGACAGGCCGAGCCGGGCGCGTTCGTGAATCGGGCGGCGCGAGATGTCGGTGCCGTCCAGTTCGATCTCCCCCGCATCGGACGGCACCAGGCCGACGATCATGTAGAACGAGGTGGTCTTGCCGGCGCCGTTCGGGCCCAGCAGGCCGACCACTTCGCCGCTTTCAACCTGCAATGCGACATCGCGCACAACCTGGCGCGCGCCGTAGCTTTTCTGTAATCCGCTGACGATCAACTTGCTCGACATGTCATTTGGCCTTTGTATCGGCGGCGCGCGGCTGGATGATAGCCTTGATGCGGCCTGCGCCGGGTTTGCTGTCGCCGTTCGACGTATTGTGGACGGTAAAGAATTCGGCGCGCGTATCGTAGGAGATGTATTCGCCGTTGACTTCATCGGTGATCTTGCCGTTTTCGAGGCGGCGCATTCTTGCCTTGGCAAACAGTTTTACGACTTCGTTCTTGTCGTCGTATTCGATGCGTTCGGCCTGGCCTTCAATCCACTGGTCGGGACCGCCGTCGCGTTTCTGGCGGAAGCTGGCAAGCCCGCCATCCGCTGCATATAACGTCGTGAACTGGTAGCCGGCAGGATCCTGCGTGACGACCATCTTGCCCGACTTCATCAGGATCGTGCCGCGTGTCAGCACGACATTGCCGATGAAGGTATTGATCTGCTTGACGTCGTTGTATTCCATCTGATTGGCTTCGACGTTGGTCGGTTTTGTCGCATCGGCTTTTTCGGCGTGCACGCCGGTTGCAGTGCCGATGCCGATGAGAACCAGAAGTACGGGCAATAATCGTTTCATGAAAGTTCTCTAAAAAATGCGTCGAAGGGGCGGGATGAAATCGGCACGCCGGTCAGTTTTTTGCGGGGGCCTGATACTGCCCTTTTACGTTGCTGGAGAGGCGGAATTCGCCGGTGGCATTGTTGGCGTACATGCCGGATCCTGTCAGCACCGATTCGCCGAGTTTCAACTCGACCGGCTTTGGCGTCCGCATCGCGTCGTCGTCCGGCAGCAGGAGCAGATACGAGGTCTTGAGCTGAAAGTGCTGCGCGGTTGCCGATGCGGGGCGATCGATATGCACGTCATCGTACATATGAATCTCGCTGTTGTTGTTCTGCACGGTTGCGCGCAACGAGCGGCTGACCATCGGCGGCCGGTTCGGGCCGTAGCTGTGCATGACCGGATTCTGTATTTGATAGGAATCGTCCGCGGGATAGTGCTTCATTTCCGTGCCGGTCAGGTTGTAGCGTGCTTCGCCGACCTTGCTCATGCGGACAAAATTGAATTTCTCGACATAGAAATCGGGATCGGTGCGGACTTTCTCCGGCTGCATGTTTTCCGTCTGACGCCGCATGACTTCCACCAGCCACAGACTGCCGAGCGCGAGGCCGGCGCTGATTGCAATCAATATGATGGCGCGCACGGTATTGCCGGTGCGAACCGCCTTCATTGCAGGTACGGCGCGATGGCCGCCTCGTAGTTACCTTGCGCGCGCAGGATGAAGTCGCACAATTCGCGCGCTGCGCCGCGCCCGCCGCCGACCTGCGTGACGTAATGCACGCGCGAGCGTACTTCAGGATGGCCACCCGGCACGCTGGCGGCGAAACCGACGCGCGACAGGATCGGGAGGTCGATGACATCGTCGCCGACAAAGCCGCAGGTTTCCGCCGCGATGCCGGTTTGTGTCAGCAACTGCTCGAAGATCGCGCGCTTGTCATGCGCTCCCTGGAATACATGCTGTACGCCGAGATCGGTTGCGCGGCGCAGCACGATCGGCGACTGGCGCGCGCTGATGATGGCGGTCATCACGCCCGACTGCTGCAGCAGTTTGATGCCGTGGCCGTCCAGAACATTGAAGGTTTTCATCACTTCGCCGTCGGCGCTGAAGTGCAGGCTGCCGTCGGTCAGGATGCCGTCGACGTCGAAGATCATCAGCCGCACTTTCGATGCGCGGACGGTGGCGTCGGTCATGTCGGCGACGGTTGCGGACACGGTCATCAGATTACCTTCGCGCGGGTCAAGTCGTGGATGTGGAGCGCGCCGACCAGCTTGCCGTCGGCATCCGTCACCAGCAACTGGTTGATGCGGAATTCTTCCATCAGGTCGACCGCTTCGACCGCGAGCTGATCAGGGTGCACGCTGCGCGGATTGGCGTGCATGACTTCGGCGATCGACAGCGTCGAAAAATCCCGCTGGTTCTCGATCAGGCGGCGCAGATCGCCATCGGTGAATACGCCGATGGCGCGCCCGGCCGCATCGACGATGGCCGTCATCGCCATGCCTTTCTTGCTGATTTCAAGCAGCGCTGCATACAGCGTGGCGTCTTCGTTCACTGTCGGAATCGCCTCGCCGGTGCGCATCACGTCGCGCACATGTGTCAGCAGGCGGCGGCCCAGTGCGCCGCCCGGATGTGAACGCGCGAAATCTTCCTCGCCGAAGCCGCGCGCATCCAGCAGCGCAACGGCAAGTGCATCGCCCAGCGCCAGCGTGGCAGTCGTGCTGGCGGTCGGCGCCAGATTCAGAGGGCAGGCTTCCTTGTCGACCTTCACATTCAGGTGGACGTCGGCGAGCTTCGCCAGGCTGGATTCGTCGCTGCCGGTAATGGTGATCAGCGCCGCGCCCATGCGTTTGACGATGGGAACGATACCGACCAGTTCGCCGGCTTCACCGGAATAGGAAATGGCGATCAGCGCATCATCGGATGTGATCATGCCCAGGTCGCCATGCGATGCTTCTGCCGCATGAACGAACAGCGCCGGCGTGCCGGTCGAGGCCAGCGTCGAGGCGATCTTGCGTGCGATGTGGCCGGATTTGCCGATGCCCGATACGACGACGCGCCCCTTGCATTGCAGCAGCAGATGAACAGCCTTGACGAATTGCGCGCCGCCGTCCGAGGCGAGGCGTTGTTTCAGCGCAAGGATGGCATCCGCTTCGATCTGAAGAGTGTGGTGCGCGAATTGCAAGGCGCGTGCGGCGCTGGCGGCATCGAAAGACGCCGGTGTGGCTGGGGCATGGGGTAAACTCATGCCCGAAAGTATAAACGAATTCGCAAAGCAAAAAACCTGCCAGATATAACAAAAATGTGGTTTGATTGGCCTGACGCCGTTGCCTCTTAATTTGTTGCCATCCCTGCAGACTCACACCATGTTTTCCCCACTCGAACTGACGCTCCTGTTGCTCGCCGCCGCCGTACTGGGCGTGGTGGCTTTCCGCTCAATGCATTTGCCGCCGATGCTCGGTTACCTGGTGGCCGGCATCATCATCGGCCCGCATACGCTGGGCTGGGCGGAAGACAGCGCGACCACGCATGCGCTCGGCGAATTCGGCGTGGTGTTCCTGATGTTCTCGATCGGGCTGGAATTCTCGCTCGCCAAATTGTCCGCCATGCGACGCACGGTGTTCGGCCTCGGCATGGCGCAGGTGTTGCTGACGATTCTGGTGACGATGCTGTTCGGCTGGCTGATTGCCCACATGGCGACGCGCCTTGCCGGCATCAGCTGGCAGGCTGCGCTGGCGCTGGGCGGCGCGCTGGCGATGTCGTCGACGGCAATCGTTTCCAAGATATTGACCGAACGGCTGGAGCTGGAGAGCGAACACGGCCGCCGCATCATCGGTATTCTGCTGTTCCAGGATCTGGCGCTGGTGCCGCTGCTGATCCTCGTGCCGGCGCTGGCCAATCCGCAGGGCGATCTGGTCGCCACGCTGTCGTGGGCGGCGTTCAAGGCGGTGATCGTGCTGCTGCTGTTGCTGTTCGTCGGCCACAAGGTATTGCGCAGCTGGTTCCGCATCGTCGTCAAGCGCCGTTCGCAGGAACTGTTCATGCTGAACCTGCTGCTGATCACGCTGGGCGCGGCATGGATCACCGAGATGGCGGGCCTGTCGCTGGCGCTCGGCGCGTTTGTTGCGGGCATGCTGATTTCCGAAACCGAATACAAGCATCAGGTGGAAGAGGACATCAAATCCTTCCGCGACGTGCTGCTGGGCCTGTTCTTCATCACGATCGGCATGCTGCTCAACGTGCGCCTCGTGATCGAATACTGGTGGCTGGTGCTGTTGCTGCTGACGGTGCCGGTGCTGTTGAAATTCGGCCTGATTGCACTGCTCGCGCGCATGTTCGGCGCACCGCTCGGTGTGGCGCTGCGTACCGGCCTGGCGTTGGCGCAGGCCGGTGAATTCGGCTTTGTGCTGCTGAATCAGGTCGGCGCGTTGAACCTGCTGGAGCCCTTGTTCGTGCAATTGATTCTGGCGTCGATGGTGCTGTCGATGCTGGCCGCGCCATTGATCCTCGCCAAATCCGATGCGATCGTGATGAAGCTGTCGGCCAACGAATGGATGATGCAGTCGCTGGCGCTGACGCAGATTGCGACGCGCACGATGGCGACGCAGCAGCACGTGATCATTGCCGGCTTCGGCCGCACCGGCCAGAGCCTTGCCAAATTGCTGGAAGAAGAAGGCATCAGCTATCACGCGCTCGATCTGGATCCCGATCGCGTGCGCGATGCGCAAGCCGCCGGCGTGCATGTTTCCTACGGCGACGCCGGCCGGCGCGAAAGCCTGGTCGCCGCCGGCATCAACCGCGCCGCGGCACTGGTCGTGACCTATGCCAGCACGCCATCCGCCTTGAAAGTGCTGCACCACGTGCAGGAACTGGCACCGGCGCTGCCGGTCATCGTGCGCAGTTACGACGACACCGATCTCGACAAATTGCGTGCCGCAGGCGCATCCGAAGTGGTGCCGGAAGTGATCGAAGGCAGCCTGATGCTGGCCTCGCACGCTTTGCTGACATTGGGCGTGCCGTTGCGGCGCGTCGTGCATCGCGTGCAGACCGCGCGCGGCGAACGCTATGCATCGTTGCGCGGCTACTTCCACGGCGCCAGCGACGCATCGGATATCGCCGAACATCTGCAGGTGCGCCTGCGTTCGATCGTATTGACCGGCGGTGCAAAGGCCATCGGCAAAACGCTGGATGAGCTGAAGCTGATTGAACTGGGCGCAGAAGTCATCGACGTGAGGCGCAGCCGGAATCATCTGGAATGGACGCCGGATACGATTCTTGCGGCAGGCGATATCATTGTGCTGCGCGGCGCGATGGAAGAACTGTCGCGTGCCGAAGGGCGTTTGCTGAAGGCCTGACGCATCGCAATAAAACGGCGCGGCAGCGGCGGTTGTGGTTGACGGTATTCGCATGAAGACGGAAAATTGCCGGCCTGTGCATCGTGTGCCGGATATCGCATGCTGCAGACCGTCAGTGCATTGGTGAATGCGTGCATCGGCTTGAACGGGTTTGCACGCGGCATTCAGGAAGGATCATCGCCGGCTGTCGTGATGACGCAACATTGCAGCGTTAACGGTCGATCGCGCGACATTCCGAGATACTTCGAGATATAAATAACTACACACATCCCTTGTTTCCAGGTGGCGATTTGAGCGTTTCTCCCGGCAGTTTTTCCCGCCCGTCCCTCGCGTCGCCCGATTCCGCGCGGGAACCTGCGCATGATCGTCGCGATGTGCGGCCGAGCGCGTTGCCGCTCTATGTCGATCTGGACGGCACGCTGACTTACAGCGATCTGTTGTTCGAATCGTTCCTGCTGCTGATCAAGCGCAATTTCTTTTATGTGTTCCTTTGCGTGCTGTGGCTGCTGCGCGGTCGCGGCTACCTGAAGGCGGAGATTGCGCAACGCGTCGATCTCGATGCGTCCCTGCTTCCCTACAACGAAGAATTGCTGGCGTGGCTGCGGCAGCAGCGGGCAGCCGGCCGGCGGCTTGTGCTGGCCAGCGCATCGGATCGCGGACTGGTGCAGCAGGTTGCCGATCATCTCGATCTGTTCGATGCCGTGCTTGGCAGCGAGGCATCGTTGAATCTGAAATCGGGCGCCAAACTGCAGGCCATCGAACAGGATGCCGGTTCGCGCGGGTTTGCCTACGCCGGCAACGGTGCGCCCGATCTCGCGGTCTGGGCGCGTGCGGCGGAAATCATTGTCGTCAATGCGCCGGCCGGCATAGTGCGGCTGGCGCAGACATTGAAAGCGCCGTCGCTGGTGATCGCGCCACGTCCGTTCAGGTTGCGGCTGGTGATGAAGGCATTGCGCCTGCACCAGTGGGCGAAAAATGCATTGCTGTTCGTGCCGCTGATGGCCGCGCACGATCTGGAAGCGGGGCGCTGGCTGGCTACGCTGCTGGCGTTCGTTGCGTTCGGCATGTGCGCATCGGCGACTTACATCGTCAATGATCTGTTCGATCTGGCATCCGATCGCGCGCATCCGCGCAAGCGCGCAAGGCCATTTGCCGCCGCCACGCTGACGATTCCGTTCGGCCTCGGGTTGGTGGCGGTTCTGCTGCCGCTGTCGCTGTGGCTGGCCGCATCGATCTCGTTTACGTTTCTGGGATTGATGGTGCTGTATGTGGTGGCGACGCTCATGTATTCGGCGCGGCTGAAGCAGATCGCGATCGTGGATGTACTTGTGCTGGCGTCGTTGTATACACACCGGATTCTGGCCGGCGGCCAGGTCAGCGACGTGGTGATTTCTAACTGGCTGCTGGCGGTTTCGCTGTTCATGTTCCTCAGTCTGGCGCTGGTCAAGCGTTGCGCCGAACTGGAAGTGATGAGCGAGGGCGGCCGCACATCGGCGGCCGGGCGCGGTTATCGCACCAGCGATCTGTCGTATCTGATTTCGATGGGCATTGCGAGCGGATTCGTGGCGGTGATGCTGCTGGCGCTGTATATCGACAGCCAGGAAAGCGGCGAGATGTATCCGCATGCGGAAATCCTGTGGCTGATCCTGCCGCTGATGCTGTTCTGGATCATGCGGCTGTGGCTGAAAATCGCGCGCATGGAAATACATGACGATCCGCTGTTGTTCGCCATTACCGATCGCACCAGCTGGCTGGTCGCCATTCTGGTCGGTTGCGTGGCGCTGGCGGCGGCGTTCGGAGGATGGGCATGAGCCAGCTTGCCGCATTGGGACTGGCATTTTTCTGCGTCTGTCTGACCGCTCTGGCGCAGGTATTGCTGAAGATGGGCATGTCGTCGCCGGCGATCCAGCAGGCGATGTCCGGCGGCATGCGCGCCGTCTACTGGCTCGCGCTGACAAGCCCGCTGATCTGGGGCGGCATGATCTGCTTCGGCGCAAGTGCCGGGCTGTGGCTGCTGGTCTTGGGCAAACTGGAAGTCAGCATGGCCTATCCGCTGATTTCGCTCGGCGTGGTGCTGACCACGCTGGCCGGCATCTTCATGCTGGGCGAATCGGTCAGCCTGTACAAAATAGCGGGCGTGATGCTGATCATCACGGGCGTGCTCGTCCTGTCTGTAAAGAATTGAGGAATCCGCAATGAATCTGAATACGACGCGCTCGCTGTATGCCGACGCCGACCCGGTACGCGCGCGCAAGGTTTTCAAATGGGCATTCGTCGTCACGCTGCTGATCAAGATATGGCTGGCGGCAGCCTTCCCGATTACCGGCGACGAGGCCTTTTTCTATCAGTGGGGCGTGTTTCCGGCATGGGGTTATTCGGATCATCCGCCGATGGTGGGATGGCTGCTGTTCGCGCTCAACAGCATTTCCGATCAACCGCTGTCGCTGCGTTTCTTCACGGTGCTGATGTGGAACATGATCGCGCTCGGCCTGATCGATCTGCTGCGTCGCATATCGCCGTTCCAGGAAGGCGCGGCGTACTGGCTGGGCACGCTGTTCCTGCTGCTGCCTTTCACGCTGTTGCTGAATATCGTGACCACGGATACGCCGCTGATCTTTTTCATCTTCCTGTCCGGCTACTGTTTCATTCGCGGCACGCTGTCGGAAAGGCATCTGTGGTTTGCCGCCGCCGGTATTTTCCTCGGCCTCGCGCTGCTGTCGAAATACTTCGCCGGCCTGCTGGCAATCGCCTATTTCGTCTATCTGTGCCGCACCCGCCGCGGCTGGCTCGACTTGATCATCATCGCGCTGTGCTCGGCACCGCTGTTCGCGATCACGATCGTGTTCAATGCCGATCATTGCTGGACCAACGTCATGTTCAACATGATCAACCGCAATGAAAACGTTCAATGGTCGTGGAGCACCATCGGCGAATATCTGGCGATGATGGTGTACCTGATCACGCCGTGGGTTGTCATCAAGGTCGTGCGTTCCGGGCGCTCGATGATGCAGCGCGGTGCAATTGCCGTGCTGTTCCTCGTGCCGTTTTCGCTGTTCCTGCTGCTGTCGATGGAAAAATCGATCGGCCTGCACTGGGTGCTGGGTTTCATGCCGTTCGTATTCCTGTTTCTCGGCACGGTTGTCGGCGCCGGCAACCTGCGCCGCTACGCAATCTGGACCGGTCTGTTTTCGGTGCCGCACTTTCTTTTCCTGGCGGCGATCATCCTGCTGCCGACCACGATGTGGCAGGGTTACGCTTTGCATGACGACATCGTTTTTCACAAGGAAGCCAAGACCATCGTGACGGCGCTGCGCAAGGATCTGCCGCAGGACGGTG
The DNA here is from genome assembly GCA_963697715.1 of uncultured beta proteobacterium. GTDB lineage: Bacteria > Pseudomonadota > Gammaproteobacteria > Burkholderiales > Burkholderiaceae_D > Oxalicibacterium. The sequence continues at coordinate 456,931 of OY969095.1, read as the reverse complement.
CAGTGATGGCACGTGCTTACACGCCGGCGGCGCTGCTTTCATATCATGCGGGCGAATACTGGCCGACCTTCGGCGAAGGAAAATTCCACGCGAGACAGGACGACCTGCTGATCGATTTCCATCGTTATGCGGGCAAGCCGATTCGCATCTTCGATCGCCGGCCGATCGATGCGAAGGAATTCGCGCCGTATTTTTCATCGGTGACAATCGGCACGATCGAAGTGAAGGGCGGCAAGTACTGGTATGCGGACGGCAAGGACTTCAACTATGCCGCCTATCGCGAACGCATCCTGAAAAAGGTGGCGGACAAGTACTACCGGATTCCATCGTTCCTGCCGGTCTATGGCTGCGAGTTCCTGGAACGCTACGACCTGCCGCGTCCATAGGCATCGTTGTGCGGTTGTCGCTTGGCGCAGGAACACGATGCCGGACGGGAGCCATCCCTGCCGGCATTTTCATCAGGTTTGGAAGCGATGGACGGTAATGGAAATATTTGAACGCATCCTCGGCATCATCCTGCCGGTCTTCATCATCATCGCGCTCGGTTACGGGTATGCACGCCTGCGCGGCGAGGCCGTCCGCTCGGACATGACGGCCGTCAATCGCGTCAGCACGGATGTGTTGTGCCCGCTGCTGGTCTTTACCGCGCTGGCGGCGAAGGATTTCGATCTGGCGCACAACGGCATGCTGATCATGGCGGGCGCATTGATTTCCATCGGATCGGGTTTGCTGGCGTGGCCGGTGGCGCGCCTGTTCGGTTACGACGTGCGCAGCTTCGTGCCGCCGATGATGTACAACAATTGCGGCAACATGGGATTGCCGCTGGCGGTGCTGGCATTCGGCGCATCCAGTCTGGGCTCGGCGGTCGCGTTGTTCATGGCGTGCAATCTCGTCTATTTTTCGCTCGGCATCAAGATCATCGAAAGCGGCCGCACCGATGGCGTGCGCAGTGCGCCGTGGAAATTTCTCGCCAATCCGATGATGATCGCGATGATCGTCGGCATGGCTTTCGCGGTGGTGCATGTGCCGTTGCCGGGGCCGTTGTTCCAGGCGATGAAAATGCTCGGCGACGCCTGCATTCCCCTGATGCTGTTCGCACTCGGCGTGCGCATGCTGGATGTGAGTTTCAGGAGCTGGCACATCGGTCTGGTCGGCGCGATCGTCTGCCCGGTTGCCGGGCTGATCATTGCGTGGCTGCTCGATCATGTGCTGGGATTGACGGCGGAACAGCGCGGCCAGATGTATCTGTTTGCGGCACTGCCGCCGGCGGTATTCTGCTTCATGGTGGCGGAGCAATACAAGCAGGAGCCGGACAAGGTGGCGTCGATTGTGTTGCTCGGGAATCTGGCCGCGCTGGTATTCGTGCCGATGGGATTGTGGCTGGGATTGCCGAATTGATGGCTTGATCGCGCAATAAAAAAAGCGAACCGAGGTTCGCTTTTTTGTTGTGATTGCTTCAACCGTTTATTTCTTTGCTTTCAACAGCGGGGCCAGATATTTCCCGGTAAAGCTTTTCTCGTTCTTCGCCAACTCTTCCGGCGTGCCGGTGCCGATGATCTGACCGCCGCCGGCGCCGCCTTCCGGGCCCAGATCGATCAGCCAGTCGGCTGTCTTGATCACGTCCAGGTTGTGCTCGATGACGACGACGGTGTTGCCCTGGTCGCGCAGCCGGTGGAGCACTTTCAGCAGCAGGTCGATGTCGTGGAAATGCAGGCCGGTGGTCGGCTCGTCCAGGATGTACAGCGTGCGGCCGGTGTCGCGCTTCGACAGTTCCAGCGACAGCTTCACGCGCTGCGCTTCGCCGCCCGACAGCGTCGTTGCGCTTTGGCCGAGGCGGATGTAGCCGAGGCCGACATCGAGCAGCGTTTGCAGCTTGCGCGCGATCGCCGGCACCGGCTTGAAGAATTCGATGCGCGTCTTCCACCGTCATGTCCAGCACTTCGGTGATGTTCTTGCCCTTGTACTGGACTTCCAGCGTCTCGCGGTTGTAGCGCTTGCCGTGGCAGACGTCGCACGGCACGTACACGTCCGGCAGGAAGTGCATCTCGACCTTGATCACGCCGTCGCCCTGGCAGGCTTCGCAGCGGCCGCCCTTGACGTTGAACGAGAAGCGTCCGGCCGCGTAGCCGCGTTCCTTCGCAGTCGGCACTGTCGCGAACAGATCGCGGATCGGCGTGAAGAGCCCCGTGTAGGTCGCCGGATTGGAGCGCGGCGTGCGGCCGATCGGCGCCTGGTCGACGGTGATGACCTTGTCGAAATGCTCGAAGCCGCTGATCGATTCATGCGCCGCCGGTTCCGCCTGCGAGCCGTACAGATGGCGCGCGGCGGCGTGGTACAGCGTGTCGTTGACCAGCGTCGACTTGCCGGAGCCGGAAACGCCGGTCACGCAGGTCAGCAAGCCGACCGGCAATTCGAGCGTGACGTTCTTCAGGTTGTTGCCGGTGGCGCCGGTGATCGACGAGCTGCCGTTTCGGATTCGGCGCTGTGCGCTTGTTCGGCACGCCAATCTGCCGAGCGTGCCGTTCAGATATTGCGCGGTCAGCGATTTCTTGCTCTTCAGGATGTCCTTCGAGCGTGCCCTGCGGCAATCGACCTCGCCGCCGTGCACGCCGGCGCCGAGGCCCATGTCGACCACGTAATCGGCGCAGCGGATCGCGTCCTCGTCGTGCTCGACGACGATCACGCTGTTGCCGATGTCGCGCAGATGCTTCAGCGTGTCGATCAGGCGGTCGTTGTCGCGCTGGTGCAGGCCGATCGACGGCTCGTCGAGCACGTACATCACGCCGGTCAGGCCGGAGCCGATCTGCGATGCGAGGCGGATGCGCTGCGCTTCGCCGCCGGACAGCGTATCGGCGCTGCGGTCGAGCGACAGGTAGTCGAGGCCGACGTTGTTGAGGAACTTCAGGCGCGAGACGATTTCCTTGACGATGCGTCGGCGATCTCCTTCTTCGAGCCGGTCAGCTTCAGCGTCTCGAAGAACTCCAGCGTCTCGCGCAGCGGCGTCGCCGCGACTTCGTAGATCGCGCGCTGCTGTTCGCCGTTGCCGACCTTGACGTTGCGCGCTTCGCGCGCAGCCGCGCGCCTTCGCAGCTCGGGCAGGGCTTCTCGTTGATGAACTTGGCGAGCTCTTCGCGCACCGCCATCGAATCGGTTTCGCGATAGCGGCGCTGCAGATTGGGCACCATGCCTTCGAACGCATGCTCGCGCATGACCGTGCGGCCGCGTTCGTTGACGTAGGTGAACGGAATCTTCTGCGTTGCCGGAGCCGTACAGCACGACCTGCTGCGCCTTCTCCGGCAGTTTCTCGAACGGCGTGTCGATGTCGAATTCGTAGTGCTCCGCCAGGTTCGACAGCATCTGGAAGTAGAACTGTTGCGCCGGTCCCAGCCCTTGACCGCGCCGCTGGCGAGCGACAGATTGGGGAAGGCGACGATGCGCTTCGGATCGAAGAATTCGATGTGGCCGAGGCCGTCGCATTCGCGGGCAGGCGCCCATCGGATTGTTGAACGAGAACAGGCGCGGCTCCAGTTCCTGCAGCGAATAGCCGCAGATCGGGCAGGCGAACTTGCTGGAATACACGTGCTCCACGCCGCTGTCCATTTCGACCGCCAGCGCGCGGCCGTCGGCCAGGCGCAGCGCGGTCTCGAAGCTTTCGGCCAGCCGCTGCTTCATGTCGGCCTTGACCTTCAGGCGGTCGATGACGACGTCGATCGTGTGCTTCTCGGTCTTCTTCAGCTTCGGCAGGGCGTCGACTTCATAGATCTGCGCATTGCCGGTGCCGCTCTGACGCGGAAGCGCACGAAGCCCTGCGCCTGCATCTGCTCGAAGAGTTCGAGATGCTCGCCCTTGCGGTTGGCGACGACCGGCGCCAGGATCATCAGCTTGGTGTCTTCCGGCATGGCCAGCACGGCATCGACCATTTGCGACACCGATTGCGCCGCCAGCGGATTCTCCGGATGGTCGGGGCAGTACGGCGTGCCGACGCGCGCGTACAGCAGGCGCAGGTAATCGTGGATTTCGGTGACGGTGCCGACGGTCGAGCGCGGATTGTGCGACGTGGCTTTCTGCTCGATCGAAATCGCCGGCGACAGGCCTTCGATCAGGTCGACGTCGGGCTTCTCCATCAGTTGCAGGAACTGGCGCGCATAGGCCGACAGCGATTCGACGTAGCGGCGCTGGCCTTCGGCGTACAGCGTATCGAACGCGAGCGACGACTTGCCCGAGCCGGACAGGCCGGTGATCACGATCAGCTTGTTGCGCGGCAGATCGAGATTGATGTTCTTGAGGTTGTGCGTGCGCGCACCGCGGATGCGAATTTCTTCCATGCACTCTTTCAGTCAGGCTGTTCCGATGCCGCAGGCCTTTTTTGGAGGTGCGCAGCGAGGTTAAAACGGGTCAACCTGATACTATAGCGGGTTTTGAAGCCGGGTTCCGAAGCAACAGGTAAAAGGGCTTTGCTTCGCTGTACATTTGTCACGTATTTCCTTCTTTATTGTCTGTTTTTCATGTCATCGAATTCACCTGCCGGCACCGGCATGACGCATACCGAAATCCGTGCCACCACCTCGCTGGCATCGATCTTTGCGTTGCGCATGCTCGGGCTTTTCCTGATCGCGCCGGTCTTTTCTGTTCACGCCAGGAGCATGCCGGGCGGCGACAGCGCGACGCTGGTCGGTCTGGCGCTGGGCATCTATGGACTGACGCAGTCGTTCGGGCAGATTCCATTCGGCATCGCTTCCGATCGTTATGGCCGCAAGCGCGTGATCATCATCGGCCTGATCCTGTTCGCGCTGGGTTCGTTCATCGCGGCGGCGGCAACCGATATCACTTGGGTCATCGTCGGCCGCGCAGTGCAGGGCGCCGGTGCGATTTCCGCTGCAGTGACGGCCTTCATCGCCGATTCGACGCGGGAAGAGCATCGCACCAAGGCAATGGCGATGGTCGGCGGTTCGATCGGATTGACGTTCGCCGGTTCGCTCGTGATTTCGCCGCTGCTGTATCGCGCGATCGGCATGGGTGGCATGTTCGCGCTGACCGGCATTCTGTCGGTGCTGGCGATTCTTGTCGTGCTGTACGTGGTGCCGGTCGCGCCTGCGCTGCCGCGGGAGCGTGCATCGATGCGCGATGTGCTGGCCAACGGCGAACTGATGCGCATGAACTATGGCGTGTTCGCACTGCACCTGACGCAGATGGCGATGTTCATCGTGATGCCGGCGGCGTTGATCCGTCTCGGCCACCTGCCGCTGACCGAGCACTGGAAAATCTATCTGCCGGTCGTGATCGCATCGTTCATCCTGATGCTGCCGCCAATCTTCATCGGCGAGAAACAGGGCAAGTCCAAGCAGGTGTTTGTCGGTGCGATTGCCCTGCTCCTGCTGGTGCAGATCGGCATGTGGCTGGTGCTGTCGCAGGCGCATGCGAGCTGGATGCTGCTGGTGGCGTTGCTGCTGGCGTTCTTCATCGCCTTCAATATCCTGGAAGCCAGCCAGCCATCGATGGTGTCGCGCATCGCGTCGCCATCGGCAAGGGGTGCTGCGCTTGGCGTCTACAACACGTTTCAGGCGCTCGGCCTTTTCTGCGGTGGTGCGCTCGGCGGCTTCCTGACGCAGCACGCCGGTCCGACAGCGGTCTTCGTCATGGGCGCGGCATTAACGACCGGCTGGCTTATAATTGCTGCCAACATGAAAAACCTGCCACGCCGCAGCCACGCTCAGGCTGTCGTCGCTTAATCGGAGAAAACCAATGGCATCAGTCAATAAAGTCATCATCGTCGGTAATCTGGGCCGCGATCCTGAAACACGTTACATGCCCAACGGCGAAGCCGTCACCAACGTTGCCGTCGCGACGACGGAAAGCTGGAAAGACAAGAACAGCGGCGAGAAGAAGGAAATCACCGAGTGGCACCGCATCACCTTCTATCGCAAGCTGGCGGAAATCGCCGGCCAATACCTGAAAAAAGGTTCATCGGTTTACATTGAAGGCCGCCTGCAAACACGCAAATGGACCGACAAGGAAAACGTCGAGCGTTACACGACCGAGATCATCGCCGACAGCATGCAGATGCTGGGCGGCCGTCCGGGCGCTGGCGGCAGCGCACCGATGGATGACGATTACGGCAGCAGCGCGCCGGCCCCGCGCCAGAGCGCAGGTGGCTCAAGCGGCGGAAGCAGCAGCCCGGCACGTCCCGCATCCAAACCGCCGGCATCCAATTTCAACGATATGGATGACGACATTCCGTTCTGATGACGGAATGACGATTTGTCGGGAAGCAACATCGCAACAGATCGTAAAAATTAATTGTTGGAAACTCTCCAGACCCTGCAAAGGCTCTGGAGTTTTTTTTGCCCGGTGCATGCAACTGCAATCGACAAAATCAGGCCCTGCCATGCACGAAGATTGGCTAAGATGTCTGAACGAAAACCCTGTGTATCGACCGGTAGCGGCGGCTGTACATCCGATCCGGCGACGATTTGTTTTGCGAACGATCTGATCAAAGGAGACTGTCATGGCATACGTCGATGGATTCGTACTTCCCCTGCCTAAAGCAAATATCGAGAAATATCGCGGCATCTCTGCGCAATGCGGCGCCATCTGGCTGGAACACGGCGCGCTTCAATATCGGGAATGCATCGCGGACGACGTCAAGCCGGGCAAGCTCACGTCCTTTCCGCAAAGCGTGCAGATGAAAGAAGATGAGACGATCATCTTCGCCTGGATTGTCTACACATCCCGCGCGCATCGCGACGAGGTCAACGAGAAAGTGATGAAGGATCCGCGCCTCGCCGCCATGGGCGGACCGGAAGGCATGCCGTTTGACGGCAAGCGTATGATCTTTGGCGGTTTTGAAGTGCTGGTCGATCTGTAGTCAGCGGATTGCCCCGGCAAGCGCACTTCTTGAGTACGAAACTTGTCGTGGCCGCAAGCGCATCAAGGCATCTGCGCATGCAGGTGCACTTCCCTGGCAGAAATGATGCGCAGGCCAGAAACTCTCGCGAGTCCCTGGCGCTGATGTTCAGCTGCTCAGCTGAATTTCGCTACATCCAGGATTGCCTGGGCAAACGCCTGCGGCGCTTCCTGCGGAAGGTTGTGACCGATGCCGTCGGTGATCAACCGGTGTTCGTATTTGCCCAGGAATTTTTTCGCGTAGTTCCTGGGATCCGGGTGCGGCGCGCCATTGGCATCGCCTTCCATCGTGATGGTTGGCACAATGATGTCGGGAAAGCTGGCAAGACGCTTTTCCAGGCTTTCGTACTTCTCTTCACTCGGTGCAAGACCCAGCCGCCAGCGGTAGTTGCTGATGGAGATGGCGACGTGATCCGGATTGTCGAAGGCCGTGGCGGAACGCGCAAAGGTGGCATCGTCGAACTTCCATTGCGGCGAGGCAAGTTCCCATATGAAGCGGGCGAACTCATGTGTATAGGCGCGGTATCCCATCTCGCCGCGCTCGGTGGCAAAGTAATACTGGTACCACCATTGCAGTTCGGCCTTGGGAGGCAGAGGCTTGCGATTCGCTTCCTGGCTGCCGATGAGATAGCCGCTGACCGACACCATCGCTGTGAAGCGTTCCGGCTGCAACGCGGCCAGCGTGTTGGCAATGCGTGCGCCCCAGTCGAAACCTGCCACGATCGTTTTCTCGATGCCGAGCGCATCCATGAATGCGATGGCATCTGCCGTGAAAACGGCCTGCTGTCCGTTGCGCAGCGTGTCTCTGGAGAGAAATTCCGTCGTTCCATAACCTCGCAAATGCGGAATGATGACGCGGTAGACTGCAGCGGCAAGGATCGGCGCGACGTCGACGAAGGCGTGGATATCGTATGGCCAGCCGTGCAGCAACAGCACCGGATAACCATCGGCCGGTCCTTCTTCTGCGCAGCCTACATTGAATACGCCTGCGCGTATCTGCTTGAGCGTCGGAAGGAAATCTTGAACGTGACGTTGTCACTGCGCAATTGGTCGAAGGGCGGACTCGAAGCAAAACCGCACTTGCAAAATGTGGCTTGAAGTTCGGTGCGACCTGTGTGGATTGAGTGAATTGTGCGATTACATCGGATGGAAGCCGGATAACGTATTCAACTGAAATGTTTGCACGCATCGTTCGACGCGGCCCGGCTCGATGCCGTATGAAAAACAAGATTCACATATTTATGGGATTGTGACATTGCGTCGCTCGTTATGTAATCGCTTCTTCCAGAACGTTACTGCGAGCATTACGCACATATCATGTCGAGCACATTCATTGTCGGAGAATTCAGGAACCAAACAACCGGAGCAACCTGCACGGTGATCAAACTGACGCCGACAAATTTCCGTCCTGGAACCGAATGCTATGTAACGGATGAGGCGGAATATCTGGAACAGGATCCTGTCGATCCCAATAAATTCAAAACGGCAACCGGCGATATTCTGGTCGAAGTACATTGACCTTCTTCATTTGCAACCGAATCCTGCTATGTAAGCCACACCTGACGTTTTGACGAATCAGAAGCCCGCCGAATCCTATCGGTTTGCGATCCGGGTCATCCATAACATCGTCTTTCAAGTTTCCATACTCTTCTGCAACGCCGTTCTTCAGTTCTGACCGGCATCCGTTGCGCATTGCGTTGCACGCAGTTTGCCGGACTCTGCTCTGCAAGCGCACATTCCTTTTTGTCATCAACCTTGAAAAACGCGCGTGTTGCTCATGTGCCTGCAATATTGCCGGTTTGCATGATGTTGCATGCGCGTTCGCAAAACAGGTTCATGTAAGGCTGTGCATGCTTATGATGGCCGCGTTTGATTAACTTGGGACGGCGCAAATCTGTACATTCCTTGTCAGGTTGCCATGAATTAATGCATGAAATGCCGGCTTGCATTGCAGAAAGTCCCTTAAATGCAAAGTTTCGTTTTTTTCATACAAACTTTTCTACTCTTTTCGTTTTCGCTGCATTAAGATTTGAGAGTTACGTTTTCATATTTTTACATTTCAAGCATTGTGAATTTTTCATTTGTTTTTATTAACTTCGCCATTGTTTGTTATAAAAGCAATTCTTTAGCCCATGGCTTGAAAAGTCATTTTGCATTCCATATTCAGCCGTCCAAGCATGCCCTCAAAGCGTAACGATCTCCCCGGTAGTCAGATGTCCAGCCTGATGGAAATGGCAGGTGAAATCGTTTTGAGGCTCAGTCCTCATGGCGAAATCCTGTATGCCAGCAAGCGCGCCATCGGCATCGTCAATCCCGATTCGCCACTGATCGGCCTCAATCTGTTCGAACTTGTCCGGCTTTCCGACCGCCATGCGATCGAAGCGTCGTTGAAGCAAACCATGCAATCGCGCGAGTTCACGCGTGTCGGCGTGCGCGTGATGACGCATTCGGGCGTGATGTGGTGTGAACTGGAAATGATCGCCTACGATGCCGAGCCGGATGTCGAGATACTGATCGTCGGCCGTGATGTATCCGGCCAGCACGCCAGCGAAGAACGCCTGCGCCACATGGCGACGCATGATGAACTGACAGGTTTGCCGAATCGTTCCCTGCTGGCGGATCGATTGAGAATGGCAATTGCCCAATCGCATCGCAGCGATATCGGCTTCACCGTGATGGAGCTTGATCTCGACGGTTTCAAGAAAGTGAACGATGCACTCGGCCATCCGGTGGGTGACGCGCTGTTGCGTGTGGCTGCGGATCGCCTGCGAGCGACGTTGCGCGATGTCGATACGCTGGCGCGCGTCGGCGGCGATGAGTTCGTTGCCGTGTTGCCCGGTGTGATCGACGACGTGGAAATCAACAACATCGCGCGGCGCATGATTTCAAGCATGCAGTTGCCGTTCGAGATCAACGGCAATGCGCTGTATGTCAGCACGTCGATCGGCGCGGCGATTTATCCGGTGCACGGCGATACGGATGTCAAGCTGCTGGCACATGCCGATACCGCGATGTATCGCGCAAAGGAAACCGGCAAGGCGCGCTGCATCATCTATAACCAGGTTGCATTCAACCAGGTCGAACACGACGTGTCGATGGAAGCGGCGATGTTCGAGGCGGTGCGCAATGGAGAATTCCTGCTGCACTACCAGCCGATCGTCGATGCGCGTACGCGGCAGATCATGGGGTTCGAGGCGCTGATGCGCTGGATGCGTCCGGATATCGGCCTAGTGCCGCCCAACCAGTTCATTCCGATGGCCGAAGACAACGGCCTGATCAATCTGCTGGGCGCGTGGGCACTCAAGGTGGCCTGCGTGCAGCTGAAGCGTTTCGAGGAAGCGGCCGGGCGTCAGCTGTATGTATCCGTCAACGTCAGTCCGCGCCAGTTCCGCAACGATCAGTTCATCGAGATGATGGACGACGCGATCAAGCTGTCGGGTTTGCAAGGGCATCAACTGCTGCTTGAAATCACCGAAGGCATCCTGATGTCGGATCCCGAGCACGCTGAAGTGCTTTTGACTAAAATTGCGAGTCGCGGCGTGCGAATTGCAATTGACGATTTCGGCACCGGCTATTCATCGCTGGTGTATCTGAAACGCTTCCCGATTGCCGCGCTCAAGATCGATCGCACCTTCATCAAGGATCTGCCGGATTCAGTCAAGGACGCGGCGATCTGCAATGTGGTGCTCAGTCTTGCCAGCCATCTGAGTTTGCTGACGGTGGCGGAAGGCGTGGAAAACGAACACCAGATGAAGTTCTTGTCCGCGCAGGGCTGCACGCTGATTCAAGGCTTCCATACGGGATATCCAATGTTGCCGGATGCTGTAATCGATATTTTGAAGGCAGACGCTCTCGCGCTGCAAACCTAATCCGCAAGGCAACAAAGAAATTGATTCATGAAGAAACAAGAAAGCATTTTGCTTAACCCTGAAAAAACGCTGGATTTGCTGTTGACCCGCGTAAGGCAGCGCGGTGATTTACCCGGATTCTCCAAAGTAGTCAGTGCAATTGTCGGTGCCATGCACGGCGACGACGATCGCGAGTTCAGCATGACCCGGACGGTTCTGTCCGACCCGACCCTGACGCAGCGCGTCCTGCGCCTGGCCAACAGCGCGATGTATTCCGCATTCGGCCAGGGCATCAATACCGTGTCCAAAGCCGTCATCGTGCTCGGTACTGAAACGATCGGCCATCTTGCTCTGGGCCTCAAGCTGATCGACGGCCTGTCGGTCGCCTCGCTTGGCACGTCGGATACGCGCAGCGAAATGGAAAAGGCCGTGCTGGCAGGACAGATCGCGCGCCAGATCGCTTCATCATCGACGCGCCGCGATACGGAAGAAGCCGTGGTTTGCTCCATCCTGCATTCCCTCGGTCGCCTGATGGTGTCGTTCTATCTGCCTGAATACTGGACGCAGATTCAGGAGAAGGCCGCAGAAAAACAGATTCCCGATAACGATGCCGCGCATGACGTTCTTGGCCTCAAGCTGGACGAAATCGGTCGTTTGATCGGCAAGCGTTGGGGTTTGCCGAATGCGCTGGTGGCCAGTCTCAAGGATATGCCGCCGCGCAGCGCTGAGGATTCCACACACGAACCGCTGGAACATGCCGACTGGCTCGCGGCCGTCTCGACCATGTCGACGCAGTGCGCGACCGTGCTGTGTGAGGACAAGGCAGCTACGGTCACCGATCTTGCCGGTATTGCTGACGACTACGCCGAGATGCTCGGGCTGGATTCGGCCATCGTACTGGCCGCCGTCGAAGCCGCGCACCGGGTCGCGGAAGAAGAGGAATCGCTGGCGCATCGCGAAAAGCAGGATGAGGAACCGGAAAAGCAATTGCTGCTGCCATTGGGCAAGCCGGCCGATTCGGTCGATATCCTCAAGCGCGGCGTCGGCGACATGCATGACGAAATCATCACCGCCAGCACCGGCCAGTTGATGACGGTCGCGCTGGAAACCGTTTATCAAGGGCTGGGCCTGAGCAGGGCGATCGCCTTTCTGCGCAATCACGACGAAGGCAAGTATGTGGCGCGCATGTGTTTCGGCGAATCCACGGAAGAATTATTGCCGCGCCTGACGTTCAACGATGCGTATCAGCCCGACGTATTCCATGCAGCACTGGCAAACAACAAGATGATCTTCGTCGAGGATGCGCAGGCGCCCGGTTTCGTCAACAAATTGCCGCGCTGGTGGCGCGATCAACTCGGCAGCTCCCACAGTTTCGTCATTCTGCCGCTGATGCTGAATTTCCATCCCGTCGGGTTTATTTACGGCGACTGGAACGACTCGTTGCCGGCATGCAAAATCGCACCGGATGAAGTGGTGCTGCTGGACGAATTGCGGGCGCTTGTCGTCAAGGCAATCGAGCAGCGTTGCCATATGGAACCTGCCTGGGCGCGTGCAATGCGTTAATGTATCGAGGTTGGCAGGCGAGGCAGCGAGAAAATGCACAATCGGGGTCGGAGTCGTTTTATGATAAGGCTACTCTGACTCAGGTTCGCTTCCTATGGCCCGGCTTCCCCGACTTGTGGTTCCCAACCAGCCGCATCACATCATCCAGCGCGGCAATGATCGCCAACTGATCTTTCGCGATACGGCTGACTACCTCTTCTTTCTCGATCGTTTGCGCGAAGCGTCCAGGCAGTTCAAGGTCGCAATTCATGCCTATGTCTTGATGACCAATCACCTGCATCTGCTGGCGTCACCGTCGGACGAGCAGGGGTTGTCGAAAATGATGCAATGGATCGGTCGCCATTACGTGCCATATTTCAATCACAAATACGACCGGAGCGGCACCTTGTGGCAGGGACGCTACAAGGCGACGGTGATCGATTCGGAGCGTTATCTGATGACTTGTTGCCGTTACATCGAGCTCAATCCCGTGCGTGCCGGCCTCGTGCCGGCGGCAGGCGACTACGCTTGGTCGAGCTACCAGCATCATGCAGGCATCAAATCCGACCCCATCATTTCCGACCATTCGCTCTATTGGGCATTGGGTAATACGCCGTTCGAGCGGGAGGCCGCCTACAAGGCGCTGATTGAGCAAGGTCTCGATGAGCAGGATGTACGCTTATTGAGCGAAGCGACCCTGAAGGGCTGGCCGCTCGGATCGGATCAATTCAAGACATCACTGGAACGGCAAACGCAACGCCGCGTCCGCCCTTCCCGGCGGGGGCGTCCAGCCAGGCAAGTGCCCGGAGAATTCTTGTAGAACTGACATGATCACTCTGTCCCCAATAAAACAGGCGACGATTTTACGATCTTAAAATTTTACTCTGACCCCTATTGTTGAGGTTGAATTTGTTATTGCAGTGCACTATCCTTCAGGTTCGATTGAAAAGCAGTGGAGAAGTCTATGCAAGCGCAAGGTTTGTACGATCCGGCCAATGAACACGACGCCTGCGGCGTCGGTTTTGTCGCCCACATCAAAGGGCAGAAAAGCCATTCCATCGTTGAGCAGGGTTTGCTCATTCTGAAGAATCTCGACCATCGGGGCGCTGTCGGTGCCGATAAGCTGATGGGCGATGGTGCTGGCATTTTGATCCAGATTCCGGACCAATTCTATCGTGAAGAAATGGCAAAGCAGGGAATCACCCTGCCGCCTCCGGGAGAATATGGCGTCGGCATGGTTTTCCTGCCGAAAGAAAACGCATCGCGCATCGCTTGCGAACAAGAGATTGAGCGCTCGGTACTGGCTGAAGGGCAGGTCGTGCTCGGCTGGCGCGATGTCGCCGTCGATGTCGACATGCCGATGTCGCCAACCGTGCGTGAAAAAGAGCCGGTGATTCGTCAGATCTTCATCGGTCGCGGTCAGGACATCATGGTCACTGACGCGCTGGAGCGCAAACTGTATGTCATCCGCAAAGCGTCCGGTCATGCGATTCAGGCGTTGAACCTGTTGCACGGCAAGGAATTCTTCGTGCCGTCGATGTCGGCGCGTACTGTTGTATACAAGGGTTTGCTGCTGGCCGATCAAGTCGGCGAGTACTACAAAGATCTGCAAGACCCGCGCTGCACCTCCGCGCTGGCGCTGGTGCATCAACGCTTCTCGACCAATACCTTCCCTGAATGGCCGCTGGCTCACCCGTATCGTCTGATCGCGCATAACGGCGAGATCAACACCGTCAAAGGTAACTTCAACTGGATGCGTGCGCGCGAAGGCGTGATGAAGTCGGCTGTGCTGGGCGAAGATCTGCAAAAACTTTTCCCGCTGATCTATGAAGGCCAGTCCGATACCGCATGTTTCGACAACGCGCTCGAACTGTTGGTGATGGCGGGTTATCCGATTGCACAAGCGATGATGATGATGATTCCGGAAGCGTGGGAAAACCATTCGCTGATGGATGACAACCGTCGCGCTTTCTACGAATATCATGCTGCCATGATGGAACCATGGGACGGCCCGGCCGCCATGGCGTTCACCGATGGCCGTCACATCGGCGGAACGCTGGATCGTAACGGCTTGCGTCCTGCGCGTTACATCGTGACCGACGACGATTTGGTCGTGATGGCTTCCGAGTCGGGTGTATTGCCGATTCCAGAATCGAAGATCATCCAGAAATGGCGCCTGCAACCGGGCAAAATGTTCCTGATCGATCTGGATGCAGGTCGCATCATCGACGACAAGGAATTGAAAGATACGTACGCCAACGCGAAGCCGTACAAGCAATGGATTCAATCGGTGCGCATCAAGCTCAACGAACTGAAAGCTGAGCCGACAGAATCGAAACCGTCGCCAAAACTGCTCGATATGCAGCAAGTGTTCGGCTACACGCAGGAAGATCTGAAATTCCTGATGTCGCCAATGGCTGCCACCGCTGAAGAAGCGAACGGTTCGATGGGTAACGATTCGCCATTGGCTGTGATGTCGAACAAGGACAAAACGCTGTACAACTACTTCAAGCAGTTGTTCGCGCAAGTCACCAATCCGCCAATCGATCCGATCCGCGAAGCGATGGTGATGTCGCTGGTGTCGTTCATCGGCCCGAAACCGAATCTGCTCGATACCAACAACATCAATCCACCGATGCGCCTGGAAGTGTCGCAACCGGTATTGGACTACGCCGATATCGCGCGTTTGCGCAACATCGGCGCGCATACCGGCGGCAAGTTCAAGTCGCATGAACTGAACATCTGCTATCCGATCGCATGGGGCAAGGAAGGCATCGAAGCGCGTCTGGCGTCACTGTGCGCGCAAGCGGTTGATGCGGTCATGTCCGGCCACAACATTCTGATCATTTCCGATCGCAAAGTGGATGAAACGCAAGTCGCGATTCCGGCATTGCTGGCAACCTCAGCGATCCATTTGCATCTGGTCAGCAAAGGCATGCGCACCTCGACAGGTCTGGTTGTCGAAACCGGTTCTGCGCGCGAAACGCATCACTTCGCGTTGCTCGCAGGTTACGGCGCTGAAGCAATTCATCCGTACCTCGCGATGGATACGCTGACCGACATGGCAAAAGATTTGCCTGGCGAGTTGTCGCCTGAAAAAGCGATCATCAACTTCCAGAAAGCTGTCGGCAAAGGCTTGATGAAAGTCATGTCGAAAATGGGTATTTCGACTTACATGTCGTACTGCGGCGCGCAGATTTTCGAAGCGATCGGTTTGAACAAATCGCTGATCGAAAAATACTTCAAAGGCACATCATCGAACGTCGAGGGTATCGGCGTATTCGAAGTGGCTGAAGAAGCGTTGCGTTTGCACAAGGCAGCGTTCAGCGCCGATCCTGTGCTGGCCAATGCGCTCGACGCTGGCGGCGAATATGCGTATCGCATACGCGGCGAAGAACACATGTGGACGCCGGATTCGATCGCCAAGTTGCAGCACGCAACCCGCGCGAACAATTTCAGCACGTATAAAGAGTACGCACAGATCATCAACGATCAATCGAAGCGTCACATGACGTTGCGTGGCCTGTTCGAATTCAAGTTCGATCCGGCCAGCGCGATTCCGCTGGATGAAGTCGAACCAGCGAAGGAAATCGTCAAGCGTTTCGCTACCGGCGCAATGTCGCTCGGCTCGATCTCGACCGAAGCGCACGCTACGCTGGCGATTGCGATGAACCGCATCGGTGGCAAGTCGAATACCGGCGAAGGCGGCGAAGATACCAAGCGCTATCGTTCGGAACTGCGCGACATTCCTATCAAGGACGGTTCGACGTTGGCATCGGTGATCGGCAACGATGTCGTCGTCGTCGATATGCCGCTGCAACCGGGCGATTCGCTGCGCTCGAAAATCAAGCAGGTCGCATCCGGACGTTTTGGTGTCACCACCGAATACCTGGTGTCGGCCGAACAGATCCAGATCAAGATGGCGCAAGGCGCGAAGCCGGGTGAAGGCGGTCAGTTGCCGGGTCATAAAGTGTCCGAATACATCGCACGTTTGCGCTTTTCGGTGCCGGGCGTCGGCCTGATTTCGCCGCCGCCGCATCACGATATTTATTCGATCGAAGATCTGGCGCAACTGATTCACGACCTGAAAAACGTCAATCCGACGCGCATCGATTTCGGTCAAGCTGGTTTCCGAAGTCGGCGTTGGTACGGTTGCCACCGGCGTTGCCAAAGCCAAGGCCGATCACGTCGTGATCGCCGGTCATGACGGCGGCACGGGTGCATCGCCATTGTCGTCGGTCAAGCATGCCGGTTCGCCATGGGAACTCGGTCTGGCGGAAACGCAACAGACCTTGATCCTGAACGGTTTGCGTACACGTATTCGCGTGCAGGCCGACGGTCAGATGAAAACCGGTCGCGACATCGTCATTGGCGGTTTGCTCGGTGCCGATGAATTCGGTTTCTCGACCGCGCCGCTGGTCGTCGAAGGCTGCATCATGATGCGCAAATGCCATCTGAACACATGCCCGGTCGGCGTTGCGACGCAGGATCCTGTGTTGCGCGCGAAGTTTGCGGGCAAGCCGGAATACGTCGTCAATTACTTCTTCTTTGTCGCCGAAGAAGCACGTCAGATCATGGCGCAACTCGGTATCCGCACATTCGACGAACTGATCGGCCGCGCCGACCTGCTCGACAAATCGAAAGCGATCACGCACTGGAAAGCCAAGGGTCTGGATTTCAGCCGCATGTTCTATCAGCCGGAAGTTGCTGCAGGCGAGCCACGTTATCACGTCGACGTGCAGGATCACAATCTGGTCAAGGCACTTGATCACAAGTTGATCGCACAGGCAAAAGCTGCGTTGGACAACGGTGAAAAAGTCTCTTTCATCTCCAGCATCAAAAACGTCAACCGTACGGTCGGCGCCATGTTGTCGGGCGAAGTCGCGAAGAAATACGGTCACGAAGGTTTGCCTGACGACACGATCCACATCCAGTTGCAAGGTACCGCAGGCCAATCGGCCGGCGCGTTCCTCGCGCACGGCATCACGCTGGATCTGGTCGGCGAAGGCAACGATTACGTCGGTAAAGGTTTGTCCGGCGGGCGCATCATCGTGCGCCCGAACACCGAGTTCCGCGGCCGTGCAGTGGAAAACATCATCAGCGGCAACACGTTGCTGTACGGCGCGGTCGCCGGCGAAGCGTTCTTCAACGGCGTGGCCGGCGAACGTTTTGCGGTGCGTAACTCCGGCGCGATCACGGTCGTTGAAGGTACCGGCGATCACGGTTGCGAATACATGACCGGCGGTACGGTCGTGGTGCTGGGCGAAACCGGCCGTAACTTTGCCGCGGGTATGTCGGGCGGCATCGCGTATGTTTATGATCCGAAAGGCGATTTCGCCGGCAAGTGCAACATGGCGATGGTCTCGCTGGAGCCGGTGATGTCTGCTTCCGAACAGGAAGGCAAGGCAGAGCGCGGCAGCTGGCATGCGGCAACTCGCGGCGGTGAATCGCAAACCGATGAGGCCATCCTCAAAGGCTTGATCGAGCGTCACTTCAAGTACACGGGCAGCACGCGCGCACGCGCACTGCTGGACGAGTGGAGCACCGCACGCGCCAAGTTCGTCAAGGTATTCCCTTCCGAGTACAAGCGCGCATTGGGCGAAATGCATGCACGCAAAGTCGACGAAGCGGCCAACACGACAGTTGTTGCCTGAGCACGTAGCGATCCACACACGATGTCATCAGGCCGACTGCTACGGTCGGCCTGAATCACGAATGGTTTAGAAGGCGAGAAAAAATGGGAAAGATCACCGGCTTTATGGAATACCAGCGCTTGCAGGAAGCAAGCGAGGAGCCGCAAAAGCGTTTGAAGCATTACAAGGAATTCACGCTGCATCTGAATGATGCCGACGCCAAGATTCAGGGCGCGCGCTGCATGGATTGCGGTATTCCTTTCTGCAACAACGGCTGCCCGGTCAACAACATCATTCCAGACTGGAATGATCTGGTGTTCCACGGCGATTACAAGACAGCGCTCGATACGCTGCATTCGACCAACAACTTCCCGGAATTCACCGGACGCATCTGTCCTGCGCCGTGCGAATCCGCATGCACGCTCGGGATCAATGACGATCCGGTCGGCATCAAGTCGATCGAGCATTTCATCATCGACAAAGGCTGGGAAAACGGCTGGGTCAAACCGGAACCAGCAACGATCAAGACCGGCAAGAAAGTCGCCGTCGTCGGCGCTGGCCCAGCCGGCATGGCGGCAGCGCAACAACTGGCGCGCGTCGGCCACGACGTGACCGTGTTCGAAAAGAACGATCGCGTCGGCGGCCTGCTGCGTTACGGCATCCCTGACTTCAAGATGGAAAAATCGCACATCGATCTGCGCGTCAAGCAGATGGAAGCCGAAGGCGTGACATTTCGCACCAGCGTCCTGGTCGGCAAGGACTTCCCGTCGAACATCATCAACTGGGCGAAGGAAACGATTTCACCGGAGCAGTTGAACAAGGATTTCGACGCCGTGATCATCACCGGCGGCGCAGAACAGCCGCGCGACCTTCCAGTGCCTGGTCGTGAATTGAAGGGCGTTCATTTCGCAATGGAATTCCTGCCGCTGCAAAACAAGGTCAACGCCGGCGACAAGGTGAAAGACCAATTGATGGCAACCGGCAAGCACGTCATCGTGATCGGCGGCGGCGATACCGGTTCCGATTGCGTCGGTACCTCGAACCGTCATGGCGCCGCATCGATTTCGCAATTTGAATTGCTGCCGCAACCGCCGGAAGAAGAAAACAAACCGCTGGTGTGGCCTTACTGGCCAACCAAGCTGCGCACGTCGTCATCGCACGAGGAAGGTTGCGAACGCGATTGGGCAGTTGCGACCAAGCGTCTGGAAGGAAAAAACGGCAAGGTTGAGAAACTGATCGCCGCACGCGTCGAATGGAAAGACGGCCGCATGCAGGAAGTGCCGGATTCGGAGTTCGAAATGAAAGCCGACCTGGTGCTGCTGGCGATGGGCTTTGTATCGCCGGTGGCGCAAGTGCTGGATGCATTCGGTGTCGACAAGGATGCGCGCGGCAACGCGAAGGCAACCACTGACGGCGAAAACTGCTATCGCACGTCGGTCGATAAAGTCTTTGCTGCAGGCGACATGCGTCGCGGTCAATCGCTGGTGGTGTGGGCGATTCGCGAAGGTCGTCAATGCGCACGTGAAGTCGATATCTTCCTGATGGGTGATTCCGTTTTGCCGCGCTGATCAACCGGCTCGATCGAGAAAGCCCGGCGCTTCGCAAGAAGGCCGGGCTTTTTTACAACGGTATGGCAGTAAAGCATGCGCTTGCCCGTCTGTTCGTCGAGAGCGATTTTGCAATCTGCACTACAATTACAAACTTGCCAATCAATCCTCATCGTCGTGTCCAATCTCGTTGAAATCCGTGACTTGCATTTCAGTTATGGCGATCGCCCGATCCTGTCGGCGCTCGACATGGCTTTCCCGCGTGGGAAGGTGATTGCCGTCATGGGCGGTTCGGGTTCGGGCAAAACGACGGTCCTGCGGCTGATCGGCGGTCAGTTGCAGCCGCAATCCGGCACCATCACGATCGGCGGCCAGCCCGTCGATCCTTCCAGGACCAAGGCGTTGTACGCGCTGCGCCGCAAGATGGGCATGCTGTTTCAGCATGGCGCGTTGTTCACGGACATGTCGGTATTCGACAATGTGGCTTTCCCGTTGCGCGAGCATACCGATCTGTCGGAAGAGTTGATCCGTGATCTGGTGCTGATGAAGCTGCATGCAGTCGGCCTGCGCAATGCCGCACAATTGAAGCCCGCTGAAATTTCCGGCGGCATGGCGCGGCGCGTTGCACTGGCGCGCGCCATTGCGCTCGACCCCGAATTGATCATGTACGACGAGCCGTTCGCCGGGCTCGACCCGATCTCGATGGGCATGACTGCCAACCTGATTCGCAAGCTCAACGATGCATTGGGCTCGACTTCGATCCTGGTGTCGCACGATGTGCATGAATCGTTTTTGATCGCGGACTATGTCTATTTCCTGTCAAAAGGCGCCATCGTTGCGCAAGGCACGCCGGCGGAAATGATGGCGTCCGCTGATCCGTATGTGAAGCAGTTCATCAATGCCGAGCCGGACGGCCCGGTGCCGTTCCACTATCCGGGCAAGTCGCTGGCGGATGATCTTGGACTGAGAGCGCGCGGATGATCGGTCTGTTGACGGGAATCGGGCGCTGGACGCGTGAGTCGATTGGCAATGTCGGTTTCGCAACGCGTGTACTGTTTGAAATGGTGCGTGCGTCGGGCGGACTGCTGCGCAGGTTGCGGCTGGTGACGACGCAGATTCACTTTATCGGCAATTATTCATTGCTTCTGATTGCCGTCGCCGGTCTGTTCGTCGGTTTTGTTCTTGGTTTGCAGGGTTATTACACGCTGAACAAATACGGTTCCGAACAGGCGCTAGGCTTGCTCGTGGCCTTGTCGCTGACGCGCGAGCTCGGTCCGGTCGTGACGGCGCTGCTGTTTGCCGGTCGCGCCGGTACGTCGCTGACTGCCGAAATCGGTTTGATGAAGGCGGGCGAGCAGTTGTCGGCCATGGAAATGATGGCGGTCAATCCGCTGCAACGTGTGCTGGCGCCGCGTTTCTGGGCCGGCGTGATTGCAATGCCGGTGCTGGCGGCGATTTTCAGCGCGGTCGGCATTCTGGGCGGATATATCGTCGGCGTGCAGATGATCGGCGTGGATGAGGGGGCGTTCTGGTCCCAGATGCAGGCCGGCGTCGATATCTGGAATGACATCGCCAATGGCGTGATCAAGAGCATCGTGTTCGGTTTCGCCGTGACGTTCGTCGCGTTGTACCAGGGATATCAGGCACAGCCGACGCCGGAAGGCGTTGCCAGAGCGACAACGCGGACGGTCGTGATCGCCTCGTTGTCGGTGTTGTGGCTGGATTTCCTGCTGACGGCGTTAATGTTCAGTTAAGAAGTGAAAAGCGGTCGGGGCGCTTTTCGATTAAACTATGCGCCCCTCGAAGCCTTTGCTCGTGTTGTGAGTGCACCATGATTCAATCCATGCGTGCTTTCTCCCATATTTGAGGTATCTGTTTATGCAACGAAAATCGTTAGACTTATGGGTTGGCCTGTTTGTGCTGCTGGGCGCGGCTGCGTTGTTCTTTCTGGCGATGAAGGCAGGGAACATGAGCTCCCTCTCGTTCGAACAGACCTATTCGGTGGTGACGCGGTTCGACAATATCGGTGGTTTGAAGCCGCGCGCGCCCGTGAAAAGCGCCGGCGTCGTAGTGGGGCGAGTGGCTGACATTACGTTTAACGACAAGACTTTTCAGGCGACGGTGACTTTGAATCTCGAGAGTCGCTATCAGTTCCCGAAAGACACGTCCGCAAAAATTTTGACATCAGGTTTGCTAGGTGAGCAATATATCGGGCTTGAGGCTGGCGGCGATTCCGCCAATCTGGCAGCAGGCGACAGAATTACCATGACACAATCGGCGATGGTGCTGGAGAATTTGATCAGTCAATTCCTCTTCAGCAAGGCAGCCGAGGGGAAAGAAGACCAAAAATGAAAAATACAGGGAAAATCATCTTGTTTGCATCCGCGTTGTTCCTGAGTGGATGCGCCAGCACCGGCAATCAGGCCGCGAATGAAAACGATCCGCTGGAAGGCTTCAATCGCACGATGTTCGATTTCAACGATACCGTTGATCGTGTTGCGCTGAAACCGGCTGCGACCGCCTATCAGGATGTTCTGCCATCGTTCGTGCAGACGGCAATCAGCAATTTCTTCGGCAACATCGGCGACGTCTGGACGATGGTCAATAACTTCCTGCAAGGGAAAGTGGAAGAGGGCTTGTCGGACGGCGCGCGCGTCGCATTCAACAGCACGATCGGTTTCGGCGGCGTGCTCGATATCGCTTCGGAAGCAGGCCTGCCAAAGCACAAGGAAGATTTCGGCCAGACGCTGGGAAAATGGGGCGTAGCTTCGGGTCCGTATGTCGTGCTGCCGTTGTTCGGACCGTCGACCTTGCGTGACACGGCTGCGCTGCCGGTCGATATCACGGGCGATGCATGGACCTATGTCACGCCGGTTGATGTGCGCAACAGCGGCATCGCATTGCGTGCCGTCGATCAGCGTGCGTCGGTGCTGAATGCGACCAACCTGCTGGAAGATGCGGCACTGGATCGTTATACATTCGTGCGCGGCGCCTATTTGCAGCGTCGTGAAGGCCTCGTTCATGACGGCGCCGAATCGGCGAAACCGGCATCTTCGGTTGACGGCGCTTCCATCGCACCCTGACCGTTTGCTCCGGCACGGCAGTGAACCATCGTTTCGCTGCCGCAGTCGAACCGCTTGAAAAACGCGTCATCGTACACATCTTGCCTGAAGGCAGCCTGAGTTCAGCCGTGCAGACAGGCAAGATGGCTAATCAGTTGATCGGAAAATCATGAATGTATTGCACAAATTATTGATCTCGCTCGTCGCAATGTCCTTTGCCGGTTACGCTTCCGCGCAGGAAGCACCGGATGTTCTGGTCAAGCGCATCAGCGAAGAAGTGATGGCGATCGCCAAAACGGACAAGGATATCCAGAGCGGCAATCCGCGCCGCATTCAGCAGGTCGTCGATGAGAAGATCCTGCCGAATGTCGATTTTCAGCGCATGACGTCGCTGGCCACCGGCCGTTACTGGCGCGAAGCGACGCCGGATCAGCAGAAGCAACTGACGACCGAATTCCGCAGCCTGTTGATGTATACCTATTCGGGCGCCATTTCGCAGATCCGCGATCAGAAACTGGAATACAAACCGTTGCGTGCCGATCCTGCCGATACCGAAGTGATCGTGAACACACAGGTCGTTCAGCCACGCGGTGAACCGATCCAACTCAGCTATCGCCTGGCAAAAGGTGCGACCGGCTGGAAGATCTACGACGTCAATGTGCTGGGTGCGTGGCTGGTTGAAACCTACAAAGGCAGTTTTGCCGCAGAGATCAGCAAATCCGGTATCGACGGCTTGATCAAGACGCTGTCCGACAAGAACAAGAAGCTGGCTGGTAGTGTGGCAAAGACCGGCAAGGCGCCGACCCCGTCTTCCACGCAGTAACGTTCATGTATCAACCCGGCACATCGCTCACCTTCGACAATGCCAGATCGGCATTGGCTGAGGGTTTGCGGGCGATTGCCGGCGGCCAGAATGAAATCGATTTCGCGCATGTCGTGACCGTCGATTCATCGGCGGTGGCTGCGCTTCTTGCCTGGCAACGCGCGGCAAAAGAGCGCACCACGTCGCTGGCATTCAACAATCTGCCAGTCAATCTTCGCAGCCTGATTGCCCTGTATGACGTCGAAACATTGATCGGCACAGATCATCCACGTTCCGATCTTCCGCACCATTGACCGCTTCGGCAGTTGTTTTCCCCGTCGCGCGTCGTCATTCCCGATCTGAAGGTTCATAGCGAAAATCCAATATAATCAAGGGTTTTCGCCATCCGGTTGCCGCGAATCGCGACGCCATCCGTTTCATTTGCGTAAAGTGCTCTAGCCTCATGGCTGCAATACAAATAAATAGTGTCGAAAAAAGCTATCGTTCGCTGAAAGCGTTGAATGGCATTTCGCTTGCCATCGAGGAAGGCGAATTCTTCGGCCTGCTCGGTCCCAACGGTGCCGGCAAGACCACGCTGATTTCCATCATCGCCGGCCTCAATCGCGCGGATTCCGGCAACGTCATGGTGCATGGCCACGATGTCGTGACCGATTATCGCCAGGCGCGCAAGCTGCTCGGCGTGGTGCCGCAGGAACTGGTGTTCGATCCTTTTTTTACCGTGCGCGAAACGCTGCGCATGCAATCGGGTTATTACGGTCTGAAGAACAACGATGCATGGATCGACGAGGTCATGCACCACCTCGATCTGACCAACAAGGCCGATGCCAACATGCGCGCGCTGTCGGGCGGCATGAAGCGTCGCGTACTGGTTGCGCAGGCGCTGGTGCACAAGCCGCCGGTGATCGTGCTGGACGAGCCGACTGCGGGTGTCGATGTGGAATTGCGCCAGACATTATGGAAATTCATTTCGCGCCTTAATCGCGAAGGCCATACGGTTGTGCTGACCACGCATTATCTGGAAGAAGCGCAGGCGCTGTGCAATCGCGTCGCGATGCTGAAAGCCGGGCAGGTTGTGGCGCTGGATACGACGTCGACGCTCATCAAGCGCATCTCAGGTTCGCAATTGGTCGTGCGGCTGGCATCCGGCGCATTGCCTGATGAATTGAAGGAACTGGTGTCGCATCCGGAAGAACTCGCGTTCGGCAACAAATTTACCTTGCGCGTGAACGAATACACCGATGTCGAACCGATCCTGGCAAAGCTGCGACTGGCCGGCGTCGTCATCGAGGACATGCAATTGCAGCAGGCCGATTTGGAAGACGTTTTCATCCAGATCATGGAAGGTGAAAAATGACCGGTTTTCAGACCTTGTTCTACAAGGAAATGCTGCGTTTCTGGAAGGTCGCCACGCAAACGGTGGCAGCACCGATCCTGACAGCCGTGCTGTATCTGCTCGTCTTCGGCCATGTGCTGGAAGATCATGTACAGGTGTATCCGGGCGTGAAGTACACGGCGTTTCTGGTGCCTGGTTTGGTGATGATGAGCGTGCTGCAGAATGCGTTTGCGAATTCGTCGTCATCGATGATCCAGTCCAAGATTACCGGCAACCTCGTGTTCGTCCTGCTGCCGCCCCTGTCGCACTGGGAACTGTTCGGCGCATACGTGCTGGCTGCAGTGGTGCGCGGATTGGTGGTCGGCTTCGGCGTGTTCCTGGTGACGGCATGGTTTGCCGGCATCTCGTTTGTCGCGCCGTGGTGGATACTAATTTTCGCCGTGCTGGGTGCGGCGATGCTGGGAACGATGGGTCTGATTGCAGGCATCTGGGCGGAAAAATTCGACCAGCTGGCGGCGTTCCAGAATTTCCTGATCATGCCGGCGACCTTCCTGTCCGGCGTGTTCTATTCGGTGCATTCCCTGCCGCCGTTCTGGCAGACCGTATCGCACCTGAACCCGTTCTTTTACATGATAGACGGTTTCCGTTACGGTTTCTTCGGCCAGTCCGACGTCAATCCGCTGGCGAGTTGCGCCGTCGTCGCATTTTTCCTGGCGCTGCTTGCCGGCATCGGCATTGCCCTGCTGAAAAGCGGTTACAAGCTGCGTCACTGATCATTCATTCCTAACCCAATAAAGAAGGCAGAATCATGTTGCCCACACCAGAACTGGTTAAAAGTTATATCGTCGCAGGACTTGATTGCACGCATGTCGAAGTAAGCGGCGACGGCGCGCATTTCGAGGCCGTGATCGTGTCGGGCGCATTCGCCGGCAAGCGTTTGATTCAGCGCCATCAACTGGTCTATGCTGCACTCGGCGATCGCATGCGCGAAGAAATTCATGCGCTGTCGATGAAGACATTGACGCCTGAAGAATTCCAGAAGTAAGCCCTCAATCCAGAATGGACAAGCTGTAAATGGACAAGCTCTTGATACAAGGCGGTCATCGCCTCTCCGGCGAGATCGCCATCTCCGGTGCAAAGAATGCGGCGTTGCCAATCCTGTGCGCCGGTCTGCTGACTGCCGACGCGCTGCAGCTCAGTAACGTTCCGCATCTGCAGGATGTGGCGACGATGCTGAAACTGCTGCGTCAGATGGGTCTGCAGGTTGAGCAGGACGACGACAAGGTCACCTTGAACGGCAGCGCCATCGACAAGCTGGAAGCGCCGTATGAAATGGTCAAGACCATGCGCGCGTCCATCCTGGTACTGGGACCGTTGCTGACGCGTTTCGGTGAAGCGAAGGTATCGCTGCCCGGCGGTTGCGCAATCGGATCGCGTCCGGTCGATCAGCACATCAAGGGGTTACAGGCGATGGGTGCCGAGATCACGATCGAAGCCGGCTATATCCACGCGAAGGCGAAAAGACTCAAGGGTGCGCGCATCCTCACCGACATGATCACCGTCACCGGGACGGAAAACCTGTTGATGGCAGCCGTGCTGGCCGAAGGCGAAACGGTACTGGAAAACGCCGCACGCGAACCGGAAGTCACCGATCTCGCCAATCTGCTGGTCGCGATGGGCGCGAAGATCGCCGGCATCGGTACGGATCGATTGGTCATTCAAGGCGTCGATCGTCTGCATGGTGCATCGCATGCCGTGATCGCCGACCGCATCGAAACCGCCACCTTCCTGTGCGCGGTCGCTGCGACCGGCGGCGACATTACGTTGCGCAAGGCGCGCACCGATACGCTCGATGTTGCCTTCGATAAATTGCGCGAGGCGGGTGCCGTCCTGACGTCCGGCGACGACTGGATTCGCATCCAGATGGCTGCGCGTCCGAAGGCAGTGAGTTTCCGCACGACCGAATATCCGGGCTTCCCGACCGACATGCAGGCGCAGTTCATGGCGATGAACTGCATCGCCGAGGGCAGCAGCAGCGTGATCGAAACCATTTTCGAAAACCGCTTCATGCACGTGCAGGAAATGAACCGCCTCGGCGCATCGATCACGATCGAAGGCCACACCGCAATTATCAACGGTGTGGACAAACTCGTCGGCGCGCCGGTGATGGCGACTGATCTGCGCGCATCGGCATCGCTGGTGATTGCGGCCCTTGCGGCCGAAGGCGAAACCTGCATCGATCGCATTTATCATCTGGATCGCGGTTACGACCGCATGGAAGTCAAACTGTCCGCCGTCGGCGCCCACATTCAGCGAGTGAAATAACATGACGCAAGAAGTGACTCAGCAATTGACATTGGCGTTGTCCAAAGGCCGCATCTTCGAAGAGACGTTGCCGTTGCTGGAAGCGGCCGGCATCAGGGTCACCGAAGATCCGGAAACCTCGCGCAAACTGATCCTGCAAACCAATGATCCCGCTGTGCGCGTCATCATCGTGCGCGCATCCGATGTGCCGACCTACGTGCAATACGGCGCCGCCGATTTCGGCGTGGCGGGCAAGGACGTCCTGCTTGAACACGGCGGCGATGGCTTGTATCAGCCAATCGACCTGAACATTGCACGTTGCCGCATGTCGGTCGCGGTCAAGGAAGGTTTCGATTACGGAAGTGCTGTGCGGCAAGGCGCACGTCTGCGCGTCGTCACCAAATATGTGCAAACTGCACGCGAGCATTTTGCAGCCAAGGGCGTGCACGTCGATCTGATCAAGCTGTATGGCTCGATGGAGCTTGGCCCGCTGGTCGGCCTGGCCGACGCGATCGTCGATCTGGTCAGTACCGGCAGTACCTTGCGCGCCAATCATCTGGTCGAGGTTGAGCACATCATGGAAATTTCTTCACGGCTGGTCGTCAACCAGGCAGCGTTGAAGCTGAAACGCGAACGCCTGCAGCCGATACTTGAAGCATTTGAAAAGGCGTCGAAACGCCAGTCTTGAAACAATGAACGCTTGATGAATAAGCGCATTCATTTCTACATGACCTGATCGAGAAAATGATGTCCATACAGATACGCAAATTTGATTCCACCCATCCCGACTTCAAGGCGCAGCTCGCCGATGTGCTGGCATTCGAGGCGAGCGAAGACGAAGCGATTGACCGCGGTGTGATGCTGATTCTGGATCACGTGAAACGCGAGGGTGACGCTGCCGTATTGCAATATACAAAGCAGTTCGATCACGTCGATGCCGCGAATATGGCTGCACTGGAAATCACGCAGAGTGAGCTGCAGGCGGCGCTGGATCAATTGTCGCCGGCGCGTCGTGCTGCGTTGCAGACTGCCGCAGATCGTGTGCGCGTCTATCACGAACGTCAAAAAGCGGAAATCGGTTCCAGCGGGTTCTCCTATACGGAAGCCGACGGCACAGTGCTCGGTCAAAAAGTCACGCCGCTCGATCGCGTCGGTATTTATGTGCCGGGCGGCAAGGCCGCGTATCCGTCATCGGTGCTGATGAATGCCATTCCGGCCAAGGTCGCCGGCGTGCAGGAAGTCATCATGGTGGTGCCGACGCCGAACGGCGTGAAGAATGAACTGGTGCTGGCTGCCGCCGCCATGTCCGGTGTCGATCGTGTGTTCACCATCGGTGGCGCACAGGCGGTCGGCGCACTGGCATATGGCACGGCAACGATTCCGCAGGTCGACAAGATTGTCGGGCCGGGCAATGCCTATGTTGCCGCTGCCAAGCGCCGTGTATTCGGCACGGTCGGCATCGACATGATTGCTGGTCCTTCGGAAATTCTGGTCGTCTGCGACGGCACGACCGATCCGGACTGGATCGCGATGGATCTGTTTTCGCAGGCCGAGCACGATGAGCTGGCGCAATCGATTCTGATCTGTCCCGATGCTGCCTATATCGATGCGGTTGCAGCGAGCATCAATCGCCAACTCGCCGACATGCCGCGTAAAGACGTCATCAGCACCTCGCTGACCAATCGCGGCGCGATGATCAAGGTGCGCGACATGGATGAAGCGTGCGAGATCGCGAACATGATTGCGGCCGAGCATCTGGAAATCTCAACGGAAAATCCGCAGCAGTGGGCCGACAAGATTCGTCACGCCGGCGCGATGTTCCTCGGACGCTTTTCTTCCGAATCGCTGGGCGATTACTGTGCCGGTCCGAATCACGTGCTGCCGACATCGCGCACCGCGCGCTTTTCATCGCCGCTCGGCGTCTACGATTTCCAGAAGCGCTCCAGCATCCTGTACGTGAGCGAAGGCGGTGCGCAAACGCTCGGCAAGGTTGCGGCAGAACTGGCCTACGGCGAAGGTCTGCAGGCGCACGCACGCTCAGCGGAATACCGGCTGAAATGATGCCTATCCGGGCGCGACAATGAGCGATTGGCGCAACCGTGTTTTCTGCGAGGATGCGTTGGCCGGTTTGGCGCGCATTCCGGACGGTGCGATCGATCTGATCATTGCCGATCCGCCGTACGGCCTGGGCAAGGATTACGGCAACGATTCCGACAAGCTCGGCGCCGATGCCTACCTGACGTGGATGGCGCAGTGGATCGACGCTGCGCTTCCCAAGCTCAAGCCGAATGGCTGTTTCTACATTTTCCTGACATGGCGATATTCGCCGGAAGTCTTCGTCATGTTGAAGAAGCGCATGACGATGCTCAATGAAATCATCTGGGACCGTCGCGTGCCGTCGATGGGCGGCGGGACACGCAAATTTTCATCGGTGCATGACACGATCGGCTTTTTTGCCAATGCCAAAGATTATTATTTTGACCTCGATGCGATTCGCGTTCCGTACGATGCGGAAACCAAAAAGGCGCGTTCGCGTTCGATCTTCGTCGGCGCCAAATGGCTGGAGATGGGCTATAACCCGAAAGATGTCTGGAGCGTATCGCGCCTGCATCGCGAGCATCGCGAGCGCGCCGATCATCCGACGCAAAAACCGCTGGAAATCATCGAACGCATGGTCAAGGCATCCTGTCCGCCGGGCGGCGTCATTCTCGACCCGTTCATGGGAAGCGGCACGACGGCCGTCGCTGCCAAGCGCTGCGATCGTGATTTTGTCGGTTTCGAGTTGAATGTCGATTATTGCGCGCTGATTCACCAGCGGCTGGAAGCATTGACTCCGAACGACGGTGGCGAGCCGGAAGAATCGCCCGCAAGCATATTGAAAAACGTGTCGACGGACGTCTGAACCGAGCCGGCTTGTCGTGAATTGGCGCTTTGCCGGTGATAAATTGCCGCCATCGGCTTATTCGGATGCCGGAACGCAAAGTGCTTGCTTAAAATGTGGGTAAAATGCTCGTATTGTCGGGAGCGGTCTGTGCCGCAACAGGCGCTGCAACGAATTCGCCATGCCTCGACGCCTAGAAGCATCACTTTCATCGTCACTACTGGTTCACTTGAACATGTCTACGCCACGCACTGCAGAAATCACGCGCAACACCAATGAAACGCAAATCCGCGTTGCGATCAACATCGACGGAACCGGACAGCAAAAGCTGAATACCGGCGTGCCGTTTCTCGATCACATGCTGGATCAGATTGCACGCCACGGTTTGATCGACATCGAAATCGATGCAAAAGGCGATCTGCACATTGACGCGCATCACACGGTGGAAGACGTCGGCATCACGCTTGGCCAGGCTTTTACGAAAGCGATCGGCGACAAGAAGGGCATTCGCCGCTACGGTCATGCCTATGTGCCGCTGGATGAAGCGCTGTCGCGTGTCGTCATCGATTTCTCCGGCCGCCCGGGACTGGAATTCCATGTTCCTTTCAAACGTTCGATGATCGGCACGTTCGATGTCGATCTGACGCATGAGTTTTTCCAGGGCTTCGTCAATCACGCATTGGTATCGCTGCATATCGATAACCTGCGCGGCGAGAATGCCCATCATCAGTGCGAAACCGTTTTCAAGGCATTCGGCCGCGCGTTGCGCATGGCCGCCGAGCTGGACGCGCGTTCCGCCGGCACGATTCCGTCGACCAAGGGCAGCCTGTAAGCCGGTCGCCGCATGCAAGAACGTTTCACATCACTGAAGTCTGAATCACCGGTATGAACAAAATAGTCGTAGTGGATTACGGAATGGGTAATTTGCGTTCGGTCGCCCAGGCTCTGCGCCAGGTGGCGCCGGAGGCGGATGTTCGCATTTCCGGCGAGCTGGCCGATATCAAATCCGCCGATCGTCTGGTGCTGCCGGGACAGGGAGCGATTCCAGACTGCATGCATTCGCTGCAGGCATCCGGCTTGCAGGAAGAATTGCTGATTGCCGCGCGCAACAAGCCTCTGTTTGGCGTGTGCGTCGGCGAACAGTTGATGTTCGACTGGAGCGAGGAAGGCGATACGCCGGGATTGGGCCTGTTTCCGGGCAAGGTTGTGAAGTTCCGATTCGGCGATCAATTGCAGGAAGACGGTTCGCGCTTCAAGGTGCCGCAGATGGGCTGGAACCGGGTACACCAGACGCTGTCCCATCCGCTGTGGAACGGAATCGCCGACGACAGTTATTTTTATTTCGTGCATAGTTATTATGCGGCGCCATCGGATCGCGCGCACGTTGCAGGCGAGACGCCTTATGGTCAGCCGTTCTGCAGCGCAATCGCACGCGACAATATTTTTGCGACGCAGTTTCACCCGGAAAAAAGTGCATCGGCCGGGCTGCAGTTGTACAGGAATTTCGTTCACTGGAATCCGTAGTTCCGGCCGCCGGCTTTTGCCGTTGTTTACTCCGTTGTTACTTATTAACCACCTCAACAAAACGACTCCATGCTGCTCATACCTGCCATCGATCTCAAAGACGGTCACTGCGTTCGCCTGAAACAAGGCGATATGGAACAGGCCACCGTATTTTCCGAAGACCCAGCCGACATGGCGCGTCACTGGCTGGCACAAGGTGCGCGCCGGTTGCATCTGGTGGACTTGAACGGGGCCTTTGCCGGCAAACCGAAAAACGAGTCGGCGGTGAAATCGATCCTGCAGGCTGTGCGCGAATATGCGGAAAAGAACGGCATCGAGGAAATCCCGGTGCAGCTTGGCGGCGGGATTCGCGATCTCGACACGATCGAACGTTATCTCGACGATGGCTTGAGCTACATCATCATCGGTACCGCAGCAGTCAAGAATCCCGGCTTCCTGCATGACGCATGCAGCGCATTTCCCGGGCAGATCATCGTTGGACTCGATGCCAGGGACGGCAAGGTTGCAACCGACGGCTGGAGTAAGTTGTCCGGCCACGAAGTAATCGATCTGGCGAAAAAATTCGAAGATTACGGCTGCGAAGCAATCGTCTATACCGACATCGGCCGCGACGGCATGATGGGCGGTGTCAATATCGAGGCGACAGTCAAGCTGGCGCAGAGCATGACGATTCCGGTGATCGCATCCGGCGGCGTGCACAGCGTCAAGGACGTGGAAGCGCTGTGCGCGGTGCAGGACGAAGGCATCGAAGGCGTGATTTGCGGCCGCTCGATTTATGAAGGTACGCTCGATCTGCGTTCTGCGCAGGATCGTGCGGATGCATTGAGCAGCGTGGAACCGGAAGAATGACACTGGCAAAACGCATCATCCCTTGCCTGGACGTGACCGCAGGCCGTGTCGTCAAGGGCGTCAATTTTCTGGAATTGCGCGATGCCGGTGATCCGGTGGAAATCGCCCGGCGCTACGATGCACAGGGCGCGGATGAAATCACGTTTCTCGACATCACGGCAACCTCCGATGGCCGCGACCTGATTTTGAATATCATCGAAGAAGTCGCGTCGCAGGTGTTCATTCCGTTGACGGTTGGCGGCGGTGTACGCGCAGTGGAAGATGTCCGTCGTCTGCTGAATGCGGGTGCGGACAAGGTCAGCATCAACAGCTCTGCGATCAGCAATCCGCAACTGGTGTTTGATGCCTCGCAAAAATACGGATCGCAATGCATCGTCGTTGCGATCGATGCAAAGAAATCCGCTGATGGCCGTTGGGAAGTGTTCACGCACGGCGGGCGCAAGGCGACCGGTCTCGATGCGGTTGAATGGGCGCAGAAGATGGAAGGCTTGGGTGCCGGCGAAATCTTGCTGACCAGCATGGATCGCGATGGCACCAAGTCCGGTTTCGATCTGGCGCTGACGCGCGCGGTATCGGATGCGATCGGTATCCCGGTGATTGCGTCCGGCGGTGTCGGCGGACTGCAGGATCTGGCCGATGGTGTCAAACTGGGTCATGCGGATGCAGTGCTGGCAGCCAGCATTTTCCATTATGGTCAGCACACGGTGCCGGAAGCGAAGCGCTTCATGGCCGATCAGGGTATTCCGATGAGGTTGGTATGAGCAGCAACGCAAAATGGTTGAACAAGGTGAAGTGGGATGAACACGGTCTGGTTCCCGTCATCGCGCAGGAGGTCGATTCGAACGATGTGTTGATGTTCGCATGGATGAATCGCGATGCGCTGGCAAGAACCATCGAATCAGGTGAGGCTGTCTACTGGAGCCGCTCGCGCAAGAAACTGTGGCACAAGGGCGAGGAATCCGGCCACATCCAGAAGGTGCACGACGTGCGTCTTGATTGCGACGAAGATGTGGTCTTGCTCAAGGTGGAGCAGGTCGGCAAGGTTGCGTGCCACACAGGACGTCATTCCTGTTTCTTCCAGAAATTCGAGGGCGATTCCGATAGTGGCGACTGGAACACGGTCGAACCTGTTCTGAAGAATCCCGACGATATTTACAAATAAAGCACAACTGAAAGCACATCAGCGATGAGTGAAACTTTACGGCGTCTTGCCGAAGTGATTGAATCGCGCAAGCCGGTCAATGGCGGCGATCCGGAGAAATCCTATGTCGCGCGCCTGTTCGTCAAAGGCGACGATGCGATTCTGAAAAAAATCGGCGAAGAAGCCACCGAAACGGTCATGGCGGCCAAGGATGCGCGCGTCGATGGCGACAAATCCAAGGTGCTCTATGAATGCGCCGATTTGTGGTTTCACTCGCTGGTAATGCTGGCGCAGTTTGACCTGACGCCGCAGGATGTACTGAATGAACTGGCGCGTCGCGAAGGCTTGTCCGGACTGGAAGAAAAAGCCGCCCGCAAGCCATGATTGTCATCCGCGCGTCATGCGCCCTGCATACAATTCCCCACGGAGCACGCCTTGGATAATTGCATTTTTTGTAAAATTGCCGCCAAACAGATTCCATCGAAAATTATTTACGAAGACGATGCGTTGCTGGCATTTCACGATATCAACCCGGCTGCTTCGGTCCACTTTCTGATTGTTCCCAAGAAACATATTGCAACGCTGGCCGATTGCACTGCGGACGACAGCATGTTGTTGGGTAGAATGATGCTTCTGGCGCCGAAGCTGGCGCAAGAACTCGGATGCGGTTATCACCTGGAAAAGGGTGAAGCCCAGGGCGGATTCAAGACACTGTTCAATACAGGACCGGACGGTGGGCAAGAGGTGTACCATTTGCACATGCATGTGATCGGCGGGCCGCGTCCGTGGAACCGGTCGCCGGTTTAACGTAGGCAGGATTTCAGGCGATGACGCCGTCAAGGAGAAGGTAATGGGTTCATTTAGCATTTGGCACTGGTTGATCGTACTGGTGATCGTGATGCTGGTTTTCGGCACGAAGAAAATCGGCAACATGGGCGCTGACCTCGGCAAGGCCGTCAAGGGATTCAAGGACGGCGTGAAGGGCGAGGAAGAAAAGTCGACTGCACAGACGGCGACTTCACAGGTCACGGACAAAGGCACCGTTGACGTTGAAGTGAAAGAAAAGTCGAATAGCTGATCATTTGCAGCAGGCCGGAAACGGTCTGTTGCAGATGGCCTCTTCAGCTTATCGCACATCATATGATCGATATTGCGTTTTCCAAACTTGCGATCATCGGCGTTGCGGCACTGGTTTTCATCGGACCGGAAAGGCTGCCCAAGGTTGCGCGCATGGCCGGCACCCTGTTCGGTCGGGCCCAGCGTTATATCAACGAAGTCAAATCCGAAGTAAGCCGCGAGATGGAACTCGATGAGCTGCGCAAGATGCATGAGGATGTGCAATCTGCCGCCAGCGATGTCGAACGCACGATTTCCAGAAATCTGTCGCAGACCGAAGATGAGTTGCGTTCTGTCTGGAGCGATGCGGCCGGCACGAATCCCTTGATGGAGCCGCCGACGTTTGATCAGGTGGCGATCAAGTCGAAGAATTTCCGCAGGAAGAAGCTGGCGCATACATCGGCGGTGCCGTCCTGGTACAAACGTCAAAGCGGCCAGCGCTCGCACGTCATGTCCGGTGCCGCTCGCATGGCGAAATACCGCCCCGCCGGCACTGTACGCAAATCGTCTTTTTTCCAATAATGAGCAGATGCCGCATAGGTCGATTGCCTGTGCAATCCACGCGTATCGCGCGGCTCATTTTCCCGGCAGGCGAAGAATGTCGTCGCACCCAACATGATTGAAGAAAAACATGACTGGCAATGAAGATTCGTTCATCTCGCATTTGATCGAGCTGCGCAGCCGGTTGATGAAGGCCGCGGCGGTTGTGATCGTGGTATTTCTCTGCCTGATGCCGTGGGCCGGGAACATTTATGATTACCTTGCGTTGCCGATGATGCACGCGCTGCCCGAGGGCAGCAAGATGATTGCAACGGGCGTGATCACGCCATTCCTGATCCCGGTCAAGGTGACGATGCTGGTTGCCTTCATCATCGCCTTGCCGTGGGTGCTGTATCAGTTATGGGCGTTTGTGGCGCCCGGATTGTATTCGCATGAGAAAAAGCTGATCGCGCCGCTGGTGGTTTCGTCGTCCATGCTGTTCATTGCCGGCGTTGCGTTCTGCTATTTCCTGGTGTTTGGCGTGATCTTCCACTTCATCAACAACTTTGCGCCGAAATCGATCTCGGTGGCGCCGGATATCGACAGTTACTTCGGCTTCGTCATGACGATGTTTGTCGCGTTCGGCCTCACATTCGAAGTCCCGATCGTGGTGATCGTGCTGGTGCGCATGGGTTTGGTGTCGGTCGAAAAGCTCAAGCAGATTCGCCCGTATGTCATTGTCGGCGCATTCGTTGTCGCCGCCGTGGTAACACCGCCCGATGTGATGAGTCAGCTGTTGCTGGCGGTGCCGCTTTGTCTGCTTTATGAAGTCGGTTTGCTGCTGGCGCCGATGTTCGTCAAAATCACACAGGCACCGGCCGAATCGGAATCGGTGTAAGTATCTATGCCTGACGCAGCCAGCCGATCAGCGGCCACGCGTCCTTGAATCCCGACATGAGTCGTTTCTCCAGTGCATCAGGATCCTTGATGACGGGCATTTCCTGCCAGACAATAAAACTTTTCAGCTTGATGTATTCCAGATGAGGTGCATCGACGTCGAAACCTTTCGGCGGACGCGTCAACTTCCCTTCCTGTTGCAGGTCGCCGTAGGTTTCCTTCATTTTACGATTCTTGATCACATTGGAGAAACTGGCCGGATCGTCGACAATTCGCTGACGGATCGCGCGCAGGCGGTTGGACGGTGGCAGATATTCGCCACCCGCGACCAGCAGCAATCCTTTTTCATTGATCTGGAAATAGTAGGCCGGACCGCCGCCCTGACTAGGCTTCTTCAAACCGCTGGCGGTGATGGCTGCCGAAAAATGCGTCTTGTACGGAATCTTTTCCTTCGAAAAACGCATGTCGCGATTGATGCGGAACAGCGCTTTTTTCGGATTGCAGCCGGCAATGGCCGAATCGAACTTGCTGATATCGGCAATCAGCCTGATGACCAGTTCGAGAAATTCGGCACGCAGAATGTCGTAGCGCGGCTTGTTCATCACAAACCACGCCCGATTATTGTTTTCCGAGAGCTCCGACAGGAATTGCGTCAGATCGCGAATGTGCATTGCGTTCCTTGATGATCGATTACTCGGCTTCGTGCGGCGGCGCTTTCGGGCGCATGCCGATCGTTACATTGAGTGTGGTTTCCTGATTGCGGCGCAGAACGACAATGCGGGCTTTCTTGCCGGGCGTGAGTTGCGCTATCTGATTGAGCATATCCGCCATATCCGTCACGTTCTTGTCTTCCACCGAAACCAGAATATCGCCAGGCTGCATACCGGCCTTGTCCGCCGGTCCGCCCTTCAGAACGCCGGCGATGATGGCACCCGTGCTTTTCTTCAGGCCGAAACTCTCCGCCAGTTCCGGCGTGATGTCCTGCGGTTCGACGCCGATGTAACCACGCACGACCTGGCCATCCTTGATGATGGCATCCATGACCGATTTCACGGTGGTGACCGGAATGGCGAAACCGATCCCGAGCGAGCCGCCGCTGCGTGAATAAATGGCGGTGTTGATGCCGAGCAGATTGCCGTTGGCATCAATCAGTGCGCCGCCGGAGTTGCCGGGATTGATGGCGGCATCGGTCTGGATGAAGTTTTCAAACGCATCGAGAATGCCGAGATGATTGCGGCCCAGCGCGGAAATGATGCCCATCGTGACAGTCTGGCCGACGCCGAACGGATTGCCGATGGCCAGCACCACATCGCCGACGCGGGCTTCCTCGACATGGCCCAGCGTGATGGCGGGAAGGTTGTCCAGGTCGATCTTGACGACAGCCAGATCGGTTTCCGGATCGGAGCCGACAACCTTGGCGATGGCTTTGCGGCCGTCGGCCAGCGCGACTTCGATTTCATCGGCGGCTTCGACCACGTGATTATTGGTCAGGATGTAGCCTTGCGGGCTGACAATCACGCCTGAACCGAGGCTGACCTGTTTTTCCTGTTCGTCGTCGAAACGGTCGCCGAAGAATTTACGGAAGAACGGATCGTCCATGAACGGATTCTGCGAAGGCGCGGCGGTCTTGCTGGTGAAGATGTTGACTACCGACGGCATGGCCAGCTTGGCCGCGTCGCGGAAGGAGCCTTGCGTCGGCGCCGCATTCAATGGCGCTTCCAGCATCGGCACCGAGGTCGCACTGCGCACTTTTTGCGTGGTGCCGAAAACACCGCCTGCCCACTCGGGCTTCAAGGTCGCTACAATGAATAAGATCGCCAAACCGACAGTTACGGTTTGGGCAAACAACAGCCAGAGACGTCGCATAAAGGTAGGAAGAATGAGTCAGAAAACGATCGATAGGGATGAACTTGCCAAATATCTGGCCAGCACGCTTGATATTACTCGTTTTCGCGATTTTTGCCCAAACGGCTTGCAGGTGGAAGGGCGTGCAAAGATTGGCATGCTGGTCAGCGGCGTGACGGCAAGCGTTGCATTGCTTGAAGCCGCAATTGAAAAAGGCGCGGATGCGGTGCTGGTGCATCACGGTTATTTCTGGCGCGGCGAAGATGCGCGCGTAATCGGCCAGAAGCATCGGCGCCTGAAATTGTTGCTGGCGCATGACGTCAATTTGTTCGCCTATCATCTGCCGCTCGATATGCACCCGACGTTCGGCAATAATGCCCAGCTTGCAAGGACGCTGGGCTTGAAGGTCGAATCGCGTTTCGGCGAAGATGATCTGGGTTGGCTTGGCGACATCGAAGACGCGAGTATCGCTTCTGTGGGGGCGCTGGCGCAGCGGATCGAACAGCGATTGGGGCGCGCTCCCTTACTGATCGGCGATCCGAACCGGCATCCCGGCCGGATCGGCTGGTGTACCGGTGCTGCACAGAGCCTGTTCGGCGACGCGGTTGCTGCCGGCGCAGGCGTTTATCTGAGCGGTGAAATATCGGAGCCGACGGTTCATCTTGCGCGCGAATCGGGTGTCGCCTATCTCGCCTGTGGACATCACGCCACCGAACGATATGGTGTCCAGTCGCTGGGCGCGCATATTGCGAATGTATTCGGCATCAATCACTGCTATATCGATATCGATAATCCTGTCTGAAAGAATGGTGCAGGTGCCGATCGAGAGCCGGAATCTGTAGTTATATCGTGCGATAAATTGCTATGGTATAACTGCGAACATTAAAAAATATACAAGCGCAATGTTCCATGCGCGGGGAAGACGGATCAATCATGTTCCAACCGGTAGCCGAAGGACCGATCACTGTCGTGGTGGTCGAGGATGACGCGGTAACGCGCCGCGCCTTGTGTCTGGCAATTGAAAAAGAATCTTCGCTCCACTTGCTGGCGGCGCTGGATTGCGTGCAATCCGCGCTGGCCTGGCTGGAAGAGCAGTCGGCCAGCATCCTGCTGGTGGATCTCGGGTTGCCGGATGGTTCGGGAATCGACGTGATTCGTTTTTGCGCGCGACGCCATCCTGATTCGAGCATGATGGTGATCACGACATCCAGTGATCAGGACAACGTGCTTGACAGCATCGAGGCAGGCGCTTCCGGATACGTGCTGAAGGATGCAGGCCGGCTCGATATCGTGCGTTCATTGCTTGATCTGCATAAAGGCGGTTCGCCGATCAGCCCGATGATCGCACGCAAGGTATTGGCGAAGATGCGCGGCGAGAAGTCTGCCAATGATGTTTCTGTTCTGGCGCCCGATTTACCGATCGAAAAATCGTCCGAGATATGCCTGACCAAGCGCGAGGCGGCGATTCTCGACCTGATCGCGCGCGGCGACAGTTATGGCGAAGTTGCAAAACAGCTCGCGTTGTCGGTCGGTACGGTGCAGACGCATATCAAGAATATCTATGACAAGCTGTCGGTGCATTCGCGTGGCGAAGCCGTGTACGAGGCAAACCGGCGCGGATTGCTGCAGATGGATCGCCTGAAATCGCGCTGATGGACATTCATCAGGTATAAATGAAAAGGCCCGCAACGGATTGCGGGCCTTTTTCTTGTGCAGAAGAACCGCCTGGTTTACTTTTTCAGAGCGTCCCGGATTTCGCGCAGCAAAATGACATCCTCTGGCGTCGCAGGTGTTTCTGCCGGCGCCTCGTTCCTTTTTGCCTTGTTCAGAAGCCGGACCATCTGAAAGATGATGAAGGCAAGGATCACGAAATTCAGCAGGATCGTGATGAAATTGCCATAGGCGAAAACCGCCCCGGCTTTTTTCGCTTCGATCAATGTCAGGTTTGCGGCCTGGTTATTCAGCGGAATGTAGTAATTGCTGAAATCCAGTCCGCCGAATATCTTGCCGACAACCGGCATGACGATATCCTGTACCAGTGAATCGACGATCTTGCCAAATGCCGTGCCGACAATAACCGCCACGGCGAGATCGACCACATTGCCCTTGACGGCAAAAGCCTTGAATTCCTGCATCATGCCCATGGCAATTCCCTTTCATATTTGTAAAAATGCAACGTGCTGGGGTATCCTAATTTTTGATGTTGCAAAGGTCAAATCAAATTTCCTCATTTTTGCGGTGTATTCGGTGATAATGCGGCGCAAAGCCATGATTGGCACAAGGGAATCATCCAAAAAGTTCCCCAAAGCGGCTCGGGAAGCATCTATTTGTTTTAAAACAGGCATTAGCTCCGTTATAATCTAAGGTTGCTAGAAGTTTCGTACAGATTTCGCATTTTGACTGATTGGGGTTGGTATGAGTAACGAAAAGCAGGTCGATTCCGGTCGACGTGGCTTGCTCGTCGCTACATGTGCGGCGGGCGGCGTGGCTGGATTGGCCACAACAGGAGTATTGGTATCCACTTTTCAGCCGTCGGAGCGTGCGAAAGCCGCTGGTGCGCCGGTCGAGGTTGATATTTCCAGTCTGATTCCGGGCGAGCTCAAGACCGTGGAATGGCGCGGCAAGCCAGTCTGGATCATGAAGCGGACACCTGAACAGGTCGAATCCCTGAAAAAGGTCGAAGCCGAAGTCGCCGATCCCGAATCCAAGCGTACCCAGTTTTCAACGACACCCGAATATGCGATGAACGAATGGCGTTCGAGGCAGAAGGATATCCTCGTCGTGGTCGGCATCTGCCCGCATCTCGGCTGCTCGCCAAGCGCCAAATTCCAGACCGGTGCGCAACCGTCGCTGCCGGACGACTGGCACGGCGGTTTCCTCTGCCCATGCCACGGTTCGACCTTCGATCTGGCCGGCCGCGTTTATAAAAACAAACCTTCTCCAGACAATCTTCAAGTACCGCCTTACATGTTCGAAGGCGATACCAAGTTAGTCATCGGTAAAGACGAGAAAGGCGAGGCGTAATCATGGCTTTCCACGAAAAACAGCTTCCTGCGGATGCGCCGATCGCCGACAAGGCATTGAACTGGGTTGATGCCCGTTTCCCATTGTCGTCGACATGGAAAGCGCATTTGTCCGAGTACTACGCGCCAAAGAATTTCAACTTTCTGTACGTATTCGGTTCGCTTGCGCTGTTGGTGCTGGTGATCCAGATCGTTACCGGCATTTTCCTCGTCATGCATTACAAGCCGGATGCGAACCTCGCGTTTGCGTCGGTTGAATACATCATGCGCGATGTGCCTTGGGGCTGGCTGGTGCGTTACATGCACTCGACCGGCGCTTCGGCATTCTTCGTCGTGGTGTATATCCACATGCTGCGCGGCCTGCTGTACGGTTCGTACCGCAAACCGCGTGAACTGGTGTGGCTGTTCGGCGTCGGCATTTTCCTGTGCCTGATGGCGGAAGCGTTTTTCGGCTACCTGCTGCCATGGGGTCAGATGTCGTACTGGGGTGCGCAGGTTATTGTCAATCTGTTCGGCGCGATTCCTTTCATCGGTCCTGATCTGTCGTTGTGGATTCGCGGCGATTACGTGGTTTCCGATGCAACGCTGAACCGCTTCTTCGCGTTTCACGTGATCGCGATTCCATTGGTATTGATCGGTCTGGTTGTGGCGCACATCGTCGCATTGCACGAAGTGGGTTCGAGCAATCCAGACGGCGTCGAGATCAAGGAAAAGCTGGATGAAAAAGGCATTCCGCTCGACGGCATCCCATTCCATCCGTACTACTCGGTGCACGATATTTTTGTCGTGACGATTTTCCTGTTCGTGTTCACGAGTGTCGTGTTCTTTGCGCCGGAAATGGGCGGATACTTCCTCGAATACAACAATTTCATCCCGGCCGATTCGCTGAAAACGCCGCCGCATATTGCGCCGGTCTGGTACTTCACGCCGTTCTATTCGATCCTGCGTGCGATCACTTCGGACTTCATGTACTGGCTGGCAGCCGGCGTGGCGGCTTACGTTGCACTGATCATCCTGAAAACCCGTCTCGCAAGCAAATGCAAGATCGCTGCAGCAGTCATTGGCCTCGCAGTCATTGCCGGCATGTTCATCTTCGACGCGAAGTTCTGGGGTGTCGTGCTGATGGGTGTATCGGTCATGATCATGTTCGGTCTTCCATGGCTGGATACATCGCCGGTCAAATCGATTCGCTATCGCCCAAGCTGGCATAAATACGTGTACATCGTGTTCGGCATTGCATTCGTTGTCCTCGGTTATCTGGGTGTGCAGCCGCCAACCACCATCGGTACAGCCATCGCGCAATTCTGCACCTTCCTCTACTTCGGCTTCTTCCTGTTGATGCCATGGTGGAGCGCCACCGGTACATTCAAGCCTGTGCCGGATCGCGTTGTTTTCCATCCGCACTAAGCCGCAAAGGGATAAAGAACATGAAATTGTTGAAAAAACTGATTGCGACTCTGGTGTTCCTGCCGACGTTGGCACTGGCATCGGGAGGCGAATTCCCGCTGGATCATGCGCCCGATCACACCAAGGATCTCGCCGCATTGCAGAACGGTGCAAGGCTGTTTGTGAATTACTGCCTGAGCTGCCATTCGGCATCATCATTGCGTTACAACAAGTTGCAGGATATTGGCCTGACCGAAGAACAGATCAAGAACAATCTGCTCTTCACGTCCGACAAGGTTGGCGGCATGATGACGATCGCGATGACGGCAAAGGATGCGAAGGAATGGTTCGGTGCAACGCCGCCTGATTTGTCCGTGATCGCCCGCGCCAAGTCTTCGGGTGCCGGCACCGGTGCGGACTGGCTGTACACTTATCTGCGCACTTTCTACAAGGACGATACGCGCGCGACCGGCTGGAACAATCTGACCTTCCCGAACGTCGGCATGCCGCACGTGCTGTGGGAACTGCAGGGCGTTCGCGAAGCCAAGTTCGTGGATGAAAAAGATCCGCATGATGCAAACAAGGTTGTTCACAAGTTTGCCGGCTTCCAGCAAGTCACGCCGGGCAAGCTGACCGCGCTGGAATACGACCAGTCTGTCGCCGATCTGGTGTCGTTCATGAGCTGGATGGCCGAACCTGCACAAAATACCCGCAAAAAGCTTGGCGCGTGGGTATTGATGTTCCTGGGTGTCTTCATCGTGATCACCTGGCGCTTGAATGCTTCCTACTGGAAAGACATCAAGTAATCTTTTTGCCCGCAATCTTGCGGGCATTTGTTTCAGGGTGAGCCGTGCTGCGTCTCACCCTTTTGTTTCTAAGGAACTATAAAAATGATGGTTCTCTATTCGGGCACGACTTGCCCCTTTTCCCAACGT
Source organism: uncultured beta proteobacterium (assembly GCA_963697715.1). Classification (GTDB taxonomy): domain Bacteria; phylum Pseudomonadota; class Gammaproteobacteria; order Burkholderiales; family Burkholderiaceae_D; genus Oxalicibacterium. The sequence continues at coordinate 413,859 of OY969095.1, read as the reverse complement.
TGCCGCCTTGTCCTGTTTGAAAAAGGCATGGACTTCGAAGTGCGCGATGTCGATCTGTTCAACAAGCCGGAAGACATCTCGACGATGAACCCGTACGGTCAGGTACCTATCCTGGTCGAGCGCGATCTGATTTTGTATGAATCCAACATCATCAATGAATACATCGATGAACGCTTCCCGCATCCGCAATTGATGCCGGCCGATCCGTTGATGCGTGCGCGTGCGCGCCTGATGCTGTTCAATTTCGAAAAGGAATTGTTCATCCACGTGCATACGCTGGAAAACGACAAGGGCCGCAGCGGCGAAAAAATCCAGGAAAAGGCACGCAATGAAATCCGTGATCGCCTGACCACGCTTGCACCGCTGTTCCTGAAAAACAAGTACATGCTCGGCGACGAGTTCTCGATGCTGGACGTTGCCATCGCACCGTTGCTGTGGCGCCTCGATCATTACGGTATCGAACTGTCCAAAACCGCAGCACCGCTGATGAAATATGCAGAGCGCATCTTCTCGCGCCCGGCCTATATCGAAGCATTGACGCCATCTGAAAAGGTCATGCGCCGCTAGAAATCCGGCCATGCCGACTATGTCGTTGCCTGCCATGCGCAGGCAACGACACCGGATGGAATTCATGGCACACTTCAGGCAAGCGGAACTGTTCGACATCATGTCTGAAACCTCAACCAAACCTTATTTGCTGCGCGCCATTTACGAATGGTGCACGGATAACGGCTACACGCCTTATATGGCGGCTGTTGTCGACGCGCGTACGCGTGTGCCGATGGAGTTCGTCAAGAATGGCGAGATCGTGCTGAACATCAGTTTCAGCGCAACCAGCGGCTTGAAGATGGAAAACGATCTGATTCGCTTCAGTGCGCGCTTCGGCGGCGTATCACGCGACATTTCGGTTCCTGTCGATAACGTTGTTGCCATCTATGCACGTGAAAACGGGCAGGGCATGGCATTCGAAGCGACCAATGCGGCGGATAACGAACAATCTTCGGAAGAAGAGGGCAGTGATGCGCTCGCGGGTTCTTCCGAATCATCCGTTTCCACGCCCCTCCTGACATCGGTGCCAACATTGCAAGCGAAGCCGGAAGGTAGCGTGAGCAAGAGCGAGGACGATGATGCCAATAACGGGCCCGAACCGCCAAAAAAAGGCGGCAGGCCTACTCTGACGCGAATTAAATAGGTATAATTCCGCTCTGAAAAGTTTCGCCGACTTAGCTCATTTGGTAGAGCAGTTGATTTGTAATCATCAGGTGGCCAGTTCGAAACCGGCAGTCGGCACCAGTAAAATCAAAGGGTTACATGCTTCTGCGTGTAGCCCTTTTGTCTTTTATGTTTGCATGTAGGCACCATGTAGGCATTTCTAAGGCAGGTCAATCAATCCAATTCAATATGCCGTAGCCATCTAATCACTTAGATCGTATCGCGAAAGGATAATCGCGGGCTGTACGAGGACGATTCTCAATAATGGTATTGAAGCGTATTGCCAACTCTTGGATGGATTCATCGGCCTTATAGTAATGCCCTTCAATTGTGTGCGTTGGATCACCTCGCCCTTTCTTTTCAGTGGACTTCTCAGGAAAAAGAGCCCACTGCTCGTATAAACTCGACACATAGACACTTGCATCTATAAGAGGGGATTTCCTATTCTCTCTGGTATAGGTATTTTGGGTATCCCAGCATAGCAAGCCGGCGACAGTACCGATTATTGCGTCATAACGGGAAACGAAATCAGTTTCCGCGCCGCTTAATGCATCTTGGTAAAAATTCGCAACTATGTCGGAGCAGCACTTATCGCCAGATCTTCCTTTTAATTCTTTCGATCTGAAAATAGCATATTGATACATGAATTCACGTAGCTGAATATCAAGATCTGGGAAGCTCAACTGGGCTTTTGTATCTATGAAAATGCCAAAACTAGGCGTAGTTCTTTCATCTGAAGGTTCATGGGATACGAATCGCACTGCAGGATGAAGAGGGACCGGTAAAGTGAATGAATGAAGAAAACTCTGCAGCCCAATCTCATCTTTGTTGTCGTACTGCTTCATCTCTTTCACAGTCTGGCCGGTATATTCAAGTAATTTCTTGATATCCGCACCATTCAAAAGATCAAAAATTCTGTAGTAATTTGCTGCTGGAAGATCAATATCCTGTACCGCTTTTATATATTCGTGGCGGATAAGATTCAATCCGGTTTGGATATCACTAGCTTCTTCGATGTTTTCGTAGAAAACACCCATTCGATGCCGCATCGGAAATCCTATCTGAATAGAATCCCATGCTTTTTCGATCAAATGCTCGCGATCGATATAGCGCTGTTTCATACCCAATTTAATCCACATCACCCGTATTTTTTCGTTTATCTCGGCTAGGGCTTGTAGTTCAGTCGGGCTAGTTAAGATGGCCGCGCGGATGCCGTACTCTAAATTAAGTATCTGATTAATCGTGCTTTTTATGTAGAAGAAGAGGTTGTTGTTGTACTTCGGCCTGGCCATTTTTTGGTACACCCGGAAAATAAATTGAAAATTATGCGTTGGTTTCTAGTATGTCGCTCCGTTTAATTATTTTTAAAGGAGTTGATATATGTTGAATGTACAGGCATCCCCAGTGATCCATAACGCATTAGCAAATAATGCGTTTCTAAATCATCACCATACCAAGTCAAGCGCTGTGACCGTCCATCTAGAAGCCTCGAGCCGGTGTTATACAACCGAGGACTTTGCGGCAATGTTAGGGCTGGAGCCACAAAGCGTGCGCAAACGCTATTCACAAACGGGCAGCTATTATGGTTTGAAGCCTTTGAAGTTGCCGAATCGTCGCTTATTCTGGCCTGAGGACGGAATCAAGACTTTCTTCGCTCAAGACGTAATGTCGGGAGGCGATGATGAGTGATTCTGTTATCCGTTATCGATCCCCAAATCTTAATCGCGCTACACGCCGTCGTTTGCCAGGACTGCTTGGCCGTATCGAGGATGATCTGTTGCGCAGTGGCGTGGTTGCTGAGGAGCTTGTAGTAACGATTCTGATCTCTGTCGCTTCTCTCATATGTCAAGGTGTTGCCAACGTTGCTTGGGTGAACGGTAGGAAGTTGTCTCTAAGTGTTTCAGGTATCGTCGTCTCCGAAACCGTGACCTGCAAATCACTGCTTCTAGAGATTCTGATGCACGCGATTATCGCTTTGCTGAAGCAAAAGAAAGCTGCTGCCGATGAATTCGTTCCAAGCAACCTAAGTATCGATTCCGGATCTCGCGTCGGCATTCTTGAGGCGCTGAGTGATTATCCGATCTTGGGTGTGATCACAGACGAGGGCGAACAAATCCAAGATCTGATGAAAAACTCAACTGCGATCTTGGCCAAGTTGTTAAAGGGCGAGGAGATTCTGTCAGCGCGCTATGGTAAAAAACGTCTTGCTCTGGCGAACTACAAATTTTGCATGGCGTTACTTATGCAACCTGACGTTTTTAAACGTATTGCGCCTAGTTTAGGCTTGGGTGAGGGCGGGGTAGGGCTGGGCAATCGTTATGCGATTGCATTCGCTGAACCCAACTATTCACCAGTCTCGCGAAATGAAGTGTTTCTGTCGAGCGAAGTTGAGACAGCTTATACCGTGCGGATTGACGAGTTACTCGATGCATGCCTGTTAAACGCGCGCAATGGCTTCGAATCGCTTCCAACGATTTATCTTAGTGAGGATGGTAAAGAATATCTCCTTCAACTGGAAAACATTGCATTGCGAAATTGCATACCAGGTGGCAAGTGGGAATACATTCGGACTTATCAGGGACGTTATGTCGAACGTGTTCTTAGTCGTGCCGGTTTAATGCACGTATTCGAATATGGCCCAGTAGGTGAGATTTCTGTAGAAACACTGGAACGCGCTGAAGCTTTGGTAGATTGGTACACCGCTTCTTACATTAAGGGCACATACAAACCGCCAGAACCGCCAAAGCGTCCACAGGAAGAGGTGGATGCTGACACGTTGGAATTCGGTGTTTTCAACCACTTCTATAAACCGGACCAACTGAACGTTTTTACGGAAGCTGTTTTGCGTACCTTCGCAATAAATCTTGGATTGACGCGCACTCGTTTCAACAAGGCAGTGGCAGTACTCGGCGGGCGCGGTTCGATTATCGCTTTTAATGAAGAACGCACAATGAAGATTTACTTGGTGCCGCCTCATATCTGGCGCAAATAATCAAGCCGCCAACCTGATGTCACCGCTCTGCGTGGGAATTATTAAGCATATCAGCACGCGAAAAAAACCTTCGGTGATGACGGCAGTTTTTTCTCAAGCCGTCTTACACACCGAAGGTTTGTGTTGAAACCGAGTTCTGGTTATTAATGAGATAGCGCAGTAGCGGTATATACCCTAATCACTATGACACCATCTCGCTCAACTAGATGGGTGTTGCCATCGCCATGTCTAACGCAAATTATCTCTATATCTTAAAAGGTACTAATGGCATTAATTACATCATGCCTAACCTGCTACCAGCCGTAGACGATCTGTCGCAGTTCATGCGAATGACTATCTACAGCAACGTCACCTATTACCGACAGAATCATTTTTCTCTGAAAGGATGGTCAAAGATCACGCCGTTAGGCTTGCATCTTCGAAATCTGGATGGATACAGTCAGTTGTATTCAAAGAGTTATCAATACTCGCCTATGCTTGATTTTTTCTTTGAATGGTATCGGCGCCACCCTATATCAGACAACGCGTTAGCTCTCGAACATGATGATCCTAAAAGTGTCCAGTTATTCGACGATTTTGTAATGACCCTTCGCCTAGAAGCAGTTAAGAGCAAGCTCAAAGCAAAAGTTAACGATTGGGAGAGTACGCGTTCGCATAACAGAGATCGAGTCATCAACTTCGAAAAATTGTTATTCAAGCGCCACGGAAGATTGATGGTCGTGCGTCTAGATTTCAACTATCACAGCGCAGTGTTCAATAAAGATGAAATCGAAAAAATCATAAGAAATAACTCCGTCATGAAGCAACGCGACATTGACGATTATTTCGCTGGAACTGACCTGCAAAAGAAAGACGTCATCAATGGGAAGATTGCGCTCGAAGAAGTACAGCGAGACCGAACACGCTTTTTCGCAAATATGAAAGGTAAGCCGTCGTTATTCGAGTATCTAGTCGGCTACCTTTGGCGCATCGAATGTAGTCGAGAGGGCGGCTATCATTTACATTTGGTGCTTTTCTTTGATGGGTCCGAGGTGCAGAAGCATGAGTACTATGCGCAGCAAATCGGAAAATATTGGCGTGATGTCATCACTAAGGGACGAGGCTATTTCTACAACTGTAATCTTAATCGCAGAAGGTACGGAAAAAAATGGGCGTTAGGCGAAGTGAATCACGACGATAAAATCAAGCGTGAGAACTTACTGCGTGCCATGCTTTATCTGACGAAATCGGAACAAGCCGTGAATGTCATCCCTTATAAAGGCTGTCATTTTTTCAGGTGTGGTTTCACTAAGCGCCATCGCGGCTGTGGGGGAAGACCTCGCAAAAAAGCCTCGTAAAGTGCGCAACCACCGCGGCCCCCCACGAAATTTTTGATATCTAAAATTGTCCTTTAGTTTAAAAATCAATCAGTTATCGAAAACGGCCTTTTGCAAGGGCAGAGGTGGTGGTTACGTTGGCACCCCATTTATCATAGTGGGGTGCCAATTGTTTGATGAGCTCCACATCCAGCTTAATTGTTGATCTGCGTCACTTTGCGACTCTCTCGCATTGTTTGTGCATGCGAATTCATTATCAAACTCATATCTCAGCTGCCCTTCATGTGAGCAATCCATGCTCAGCAAACGAAAACGCTGGCCCCTCGCCAATAATGAAATGATCCAGCACGCGAACATCGATTGAATCCAGTAGGGATTTAAGACGATTGGTCAGCTGTTTGTCTGCGTCACTAGGTTGCGTGCTGCCGGAAGGGTGGTTATGCGCCAGAATCATTGACGACGCATTCAATGACATTGCGCGTTGCACGATTACGCGTGGATATACCGAGGTTTCGTGGATCGTTCCAAAGAACAGCGGCTCATAAGCGATTACACGGCTTTGCGCGTCCATGAACACCACCGCAAATACTTCTCGCTGCTCATTGCTGAGTTGCAAGCGTAGGTAATCTTTCACGTCCTGCGGGTTGCGTAATGTTGGTCCGTGCTTGATCACCTGATCATCCAGGATTTCAATCGCGCGATGCACTATCCATGTATCTACCGCTGAAAGGTCTTGCAGAAATTCAGTCCAGGATCGAAGAGTATCTGTACCTTGCAGCTCGGTGAATGAATTAATAGTAGTTGTCATAAGGCCCTTGATTGAAAAATGCAATACCTGTGAAAGGTCTGCGCTTCGTAGTTATGATGAATATAGGTGAACTCGGCATCTCCGCAAAAGAGCAGCACAGGCATGTGCAATGACATGCGATCATTTTGGAGTTAGGGGTTTGTCGGCTATGTGTTAGCTGCAACGAACACATGCAATTCAAACGAACTGTGAGTTGGCATTAACAAACGTCGGAAGAACAAAATTGACTGTAAAAAAGAGGGGTATCTTGGTGGGGCAAGAGAACATCATTCGGTATTGGCATTCAGTTGAGTTGCTTCAACCTCAATCAGCACCCAAGCTCAAGAAACGCAGTACCCCATATGGTGCGTTCATTCACGACACGCCAATTCAGCATCCTGTTCCTCCCTGGATGCATGAAAGTGTCGTTAGCAAACAGGTATTGCCCAAGCAGCGAGTTTGGAGTCATACGCTCTATGCACACCTGTATGACAGTCGACTCGTCGCCAAGAAGCTCGAGGAAGCCTATGGGGCGGATCAAGGATATCGAGAGCCGCAGCATCGAGAATCAGCGCTCTTCGCTGCGAAGTTCACTATGGACGGCCAAATGGTCGACAAAAGCTTTGTTCTCTCCAGTGAAGCGTGGTTTTTAGGGCGGGTGTTGACTGCAACGGACTGGACAAGGGGATTCGAGGATGATCAAAAAGCCGCGGGTAATCAGGCGAAAACACTGCTTACAGGACAGGTAACTGGAGACTCTTTGTCAGAACTCACCCAATGGGTTCTGAAGTTCCTCGGAGTGGCCGACTTCTTCGGCCAAGTAGATCGCCATGTGTTTCGTTTCCGCTCGCAACCAACCAAGCCCGACAAACCCGAATCGCAAGATGATCCACTTAATAGTTTCTTGCTCGATGATTTAGCAGATGTTGCCGACAGCATCGCGAAAGGTGTGAAAAGCGAGCTTTTAGATCAATACCTCCGCCAGTACGATCCACAGCAGCGCCTTCACGTTGATGGTGGCCCCGCGTCCCTGCCGATGATTGACCGACTGATGCCGGATATGTATGCCAACAGCTGCTGGCCCTCTGAGCGACATCTCGGACTTGTGCATTCGCAGCAACTGGCCGTCAATACGATCTTGGCTAACCTTGCCGGAGACCAGGGGCTGCTGGGCATTAATGGCCCGCCAGGTACAGGCAAGACAACGCTCTTGCGCGACTTGATCGCCGCTATTGTCACCAGTAGAGCCGATGAGCTTGCCAAGCTGCGTCGAGCTTCCGACGGGTTCGCAAGCAACGGGCGGGAAGAAGCCAATGACGGGGGCAAGCAGCAGCTTATATACAAGCTCAACCCGGCGCTGTACGGCTTCGAGATTGTGGTCGCTTCGTCCAATAACGGTGCGGTGGAAAACGTCACGCTCGAACTGCCCCAGCGTGACAAGATCGACGCGAGTTGGTTACCAGAAGCTGAGTATTTCGCTGAGCTGGGCGAACTGACCTCCGGCAAGCCAGCTTGGGGACTGATTTCCGGCGCATTAGGTAGCAAGGCGCGGCGGACTAAATTCGTGAATAGTTATTTCTATGGTCAGCGTCCTTTTGGCAGCAAAGATAAGACGGATTCGAAGGCTGAAGAAGACACAGATGTCGAGTCAGACGAAGAAATCGAGAATGCTGTGAACACCCAGTTTGCTGAATCTTTAACTATAGAAGAGAGTGGGGGTGGCAACGACGATCAAGAAAATCCGCCGCCTGAAAAAGATATCAGTTCGCAGGGCTTTTTGAAATGGCTCAATGCGCATGCCGTCATCAACAAAACGCGCTCTACGCAGCAACGCCAAGCCTTGTGGCTGCAAGCGGTCTCCGATTATGAAGCGGTCAAGACAGAGGCGCGTAATGCGTGCGCCGATGCTAGCCGTATTCGAAAGTTGATCCATTCGATCTGCGAGACAAGAAAGAAAATCGCTGATAAGTCCGAAACACTTTTCACTCTCGAACAGAAATTAGCCGACGCGATAGCACAGCTCACGCATCTAGATGCCAACGAAAGCTGGACCGCCAACTTGGCGTTCAAGCAGTGTTTGGATGAACTTAAACTGCACCATGCCTGCAGGCCGGGGTTTTGGGCGAAGTTGTTCAGTCTGTGGAAGGCTCAGCGCGACTGGAACACAATGCTGGCACAGTTAGAAGGCGAACGTGATCTCGCGTCTGCCGAGTTCGCTCGAATAACACGCCTTGCCAAGGAACTCGACAGATCAAGGGAGAAATTGGAAAAACAGACCGCTGAAGCGCGTCGGGCACTGCAGCAATTGCAGGATCAAGACAAGGTTTTGACGCGAGACGCTACCATTTTGGCTAGCGTCTACCAAGCCGATCACCTGCTCAGTTGGCTGCAAGAAGGTACTGTCGGTCGCGGCGATGCCATTGAGCTGGCCGAGCCATGGCGTATTGAAGGCTGGAGGCAAGCGCGCGCCCGTGTTTTCATCCAAGCCCTCAAGCTCCATCGGACGTTCTTCGAATTGGAGGCGTCGAGGATGACTGCCAATCTCAAACTTATAAACGGTTTGCTGACTGGCTCAAGCTTCAAAGGTCTTTCACGCGACGCTATCCGTTCCGCCTGGGCATCGCTGTTCATGGTCGTGCCGGTATTGAGCAGTACCTTCGCATCGTTTGCCCGTTCGTTCGGCTCTTTGGGGGCCAATGAGATCGGCTGGCTGTTGGTGGACGAGGCCGGACAAGCTTCCCCGCAAGCTGCCATTGGGGCGCTGTGGCGATCGCGGCGGGCATTGCTGGTAGGCGATCCTCTTCAACTAAAACCCATCGTTACTGTGTCCGATGCAGTGTTGGAACACATGCGTACCCGCTATCGAGTCGATCCACATTGGTTCCCAAACCGACAATCTGCGCAGACGCTGGCTGACGAGGCTACGTCTTGGGGACGCATGGCTGGCCCGGCCGGGAGTAAGACATGGGTAGGACTACCGCTAACGGTACATCGTCGCTGCGACAGGCCGATGCATGAGCTAGCCAATCGCATTGCCTATGACTGCACCATGGTGTATGGAACGATTGCACCAAGCCCCGAGAAAGAGACGCGTGCCAGTTTGTCGACCGGCTGGATACATGTGAGTGGTCCTTCTCAAGGAAATTGGGTGCCTGCCGAAGGTCAGGTCTTGAAGAAATTGCTAGCGCTATTGATTAAGGATGGCGTGGAAGCCAAAGACATATCGGTTATCACGCCTTTCACAGATGTTCGGAATAATCTCAAAGGAATAGTAGGCGCCGACATGGTGTTCGGCACGATCCACACGATGCAAGGCAAGGAAGCCCAGGTTGTCATCATAGTGTTGGGAGGTTGCACGGCAAGTTCAGGAGCACGTAACTGGGCTGTTTCGGAACCTAATCTTCTGAACGTGGCTGCTACCAGAGCCAAGCGACGACTCTATGTGATCGGAGACAGAAGCGATTGGGAAAAACGACCGCTATTTTGTGATGTTATGGATCTGCTGCCAATCCAGACAATTCCGGTCCGCGAACCGCTTGGCCCGTCGTAACGGCTCTGTCGAAATTCAAACTAAGCATACTCCGTCGCTTTTGATCGACAATGCCGAATATCCAGTGTGGGTTGGTAGTCAGGGATAGAAAGCGAAGCTGAGAACGTCAACTACATAGGCGTTTGCCTAGTCGTAAATAAAAAAGACCGCCGAAGCGGTCTTAGTGAACTAGGTTTGTAATGTGACTGATTAAAACCTCTGCTGCAGCAGAACAATGCGACTGCGATGGATAAAGCCCGTACCGTTAACTGCTATGCGAACCTTCCACCAATCTGAATTCTGAGGATGTGTCTGGAATGTAGTGCCGCTGTCGACGCGGCCTGTGATTTCGCTTTTCCCATTTGCTTGTGCCCGAACGTTTGTATAGCCGTCCGGATCGTCAATGATCGCCTCAACAGAAAACTCCTTCACAGGTTGCGATTCAATTTGTTTCCCATTGTCCGTCAATGAGCCGTTCGCAAATACATAACGATGAGTCTCGTTGCCTTGTCCCTGCATCGTCACCACAACCGAATCGCCGCTGCGCTCGACCTGATACAGGTCGGAGCATGTGCCGAAGGTAGGGTAACTTTGACCACCGTTTGGTCTAGCCGCTACGAAATTGAATAGTGCAGGGCATGCGGAGCCGCCTTGGTTTTCAACAAGAACAATGTGGTCGTCGCCAATACGGAACGACTCCTTTATCGATATTGATGAATTCGCCTGGACCCCCGGTTTGACCAAACGGCCATTGAGGATAAGTTGCGCGTGCTGATTGGTGGTGAGATCACCGTAACGCGTCTCTAATAGATCGACGCCTTCTTTGTCTACATTAGCTAAAGTGGTTTCATCATGTACGTGTTCAGTCGGTGCGATACTTTCTGCGGCAATCGGCGGAATGGCTAAATTGATACCCGTCACGACTTCCTCTTTAGGCGAGGATAGCTTGGGTTCCTGTGCGACCAATCCCAATAAAATATTGATTGCTATACCAGCCACAAGCAAGACAACGCCAGCGATGGACCATCGTCGCTGCGATTGGTTGAATGCCTCAACGCTGGACAAATTGCCCTTTTGCCAGGCTAATTCGCGTCCCTTGAAACCAAGCATAAAGCAGGCACCAATCCCCACGACGGGAATGAGTGCGAGCAGCCCCCACCACACCTTGAAGCGGATGCCCCAAATCACGTTCAATAAAAATCCTCCCCAGCACCAGCCTTTGATGCCGTCCGGGAGCGGCTCTGATTCCGAAGATGCTAGAGACGACTTTGGTCGCGATGTCGCTTTGATTGCTTGAGGCGCGCCGCATTCAGGGCAATGAGCAGCCGTATCGAGAATTCCTTTGTTACAGGCGTGACAAAAGGTCATGGCCATATTTTTCCTTTATCTGAAATGTATTTTTATAGTTGGTTCGCACCGCTGTTTTGCTTAGGCGAGCGTGCTCTGGATCCAAGGAGAGGAAAAACGCTTTCCAAAAATCATCAGCGCTCCGACGTTATTTCCAAAGTACGGCAGTGGCGAGCTGCACGAATACAAACATGCCTATCCATGTCCAAAAATAGGCCGGGCTTTGATTGAACGCCTTTGCGCGTTTCCATAGGAAGATCGGAACCAGGAAGAAAAACTTGCCGAACTTGGAGGTGTCGACGCCGTCTTGCTTCAAGCGGGCGTCTTCCCCGCCACTCAATCCAATGTTGAGGATGAGCGAGATGTACCAGTACTTGCTGGAAGCCATCGCCAGACCAGCGTCGTATTCGTTTTGTGCGAGCACGCCAGCCACGATGCTTTCCACAATCAAGCCAATCAACGGCGCAAACGCGAGAATCCAGACGATCGTATTGTTGACTGCGACAGCCGGCAGGGACGCTTGGACAGCCGGCGCGCCGCATTTAGGGCAGGCTGGAGCGCTCACGTGAATTTGATGAGAGCAATGCTGGCAGTTCAGAAAAGAACTCATTTTTTCCTTTGTTTGAAAGTTAGTTGGATTGACTATGTCCAAAGACAATAAGAAGTCCCAGGACAGCGAAGGTGATGGCGACGATCGTTAAGGTCTTCAGAGGCTTGCGTTGCTGCAGACTGATAGCGCCGAGGACCAGACTTCCTACGCCTAAAATACCTACGCCGACTATGACGTCGCGATCATGCGCAGCACCGGCATCCAAGCTGGCTAGAAACGCAAGGCTGGCGAGAATTGCAGAGACGATGCCCATCCATCCGGATTCCTGCTTCGGCTGGACCGCAACTGCTTGAACGGCCCCACACTGCGGGCATGAGGGGGCGGTTTCATGAATTTCTTTGCTACAGCCGCGACAAAAGACCATGGTTAATTCCCTTGATGTGATATGAAAATTTATTGGTGAATGCTCGCCCATAAGGGTGAGCATCAATACAGCTATTGGCTCCCTTGTTTTAGAACCTTGTAAGGCCTAAGTAGGAACGACGAGGTGAAATCTTTCTTAAACCATTTAAGATAATAATATCCTATAAAGTTGTAATGTGGCATCATTAGGCAAAGCACAATGTGAGCATGCCTACCAATGCAGAAAAACTCACTTTCTCGAAAAGACTGGAACTTGCCTTGCGCCGTAGCGAAGGTAGGGATATTGGCGCGACTGAATTGGCTAACCAGTTCAATCTTCGCTACAAGGACGGGACACCCGTTTCGACCCAGACAGCGCATAAGTGGCTTAGCGGCCGCTCCATTCCAGCTAGCAGTAAATTGGCGACTCTCTCGAAGTGGCTGAGCGTGGACGAGCATTGGTTGCATTACGGTCCTTCGCCAGCGAAGACCGAGGACGGTGTAAAGGGGAAGGGCAGCAAGGTCGCTGCGCCATCGACCGATGCAATCAAATTAGCGCAGAAAATTCAATCTTTGCCTCCTCACCGACGTTATCTGGTGGAAGAACTCGTTAATCAGTTGAAGGACGAGTTGTAAACTCGGTTAGGACGTTCAGTCCTGCTGGTGGATCGTTAACTTTCGAGTCAGTCTGGTCTATCTAGCAGAGTCTTGTCTTCCGTCCGACATCGTTGCCATTAGTTGTTGTTTTTCTCGGCAAGATTCCTCGGCGATGCCTGCCATTCCTCCGTCATGTTTTCAAATGCCTTTTCCAGCATAAAAAAGCCCGTGCCATCAACCGATTCCGAGTCGGTTGATGGCACGGGCAAAATGAATATATGGAAGAAGTTAAGCGTTAGAGAGGCCGCTTAGATGAGGCAGATCTCTTCAATGTGTGTTGAACGTGTGCCCGCACTGATGGCATTTATGGTTGCGGAAAATTACTCGGTCCACGATTTGACCCAAGGTGATGCCAGTAGCGCAGCCTGCAGCACCACTGGCCAGCGCATCAAGCACCGCGCCAGCGATGCCACCTAACGCCATGCCAAGTGATCCGCCGAACATGCCGATCGAGCCAACACGGGCTCCTCTTATACAGCCGGCAATGCTGACACTGATGCCGGCAATGGCCCCGACGGCACAACCAGTCTTGGTTGCATAGTTTCTGGTCTCGATCTGATGGGAATGGCATCTTGGACAAAATTCCGATGAAGAGTAGGGCGGAAAGGCCTCAATGGGCTCATCGGGGTCGTGCGTGTAGAGATAGGTGGGTTCCATGAGATTCCTTCATTGCGTTGGATGTTGATCTACGGCAAGAGACTGCCTATAGCTCATGGAAGTAATATGTGGTTGAGTTTTTTTGGAGCTGGATTCAAATGGAAGATGAGCCTTTAATTTTTGTTGAGGACCCAAGTCCGCATTACCAATGTTCCTTCCCATATTTATGGGATACGCCTTGTATCTAATAGCGTGTAGCTTCCGTTCAAAAACGAAATGAATAAAAGGGAGCATATGGCTTTAGAAATTTCAGATAAAGATGTCGAAGCAGAACTAAGTTATGCCTATCTTCATGCTATTGCCCATATGGCTGGTGCAACCTGTAGTTTAGCGACCCGTATAGCAGATAACCGTGGTATAGACGCTAGCTTAACCGCATGGGGCCCATTTCTATCCGGTGGAGATCGCACCGAAGTGGATTTGAAAATTCAACTCAAAGCCACCATAGCAGAGCCATCCGATAACGGCACTCACCTTTCATACACACTAAAAGACGTAAAGCATTACGATGCTTTAAGGACGCATGCGTATGCAATCCCAAGAATTTTGGTTGTTCTTTACCTTCCAAAAAATAAGCCCGATTGGCTGGTAAGCACAAGTGATGTCTTCAGTCTAAAAAAGTGCGCCTACTGGGTCAGTTTGGTAGGCGCCGAAGAAACCACTAATTCAAGTAGCGTTACTGTTTATTTGCCCAAAACTCAAATGCTTACTTCCGATTCATTGCGTAGCTTGTTTTCACAACTATCACATGGCGAAGTGCCTAAGTATAAAAAGCCGCAGCTCGGATCGCTATGAGAATTAGCCCGACTCAAGTTTTTCAATTTTTGACTCAGCGAGGATGGCAAGAAAAATCTTTAGCTAAATTTCCTTTGCTTTCCACCTATACGCATCCACTTTTTGAGGATCGGCAACTATTTATCCCGAAGGATGAATCGGCTTCTGATTACGATGATGCCTTGGATATTTTAATTTCTAAATTGTCCCGTATTGAGGGGCGTGAGCACTACGAAATAAAGCGACAGTTAGAAAAGAAAGATCAAGGTGAAACCTCAGATCTGCAAGATCGGCTGGCATTAAGAATTGTGAAATCTCTTAGCGATGAGGAAAGCATACCGCTATCAATGGCGAATACCGTAATAAGTGAAAGCCAAACCTTATTAATGGTTGGTAGTTGTACGGCTGAAAATCCTCAGCGACACTATCGCCGTATCGACAATAAAATTTCAAACGATATTTATAGTCGTTCTGTGTTTAATCATACGCAAAGAGGCAGTTTTATCATGTCGATTTCTTGTCCAATATTGGCGCAAGGTGAGCAATTGGGATTTGGGCTTGATTTCGATAAGTCTACGAAAAGCAGACAAGCTTTTCTTTCTATATATCGAGGTATGGAGCATTTAGTCAGAGCTGTAAGCGAAGATAAGGTTAGCCAATTTTCTGATGAGATTCTTAAGTCTAATTCTCCTGTTGTATCATCAAATTTCTGTGAGGCTTTAGCTAGCATTATTTCTAGGCATTCCAGTGAAGGAATGAGCGTAGCGTTTAGCTGGTCTCCATACATTGCTCTGCCTCGAGATTTGGAAAGACCATTGCATTTTTTCCCTTCGATGGCTGACGATATATATCGAATAGCAGAAACGCTAAGGCCTGAAGAAGAGTCATTGGATGATAGTTTTATAGGAACGGTAGAAGCACTACGAGGTGACGTTACTTCAACCGGAGAGCGCGCCGGAAACGTAGAATTTTTGCTTTTTCTGAAAGACGGCTCGACCATCCGAGCAAATGCATTTTTGGATATTGAACAATATCGTATTGCGGACCGCGCACATATTGGAGGCGCGAAGTACATAGCAATCGCAGGAAAACTGAATCCTCACCCGAGAGTCTGGGTGTTTGAATCGGTTAGGTCATTTGCGGAATACGTAATTGAATAGTAGTAGCCTGAGTATTCGCATGAACTGCGCCACTAATTCGCACTTCAATGTAGCCATGCTTTCGCATTTCAAAGTAGCCACCTAGCCGCACGTAAAGTAGCCGCTACCGAATTGTGGATGATAGCGTGTTGATTTGCATCGAAAACTGACCCACTTAGCCGCATAATTTGCATCCAAAACTGACCCACGTTTAGAACACAATCCTACTTACCAAAGTGAGTGGGAGATTGGAGTGATCGACGTGGCATTACTTGGAATAATTCGACGCTGGCACCTTCGTGACCAGGTCTCATTGAGGGAGATATCCAAACGACTGGGGATCTCTCGAAATACCGTCAGGCGCTATCTGCGCGCTGAAACTGTCGAGCCAGCCTATGCTGATCGACGTTCCCCGACTTCTCTCGATAAATATGCGTTCAAGCTTTCGGCCTGGTTGAAGACCGAGGCAACGAAGTCACGCAAGCAACGACGGACTTTGAAACAGATGCACATCGATCTATGTGCATTGGGATTTGAAGGGTCGTATGACCGGGTCGCAGCTTTCGCCAGACAGTGGAAGGTGGATCAGTTAGAGAGGGTCAACTCTGCGAGCAAATCAACAATTGCGTGGCATCGGTGCTCCACAACCAGGCAGCATGCGCGTCATAGAGTTTGAAAATACTGTCGACGATTTCGATGATGGTCTTGTCTTGCCAGACGCGATTGGCCCGTGATTGCGATAACAGCCAGATCCATGGCACCATGCGGACGCGATAGCGCGCCAGCCCGCCTTCGCTGCCGAGTAATGCAGCTTGATTGATCAAGCCATCGAATTGGGTGCGACTGCCGTCTGCCAGAGAAATGCCGAAACTGGCGCGACGGCCAATCAGTTGCTTGAGTTCGATGTGTGCGTTGGTCGACAGTACGATGACATCACGTCGATCGATACGGTGTAATCCCTCCACTGCGGTAAAAGCTTCCACCAGCAATCCGCCGGATCCGAGATCCGCCTCGACATCCTTGATGTGCAGCTCGTACAGGCGGCTGACGCTTGAAAAGCTGGCCAGCTGAGATACAAGTGTTGAAATATCTGGAAGAGGAGTCGACATAGAGGTTGAGAGTGAATTCTGAATCAAAGCAATTTACATGACATCTTTTGCAGACCCTATCCCATAGACATGGGATAGGAGAACTCAAGCTTATTGGGCTCCCCGAGAGTATGTTACGCCGCCGCCAATGCAGGTCCACTAATCTGGGCTTGTTCTAGAATCCAAGCTTCAATTTTGTCGTGCCACATTCTAAGCATATCAAGAGGTCGGCGGCGGTAATGCTTTTCAGCCAAAGCTGAAGGCTTGTGTCCCTGGATTTGTGCCACAACTCCAACAGGGACTTCGCACCATTCTGACAATGTGCCGAAAGATCTGCGTAGACCATGTAACGATATATGTGGCAAACCAGCGGCATGTAGAGCCCGATTGTGAGCGTATCGAGGTTCGGCGATTCTGCCCTCGGCGGAGTTAAGGCTATGAAAAACCCATGGCGATGGTGCCCACTCTCGCCCTGTGGCAGCTAAATGCTCTAGGCGGCGTTTAGTCGGAGGAGTGTTGTTAAGTGTTTGCAGCTCAAGCAGTAGTGATGCGAAATAGGGAGTGAGCGGGATGACCCGCCCTGTTTCCGATTCGATCTTGTCATTTAAGTGCAAGCTCCTCCAACGAAAGTCAACGTCTTCCCAGCGAAGTGATGCTAACTCTTCTCTGCGAGCTCCGGTGATTAGTAAGCCTTGCAGATACGCCGACTGAACTGGATTATGAAGGGCCCGCACCGCTTTGAACCATACCAACAGCTGCTCACGTTGTAGGCTGTCACCGCTTTTTGTCGCGATCCGAGGAAGCACATTGGTGACTTTAGGCGAACTGCAGCTACCTGCAGGTATGATCGCGCCATACTGGTCGTGACTTTCACACCATCTCATAAATGCTTTGAGCATCCGGAACGCATATGCAGCTGTAGTTGGTCTGTTCGGAACCTCTGATTCGAGCCAATTACTTACTACATTAACTGTCAGATTTGACAGTTTCATTGCCATCAGTGGATAAAGAGCGCCACGTTGAGTTTTCTTGTCTCCGCGCTTCCTGCATTCGCCACCAGGAGCGGCAAAGCGACGATGATCATTTACGTATGCCGCAGATCTCGGTTGTTTAGTTTTGGGCGAGAGCTTAACGCTTAAAGAATCCACATAGTCATTCCAAGCGGTCTCGAATATGAGCGTAGCTTGAGCTTTAGCCTCAAGTCTCGTTTGAAATGCAGCACGTTCCTCATCTTTGATTTCGCGAGGATCCTTGCCAGCATCTGTAAGAGTCTTTAGGCGGAGTGCTTCGCTGCGTGCATGCCCCAATTCCCATGTCCTAGTGTTGCCGATGGTTATTCGAACGGTTTTTCCGAACAATCTGGATTCAAATATGTAGGACTTAGTACCTGACGCAGTAGCCCTTATGCCAAACCCTGGCGTTTTCGCATCCCAATAAAAACTTTGTTGTTTACCTAGCTCACAATTGAGATTCTCAACACGAGCAACTGTGAAGTTTTGTTTTGTCATGCCGAATTCCTGTGTCTCGTACGTGCCGTGTAGGCACCATGTAGGCAGTATGTAGAAAGGTTAAGTAATTTTGATCAAGTTCAATCAATCTGCAAAATACATATAAACTTTTAATTAATCAATGAAATCAATGACTTATGGTTGTCGATCAATGACTGTCAACGTCGATCTATTTGTGATTTCCGGAGATTTGTAATCATCAGGTGGCCAGTTCGAAACCGGCAGTCGGCACCAAATTTACGGGCTACAAGAATATTCTTGTAGCCCGTTTTATATTGTGATGCGATATAACTCCGCTAGTAACGGTGGGGGCGAATAGTGTGGAGTCGCACTTTTGACACACGCAGATGTAAAACCTCAGCACTTCTGGAAAAATATCAAATTTATGGGAAGAAGGGACAAGGAAGCTTGCGTTAGAATAAATTTTTCTTGAGGAAGATCCATGATTTCTATCGAGCAGTTGATTGCACCCATTAATGAAGCCCAGCCGTGTGGCGTCGACCTGTCATTCTCCAGTGAATTGGACGCGATAGCCGAAGCGCGTCGCTTTGATGATCCATCCTTGGATCAGGGCGAATGGGTAACAGAGATCAAAGAAGCGGATTGGGGTTTCGTCGTTGAGCATTGTGCAGATCTTTTGCAGAATAAAAGCAAAGACTTGCGACTGGCGGTCTGGTTTGCTGAGGCTTGTGCAAAAGAAAATGGTTTTCATGGATTAGCCGAGGGATACCATTTGTTGGCTGAGCTGACGGACCGTTATTGGCAAGATATTCATCCTGTCCCCGACGATAACGATCAAGAACTTCGGATTGGTAATGTCGGCTGGCTTCTTGGACGTTCAGTGCAACTTGTGCGTGAAATGCCAATTACCGAGGGTAGGGGCAGCGCATTTTCGACTTCTGATTTGGAATTTGCCAGATCGCGCAACGCTGACAGCGATCGATCAAATGGCGAGTCAAATGTTCATAGCAGAATTACGCTCGCCGACATTGAATCGGCCAGACGCAAATCTTCCCCCAAATTTTACGAAACATTGCTGTCCAATGCATCCGCCTGTAAGCAGGCTCTTCTTCAACTCGAACGATCAATCGACGCAAAAGTGGGACAAGACGGCCCAGCATTTTCAGCGACTAAAGATGCTATCGATGACGTGATTAGCGTTATCAGTCGATTTGCATCCGAATCCGGCGTGAGTACGAAGGCTTCGTCCGCGATACAGCAAACCGAGAACGTGAATGTGAATGTGAATACAGAAAGTTTTAATGCGGCTATCGAGAACCGTGCGCAGGCTCTAAAACAATTACGAAATGTTGCCGATTTTTTTCGCAGGACCGAACCTCACAGTCCGGTCGCATACTTGGCGGACAAAGCTGCAAATTGGGGAGACTTGCCTTTGGATCAATGGTTACGTACCGTGATCAAAGATCAATCCTCCCTATCACATATCGAAGAACTGCTGGGTTTGCGTCAAGCCGGAGAAAACTGATATCTATCGCTTACTGTTGGCTAACCCGGAATTCGATACGGCGATTGCGTGATCGCTGTTCCGGGGTGTCGTTCGCAACAAGTGGACGATCCGGGCCTTGTCCTGATGTTCTGATCTGATCCGGATTCAAACCTTTCTCTATCAAGTATTCCTTGACCGCATCTGCTCTTGCCTGGCTGAGGGACAAGTTACGTGAGCGCAGGCCTGAATTGTCCGTGTGGCCGATTACTTCAACCTTTCGCTCTTTTAGCTGTAGCAGCGCAGAAGTCATCTCGTCCAGGATTTTTTTGCCGGATGGCGTCAACGTGGCCTTTCCGCTTTCGAACTCGATAGTACGATTCGCCAAAGTGTGATCAAGTAATCCTTGTTCGGATGCAGAGACACGCAAACCATTTTTGATCGTGTAGGTTGGATTCAAATTGGCAGCCATATTGCTGGCAATTTGCTGTCTTTGAACTTCATTATTTACTTCGCCACTAAGATTAATGGCAGTGCCGTCGATTTTTAGCTGGCCGCGGCTGATCATTTTCAGATCAGGGCTGATAAGCTTTTGAACGTAACCATTCCAGTTTGCCGGAAGAACGACAGCGCCAATAGAGATTTGATCGACTACGCGATCGGCTCCATATAGCTGTTGCAATTTGGTAAGTACGCTGGCCTTGCTGGCTTCATCGGGCACGGTTCCCGTCACGAGAATTTGCCCTGGTTTTGGATCTGTAATGGCAGGAGCGACATTTTGCGCAAATACTGCAGATGAAGAAAGAAGGAAACTAAAAGCAATCCAATGGCAACGCATGAGTCAGGCTCCAATAAATGCTTCATGAAATGAATCATGAGCAGAATGCAACGACAATGTCGATTGCGACAGATAGGTGGAAACTTTTTTGATGCTGTAATCGGAAGCAACTTGTTCTTCAACCCATTCCGCATCATCGAACGAGATGTGGTGTTCGGAAGCAAATTGATGATCCACAATTGCCTGTAACGTACGAGGTGATGCGCCACTAAAACCAACGATCATCACATTTTTCCCTGCAATTTTCGTGATGAAGACCGCCAGTTCAAAATTACCTCGTTGTAAA
Source organism: uncultured beta proteobacterium (assembly GCA_963697715.1). Classification (GTDB taxonomy): domain Bacteria; phylum Pseudomonadota; class Gammaproteobacteria; order Burkholderiales; family Burkholderiaceae_D; genus Oxalicibacterium. The sequence goes on along the minus strand of OY969095.1, from coordinate 393,333 downwards.
AAAGGCGAGATCAGATGCAGCCAAAAGGAGGCAGTCAGGTTGCGATAGATGGGATCGATTGGTAGAGGCAATACCAGACTCTTGTCCAGACGAGATGAGCCGCTGGCCATGACCGGCTGCAGCAAAATTCCAATAGCCAAAATCATCTGACGTAACGAACCGGGAAAGCCAGCCTGAGTTAGCAATGCTTCCAATCCACCGATCGTTTGAATCTCCATATAGTCCTTGAATGCAGCGCTATAAGCACCGCTTTCCAACTGCAAACTGATATCGGTATTCGTCAGGTCCTGCAAGGCTTTGGCAGCATCCGATGCCTTGATCACCTCGGATGCCTGATTCTCAAGACGATTCCACAATCTCGCAAATGCCATGGGCGATTTGCCTAGAAAGTCGTCAGGTTCGTCGAGTTCGACCGTACTGACAGCCAAAAACGGAAAGCGTCTGCCCGCCTGATCGCTACTGGCAATCAAATGCCCGGCGATTGCCTTTTTGCTTCTAGGGCCAATGAACGCAAAATGCATCGGATGCACGGCGTCATAGGAAATTTTCCAGCGTGGGTCTGCTGACAGCAAATCCATGCTTTGGGCAATCCAGTTATCCAATACGCCGATCAATGCCATATTGTCAGTGGCTTTGATAAAGTCGCCCCGGCTCGGAATTTTTCCATAGTAGCCAATGTTGCTTTGTGTTTCTGCGGCGCTCATTGCACGGCTCCTTCTACTGTGGTTTGCACCGGAGCTGTCATTTGAGGCGCTGCTTTACCCGCGATTGTTTCCGGCAATTTCATGCCGCGAAATCCTTGGCCGTTATCACTGGTTTTTCCGGTTACCTGCGGGCTGCTAATGATCTTCAGCATGATCGGCACCGTGATGTTTTCTGCGGTCCAGCTCAACTCAAAATTGCCGCCAGGTTTTCTCGTGCGGGTTGCCGTGTTGATCAACCTTTCCAGTCCGAAACGCCCCGGTTGGTTAGCGATTTCGATCGTGCGACCGTCAAATGTCACAGCCTTGATTGTCGCGCCCGGCGTTCCTTGCGAATTAGGCCAGACAAAATTGGTCCATTGTGATTGCGTATTGCGATATCGAAGCTGCTGACCATCAATTTCAATGGTGTATTCCTGAGTCCCGGCCGCAGGCAGTGCCTGAATCTGGAACAAAGTTTGCGCCTCATTACCGCTTCCTCCTCCGGCAGCACCATTGGCACCCAGCCCCCCCGCCCAGCGCGAAAAATTGCTCACAAGCGACGGGGAAAGTTCTATTCCCATATCCGCCCATGTTTTAGGAGCAAGCAAATCGCCACGACGCAATATCAATGGGCCCATCGTTGTATTGACATATTTTGCAATGGCACCTTCCGGTCCGAATATCTGACCGATTTCTGCAGTTGTTGCCTCAACTTTGGAATCCGCAGCAAATGGATACTTAGGCGCTAGTGTGCTTTGGAACGGTTCATAGACCTGTGCACGCCAAATCTTGTTCATTTCGGCTTCGGTAGGACGAATGGTTACGGCAAACGCCTGTATCAGTGGCCTAACCAGTACGGGCCTGATTGCCTGTTTTTGCGTATCGGTCATGCCAGTCAGCATCTGTTCGTCAACATACTTCAACGCATCCGCGAGCTCAGAACCGCTGCCCGACAGCGTTTGTTGCATCAGTTGATTGGCGCCGGGACCCGTGTCGCCCTGGTTCTTGATTTGATTAAATCTCGTGCGGAGTTTGGACAGCATCTCCATATAACCGCGCATCAGGGATGCGTTGTTATCGCGTTTGATGATTAGTCGTGCAACGCCGGCGAATTCCTTGCCGACCGGACCCATTGGAATTGCGCCGTCCTTACCTGTGGCATCAATGTTGACGTTCACGCCGGAAGGCGATCGCCTTAATATCGTTTGCTTGAACCATGCGACAAAACCGCTCTGTGCTTTCATCAGGCCAGCATTGACCAGGGAAGGGTTATCCCATGATGTTTCGTCGTAGACGGTTTCGACGAATTTATTGATTGGCGAAGTCGACGGATCACCAAATCGATTCATGGCCTTAACCGCGTTGTCGAAATTTGATATTTCAATAACGCTGACCCCCTGAACAAATTTCTGCCACTCTTTTGCGTATTCGGTCTTATATTGGGTGACCAGCACTTTTTGAATTTGCTCCGGACTTCCCTCCAGCGTGAGATCGTCGTTTGACGCCGTTTTTAAAACCCAATCGCTGCTTTGCAAATCCTTGTTTGCCGCCTCCTTGAATGCATCCTGAACAAAGCCTTCCCATGCTTCCCGAGTAAATGTTCCAGGAATTGCATAGCTGCCTGCGAGCAGTTCCTTGTCCTGATCGCCAACGATGCGAGCTACTGTCACCGGAGGAAAACGTGTGGATGCGCGTGCCTTGATGTCGGCATACACCCGATCACGGGCAGCCATGCCACGGACAACACGACGCAGAGTGTCTCGCGACTTCTCAACGAGTGAGAGTTTGGGCTCGATTGTTGGCCATGATGGATCGCTGATTTGCGAAAGGTAGAAAGTCATAATGCGTTCAGCACTTCGGATAAGTTGCTCGCGCGGCATTGTTCCGCGATTGCTTTCCAGCCAGCCGCGCCAAAAACGAGAAACCTGATCATTGAGGTGGCTGGATTCTGCCCGTGTACGGTCGCCCAGCATCAAGTAGGTTTTCAGCGCGTTGTAACCGTCCTCGACGTTGGTTGGTGACGCATCCTTGTACTGCTGCGTGCCGGTTAATGCGCTGGCTGCAGTTGTTGTAACTGATTGCGGTGGATTACCTGCACTTGCTGATGTAGATATCAATTGCGGGGCGCGATTCATCGGCGTCAGTTGAGACGGTTCAGCATTCATTTCCGCGAGAAATGCTTCTACATTTATCGTGACCGGTTTCACCATGATGTCTTTGACGCCGGCGAAATATTCTTCAAGCAATTTTGCTTCAAGCACATCGCCCTGATACAAACCGAAACTGAGCGAAAGCGGGCGACTGTGGTTGTATTTTTGAAGTTGTTCGATGCGGTCCTGAAGTATTTCCAATGACTCGAACCGTGATTGCAAATCCAGTCTTGATTCCTGTAATTTGACGACTTTGTCCAGATCGGCTTGCACGTTTTCAGTCAGCTGCTTGTTGCCCATGTATGACCAACTCCAGCCTCCCAATGCGAGCCCCACCATTGCTGTCGCCGCAAAAAACATCGCGTAGCGCAGTCGGATCTTGTTTCGGCTTGCATACTGTGTAACGAGATTCTTGTCCGCAAAGATCACCTTGCGGAACAGATTCAACAGGAATACTCCCTGTTTTGACGTGGTCTCGAATTGCTCAAGTGGTTGCAACTTGAGGCCGAATTGCTGCGCAACCCGTTCGGAAGACATACTGGTCGCATTACCTTCCTGCAGCGCACTCGTAAAGTAGAAGCCGCGAAACACTGGCTTGAACTGAAACGGATTTTCTTCGAACAGGGTCGCGATAAACGCACGTAGCGGATCGCGAATATTTGCAAACTCAAGAGGAAAGGTAAGAATGCCTGGTGGAAGACGATCGCCACGATGCATGCTCATATTGACCAGGCTGATTTCCTTCAGCCCGTTGTACAACTTATCGAAATGTTCGTCAAAATGCGTCAGCACATCTTCGCTGGTATTTTGCGGGTTGTATGGGAATGTGGCACCCCATACACGATCGATCTCGGAACGATCGATATCGTGGAAAAATTCGTTGAAGCCGGTGATCAGATCAGCCTTCGTGAACATGATGTAAACCGGGGCGAAGACCTCCAGTTTTTCGGTCAATTCCTGTACACGCTGACGAAGATTTTTTGCCAGATTGATACCAAATTCCGGACGGTTGTTAATGAGCTCTGCAATACTCACAGCGATGATGATGCCGTTGATGGGCGCACGACGACGATATTTCTTGAGCAGTCCAAGGAAGCTAAACCATTCGGCACGGTCTTCTTCATAGACTGAATACCGTCCTGCGGTATCCAGCAAAATACCGTCGGTGGTAAAGAACCAATCGCAATTTCTTGTACCACCTATACCCTGGATAATGCCGCCATTGCTATCAGCCAATGGAAACTGCAGGCCCGAATTGGCAATTGCACTGCTTTTCCCTGCGGCCGGATTGCCAATGATCATGTACCAAGGCAATTCATAGAGTGCAGTGGCGCCGGAGGTTTCGCCGAGCTTGGAATTCTTGATCGTCGAAATGGCTGCGAGCATGCGCTTGCGGATAACTTCTGCTTCATCACGGCTGACGGATGCCAGCTTTTTGTCTGATTGCTCTGCCTGACCTTCCAGCATGTCGTTGAACTTTTGCGAGTTCGATCGTGTTCTGTAGTAGCGATACAGCACAACACCGCCGCCGATCAACAGCAACACCGCAAAAATGATGAAAGCCCACTGAAGCGCAATCTGAAGGGTATCTGCCGCAAGCAACAGGAATATCGCCAACGCCAAAAATCCGATCACGATCAACGTGCGTTTATTGGTCAGGAATTGCAAAAATCGTCGCATAGTGTTCAAAGGAAGTTGTATATAAGGTTTTAGGCTGATGCAACCGGCGTCAGCGGACTAATGATTACCGCCAAACGTTCTTGAGGGTGTTGATTGCTGATGCAAAGGGTGTGTTGATCAGTGGTGCGCGTTTCGCCATGTGCTAAAACAAGTGCAGTAAGTGTGGATACGATTCCGGCGTTACCGCAAGCGGTCACTACATTTGCGACTTGCTCGTTGGGGGCGATGTCGGGCAAATGTGTTTGCACGGCTTGCAGCAACTCTGCCATTCGATTCGGGTGATTGCCGGTATCGCTGCTGACCAGCTTGACGGCGTCTGCGGCGATGCCGGCAGCAGCACATGCCTCGACGCATAGATCGACAACGAGTTCGCCGCTGACGACGCCACTTGCTTCAATCGATTTTTCCCGGAATTTCCGAGCGGCGCGGTGCAGTAATACCGGTTTTTCTAGAGAGAATGTCGTTGCCGTTGACGCGGTTGAAAGAAGAATTGCCGCGGCACCTTCACCGGGAATGTGTCCTTTTGTATTCTTGCTGCTCATCAGGCGATTTGAGGTCTCCCATTGCTCGATGGTTTGCTCGCCGATAAACGATTCGCATGCCATCATCAACGTCATATCGGTAGAGCGAAGACGATGAGATTCCAAAATCAATCGATCCAGTTGAGCCAGCGGCGAGAAGTCTTGCTGGTCCTGCTTTGCCATTTCCCGTACCGATAGTTTTTCCTTCGGCCACCCTGCTTCCACTATTTGATCAACGAGCCAGGCATTGGCCAATTGCTTGTCGATCCCTGTCCATTGCGGTGGAAGCAAGGTTTGCAGATGCAACGTCGGCAATCTGACGTTTTCCTTTTGTCCATCGCTTGCCATCTGATACGTGTTGATCAGCTCATGCGCAATGAGTTGGTCAATTAATTCCATAGCGACGCTGCTTCCCAGATCCATTGCGCGCAATTGTTCTTGTGACCATGTATGGGCAGGGTGATTTTTTGAAACGAACCATTCAGACCATCTGTCTGCGGCTGCTGCTTCATCAATATCTGCAATGCGCCCCGTCAATACGGGAAATCCGTTGCTGTCTGTCAGATGTTTATCAAGTTGTGGTGCAGCATGCTCTTCTCGTATTGCTTGCAGAATTTCTTCCGGTGCGTTGCCGGCGGACGAGCGTACTGCGCTGGCAAGAAGCACAAGCGTGAGCTTCGCTTCGCTGTCGTCTACTTCTTTTTCAGGAACGATAGCGGCGAAATCTTTTGATTTAGGATTTTTTATCTTTAGAAATAAAACTTTTGCCGTCCAATAGATGAACAGAATGCCTAAAGGCATGGCAAGTAAATAGATAACCAAGTCAGACGCACCAGGCATTTGATGACTGGTGCGCCAATAGAGGATCATTGCTATCCAACAGATAGCAAACAGCCCAACGATCAAAGAAAGACGTTTTATCCAGACTGACATTGCAAGCAGGCTTTCCAGGTTATACGTTAAAGCGCGTCATTAGCTTGACGTGAGCGACTGACCGGCGATCAATATGGCACCGCAAGAAGTGGTATCGCCATCACGCGCCGCAGGTTTCCCATCAATGATCAATGTCGAATCACCGCTGACGATTGTGCAGGGACCATGCCCTTTTTGAGGGCAGGAAACTTTGTCACCGACGCGGGCAATGCGAACACTGCCTGTCATCGATTGGCCTGATGCTTCAAGCACAACGCCGCCATGCGACGTTTTGTCTCCCAATACAATCAATGGCTTTCCCATGTAAACCTCTATGACTCGTTAATTGTTTTTCGTTTGAAGCCCGGCTTGCGATATTCCACGTGGCCAAAATCCATCATCTTCCAGCGCCCACCCCAGGTCAGTCCTACTGATTCAGCAACCTGGCCGTACAGTTCGTATCCACGCATTGCCCACGGATCTTTTTCTGAAATAACCAGTTTGCCGTCGCGCATGAAGGCAGAATCCGCAGCAAGTCCGTACTGGTGATAGCTTTGAAATGCCAAGGCACCGGTTACATTCGAACCCATTGACGCAAGCATGTTTTGCCGTTCCGGGCTTCGGTAACCTTCAATAATTGCCATGTCGTATCCGTATTTCTCTTTCATGATCTTGAATGTCAAAAGCAGCAACTGCGTAAAGTCGACATCCAGTTGATCCCAATTCCTGCTTGCATTAACTAGCATCGGTCGTTGAAGTGTTGCTGCGGCAGTCGTAAATACTTCTGGCGGCAACGGCGGCGGCGGTACCAGCTGCTCGCCTTGCAACAGACTGGCAATCTGCGTGTTGACTTCGCGGCCTGAATCTTCGTACGTGCCCAGCATACTTTTGCTGCTAAAAACCAACGCGATAACCGGAGGAAAAAATAAAACGGACGCCGCAATCACTGCAATCAATCGATGCTGTTTGATTTGATGCAAGCGCGCCCGCCAGAAAATATTCCAGCTTTCAGCGTAACTAGTTTTTGGAGTCGATCCATGATTTCCCCAATTTTTTAAGCTGGTTAGCAGCTGGTACTTAATTTTTCTTATCGAGATAAGAAGACTCTCGCGAGACGTGCTGAATAACAGTAGCCAGGCCAAACTACATGCGATGCCAAAACTAACCACGACGCCTAAAAAAAACACATCAATCTTTCTTGAATGTACAAACTGACAAACTCAGAATTTAAGGTACAAAGATTAGGGGAAATGGCTCTCGCAATTTATTGCGAGGCAGCAGCAGGAGGTTTGCATGCGGCATCTGTATCCCAGCGTCCGCTGCAAATACGCCAACGACATAATTCTCCTTCGACGAATCCTAATTTTTTACAACGCAGCAGAAGGCCTGTCGTACTGTCGCCTGGTTTGCGTTCAACGATATCCGGGCCGTCTTCCTCGTGCTTGGAAGTTTTAGTTTGTTTTGTATTTTGTTTGGCGGCCGGCTTGCTTTTAGCCGATGTTCCGTTCTTTGATGATGCCGAACTCTTTTCGTCGCCCACCAGCGCCGTCAAAATATTGACATCGCGATCCGTTGCCTTTTCGTCGCCCGATTTGTTTGTGGCTGCTGCTGCTTTCTTCTTCTCGGGTACTCGTTCTGCATTGACTGATTTGACCGGCTTTTCATTGGTCTTCTTCGGACTCTCGAGAGCGGTTTTCAATGAGTTGCCCGATACCGGCAAGCCTGCCTCAAGACTATCCGTCAGCTTTGTCTTTGGATCTTTTTTCGCTTCAGCCGGGTCTGAACTATCACTTGCTTCAGTTTCAATAATAGCCGACTGCGATACCGCTTGTTCTGCTGTGGTGTCGTGCGTTGTTACCTTTTCACCGTCTGGTTTTGCTATTGGTGACGGGGCGACGCTTGCCACTTGTTTGTTCGCAGTGGAATCTGTTGAGCCCGCAAATAGATAAACGCCGAGGCCGCACGCTATTAAGGCGAGCACAAGCACACTATTGCGCAATAAATGTGAATCTTTTTTCGACGAATTTTTGGGGGCGGCTTTTTTTGTCGAGTCCAGCGTGTTTAATATGCTTCCGTTATCGCTGGCTGGGACTTCAGATCCAGAAAGCAAGTTCGGTCTTGTGGACTTGGTGCCGTTATCAGATTGTTGCAAAATACTTCTCCCATTTCACTATATTAATTACGCAATTTTTGCGTTGATTAAGTCGACCATCATGCTTAATGCAGTCGTGCACTAGCGCAAAGAATCTGGAAGTGGTGGATCTTGATATGTCTCATCGATCGCCACATGATTTTTCTTCAATCGCTCTTCCTCTTTTTTTCGCGCAGATTGAAGTTCGGGCAGGATGGTCGGTAGCTCTGCCTTCCAGTTCAATCGTTTTTTGGGGCCAACTTGGGCTCGCATCATTTCGTTCTCGCTGGTTATCGTGTATTCGACAAAATAGGCGCCGGGCTTGTTCGGATCTGTTCTTGTCGGATCGCGTGTTACGTTGATCTCAAGATAGACATGATCGGCATAAAAATTCCAGTTGGTTCGACTTGTCAGACTCATCCATTCGTCCATTGACAATACGTAGTCCGGATCCAAGCCATAAACGTCCTGTCCTGATTGCATATAGTTCAAGGCGTCCTTGCCTTTGAGACGAGGATCGCTTAAATAAATGTTGCGTGCCCAGCCAGCTTTGCGAAGAGATTGAAGGATGGAAAAAAATTTGCGGCGTGCCTCATCGTGATTGATAAGGTCATCGTCGGTGATTCCTGCATTTACATTCCACTCTAAAATATTTTCATTTTCAAAATCTGGATCGTCACTGCCAGTAGCACTTAATACGGAACGCATGGTGAAAGAGTGTTCACCGTTGTTAAAAAAAACTGTGCCGGGAGAACGTGTAGGCCAATCTGCCACATAGAATTTGACCCCAGGAGGGCGGTCGATCATTTTAAAAAGACCGGGATTTTGTTTGGATAATCCACCCTCGGATTCATTGATTCCGATTTCAACACGGTCATTCATATTTGAATGTTCTCTTGCTTCATGCTTAGTACAAGAAAACAATGCGACAAACACCAACATCAATATTGGCGCTAGCAAAATTGTTTGTCTTGAAGAATGTCTCAAAATATCAATCAAAAAATTCAGATAAGAGGTGTCAGCATGTAATTTTGGCGCTTCCGATAACTAGCGCAGAAATTCCGGAAGTGGTGGACCCTGATAGGTTTCGTCGACTTTGAGCCCTTGTGCCCGGACCTCTGTTTCTGCCGCCGCACGCATAGGTGGCAATTTCGCCAATTCGCTTGGCAAAAGTTCTTGCCATCGCTTGCGATCATCGGCATCGACAAAGTCCTGGTAATACTCAGATTCGCTTTTGATGTCAAAGGTTAATAAGTAAGCACCCGGTTTACTGGGATCCATTAGTTTTTGATCGCGTAGAAAACTTATCGTGAGAAAGGAACGGTCTGAGTAAAAATCCCATGACGTCGAATTTTCAATACGCATCCATTCTTCAAGGGTAGGGAGATAGGCCGCATCCAAGGTGCCGTACCGGCCTCCATTCGATACGTAATTCAACATATCCTGACCGCGCAGGCGTGGACGGTTACGAAGAATATTTACCTTCCAGCCACTCTGTAAAAGACTTTGAAAAATAGAAAATAATTTTAGACGGGCTTCGTCGTGTCTGATTAGCTCGGAAGGAGAAATGCCAGCATTGATGCTGAATTCAGATATCCCTTCCTTTGGAAGCGTCAGATTTTCAGAGCCTTGGATGCTTAGAACATTGGCGACAGTAAAACCGGATTTTCCATTTTCTACGGAAACTATCCCTGGCGCGGTCGTGTTCCAAGCTATTCTGTAGAAATTCGTACCGGCCGGCTGGCGATTGACATTGACTTGGTTGGTGTATTTTTTTAAGAATTCTTCACCTTGTTCTCCGAGGTAAATATGGACATTTGAAGACATGGGAGACAATTCCTTCATTGTTTTTTTCTGACAACCTGTCAGAAATATTGAGGCGAGGCATAACAGTACGAATAAGTGACGCATACGAGAGGTTCTTTTAAGATTTATCGGTAAGATCGACCCAGCCTGCCATCGCATTAAGTTCAGCTTCCATAAAATCCTTATTCTGTTGCATTAATCCCAGACGACATCCGGTTGATCGGACAACGGTCTTTTTCGATAATCCAGCGGCAGGTTCTTCATGAACTGATCCAAACATGTTTCCACGTGCTTGATCATTGCGCCCCATACGTCTCGCAACTCGCCAAAATATTCAAGCGAAACGTAGCGTTCAAGCAGATAGATTTCCTGCGGATGGATTGTCGTGACGGCCATCATCAATCCTGAACTTGATCCCACTGCCAGATCGTCAAGCCATATCCCGACTCGAAATCGGGCATGATCTCGCCTTGCTCGAAACGGCGGCGCGAGTCGGCGCGCGCTGGCGTGAAGTAATAGCCTGTTTCTGGGCAAGACTCACCCGCAGTGACACGATGTGTTGTCGGTGGCAGCAGGCTTGGTGCAGTTGAACGACCGCCAGTATCGGACACCCGTTCGATCAATGTCCAAGTGCAAGGGCGATTTTCGTGACGAGGCTCTTCGCCGTCTTTTGTCTGTGTTACAGGATCAAATGTATCGCTCATGCCGACAAACACACTTGCCTCTGGTGCTTCGTTGTATTTAATACTGAGAAACTGAGCACAGCTGTCGTCGATGTCCGGCAAATAGATGCCGCTTTTTAACAAGCGTTCTCCGGTTGACGCTTTGACAGACGAAACCGAACGGTAGCTCGGCCAATTGGGTGGTGGATTCAGCGGACCGCGTGAAGGAACATCGTAGTCCCAAGTTAAATCTCCGTGATCCCAATATGCGCCTTCAGTAGCCTTGATATTGCTAGAAAGAGTGAGAGCTGCACTCATTAAGTCTCGGTATTTCTCTTCATCTTCTTCACTCATCCAGCCCGACCAAAAATCCATTTGCCCTTTGAAGTCGCTAGTGACGCCGTGGGCATAATGGAGTGCCGCCATGTCGCCGTGAGATAGCCTAATATAGCCATCACATAGTCCTTGAAATGTATCTCGGAAATTAGGCAGCACACGCTCACCCCATACTGCATCGGGTTGATCAGAAAGAGGCCGGTTTCGATAGTCCAACGGCAGGTTCTGCATGAACTGATCCAAACATGTTTCCACATGCTTGACCATGGTGCCCCATGCGTCACGCAGTTCGCCAAAATATTCCAGCGAGATGTAGCGCTCAAGCAGATAAATTTCCTGCGGATGGATTATCGTGGTGGTCATCATCAATCCTGAAATTGATCCCACTGCCAGATCGTCAAGCCATATGTGGAATCAAAGTCGGGCATGACTTCGCCCTGCCGGAAATGACGGCGTGAATCGGCACGAGCTGGTGTGAAGTAATAACCGGTTTCCGGGCAGGACTGGCCTGCTTGGACGCGCAAGGCAACATGTTTTGGTTGCGCAGCAGGTTCGTCTTCGCCGTCAATATCTTCAAACTCGCCGGGAAGCATCTCGACGAAATACCATTTGCAGGGGCGATTGGTAAAAGCCTCTCTTGCTACGGCGGAAGCGGCAAGCTGAGGAGCGGGTTCGCTACCTATGATTAATTCTTTGTGAAGCAGATCTTTGTATTTATTTTGGCCAGCAAACACATACATTTTTTGATCATTGAACCAAAGGTCTTTACGACCAACGGTATGCAGTGCGTCCAGTCCAATCTCGTTGAATGTTTTGGATGGACGCAACGCCCCCCCACCGCCGCCAATCCAAGCAAATTGCAGCGCGGCATGGGGGTCGTCCTGAGAAACGTAGACACCGGTTCGTACTGGTACCTTGCCTGATTCGGCTTGCACATCAGTGCGAATGCGAAATTTTGGAATTCGCGGAAATTGTTGGGAAAATGCTGTGTATTCGTAAGCGAATCCAAAGTCGCTCCAACGGCTATTGTGATAATCATCAAGCGTGTTATCGATTTTGTTGGCGTGACTACTGATCACTCGTAGCACGGCTTCGACTCGCTCTTCTTCTTCCGGCGTGGCCCATTGCATCGAAAATTCATGAATGCCGCGCATGCATTCATTGTTACGTGAGATTGAATATTTCTCAAATGCACGATTCGCTATTTGTTTTGCAATTGACGCTTGAAAATCCTTGAGGAAAGGCCACGCATAGTTGGACCAGTTCTCGGAAGTGTCTCGTGTTCCCCAGCGCGAATCGATCAATAGAGGGTCACGTTGCTGCGCCTTGGCAAGATCGAGCAGCGGATCAACTACACCGTCGACGGCTTGGTTGACCAGCTGTTGCAGTTCTTTCAGATAATCGAGCGAGGCGTAGTGATACAGCATGGCGGCTTGTTTTTTTTGCCATGTGCTCAATAGCGGTGCTGAGTTCAAATTACTAGTGCTCATCTTACTTCCTGATCTGAGTTGTCTGGCCGGGTAATTCCGGTAGTCCTACTTTAGCGAACATGCCGGCACCATCAAATTCCTCATAACCCCAGCCGGTTTCGAACGGACCGCTGATGTTTGGATGGTTGATTTTTTCTCGCACGGCAAGATGTTCTGAATAAAATGTTCGTTTCTGCCGTTCATTCATTGATTTAGTAAGGACTGCGACCTCGTCTTCGTTCAGGACTTTGCCCAGAGATTCTGTTTTGCCATTCTTGATCTTGTAATACCGAATTGTATCGGCGCGTGCGTCGCCTTTTTCAAGCTTGAACACGATTTGTTCCCACCCACCTTCAAGGTGAAACCCGTCCAATGCTTCCTTCTTTTGACTGGAGGCCGGGCCGCGCCAGACGTTCAGAGTTTCGCCCGCTTTGACGTCGTAAATGACGAATTGTCCATCGACATTCCAATCCGGCCACACGGCCAGATAACGCCGCCAAGCGGCTTTCGGATTGGCTTGACTTTGCAGCTTGTCGAATACTTCCTTCGTGACCCAGCAATCACTCATTGCGCGACTATTGGGGGCCAATACACGGTAGAGGCGAGTCGGTCCTTTTATTACATCTGCTGCCAGTTTGTGAAACGACTGAATATTGTCGTCGGTAAGCGTGGGGAATCGTTCTGCTTCAGAACGGATTTGTCCCGAAGCGTCTTTTTTTGCCGAAAGATTATCAACTTTTTTACGATATTCATTCAAGTCAGCGGAATCGATAAATGTGTCGCCCTTTTTACTTAGCCAGGAAGGTTTCTGCTTGCGCATTAATCCCACCGCAGCTGCTTCCGGCAATACGCCGCGAAAATGCACATTGTTGGCATTGACAATGCCGTGCCGTGTTTCTAATGCTTCTCTCTCTAACCGCATGGCGATAGTGCTCAGTATGTCTTGCACTTTGGTGACTACTTTTGCCAGCCCTGCATCTGCCTTCAATCGAATATCGCGCACTTGCTCTAGCGCTGCCTTGGCTTTCTTGCCTATCGTCGGGATCAGGCTGACCTTGTTGACCAAGCCGTCCAGAACCCCGATGCCTCGATCAAATGCGGCCAGCAACTCCTTCAGGTTCACCTTGCCGCGCACTTCTTTAACCTGCTTTGCCAGTTCGTTAAAGACTTCGTCTACCTTGCGATTCTTTAAATATTTTTGAACATCGCGGCGCCGCAAAAAAGTGATGACCCAGGTCATGGCTAGTTCAACCGCCTTGACGGTCGCATCCCCACCCATACGGCGCACAAACAGAAAGAATATTTTCAGCACGCCCTTGACCAACGATCCCAACGTAGGGAACAGGCCGATCAGGGTGAGCGCCAATGCGACCCAGGCCCATGTATCGGTCATGTCCTCACGCAATTTCTTACAATTGGCAATCAGGTCGCGTGCATCGCATACCTGATCGACCAGCGGGATCATGGAGATGGCGGCGTCGATGACGATCTGGCTGGTTGAGCGATTTTCGTTAAAGTCGCCTTGCACTGCTTCCCAAAACCATACGAATGGATTGGTGCTGGGTTCCTTTGCCTTGTCAGGATCGTTGGTTGCCCATGCAAGGGCGTCACGCATCTGCGTGGCGTTGATTTCAGCCATCAATGCTCCCCTTTGCCGGCTCTTGCTGGATTGCTGTTCATGTCATGCATTGAGCAGGTCTTCCAGTGGATTGGCTGGCTTGTCTTTATCTGGTGTTCTCGGTTTGTAAATTACTTTTTTTACCGGTTTGTTCAGTACGTTTTCATGCAGAGCTTTGCCGTTGTCATCCAGCGTGCCGTTTATTACCGGGCCTTGTTCAAAATGAATTTCGTAGTCTGCACCGGCGATACCTTCAGCAGTTTCTGGGTCGAGATAGTCAAGGGCAATCCAGTTTGTCTGTGCTGCGCCCAATTCACTTGGCAGATTAGGCAGATTAGCGGTGCTACGGCCGCCACCGGTGAACGGATGCGTAGACCCTTTGACTGAAAACAATCCCGGGCAGGCGAACGTGATGTTGCCGCCTTCCAGCGTGACGGATGATTGTCCCGCCTGCAGCACGATCTTTTGGTTGGCCTTGATGTCGATGCTGTCGTTGACAGAAATGATCGTGATGGCCTTGTCGGCAAGAATTTCCAGCTTGTCGGTATGCGCCTGCAGAGATACAGGGCCATTGCCGGCAAAAGCCTGAATGCCTCCGGCATGTGTGAACAGCGTTGTGGTTTGGCCGGAAACCGCGGCCAATGTATGTGCGGCAGTCCAATGCACATCGGATTGTGTATCCCATTGCAGATGCTGTCCGGAGAAGAGCACGGTCGATGCCGGACTGGCCGCGTTGATGGAGGAGGGGCTGTCCATCAACATGATCGGATCTGCAAATTTTTCGACTGGTTGTGCGGCATCAGTGGTGCGACTGCCGACTGCGGTCTTTAGCGCAGATTGGCCGTTGAGCTCGCTGCTGATTTTTCCTTTTTGTTGCTGGTCGATGCGCTCGATCAGATTGTTCTGTGCCTGCAATGTATCGGTACTGACTTGTGCGTTTTGCTGTGTGGCGGCGTTGGTCAGCGTTTTTGCCAGTTCATTGCCGGCTTTCAATTGCACGACGGCTTCTTTGGTATCCAGTTGCGTCGATTGCGCGCCGGTAGCAGTAGCGTTGCGCGCGGTGGTTGATATCAGCATGCCTTGCGCGCCACGTATCATTCCCCAGGCGTCCGACCGTAGTTCAAAACCATGGCCGCGATATGCGCCGCGATGGGCGGCATCGGGCGCTTGCGCGATGAGATGGCCGAGGTTCAATTGAGATGCCGCAGTGCTGGATGCCAGACGCATGCGAAGCTGGCCCGATGTATCGTCCAGTTGCCACTGGTTGTATCCGTTGCCGTCAAGATTGTGGCTGTGCATGCCGGACAGGACGCCGACATGATTGGCATCGGAATCCATGCCGGCCGACCACGGCGGCAGGTCCGCGCCGTTATATAGCTGCGCAACGACGACAGGCCGATCGATATCGCCTTCAACAAAATCGATGAGTACGTCCGTACCGATGCGTGGTACGAATGACGAGCCCCAGTTGGGTCCTGCCAGCGCTTCAGCAACGCGTACCCATGTACCTGAGCTTTGATCGCCGGGTGCGTTGCCATCGGTATCCGAGCTGCCGGTATCCGAGAGTCCGCCCGCCAGCGGAGCGGTACCGCGCTGCCAGGCGAACTGCACCTTGACCCGGTGATCACGATCGGTGGTCAGCACGCTGTCTGGCATGCCTACGACTTTGGCAGTCTGCGATCCGCCGGCAGTAGGTGCAAGTGGTGCGCTGGCAATCAACGGAACAATCGCTACTGCAGAACGAACGGCAGTAAACGTATTGCGGTAGGTGCCGGATGCCAGATCGGGTGCATCGCCGAGGCCCAATATCTTCGCGGCGCCGGCGCCAAGATTGTTGACTGCGTGGTGGTTGACCGACATGATCTTGAAGTCGTTGCTGCCATCGGGATAACGTTCATGTTGCGTCAACGTAAATGCATAGCCTGCCGCTAACTGTCGTACCGCACCGGTCCCGATAAATGTCTTGTTTTGAAGTTCCAGCGACTTCAGCAGAAGATCGGTGTGTTGCGTGGCGGCTTCTGCGTTTGCAAATTGTCTTTCCCCGTTTCCGTTGTAGATGGTCAGCGACGGGATCTCGCCGGCCTGCAGGGACGATTGATGTTCTGCTGCGATTGCGCTTACCTTTGCAAAATCCCAGCTTGATTGCGCCACCGCATTGGATTGGACACGTCGCTCTGCCGAAAAATCGGTAATGCCGTCTCTGGCTTCCGTGGCCGATACACGGTGGAAGCGAATACTGCGATCGACCGGCATATCCGGCGCCGGCGCATTCGCGTCAAAAATGACGAGCTGATGTTTGGCATGACTTGCCGATGCGTTCGTATCGGTCTGTTTGCCATCCTGTTGATGTTCGAACCGCCAGTTCAATCCTTCCGAAGCCAGCAAACGTAAAAGGAAAGTCAGATCGCTTTCACGATATTGTGTGCAGATTTCGCGCTGAAGCGAGGTCTGCGTTATCTCGAATCGGTAGTTGGCTTGTGGATAATCGGCAAGCAGTTCGGTGATGATTTCCTGAACGTTCTTGTTTTGATAAATAAAACTGTCGCGCCGTCGCTCCAGGAAGGAAAGGAACGGGCTTAGCCGAAGTCGATAGCGGGCGACGCCGCCATCGGCACCAAGCCATGCAGCTTCTGAACAATAGCCATGCCATGAACGTCGCGATCCGTCCGCCTGCAGCAGGCGCAACGTGATTTCTTCACCGATGAATTCATTCAGGCTGACGCTAGTCGAAACCGACAGCGTATCGATTTCAAAAGAGAAAAGTTTGTTGACTTCTTCATGTCCGACAAAACGTTCAACCACCATGGCGTCAGGCAGGCTGGCATCTTGCGCGGTTTCAATGGTGACCAAACGAGCGTTCTGGCTGAGACCGTTGCCGAATATCGCGCTTAGCGCGTCCGGTGTCAGCGTAGGAAGAGAAAAATCAGACATGACTTCTC
Source organism: uncultured beta proteobacterium (assembly GCA_963697715.1). Classification (GTDB taxonomy): domain Bacteria; phylum Pseudomonadota; class Gammaproteobacteria; order Burkholderiales; family Burkholderiaceae_D; genus Oxalicibacterium. Next base: position 376,426 of record OY969095.1, on the reverse strand, counting down.
CATCGCGAAGACCTTGCGGCCTGTGCGACATCCTTGCAATCATCACCTGTGAGTTCGCGCGACAAATGCATGGTCGTTGCCGTTACGGGAAGATGATCGTAAGGTTCGCAGCGCGAGGCGCCATGCGAATAACGTCGCTGTATGCACTCAAACTATTCAGGGTTGTATGCGACAGCATCCAGTTCAAACCTATATAAGCGCATAGACCCATCAGCGCAAACACTGCATAAATCGACCATAGCGGTACATCGTTACGCAATTTATTCGCTATCTGATCTGGCCGTTCCCAATGCGGTGCGAATCCACCACTTTTTCCCTTCATATGGGCAATCTCATCCCCCAGTCGTGAGGTCAGGTAGTTCAATTTCTCCGGACCTTCAATCAGGTATTTACCTTGAAAGCCAAGCAGCAGGCACATGTGGTAGACCTCCAATGCCTGCAGATGAGCAGAGCCTCTTGCACGTAGTTCTTCCAGCCGGATAAAGAAGTTCTCGCCCGCAAGCTGGTCGCCGAACAATGTCAACTGCAATGGTCGACGCGCCCACGCATCACGGATAGCGAACTGCGAATGCAGAACGATCTCGTCGACTGCGGCGCAAAAAGCGTACTTCGCGGCGTGAACATCGTCGGCCGATACGTCAAGTTTCTTTGCATTGCGATCGAAGCTGTTCAGGAACGCCTGCATTTTTGCAGCGAACGCATCTTCGCTCTCTGGCTCGCAGCGATTCTTGAGCAGAAATAGTGCATAGAAGCCTTCGTACATCAAATCCAGCAACGAGTGTGCGTTGATGTTCGAGTCGGATGCAATACGCTGTTCGACGGCGCCAAGCAATGATGGTGCAGTTTTATTGATCATGATGAGACCGCCAGCAGTTCGAGTTTGAGATCCTGGATGCCGGACGGCACGTAGATAGCGATGGATTGGGCTTGCAGCATACGTTCATACAATGCCCCCTTGCTTTCCAGGGCAAAGTAATACGTGTCCGGCCGGACTGGCAGCGCTGCGGGTACTTGAGGGGTATGCGCCATCTTTACGCCGGGCAGCGCGGATAAAACAAATTTGTCTACATCATCCGGAGCACCGACCTTGAATCGCACGGGCACGATGTCGACAAGTTCCAGTGCCGGCATGTTGGCGCTGACCGCAAGATAAAACGCCGTTCTGTCATCGATCTTGCCGGAGTCCAGCATGCCTACGTGATGCGACTGCCTGGTTTCTGTCAACGCAATTGCGAAGTAGCGCGATGAAATGACGGTGTCGAGAAGCTCACGAATGATTGTGTTGAGTTTGGCGAATCCTGGTCCCGGATCTGCATGCTCATAAGCGGGCAGATCTCCCAGGGAGTACCCCTTGGAAAACGTCATCAACGATCCGGCCAGGCCTAGCAATTGTTCGAACAGGCGTTCAGGATGCAATGCAGGATTGTGGAAATAATGGGTCAATGACGCAAACGCCGAATTCGCGGTATGCAGCAACCAGAAAGACGAAATATCCCCGGATCGAAATTCGATCACGTTTTTACTCGGTTCACGATGATGCCCGTACAGCGCATTGACTTTAGCCTGCAGCGCATCCATCAATCGCCGCATTTGCAGAAACAGCGTCGGTGCGCTTTGTACACGCAAGCTTGGCGGCACAAACGTTGCGTCGATTTCAAAACCACCTGTAGAAATACGACGAAGCTTGAGTAGTGGAATGCTGACGAACGAGTCGCGCGATTCAAGTTCAGAGACGAGACGTATGGACTTTTTGAGATACGTCAGTTCTGCCTCGGCTGCTTGCGTAAACAAATCTGGCGTCGAAACATTCGATTGCGCATAGCGTGCTGCATTGTTCGCTTGCCCTAATGGCGAAAAGTTTCCGCCAAAGCTTTTCATGTAAGGCAGCGCTGCGTAATAGACAATCGTCTGTTGCGTGTGCGGTATGCCTGTTAAATCAATGACATCAGGGAGCTCATCGCTGTCAGGCGCATTGCATATTTCACCGTCTTGAAATATGGCGGATAGTTCCATTATGCGTAATGAACCGTGAGCCAATGCATCATGATCGACCTGCACCGTATCGATGCCCCAGGCATACGGATGTATGGCGCCAGTAGCTTGGTGCAAACGGCGCTCATGATACTGATCTTGCTGCTGGAAATGCTGAGGGCGAAGAAACAGGCCTTCTCCCCATAAAATTTTTGATGTCTGAGTCATGTAGCGTTATTCCATCAGTTCGTTGCTGGTGTCAGCGGCAGATCGTCGCTGTCAAAAGTCTTTTTGACGAAGATGCATCTTCGCCTTCCGGTATTGCACCAGCTCCCAATGTGAAATCACAGGCATGTACCCCAAGTGTGATTCCCGATTTCTCGGCTTGCTCTGCAGCGAACGAAGTTTTCCACCGTAACGCAGCGGGGCTACGAAACAACATAACCACGCCTATAAAGCCGGCTTCCTTGGTTACTTTCTCCGTTATTTCATATTGTTGTTTGGGAAGCAACGTTACTTCTTTAACTTCCAGCAAATCCGCACCCAATACTTCCTTCTCTTTTTGCGGAGAAAGGAACGTGTCGTACGTTGCCCTTTGGAAAGAATCGTTTTGCTTTAATTTGTAAATCCTTACAACCAGCGCGGCCGGACGCGAGCTATTGCCCGCATTCAGATTTGCACTCGCATGCAATTTGATGGCGACATTTCTCGGCGGCTTTTGCGAATCGGGTACGTCGGGCTTACCGATGCCGGACGCCTGCAAAACCATATTGGCGACTGTGCCAATGGCGGAGGATGCGCATCCCGACAAGTTCAACATCATCACTGCCATAAAAAAAATTGAAATAAACCGCATGAATTTCTTTTGTTGTCGAACCTGATCGGGTGCTCACTATATATAAATCTGTTTGTGATTGATAATCCCATAAATATGGGAGTTTCTTATTGCCGGGTTAAATATATGATTTGTGCAGACTTTCTTTGGCAATAGATGCCTTGTTAAATTTATATTAGGAAGTGATTTCAAATGCGAAGTTCAGAAGTGAAGATTCTTTGTGCAGGTTTGATTGTTTTTTTTATGACCGGATGCGCAGCGTTGCAATCAAAGGATGCATCGTCGTCTGAGCAAATGGCAGCTCAATTAGCAAGTGCAGATGCTGCGAAAGCGGCAGGCGATACAGAGAAGACGGTGAGCACTCTGAAAAGCATTGCTGCACATTTCCCTGGCGAGAAAGAACCTTGGTTACGCCTTGCGCAAATTCGTTTCGATGAGGGTAATTATTCCGAGGCGATCAGATATGCGCAAGAAGTATTGAGCAGAGATTCCAAGGACAAGGTTGCCAACAGCATCATTGCGGTTGGAGGTTTGCGCCTGACGACCAAGGCATTGAATGATCTCAAGGCTCAAAACGATTTGAACGGATCTGTGCGCACCGAGGCGCAAGGCCTCGCCAAAATATTGCGCGAAAGTTTAGGAGAATCTGTACTGGTGCCATCCAAGTCAAGGGCAGCAGCTCCATCAGCCGGGAAGACAAAGCGTGGTGCATCGACTCGCAGTAAATCCGCCGAACCTGAAGTGGACAGCGGTACAAACGCTAATCCATTCGGTGCCCTTCAATAGTCATTCTTGACTAATTTATCTTGATCAATTTGCGCCGATAGGAGTTCACATGGCTAAAAAAGAAAGTGTTCAGAAGCGTCTTCAGAAAGTCCGCCCTCCGCGAGTTCAAATGACTTATGACGTCGAGATTGGTGATGCAATCGAACAGAAGGAGTTGCCTTTTGTAATGGGTGTTCTAGGCGACTTTAGTGGTAAATCTGACTTGCAACCCGCGAAATTGAAAGAGCGAAAATTCGTCAATATCGATAACGATAATTTTGACGAGGTGCTTAAAGGTCTCGAGCCGAAAGCGGTTTTCCGCGTTCCAAATCATCTGACTCCAGAGGGAGGCGAGTTTGGCGTTGAACTGAAATTCAAGTCGATCGAAGATTTCCGTCCGGAAGCAGTAGTTCAGCAAATCGAGCCATTGAAGAAATTGCTTGAGGCGCGTACCAAACTTGCAGATCTGCGGAACAAGCTTGCGGGGAATGACAAGCTGGAAGACATTTTGAGTGACGTCCTTAATAGCACAGAAAAGCTGGCGGCGTTGAGCAAACAAACCAAAAAGCAGGAGAATTAAATGGCCGCTCAACAAGAATCTACTCTGGATAGTGCGGCTTCTTCGGCAGAAGACAATCTGCTTGACGCAATTGTCGAAGAAAGTCGAGTTGCAAAATCAAGCGCCGAACATAGCCGTGCCAAGGACATTATTTCCGAGCTGGTTGATCAGGTTATGCAAGGCACAGTGGTTGTATCTGACAACCTCTCTGCCACGTTGGATGCCAGGGTCGCAGAGTTGGATCGCCTTATTTCTGCGCAGGTAAGTGCAGTGATGCATGCGCCTGAGTTCCAGAAATTGGAAGGCAGTTGGACCGGCTTGCACTATCTGGTCTTTAATTCGACGACCAGTCCGAATTTGAAGATCAAAGTACTCAATGTCACGAAGAAGGAACTGGTAAAAGATTTTCAATCGGCACTCGATTTTGATCAAAGCGCCGCTTTCAAAAAAATCTACGAAGAAGAGTTCGGCACCTTTGGCGGTGCGCCATACGGTTCGTTGATTGGCGATTTTGAAATTACGCGCCAGCCTGAAGATATGTATTTCATTGAGCAGATGTCGCACATCGCTGCGGCGGCTCATGCACCTTTCATTACGGCGGCGTCGCCGGAATTGTTTGGACTGGAAACGTATAGCGACCTGGGGCGTCCGCGAGACCTCGCCAAAGTCTTCGAGACGGTTGAGTATGCCAAATGGAAATCTTTCCGCGAGTCCGAAGATTCTCGTTACGTTGGTTTGGCGTTGCCTCGTTTTCTGGGCCGTTTGCCGTTCAATCCAAAGGATGGCAAAACGGTTGAAGGTTTTAACTTTGTTGAAGATGTCGACGGCACAGACCATAGCAAGTATTTGTGGTGTAACGCCGCCTATGCATTTGGAACCAAGCTGACCAAAGCCTTCGAGGACTTTGGTTGGTGCGCAGCGATTCGCGGAGTTGAGGGCGGCGGTTTGGTGGAAGATCTCCCAACGCACACTTTTAAAACCGACGAGGGCGAGGTCGCATTGAAATGTCCGACCGAAATTGCCATCACAGATCGCCGCGAGAAGGAATTGAGCGATCTCGGTTTTATCTCTCTGGTCCATTGCAAAAACACCGATTACGCCGCGTTCTTTGGCGCGCAATCTGCCCAGAAAGCGAAGAAGTACAACACCGATTCAGCCAATGCCAATTCGGTTTTGTCGGCGCAACTTCAATACATTTTTGCTGTGTCGCGTATTGCGCATTACATGAAGGCAATGATGCGCGACAAGATCGGCAGCTTTGCCGCTGCGTCGAATGTCGAAGACTTCCTGAATCGTTGGCTGACACAGTACGTTTTGCTGGATGACAACGCCAGTCAGGAAGCCAAGGCGCAATTCCCGTTGCGTGAAGCATCGGTACAGGTTTCAGAGGTGCCGGGTCGCCCTGGTGTCTATCGTGCGGTCTCATTTTTACGTCCGCATTTTCAGCTGGACGAGTTGTCTGTTTCGTTACGTTTAGTTGCTGAGTTGCCTCAATCCACAAAATCTTAACCCTAAGGAAGTAAAAACATGGCTATTGACGTTTATCTGCAAATTGATGGTATCAAAGGTGAATCCACGGATGATTCGCACAAAGACTGGATCGAGTGCAAATCCGTGCAATGGGAAGTGTTGCAGCCTAAGTCTGCAACCGCCTCGACCGGTGGTGGTCACACGGCCGAGCGTTGTGAACATAAAGAGATTGCAATTGCAAAACATGCAGATCTTGCCACGCCGCTTCTGCTGCAAAATTGCTCTTCGGGAAAAACCATTCCAAAAGCAAAATTTGAATTCATGCGTGCGGACGGCAAGGGCGATCGCATCAAGTATTTCGAAATTGAACTGGAGAATGTCTTGATCGGTGGCGTAACACCAGTCGTGACCGAAGGCGACATTTTGAACGAATCCGTTAGCCTTAAATATTCAAAGGTCAAATGGAAATACACACAACAAAAAATCGGTGGCGGCTCAGGCGGTAACACGTCAGGCGGCTGGGATTTGTCCGCGAACAAAGTTATCTGATCCGGTAGCAAGCGTGAGAACCGTGGCATCGATGTGCCACGGTTCTCTTTTCATCTGTAGCGTCAAATTTGAGAACGTGTCTTCATGAAGGGTTTTATTCCGGGGTTGTTCGATCGATTGATGGGCGCCGATTCGGCGCATACCTCTTCTGATGTGGTCACCCGTCTTTCAATGGACTCTCTCAAGGATACCGTCGCAAGAGATTTGGAAGCGATGCTCAATACACGTACCGTTATTCCAGAAGAATTGCTGAGACGGTTCCCTGAATGCAGTAATTCTATTTTGACCTATGGATTAAATGATTTTTCCGGCATGAGTCTGGCCAGTATTGACGACCGTGCTCACATTTGTCGCTGCCTCGAACAGAGCGTCGCAAGACATGAGCCTCGGTTAAAAAATGTACGCGCTTCACTCGAACTACGAGAAGGTTCGATCAACCGGCTTAATTTTGCCATCTCCGCAATGCTCGTTGTGCATTCTACGCAAGAGCCTGTAAGTTTCGACGCAGTGTTGCAGCCTTCTACTTTGCAATACTCCATCAGTAAAACACGTCGTGCAATGCGCGGGGGAAGCTAGCTTGGACGATTTACTTCCCTACTACGAAAAGGAATTGGGATTCCTCAGGCGGTACTCGCGAGAGTTTGCCGAACGTTATCCCAAAATTGCCGGCCGTTTGTTGATGGCTGGTGAGATATCGGAAGATCCGCATATCGAACGCATGATTCAGTCGTTTGCGCTGCTGAATGCGCGCACATCCAAACGTCTGGAAGACGATTATCCGGAATTTACCGAGGCGTTGTTTGAAGTTCTATATCCGCATTATTTACGGCCGTTCCCATCCTGCTCGATCGCCAAAATGGATTATGCCGCGGCGGCAGCACAGCTCACGGCAGTAGGCACTATTCCACGCGGAACTGAATTGACAACGCGTCCAGTCAAAGGTGTCGCGTGCAAGTTCAAAACGGCATATGCCGTTACCGTTGCGCCAGTACGTCTGAGTCGAGTCAACTTCGATCCGATCATCGAGGCGCCAGAAGCGATACGATTGCCGCCTGCTGCAACATCCAGGATCGGTATCACATTTGAAATTAGTGCCGAGCAATCCAGTTTCGACAAACTGGGACTGCAGGAGCTGCGCGTATTCATCGATGGTGAGCCGTCGTTCTGCGCTTCATTGCGCGACACATTGTTCATGCGTGTTGTGCGCGGTTATGTGGAAACCAATGACGATGGCCGATGGTTGGCATTGGCAAAAGTGCCACTGTCGGAAGTCGGATTCGACGATGAAGATTCGCTGATCGACTTTCCGGCACGCTCCCATCCCGCATACCGACTGCTGACAGAATATTTTTCCTATCCGGAGAAGTTTAACTTCTTCGACGTCGACTTTGCTGCGCTGAGCAAGTCATTGCCAACGGGCTGCAAAAAATTCACGTTGCATCTGGTGGTGGCAGGCCTTCGATCCGATTCCAGTACTGCCAACATGCTGGGCAGTCTTTCTGTCAATAATCTGGCGTTGGGATGCACACCGGTTATCAATCTGTTTCGTCAGCGCGGCGATCCAATTCGTCTGACGCATACAGCTTCACATTATCCAGTCGTCGCAGATTCCCGGCGCGCATTTGCGTACGAGGTGTATTCCATTGATTCGGTGAATCTGGTTCGCCAGACGCCAGAAGGTGATCACATTACGGAATTCCGTCCTTTCTATTCACTGCGACATGGCGAAAAATCCGATAAGGCCGGACATTATTGGGCTATGCGTCGCGACGAACTTATAGCGTTGAAAAGTCCAGGGTATGAAACGGAAATTTCGATCGTCGACATTGACTTCGATCCGGCAAAGGTCGAGACAAATACATTAAGCGTCGAACTCACTTGCTCCAACCGCAATCTTCCAGCCTCACTTGGTTATGGCTTGCCGGGTGGGGATTTGTTTCTGGAGGGAGGCTCGGTCGTTCGTTCCATCAGTTTCTTGCGCAAGCCTTCCGAGCCACACCGATTTGAGCGTGGACGTGGCGCACATTGGCGTCTGATCTCACATCTTGCGTTGAATCATCTTTCATTGACCAAAGGCGGTTTGGAAGCATTGCAGGAAACACTCCACTTGTATGACCTGCCGCGCTCCGCGATCTCGCAACGTCAAATCAGCAGCGTGGAAGATATCGACCATCGCGCGACGACCGCGTGGATCGCCGGCAATCCATTTGCGTCACTGGTGCGCGGGATCGAGGTCAAGGTCACGCTGGATGAAGAAGGATTTGTCGGTAGCGGCATACATGTATTTACCCGTGTACTCGATCATTTTCTGGGCTTGTATGTGCATGCCAACAGTTTTACGCAACTCGTGATTGCATCCAAACGCACTGGCGAGGAGATCCTGCGATGCTTACCGCGCAACGGCGATTCGAACCTAGTGTAATTCAGCGTCTGCTGGACGAGCCATACCGCTTTCAGTTTTTTCAGGCGGTGATGATGCTTGAGCTTTGGCTGAAGCGTAATGGTGTATCGCACGATACAGCGATAGAAGAGTATCTGCGCTTCCAAAATTCAGTGTCACTGGGTTTTCCCGCCAGCGAGATCGAGGCATTGCATATCATCCCCAAGGCGACACGAGCGGATGCAGAGTCGCTGGCAGAAGCCTTGCAGACCGGTGAACTGAAAAACCTCGCATTGACACCGGCCTTCATGGGGTTTCTTGGCGGAAATGGCACGTTGCCGGCTCATTATTCAGAGCGCATGTCCGCGCACGAGGCGGCGGAAAAGGATGCGGGACCACGCGCGTTCCTGGATACGTTTTCCAATCGCAGCGTGGCCTTGTTTTTCAAGGCGTGGCGCAAGTATCGGCTTGAGTTTCAGTATCAGGTTGATGGAAAAGACAGTTTTCTGCCGTTGCTGATGTCCCTAGCTGGTCTTGGGCACCGTGCTTTGCAGGATCGTTTAAGTGATGACGGCGGCGGTTTGCGCGACGAATCGATTGGCCATTTCGCCGCCGCAATGCGGCATCGGCCACCGTCTTCCGCTTACATGCAAAAGATATTGGCGTCGTACTTTTCCGCACCGGTCGCTATCAAGCAATTCGTCGGACATTGGTATGACGTACCGCCGCAGCAACAGACGATACTTGGTTCTGAGAACGCGGTGATCGGTAACACGGCGATGATTGGCGAGCGTGTCTGGCAACGTGATTTGCGCATGCGATTGACGATCGGGCCGTTGCGTCGAAAGATGTTCGAGGATTTTCTGCCGGGAGGCACTGCGGCCAGCGCATTGAAAAAAATGCTGACCATGTTTACCAGCGTATTTCTGGAATACGAAGTGCAATTGGTTTTGGCTGCTGCAGATGTGACGGGCGCATCACTGGATGCACAGCGTACAAGCGGTTATCTGGGATGGGACACATTTTTGCTAAGCGAAAATGAGAAAAAAGACCGTATGGACGTTTGTTACGAGATTCATGCGATTACATAATGGGAAAGATGTGAATGAGCATTAATTTGAAAACACTAATCGGCAAGCTAAATGATACTTCGCGCATCGCCGCACAACGCGCTGCCGCAATCTGCGTATCCCGGGGGCAGTATGAGGTCGATATCGAGCATTTGTTTCTGGCATTTCTCGAGCAGGAACGTAGTGACTTTTCCTTGATCGCACGCAAATCCGGCATCACGCTGTCGGAGCTCGAGAATGATTTGCAGAACGAGATCGGGCGCTTCAAAAGCGGAAACTCACGAACACCGGTATTTTCTCCGCATCTTCCCAAATTGTTTGAACACGCATGGCTGATTGCTTCGCTGGATAACCAATCGGTGCGCATTCGCAGTGGCCATTTACTACTGGCGTTGCTGACCGAACCGGATTTGGTACAACTTGCCTATCGTGGATCGAAGCTATTTGCCAAGTTCAAACTGGACGACATCAAGCACGATCTGAGTCGCCTGACCGAGGGCTCGCAGGAAAACGAACCCACAACGGCAACGGGCAACGCCATCGATGGGGAGACGGAGGGTGACGTGGTCAAGACGCTCACCAATAACGGTCAGGCATCAAAAACGCCATCGCTCGACAAGTTCACGACCAACTTAACGCAACGTGCGCGCGAAGGGAAAGTGGATCCCGTTATCGGTCGGGATACCGAGATTCGGCAGGCAATCGACATCCTGATGCGTCGCCGACAAAACAATCCGATTCTGACCGGTGAAGCCGGCGTCGGGAAAACGGCCGTCGTCGAAGGGCTGGCGCTGCGGATCGCATTGAAGGATGTACCGCAGGTGCTGCAAGGTGTAGAAATTCACACGCTGGACATGGGTCTGTTACAGGCTGGTGCGAGTGTAAAAGGGGAGTTCGAGAATCGCTTGAAAGGTGTGATCGACGAAGTTAAAAAGTCTCCACACGCGATCATTCTTTTCATCGACGAAGCGCACACAATGATTGGCGCAGGCGGGCAAGCCGGCCAGAACGATGCCGCCAATCTATTGAAGCCAGCTTTGGCGCGCGGCGAGTTGCGCACGATCGCAGCTACGACATGGAGCGAGTACAAAAAGTACTTTGAAAAAGATGCGGCGTTGGCGCGCCGGTTTCAGGTCGTCAAGGTGGAAGAACCAAGTGAGGAGTTGGCATGCGCGATGTTGCGTGGCATGGCGCCGCTAATGGAAAAACACTTCAATGTCCGTGTCTACGACGAGGCAATCACTGAAGCCGTTCGTCTTTCACATCGTTATATCACCGGACGTCAACTCCCCGATAAGGCAATCAGTGTGCTGGACACCGCCTGCGCAAAAGTCGCGCTGGGTCAAAGTGCAACGCCGTCGTTGATTGAAGAAGTTGTGAAGAAACTGGAGCGCATGGCGGCAGAAAGCGCGGCGCTGCAACGCGAAAGCAACGCCGGTGCAAAGCACGCCGATCGGTTGCAGCAACTGTCGACGGAAAGAGTGGCTCAGGAGGAGCAGTTGAAGCAGCATCAACTGCGTTGGGAGCAGGAAAAAACACTGACCGAAAAAATAATTACCGCACGCGCATCGCTAGAAGTTGTAGCGAATGAGCAGTCGACAAAATCCAAAAAGAACGACGCAAAGGAACTCAAGGCACTGGAGGAGATGCTGGTTGAGTTGAAGGCGTTGCAATCTGAAGCGCCGCTGGTACCTATTCAGGTCGACGGTCATGTGGTGGCCGAGATCGTGGCAGCATGGACCGGCATCCCGCTCGGCAAGATGGTGAAGGACGAGATCAGGACCGTAATGAATCTTGTGCCCTTGATCAAGGATCGCGTAATCGGTCAGTCGCACGCGATCGAAGCCGTCGCGCAACGTGTACGTACCGCACGTGCAAACCTCGATGATCCGAACAAGCCGAAAGGTGTGTTCCTGTTCGTCGGCCCATCCGGCGTCGGCAAGACCGAAACCGCACTGGCATTGGCGGATGTGTTGTACGGCGGCGAGCGCAAATTGATCACGATCAACATGAGCGAATATCAGGAGGCGCACAGCGTGTCCGGCTTGAAGGGTTCGCCGCCAGGCTATGTCGGCTACGGCGAGGGTGGCGTATTGACTGAAGCGGTGCGGCGTAATCCATACAGCGTGGTGTTGCTGGACGAGGTAGAAAAAGCCCATCCCGATGTACTGGAACTGTTTTTCCAGGTGTTTGACAAGGGCGTGATGGATGACGCCGAAGGCCGTGAAATTGACTTCAAGAATACGATCATCATCTTGACCAGCAATGTTGCGTCGAATCTGATCATGCAAGCCTGCCTGAATAAATCGGAAGCAGAAATGCCGACGATCGAGATGCTCGAAGAGTCTTTGCGACCGCATCTGATGAAGGCATTCAAACCGGCATTCCTGGGGCGACTCAAGGTCATTCCGTACTACCCGATTTCCGACAACGTACTGGCAGAAATCATCGCGCTGAAACTCGATCGCATTCAGAAGCGGATCGCTGTCAATCACAAGGCCGAATTCAGTTATGACAATGCATTGGTAGAAGCAGTCCTGGCGCGGTGTACCGAAGTAGATTCCGGCGCACGCAATGTTGACAACATTCTAAACGGCACGGTGCTTCCTGAGATCGCGGAATCAGTGTTATCGCGGATGGCCGAAGGCGGAGCGATCGCAAAAATCAAGGTAACAGCCAACAAGCAGGGGCAATTCAAGTACGCGGTCAAATAAGTATCAACGGCAAACGATCGGAGGAAACATGGATTCAGTGACGACTCAAAAAATCTTGAGCAAGGCACATCCTTTATGGCATGGGCAATTTCAGCAAAAGACTATGACTGAACGAGTATGGCAAAAGCTGACCCCATCGATGGTGATTGGCCTTCTCGAAAATGCCGTCGTCACCCAGCGCGCGGAAGCGCGTCGCCTGTTGCAGTTGATGCAATCCAATGTATGGCGTTTGACGGCTGCGCCACATGAAGGGGGAACTGGCGATCATCGTGGTGCGGACAAGAATCTGCATGTGACGCTGTCGGTGGGCGGCCGTAGCTATCACCTTGGCTGCAAGGAAAAACCGGCGTTGCACATCGTCAGAATAACCGCGTAATCGTATCCAATCATCGTTTCCAATCGCATCAGGTTTCGCGCCTTTAGTAAATGGACGCAATATGAATCAGCAATTTTCATTCGATAACATCACCACAGCGCTGGGCATAGGCTGGTCGCAAGCCGATCGCATGCTTCGACTGACGACACCTTTAGACAAGCAGGGGCAATCACCTGTTCTGCTGGCTGAAGCCCTGCGTGGGATCGAAGGCTTTGAATTGTATGAAGAGGGATTGCATGATGCATTCGGTTTTCGGCTGGAAGTAACGGCGCTGAGTACGAATGCCAATCTGGAACTCAAGCAACTGATCTCACAACCGGTTTTGCTGCAACTGCAGACCAGTCAAAGCCGCACGGAACTTCGCCCTTTTCATGGACACGTAACGCAGTTCGAGCATCTTGGTTCAAACGGCGGACTCGCCCGTTATCGATTGACGATTGAACCGTGGACCGCTTTTTTGCGTTATCGCCGCGATAGCACCGTTTATCAAGATATGACGGTCATTGAGATTATTGAGTCGGTGTTCAGCGACTATCGGGGACAAGGAAAATTGAACCCGGCATGGCGTGTCGATCTCGCCGACGTCAATGCCTATCCGAAGCGTAGCCTGACGACGCAATATCAGGAAACCGACCTCGCTTTTATCGAAAGGCTGATGGCCGAAGAAGGCCTTTTCGTCTGGTTTGAACACAGCGGTGATACGAATAATGCCGATTTCGGTATGCATACATTGGTGATCGCGGATCATAACGAAGCGTTCAAGCCGAATGAACAATCGCAGGTTCGCTATACCCAGCCCGGTGTGGTGATGAAGGAAGACAGCATCGATCGCTGGCGTAGCATACGCCGCTGGCAGACCAATGCGGTCGAACTGGTCAGCTGGAACTATCGCGAGAATAATGTGCGTCCGGTGGCAGTCCATGGCGCAGCAATGAATAGCAGCGACCAGACGCCACTGGTAAGCCAGGATGTTCCCGGCGTATATGCGTATGAAACACGTGAACAGGGGCAGCGTATTGCAACCAATCAGTTGCAGGCAATCGAGGCATACAACAAACGATTTACCGGCGCGGGAACAGTTCGTACGTTGCGCCCTGGAACGGTGTTTACGCTGAATGATCACGCCGATCATGATCAGGAAGAAAGCGAAGAAAGTCGAACCTTTGCTGTATTGCGCGTTGTTCATCTCGCGCATAACAATCTTGGCGCCGACATGCATGCGACCATCAACCAGGCCTTGGGCGAAGTCTCCTCATCATTTTTCTCCGATTCGATTCAGCAAAAGGATTCTTCTGCACTCAGCGAAAACGATACGGCTGCGATCGATAAAGTTGTGTATCGCAACAGAATCAATGCGATTCGAAAAAATATTCCGTATCGCCCATCACAACGAGACGGCCAAGGCGCATTGATTCATCCCAAACCAACTGTGCATGGACAACAAACCGCAATCGTCGTGGGAGCGTCTGGTGATGTGATTCACACCGACCGTGATCACCGCATCAAAGTGCAATTCCATTGGCAACGTGGAGCGCAAAGTCACAGTCGATTGCAGCATCCCAGCACTGACGGCCACACAGGTGCCCCTGCCGATGACAGCGCCGGAACATGGGTGCGGGTCGCGACACCGCTTGCGCCGGTTGCCGGCACCAACTGGGGCAGCCAGGCGTTGCCGCGCGTCGGACAAGAGGTGTTGATCGATTATCTGGAAGGCGATATCGATCGCCCGGTCGTGATCGGCAGCCTGTACAACGGACAAGGGCAGGAAAATGCCCAAGGGAACGGCGTCAGTCAGGGGCCGGGCAGCGCGACCGGCAATGCAGCGGCGTGGTTTCCCGGCCATGAAGACGCACACAATCATCCGGCCGTTTTGTCCGGCATTAAAACCCAGGCCATGGGCGCCAGCCAGCAAGGTGTCGGTGCGTACAACCAACTGGTCTTTGACGACACGCCGGGACAAAGTCGGACTGCATTGCAACAGCACGCCGGACCGCATCAGGGAACGGCTGAGTTGAATCTCGGCCACATCCGGCATCAGACAGACAATCAGCGGCTACCGACCGTCGGATACGGTGCAGAACTCAAGACACCCCACAGCGTCGCGATTCGTGCAGGCCAGGGTTTGCTGTTGAGTACCGATGCACGCACCAACGCAACCAGCAGCCAACTCGACAGCAAGGAAGCGCAAACGCAGATCGAGCAAAGTCATACTTTGCAAAAAACGCTGGCCGAAACAGCACAGAAACACAATGCAAAACTGAAGGCTGAACCAGCCGCAGACAAGCTTCCCGCCATCGATCAACATCAACATAGCCTCGATGTCGTGATGCAAACGGCAAGCGGCGGCGAAAGTGGCAATCAAGTCACCGCCTACAGCGAACCGCACCTGCAACTCTCCAGTCCCGCCGGCATCACCGCAATGACCCCGGCCAGCGCCATCCTCGCTGCCGGCAACACCAGCAGCATCACCGCCAACCAGGACATCAACCTCGCCAGCCAGAAAAACAGCAGCCACGCCGTCAAAAACGGCATCAGCCTGTTCACCTACGGCAAAGCCAGCGACAGCACCAAACCGAATCAAGAGACCGGCATCAAGCTGCACGCCGCCAGCGGCACACTCAGCAGTCAAAGCCAAAGCGATGAGACAAAGATCACTGCAGATAAGCTGATCACTGTCGCCAGTATCACCAGGCAAATCAACATCACGGCCAAACAGCATGTACAACTGACGGCACAGGGTGCCTACCTGAAGCTCGAAGGCGGCAATATCGAGATACACGGGCCGGGCGTGATGGCATTCAAGGCGAGCATGAAGGAGTTGACCGGACCGGCAAACGGTGCCATCGACGCACCTGAGTTACCAAAGGCAAAGCCCTTGTACGACGAGCAGTTCGTCGTCAAGGACGAGCACAGCGGCGAACCGCTGCCTTATACCGCTTATCGCATCGTGGATGAAGACGGCAAAACCTTCCACGGCATCACCGACGCGCAAGGGCAGACACAACGCCTTGCCAACGCAAAAAGCAAAAAGATCAAAATTTACTTTGATTAATATCAACTGCAACAGGGATCGTCATGTCTGAAACACAAACGGCAGCAGGGGAAAGTCAATACAACACGCGGCATCAAAGCCAGGTCGTCGTTCCCTACAAACCAACACAACTGTACTTCAGGCCGGAGACGGGCGAGTTGCTTTTGCTGCCGCAAGCCGAGGCAGGCGCATTTGAAGTGCATGGCAAAGACATGTGCAAGGCGGTAGACGATCTGCATCTAGCCAATCAGGCGGTGAGCGACGCCATCACGCGTTATGCGCAACAACAAAACACAGCCAATCCAATCCAAAAAGAAAACGCGCAAAAAGCGGTTGACCAAGCCCAGGCCAAGTTAAAAAAGGCGCAGGAAGAATTAAAAGAAAAAATCAAACCATTGGGTGACATAAAAGTCGACGGCACCAAGATCGTCGAGCTGATTCCCATTCGAAAAATACCAAAAGGCGGAACATCCTCTGCCAGCAGTGGCGGCAAAACACAGCGGCAGTACGGCAAAAAAATGACCTTCGTACGGTCTGACAAAATCAAGAGTCACTGGAGGACTTACGACCTCACATCCAAAGCCGACACGCAATCCGGTCAAAAAAGCGTGCTGGTGAAGGATGCCCAGGGAAAGAACAAGATCGACTTTGCCAAGCTGCAGAAACAACTCAAGGACGTCAAACCGCAGATCAAGGCAGACTTCATCGACTTCGACGAGCATTCCGTCAACGGCGTTCTGTTCGACTGGGCCGAAAAGTGGAACACAAATCTCAAGTTTGAAGGACAGGGATTCGGCAACTTCGGCACCAACAATATCGACGTATCCGCCCAGGCGCAATTGATGCGTTACATGGCAGGTGTAGGCGCATCATCGGAATGGTCCCCCAAGGAAGGCAAGGCCGGCTTCAAGGCCGAAGCCAAGGCCGAGTTTGCTTTGGCCGAAGCCAAAGGCGCAATCAAACTCTACGTGCCGCATCGCATCGGCTGGGTATTGCAATTCACCGGCAAGCGTGGGGATGTGTATCCACTCGGTGCCATCAGAGGCGAGTTTGGACTGCAAGCATCAGGGATCGTCGGTGCCAGCGCCGTCGCCGAACTGGGCGCCGAGATTGCATTAAGCCCCAAGAAACTTGGCTTCAAGGGCGTCCCTACCACCGAGAAAAAGCTGTTCGCCATGGACAAGGACGGCATCGAGATTGGCGGCAAAGAAGCCGAGATCACCCCGATCAAAGGCGAGCTGGGTGTGTTTGCCGGTGCAAAGGCAGACGCCGATCTGAACGGTGCGGTGCAATGGCTCAATCCGGAAGGGAAGAAGGAATTCAAGAACTTCGTCAAGCTGGCGCCGGGCGTCAGTGCGATGGGGGGAATTGGCGGGAATGCGAAATTGGAAATTTCTTACAAAGGAGGGAAATTTCGTATCGTGATGGCCGCGAGCTTATGTATTGGTGTTGGCGCGCGTGGCAAGATCGGTTGCGAGGCAGATGCCATTCTTGTAGAAGAATTCATCGTCTGGTTTTTTTACCAGCTTTATCATGCGAATTATGAACATTTGACGTTTATCGGGGATGACGCATTTCGAGCCGTGAAAGACATTCAATTTTTAATGATTCAAAGTGGGCAGAAAATAACCAATTTTCTGGCGCGTGAAGCGAATGACATTCAGACAATTCTTAACAACACTATTCTTGCATACGAAAAATCCCAAGAACGAGACAAGTTAGCGCAGCGTGTATTGAGTCAGCCACCAATGTTGCGTCACAGTACGCCAGAGACCAAGGGTATGCTGATTTATCAGCTTACTCGCCATGGCAAGGCCGATTGGGTCGATACGGGAAATTATGATGGGATGGATGCTTATGGCAAAAGGAAAAAAGCTGTTTTAACCATATTGCGTTGGGTGCAAACACGTGCTGAATGGGACAATGTGTTTCAGCACATGACGGCGACGGGTACTAAAAGCAAAGAAGACATGCAAGCACATGTGAAACGCTTTTTAGATTTGGGCATCGATAACATGAGTGATGAATTAAGGCCGATTGAACGACGCCTGAAATTCAACCCATCACGAGGTTATCAGGTGGCAATGAACGACACCCACGAATATGGAATGTACACGACGGACAGCAGGCAATTTGCTATGGCGGAGCGATTGGAGCCTTTAAATGGACTCGATCTTGATTCAGAAACGAGGCTTGCCTAATTTTAGGTCAATGTGGTGTCCCTGTAATAGGATGAGCTGAACAACGAAAACTATAGCCAGCTGTGGTTACAGGTAAGTTTAGATTTTTCCGTAATTTGTCGTTTAAATCATCGCTACCATCCGGTTTTCTAGAATTTCTTTCCATCGTCATTGCGGGATAGGTTTTGCTGTTTTGATGACTGCGCAGTACTTTTTCTGTTCCATTGTCAGGGCCTTGCGGATCTTGAACTGGCGAGCGACTGTAATAGTCTTCTGCATACCAGTCCTTGACCCACTCAAGTCCATTTTTACCCAAGTCATACAATCCCAGTGCATTGGGTGGATAAAGACCGACTGGAATAGGTGCAAACGAATCTCCACTCATTTTCTCTACATCTTCACTAGACGCGACGTTTCGTCCCTTTTCGAATAAGCCATTATCCGTAGCAAATATCAAAAATTGGCCCCGTGCACGTGCGGCATATTCCCATTGCGCTTCGGTGGGTAAATCCATAGGCTGTCCAATTTGATTGCCTAGCCATTGGCAATAAGAACTCGCCTGATACCAAGTCACTTCAACAGGAAAGAGGCCTTTCTTGGGATTTTGAGATAACTGCTTATCTAGTGGATTGTTTTTTGGATCGGCATAAGGTAGTGGCAATCCTTGTGCCTGGGTATAGGTCGTGAAATCGTCCAATGTCACCTTGTATTTGGCGATAGAAAAATCAGACAAGACAACCTTATGAAGCGGCTTGTTATCAGTTTCATTGCCGAGATAAGGCAGTTTTTCTTCCGAATGAATCTCACCAAAGTCGCCCATCAGAAATTCCCCACCTTGCACTGCAACGAGATTTTCTTTCGCGGCTTTTACGAGTGCCTGTACCTTTGCCGCAGTCTCTGCCTGATCCGGCTTGTCATCTTTTGCCTGGCACCCCGAGGTTGCAAGTACGATGACCAGAAGAGGAGTGATGTTTTTGAGTGAAGAAAAAGACTGCATGTGCAATGAAATCATTTGTCTTATTGATGTGATTGAATTGCCCAAGAGTTTATCTGAATTCGCTCTTTAATTGATCAATGCTTGCGCAATAGAAAGGTCTTTTGATTGACAAAAATCCCTTCCATAAATTGGGTGTTCAGTAGGGTCTAAATATATGAGGAGAAGGCATATTAAAGTACTGATCGATTATCTGGAAGGCGATATCGATCGTCCGGTCGTGATCGGCAGCCTGTACAACGGACAAGGGCAGGAAAATGCCCAAGGGAACGGCGTCAGTCAGGGGCCGGGCAGCGCGACCGGCAATGCAGCGGCGTGGTTTCCCGGCCATGAAGACGCACACAATCATCCGGCCGTTTTGTCCGGCATCAAAACCCAGGCCATGGGCGCCAGCCAGCAAGGTGTCGGTGCGTACAACCAACTGGTCTTTGACGACACGCCGGGACAAAGTCGGACTGCATTGCAACAGCACGCCGGACCGCATCAGGGAACGGCTGAGTTGAATCTCGGCCACATCCGGCATCAGACAGACAATCAGCGGCTACCGACCGTCGGATACGGTGCAGAACTCAAGACACCCCACAGCGTCGCGATTCGTGCAGGCCAGGGTTTGCTGTTGAGTACCGATGCACGCACCAACGCAACCAGCAGCCAACTCGACAGCAAGGAAGCGCAAACGCAGATCGAGCAAAGTCATACTTTGCAAAAAACGCTGGCCGAAACAGCACAGAAACACAATGCAAAACTGAAGGCTGAACCAGCCGCAGACAAGCTTCCCGCCATCGATCAACATCAACATAGCCTCGATGTCGTGATGCAAACGGCAAGCGGCGGCGAAAGTGGCAATCAAGTCACCGCCTACAGCGAACCGCACCTGCAACTCTCCAGTCCCGCCGGCATCACCGCAATGACCCCGGCCAGCGCCATCCTCGCTGCCGGCAACACCAGCAGCATCACCGCCAACCAGGACATCAACCTCGCCAGCCAGAAAAACAGCAGCCACGCCGTCAAAAACGGCATCAGCCTGTTCACCTACGGCAAAGCCAGCGACAGCACCAAACCGAATCAAGAGACCGGCATCAAGCTGCACGCCGCCAGCGGCACACTCAGCAGTCAAAGCCAAAGCGATGAGACAAAGATCACTGCAGATAAGCTGATCACTGTCGCCAGTATCACCAGGCAAATCAACATCACGGCCAAACAGCATGTACAACTGACGGCACAAGGCGCATACCTGAAGCTGGAAGGCGGCAATATCGAGATACACGGACCGGGTGTGATGGCTTTCAAGGCTAGCATGAAGGAGTTGACCGGGCCGCAGAGCGCCAGAAGCAGTGTCGATCTACCTAAGCCTGGCCCGCTTGCGGACTGCGAATACAAGGTGTAATAGCATCACCTCAAATACGAACCTGCTACCAGACCTGATGCCATGACTACTTCCACTTTAGACGAACAAATTCGCACAACGCTGTTTCAATTGAGGGAAGTTCATCCTGAAAGTTATATCCATCTCCTGCTCGATCTCAATCACCCTTGTTCGCCTTTCGATCCCCTGCATCCAGACAAGCTGGGAAAGCGCGAAATACAAAGTCTGGTGACCCGCGTCGACCGTTCCGATTACGCTCACGATCCGTCGATTTGTCCTTTACTGGTGACCATGTATTCACCCGGTGATCGGGGCTATCCGGACGAACTCTTGCTGGATCAAAGCATCAGGAGCGCCAAAGCGCGTTGTTCCAGCGTCAATGGCGCTTACGTTTGCGGCTGGTTGGTATCCGACCGAGATGCAGAGGCGGTCGCAGCGCACTTGGTGAAAGCATGCGAGCTCTTCGATCTGACGGCCGGCAAGCGTCGCGTATTGCCCTTGTTCGAACCGCATCGCCTGGCATTGGCGGCCGACGCTGACAAGCCCGGCTTTATCCGGAAATGGCTCGGCCCGATCAGTCATTGGCTACTGGTCGATCTGGCCGGAGAGTTGCGTGTGATCAAAGCCGAAGAGTTTCCTGGCGGTGTGCACAAGTTGGATCATTTGGGCGCGCAGGAGTGGGCAGCGCAAAAACGCGTCGGCGATGCCAAGATTGTATTGATGGCGTTGGTTGACGGCGGGCACGTGATTCCAGACAGGCCTGAAATGGCGATCGACGCAGCCCTGCAGAAGGCCGCTGCCGACGGCATGAAACGGACGGAAGACATCGTATTCCACGCGCTCAACGGATTTTCCATCGGTGCAGGGTGGGCTTCGCATCCCGCGTCGCGCACAGTGATACAGCAGGCCCTGGAAGGGGAAGAAACCCTGAGCCAGCTGATGAGCGAATTGTCCGACGATATCTTGGACGAGATCGCAGCATGCAAGCAAGACCCGCACGCATAACCTGATATATAAATCGGAGAAATTTATGGGTACCGACGCCAGCAAAATCAAACCCGCAACCGGTGCACAAACCGTGCGCGCCAATGCGCAGACCGCGCAAAAAAGCGCTCTCGGCTCGGATGGGCAATGCGGCTTCTGCCAGCGTGCCGGTTTTCCCATACTGCCATTACGCTACGCAGTAAAACCTTCGTATGTCACGCCTGTTCCACAGTCGCTGGCATCAGTGCCGATGCTGGAGCAATTTGCAAACCGCAAACTGAACGGCAATCGCTATACCTTGCGGACGATGCGCAAAGGATATGTGCACGTCTATCTGGGAGTGGCCGGACACTGGCAGACATACGTCGCAACCGAAGACGGCTACCTGCGCCTGCTCAAGGATCCGGATGATCCTGATCACAAGACTGATCGACCGCTTACCGCAGCTTGTCAGCGTGACGGCCATAACATCCCCGCCAGCTTCATCAATATTCCGGAAAAATACAAGAAAGTCTGGCTCGCGTTCAGCGATACCGCTTGGAACAAAAAGGTACGGCAGTCGTATGAGAAGACTCCCGACAAGCGGATGCAAGCATTCAATTGCACCAAT
Source organism: uncultured beta proteobacterium (assembly GCA_963697715.1). Classification (GTDB taxonomy): domain Bacteria; phylum Pseudomonadota; class Gammaproteobacteria; order Burkholderiales; family Burkholderiaceae_D; genus Oxalicibacterium. Next base: position 354,572 of record OY969095.1, on the reverse strand, counting down.
CTGGCAGCCGATCCGGGTAAGGAAAAACATGCGCTGGAAATCACGGCAGATGGTGCCCATCTGCACGGCATGGTCGAAGAGTACGCCGCAAGCGATAGCGAATATAAGCTTCGCAGGACTTTCACCGCCGAAGTCGTTTCGAAGGACAAGCCGAAAACCGAAAAACACGTGTGGGATAGCATCCACGGCAATCACGCACGGTCCGGGCAGATCGTCGCACTCGGTGCGTATGTGAAGTCGTATCAGGCAAAAGCCGCCAAGACAGCCGGGAAGGCGAGAAAGGTAGCGGCTGTAGCGCTGTTCGATCCGGTCGGCGTCGTGCAGGAAATCAACGCGACGCGCTTGCATTTCATCCAGTCGCGCCAGAATTACAACCAGGTCGTGATGCGACCGCTGATCGTGTCGCAATCCTTACTCGGTTTGAAGAAATATTTCGAACAATCCGCATTGGCGATGCGCACGGCGGAAGAAAAGAAAAAGAATTTGCCGGACGTTCAGACGGAAGTTACAAATTATTCCGATCCAATGATAGGTGTGTATGGAGGCGGTACCACCACAACCACGACGCGGGCCGAGCGTGCAAAGGAAGATGCGGACAAGGCCTGGAAAAAGATCGCCGAGCGCTATAGCGAAACCGACCGCAAAGCTTTTGACGATCGTTACATGCAGGCGATGAAGCGGTTCCAGCAAGAGATCGAACAACAAGGACAAGATTGGGCAATATGGGCCGAGCCGATGGACTGGATCAATCGCTTCAATGACTATTCCACCGACGTGGCGCAAGACTACCTCGGTCTGGTCGACATGGCCGCACTGTGCCTGGCAGGTGGCGCTGGAGAAGATCAATTTACGCAGGCAGTATGGAAAAAATGGCTAAGCGGTAAGCCTGGCGATGCCGCCGTCCCTGTATATGGCGCATTGTTTGGTAACCGCAAAGATGTACTCGGTTATTTGCTACCGGAAGGTGGCGAACTGAACAAAGGAGACAAACTATATGACACCGCCAAAGGTATCGTCGCTTCCGATCAAGTTGGCGGGCCGGAAGCACTGAAGAAGTTTATTGACGGGCCTTTGAAGGACAACGTTTCCACGCTTATCCAGGCGATCACAGGTTCGGCAAGTCGGCTGGAGGATAAATTGTCCGTCGCTGCTTCATTGGCAGCACATCGCGCCACGCAAGCGGCACTTGCCTTGTACAACGATGTTGACGCTATTTTCATCAAGGTACAGATGACGGTGCGCGAGTATCAGAGAATGCTTTCGGAAATATCGTTCCAGGTCAAAGGGACAGTGAGGAGGGAAGTGGGATCGCTGGTGCTGGGCGGCATGCTCAGCATCAACAATCCCAGAGTAAGGGACACGCTGATCGAAGTCACCATCTGGACTCTGGATAAGGCGACCAACGTCAAGGCTGCGTTGGAAAAAGCAGCCAAGGCCAGCGCAACTGGTGTTCGCACCGCGCTTCGATCTGTCGCCATTTCTAGCGTCATTATCAGCGATGTTGTCCGGCAAGAACTGCGTAGCCTGAGTGGAAAAATCGAGCTGAGCGCGCAGCAAGTGAAGGCATTTGCAAAGGACCTAATGATCAGGAATATCAGGATTTCTGCAGTTGGAGAACCTGCGCTTGCGGCCGGATCGTTATTTTTTCAAGTATGGGCCTTTAAGGATTCATGGAAAAGCGTCAAAGAAAAGCTCGGGGCTGAAGGAAATGAAGCGCAGTTGTCCCTGCTATCAGCGGGAATTGGCATCATGGCGGCCAGTACCGAATTGGTCGGGGCCACATTAAAGATGGCAGGAAAGACGGCTACCGGAAAATTTTTGATCAAAATTGCTGGATTTGTAGGCGCCGCTTCGGCGTTTGTTGACGCGATTCAAGCATATTTTTCTTCCCGTCGGGCGCTTTCACATGGAGATGTCGAAGCTTACCGCTATTACCTTGCAGCCACCACAGCTTTTGTTTTAGGGGGGATTGCGACGATGTTTGCGGCCGCGTCATCCGCCAGCCTTCTCGGTCCATTAGGCTTGGCAATTTTCTTAATTGGCGCAGGCGTTGTCGCGCTATGGATAGCAATGAATGCAGAGTCTACCGCTGCTGAACTATGGGCAGACCGCTGTTATTTCGGTTTGAATAAAAATAAAAAAGGCAAATGGTCGGACGAGCAGTATGCGGAGGAGCTGGCTGAGTTGAATTCAATTGTGGCAGGTTTGCGTGTCGAGCTTGGTACGCGTAATTGGGTTACACAGGTGATCGGTGCCACATGGGATTCTGATGGACACTACGACGATAATCTAAAACTAAAAATAAGCTTTGGCATGTTCGATACCGAAAACTCCGTGTATGAATGGGCCTGGTACGCTAAACATCGGGTTAAGGGAAATATTCGACTTGACGGTGGACGTTATGGTCCTTCTGCGCCTTTGGCTTTACCTAGAGTAGCTACAAAGGTATTAAAAAAAGAAGATATTCAAGAATGGCCAGCCATCGATCGTTATCAGCCCACGCTTGCTTACGACGAGAAGGGAAACGTCGTCGCACGTATTGAACAGCGGTATGCAAACATCGATTCCAGCGAATTTGAGGAGACCAGCCTTGTGATCAATTACTGGCCTGATAGCAGTGATCCAACCTGTTTGGCAGGCACGCTGGTAAGTGAGGAAATTTAATGAGTACTGAACAGTCCCGTTTTATCCCTCAAAATCAGTTCTGGTATGAAGACTTGGTTGCCAGAGAAGCACCATTAACAGAGGGGGAAAATGCAGGCCATCCATTGGTGGGAGAAGATCTTAACCACGTCGATGATAACTACCTGGAAGTTTCAAGGGAATCTACTTTGATCAGGGGAGGCCAAATTTTAGGTGGAGTAATTGGCTTAATTTTTGCAATATACGTTGGCCCCGATTTAATAGATGCCTTTGGGTATGGGTTTTTCGAAATGATTTTTTTATCTATATTTGTTTGGATAATGGTGGTTCTCATGATTGGTTTATCGGCTTTGATGGTCCGGCGAGACTGCCGCACACCAAGAGATACGCCGGTCCGATTTAATCGGAAAACCAAGAAAATTGAAGCCTATGAGTTTCTAGCTAATAACAATCCGTTCGGACGCTGGCGCTCGGTCATCAAGACATTCGACTGGAATACGGTACAAGCTGAAATCACAAAACAGGCTGGATTTACCGGTAAGGTTTACATGGTGCGCTATGCGCTGGAACTGGTGATATGCAAGCCTGGAACGACAGAGGTCGTGGAGCGTATTAAGCTTAAAGGAAACGACGTAACGGTCATAGATCTCTATTCCATGTGGTCGTATATACGACGCTACATGGCCGAAGGCACGGTCAATCTGCCGCAGGAGTCGATACGTAAACAGAGCATTTCTTTTCGTCGCAGCTTTTTTATCTATATGCCATATCTCGATCCTACTGAAGAAGGCACGGCTTACCGCAGCAAATTGGGAGCATGGGATTTCCTCATTATTTTCCTGACGATATGGTTCTTCTGGATATGGATCCCGATGGGCATCTGTCAATACATCGCGATGCGGCTTGCGCCGGAGCCGAAATGGCATACCGCAGAGGTTGTGGATATCACACCTGTTTGACTTTACCCCTTCCGCAATGGATTGGTTCACATTGAGAGGCAGGCGACGATAGGTCGCTTATAGCTTTCGCGTCTTTACATTCCTGAGCTTTGGCATGTTCGATACCGAAAACTCCGTTTATGAATGGGCGTGGCATACCAAACATCGCGTGAAGGGAAATATTCGGCTTGACGGTGGCCGTTACGGTCCTTCGGCGCCTTTGCCTTTACCTAAAGTGGCTACAAAGGTATTAAAAAAAGAAGACATCCAAGAATGGCCAGCCATCGATCGTTATCAGCCCACGCTTGCTTACGACGAGAAGGGAAACGTCGTCGCATGTGTTGAACGGCGGTATGCAAACATCGATTCCAGCGAATTTGAGGAGACCAGCGTTGTGATCAATTACTGGCCTGATAGCAGTGATCCAACCTGTTTGGCAGGCACGCTGGTAAGTGAGGAAATTTAATGAGTACTGAACAGTCCCGTTTTGCCCCCCAAAATCAGTTTTGGTATGAAGACTTGGTTGCCAGAGAAGCGCCGTTGGCAGAGGGGAGGGATGCAGATGGGCCGTCGATGGGGGAAGATCTTAATCGCGTCGACGATGAATGTTTGGAAGTTTCAAGGGAGTCGACTTTGATCAGAGGCGGCTTGCTTTTATACGCATTGGCTATGTCGATTCTTGCTATTTATGCAGCCCCTCTTGTAATAGAAGGTTTTGTTTATGATTTTTTCGAAATAGTTTATCTGTCCATATTTTTTTGGATCATGGTGTTTTTCATGTTTGGCATGATATTTCTTATGATTCGGCGAGACTGCCGTACACCGAGAGATACACCGGTCCGATTCAATCGGAAAACCGGCAAGGTGGAAGCCTGTGAGTTTTTATCTAATTACAATCCTTTCGGTCGCTGGCGCTCGGTTATCAAGACATTCGACTGGGATACAGTGCAGGCCGAAATTACAAAGCAGGCTGGATTTAACGGGAAAGTGTACATGGTGCGCCATGCCTTGGAGCTGGTGATTTGCAAGCCGGGAACAAATGAAGTGGTCGAGCGCATCGTACTGAAAGCAAACGATGTAACGGGCCTGGGTTTATATTCCAAATGGGCATACATTCGGCGCTACATGGCCGAAGGCATGGTGAATTTGCCCCAACAGCCTGTACGGAAACAGGACATTTCATTTCGTCGTAGCTTCTTCATGTATATGCCATATCTGGACCCGACTAAGGAAGGATCGGAATATCGGAGCAAAATGGTGATCTGGGATTTTTTCTTTCCTTTGCTAACGATCTGGCTTTTCTGGCTATGGATCCCGATGGGCATCTGTCAATACATCGCGATGCGGCTTGCGCCGGAGCCGAAATGGCATACCGCAGAGGTTGTGGATATCACACCTGTTTGACTTTAAGTCTTCTGCAATGGAATGGTCACATTGAGCAGGCGGCGAATTGGTCGCTTATAGCTTTCGCGTCTTTACACATCCCTGAGCTTCGGCACTCGACACCGAAAACTCCGTGTATGAATGGGCTTGGTACGTTTACTGTTGATTTGCATCGAAAACTGACCCACTTATGGAGTGAACCCCTCGGGCTGGACCAAAGAAGCGAAATGAAGTGATACGCTTGTCGAGCCTTCCCAAGAGGAGCGATACCATGTCAGTACGAGGCCCATACCGGCGGCACAGCTTGCCGTTTAAAATTCAAATCTGCAGCGATATCCGCAGCGGCAAGCTGGGACGCCGTGAGGCGCTCAAGACGCATAATCTGTCGGCCAATCTCATGCAGCTGTGGCTAACGCAGTTTGATCGTGGCGAACTTGATCTGGAAGAAGCGGCTGCCTCAACGGTGGCCGAATACGAAGCTCACATTGCCGCACTGGAGCGCAAAGTCGGTCAGCTCACTATGGAACTTGACCTTCTTAAAAAAACACCACGGTTACGACTCGTTGCCGACAACGAGAACTCATCCATTATCAGCGGTCCCAAGCCTGCTCGATTCGACGGGGATGCCAAGTGATCGATCTTCCCCGCAGCACCTACTATTACCGACCGAGTGCCGCCCAAAGACAGATCGACGACTTGGCTGTAGTCGCTCTGATCAACGGCATCCACGATGAATTCCCTGGTTATGGTTACCGACGTGTCACCTTGGCATTGCAGGCCGCGGGCCATGTCATCAATCACAAACGGATCGCCCGTGTGATGAAGGAACACAGCCTGCCTGCCAAACGCCGACGGCGCTTCAACCCTTTATCAGGCAACGAAGCCGATCTGGCCGTCTTTCCAAATCTCTATCGCAATGTCATCCCTTCCGCGCCCGATCAGGTCTGGGTCGCAGACATTACCTATATTCGGATCGATACCGGCTTTGTCTATCTTGCGGTTGTGCTGGATGCCTGCAGCCGGAAGGTCATCGGCTATGCACTTTCAAGGCGTATCGATACGCCACTGGCATTGGCTGCGCTGAATGCCGCTTACTCAACAAGACAACCAGCGTCAGGCACTTGCATTCATCACACAGATCGTGGGTGCCAATATGCCAGTGCGTTGTATCGCCATGCATTGAAGGAACTCGGTCTGATTGGTTCGATGAGTGCGCCAGGTAATCCGTATCATAATGCGCAGGCGGAAAGCTTCATGAAGACGTTGAAGGTGGAAGAGATCTATATCACGCGTTGCGAGACGTTCAACGAGCTGGCTACGCGCTTGCCCTATTTCATTGAAAAGATTTATAACGAACGTCGTATGCATTCAGCGCTCGACTATCAATCACCTAACCATTTCGAAATACAACTTGCTCTACAAGTGGCTTAATTCTTCAAACTGAAATGGTCCAGCCCGAGGGGTTCACTCCATTAGCCGCATAATTTGCATCCAAAACTGACCCACGTTTAGAACACAATCCTACTTACCAATGTGAGTAGGAGATTGGAGTGATCGACGTGGCATTACTTGGAATTATTCGACGCTGGCACCTGCGTGACCAGGTCTCATTGAGGGAGATATCCAAACGATTGGGTATCTCTCGAAACACCGTCCGGCGCTATCTGCGCGCTGAAACTGTCGAGCCAGCCTACGCTAACCGGCGTTCTCCGACTTCTCTCGATAAATACGCGTTCAAGCTTTCAGCCTGGTTGAAGACCGAGGCGACGAAGTCGCGCAAGCAACGACGATCTTTGAAACAGATGCACATCGATCTGTGTATGTTGGGATATGAAGGGTCGTATGACCGGGTCGCAGCCTTCGCCAGGCAGTGGAAGGTGGATCAGTTGGAGAGGGTCAACTCGGCGAGCAAATCAACAACAACCATATCGAATGCTGAGGGTATGCCTGCCAGTCGCCAAGCGACGAGAAACATGGTGGGAAGGCTGCATGCGTTTAATGCTGTTGCTCGGTAACTGGTGGTTAGTTCAGTTAATCTTATTTATTCCTATTTTTCTACCTCTCAGTCTGGCGCGCTGGTTCGCCATGCACACCAGCCGCATTCCGCAATGGCCTGAATGGGTAGAGCAGGAATGCGCGATTGACCCGAACGATCCGTATGTGCGGGATTCTGGTTACGTCGCGCCAAAGGCAGAGAAAGCAAACTAAGCCAATGCTGTTCGATTCACCCGATTATTTAAAAAATCCGATCATGCAAATCACCAAGCGTAAATCACTGTTTTATGCAGATGAAAAAGCGAGCCATATAATTTCTATGGCTCGCTTTTTGGTGTATCTACATTAATCGTTTAATACAATTGTCGCTTCATTTTTTGGCTGAGTCGTTACATATTTAACGCGGATCGATTTCGCTGCAATCCCATTTTTGACTAATGCTTTTTTCACGGCGACACTACGCGCAAGTGCTCTGTTTTTGGTGTTGCCCAATTTCTTGTCCGCATAACCGGTGACGGTAATTTTTTCTGATGCGGACAATTGTTTGGAGACTTCCGTTATTGCATCAAGCGACTGTTGGTCTAATTTCGTGCTGGTCGATGCAAAAGAAATCGTGGCAGGGAAAGTGGCTTGTTTTGCTGCGGCTTCAGCCTTGGCCGAAGCGACTGCGGCTTGGGCTGCAGTTTTTTCTTCGGTGCGAGCAGCTTCGGTAGATGTCGGTTGTTGAGCGCAAGCGCTCAACATGGCAAGCGAAATGATCGCCGTTAGGGTGCGGATATTTGGTGTCATAGTTGGTTTCCTTTTTTAATAGGGATATAGCAATGCCGTTCGATTTCAGAAAGCGGTATGAAGTCGACATCGGTGTCATTTAGTGTGACCTGCTCGATGCCGTGAGTAATTCAGCGAGTTATAACGTATGTTCTTCATTAACTACTTATATTTTTATCTCCATTTTGATGGCGTTTTTATTTTTGCGATCCGATTGAATGCGTGGATAAATCATGCTGGAATACTTTCTTCTTGGGTAAGCGCGATGTGATCGTCTGCTTTCCTTAATTTTGCGTAGCGATATTTTTCATTGCCGCCCAGATAAATCACACGCGGATCGGAGGGCAAGGTCGCATCCTTTGCAAATCCGGCCAGCGAGTCATGGACGTAGTTATCAAAAAACGCAATGATGGTCTGATCCGTTAAGCCTTTGTGATGGATATATTCGTTTTCGTAAGCGGTCATCAATCGCTTGTAGTGCGGGCGAAGCATGTTGCGCTTGGCGACGTCGACTTTTGTTTTACCTGCAACGGTGGACGTGTAGGTTTGATAGATCGCTTTGGCATCCTGCAATAGCTGTTTGTCGTAGAGATCAAGCATGCTCTGCAGATTGCCTTCTTTGGGCAACGCATCCAGTTTTGCTTTGGCGCGCAATAGACTGTCTTGAGCAACTTCTTTCTTTCGATTGGCGGAAGAAATTTTATCGTCGTAACTGTCCAAATCTTTTATGACATCCGGATTGCCATAATTGCCCATGAGATAGTCTGATTTTTCAGTGCGCGCGCGCCTCAATTCTTCACCTGCTTGTGCGTTATTTGCTTCCAACTGGGCGATTTGGGTCTTTAATGTCTTTTCTTCAGATTTAAACGTGGCGTCGTTTTTCTTTATGGCTTGTGCTTCCGTCGTATCGCCTTGCTGCTTTTGTCTTATCGCCCGGAAACGCCACGCGTAATACATTTCCATATGAGCATTGAAATGGTCACCAAGAACGTTCGTAGATGTAGGTATTTTGGCGACGTAATAGTTGTAGATCCGGATTAATGCCACATTCGTTCTGAAGTCATCTTCGTTCAAATCTTTCCAAGTTGATTTCAGTAGTAGCGGTACTTCCTTTGCCAAAGCAAATTGATACATGTCCATCAAAGGGATTAACCCTAATTTTTGATCCAGAGCCAAATTTCTTGCGCCCTCACCAGGCCTGTAGCTTCCGCCGACATCGGAGTGCACTCCTGGATAGACGGCCTCGTAAAATTGCTCCGGCTTTATGATGCGCGTATCTTCCCGGACACTGACGCTGTCGAGAGGGAACGAATTGCGTATCTCATGCGCGGCGACAAAATGCCGCACTTCTTCAACCATCTCCGGGATCTGCATGTCACCACCCCATGACTGGTGACCGTTAAACATGCCGGGGGCAGGGTCGGCGCCGGGTTGGGCGTTTTTGGCAAAGGCGAGGACTTGCGGCCGACTCCACAGATAGTCTTGATCATTCAATCGCTTGTAAATCATGTATTGCACACTTCCTGCAATGGTGCCGACCTTGCTGGTGTTATTGGCACTCATTGCCAGGCCGACCGAGGCGACTGTGTCGAACAGGCCCATGAAGCGCACACGTAATTTGTAGTCGCCAGCGGTTAGACGCCATACGTTTTTGGCATCTTTTTTACAGCGTTTCTTGACAAAGTTATTGATAAACGCGCGGGCGAGGGCTGCGCCCCGGCTGAAGCCAAATGCAGAGAGATTGATTTCCACGATTGCATTCGCGGGATTGGCTGCCCGGGCGATATGGGCCTTCATTTTTTCGTCGAACTGTTTCAGTGCCCAGTCCATGCGATCGTCGCCCATGTCACCCGCACCACCTCCCAGAGTGGAGCCGCCATCGTCACCAACTTCCTTGAAGTAGGTGCCGACGCCGGGAATATAAAAGCGATATATGCCCGCTGCAGTATCGTTTTCCTTGTGAACGCGATACAGCTTTGCAACATTGCTGTGTTTGGCGGTGCCGACATCGGCATCCAGATTGTTGCCGGTGCCGTCAAAGAAAAAGCTGAACCACAAGGTCTGCACGCAACTGCCGGGTGGCGGCTGTATTTTTGTAGCGGTTTTGATCCCATCTGCCAGATTGCCGACCTTACTCGGTAAAGGCGCTTTAGGTGCTGCGTTCGCAGCAATATGCATTGCTTGATCGGACGCGTCACGTAATGCCGCTGCATCCGGGCGCAATGCAGGCGATTTTTTGTCGCCGACGCCGTCGTTATTCTTTTGGTTGTTTGCCATTTGGGCACCGTGGATAAGGGGAATTGTCTTCGCGGTCCTTGTTCAGGATCAGACGTGGTGGCGATTCGTGTTCGGTAACGGCCGCTTCCACATGACCGTCGGGGTAGAAATGCACTTCCAAATATTGAGGGCGTTCAACAGTCTTTGGATCAACGTGCACTTGCACTTCTACCTCCTTAAAATAACTGTGCGTACGTCTTTGCATAACGCCATCCTCATCTTTTCCTTCGTCATACTTGCAGGCATCAGCCTGCCATCGAACTTTGACGGGGAAAGTTTTCAGGCCAATCACATATGGAACGCAACAAATACTTCCGCCGCCGCCGCTAGTGGGTCCGCTAACGAATAAGTTGCCGCCACCTTGCCCATCGGCGCTGAAGGTATCGATGTACCGATTTGTATAGTTGTATCCAGACAGCGTAAGCGATACAACCTTGCCGCGAGGTGGTTTGGCCGTCGGCTTATCAGGAGACGGATTGCCTTGGGACTGTGCATTGCAGGCGGATAAAGCCAGCATTGCCAGCACCAGTATCAACGCGAAGAACCAGCGATATTGATGCGATTGGGTAGAAGTCATATTCATATTGTTCGATCGTATTGATTACTATCTGTGGGCGATTTCTTGTCGCCTACGCCATCATTATTCTTTTGGTTGTTTGCCATTTGGGCACCTTGGATAAGGAGTTTTGTCTTTGCGGTCCTCGCTTAGGATCAGGCGTGGAGGCGATGCATGCTCGGTAATGGCCGCTTCCACATGACCGTCGGGGTAGAAGTGCACTTCCAAATATTGGGGACGAGCCGGAACGTTGGGATCCACTTGTACTTCTACTTCCTTGAAATAACTATGAATCTCATATTGAATGTCATCCTTACTGTACTTTTTCTCGTTATAGGTGCAAGCATTGGCCTGCCATCTAACCTTGACTGTCCATGTCCGCTGTCCTGAACGATAACCAACGCAACAGACACTCCCGCCTCCGCCGCTGGTAGGGCCGCTAATGAATAAATTCCCACCGCCTTGGCCATTAACGCTAAAGGTATCGATGTACCGATTGGTGTAGTTGTATCCGGTCAGCGTGAGTGACAATTTTGTGCCGCTGGGTATTTTTTCGACGGGTTTATCGGACGAATTATCGGAAGGTTGCGCATGGCAAGCGGTCAGAAAGAACATTACTGTTCCTAGTATCAGTGCCAAGAACCAGCGATATTGATGCGATTGGGTAGAAGTCATATTCATATTGTTCGATCGTATTGATTACTATCTGTGGACGATTTCTTGTCGCCAACGCCGTCGTTATTCTTTTGGTTGTTTGCCATTTGGGCACCTTGGATAAGGGGAATTGTCTTCGCGATCCTTGCTCAGGATCAGACGTGGTGGCGACTCATGCTCGGTAATGGCTGCTTCCACATGACCGTCGGGGTAGAAGTACACTTCCAAGTATTGGGGACGATCCGGAACGTTGGGATCCACCTGTACTTCTACTTCCTTGAAGTAACTATGCGTGCGTCGTTGCATAACGCCATTCTCATCTTTTCCTTCGTCATACTTACACGCATCTGCTTGCCATCGAACCTTGACTGTCCATGTCCGCTGTCCTGAACGATAGCCAACGCAACAGACACTCCCGCCTCCGCCGCTGGTAGGGCCGCTAATGAATAGATTCCCACCGCCTTGGCCATTAACGCTAAAGGTATCGATATACCGATTGGTGTAGTTGTATCCGGCTAGAGTGAGCGACAACTTTGTGCCAATGGGTATTTTGGCGGCCGGTTTGTCGGGCGAATTATCGGAAGATTGTGCATGGCAAGCGGTCAGAAAGAACATTACTGTTCCTAGTATCAGTGCCAAGAACCAGTGATGTTGAGATGATCGGGTAGAAGCCATATTCATATTGTTCGATCGCATTGATTGCTATCCGCCGGTGATTTCTTGTCGCCGACGCCGTCGTTATTCTTTTGGTTGTTTGCCACCTGGGCACCGTGGATAAGGAGTTTTGTCTTTTCGATCCTCGCTCAGGATCAGGCGTGGCGGCGATGCATGCTCGGTAACGGCTGCTTCCACATGACCGTCGGGGTAGAAGTGCACTTCAAAGTATTGGGGACGATCCGGAATATTAGGATCTACCTGTACTTTTACTTCCTTGAAGTAACTATGCGTGCGTTGTTTCATTACTCCTTGATCCATACCTGAGTCGTATTTGCAGGCATCTGACTGCCATCGAACTTCGACGGTCCAGTCTTTCAGGCCATTCACATAAGAAACACAACAGATACTCCCGCCACCACCACTAGTGGGGCCACTGATAAATAGATTGCCGCCGCCCTGCCCATTAACACTGAACGTATCGATGTAGCGATTGGTGTAGTTGTAACCGGCCAGCGTAAGCGATACGACTTTTCCGCGAGGTGGTTTGGCCACCGATTCGTCAGCAGACGAATTGCCTTGGGATTGTGCATTGCAGGCGGATAAAGCCAGCATTGCAAGCACCAGTATCAACGCGAAGAACCAGCGATATTGATGCGATTGGGTAGACACCAGAGTATTCATTCGTTTTGCAAATTCATTGCATTGCTTTCTATCTGTTCCGCCGCTTCTTTTAAACTGATCTTCCCGGTTAAAACATCTTCTTGAAGAATTTTGTGCCAATCCGGTTGCGTGGCGAACGCGTCTCCGTAAAGCAAGGCCAGGGCACAATAAAACGCTAATTCATGCGTTGCCTTGATGCCGATCTGCTGCGCCGCTGCCATATGGCGCGTGATGAAAGCGTGCTGCTCTGGCAAAGGCAATAACTGATATTCATTTGGAACGGTGGATTGCAACAACTGGGCAATTTGATCTGGTTCACTTGCCTCGATCAGGTAACTCTCTTGTTCTGTATTTAAATAAAGGGGGCTTTCAAATAGATCGGTACTGGAAAACGACGATTCAATTCTCTGTAAATCGCCGCGTCTATCGGCGAACCACCAGTTGTCTCCAACGCTCAAGAACGATTGTTTTTGCTGATGGCTTAATACACGCATCAATTGTTCAAAAATGCGAGGATCAAAAAATCGCAGCATGATATTCACATCGTCAGGTAAAACAGCATCCAGCCGTACGGCCAGCCGCCTTTTTAATTCATACAGAGGAAGAACCGATGTCAATAACAACAAACTAGAAGTGTACGTGCCATGTTCACCAATCCAGTCAATCGTCGTGCGATGTTGTATGCCAGTTTGATCTGCCTTTATTTGAAATAAAAGCGGAGCGACCGCAAAGGCGTTTTCTTCCTTGCTTCCTTCAAACAGGCTTATCCATTTCATTTTTGAGCCGGCAAGTTTTTTCACCAGACCGGGCATGCCGGCGTGATCGGCCAGCCCGTATAAAAAAATGCCAGGCGCAGGTTCAGCGTGCTCTTTAAATAACTGATGAATGTCGTTGTGGTTCAGCATGTTATTTCATCGCAAACGGCGCACCTGCTGCGCGGGCCCTTGCCAAACACTCGACACATATCGATTGGGGCATTTGCGGTAGCGGATAACTTAAATTTGTTGGTCCCGCAAAGCTCTTCTGTCCCGCATGGACAGTAATCTTGCCTGGACATTGGACCGTAATATTGCCGCCCTCAATGGTGATGTTCGCACCGCCCGCAGTCGACAGACTGATTTTCTTGGCCGCAGCCCAATCGACATGCGCGTTGGCGCTGATGACATCGACCTGATCTTTCGCCTGAATCGTCAGGATGTCACTCTGCGCCTGGATATCGATTGGCCCTTGCGCCGCGATCAGTTGCATCCCGGCCTGTTCCTTGCCGGGTCCGGTTGCGCCCGCCAGCATGCCGATGGCCTGTCCGGTATGGACACGGAACTGGTTGCCCGTCATGAACTGCGTGTCCTGTCCGCTCATGACGGTGGTGGTGTCACCGTTGGCGAACTGGATGTTTTGGCCGGCGACGATGCCTAATCCGGCCTTTGCCGCGAGTGCGATGACCGGATCAGTTGTGTGCGGCAATTTGTCGCTGCCAGCGGCGGTGCTTCTATTGGCAGCGTCGCCTTGCGCGGTTTGCAGATCGGTATCGCTGAGCATGCCGGACACAGCCGTATGCAATGCCTTCAATGGTGCCGCGTCATCATTGGCCACGCTGGCATTGGCTTTGGTGCTGCCACGATAGCTGGCGTAGGAAACGGTCTGATGCGTGGTTGCCGCCTTATTGAAGCTTTCGCCAAGGATATTGGCTTGCTTGAGTAACGCCATACCCGGTGCCAGATCACCGGCCGGTTCGCGTTGGCCGGCATTGTGCGCGACAGGATAGGTGGTGAAGGTCAAACCGCGTCCGGCACGAATTGCGCCGTAGGCATCCGTGCGCAGTTCCACACCTTGCCCGCGCAAACTGCCGCGATAGTTGTCGGCGGTATGGATCAGATGGCCCAGATTCAATTCCGTCGCCGCTTGCGTGGTGCGCAACTGGATGCGGCCTTGATTGTCGGTATCGTCGAACACCAGCTGGTTGTAGCCGCTGCCGCCGAATTCCTTGGTGCGAATGCCCCATTGCGCAGCGGCATTGCGTTGGCCTTCGCTGTCGGCGCTGGCGCCGTGCCATACCGGGCTGTTGCCACCGGCGAGGTTGCCTTGCGCGCTGGTCGCGTGATCGGTTGCCGATGCGAAGACGCTGGTATCTGCCGTGGCATCTTTCTGGCCGCCGGGCGAGGGCAGTACGCCACCTTCACCCTGGCCGTTGTATAGCGCACCGACGATGATCGGGCGGTCGATGTCGTTCTCGATAAACTTGACCAATACTTCCTGTCCGATGCGCGGCAGGAATTGGCTGCCCATGCCGGCGCCGGCTGAACGTTGCGCCACGCGAACCCAGCAACTGCCATTGGCGTCGCCTGCGTTATCGGTAAACTGTCCTTGCCAGTGAAAGCGGATGCGCACGCGGCCGAGTTTGTCGCAATGCAATTCGTCCGCGCCATTCGGTGTGCTTTGACCATCGGGCCCGACCACGATGGCAGTCTGGCTGCCGGGTGCGGTGGCACGCGGTTGCTGCCAGAGGCCGGTGCCGTCTGCCAGCACGGGAAACCAGCGTGTTTCTGCAACGATGGCATCGAGGTAATTGCCGTAGCCGCTCCTGGTCGCCTGCGCGATCATCGCCTGTACGTCTTCGGTATGGCTGACGGTTTGCACGTAATCGAAACCGCTGTCGAGTTCTTGATACGCGTCGTTGTCTTTAGCGTTTGATTGCGATGTCAGCAATGATTCCAGCAGAATCGGCAATGGGCCGAATAGCTCAGCCAGGCTTTCTTGCGCAGGTTTAGGCAAATTGTTGACGCCTGTACTGGTCACCTGCAATACGGCATAGCGGGACGGTTTGCCATCAGTAGTTGGAAGTGGCCCTTGCGTCAGCGTGAAGGTTGTGCCGGCGCGCAGTGTGCGCACGGTGCTGCGCGCAAACCATGTTTGCCGGCGTGCCTCGCGCGCCAGCATGTACCGTTGGGCCGAACGTTCTGCATCGGCTGCGTTGGTATAGGCATACAGACCGGGGGAATCGTAGCTTTCCAAACGGGGTGCGCGCTTGCCGCCAATGGGCATATTTGTTGGAACGCTCGCTGCGACGGCACGATTGGATTTGTAATCGTGCGACAGCACTGTTGTGACAGCGGCGTGCAAAACTTGTCGAGCACCAAGCGCCTGGATACTGTCTTGCGCTTCGCGGCTATGCGCGCCGTGGAAGCGGATGCCGTTGCCGCCGGCATCGCTTGCATCTTGCGGAAACGCCGTGGCCTGCGTGGTATCTGCAAACAACACGAGGCGATGACCGTCTGGCGATTCCTCGTGCTGCTCGACACGCCAGCTGATTCCTTCTTCGGCCAGCAGTCGGCTGACAAAATCGAAATCGCTTTCGCGATATTGTGCGCAAAAACTTCGCGGTGTGCTTTCTGCCAGATATTGCGTGGCATCGGTGCTCCACGACCATGCAGCATGCGCGTCATACAGTTTGAAAATACTGTCGACGATCTCGATAATGGTCTTGTCTTGCCATACACGATTGGCGCGCGATTGTGACAACAGCCAAATCCACGGCACCATGCGGACGCGATAGCGCGCCAGGCCACCTTCGCTGCCTAGCAACGCCGCCTGGTTAATCAGCCCGTCAAATTGAGCGCGCGTCCCGTCCGCCAGGGAAATACCGAAGCTTGCACGTCGTCCGATCAATTGCTTGAGTTCTATGTGCGCATTGGTCGACAATAAAACGATGTCGCGATGATCAATGCGATGCAAGCCTTCGACTGCGGCAAATGCTTCTACCAGCAGTCCGCCGGACCCTAAATCTGCGTCAACGTCATTGATCTGCAGTTCATACAACCGGGTGGCGCTTGAAAAATTGGCGACTTGTGCGATCAATGCGGAGGTATCCGGCAGCAAAATCGGCATGAGGGGTCTTTGAGGATTCGGAAACAGGCTAATTTACATGACATCTTTTGTATGCCCTATCCCATAAACATGGGAGAGCGGGATGCCATGTATGCCAGTGGGACGGATGGATGAGTACGCTTCCCGAACGGAAGTGTTCAGGTGTTGCAAAACAGAAAGTTTAATAACGTCAGTGAATGGAAGATCCATGCGCGGAAATTGCTGCTGTGAGCATGGAACGGAACGGCGAATAAACATGAAAAGACCGCCGGTATGTACATGTGGAGAAGCCCTGCGGGAGAGAACTGTTGCGAAATTCGAGGGACTTTCTTGCAAAGAACGAACCTTTTTTGGGGTTGGCGACCACGGCTAGGTCGTTGAACCGATCCCGTCCGGTGTGGATGTCACGCCATTAGGTGTTTTTTGCATATTGAACTTGAGGCGCTGTGGCTGCTTTGCACATGCGTCAACAGCAAGACCGAGGACAGAACAATTGCTCTGGACGGTTTCATATTCTGTCTTGGTGATTGGATGGTTCATGCAACATGCGTGTACATTCGACATCAACCCAAGCAAACGTTCTGTTGCACGATATGGCGTAAGGAATGCCATCGAAATTTTGTATTTCCAGGGTGTATTAATTATGAAAGCGCAGCGTTGTACTGGAGCCGCATCACCCAACTAGAACAGATCAAGCTGACCAACTGATTTTCGAATCATCGGCGGAATATGCAAAGGCTTGCGGAAGCGCGATGCATCCAGTGATGCAAAGCGGCTGGCGCGTTTGCCGATGCCGAGCCGATTGACGGCAATATCGAAGCGCTGTTGTATCAAATCCGCCCAAGTCCCTTCACCTGACATTCTCTTGCCGAATGTCGCGTCGTAATCCTTGCCGCCACGCATGTCGCGAATGCGGTTCATCACACGCTGTGCCCGATCGGGAAAATGCACCTGCAGCCATTGCTGAAACAGTGGATTTACTTCCCACGGCAGACGCAGCACGATGTAGCCGGCGCTGACCACGCCGGCGTCTGCAACCGCAGCGAGAATACGTTCGAGATCCGGTTCCGTGACGAACGGAATCACCGGCGCAATGCTGACGCCGACCGGAATGCCGGCATCGGTCAGTGTGCGAATGACGCGCAGTCGGCGCGCCGGTGCCGCCGCGCGCGGTTCCAGCGTGCGTGCAATAACGGGATCGAGCGTGGTGATGGTGATTGCAACAGTCGCCTGACGTTTTGCCGCCATGTCCGACAGTAGATCGAGATCGCGTTCGATCAATGCCGACTTCGTGATCAGTCCGACAGGATGCTCGCATTCATGCAGCACTTCGAGAATGCGGCGCGTCAGGCGCAAATCGCGTTCGCATGGCTGATAGGCGTCGGTGTTGATGCCGAGTGCAATTGGTTCCGGTTGATACGATGCGCGGGCAAGCTCCTGGCGCAGCAGTTCGGGCGCATTCACTTTCGCAAAGATGCGGCTTTCGAAATCCAGTCCGGGCGACAGTCCGAGATAGCTGTGCGTCGGGCGTGCAAAGCAGTAGATGCAACCGTGCTCGCAACCACGATAGGGATTCAGCGAAACGCCGAACGGCAGATCGGGCGAAGTATTGCGTGTCAGGATTGTTTTCGCATGTTCCTCGATGATCTGTGTTTTCCACGCCGGAGGCGCATCGTCCGATTCAGCCGTTTCATCGTCGTCCTGCACCCAACCATCGTCGAATGATTCGCGCTGCTGCAGTTCATAACGCCCCTGCATATTGGTGACAGCGCCCCGCCCCTTGCGACCTTTCAACGGTGCAGCGATCGGTTGTGCTTCGTTATTCCATTCATCATCGTGCGCCATCTCAGACTCGCCATATGCTGTATAAAAACACAGTATATGGCGAGTCTAAGTCGGTGCAAGAGGAGAAGGACAGATTATTTTTGAATCTTGCCAATCCGCAAATGACGAAGCAACAAATTTGCTGCGAGGCAAATGAAGGAAACGATCAGGCGATTTTCAATCAGCTGGTTTTCAGACCGTTCCAGCGCGGCGTCAACGCATGGGGCAGGTCGAACAAATCAAGCACGCGCCCCAGCGTGTGATCGACCATTTCCTCGATCGTGGCGGGGCGATGATAAAAGCCGGGGAGCGGAGGGAAGATGATGCCGCCCATTTCTGTAACGGCAGTCATGTTGCGCAGGTGCGCCAGATTGAAAGGCGTTTCGCGCACCATCAATACCAGACGGCGGCGCTCTTTCAGCGTGACGTCGGCTGCGCGGGAAATCAGGTTGTCCGACAGGCCGTGTGCAACGGCAGCGAGGGTTTTCATCGAACAGGGCGCGACAATCATGCCATCCGACTGAAATGAACCACTGGCGATCGAAGCGCCGACATCGCGAACGTTGTGAATGACATCGGCCAGCGCTTCGACATCCTTGCGGTTCATGTCGAGTTCCTGATGCAGGTTCAACACGCCGGCTTCGGAAATCAGCAGATGCGTTTCCACACCTGTTACTTCGCGCAATGCCTGCAGCAGGCGGACGCCATAGATGACGCCGGTTGCACCGGTGATGGCGACGATCAGCCGCCTCGGGCGCGATACCGGGAAATCAATCGCGCCGGCGGCTGCCGTCACTTCAGGCTTTCAGCAATGCTTGCAGTTCGCCGGATTCGAACATCTCGTTCATGATGTCCGAGCCGCCAACGAATTCGCCCTTGACGTACAACTGCGGTACGGTTGGCCATTTCGAATAGTCCTTGATGCCCTGGCGCACTTCGGCATCGTCCAGCACATTGACGGTGATCAGATCGGTCACGCCGCTTTCCTTCAGCAATGCAATTGCCTTGCCGGAGAAGCCGCATTGCGGAAACTGCGCAGTGCCCTTCATGAACAGGACGACCGGGTTTTCGGTCACGGTTTCCTTGATCCAGGTTTGTACTTCGTCGCTCATTGCTGCCTCACTATGTAATTGATTAACTGCGAATAAACTTCAACACTTCGCCATTATAGGAAAATCCGGCAGGCCCTGCCTAAAACCGCCGTCAAGATTTCAGTTTTGCAAACGCCGCCGCCATGGCGCCACCGGCTTCCGGCTGACGCGATTGCTGCGACTGTTGATGCTGTGACAACCGTTTGCCATCATTACGGTCGGCGCGTTGCTCCGGTTTGCTGCCGGCGACCGGCGCGTTGTCGGACAGGCGCATCGTCAACGCGATACGTTTTCGCTTCTCGTCGATCTCCAGCACTTTCACTTTGACGACCTGTCCGGCCTTGACCACGCTGTGCGGATCCTTGACGAACGTGTTCGACAGCGCCGAGATATGCACCAGACCGTCCTGATGCACGCCGATGTCGACGAACGCGCCAAATGCCGCGACGTTGGTCACCACGCCTTCCAGAATCATGTCCGGACGCAAGTCCTTGATTTCTTCCACGCCGTCCTTGAAAGTCGCCGTGGTGAACTCAGGACGCGGATCGCGGCCCGGTTTTTCCAGTTCTTTCAAGATATCGGTCACGGTCGGCACGCCGAACTTGTCATCCGCATATTTGGCCGGATTCAGAGACTTCAACAGCTTGTCGTCGCCGATGACGTTTTTCACATCTTTCTTGATGTCGGCCAGGATTTTTTCCACCAGCGGATACGATTCGGGATGCACGGCAGACGCATCGAGTGGATTGTCGCTGACCATCACGCGCAAGAATCCAGCCGCCTGTTCGAACGTCTTGTCGCCGAGGCGCGGCACTGCGCGCAGATCGGCGCGTGAGGTGAACATGCCTTTCATGTCGCGATAGCTGACAATGCTTTGCGCAACGCTGCTGTTCAAACCGGATACGCGTGCCAGCAACGGCGCCGATGCGGTGTTGACGTCGACGCCGACGGCGTTCACGCAATCCTCGACCACGGCGTCGAGTGAACGCGCCAACTGGGTTTGGCCGACGTCATGCTGATACTGGCCGACGCCGATCGATTTCGGATCGATCTTGACCAATTCAGCGAGCGGATCCTGCAGGCGACGCGCGATCGATACTGCACCGCGAATCGACACGTCCATGTCCGGCAATTCGCGCGACGCAAATTCGGATGCGGAATAGACCGATGCGCCGGCTTCCGACACGACAATCTTGGTCAACTTCAATTCAGGCCGCATCTTGATCAAATCTTGCGCCAACTTGTCGGTCTCACGCGACGCGGTGCCGTTGCCGATCGAGATCAATGCGACCTTATGTTTTTCCGCCAGTTGCGCCAGCGTGTGCAGCGTGCCGTCCCAATCGTTGCGCGGTTGATGCGGATAAACGGTCGCGGTATCGACCACCTTGCCGGTCGCGTCGACCACCGCAACTTTAACGCCGGTACGCAGGCCCGGATCAAGACCCATCGTTGCGCGCGGACCGGCCGGTGCGGCGAGCAGCAGCGATTTCAGATTCAATGCGAAGACGTTGATCGCTTCCAGCTCGGCCTTCTCGCGCAGGTTGGTCATCAGCTCCGTTTCCAGATGCATGAAGACCTTCACGCGCCAAGTCCAGCGTACGGTATCGGCCAGCCATTTGTCGGCAGGACGGTTTTGATTGCTGATGCCGAAACGCGATGCGATACGGCCTTCGCACGGATTGTGCGGCGCATCCCATTTCGGTTTTTCTTCTTCGGTATCGAGACGCAGATTGACGTTCAACATCTCTTCGCGACGGCCGCGAAACATTGCGAGCGCGCGATGGGATGGAATCGTGCTGATCGTTTCCGAATAATCGAAGTAGTCGGAAAACTTTGCGCCAGCGTCTTGCTTACCCTCAACCACTTTGGATTCGACGATGCCGTGTTCGGTCAGATATTCGCGCAAGGCTTGCAGCAGCGTCGCGTCTTCGGCAAAGCGTTCCATCAGAATCTGACGTGCGCCGTCGAGTGCGGCTTTGGTATCGACCACGCCGGGATTCTCGACGCCATCGACGGTGAAGGCGGCTTTCAGATATTTCGCCGCTTCTTCTTCCGGATTCAATGTCGGATCGGCGAGCAATGCGTCGGCCAACGGCGTCAAGCCGGCTTCGACTGCGATCTGCGCCTTGGTGCGACGCTTCTGCTTGTATGGCAGATACAAATCTTCCAGTCGTGTCTTGTCTTCTGCATGCATGATCATGTCGAGCAATACGGGCGTCATTTTCTTTTGTTCTTCGATCGATGCGACGATCGCGGCGCGGCGGTCTTCCAATTCGCGCAGATAGCGCAGGCGCTCTTCCAAAAGGCGCAATTGAATATCGTCGAGGCCGCCGGTGGCTTCCTTGCGATAGCGCGAGATGAAAGGCACGGTTGCGCCTTCATCCAGCAGGGAGATGGCGGCGGCAACTTGTACGGGTTTTGCGGCAAGTTCAAGGGCGAGACGTTGTTCGATGGAAGGCAGCATGAATAATCAGAAATGAGAGAAGCGAGCGCTAGATGATACGCAATCCAGACGATTGCGCCAGTCTTGACAGGGGCGAAAACGCCATGCAGGACTTGTGAGGGATTATGGCGTGCGCTTAAATCTCTGGATACCGCGAAAACTGGAATCCAGAGATGTCCAACTGAAAATGGCGTGGGCCTAACGTTGCGTGCAAAGGCCTGAAGACAGCTTGCGGGTGCAACGCTTCGCTTTAGCGAAAGTTTGCAGAGCCCGTGCGCTTACTGTTTTTTGGCGACTCCACCATGGCCTTCGCATCCGGCCGCGCCCTTGATTGTATGGCGGCCATCGGCGCAGAGAGTTCGTACAGCACGATCCACATCGCGACCCGCCTGGCGGATATTGGCACCTGCAGCACGCTTGGCTTGGACGGCTTCGCCCTTGACCTCTTGCGCCTTGTCGCCAATAGTTTCTTGCGCATGCACGAGCGGAATGAGTGCAAAAACAAATAAGACGGCTCCAATAAGTTTGTTCATGAGTTTCTTCCTAAAGGTGATGTTGATGAATGAGTGAGTAGTGCTGAGACAGCATACTCTTCACCGAAGGGTAAAACTGTCCTGGCTAACAAATATCGAACCCGATTTCTTTAATCATTCTGCCATTTATTCGAGGTTCCCGATCGGTCACCTCATCTTGACGTTTGGCAGCGCGGTATTGTGTCCGCTCGAAAGCTTGGCCGCACATCGCGCTCACTACAGGTGCGCCCGCCATCTCCCTTCCTTGAACGCTGACAACAATTTTTTGGCCCTGCCCTCGCCAAGCTCCAGGTACGAACTTGCACTTCCAAAGAAGTCATTCAGCCCTGGAATCTGCGCGAGTTCCACCTTGGTTATTCGCGGATAGCCCATCGTCCAGCTGCCAAACGCACGCTCGGCAATCGGTTCCTGCAGGATCTTCGTGACGCGATCGTGCCGAGGGTCTGCGGAAATCTTTTCGAAGAGCGCTTCGACAGTGCTTTTGTCCCCCTCCAATACCTGGAAGAACGAACGGTTCTGGTAGAGCAACATGCCCGTAACCTCGCGTTGCGCATTGCTGTTCCTGCATTTGTCCAGAAGTGTCGAAAGCGCAGCTGGATCAAGCTCGCCAACGGTCGAGGCGCTGCAATAGATGCAATGCACGAGTTCCATGTATGTCTCCGGTTCATCGACGTGGGATTGCAACGCCTGCCTTGTTTTATACAGCAAAAACGTTTGTTGCCTTCCCTGCTTTATGTCGGTCCGCTATTTCAAGGAAAAATCCACACGCGATGCAGGTGGACTTGATTCCTTGCCGGCATTGCCCGTACCAGATTTTGCAGCCAGGATGAAAATCCGATCAGAAGAAACTTGCCCTGAGCTGGTCAGCCAATCCTTGACCACCTGCGCGCGACGATTGCCGAGGACGACCAGATCGTCGTCGCTGACCTTGGCATTTTCGGTCATCAGCTTTTCCATCTCTTCCACCGGCACATCCTTTTGCAGGCCGACCATGTTGCGCGGCTTCTTGAAGTCTGCGTCCTTGTAGGCGCGCTTCAGCAATGCCGGGTATTCCTGCGGCGTGACGGTGACCTTGCTCGCTTCTGCGGATTCGCCGCGCCCGACGAGGTCTTTCAGTTTCAATGCACGCACCTTGCGATCGATCGATGCGCGTTTCAAGCCTTCGCGATCGGCTTGCGGATCGGTGCGGCCGGTGATTTCCAGTTTCAGCGCGGGGCGATCGGCCAGCGCTTTGGCGATTGTCTTCAGTTTTTCCTCGCCCTTGTCGGTCATGGCGGCACGGCCGGGATCGAATCCCACATGGGACAATTCCTCGCCGCCGCCGAACATCGAACTGATCAGCGTGAAAGGCGCCGTTACCGCTTTCGTGATCAGGTTGACGATGACCTTGACGATGATGCCGCCGATCGAGAATTGCGGATCGTCGAGTGAGCCGCCGATCGGCAGGTTGATGTCGATCACGCCGTTGCGATCCTTCAGCAGCGACAGTGCAAACTGCACGGGCAGCGATGGCGCATCCGGACTGTCGACCTTGTCGCCGAGCGTCAGTTGTTCAAGGACCAGACGATTTTGTGCAGTAAGAACACGATCTTCGACCTTATAGGCGACGTCGAACGTCAGCTTGCCTTTTTCGATACCGTAGCCGATGTAGCGGCCGGAATAAGGCGACAGCGGCGCCAGTTCCATGCCGCGCACTTCAGCCCGGATATCCATCGACAGATCCCCCTTCAGCGGATTGACGCGACCGGAGACAGCCAGCGGCGCGCTGTTGACCAGGCCTTTCAGATCGACGTTGGCGTTGCTATTTTTATCCGACGACAAGCCTGAAATCGTGCCGCCGAAACGCATCAGATTGGCCGTGTAATTCGGCTTGATGAAATTGTCGGTGTAGCGTACCTGCCCGCCACGCAGCACGACTTTACCAATTTTGATCGGCGGTATATCGGTTGCTGCCTTGGCAGGTTCCGGTAGGGTGGCGGTGGCAGTATTTGTACCGGCAATGCGTGTCGGGGCAGCCGATTTTTGTACTTCATCGGTCACGCTTTTCTGCTCGCCGCTTTCGCTGCGCACCACGTCACGCAGATTGAGGCGGCCGTTCGCATCGAGAATCACGCGTGCGAAGAAATCGTTCATCGCAATCTGATCGATATTCAGCGAGAGCGGTGCGAAGTTGACGTTCATGCCGCTGAACGACAGCGACTTCCAGCGCAGGAAATCGTTGGCGCTGAGTTTATCCACCGTTGCCAGATCGCCCAGCGTGATATCACCCTTGAAGCCACCCTTCAATGAATTCTTGGCATTCTTGTCCTGATCGAATTGCAGCGCGCCCTTGCCGGATACATTGGCGCGCGTCAGCAGGATGTTGACCTGATCGGTGAAGTACGGCTGCAACTGCATGATGTCGACCTGCTGGAAGTCGAGCGCGAGATTCGCATGCAGCGGTGCCATGCCGATGTCGCCCTTGACAGCGAGTTTACCGTTCTTGTTGATGGCAGCCTGCAGATCGATCTGGCCGCGCGATGCGGGTTTGGTCGACAGGTTTTGCATCGACAGATTCAGCGGTTCGATCGTCGTGACGGCGGGACGCGGCAGGCTGCGATCTTCGAGTTTGGCGGACCAGTTGGCGATGCCGACCTTGTCGATGTTGATGACGTAGGCATCGCCGGCTGATGCTGCAGCTTTCTTGTCGGCGGCTTTCGGTGTCGGTGCTTTCGATGCAGGGGAGGATGGTTTTCCTTGTTGCAGCGAGAAGCCCGCCTTGTTCGATGCGACCTCGGCGACACTGACCGTTTTCTTGCCGGTATCGACGTTGATGTTACGTACGTTCAGATCGAAGTTGTCAACGCCGGCCTGCATCGGGTGTGCCGGTTGCGCATCCGTATAACGGAGTGCGGCATCGTGAATATCGAGTTCGGCCAATGCGAGGCTGCGTGCAGCAGCTGCGGGTTCTTTCTTCGGTGCTGTCGATGTTGCGGGCGTGCCGGGCGCTGCTGCTGTCTTCGCCGTTGCGGATTTTGCGATTGGCGCAGCCGTTGGCGGTGACAGCAGATTGTCGAAATTGAAGCTGCCGTTCGCATTGCGCATGACGTCGGCTTGCAGGCCGTTGATGGCGACGCGTGCAATGGCGACGCGATCGTCGAGCGGTTTGGTGTCTTTCAGCGTGATGGCCAGTTCAGGCAGCTTGACGATCGATTTGTCGTTCGCATCGTTGAGTTGCAGCGATTTCAGATTGATGGAGCCGTTCAGCAGCAAGGCCGGTGCTTCATCTTTTTTCTGGCGGAAACTGGCGACGACTTTCATGTCCAGTTTGGCGCTCGGCAGTTTGAAGTGCGGCGTGCCTGGAATGTATTTCACATAGGACGTCAGGTCCAGATCGTCCAGATTCAGGTCCATCGTTGCTTCGCGGGTTTCGGCAAACGGATGCGCCTTGCCCTTGATCAGCAGCGGCGAGCCGTTGACGCTGGCGCTCAGCAGTGGTTCGACGAAGACATCGACTTGCGATGGCAGCGACGAGATGAATGGGATGCCGATCTTCAGATCGGTGATTTTATGGACGGCTTGTTCAAGCTTGTCATCGAGTTCGATATGACCTTTGTCGACTTCGATGTTGAAGATCGAGAAGCGGGCCGGTTTCTTGTCTGGTTCCGGCGGCTGGCTGTTGATCAGTGCGATGATGTCGTCGATGTTGTAATGCCCGGCATCCTTGCGTACCAGATGCACATAGGGCGTGCTGATTTTCAACTGCTCGATCACCGGCGCGAAGCGGAACAGCGATTGCAGCGAAACGTTGACCGTCAGCGCATCGAAGCTGGCGAATACGGTGTTGCCTTCCGGCTCCATCATTTTCAGATCGTGCACGGTGACACGCATCGCATATGGGCTGACATCGACCTTGCCTATCGTGGTCTGCCGGTGCAATTTTTCGGAAATCAGTTGTTCGGCCTG
The DNA here is from genome assembly GCA_963697715.1 of uncultured beta proteobacterium. Classification (GTDB taxonomy): domain Bacteria; phylum Pseudomonadota; class Gammaproteobacteria; order Burkholderiales; family Burkholderiaceae_D; genus Oxalicibacterium. The sequence continues at coordinate 328,341 of OY969095.1, read as the reverse complement.
CGACTTGATGATGCGGGGCAGGACGAAATAGCCGAACAGTCCGATCAGGATGACAAAGGCGATGATGCCGATGGCGGTGCGACGAACGACAGGCTTGCTGGAAAATTGGCGAACGGATTGCGACAGCTGAGGGAGGGAAGTAGACATGGGTCAGCATCGTCTGGAAGTGATGGTGATTGATTCTACCAGCGGCATCGCTGCGGATGTCGCAGTTTCCATGTGCCGGTTTGAGCGGTCGGAGCAGCGGGATCCGGCAGATAGGGTGGCGTTGCACGGCAATGCATCTGGATTGCCGCTAAATCAGGGGCGGCGAGTCGGGTGCGCAGGGAACAATGTTTACGATTGTTTGCATCGCGCGCGGGTTGCACACGCGATGCGCCTGTCCGATGCCGCCAATGTCATCAATGCACGGGTTTTTGCTGCGCCGATTGCATGACCCAGTTCGCCATGCCCTTGGCGATTTCATGCTCGCCCATGATGGTGTGCGAGGCGCCGTGTTTTTCGAAATGAATCAGTTCGGCATCCGAATGTGCACGCGCCACGACTTCGATGGCCGGATTCAATGCGCGTGCGTGTTCGATGATCTGGCCGGCTTCCAGCGCATTGGGAATCGCGACCAGCAGCCAGCGTGCGTCGACGATGTCGGCCGCCTCCATCATGCCCGGCGCCGCCGCGTTGCCGTACAGCGCGGGGATGCCGTCCAGTCGCAGCGCTTCGACGACGTCGCGGTTGTCTTCGATTACGATGAACGACTGATTCTGCTTTGTCAGTTCGGCGGCAACCATGTGACCGACGCGGCCGAAGCCGACCAGCACGACATGGTTGTGCAGTACTTCCCAGGTTTGCGGTTCCGGCTCTTCCTTGCGTGCTGTCGGTATTTCTCGCGATTTCAGCCACGGCTTCAGGCGATCGAGACCGACGAACAGCAACGGATTGACAAGGATGGACAGGATCGCACCGCCGAGAATCAGGTCGCGGCCGGTGGTGGACAGCAGGCCGAGCGACATGCCGAGCGTTGCCAGGATGAACGAGAACTCGCCGATCTGCGCAAGACTGGCCGAAATTGTCAGGGCAGTGCCGAGCGGATGGCGGAATGCCAGCACGATGCCGAAGGCCGCTGCCGATTTGCCGACCACGATGATGAAGACCGTCGCCAGCACCAGCCACGGTTCGCGGATCAGGATGGACGGATCGAACAGCATGCCGACCGATACGAAAAACAGGACGGCAAATGCATCGCGCAAGGGCAGAGATTCTTCGGCGGCGCGGTGGCTGAGTTCCGATTCGCTCAGGATCATGCCGGCGAAAAATGCGCCGAGTGCAAACGAGACGCCGAAGATGTACGCAGAACCGAGCGCAAAGCCGAGCGCAATCGCGAGCACGCCCAGCCGGAACAGTTCGCGATTGCCGGTTGCGGCAATGCGTTCGAGAATCCACGGAATCAGGCGACGGCCCACGATCAGCATCACCGCGACGAAGGCGACCACCTTGCCCAGCGTGATCCCCAGCGTGGTCAGCAATGCCTGATTCGACAGCGCTTCCCCCTTGCCGCCGAGCAGGCCGCTCAATGCCGGAATCAGCACCAGTGCCAGCACCATCGCGATATCTTCCACGATCAGCCAGCCGACCGCGATCTGGCCGCGTCGTGTTTCCACCAGCCGTCGCTCCTGCAACGCGGTCAGCAACACGACCGTACTGGCGACGGACAACGCCAGGCCGAAAATGAAGCCTTCGCCCATCGGCCAGCCCATTGCCCAGCCGAGCGCCATGCCCATCAGGGTCGCGATTACGATCTGTACCATCGCGCCGGGAATCGCGATCGCCTTGACCGACATCAAATCCTTCAGCGAAAAATGCAGGCCCACGCCGAACATCAGGAGAATCACGCCGATCTCCGCCAGTTCCTGCGCCAGATGCGAATCGGCGACGAAGCCTGGCGTGAACGGGCCGACGGCCACGCCTGCCAGCAGGTAGCCGACCAGCGGCGGCATGCGCAGGCGATTGGCCAGTGCGCCAAAAATGAACGCCAGCACCAGACCGCCGACAACGGTTGCGATAAGCGGTGTGTCATGCATGGCGATTGATTCCTTTCAAGATGAATGTGCATCGACGTTGACGATGCGGGCCATGGCGCAATATTGCCTGCCCTTGTACTGCGGTAAATCGAAGACCGTGCGGCCTGATCCGGTAAACGATCAGCGCGAACATGAAGCATGTTGCTGCGTCATGTCGATGGCGAAGCCGGCAGGCGCATTGCAATCCGCGCCGCCGGTCGGGCGCAATGAATAATGCGCGACGTGATTGCCTTGACGGAAATTATAGGGGAGCACGTCATGCATGCACCGGAATGCATGACGGCTTGACGATCAGTACATCAACCGGCCCAGCGCACCGACTGCAATCGTGATCAGTCCCAGCACGAGATTCAGGGCGACCAGCTTGCGGATCGTGGCCATTGCCGCACCGGCCACCGGCCAGTCCTTTGCCGCGACCGCACGCTTCATGCGACGGTACGGCGCGAAGAAGACGTGGGCAAAAATCAGCATCATCACGATGCCGAGCACGAACATCAGCATGACCGGCATCGGCGGCTTGCCCATCGATGCCATCATCGCCATGCCGCTGCCGAGGATGAGCAGGATGGAGACCCACACCCACATGAAGAATTTTTCGAACACGCCGGCCAGCAGCGTCAGCCGTTGCGGCGGCTCCAGCGTCGTCGCCACGACAGGGCGCAACGCGTTGTGTGCGAAGAACATGCCGCCTATCCAGACTGTAAAACCGAGAATGTGTAAAAATTTCGCGATGATCATGGAATTCTCTTTGATGAAATGGGATCGGAAGCCATAGGGTAGCCGAAGGCTTGCGGATTACAAAGAGAATCGACGACGGCTGCCTTGCAGTGTTGGCACCGTCCATGATCGATCTGCACGATCATGTGTACCGGTCTGCCGTTTGCTGTTACCGTGCCGTCCGGCGCGTTGCGCCGGAACAGGAATCGTCTTCCGGAGATCGTTCATCATTGGAATGTCCGCCCGGATTGTCTGGAGAACTGCATGCTTCGCTGGTTTGAAAATCTGCTGCACCCGTATCAGGATGACATCCTCGCCACACCGCCGAGCGGATTTGTCGCCTTCGTCTGGGCCTGCACCAAGGGCGCGCGCCGTTACATCATCGCGATGACGCTCCTGACTGCGTCGATTGGTGCATTCGAGGCGCTGCTGTTCGGCATCATGGGCGAAATCGTCGATTGGCTTGGCAAGGTGGAGCCGGCGTTGCTGTGGACGCAGGAGAGCGACAAGCTGCTGCTGCTCGGCGCGCTGGTGCTGGGCAGCACGTTGCTGGTTGCGTTGCAGACGTTCTTCAAGCACCAGACGCTGGCCGGCAATTTTCCGATGCAGCTGCGCTGGAATTTTCACCGGTTGATGTTGAATCAGAGCATGGGTTTCTATCAGGACGAATTTGCCGGACGGGTTGCCGCCAAGGTCATGCAGACCTCGCTGGCGGTGCGCGATGTCTGCATGATTACCGGCGACATTCTCGTTTTCGTCATCATCTACTTCGTCACGATGGTCACCGTGGTCGGCACCTTCAATGCGTGGATGGTCGCGCCTTTCCTGGCATGGGCCGCCATGTACGGCGTGGCGCTGTATTTTTTCGTGCCGCGACTGAGCCGGGTATCGCGGCGGCAGGCCGATGCGCGTTCGCTGATGACAGGGCGCATTACCGATGCCTACACGAATATCGGCACGGTGAAACTGTTCTCCCATGCCGGCCGCGAGGCCGGTTATGCACGCAGCGCGATGCAGGAATTCATGGTCGCCGTGCACGGCCAGATGCGGCTGGTGAGCGGTTTTGAAATCGTCAATCACGCCCTGAGCATGTCGCTGATCCTCGGTACGGCAGGCGTCGCCCTGTGGTTGTGGACGCATGGCCAGGTCGGTGTCGGCGCGGTGGCGGCGGCAACGGCGATGGCGTTGCGCCTGAACGGCATTTCGCACTGGGTGATGTGGGAGATGGCGACCCTGTTCGAACAGGTCGGCACCGTGCAGGACGGCATCAACACGCTGGCGCGCGTGCACGCGGTGACCGATGCCACCGATGCAAAGCCGCTGCATGTGTCGCGTGGCGAACTGCATTTCGACAAGGTCGGGTTTGCCTACGGCGGCACGCGGTCCGTCATCGATGGCTTCAACCTGACGATACGGCCGGGAGAAAAAGTCGGTCTGGTGGGGCGTTCCGGCGCGGGCAAATCGACCATCGTCAACCTGCTGCTGCGCTTTTACGATCTGGAGCAAGGGCGCATCACCATCGACGGCCAGGATATTGCGCATGTCACGCAGAACAGCCTGCGTGCGCAGGTCGGCATGGTGACGCAGGACACATCGCTGCTGCATCGCTCGGTGCGCGACAACATCCTGTACGGACGTCCGGATGCAACCGAGGAAGACATGATCACGGCCGCCAGACGCGCGGAAGCGCACGCCTTCATTCTCACGCTGAGCGATGCGAAGGGCCGCACCGGCTATGACGCGCATGTCGGCGAACGCGGCGTGAAGCTGTCCGGCGGCCAGCGCCAGCGCATCGCCATTGCGCGCGTGATGCTCAAGGATGCGCCTATCCTGCTGCTGGATGAAGCGACCAGCGCGCTCGATTCGGAAGCGGAGGCCGCGATTCAGGCCAGCCTGTACGATTTGATGGAAGGCAAAACCGTCGTCGCGATCGCGCATCGGCTCTCGACGATCGCGGCAATGGATCGCCTGATCGTGCTGGACAAGGGAGAAATCGTCGAGGAAGGTTCGCATCGCGAACTGCTGCAGCGTGGCGGTCTGTATGCGCGACTATGGGCGCATCAGAGCGGCGGTTTCCTGGGCGAGGAAACGGACGACGAGCAGATCGTTGTCAATGCCTGATGCCTGTTCATCGGACAGGATCCGGCGCGAGACACTGCACAATCACTGTCCGCGGTCCTGAAACGCTGATCCGATCAAACAGGATCGGATCAGCGCAGAAAAGGCGAGCCTACGCTGCCGCCTTTTCCTTGCCCACCAGCAGCAATGCAAGCAGCGTCAGCAACGCGGCGAACGAAAGGTAATAGCCGACGTATTGCAGGCCATGATTGGTTGCCAGCCATGTTGCCGCGTACGGCGCCAGCGATGCACCGAGGATGCCGCCCAGATTGAATGTCAGCGATACGCCGGTATAGCGGATCGCCGGCGGAAACAGTTCGGACAGCATCGTGCCGAGCGGACCGTACGTCATTCCCATGAAGGCAAGGCCCAGCGACAGGAAGATCGTCACGCCCACCAGGCTGTCTGCCACGAACATCGGCGCGAACAACAGGCCGAAAAATGCGATGCCGATCGACACGATGATCATCGTGATGCGCCGTCCGTAACGATCGGCCAGCAATGCGGATACCGGAATCGTCACTGCAAAGAACACCACGGCAAATAACTGCAGAATGAGGAATTGCATGCGCGAATAATGGAGCGCGGTCGTTCCCCAGCTCAATGCAAATACCGTCATCAGATAAAACAGCACGAAGGTCGCCAGCGCGATCAGGGTGCCGAGGATCAGCGTGCGGCTGTGATCGCGGAAGATGGTTGCAATCGGCACTTCAACGCGTTCATTCTTGTCCAGCACCTTCTGGAAGGCCGGCGTTTCCGTGATTTTCAATCGCACATACAGACCGACCAGCACCAGCACCGCGCTGGCGAGGAAGGGAATGCGCCAGCCGTAGCTGAAGAACTGTTCGTCGGTCATGAACTCGGTCAGCAGCAGGAAGATGCCGCCGGAAAGGAAGAAACCGAGCGGCGCGCCCAGTTGCGGGAAGCAGCCGTACCACGCGATCTTGCCCGGCGGCGCATTCTCGGTTGCCAGCAGCACCGCGCCGCCCCATTCGCCGCCCAGACCCAGACCCTGGCCGAAACGGCACAACGCCAGCAGCAACGGTGCGGCTGCGCCAATCGATGCATACGTCGGCAGCAGACCGATGGCGACGGTCGAAATTCCCATCGTCAACAGTGCGGCGACGAGCGTCGCCTTGCGGCCGATGCGATCGCCGTAATGACCGAACACGGCGGAGCCGACAGGCCGCGCGAAGAACGCGATCGCAAATGTCGCCAGCGATTGCAGCACCGCCGCAGTCGGATCGGACGAAGGGAAGAACAGATGCGGAAAGACCAAAACCGCCGCCGTCGCGTAAATATAAAAATCGAAGAATTCGATCGTGGTGCCGATCAGGCTGGCGAACAGCACGTTGGCGGGCGAGTTTGTTTTTTCAAAGCCGTTGTTGCTCATGACGGTTTCTTCCCTGATTGCGTCGCGGATGATTGCGCGGTATGTGATTTATTTGCCGGTCGTTGCGGCCGATCCGAAGCCTGCCATTGTAGGTGATTTCACTGCCCCCGGAAGGATCAGCTTTCGGCCGCTGACGCATGCACGGTGCGGCGCCAGCGTGCTGGCGAGCGGTGCGCACAATCAGTTACGTCGGTAAATACTCGCAGAGCAGGCGGTCATGTGGCGGTCACGATGAAGCGGCCGCACAGCATGTCGAGGCGACTGTCCGCACCATCGTTTTCGTTTTCGCTGACGGTGATGTTGTTCACGTCGGCGCGATTGCGTGCCGCCACGGGGGTGGCACCGCTGCCGTCATGCAGGATATGCAACGAACCGTGCGGCAGCACCAGAATGTCGCCCGCCATCAGCTGCCGTGCCGGACCGCCTTCGGGATATTCCAGTACGGCGGAGCCGCCCACGATCACGTGATACGGAATTTCTCCCTTGGCCGAAACATCCTGATTGATCTGCCACGGGTGTTGCGATGAAAAAAAGCTAGGCGTTTCGACCATGTTTAAATGTTTTCTAGATATGGTCGATTGAGGGCTGCCGGATGAAAAAGGAGGCAAAAATACGCTGATAAAAAACATACTGTTGATAATCAAACCTAAAAGGAAATAATGGCAGAACATTCGTGGTATAAGTGCGCACGGCATCTTTTCCTTCTTGCCAGCTCAAAGTGGATTTTTCTCCGTGTTGATTGCAACCGGTGACAATTTCTCAATTCATCTTTCTTCGTTTGTTGACCAGCTTATTCCTAAACTGGTGGTAGCCGGGGAGCCTGCTCTGCAGTAGCGTTTTGAGGCATTGCCCGACGCTTGCTGATGTCACATTTGCAGGGAAGAATTCATGCCTCCAAGCGTTTCCGTTGATGGCGCCAGTGAAAAACTCGGTCCTGATGGCATCGTGGAATTTCAACGGCAAAAAACACTGCTCAAAACCGGCGCGCTGCAAGACGCCATTTTCAATAGCGCTTATTTCTCCAGCATTGCGACGGACGAAAAAGGTGTAATCCAGATTTTCAATGTCGGTGCCGAGCGCATGCTCGGTTATCAGGCACTTGATGTGGTCGATCAAATTACGCCGGCTGACATCTCTGATCCGCAGGAATTGATTGCACGTGCAACAGCGTTGAGTCTCGAACTGGATACACCGATTACGCCGGGTTTCGAGGCGCTGGTGTTCAAGGCCTCGCGCGGCATCGAAGATATCTACGAGCTGACCTACATTCGCAAGGATGGCAGCCGCTTTCCTGCGATCGTCTCGGTCACGGCACTGCGCGATGCACAGGAAAATATCATTGGCTATTTGCTGATCGGTACCGACAACACAGCACGCAAACAGGTCGAAGCTGCTCAGGCATTGCTCGATCAACGATTGCGCGACCAACAGTTTTATACGCGCTCGCTGATTGAGTCGAATATCGACGCTCTCATGATGACCGACCCGCAGGGCATCATCTCGGATGTGAATCAGCAGATGATGGCGCTCACTGGACGTACGCGCGATGAACTGATCGGCGCTCCCTGCAAGAATTTTTTTACTGATCCGGTTCGTGCTGACGCCGCGATCAAACGCGTTCTCGTTGAAAACAAGGTGAGAAATTATGAGCTGACTGTGCGTTCACAAAATGGTGAAGAAACGGTTGTGTCCTACAACGCCGCAACTTTCCACGACCGCGACCGTAAATTGCAGGGCGTGTTTGCCGCCGCCCGCGATGTGACAGAGCGCAAGCGCTTCGAGCACACCTTGCAGGAAAAGAATATCGAGCTGGAGCATGCCAGCCGCATGAAAACCGAATTTCTCGCGACCATGTCGCACGAATTACGCACGCCGCTGAATGCCATCATCGGCTTTTCCGATGCACTCAAGGATGGCTTGATAGGGCCGATGAGTGACACTCAGCGCGAATACATCGGCGACATTTTCACCAGCGGTCAGCATCTGCTTTCTCTAATCAATGACATCCTGGATTTGTCGAAGGTCGAAGCCGGCATGATGGCGCTGGAACTGGAAGAGGTCGATTTGAACAGCCTGTTGTCGAACAGCTTGTCCATCGTGCGGGAAAAAGCGGCTGCCCAGCGCATCAGTCTTGAACTCGAAATGAGCCAGGACCTGGGTGTACCGCTGCTCGATACGCGCAAGACCAAGCAGATTGTCTACAACCTGCTATCCAACGCCGTCAAGTTCAGTGCCAACGGTGGACGTGTGATTTTGCGCGCCTGTCGTGTTGAAAGAAATACGGTTGGCGCACTGCCCGGCATGTGGCCCTTGCATGGCTTCCCTCTGGCAGACAATGAGTACGGTGAATTTCTCGAAATCAGTGTCAGCGATAACGGTATCGGTATTTCCAAGGAAAACATGGCGAAATTGTTCCAGGCCTTCAGCCAGATTGACAGTAGCCTGGCGCGAAAATTCGAAGGCACCGGTCTCGGTTTGGCAATGGTCAAGGAACTGGCCGAACTGCATGGTGGCACGGTGGCGGTAACCAGTATGGAGGGAAGTGGAGCCCGCTTTGCAGTGTGGCTGCCGTTACGCGCCCAGGTTGAGAATTCCTGCCAGTGACAACAGATGGCCTAGTCGAGCGGTCGAATGCAACGAAGCAATTCGATAGCGTTCATGCTCAAATTGTTACCAGTACGTGCAGCCAGAGAGAGCACCGGATGACCAAGATATTAATCATTGAAGACAACACGGCGAACATGAAACTCGCTTCTCTTCTTCTACAAAACGCCGGTCATGCGGTGTTATGTGCTGTTGATGCAGAGATTGGCCTGACACTGGCACGTACCGAGCATCCCGACCTGATTCTGATGGACATTCAGCTGCCTGGCATGGATGGTCTGGCTGCGACTGCTCTGTTGAAACAGGATCCTGTCACTGCCGCCATTCCGGTGATTGCGCTAACCGCAATGGCGATGAAAGCTGACCAGGAAAAGAGCCAGGTCGCGGGCTGCGACGCCTATATCGCCAAACCTTTGCGCTACCAGGAATTGTACCTGGCGATCGACACCCTGCTGGCGCAACGAAAATCGCAAGTGTCCAGCGAAAAAAATATGCTTGATACGGCATCATGAATAATTCCGCTGCGGCCAACATCCTCATTGTTGATGACGAAATTCATAATCGCAAGTTGTTCGAAGTATTGCTGCAGCCGGAAGGTTATCTCACACGCAGTGCCGCCAATGGCGAAGACGCATTGGTTTCGATTGCGCAGAGCGCACCGGATCTGATCCTGCTCGACGTCATGATGCCGGGCATTGACGGATACGAGGTGGCCAGCAGGCTGAAGGCGAATCCTGCCACTGCCAATATTCCTATCATCATGGTAACGGCGCAGATTGACAGCAATGCCCGCCTGAACGGCCTCAGCGCCGGAGCAGAAGAGTTTTTGACAAAACCGGTTGATCGGACGGAACTGTGGCTAAGGGTACGCAATCTTTTACGTCTGAAGACATTAAGTGATTTTTTTCAGAACCAAAGCGGAATTTTCGAACATGCAGTGCAGATACGCACCGCCGAATTGCGCGATACCGAGGTCCGCCTGAACGAGCGTAAACAAGCTGCAAGCGCACTTTTCACCGAAAAGGAACGCCTGCGCGTGACACTCAGCGCGATAGGGGATGCGGTCATCACGACTGATGTTTCAGGAAACGTCACCTATCTGAATCCGGTGGCGGAATCCATGACCGGCTGGAGCAGCGACGAAGCTGCCGGCCGGCCGTTACCGCAGGTTTTTGCCATCCTGAATGAACATACGAATGCGATTGCACCCAACCCGGTCGATTCGGTACTGAAGACCGGCAGGGCCGCCAAATTGGCGCCTGATACGTGTTTGGTACATCGCGGCGGCAACCGTTTTGCAATTGAAGATTCGGCCGCGCCCATTCTGGACACGCAAGGGCTACTTATAGGCGTCGTTCTGGTTTTCCACGATGTGAGCGATGCGCGCGAAATGAAAGCGCAAATTAATCATCAGGCCAAGCATGATGCGTTGACAGGGCTGATCAACCGGCGCGAATTCGAATGTCGTGTGATGGCGTCTCTTGCAGGCGGCAAGCAAGAGGATAAACAGCACACGTTGCTGTATCTCGATCTCGACCAGTTCAAGATTGTCAACGATACGTGCGGTCATCTGGCCGGCGATGAGTTATTGCGTCAATTGACATGCTTTCTGCAAGGCCCTCTGCGTCAAAGCGATTGTCTGGCACGCCTGGGCGGCGACGAGTTCGGACTGCTGCTGGAAAATTGCCCTACCGCGCCGGCCTTGCGTATTGCAGAATTGTTGCGGCAGATCGTCAGCGATTTTCATTTCGTCTGGCTGGACCAATCCTTTCCTCTCAGTGTCAGCATCGGTCTGGTTACATACACCGGCTGCATGACGTTGAGCGATATCCTGCGCACCGCGGATGCGGCCTGTTATGTGGCGAAAGACAAGGGCCGTAACCGGATCCATATATATACGCCGGATGACAAGGAACTCGTGCAACGGCACGGCGAGATAGGATGGGTTGCGCGTATCCAGAAGGCGTTGGACGAGCAGCGTTTCGTGTTGTATTCGCAAAAAATACTGCCACTTGGCAAGCATGTTGAGCAACGATGTCACCATGAACTGTTGCTGAGGATGAAGGACGAAGACGGCAGCCTGGTACCGCCGATGGCATTCATTCCGGCCGCCGAGCGTTACGGACTGATGCCGTTGTTGGATCGCTGGGTAATAAAGACCGCATTTGCCCACCATGCAGAGTGCTGTCTGTCAGGCGAAAGCATTGGGATCTGCGCGATTAATCTTTCTGGCACCACGATCTGTGACGAAAATTTTGCGGCGTTCGTTCGCGATCAATTTGCATTGCACGGGATTCCGCCAAACGCTATTTGTTTTGAAATCACTGAAACTGCAGCGATTGCCAATTTAAGCAAGGCTGTCGTTTTCATTGAGGAATTAAAGCAAATGGGTTGCCTGTTTTCGCTGGACGATTTCGGCAGCGGCATGTCATCGTTTGGCTACCTCAAGCATTTGCCTGTGGATTTCCTGAAAATTGATGGCGGGTTTGTGAAAGACATGATGGCCGATCCCATCGATCGGGCAATGGTGGAATCGATTAATCATATTGGACACGTAATGGGTATCCAGACGATTGCAGAGTTTGTCGAGAACGATGAAATTCTGGAAGCATTGGGCAAGATCGGTGTCGATTTTGCGCAGGGTTACGGGGTCGGAAAACCACAACCGTTGTCACGCACAAAAGTGAGCTTGATCCGGCCGTTAACTGCGAGGCCGGTTAGTCAGCAGCCAATAACAGACGTTTAAATAAACGACTCCGATTGAAAGGTTGCATGACTCGCGTTGCGGTTTCCTGCGGCATCAATTCGCTGTGTCAGCCAAATGATCGGTCGCGTTACTACTAACCTTTAACGCCTGTTGTGGATCATCAGCAGTTAATGCGATAAAAGCTGGAAATATACCTAATTAGATCGATAGTTCATGCGATAAATATCAGAACTTAATGCGACATATTTTGTAAATTACTTGAGACGACAATTTTATCGCCCAAAATTCGATTGGCTTAAGGTATTTTACTTCTAGCTTCGTAATCCTCGATAACTTCTATCACCCTATCAAGTATGGGCTTAAACCCCCTAAAGTCAGTCTTAGCGGCATTTTTAGCTATGACGTTAAGAGCAAAAGCTGATTTTCCATATTGGTCATCTTCTAGTTTGTCTTTCCTACCAAAGGATTTGCCGTTTAGCTGAGTTTCTCGTGTCGTCTTATCGAAGAAATCTTCGATCGAAGTCGGTGTTAATTTTGGGCCGAAGGGTGTGGGCACAATATAAAGATTGGCAAATACATGTATGAAGCTTGCCCTTCCGGCAGGCTTCTTCTTTTTCGTTATGCCAGCAATAGCCCCATAAATACTGTCCGCACCACTATCGTTGTCTATCAAAATAATAACGGGGTGTTTCGGAATGGGTGCCTTGAACTTTGCTTCCACGTCTTCGTGATAATTTTTTAATAGCTTACAAATGCCACCTACGCCTCCCGTAAGCTCAGTAACTTCACTTGTTCGTCGCTCGGAATATTTAAAAAATCGAACTTTAAGTTTTGGAGTTTTGCCTATTTCTATAAGACGGGGATACTGAGCGGCGAGACTCTTAATCGCGCACTTCAGATATATATTGTCGGTTTTTCCTTCGCAGACAATGATTGGTTCGGCAAGAGCGTAAAAAGCGTCAAAGTACAGAAAGCGTCTGAAGAGTTGAATGCGGCTTGCCGACTCAATAGGTGGCAAACCATTTTCTTCACGCAGTTTCTTATTGAATTGGTCAACTTGGTCAATATACGAGAGCATGCCTAGTAATTGCTTACGTTCGCCCATAGAGCTATTTACTACTTGATCTAGCTTCTTATAAATAAACTCAAAGACACCTTTTTTAAAAAGAGTGTCGACCATGGCACGTACTTTGTAACGATAGGTAGCTGGAACGTTTACCTTACGATTGACAGTAAGGCCTGTAACTTCTTGACGCGAGTCTTTATACTGCATGCGCGTCTTCTGATCGTTGAAGTTGAACCCGCTTCGCGTGACAATTCGCTTTAAGCCGCGGCCCGGTTCCCATTTGTTATCCTCAGTGAGCAAGGCAATTCGAGGAGGGAAGTTCAATTTATTAGTACTGAATGTTAGATCATCTGCATATCTCGTATAGACCGCACCTTCTTGCGCGGCCAGTTGGGCAAGAGGAATGTCAAGTGTGTGGCCAATCAAATTGGATATTACGGGAGAGCAAGGACTTCCTTGCGGCAACTTATTTTCATGACACGCGATTTGTGCGATTACTGTTGCCACATCAATGTTCAAGTTGAAGTTTTTGTCTTTAATGAAGAATCCGCGCACGCGGCCAAAATTGATGCTGCCAAAGAAATCATGCAAGTCGACGTTGAAAACGTACCGGCGAGCTACATGCGCCCTACCATTTGTCATAATCGTATGATGTCTTTTAAAACCATGCGCAATGCCTTGGTGGTTCTCATCTTCGGGATGACCGTTGATGACATTTATCTCGGCTAGACAATCTTGAAGGAGAACAGAAAGCCGATATTGGAGTAATTTTAGCTCGCGTTCAGGTGCTTGAATTTCTCGAGCACCACCATGTCGTTTTGGAATGGTAAATTTTTTGTATAAATCGACCTTGGGTTTTTTATACAGGAGGAACGAGAGCATTCCTGGTGGGATTCCCAATAGATGGGCTAACTCACTAAGCGACGTTGCTTCTTTTAGTTTTTTTAGACTCGCCATGAGTGTCAGTATTGTTTAGAAGGATTCGCGGATACTCTTATGCGAACATCGCAAGCGTATTGCGGCGTAATAGAGGGATACCGAGGGCATATCTCGGAACATTTGTGTCACATGCCATGAAACATGGCAAAAAATCTATCCGCGAATCCGTTGTGATTCTAGCATGCAGACGTAGCACGTATAGGAGATTGGAGTGCATTGTTTATTACTCGGTAATGGTTTGAATCGACTTTCTCAGCAACTTGACTGGGCGGGTATATTAAATGCACTAGAAAATGATTTGCCAGAACGTGGACTTGTTCGGCATTTTGATCAAAAGCCGTTATCAATGTTTTTTGAAGAGCTATGCGCGCATACGCCGGGAAAATTTCGGACGGCTGAGAATAGTATAAAAAAGAAAATATCAAGACTGCTTAAAGAACCTGTTGGAGATGTTCTTTTAAGCGAGTTTGTGGAGCCGTTTAGTATTATTCTAACTACGAATTACGACTATGCATTGGAGCAGTCTATAGCAGGACCATTACACTCCTCGGCATGCATTATGTCGGAATCTCGCTATAGTTTATTTCGTCGCACTTTTGTAGCAGCAAAAGAGGTATGGCATATTCATGGCGACATAAACTTACCGTCAACAATTTTATTAGGATATGACCATTACGCAGGGTATCTTCAAAAAATCAGAAACTATTTGACGACAGGACTTACTCCCGCGCAAAGCGCAGCAATATATTCATATTCGAATTCCATTCGTAACATACAAGATCCGAGTTCATTACCGATTACATATTCTTGGGTCAATCACTTTCTTCAAAATCATCTACACATAGTTGGCCTGAAACTAGATTTCACCGAAATAGATCTATGGTGGTTACTTCTATATAAACGGCGCCGTGATAAACAAACAGGGCATACATTCTTTTATCATGTTCACATTATAGGGAGCGCCGAGGAAGAGCATGCGCCGCAGCTATCTCTATTGAAGTCCTTAGGGGTTCGAGTAATAAGCATCTCTGCATCAAGTTATCGAGAAGGATATGAAAGTATTCTGAAAGAAATGAAGGCCAATATCGTGATGTATCCGACATTGATGAATTATCTTCACCCTTCTCAACTATGTAGAGAGCAGACTCTTAAAACGGAACCCGATAATAATCTGATTAAAGCCAGGCGGAAGAATTCGCAGTTGACGCTTAAATTTCCTAGTCAAAAAAGAATTCCCTAATTTCTGTTTAAATCGGTTGTATGCGGATAAAGACAGGGAAGAAGCCTATGTTTTTATTCTGGAAATGAAAATGACCTCATCTGAGGTCATTTTCATTTCCTAACTTTTAAAAGAATTTTCTAAGAAGTGTGGCAAGGGCTGGAGCAAAATTTGCATCCATTGGATTGGCGATAATGTTTTTTTGCCTCTACAACAGCAGGCTGGCAAGTTGAATATTCACCCAGATATTTTTTTGAGCTTGGCATATACGAGCAATTTGTCACGTGCACTTCATGATCGCCATTCGCTTGCGCGTTATTATTTACATAGTAAGACGGCATATTTTCTCCCCATAATTTAGTATGCGCTTAACCATACTCCCAAGTATCTTTTAGTACATCCCATAAAGAGGGGAGAAATTGGTAATTCGAAGTTAGATAGAAGCCCGCAAGAATTTACAATGTTGTTCAATTGCATTTAATTCTGACCCGACTTTTGCATCGAATTCTGACCCACCCTATTAATATAATTTTGAGGTTAGGTAGCAGTTAGTCGAGTTGCTGTCTCCTTTTGATTTGCTTGTGTTAAACTGTTCTTGAAACGATAGCTATCGTTTCCCGTTTCAATAATATGGCAGTGATGAGTCAGTCGATCAAGTAGCGCTGTCGTCATTTTCGCATCTCCAAACACCGAGCCCCATTCGGAGAAACCAAGATTGGTCGTAATAATCAGACTTGTCCGTTCGTATAGTTTGCTAATCAAATGAAATAAAAGTGACCCGCCTACTTGGCTAAATGGAAGGTAGCCTAGCTCATCGAGAATAACGAGATCGGTGTAAAGCAGTCGCATTGCAAGTTGCCCGGCTTTGCCTTGTTGCTTCTCCAGCTCCAACATATTGACCAACTCAACCGTAGAGAAATAGCGAACCCTGCATTGGTGATGTTCGATCGCTTGCGTTCCAATTGCCGTAGCCAAATGTGTTTTTCCAGTTCCTGGCCCACCAACTAAGACGATGTTGTTAACAGACTGAAGAAATTCACATCGGTGTAATTGCTTCACCAGAGCTTCGTTGACTTCACTGCAACTGAAATCAAAGCCACTCAGATCTCGGTAAGCTGGAAACTTCGCTACCTTCATTTGATATGCCAATGACCGGACTTCTCGTTCGGCCATTTCAGCCTTCAGTAATCCAGACAGAACTGGCATAGCAGCTTGAAACGCTGGCGAGTCTTGTCCAGCAAGATCTTCCAATGCATGTGCCATCCCCCTTAGTTTTAGTGCTTTGAACATCTCCATCATGGCTTCATGCTGCATGTTGGCCTCCTTTAGTTCTCAGTTGGTCGTAACGTCCAACGTCTGCTTGGGGCTCAACCTTGAGACTCAACGCCTGAGGAGTATCGATCCTTGGCGCTGGCGTGCCATCAAGTAGTCTGCTTAGGATGTTCAGAATGGTCTGCTTGGAAGGAGCACCGCTTTCTAGGGCTAATTGGACGGCAGAGAGAACCGTCTGTTCGTCATGAAATAGGACTAGTGAGAGCACTTCAACCATTTCGCGATCGCCGCCGGGCCGTTTCATAAGAATGGATTGGAGTTGTTTAAAAGCTTCTGGCAGTTCATTAAAAGGAGCGCCGTTACGCAAGGCACCAGGCTTCCTTTGTAAGACTGCTAAGTAATGACGCCAATTGAAGATTGTCTGTCCTGGGCCATTATCGCGATTGAACATCCGGACATGCTCTGCGATCACACGACCTTCGGCTACGAATGCCAATCGATGTGCATAGACCCGAAGGCTGATTGGCCGGTTTGCAAATGATGCCGGCACGCTATAGCGATTTCGCTCCAATGTGACAAGGCAGGTTGGTGATACCCGCTTGGTATGCTCTACAAATCCATCGAAGGGCTGGCCGACAGGTAGTAGATGCGGTTGCTCGCTTTCCCAAGCATCCCAGACAGTCATCTCTGCTTCGGGATGGCGGATTTGCTTCCAGAGCCTTACACATTCCTCTGACAGCCAGTCGTTCAATGCAGCCAATGTCGGAAACTCCGGCACTCGCTGCCAAATCCTGTGGCGGCTATCGCGGACGTTCTTCTCAATTTGTCCCTTCTCCCAGCCGGATGCAGGATTGCAGAACTCCGCATCGAACAGGTAATGGCTGACCATAGCGCTGAACCGTGCGTTGACATCCCGTTGCTTCCCGCTCCTGACTTTGTCCACGGCAGTCTTCATATTGTCGTAGATGCCACGCTTCGGAATGCCGCCAAATGCGACAAACGCACGGTAGTGCGCGTCGAACAGCATTTCATGGGTCTGCAGCAAATAGGCTCTCAGATAGAAAGCGCGACTGTTACTAAGTTTGAATTGCGCGATTTGCAGTTTTGTTCGCTCACCGTCGATAACTGCCCAATCCTCGCTCCAATCGAACTGAAATGCTTCACCCGCCTGAAATGACAGAGGGATATATGTTGATTTGCTCGCAGAGTTGACCCTCTCTAACTGATCCACCTTCCACTGTCTGGCGAAAGCTGCGACCCGGTCATACGACCCTTCAAATCCCAATGCACATAGATCGATGTGCATCTGTTTCAAAGTCCGTCGTTGCTTGCGTGACTTCGTTGCCTCGGTCTTCAACCAGGCCGAAAGCTTGAACGCATATTTATCGAGAGAAGTCGGGGAACGTCGATCAGCATAGGCTGGCTCGACAGTTTCAGCGCGCAGATAGCGCCTGACGGTATTTCGAGAGATCCCCAGTCGTTTGGATATCTCCCTCAATGAGACCTGGTCACGAAGGTGCCAGCGTCGAATTATTCCAAGTAATGCCACGTCGATCACTCCAATCTCCCACTCACTTTGGTAAGTAGGATTGTGTTCTAAACGTGGGTCAGTTTTGGATGCAAATTATGCGGCTAAGTGGGTCAGTTTTCGATGCAAATCAACATGGGTCAATTTGCACGCAAATGATCCAGTTCAAAGTGGATACCCAATACAGATAAGGCTTCTGGAAGAGAGCCGATTTGCATCACTGCATGGAGTTTGAACTAGTAAACTTTGACTTTGATTTAATACCAATGACCTGCAATATAGTCCAACTTGTCAGACACATTGGGCTTATTGATTTAATCAATTTCAACAATAAAATTTGGATCGAATTGTTCATTTTCGATTCCACCTCCGCGTGTCATGTAGCCACACGGGTTACAGACTACTCTGCATTTGCCGATTCGGTAATCGAATGATTCATGCATATGGCCGTGAATCCAAACGTCACTTTGAACGGCCATCTCATCTAAACGTGAGGCATAGCTTGCTGATATTGGATCGGATGCGTACCTTTCTGAGATCGAAAGCATGGAAGGCGCCATATGTGTGATCACAACGGTTTTTCCAAGAAAAGGCTCAGCCAATTTTGTTCTGAGCCAAGACTTGTGGAAAGAATGAAATTGCGCGGTGTCGCCTGCTCGCAATTTGCGATAGCCCTTTTGGGCTAACCTAATTCTCTTATAGTCCACCATTACTGCTTCCGCTTCTCGCATAGCACCTTGGCGATCGTCGTCTCCAAAAAGACGGAAATCTGTCCACATCGTTGCCCCTAAAAAACGAACACCACGAAATACGTACTCTTCGCAATTCAGAAAATGAATATTCCCTGACGCGGTGCACGCATGTTCAATTTCTTTCTGTGTTTCTTCCAAATTCTTGCCGTATGACTCGTGATTTCCATGTACATAAAGGACGGTTATTCCGGGAAAAGTGCGAGCAGCCCATTCAACCGCTTTTGCGCCAGTATTAATATCACCAGCAAGAATTACGACATCCGGTTGGCTAATCGAAATATCGATGTGCGGTGCATGCTCGCGCCAAAGCTCGTGGTGAAGGTCAGATAAGATAAGAAGACGCATATGTAGCTTTTTTGGTATTCAGGAGACTAAGTAAAGGCATTTGACAAAAATTGCGGTACATAAAACGTTTTAAGAGTGTCCGCTTTTTAAGTAGCTAACGTTTAAATTTGCGCATCTCAATGTACTTACTTTGTAACTTGGGATTGAATTTTACGTGGCGCACGGCGTCGTTTCGAGTACGGAGTTATTTCCTTTACTGTAGCGCTTTCTCGCTGTAAGTCACGTAGTGTCGGCCTTGCATGAGCTTCACATAAAGTTAATTCCATACCAAGTTGCGCCAATACTTCCATAACCTTACGAATGCCGACCTCTGGCAATTTGCCATTCTCTAATAAGCTCAAGGTGGGGCGGGCCATGCGCACAGCACCACAGAGCTGTGCTTGTGAAATACCTTTGCTAAGCCTGGCAGATTGAATGGCAGATCCTAGTTCGAAGATGTCCATAATGTTATGTATGTAAAACGTTATGTGTCGTTTTCCGCTTATTGTCTGATATGAGTGACATTAAGTTCGGATCGGATACTCTCAGGCTATACCGATTAATAATTGATCATATAAAAATCTTTTCACTCATGGTATTTTTCTTTAAAAATATTGGTGAAGGATTCTTAATGCCTGTCCGAAAAATTCCAAAAAATTATCTAAGTGTCACTGGTAGTTTTTCCAGTATGAAGAATAGCCAGATGCTTGGTTTCGAATCTCTTTTGGAGAAAGAGTACATGCTGCTTTTGGAATTCGATGAGAACGTTGAAAGTTTCGAAGAGCAGCCTGTGAATATTCCGGTGCCCGGCGTAGTGAGAGGTTACACGCCGGATGTTCTGGTTCGCTATCGCGTAGATCCTCTATCCGGTGAAACTTATAAACCGCTGCTCACTGATATTAAGCATACGAGCGATTTACAAAAAAATGCGGATAAGTATCGGAATAAGTTTGCTGCTGCAGAGCAGTACAGTTTCGAGCGCGACTGGAATTTTCGTGTAACGACTCAAAACGAAATCCGCACCCCCCGCCTAGCCAATATAAAATTTCTGAGAGCATATCGTAACGTTGTTTTGGCAGAACAAGATTGCGATGAACTGATTCGGAAAATGACTGCATCTGGCGGTTCCACGAGCTCACAAATGTTGCTGAACCAGCTCGCTACGTGTGATGAAGAGAGGTTGCGTTGGTTGCCAGTGATATGGCATCTCGTTCTCACCCGACGGTTGATCGTTGACCTGGATACACCATTTGGTAATGACGTATCACTCAGTTTTCCGAAGGTTCGCCATGAGTAAAGAACCGCGAACACAACTCTGGATTAAGGAAGGTGCAACGATCAACAGCAATGGTAGAGATTATGTGATTGTTGCGTTGGCTGATATCAACTTGGTCTTGGCCAAAGAGGTGGGCTCTGGTGAAAAAGTGCTACTCAAGATCGGTGACTTGGGGCCGCCGAGGCTTGTGAAAGAATTGGTTCATGCGCCGAAGGCAGAGCGAGAATTGCTGCAGATATCTGACGCAGATTGGCAGGTCGCCGAAGAGCGTCGCCGGTATATCGATCCGTTGCTGAGCCCAAGCTATCAACGCGTTGTTGCACAGACCGACAAAATTGCCGATGAAGCTGGCGTGGATCGCGCTACGATTTATCGTTGGTTGGCAAAATTCAAGGATGCAGGCCTGCTGTCTTCATTACTACCCAATACAGCGGATAGAGGAGGCAAGGGAAAAGGCAGGTTGTTGCCCGAGGTCGAGGCCATCATCTCGGAGCGCATTGAGAATTTCCACGACACTGATCAAAACCAGTCGATCGCCGCAACCATTCTTGAAATTCGCAGATGTTGCTCCAATGCGAATCTGCCGCTACCGGCGGCTAATACGATTCGGATGCGCTTGGAACAGACAAAAGGGCGAGAACGCGTTGCCAGCCGCAAAGGAAAAGCAGCGGCACACGATCAGTTCGATCCGATTAAAGGGAGCATTCCAGACGCTGATTGGCCGCTGGCAATGGTGCAGATCGATCACACGTCTTTGCCTGTCATTATTGTTGACGATGTATATCGCAAATCGATTCGGAGAGCCTGGGTAACTTTTGCCATCGACGTCAATAGTCGCGTTTGCCTAGGTATGTACCTTTCACTTGATGCACCTTCCTCGATGTCTGCTGGCATGTGCATCTCTCATGCGATTTTGCCGAAAGAGCGCTGGATGTCTCGATTAGAAATCACATCGACGGACTGGCCATGCTGGGGAGTTATGGAGACGCTGCACATGGACAATGCACGCGAATTTCGCGGCGACATGCTACGCGTGGCTTGCCAAGAATATGACATTGATCTTCATTTGCGGCCGGTTAAAAAGCCGCGCTATGGTGCGCATATCGAGCGATTGATGGGAACTGTCTCTGAAGGACTCAAAACGGTCAAGGGGGCAACATTCTCCGGTCCTAAGGAGAGAGGTGAATACGACGCTGAAGGCAATGCATGTATGACTTTCAGCGAATTAGAAAAATGGTTGGTCTTGTTTTTTGCTAGGTATCACCGAAATGTACATGCTGGTATTGGTACAACGCCGCTGACCAAGTGGCGTGAGGGACTATTGGGCACCAAAGGAAAACTTGGGCGCGGTCTACCTGCACGTCGTCTTGATGACGAAAAGTTACGTATCGATTTCATGCCGTTCATTGAACGCACGATCCAGAATTACGGAGTGCTCATCGACGATGTGCACTACTACCATGATGTGCTGAGGCCGTGGATAAATGCGATGCATCCAGAATTTGCACGGCATAGACGTAAGTTTCGGTTTCATCGCGATCCACGTGACATTAGTGAGCTGTACTTTTTTGACGAGATTGCTAATCGTCGTTTTGCGATTCCTTATCGCGATACTAGTCTGCCGCCAGTCAGTATTTGGGAACTGCGTGAAGCGCATCGCCGTGCCGATGAACGGGGCATTTCTCATGAAAATGAGAAGGCAGTGTTTGCGCTGCTCAATGAACAGCGTGCGCTGGAAGCTGACGCGGCTGAAAAAACAAAGTCAGCTCGGCGTGCTCAACAGCGTAGAGTTGAACATACGAAAGCACGTAAAACAAAAGCCGAAGATTTACCCAAGGTAAGCAATACCACTCCTTCTGCCATGCCTCCAGGTGTTCGAGGGTATGACCCAGATGCGGTTCAACCGCTGGATGAAGAATGATGCTTAGAGAAGATAATTATCTGCATCTGAACGATTCGGCGCGTGCGTTGATTGATCGTACTGATGATGAACGAATCTATGCAATCCGCGAAGGCGCGTGGCTCGGCTATAAGGATGCCAAGCGAATCTTGGCACGCATGGAGGAACTGCTGGCATACCCACGCATTACCCGAATGCCGAACATGTTGCTGGTTTCGCCATCGTTCAACGGAAAGACATCGATTCTGCGGCGATTTCTGTCGCTGCACCCGCCAAATATGGACCCAGAAGGCGAAGTGACGATATGCCCAGTCGTGATGGTTGAGGCGCCGCCTAAGCCGGATATCTCGGATTTCTACACGCGCATTCTGGATGTGTTGATGACGCCGTATAAGCCAACGGCATCTGTTCATGAAAAGTATTCGCAGATCAAGCGCTTGTTCCGGCAGATGGATGTACGCGTGCTGATCGTGGATGAGATCCATCATTTGATAGCAGGTAGCTTGAATCGCCAGTCAGAGTTTCGCAATGCACTCAAAAGTCTAGGTAATGAAACAGGGGTATGTATCGTTGCTGCGGGTATTGAAGACGCTTATAACGCTTTCAATACCGATCCTCAAATGTCGAGTCGATTCACACCGGAAGAATTGTTGCTCTGGAAGGCGAACAACGAATTCGGCTCGCTATTAGCGACTCTTGAGTTGCGTATGCCTCTGAAGCAATCGTCAAATCTCAAAGCGCCAGAAATGATGCTTGCAATTCACTTGCGTAGTGAAGGCACTCTAGGTGACATGTGTGACTTAGTTAAGGAGCTAGCAGTGGATGCGATTCGCAGCAAGGCAGAGAGGATTACGTTTGATCGAATCAATGCGTTGCGATGGGTTCCTCCATCCAAGCGTAGACAGCACAAGCGTATTTGATTGCGATGAAGGGCTTTACCTCTTCCTTATGGCCGATACATTACAAACCATTGCCGGATGAGTTGCTCTCATGTTGGTTAGTGCGGTTGGCACATGGACATGGGTTGAAGGTGCAAACTTTTTGTAATCTCATTTTTGGCAATCGCCGGCAGGTGTGGAATCGAGATATTGATCGGCTAGCACCTACGTGGTTATTGGACGAGCTGAGTGCACGAACAGGTACTTCGCCAGAAGCAGTTTTTAATACAACTCTGCGTGCCTATGAGGGACTACTGTATCCAAAATTCAGATCATCTAGTGTGCTTCAATGGATACTCGCTCTTAAGATGTATCACCGTAAGCGGGAAGGGTATGGACTTCAATTTTGTCCAGCATGCTTGGCGGCAGATAAAATTCCATATTTCAGGAAGCGCTGGCGAGTTGCTTTCTACACCGTTTGTACGCAGCACGGAATAATGCTACATGACCGTTGTCCACAGTGCGGTATGGCGGTCGCGCTTCATCGTCTTGACATGGCTAAGCTGCAATTTTTAGAGATTGATCTGATACCGCATTGTTATTCGTGTGGCTTTGATCTGCGTAACACTCCAAGGGCGGAACCAATTGCGTACGATAAACAAGCATCTATATTATTAATGCGACTCAGTCGTGAATTTGATGCTGGAGATAACTGTGAATGGGATCTGGGGCACTATGCAGTCATGCATCAGATTTGCAGAATTATGACAACAAGATACAGGCATGTTCACCTGCGAGAATTTGTTCTCGATCAAGTTGGATCTCAAGATTTAGTTTTGACTCATGGACATATCTCTTTCGAGATGCGTTGCATTGAGGAACGGCATCATTTATTGCAATTGACTGCGTGGCTGTCGGTTGACTTGGAGGCTAGGATAACGGCCGCTTGGAAGGCGAATGCTGTTCGATATAACGTGTTGTTAAAAGACTTTATTGCTCGTCCAAACTGGTATAGCAGTATTGTGAAAAAATTAGAAAATTGGAGGAATAAATAAATCTATTCAGAATTGCTAGATGTTTGGCGAGAATCAATAAGTAATGAAATTCCTGCGACATGTGCAGATGGTTTGCGATCTATTTCGGGTTCATTGTCCTCACCGCTGACTGTCCATACCGCGGTTTCTTCATGTAATGCGGAGACCAGTAGAGATAATGCAAAAAATATTTTTGGCCCAAATGGAAGAAGTATTGGCTTGAAATTCTTTTTCAAGCCAGCTACTAGTGATTCCAAGCTAATCAACGTGTCAACTGGCCGTAGTACGTCATATATAAGTCTTCTGCCGGACGGTGTTGCAGCAATGATTCTTTTGTTGTGTTCTTCAACTTGTGGGCGGTATTCAGTTTCAGGAGAATCTGGTTCAAAAAGCCACCAATCCGAAGATTGAAGATATTCCACTGCTCCGATAGCTTTATCCCTTTCGTAGCCCAATCCCACGATGGATGCGACGTGCATTCCAGGGGAAGTGGTCCAGCCTGCAAAGGCAGGATGTGCAGGAGCGACTTCTCTGTTTGTTGCCATTACGTTGCCGGGGGGGACATAACTAGCCAGAGAGTAAGCTAAGGAAAGTTTGACCGGATGCAAGTGACTGAATTGAATAACTTGTGCAATGATGCTGGCAATTGTTTTCCTGCTAAAGCACGATACATCTATAAGGACTGATAGTTGCTCCTGGCTCTTTGCTGTACTAAGAGAGTTTGCAAGAATTTTTTCAACAGCTGTTTCAGTAGGAGAGTCCCTACTATCAATTAGCTCTGCGAAGCCCAAGTTTTTCAGAAATCGTCTATTGGAAATAACTTTTCTTTTATCTCCCCGCACTTCTAAAATGCCAAACTTGAGCGTGGCCTTTTCATGTAATAAAGAGGGTATTTGCCTAGATCGAGTTTCGAAAGTCGGGGATGCAAAAAAAATATCCGCATGAAAATTTTCTGGCGGGTTCTCGATATCTATATATTGAATATTTGAAATTTTTGTCATTTTGAATAGTCGTCGTTACTCAAACAGACTGCCTTGCATCTTTTTGGGTTCCATGTTGAGGGATACAATTTCTTCTTGTTTGTCTCTAGACAAAATAGATGACAAGGCTATTTCTTTAGTGGCTCGTAAAGGCAGGTGAAAGCTTGGAGCAAGGAGGTATGCAATCCTAAATTTTTTACCTCTAAGCGTTGCAAAATCTCGCGATTCTCCGGAAACAGGCATGTAAACGATCGCGCCATGATTGAGCGCAATTCTAAGAGCATTTTCGATGTCGGGATCAATTTCATCATCGACTCTAAATGCCAATGGCGGCTCTTCAATAAATTTATCTTTTACTACGCGATCAAAGAAATATTTTCCAATTTGTTCCAGCAATTCAAAAATCGGAGTTTTGGTTCGAATGCCAATAGGTTGGTTAGTCGCGACAGTTTTTAACATTGATTTAAATGCTTCTGTTGCACTCGAAATTTGGTCCGATTGAATGCTAGTACTAATTGGCAGTGATACTGCATGATCGCATCGTGATGCGATCATGTTCAAAATGGCGATGAGCCAACGAGGATTACCTTCGCTAATAGCAGAGATAGCTCTCCAACCAGAATAGGCAAATGCCAATTTTTTTCGTCCTCGAATTGGCTTTCCTTGCGTTCGTAAATGAGCCTCTCTGATGCCAACTAGGGGCGCAATTTTTCTAATTGTATTTCCATTTGGCTTATCTGGAGATGGGTCAAGATCATGAGGATTAATACCTCGACGAGAGAGAAAATCTGCAAAATCAGCATCTCTATCGCGTAGGCCAACAAAAGCTTTTGTCCAGTCTTTGCCGCGTCCATAAGATTGGCCAAGACCTTCTGCTTCGTCGCCATCTGTTATTACATACGTTGATCGACCTAATACTTCTTCGGGCGAGTGCTGTGAAAAACTTGGATAATTTCCCATGCGAGCACGAAATACGGCATCGCAAAAACTGGCCGCCGAAATACGATCCGGGTACCAAAGCTCAACTTGCTTATAGTCATCCCGTTTATTTGCAGAACCGAAGGGGCCAAAATTCTCGGTTGTATGAGGGGTGCATGGAGCAAGCGCTACTTTAAAAATCAACTTCTTATTTGACGATCGAAATTGACTTAACATGATCTTTTGAAGATGTAGTGGCGCAATTTCGAATTCGTCTAATAATAAAGCCCAGCGACCTTCCTGGTCATTAATGGCCGCGTCAAATTCAACAAGCGCTCCTTCTACTGCTGAAATCACATCAATTGCTGCAAATGGTAACTCGACTAAAACGTCGTTTGCGGTGGGTCGCCCTGTCAGTGCTAAGACGGTAGCTTTTTCTTTGATCTGCATCAAACGTTGATTAAGTGCGAGTTTGAGGCTTTCGAGTGACAAAAAACGCGGGGTTAACTTCCACAAAACTGCAATTGCCTCAAGAGCAGGTCGGAGTGCTGATTGTTCTACGGATATCACTCTGTAGGACGGAGTAGAGGGATTTGGTACCGTTATGCGATCAATCATTGCTTCTAAAACTGATTGAAATACATTAGTACAAAACACTGTCTCAGACAGAAGAATTTGTGCCTCGGGTTCAAGTTTCCCTCTGCCTAGTTGGTCTACCATGCCGCCCCAAGCAATGTCAGCGGGTACGAATATGCCAGTGTAATTAATCCCTTGCCTATACTCTTCTGCCTGAACATGTTGCCAAGCCCTAAGAGTTTTGAGCTGAAGCATTTTTAATAGGGTAGTTTTACCGCTACCTCGCGGACCAATAAGAAGTGCGTTCCAAGTTCCGGCTAATTCATCAAATTTTTGGGAAGGTACAAATGACGCTGCAATATCAGCCGTTGTCATTTGTTTCGCATTAAAAGCCTCGAGGAATGCTATTGAGTGTTGCATGAATATCCTCGCCCGATTAATCGTATTGTGCCGGCATCTTTTTGAAAGAAAATTTTGTAAGTTTTTTCTAAGCAGACTTCGATCTGTTGAAGGTCACCCGGGATTAAATGATTTAGCCAAGGAAGTTGCAATTTTAAAGAGTCCCATGCCAATGGCTCCTCGCCGAGGTGATTATTAATGTCCCGCGCTAGTAAATCAGGATGTTGTCTGACTCCAAATCCACACCCACTTGGCAACCCGGCTACATCGTTGAAATTTTCAGACCAAGGACAACCGTTATGCCAGTTCCATGCACGAATAGTGCCTAAAGGTGGGCCAACTTTTTGATCTAATGAAATATCCATCGTATAAAACTGATTGCGAGAATGTAGGCTGAGTGCGTCTCGCAACGTTGCTGAAAAACTAGCGGCAGCAAAAATGATCGGCGAGTTGCTACATGATGCAGGTGCATACGCCAGCCGAGCGTGATGCTTATGTCCGTGAAGAATAATCCAGTCCCCATGAGCGGAAAGTAAGTCCGTTAACAGTTGACCATTCAGCATGTGGTCATATGATCCTAAATTATGATTTTCATGCAACATGGGGTGATGGTGGCAAAGAAGAATATTAATTTTTCTTGATGTGCTCTCGTCCAATTGACGTTTGAGCTCTTCTAGAGCCGCATGTGAGATAAAGCCTCGCTCGTAATCAGTTGCAATGGTAGTGTGGTGCGCACAACTATTCAAAACGATAAGCCGCATATTATCTGTTTCAATACGAACAAAATCATCTCCAAAATATTGGGTGCGAAACTGACGAGCTTGGTTTTCGCCAAAAAGGCTAGGGCAAAAAACTACTGGGTATATTGGCGAGAGTTTCTTTAGGAAGCCAATTAAATCGGAAGGATTATTAAGATCCCGAATGGCGTTAGCTCCGACAATCGCACCTCTTGAACTTACATCGTGATTGCCCGTTGCAGAGGCCAATACTTTGGCGCCAAGAGCTATCCTAAGATCATTTAGTTTTTCCCAGGCGAAGGCGAGCGCATGCTTCTCTGCCCAAGTAGTTATGTCTCCTGGGCAGAGAAGGACATCCGCACGTAGATCTTCTGATGAGATCAGATCTTGCAGCGATCTCCAAGGGTTAACTTCGCTTTTTAATTTTGCGCCGTCAACTTGGAGCCAAGAAGGTGAGCTATCAGGTTTTCCATTTGTAGAAAAGAAATGCAAGTCACTTAACACAGCGACTTTTAATTGGGCGTTGTTTTGATTGTCTCCGGCCATTATTTTAATTGTGAGCCCAAGGATAATTTGACACTAGAATTTCGTCTGCGTTTCTTCGTTTATTCGCAAAGCCCGCAACATTCCTGAAAACAGATAGATGCGTGACATTCCAGCCTTCTAATTTTGACAGCAGCTGTGTATGTTTTGAATAAGAGAGTAGCACACTGGCCCCCCGCTTATCTGCTGCCTTCATCGAATCGGTAAGACGGTCAATATCAATTTCCTTGAATGATCCAGTACCGTACTCCCCTCTATCTCTTTTACCTGCTTCGGCATACGGTGGATCTAAGTACACAAAATTTCCGGCTTTCGCACGCGACACAACTTTTTCAAAATCGCCAGAACATAAATCTACATCTTTTATAGATGATGCAAAATCTCTCACAACGTTCCATGCCGGAATTTTTAACGCACCGAGGCCGCGTGCGACGTTAAAGCGTCCTTCCTTATTGGTTCTATAAACCCCATTGAAGCAGAATCTATTCAAATAAATAAATCTTGCGGCTCGATCTAGATCATTCAATTGATCATATTCTTGTTGCCTGAGCTCATAGTAAAAATCAGGAGACGTTGACATCTTTGACAGTCTGTTCCACACAGCCCGCGGATGCTCACGTAAGGATGTATAGGTCTCTATTAAATGCTCATTAAGGTCGCCTAATACAGCCGGTGTTCGAGGCAGTTGTAGATATAAAACTGCCGATCCAACGAACGGTTCTAGGTAGCGATTAAAAGTCTTTGGGGATGCTGACTTTAGTATTGGTAAAAGCTTTTTTTTGCTGCCAGCCCATCTCAGAATTGGTTCGGTCATTACTTTCCCCTGTTAGCCGACGTTTATAGGCTGAGCATCAAGAGCGCGTGCCACAGCCTTTACTACGTTAGCGATTGCATTTGCTCGTTGTGGATTACCTGCTACTGCATTTTCAATAACCTGCATGAAATCTCGATTTTCGATGGCTTGAAAATCCAACGAAACTAAGAAATTTATATTTGCATATTTGCATATTTTCTTAACATTCTTTGATACGCGCTTTGCTTCGCCATTGAGAATTCTTGAGATTTGAGCCTGATTTACGCCCGTCTCTCTTTGAATTTCCTGTTGCGTAACGCCTGTGGCCGCGATGAAGGTCGCTAGATCTCTGCAGATCTCTTGTGTCGGGCGAAATGCTAAATGTGATTTAATTTGCATAAATGCATATTACAAGATTGCATTAAGAGTGTGCAAGCACTTTGTTTTTTCGGGATTTGCATGGCGGAGATTGCTAGAAAAAATGCAATTTTTTAAAGGTAAGAGCGCGTGCAGCGGGACTTGCTGAGATTGTCTTTATCCATGCGGTGACAATGTTTACGGGTCTTGTACGTCCTTCTGCTGTATCCGATTGGGCCGACTACGCTTGTCGAACTTCCAATTGATCAATTCAGCGATGGACGTGTTTTCCGCCCCTCGTTGCCTAATAAAATCATCTGCGGCACATTTCAACGTACGCCAGATTTCTACTGGATCATTTCCTGTCGTCGGATACAAATTTACGTGTACCGGCGACGACTCAATTAATACGATGCTCACATGTTCGTTCTCAGTGCTTAATGAAAATACAGCTGTTCTGCGCAAACGCAGGTAATTCTTACTTTCTTCAATACAAAGCTGTAAATCGACTTCTCCATCTTCATTCGACAACATGGTGATAGGGATAGTCCATCCATCCTCTTCACTCTCGGTAAGCAATTCAACATGAATACCTTGTAGCTCCATCAGTTGTTCGACTGCGTCTTGCAGAAATTTTGGTGGCGGTGATCGATCTGATTGCGATCGGATAGCGAGCTCTACAGAGCGGATACGTTGTTCTGAGCCAGGCTCTCCGACAGACGTTTGCGTAATCGGGGCGGTAGCTGCTGCAAGGCATGTCTGATTTTCTGCTGAAAGCGTCTGGTTCTTCCAAATTGGTTTTTTCTGCAGATCAGGAAAACGGGACTCAGAATGAATCTGCTTGTTTTTTGTGGCAAGCGTGTTCGATGCATCCTGTTCTACCAAGCTTTGATCGCGCGCGTCGTGCGCCGACTGACGTCGATGTTTGTTTGACCTACTCAATTCCGATGAGCCACCTTGAGAGTGAGCTGGTCGATTGCCTTTGGATTCGTAACGCAAGGACCGAAATGGGAATGGTCGAGAGCAAGAGCGCAGGTTATAGACAATGAATGTAGATTGAGACTGCTCACCAAAAGATAGCCATTTGCCAGCGGCGATCAATGTGGTTTTCCCTTCGAAGGGAAAAAATGCTTGGGGATAAGCGCTTTGCTTAGCTAAAGAGGCTTGCAAGGCAGATGTACCTATGTGTAGCGCAGCGCGCCAAGCGATAGGATCCATGTGCAGGCGGCCAATATCGGCTGCAGAAGCACCAGAAATTCTGTCTGCTAATTCCAGAACAAGGCGGCCGGTTGATTTGTCGAATTGAGGGTTGCTGTATAGCGCCTTTCGTTCGAGTGGCGGCAGAAATAACTTAGTGACCAAGCCACTGGATGAGCCGAAATAAAACCGGATTAACTCGATGCAAGGAATGATGAGGCGGCGGTTGCCGGGTAGATCCACCATCATGCAGTAGGAGTGAGTGCACTGCATGTGCCATGGATGCTCTGCAATAGGCAGTAAGAAGCCTTGATCATCCAGGTTCAATCCGGCCTTCACCAAGTGCGTTGTGGCTTGGTCGATCTGTAGATCGGGAAAACTCTCTAGCTGATAATCGGGGCGCGCTTCTAATCTGCCTGCTCGCCAGATGTCGCCGACGCAAAGCAAAGGCAATGTGCCTGCAGATATCCAGGCCTTCTTCTGTTGCTTTGAATGTGTTGTTGATTCTGGGGATAAAAGAACAGACGGATCGTCGCGAAAATTGCTGGCCACGACACGGGACAGGTGGAGCAGAAGCGAGGGTTGCTTTCGGCGAACCATCCGGTCCGGAAAAGCTAAATCCCCAAACCAATCAATCCGCCAAAAATTTTCGTCCTTTGGGAGAGCGAAAATTGATGGTAACTCATTGTTAATAAATGAATTATTTTTTATAAGCTTGCCCCTACATCATCAATTTATCGCATCAACTATTGATTTTGTCGCACTAACTTCTAATTTGTCGCATTAACTACTGATCTTTAACACCTGTCGTCACGCCATGCGCCTGCTGATCGGCGTGGTAACTGGACCGTACCATCGCGCCGACAGCTGCATGCGCAAAACCCATCTTGTACGCTTCTTCCTCGAACATCTTGAACGTGTCCGGATGTACGTAGCGCCGCACGGGCAAGTGATCGCCGCTCGGCATCAGGTACTGGCCGATGGTCAGCATGTCGACGTTGTGTTCGCGCATGTCGCGCATGACTTGCAGGATTTCTTCATCGGTTTCGCCAAGGCCGACCATGATGCCGGATTTGGTTGGCGTGTTCGGATGCATTTCCTTGAAGCGTTTCAGCAGGCTTAGCGAATACAAATAGTCGGAACCGGGACGCGCTTCCTTGTACAGGCGCGGCGCGGTTTCAAGATTGTGGTTCATCACGTCCGGCGGGGCGGCGTTAAGAATTTCCAGCGCGCGGTCCATGCGGCCGCGGAAGTCGGGCACGAGAATTTCAATGCGTGTGTTCGGCGACAGTTCGCGTACGCGACGGATGCATTCGGCAAAGTGGCCAGCGCCGCCGTCACGCAGATCGTCGCGATCGACAGAGGTAATGACAACGTAATTCAGCCGCAGTGCAGCGATGGTTTTCGCCAGATTTTCCGGTTCGTTGACGTCGAGCGGATCGGGCCGGCCGTGGCCGACGTCGCAGAACGGGCAGCGGCGCGTGCACTTGTCGCCCATGATCATGAAGGTCGCGGTGCCTTTGCCGAAACATTCGCCGATGTTCGGGCAGCTCGCTTCTTCGCACACCGTCACCAGATTGTTGGCGCGCAGGATGTCCTTGATTTCGTAGAAGCGGGTCGATGGCGATGCCGCCTTGACGCGAATCCAGTCGGGTTTGGGCAGTCGCTCCGCCTGCACCACCTTGATCGGGATGCGGATGGTCTTGGCTGCGCCCTTCTGCTTTTCGTTCGGGTTGTAGGCGGGAATCGCTGTCACTGCTGGATTGTCGGCTGGATTGGTTTCGGTCGTCATTGAGCTGGTCGCTTGTGGTTGGTTGCCATCATGTCAGGCCGGGTAAGGCCCTGGATGAAGAACGCATGGCGCGGAGGTTTTCGTTGCCACGATAAATGAATTTTCAGTAAAGGCGCATCAACAAGGAAACGCCGGCAAGAATTGTTCGGTGAATCTATTTGTTCACGGTTGCACGCAACTGTGCGATCAACTGTGCGGTCAATGCCTGTTGCACTTCCGCCAGCGTCGCCTGCGCACCGAGGCTGCGCATATCGACGGTGGCGAGTCCTTCGTAGCCGCAGGGATTGATCCACGAAAAAGGTGTCAGATCCATTGCGGCATTCAACGATACGCCGTGATACGTGCAGCCGCTACCGCGAATCTTCAGGCCCAGTGCGGCGATTTTTGCGCCTTGCATCGGACCGTCCGACAGGTAAATGCCGGGCGCGCCGGGCTTGCGTTCGCTGGCAAGATTATACGCCGCCAGCGTATCGATCACCGCCTGCTCGATTTTGTTGACCAGCTCGCGCGCGAACAGCCGTGCATCGGGCTGGTTGCGCCGCAGGTCCAGCAATAAATAGACCACGACCTGGCCGGGACCGTGATAGGTGACTTCGCCGCCGCGATCGGTTTGCACGACCGGAATGCCGTGCGCGTCGAGCACATGCGCCGGATCGGCAGCGAGGCCGAGCGTAAAGACGGGTGGATGTTCGACCACCCACAATTCATCGGCGGTCTGCGCGGTGCGGCCGTCAGTGAACGCACGCATCGCGGCGAATGTGATCTCGTACGATTCGAGACCGCGTTGCCGGACGACGGGGAGCTGGGGGACGGGCATGAGGGAAGCGAGAGCGGAGGCCGCGCAGGAACGCGGCGACGGGCCTAGAGCACGTACTTCACCATCGGATGCGACGAGAGCGCCCGATACAGGTTGTCGAGCTGTTCGCGGCTGGTGGCGCGCACGGTCACGGTCAGCGCCAGATACTTGCCGGCTGACGACGGGCGCATTTCCACCTTGCCGGCATGAAAATCGGGATCGTGCTGTGTTACCACTTCCACAATGGTCTGGGCGAACTGATCGTGCATCAGGCCCATGACCTTGATGGGGAATTCGCTCGGATATTCAATCAGGCTTTCGGTCGGTTCGATCATGATGAGGGCTCGTTGTTCGCTGCCATCCTTGCGATATTCGATGGCGGCATGAATGAAAGTAATCAGGCGTGCTTTGCAATCTGGTAAGCCGCATGCAGTTTCCTGTAAATGGGGCCGGGCTTGCCGTTTCCAATGGATTGGCCGTCGATGGTGACGACCGGCATGACTTCCTTGGAGGCCGACGACAGCAGTACCTCATCGGCGGCGAATACTTCGTTGCGCGCAATGCGCCGGGTCTTGAACGGAATGCCGTCCGCGGCGCACAGTTCTCCCATCAGGCCATAGCGTATGCCTTCCAGGATGAGATTATCCGTCGGTGGCCCGATCAGCGCACCATCCTTGACGATCCACACGTTCGACGCCGAGCCTTCGGTCAGGTAGCCGTCGCGGAACTGGATCGTTTCGTTGGCATTGTTTTCGGCCGCGTTCTGCGCCGCCAGCACATTGCCCAGCAGCGAGATCGACTTGATTTCACAGCGCAGCCAGCGTTTGTCTTCCATCGTCACGCAGGCGACGCCGTTCTCCAGCATTGCGGCGGAAGGCGCAATCAGCGGATTGGACATGATGAACACGGTCGGTTCCGGTTCCGTATCGGGGAACGCATGCGTGCGCCGTGCCACGCCGCGCGTCACCTGCAGATAGGCCAGTTGATCGTCGGTCGGCGCCACGCGCACCACGTCATCGATCAGGGCCAGCCATTTGCCCGTATCGTACGGGTTCTTGATGCCGACCGATTCGATCCCGCGAAAGAAGCGCGCCAGATGCTGGGCCGGGCGAAACGGCTTGCGGTCGTACACCGGAATGACTTCGTAAATGCCGTCGCCGAAAATGAAACCGCGATCCAGCACCGAAATCTTTGCTTCGGAGAGCGGAGTCATGGTGCCGTTCAGATATACGAAAGGGTCGTCCATGGCGGTTCGGATCGATTCAGTGGCGAAGTGATAATTCTGGCATAAACACCGGCGGTGCGTATGGTCATTGCGCTCTGCGTTTGCGGATGTGCCATCCGGAAAGAGCAGGCCAAAACAAAACGGCAAGATCGCATGAAGCCGATCTTGCCGTCTCTGCTAGTGCGAACGGTCGCGTCGTGCGCGGATCAATGCATCCACAGACGGATCGAATCGAATGCGCGGCCGAACATGCCGGCCTGGCCGACCTGTTCCAGCGCGAGCACCGGCAAATCAACGATGGTCTTGCCGTCGGCCGTTACCTTGAGGGTGCCGACCTGGCTGTTCTTGTCGATCGGTGCAACCAGCGGATCCTTGCGCGCCAGCACGGTCTTTATCTTGTCGGCCGTGCCTTTCGGAACAGAAACATAGACGTCGTGGTTGAAACCGATCTTCAGGCTGTTCTGCGTTCCTTTCCATACATTCGGCGTATCGATGGCCTGGTTCTTGGCGTACAGCTTGACGGCATCGAAGTTCAGGAAACCCCAGTTCAGCAGCTTCTGGCTTTCCTGCGTGCGGGCCTGATCGGACGACGTGCCGAGCACGACCGAAATCAGGCGGCGCTGACCGGTGCCGTTCGGACGTTTTGCGGTCGAAATCAGGCAATATCCTGCGGCTTCGGTATGGCCGGTCTTCATGCCGTCCACGGTCGGATCGAGCCACAGCAGGCGATTGCGGTTCGGCTGGCGGATGTTGTTATAGGTGAATTCCTTCGTCGAATAAATCTTGTACAGCTCGGGATGATCGACGGCCAGATGCGAAGCCAGGATTGCCAGATCGCGCGCCGTCGAATAATTGGTGGCGCTCGGCAGCCCGTGCGAATTGCCGAAGCGGGTCGATTTCATTCCCATGCGTTCGGCTTCGCGGTTCATCATCGCCACGAATGCATCCTCGGTGCCGGCCACCGCTTCGGCCAGCGCAACCGCTGCATCGTTACCGGACTGCACGATCAGGCCGTACACCAGATCGTTGACCTTGACCGGTACACGCGGCTCGATGAACATTTTCGAGCTGTCGGAATCGACCTTCCATGCACGCGTGGAGACCGTGATCATCTGGTTGGGATCCAGTCTTTTTTCCTGTATCGCATCGAACACGACATAGGCAGTCATCAGCTTGGTCAGCGATGCCGGCTCGATGCGCATGTCCGGTTCGTTCGATGCCAGGATCTGGTTGCTGGTGGCGTCGAGCAGCAGCCAGGATCTGGCGTTGATGTTCGGTGACGGGACAGTCTGGGCAAATGCGGCGGAGAGGGAGAAGAGCGTGGCGGCGACGGCCGCAAGTAGATTTTTCATTGGACTTTCTGGTGGCGCTTGTCGTTGGCGGACGCGCGTCGATTGAAAAAATTGATCGGGTACGCTGCACTGAATCGTCACGGGACGATCAGCGCAGCCACATTTCGACAACGTGATTCTTGATATGTTGCAGCTTCCGCCCGAAAAAATGATCGGCACCGGGAATGACGATGACGGGCAGATCCTGCGGCCGCGCCCAGTCGAATACATCGGCCAGCGGAATCGTTTCATCGCGCTCGCCGTGGATCACGATGGTGTGATCCGGCACGGTCGGCAACGGCCATTTGCCGGGTGCCGCACCTACCAGAACCAGCCGTTCGGCGGTCGTACCCTGCGCTTCGAGGCGCTTCTGCAATTGCGTCTGCACGAAGGTGCCGAACGAAAAGCCGGCCAGCGCAAACGGCATGTCCGGATACTGCGCCTGCATGTGCGCGAGCAGTTGCGCCATGTCGTCGGTTTCGCCGGCACCTTCATCGTATGCGCCGCCGGAAGCGCCGACGCCGCGGAAGTTCATGCGTACGGCAGCGTAATCGAGTGCGACGAAGGCGCGCGCCAGCGTGTGGACGACCTTGTTGTCCATTGTGCCGCCGAACAGCGGATGCGGATGCGCGATCAGGGCAAAACCGCGCGGCGCTTTTTCCGCCGGAACGTCCAGCGCGCATTCGAGTGCACCGGCAATGCCTTCAAGCGAGAAATATTGTGTTTGCGCGTTCATGATCGGATCGGTTGATTACGTCAGGCGAATGAAAACAGGGAAAGGGAAGATGTTCCGGCGAGGCATGGCGGCTGCGGTATCGGCGTCGACATCAGATTTTAAGCCGATCGACGATTTTTCCGCCGACCAGATGCTGGTCGATGATGTCATCGATATCGTCGTTGTCGACATAGGTGTACCACGTACCTTGCGGATAGATCACGATGACCGGGCCTTCTTCGCAGCGGCCCAGACAGCCGGACTGATTGATGCGCACCTCGCCGCTGCGGCTGAGTCCGAGTTCCTTGATACGCGCCTTCAGGTGTTTCTGTGCGGCGTGCGCGCCTTTTTCCGCGCAGCATTCGCGGCCGTCGTCGCGCTGGTTCATGCAAATGAACAGGTGCTGGCCAAAATGCTGTTTGTCTTCGGTCATTGCGGTGCTCGCTTCAAAGAGCGAAATGATACACCTGCATCATTTTCGCTTCACGCGATGAATTGCGTGAAGCAGGAACCAGAGCGCGGAGAACGGCCACAGCAGCGATAAAAACTGCGCCGCGCCGTTGAAGTTGAGGAACCGGCCCTGCACCCAGGTTTCCAGTGTCGCAATGAAATACGGATTGGCCGGTGCGATGTTGATCGTTGCCAGCGCGATGATCAGCAACAGGATGGCGGCACGCCGTCGAAACAGCGGCTGCAGGAAAACGAGCCCGGTCAGCAGGCCGATGCCGAGCAGCAAACCGCCCGCCGCGCCGGCCGTGACCCACGCGAATGCATTCTGCGGCGTGAAGAGAAGTGCGGTGGCGAGCGTCTTGACGGCGAGTGCGGCCAGCAGCAGGCCGGTCAGCAAGGTCGCGCGCGGCGCCTTGTCGCGCAGCATGCAGAACAGGGCAAGCAATGCGCCGCTGGTGCTGCAGGCAGTGATGACGGTTTCCACCATCCAGTATTGTTCCGCCGACAGTTGTGCGCCGTTGCGCAGCATGTCGCCCAGATCGATCGGTGTGGCTGTCCACACCGACAGCCAGTCCGAGATGACAGGCAGGAACTGCCCGTTGCCGAACAGGTAGCTCTGCGGATAGATTTGCGCCAGCGGCCACAGCGCCAGCACAATCAGACCGCGGCTGGCCTCGACCGTAAACCAGCGATGCCGGACATGGCGCAGGCGGCTGCGTTCCAGCATCAGGTGGCTGGTCTTGCTGCCGATCACGGCGCCGATCAGCGCACCCAAACTATTGGTCAGGAAATCCAGATTCGATGCAACGCGATTCGGCAGGAAGGTTTGCAGCGCTTCCATCGTGCCGGATACGCAGATGCCGAGCAGCAGCGCCAGCAGCATGGCGACAATCCGCCGCACGCGCGGATGCAGCGCATAGACGGTCAGGATGCCGAGCGGAATATAGCCGAGAACGTTGATGGTGGCATCGAAGCCGGTCCAGTATTGCGGCATGCCGGCGAGCAGGTACGCCTGCAGCGGCAGGCCCACGTGCTGCCAGCCGGTAAACGGATACAGGCTGGCATAAATGATCAGCAGCAGCCACGCCAGCAAGCCGCCGCGCGAAAACACCGAGGCTTCAGGCGTCGGTGTTGGCGTTGGCGTTAAATTCGCAGGCGATTGCGGATTTATTTTTTCGGGGGCAGTGTCGCCAGCCATGTGCCGATCTCGCTGATGATTGCATCGCTGGCGGCAGCCAGTGCGGCTGCGCCACCCTGTGCATCGGCACTGGCGGCGGGTACTTGCTTGACGAACATTTTCTGCGCACGCAATACGCGGCCATCGAACAGCGAGGCGCGAATGGCAACCTGCGCGCTGCTTTGACCCGCGCTTTCAAACGATTGCGAAAAATCGTCGGCTTCCAGTTGCAGGATCGGCAGATTGATCGCGCCATCGGAAGCGGATACCACCACGCCGCCGGCGCGCGACAAACTCGACTTCAGGCGCTGCGCGAACAATTGCGCCGGCGGCATGGCCCATTTGCTGGAGGAATACGGGCGCGGCTGCAGATCGTTGGCGTAGTTGAGGCGGTAGAACATCATCTGGCTGTCGAGCCAGGCCGGCGCCTCGATATCGGCGATGCTGATTGCCGGCAGCGGCGCGGACGGCGTTGCGGTCTGCGCGCCTGATGAACGGAGAGGGCCGAGATCGTACAGCGCCATCGACGGCGAACTGGTGGCGCAAGCGGCGAGCAGTGTGCCGGCGACCATCGCAATGGCGGCGGAGCGGAGGTGTGATGTGGTCATCGGATACCTTTGATCATGAACTTACGGAGCCGGTGCGCTGAATCCCGCTTCGCCGGGACCCGGTTGCGCCTGGCCGGAACCGAACAGGATGCTTTGCGGACGCTGGTTGAATGTCTCCAGCGTGCGATTGAGCGCGCGCATCGAAGAACGGGTTTCGCCGATCAGCGGCACGGCCTGGTATTCAATCAGCGCCGCAGCCGAACCGACACGATCGACCGTACTGCCGAAGCCGGCGAGCGGGCCGTCCGGCGCATTCAGTTTTGTCGTGAATGCATTCAGGTTGTTGGTCAGGATCGTTGCATCGTCCGACAGCTTGTTGAGAGAGGTCAATGCACTGTCGGCACGCGCGGCGAGCGCCGGCAGGCGATCGAGCGTCGGTTGCAGTTTGTCCGGCACTTCGGCGACCTTGTCCGCTGCGGCGCTGACATCGGTGAAGGCTTCCAGAATGGCTTTGCGGTTATCGTCGGACAGGAGCGTGTTGATGCGCGAGGCCAGTTCCTCGGTCTGCTTCAGGATCGCGAGTCCGCGAATCTGCAGCGTATCGAGCAGGCCCTGGCCGCAATTCGATGCGTGCGACCTTGTTCTTGGTGGAAGGCAGCAGCGTCGGGTCCTTGCCGTCGTCGTCCAGCTGCACGTAGGCAAGGCCGGTCACGCCCTGGTAGCTGAGGGTGGCGAAAGTCGAACGGGTGATCGGCGTGTCCTTCGATACGCTGAAGCGAATCAGGATCTGTCCCGGTTTCTGCGGATCGAACAGCACCGCATCGACGCGGCCCACATCCAGTCCGCGATAGCGCACGCCTGCCTGTGGGTTGAGGCCGGGGACCGAGAGCGTGGTGGCGATTTCATACGGCACGCGTTCGACGCGGTCGCGATTGAACCAGAGCGCGATGAGCACGGCGGCGATCAGCAGCACGATCGTGAAAATGCCGGCCATCAATGCGTGTGATTTATTTTCCATGGTATGCCTTTGGCGTGTGCCTCACTCGTCTTCCTCACTGGTTTCCTGGTGATCGGGCATGGCTTCGATGGCGCGCTGCCCGCGTTCGCCGCGGAAAAAGGTTTCGATGAACGGATGCTTGAATTCGACGACGTTCTCCGGTGCGCAGTACGCGATGATGTGCTTGTCGGCCAGCACCGCGACGCG
The DNA here is from genome assembly GCA_963697715.1 of uncultured beta proteobacterium. GTDB lineage: Bacteria > Pseudomonadota > Gammaproteobacteria > Burkholderiales > Burkholderiaceae_D > Oxalicibacterium. Next base: position 288,801 of record OY969095.1, on the reverse strand, counting down.
TGACGATAATGCAAACAGCGTATCCAGATCGTGCGTGACCATGACCACCGTCAGTTTCATCTCCTCGCGCAGCGCGCGGATCAGGTCGACGAAGCTTTCCGAAGCATTCGGATCCAGCCCCGCCGTAGGCTCGTCGAGGAACACCAGTTCCGGGTCCAGCGCCAGCGCACGCGCCAGCGCCACGCGCTTGATCATGCCGCCCGACAGGTCGGCCGGCATCTTGCGCGCATGCTCGGGGCCGATGCCGGCCATCTGCAGCTTCATCAATGCGGCGTCGCGGATCAGCTGCCGCGGCAATACGCGCAGTTCGCGCAATGGTTGCGCCACGTTATCGAACACCGTCAGCGCCGAAAACAGTGCGCCGTGCTGGAACAGCATGCCCCAGCGATTGCGCAATTGCTGCAATTGCAGCCGGTCGATGCGATTGATGTCTTCGCCGAACACGCGCACGGTGCCTTGCGTCGGTTGCGTCAAGCCCAGCATCTGCCGCAGCAGGACCGTTTTGCCGGAACCGGAGCCGCCGACCAGCGACACGATTTCGCCCTGGTTGATCGTCAGGTTCAGATCCTGATGCACGATCGTATCGCCGAATTGCGTGCGCAGGTTTTCGATCTGGATGATCGGCTGCGCATCTTCAGCCGATCGCGCATCGGCATCCGGCCGGTCTGGCTGGCAGTCGTTCAAAACCCGACTCCGGTAAAGATGATCGCAAACACCGCATCGGCCAGGATCACGATGGTGATCGCGCTGACCACCGAGATTGTCGTGCCTTCGCCGAGGCTTTCGGTATTCGGCTCGATGCGCAGGCCGAAGTGGCAGGCGACCAGTGCAATCAGGCCGCCGAACACGACGCCCTTGCCGAGACCGATCCAGTAATTCGCCAGCGGCACCGCGTCCGGCAATTCGCGGATGAAATACTTGAATGACAATCCCAGCTCAAGATTGGCCGCGACCATGCCGCCGATCAAGGCCATCGCATCGGTCCAGACCACCAGCAGCGGCATCGAGATCGCCAGCGCAATGACTTTCGGCATGATCAGGCGATAGCCGTGCGGCAGGCCCATGACCAGCATCGCATCGAGTTCTTCCGTCACGCGCATCACGCCGAGCTGCGCCGTGATCGAGGAGCCGGAGCGACCCGCCACCAGAATGGCGGCGAGCAGCGGCCCCAGTTCGCGGATGACGCTCATGCCGAGAATATTGACGAGGAAAATATCGCCGCCGAACTGATGCAGCTGTTGCGCCGAGAGATAAGACAGCACGACGCCGATCAGGAAGCCGACCAGCGCGGTAATGCCCAGCGCCTGATAACCGGTATGAAAAATGTTGGCGGAAATTTCCTTCCACGGCCCGATGGCAGGCTGTTTCGCGAAGCGTCCGAGATCCATCATCAATTGTCCGATCAGGCTGATGAAGCCGATCAGGTGATCGATCAGGTTCAGCTTGAGCCGGATCAGGCCATCCATCGAATACCAATGCTTCTTCGGCGATTTTTTCAGATCCAGTGGCCCTGCATCCTCCAGCCGCCGGAAAAAATCTTCATGCTGCGGCGCCAGTGTCAACTGCGCTGGCCGTTTCTTGCCCCAGGCATTCCACAATAATTGCGCACCGATGTAATCGAGCGCCTCGATCTGCGACAGGTTCCAGTGCATCGTCTTCGCGCCGCGCATCGCGTGCAGGGCTGCGGTGATTTTTCCCATCGTTTGCGGATCGGCCAGCGCGCGCACCTGCCACGATCCGGCCACGGTGGCGTGGTCGGGCTGGTCGGTGCTGATGGTGGGCGACGCGAATGAGGGCATGCGGGCAAGTGTAAGGGAGAAACACCGATGCGTCACGTGCGCTGCCGCACGGTCGCCCATCCGCGTTTTCCTTCCGCGCAATCCTGCCGCTACAATGCGCACATGAGATTGCCTCCTTCAGTAAAACGATTGACTGCCCTGTGCGGACCGGCTGCACAGGGTATCGACATGGAAATCGTTGCCGAAACCGGTTCCACCAATGCCGACCTGCTGGCGCGCGCTTCCCGGCTGGAACGGCCGACGCTGTTGTGGGCGCAAAGCCAGACGGCGGGAAAAGGCCGCGCCGGCCGCGTCTGGCACGCGTCGCTCGATGCGGCGCTGACGTTTTCGCTGGCGTGGAAGTTTGCATTGCCGCCGCAGGCATTGGCGGGTTTGTCGCTGGCTGTCGGCGTGGCGATTGCACAGGCGCTGGCGTCGCTGGGCATCGATGCGCGCCTGAAATGGCCGAACGATATATTGAAGAACGGCGGCAAACTGGCCGGCATCCTGATCGAAACGGCGACCGATCGCCGCGACCGCAACACGCTCTGGACCGTCATCGGCGTCGGCATCAATCTCGCACAATCGGCCGAATTGAGCAGGCAGACCGGCCGGTTGGTGGCAGATGCGGCGGAACGCGATCCCGATCGCGAACAATGGATGGCGGCATTGCTGACGGGTTTGATCGAGGCATTACCGGTTTTCGAAAAAAACGGATTTGCAGCGTTTGCCGCCGCGTGGAATGCGCTCGACGCGTATGCGGGCGAATCGGTCAATATCGTGGATCAGGGAAAAGTGCTGCAGCAAGGGAAGGCGGCCGGCGTCGATGCGAACGGCTGCCTGCTGCTCGATACGACGCAGGGCCGGATGACGATCGCCGCCGGCGATGTGTCGTTGCGAATCACGGAGGAGTGACGATGCTGTTGCTGGTCGATGCAGGAAATACGCGAATCAAGTGGGCATTGGTCGATCGTTCGGCCGCCAATCATGTGCCTGGCATCTGGCATGCGGCAGGCAATGTCGCGCGCGCGGATGCGGCCGAACTGGTGCAGGCGTGGCGCAACCTGCGCATCGGCCGCGTGCTGTTGTCGAACGTGGCCGGCGCCGGATTGCGCGAGGAACTGGAGATCACGCTCGCGCGCGTGCTGGGCACCAGACCGGTGGCGATCGAATGGTTTGCGTCGGTCGCCGAACAGGGCGGTGTGCGCAATCGTTACCGAAATCCGTCGCAGCTCGGCTGCGATCGTTTCGCCGCCGCGATCGGCGCGCGTGCGTTGTATCCGGCACGGCCGCTGGTGGTGGCGACCTGCGGCACCGCCACCACGATCGATGCGGTCAGTGCCGACGGCGATTTCATCGGCGGCATGATCCTGCCGGGGCCGGGCCTGATGGCGGCGTCGCTTGCGAAGAATACGGCGCAACTGCCGGAAGTCGCGCCGCACGCCGATCCGATGCAGCCGTTCGCCGACAATACCGATGACGCGATTGCCAGCGGTTGCCTCGCGGCGCAGGCCGGTGCGATCGAACGCGCCGTTGCAGCCTATGCGCGTGCACATCCGGAGGCGGCGGTATCCTGTATTCTGGCCGGCGGCGCGGCAGATATGGTTGCGCCGCATTTGTCGATTGCGCATGAACGCGTCGACAATCTGGTCCTCATCGGTTTGCAAACAGTCGCAACTCACACTTCATCATGTTAAAAATTCTGTTCGGCTTATTGTTGGCAATCAACGGCGGCCTGCTCGCCTTTCAGCAAGGCTGGCTGGATCCGTTGCTGCCTTCCAGTCACGAGCCGTCACGGCTCGCGCAGCAACTGCATGCCGATCAGCTGACGCTGGTTCCGCTGGCCGAGAACAAGCCGGCCGCATCGGTTCCCGTCAGCGCGCCGCCTGCGGCGGAGCCTGAACCGGCAGCGACAGTGACACAAGCAGCAACACCGGCTGTTGCGGCCTGCACCGAGATCGGCAATTTCGATGCGGCCGAAGCACAGCGTTTCGAAAGCCGTCTTGCATCGCTGTCGCTCGGTGCGCGGCTGACGCGCCGCACGATCCTGGACAACGCCCGTTATATCGTCTACATCCCGCCGCTCGCCAGCAAGGAAGCGGCCGAGAAAAAAGCCGGCGAATTGCGCGGGCTGGGCGTGGAAGATTTTTTTGTCATTCAGGATAATTCCGCCCTGCAATCGGGAATCTCGCTCGGCGTATTCAAATCGGAAGAAGCCGCGCGCGCGCATCTGGCCGCACTGAACAAGAAGGGTGTGCGCAGTGCCAGAATCACTGCGCACGGCACCAGCGGTAACAAGACGGCGTTCCAGTTGCGCGGCATCGATGCAGCGACCAAAGGCAGCATCGACAAGGTCAGGGAAGGTTTTCCGCGCCAGCAATGGCGTGAGTGCGCATAGCAACCATCGCGCAATGCATTGGTGCATTGCATCGACGGTTTGATGCAATCCTTCTAATCGGAAGAGAGCGTGTCGATTGCCGTGCGTTGCGCGCGCAATGCAGCGAGGCAGGTCGGGCACATGCAGGTTTTCATGTCGCCATTGACGTCATGCAGGACCGCGCTGTTTGAGGCCATTCTTGGCAAGGCCATGCACCAGCATTGTGTGCTTGCCGGTTCATCCACCATGCCGCAAGAGAATGTTGCATCGCATTGCGGGCAGCGGCTCATTGCGTTTTCTTTCTATCGATTGCGTGCGGCGACCGTATGGGCAATGGGGCGTGCAGCACGTTGGAGGATTTCGGCAGTGGCGAGGCAGTCATCATTATGCTTATGTCATTTGCGCAACAGGCGTGTGCCATATTCCCGAAATTTCAAACCGGGTCCGGGAAATCAATCGACATTCCCTGTAAAATCGCGGTCATCCATTTTCAGGACCAGCCATGACCGATACGAATGCCGATCTTACTGTAGTTTCGCCGCAAATACAGGCGCAAATCCTGGCGGAGGCGCTGCCGTATATCCGCAAGTTCCACGGCAAGACGATCGTCGTCAAATACGGCGGCAATGCGATGACCGAGGAACACCTGAAACACGGTTTCGCACGCGACGTGATCCTGCTCAAACTGGTTGGCATGAACCCGGTCGTCGTTCACGGCGGCGGTCCGCAGATCGACAATGCACTGAAGAAAATCGGCAAGCAGGGCACTTTCGTGCAAGGCATGCGCATCACCGATGAAGAAACGATGGAAGTCGTCGAATGGGTGCTGGGCGGCGAAGTGCAGCAGGATATCGTGATGCTGATCAATCACTACGGCGGCCAGGCAGTCGGTCTGACCGGCAAGGACGGCGGCCTGATCCGCGCGCGCAAGATGCGCATGCCGGACAAGGAAAAACCGGGCGAATTCCTCGACATCGGTTTCGTCGGCGAAATCGATGCAATCAATCCGGCGGTCGTGAAAGCGTTGCAGGACGACGCCTTCATCCCGATCATTTCGCCGATCGGCTTCGGCGACGACGGCCAGGCCTACAACATCAATGCCGATCGTGGTCGCCGGCAAGATCGCGGAAATCCTGAAAGCCGAAAAACTGATCATGATGACCAACATCGCGGGCGTGCAGGACAAGCAGGGCAATCTGCTGACAGACTTGTCCGCGCGCGAGATCGACGAAATGTTCGCCGACGGCACGATCTCCGGCGGCATGCTGCCGAAGATTTCATCGGCGCTGGATGCAGCGAAGTCGGGCGTGAATACCGTGCACATCATCGACGGCCGCATCGAACATTCGCTGTTGCTGGAAGTGCTGACCGAACAGGCATTCGGCACGATGATTCGCTCGCACTGATCGCGGCAAACATAAAGAAGGCGCATCGACCCGACGGGCGATGCGCCTTTTTCATTTCAGGATGGATTCAGGGAGGAGCGACATCCGGCGGCTTTCCAGGGTTTCGCGCGTCGGCCGGTTGATTCCTGTTCTCACGCCTGCCTGCAGAGAAATCGTCCTTCCTGTTGCGCATGCCATTTCTCGAAATCCGCCGCTGGCAAAGGCCGGGAAATCACAAAACCCTGCGCAATATCGCAGCCGATATCCGCCAGCAGTTTGTAGACTTCCTCGCTTTCCACGCCTTCGGCGATGGTCTTCATGCCCATCTTGTGTGCCAGCGTCACGGCCGCTTCCACGATATGCAGAGCACCCTTGTCGTTCGGCAGGCGACGCACGAAGGATTGATCGATCTTGATGAGGGAAATCGGCAACTGGTGCAGATACTGCAATGACGAATAACCGGTACCGAAATCGTCGATCGAGATCGTGATTTTGGCATCGGCCAGGCGCGTCAGTTCGACGATGGTGCGCGCCATGTCGGTCATCAACGCACCTTCCGTGACTTCCAGTTCCAGCGATTGACCGTGTACACCATGTCGCTGCAGAAGCTGCAGGATCAGGTCGGAGAAACCGGGCCACAGCAGATTGCGCGGCGAGACGTTCACGGCGATCGGGATGTCGATGCCGTTCTGGCGCCACTTCACGATTTGTTCCATCGCCTGTTCAAGCGCGAACTCGGTAATCAGGTTGATCAGCGTGCTCTGCTCTGCACGCGGGATGAACACGGCCGGAGGAATGTTGCCGCGTTCCGGATGGTTCCATCGCATCAGCGCTTCCACGCTGTGAATGTGCCCGGTGCGGATGTCGATTTTCGGCTGGTAGTGCAGCGACAGCTGGCCGTCCTTGATCGCACTCATCAGACTGCCGAGCACGGAAAGATTGTCCTTGGCGAGGATGCCGATCTCCGGGCTGTAGGACACGCAATCCTGTCCGTTTTCATGCGCGGCGATCAGGGCGGATTCCGCACGCTGCAGATAGAAGCCCGGCGGATGCACGACTTCGTCGAAGGTCACGTAGCCGATTTGCGAATCGGCGTGGATCGGAATGTCGTTGAACTGGAACGGCTGGCGCGCGGCTTCCGTCAGTTCGGCCAGCAGCGCATCGATGTTTTGCGCGCTGCGGTTTTCGATCAGGATGCCGATCTGTTCCGCATCGATGCGATACACCTGCGTCCTGTGCAGCAGGATGTTTTCATAACGCGTGGCGGATTGCCGGATGATGTCTTCGATGACATCGAAGCCGAATGCCGATTTAAGCTCCATCGCATTCTGCAGGCAGATCACGACCAGCACGAATGCATCGGGCGTATTCCTGTCATTGGAAAGCGCCGACAGCGAACCGAGCAGGGCGCTCCGGTTCGGCAACTGGGTAACGGCGTCGTGACGTGCGATCCATTTCAGATGGCGCAGATAGGAACGCACGCTGTCGCTGACCGTGCCGCTGAACACGCCGACGAGGATGAAGAATCCGGTGCGATACAGCCAGTTCAGCGTGTCCTGCATTTCACCGGTTATTGTGTTGATCGGTGTGAACGGGCCGACGGCGATGCCGCCGATCAATCCGATCAGCAGGCCCCCCCTGACGCCGAAGACGAAACCCGCGAGCATGACGGGCAGGTACATCGAATGCAGGTAGGCGAATTTGACGCCGCCGGTGGCGTACACCAGAAAGCCGACGCCGATGACCAATATCAGAAGCATCGGCGCCATGACGATGCGGATGGTGCGCATGTGCAAACTGAGCCATTCGAACAATCGTGTCGTGTTCATTGAATTCCTTCAGCAGGCAACCGCGCAGGCGGGTTATGCGAGATGTTGCGAGATGTTTTCGGTCGCCGGTTCAGGAGCCGCGCATCCGATTTTTCCCGATGCAGCAACGCAGTTGCTGGCCGGCACTCATGTTGCCACGGGAAAATTGTGAAGGCAATCGCCGCGCGACGATGGGAAAGACTGGCGTGAGAAAAATGGTTGCGGCATGCAGTACAGAACGCAGGATCAGTAAAGCTTTTTCACCTGATAGCCGCGTTGTCGCAGCAGTGCGGGCACGCTGCCGTCACCGATCAGGTGCAGTGCACCGATGGCAACAAACGTCGATTTGTCATGCGCCAGTAATATTTCGATCTTGTCCGTCATGCCGGGATTGCGCTGGTTGAGCAGCACGTCTTCGATGAAGCGCGATGAAGCCGATGCGTCATTCAGTATTTCCTGCTTCAATGCGGCCATTTTGTTGCTGTCGGCATGGCTCCATGCATCGATCAGCGCCGCGCTTTTTTCGATTGCCGAACCGTCGGCCAGATCGTGCAGGGTTTCACGCAGATATTCGCGTTGCTGGATTTCATTCAATTGATCGAACAGCGAAAGCTGGTATGCGGCGCTTTCCAGTTCCTGCACGGTCTTCTTTTCCTTTTCCGCGATCGACAGGAAATAGAGTTCGATGCCCTGTTCGACGGGAAAGCCGTTGCGCGCCATGGACTGCACGATCAGCAGGTTCGCAATCATCCACGGCTTCATGCGTGCGACCTGATCGAACGGAATGCCGGCATCGTTCAGCGCGCGCTTCAGACGGGCAAGATCGTCGGCCGGCAGATGAGTCTCTATCGTTTGGCCGCCTGGATAGATGCCGTGTTTCAGGATCGCCTGCTGGAAAGCTGCCGTATCGCGAATGTCGATTTCAAGAACAAGTTTGCTTGCCTCATGCAGTGCGCGCGTGACCTGCGGTTCCAGTGGGTAGAATGCTGCCTGTCCGACATGCACGGTGCCGAACAGATAGCAGGTATGGCCGCGGTAATCGACGCGATACAGTGTGCCGCGCAGTGGAATGGCGGCAGTTTTGCCTGCCGGTTTGGCCGATGCAACGCCGGCGGCGTTGTCGGCGTTGGCAAATGCGGTATAAAGACTGGCAACGCCGAAAAACAGGGCGGTGACGATGAAGGCGGCAATGCGGCGCATGCAATTCCCTGACGTGATTATTTGATTGAAACGATGCACAAGAAGATACGTGAGCCGATCTGGTTGTTCGATCTCGACAATACGCTGCACGATGCATCGCATGCGATTTTCCCTGCGATCAACCTGAACATGAATGTGTATATCGCCAGGGTGCTGCACGCCGCCGGGCTGCCGTCCGATAGCGATGCGGTCAATGCCGCGCGGATCGCGTACTGGCAGCGTTACGGCGCCACACTGCTCGGCATGGTAAATCATCATCAGGTGCGGCCGGAGGATTTTCTGCGCGAAGCGCATCGCTTCGACGATTTGCCGACGATGATCCGGGCCGAACGCGGACTTGCCAAATTGCTGAGCCGCCTGCCCGGCAGGAAGATTCTGCTGACGAATGCGCCGCGCCGCTATTCGCATGACGTGTTGCGTCATCTCGGCTTGCACCGGCATTTCGCCAGGCATGTGCCGGTGGAAGCGATGCGCGTGCACGGCAAGCTGCGGCCCAAGCCGTCGCGGCTGATGCTGCAAAAACTGCTGGCGCGCGAGAAGATTGCCGCCGGTCGTTGTATTTTGGTCGAAGACACCGTCATCAACCTCAAAGCGGCCAAATCGCTGGGCATGCAGACGGCGTGGATCACGCAATACCTGGGCGGCGATGCGCGCAAACATGTGCATCCGGGCGCGGGTACAACAGCGGCGGCGACAAAGCGCCCCATTTACGTGGATGTCAAAGTAAAATCCGTATGGCAACTATTCAGGCAGTTGCATCGATTGCGCTAGGCCTGTTTTCCAGATTGCTTATCCATTCAATAAAAATCATGGCAACTACCAAACCGGGCGAACGCAAGCTGCAGATTCTCCAGACATTGGCAACGATGCTGGAGCAGCCCAAGGGAGAGAAGATCACGACGGCGGCGCTGGCGGCCAGAGTCGATGTATCGGAAGCGGCGCTGTACCGACATTTCGCCAGCAAGGCGCAGATGTTCGAGGGGCTGATCGAATTCATCGAATCGACGGTGTTCGGCCTCATCAACAAGATCACCGAACAGCAGGAAAACGGCCTGTCGCAGGTGCAGGCGATCGTCGCGATGCTGCTCAATTTCGCCGAACGCAATCCGGGCATGACGCGTGTGATGATCGGCGATGCGCTGGTCAATGAGGATGAGCGCCTGCAGTTGCGCATGAACCAGTTCGTTGAACGCATCGAACTGGCGCTGAAGCAGTCGCTGCGCGTGGCGGTATCGCAGGGACAGGCAAGCGAGGCGGAAGTCACCGTACGTGCCAACCTGATCGCCAGCGCGGTGCTCGGTCACTGGCATCGCTACGCAAAAACCGGTTTCAAACAGGTGCCGTCGGTCAATGCGCAGGCGCAGATTGCCATCCTGCTGGGCTGAGTCGTTGTTGCGCTGAAGCCGGCGCCATCCTGCGGATATCTTCCCAAATATTCCTGGGCGCATGCTCGTACAGCATGGCCGTACAATAACGGCTGCCTTTCATTCTTCCCGTCTGTTTCATGTCCCTGTTCATTCCAGCCGTTTCTCCAACCGATTGTTTCGCATTGCTTGACGACAGCCATGCGGATGGCGATGCAATCGCAACGGCCAAACGTTCCCGTCTGTATTCCGGTCATGCCGGTACGCTGGCTTGCCGCCGTGCGGATCAATTGCCGATGCTGCTGGATGAAATGCAGCAGGCGCTGCGACAGGGACAATTCGCCGTCGGTTTGTTTGCCTATGAACTGGGCGCGGAAATGCACGGCATTGCGCCGCATGCCATCGATCGGCCGCTGGCAGAAATATTGCTGTTCGAACGCTGCGACAAACTGAGCGCCGAACAGGTGGCCGCATGGCTGGACGCCGCTTCGCCGCAATCGCACGCCGGCATCGTCAATGTGCATGCCGACACCGATCGGGCCGCATTCGATGCAGCGATGGCGCGCATCCATGCCTATATCGAGGCGGGCGATACCTATCAGGTCAATTACACCTATCGCTTGCGATTTGATGCATACGGCACATTGCCTGCGCTGTATCGGCGTCTGCGTGCGCGCCAGCCGGTACCGTATGGCGCATTGATCGGTTTGCCGGGCGGTGATGCCGTGCTGTCGCTGTCGCCCGAGCTGTTCGTGCGGCACGAGGTTCGGAACGGCGGCGGCAGGCTGACCGTGCGTCCGATGAAAGGAACCGCGGCCGCCAGCGACAACCTGCAGCAGGATGCGTTGTCGGCGCATGCGCTGGCTTCCGATCCGAAGAACCGTGCAGAGAATCTGATGATCGTCGATCTGCTGCGCAACGATCTGGGGCGCGTTGCCGTCACCGGTTCTGTCGAGGTGGAAAAACTGTTCGATGTGCAGCGCTTCAGCAGTGTGTTGCAGATGACCTCGACCGTGCGTGCGCAATTGCGCGACGATGCAACGCTGAACGATATTTTCGCTGCGCTGTATCCCTGCGGCTCGATCACCGGCGCACCCAAGCATCGCACGATGCAGATCATTCGCGAACTGGAAACGAATCCGCGCGGCATCTATACCGGTGCAATCGGCTGGTTCGACCCGCCTGCGCACGAGCGGACCCTCGGCGATTTCTGCCTGTCGGTGCCGATCCGTACATTGCAATTGCAGGCGCCCGACAGCGACGGCATGCGTCATGGCGAAATGGGCGTGGGTGCCGGTATCGTGCACGACAGTGTAGCGGCGCAGGAATACGAGGAATGCCTGTTGAAGGCGCGCTTCCTGACCGGCATGGAAGCAGGGTTTGCGTTATTCGAAACGATGCATGCGACGCGCGGCGGATGCCGTTATCTGGAGCGGCATCTGCAGCGCCTGCAGCGTTCCGCGACCTACTTCGGATTCGCATTCGATGAAGCTGCGATTCGTTCAACCGTGAACGATGCGATCAAGACGTTCGGGGACGGCATCGATTACAGGGTGCGCCTGACATTGCAGCAGAACGGCACGGTGGAATTGCAAACCGCAGCGTTGGCCAGGTTGTCCTTGCCGGTAAGAATACTGCTGGCGAAACAGGCGACCGATGCCGGCGATGTGTTCCTGCATCACAAGACGACGAATCGCGCCGGCTACGATGCCGCGTGGCGCGATGCGGAAAAGAGTGGCGCGTTCGACAAGCTATTCTGCAATACGCGAGGCGAACTGACCGAGGGCGGTCGCAGCAGTGTATTCGTCAAGCTGGATGGAAACTGGTACACACCGCCGCTGGATGCCGGCGTGTTGCCGGGCGTGATGCGTGCCGTGTTGCTGGACGATCCGGCGTGGAATGCGCGCGAGAAGAGATTGACGATTGCCGATTTGCAGAGCGCGGAAGAAGTTATTGTCTGCAATGCCCTGCGCGGCGTATTGCCGGCAGTGATCGATCACGGCTGATTTCGGTAACGTCAGGCCGGCAGCGTCACATTGAAGCAGCTTCCCGGTTCTGCACGTGACACACAGGCCACTTCGCCGCCGTGACGGCGCGCAATCTGCCTGACCAGACTCAAGCCAAGGCCGACCCCGCCTTCGCGTTCGCTGGCGCCGGGCAATCGATAGAACGGCGCGAAGATGTTTTCGCGTTCCGCTTTGGGCACACCGGGACCGCCATCGCAGATCTGCAATAGCACGCGTTTTTCCGGAATGACCGCAAGCGATGCCGTGATCGGTGTGCCGTTGCCGTAGCGCCGTGCGTTTTCCAGCAGATTGCGCACCATGCGACGCAGCAACCGCGCATCGCCATTCACCTCGATCGATTGCGCGCTGCCAAGCATGTCGAGCGTGGCATCGACACGTGCGCATTCTTCGGCGAGCAGTGCGGTCAGATCGATTCTTTCAAAAATGGTTGTCGTTTCCGTCGTCGCATCGAGCCGACTGGCGAGCAGGATTTCATCGATCAGCTGATCGAGCTCGGCAATATTACGCGTCAGTTCTGCGCGCATCTCCGGTTGTCCGGATGCCGACGTCAGTTCGACCGCCATGCGGATGCGTGCCAGAGGCGAACGCAGTTCGTGCGACGCATTCGCCAGCAGTGCCTTTTGGGCATTGACCAGTTCTTCGATGCGCGCGGCCGAACGGTTGAAGCTGGAGGCCAGCCGCGCAACTTCGTCGTTGCCTTCGATCGCAATCCGCGTCGACAACTGGCCGGCGCCCAATGCTTCCACACTGGTCTGCAAGCGTTCGAGGCGGCGCGTCAGGCGACGCACGATCGGATAGGCGCCGATGCCGGTAGCCAGACAGATGATCGCCAGCGCGGCGAACAGATTGATCGGCGGCCCGCGCCGGCCGCGCAACTGGCCGACCAGCCAGCGATCGTCCGGCAGGCGGACGGCGAATACCGGCGGACCGCCGTCCAGCCAGCCGCTGACGGTTTGCGATGGTTCCAGCGGCGGCAGATCGCGGCCGACCGAAGCGATCTGTTCGCGCCTGGCCGAATACAGCGTGAGATCAGCGCGCATGCGGGCGCGCCAGCGTTCCAGTGCTGCCTGTTGTGTGGCGTTATCGGCATCGGCTGTCGGCAGCACGTCGGCGGCAATGGCGGCAAACGATTCGAGATTCGGGCCGATCTGGCGGGATTCGGTATTCAGGCGCCATGCCCAGGCGAACAGCAGCGCGGCGACCACGATGCTGACCAGCACCGCGACATAGATGCGGATGTACAGGCGGTTCGGCCAGAAGAACCGGGAAGACATTTTTTCAGACATCCTGTGCTTTCGCAAAAACGTAGCCGGCGCCGCGCACGGTGATGATGCGCTTCGGCTGTTTCGGATCGTCCTCGATGGCGGCGCGCAGGCGGCCGATATGCACGTCGATCGAACGGTCGAAGGCTTCCAGCGGTTCGCCCTTGACGGCATCCATCAGCTGTTCGCGCGAGAGGACGCGTCCGGCGCGTTCGGCCATCGCGGCCAGCAGGTTGAATTGATAGGAAGTGACCGGCCGTTCCTGATCGTCGAGCCGAATGGCACGCGCGTCCAGATCGATTTCAAGACGGCCGAAACGCAGCACGCGGTCGGCACCGGCCGCTGCGGCCGGAACGCCTTGCTGGCGGCGCAATACGGCGCGCAGGCGCGCCAGCAGTTCACGCGGCTCGAACGGTTTGGGAACATAGTCGTCGGCACCGATTTCCAGGCCGATCACGCGATCCATCGGATCGCCCTTGGCGGTCAGCATGACGATGGAGATTGCATTCAAGGGTGGCGGGAAGGCGCGGATCTGGCGGCAGATGTCGAGCCCGTTGGCATCCGGCAGCATCAGGTCGAGCAGCACGATGGCGAAAGGCTGCGCGGCATGCTGCAGCTGGTGCAGGCCGTCGGCGGCAGTGCCGCTGTGCTGCACCTCGAAATCGTTCTGGCTCAGATAGGTGGCGACCATCGCTGCGAGGCGCTGGTCATCTTCGATCATCAGTAGGCGTTGGCTCATGGGCGTAGTGTAGCGCGGTGTGCAATCGGTTGTGACAACGCCGCATCTTCAATCGCTTGAAGATGCGGCGCCGGAAACGACAGGCTTACTCTGCTTTTTTCACCGCAGGCGCGTCACCTTTCTGACCATGATGGTGGTGACGGAAGCCGTGATGGCCGAAGTGATGGCGTTTCTTTGCCAGTTTTTCGGCAACCTTGACGCGTTGTGCCGGTGTCAGGACTTCGGCAGCATCGGCATAGCCTTTGCTGATCAGGCTGGAACGCTGGTCGGCCAGTTTCTGCTGTTTCTGGCGTGCCTGTTCAAGTGCGTTGCGGTCGATCGTCGGTTGCGACAACAGTTTCATGCTGTCGGCGCGCGCTGCCCTGATTTGCTGATTCAGCGGACGCAATTCGCCGAACGTGGTTTTCGCAATCGCGGCGAGCCTGGTTTTCTGTTCCGGCGTGGCGTCCGGTACCAGACGGGTGATCATGCGTTCCGCGCGCTTTTCCTTCTGCTCCGGACTCATGCGGGCGTGCTTGCCGTCATGCTGTTTTGTCGCTGTCGATGTTGTTTGCGGTGTTTTCGTTTCATCGGCGTAGCTGATGCCTGCCAGCGACAGGGTGGCGACGATGGCTGCAGTGGCACTGGCCATCATCATGCGGCGGCCGCGTGTATTCGACGTACGGATGTGGGTGTTCAGAATTGACTTGTTCATGGAAAGCTCCTTGTATCGGGTGGTGCCTGCTGTGTTGTGCAGGCATGGATGTACTGTAGGGGCGCTCTGTTGCCGTCTCGCATGCGGCCGGTAAAGTTGTGTAAAGGCGCGTAACCACTTGTTGGTGCGTTTGTTCGATACGGATGCACCAGATTGGCGTGCGATGGATGCGCAAAACATGGTGTGGCTGCAGTAAAGGGCCGGCGTGTCTGGCATGCGTCTTGCAAAATCCCGGGTGTCCCGGCGATCGTGCCGGGTCTTCACCGTAGTCCGGACAACAGGGAATAAAAATGGACAGGCGTCGTTTTCTTCATGTCACTGCAGCAACCGGTGGCTGCATGCTCGGTATTTCCGGTGCCGGAGCAGGGATCGTGCATTTCAATGATGCGATCAACAAATCCGGCAGGCAGCGCATGCTGTCGCAACGCATGGCCAAAAGCTATCTGCAAATCGGCCAGCGCATCGACTTGCCGCGTTCCAACCGAATATTTTCGGATTCGATGGCGCTGTTCGAGCGCAAGCTTGCGGAGTTGCAGTCATTCGCGCCGACACCGGAGAACCGCGCGACACTGGGCGATGTGAAGAAAACCTGGTTGCGCTACAAGGAAATCCTGACGGCCGGCAAACCCAATCTGCGCGATGCAAAGAGCATCATGGCGATCAGCGACGACATTCTGGGATTGGCACATGGCGCGACCGTGCAACTGGAAACGCTGTCGGGAACCGCGACCGGCCATCTGGTCAATATCGCAGGCAGGCAGCGGATGCTGTCGCAGCGCATGGCGAAGTTCTATCAGGCTATCAACTGGGGTGCGGCATCGTCGGATGCATTGGTCAGGCTGGCGTCCGCGCGCGACGAATTTTTAAAGGCGATGACGGAACTGTCGGCTTCGCCGAAGAATTCGCCAGCCATCAATGCGGAACTGGCGCTGGCGCAGCAACAATGGATATTCTTCGATCAGGCGTTGAAAAGCAGCACCAGCAGCATCGAAGACAAGATGCGATTCGCCACCAACGTGGCGACAACCAGCGAGCGGATTCTGGAGACGATGGACCGCATTACCGGCATGTACGAACAGCTGGCGTGATGTCGATCCACCGCGCACGACAATCATGATTCACGTACCGACGAATGGCGCCGGAACGATGCCCGTTACCGGAATTCCTGCGGCGAGTTGCGTGTGTGTGGAGAGTCAGTCGCCTGATGCGGAAGCGACTGGATGACCGATCTTCGCATCGCCATACGTGCGAAGAACCTGCGAGATGATGACCTGATAACCGGCCAGCCATTTCGCCTGCGCTGCCTTGGCCTCAAGGTGTTTCGGATGTTGCATCAGCGCCTGCAACGATTCCAGAGATTCCCAGTAATACACGTTTGAAACCAGGCCTGTGCTGGTGTTCTCCCAAGTTTCTTCGCCGATGTATCCAGGGATTGCCTTGGCCATCTCCGCGATTGCCTGATCCAGGCGATGGAAGTCGTCGTCGAACTGTTTTGTGGCGAAGATGAAGGTCGATGAATACATGGCGGATCCCCGGAAGGTGGAAGAATTATTCCGCCGACAGGATAGTCCATGTTCCTGCAACGCCGGAAAAATTCTAATGCGCCTGTCCGCATACGCCACAGGTGGCATTGCGCTTGATCCTGATGCTGCTCCATTCCATCGTGCGCGCATCCAGCAGCAGCAGGCGTCCGGCCAGCGATTCACCGATGCCGGCGACGAGCTTGAGCGCTTCCGCCGCCTGCATGCTGCCGATGATGCCGACCAGTGGCGAGAAAACACCCATCATCCCGCAGTTCACTTCCTCGAATTGCTGGTCTTCCGGAAACAGGCAGGCATAGCAGGGTGCGTCGCCGCGCGGATCGAAGACGCTGATCTGTCCGTCGAACCGGATGGCGGCGCCCGATACCAGCGGCACGCGGTTGGCAACGCAGGCGCGATTGACGGCATGGCGCGTTGCGAAATTGTCGCTGCAGTCGAGCACGACTGTTGCGTTGCGCACCAGCTCGTTCAATCGTTCGCCCGATGCACGTTCCTTCAATGCGATGACGTTGATGCCCGGATTGATGTCCGCCAGTGTTTTCCGTCCCGATGTCGCCTTCGGTTGTCCGACGCGTTCGGTGGTATGCAGAATCTGGCGCTGCAGGTTGGTGAGGTCGACCGTATCGTCGTCGACCAGCGTGATGGTACCGATGCCCGCCGATGCCAGATACAGCGCGGCAGGCGAGCCAAGGCCGCCTGCGCCGATGATCAGTGCGTGACCGGCCAGCAGTTTTTCCTGGCCTGCGATATCGATTTCATCGAGCAGGATATGGCGTGAGTAGCGCAGCAGCTGTTGGTCGTTCATGAATTCATTCGCTTGAATAGGGGACAGCTGACCGCAGAATCCGGCAAGCCGTCGCATCAATCAAAAAGAGCCGCATCGCTGCGGCTCTTTTTATCGACGACTGCGATTACTTCTTGTCGCCTTTGCCGTCGCTCTTGTTGTGGTCCTTGTCGCTGCCTTTTTCTTTTTCACCGTTTTTCGGATCGTTGATACTCGGCTCTTTCTTCATTTCGACTTTCGGTGCTTTCGACAGCGCAACCGGCAGACCTTTCAGGTGGTTGAGCGCCTGCGCCAGCTGGAAATCTTCCTTGCTGCCGAATTCCAGCGGCTTGCGTTTTTTCTCCAGCGCGATCAGCCGTTGCTCTTCTTCCAGCGGATCGACATCGGCATGGACTTCCGGTCCCTTGTCCTTGTCGTTGGTCAGGTGCTTCTGCAGATCGGCTTCGCGCAGGCGCAGGCCGTTCAGGCCGTCGCCTTCCGCTGTTTCATCCACCAACAGATCCGGCACAATGCCACGCGCCTGGATGGAGCGGCCGTTTGGCGTGTAATAACGCGCCGTGGTCAGCTTCACCGCAGTGTCGGCGGACAACTGGCGAATGGTTTGCACAGAGCCCTTGCCGAATGTTTGCGTTCCCATGATGGTGGCGCGCTTGTAATCCTGCAATGCGCCGGCCACGATTTCAGATGCGGATGCAGAGCCGGAATTGACGAGCACGACCATCGGCACTTTCTTGATGGCGTCCGGCAAGCTTGGACAGCGGATCGCCGACGGCGCGCGTTGCATAGAATTCACGACGTGGCGTAGAAGGTTGCCTTCGAATCGGGCAACTGGCCGTTGGTCGAGACGACGACGACATCGGTCGGCAGGAATGCCGCCGATACGCCGATGGCGCCCGGCAACACACCGCCCGGATCGTTGCGCAGATCGAGCACCAGACCTTTTAGTGTTCGGATCCTCTGCATAGAGCGCGGCGATTTTCTTCGCCATGTCATCGACGGTCGGTTCCTGGAATTGCGAGATACGCAACCATGCGTAACCCGGCTCGATCATTTTCGACTTCACGCTTTGCACGCGAATTTCCTGGCGCACGATGGTGACGACGATCGGCTTGTCTTCATCCTTGCGGGCGATGGTCAGCGTGATCTTGGTGTTCGGCTCGCCGCGCATTTTCTTGACGGCTTCATCCAGTGTCATGCCCTTGACCGGCGTCGCATCCAGACGCGTGATCAGATCGCCGGCCTTGATGCCTGCGCGGTAGGCAGGCGAATCCTCGATCGGGGAAATGACCTTGACGTAACCGTCTTCCATGCCGACTTCGATGCCGAGGCCGACGAATTTGCCTTGCGTGCCTTCGCGCAATTCCTTGAAGGCTTTTTTATCGAGATAGGCAGAATGCGGATCCAGCGACGACACCATGCCGGAAATGGCTTCCGTCAGCAGCTTCTTGTCTTCGACCGGTTCGACATAGTCCGATTTGATCAACCCGAACACATCGGCCAACTGGCGCAATTCTTCGAGCGGCAGCGGAGAGGCGGTATTTTTCTGCGCCATTGCATCCAGTTGCGTGCCCATTCCGATCGCGCCGGCAATCATGCCCAGACCGACCAATGCGATATTCTTGAGTTTCGTTCCCATGTTCACCTGATAGTTACCCAACCGAGCGGGTCAAACGCGCGACCCTGATGCCGCATCTCAAAGTATAAACCCGATTGATCATTGCCGCCGCTATTACCTGTGCTGGCAATGACATCGCCGGCTTTGACCGTATCGCCGGCGCGTTTCAATACCGATTGGTTATTGCCGTAAATCGTCATGTACTGGCTGCCGTGATCGATGATGATCAGGTTGCCGAAGCCGCGCAGCCAGTCGGCAAACACCACGCGCCCGCCTGCAATGGCCTTGACTTCGGTGCCTTCCGCCGCGCGAATGAACAGGCCTTTCCATGACGGTCCGTCGCCGCGCTTGCTGCCGAACCGGGCAATCAGGTCGCCGGCGATCGGCAGACGCAATTTCCCGCGCAATGCGGCAAATGCTCCGTCTTGGACGCTCGCATCCGGTGTGAGTTCATTCCGGGCCAGCGCCCTGGCTGATTTGTCGCGGCTCGGCGGTTCGTCGTCTTCGATTGCATCGGGGTTGTCGATCTTGCCATTCGATGCACGACTGTCATCCGTGCCCGGTTTTCTGGACTGCGCCAGTTTGCGCTCGCGCTCTGCCTTGGCGCGGGCTGCGCGTTCCTGTCGGCGCTTTTCGGCTGCAGCGGCTTCGGCCTTGCGTTGTTCGGCGATCAGGGTGGCCAGCTTGTCGACCAGTGACGAGAGCCGGTGCTCGTTGCGTTCGATATTGCCGGCTTCCTTGCGCTGCGCGGCGAGCTTGCTCGACAGTTGCGACAGCAGGGTGGCGCGCTGGGCTTTTTCCTTTTGCAGGATGGCGTGCTGGCTGCGCGCATCGGCGGCGATTTCGTCGAGTTCGGTTTTGGCGTTCTGCACTTCCGCCTGATTCTCTTCGATCGCGTGCAGGTTGGCGCGCAGCGATTCGATCAGCGTTGCCTGCGCACGCGAGACGTAGCCCATGTATTGCAGTTCGCGATTGATCCGGTTCGGATTGTCGCCGGAGAGCAGGAGTTTGATGCGGTCTTCGTTGCCGGCGACATATTGCTCGCGCAGCAGCTTGGCAAGCTGGCGTTGTTGCGTATCGACGATTTTCTGCAGGGCCGCCATCTGTTTCGACAACGCGTCGAGCTTGGCTTCGGTTTCGCGCTGTTCGTCGGCCAGGTCGCGCAGATTGCGCTTGGCGTCGGAAATCGCGGCTTCCGATTCCGCGAGCGCATCGGCGGCGCTGCTTTTCGCGTTTTCAGTCTTGTCGATGCTGCGCTTGAGCGCGGTGAGCTTCTGGCGCAGATCGGCGCGCTCGGTTTCCGCTATTTTCTTTTGCTTGCTGCGATCCGTTTCCTTTTGCGCATGTGCGGCGGGCAGCGCGATCGCCAGCATGAGCAACAGGCCGAACGATCGCAAGAGGCGCAGCCCGTTCAACCTTGCTGCGCGCGGCACTGCGGTTGTGCCGGCAATGCGTGTGAGGCGTGAGAAGCGTGAGAAAAACGATGTCGGCACGGAGTTTATTTTGTCTGGCCGTGGCTGGTTGCAGGGGTGGCGGCCGGCTCGCCAAGGTAATAGTGGCGGATCGGTTTCAGGTTTTCATCGAGTTCGTAGACGATCGGGCGGCCGTTCGGGATGTTCAGCGTGACGATGTCCTTGTCGTTGATGTCGTCCAGCATCTTGATCAGTGCGCGCAGGCTGTTGCCGTGTGCGGAAATGATGATCTTTTTACCGGCACGGATCTGCCGGCGCGATCGTGTCGTTCCAGTACGGAACCACGCGCACGACCGTGTCTTTCAGGCATTCGCCCAGCGGGATTTCTTCGCGCTTCAGGCCGACATAGCGTGGATCGTCGTATGAGGTGCGCGGATCGTCGGTCGCGAGCAGCTTTGGCGGGATATCGAAGCTGCGGCGCCATTCATCACTTTTTCTTCGCCATACTGGGCCGCGGTTTCCGCCTTGTTCATGCCCTGCAGCGCGCCGTAGTGGCGCTCATTGAGACGCCAGTGACAGACGACGGGAATCCACATCAGGTCCATTTCGTCGAGCGCGACCCACAATGTGCGGATGGCGCGCTTGAGCATGGACGAATAGGCCAGATCGAAGGTGAAGCCGGCTTCGCGCAGCAATTCGCCGGCGCGTCTGGCTTCCGCGCAGCCTTTCTGTGTCAAATCGACATCTGCCCAGCCGGTAAAGCGATTATCGAGGTTCCATGTGGACTCGCCGTGGCGCATCAATACGATTTTGTACATGGCTCAAATAGATAAGTAATGGTTTTTTGATGCAAAATGCCGAATCCGAATTGTATTCGGTCTTCTATTTTATAATGCGAACATTCTTTCAACTCATTGGAACACCGTGAAATTCATCATCGACAATATATTTCTGATCGGCCTCATGCTGGTATCGGGCGGCGCATTGGTCGTGCATACCATGCAGCGTGTCGGTGCAAAAGTTACCGCTCTGCAAGCAACGCAGCTGATCAATAAGGGCAAAACACTGATTCTCGACGTGCGCAACGCGGATGAATTCGCCGCCGGCCACATTCGCGATGCGAAAAACATCCCGCTGAAAGAGTTGAAGGGCCGCGTGGCAGAACTGGAAAAATTCAAGGCGCGCCCGGTCGTGGTGGTCTGCACCAAAGGCTTGCAATCGCTAAAGGCGGCCACACTTTTGAACAAGGAAGGTTTTGCAGAAGTCAGCAGCCTGCTGGATGGCATGGATGCATGGCAGGCGCAAGGCCTGCCTGTGACCAGATAAAAAAGGATTGTGATGAGTGCGCATGTCGTGATGTACAGCACAGGGGTCTGCCCTTATTGTTTGATGGCCGAGCGCCTGCTGAAGGCGAAAGGCGTCGATGAGATTGAAAAGATTCGCGTCGATCTCGAACCGGCGCAACGCGTGGCGATGATGGAAAAAACCGGCCGCCGCACCGTGCCGCAGATTTATATCGGCGAGATGCATGTCGGTGGATTCGACGATCTGAACGCGCTTGAACGTGCGGGCAAGCTGGACGGGCTGTTGCAGGGCGCCTGACCGGATGTATCGGATGTAGTAATGCAGGTAATCAGGCGGGCACATGCCCGCCTTCTTTAATCTAGATGAAAGTGCTTCATGGCTGACGAAAATCCGCAACCCGTATTCCAGATCCAGCGTGTTTACCTGAAGGATCTGTCCCTGGAACAACCGAATTCCCCTGAAATTTTCCTGGAGCAGGACGCTCCGTCGATCGAGGTTGCCGTCGATGTCGGCGCGCAGCCGCTGGCCGAAGGCGTGATCGAATCGACCGTGACGATTACCGTGACCGCCAAGGTCAAGGACAAGGTCGCCTTCCTGGTCGAAGGCAAGCAGGCCGGCATTTTCGAAGTGCGCAACATTCCCGAAGAACAGCTCGATCCATTGCTCGGCATCGGCTGCCCGAATGTTCTCTATCCCTACCTGCGCGCCAATATCGCCGATATCATCACGCGCGCCGGTTTCCCTCCCGTGCATCTGACCGAAATCAATTTCGAGATTTTCTACCAGCAGCGGCTGGAAGCGTTCGCGAAACAGCAGCAGGAAGCCGGCGCCGGCATCGTGATGGCAGACGGTTCCGCAGCACGGCATTGATCCCGACGCAGTGCGCGTCGCCGATGCGCACTGCGATTTTCAGCTAATCGTGTAGGTGATTGCATGAAAAGATCCGTTTCCGCTTTTGTTTTTCTGTCGCTGTCGATGTCCGGCATGACGGTTGCGCATGCCACCGATTTCAAGTCGGTCGGCGCCAATCCTGCGATCATGTACAACGCACCGTCCGAGCGCGGCCGCAAGGTATTCATCGCGCCGCGCGGCATGCCGGTTGAAATCGTGCTGAATCAGGAAGGCTGGAGCAAGGTACGCGATGCGGGCGGCGATCTGTCGTGGATCGACGCCAGGGCACTGACGCCAAAACGCAATGTCGTGGTGACTGCGGCCAATGCCAAAATTCACGCAACGGCCGGCGAAGCCTCGGCGCTCGTCGGGACTGCCGACAAAGGCGTGCTGCTGGAGCTGGTGGCCCCCGCTGCTGCCGGCTGGGTCAGGGTGCGTCATCAGGATGGGACGACCGGGTTCGTCAAGGCCGGCGAAGTGTGGGGCGAATAATCTGTCTCCGGCGATCGTACGTTTTTCAGTCATCTTCCGTGACCGTTTCGCCTCAGGCCTTCTTCATGCGACTTGCGCCGGCGATTGCGGGCCGGCTCCATCCATTCCACTCATCCCGTTAACCGAATCCATCGCATGAACATCACAATACTTGGCGCAGGCGCATGGGGAACGGCACTGGCGATATCGCTGGCGGACCGGCATCCCGTCGTGTTGTGGGGGCGCGATGCAGGCGTCATGCAGGAAGCGCAGGCGTGCCGCGAAAATTCCGTTTATCTGGCCGGTTTCCCATTGCCTGCCGGTTTGGCTTTGACGGCGGATTTCGATGCCGCCATCGCGCACGCGGGATCGGACGGCTTGCTGTTGGCGGCCACTTCGCTGTCCGGACTGCGTCCGCTCGCCATGCGGCTGAAGGCTCATTCGATTCCGAATCTGGTGTGGCTATGCAAAGGCTTCGAGGAGCACACGCATCTGCTGCCGCATCAGATTGTGCGCGAAGTGCTGGGCCGCGATATTCCCGCCGGTGCGCTGTCGGGCCCGTCGTTCGCACAGGAAGTCGCGCGTGGCCTGCCGTGCGCACTGACGATTGCATCTGACAATGCTGCTCTGCGCGAACGCGTGGTGGATGGCGTGCACGGGCGCAGCATTCGCATCTATTCGACAGACGATCTGGTCGGCGTCGAAGTCGGTGGCGCGGTAAAGAATATTCTGGCGATTGCCACCGGCGTGATCGACGGGTTGGGCCTTGGGTTGAATGCGCGCGCCGCATTGATCACACGCGGCCTGACGGAAATCACGCGACTCGGCGTGGCGCTGGGCGGGCGGGCGGAAACATTTACCGGCCTGACCGGCCTGGGCGATCTGATCCTGACCTGTACCGGCGACCTGTCGCGCAACCGCAGGGTGGGATTGGGGCTGGCGCAGGACAAGCGGCTTGACCAGATCGTGACGGAACTCGGGCATGTTGCCGAGGGCGTGCGATGTGCGCAGGCCGTGCGTGCGCTGGCGGCACAACACGGTATCGACATGCCGATTGCCAATGCGGTTGCCGCCGTTCTGTTCGACGGCGATTCACCGCGCGACATGGTGGCCAGACTGCTGTCGCGTGATCCGCGCGATGAGGCAGCCTGACGCAGCACAGCCGTCGTAACGAGCGGCAACGCTAAACGCCGACCCGCCTTCAAGGGTGCATTGGTTCTCCTGCCTTGTCCTGAATCCGTCGCAGGATTGCAAGTTCCCGCGACCTGCGTTCCTATTTCAGCAGCAGCGTCAACAGCACCGATGAATCTTCCAGCGCGTGCAGCGCATGCGGTTCGCCTCCGGCCAGATAGACCAGTTCCCCTGCGCGTACGGTTTGCGTGGTCTGATGTGCGTGCAATTCGATTGCACCTTCAATGCATTGAATCGTTACGGCGCCGGGAACCGCATGCTCCGGCATGCCCTTGCCGCGCGGCAGGACGAGGCGCATCAATTCGAGTTGCGGAGTTTTGAACAGTGCGTTTGAAACGGAAGCGGTGATGCGCGCGCCCAATGGCCGAATATCGATCAACTGCCCGGATGTTGCGTGCGGTAGAGCCATGATGTTCTCCTCAACGTTGTCCCAGTGCCATCAACGCGATGCGTCGCGCCGCCGTCATGTTTGCCATGTCCGTTATAGCAATAAACGCGTGCGGGATCAATCACGGGAAAACAGCGATGCCGAAGCGGCAACGGGAAGAGCAGGAAGATATGGCTTGCGGTCGTTATTGCTCGTCCGGTTCGGACAGTTTGGTTTTCAACAGGCGCTTCTGCGCCTGTCGTTGTGCCGAAACGGATTTCTGATGCGGGCCTGCGACGCGCTGTTTGGCCGCGGCAACGAATGGATTGCGCGGTTTCAGTGCCTTTTGCGACGGCTCGATGCGGATCGTCAGCTTCTGTCTTTTGGCGAGTGCCTTGTTGGCCATGATGTCATCGGCGTGCACTTGCGATGCGCGCCGCCATCGTTGATTGCAAAATAGAATTGCAGCACGGGATTACAGCATCGAATTACAGAACCGAATCACAGTACGTAACGCGACAGGTCTTCATCGACCGACAATGCGCCCAAGCGTTGGTCCACATAGGCGGCATTGATCGTCAGCGTCTTTTCCCTGCTTTCGCTGGCGGAGAACGAGATTTCCTCCAGCAGCTTTTCCATCACTGTATACAAACGACGCGCACCGATGTTTTCGGTTTTCTCATTGACCGAGAAGGCGATTTCCGCCATGCGCTGAATGCCATCCTGTGCGAATTCGAGCTTGATGCCTTCGGTATTGAGCAGCGCTTCGTATTGCCGTGTCAGACACGCATCGGTGCCGGTCAGGATGCGTTCGAAATCGGCAATCGACAGCGACTCCAGTTCGACCCGGATCGGGAAACGCCCCTGCAGTTCCGGAATCAGGTCCGATGGCTTGGCCAGATGGAAAGCGCCGGAGGCAATGAACAGGATGTGATCGGTCTTGATCATGCCGTACTTGGTGTTGACGGTCGTGCCTTCGACCAGCGGCAGCAGATCGCGCTGCACGCCTGCGCGCGAAACGTCGGCACCGCCGTTTTCCGAACGCGTGGCGATCTTGTCGATTTCGTCGAGGAACACAATGCCGTTCTGCTCGACATTGGCGATGGCTTTCTGCTTCAATTCGTCTTCGTTGACGAGCTTGCCGGCTTCTTCCTCGATCAGGATTTTCATCGCTTCCCTGATCTTGATCTTGCGCACTTTCTTGCGATTGCCGCCCACGCCGGAGAACATCGACTTGATCTGCTCCGTCATTTCTTCCATGCCGGGCGGCGCCATGATTTCCATTGTCGGGCCGGCTTCGGCCAGTTCGATCTCGATTTCGCTGTCGTCGAGCGTGCCTTCGCGCAGACGCTTGCGGAATGTTTGTCGCGTGGCGTTGCTGGCATTGTCGCTGCCCGCGTCCGGCGAGGATGCGTTGAAACCGAAATCGCGCGCCGGCGGCACCAGGATGTCGATGATGCGGTCTTCCGCCGCATCTTCCGCACGTGCGCGCACTTTGCGCGTTTCCAGTTCGCGCGTCTGCTTGATGCCGATGTCGATCAGGTCGCGGATGATGGTGTCGACGTCGCGGCCGACGTAGCCGACTTCGGTGAACTTGGTTGCTTCGATCTTGATGAATGGCGCATCGGCGAGCTTGGCGAGGCGGCGTGCGATCTCGGTTTTGCCGACGCCGGTCGGGCCGATCATGAGAATGTTTTTCGGCGTGATTTCATGGCGCAGCGGTTCGACCACCTGCTGGCGGCGCCAGCGATTGCGCAATGCAATGGCGACGGCGCGTTTGGCGTTGCCCTGGCCGACAACATGCTTGTCCAGTTCCGAAACGATTTCTTGAGGTGTCATGTTCATAATTTTTGTGCCGCGAAACGGCATTGTCGATCCAGTGCTTAATCCAGTGTTTCGATGATGTGCGACAGATTCGTATAGATGCACAGTTCGCCGGCGATGGTCAGTGATTTCTTGACGATATCGGCGGGCGAGAGTTCCGTGTTTTCCTGCAGCGCCTTGGCGGCGGATTGCGCGTAGGTGCCGCCGGAACCGATCGCGCCGATGCCGTCGTTCGGTTCCAGCACATCGCCGTTGCCGGTGATGACCAGCGTGCTTTCGCGATCGGCAACCAGCAGCATGGCTTCCAGCCGGCGCAGCATGCGGTCGGTGCGCCAATCCTTTGCGAGCTCGACCGAGGCACGCATCAGGTTGCCCTGGTGTTTTTCGAGCTTGGCTTCGAAGCGTTCCAGCAGCGTGAATGCATCGGCGGTGCCGCCAGCGAAACCGACCAACACCTTGCCGTTGTAGACCTTGCGCACCTTGCGCGCAGTGCCTTTCATGATGATATTGCCTAGGGTGACCTGGCCGTCGCCGCCCAGCGCGACGATGTTGCCGCGTCGCACTGAGAGGATGGTCGTGCCGTGAAATTGTTCCATGCTGGCCTCTGGATGAAGTGGCTGATGAGGTGAAGAATTGCGTCAACAATCGCTTGATGCGCGGGATGTCACGAAAAGTGGGGACGGATGATGCGATTGCAAGTCGATATTGCCGATCAGGATTCAGCTGACCGTCGCGCATGGCGCGGCCCGGCTTCAGATCCTGCGCGGGATGACGCGAATAATATCCTTGATGCCCATCACGTTGCATAGCGCAGTGACGAAATGATTGGCGTTGTGCAGTTCGATGACCCTGCCGCTGTTGATCAACGGCGTCAGGCCGCCGAACAGCCAGCCGGCAGCGGTGAAGTCCATGCGCGCCAGACGCGCGCAGTCGAGAATGGCCGGATTGTGTTGATGCACATGCGCGGTGATGTTCTGCAGCAGCGTATCGTTGCGTGCGTCGATCACGACCGGCATCATGAAACGGTCGGCGGCATCTTCCTGCTCCGCCGATTCTTCCGATGCGGTGACAACCTTGTCCTGCGGCGAGACGAAGGCCGGCGGCGATACCTCGAAGGTGATGCAGTAGTCGATACTGGTTTCCTCGAATTCGGATTCGCGATTCAGCAGGCGCAGCAATTCGAGCAGCAGCAGCCATGGCGCTTCGGTTTCGTCGCGCCGGCCGACAGCCAGGATCGAGCGGATTTTCTCGGCCAGTTCGGCCGCACCGACAAGAATCAGGTTGTGACCGGATTTCTGCAGCTTTTTCAGGACGTTGAACAACAGCCCGCAACCGATCGGGTCGACTTCGCTCACGCGGGCGAATTCGAGCTTGAGAACATTGCTCATGCCGGCCATGTTCTTGATGCGTTCAAGCTGCTTGACGATGCCGGCATCGAGCTTGCCGGAGAAGGCGACACCCGGCGTGGCGGTGCGCGGCGCGGATGGCGCCTGCGTTGCGACCGTGCCGCTTTCGAGCCAGGCCGGCGGCGACATCTCGAACTTGCTGGCATATTCGATCGACAGGTTTTCGAATTGCGTGCGCTGGCCGGTGATCTGGTACAGATCGAACAGCATGCCCCATACCGTCAGCGGCGTACTGCCGAGCGCATCTTCCGCGATCGCGTTGAGGAGGATGGGTTCGACCAGATCGGTCTGCCCGTTGGCGAACAGGATCGCGGCTTCCTCGATGACGGGTGCGGCTTCGGAAGCGGAGATCGCGACGGGACCGATCACGGTTTCCGCGCCGAGCAGGAAGGCGGTGCTGGCGCCCATTTCAGGCAGCATCGAAGGCGGCGGGGGCGTTTCCGCGGCCTTGGGTTTGGGAGCAGCTTGCGTATTGGGTGTGGCGGAGCGCGTTTGCGTATTCAGGAACTGGCTTGGCGGGCCGGGCATCGTGTTGCCGCTGAAGGGCAGCGGCTTGACGAATTCGGACGACATCTCGGATTCGATCGCATCGATCTTCATCGCCGTTGCCTGTGCCGCCTTGCGTTGCACTTGCTGGGTCTGTTCGTTCTCGTTCTTGGCGCGGAGCGTATTGTCGTCGCGGCGTTTTCGCGCAGAATCGGATTCAGTCGGCTTGGGTGCCGGCTGGCGTTCTTTCTTGCCGAATAACGAGAGAATTCCCACGTCTGTCCTGGTGAGCTGCGGCGTGTATCTGCCGGATGCGGCAAATGCGCCAAGTTTAAAGGCGCCTCGAAGCGGCATGGAAAACGGTTCGAGGCGATGCCAAAGTTCCGCAAAGGTAACACAAAGCGGATCGCCCGCAGTGTTCCGCAAAGTAACCTGCCGCTTTGCGGCAGGTTACTAGTGTAGCCAAAAATTGCGGCTTCAGCGATACGGCAACGCCTTAAAAGCTTGTGCGAACGCCAACGATCAGGTTCCTGCCGGACAGTGGCGCGACTTCGTTCAGCACGGAAGTCGAGAGGCGAATATCGTCGTTCAGCAGGTTCTTGACGAGGGCGAACCAGGTGACCGGCATGCCGCCGGCCTGCTGTGTATACGACAGGTTGGCATCGACCTGCGTGTACGACGGCGTGGCGAAATCCTCGAAGCTGGCCAGACGATCCTGCCTGTCCGCATGAATGACTTGCATGCCGGAACGCCATGCGCCTTCCTTGTAGCCGACCTCGCCGCCGACGCGCGTGGTCGGTTGCAGCGGCAGGTTGCCGGCATCGTTCAGCCTGCCGCGCGAGGTGTCGACAAAGCCGCGCAGCGAGAGGCCGTTGCCGTACAGGTTGTAGCTGATTTCGGCTTCGGCACCGCGAATCGTCGCATCGTTCTGCGACCAGAAGCGTTGCAGGAATTCGTTGTTGGCGGCAACCGGATCGACCACACCGGCCTCATTCACCTCGGTTCCGTCCGTGCGACCGTAGACAAAATTCTTCACGCGATTCTGGAAGACATTGGTTTTCCAGCGGATCAGACCTTCGGTTTTCTGCAGGCTGATTTCGATGTTGTTCGAGGTTTCCTTGCGCAGTGCCGGATCGCCGATGTCGAATGTCGCGGTCGAATCGTGCGGACCGTCCGAATACAGTTCCTCGATGGCCGGCGCGCGCTGTGCGACCGATGCGGTGACGCCGAGACCGTAGCCTTTGGTGAAAGTCCACAAGCCGCCCAGCGAATACGAGCCGAGGCTGAAATCGCGTCCCTCGAAGCCCGACAATTCATCCGGTTTGCGCTTGACCGATTCGATCCGCGCGCCGCCGCTGAGGCGGAACGGGCCGAAGTCGCGCTCTTCCACCAGAAAGCCGGCGACCGATTCGGTCTTGGTGATCGGCACGGTTTCCGGTCCGCTGCCGTCGCTGGCCAATGCGGAAAATTTCGAATTCTCGGTTTGCACGCCGAACGTGCCGCGCCAGCCGTTGATCGGTTTGTGCGTCAGTTCAATGCGGGTTTCCAGCGCATCGTTCTTGAAATCGGTGGCAGGCGTGCCGTCGGCTTCATGTTCGGTGTGCTTGTAATCGGTATTGCCGATCTTGAAGCGCAATGATTCGAATGCGCCGCCGAACGGTTCCCTGATCAGGCCGTCGAGATCGAAACGCGTTTGCTTCAATGCAATGAACGAGCGTTCTTCGGTCGGTATGCCGTAGTCGTCGTCGTTGACGCCGACCGATACGCCGATGTGGCCCCAGCTCTGGATGTACGACGCGCCGACGCCGATGCTGTTGGAACGGGTGAATGAATTCGGCAGGCGGCCGGAACCGGATGCAGGATTGTTCAGTTCGACATTGCCGGGAATCTTGTAGTCATCGGTATCGCGCAGGTTGCCGTCCAGGTGCAGGCCGATGTCGCCGGCGGCACCGTTGATGGACAGAGACGTGTTTTTCATCTGGTCGGCTGTACCGAAGCGGACTTCGGCTTCGCCGGTTGGCTTGGTGTTGAGCACTGTCGGAATCCGGTCGTTGACGATGTTGACGACGCCGCCGATTGCGCCGGAACCGTACAGCAGGGAAGCCGGGCCGCGCAGGATCTCGATCTGGCTGGCGGTGGATGCTTCGCCCGCCACGGCATGATCGTTCGAGAGGCTGGAAGCATCCAGCAGCGACATGCCGTTCTGCAGAATCTTGACGCGCGGACCTTCCATGCCGCGGATGATCGGACGCGATGCGCCGGTACCGAAGGCGGACGCGGATACGCCGAGTTCGTGCGACAGCGTGTCGCCGAGCGAATTGCCGAGTTTGTCCTTGAGCTCGTCGCCATACAGGACCTTGGCGGGCGCAAGGATTTGTGCGTTTTCATCGGTGCTGAACGGTGTTGCCGTGACGACGACGGCAGGCAGGGTTTCATCTTGCGATTGCGCAAGGGCGGAGTGCGAAAACGAGGCAAGCGCGGACAGGACTGCGCTCGCCAGCAGGGTACGTTGGGCGATCATGATGCTTCCTTGAAATACGAAAAAGACGACTGCACTTCGCTCGCATGCAAACGGAGAGGCAGAATGGGGCAGGAAAATCAGTTACGCCCGAGGCGGTGCACGGGAAGAGAAGTGGCAGAGAAGCGGTGCGTCCCATGAAATCCGGGAGGTACACGGTGTGAGGATCTGTGTGCCGGTTTGCAGCCCCACAGGAAAATGCAGCAGCGGTGTGCAATCGCCCAGCGTCGCGCCGTCGAACAGTTTGCACGAGTGCGATTTGTCGCCGGCATATTCAACAGACTGACCGGAAACGGACTGATCGCCTGCCTGCAGGACCACATGATGGCCGCCGATCAGGTCCGCGTGTTCGATCCGGTGCCGCAATCCCATCCATTGCGCGAACAGCACGAGTGCAACCAGTGCTGCCGCGAGGCAGAACCGGTTTTGTCGGCGCATGAAGGGGAGGAGAGGTTTCAATGAATCGCTCTTTGCTTTTTTCTTTTACTTGTTCGATGCCGGCGTGGCATTCGTCATACGGTAAATCTGCAACATGGTTGCATTCTACAAAAAAACAAAGCGCGCGGATAGTGGGCCGCGCGCTTTGCCTGTACTTTGCCTGTAATGAACCGACGGCGATTACCGTCGGTTATTCATCAATCGCCGTACAGTTTCTGTTTGAGTTCGCGCCGTTGCTGCGCTTCCAGCGACAGCGTTGCGGTCGGACGTGCCAGCAGACGCGGCACACCGATCGGTTCGCCCGTTTCTTCGCACCAGCCGTAATCGCCGCCGTCGATTGATGCAATCGATTGCTGCACTTTTTTCAGCAGTTTGCGTTCGCGATCGCGGGTGCGCAGTTCGAGTGCGTGTTCTTCCTCGATCGTGGCACGGTCGGCCGGATCGGGAACGAGCACTGTTTCGCGCAGATGTTCGGTGGTTTCGTCCGCGTTTTTCAGCAGATCCTTTTCGAGTTGCTGCAGGCGATTCTTGAAGAACGCAAGCTGCGCGTCGTTCATGTAGTCCTTTTCGCCCATCTTCAAAATCTGTTCTTCGGATAACAGGGCGCCACCGGTTGCGGTCGTTGATTTGGATGTTTTGGTTGCCACTTCTCTTGCCTTTGAAACTACGAATTGTTCAATTTTATCTGCCGGTCCGGAGGCAGGCTTGCTGCTGCTCGCCACTGTGGACCGCGATGCGTTTTTGTCGGGTGCCGCCGTCGCTGTCGTCGACTTGCGTACGGGTGCGGCGGGTTTTGCTGCCGATTTCATTGCTGTCCGTCCGGCCGGTTTTGCCTGCGCTGCGGATTTGACCGGCGGCTTCGCCGTTTTAACCGTGCCGGAGGTTGCCGCTATTTTTTTTTCGGCAGCCGGCTTGGGTGATTTTACCGCACTCTTGGCGGGCGTTTTCTTTGCTGTCGAGGCGGCGGATTTGGTTGCGGGCTTTGTCGGCTTCGCCGGTGCCTTGGCCGTTTTTCCGGTCGGGCTTTTTACGGACGATTTGGCCGGCGCCTTTTTGCTTGCGGCAGGTTTTGCGCGCGTGGCTGCAACGGTTTTTGGAGCGATTTTTTTGCTTTTTGCAGATTTTGTGACGGTTGCGTTCATAGTCCCTTGTCCTTGATGAACTTTCCCACACTCGGATCGCATTATGCCTTGCGCGATTGCCTCCCTCGCATCTCCAGGCCGCTACCTCCTGAGCTCAAAACCACGGTAGTTTATACCAAACATTGTTTCAATCCGAGAATAAACGTTTCTTTCGGAAGATTCTGTCCGATAAACACCATTTTGTTCGATCGTGTCTCGTTCTCCCCCCATTTCCCGCCAATATCGGTCCCCATGATCTGGTGCACGCCCTGGAAAATGACCTTGCGGTCGGCACCGTCCATCCACAATACGCCTTTGTATCGCAGCATGCGCGGGCCGAAAACCTGCACCAGACTGCCGAGAAACTCATCGAGCTTTTCCGTATTGAACGGCCGGTCGCTGCTGAAGACGAAGGCGGCGATATTGTCACTGTGATGGCCGTGGTGATGGTCATGATGATGCGCGTGGCCGTCATGCTCGCAGTGTGCATCGCATGCATGGTCGTGATGATCATGATCGTGCGCATGTTCTTCGGCGGCGATGAAATCGGGGTCGATCTCCAGCTTGTCGTTCAGATTGAAGCCGCGCAGGTCCAGCACATCGGCAATGGCCACGCGGCCGAATTCTGCGGTGACGACGGCGGCGCGCGGGTTGATGCGTTTGATGCGGTCGGTCAACGCCTGCAGGGCTGCCGGTTCGACGAGGTCGGTTTTCGACAGCAGCAGTTTGTCGGCAAAGCCGATCTGCCGTTGCGCTTCTTCATAGGTATCGAGCTGATGCATCGCGTGCACGGCATCGACCACGGTGACCACGGCATCGACCAGGTATTCGGCGGCAACTTCTTCGTCGATGAAGAAGGTTTGCGCCACCGGGCCGGGATTGGCGAGGCCGGTGGTTTCGATGACGACATGATCGAATTGCAGTTCGCCGGCATTGCGGCGCTGCGCCAGATTGGTCAGCGCGACGATCAGGTCGCCGCGCACGGTGCAGCAGATGCAGCCGTTGTTCATCTCGACGATCTGCTCGGTGCCGTCCTGTACCAGGATTTCGTTGTCGATGTTTTCCTGGCCGAATTCGTTTTCGATGACGGCAATCCTGAAGCCGTGCGGTTCCTGCAGGATGCGATTGAGCAGCGTGGTTTTGCCGGCGCCGAGAAAGCCGGTGAGGATGGTAGCGGGAATCAATGCCATGTTATTGCCTTCATTTGACCTTCAATGCGCAGTCGGCACACCATCCCTTGATGGTGAGTTCGATGTCGTGGCTCTGGAAGCCCTTGCCCAGCGTGGCGCGCAGAACCTTCTGCAGTTGCTGACGCAGCGATTGCTGGGGCGTCGCCGCAGCGGACGATTCCGGCCTGGTTCGCGTATCGGCGGCAAACAGTTTCTCGTCGACATTCTCGATGCAGAAAACCCTGGCGCAGCGCGTGCATTTGAAATGACCGTGCTGATGCTGTTGCGCGTGCCGGTCGCCGTGCTCGTGCTGTTCGACATCGGCGTTGTAGCGGAACACGCGATCGTCGCCGGAAATCTTGTGCGCGAGGCCGGCATCGGTCAGGCAATCGAGTGCGCGATACAGCGTCACGCGATCCATCTCGACCAGCGTGTCCTGCACGTCCTGGTGCGACAGGGCGTAATGCGCGCCGAGCAGGGCGGCCAGAACCTTGATGCGCGCATCGGTGGCACGCAGGGACGATTCTCGCAGCCGGGTTTCTGCCAGCGCAAGAAAATCCGGGGCAGCGGTTTTTTTCATGATGTTGCTTCGTAATGAAGAATTGGGGGCAGGGTTCGATTATGCCGCAATTTTGCAATCGAGTTGCAAACCGGTCGATCGCCGAATGAGCCTGCGATTGTCGCGACCGGGTTTCCTGCAGGCGATTGCTTCAGGATTCCGTGGACGGTTTTTTTCTTGCACGCGGATGCGCCGCATCATAGACCTGCGCCAGCCGCTGGAAATCCAGCGATGTATAAATCTGCGTGGCGGAAATCGATGCGTGTCCCAGCATCTCCTGCACCGCGCGCAGGTCGCCGGACGACTGCAGCACATGCGATGCAAACGAGTGACGCAACACGTGCGGATGCACGTCGGTCGGCAGGCCGATTGCCTGCGCGTGCTTTTTCAGCCGCACCTGCACGACGCGCGCCGACATGCGCGTACCGCGTTCGCTGAGGAAGAGCGGATGCGGATCGAGTCTGACCAGCGACGCGCGCGTGGCCAGCCATGCGTTGATTGCATCGAGCGCGGCCTGTCCGATCGGCACCGTACGCATTTTGTTGCCCTTGCCGGTGACCATCACTTCGTGCGCATCGAAATCGATCCAGCCGAGGGAGGTGTAACGATTTTCCTGCGCATAGCGCACATCGAGCCCAACCAGTTCGGATACGCGCAATCCGCTGGAATACAGCAGTTCGAACATGGCGTGATTGCACAATTGCATCGAAGAACCGGCGTCCAGTCCCGGACTGTTTTCGGAAACGAGGCGCACTGCGTCGTCGGCTGCCAATGCTTTCGGCAGCGGTTTGGTGCGCTTCGGCGGTTTGATGCCATCGACCGGATTCGACGTGATCGCATTCTGTTCGGAGAGCCAGTTGAAAAAGCCGCGCCATGCAGACAGCTTGCGTGCGATTGAACGCGGGTTCAATCCCTTCGCATGCAGTTGCGCGGCGAATTTGCGAATCTGGAAATGGGTAACGCCAGCCAGCGAGGCATTGCCGTCGGTTGCCGTGGCGCAGGCAATCAGTTCCAGCAAGTCGCGCCGGTAGCTGACGGTAGTCAGCGGCGAGAGCTGCCGCTGGCTGATCAGGTTGTCGAGATAGCCATCGACGAATGCATGGTTGGGCGAGCAATCCGGTGCGGCATCTCTGGCGGCGGCGCTCATGACGGGAGGAGCTAGTCGAGCAGGCTCGAGAGTGCAGCGCTGGCCGTCTGGCTGATATTGGAAAGGAAATCGGTCGCCATGTCGGATGTGAAACGGTTGGCATCGGAGGAGCCGAGGACCAGCAAGCCGAATGCTTCCGGCGCATCTTCCAGACGCAACGGCAGCAAGGCCACCGAGCGGATCGACGGCGCATCTTCCAGCCATGAGGTGGCTTCGAAATCGTTGTTGCTGCCGCAGAACGGCGCGACCAGGCTGTTTGAAAACAGGCGCGAATCGGCGGAAACCGGCGCGGCAAACCATGTGTGCGTGAATTCTTCCGCCACGCCCCACAGGCGCAAGGTCACATGCGGCACGTTGAACGTATTCTGCAGGCCGACCGTCAATGTGTGCGGCAGATCGACATCGTTGCGCGCCAGCAGCAGTTCGCGCGTCCAGGTCTGGAACTTGTGCGAGATCTGGTCGTTCTCCTGCCCGATGCGCATCAATTCCGCCAGCCGCAATTCCATCGTCTTGAGCTTGTCGCGCAACACGTCCATCTGACGTTCCTGCAGCGACAGCGTGCGGCCGCCCAGCGCACTGGATAACCTGACTTGCGACAGCACTTCTGCATGCTCCTCAAAGAATTGCGGGTTGTCCAGCAGGTAATCGGCGACGGCGTTGGAATCCATGGGGAAGGTCATTTTTCGTTATTGAGTGGTGAATGCGGTCGTTCGATGTGCGTGATCGTCCGCTCTGGCTTGCGACGATTTTAACCGACAACCGCATGCGCAAGGCAAGCGTTGCCGGAGTGAATCAGATCTCGATTTCGCCTTCGAACACGCTGACGGCCGGGCCGGTCATCATGACAGACGATCCGTTGCCGGCCCAGGCGATCGACAAATCGCCGCCGCGCGTATGCACCGTAATCGGTGACGTCAGCAGACCGCGCCGGATGCCGGAGACGACTGCCGCGCAGGCACCGGTGCCGCAGGCCAATGTTTCGCCCGCGCCGCGTTCGAATACACGCAGCCTGATTTCATGGCGACCGATGACTTGCATGAAGCCGGCGTTGACGCGTTTCGGAAAACGCGGATGACGTTCGATCAGCGCGCCGTTTTTTTCTACCGGTGCAGTATCGATATCGGCAACCGTTTGCACCGCATGCGGATTGCCCATCGACACGGCGGCGATCCAGCAGGTTGTGCCATCGATATCGATCGGCCACAGCGTTTCGCCGCCTTCGGTCTTGCCGGTCAGTCCGTCGGCATTGAACGGGACGTCTTGCGGCATCAGAATCGGCGGGCCCATGTCGACGGTGATGTCGCCGTTTTCTTCCAGGCGCGGTTCGATCACGCCGGACAGGGTTTCGACGCGGATCGTGCGTTTACCGGTCAGTTTTTTTTCAGTCACGAAACGCACGAAGGCGCGCGCGCCGTTGCCGCATTGTTCGACTTCGCCACCGTCGGCGTTGTAGATGCGATAGCCGAAATCGACGTCGTCGGCCTGTGGTTTTTCGACCACCAGCAGCTGGTCGGCACCGATGCCGAAGCGGCGATCGGCAAGGCGCTGCCATTGCGCCGCGGTGAAATCGATCGTCTGATTGATGGCATCGATGACGACGAAATCATTGCCCGCGCCGTGCATTTTCGTGAATTTGAGTTTCATGCCGCGATTATAAACTGCGGCCCTGATGTGCGTGATGCGGTTGCGGGCCGTTGCTGCCTTCGGGCTTCGTCATGCGCCGCCGTGCCGCGCGATGTCAATCGTCGATGAATCACTCGTCGGTAAACGGCATGTC
The DNA here is from genome assembly GCA_963697715.1 of uncultured beta proteobacterium. Classification (GTDB taxonomy): domain Bacteria; phylum Pseudomonadota; class Gammaproteobacteria; order Burkholderiales; family Burkholderiaceae_D; genus Oxalicibacterium. Next base: position 252,145 of record OY969095.1, on the reverse strand, counting down.
CGGATTGTCCTTTGCGTACGGACTGGATTCGCCGGCAGGCCGCGTCTTGAATCGCTTGTGCGTCCAGAAATACTCTGCCGGCGTTTCGCGTGCGCGTTCTTCGATGAAGGCATTCATGTATCGCGTGGCGGCAAGCATGTCGGTGCCCGGATAGTTTTCCCACGCCGGATAAAAACGCACGATCCAGCCGCGATAGTTCGGGAGATACGTAGCGATGACCGGAATTACCTTGGCTTGCGTTGCGGCGGCTATCCGCGCGGGCGCGGTCAGCGTTGCGGCGGGGACGTTGAAAAAGGGCACGAATTCGGCATCCTTCTCGCCAAAATCCATGTCCGGCAGCATGAAAAACGGCAGGCCTTCGCGCATGGCGCGGATGATCGGCTTCACGCCTTCTTCGCGCGAGAACAGCCTGACCGGACGAAAGCGCGAGCGGCCCTTGCGCAATACCGCATCGAAGACATCGTTGCGCTGCTTCGTGTAAATCGAGCAAAGCGGCGATTCCAGCATGACGGCCACGCCCGCAACATCAAGGCCGACAAAATGCGGGCACAGCAGAATTGTCGGGCTGGCGGCGATCGCGTCGAGCGGCACGCCGGGTTCGATCCGGATCAGCCTGCGCAGACGCGCTTCGGATGCCCACCATAGAATGCCGCGTTCCAGCACGCTGCGCGCATACGCCTGGAAATGCTCCTTCGCAACGAGATGGCGTTGCTGTTCAGTCCATTCAGGAAAGCACAGGCGCAGATTGATCAGCGTGATGCGCCGCCGGGATTTCTTGAAGGAAAACAGCAGGCTGCCGATCAGTTTTCCCAGACGGCCCAGCAGCGGCAGCGGCAGCCAGTGCAGCAGCCACATCAGCAGAACGAGCAAGCGCATCATGGGCGCTCCTCTTCGCGCGGGGCGGTCGCAACGGGCGCTGCATGTGGTGCGATATCCGGCGTTGCATTTGGCGGAATGACGCCAGCCGGAATCTTGTAGTGGTTGTAGCTCCAGAAGTACTGGGCCGGGCAGCGTGCAATCAGTTTTTCCATGGCGGTGTTGATGGCGCGCGCCTGCTGTTCCGCAGTCAGGCCGCTTTCCATGGCGAAAGGAGCAAGATGCAATGCATACCCCTTGCCGCGCGGCAGGCGTTCGGCGAATGCAAGGATGATGGCGGCGCCGGTCATCTCCATCAACCGGGCCGGCAGCGTCATCGTGTAGGCCGGTTTTCCGAAGAAATCCGCCCACACGCCTTCGCCGTTCTGCGGCACCTGATCGGGCAGCAGGCCGATCGAACCATTGCGTTTCAAGACCTTGAACAGACTGCGTACGCCGGAGAGGTTGGCCGGCGCCAGCGACAGGTTGTGCCGTGCGCGCGCGCCTTCGATCAGCGGTTTCAACGCCTGCTGTTTCGGTGGACGGTACAGCACGGTCAGCGGCAATTGGGCGGCGGCGACTTGCGCCGATACCTCAAAACAGCCCAGGTGCGGTGTCAGGAAAATGATGCCGTTGCCGGCGGCCAGCGCATCTTCGGTGACATTCCAGTTCTGGATACGGACCTTGTCCAGCACGCGTGTTGGCGATGCGCACCAGATGAAGGGAAGCTCAAGGATGTTCTTGCCGGATTCGCCGACCGCCGCATGCAGGAAGCGGCCGAAACCTGCCTGTTCGATGTTCGCTTTCAGGCGTTGGCGATAGCGTGGCGATGCAAGGTAGACGATCCAGCCGAATGCGACGCCGATTCCATGCAGAATCGGTAGCGGCAACAGGGAAAGAAGACGGAAGAGAAAGACGAGCATGCGAGTACGGCATCCGCCTCATGCAAGAGGTTTTGCCGATTTTTTTCAAGACGCGTAAAATAGCACATAGTTTTCACCGCCGAGTTAATGACAACTTGCGAGGCGGTATACAAATTTCGCTAAAGCGTCGCAGGCTCAATCGGTTGGCCGCGACAATCACCAACCATGAAGGGAGTCTGCGATGGCAAATGATTATCTGTTTACCTCTGAATCTGTTTCCGAAGGTCACCCCGACAAGGTCGCCGACCAAATCTCCGACGCCATTCTCGACGCAATCTTTCAGCAGGATCCGAAGGCACGCGTTGCTGCCGAAACACTGTGCAACACCGGCCTCGTCGTTCTGGCTGGCGAAATCACTACGCACGCCAACGTCGATTACATTGCTGTCGCGCGCGACACGATCAAGCGCATCGGTTACGACAATGCTGATTACGGTATCGACTACAAGAGCTGCGCCGTGCTGGTTGCCTACGACAAGCAGTCGCCGGACATCGCGCAAGGTGTCGATGAAGGCAAGGGCATCGATCTCGATCAAGGTGCCGGCGATCAGGGCCTGATGTTCGGTTATGCATGCGATGAAACGCCGGAACTGATGCCTGCCGCGATCCACTACGCGCACCGTATCGTCGAGCGTCAATCCGAATTGCGCAAGGACGGCCGCCTGCCGTGGCTGCGTCCGGATGCGAAATCGCAAGTCACACTGCGCTATGTCGATGGCCGTCCGGTTTCGATCGACACCATTGTGCTGTCGACACAACATGCACCGGAAATGCAGCACAAGGATATCGAAGAAGCCGTCATCGAACAGATCATCAAGCCGGTCGTGCCAGCCGAGTGGCTGAAGGAAACGCGCTTCCTGGTCAACCCGACCGGCCGTTTCGTCATCGGCGGTCCGCAAGGCGATTGCGGTCTGACCGGCCGCAAGATCATTGTCGATACCTACGGCGGCGCAGCACCGCACGGCGGCGGTGCATTCTCCGGCAAGGATCCGTCGAAGGTCGATCGTTCCGCTGCGTATGCGGGGCGTTACGTGGCAAAGAATATTGTTGCCGCCGGTCTGGCGGAGCGTTGCCAGATCCAGATTTCGTACGCGATCGGCGTAGCCAAGCCGACTTCGGTCATGGTCACGACATTCGGCACCGGCAAGATCAGCGACGAGAAAATCGCGCAACTGGTGCAGGAACATTTCGACCTGCGTCCGAAAGGCATCGTGCAAATGCTCGACCTGCTGCGTCCGATCTATCAAAAGACTGCAGCATACGGTCACTTCGGACGCGAAGAGCCGGAATTCACGTGGGAACGCACCGACAAGGCAGCGGCACTGCGCGCGGCTGCGGGTTTGTAAGACATAGCGGTTATCATGGCCGGATCAATCCTCGCGGGTTGACCGGCTTTTTTGTTTTTCAGGATGTTGATGCGAACTTCATTACCGATCGGCAAGTGCGTCGTTTCCCTTTCCATGGGATGTGGATTGGCTTTGCTGTTGTCTGCGCCGTTGCATGCGCGCGCCTCAACGCCCGTCCAGACATTGACGTCCGATCAGCTGTGCGACCGTCTGATCCCGCGGATGCCGACTGTCGACAAGGGCCTTTGCATGCAGGGCGGTTTCACGGCAACCGGTCGGGTTTCCCAGCAAGGCTTGCCGCTGATAGCCAAAACTGTCCCCTCTACGAATAAAAGCAAGAAACAACGACCGTTGCGCGTGTTGCTGATGGGCGGCATCCATGGTGACGAGTTGACATCGGCGGCGATCGTGTATCGATGGGTCGAGGGCATGACCGGTCCGATCGCGCAGAGTATCGACTGGCGCATCATGCCGGTGGTCAATCCCGATGGTTTGCTGGCAGAAAAAGCCAGTCGCATGAATGCAAATGGGGTCGATCTCAATCGCAATTTCCCGACGCCCGGCTGGGATGCGGAAGCGCCCCGATACTGGCAGGCACGTACGCGCAGTGATCCGCGCCGTTTTCCAGGCCATGCGCCCCTGTCCGAACCCGAAAGCCGCTGGGTCGAGGAAGAGATGCGGAACTTCAAGCCGGATGTGATTATTTCGGTGCATGCGCCGTTTGGCGTGCTGGATTTCGACGGCCCGGAACAACCGCCTCAGAAGTTCGGACGCCTGCTCCTCAATCGTGTCGGGGTCTATCCGGGTTCACTGGGAAATTACAGCGGCGTGCACCAGAATGTGCCGGTCATCACGATCGAGTTGCCGAATGCACAAAAAATGCCGCCGCAGGCCGAGGTGCGCCGCATCTGGGTCGACATGTTGCAATGGATCGTGCGAAACGTTGAGCCGCAACAGAGGGAAGCTGCCATCCGCTCCATTTCCACGACGGGCGTCAAACGCTGAACAAGTTGCAGAGTCATCAGCGGAAAATGGCCGTCGCCGCATTTTTTCGATAGAATGGCATCCGCATCAAGGAGCGTTGCGACAGGTTCTTCACCTGCCAGGCTTGATGCAGTCAACACCGCAACTGCGCTCACGTTTCTTTTTTTCTAACGAAAGGAGGGCGTGATGAACGCCGCAGTAATGACTTCCTCTACCAAATTTTCCGATTATGTGATCGCCGACTTGTCCCTGTCAGTTTGGGGTGACAAGGAAATCAGAATCGCCGAAACCGAAATGCCGGGCCTGATGGCCATCCGTGACGAATTCGCCGCAGCGCAACCGCTGAAAGGCGCACGCATCACCGGTTCGATCCACATGACGATCCAGACCGCCGTGCTGATCCAGACGCTGGAAGCACTCGGCGCGCAAGTGCGCTGGGCATCGTGCAACATCTATTCGACACAGGATCACGCCGCAGCTGCCATCGCTGCTGCCGGCACGGCAGTGTTCGCCGTCAAAGGCGAAACGCTGGACGATTACTGGGAATACACGCATCGCATTTTCGAATGGCCGAACGACGCCAAAGGCGCACCGGTTTACTCGAACATGATTCTGGATGACGGCGGCGACGCAACCTTGCTGCTGCATCTGGGCGTACGTGCAGAAAAAGACGCATCTGTCTTGAACAACCCGGGTTCCGAAGAAGAAATCTGCCTGTTCAACTCAATCAAGAAACATCTGGCCGTTGATGCGACCTGGTACTCGAAACGTCTGCCACAAATCCTCGGCGTGACCGAAGAAACCACCACCGGCGTGCATCGTTTGTACCAAATGCACAAGGAAGGCAAACTCGCTTTCCCTGCAATCAACGTCAACGATTCCGTCACCAAATCGAAGTTCGACAATCTGTACGGCTGCCGCGAATCGCTGGTCGATGGCATCAAACGCGCGACCGACGTGATGATCGCCGGTAAAGTTGCCGTCATCGCCGGTTACGGTGACGTCGGCAAAGGTTCGGCGCAAGCGATGCGTGCGTTGTCGGCACAAGTCTGGGTCACGGAAATCGATCCGATCTGCGCATTGCAGGCCGCGATGGAAGGTTATCGCGTCGTGACGATGGATTACGCTGCGGAACACGGCGACATCTTCGTCACCTGCACCGGCAACTATCACGTCATCACGCACGACCACATGGCGAAGATGAAGGACCAAGCGATTGTCTGCAACATCGGCCACTTCGACAATGAAATCGAAGTCGCCGCGTTGAAGCAATACACGTGGGAAAACATCAAGCCGCAAGTCGATCACATCATCTTCCCAGACGGCAAACGCATCATCCTGTTGGCCGAAGGTCGTCTGGTCAATCTGGGTTGCGGTACCGGTCATCCGTCGTACGTGATGAGCTCGTCGTTCGCCAACCAGACGATCGCGCAGATCGAGTTGTACGCCAACACGAAAAACTATCCGGTCGGCGTCTACACGTTGCCGAAACATCTGGATGAAAAAGTCGCACGCCTGCAATTGAAAAAACTCAATGCGCAGTTGACGACACTGACCGACGAGCAAGCCAAATACATCGGCGTGCAGCAAGTCGGTCCGTACAAGCCGGAGCACTACCGCTACTAAAAGACTGGAAAGTCAGTCTGAAGCAGTGCCGGGCACGCTGTCGTATTTTGCAGTTGTCCGGCGCAGCCCTTGCATTGGCGTTGGGCTGTCCGTTACGAAACGTTATGCAGCGTTACGCAATCGTGCCGGACAGCGATTTCTGATGGTCGATCACTGAACGGAGAATCGCATGCGCATATTGTTAATCTGGGCGATCAACGCGGCAGCATTGTTTGCGCTGCCATTTCTGATGTCGTCGATCACGGTCGATAGCATCGGTGCCGCCATCATTGCGGCGCTGGTGCTGGGTCTGGTCAATACATTGATCCGGCCGGTCCTGATCCTGCTGACGCTGCCGGCGACGTTGCTGACGCTGGGACTCTTCATTTTCGTCATCAACGGACTGATGTTCTGGGCCGTGTCGGAAATGGTGGGCGGGTTCCATGTCGCCGGATTCTGGTCGGCGGTTGGCGGCGCGATTGTGTACAGCGTCATTTCGTGGGTGTTGTCGGCCTTACTACTTAAAGAAAAATGAAACAACAGAATTTCAGCATTGAATTTTTTCCGCCGAAGACGCCTGCCGGCGTTGAAAAATTGCGTGCGACGTGCGCCAAGCTGGGTGAACTGAATCCGAAGTATTTTTCAGTCACATTCGGCGCCGGCGGCTCGACGCAGCACGGCACGCTCGATACGGTGATGGAGATTCGCAACGCGGGTTACGATGCGGCGCCTCATTTGTCATGCCTGGGCAGTTCGCGCGAGACATTGCGCACGATCCTGCAGGAATACAAGGCGAACGGCATCAAGCGCATCGTGGCATTGCGCGGCGATCTGCCAAGCGGTTACGGCGCGATGGATGCGTCTTCCAGCGAATTTCATTATGCAAACGAGCTAGTGGAATTCATCCGCGCCGAAAGCGACGACTGGTTCCATATCGAAGTGGCGGCCTATCCGGAAATGCATCCGCAGGCGAAATCGCCGCAGGACGATATCGCCAGTTTCGTGCGCAAGATCAGGGCAGGGGCTGATTCGGCGATCACGCAGTATTTTTACAATCCCGACGCCTACTTCCGTTTTGTCGACGATGCAAAAAAAGCGGGTGCCGATGTACCGGTCACGGCGGGCATCATGCCGATTACTAATTATTCGCAACTGATGCGTTTCTCCGACATGTGCGGTGCGGAAATTCCACGCTGGATTCGCCTGAAGCTCGCCAGTTTCGGCGACGACAGCGATTCGATCCGCGCCTTTGGCCTGGATGTGGTGACGGACCTGTGCGAACGCCTGCTGGCGGGCGGCGCGCCGGGTCTGCATTTCTATACACTGAATCAGGCTGCGGCCACGCATGCGATCTGGAGTCGCCTCAACCTGTCGCGAAAATGAGGAATGAATAGACGCGAGCCGGCTGCATAGCCGGTATTGCATCGTTTCGTATCGTTCCGCAAACGGCGCCCATCACATTCTGACGGGCGCCGTTTTTTCATGCGTGAAAGATATCTGCTTCCGTGATCACGCTATCGAGCGCAATGTCGAAGGTGTCTGCCGCAAAGTCCGCGCGGCTGGCCGCGTAGGCAACGCCGATGGTGGATGGCCGGGGCGCGATTACCAGTGTCCTGTCGTAAAAACCACCGCCATAACCGAGGCGAAAACAGCCTTGATTGAAACCCAGGCAAGGAATGATCAACGCGTGCGGAAATACTTCCGGATTGGAGGCCGATGGCGAATACGCGCCGAAGCGGTCGCGGGTTAACGTCTCGCCCGGCGTCCAGGTCACGAACTTTAACGGCGCATCGTCACTCACAACCATAGGCAGTGCCAGTTGCACGTCTTTTTCATGCAAGGCTGCATAGATTTCCTGCAAATCGGGTTCACCCCGCATCGGCGAGTAGACGCCGATGATTTTCGGACGGGCGGTTTCCCACCAGGCGAGGATGCGCGCGGCGATCAGGCGGTCGAAAGCAGTTTTACGGACAGGGTCCATCGTGTTGCGCAATGCCAGCAGCGTACGCCGTAATTCCGGTTTGTTTTGCATGGGTTTCGTCATCGGTTGAAGGGCGTCGCGTGCTATTCTAGCCAGCATCGCCGTTCAGCGCCATTCGGTGCCGCCATTCACTATCCGCAGGATCAGACAAGAGGTCACGAACTTCATGCTTTCGAAAAAATTACTTGCCCGCATCATGTTTGCCGCCGCATCCGCAGCATTGCTGCTGCCGGCCGCGCATGCGCAAAAACGCACGGCAGGTTTCGCAAGCGACGATGACGCCTTTCTGGCATTGCGCGATGCGTCGCGCCGGGGCGATGCGGTGCGCGCCAACGACATCGCTTCCAAGCTGGGCAATTACGCGATCCCTTCCTATGTCGATTATTACCAGTTGCAGCCGCGCATCCGCGATGCATCGGCAATCGAAATCCAGGCTTTCCTGACACGCTACGACGGCAGTGCGATTGCCGATCGCCTGCGCAACGACTGGCTGCTTGAATTGGGCAAGCGGCGCGACTGGGCGACTTTTGATGTGCAGTATCCGCTGTTCCAGTTGAACGACGATACGCAATTGAAGTGCTATGCGCTGATGTCGAAGGCGCTCAAGGGCGGCAAGGTCGCGGACGAGGCGCGTGCGCTGTTGACGGTGCCGAAGAATTTCGGCGAAGGGTGCTTGGCGCTGATTTCCACCTTGATGGAAAACGGTCAGTTCGATGAGGATGACCTGTGGGCGCAGATCCGGCTGGCGGCGGAAACGGGTTCGACCGATTTCGTTCGCCGTCTGGTGCCATTGTCGGGAATCGACGACGGCTCGCTGGTGACCGCGATGGAGAAACCTGCATTGATCGTGGCGCGCGGACCGGGTTTTCGCCGCATCAAGCATGAGGTCTTCATCGTCGCACTGGGCCGTGTTGCTCGCAACGATCCGGCACAGGCGGCCGATGTGCTGGCATCGCGCGACGGGCAACGGCTGAACCTGAAACAGCAGGCGCTGGGCTGGGGACAGATTGCGTTGCAGGCGTCGAAAAAACTGCTGCCGGAAGCGGATGAATACTGGCAAAAGGCAGGCAAGGCGCCGTTGTCGCTGGAGGGAAATGAATGGAAAATCCGTGCCGCATTGCGCGCGGGCGACTGGAAGCTGGTGAAAACCGGCATCGAGGCAATGCCGCCTTCGTTGCGCGGTGATGCAACCTGGACTTACTGGCTGGCGCGCGCCTTGCGCGAAGAGGGCAGGAAGGAAGAGTCGAATGCGTTGATGCAGTCGATTTCCGCGCAAACCGGCTTCTACGGCCAGCTGGCGCTGGAAGAGCTGGGCCAGAAGATCACGATCCCGCCGCGCGCCGCACCGGTTACCGAGGCCGAAGTTGCACCGATGACGGCCAACGAGGGTTTTCGTCGCGCGTTCAAGTTCTTCGATCTTGGCCTGCGCTTTGAGGGGTATCGCGAATGGAACTGGGAACTGCGCCGGATGAACGAGCGCCAGCATCTGGCGGCGGCGGAATTCGCGCGGCGCAGCGATGTGCTCGATCGCATGGTCAATACATCGGATCGCACGCGCATCGAGGTCGATTTCGATCAGCGTTTCCCCACGCCTTATCGCGACATCATGGTGGAAGCGACGCGCAAACTGGGACTGGAAACGGCATGGGTCTACGGCCTGATCCGGCAGGAATCGCGCTTTGTCATGAATGCGCGTTCGCATGTCGGCGCATCGGGATTGATGCAGTTGATGCCGGCGACGGCGCGCCATGTCGCCAAGAAGATCGGATTCGACGACTTTGCCCACAGCAGCGTGAATGAAGTCGAAACCAATATCCTGCTGGGCACTAATTACCTGAACATGGTGCTGGGCGATCTGGACGGTTCGCAGACGATGGCCACCGCGGCGTACAACGCAGGGCCGAGCCGCCCGCGCGCATGGCGTGCAACGCTGACGAAGCCGGTCGAAGGTGCCATCTTTGCGGAATCGATTCCGTTTTCCGAAACGCGCGATTACGTCAAGAAGGTGATGTCCAACGCGACCTACTATGCGGCGATGTTCGAGAACAAGCCGCAGTCGCTGAAGGCGCGGCTGGGCAGCGTCGGCCCGGCGGCGTTCGTGCCCAGCGTTTTGCCCTGAGGGCATGTGGGCGGCACGTAGCGGGCAACTGCGAATGATCAATGGCGCGATGCCGGCACATCGGCATTTATTTTTCTGACGGAACGTATGCAAACCACGGAACTCGATCCGACCCTGTCGCAGACACTGAGCGATGCCGAGCAGAGCGGCCTGAAGCTGGTGATCGCCAACAAGAATTATTCGTCATGGTCGATGCGTCCGTGGGTGGCGATGACGGCCTTCAACATTCCCTTCCAGGAAATCTGCGTGCTGCTCGATCGGTCCGATACCGCGCTGCAGATTGCCCATTATTCGGCCGCCGGTCGCGTCCCGGTCCTGATTGCAGGCGAGACGACGATCTGGGATTCGCTGGCGATCTGCGAATATCTGGCCGAACAATTTCCGGAAAAGAAGATGTGGCCGGAAGACGTGGCGGCGCGTGCGCTGGCGCGCTCGATCTGCGCGGAAATGCATTCCGGTTTTACCGGTGTGCGCTCCGCAATGTGGATGAACATCCGTGCGGTATTTCCCGGCAAGGGACGCACGATCGAGGCGCAGGCGGACATCGGCCGCATCAGCGAGATATGGGAAACCTGCCTTGCGATGTCAGGTCCGAGCCGATTTCTGTTCGGCGAGTTCTCGATCGCCGATGCGTACTTCGCACCGATCGTGATGCGCTTTCGCACCTATGACGTCGTGCTGGCACCGGCACTGGATGCCTATGTCGAGCGTGTCGCCGCGCATCCGGCCGTGGCGCAATGGATCAGCGGCGCGCTGGCCGAAACCAATCGCATTGAAAAATACGATGTCTATCCCGATTGAGTCCTGTTGATTGAGCCGGCACTGAAATGAAAACCTACATCGTCGGCGGCGCCGTGCGGGATGCAATGCTCGGTGTGCCCGTCAAGGATCGCGATTACGTGGTGGTCGGCGCAACGCCCGACGACATGATTGCGCAAGGCTATACGCCGGTCGGCAAGGATTTTCCCGTCTTCCTGCATCCGCAAACGCATGCCGAATACGCGCTGGCGCGCACCGAGCGCAAGACGGCGCCGGGTTACAAGGGCTTTGTTTTTCATACCGATGCCGGCGTTACGCTGGAAGAGGACCTGATCCGGCGCGATCTGACCGTCAACGCGATGGCGCAGCAGGAAGACGGCACGATTGTCGATCCGTTCGGCGGACGGCAGGATATCGCGCAGCGCATTTTTCGCCATGTTTCCCCCGCCTTTGCAGAAGACCCAGTGCGCATCCTGCGCGTGGCGCGCTTTGCCGCGCGTTTTCCGCAATTCACGGTCGCACCCGAAACCAATGCGTTGATGCAGGACATGGTTGTCGCCGGCGAAGTCGATGCGCTGGTACCGGAACGCGTGTGGCAGGAACTCGCGCGCGGCCTGATGGAGATCCAGCCTTCGCGCATGTTCGCGGTACTGCGCGATTGCGGTGCGCTGAAGCGCATCCTGCCGGAACTGGATGTGCTGTGGGGTGTGCCGCAGCCGGAAAAATATCATCCGGAAATCGACACCGGCGTGCATGTGATGATGGTGGTCGATCATGCCGCTTCGCGGCACGTGAGCCTGCCTGTGCGCTGTGCCGCGCTGTTGCACGATCTGGGAAAAGGCGTGACGCCTCCTGATCAATGGCCGCGCCATCACGGGCATGAAATGCACAGTGCGCGGCTGGTCGATGCAGTGTGCAAACGCTTGAAGGTGCCGAACGATTGTCGCGATCTGGCATTGATGACGGCGCGCGAACACGGCAATGTCGGTCGTGCGATGGAACTGCGGGCGGCAACGATCGTGACCCTGTTCGAACGTTGCGATGCATTCCGCAAGCCGCAGCGATTCCTCGATATGCTGGTGGCATCGGAATGCGATCATCGCGGGCGCACCGGATTCGAGGATCGTGAGTTTCCGCAAAGGCCGTGGCTGGAAGCCGCGCTCGCGGCGGCGCAAACCGTGAATGGCGGCGAAATCGCCGATGCTGCGCGCCAGCGTTATCCCGATCAGCCGCAACGGATTCCGGAAGCGCTCCATGCGGCAAGGGTGCGTGCAGTCGAGGCGGCTGTCAGTAACGGCCGGTCGGTGGAGTAATGCAGTATTTTCTGTGCGATGACGGAAGAGCCTTCGCAGGCGTTTTTCTGAGCAGTGCTGCTTCAGGTCATCGGCACATGACGGCGTGTGGATAATGCATATGCGCGCAATTCATTACGCGTGACGATGCCGTCATTGTTGGCATCGATTTTCTCGAAATTATCCACGACAACATCCAGCCGTGCGGCTTTTGCTTCGGATTTGGTGACGCTTTGCGTCAGGCCGGATCGGTAGGATGCGGTCTTGGCTTGCGCCTCCTGATTCAGGCCGGCAACCATGACGGGTTGGGCGATGGCGATTCCTGCGCCAAGCAGGGTGGTCAGCAGAGTGACGAGTTTTGCGTTCATGACAGTTCCCCTTTATCAACAGGCGTCCGGTTGACAGGCCATATTGAAAGCCGATTTGCCAGCCGTCGCCAACGCACTTACGCCTTGTTACATTTTGTTGGAGTAATGGATGGCGGCGCGTAGGCAGATATTGCGGGGGAAAAGAGGCGGCTTCTGTGCGGAATCTCACGTTGAAGCATGGAAACCCGGCAACCGACGTCGCCGGGCAACTACAGCGTTACAGCTTGGGGATATGCAGTGTCTTGCTGATCATCAGGGTACCGGACAGCGCAAACAGCAATGCGACGGGATGCAATTCCCATGAGCCGATCATCCATGCGCCGCCAAAAAGTGTCGAGCCGATCAGATCCTTCGATGCAAGCAGCGCCAGAATGCCGGTAATCAGTACACTGGTCGGGATCGGCGTGCCCTCAAAGTAGGCCACCTTGTCGCTCCCTTCGGACAGCGATTCCGCCGTCACGTTGTAGCGCGCCAGCCGGCTGACGCCGCAACAGACGAAATAGATCATCGCGACCCAGTCCCAGCCGCCCGTCAGGCCAGCCGCGAAGCCGAGTGCGGCTGGCGCAATGCCGAAAGAAATCACATCCGCCAGCGAATCCAGCTCGCGTCCCAGCGAAGAATGCTGCTGCCGCCAGCGCGCGATGCGGCCGTCCAGCACGTCGAACAGGAAAGCCGCTGGCGCCATCACGGCGGCGGCGTAAAAATGCGTCAGCGATTCGCTGCGCATGTACAGCATCGCGAGAAACACGGCCGCGACACCGCACGCAGCATTGCCGAGCGTAAAGAAGTCGGCCAGATGGAATTCGCGCAACATCGAAAAATGCTTGCGGGGAGTCGGAGATGAACGCATTACGGTTCTCTTTGCATAAGAAGATGTCAGTCAGATTGCCGATGATGGCCGAAAGTTTAGTGCAATCGCCGGCGTGCATGCAAAATTTGCATGGCAAGTATGTCATTGAATGAATTGATTGTGCAGGGAAATGGCCGCGAATCGGAGGTTCCGGCCGGTTGCGCAGCACCTGTTGCGTAGATGAAAGTATGCGCGGCTTTAAGTCGGTTACCGCACATACGCCGACGACCCTGCTGCCTAGACTGATCTTTTCTCCAAGGAGGTCATCATGTCATTCACTCACGGCTCGATTCGCAAGGCGCGGAAATATGCGTTCGGTTTGTCCCTGTTCGCCATCGGCTTGTCGTTCGGTCCGATTGCATCGGCTGCCGATGCGGATGCCGCCACCTACAAGCAGGAACGCGCGGCGTGCATGGATGGTAGTTCGCATCAGGATCGCGCGACCTGCCTGAAGGAAGTCGGCGCAGCGCGCGGCGAAGCCAGACGGGGTCATCTGACCGACAGTTCTTCATATGAAAGCAACGCAATGATGCGCTGCAATGCGCTGCCGCCCGCCGATCGCCAGGATTGCGCAAGACGCGTGCATGGCGAAGGCGTGACGTCTGGCAGTGTGGGCGGTGGCGGCATTTATCGCGAAACAACCACGACCGTGATCGAACCGCAGCCGCAATCCGCGCCTGTGCCGGTGGCACCTGCACCAGTCTACCGGCCGGTGCCTGTTGCTCCGCCGGGCACGATGACGCGATAAAAATCAGTGAAGGAAGGGATCGACGCCCGCGTCGCAGCAATCGGCGTGTGCCGATCCCGGCTGGGGATTATCTGGCTCAGACAGAGACGGAAAGATTTTCCCGCGAAACAAGATTGAATACTTTCAAAAGCACGTGTCGCCTCACGTGCTTTTTTTCGTCATGAACTGCGCATATCCGCGCGCGCGCAAGGCGCAGGCAGGACAGGTGCCGCAACCGTATCCCCAGTCATGCAACAGGCCTCTTTCGCCGAGATAGCAGGTATGGGTTTCATTGCGGATCAGATCGATCAATGGCTGGCCGCCCAGATCCTGCGCCATCGTCCATGTTGCCGCCTTGTCGATCCACATCAACGGCGTTTCGATCTTGAGGCGCGTTGCCATTCCCAGGTTCAGCGCGACTTGCAATGCCTTCATCGTGTCGTCGCGGCAATCGGGATAGCCGGAAAAATCCGTTTCGCACATGCCGCCGACCAGTACCGTCAATCCGCGCCGATAGGCAACGGTTGCGGCAACGGTCATGAACAGCAGGTTGCGGCCGGGTACGAAGGTATTCGGCAAGCCGTTTTCCAGCATGGCGATTTCGACATTCTGCGTCAGTGCGGTGTCGGAAATTTTCGCAATGAGCGAGAGGTCGATCATGTGATCCTCGCCGAGCCTGCGATCCCATTCCGGAGAGAATGCGCGCAGCTTTTGCAGGACGCCCGGGCGCACGGTCAGTTCGATTGCGTGGCGCTGGCCGTAATCGAAGCCGATGGTTTCAACCCGTTCGTAGCGCGTCAGCGCCCACGCAAGGCAGGTGGCGGAATCTTGCCCGCCGCTGAACAGGACCAGCGCGCCTTCTGCAGTACTCATGATTGCTTTCAGTGATGAGGGTGCGGGCGGCATCCAGGGTGGACTGGTGCCGCGTCAACGCAGGATTATAGGAGGAGTGCGCGATCTTACTGCGGCGAGATTTGCGTGATGGTCTGCTCGATGAAATCGCCTTCCGGTTCGGAGAAGCGAATGCGCACCGGATACCATTCACGCGATGGCGCAAACCAGATATCGATCTTCTGTTCCTTGCCCGCATCCTTGACGACCTTGCTGACCTTGACTGCATTCAGATCGCCGAGCGGGGATTTTATTTTCTCGGATTTGCTGACCTTGAAGGCCCACGTTTCGGCGTCCTTCTGGCCGGCAACAAAGACGCTGACTGTCGATCCGGTCTTGAATTTGGCCGGTGTGCTGCGTGCGAGGGTTGCCAGTTGCCAGACCACACTGTTGCGGTCCTGTTCCCCGCCCTTGATTGGATAGTTTGCATCGGATGCGCTGAAGGTGATGGTGCGCGTATCGCGATTGAATGTGGTGGTGGTGGCCGGTTTGCGGAAACGTTTTTCCGTCGATGTCAGCGGCGCTAGGCCAAACGCATCGATCGCGCCTTCGCTTTTTGCTTCGAGTATTTTCCCCAGCAGCATGGCGCGCGTTTCTGTCGTGATCGTATAGCGGCCGGCGCTGGTCGCCCAGCGCACGCTTGCGGAGCCGGTGAGCGGCAGGCCGTGCTGGTTTGCATCGATCGTGTATTCCAGATTCGCGGAAGGCGGTGTGCTGAGGACGGCACGCTTTGCGGCGGTTTGTGCAATGGCTGCGCCGTGGGATGCGGCAATCGCGCATGCGAGCAGCAGGGCACGGACGGGAGAGGAGAGGGAGTGCTTCATCGGGTCACCAAAATATGTGGTTGAAAATATGTGACTAAGGTACTGCAGAAACGTTCAGGCCGGTCAGCGTCATGTCGAGATAGTCGCCGTTCGGTTCCGTATAGCGCAGGCGTACCGGATACCATTGCAGTTGCGGCGCAAGCCAGATATCGAGTTTCTGGTCGTGGGAACGTGCGCGCGGTGCACGCGCGACATGCCATGCGCTGATTGTCTGGCCGTCGATCTGGATATCTTCCAGGCCGATGATCTGGATCTGCCACGGTTCGGCATCGCGCGTACCGGCGACGACCAGTTCGATTGCCGCACCAGGAACGAATTGTGCCGTATCGCCGCGGCCGATGCCGGCCAGTTGCCAGATGATGCTGGCGCGATCCTGCTCACCGCCGACGCGCGGGTAGGTCTTGGTCGAAGCGGAAAAACTGATCGTGTTGCGTTCGCGGTGGAAATGCGTATTGGTTTCGGATTTGCGGAACCGCTTTTCGCTGTACAGCTCCGGCACGATGCCGACGTCTTCGATGGTGCCGAGGCTCTTGAAGCGCAGCGCTGTGATGAACAGGACGCCGAAGTCGCCGTCGACCGTATATCGGTCGCCCTTCACCTGCCAGTTGATGGTGCCGCTGCCATATGTCGGCTGGCCTTCGAACGGTGTTTTCTGCACGTCGTATTTCAGTTCGGCGGAAGGCGGCAGGTCGATCCTGTAATGCGCGCCGTCCGCTTTTTCATCCTCGCCGGTTTTTTCTTCCGCTGCAGTGTCCGTTCCCGATGCCGCATCGCCCGTCGCGACATCGGTCGATGGTGTTTCCATGGCGACGGGTTCCGCGACGGAAGCTGGTTGCGGCGGCAGTTCTATTTTGGGCGGTGCAGGATGCGGATGAGCCTTGCGCTTCGGTCTGGGTTTGGCTGCAGGTTTGGGCGCGGCCGGTTTGGCGGGCGGCGGCACAAGTAGCGTGGCGGCCATGACATCGGCGACGGATGGCGGGGTCGGCGCGGGCAGGCGGATCAGTTCGGTGATGCGGCCAATGACGATCACATGCAGCAATATCGATATGCCCAGCACCAACAGCCAGCGCAACGATGTGCGTCGAAGCGGGTCGCGGTCGGTCCGGGATCTTGTTGTCATGGCGCTAGTGTAAACGCAACGTCGCATCCTGCGTGCATCGTCGGACGTTGTCGCGCGTTATCGGCGTTGATGCATGCAGGCGGCGACATGGCCTGCAAGGCATGCGGTTTTCCCTGCGGGAACCGTATAATCGATCCTGCCGGTGCCGGGCAAGGTTCGCCTGCCGTCCGCGCAACAGCGGTAGTGCCGCTGGCTGAGCCACAGACGGGCAATGCGTTCGCCGATGCCGGCCGGCACCGCGCGACGATCAACAGAAAGGCGATATGCCCCTTACGCATTTTATGTACCTTATGCAGCCGTCCCGCGCGACGGCAACGAATATCAACATCGGGATGCCGACATGATCTGGTTTCTTTCCTATGTATGCGCCGGCGCTTTTGTCGGTGTGCTGGCCGGGTTGCTCGGGATTGGCGGCGGCATGACGCTGGTGCCGGTCATGGCGGCGCTGTTCGCCGCACAGCATTTTGCGCCGGACCATATTGTTCATATGGCGCTGGCGACATGCATGGCGTCGATCGCGTTTACTTCCGGCTCCAGCGTGCGCGAGCATCTGAAGTTCGATGGTGTCGATTTCAATATCGTCAAACGGATGACGCCGGGCCTGGTGGCGGGCAGCTTGCTGGCGACTTCGATTTCGGCTTGGATTCCGCAGCGTCACCTGGCATTGAGTTTTTCCGTGATCGTTTTTTTCGGCGCAACACAGATACTGCTGAACAAGAAACCGAAGGCGGCGCGCGCGCTTCCGTCTGCATGGCCGCTGTTCTTCGTCGGTCTGATCATAGGCATCATCAGCGGGCTGGTATCGGCCGGTGGCGCGTTCCTGACGATTCCGTTCATGCTGTGGTGCGGCGTGCCAATGAAGAAAACCATCGGGACCGGCGCAATGATGGGCATTCCGCTCGCCATTGTCGGGACGATCGGTTACATCATTTCGGGCTGGAACGTAGCGGGTTTGCCGTCGGACGCCATCGGTTTCATCTCGATTACTGCGTTGATCGGTGTGGTGTGCGGCAGCGTGGTGACAGCACCGTTCGGTGCGCGGCTGGCACATCGCCTGCCGGTGACTATCCTGAAACGCATCTTTGCCTGCCTGCTGTACGTGCTGGCGGCAAAGATGTTGTGGACTTACTGGTGAAAAAGAGGACTGCGAAGGATCCTGCGGAATACGGTGTGCAACAGGCGCATTGCCTGTGCCGCCATCAACCTTTGCGTGAGAACTTGGCGGCCAGCTGATTCAGCTTTTCCGAACGCTGGCGTTCTGCTTCCTCTGCCTTGCGCTGCGCTTCTTCGGCCTGTTGCTGCGCCTTGCGCTGTTCCGCGTTTTTCTTGAAGCGCTCTTTCAATGTGGTGGTGGCATGCGCGCGATGTTCGTCGGTCACATCGGCGGCATGCGTGCCATCGAGATTGAAACGCGCGGTCGCCTTTTCCATTCCCTTGAGATAACGCAGAGAATTGGTATGAATGCCCAACGCCGTGCGCAGCGACTTGCGGCTGACGTCCGGCATGAGTGCTATCAACTGCTTGTCGATGCCGATCGCCAAAGGCAGGAAATCGCCGAACACGGAAAACTTTTCCTGTAATTCCTTGAGCAGAATGCGTGCGGATTGAAATGGGTTGGGCGTGGAGTCGGTGGTCGTCATGAACAGCAGTCGGGCAATGGATGATTCAGGGTGCGCAGGATATCATGCCGCTGCGGGATTGCCTGCAGTTGCGTGGTTTTTATCCGACGCCAGCGTGATGCGCACATGCGCATCGGCAGGATTGAGGGCAATTTTTTGATGAATGAAATCACATGATGTACGAAGACGACGACAACGATAACAGAATGCAGGAGTCGGCCGAACGGCCGTGGATCGTGCTGAAAACCACCTATGACGTGGAAACCTGGATCGATCATCAGAATCGCCATATCCAGCAGCATATCGGGAATGGCCGCACGCACGGTTGCGGCATCTGCTTTTGCCTGGAGGCAGGCGGCGAAATATTCATGCACACGACGTCCGAAGGCGATGTGCTGCTCGATCTGACGCCGGAGGCCGAATGGATCGCACCGCTGATTCTCGCCGTCACGCAGGCGGATGCGCCGTCAGGGAAGATATGGATGTTGCCGGGCGAACGTCTGACGCAACTTGTGCTGGGCCTGAGCAGCCTGATCGCGACGACCAGGATCGTGACCGATCACGATTTCCATATACGAAAATATTAGGCGTATTGCCGGTCCGCAAAAGCACACGAAACAGCGCACAAAGAGAACGGCCCGGCAGAGCAATACGCTCGGCCGGGCCGTTGAGATACTGATTGCATGGCCGTCATGCGAGGGCCATGCAATTACGGTGTTGCTTACACTGCCGCAGTCTTGTGATGACGCTTGGCAAGGTAGTTGCCGACGAGGACAACGCCGAGTGCCAGTGTCAGGCCAGGAATGCTCAGGTGGCTGTTGCCGAACAGCGAGAGTTCGTGATGCGGCACATTGGCTTCAATCCACGGCATCACTGCGGTGTCGGAGAACAGCATTTCACCTGCCAGATAGCCCAGCAATGCAGCGCCCAGCGTGATGATGATCGGGAATTTTTCCATCAGTTTCAGCACCAGTGCGCTGCCGAATACGATCAATGGAACGCTGATGGCAAGGCCGATGACCAGCAACACGACGTTGCCGTTTGCCGCCGCAGCGACGCCCAGCACGTTATCGAGGCTCATGACCAGATCGGCGATCAGGATGGTCTTGATCGCGCCCCACAGGTTGGATTTGCCTTCGATGTTTTCTTCGCCGTCGTCTTCCGCCAGCAACTGCACGCCGATGTAGAACAGTGCGACCGAACCGATCAGTTTCAGGTACGGCAGCGTCAGCAACTGCAGGGCGAAAATGGTCAGGACGATACGCAGGATGATGGCCGCTGCGCTACCGTAGATGACCGCCATTTTCTTTTGTTTCGGTGGCAACGATTTGGCCGCCAGCGCGATGACAACGGCGTTATCGCCGGACAACACGATGTTGATCAGGATGATGTTGCCAAGAGCAGCCCAAAAGGCCGCGGAGCTTAATAATTCCATATCTTCCTCAAGTTTTGCCCGCTCCAAGCACAGAGCGGGATTAAATAACGTGGTGGTCGCTGGCGACCATATTGTTGTCGATCATCAGAAAAATCTGAAAAATCTCTTTTAGCCACTACGCGTTAAATGTGCACTTCATTCAGCTTGCACCGAATGTCCGCGGCTCTAAAAAAACAGCACGAAACCGGGGTAAGGGAAAGTCGTTCTTCCTAGGAGAGAGACGACCCAAATGCACAATCGCAGGTTATCGCCAAGGAACTCAAACGGATGTGAAAAATGCGTTAGATTTTCGTTAAAGTTGTCATAAAATCAATTCGAAAATTACTGCCATTTTCGGGATTATTTTCTACACTTAGTTTTGCGCCGAGGTATTCGCAGATGCGTACCACTAGGGCAAGGCCCAGGCCGGAGCCGGCCGAACCGATCAGCGGTTTGGCTGCCGCATCGTTTTGCAGCCGCGCCAGGATGGAATCGGGCAGGCCGGGGCCGGTGTCCTCGACGATGACGGAACGCTCCTGCACACGGACCGTGACCGAACCCTGTTCCGTGTACTGGCAGGCGTTGCGGATCAGGTTGCCGATGGCGGAAGCCAGCAATTCCTTGTGTGCCGCCACGGCAAAATCGTCGCTGCCCGTGTAGCGCAGTTCGACCGGCTTGCCGGCGAGGAACGATTTGCAATGCGCGATTTCTTCACGAATGACATCGTCTATGAATGTTTGCGGCCGATTGATGTGATCCGGCGCGCGAGCCAGCAGCAACAGCACGGTGACGCAATCGGTGGCTTCGCCGGCGGCGCGAAGAATGCGTTGTGCCGGCGCGTGCAATGCAGGCTGGCCGATGGTTTGTTCGACGAGCAGTTCCGCCGCGCCGGTAATCACGGTCAGCGGCGTGCGCAACTCATGGCTGACATCGCCGGTGAAGAAACGCTCGCGCGCCAGAAAGCGTTTGAGCTCCATCGTGTGCGCGGCAAAGGCGCGCGCCAGAACGCCAAGCTCGTCCGAACTGGAAAGCAGCGGCAGTTCCGGATTGAGACCCTGATCGGTGACGGCTTCCGCCAGTTGCGTAATGGGTTCCACAAAGCCGTGCGCGATGAAGCGGCCGAGAAACAGCGACAGCGCCACGAAGCCGATGAAGCCGGCGACGATCATGCCGTAAATGGTGTGTTCGATGCTTTTGTATTCGCTGGCGCGATCGACCACGATGTAGCGGCCTGCGCTGTCTTCGCCGACCAGCAAGTGGACGGTTCTGTTTTCAAACGTCTGCTTGGCCACGCCCAACGGCAGATCGCGCAGTTCCGGCGGCACGGTTGCGCCGTGATAGAAGCTGACGTCGGACGGCATTTCCACCGGCATGCCGGCCGCATGGCGCGGCGAAGCCCAGGCGGCGATGCTGCGCAGATGTTCATCGACCAGCAGATCCTCGACGCCTTCGATCGCGACTGCCGCGACGATGGCAAAGAAGGTGCAGATCGCCAGCGTGAAAAAGAAATAGGCGGTGACGATGCGGCGACGCAGCGTGCTAGGTCGTTTCATCCGAACCTACCAGACGGTAGCCGATGCCCTGAACGGTGCGCAGCATCGGGAAAGGATGCGATTTGTCGAGCGCCTGACGCAATGCGTGGATATGGGTGCGCAGTGCGTCGCTGTCGGGTGGATGATCTCCCCAAACTTCGAGCTCCAGCGTTTCGCGCGAAACGACTTTCGGCGCTTCCTTCATCAGGCAGGTCAGGATCTTGAAGCCGGTCTTGGTCAGCGAGATCGGCACGCCGTTGCGGCTGACCTGATAGGTCGAGGTATCGAATACCAGATCGCCGACGCTGAGGAAGTTCGCCGCCTGATTCTTGCCGCGTGCGCGACGTATCAGCGCCTTCAGGCGCACTTCGACTTCGAGCAATGAAAACGGCTTGACCAGATAATCGTCGGCGCCGCTGTCGAAGCCGGCAACCTTGTCGTCCAGCGTATCGCGTGCGGTCAACATCAGGACTGGCGTGTCCTTCTTCAACTCATCGCGGATGCGACGGCATACGGTGAGGCCGTCGATGCCGGGAACCTTGATGTCGAGAATCATCGCGTCGTATTCATGCTGCGCGGCCAGCGCAAAACCGGCATAGCCGTTGGCGGCCGAGTCGAGCACATAGCCGCGCGGTTCCAGGAACGCGTACAGATTGGCGACGATGTCGGCATTGTCTTCAATGATCAGAATGCGCATGGTGTAGAGGCGATGTTCCGCCCGTTGTCTCTTCTATTTTTGGTTGATGTGTGAAAGATTGCCTCGCGCTGCGCGCGCGTATTGCCCTGGCTGGCCGTCGCTGCATTTCCCGCCGCCGTGCCGATGTGTGCGTATCGTAGCATTCTGCAAACGCAGGCCGGCAAATTATCCGGCCCGTCCGTTGCCTTATTTCTGCGCCAGCGCTTTTTCGATATCGGCAATCAGGGTTTTATCATCTGGAGTGACCTTCGACGGGAAACTGCCGACGACCTTGCCGTTGCGATCCAGCAGGATCTTGTGGAAGTTCCATTTGGGTTGCTTTGCCCCGGCCTTGAACAGCGATTGATAGAAGGGATTGGCGCTTGCGCCGGCGACCGAGGTTTTGGCGAACATCGGGAATTTCACACCGTAGGTGTTATTGCAAAAGGCGGCGATTTCCTTGTTGGCGCCGGGTTCCTGCTGGAAATCGTTCGACGCGAATCCCAGCACGACGAATCCCCGGTCCTTGTACTGCGCGTACAGTTTTTCCAGTCCTTCGTACTGTACGGTGAAGCCGCAGTAACTTGCCGTATTGACGATCAGGATTACCTTGCCCGCGTATTGGCAAAGATTTTGCGGTGCTTCGTCCTGCAGGCGGTCGACGCTGTAATTCAGGGTTGCAGGGCAGGACGTCGGTGCGACGGTGCTCTGGGCATAAGCCTGCGCGCCGAAAAAAGCGCTGCACAGGAGCGTGCAACGCAATGCGTTCAGGAACAGGGCGGGAAGCTGGATCGCATATTTCTTCATGGAAGTCATCCGGTTGGGCAATCAGGGCATCTTGCACGAGGATCGCCGGTTTGTCATTGGCGTGTAGCGTGACGTTGTCTTTGACTGCCAGGATTTCAGCATCAGGGATTGTATTTTCGGGAAGATGACTTATATCTTTTAATGGAAAGCGAATGCATGTTTATTGCGCCTGATATCGCCGGTACGCGCGGTTGTCACGCTTTTTATTTCCTTCCGGTAAATCACGCTCAGGCAGCGTTGGCGGTTGAAAACCTTTCATGCGGTGGGGTCTGGGCTGTGTCTGTGATGATTTTCTTGGTAGAATCAAGCACTTAACTCAATTTTTAAGGCGCGTATGTTGTACCCAGAATTGTTTAAATCGTTGGAACAGGTTCGCTGGAACATGGAAAAAGACATTCCATGGGATCAGTTCGACGGTTCCAAACTGACCGATGAGCAGGCGCAAACGATCCGCATGAATGCGATCACCGAATGGTCCGCGCTGCCCGCAACTGAAATGTTTCTGCGCGACAATCGCGGCGACAGCGATTTCTCTGCGTTCATGTCCGTCTGGTTCTTTGAAGAACAAAAGCATTCGCTGGTGCTGATGGAATACCTGCGTCGTTTCCGTCCTGAATATGTGCCGACGGAAGAAGAACTGCACAACGTGCGTTTCGAGTTCGATCCGGCACCGGCGCTGGAAACATTGATGATGCATTTCTGCGGTGAAATTCGCCTGAATCACTGGTACCGTTGCGCCTCCGACTGGCACACCGAACCGGTGATCAAGCAGATTTACAAGATCATCAGCCAGGACGAAGCACGTCACGGTGGCGCTTACCTGCGCTACATGAAAAAGGCTCTGGTCGAAGTGGGTGACAGCGCGCGTGCCGCATTTGCCAAGATCGGCGTCCTGATGGCGTCGGCGCGTCGTACCGAGAAACCGTTGCATCCGACCAACCTGCATGTGAATCAGGCGCTGTTCCCGAACGATACCGTGCAGTCGCGCCTGCCCGATCCGGAATGGCTGGAGCGCTGGCTCGACGGCCAGATCAAGTTCGACGGCGAATGGGAAAAGAAAGTAGTGGATCGCATTCTGCACAACATGTCGCTGCTGTTCGAGCGTACCTTCGCCACCGTGCAGGAGCTCAATCGTTACCGCAAGGAAGTCGTGACCCGCATGGCGGCCGCGCAACCGGCGTAACGCCGTTTGTCTTCATTTGAAAAAGCCGCAGATGTCTTGCGGCTTTTTTGTTTGCCCATGCGATAGAGGAGAGAACATGGAACGACGTACCGTTCTGCAAGCCGTCGTACTGCTTGGCACGATGCCCGTCATCGCCATTGCCGGAACCGAAGCGCGCGTCATCGATGTGTATAAAAGCGCGAGTTGCGGCTGTTGCACGGCATGGGTCGATCACTTGCGGGAAAGCGGTTTTGAGGTGAAGACGCATAACGTGCCGAACACGGCGGCCTATCGCACCAGATACGGCATTCCGTCCTCGCTCGGCAGTTGTCACACGGCGACGATCGGTGTTTACGCGCTGGAAGGCCATGTGCCGGCCGGCGACATCAGGCGATTGCTGGCAGAGCGGCCGAAGGCCGCCGGTCTGGCGGTGCCCGGCATGCCGATGGGATCGCCCGGGATGGAAATGCCGGGTATGGCTGCCGACGCTTACGATGTGTTGCTGGTCAAAAGGGATGGCAGCCACACGGTCTATCGACGTTATGCGGCGAAATAACACAGAGCACAGTGAATAAAAAAGGACGTCGTCGACGTCCTTTTTTATTTGTCATCGCCGGCTTTCATCAATGATGATCGGCGTGTGCATCGGTGCCGGCATTTTTTGCCTTGATGTCGTCAACCGTGATGACGGTAGCTACTTTGCCGGCCTTGCGGAAGGTGAGTGTCAACGGCAGCTTGTCGCCGACCTTCAGCGGCGCCTTCAGTCCGATCAGCATCAGGTGATAACCGTCGCCCGGCTGCATGGCGACTTTTTCCTTCGGTTTGAGATCGATCGTATCGACTTCGCGCATGCGCATCACATTGCCGTTCATCGTCATCGTGTGGATTTCCACCGACTGGGCTGCGGGCGACTGGGCGGCGATCAGTGCGTCCGCGCTGTCGCCCTTGTTTTCCAGCGTCAGGTAGGCGCCGCCGCTGGTCTGGCCAGGAACGGTCGCACGTGCGTACGGATGGTCGATATGGACGTTGCCGGCCGTGTAATCGTGCGCGAAGGAAAGTGTGCACAGCATGGAAGCGCAGGCAGCAATCGAGGCAGAGCGAAAATTCATGAAATTCTTCCGTTGGCAATGCTGCGTCCGGATGGATGGTCCGCAGCGGGATTGAAATGAATCGTGCGCCGCTATCGTAGCGCAAAACCGGCGCGCTTCAGCTGCCGCCGATGTAGCCGTTTTGCCGCCACGCTTCATACACCACGACGGCAACGGTGTTGGAGAGATTCAGGCTGCGATTGTCGGGGCGCATCGGCAGGCGAATGCGTTGGGTTGCCGGGAAGGATTCCCGCAATGCCGGATCGAGGCCGCGGGTTTCCGAGCCGAATACGAAGATATCGCCCAGTTGAAACGCAACGCCGGAAAATGCAGTCGAGCCGTGCGTCGTCAATGCAAACATGCGAGCGGCATTCAATGGTTCTTCCTGCGTGGAAGAGGCGAGAAAAGCCTGCCAGTCGCGATGCACTTTCATCGTGGCGTAATCGTGATAATCGAGTCCGGCGCGCCGCATTTTGGCATCGTCGAGCGGGAAACCGAGCGGTTCGATCAGGTGCAGTTGGGCACCCGTATTGGCGCACAGCCGGATGATATTGCCGGTATTGGGCGGGATTTCCGGTTCGACCAGTACAACATGAAACAAGTGATTCTCCTTGAAGCGGATCATCGGTTTTGCGATGAAACCGGCGTGCAGATAGTCGTGCAAAGGCGCACATCATAATAAAAGAAGTCGGTGCGCGGGTTACTTTGGCGGCGTGCGAGCGAAAACCAGATTGGTGACGCGCGCTGCACCGTGACGTTTCAGTGTGGCAGCAATTTCATTCAGGGTTTCGCCGGTCGTCATGCCCTAGCATTTATCAACACATGATGTGTTTATAACTATGAGGTGAAGCCCGAGAAGTCATGAGCACACCATTAACGATCACATCTTCAGCCGTACACAACCTTATTCTAACCAAACTACAGTTTTGGTCAGCTTGCCTGCGATTTTGACGCCTCGGGTGCATGTATCGAGAGCGGACCCAGTTTCGTTGGGTCATCAAAATCAGGATAGACAGGCGTGGCAAGACCGCTACGTAAGTGGACAAGAAAATGTCTATCAATCGACTTGTTATAGGCGTAGCGACCTGTTCTTCCAGTGCGCTCAGGACCTGTTCGCAAGCCTCGAATAAAGGTGTTTATTTCTTCTTCGTCAGCGTTTGACTCTTTCAGTTTATTAAACAGGCGCTGTTTTGATTCTTCGCTGGTAATTGACCCCGACGGGAAAAGATGAACTTCATGTACTAATCTTCTAATATGATCGGCAAGGGCGGCTCGGAGTTCGAACAAATCGTTTCCTTGCTTGTGCTTCAATTGGTCAAGAAGCGTTTGCAATGATTCGAAGTGATCGGTTTGTTCTTGTCTATTAACCTGAGCGATCAGTATTTTTGTTTTTAGAAAATTTTGTTGATCGCTCAGCGACTGAATCTCTTTTTCCAAATCATCCATGCGAGACAACATAGCTTTCGGCACCTGACCAAGCTCGACCGAAGTGACAAGGTTTTGCAACCGATTACCACTGTCGGCAAGCTTCGCCTCAACCAACTGCAGCTCGTCCTGCAATCCCTGGTTGGATGTTTTTTGATCAGAAGATTCTTTCAGGAGGGTCGATATTTCAAGGCCTGTACATAGCGACAAAAAACTTAACTCGAAGTCATGATAGTCCCAGCGAGGCGCATAGCAACTCAGACCACGACGACCTTTCTCACAAATCAAAGCTTTGTGGTTCTTCGTGGAAGTGGTAGCACCGTTTTCATCCACCGTTTTGGACAACTTTGTACCCACGAGGCTCATTGTGGAGCCGCAGTATCCGCACTTCACAAGACCTGACAAGAGATTCGGAACATTCAAGCCCTTTCTTGCAGTAGCAAATTCACGCAATTTCCTTGTCGCACGCAATGCCAAAAATTCATCCCGTGTAATAAGTGCAGGAAAGTAATTAGGTATCGGTTCTCCGTGTGGTTGCAGTTTGCCGTCGATAGACGTTTGCGGTTGAAACTCACCATATAGAGCTGGACTATTGAGTATCTTGCTGATGTAGGACACATGCCAACCTACCTGTTTATTAGACCAGTTAGGTTCACCAAGCTCATTGATTCGTCTGGAAATTTTCCATTGACCAAGACCGGTCTGGGATAGACGGATGATTTCCTTGACCAACTCTGCACGCTCTGGAATTAGGTCGAAGCGCTTACCGTCTGAAGATAATTTCATCCATGCAGGGCAACGCGATGTCAGTTTTTTATCATGCGCATTTTTGATTTTGTTCGACCATGCGGCACGCGTACGGCGGCTTTTTGTCAGTGACTCTTCATGCGCCCGCGCCATGATCGTAATCGAGATTAACAACGGGGAGAAATTTTCGCCCATCGATTTGTGCTCATACACCATGCGGTCTGCCAATGTAACGATCACGATGCCACGACGGATGATGTTGAGAAACATGGTGAGCGCGTCAATCAGCTGTTCTCTCGATAGACGATCCAGTGATTCGACGAGCAGGTATGACCCCTTTGGTATTTGACCAGCCTCAATCGCCGCGAGAAACGCACCGAGTGCACCGCGTTCGACGTTCGAACCATCAAACGCAGAAAGGCCGAGATCACGCAGATTAAAATTCTGATCAAGCTCAAGGTTGTGTTCTTTCGCATACTGCTCAGACAACTCTGTTTGACGACGAAGCGAATCACCACGCATTTGTCTGGCGCTTGAAAATCGGATGTATGAGTAAGCTTTTATCATGATTAAACCTTTGCAAAAAAATGGCAAGCGTAAGGTCGTCTTATGGAGACCAGCGACAGTGGAACTGATGCTTGCAAAACTGAATTTGTGGGATTTGCGGCTGACGACTTTTTGCAGGCCATCAGCCGGTGAGAAACTTACTACACGTAGAATTTATTCAAATTCATATCGGGGAACCACTTGAGCAGCACGCAAGCCAACTCATCCATGCGCTCGGATGGTGGAATGATGTTTTCGTAAAACTTGCCGCGGCGTGAGTTCTTGACGTCTTCCAAGGAGGTGGGATAACCGGCCTCCGTCAACCATGTCGCAAGCTCGGCATATTTCATGGTCTTTGTGATGCCGTGTAACTGGTTAGTGAATGCAACCAAGAACATGCGGCAAAAGACACCGGCCAACCCTTTTTTAGTGGTTAAACGTATGTTGCATCCCTGAGCTTTTAGGCGGGCGCGAACCAAAGAGAAAGCTACATGTTCAGACCAATCCAGCCAATCAGTTCGGTTCTTGATGCAATGTTGACGCTTCCAGCCACTGTGTAGTGCGCGGGTTGTTTCAGCATCGTCGATATGCTTCCACGGTGTAGTACGGAGGTTAATGTGGGTGTTGTCACCCACTGCTATCATGCCTTCACCATCCATCAGATTGCGCTTGAAATCGTATTCGAGATTCAAGGTGGCTTCACGGGTCAGTCGCACGACATCGGTGTTGTTACGCCATTGCTCGCGAATCGAGGTAAATGGCTTTGACGTGGTCCTTTGCGCTGGTATGCGATTCAAAAACAGATCCAACATAAAACCATTGTGTTGATCGGCAGGGACTGACGGCGAAACACCAGCTTTTGCCAAGATCGATTTTTCGCCTTCATATGGGACGGCGGTAATCTGCCCACGTGTTTTAACTGCGACCAATTGGCGAACCTTGTGTTTCATCTCAAGCATCAACGTTCCTGGTGCAACGCGCTCGCACAACGCCTGATAACGAAGAGCCATTGGTCCAGACAGATCAAGTTCAGACAACTCAGCATCTGTAATGAAACCATCAGTGGTAGCACTGATTACAGTTTTGCCCTCGGGAACGCGGGCGATCTGTTCACTCAACACAGCACGGATGAATCCGGTTGTATGCGCTGCAATGATGGCATTCGTGATTTTTGAGTGAGGCAGTTCGATGCTTTTTAAACCGTGCGTATCGAACACGGTTTTCTTTTTCAGGCCCTGAGCAGTCTTTCCGTATAGTGAATTGCCAATCAGCTTCGCATACTGTTCGTCGGGTGATCCTTTGACAAAACTACGACGCAAGTCACGAATTTCAGTAGTGAATTGTTCGAAGATGCGCTCATCACTTTCGTCTTCATCCTCGCACCAAGGGATGATTACACCGTGAAGAACTTTGACGGAGCAGTTCATGTTCAACGCGACTTCGATCTCCGGAGCGGTGCAATATGAGCGGCCGCTAAGCGGGTAAAACAAGCCGCCGTTTGAACCTTCAACTGGAAGGCACGGAAACTTTGTATCTGCCGGAAACTCAAATTCGACAAGGGCGAAGCCAGCAACGTGACCGACGAAATCAAGTTCGTCCTTCGAATACCAGAAATTGTCGTAGTCGATGTGGCGCAGATCAACTAAACCGGTCGTGTATGCGCCTGCCAGATCGAAGTCGTTCCATACCGAAACTGGCGTGGGCCCAAATGTATAGCACTCGTTACGCCCACCGTGATAACACTTGGCGACGAAGGGTTCGGTGATCGCACGCATCTCGGTCGGAACGGTGGATTTTCGAGTGACGACAGAACCTTTGACGTTATTCCAGTACACACCTTTTCTTTCCTCGAAGCCAAACGTGTCATGAAAGCTGGTGCGTTGATCCTTCAATTGCGACAAAAGAATGCGGACCGCCAGCCCAGACGCAGTGGCAGGAACTGAACTACTTTCTGTATGCGTTTCCGCGAAAGCTTGAAGTTTTTGATAATAGCGAGCAGTGATTTCAGCATCACGCATGCCGTATTCTTCAAAGGCAGGTTTATTACCTTCTAACAGTTCATCCATACGCTCGATGCTGTATCCATCCGGAATTGCCAACTTTGGCAAGCCGATCTGTTCGCCGATGTCTGCTAACGTTGTACCGACAGCGACATGGCTACCGATGTCGACAAAACGAACAACCAGCCCGCGTGTGAATCCAGCCGCTTCCTGCACAACAACAAATTTCGGCTTCAAACGATTGCCTTCGTTTTCAGGTGTGGAAGGTTGAAACTCCACTGGATGGCCAACTGTTGTGACCTTGCCGCTGGCGACATCAAGATGCGTTTTAAAAGATGAAAGATCGCGGAAAGCCGCTAAGTCAGTACGCAAGAAGAAACCAGACAAGATTACTTTGCTTGGCCATTCTCGAATCACGCCCTCATCAAAACACTCTTGTAGTAAGCGAATGATGGTGGGATAGAAAGCGGGACGATCAGTTTGCAGCGGACCTGTGGGGTAAATTACCTTGGTATAAGTCTTTCCTTCACCGATGACATAAAACTGCAAGCTCAAGTAACGGTTGCGTTTCTCTTCTTCGCTGGCGAATACATACTCGGAATCGAAGCCGATCACGACTTCTGGCCCCTTGCCAATGACGGGAGCATCACCAGTGTTGTTCAATTCGTCAATTTGACGTTCGAGGATTTGCAGTTCACGGTCGAGTTCCTTTTCTGGATCAATTACATCGTCTATGAACTCGTCATCGTTGCAAGCATCTTTGACGGTGTAACTGAGCGGTTCACTCACCATAGGCGGCTTGTTGCACTGTTCAGGTTGGTTTTCGATCACATCGGTGTGAATTGTTGGAATGTGCATTTGAATCTCCTAGATTGGTTTAAACGATCCGGCGTCCGGCCGGATCGGACTGCCGCGAAATTAAGCGACGGATTGTTGGGGAAGGTCAGAATTGGCAGCTTCGATAAGCGGGAGAGACGACGACTCTTTCAGAAATGACCAATCGATTGAGCCCGTGCGCGTGTTGTTCACACGAGAAAAAATTGCGTCGCGTGCACGCTCGCCTTTTAGGTGATCTTCAATCTTTACGTATGCGACGAGACGCTGCTGAGCGTCACGAAGAGCGACCCCCTTGCCCTTGTAAAGCATCACCGAGCGGATGAGAACGGTGTCAATTTGGTTGCCCTCAGGCAGATTTAACCAAGCCATTTGTTGCTCCTATTAAGTTTTAAAAGTGTCAAAAATTGACAGGACAAATACTCTCAAGATAAACAAACTTAACAAATACCAATGAATTCCATGTTTTAATGCTGTTAAGGAAAAGCGCATATGAAACTCAAAATCGATGGAAAAGGGCGGGAAAAACTGGTTTTCGACGTGCCCGAGTGCGATGGCGACGGGTGGTCGGAGAATGATCGGCGACTGTCGCAGCCGTTCACCGCCTATGAAATAGAGGTTTTCTATTACTGGTACGAATTCATGCGTCGTTCAGACCGGAAGAAATGGACGAAAGATGTTAAGCATGACTTCGCAGACGTAACGGCTGTTGCGGGCGAATTACTTCTCACCTTTGAGGAGTGGTGGTATCAACACAGTCGCGTTTTCAGGCGCATGCATCAATTCGATATTCGTGCGTTAGACGAAGAGGGAATGATTCAAGCGTTCGAGCCGGATATATTTCAAGCAGAGGGCAGCATGAAAGCGTTTATTGCCAACCTTGAATGGCCCAAAGATCGTCTCATGAAACGCTTCTCACAAATGATAGATGCATGGGAGAAAAAACACGTCGTCAAAGGTCGTTACCGATACGATGCGAATTTCATTTCTCAGCATCTGGAGCCCGGTCTTGATGAGGGGTATTACATCTATGCCGCTGAAAATGCGCGTTGCAAACCACGGACGCGGTTGCTTAGGAATGCTCTGGAGGTGTATGACACCTATGAACTAATAGAACGAGGTGAACTTAATATTCCTAAGCAGAATATTGAGTCGTATATAGCTGGGCAGCGGAAAGCCGACGACGAAATCATAGCCCGGAAGAAGAAGATTGATGTGGCGCCATACGAAATACCTCACGAGCCAACATTCGAAAGTCAGGCGGCAACGATCGCGAGATACAAGAAGTATGCTGATCGAATGATTGAGAATGTATGCAAGGGTGTCTTTCCCAAATATCAGAAGTAGTTTGTGGACCTATTACCCTTTTGAAGGGATGGTGAACATGTCTTGTTGAGAGAGATGTTTATGTCCACGCTAACCGAAGAACAATGCGAAATCCTGATTACATTCGTACTCGAAGAAACTGGGTACGGTTTAACTCTGCATCAGTTCGGCGAGCAGTTGCTGGACATATTTGAAGACATCTCTGGATTCGAGACGATTACGCCAACAGAGGCGGAACCAATCGTTAATCATTTATGGGAAGTCTATGTCCAAAACTCAATCCACTAATACGCCAGACGCTACGTTGCTAAAGACAACAGCGGCGTTGCCTGCACCTCCAGTCGATATCAGCAAGCCAGCCATCAAAAAAGCAATTGCAGATGGTAAGGCGCTGATTGCAGAAGGCAAAACGAAAGCCGATGCAGCACGTGCGATGTATCCGCAGATCAGCTCAGAAACGAAGGAAACAATCATCGCGGCCTTTGTTGAAGGCGCAACGTTGACTCCGAAAGGTGCGCAAACGTACTGGTATAACTGCAAACGCCGAGCATCGAAAGAAAAGAAGCCCGCACAGTAAATCACAGCATCAACAGCTATGGTGGATAAGCACCATAGCTGTTTCTTCTATTTAATAGCGTCCCACCTGTTCACCAACATAAATACTCCGCATTCAATTGAATGCACATCGAGTGTCGCGACAAGCAGGAATACAAGCTGATAGACACCGCAGACGACCATACCCTTACTGGCGTCGGAGTGGGAACAGAAGTGCGTGAATTCGCATTAACAAGCCTGTCAGATGATCTCTGATTAAAGTATCAACGCCGCCATTGGATGCGAGCATTGTGGTGTCAGCTTGGGAATCAAGCTTCTTATCTTATCCATATAAAACAAACCGTCAGTAATGACAGCGCAGTGAACCGATTGAATTGCGTGTGGCTGGTTAACGCCATCTCCCGGGCTGTGGACTTTCAGTCCAACCCACAAGTGATCCCTGTAAAGAAATGCGAGATTGTCGAGCGAGTGCAGCGAGTGAGAAATCGAAGCGTTTCTCGCATGCAGTGCGTAACTACGTAAACTTCCCCTTAAGTAATCCCGTTTGCCGTCTCCGACGACAAGAACTGATTTGACCTTGCGTTCAAATCAGTTTTTTCCCGTTGTCTTGTTGTTGTGCTGGTTGGATGCTGGTGTTTTACGTAGGTGTTTCGCCATGAGCATTGTCAAACGGGGTAATAGCAAGCACTGGTACATGCAATTTCAGTTGAACGGCAAAACCTATATCCGTTCATCGAAGACAACGAACAAGAAGGCAGCCGTGCAGATGGAAGCCGAATGGCGCACCCAGCTGCATGCCAATCACTTCCTTGGTAAAAAGGAACGCATCCGACTTGGCGAAGCAATTACCCGTTATTGCGAATCCCGCAAAGGAACGCCAAGTTATAAGGGAATGCTGTCATGTGCCAATGTGATTGCTGCGTATCTACCCACCGGAAAATACATCGATGAATTGCAATCACATGACTTGGAGCGATTCAAACAGCGTCGGTCAGATTCGGGGATCAGTAATCAAACTATCCTGCACAACTTAAATCTTGTACGAGGTGCATGGAAGTTTGCATCGAAGCTGGGTTATCAAGTTAGCGAACTTGAGTTTCCACAACTGAAGATTGCCAAACCACCGGTCAGGTTTTTATCTGATGCAGAAGAAGGCAAGCTACTGACAAGACTCGATCCACGCCGTGAAGGTCAGGGTCTTGCACCATTGGATCAGCGTAGCGAAAGCATTCAGCAAATGCTGCAAGATTCTTATGATCTTGCAGTCATGTTGTTGGACACAGGTGGGCGATACAGTGAAATTGCAAATATCGAGTGGACACGTATTGATATGCAGTCACGCACGATCAATCTTTGGAGAACCAAAGTTTCCAACGGCTTGATCCTGCATATGACTGATCGGGTTTATCAGATCCTGCTGCGAAGGCAGGGAAATGGCGCGCACGTATTCCAGAATAAAGCAGGTGCAGCACGTGGCTACTCAACGCAATCAATACGTAAGGCAATCAAGAAGGCGGGATTGGATGGATGCAAAGTGCATTCATTCAGGCATACGTTAGCCACAAGACTTTTACGCAGCGGGATGAGCTTGTATGAAGTGAAAGAGATATTGGGGCACACGAAGATCGAAACAACAATGATCTATGCACACCTTGAGCTATCAGAAACGTCTGTCAAAGCGCGGAACCTGCTTGACGATTTAAACCGCACCTTACACAACCAGGGTCATCCTACTTCTTACGGCGTGGGGCAGTCAGCTTTGCCGACCATGCTTTCACTTGTTCAAGAAGAAAAAGCCGATCAGCTTCTGAAAGCGGTTCAATCGTAGACGCTATGTCTTCGGCAAGTGCAGCATTTTTGCCCGAGATCCCGTTTAACAAGGTAGTCAGCGGCGCTTTCAATTCGTGAGCAATTGAATCCAAGGTCAACAGACTGGTGTTGCTCTTTCCTGTCTCTATGCGTGAAAGCGAAACCGTATCAATCCCTACAGCTTCAGCGAGGGCAGCTTGTGTCACCTTGCGAGATTTGCGGAGGGCTGAGATGTTTTTGCCGATACGAACGGCTAAATCAGTAGACATATTAGTAGACGCAATTTGCAAATAGATAGCGCCTAATGTTGTCCGACGTGGAATCGTTGTGTAATATCCAGATACGCCTATAGTTAGCGTTTAATGTTAAGTTGACCTAAAAAATGGCATGCGCGACGGTGCAGGCATAAAAGCCGAAGACTGTTTGCCAGCATTGCTGCGGTCGAGAAACTGACAAAGCTGGAATGCTGGAGGGGCGCTTTGCCCCTCCTTTTTTTTTTGATGTTCACATAGGGAGTAAAAATGTCCAACGAAGACATTGTGCAAGCCATCGAAGAAAACTCGATGTCGCACATGACATGGGTGACAAGCAGCCCGCGTTCAACAAGCAAGCTGTATTCGTTCATCGCAGCATTAGCAGGACCGGCAAACAACTTTGGTTACGGCCCAAATCCGAATGCACCTTGGTTGGCATTCCTGTGCCGACTGCTAAACAAGCTCGACTGAAAGATCAAACTATGAAAATTATAAAAACAGGGTTTGTTGTGACAGGCATTCTGCTATCACTTACTGCGTGTGACGGATCTGTTTCGTATGACATGGCAATGTGTCCAGAACCAGTCAAGATTAGTGATTGCAAAACCGAGAGAAGAAAAACGTTTTGCACAGTCGAGAGCATTGCTCAAGTACCAATCACCACATACATCGATGCATGGTCTTACGACAAGGATGGCATGTCGCTCGAAAATGGAATGCTGGACACCATTGACTTGTATCCAGGACAAAAGAAGAAAAGCGAATTGATCTTGCGAGACAACGGAGGGATAGCAAAAGTTATTATCTGCTCGGTGAACCCATCTCACCCACTTGCTGCGGCACGTATTACCCCGATCAAATAAAGGCACCTGCTAAATGAAATTATCCAATTTATTTTTGGCAGTGGTTGCCGTATCCGTGATCGCTGGATGTTCCGATTCACAATCGTCTGATGGAAAGCAAGCAGCATCGAAAGTTGTGCAGGTAACGTTTCAACAGGTCATTCGACAAGGCGCGACTTACTGCATGGAGCGAACGTCCATGCAGAAGATCCAAGTTATGGAAAGGATTAATAACCCTTATGTCCAGATGCCTGCTGACTGTAATATCGCAGCACAACCTATCTCAGTGCAGACGCAAGGAGAAGACCCAATGGGATTTGTCATCGTGTACAACGAGTCAGGCAGGGCACTGGTGCAGAAGAAGGATGTTGAAACAATTCAGATCAGAAAGTAAATTGATTTTGCGTAGTTTACGCTCTGGATTGCAACAAATCCTCGCTACGAAACGAGGATTTGTTGGCTCTTCATGACGGATTATTGTTGCGATCTATCTGGTAGTGGGGGAGACCAGATCCTGAGTCGGTCGATCACAGGTTTAGTGAACTTGCGCGACGTCTTCTACGTTATAAATCATATTGGAAAATGGTGATGTCACACGGTGATCAAGCAAAGCTCGGAAAATGTCCCTGCACGTATCCGCACAAGGGGCGATGCGACCAGTAGGATCGAAGTTAATTTGTAAACCGTAAGCCGTACAATGCTGACGGAGATTTTGCATGAAGCCAGGATCTTTGTAATGACCTTTCGCTCGGATAGCCGATGCGCGTCTCAACTGAATCTTGTTATTCCCTACAAAGTCAACGATGTGTGCGGTGTCAGAGAATACGCTGGTAAATTCATTCTCTACCTGCAATGCTGAAAAATCTTCAAGGTGAGCCTGCTTATAATTTAAAATCGACTCGAATGCGGGCTTGTTCGTGACGAGAATGTCATCGTCGAGAACAAAAAAGTCGATATGTTTGGAAATGTTAAAGCCAGGATCGCTCAACAAATCTAGCTCGTGATCAGAGAAACAGGCTGTGATTTTTCCATTCGATTTTTTTGCGACCCAAGAGTCGTCAGTCTTTCTGACAGCATAGATAGCTCTGCCGTTGTGAACTAATTTCAAAACATAAAAAGCAGTGTTATTCAGTTGTGCAATCTTACTGACTTTTTTTGCCGGAATTTCATCTTTAGCTTTTTCTATAAAAAGTCCTGCATGCGTTTCAAGCGTGGTGAGTGTAAGAGCGCTTGCTTCATTGTTTTGAGCAAGCAAACCATACTCCAGCACTTCGTTTAAGCGATCTCGCTCGTAAATTATTGCCTGTTTCATCGCTTGGTCTAACGGATTAGTCGTCCCGACCCAATGGCCATTGAACACCAGACCTTTTCCCTGACTGATCGACTTTTTAAAGACCCAAAGCGTCACAGTAGAGTGCTCTACATCGAAGTCTTTTAATTCTTCCAGCGCTGGCATCTTGTTATTCTCCCTGTTATTTAATAATCATCACGTCCTGAATCGATTGCTGTCTGTAAGTGCTTGATGGAGCAAGGTCACTCTTAGAAAGCGCTGCAGTGCTATAAACGTTTGCGCTGTCGGTGAAGCGATATTTAATTTCGTGCAGCTTCCATCCAAATACTATCAATAAAGGATTCAGGATGATGGTTCCAGACTTATACGAAATCAGGAAGATCCATGAAAGAAAAATTAGAAAGCCGACAAACTTCCCAACATCATGGTAGTCAAGAGTCATGAAGGACACGACGTAAGGAAGTACATAGTTCATTAAATCAGCAGGAATATGTTTGCATTCAATAACGCAAACTTCCTGTTTTGGTTTGATAACGGCGAGCGTACATATCGTGACGCAAAAACAAGCGAAGCATACTGAAAGAAAAAATGTCGCTAATGAGACATGTTTCAACGGCAGTGCGCACTTGCTTTCAAACTCCATAAACTCAAGGCAAGGCGAAAAGTGGACGACGCCGAAATCGATATCTTGTACAAACAAAATTACGCTTAGCGGTAGATAAGAACCCAAATATATGCATGCAGCAATTAAAGGTCTGAGTTGCATTGATAGGCAATTAAAGGTTTGCAAAGTGGTTGACGAACAATGTTGACGATTTTTTCACAAATGTTGTCGAATAGATAGAACTTTCGATTTGCCTCTGTGCATCGCCAAGTTTTAGTAAGTCAGTGCATCAAGAGCCTTATAAGCTCTTGGTGCACCGACAGAACTACACTGAAATCAAGCAGTTGAATGGCCTAGGTTTGTTACTGGGCTATTTTTTATGGCAGGTCGAAAGTATTGAAGAGTTTGTACACGATCAAAGGTGTAGGTTGACTGTATTCACACCAAGTCTTCCAATTCACACTAATGCAGATGACAGGATGAACCAACTGACCTAAAAATGGCATTCGTCTGATGACGATTATTGGCGTGATGTGAAGACTACGTTGAAACTGTAATCGCCGTTTATGACGGAAATGTCCGCTATCGGCCAGTGATGGATATACTTAATGATGCTTCTCGCAAACTCCTCCCATGAATATGGGATTGGTTTGCGAGAAGCAAGGCAGTACATTGTCGCGCGGTACATAAATGCAAAAGGGAGACGCTAAGTGGGTAAATATAGAGTAACAATTAAATACGGAAATCCAGGTGAGTTCAAGAGCTCCTCACAGGACATAGTGGTTGAGGCAGGAAGCGAATCAGTCGCAATGCAGCTTGCGCCGAATAAATTCAAGAATAGCAATTCAGCGTATAGAAATAAGGAAGTTGATGTGGTGAAAGTCAAAGAAATATAATCGACATCTGGCAGTTGACCTCCTCAGCGTAATGTCCCTTTGCGCTTTATCCTTTGACGCTCAAATTCCTAAGGTGAATATTTGAAAAACTGGCAAGCCCAACTTGGGTTCTTTGGTGTTTTGGCATGGATGGCCTCTTTTCAGGCCGGCGAGTGGCTGATGGACAATGGTAAGAAAGACCTCGCCGTAGGAGTTTACGGGTACACACTTGGCTTTATTACGGTTTTTGCAGGCCATATATTTTATGGCCGTATTCTGCAAGGGCGATGGAACGAATATTTTGGTGGAGGTTGGTTCAGCCACACTATTTCGGCCATCTCACTTCTCATTGTCCTGGGAATGGGGCTTTTCGGTTTTTCTACCACCTTCAGATCCAACCACTGGTTGTACACCATGTTATTTGCTATCGGCGGACTAATCGTGAACCAAGGAGTTATGGCAATCGTTAATTATTTTGATAAGGATAAAAAGTAGTAACGACGACTTGCGCAGAAAAAATGTAAGGGGCGTAAGGCACGGATCGCCATGTAATTAATGTGTAACAAATCAGCGACGTAGTTAAGCTTCAGGTGATGCGGTGCTATCCGTTTAAAGATGCACTTACTTCTACCTGGCGTCGGAGCAGGTATTCTATTAATACCACCGAGGGAAGTACATCAAGAGCTTTCTAAGCTCTTGATGCACCGACAAAACGTCCAGGAAATCAAACCGTTAGATGGCCCGTCAAAAACAGGGCCATTTTTTGATGGTAAGGCTAAGTATTTACAGGATTGACCACACTGTAGATTTCATTGTTGTCTGAACAATCTGGCATGCTTAGGCATTCAAGCTGCCGCAATTCGTTTTTTAACGATAGGCAAGTCTAAAACAGAATCGTTTATAGCTTTTTCTTGACGTTCTTCGGCTTCAACTTTGAGGATTTCTTTTCCGATCCACTCAATGATTGGAGGGGCAACGGCGTTACCAATGAGTCGCCCTCTACGGCCGTCCAACCTTCTGGAAACCCCATCAATTTCTCGCACTCGTCCCACGTCAAGTTTCTGGCCACATAAAATTGGTCTGTCGGAATGACCTCCTTGATGGCCTCCAGTTTGGGCACGTATCGTGGGGCTAATATCTTTTGCTTTGGTATATCCGAAGCCGCCCCTACGCTGTACCAAAAGCGGAGTGTTTCCAATAAACTCTTCTCGAAAATCGGGTCCAGTGTTCTCCCGTTGTTTTCTTCGCGCCGAAGTATCCCCGTACAATTCGCTGCAGTTAGAAAAGAACTTATAGGCGGAATCTGTTCGATGACTTGCGACAAAGAATACTCGTTCTCGATTATGGGGAAGACCCGCATCGAGAGTGTTGCACGCGAACCAGCCCCCCAGATACCCGAGCGCTTCAAGTTCGTTGGTAACTGACTCAAGCGCTTCACCTCGTTCTGCGCTGAGGAGCCCGAGGACATTTTCCAAGACAAGCCATTTAGGTTGTACTTGGCTAGCCAATTCGACAAAAGTGTAGAAGAGTCCACTTCGCTTACCTTTGAGGCCTTCGCGCCCCGCAGCATTTGCGTGACTGAGGTCTTGGCAGGGCCAACCTGCGGCCCAGAGCTCGGTTTCTGGGATGTTTTTTGGTTCAAGAGTTTGGATGTCGCCATGTAGCGGAACTTTCGGCCAATGCCGTCGAAGAATAAGTTGACAGTGTGGATCTATCTCGCAATGAAAGCTCGGCGTCATGCCAGCTCTTTGAAGCCCCAGATCGAATCCACCTATCCCTGCAAAAAAAGATGCGAATTTCATATAAACCTTATTACCTTAAGGAATTGCTAATTTCATTTCCACTGGTTAATATAAAAAACCAACATTACCAGAAAGTGCGTCTTGGCAACCTCCCGAGCGAGTAAAGGGCTTTTGTTCCCTCCGGTCACTACCGAAAATCCAAGTTCACATGTCCGTCAGCAATGGCTTGAACAAGCTAGGGCAGATTTTGTTACGCCCACTCCAGCTAATAGAGCCATTTACGGAATGCTGCTTGAAAGATTATGGCCTCCTGGTCACGGAATTCCTGGACCTCACGTATCTGAAAGAGAAATACGTCAAGTCCTTGATCGCCATAGACAATCGATTAATAAAGATCCATATGTCGATCCATTCAGGCGCATGAGGGAGCTTCAAGGCGAGGAGGGTTTTACTTGCATTATAAAGGAAGGGACTTCATACCAGCTACAGAGCCTTGACGTCGTGCAAAAAAGAGAGCCTCGTCAAAAACCACCGGTTTCCGACTGGAAAACAATCAAAGCAACTGCTGGAAACCGTTGCGCTCACTGCGGGAAGCAAGAGCCAGACATCAAGTTATCACCAGATCATAGAGTTCCCCGATCAAGAGGCGGGGACAATGCAATCGGCAATTGGCAACCGCTATGTGAACAGTGCAATAACATCAAAAGCTCCGCATGTAGCGGATGCGGAATGAACTGCCGAGTTTGTTCATGGGCGTTTCCAGAGACTTACAAAGCAATTGTTATAGAAGACGATAACAAGGAAAGAATTCGAAGAGAGGCGGAAAAAAAGAAAATGTCACACGCTGATGTAGCGAATAAAATTTTACGAGAATTTTTTAACGGGCAAAGCTAATAATTTCTTCAAATTGGCTATTGTGGCGAGTGCAGATTAATACTTAGCTGATTCAAACAGTTAGATGGTCCGTTGAAAAACTGGGCCATTTTTTATGGCAGGTCGATGATCAGTCAGGCGATTCCCAAGATGTTGGAAGGTGTAAGTTGGCCGTATACACACCAATGTGAGCTTGAAGCACTTACGATTGGCTAGCCTCAACTGACAGACTGTTGACACTCAACATAGCGGACGCCATTGAGCTATGAACTAGTGTTCAACTTCGTGACCGGGGTGATCATCCCAGTCGCATATGCCGCAACTGGAGTAGTAGTCTCCATCTGGAGCAATAGCAGCGTCGAAGTGGGTACGAACGTCACGGGACTTGCATACTGGACAACTGCCAATGCGGTCAGAGCGTCCGCCTTCCAGAATCTGGATATAGTGCCCGACAATTGTCTGACATGCGTGAAGAGTGATGGACGACGATGTCTTTGTGGCACTTCGCGTATGCGTAAGCCAGTTCGCAAGTTGCCACGTCTCTTTCGAAGTGTTTTTCAAATGCTGCCTCAACTCCTTGTTACTGCCCCCAGCGCAGATTACATTCATGAGGCAGTCGGACCATCCCATGAAGTTTGCGTCTTGTGGTCTTTCAATGCCTTCAGCAATCGAGACTCGACGGCGCATGGCAGCTACAAGAGAGATCAGGCTCTCACGAAGAAGCATTCCTACTGCTTGAAAATCTTCAACTTCGACAGCGGCATCGTGCCGCTCCTCAGCTTGATCCATGCGACGCAAAACTTCGTCAAAAGGGGTAGGCTCCGCCGGATCGATCTTCCCGGAATTGCTACGCAGGCGCGCCATTAGTCCGATGTGAAACGAAAGTGTGTAGTCAAGACTCGGAAAGTGTTTTTGGGAGTAAAGGTTCGTTAAATTAGTGATCACCCACCAACGATCCTTGTTGGTAGTTACATCCCAGATATCATGAACGTCGCCCAGAACAATCTCACGCTTGACGCGCTCAACGTGCTGAACTTCCTCATCCGGCGCTTGCCCTTCTACATAGCTGGCAATGTCATGTTCTGAGTGTGGGTCACGATCAACGCTATATCGACTGAGTTGGCTGGCGGGAACGGGATGATCGTGAACAACGCATTCATCAAGTTGTTTCTCGGGATCTGTGATGGTCATCTATGTGGTCTCAATACGAGTTTATTTTCACATCTCGGTACATGGCACTGGAGACAACGTTTAATTGGATGTCTTGAGCATATCTCATCAGAAAGTTCGCAAGCTGATAAATACCCTGAAACGGAGGGTATAACATGACTAAATGGAACGAGCTTTTACAAGCACTAAATCAAACATTCAATACACAAGCAGGTGCAACATCAACTGTGAAGCCGGTGAAGAGGGCTTTCGACAACGCGACTCAGGAACACGTTATATGGCTTGAGTATCGCGTTAAGTCAGAAGTCTTCGAATCAGCGGACTTCAAGGATGAGTCAGCCCACCAAACGGAATCATACATAAGGCGCAAGCGGTTGATCGAAGCAATAACTCGATCAGCTTTGTGGAACTCATGATTCGGCTATCTGGTAGAGACGCAGCAACATAACAATATTGGAGAGGCAGGAATGGAAAACTACTTGGTATCGTTCTACAAAGAAGGAAGTAATAAACCGCTGCATCAAGTTTTGGTCAAGGGTGAGAACGATCTGTCAGTTCTTAAAACTGCAAAAGATCACTTTGACGAGAAGAAGACACCGCCTGAAGAGATGGCAAGCTATACCGTCATCTCTAATTGGCAAGGCACCATCGACGGCATTGAACTGATCTGAGAACGATCTGCAATTTCACTTCGAGGACGCGGAGTCTTCCAGTGTAAAAAGCATTGAGCAAGACTTTGACTTCGATACGTTAAAACACGTAATTACAATCGAATATTGAGTGAAGGTGCCGGAATCACCTGATCCCCGAATTAAGCATGAATACGGCATAGAGGGATTGCGATCAGGTCAACCGAACAGGGAGGTATGGCGTAACTTCCTGCGGCCACTGCTGGAAGAGTATCCAGATCTTGAACAGTACATGTGACTTCGGTGTATAGCTGAGATCCAAGCTGCTGGGGCACGGAGGCTGATCCCCTATTGAATGACGTGATCTTTTAGTTTTGAATATTTGCAGCTGCTTTTTCGGCTAAAAGAGCAAACTGCTTTTCGCGACAACGCAGAGCATCGAGACGTTCGAATAAATTGATTTTAGTATCAGCGCTTAATTTCGCAGGCTCAGTCATGTATTCAAGCAATCTATCTAAGTCTGAAGCGGTTAGAACTTTTTCGAAAGTCCCAACTTTTTGAATAAAGACCAGAGCATTCTTTTTTCTGGATAAGAGTTCCAGAACGTTACTTAATGTTCCTGTACTTTTTGCATCCCAAATCATCAACCCATGATCAGATTCAGCGGCCATTTCTATATCTTTAGCAGTGAAGTAAGAGCGAGAGCCAGGCTTATGGTAAGTAACAACGGGACGAAGTTTCCAATTGCCGATATTGTTGCGAGGAACATCCCCGGTGCAGTAAACAGTCACATCCTGAGCGCAGTTATCAAACAAAAAACGCTGGACAGCCACATCAGCGCCATCAGCATCACCAACCAAAATCGAGTGATTTTGCAGGACGACATTCATTAATCGATCCTGAACTTTTAGGTCAAGTTTTTTGATTGCGATTGAACCGGCTACAAAAACTTTAGGCACAGAGTTTATTTCCAAGTAAGTGCAACAACGAAAATTTGATTAATTTTCTCATAGGTTCGAAGCACAGCGCATGCTGCTTCCATCGAAGCGCCGGTATCATACAAATCATCTATCAAGAGAACGTTCCATTTTCCAACATTGCTAATTCCCTTATTTAACGTAATTTTTCCTGCAAGTGCTTGATCTTTTTCTTCCCGTGAACTCATGTCTTTCAGAGGTTTATCTGTAGGCTGTTTCAAAAGGATGTTTTCAAAAGACTTAAGACCAAGCTGAGCAGCTAGCGCAGTTGACACAGAGTGAACAGGCTGTTGAGGCCGATGCTTACTTGCAGGCATCGGAACGATAAGACTTATTTGATCAAAAAGAGGAATAACGTGCTGGGCGACAGCAGTAGCAAGATTTGCTACCTCCTCCCATTGGTTCCTGTACTTCAATTGGTACACGGATTCTCCAGCCTCAGATCTTACGGTGTCGAACTGTGGATGACCATGTTCATTATTGCCCAGGAACGTGCTACGCAATACATGCTTATCTAATGCATAGCCCTTTTCCCAATTTCCCCAGATTTGTTTCAAATTTAAATTCATTGAAGCTCTCGTTTTTTTTTATTTTTAAAGTATCGTGAATTAAGCGATAGAACCGTCTGTGATAGATGCCGGACATTACGCTTAAAGTTTTTTTTTAAATGGGCAAAAACTTTGAAGTGGTACTAAGACTTAGCTATTAATTGATCAATAGCTAAAGGATCTTTAGGAGCTTCGCCAATCAGACTGTTGATAAGCTGATCAATAGTGGCGGATGGATCAAGCACGATTTTTATAACCTGCTTAATCTGCGGTAAGTCTTTTGATAATAGACTTTCGTAATAATCAGGATGTAAAGCGGTTACGCGATATATGTCTAATAAACTCAATTTGGCATGAAATCTGCGTTGGGATTTTACATTTACTACAAGTGGTAGGGTCTCTCGGCAAAAACCAACGATATATCGCAGAGTGCTTTGTACGGCAAAATCATGATAATCGTGAAATTGCAAAGACAAATTGGCCACAACTGATCCCATAGGGGAAAAATGAACTACTTGGCTATTCCAGTCGTACTCAGCGGAGGCGTAGGAAGCTTGACGATCAGTTTCCTTAAAAATGTCTTTTAAGTTAATCGGATAAAGCCAATTCGAGATCTTCAGCCACTGATCTTTGCTCTCGTCGATATTATTAGTAACTTTTTTATTATGGTAGCTTGCGACGTTTTCAACATTGGTATCTATCCATTGTTGAATAGTCG
Organism: uncultured beta proteobacterium; assembly: GCA_963697715.1. Taxonomy (GTDB): domain Bacteria; phylum Pseudomonadota; class Gammaproteobacteria; order Burkholderiales; family Burkholderiaceae_D; genus Oxalicibacterium. The sequence continues at coordinate 207,439 of OY969095.1, read as the reverse complement.
GATCCATTGGGTTTTTTAAATTCAATAATTGATTGCGAAGCCCATGAATTTTTTGGAAATTATCCCATCGCCACAGAAATTCATCGTACTGACTCGATCGGCTTATCAGAAATTTTGTGACTGTGAAAAGCTCTTCGATATGTCTTACGTGTAAGAGGGCAGTTTGATTGGATCGCAAGGAATCAATCGCATTTGAATGATCAACTACACTGTTTAGGGCGGCGATGACGATATTTCTTAGCGGGTGAACGTTTATTAAATTGCCTGAAATTTCATTCTTCATTTCTTGAGCTACCTGCCCAAGGTTCAGCACCTTAAAAAATTCTTCTTCTTGATCAATGCCAAACCATTGTTGTAATCGGGCCGAGATTTTTGTCGCCACATGGGCAATATTGTCTGGACTTTTCATGTAAACCTTCTTAATAGAAAAATTTGGAAAACGGGAAGTCTTGTCGCAGTAATGTTTGAACTGCGTTCGCTTATTGACCGGAGCGTCGGATGAATCCCGAAAAGCGGGTAAGACAATCTTTAATGTTGAGTTTTTTACAAGCAGTATTGCCGACTTCTTGATCAGAGTACATACCTGATCTATGGGAGGTACTTGACTGACTGGTCGAAAGTATTAAGCATTACCGTCGGTGTAAAAAGGCTGTATACACACCAATGCATCTCTATTGCACGCCTATAATTTGTAATGCCTACACATGTGTTGTTGACTATGACGTGAGGCACTTGCAGTCATCACCACATGGTGTGCTCATAATTATGAAATGATGACATCGTCTGTCACGGCTATGTGCAGACCTTTTATCCGGTCGATTGCGCCGGGAGAAAGGACGAATGCGCGGTGAATATTGCGATGCCGTTCGGCAGGTTGCAGACGCGCCTGCATCAGCGTGTTGCGTGTTCGGACCAACAATTGCGGTGCGAGCGGTATGTTGATGGCACGCGATAGCGGCCTGGCGATCTCAAGCGCCTGATTGAAGCCGCGCTCGATCAGGCGTTGTTCGCCGAGCGGTACGACCGTCAACAAATCCGGCATGGATGTCGGTTGCGCGCGTTGCATTGCCTGCTGCAGGAGTCCGGCAAAGAGGGGCGCCAGCGCCAGACGGTTGCCGAACTTGAGCGCCAGTACAAGATGATCGACCGGCGCTGCGTAATCGGCAGCGACGATGGTGGCATCGAAGGCGCGCGGGTCGCGCAGGCATTCGCCGCATTGGCGTTGCACGGATCTATCACCTGTCGTGCCGTTATTCATTGGCAAGCCGCATTGCATGCAGCGATGTGGGGTTTGCGAGAAGAAGTGTGCATCGCATTCTTCGCATAGCGTGGTGCTGCAACTGAGTCCGCACAGAGAGCAAGACGAAGGAATCACCGCCGGCAGACGGCGGGCAAGATGGTGCGACCAATCGAGAAAATGAGAAAGCATCGCGCAGCTCAGCCTCATGCGTGTAAACTTGCGCGAATTATCTCATTGAAGCATTCATCGACTGTGCCTTCCGAATATTCCCCCTCCGATTCCAGACTGAGCGCCCCGATCGATCTGGGCCGCGTGCGCACGTTGTTCGCGGATCCGGCACGCGTTGTCGAATCGAGTTTCCTGCGGCGCGAGGTAGCAGCCAGAATGCATGAGCGCCTGTCGCTGATCAGGATCGATCCGGAATATGTGCTGGACGCGGGGTGCGGCGAGGGCGCGGATCTGACGACGCTGCAGAAACGTTTTCCGAAAGCGACGATGATTGGCCTCGATACATCGCCGGCGATGCTGGCGCAGGCGCAGGCCGCACAATCGCAAGGGCTGTCGGCAGTCAATCGTCTGCTGCGGCAATGGTTGCCGGCCGGGATCGGGTTCGGCAGGGAATCGAGCGCGTGTTTGCTGTCGGGAAATTTTGCGCAACTACCGCTCGGCATCAATGCGATCGATCTGGTGTGGTCCAACCTTGCGGTGCACTGGCATCCGCAGCCGGATCGGGTATTCATGGAATGGCGGCGCGTGTTGCGGCAGGACGGCTTGCTGATGTTTTCCTGCTTCGGCCCGGATACCTTCAAGGAACTGCGCGCCGCCTTCGCCCTCGCCGACAATGAACCGCACGTGCTGCCTTTTGTGGATATGCACGATTTCGGCGACATGCTGGTCAATGCCGGTTTTTCGACACCCGTCATGGATATGGAGACATTGACCGTTACGTACAGTTCGGTTGACAAGCTGATGGAGGACGTTCGTGCCTGCGGCGGCAATCCGCTCGACAGTCGCCGCCGCGGCCTGCTCGGCAGAAACGCGTGGCAGCGCGTGGTGGATGCGCTCGAACACAGCAGGGGCGCCGATGGCAAGATACCGCTGACGTTTGAAATCGTGTACGGGCATGCTTTCCGCCCGGTGGCGCGCACCACGGCAAGCGGTGAGTCGATTGTTCGCTTCGACTTGCCAAAAAAATAATGACCATCGATTGCGCACCGGATTGATTTGGCCGGTTTCGCAACGCGGCATGGCGGCGGGCAGCTTGCAGATTTATTTGCCATCGACGCGATTTCCATACCGCAAATCGAGGGGTGTTGTCATTTGCTTTTATGCTTGATAACAAAACCCTTTCCGACTTATACTTCGACGGTTTTGCGTGATGGTGATACTGCGTGCGCGTTCGGTTCGTGCCGTATCCAATGGTCCGCCGCGAGCGGCTGATGGCGCGCAAATGCCCGATTTCTCCGCGTCAGTGATGCAGATTGTCGGTGGTAGTAATCGATTGATTGGTCTGGGATCTTCCGGCACCTGTGTCGAAGTGGGGCGATTTCTGACGAATACAAGAGGCGCGAGTTCATACATGAGCTGCGTCAGGAGCTGGGGACGGCTGGTTTTGCCCGGTAGTTAAAACAGAATTCTTATTTTGGGCTTTTGAGGAAATCATGAAATATGCGAAGCGCCTTCAATCTTTGATGCTCGGTGCGTCGCTCCTGGCGGCAGGTGTGCCGTCCTGGGCGGTAACCGATAGTCCTGGCGGACCGGCAGTGCTCCAGCTCAATTTTCAGCAGCCTGTAACGAAGATCGCGGAAGAGATCTATTCGCTGCATACGTTGATGCTGATCATCTGCCTGGTGATTTTTGTTGCCGTGTTCGGCGTCATGTTTTACTCGATCCTCAAGCACCGCAAATCGCTCGGCCACAAATCGGCCACCTTCCATGAAAGCACGATGGTCGAGATCGCGTGGACCGTTGTCCCGTTCCTGATCGTGATCGGCATGGCGTTGCCTGCGACCAAAACAGTCGTTGCAATGAAGGATACGTCGAACGCCGACATCACCATCAAGGCCACCGGCATGCAGTGGAAATGGGGCTACGACTACCTCAACGGTGAAGGTCAGGGCATCAACTTCCTGTCGAATCTGGCAACGCCGCGCGAACAGATCGTCGATTCCAGCAAAACCAAGAACGAAAACTACCTGATCGAAGTCGACAACCCTGTCGTCGTGCCGGTCAACAAGAAAATCCGCATCGTCCTGACTGCCAATGACGTAATCCATGCATGGATGATTCCTGCATTCGGCGTCAAGCAGGATGCGATTCCCGGTTTCGTGCGCGATACATGGTTCAAGGCTGAAAAAATCGGCACCTATCGTGGTCAGTGCGCCGAATTGTGCGGCAAGGATCACGCCTTCATGCCGATCGTCGTGAATGTCGTCAGCGATGCGGACTACAAGGCATGGGTAGAGGGCAAGAAAAAGGAAATGGCGGCCAACGCCGACGATCCGACCAAAACATGGACCATCGACGAGCTCGTGCAACGTGGTGAAAAAGTCTATTCGTCCAATTGCGTTGCCTGCCATCAGGCAAACGGCAAGGGTGTGCCTGGATCGTTCCCTGCGCTGGATGGCGGTCCGCTGGTCCTCGGACCTAAAGCCGCACAAATCGATATCGTGATGCACGGCAAGGGTGCGATGCCTGCGTGGGCGCCGGTATTGTCCGACACCGAGATCGCGGCGGTTATTACCTTCACCCGCAATCATTGGTCCAACAAGGCTGCAGAAAATATTGTTCAGCCAGCCGAAATCGTGGCTGCACGCAAGTAATTGAATCAGGAGATTTGAGATGAGCACAACTGCAGTCGATCACGCACACGATCACTCGCACGATCACGACCATGCGCACGATCATCCGCATGGCTGGCGTCGTTGGGTGTACGCGACCAACCACAAGGATATCGGTACGCTGTACCTGTGGTTCTCTTTCACGATGCTGTTGTCGGGCGGTTTCCTGGCGATGTTGATTCGTGCCGAACTGTTCCAGCCAGGCCTGCAGTTGATGCAGCCGGAGTTCTTCAATCAGTTGACCACGATGCACGGCATCATGATGGTGTTCGGCGCGATCATGCCGGCCTTCGTCGGTTTCGCGAACTGGATGGTGCCGCTGCAGATCGGCGCCTCCGACATGGCCTTCGCCCGAATGAACAACTTCTCGTTCTGGCTGCTGCCGCCGGCTGCGATTCTGCTGGTTGTTTCGTTCTTCGTGCCGGGTGGCGCAACGGCTGCCGGCTGGACCCTGTATGCACCATTGTCGACCCAGATGGGCCCTGGCATGGATATGGCGATTTTCGCGCTGCATATCATGGGTGCGTCGTCGATCATGGGTTCGATCAACATCATCGTCACCATCCTGAACATGCGCGCGCCTGGCATGACCCTGATGAAGATGCCGATGTTCTGCTGGACCTGGTTGATTACCGCGTATCTGCTGATTGCCGTGATGCCTGTTCTGGCTGGTGCGATCACGATGACATTGACCGATCGTCATTTCGGCACATCCTTCTTTAATGCAGCCGGTGGTGGTGATCCGGTCATGTATCAGCACATCTTCTGGTTCTTCGGACATCCAGAGGTGTACATCATGATTCTGCCGGCGTTCGGCATCGTCTCGCACATCATTCCAACGTTCGCACGCAAACAGTTGTTCGGCTACGCATCGATGGTGTACGCGACGGCTTCCATTGCGATTCTGTCGTTCATGGTGTGGGCGCATCACATGTTCACGACCGGCATGCCGGTGACGGCACAGCTGTTCTTCATGTATGCGACGATGCTGATCGCGGTGCCGACTGGCGTGAAGATTTTCAACTGGGTTGCGACGATGTGGCGCGGTTCGATGACCTTCGAGACACCAATGCTGTTTGCGATCGGCTTCATCTTCGTGTTCACGATGGGTGGCTTCACCGGTCTGATTCTGGCGGTTACGCCGATCGATATCCAGTTGCAGGATACCTATTACGTTGTTGCGCACTTCCACTATGTGCTGGTAGCGGGTTCCCTGTTTGCCTTGTTCGCCGGTTTCTACTACTGGGGACCGAAGTGGACCGGTTTCATGTACAACGAAACACGCGGCAAGATCCATTTCTGGGGTTCGCTGATCCTGTTCAACATCACGTTCTTCCCGATGCACTTCCTGGGATTGGCAGGTATGCCGCGTCGTTATGCAGACTATCCGGCGCAATTCACCGACTTCAACATGGTCGCGTCGATTGGCGGTTTGGGCTTCGGCTTGATGCAGGTGTACTTCCTGTTTGCTGTTGTCATACCTTCGATCCGCGGCGGCGTGCCGGCAGCGGACAAGCCGTGGGATGGTGCGGAAGGTCTGGAATGGACCATTCCTAGCCCGGCGCCTTTCCACACATTTGAAGTGCCGCCAACCGTAAAATGAATGGAGCGGCGGCGTGAGCCGGGCGCATCGATATGACGGACCTGAAAAAACGTAATTTGCGGACGGCCCTGATTCTGGCGGCAATCGCGGCAATGTTCATGTTCGGCGTCATCGCAAGACATGTGTGGTTTGGCTAGGGGACAAGATGGAAAACCGGACAGAAACGCCGACACGCAAGCTGAACAAGACAATGTTCGGCAAGCTTGTTGTCATTGCGGTGATGATGTTCGGTTTCGGTTATCTGCTGGTGCCGTTGTACAAGCAGATTTGCGAATTGACCGGTATTAACATCCTTGCCTTCCAGGAATCGCAGCAAGGCATGAAGGTAAAGCCGATCGATAATTCGCAGATCGACAAAAGCCGGACGATCACAGTCGAGTTCGATGCCAATACGCAAGGGCCGTTTCGTTTCCGTCCGACTGTCAGCAGCATGCAAGTGCATCCGGGTGAAATGACGCAGGTCATGTATGAAGTAGTCAATACGCAGCCACGCAGTGTGGAAGCGCAGGCAATACCAAGTTATGCACCGCAGCAGGCGGCAGCACATTTCAAGAAAGTGGAATGTTTCTGCTTCCAGCAGCAGACGCTGGAAGCCAGTCAGGCAAAGCAGATGCCGGTGGTGTTTTATCTGGACCGTGCATTGCCGAAGGATGTGAAGACAATCACCTTGTCCTACACATTCTTTGAAGTCGGGGGGGCATGATAAAAAGGCCGAAGCTGGCAGGGTGAAGACGAAATCGGCAGCAGTGGCCGGATAATAAAAACGACGGATGCAATCGTCGAATCGAATGTTTATCGCGGTGTGCGTGACAATGGTTGAAGTGGTCGTCGCATCGTAATTATTTGAATTTTGTATTGGGAGATGGAGATGAGTGCTCAACACGTGAACGCACCTTATTATTTCGTGCCGGGTCCATCCAAATGGCCATTGGCGGCAGGCATCTCGATGCTCGTCGTGATGCTTGGCGCATCGGGCTGGGTGAATGACGCGGCCTGGGGGCCTTATGCGAATATCATCGGTCTGGTCGGTTTCCTGTGCATCCTGTACAAGTGGTTCGGCGATGCAATCAGGGAATCGGAAGGCGGCTTGTACAGCAAGCGCATCGACGTTTCGTTCCGCTGGAGCATGAGCTGGTTCATTTTCTCCGAGGTCATGTTCTTCGGTGCATTCTTCGGCGCACTGTTCTATGCACGCAGCATCTCGATGCCGTGGCTGGCCGATCTGGATCACAAGATTCTGTGGCCTGATTTTGCTGCGCATTGGGGCAACGTCGGTCCTGCCGGCACAGTCGAATCGTTTGCAACGATGGGACCGTTCTGGATCCCTACGATCAACACGGCGTTGCTGTTATTGTCTGGCGTGACGCTGACGATCTCGCATCATGCGATCCGCGAAAATCATCGTGCCAAGACGGCCTTCTGGCTGGGTGCAACGATTCTGCTGGGCGCAGTCTTCATGTGCTTCCAGGTGTACGAATACATGCACGCATACAGCGAACTGAACCTGAAGCTGACTTCCGGCATCTACGGTTCCACGTTCTTCCTGCTGACCGGCTTTCATGGTTTCCACGTGACGATGGGCGCAATCATGTTGAGCGTGGTGTTGTATCGTGTCCTGAAAGGCCACTTTACTCCGGAAAATCATTTTGCCTTTGAAGGCGCAGCCTGGTACTGGCACTTTGTGGACGTGGTCTGGCTTGGTCTGTACGTTGTCGTCTACTGGCTGTAAGGTGCATTTGCCGTAATTGGCGAAGCATGCAAAAAAGCCGCACCTAGTGCGGCTTTTTTATCGTTGAATCGCATGCAACAGGCATGCAGTACAGAATACGCGTGGGTTATCGAATGCCGGTAGGCTGGATGTAACCGAATCGGTAGGCAAGCAATATCAGGATGAAAAGAGTAATTGAAAATCCCACGCGCATTGCCAGTGCCCTGACAGTCCGATTGCTTTTGCCCTTGTCCCTCATCAGGAAGAACAAGGCCGAGCCGAGACTGCCGAGGATCAGAATGAAGGCGATGGCAACGAGGATTTTCATGGCAGGCGGGGCAGGTCGGCCTGATGCAGGCTGTTCGACACAGAATGTTTTGAGTGAAGCGACATTGTAATGCGAATCACCTTCCAGTTTAGACTCATCCCCTTCATTGCCACGGTCATTCTGGTCGTGATCGGCATATCGCTGGCGCAATGGCAAACACGGCGCGGCGACGAGAAACTGGCGATTGAAGCCAGAATGCTTGCCAAACAGTCCTTGCCGGCAATTCGGCTGGATGCCGGCAAGGCGGTTCCGGAGGATATCGAATACCGCCATGTTCTGGTCAGAGGCACATTCCAGAATGACTGGCCTGTCTATCTGGACAATCGTCCATACAATGGCGTTGCCGGATTCTATTTGCTGATGCCGTTTAAAATAGCGGCCACCAACCTGCATGTGCTGATCGCACGCGGCTGGATTCCACGCAATGCGTCGGATCGCACGAAATTACCGGTCATTGCCACGCCGGAAGGCATGATAGAGATCGAAGGGACAGCGCGCCAAAGCGTCGGCCATCTCATGCAGCTCGGGACGGCAGAGCCACTGCGTCCCGGCGCGATTGTGCAGAATCTCGATGTTGCCGATTTTACGGCGGTGAGCAGGATGGAAATGCAGCCGATCATCATCGAGCAATTGAGCGATACGCATGATGATCTGGTGCGCGACTGGCCGGTGCCGTCGAGTGGAGTCGAGAAGCATCGTGGCTATGCGTTCCAATGGTATGCATTGGCTGCAATGGCATTCATTTTTTTTGTTGTGACAGGATTTCGCCGTGGAACAAGATAAGAAAAAACATCAAGGTCGCTGGAAGCTGTTTGTCGTCATCCTGATATGCGCATCGCCGATCATTCTTTCGTACTTTACGTACTACGTGATCAAGCCGACCAGCCGTACCAATTATGGCGAGCTGATCGATCCGCGCGCCTATCCGATCCCTGCTCTGGAAAGCAAGACGCTGGATGGCACGCCGACCGGACTCGATGCCTACAAGGGCAAATGGATCATGCTTCAGGTGGATCAGGGCGATTGCCAGGCGGCCTGTCAGAAAAAACTGCACGACATGCGTCAGCTACGCATCGCGCAGGGCAAGGAGATGGATCGGATCGAACGCGTCTGGCTGATCACCGACAGCACGCCGCTGGATACAATTCTCATTCGCGAATTCGACGGTACGCATATGCTGCGCGCCAATGCCGGATTGATCCGCGCATGGTTGCCGGTGGAAGCGGGTACCACGGTTTCCGATCATATTTACATGATCGATCCGCTTGGCAATCTGATGATGCGTTTCCCGAAGGATGCCGATCCAAACAAAATCAAGAAGGATCTGTACAAGCTCTTGAAAGCGTCTGCAATTGGATAATTCGGGTTTGCTTTTTCAGCTCGCAACCAAGGGGTTGCTGGTTGCACTGCTTGCATGCGTGATCGTCTGGTCATCGAAGGATCCGAATAAATATCGCAAGCTGGTGTGGGTCACGCTATTCCTCACGTTTGACGTGATCATGTTCGGCGCATTCACGCGCCTTACGGACTCCGGCCTCGGCTGTCCTGACTGGCCGGGATGTTACGGCCATTCCAATCCATTGCAGGCGCTGGAGCACATCCGTGCCGCAGAGGCGTTGATGCCGAATGGACCGGTGACGGTCATGAAGGCATGGATCGAAATGATCCATCGTTATCTGGCGATGGGAATTGGTGTGCTGATCATTGCGATCGTCGTGATTTCCTGGCGGTTCTGGTTGCGTAGCGGCAGGACGCTCGCCCGGTTCTCTCCGGGATTTCCCGTGGCTTTGCTGGCGTTCGTCTGTGTTCAGGGTGCGTTCGGTGCGTGGACGGTTACCATGAAATTGCAGCCCGTCATCGTGACGATTCATTTACTGCTTGGCATGACATTGCTCGGCATGCTGACATGGGTCGGCGCGCGGCAAAAGGATCACGCACCTGTTCATCGCGATGGCTATTCGCTGAGAAGACCGGCATTGTTTGCGCTGATATTGCTGGCTTTCCAGATTGCATTGGGCGGCTGGGTCAGCACCAATTATGCCGCGCTTGCCTGCACCGATTTTCCCTTGTGCCACGGCGCGGTGATTCCGCAGATGGATTTCGACAACGGCTTCACGCTGTGGCGCAGTCTGGGCAAGACAGCGGAAGGCGACTATTTGCCGTTTGCCGCATTGACGGCAATTCACTGGACGCACCGCATGTTTGCGTTTGTCGTGGTCGCCTTTGTCGGCACAGTGGCATGGAAGGCATATCGGATCGATGGCTTGCGATCCACGGCACGTGCAGTTCTTGGCGCGCTGGCGTTGCAGCTCGCGATCGGTATTGCCACTGTTTCCCTGAAGTGGCCGCTGGCATTGGCGGTGGCGCATAACGGCTGCGCCGCGTTACTTGTGCTGCTGTTGGTCATGTTAAACTACAAGGCCCGAATCCCCGGACAAGCCGGGATCAATCATGAGCAGGATCCGGCCGATCTTCGCTCACCGGCAGTATCGAACCAGAACGCATGACGACTTTGACAGTTTCCCCGAATCGCATTGCCCAGTATTGGGCGCTGACCAAGCCGCGCGTCACGCAGCTTGCGGTTTTCTGCGCCGTGATCGGCATGTTTCTAGCAACTCCCGAATTGCCGGACTGGCAAGTCGTGATTGCTGCAACCGTCGGCATCTGGTTGCTGGCAGGTGCGGCGTTTGCAATCAATTGCCTGGTGGAACGCGAAATCGATTCACGCATGGCGCGAACGGCGCGCCGTCCGATGGCACGCGGAGAAATTACGGTGCCGCAGACATTGATCTTTTCCGGTGTGATCGGCGGAGCAGGGATGTGGGTGCTGTACAACTTCGTCAATCCGCTGACGATGTGGCTGACCTTCGCCACTTTTGTCGGTTATGCGGTGATCTACACGATCATCCTCAAGCCGGCGACGCCGCAGAATATCGTGATCGGCGGCTTGTCTGGCGCGATGCCGCCTGCGCTCGGCTGGGCCGCTGTCGCAAACGATCTGCCGATGCAGGCCTGGATTCTGGTGCTGATCATTTTCGTGTGGACGCCGCCGCATTTCTGGGCGCTGGCATTGTATCGGCGCGATGAATATGCAAAGTCGGGATTGCCGATGCTGCCGATCACGCACGGTACGGCGTTCACGCAATTCCATATCTGGCTGTATACGATTGCACTGGTCGCAACGACGATGCTGCCGTTTGCGGTCAGCATGAGCGGATTGATTTACCTGGTTTCAGTGGTCATTCTCGATGTGATTTTTCTGTGGTACGCATGGCAGGTTTATCGCCATTACACCGACATGATTGCCCGCAAGATGTTTGCCTATTCGATCATCTATCTGTCGCTATTGTTCGCGGCGTTGCTGGTCGACCATTATCTGAGATTCTGAAAAACCGTCATGCGCCTACGTTCCCCTTTCGTGTTATTCGTCACCGTGTTTGCGGCTGTGCTTGCATTAAGCGCCTGCAGCGAAAAATCGGCGCCGGTTGCATTCACCAATACGGACGTGACCGGTCTTGCTTATGGCAAGGACTTTTCGCTGCAAGATCACAATGGGAAATTGCGCACGCTTGCCGATTTCAAGGGCAAGGCAGTCGTGGTGTTTTTCGGTTTTACGCAATGTCCGGATGTGTGCCCGACCACGATGATGGAAATGTCGAACGTGATGAAGGCACTGGGTCCCGATGCCGATCGGGTGCAGGTGCTGTTCATCACAGTCGATCCGGAGCGCGATACCGCGGCGCTGCTGGCGCAGTATGTTCCTGCTTTCGACCCGCGCTTCCTCGGTTTGCGCGGGGATTTGGCCGAGACGGACAAGACTGCCAAGGAATTCAAGGTGTTCTATCAGAAGGTGCCGGGTAAAACGCCGGGGAGTTACACGATGGACCATACAGCCGGAAGTTATGTATTCGATCCGCAAGGAAGGATCCGCCTGTTCATCCGTCACGGACAGGGCGTCGAGCCTATCGTGCATGACCTGAAAATTCTGCTGGCCGACAAGACATAACCGCAAGACGTAAAACAATCAGACATAAAAAAAGGCGCTCGATCGGAGCGCCTTTTTTGTGGACATCACGAACTCAGGCATACGCGGCCAGAGATCCCTTCATTTTCTTCAACGCCACTGCTTCGATCTGGCGAATCCTTTCTGCCGATACACCAAACTCGTCGGCCAATTCGTGCAGCGTAGCACCGGAGCCATCGTCGTTCGCCAACCAGCGTGCCTCGACAATCCGGCGCGAACGCGGATCGAGTTTGTTCAGGGCAGTCGACAGGCCTTCAGTCTGCAGCCGATCGTAATCCTGCGCTTCCAGCACCTTGGTCGGCTCCTGCATGTCGGAAGACAGATAAGCGATCGGCGCGAATTTGTCGTCTTCATCATCGGTCGGCGCTTCCAGCGCAATATCGCGGCCGGACAAACGCATTTCCATTTCGATGACTTCTTCGCGTTTCACATTCAACGTTTCCGCCAGTGCATTCACTTGGTCCGGTGTCATTGAGTCGAGACCGGTTTTGTAGCTGCGCAGGTTGAAGAACAGCTTGCGCTGCGCCTTCGTCGTTGCGACTTTGACCAGACGCCAGTTCTTCAGAATGTACTCATGCATTTCCGCCTTGATCCAGTGCATGGCATACGACACCAGACGCACGCCCTGATCGGGATCGAAGCGTTTGACCGCTTTCATCAAGCCGATATTGCCTTCCTGAATCAAATCGGCATGCGGCAAACCGTAGCCGAGATAACCGCGTGCGATCGATACCACCAGACGCAGATGCGACAGCACCAGTTTCTGTGCGGCAGCCAGATCGTTGTTGTCGCGCAGACGGCGAGCCAGCGAGACTTCCTCTTCCTGTGTCAGCATGGGGAGGCGATTGACCGCCGAAATGTAAGCGTCAATATTGCCCAGCGCACCCGAAAACCCCAGCGACATGATGTTGCTGACAGGGATCAATGCGGTTGATGCAGGCGTAGCTTTCATGGTTTCTCCTTGCTTGTATTCAGAGACGAATTGCTGCTTTTTCAAGCGACTGGCAGCTATATTAGCACTCTCTTTAAATGACTGCTAATGAGCGTTTTATACTGACTTGATAGCTAAAACACTATTGCCAAATCGACCATCATTGCACTCTTCATCTGAATATTAGAGGGGGAAACAGAGGTGAAGTTGCGTATGAAATTCAACTTTCCTGAAATGCCCAAGCAGGAAAGTGTTGCAGGGGAATCATGATGCGACAGAGGCTGTGCAGGTAGCGATCACTTACTTTTCGGCATCATCGCCAAGCGTTTTACCCGATTGGCCTAATCCTGAGAGCGTGCCAATTGCCGCGTGACGGACAGCAGGGCGCCGATAAATCCGAGGAAAGCACTGATCGCGAGGAGCGAGAGCATGGCGAGCGGATCCAGCGATACGAGCCGGAATTCGGATGCGTACAAGCGGGCAAAATCTGCAATTGCGGCATTCAGGGGATTCAGCACAAGCGCCACCGCAATCAATGCCACCGCGCCGGCAATCAATCCGAGTAGCGCGCCGGTGTAATAAAAAGGACGGCAAATAAAGGAATTGGTGGCGCCGACAAGGCGCGATACTTCGATTTCCTCACGTTGCGTCATGACCTGCAGCCGGATCGTGTTGAACACGACCGCAACCACCACCACGCCGAGGGTGATGGCGAGGAACAGCAGGATCAACCGCATGACTTGCAGCAACGCCGTCAGGCGTTTGACCCATGCGGAATCGACTTGCACATCTTCCACACCTTCCAGTTTTTTCAGTTTGTCCGAGATGGCATCGATTTTTCCGGCTTCGCCGCCATCCTGGAATCCTGCCAGTTTCAGCACGTAGGCATCGGGCAGCGGATTGGCGCCGAGGGTGGCGATGGCATCTTCCAGGCCGGTTTTGTCTTTCAGCGTGGCGAGCGCTTTTTCACGCGGAATGAATTCGAGTTTGACCGGATGCCTGGCTTCCTGCGCAATGCGGCGGATTTCCGGCGCGACGGCGTTGGCCCGTTCGCGCGATGCATCCATCTGCATGAAAACGCTGATCTCCGGTTCCACGGCGAGCTGTTCGGAAACCGGACGCACATTTTCAATCAGCGTCAATCCGGCAAACGGCAACGCCAGCGCGATCGAGACGACCAGCACATTCAGCAGAAAGTTGCCCGGCATCCGGAACAGATGGCGGAAGGCATCGCCGATGGCGAAGCCGTGATGTCTGAGCCAGCCGTTCATGCAGGCTCCTGCGGTGTGGTTCTGCGCCAGCTTTCGATGATGCGGCCGTGATCGAGATAGATCACGCGGGTCGCGGTATCGAGAAACTGTTCATCGTGGGTGGAAATCAGGCAAGTGACGCCGACCGCATGAAATGCCTTCAGCGCATCCAGTACCTTGTTGGCTGCATCGCGATCGAGGTTGGCGGTGGGTTCATCGGCCAGAATGATTTGCGGACGGTTGACGATCGCGCGCGCGATCGAGACGCGCTGCTGTTCGCCGCCGGACAGCGTCATCGGTGCCGCCGATGCCTTGTCGAGCAGGCCGATCTTGTCCAGCGCCGCACGTGCGCGTCGTTCTGCATCCGGCTTCGCGGCACCGCAGACGATCAGCGGCAGCATCACGTTGGCCAGCACGTCGCGGTCGGACAGCAGGCGCTGCTGCTGAAAAATCAGGCCGAGATTACGACGCAGGTAAGGCAGTCCGGATCGTTTGATCGCGCCGATATCGTAACCGCTGACATTGACCGTGCCTTCGCTCGGACGCTCCATGGCCGCGATCATTTTCAGCAAGGTCGATTTGCCTGCGCCGGACGGGCCGGCGAGAAAAACCAGTTCGCCCTTGTTGACCGACAGCGTGATGTCGGACAGTGCCGTGATGTTCGGCGCATATTGTTTCGATACCTGGCGGAATTCAATCATTGATGTCGGTCAATCCAGTAATGCTTCCACAAATGCCTGTGCATCGAACGGCTGCAGATCCTCGATCTGTTCGCCGACGCCGATGAAATATACCGGAATCGGACGTGCGCGTGCGATGGCCGCCAGCACGCCGCCCTTTGCAGTGCCGTCGAGCTTGGTCACCACCAGACCGGTCAGGCCGAGTGCATCGTCGAATGCCTTCACCTGCGTCAATGCGTTCTGGCCGGTGTTGCCATCGATGATCAGCAGCACTTCGTGTGGTGCGTCAGGCGATGCCTTGGCCATCACGCGTTTGACCTTCTTCAGTTCTTCCATCAGATGCAGTTGCGTCGGCAGCCGTCCGGCGGTATCGACCATCACGACATCGATGCCGCGTGCCTGCGCGGAATGCACGGCATCGAATGCCACGGCGGCCGGATCGCCCGATTCCTGCGCGATCACGGTGACGTTGTTGCGCTGGCCCCAGATGGTCAGTTGCTCGCGCGCGGCGGCGCGGAAGGTGTCGCCGGCTGCCAGCAAGACCGATTGCCGGTGCGCCTGCAGGTGCTTGGCGAGTTTGCCGATGGTGGTGGTTTTGCCGGCGCCGTTGACGCCGGCGATCATCATGATCAGCGGTTGATGGCGGCCCAGCACCAGCGGTTTCTGCAATGGCGTGAGCATGTCGATCAGGAGCGCGCGCAATGCCGTTTTGACTTGTGATGCCTCGGTCAGTTTTTCGTCCCTGACCTTGCGTTTGAGTGCGTCGAGAAGGAATTGGGTTGCATCGACGCCGGCATCGGACATCAGCAGCGCCGACTCCAGTTCTTCGTACAAATCGTCATCAATCCTGGCACCGACGAAGAGCGTGGTCAGATTGGAAGATGTTTTTGACAGGCCGGTTTTCAGGCGCGTCATCCACGATTGCTTTTGTTCGGCGGGCGTCTCGACGGCGACGATTTCGCCAGATGCATCGGACGGCACTGCAATGACCTCAACGGTTGCCGGCGACGCGTCGGACGCGACTGCGGGTGCCTGCTGTTGCGGCACGGGTTCTTGCGGTTTTTTCTTGAAGAAACTAAACATCGGGAATGGAGTCAGAGCAGCGGTCAGAGGCGCATGCCGTGGTAATGCAGGCAAGCGGATACAATCGCCGTATTCTATCAGAGCAAAAGATTATGAAATCGAGTATCGGAACAATGCTGGTCGCCGCCGTGATGGTTTTGGCACCGGCCTTCGCCACAGCGGCGCACATCGAGGAATTCACGCTCAAGAACGGCATGAAGATCATCGTCAACGAGGATCATCGCGCGCCGACTGTGGCGCACATGATCTGGTATCGCGTCGGTTCGGTCGACGAGCGCAACGGCACCACTGGCCTGGCCCACGCGCTGGAACACATGATGTTCAAGGGGACGAAGAAGCTGAAGCCGGGTGAATTCAGCCGGCGCGTCGCGCAGCTCGGCGGTCGTGAAAACGCTTTTACCAACAGGGATTACACCGCGTACTTCCAGCAGATCGAAAAATCCAGACTGGAAGCGGTCATGGCGCTGGAAGCCGACCGCATGCAGAATCTGGTGTTCGACAAGGCTGAATTCGCCAAGGAAATCCGCGTCATCATGGAAGAGCGCCGCCTGCGCACCGATGACCAGCCGGCCGCCATGCTGCACGAAGCGTTGAACGCCACCGCCTTTGCGGTCCATCCCTACCGCAATCCGGTCATCGGCTGGATGGATGATCTGCAGCACATGACGATCGATGATGTAAAGGCATGGCACGATCAGTGGTACGCGCCGAACAATGCAACGATGGTCGTCTCCGGCGATGTGGATTCGCAGCAGGTCTACAAGCTGGCGGAAAAATATTTCGGCCGCTACAAAGGCAAGCTGCTGGTGCGGACGCGGCCGCAGAACGAGCCGCCGCAAATCGGCATCAAGCGCGTGACTGTCAAGGCGCCGGCCGAGAATCCCTATATCGTGCTGGCATTCAAGGTGCCGTCGTTGCATGACATCGACAGGGATACCGATGCGTTCGCACTGGACGTGCTGGCGGCCGTACTCGATGGTTACGACAATGCACGGCTGACCGCGAAACTGGTGCGCACCGATCGCGTGGCCAATGAGGTCGGTGCATCGTATTCCGGCATTGCACGCGGCCCTGTCCTGTTTTTGCTCGACGGCACGCCGGTAGCGGGAACCACGACCCAAGAACTGGAGAAGCGATTGCGTGCAGAGGTGGGACGCATTGCGAAGGACGGCGTATCCGAAGATGAACTCAAGCGTGTGAAGACGCAACTGATCGCCGGCCAGATTTACAAGCGCGATTCGGTATTCGGGCAGGCGATGGAAATCGGCGTGATGGAAATGTCCGGCCTGTCGTACAAGGACATCGATCGCCTCATCGAAAAACTGCGCGCCGTGACGCCGCAACAGGTACAGGCCGTGGCGCAGAAATATTTCGGCGACGATGCATTGACGGTGGGAACGTTGGTGCCGTTGCCATCTTCCGGCAAACAGCCTGTGGCTGCACCGCCTGCCGAACTGCTGCGCTGATCCGTGTCATCACCTTGTCCCGAACAATTGCAAAGAATCTCCGGAGTCATCATGCTTAAATTGATTGCAGGTGCCATGCTGTGCGCCGCATGCAGTGTTTCCCACGCGGCGTTGAAGATACAGTCATGGACGCTGGACAACGGCGCACGCGTGCTGTTTGTCGAAAATCACACAATCCCGATGCTGGACGTCAGCGTCGATTTCGATGCGGGTTCGCGCCGCGATCCGGCCGTCAAGGCCGGCACCGCCGCATTGACGAACGCGATGCTGGCGCGCGGCCTGCACGAAGGGAAATCCGCCGACGGCAGCGAGCCGGCATTGAATGAGGCGCAAATCCTCGACGCCTTTGCCGATACTGCGGCGCAGCGCGGCAGTCGCATCGACGATGATCGTTCCGGCCTTACATTGCGCACACTGACGACAGAACGCGAGACGGCAGTCGCTCTGCTGGCCCGCTTGCTGGCGCAGCCGAGTTTTCCGGCGGAACTGCTGGCGCGCGACAAGGCGCGCACGGTTTCCGCCATCAAGGAAAGCCTGACCAAACCGGAAGTCATTGCCGACCGCGCTTTTTCCTCCTTGCTGTACGGCGATCATCCTTACGGCGCGCAGTTGAGCGCCGCCTCGGTCGAGGCAATCACGCGTGACGATCTGCTGGCTTTTCACGCCCGCTACTATGTCGCCAATCGTGCCGTGGTCGCCATGATCGGTGACGTCACGCGTGCCGATGCGGACAAGATCGCACGGCAATTGACCGAGCGCCTGCCGCGAGGCCAGCCGCTTCCGGCGTTGCCGGCGGTTGCCATCAACAAGGGCAGCGAGCAACGCATTGCGCATGCATCGTCGCAGGCGCACATATTGATGGGCATGCCGGCGCTGGCGCGGCACGATCCGGATTATTTTCCCCTGATCGTCGGTAATTACGTGCTGGGCGGCGGCGGATTTGTGTCGCGCCTGATGAACGAGGTGCGCGAGAAGCGCGGGCTCAGCTATGGTGTCAGCAGTTACTTCGAACCGCTGGCGCAACCCGGTGCATTCCAGATCGGTTTGCAGACGAAAAGCGATCAGGCCGATCAGTCGCTGAAGATCGTGCGAGAAACCGTCGCCGACTATCTGCGTGACGGCCCGACCGCATCCGAGCTGAAAGCTGCGAAGGACAACATGATCGGCGGTTTTTCGCTGCGCATCGACAGCAATCGCAAGATACTGGAAAATATCGCAGCGATCGGCTTCTACGATTTGCCGCTCGATTATCTCGATACCTGGACCGCGAACGTGAATCGCGTATCGGCGGAGCAGATCAAAACGGCATTCAATCGCAAACTGCAGCTCGATAAATTATCGACAGTGGTTGTCGGCGCAGGCGGCGAATAAGCTGCACGCCGGCGGATTGCGCTCCCTGCATCTGCGCCGCCGGTTTTCATTCATAACGTTTTTACACGCGAAGCGATTCGCGGCCATTTCCCATGCCCAAGCAACCGAACAAGAAACCCGCGCCGAAGCGTGCCGCACGTCCCGCCATGACGCATCAGGTCCGCATCATCGGCGGGCAATGGAAACGCACGCCGCTGCCTGTTCTGGATGGTGAAGGCTTGCGGCCCACGCCCGATCGCGTGCGGGAAACGGTCTTCAACTGGATCAATCATCTGATCGATGGCGCATGGGACGGCATTGCCTGCCTCGACTTGTTTGCAGGAACCGGCGTGCTGGGTTTCGAAGCCGCCAGCCGCGGCGTCGGGCAGGTTGTCATGATCGAGGTGCATACGCCTGCAGCGCGCCAGCTGGAAGCGACAAAGGAAAAGCTGCATGCCGATCAGGTGCGCATCGTGCGTGGCGATGCGTTATCGACATTGCAAGGCATGCAGCGCAGCGGCGAGGCGCAATTCGATCTGATTTTCCTCGATCCGCCGTATCACCAGGACTGGCTGGCGCGCACCCTTCCG
This sequence comes from uncultured beta proteobacterium, assembly GCA_963697715.1. GTDB lineage: Bacteria > Pseudomonadota > Gammaproteobacteria > Burkholderiales > Burkholderiaceae_D > Oxalicibacterium. The sequence goes on along the minus strand of OY969095.1, from coordinate 188,346 downwards.
TCCTGCGCGGCGCTGCTGCGCCCGGGCGGCCTGATTTATGTCGAAGCGGAGGCGTCGCTGCTGTCGGAAGCGCCGCCGGCATGGCTGGAAGGCTGGGAAATCGTGCGAGCCGATAACGCCGGACTGGTTTTTTACCATCTGCTGCAATCCAAAAAACTGCCTGAACTTCAGGCATAATGCGCTTTCTGTTATTTGCGGTGCCTATCGTGTATCGCCGCGCGATGCCGGTTTGACAAGCCGAATCGCCCATCCAGCCGTTCATCCGGCGCCTGCGTCGCCTGTCCGCGAGCCGACACCTAGCCACCCACGGGAGCCCACATATGGTCACAGCCATTTATCCAGGAACATTCGATCCTCTGACACGCGGTCATGAAGATCTGGTGCGCCGCGCCTCGGGTTTGTTCGACAAACTGATCGTCGGCGTTGCCGACAGCAAGAACAAGAAGCCGTTCTTCACGCTGGAAGAACGCCTGACGATTTCGAATGAAGTACTCGGACACTACCCCAACGTGCATGTCGAAAGCTTCTCCGGCCTGTTGAAGGATTTCGTGCGCCGCCATGATGCGCGCGTGATCGTGCGCGGCCTGCGCGCGGTGTCCGATTTCGAGTATGAATTCCAGATGGCCGGCATGAATCGCTATCTGCTGCCGGATGTCGAAACCCTGTTCCTTACGCCGTCGGATCAGTATCAGTTCATTTCCGGTACGATTGTGCGTGAGATCGCCGCACTGGGTGGCGATGTCTCGAAGTTCGTCTTCCCGTCGGTCGATAAATGGCTGAAGGAAAAGATGGCTGCTCAGCGATAACGCTGAAAACGGAGCCGGTCATGCAATTATTGATTGCAGGTTTGCGGGATGGTGCAGCATGGCTTTGCTGATTACGGAGGAGTGCATCAATTGCGATGTATGCGAACCCGAATGCCCGAACGATGCAATCTACATGGGGCAGGAGATCTACGAGATCGATCCGCATAAATGCACCGAATGCGTCGGTCATTTCAGCGAGCCGCAGTGTCAGCAGGTTTGCCCCGTCAGTTGCATTCCGTTCAATCCTGCCTGGCGTGAAACGCCGGAAGAGTTGCAGGCCAAGTACGAGCGTCTGCAGACCGAACTGAAAACAGCTTCATGAAAAAAAGGGACCGTCAGGTCCCTTTTTCTTTTGCGGACGCCGCTCAATCGGCGCTCACCACGCGGTTGCGGCCCGCCTTTTTTGCCCGATACAGCGCCTCATCGGCTTTCGCCAGCAATTGCTGGGCAACGGGCGCGGTGTCATCCTTGCGATCTACCTTGCCCAGCGTCGACACGCCGATCGATACGGTGGCTTGCAATTCCTCGCCGCTTGTCAGAATCAGGGGCCGATTGCCGATGCCGATGCGTATGCGTTCGGCGACGGCGATCGCCGCCTCATGCGGCGCATCGATCAGCAGCACGACAAACTCTTCCCCGCCGAAGCGCCCCAGCGCATCACTGAGTCGCAACTCCGCCTTGATGCGCGCGGCGACCTCGCGCAACACTTCATCGCCACCCTGATGACCGTAGCGATCGTTGACTGTCTTGAAATGATCCAGATCGATGTACATGCTCGACAAGGCATAGCCGTGCCGTTGCGTGCGGCCGACTTCTTCCAGCAGACGCCGTTCCACATAACGCCGGTTGTTGACGCCGGTCAGCGGATCGGTCAGCCCGATGTGTTGCAGACGTTCGTTGTTGATCACGTTCTCGACGCAAATCGCGACGATGGACGCCCGATGCTGCAGAAAATCGCTCGCCATGCTGGACGTGAAGCGGGACGTATCGAGACTGCCGAGGCTGAGCCAGCCGATCAGCGCATTGCGCCGAATCAGTGGCAGGATGGCGACGCTGACCGGTTTCAGCACCGAATCGGGAAACAGTCGCCGATGCTGCAGCGCGCTGTATGGACCGAGTGATGGCTTGCGTGCGGGATGGGCGATATCGCCGATGCCGTTCGGCTGCTCGATAAAAATCAGGTTCGGATAATCGCTGACATCGATGCGCAGGTCGGTCAGGATGCGGCGGATTTCGGCATCCGGATCGATCAGCGCCAGTGTGACGACATCCAGCTCCGATGCTTCGGTCAGCGTATCGAATACGCTGTCGATCAATTCCTGGAAGGTGTTGGCGCCGATGAACTTCAGATCGAATGCCTGATAGCGCTGCATGATTTGCTGATTGCGGTGTGCCTGTTCCAGCAGCAGTTCCAGCTGGCTGCGTAACTGCGAATTTTCTGAAACCAGCTTGTTCGTCATGGACGTCAATTCAGGGCCGCAAGGAGAGGAAACGCGGCAACGGATAAGAAGTACGGAATACTACCTTGATGCTTTCCTTGTGGCAATTTATGCCTGCGTAAAGATGGATATCGCGCTTGATAAAGACACGATGGCAACAGATCGGCAAAACGTCCGGCTAGAAGGCCAGCGTAACGTCCACGTTCTGCCCTACGCGCAATTGCTGTCCCGCGCCCTTGAGCAGAACGGCGTCCATACCGAACGTGATGCGGTCGTCCACCCTGGGATTGACGCGATATGTGCGCAGGATATCGAGCGGATCCGGTCCGAACTTTCCCGTGGCTTGATCGATTGAGGGTATTGGGCAGCGCGGGCAGGGTTTGACCGGTTTCAGGAGTGCGTCGCCGATGGCATACGATTCAGCCAGATCCTCTTCATACGGCGGAAGATCGCCGAATACCAGATTGGGGCGGAACCGGTTCATCGGCAGCGCCTCGCGTCCTTGTGCAACCAGTTTTTCGTTCAGATCCGCCAGCGATTCCGCACCGATGACGAGTATCGGGAAACCATCGGAAAAAAGCGTCGGCGCCTCGGCATCGTCAGCCCATGCCGGATCGGCAAAGCGCCTGGCATCCGGATGAAAGCGCACGAGCCGGCAGGAAATACCGATGGCGTTGGAAAACCATTGCGCCGTCACTTCGTCGCAATCATAGGCGCGCAGGCGGTCGTTCCACACTTGCACCTCGATCAGTTTTTCATCATCGGGATGGGGCAGGCCGAGCGGAATTTCCAGTCGCAGCATGCCCGGTGCACGCAGTTCCAGCGTATCGGATTTGAGGCGCGGCACGATCAGCGCCATGGCGGGATATTCGCGCTGCGTCAGCGCGTCGCCGTTGTCATCCACCACCATCCATTCGCGATCGTGGATCCGATCGATCGTCAAACCTGCTGCCGTCAGTGTGGCCTCGCGCAGCGAGATGCCGGCGCAGGATTTGATCGGGTACAGATTGAGCTCGGTCAGGATCGGCATGGATGAAAATGAGCGAAACGTAAGGAGAATAGCTGCTTCGGCCAGAAGATATCGAAAGCCGAAGCAGGTATAGGGCGAGTCCGGGTCAGACGTTGAACAGGAAGTTCAAAACATCGCCATCCTTGACGACATATTCCTTGCCCTCGGCGCGCATCTTGCCGGCTTCCTTCGCGCCTTGTTCGCCCTTGAACTTGATGAAATCTTCATACGCAATCGTTTGCGCACGGATATAGCCACGCTCGAAATCGGTGTGGATCACGCCCGCTGCTTGCGGGCCGGTATCGCCGACGTGGATTGTCCACGCGCGCACTTCCTTTACGCCGGCGGTGAAGTAGCTTTGCAAGCCGAGCAATGAAAAACCGGCGCGGATCAAACGATCCAGACCTGGTTCTTCCATGCCCATGTCGGCGAGGAATTCCTTTTTGTCGGCGTCGTCCAGTTCGGCGATCTCGGATTCGATCGCGGCGCAGATGGCAACAACCGGCGCATTTTGCGATTTGGCGTACGCGGTCAACTGATCCAGCAAGGGATTGTCGGTGAAGCCGGAGTCGGACACGTTGCCGACATACATTGCCGGCTTGGCAGTGATCAGGCACAGCGGCTTGATCAGTTCCATTTCTTCCTTGTCGAGGCCCATCGCGCGTACCGGTTTGGCTTCGTTCAGGTGCGGCATGATGCGTTCGAGGATTTCGACCAGTTTGGTCGCATCCTTGTCGCCTGAACGGGCTTTCTTGTTTTCGCGATGGATCGCTTTTTCGACTGTGCCCATATCGGCCAGTGCGAGTTCGGTTTGAATGACTTCGATATCGTCGAGCGGATTGATCTTGCCGGCGACGTGGATCACGTTGTCGTCTTCAAAGCAGCGCACGACGTTGACGATCGCATCGGTTTCGCGGATGTGCGCGAGGAACTGATTGCCCAGGCCTTCGCCTTTGGACGCGCCTGCAACGAGGCCGGCGATATCGACGAATTCGACGGTGGCAGGCAGGATGCGTTCCGGCTTGACGATGTCTGCCAGTGCCTGCAAACGTGGATCAGGCACTTCGACCATGCCGACGTTCGGTTCGATCGTGCAGAAAGGATAATTCTCAGCAGGAATGCCGGCCTTCGTGAGTGCGTTGAAGAGAGTGGATTTGCCGACGTTAGGCAGGCCGACGATGCCGCATTTGAGACTCATGATGTTGTGCTTTGCTGAGAGATGAATTAACCCGCTATTTTACCGTAGCGAGCGGTTGTGCCGCGTTTGGCTGTCAGCTAACTTGCGACAGGATGTTGCGGATTGGCGCAATTGAACGGATTCAGCGTGGATTTGATTGAATTATTTCTCAACCGTGTGCAATTTCATCGCGGCCGCATTGAAGTTGCCTTCGCACAGCAACGGGACAATCGACAGGCTTTTTGCAATGGCATCATCAATTAGCGGTTGTTCTTCCTTGCGCGGGCGATGCAATACAAAATCGACCACTGCCTGATTCAGATTCAACGTGCGTGGATGGCCGATGCCGATGCGCAGACGCCAGTAATCCTGCGTGCCGAGCGCAGCGGTGATGTCTTTCAAACCATTATGTCCGCCGGATGAGCCGCCTTTTTTCAACTTGGCGATGCCGGGCGGCAGGTCGAGTTCGTCATGCGCGACCAGGATTTCGTCCGGATTGATTTTGAAGAAACGTGCAAGCGCACCGACAGACTGGCCGGAACGGTTCATGAAGGTTTGCGGCTCAAGCAGCCACACTTCGTTGCCAGCGATGACGGTTTTCGCTGCAAGCGCGCTGTATTTCGTCTCGCGCGACAGGCTGCAACGCGGAAGACTGTTCGCCAGATTGTCGACCAGCCAGAAACCGGCGTTGTGGCGGGTTTGTTCGTATTCAAGTCCCGGATTGCCGAGACCGACGATGAGGCGAATGGACATGGCGTCGTGGATGGAAAAAATCTGATTATCGTGGATTCGGCCGTATGGGCCAAACAATAAAAAACCCGCCACGAGGACGGGTTTTTTGCATGACGGGCGAACCCGTACGCGATTACTTCTTGTCGGCAGCAGGAGCAGCTGCAGCGTCGGCAGCAGGTGCCGCAGCGTCTTCAACTTTACCGGCAGGAATCGAAGCCGTTGCGATCGTTGGGTTGTCTTCACCACCGTGGATCACAGCAACAACGCCTTTTGGCAATTTGATGTCGGCCAAGTGGATCGAATGACCGATTTCGAGTGCGGCCAGATCAACTTCAACGAATTCCGGCAAATCAGCTGGCAGGCAGGTGATGTCCAGTTCGGAAGTCACGTGACCGATGATGCCGCCCGACAGTTTGACTGCTGGCGAGATATCAGCGTTGATGAAGTGCAAAGGCACTTTGACGTGGATCTTGTGGGTTGCGTCGACGCGCTGGAAATCAGCGTGCAGAACGAGTTGTTTGTATGCGTGGACTTGGAAGTCGCGCAACAACACTTTTTCAGCTTTGCCATCTACTTCCAGGTCGAGAATCGACGAGTGGAATGCTTCTTTTTTCAATGCGTGATACAGCGCATTGTGATCGAGCGAGATGTTCAACGGTGCGGCGGTTCCGCCGTACACGATTCCTGGGGTCAGGCCTGCAATACGCTGGCGGCGGCTCGCTCCGGTCCCCAGCTCTTTGCGTGCAAATGCAACTACTTTCATGATAGAGCTCCAATAATTGCAGGGATGAAATTCATCCTGCGGTTAAATCCCCCGCGACCAGAGGATTTTTTAAATGGGTGCGACAGCGTCACACCCGATACGGCAAGTCAGTTGAACAACACCGGCTTGCCTGCCTGCACCCGAAAGTACAGGACTTGACGTTCTTTATCTTCAGTCCGCAAACAGCGACATCACGGAGTCGCCCTTGGTGATACGCTTGAAGGTTTCCGCCAGTAGCGGTGCGCAGGTCAATACGCGAATCTTCGGGCAGGCACGCGCGGCTTCGCTCAGCGGAATCGTGTCGGTCACGACCAGCTCGTCCAGCGGCGAGTTGGTAATGCGATCGATCGCAGGACCCGACAACACCGGATGCGTACAGTAGGCGATCACTTTCTTCGCGCCGCGTTCCTTCAATACTTCTGCGGCTTTGGTCAACGTGCCGGCGGTATCGACCATGTCATCCATGATCACGCAGTTGCGGCCTTCGACTTCACCGATGATGTTCATCACTTCCGACACGTTCGCTTTCGGGCGACGTTTGTCGATGATGGCCAGATCGCAGTTCAGGCGTTTTGCCAATGCACGGGCGCGAACCACGCCGCCGACGTCCGGCGAGACGACCAGCAGGTCATCGTAATTCTTTGCCACCAGGTCGCTCAGCAAAATCGGCGACGCATAAATATTGTCCACCGGGATATCGAAGAAGCCCTGTATCTGGTCTGCATGCAGATCCATGATCAGGACACGTTCGACGCCGGATTCCTGCAACATGTTGGCGACGACTTTTGCCGAAATCGCGACCCGTGCCGAGCGCGGGCGGCGATCCTGGCGGGCGTAACCGTAGTAGGGAATCGCGGCGGTGATGCGGCCGGCCGATGCGCGCTTCAAGGCGTCGACCATCAGCATGATTTCCATCAGGTTGTCGTTGGTCGGTGCGCAGGTCGATTGCAGGACGAAGACATCCTTGCCGCGCACGTTCTCGTTGATTTCGACGATGATTTCGCCATCCGAGAATTTGGAGACAACGGCTTTGCCGAGTGGAAGGCCGAGGTGCTTCGCAACCCCCAAAGCCAAGTCCGGATTTGCGTTACCGGTAAAAACCATCAGGTTCTCGAGCGCCATGGGATCCCTGCTACAGTCGTTGAACTACGGTCGTTTAAAAGGCTGAAGCCGCCAAAACCCGACTGTGAAGTCTTGTGTTGGCGGCTTGCTTGTACTCAGATGCTGCTTTGATGAATGGCAGGGGAAGAAGGATTCGAACCTTCGAATGCTGGAATCAAAATCCAGTGCCTTAACCAACTTGGCGATTCCCCTACGCAACCTTGTTGTCTGCCGTTTATCTTCGCTGCTTCAGCGCCGGATAGTCGACAAACGAATCTGGTGTCACGACTGCTGCAAATACGCGAGCGGATGATGCGCGATCGCTCTGGCTTTCCAGGCTTTCCATTGAGGCGGTACTTTTTCAAGTACTGCATCGGCTTGCTGTTCCTGCTCAAACGGGCAGAACACGCAAGCGCCGGAACCTGTCATTCTTGCATCGCCGAATTGCCCCAGCCATTCAATGACGTCGGCAATCTGCGGAAACAAGCTTGCAGCCACGACTTGCAGGTCGTTTTTACCGAAGCCAACTGGAGCCCCGGAAAAGTCCGATATTTTGACGGGTTTCGAATCCCGTGTCAATTCCGTTGCAGAAAATATGCGTTGTGTTGGTACGGCCACGCCGGGTTCGATCACGATATACCAGCAATCCGGTGTGGTGACGGGGATCAATGCTTCACCGATACCTTCTGCGAAGGCGTTGCTGCCGAACAGGAAAAACGGCACATCCGCGCCGAGCTGCAATCCGAGCACCATCAGTTCCTGACGCGACAAGCCGGTCTGCCATAGATGATTAAGTGCCAATAACGTCGTTGCGGCGTCCGATGAACCGCCGCCCAGTCCGCCGCCCATCGGCAAGCGCTTTTCGACGGCGATATCGGTGCCCAAAACCTGTCCGGGATTTTTGACTTTTGCCGCCTGTTGCAAAAGCCGCGCGGCTCGTATCGCCAGATCGGCGTCTTCCGGTACGCCGGCAAGCGTCGTGGTGCGATGGATGCGATCGTCGTCACGCGTTGCGAAGTGCAGCGTATCGCCATGATCCAGTAACTGGAAGACGGTTTGCAGCAGGTGGTAACCATCGGCGCGGCGGCCGGTCACGTGCAGGAACAGGTTCAGTTTTGCCGGCGCAGGGCAATCGCGGAGCGTGCGCGTCATGTCTCGATTTGTCATGCGATCACTGCGTTTGCCAGCGATCGATCACGATGCGGATCGCGACCTTGCCGGCCTGTTCGGTCTGCCGTTCGAGATCGATGCGTTTCGGATGAATATGGGCGGGATCGCTTTCGTCCCAGGTGACGTACTGGATGCGCCAGCTGTCGCCCGTGGTCACGCGGGTGTCGGCAGGCGTTGCGGCAAATGGTTTTCCGTTGGCATCGACTGCAAATCCCTGCAGCCAGGTACGCAATCCGGAAACCGGCAACGGCCAGCCGAGCGCCTGTGCAGCAAGTTCGTCGACATCCGGTGCGCTGCGTGGTGCATGTCCCGATTGCGTCAGCGTTGCGTTGCCGGGTTCGACATCGATGGTGGCCAGAATCTGGCCGAGCGGCGACAGGATCGCGACCGTGCTGCGTTGGGCGCTTTGTTGCCAGGTAAAGCTGCCGTGGATCGATTCGTCTTCGCCGTTTCGTTGATATTGCACTGAGAGACGCCCGTCCAGATCGATCGCGTCGCGATAGACGCGGACGGAAGCCGATTGCACTGCCTCGCTGCCAACGTCATCCGATTGGGGAGCAATGCCGGCACAACCGGCCAGCAGAATGGCAGAGAGCATCAATGCGAGCACACCGATTTTTCGCGTGCCTGCTGGATGAGAAATAAAAGGGGAAATGAACGGGATCGCTGTCATGGGAAACGGAATGGTATCTGTCGCGTGTCAAAGGCCTGATCGTGCGGGACAAGGGGAAGGCCGGGTGCGGCGTTGCATGTCATGGCGGCATGTGCCGCCATGACGATCATCGATTACAGGCTGATGCGCAGGCGTGCAAGCGTGCTTTTCAGGAGGTCGTTCTGCGGATCCTTTTGATTGGCTTCGCGCCAGAATTGCTGCGCACTTTCCTTTTCACCTTTGGTCCATAAAACTTCACCCAGGTGCACGCCGATTTCTACATCGGGGCGCAATGCATAGGCGCGGCGCAGATAGTCCTCGGCTTCCTGCAGGCGGCCCAGGCGGAATTGCACCCAGCCCATGCTGTCCATGATGAATGGATCTTCGGGCGCGAGCTCCAGGGCTTTCTCGATCAGCGTGTACGCTTCCTGCAGGCGGACATTGCGTTCGGCGAGGGAATAACCGAGCGCATTGTATGCGTGCTGGTTTTTCGGCGCGATAAGGATGATCTTGCGCAGCAGGGTTTCCATCAGATCGAGGCGATTCGCTTTCTCTGCCAGCATCGCGTAGTCGTACAGTAATCCGGTATTGTCGGGAAAGCGTTCCAGCGCCCTTGGCCATGACTGCCAGCGCTTCCGGCATGCGATCGGCATCGCGCAGCAATTGCGCATCAGCGACCACGAGCTGGACGCTTTCGCGCTGGCCTTCCGGTTTCAGGTGGGCAAGCAGGTCGCGTGCGCCATGCAGGTCGCCGCTCAGCGCCATGATTTGCGCGCTGTTGATCTGTGCCTCAAGGTAGGCCGGACCGGGATCGACCTGCGACAGCCATTTCAGCGCTGCCGGATAGTCTTTGCGGTCTTCGGCGATCTGCGCGAGGATCAGCAGCGCCTGTACCGGATCGCGGCTTTCATCGGGATTTTCTTCCAGTTCCGCCATATAGGCGGTCAGGTATTTCTCCGCGGTTGCACGGTCATTGACCTGCGCGGCGAGGATGCCCATCGCATACAGGATAGTCGGGTCGTTCGGTTTTTCCTGAAGCAGGATGTCGAATTGCTTGCGCGCCTGATCGTACTGTTTGTCGTCGATCAGGATCTTTGCATAGGCAATGCGAATGTCACGCGCTTTTGGATTGGCATCGAGAAAGGTGGAGAGGGATTGCAGTGCATCCGCGCGATCGTCCATCGTCTGCGCCACCATCAATGCGGCAATTTCCAGATCGGGTTTGATCTTCAGCGCCTGCTGTGCCTCGATGCGCGCACGGGTCAATTCCTTGTTGGCGAAGGCACCATGCGCGAGCGCGATGTGGCTTTCAACCAGATCAGGATACGGTGCGACCAGTTCTTCCATCAGGGCGAAGGCAGCCTGCTTGTCCTTTGTGCTGGCGAGCAGGCGCTGTATCTGCAGGATCAGCAAGCCGCGCGCCTGGGGACGCACTTCGCGCAGGCGTTCGACGAAAATCGGTTTGGCTTCCGCCAGATTGTCGCCAAGCACGACGAGGCCCAGATAAAACTGGTTGGCTTCGTCGGAAGCCGGCGCGAGTTCGCGCCACAATCTGACGGCCGACAAGGCTTCGCCGGTGCGCTTGACGCTCAGGGCGATCTCGGCAGCGCGGCGCGCCAGCCGTGGATCGCGTGTTTCCTGTGCGGAAACCAGCATCGTGACATATGCAGCTGCCAGTCGCCCCGCTGGTAGGCGATTTCGGCGCGCAGCAGTTTGTAGAGCAGGTCTTCCGTCAGGTTGAGCGAAGGCAGGCCGGCGTCTTCTTTTTCGTCGGTGCGTGGAATCGGCCGCGCCGTTCACGGCAACCGGTGGCGTCAGGCTTTGCTGCGCCAGCAGATTCGGTGTTTCATTGCGGTGCGGTTGGGCCTGCGTGGCGCCAGCCGAGAAAAGGAGCAGACAGCGTTACAATGAGCGAGAGCATTTTTCAATTGAAGTCCAGGCAAATCGAGCAGGTTTTTATTCTACGCTTAACCGACACGCCATGCGCGTTGCTGCAAGGTGCGCAGGGCCGTTCGCCGGACTTATCGATGCATTCATCTCACCACCGGAAAAACAGCAGTCGCCATGCCGGAATTACCTGAAGTCGAAGTAACGCGCCGCGGCGTCGCGCCGCATCTGGAAGGACGCATCGTTGCGGGAGTCGAATTGCGCCACACCGGTTTGCGCTGGCCTTTTCCTGCCGGACTGTCGCAGACGCTGGCCGGACGAACGGTGCGCAGTACAGGCCGGCGCGGCAAGTATCTGCTGATTCATTTCGATCACGGCACGTTGATCATGCATCTCAGCATGTCGGGCCACTTGCGCATTCTGCCGCTGGATGTGCCTCCGAGGAAGCACGATCACTTTGACCTGACGGTCGGCGATCAGGTTCTGCGCATTGAGCGATCCGCGCCGTTTCGGCGCGGTGCTGTGGCATGCGGCGGAAGAGCGGCGCGGTCGATGATCATCTGCTGTTGCGCGCGCTCGGCGTCGAGCCGCTGGAAGAAAAATTCACCGCGCAATGGCTGTACCGGCAGACGCGCGGCCGCAGCTCGGCGATCAAGCACGTGTTGCTCGCCGGAGACATCGTGGTCGGCGTCGGCAATATTTATGCGTCCGAAAGTCTGTTCCAGGCGCGCATCAATCCGAAGACGCCGGCGCATCGCATCGGTCTGGTGCGCTATGAACGATTGGCGCAGGCGATCCGCGAGATTCTGGCAGCCGCCATTGAGCAGGGTGGCAGCACGCTGCAGGATTTCATGTCGGTCAACGGGCAGTCGGGCTATTTCCAGCAGAATTATTTTATCTACGCGCGAACCGGCGAACCTTGCCGGATTTGCAATACGCCGATCCGCCAGATCGTGCAGGGACAGCGTTCGACGTTCTACTGTCCAAATTGTCAAAAGTGACGGCCGGTGCTAGTGTCCGGTTACGACTGCGTTGAACATCCGATTCGCGCACCCGAATCATAAGAATAAACAGCATGAAGCGAGGCCCGTGTGAGTAATCTGGTGCAGACATTTCAGGAATACAGCGGCTGGCGCGATAACGTCAGGAGTGCGCTGGAACGCTATCGTGATTGCGTGCAGGAACTGGCGCTTTCCGATGCGGCATGCGAGCAGCGCCTGTCGCATGCGCTCGTGCGCCTGAACGAAGACAAGCTGTCGATCGCATTTGTCGCCGAATTCTCGCGTGGCAAATCAGAGTTGATCAATGCGATCTTCTTCGCCGATTACGGCCAGCGCATTCTTCCCACCTCGGCCGGCCGCACCACGATGTGCCCGACCGAATTGCTGTTCGACGAAACGTTTCCGCCATCGATCCGTCTGCTGCCGATCGAAACGCGCGCCGAGTCGCAATCGACCAGCGACTTCAAGACGCAAAGCCAGGTCTGGACCGTGCTGCCGCTCGACATCACTTCCGGCGACGGCATGCTCGAAGCATTCAAGCAGGTCAGCCTGACCAAGCGCGTGCCGATCGAGGAAGCGGCCCGTTATGGCCTCTACGATGAAACCGATCTCGACATGGTGGTGGCAGTCGACGATGACGGCATGGTCGAGATTTCGCGGTGGCGTCATGCCATCGTCAACTTCCCGCATCCATTGCTCAAGCAGGGTCTTGTGATCGTCGATACGCCGGGCCTCAATGCGATCGGTACCGAACCCGAACTGACGCTGAACCTGATTCCGAACGCGCATGCCGTGCTGTTCATTCTCGCCGCCGATACCGGCGTGACGAAGAGCGACATCGACATCTGGCGCAACCACATCGGTGGCACCGGTGCCGGCCGCCTGGTCGTGCTCAACAAGATCGACAGCATGTGGGACGAGTTGCGCTCGCACGATGAAGTCGAGCAGCAGATCGGGATGCAGGTCGCCAATGTTGCGCAGATGCTGGATCTTTCCGAACGCCAGATTTTTCCTGTTTCCGCACAGAAGGGACTGGTCGGAAAAATCAACGGCGACGCATCCCTGCTGGAGAAAAGCCGCGTACCTGCGCTTGAAAATGCGCTCTCGCGCGAACTGATTCCCGCCAAGCAGGACATCATCCGCGCGCAACTGATGACGGAAGTCGGCGAGATGATCACGTCCCGGCAGGCATTGCTGTCGTCGCGCTCGCGCAATGTCGTCGAACAGCTGGTCGAACTGAAAAGCCTGCGCGGCAAGAATCAGACGATTCTCGATCACATGATGAAGCGTATCGACATGGAAAAGCGCGAGTTCGACGGCAGCCTGTTCAAGCTGCAGGCCACGCGCTCGGTATTCGCGCGCCTGTCGACCGAAGTGTTTACTCATCTCGGCATGGGCGTGCTGAAGGAAAACATTCGCACCACGCGCGATGCAATGGAAAAGAGCCGGTTCTCGGCCGGACTGCGGCAGGCGGTCAGGGAATTCTTCCAGCAAGCCCTGCACAATCTCGAACTCTCGTCGCAGAAGACGGATGAAATCGGCGAGATGATGTCAGTGATGTATCGCAAATTCTCGACCGAGCACGGGCTTGCGCTGTCGACGCCGATGCCCTTCACGCTGGAGAAATACATGAAGGAAATCGCCATGATCGAACAGCTGTATCACAAGCAGTTCGGCGCGGCGACGATCCTGACGACGCCGCAGGTGGTGCTGATGCAGAAATTCTTCGACTCGATCGCCTCGCGCGTACGGCAAAGCCTGCTGCAGGCGAATCGCGATGTCGAAGCGTGGCTGAAAGTGGTAATGGCACCGCTGGAAGCGCAGATCGGCGAACATAAACTGCAATTGAAGCGCCGCAAGAAATCGATCGAAAAGATCCACGTTGCCACCGACAGCCTCGAAGAAAAAGTGCTGTCGTTCGAGCAGATGCAACTGGAGCTGGATACGCAGCGTGCAATGCTGACGCGTCTGGAAAACGAGCTGAAGGCGGCAATTTCGGCGCAGCTCGGCATATTGAAGGTCGCCGCATAGATGAAACGGGTTGTTGCAGAACACGATGTCGATGCACCCGCTTCCCGCAAGCGGACGGTAAAAAAGGAACAGCCGGCGAATGCGATCGTCATCGAGCCGGACCCGGGTTTTTCGCGGGACGTGATCGAATGGCAAAAGCAGCACGGACGTCACGCTTTGCCGTGGCAGAACACGCGTGATGCCTATCGCGTGTGGCTGTCCGAGATCATGCTGCAGCAGACGCAGGTCGCGGCCGTCATTCCCTACTATCTGCGCTTTCTCGATACCTTCCCCACGATTCAGGAACTGGCTGCCGCACCATCGGAACAGGTGATGGCGCACTGGAGCGGACTCGGCTACTACTCGCGTGCGCGCAATCTGCATCAATGTGCGCAGAAAGTCGTGGCCCAATACGGCGGCGCATTCCCGCGCGATCCGGCGTTGCTGGAACTGTTGCCCGGCATCGGACGTTCGACTGCGGCGGCGATTTCCGCATTTTCATACGGCACGCGTGCCGCCATCCTGGATGGCAATGTAAAGCGCGTGTTTGCACGTGTGTTCGGCGTCGAGCGCTATCCCGGCGAGAAAGCGGTGGAAAACGAACTCTGGCTGCGCGCGGTGGCCTTGCTGCCGGAGCGCGGTGTCGAGGCCTACACGCAAGGCCTGATGGATCTGGGCGCGACATTGTGCACGCGCAATCGCCCGGCCTGCACACGCTGCCCGCTGGCGCATCGCTGCGTTGCCTATGCGACCGGACGCACCGCGGAATTGCCGGTGCGCAAGCCGAAGAAGGCGATACCGGAAAAACAGGCGACGATGCTGGTGATTGTCGATGGCGATCAGGTGCTGCTCGAACAACGGCCGGATAGTGGTATCTGGGGCGGCTTGCTGTCGCTGCCGGAAGTACCTTCGCATGCGGAAAACGAGGGCATCGATTTCGATAGCGCCATTGCTTCGTTCGGTGTGGCGGAATCGGTGGAGAAGCTGTCGCCTTTCACGCACGTTTTCACGCACTTCAAATTGCATGTGAGTCCGTACCGCATCGATCTTGCGCGCCGGCTGCAGGTTGCCGCACAACGCAATCACGCCTGGTATCCGGTCGGAAACATGGCTGCAGCGCCATTGCCGGCGCCGATCAAGAAACTGCTGCTCGCGCTTTTCCACGAGCCGGATCTGTTATCGCGATAGTCCGCTGCGGTTATACACAATTCACACGATGCGATGTTGCAGCAGGTACTGATGGATGATCGTCAGCCGGGTTTGCGCGTCATTCAGTTCCAGCAGTTTTTGCCGCGCCTTCAATGGTATCGGCAGAATCTCGCTCCAGCGATTGGCTACCCAGCCGGCCTCTTTCAGGCGAAGCGGTTCGGCAAACGGACTGTCGAATTCTTCGCCCAGCTCGGCGCGGCCCTTCGTGTTGGTATCGTGGATGACAAGCCTTAACGTATCGGCGCAGGGCGCATGCAGCGTCGACAATATGCCGGGCGCATCGGGTGCAATCAGTTCGACACGGCCTTCCAGATGCTGATCCTTGAAGGAGCGCGTTTCCAGAATGCGGAAGCGTTGCCCGCCTTGCGTGCGCAGCAGCAATACGCCGAGCTGCGGCGCATCCCAATTCGTGATGTGGGCCAGGCAACCGATGTTTTCCGGTTCGGCCACTGCACCGACTTCCGCGCCGGATTTGATCAGGACGACGCCGAACGGCGCTTCGCGTTTCATGCAGTCGCGCACCATGTCGATGTAGCGCGTTTCGAATATCTTCAGCGGCAGGACGCCGTCCGGGAACAGCACGGCATTGAGCGGGAATAACGGCAGCCAGTCGGGATTTTCAGGCATGGCGATTTGATCGGTGCGATGCGGTTGCAGGTTGAATTGTCAGCCGATCCGCTACTGCGCACTGAGGCATCGGTATGAACGATGCCGGATGGCGGTCGGGCCGTGGAGTTCAGTCAAGTTCGCGATGGCGCAGCAGAACGTGTTCGGTTGCACGGAAATAATCCGCCAGCCGTTCGACGAAATAGACCGAGCGGTGCTGGCCGCCGGTGCAGCCGATGGCAACGGTCAGGTAGCCGCGATTATCGTTCTTGAAGGCCGGCAACCATTTCTCGACAAAGCCGCGAATATCGGCCAGCAGCGTCACCGCATCCGGCTGCGCCAGCAGGAATTCCTGCACCGGCGCATCGCGTCCCGTCAGCGGCCGCAACTTCTCGTCGTAATGCGGATTCGGCAGCGTGCGTACATCGAACACGAGATCGGCATCGAGCGGCACGCCGAACTTGAATGCAAACGATTCGAACATGATCGTCAGCGGCGAGCGATCGCTGTCGACCAGTCCCTTGATCCAGGCGCGCAGCTTGTTGGCGCGCATGCCGGAGGTATCGATGACGTGACTGATTTCTTCGATGCCGGCGAGCATTTCACGTTCTTCGCGTATGCATTCGGTCAGGGTGCGGCGCTCGTCCACATTATTGCTGGTGAAGCTGCGATGCGAGAGCGGATGGCTGCGGCGCGTTTCGGAAAAGCGTGCGATCAGGGAATCGGTTTTGGCGGTGAGGAACAAGACTTTCACATCGTGGCCCTGGCTGCGCAGCCACGCCAGATCGGCGGGTAGTCCGATCAGCGAGCTGGCGCTGCGGACATCCATGGAAACGGCCAGCGTTTCGCCGTTTTCCTCGAGGCGCGCAGTGACCAGCGCGCGCAATAGAAGAGGGGGAAGATTGTCGACGCAGAAATAACCCGCGTCTTCGAGGGCTTTGAGGCCGACGGATTTGCCTGACCCCGAGATTCCTGTGATGAGAATAATGCGCATGGCATTCATGATACCGCAAGCAATGGGACGCGGCCGTGCGGTGATTCGGTGCGGCGGTTACTCGTCGCTTTCCATGGCCTTTTGCTGGCGGATCATGAAGTCACGCAGCGTATCGATGCCGCGCAGTTGCAGGATCGTGTTGCGCACGGCGGCTTCGAGCAGCACGGCGAGATTTCGGCCGGCCTCGACAGGGATGACGACCTTGCGAATCGGCAGGCCGAGGATTTCTTCGCTCTGCGACGGCAGCGGCAGACGCTCGTAGCTTTCTTCCATCGTGCTGCGGCGAACCAGATGCACGATCAGTTTCAGGCGCATCTTCCGGCGCACGGCGGTTTCGCCGAAAATCGTGCGGATGTCGAGCAGGCCGAGGCCGCGCACTTCCAGCAGATTCTGCAGCAGCGGCGGGCAACGGCCCTCGATCATGTGCGGTGCGATGCGCGCGAATTCGACCGCATCGTCGGCGACCAGTCCGTGGTTGCGCGAGATCAGCTCCAGGCCCAGTTCGCTTTTGCCGAGACCGGATTCGCCGGTGATCAGCACGCCGACACCCAGCACGTCCATGAAGACGCCGTGCATCGTGATGCGTTGCGCCAGTTTTTTCGACAGATAGACACGCAGGTAATCGATGACCTGCGCCGCCGGCAACGGCGTGGAGAACAACGGGATGTTCTTGTCGTCGCAGATCGTCATGATATCGGCAGGCGTTTCCAGACCCTGCGCGATGATGACGGCAGGCGGCTGGCCCGCGATCAGTTCGGCTGTGTGATAGGCGCGTGCGCCCGGCGACAGACGCTGGTAATAATCGGTTTCCTGATGGCCGAACACCTGGATGCGGCCGGGGTGAATCAGATTCAAGTGACCGACCTGATCCGCGGCCGATGTGGCGTCGCCGGAAATCTGGCGCTCGCCGCCGGGGAATCCCGCGAACCATCCCAACTGAAGCGATTCACGGTTGTCGTCGTAGAGTTGCTGTATCGAGAGCGGTGTCGGTAATGGCATGAGAGGCGGGCTGACAGGTTTGCACCGAAACCGGTGCCGGAATCAGTTCGTGCTTTGCAGGCTGGGCTGCCACGTGATCAGGCGCGCGTGCACAGCGGCGGGATCTTCGATGGTCGCCAGCATGGCGCGGAACGCTTCATCGGAAAACATTTCTGCCAGTTCGGACAGGATTTCCAGATGCTGCTGCGTGACGTGATCGGGAATCAGCAGGAAGATCAGCAGGTTGACCGGCTGGCCGTCAGGTGATTCGAACGGAATTGGCTGCGCCAGCCGCACAAATGCTGCCAGCGGCGCCTTCAATCCCTTGATGCGTCCGTGCGGTACCGCAACACCGTGGCCGAGACCGGTCGAACCGAGGCGCTCGCGCGCAAACAGGTTGTCCGAAACGTCGGAACGGGCGATGCCGCAATTGTTTTCGAAAATCAAGCCGACCTGTTCGAATGTACGCTTTTTGCTGGAGACATCGAGGTCGAGCACGACATTGGCAGGGGGAAGAATCTGACTGAGATGGTTCATTGATGCGATGCACAAGAAATGACTCTGCCGGGGATTATAGGCCTATTTTTTGCGATTGGGCCTGAATCGGGAAATGCAGCGGAGGATGACCGGCCGTTGTTGTTTAATAGACGCAGATTGTTGAGAGTTTTCGTTTTATCTGCCAATGTTATTTTAACGAATTGACCAGTCTGCATGCGTGAACTTGGCGCCTTCGGAATAGTCCTAAGTGGATTATTTTAAAGAAATAGACCATTGGCTGAAGCGCTGCCGTTCTCACAATGCTACAGCCTTGCGTTGTAGAGGGTAAGCGATTGTTTTTGAAGGGATACGAATGGATTCAAGCTATAATTTTCGCCGCGTGTCAGGACGACGGACGACGTAAACTCAAGTCGGTCAGCATGCAGAAAACATATAACGATTATGTTGATATCAGAATTGTGGTGGCGCTGATCCAGCCTGGCGTGAGGCGGCGCCAATCGTTTCCTTGTCCGGAATGATGACGCGATTAACAAGAAGCGCATCCCGGCTCGTGTGCAATCTCCTGATTCTCCGGTTTCGTCATGTTGACCAGCTTGCCGGCCGCCGTTTCGCGCCACAACAGGATATAAAGTACTTCATATCGGAATTGCAGGTCTGTTATCAGCAAGAGTTGTCACGAGCGCCGGAGCGGCCTTTGGACCGACTTGTTGCAGAGACCTCTGCCTGATGCAACCGCAACACTCAATTTTGATCAGGCCCATAGCGCATGCAAATTTCTTCCAGTCATATCGTCCTGATTCCTAGCTACAATCCGGGGCCCGCCGTGTACGAAACAGTCGCAGCAGCGCGTCTTCACTGGAATCCGGTGTGGGTAGTCGTTGACGGCAGCAACGACGGCACAGCCGAAGGATTGCAACGATTGGCCGAAACGGACGACGGCATGAAGGTGATCGTGCTGAAGGAAAACGGCGGCAAGGGCACTGCGGTCTTGCACGGTTTGCAGCTTGCGTTGCAGCAGAATTATTCGCATGTACTGACCATGGATTCGGATGGTCAGCATGACGCAGCGATGATTCCCGTTTTCATGGAAAAATCCGCAAGGCGGCCGGACGCCATGGTGTTGGGATTGCCTGTTTTCGACGACAGCGCGCCGGCCGTGCGTGTTCAGGGACGCAAGGTATCCAACTGGCTGACCAATATGCAGACCTGCTGGGCAGGTATCGGCGATTCCCTGTTCGGTTTTCGTGTGTATCCGATCAAACCATTGCACGACATCATGGTCTCGCAACGGGGGATGCGTCGGTTCGATTTTGATCCCGAAGCGGCGGTACGATTGTGCTGGCATGGCGTGACACCGATCAATATCCCTACCAAGGTCAGATATCTGAAGGCGGCGGAAGGCGGCGTTTCACATTTCAATTACTGGCGCGACAACAAATTGCTGGCACGGATGTACATCAGGCTGTTTATGGAGTTTGTCCTGCGTTTCCCGAACCTGCTTTGGCGCAGGGTGAATGCCGCTTGAGGGCAACCATATCGATTGCCGTCTGCCTCCTTTCTTTTTCCTGTCTATAAAGCGTTGTTCCGATGTCGGCTGCAAAAATACTGTTGGCAATTGTGTTTGTCGTTGCATACGCGGCACTGAGTCATGCCGCGCTTGCGGCAAATGATGCATACAGCATCTGGCGGCAGCTGGCGTTGATCATGCTTCTGGGTTCGCTGATTGCGGTCGTCGCGTGGGGCGCGGCTGGCATCATGGAAAAGGTCGGGATCGAAGTCTTGGTGAGGCGTCTGGGTGCGACGCTGATTGGCGGCCTGATGGCCTATGCAGGATTGGTTTACTGGCCTGTTCTGCTGCATCGACTCGACTGGATCTATCTGCTTGAACATGCTGCAACCAATGGACTCTTGTGCTGGTTTTTCGCGCATACCTTGTTTGGCGGTCGTACGCCCATCATTACGACGCTGGCAAGAACCATTCATTCCGACCTGCCGGCAAAGGTCGAGCGTTATACGCGTTCGGTCACGATTGCCTGGTCTGTTTTCTTTGCCGTACAAATTGTCGTGTCACTCATTATCTTCAACGTCGGCTCGATTGAAGCATGGTCGCTTTTTGCCAATGTGCTGAACTGGCCTTTGGTTGTTTTGATGTTTGTCATTGAATATGCATTCCGCCGAAAAGTGGATCCCGACTTTCGGCACGCGACGATCAGTCAGAGTGTGACGGCGTACTTCGACAACAAGAGAAAGATCTGATGTTGATCGATATTCAATGGAAAAGCGGCACATGACGCAGGACTGGACCCAGAAAAAGGAGTACGGCTCCACGCAATCTTTGCGTCTCATGGTGTGGCTTGCCACCATATTGGGGCGACGCGCGACGCGTGTGTTGCTGTATCCGATCGCAGCTTACTTCGTGATGCTGGTTGGCGATGCGCGCAAGGCATCGATCGGATATCTGACGAAAGTGCTTGGCAGGGAGCCGACATGGAATGAAATATTCCGGCATTTCCACACTTTTGCATGCGTACTGCTGGATCGCGTTTTTCTGCTGCTGGGGCGCGCCGAATTGTTCGATATCCGCATTGTTGAAAATGCCTATGCAGCGCAGGATGCGGCGGTGCGCGCGAATGGCGCGTTCCTGATGGGCGCGCACATGGGCAGTTTTGAAGCTGTGCGTCTTGTTTCACGTACACAAGCCGATCTCAAACTGGTCCTGCTGATGTATGAAGAAAATGCGAAGAAGATCGGTACGCTGATTGCTGCGATCAATCCGAAGGCGCAGCAGGAAATAGTTTCGCTGGGAAATGTGAGCGCCATGCTGGCTGTCAGGGAGCGCCTGGCCGAGGGAGCAGTAGTCGGCATTCTGGCGGATCGTACGCTGAAGCACGAGAAGGAAGCCAGAATTCCGTTCCTTGGAACGCCAGCCTATCTTGCTGCGGGACCGTTCAGAATGGCCGCCATGTTGCGCCGACCGGTTTTTCTGATGGTTGGCTTGTATCGGGGTGGAAATCGTTACGATATCCATCTGGAAAAAATAGCGGACTTTGAAAATATTGCAGGCAATAAGGACGAGGCGGTTGAGGCGGCGATTTATCGTTACGCAGAACGCCTGGAATATTTTGTCCGGCTTGCACCGTATAACTGGTTCAATTTCTATGATTTCTGGCAAGACGATGCCTAACGCGTCCTGTTGGATCAAATAGAGAACAGTCACCATGCAAAACAGTAAATGGCAACCTAGCGGTTTTATCAAGGCTTCTGCGGTATTGCACGCAGGCGCCGCGGCCGCATTGCTGTGGCCACCAACATTGGTATTGGGTATCGGCGGCCTGCTGGTCAATCACGCGGTACTGGCAGCAGCGGGTTTGTGGCCGCGCAGCACCTTGCTTGGGCCGAATGTCTTGCGACTGCCGAGCAGCCGGCCGGAAATCGCGCTCACCATCGACGATGGGCCGGATCCGGAAGTGACGCCAAAGGTGCTGGATATTCTTGCAGAACGTGGTGTGACGGCGACGTTTTTCTGCATTGCGGAGAAAGTGCGCGATCAACCTGCGCTGGCAAGGAGAATCGTTTACGAAGGTCATCACATCGAAAACCACAGCACGATGCATCGGCATTATTTTTCGCTGCTGGGTTTGGATGGAATCAGAAAAGAGCTGGCACTGGCGCAGCAGATCATTCACGAGGCAACAGGAAGAATGCCGCAGTTCTTTCGTGCACCTGCCGGATTGCGCAATCCGTTTCTCGATCCGGTATTGCATCAGCTCGATCTGAAATTGGTGAGCTGGACGCGACGGGGATTCGATACCCGTGTCAACGATGCGGACAGGATATCGCGTCGTCTGCTCCATAACGCACAGACCGGGGATATTCTGTTGATGCATGATGGCAATGCAGCGCACGATGCGAAGGGTTCGCCAGTCATCATCGAAGTGCTGCCGACCCTGATCGACAACCTTGTCCGTCGCGATCTGAAATTTGTGCGCATTGCGGATGGCATGCGTCTTTGAGCAAGCGTGGATTGAAGCCAGTCGATTAAAACAAGATAAAAATATTGCGAACAACATGCGCGCACTTGAATTAAAAAACTATACGTTGTGCACGTGCCTCGGTGCAGGTGTGTCAGCCAATTGGGAAAAGCTGGCCGCTCAGCAGGGCGGTTTGAAGCCCTGCGATTTTGAAACCGTGGACTTGCCGACATTCATTGGCGAAGTGTCTGGTGTGGATGCGGTCCGCTTGCCGTCCGGGCTGGAGCAGTTCGACTGTCGCAACAATCGCCTGGTCCAGCTTGCGCTGGAACAGGACGGGTTTATCCCTTCAGTACAGCAGGCAATCAGCGAATACGGCTCCGATCGTATCGGCCTGTTTGTCGGCACCAGCTCTTCCGGCATATTGCAAACCGAACTTGCCTATCGTCAGAGACAGCCGGGCGATGGCGCTGCCTCCGCAGGAGCCTTGCCGCAGGACTTTCATTACGAACAGACGCACAATACGCATTCCGCTGCGGCCTTTATCCGTGCTTTTTTCGGATTGAGCGGACCGGCCTTGACGGTATCGTCGGCCTGTTCATCGAGTGCCAAGGTATTTGGTAACGCGGCGCGCATGATCGAGGCGGGATTGATCGATGCTGCGATCGTCGGCGGGATCGACAGCCTTTGCCTGACGACATTGTATGGGTTCAATTCCTTACAGCTTCTTTCGACGGAGCCAGCGAAACCTTATGGCGAAGGACGCAACGGTATTTCCATCGCGGAAGGCGCTGCTTTCGTATTGCTGACCCGACCGGATTCTTCACTGCCGAAAGGCACAATTCTTTTACACGGTGTCGGCGAATCGAGCGATGCGCATCATATGTCTTCGCCGCACCCGGAAGGACTGGGCGCGCGCATGGCGATGTCGGCAGCGATGACGGCGGCGGGTATCGACGCTACGCAGATCGGCTATATCAATCTGCACGGAACGGCGACGCCGAGCAACGATGCAGCAGAGAGCAAGGGCGTGGAGGCATTGTTTGGCGATTCGGTGCCATGCAGTTCGACCAAGGGAGCGACCGGACATACGCTGGGTGCGGCCGGCAGCGTGGAAGCAATCATCTGCGCGATGGCGATACAGCATGGCGAACTACCGGCAGGCATCAACACAACACGAGTCGATCCTTCTCTTCACGTTGATTACATTCTTGAAAACCGTCGTGTGCCGATTCGATACGCGCTGAATAATTCATTCGGCTTCGGCGGTTCGAACTGCAGTCTGGTTTTGGGGATCGTGCGATGACCTTTCCTGTTTATATTGACGCAATGGGAGCAATCGGTCCGGGAGCCAGCAACTGGCCAGAATGGCGGGACATCCTGCGCGAGGGCAGCGGTTATCAATCGACGAAAACAGTCGTGCCGGCTTTGAATGTGCTGCCGAGTGCGGAGCGACGTCGTGTCGGCAACGGCGTAAAAATTGCACTTGCCAGCGGACTGGAGGCTTTGGCTGCTGCTCAGGTCGATCCTTCGACGATCACAACCGTCTTCAGCTCATCGGGTGGCGATGGCGAGAATTGTCACTGGATTTGCGAAACGCTGGCGAGCGAGGAGCGACTGATATCACCGACCCGTTTTCATAATTCCGTACATAACGCGCCTTCCGGTTACTGGGGCATCGCCAGCGGCGCCATGCTGCCATCAACCAGTCTGTGTGCATACGACGCCAGTTTCGCTGTCGGCTTGCTTGACGCTGCCGTGCAATGTGCCGTCGACAAATTGCCGGTATTGCTGGTGGCTTATGACACACCGTATCCGGAACCGCTGAATGGCGTTCGGCAGATAGCGGACCAGTTCGCGGTCAGCGTGCTGCTCAGTCCGGTCGCCACGCATAACAGCATGGCCGCGATGCAATTGAGTCTGGGGCAAACCGCGTCATCGACAATGGACGAGCCTGAACTGGAACGCATGCGCATGAGTATTCCGACTGCGCGTTGTTTGCCCATGTTGCAAAGACTGGCTGGAATAGCGCAGACAGACAGACTGCCGGCCGATGTCTATCTCGAATACCTCGACCAGCAATCGTTGCATGTGGCCTTGCTGCCGGTCCGCAATTGATGCAGCCGTGGCGCCATCGTCTCGGCGATGGCCGCAATCAACGCGACAGTTCTGCCACGCCTTCTATTTCAACCAGTAAATCCGATCTGCAGATATCCGCCTGCACATAAAACGCCTTCAGATTCGGGCCGACACAACGTTCAAGCGTTTCGCGAACCGAAGAATAGTCAACGGCATGACGGATATAGACGATGTACTCGAGATCGTCCGGTGCACATGATGTACCTGTCCTGTCATGCACTTCCATCAACACAGCAGAGATATTCCGAAAAGACTCTTCCGTTTGTGCCGTCACATCTTCTGCATGAAGCGTCGCATGACCGACAATGCTTGCGGTGCCAGACAGGAACAGCATGCGGGTGCCGGCAACCTCCGCCACGCTGGCGCGCGAAAATAACGGGCTGCGCGGGCCATACTCTGCAGGATATTCGTAGGCGCTGACCTGGCGCGGATTTTCTATCGGCAGCGACGGCCTGCGACTGGCGAGGAAGGCAACGGTTAGCGGACCATGTGCCATGCCGAGCGCGCATGCTGCGGGTAGATTGTTTTTACCATCGACAGAATTGAATGCCTGTTGCCGCCCGAGATTGAACTGACGATAGCGCTCCAGGCCGTGGCTGATGCCGTTGATATCAGACATGTAATTCCAGAAACGCAGCGGATAGGAAAATCCCTCTTTTTTCAGAACCAGGAAAATCCGTTCGTATGCCGCTCGCGTGCCTGCCTGCAATGGTGAAGTTGTCTTCGTAGAGGAAAATTCATTCTCATCCAGGGTCACGATGCCGAAGAGGATGTCATCGTTGTATCGATAGCGGACGTCGTCATGCTGATTGGAATGAATTTTCCCGGAGGCTTCAATTCGTTCGTGCAGAACGATGTTTTTTCCGAGTACTGGCATTGCCACATGTTGATATGTCGAGCAGGCCGGCTCGAAGGAACAGATGGCAGTGACTGTGCAAAACAGAACGTTCCCAGCATATGAGGAGCGACTGCCGTTGCTTGTGACGGCAGTGCATCTACAAATTGGAATGAGAACTTAAGCATGGCTTTCAGATGTCAGGTTGTCGTGCAGGGCCGGCTGATGAGAAGGTGCATTGTTGACTTGTATAATGCAATGCGCCGTTAATTCCAACTAATATTTTTTCTCGTCATCATCTTCAGTAGCGTTCATGCAAACAAGTATCCTGAAAAGCAAGCTGGATGTTATTGAGGATGTGGCGCCTTGTAAATCGCCCGCCACCACCTTGCTGGTTTTTTTACCCGGTGCCTATGACGCACCGCAGGATTTCATCCAGCATGGATTCGTTGGCGCCTTGCGTAAACGTAATATTGCTGCAGATGTGGTGATCGCTGACTTGCATGTGGGTTACTACACAGCCGACAAGGTTGTCGAGCGCCTGCACAACGACATCATCATCCCGGCCAAGGAAAAAGGCTATACGCAAATCTGGCTGGTCGGCATCTCTCTCGGCGGCTATGGTTCATTGCTTTACTCCCAGGAATACGCCAGCGACATCAACGGACTGTTTTTGATGGCACCGTTTCTGGGGAACCGGACCTTGTTGGCAGAAATCGCCGAGGTCGGTCTGGCTGAATGGCAGGCCGGTACGATCCAGCCAGCAGATTACGATCGTAGGTTGTGGTCATGGCTGAAAGGCTACAGTGACCAGCGCCAGTCTTCCTATCCTCCGTTGCATATCGGTTATGGCACCGAAGATCGTTTCACCGAAAGCAACCGCACCCTTGCCAAGGTTCTGCTGCCGCAGCATGTCATGACGACTGAAGGCGGTCACGAATGGTCGCCGTGGCAGCGCTTGTGGACGACTTTTCTTGACCGTCAAACCTGGTTGCCCTGCGTTTGACGACATGCGTCAGATCATGCCGCCATTGATCGAAATGATCTGTCCCGAAATATAAGCCGCATTCGGTGAAACGAGAAAGCCGATCAGGTCGGCGACTTCTTCCGGCGTACCGGCGCGTTTCATCGGGACCATTTCCTGTATCGCCTTGTCGTCGAATACCTGTTCGGTCATGCCGGTGGCGATGATGCCGGGAGCCACCGCATTGACGGTAATGCCGCGACTGGCCAGTTCCAGCGCGAGCGATTTCGTTGCGGAATGCAATGCGCCCTTCGCTGCCGAATAATTCACCTGACCACGATTTCCCGTCAATGCGGCTATCGACGAGATATTGATGATGCGGCCCCAGCGCGTACGGATCATCGGCATCGTCAACGGCTGCGTCACATTGAAGAAGCCGTGCAGCGAAACATCGATGACGTCGTGCCACTGCTTGCTCGACATGCCGGGAAATACGGCATCGGAATGCAGTCCGGCATTGTTGACGAGTACCTGAATCGGCCCGCTCTCGAGCAACGCTTCCAGTGCATTTTTGCTGGCATCTGCATCGGTCACATCAAATATCGTGACTTCTGCACTGCGACCGCTGGCAATAATGTCAGCACAAACGATTTCTGCCTTTTCCCGGCTGCGATTTGCGTGCACGATCACATGCAGGCCATCGGCGGCGAGACGTTTGCAGACTGCAGCGCCGATACCGCCACTGCCACCGGTTACCAATGCGCGTTTCATGCTTTTTCTCCCGTGTGGCTGACGATTGCCGATGCATCGATGATGACGGCCGCACGGCCATCGAGTAACGGCTTTTTTGTGTCGTTGCCGCGTACCGTGAATTGATAAAGTATGCCGTTCGATTCACCATGAATGCAAACGACTTCGATCTGTAACGCTTCTGCCAGGTCGTCGAGTCGTGGCACATGACACGTCACGCTGCGCACGCTCGCGAGGAAACCGGCTTGCGGTCGTTTCGTACCTGCGGTGGTATTTTTTTCGGTAGCAATCAATGCGCTGTGCACGGCCATTGCCTGAGCCGCGTATTCAATGCCGATTGCTGCACCCAGACGCTGGTGCGCACGCAAGGGATGATCGGGATCGGCATGATTGTTTGCGATCGCGATCAGGCGTTCGTGGTCCCAGGAGACAACATGATCGAGCAGACACATGTTTCCTTGATGCGGTATGTGCGCGGCGATCCAGTTCCTGTCTATCTTCATGCATCCTCCCGTACCGATAGCCCGCTGGAAAAAATCGCGGAAAACAGAAGGGCAAGCACCACGCCGATGCCGACGGTGATGCCGATTGCGTTCAGAACCGGCACGGTTGAAAAACCAA
Source organism: uncultured beta proteobacterium (assembly GCA_963697715.1). Taxonomy (GTDB): domain Bacteria; phylum Pseudomonadota; class Gammaproteobacteria; order Burkholderiales; family Burkholderiaceae_D; genus Oxalicibacterium. The sequence continues at coordinate 161,034 of OY969095.1, read as the reverse complement.
GCACGCCGAAACCGATGACGGTCGTCACGTTGGCAAAAACAAGCGATGCCAGCGTGTTCGGTGTGATCTGTGCGGCAGAGTGACTATTCCCGACACGTATGGACTGCGCAAAGAACAACGCATAGTTGGAGCCGACCGCCACGATCAACAGCAATCCGATCAGATGCAGAATGGTCATTTGCTGACCGGTCGCTGCCAGAATCGCCGCGACGGACAGTACGGCAGTTATCAGCGGCACCATTACGCGTGTCAATTGCGTCAGCGAGCGCAAGCTCAGTGCCAGCAGAATCGTCATGGCCATCAGGCCGCACAGCGCCAGTACGATTGCCTCATGCATGTAGCCGCGATAGAGCTTGTTGGTTTCCGCTTTCAGATCGATGAAATAGGCATGCGATATGTGCGATATGCCGGATTTTTCCAGCGCAGCACGAACCAGTCCGGCATCGATTGCGCCATTGGCGGGTGCGGTAAGCGGCAGCAATCCGGTGGCGCCGGCGGGCTGCTCAATCAACAGTGAGTCTGTCGCCAATGCCATCGAGGTACCTGTCAGACTTGTGCGTGTCAGCAAGCGAGTGTCAGGGTTGTCTGTCGGGCTTTGCGGTTTGGCGAGCGCATCGATCGACGCCACGAATGGTGCCAATAAAGATGTCTTGAACGGTAATCCCTGGATGGCCTGATCCAGTCGTTGTTTCAGCACATCGGACTGAGGCAGGCTTGCCAGTCGCATGCGTTGTGTTGCCAGGCTTGGCAGATAACGGCTCGGTGTCTCGAATGCGGCAAGCTTTCCTTGTTCAACCAGCGCGTCCAGTTGCACGCTCACTTTTTCCGCAGCCTGCAGCACGCCTTCCAGATTGTTTTCCTTGATGACGACCAGATAACGTACATCCGGTGCACCGACATCGGTACGCAGCGCAGCGTCGAGTGACTGATCGGCGGCGCTGACAGGGCTCAATGCATTCAATTCGGGTTGCCACAGGTGATCGCGGTTAATCCATAACGTCGTGCAGGCCAGCAGGGCAATGACGAATAATCCTGCTCGCATCCGTTGCAGCTGCAGCAGGGATTTCTGGACCACTTTCCCGATATGCGTCAGATCGCGCACGGCGAAATTTTTCGGAAGAAGCGACGGCAGCACGAAGCGCGTCACGAACGCAGCAGCCGTCAACCCGGCGATGGTGTACAGGCCAAGTTGTGCCAGCCCGGGGAAGCCGGAGAACAACAGGCAGCCGAAACCCGCCATGGATGTCAGGACGCCGAGCCGAATCGTCGGCCATGATTTTTTTGCCCAGTCGGTACTTTGTGCGGCATTGCCGGACTGGATGAACAGATAGATCGAATAGTCGATTGCTTCACCGATCAATGTCGTGCCGAATCCCATCGTGATGCCGTGCACGACGCCAAATCCGAGACTGACCGCGACGGTACCTGCGAGAATGCCGCTCAACACCGGCATCAATCCCAGCACAACGGCGGTGGTGGAGCGATAGACGACAAACAGCAATGCCATGATCAGCGATGCACTGACGATGGATAGATGCAATGCCTCGTCCTTGATGGCGTTGCGCGCGTTGACGCCAAACACGCCGGGCCCCGTCATGACGAGGCGTGCTGCAGCGGCTTGCGGAAAACGTTTTGCCACGTCATCTTTGGCGTTTGCAAAGTTCTGGCGAATGGTATTGATGGCTTGTTCCTGACCGTCCGTGTCGGAACCGAGCGCATGCGTTTGTGCAAGCAGCAGCGCACGGTTTCCGTCCTTTGCTGCCCATGTGCCGTCGATTTTGCGCGGTTGACGTGCACCGTCGAACTGACCAAGCAGGTTTGCCATCTCGCCGGTAGGGTCCTGCGGCAATACATCCTTTATCAGCAGGCCGGCCGGGGACGCGAGCAGATCCAGCGTGTCATTCAGGGCCGCACGCAAGCCATCGACAGTGAAACGTTCGGGCGTGACGGCAGGGCTCAGCAGATAGCGGTTGTTGAACAGATAGGCACGATCTTTTTCCTGATTGACCGGTTCACCGTTATTGACGGAAATAAAGGTCGAGGTGTCGCGAAGCTGTTTTGCCAGCGCCTTTGAAAGTGCCGCATTGGTCGAGGCATTCGTGCCTTCGATGCCGATCAAGATCAGGCGCGACACCATGCCGTCGCGTAGTTGTTCGACCAGCAGTTGCTGTTCCTGCGTCGGGTCGCTTGGCAGGAAGGCAGAAAGATCGGCAGTGAAAGATGCGCGGAAAAGTAAAACGACGCCGATCAGCACCATTGCCAGCCACAGCCAGATGGCTGTCCACGCACGCTTTGGTGGCGGCGTTTCGTTGCTGGAAGAAGGCTGGCCCGGCGACGGGTTCATGGCTTGACTGCTTCGATCGTCGTGACAGAGCGATCTCCATCGGCTTGCATGACTTCGATTTCCTTGATGAGATCGTTGGTGCCGCGCAGGCTGATCTGTTTGACCTTTTGTTGTGCGGCAAAGTCGGTCGGCGTCAATTGCAGTGTCCAGTTGGTGCGCACACCTTGCAATGCGACCACATAATTATTTTCAAGCGCCTTGCGATCGCCGGCGAGTGTGCCGCGTATGCTTTCGATCAAGGCTGCCAGTTCCGGCGAGTCGCCGAGCTGCATCGTGTACTTCTTGCGTCCGCGTTCCAGTGTGAGCGTATCGCGATCGAGCAGCATCAATTCCGGTTTCGGTTTCAGCGTGCGCTTTTCAAGTCGATCCGGTGCCGTGTACAGCATTTCGCCAGATGACTCGACCGGTGTATCGAGCGTGGAAATATATTTCTTCTCGATAAAAGTCGCTTTGGCGGTTTTGACCTGAGACAGACTCGACAGCAATTGATCAAGCGTCCAGTCGGCTGCGCGCGCGGTGCCATTCACCGCGAACATGAAGATGCAGGCGAGGAGGATGGTCAGATAATGCGTTGGGCCTGATCCGGTCTGGGTGGTTCTATGCATGGAATACTCCTGTCGCTGCGATATGTTGAGCGTCCTTGATGTCGAACCGGATATTGCCGTTGGCAGCCACTTCGTAATGCACGGTCAATTGTGTATCCGGTAATACTGGTCGCAGAAATTTGACGCTGTTGATTTTGCAGGCTTGCAGATCCAGCTGCAATTGTCCGGCAATGGCATGCATTGCCTCATCCAGCAGGACGACGCCCGGAGTGATCGGCATGCCCGGGAAGTGGCCGGCAAATGCCGGATGATCGCTGGGGATATGGAAGGAAAGCACGGACATCAGACTGGTTCTCCACGTTCGTTTCCCGAAGTCAGACTGTGCATCAATTCGACCAGTGCCGCGTGGGGCAATTTTCCGGTGGCATTGCGTGGCAATTGCGCGACCTTGCAGACAGGTCGCGGCAAAAATGCGGGATCGATCTTTTGACGCAGTGCGGTCATGATGTCATTGACCTGCAATGCCGGTGCAACCACGAAGGCGGCCAGACGCGTGACTTCGCCACTGGCATTCTCGGGTGGCATGTAGAACGCGGCATCCTGCACACCCGGGATCGCGTTCAATTGATGGTTCAGATAAGTCAATGAACTGCGCTTGCCGGCAATGTTGATCAGATCGCTCATGCGTCCATGCAGCAAAAAGCGATCGTTGTCAGTTGATTCAAGAACATCGTTCATCGGCATCGATTCGGCTAAATGACCACCCGAAATCCACATGCGTTGATCCTGTTCGCCATATTCGTCGGTGTGCGCATGTCGCGCCATCTGCAATCCGGGAAACAAGGTCCATTCAGGTGATACGGCCGGTCGACGTGTGGCGATCTGTCCGGTTTCCGTACTTCCGTAAATTTCGCGCAGCGGAGCACCAAAGGTTTGTTCCGCCTGTTGAGCGATTTGCGGCGAAAGCGGCGCAGTGGCGGACATGATCAATGCAAGTTTTGGCAATGCGATTTCAGCCCCGAGCAGCGAGCGCAAATGCACCGGCGTGGTGACGAGGACGCGCGGTTCCGGTAGCTGCTGGAGTGCATGGCAGATATCGGCGGGATAAAAAGATCGCGCACTGACGAGGGCGAAACCGTTAATCAATGGCATCAATACGGTCGACTCGAATCCGTACATATGCTGCGGCGGCACGGTTCCCGTCACACTGTAGCCGGTCGATGACTGCAAGCCCATTTGCAATGCTTCCAGCCGAACGTTTTGCACTAGCGATCCCCATGTTTTTGGGTGGGCAACCGGCGATCCGGTGGAACCGGAAGTGAAAACGTAGGCGACGAGTTGTGTTTCTGCGATTTGCGGGATCGACCAGACGTCGCCATCTTTCCTGTCGAAAAATTGCGGAGCCGGATAAACCGTTCGCGGAAGATCGATCTCGCAATCCGCCTGATCGGTCAGGCAACTCGCATCCGGTGCGAAGACGCGCAATTGCCGAATGGTCTCTGCCGTGCGTGTGGAAGGCAACAGATTGATTTTTCCGGCGAGCAGAATGGCGCACAGGGCGACAACGAAACGATAGCGATCCTGACAATCGTTCAGGATGTGTTTGTTTTCCGGCAGGATCGCCGTCAGCAGACGGACGTCCTTCAGGAATTCTGCTGCCGTAACAGCAGCACCGTCGCGCCAGGCGACAATGCTGGTCGCATGGGGATGGCCGATCAGGGGAATCAAGGTGTGCGACGCCGAAGAGGTGATGCCGCTAAAAGCGTCGCATGGTTACGCATGTTATTGCGTCTTGTTCGCGGCAATGTAGTCCGACAACGAGCGCAGCGATTTGAAGATCTTCTGATTGTCAGCATGGTCCGCGCGCAACTGGATGCCGTAGTTCTTGGAAACCACGAGCGCTACTTCAAGAATGTCGATGGAATCGAGTCCGAGTCCGTCGCCATACAAGGGTTCGTCGGGCGAGACGGATTCAGCCGTCACGTCCAGGTTGAGTGCATGAACAATCAGTTTTGCTACTTCCAGCATGAAAGCTGAATTGTCAGTTGCCTGATTCAAGATGTTATCGGTCATGTGCGTCTTTAATGGTCTGGTCGGCCGTGATTATATAGGGATCGCACGTATTCTCCCGACGGAAAACCGTGAATCCGGGACGAAAAGTGCGGTTATGGCCACGGTGAATATTTATGAAACAGATTTCGTCACTTTTGACGCCGAAAAACGCCGAAAGTTGCGCAGAATGAAATTTGGCGAAACAAGCAGACAGGTCTGATTTATTGTCGTGCGCTGCGTGCATTGGAGGGCGGTTTGGCGCTGCTGAAATTGCTGCGCCAAGGATTGATGTCGAGTCCGCCGCGCCGCGTGTAGCGCGCATAGACCGCGAGCTTTTGCGGTTTGCACTGGCGCAGGATGTCGGTGAAGATGCGTTCCACGCACTGCTCGTGGAACTCGTGATGTTCGCGAAAGCCGATCACGTAGCGCAGCAGTCCTTCATGGCTGATCGGTGCGCCGACATAATGAATCTGCACGCTGGCCCAGTCGGGTTGTCCGGTGACGAGGCAATTCGATTTGAGCAGGTGCGACACGAGGGTTTCCTCGATCGGCGACTCTTCATGATTGGCGGTCAGCAGCGCGGCATCCGGCACATATTCGTCCACCTCGATGTCGAGCCGATCCAGCGACATGCCGTCCAGTTCGGCCATCATCGCGTTTCCGAACACATCGGGCGTCGCCAGCGCGATCTGGATCGGCGCGCCGAATCCTGCCGACAGGTCGATGCGCAGCAATTCGAGCAGCGCATCGGTGCCGCCGAGCTTGGTCTGGTTGAACGAATTCAGGTACAGCTTCAGCGATTTGGATTCGATGATATTCGGCGAATCGGCCGGCACCATGAAGCGCGCGATCGCCACCTGCGGTTTGCCACGCATGTTCAGCCACGACAATTCATAGGCATTCCAGATATCCATGCCGAAAAACGGCAGCGTGCCGTTGAGGCCCAGTTCATCGCGCTTGCCCTGGCGCGCAATGGGGAACAGCAGCGACGGATCGTATTGCGTGCTGTAGCTGGAAGGCTTGCCGAGCGGCGACGAGGAAGGAGAGGAAGGGATGGTCATGGTGATTCAATGTTGTCTGATGAACATGCCGGCAAGGAGGCGCGGCATGCAACCTCGATTCTAATCGCTTCCACCGTAGAAGTCGCTGCCGTGAAGGAGCGATGCGCCATTCGCCATTGCAGGCGCGCCGCCGATATTGCCGGCAATGCAAGCTTCACGATGCGTGATCGATGCCTGCCAGCGCCTGTCCGATTGCCATGGCATCGGTCGGGCGGACCAGCCGGGCGATTTCGCTGCCATCCCGCATGAAGATCAGCGTCGGCCATAATTTGACCTTGAACGAACGGCCGAGGCGTTGGCCCGGGCCATCTTCTATCTTGATGTGCCTTGTGCCGGCATGCGTGGCGAAGGCGGCCGCAAGCAATGGCTGCGCGTTCTGGCAATGCGGACACCACGGCGCCCCGAACTCGATGACGGTCGGGCCCTGCAATGCATCGACCTCGTCCCGCGAGGGAGAAATGTCGGCATAGATATCGTTCATCGCCATGCTGTCTTCCGTTTCGTGAAAATGGATGCGTACATGAATCCGCGGGACAAGACAGATTGGCCTGCGTCGTGCCGCGACAGGCAGGCGACTCCGTTTGCATCCGTGCGGCATATCGTCATGTTCAGGCCTCGGGAGCTTGCTGGTGGCGCGGCGAAATCGGCAGCGTGACCGTGAAGACGGTGCCGTTGCCGGGATTGCTTTGCACACTGATCTTGCCGTCATGCGCTTCGACAAGCTGGCGCGAAATGTACAGGCCCAGCCCCAGGCCGCCGGGAACGGCATGACCGGCGCCGCGCTCGAACGGTTCGAAGATGCGTTGCTGGTCTTCGGCTGAAATCCCCGCGCCCTGATCCCGGATATAAATGCGCGCGCTGTTTGCGGTAGTGACCAGACTGATTTCTATCGGCTGTTTCTGTCCGTAGCGAATGGCGTTGGTCAGCAGGTTGACGATGACCTGCTCGATGCGGAATTCATCCCACATGCCGGTGACCTGTTCGCCGGCATTCAATGCGATGGTGGTTCCCGCGGCAGCGGCCTGCGCAGTCAGGTCGCTGACGATGCGCGCCAGCAGCCCGGATAATTCGGTCCAGTCCGGGCGTATCGACAGTTTCCCGCTGCGCATGCGGGAGACGTCCAGCATGTCGTCGATCAGGCGAATCATGCTTTGAATCTGGCGACCGTCGCGCGCCACCATTTTCTTCATGCGTTCTTCGTCGAAGGCGGCAATGTTGCCGCGTTCCAGCTGCATCTTGCGCATTTGCGTTTCCAGGAACAGCGTGTTCAGCGGCGTGCGCAATTCGTGCGCCACCATCGACATGAATTCGTCGCGCATGTGGACGGCATGCTGCAGCTGCTTTTGCGCGGCGTGCAGTTCCTGCATCAGTACTTCCTGTTCCTTGCGGCTTTTTTCCAGCGCGGCGACCTGGCGGCGCGTTTCATTACGTTGTTGATACAGGTCGACGAAAACATTGACCTTGCTTTTGACCGCGTAGTAATCGAGCGGCTTGTAGAGAAAATCGACGGCGCCGGTCTCGTAACCCTTGAAGGCGTAATTCAATTCCTTGCCCGCGGCGCTGACGAAAACAATCGGGATGTGCCGCGTCTTCTCGGTGCCGCGCATGAGCTCGGCCAGTTCGAAGCCGTCCATGTCCGGCATCTGCACATCGAGGATGGCGAGTGCGAATTCATGCTCCAGCATCAGCGCCAGTGCTTCCTCGCCGGACGAGGCTTCGTAGATCATGCGGTCTTCTTGCCGGATCAGCGCATTCAGTGCGCGCAGGTTTTCCGGCAGGTCGTCGACGATCAGGAGTTTGGTGCCGCCTTCAGTGTACATGTGGACCATCCAGGGTTAACAGCAGTGCATGAATGTCCGCCAGCCGCAGAATCATGTCGGGCCGGAACGCATCGATCGCGGCGGCGGGCATGGTAGGGGCGCGTGCTTCCGTCGGATCCTGCACGATCGTCACGCCGCCGCAGTCATGGATTCTGTGCAGGCCGGCGGCTCCGTCGTTATTGGCGCCGGTCAGCAGAATGCCGGCAAGGCGCGTGCCGTATGCGTCGGCGGCGGATTCCATCAGGATATCGATCGAGGGGCGCGAATAGTTCAATGGCGCTTCGCAGCTTAGCGAAAAGCTGCGGTCCTGTTCGATCGCCAGATGGTAGCCGGCGCCGGCGAAATAAACCGTGCCGGCGCGAATGGTTTCCTTGTCTTCCGCTTCGCGCACCGGCAGTGAAAGGCGCAGGCCGAAAATTTCCGCCAGCCGGCTTTCGCGTTCTTCCGGCAGGTGCAGCACCACGATGACCGGCAGGCGCAAACCGGCCGGCAGCGCAGGCAGAATATTCAGCAGCGCATCAATGCCGCCGGCGGATGCGCCGATGACGATGGCGTCGAGCGATGCGCCGTCAATCTTCGGCGCGGGCGGGTTGGTGATTGGCATGACGGTCGGCATCAGAGTTTGCGGAAAATCCGTTCCTTTTTGATGAGCAGGTTCGAATTTCCCCGCGTAGGCGGAGAAGTCGATGCTTTCCTTGCTGCCCAGGCCGAGAAATCCGCGATGGCACAGCGATTCATGGAACAGGCCGAAGCGCGCGATCCTGCAATGTCTTGTTGAAGTAGATCAGCACGTTGCGGCAGCGAGACCAGCTGCGTTTCGGCGAACACGCTGTCGGTCGCCAGGCTGTGGTCGGCGAAGATGACGTTCTCGCATCAGCGAGCGGTCGAACAGGGCTGCGCCGTAGGCCGCGGTGTAGTAGTCGGAAAAGGAATGCTTGCCACCGGCCTTCTGATAATTGGCGGTGTAGGTCTTGACGATTCTCCAGCGCGAAGACGCCTGTTCTCGCCTTCTCCAGCGACTGCGGATTGATGTCGGTCGCGTAGATCATGGCGCGCGTCCAGCAGTCCTTCTTCCTCAGCAGGATCGCCAGCGAATAGACCTCCTCGCCGGTGCTGCAGCCGGCGACCCAGATCTTCAGCGACGGATAGGTTTGCAGCAACGGCACGACTTCCTGGCGCAGCGCCAGGAAATAAGCCGGATCGCGGAACATCTCGCTCACCGGCATCGTCAGATATTGCAGCAGCTGCGGGAACATCGTCGGATCGTGCAGCACCCTGTCCTGCAGAGCCGAAATCGTCGGCAATCGAACTGGCGCAGCGCCTGCAGCACGCGCCGCTTCTGCGACGTGCCGGCGTAGTCGCGGAAGTCGTAGCTGTACTTCAGGTAGATCGCCTCCATCAGCAGACGCAGTTCGATGTCGATGTTGACTGTGTGCAGCATGTCAGATGCGTTCCATGTTCGGCATCCACACGCGCAGCAGCGAATACAGGCGCTCCAGATCGACGGGCTTGGCGAGGTAGTCGTTGGCGCCGGCCGCCAGGCATTGCTCCTGGTCGTCCTTCATCGCCTTGGCGGTGAGCGCGATGATCGGCAGCTTGCTCGAAGCGCGGATCCGGCGCGGATGCGGCGCGTCGCCTCCAGGCCGTCCATCTCCGGCATCATCACGTCCATCAGCACCAGGTCGATGTCGTGCACCTTGCGTCGAGCTTGTCGAGCGCCTCGCGGCCGTTGCGGCGCGATCTTCGACCACCAGCGCCTCGCTGCTCCAGCACGCTGGTCAGCGCGAAGATGTTGCGCACGTCGTCGTCCACCAGCAGGATGCGGCGGCCTTCGAAGACCCGGTCGCGATCTGCGCGCCGTCTTCAGCATGCTCTGGCGCTCGCTCGGCAGTGTCCGACTCGACCTTGTGCAGGAACAGCGTCACCTCGTCGAGCAGGCGCTCCGGCGAGCGCGCGCCCTTGATGATGATCGAGCGCGAATAGCTTGCAGCAGCTCCGCTTCTTCGTCGCGCGTGAGGTTGCGGCCGGTGTAGACGATGACCGGCGGGAACGAGCACGATCTCCTCGCTCGCCATGCGCTTGAGCAGCTCGTTGCCCTGCATGTCCGGCAGCTTGAGGTCGATGATCATGCAGTCGAAGATCGTGGTGCGCAGCAGCGCGCAGCGCCTCCTCGCCGGTTCGACGGCGGTGATCTCCACGTCGTCGTCGCCGATCAGCTGCACGACGCTCTCGCGCTGCCGCGCATCGTCTTCGACCAGCAGCACGCGCTTGAGCTTCTGCGTGAACTTGTCTTCCAGCTTGCGGAACACGTCTTTCAGCTGTTCGCGCGAGGTCGGCTTGACGCGCGTAGCCGATCGCGCCCAGATGCAGCGCCGCTTCGGTGCGGTCGACTGCGGACACGACGTGCACCGGAATGTGGCGGGTCAGCGGGTTGTCCTTGAGTTGCTGCAGCACGCCGAGGCCGGAGCTGTCCGGCAGGCGCATGTCGAGCAGGATGGCGTCGGGGCGATACTGGGTCGCGAGGCTACAGGCCGTCGTCGGCGCCGTGCGCGACCAGGCAGCTGGTAGCCGCATCTCGTGCGCCAGGTCGCACAGGATGCCGGCGAACTCCGGATCGTCCTCGATGACCAGCACGCGAGCGGCCAGTCGCGCGGTCAGCGGTCGCGGTCGTCGTCGAACAGCGGGGCGCTCGGCGTCTGCGTCGGTATCGGCGCGGCGCTGCATCGGTGCTGCGACAGGCTGGCGATGTCGATGGCCGGTGCGGTCTTCGGCACGGCTTTCGACGCTGCCGCAGGCTGCGGCTGCCTGCGGCACATTGTGCGGCAATGTCAGCGTGAAGGTGCTGCCCTGGCCCGGCATGCTGTGCACCGCAATCGCGCCGCCGAGCAGGCTGCGCAGATCGCGCGAGATCGACAGGCCCAGGCCGGTGCCGCCGTACCGGCGGCTGGTGGTGCCGTCGGCCTGGCGGAAGGCCTCGAAGATGACGTCCTGCTGGTCGGGCGGAATGCCGATGCCGGTGTCGCTGCACCGCGAAAGCGAACGCCGCCGTGCGTCGCCTGGCGATACCGTCAGCGTGACGCTCGCCGCTGTCGGTGAACTTGATGGCGTTGGACAGCAGGTTCTTCAGGATCTGTTCGACGCGCTGGCGGTCGGTGACGATGCGTCGGTACGGTGCGTCGGCGGCGACGTCGATCCTGAAAGCGAGTCCCTTCTGTCCGGCCAGCGGCTCGAAGGTCATCTTCAGCGATTCGACCAGCCGTCGCAGCGACACCTCTTCTGGCGCCAGATCGAGCTTGCCGGCCTCGATCTTCGAGATGTCGAGGATGTCGTTGATCAGGGCCAGCAGGTCGTTGCCGGCCGAATAGATGGTCTGCGCGAACTTGACCTGTTCCTCGCGTCAGGTTGCCTTCCGTGTTGTCGGCCAGCAGCTTGGCGAGGATCAGCGAGCTGTTGAGCGGCGTGCGCAGCTCGTGCGACATGTTGGCGAGGAACTCCGATTTGTATTGGCTCGCGCGCTGCAGTTCGTCCGCACGTTCTTCCAGTTGCAGCTGCACCTGGTTGCAGCGCGGCATTTTTCTGATCCAGCACGACGGCCTGCTCGGCCAGCTGCTCGTTCGTCTGTTCCAGTTCGGCCTGCTGGTTTTCCAGATGCGCCTGCGATTCTTCCAGGACGCGCGACTGTTCTTCCAGCTCTTCGTTGGCTGGTGCGCAGTTCTTCCTGCTGGACCTGCAATTCTTCGTTCAGTTGCTGGGTTTCTGCCAGTGCATCCTGCAGCAGTTGTCGGTAACGCGCGGCTTCTATCGATGTGCCGATGTTGCCGGCGACCAGTTTGAGGAATTCGACGTCACGCGGCGTGGTCTCATGCAGGAAGCCCAGTTCGATTACGCCGTTGACCGTGCCGTCATTATCGACCGGCAACAGAAGCACATTGGCGGAAGCGCTTTCGCCAAGACCCGAGTTCACCTTCAGATAATTGTTGGGCACGCTTTCCAGATGGATCAGGCGACGTTCCGATGCGGCCTGACCGACCAGCCCTTCGCGATCCTTGAAGGATTTCCCGAATGATTCGTTTTCTTCCTTGAAGCCGTACGTCGCGACGCGCTGCAACGAGCCATCGTCCTGCCGTACATAAAGAGCAGCTACCGCTACGTCTAGATAAAGAGAGAGGAATTCCAGTACGGTATTGCCGAGCAGCGGCAGCGCCAGTTGCCCGACGGCGCGCTCGGCCAGTTGCGTCTGGCCGGCACGCAGCCAGGCCTGTTGCTGCAGCACTTCCGCATGGTCTGCGTGTTCCTTCAGCGCGATACCGTAGGTTGACGACAATTGCAGCAATTCGCGGCGGCCGAAGAATGCGAGCAGCGCGCTCAACGAAAGACTGAGGAAAAGGAACGCCGCGATCGTGATGAACGTTACGGTGCGCGTGCTTTCGCTGCGTTGCTGCCGCAGGCGCTGTTCCACATCGAGAAAATCCGTGAATTCCTGCCGAACGGCTTCAAATTCTATCTTCGCTCTTCCGGAACGAATCACTTCCGCGTAATTGCCGTTGTTTCGCTTCAAGGTGATGACGAATTCCGCAGTCTTGTACCACTGCTCCTGCAAGGCATCGATGCGATTGACGCGCTCCAGCTGCGGCTGGCTGTCACTGACCAGTTCCTTTAACGCATCCAGATCGACATCCATTTTCGGCTTGCCGAGTTTGTATGGCTCCAGAAAACTTTCGTCACCAGTCAGCAGGAAACCGCGCATGCCGGTTTCCTGATCGACCGCCAGCTTGGCGACTTTGTTCGCGCTGCCGATCACCCGTTCGCTGTGTTCCACCCAGTTCATTGCGGACAACAGATAAAAAATCAGGCCGACAAAGGCCAGGGCCGTCGCAATGCCTGCAATCAGTGGCAATGCGATATTGCGTTGCAGGATGCGCTGGAATGTTTCTTGGTCGCTGACGGATTGGCCAGTCATCATTTCCCCTGTGTAGTAGTCGGCAAATGCGCGAGTGTAGCCCAGAAAAACAGGATTGCGCAGCAGGCGGCGGCACTACGAGCGGCCTGTTTTTGCAACCTGATTCCGGCATGGCCCGGCTTGTTTTTATGAAGCAGTTCGAGCGTCGGGCGCGCGATCGGTTCAGTTGAATTGAAGAAATATTTCAGCGGGCGCAATGCCGCGAGGCGGGAAGCTGGCAAGTCCGCCGATATCGATCAAAAACGAAAATCGATATCGGCGGTTTTGTAAGACTTACAAAAAGAGTTTGTACGCAGGATTGTCGTTTTCATCCCAGTGGCGATAACCGAGTCCGGCGAGCCAGAGCGCGGAATGCCTTCATTTCCTTCTTCGGCACTTGCAGTCCGACCAGGATGCGGCCGAAGTCGCCGCCCTGATTGCGGTAATGGAACAGGCTGATGTTCCAGTTCGGCGCCATGCTGTCGAGGAAGCGCATCAATGCGCCCGGACGTTCCGGGAATTCGAAGCGATACAGCAGTTCGTCGTGCGCCAGTTCGCTCTTGCCGCCGACCAGATGGCGGATGTGCTCCTTGGCCAGTTCGTCGTGCGTCAGGTCGAGCGTGCTTGAAACCGTGCTTGTCGAAATTCTTCGCGATCTTGCTGGACTCGTCGCGGTCGGCGATCTGGATGCCGACGAAGACATGCGCCTTCTTCGCATCGCTGATGCGGTAGTTGAATTCGGTTACGTTGCGCGGCCCGACCAGTTCGCAGAACCGCTTGAAGCTGCCGCGCTCTTCCGGAATCGTCACGGCAAACACGCGCCTCGCGCGCCTCGCCGACTTCGGCCATCTCGGCGACGAAGCGCAGGCGGTCGAAGTTCATGTTCGCGCCGCAGGCGATGGTGATCAGCGTTTCGTTCCTGATCGGCTTTTTGCCGGAGCGCGCGCGTTCGATATACGCTTTTGCGCCGGCCACGGCCAGCGCGCCGGCCGGTTCCAGGATGCTGCGCGTGTCCTGGAATACGTCCTTGATCGCGGCGCAGACGTCGTCGGTATCGACCACGATGACGTCGTCCACATGCAGTTTGCGCCAGGCGGAAGGTTTCTTCGCCGACCAGCTTGACCGCGGTGCCGTCCGAAAACAGGCCGACGTCGGACAGCGTCACGCGCCGGCCGGCCTTCGAGGCTGCGCGCCATGGCGTCGGAATCGGTGGTCTGCACGCCGATGATCTTGATATCCGGACGCACGGCCTTGACGTAGGCGGCGACGCCGGCGATCAGGCCGCCGCCGCCGATCGGCAACGAAAATCGCGTGAATCGGCCCCGCATGCTGGCGCAGGATTTCCATGCCGATGGTGCCCTGGCCGGCGATCACGTCGGGATCGTCGAACGGATGGACGAAGGTCAGCTTGAGTTTTTTCTCCAGCGCCAGTGCGTGCTGGTATGCATCCGAGTACGAATCGCCGTACAGCACGACGTCAACATTCGCGCCGCCGCGCGCCTTGACGGCCTCGACCTTGACCGATGGCGTGGTGGTCGGCATTACGATCACGGCGCGGCAGCCGAGCCGGCTGGCGGACAGCGCCACGCCCTGCGCGTGATTGCCGGCCGAGGCGCAGATCACGCCGCGCTTCAGTTGCGCGGGCGGCAGATGCGCCATCTTGTTGTATGCGCCGCGCAGCTTGAAGCTGAAGACGCTCTGCATATCCTCGCGCTTGAAATAAATCCGGTTGCCGAACCGCTCGCGACAGCGTCGGCGCCAGCTCCAGCGGCGATTCCACGGCGACGTCATAAACGCGCGCGGTCAGTATTTTTTTCAGATAGTCGGTAGTCATGGTGTCGGTATCGTTGGTGCGCAGCGGGCGAAGACGGTTGCTTCGCGCAGCCGGTCATTATAATGGACGGCTTTTTCGACGGGCGTTTGTTGTCGCGCATCCGGTTGTGCATGTCGCTGCGCACCAGTTGCAATAAGGGGAACGTTCGATGCGCAGGCGGTTCGAATCACGATCCCTTCCCATCTCATTTTTCATAATTGATCGGCCACGATTTGATGAACGCAATCAGCGCACACATACATGATTGAAGCCGCCGTGCAGTGGTTGCTGGCGATACTGGCGGCGCCGCAGGTCGGCCTGCTGTCGGTCTTCGTCGTCAGCCTGCTGTCGGCCACACTGCTGCCGATGGGTTCCGAGCCGGCCGTGTTCGCGGTCGTCAAGGCCAATGCCACGTTGTTCTGGCCGGCGATCCTGGTTGCCACCGTGGGCAACACGCTGGGCGGCATCGTCGATTACTGGATGGGCGTTAGCGCCAGACAGGTCTTTGCGAAAGAGCGCAAGACGCACTGGTTCGGCTGGCTCAACCGTTTCGGTGCAAGGACGCTGATGCTGGCATGGGTGCCGGGGATCGGCGATCCGATCTGCGTGCTGGCAGGCTGGCTCCGCCTGCCGTTCTGGCCGTGCGTGTTCTACATGGCGATCGGCAAATTCCTGCGCTACCTGACCATGACGTGGCTGCTCTTATATGTGCCCGACGGTTACTGGCGCTATCTGGGCGGACTGTTCTAGCTTTTTTGCGCCGGCATGCGTCCCGTTTTTTCGCAGCCGGAATCGTTTGAGAAAGCGTTTCATTGCCTTGCGGACAGGCAAACCGGCCGGGCGTGCCGCACTGCAATCGGCTAAAATGCGTCTTTAGCGTTAATTCAATCGACCCACTGATGAACGCCCCCGCACAAGTTCAGACTCTCCTTGCCGATTTGCCCGGCGGCGCCGCACCAACGCGCCTGCGCGAAATTCCCTACAACTACACCTCGTTCTCCGATCGCGAGATCGTGATCCGCCTGCTCGGCGAGGAGGCGTGGCACCTGCTCGACGAGCTGCGCGGAGCGCCGCACCGGCCGCTCGGCGCGCATGCTGTACGAGGTGCTGGGCGACATCTGGGTCGTGCGGCGCAATCCGTACCTGCAGGACGACCTGCTCGACAACCCGACGCCGGCGCGGCTGCTGATCGAGGCGCTGCACCACCGGCTGGACGAAATCGACAAGCGCCGCGCGACGCCGACGCCGACGCCGGCGCGCGACGCGCATGGTCGGCGAGCTGCTCGCGGCCGCGCGCGCAGGCGGTCGATCGCCTTCGCCGCGGAGTTCCGCGACACGCCGCGATCTGCGCAAGCGTGCCGACAAGCGTGCTGGGCCGCTACACCGCCAAGGACAACATCAAGTTCGACGGCCTGTCGCGCGTCTCGCACGTGACCGACGCGACCGACTGGCGCGTCGAATATCCGTTCGTCGTGCTGACGCCGGACACCGAGGACGAAATGGCCGGCCTGGTCAAAGGCTGCATCGAGCTCGGCCTGACCATCATCCCGCGCGGCGGCGGCACCGGCTACACCGGCGGCGCGATTCCGCTGACGCCGCTGTCGGCGCGTCATCAACACCGAAAAGCTCGAAGCGCTCGGCCGCGGTCGAGATGATCGTCGCTGCCCGGGCGTCGACGCGCCAGTACGCCGACGATCTAGACCGGCGCCGGCGTCGTCACCCAGCGCGTGGCCGATGCGGCCGAGCGCGCCGGCTTCGTGTTCGCGGTCGATCCGACTTCGGCCGACGCGTCGTGCATCGGCGGCAACGTCGCGATGAACGCCGGCGGCAAGAAGGCCGTGCTGTGGGGCACGGCGCTCGACAACCTCGCGTCGCTGGCGCATGGTCGACGCCGGACGGCGACTGGCTCGAAGTCACGCGCCTCGACCACAACCTCGGCAAGATCCACGATGCGCCGGTGGCGAGCTTCGAGCTCGAATGGACGCATCGGACGCGACGGGCAAGCAACGCGCCGCTGCGACACCGAGACGCTCGAGATCGCCGGCGCGCACGTTCCGCAAGGAAGGCCTCGGCAAGGACGTGACCGACAAGTTCCTCGCGCGGCCTGCCCGGCGTGCAGAAGGAAGGCTGCGACGGCCTCATCACCTCGGCGCGCTGGATCGCTGCACCGGATGCCGAAGCACATCGCGCACCGTCTGCCTCGAGTTCTTCGGCCATGCGCGCGACGCGATGCCGTCGATCGTCGAGATCAAGGACTTCCTCGATCGCGGAAACGCAGAAGAGGCGGCGCGATCCTCGCCGGCCTCGAGCATCTCGACGAGCGCTATCTGAACGCGGTCGGCTACGCGACCAAGGCCAAGCGCGGCGGCCTGCCGAAGATGGTGCTGCTCGGCGACATCGTCGGCGACGACGACGACGCCGTCGCGCACGCCGCCTCGGAAGTGGTGCGCATCGCCAACGCGCGCGGCGGCGAAGGCTTCGTCGCCGTCAGTCCGCGAAGCGCGCAAGAAATTCTGGCTCGACCGCGCGCGCACCGCGGCGATCGCCAAGCACACCAACGCCTTCAAGATCAACGAAGACGTCGTGATCCCGCTGCGACGCATGGGCGAGTACACCGACGGCATCGAGCGCATCAACATCGAGCTGTCGATCGCGAACAAGCTGCAGCTGCTCGACGCGCTGCGAGGCGTTCTTCGCAGCGGCGACCTGCCGCTCGGCAAGAGCGACGACGCCGAGCTCGACGATCGCCGCGCGCGGAGCTGCTCGACGACCGCGTCGCAGCAGGCGCTGGCAGCTGCTCGCGCGACGCGTCGCGCGCTGGCACTGGCTGCTGAGCACCTCGACACGCCGTCGCGCGGCGCTGCCGAGCTGCGCGCTCGGCATGCGCAGCGTCGAGCGAGCTCGACGCGCAGCCGGACGCACGCGTCTTCGATGCTGCTGCAGGACCACACGCTGCGCGTGTCGTGGAAGACGCGAGCTGCGCGCGCCGCTGCGAGCGCATCTTCGCCGGCGCGGCATTCGCGCCGGTCCTCGACGCAGTGCGAGCGCGATTCACAAGCGACGTGCTGCGCGGCCGCGTGTTCGTCGCGCTGCACATGCACGCCGGCGACGGCAACGTGCACACCAATATCCCGGTCAACTCCGACGACTACGAGATGCTGCAGGAGGCGCACGCGCGCGGTCGCGCGCATCATGGCGCTGGCGCGCTGCGCTCGGACGGCGTGATCTCCGGCGAGCACGGCATCGGCATCACCAAGCTCGAGTTCCTGACCGACGACGGAACTCGCGGCGTTCGCGACTACAAGCAGCGCGTCGATCCGGAAGGCCGCTTCAACAAGGGCAAGCTGCTGCGAATGCCGGCGTGCGCGCCGACCTGCGCAACGCCTACACGCCGAGCTTCGGCCTGATCGGCCACGAGATCGCTGATCATGCAGCAGAGCGACATCGGCGCGATCGCCGACTGCGATCAAGGACTGCCTGCGCTGCGGCAAGTGCAAGCCGGTGTGCGCGACGCACGTGCCGCGCGCCAACCTGCTCTATTCGCCGCGCAACAAGATCCTCGCGACCTCGCTGCTGATCGAGGCGTTCCTGTACGAGGAGCAGACGCGGCGCGGCGTGTCGCATCAAGCACTGGGACGAGTTCGAGCGACGTCGCCGACCACTGCACGGTCTGCCACAAGTGCCTGACGCCGTGCCCGGTCGACATCGACTTCGGCGACGTGTCGATGAACGATGCGCAACCTGCTGCGCAAGATGGGCAAGAAGATCGTTCAATCCCGGCAACGCGGCGGCGATGTTCTTCCTGAACGCGACCGACCCGGCAGACGATCAAGCTGACGCGCAAGGTGATGATCGACTGGGGCTTCAAGGCGCAGCGCCTCGGCCAACGACCTGCTGCGCGGCCTGCGCGCAGCAAGCAGACCGGCGGCGCCGCCGGCGACGGTCGGCAAGCCGCCGATCAAGGAGCAGGTCATCCACTTCATCAACAAGAAGATGCCGGGCGGCCTGCCGAAGAAGACGGCGCGCGCGCTGCTCGACATCGAGGACGACAACGTACGTGCCGATCATCCGCGATCCGAAGGCGACCACGACGGATACCGAAGCGGTGTTCTATTTCCCGGGCTGCGGCTCGGAGCGGCTGTTCTCGCAGGTCGGCCTGGCGACGCAGGCGATGCTCTGGCACGTCGGCGTGCAGACCGTGCTGCCGCCGGGCTACCTGTGCTGCGGCTATCCGCAGCGCGGCTCGGGCGAGTTACGACAAGGCCGAGAAGATCATCACCGACAACCGCGTGCTGTTCCACCGCGTCGCCAACACGCTCAACTACCTCGACATCAAGACGGTGATCGTGTCGCTGCGGCACCTGCTTCGACCAGCTGCAGGGCTACGAGTTCGACAAGATCTTCCCGGGCTGCCGCATCCTCGACATCCACGAGTACCTGCTGGAGAAAGGCGTGAAGCTCGAAGGCGTGACCGGCGTGCGCTACATGTACCACGACCCTGCCACACGCCGATGAAGCTGCAGGAGCCGCTGAAGACCGTCAACGCGCTGATCGAGGCGACGCAACGGTCGACGAAGAACGACCGCTGCTGCGGCGAATCCGGCACGCTCGCGCGTCACGCGGCCCGACATCTCGACGCAGGTGCGCTTCCGCAAGGAAGAGGAAATGCGACAAGGGCGCCGACAAGCTGCGCGCCGACGGCTTCAACGGCGAAGTCAAGGTCCTGACGTCCTGCCCGTCGTGCCTGCAGGGCTTGTCGCGCTACAACGACGATTCGCGGCACCGACTGCCGATTACATCGTCGTCGAGATGGCGCAGCCACCTGCTCGGCGCGAACTGGCTGCCCGAATACGTGGCGCGTGCCAACAACGGCGGCATCGAGCGCGTGCTGGTATAGGAATGACGATGGCGTGTGAACTGTGTGACGAAGCGGGCGGAGAAGTTCTCTTTCGCAACGCGCAATTGCGTATCGTGCTGATCGACGATGCCAGTTATCCGGGTTTCTGCCGCGTGATCTGGAATGCGCATGTGCGGGAGATGACCGATCTGCAACCGGGCGAGCGTTCGGCATTGATGAAGATGGTGTGCCAGGTCGAAGCGGCGCAGCGCGAAGTATTGCAGCCGGAGAAAATCAATCTGGCTGCTCTCGGCAACATGGTGCCGCACCTGCACTGGCATCTGATCCCGCGCTTTGTCGACGATGCGCATTTTCCCAATCCGATCTGGGCGCAGGTGGTACGCCAGACAGCGGACGATGCGCTGGCCTCGCGTCGTGCATTGCTGCCGGCGTTGCGCACGGCGATTGTGCGGCATGCGTCTTGTCAAACCTGAGGCCTGCAATCAAGCCCGAATAAGGCGCACACTGATATCCATTGAGGCGGCATGCGCTGTATTGCCGATGCGAAACTGAACGAGAGACGATCATGACCGGTTCCAAACAAACACCCGCTGTACCGCAACCCACCGGACTGACCGTGCGCAAGCAATCGCGCGTGATGGAAATCGAATTCGACGACGGCGCGTCATTCTCCCTGCCGTTCGAACTGATGCGCGTCTGGTCGCCGTCCGCCGAAGTGCGCGGCCACGGGCCGGGGCAGGAAACATTGCAGACCGGCCAGCGCAACGTCGAAATCGTCGGCGTCGAACCGGTCGGCAACTATGCGATCAAACCGGTGTTTTCCGATGGCCACGATACCGGTATTTTTTCGTGGGAATATCTGCATCACCTCGGCACGAACCAGCACGCGCTGTGGGAAGACTATCTGCGTCGGCTGGAAGCGGCGGGCTTCACGCGGGAAACGGGACGCGATGTGTCGATGGACAAGACAATCACCGGCGGCACCGGATGTAGCAGTCATTGAGCAGTCACTGATATTTACGAAACGCAACGATTCCACGGTTTACTTTGCTGGATATCAGACCGTTTCATCAATTTCTTCACGTTTTCTTAACATCTTATATAATCGCTTTTCTGACTGATATTCGCCATGACCAACTCTACGCATTTCGGCTATCAAACTGTTGCCGAAGAAGAAAAAGTCCACAAGGTCGCTGAAGTGTTCCATTCGGTGGCGGGCAAATACGATGTGATGAACGACGTCATGTCGGCAGGCCTGCATCGCTTGTGGAAGACCTTCACGATCGCGCAGGCCGGTGTGCGCCCCGGCTTTAAGGTGCTCGATATCGCAGGCGGCACCGGCGATCTGGCCAAGGCATTTGCCAAGCGGGCCGGACCGAGCGGCGAAGTCTGGCTGACCGACATCAATGAATCGATGTTGCGCGTGGGACGCGATCGGCTGTTGAACAATGGCCTGATCACCCCCACATCATTGTGCGATGCGGAGAAATTGCCGTTTCCGGACAATTACTTCGACCGCGTCAGTGTTGCCTTCGGGTTGCGCAACATGACGCACAAGGACGCAGCGCTGGCAGAAATGCGGCGCGTACTGAAGCCCGGCGGAAAATTGCTGGTGCTGGAGTTCTCGAAAGTATGGGAGCCGTTGAAGAAGCCGTACGACGTTTATTCGTTTTCCGTACTGCCGTGGCTGGGTAAAAAAATTGCAGGTGATGCGGAGAGTTATCGCTATCTGGCTGAATCGATTCGCATGCATCCGGATCAGGAAACGCTGAAAAAAATGATGCAGGACGCAGGGCTGGAACGGGTTGAATACTTCAACCTGACCGCAGGTGTGGCAGCGCTTCACACCGGAATTAAACTTTAGGAGACAGGCATGAAAAAATTATTGATGGCTCTGGTCGTCATGGCCAGTTCGATGGCACTCCTTGCGCCGGAAGCGGAAGCCAAGCGCATGGGTGGTGGCGGTTCGTTCGGCAAGCAGTCGCAAAGCTTCAAGCGTCAGGCACCGCCGCAATCGTCGCAGGCAACCAATACGGCAAAACCTGATGCATCGGCTGCCGGTGCAGCTGGCGCGGCGCGTCCAAGCATGATGCGCAACATTCTCGGCGGCGCATTGCTCGGCCTGGGTCTGGGTGCATTGCTGTCGCATCTGGGCATCGGCGGTGCACTGGCCAGCATGATCAGCACCATGCTGATGGTGGGTCTGTTCGCATTCGCGGCCATGTTCATCTACCGCATGATTCGCAACAAGAGTGCGGGCAACAGAAGCGGCAACGGCATGCAGCCTTCTTTCGCCAACAATTATTCGGCAAGAACGAATACGCCTGAAATCGGTTCGGGCATTGCATCGCACAACCAGCCTTCCGCATTGCAGTCCGCGGCGCCGATGGCATCCGGTTCTGCATATGTTGAAGAAAACGACCTGCCGGCCGATTTCGATGTGCAATCGTTCATCCGCAATGCAAAAAGCTACTTCATCCGCCTGCAGGCTGCATGGGATCGCGCCGATATCAACGATATCCGCGAATTCACGACGCCTGAAATGTTTGCCGAGCTGAAGCTGCAATTGCAGGAACGTGGCCCAACGCCGAACGTGACCGACGTCGTTTCGCTGGAAGGCGAGTTCTACGGCGTGGAAACGGTGGGCGATGAATACATTGCCAGTATCAAGTTCACCGGCCTGATCCGCGAATCGGAAAAGGCAGCAACCGAGCCGTTCACCGAAGCGTGGAATCTTGCCAAGCCGGTCGACGGCAACGGCGGCTGGGTACTTGCCGGTATCCAGCAACTGTAAGAGTGCAAGAAGAGTACGGCGCGCCGCAGATAGTTGGCGGCGCTGTACGGCAAACTGTTAAACTTGAAGCCGCCCGTGAATTGTCACCGGCGGCTTTGTTTTTTTCATGATGATTCCTTCTTCCCCAGCCGATTTCCTGCCTGCTGCCCTCAATCATCTGCTCGCGCAGGAAGCGTGGGCGCGCGCCAAACTGATACCGCATGCAGGCAAGATCGCCGTGTTCGACGGCGGCGTGCTGGCCGTGCGCCTGAAGGTCGCGGCCGATGGCATGGTGGAGGCGGCGACAGCGGAAGAGCGCGCGGCAGTGACGATACGCGTGCAACTGTCCGATCTGCCGCTGATCATGCAGAATCGCGAGCGTGCCTTTTCGTATGTAAAGATTGACGGCGATGCCGATTTCGCCAATACGATTTCACAATTGAGCCAGTCGCTGCGCTGGGAAGCGGAAGACGATCTGAGCCGGATCGTCGGCGATATTGCTGCAAACAGAATGACCGCCGGCGCCCGCTCGGTATTCGATACCGCCCGGTCGCTCCACCGCTCCGTCAGCGAAAATCTGGCTGAATATTTCCTGGAAGAGAAACCGATGCTGATGCGTCCGCAGGCAGTCGCCGACTTCACCAATGACGTTACCCGCTTGCGCGACGATGTTGCGCGGCTTGCCAAGCGAATCGACAAGCTGAAGGGCAGTGTCCAATGATTCTGAAATTTCTCCGTGTATTCAAGATTCTGCGTGTGGCGATTCGCTACGGACTCGACGATATCGCAATGTCGGGCCTGTCGATTCCACGCACCACCATGTTTTTGAATCGCATGCTGTTCTGGCGCGATATTTCCGCGCCGCGCGGAGAGCGCTTGCGTCGCGCGCTGGAAGACCTCGGACCTATTTTCGTCAAGTTCGGCCAGGTGCTGTCGACGCGCCGCGATCTGCTGCCGATGGATATCGCCGACGAACTGGCGCGCCTGCAGGATCGCGTGCCGCCGTTTTCGTCCGAGCTGGCCATTGCTCAGATCGTCAAATCGCTGGGAGCGCATCCCGATCTGCTGTTCGCCGAATTCGAGCGCGAGCCGGTGGCATCCGCATCGATCGCACAGGTTCATTTCGCGCGCCTGAAAAACGGCCGCGAAGTCGCGGTCAAGGTATTGCGTCCCGGCGTCAGGAAATCGATCGACGAAGACGTGGCGCTGATGCATATTGTGGCCGGGCTGGTCGAGCGATTGTGGGCCGACGGCAAGCGATTGAAGCCGAAGGAAGTGGTCGCCGAGTTCGACAAATATCTGCACGATGAACTGGACCTGATGCGCGAAGCCGCCAACGGCAGCCAGCTGCGCCGCAATTTCGCCGGCTCCAATCTGCTGGTGGTGCCGGAAATGTTCTGGGATTACTGCTCGACATCCGTCATCGTGATGGAACGCATGATCGGCATTCCGATTTCGCAGACTGAACGACTGATCGCGGCAGGCATCGACTTGAAGAAGCTGTCGCGCGACGGCGTGGAGATATTCTTCACGCAGGTGTTTCGCGACGGGTTTTTCCATGCAGACATGCATCCGGGAAATATCCTTGTCTCGACCGTGCCGGCAACTTTCGGTCGTTACATCGCACTGGATTTCGGCATCGTCGGCACGCTCAATGATTTCGACAAGGATTACCTGTCGCAAAACTTCCTAGCGTTTTTCCGTCGCGACTACAAGCGCGTTGCCGAAGCGCATATCGAATCCGGCTGGGCGCCGAAGGAAACGCGCATTGATGAACTGGAATCGGCGGTGCGCGCCTGTTGCGAACCGATCTTCGATCGTCCGCTCAGCGAAATTTCATTCGGCCAGGTGCTGCTGCGCCTGTTCCAGACATCGCGCCGTTTCAATGTCGAAGTGCAGCCGCAACTCGTGCTGCTGCAAAAAACCCTGCTCAATATCGAAGGATTGGGACGTCAGCTCGATCCCGAACTGGATCTGTGGAAGACTGCAAAACCTTATCTGGAAAACTGGATGAAGGAGCAGGTCGGCTGGCGCGGTTTCCTTGAAAACCTGAAAACGGAAGCGCCACGCTACAGCAAGCTGCTGCCGCAACTCCCGCGCCTGGTCCATCAGGCGCTCACCAAGACGTCGGAAGCCGAGAGCGATACCGACGAACTGCTGAAGCGCCTGCTGGAAGAGCAGCGGCGAACCAACATGATGCTGAGCATTGCAATGTATTTCGGCGGTGGCCTGATCGGTGGTGGATTGCTGACGCTGGCATTTTTTACGTTTGCGGGTTGAATATAGATTCAAAAAATTAAAGAGATGGCTGGGATTATTATTGATAGGATAAGTGTCAATTAATTAACTCTGCCCCATATTTCCTCTTCCCTGAACAAACCTCCCACTTGGCTCTCGTATGTCTACTGAAAAAACTGCCCTCGTATTCCTCGCCTTTTGTTTTGCTCTAGCCGGTTGTGCAACCACGCCGACACCTGAACAAGACCAGAAGCCAGTGCCTAATAAACAGATATATGTGACGTTTGAGCAGTCTAGTCCAGACAACGCGAAGGTGATCGTCATTCGTGATCAAGGTGCGTTTGCGGCACTAAACTTTTTGCACTTTTTTGTGAACGATCAACGCGTCGCTTCATTTGAAACGGGAGAGCGTCTCACTCTTTACCTCAAACCAGGTGAATACTTGTTAGGGGTTAAACCTACAGATCCGTTTGGCGTACACGCTGGATTCAGCATCGACCAAAGTTTGCTTGCAGGCAGAACGTACCGCTACCGCCTGCTGCTCGACGGGAATGCTGGTGCCCGCATTCAGCGAATGCCATGAGTTCAAGTTCAAGGCGCGGTCAGTGTTCGCGACACCTAATCCCTCCTTTGAGCCGACAAGCCATGGCAAGCCGTTGATTGTCGGCTCAAGTCGAAATATGGGGCTAGAGTTACTTAAATTTTAAAGTAACTCTAACCCGCACTCCTTCCACACTCTTCATAAGTTTCGTGTTCCGGTGACCGGTTACATCAGGCGTTAGGGAATTAAGCTATGGCTGAAAAATATATTGAACAACTAGAACGAACAAAGCGTTATCTGAAAAGATTTTTTGACATAAATACGGGAGTCTCGCATGCAAAAGCGTCGCAAAACTATGATGACGATGTATATGCTTTTTTCCAAAATTGTTACCACCTGAAAGACTGGATTAAAAACGACCCTTATTGCAACAATTGGAGTGATGTTGAAAAGTTTATTAACTCAAACGTCGATCTTAAAATTTGCGCCGATCTTTGCAACGGTCTAAAGCACTTACAGCTTAGAAAACCTCCTAGGTCGACTGAAAATCCACAATTTTCTGGAAATCATATTTCCCTAAACATTAACGATACTTTTGGAGGACCCACAGAAGTAAGTATCGCGATCTCATACAAAATTGCAACCACGTCGGGAGATATTGATGCGTTTGAACTTGCCAAAAAATGTGTAACTGCATGGGAGAATTTCATTGCTAGCAATCCCTAATCGTCGGGTATTGTGATTTATTTGGGCCGCAGATTGTTTGTTGTGGGCTGATCTTTGCTTCTCTTGGGATAAAATATCGCGCTCCATTTCGGGGCGCCATTTTCCTCGGCCTCCCCAAGCCCACGATTTGCTACAATTGCGCGTTTTTTCATCCCTTCCAATTTTCTCTCAGCCCCGGTCCGCAACAGATGGCGCTTCTCGAAATCCGGAATGTCACGCGCCGCTTCGGCGACTTCACGGCCGTCGACGACGTCAGCCTCGTCGATCGAGGCCGGCGAATTCTTCACGCTGCTCGGCCCTTCCGGCTGCGGCAAGACCACGCTGCTGCGCATGATCGCCGGCTTCGATCTGCCGGATGGCGGGCAGCATCCTGCTCGACGGCGACGACCTGGCCGACGTGCCGCCGGAAGCAGCGCCCGGTGCGCACGGTGTTCCAGAGCTACGCGCTGTTTCCGCACATGACGGTCGCGGGCAACGTCGCCTTCCCGCTCAAGATGGCGAAGACGCCGCAGGCACAG
Organism: uncultured beta proteobacterium; assembly: GCA_963697715.1. GTDB lineage: Bacteria > Pseudomonadota > Gammaproteobacteria > Burkholderiales > Burkholderiaceae_D > Oxalicibacterium. Next base: position 134,806 of record OY969095.1, on the reverse strand, counting down.
ATCAAGCGGCAAGATCGCCGAAGCGCTGGAAGACGTTCGCCTGACCGGCTTCGGCAAGCGCTATCCGCACGAGCTGTCCGGCGGCCAGAAGCAGCGCGTCGCGCATCGCGCGCGCGCTGGTCACGCATCCGACGCGTGCTGCTGCTCGACGAGCCGCTCGCCGCGCTCGACGCCAAGCTGCGCGAGGAGATGCAGATCGAGCTCATCAACCTGCAGAAGGAAGTCGGCATCACGTTCGTCTACGTGACGCACGACCAGACCGAGGCGCTGGCGCTGTCGCACCGGATCGCGGTGATGAACGAGGGCCACGTCGAGCAGCTCGACGAGCCGTCGCGCATCTACGGCTTTCCCAAGACCCGCTTCGTCGCCGACTTCATCGGCACCTGCAACCTGCTTCGACGGCACCGTGACGCAGATCGATGGCGCCAGCATCGTCGCTGGACGTCGCAGGGCATGGGCGCGGTGACGGCAGTGACGGCACCGCGATGCCGTCGTCGGCGGCAAGGGCACGATCGCGCTGCGTCCGGAGAAGATCCGCAGGTCAGCGCCGAGCCGTGCGCGGCGTCCCGGCGACAACCATTTCGCGGGACGTCTCCGACTTCCTGTACATGGGCGACGTGACGGTGTACATCGTCGAACACCGAGGCGGCGCGCGCGATCGAGGCGCTGCTCGCCAACTCCGCCATCGGGCGCGCCGAGTTCTTCGAAGTCGGCGATGCGGTCGACGTTGCGCTGGCGCGTCGATGCCGGCCATTTTGTCGTCGATCCTGCTTATGGCTGACGATATCGCCCAAACAGGAAGCGATTCGCAGCGAGAGGCGCAGCCTGTCTCGCCACGCCGTCGCTTCTCCTGCAGCCAGGTTTTGTCGCGCTGGCTGGTCAGCGGCCCGCCGCTGCTCTACCTGATCGCTCTTCTTCGCCATCCCGACGCTGATCATGGTGCTGGCGTCGTTCCGCTACGCCGGGCGAGTTCGGCGGCCTCGCGCCGCTGTTCGACGACAGCGGGCAAGCTCGACCTCAACGCTCGAAAGCTACACGCGGTTCTTCACGCGAGCCCGTCTACGCCGGCAGTCTTTCTCAAGTCGTTCTGTGTACGCGCTCGTCACGACGCTGATCTGCCTCGCGCTCGCGTATCCGCTGGCGCGCTGATCGCGCGCAGTCCGAAGAAGCACCGCAATCTGCTGCTGCTGCTGGTGATCCTGCCGTTCTGGAGCAATTTCCTGATCCGCATCTACGCGTGGATGATCATCCTGGGGCCGCAGGCGGCGCTTGCGCGCGGCGTTGAACGCGCGTGCTCGGCGTGTTCGGCGTCGAGCCGGTGTCGCTGCTGTTCAGCTCGTTCGCGGTGCTCGTCGTGCCTCGTCTACGTGCATCTGCCGTTCATGGTGCTGCCGCTCTACGCCAACCTCGAGAAGCACGACCAGACGCTGCTCGACGCCGCGCAGGACCTGGGCGCCGAACGCCTGGCAGCGCTTCTGGCGCGATCACGTTTCCGCTGTCGCTGCCGGGCGTCTACGCGGGCTCGGCGCTGGTGTTCATTCCGGCGCTCGGCATCTTCGCGATCCCCGACATCCTGGGCGGCCCCGACGACAGCCTGATCGGCAACGTGATCAAGCAGCAGTTCCTCGAGACGCGCGACTGGCCGTTCGGCAGCGTGCTGTCGATCGTGCTGACGGTCGCGGCGCTCGGCGCTCGCCGGTTTCGCGGCGTGGGTCGGGCGGCGCAGTCTCGGCAATCCATCGAGCTGCGCGGGCGGCCGATGCGTAGGCGCTCGATCTGGCTGTGGCTCGCGGCGGCGGCGCGGCTACGCGTTCCTCTACGTGCCGCTCGTCATCGTCGTCGTCTACTCGTTCAACGACTCGCGGCTCAACGCCGAGTGGGTCGGCTTCACGCTCGACTGGTACCGCAAGCTGTTCGCACAACGACGAGATGCTGACTGCCGCCGGCAATTCGCTGATCATCGCGCTCGTCGCGAGCCTCGTCGTCGACGCGTGCTCGGCACGATGGCGGGCGTCGCGATGCACCGCTACAAGCTGCGCGCTCCTGCCGATCCTGGTGCTGACGCCGATCGCGATTCCCGAGATCCTGATGGGCGTGTCGCTGCTGATCTTCTTCGTGCTGCTCAACTTCACGCTGGGGCTCGTGTCGGTCGCGCTCGCGCACATCGCGTTCTGCATCGGCTTCGTCGCGATCGTCGTGCGCTCGCGGCTCGCCGGCATGGACGAGAGCCTGACCGAGGCGGCGCGCGACTGCGGCGCCACGCCGTGGCAGGCGTTCCGCTACGTGACGCTGCCGCTGATCATGCCGGGCGTGATCGCCGGCGCGCTGATGGCGTTCACGCTGTCGATCGACGATTTCGTCATCACGTTCTTCACGGCCGGCGCCGGCACGGTGACGCTGCCGCTGCAGATCTACTCGATGATCAAGATCGCCGTGACGCCCGAGGTCAACGCCGTGTCGACGCTGCTGATGCTGCTGACGCTGGCGCTGATCATCATCGCCTCGAAGCTGTCTCCCAAGCCTTCCGTTCCTGACCTTTCCTGCCGAGAGGCTTGACCATGAAACAACTGCTCGCTCGCCTTCTCGCCTCGCTGCTGCTGGCTGCTTCCGGCCGCAGCCGCGCAAGGACCAGCTCCATCTGTACAACTGGAACAACTACCTCGCGCCGGAGACGGTCAAGCGCTTCGAGGAGTCCTGCAAGTGCGAGCGTCGTGCAGACCTACTACTCGCGACAACGAGGAACTGCTCGCCAAGCTCGCCGCCGGCGCCAAGGGCTACGACATGTATCGTGCCCGACCGGCGAACGCGCGTGCAGGCGCTGATCAAGCAGCGGCGCGCTGAAGCCGCTCGACAAGGCGCAAGCTGCCGAACCTCAAGAACATCGATCCGCCGTACCTGAACACGCCGTTCGACCCGGGCAACAAGTTACTCGGTGCCGTACGCGATGTCGACGACGATCATCGGCTACAACGACGAGAAGATGAAGGAGCTGGGCCTTCCCACCGACACGCTGGGCGGTGATCTTCGATCCGCAAGTACCTGGAGAAGATCAAGGGCCGCGTCACCGTGCTCGACAGCGCCAACGAGCTCTTCGCCGCCGCGCTCAAGTACCTCGGCTACTCGGCCAACGACATCGATCGAAAGCACTGGGACGAGGCCGGCGACCGTGATCAAGAAGGCCAAGCCGTACTGGGCCGCGTTCAACGCGTCGTCGTACATCAAGGAGCTGACGGTCGGCAACATCTGGCTCGTGCACGGCTACTCGAACGACATCTTCCAGGCCAACCTCGACGCGCAGGCGGCCGGGCGCAAGTTCCAGCATCCTGCAGGGCATGCCGAAGGAAGGCGCCGTGCTGGCGCGTCGACAACATGGTGATCCACAAGAACGCGCCGCGGCCCGACCTCGCGCTCAAGTTCATGAACTTCATGCTGGAGGGCAAAAACGGCGCCGAGCTCACCAACCTGATCGGCTCCGGCAATCCGAACACTGCGGCAGTCAAGTTCATCAAGCCGGACCTCGTGAAGAACCCGGCGATTTTCCCCGATCAGGCAACCAGCGCTAAACTGGAAATGTTGAAGGATTTGAACAGCAAGCAGCGTCGGGCGCTTAACCGTATCTGGACAGAGATCAGGGCCAAATAACAATGAAGACGCCGCGGCATTCATTGCCGGCTCATTATTTCGCTGCTTGTTATACAGACATCTAAAATCGGTTGCTCCAACAGTTGTCATTCCCGCCTGCGCGGGAATGACACGCAGGATGAGGCGATCGCGCAAATCCGCAGTAAATCGAGGCTGAAAACCTTTATAATTCAGGGTTTTGTAAGATTTTCGCGGGAATGTGTCATGCCGATTTATGCGTACCGTTGTGAAGCGTGTGGTTTTGCCAAGGACGCGCTGCAAAAAATGTCCGATCCGGTGTTGACTGAGTGCCCGGCCTGCGGCAAGTCCACATTCAAGAAACAACTGACGGCGGCCGGTTTCCAGCTCAAGGGAACGGGCTGGTACGTGACCGATTTTCGCGGCGGGAAGGGCGGCACGACCGCGCCGGCAGTTGCTGCGGCAAGCGGCGATGCACCGGCTGTGGCCAAGTCCGATACCGCAGCGGCGCCAGCCGCACCTGCGCCTGCGGCATCGCCGTCTGCAGCTTCGAATACCAAATCCGACTCTTGACGAATTTTTCGTGCCGGAATGTTCCGGCGCGATTTCTTACGGTAGAAACATCATGCGCAAATATTTCGTCACCGGCCTTTTGATCCTGGTTCCGCTCGCCATTACCCTGTGGGTGCTGAACCTGATCGTCGGCACGATGGATCAGTCGCTGCTGCTGTTGCCGGCGCGCTGGCGTCCGGAAGCCGTGTTCGGCTTCGCGATCCCGGGCCTCGGCACGCATCCTGACGCTGCTGATCATTTTCCTGACAGGCCTGGCAACGCGCAATTTCATCGGCAAACGCGTTGTGTCGTTGTGGGAATCGGTCCTGCGCCGCATTCCTGTTTTCAACACGATCTATTCCAGCGTCAAGCAGGTATCCGATACGCTGTTCTCGTCGTCGGGCAACGCTTTTCGCAAGGCGTTGCTGGTGCAGTATCCGCGCCAGGGTTCATGGACCATTGCGTTCCAGACCGGCGTGCCGGGCGGCGATGTGCGCAATCATCTGACCGGCGATTACGTCAGCGTCTATGTGCCGACCACGCCGAATCCGACATCCGGTTTCTTCCTGATGGTGCCGCGCGCGGACACGATCGAACTCGACATGAGTGTGGACGAAGCGTTGAAATACATCGTGTCGATGGGCGTCGTGACGCCGGATCATTTCGAGAAGTCGGCCATCATCGACCCGAAAAAAATACACTCGGATACACCGCAATAAGCGCAATAAAACAAGCTCAATAAATAAGCTCAATAAACAAGCGATCGTTTTCGATCGTTCAATACAGAACAAAGAACCCGAAACTGGAATTTACTATGTCAATGCGAACTCACTACTGCGGCCTCACTTCTGAAGCGCTGCTCGATCAAACCGTCAGCCTGTGCGGCTGGGTGCATCGCCGCCGCGATCACGGTGGCGTCATCTTCATCGATCTGCGCGATCGCGAAGGTCTGGTGCAAGTCGTCTGCGATCCGGATCGCGCCGATGTGTTCAAGGCGGCCGAAGCCGTGCGCAATGAATTCTGCCTGCGCATCACCGGCGTGGTGCGCAATCGTCCCGGACGGCACCGCCAACGCAACCTGACGTCCGGCAAGATCGAAGTGCTGTGCGCATGAGCTGGAAGTATTGAATCCATCGGTGACGCCGCCGTTCCAGCTGGACGACGACAACCTGTCCGAAACCACGCGCCTGACGCATCGCGTGCTGGACCTGCGCCGTCCGCAAATGCAGAACAATCTGCGCCTGCGCTACAAGGTGACGATGGAAGTGCGCAAGTTCCTCGACGCGAACGGCTTCATCGATATCGAAACGCCGATGCTGACCAAATCCACGCCGGAAGGCGCACGCGATTATCTGGTGCCGTCACGCGTCAACGCCGGCCATTTTTTCGCGCTGCCGCAATCGCCGCAGCTGTTCAAGCAATTGCTGATGGTTGCCAACTTCGACCGCTACTACCAGATCACCAAATGCTTCCGCGACGAAGATCTGCGCGCCGATCGCCAGCCTGAATTCACCCAGATCGATTGCGAAACCTCGTTCATGAACGAACAGGAAATCCGCGATCTGTTCGAAGGCATGATTCGCCTGTCGTTCAAGAACACGCTCAACATCGATCTGCCGAATCCGTTCCCGGTCATGGATTATGCTACAGCGATGGGCATCTGTACGGCTCGGACAAGCCGGACATGCGCGTCAAGCTGGCATTCACCGATCTGACCGAGTCATGAAGGATGTCGAATTCAAGGTGTTCTCCGGCGCGGCCAACATGGAAGGCGGCCGCGTGGTCGGCCTGCGCGTTCCGGGCGGCGGCGCGATGCCGCGTTCCGAGATCGACGCCTATACCCAGTTCGTCGCGATCTACGGCGCCAAGGGCCTGGCGTATATCAAGGTCAACGAAAAAGCCAAGGGCCGCGACGGCCTGCAATCGCCGATCGTCAAAAACCTGCATGACGACGCGCTGGCAAAAATCATCGAGCAGACCGGCGCCAAGGACGGCGACCTGATTTTCTTCGGCGCCGACAAGGCCAAGGTCGTCAACGATGCGATCGGCGCGCTGCGCGTGAAGATCGGCCACAGCGATTTCGGCAAGAAGAACGGTTTGTTCGACGACGACTGGCGTCCGCTGTGGGTGGTCGATTTCCCGATGTTCGAATACGACGAAGACGACCAGCGCTGGTCGGCGACGCATCATCCGTTCACGGCGCCGAAAGACGGCCATGAAGACCTGATCGAAACCGATCCGGGCAAGTGCCATCGCCAAGGCCTACGACATGGTGCTGAACGGCTGGGAACTGGGCGGCGGTTCGGTGCGTATCCATCGTGCCGACGTACAGAGCAAGGTGTTCCGCGCATTGAAGATCGGTGCGGAAGAAGCGCAGCTCAAGTTCGGCTTCCTGCTCGACGCGCTGCAATACGGCGCGCCGCCGCATGGCGGCATCGCATTCGGCCTTGATCGCATCGTCACGATGATGACCGGCGCCGAATCGATCCGCGACGTGATCGCCTTCCCGAAAACGCAGCGCGCGCAATGTCTGCTGACGCAAGCGCCGTCGGAAGTCGACGAAAAGCAATTGCGCGAATTGCACATCCGCCTGCGCAATGTGGAGCCTGCAGTCAAGGCGTGATCTTCAGGGCGTGATCCGCTTCGACAGGCATAATGAAGGCGCGGAATTCCGCGCCTTTTTTTTCGTCCCGCTCCTTATTCCTGAGAAAACCTGAGTGCAATGACGGCAAAGCCATACAAGATTCCCCAGTCGGTACTCGTCGTGATCCATACGAGTGCGCTGGACGTGCTGGTGATCGAACGTGCGGACAAACCAGGTTTCTGGCAATCGGTGACGGGATCGAAGGATGCGGTGGATGAGCCGTGGGTGAGGACTGCGATCCGCGAAGTGGCCGAGGAAACCGGCATAACGATCGTGCATGCATTGCCGGATGCAGCGGAGGGGACTTCTGCGCAGAATGCATTCGTTTCCATCGAGCATCTGCGGGACTGGCAACTTTCCAATGTGTATGAAATCTATCCGATGTGGGGTTACCGCTATCCACCGGGAGTGACGCACAATACCGAGCATGTATTCGGCTTGCAGGTGCCGCGGGATATTCCCGTCCGGCTGTCGCCGCGCGAACACGTGAACTTCATGTGGCTCCCGTGGCGGGAAGCGGCGGACAAATGTTTTTCCGCCTCGAACGCGGAAGCGATCCTGCAGTTGCCGAAACGCTATCGCGGCGATTTTCCGAACCTGTGCGTTAGTCAGCGAACCGATGAAGTGAATCGGTAGTGTCATCATCATGCGTGCATGCCCTTGCATGGCGCGCATTGTCATTCGGACCGGCAAGCCGGCCTTGTTTTATCCATATCGGGATTTTAGGACCGCATGAAACTAAAAATCACGACATATAACATCCACAAAGGCGTCTCTTCCTTCGGCGCGCGTCCGCGCATTCATGCGCTGAAGCAGGCGATCAGCGCGATGCAGTCCGACGTCCTGTTTTTGCAGGAAGTGCAGGGTCGCCACGACCTGCATGCCCTCAAGCATGCGACCGACTGGCCGGAGCTGTCGCAGCAGGATTTTCTTGCCGGCGATTCGCATCAGTGCGCATACGGAATGAATGCCGTGTACGACCATGGCCATCACGGCAATGCGCTGTTGAGCTGTTACCCGATCCTGTCGTCGAGCAACCAGAATATTTCCGATCACAAATACGAATCGCGCGGCATCCTGCATTGCGTGGTGCAGGCGCCGGAAGCGGAGGTGCATTGCTACGTCGTGCATCTGGGTCTGTTTGCCGGCAGCCGCAAGCGCCAGACCGAAGCGCTGATCGAGGCGGTGACGAGTACGTCCGGCGCCGATGTGCCGATCATCATCGCCGGCGATTTCAACGATTGGGGCAATCATCTGAGCGAAGAATTGCGCGATCGCCTCGGCGTGACGGAAGTCTTCGATGAAAATCTTTCACGGCGCGGCTTCGGCAGTTATCTGCGCCAGTTGAGTGGGCGCGGCACCAAGATTCAGCCGGCCCGCACCTTCCCGGCCGCGATGCCGTTCCTGCAACTGGACCGGATCTATGTGCGCGGTTTCAAAGTAGAATCGGCTGAAGTCCTGCATGGCGCAATGTGGGCCAAGCTGTCGGATCACGCGCCCATCGTGGCATCGCTGCAATTGAAGTAATGCGGGTTGATTGACCGCCAACAGGCGGCAGGCGCGTGCATGTCGTTGCACGTGCCTGGAAAAAAGCAGGCACATTGATGCCACATCGTTGATCGACTCATCATTCATTGCAAGGCGATCCCTATGCGCCCGGTCAATTTCATCGGCCAAAACGAAATCAGGCTTCTTCACTGCGGCGCGGAATATTTCCCGGCGCTGATCGCGGCATTCGACGCCGCCAGGATCGAAATCTATCTGGAAACCTATATCTTTGCCGACGATGAGACGGCGAGGGAGATCAAGGCCGCACTGGCGCGTGCGGTTGCGCGCGGCGTGGTCGTCAACCTCATCACGGACTGGATCGGCACCGGCAATGCGCAATCGAAGGCATTGCAGCGCGATTTTCTGGCGATGGGCGTCGATCATCGCAGCTTCAATCCGTGGTTCGTCCGCGGTATTGCGCGCATGCATCGGAAGTTATGCGTGATCGACCGGCAGATTGCGTTTCTCGGCGGCCTGAATATTGTCGACGACCTGCATGACGACGATGATGCCAGCATCATCCTGCCTGCGCCGCGCTGGGATTTCGGCGTGCGCATTGCCGGTCCGCTGGTTGCAACGATCCATTGGGAAATGGCGGTGCATTGGGCGCGGCTCGGGAACATCAGCTGGCGCACGCGCTGGGCCACCTTCAGGGAACAGCGCCAGCGCCGGGCGAGCGACGCCGGCGAACCGATGGTGGCGGGACTGGTGGTGCGCGACAATCTGCGCAATCGCCGCACGATACAGAATGCATACCTGAAGGCGCTGGGCGGCGCGCGACAATCGGCGTTGCTGGCCAATCCTTACTTTGCGCCGGGACGGAAGATGCGCAACGGGTTGTCGGCGGCTGCGATGCGCGGCGTCGAGGTGACCTTGCTGCTGGGCGTGGGGCAATACCGGTTCCAGGATGTGATCGCACGCTCGTTCTATCCGAAGCTGCTGAAGTGCGGCGTGCGGATTGTCGAATACCGCAAGACGCAGTTGCACGGCAAGGTCGCAGTGGTGGACGATGGCTGGGCCACGGTCGGCTCCAGCAATTACGATGGCTTCAGCCTGTTCGTGAATCAGGAGGCGAACGTGGTTGTGCTCGATGCCGCATTCGCGCAAACCTTGCGCGCGCATATCGAGTGCGGCGTGGCCGACGGCGTGGAAGTGACGCTGGCGGATTTTGCCAACATCCCGCTGCACAAGAAGCTGTTCTACCGCTTCGCCTACCTGATCTACAAAAACATGCTGCGGCTGATTACATGGGGCCGTTCCGCCGAATAGGGAAAAGCGCTTTTCTTCAATCCGCATTTCCCTGTCTTTATCCCGCCAACAACATTCCCTCGAAAAATGCCGTCGCCGACGCGCGTTTGCAAATCGATTTACACTACGAAACTGAAAGCGGCGCCAACAGGCATGGAATATTGCCTGCCGGCGCCGCAATTATTTCGCTGTCCGATGAACGAGTTTGAAATGACCAAGCAGAGCGCCGTTGATGTGAATTCCGATATACCGGACAGAGACGGTTTGCCGCCCACGGAACGGCTCTGGGCAGTGATGGCGGTTTCCATCGGCGTGGCGATGTCGTCGCTCGATACGGCGATCGCCAATACCGCCTTGCCCGCGATGGCCAGCCAGCTGCATGCCACGCCGGCCAATTCGGTGTGGATCGTGAACGTCTATCAACTGGCCATGGTTGCCACGCTGCTACCGTTTGCCGCGCTTGGCGAAATTCTCGGCTATCGCCGCGTTTATATCTTCGGACTGTTTCTCTTCACGCTCGCCTCGCTTGCCTGTGCGTGTGCATGGTCGCTGCCCACGCTGGTGATCGCGCGCCTGTTCCAGGGCATCGGTGCGAGCGCCGTCATGGGCGTCAATACCGCCTTGCTGCGTTCCATTCATCCGGCCCGAATGCTGGGGCGCGGCTTCGGCACGAATGCGCTGGTGGTCGCGGTGGCGTTTGCGATTGGACCTACTGCTGCGTCGCTGATTCTGTCGGTGGCATCCTGGCCGTGGCTGTTTGCAATCAATGTGCCGCTCGGCCTGCTGGCTTTTTTCCTGGCGCGCAAGGCGCTGCCTTTTACACGACGCGCCACGCACAGGTTCGACGTGATGACGGCGGTTTATAACGTCGGCGCTTTCGGCCTGCTGATCCTGACGTTCGGCGAGGCTGCGCATCTGACCGATCCGAAGATCATCATGATAGAAGCAGCCGGCACGATTCTATTTTTCATCCTGCTGCTGCGCCGGCAGGCCGGACATCAGGCGCCGATGCTGCCGGTCGATCTGTTCAAGCTTCCTCTCTTCACGCTGTCCGCATTGACGGCGGTCTGCACCTTTGCCGCGCAAAGCCTGGCATTCGTTTCGCTGCCGTTTTATTTCGAAACGGTGCTTGGCCGTTCGGCGGTGGAGACGGGATTCCTGATCACGCCATGGGCTGTGCTGGTCGGCGTGATGGCGCCGATTGCGGGCCGGCTCAGCGATCACTATTCGCCGGGCGTGCTGGGCGGCATCGGGCTGGCGGCGCTGTCGGCCGGATTGGTATCGCTGGTCCTGATGCCGGCGCATCCTTCGGTCCTCGATATATGCTGGCGCATGGCCGTGTGCGGCATCGGGTTCGGCTTCTTCCAGGCGCCGAACCTGAAGGCGATCATGGGCAGCGCGCCGCCGGAACGCGGCGGCAGCGCAAGCGGTGTGGTCGCTACCTCGCGCTTGATCGGACAGGCGTCGGGCGCTGCGCTGGTGGCATTCTGCTTCACGATTTCCAGCGCGCACGGCGAGACGCTGGCGCTCGGACTCGGCGCCGGTTTTGCCGCTGCCGCCAGCATCGCGAGTTTCACGCGCGTGTATGTGGCCTTCGGCCAGCGTGCCGCTGCGCCGACATCGATGCCACGCTAGGTTGCCGGCGATGCGGACACTTTTGCATCGGATGCAGTGATGGCGCCGGATAGCGTGCGTATCGACAAGTGGCTGTGGGCGGCACGTTTTTTCAAGACGCGGTCGCTGGCGACCGATGCCGTCGATAACGGCAAGGTGCGCATGGATCGCGATCGCATCAAGCCGGCGCGCGCGGTTAAATGCGGCGATGTGCTGCATATCGATAACGGCGCCACGGAATGGGAAGTGGTCGTGCAGGGATTGTCCGATGTGCGGGGCTCCGCAGAAGTCGCGCAAAAACTGTATGCGGAAACCGAAGCCAGCCTGCTGAAGCGCCAGCAGGAATCCGACAAGCGAAAATTCTTCAGGGAGCCGGGCTCGACCATCAAGGGCCGGCCGACCAAGCGCGACCGGCGCATGCTGGACAAGTCAAAATAATGTCATCGGGCCGACACAACCATCCGGCCGTCATGAGATAGTATTCAACTAACAAACAATTAGTTGCCAGGAGACATTCATGGGTCAGTACATTGCACCGTTGCGCGACATGCAATTCGTCCTCCACGAATTGCTGCATGTGGCGGATGAGCTGAAGCCGCTGCCGAAATATGCGGACATCGATGCCGATATCATCAATCAGGTGCTGGAAGAGGGCGCGAAGTTTACCTCCGAGCGTGCTGTTCCCACTGAATCATTCCGGCGACCGTGAAGGCTGCCAGCTCGATCCCGTTACGCATGAAGTCACGCACGCCGAGCGGATTCAAGGCGGCCTACGAGCAATACGTCGATGCCGGCTGGCCTGCATTGTCGGCCGATCCCGAATACGGCGGCCAGGGCCTGCCGATGCGTGCTGCAAAATTCATTCTATGAAATGCTCAATTCGGCCAACCAGGCCTGGACCATGTATCCCGGCCTGTCGCACGGCGCGTATGAATGCCTGCACGAGCACGGCACGCGATGAGCAGAAATCCCTGTATCTGCCCAAGCTGATTTCCGGCGAATGGACCGGCACCATGTGCCTGACCGAAGCGCATTGCGGCACTGATCTCGGCCTGTTGCGCACCAAGGCCGAGCCGCAGGCGGACGGTTCGTACAAACTCACCGGTAGCAAGATTTTCATCTCGGCCGGCGAGCACGACATGTCGCAGAACATCCTGCACCTCGTGCTGGCGCGCCTGCCCGATGCGCCGAAAGGCACGCAAGGCATCTCGCTATTCATCGTGCCGAAATTCTTGCCGAAAGCCGACGGTACGCTGGGCGAGCGCAATCCGATTTTCTGCGGTGCGATCGAAGAGAAAATGGGCATTCACGGCAACTCCACCTGCCAGATGAATATCGATGGCGCCGTCGGCTGGCTGATCGGTGAACCGAACAAAGGTTTGAACGCGATGTTCGTGATGATGAATGCGGCGCGCCTCGGCGTTGGCATGCAGTCGCTCGGCCTGACCGAAGTCGCGTACCAGAACGCGCTGATTTATGCGAAGGACCGGCTGCAGATGCGCAGCCTGACCGGCCCCAAGGAAGCCAGACAAGCCGGCCGATCCGATCATCGTGCATCCCGATGTGCGCCGCATGCTGCTGACTGCGAAAGCCTATGCGGAAGGCGGCCGTGCATTCAGCTCCTATGTCGCATTGCAGATCGATCGCGAACTGAACCACCCGGACGAAGCCGTGCGCGCCGAAGCCGCCGATGAAGTGGCGTTGCTGACGCCGATCATCAAGGCCTTCCTGACCGACAACGGCTGGATTTCCACCTCGGAAGCGATGCAGGTGTACGGCGGACACGGCTTCATTTCCGAATGGGGCATGGAGCAGTACGTGCGCGATTCGCGCATCAACATGATCTACGAAGGTACCAACACAATCCAGTCGCTCGATCTGCTGGGCCGCAAGATCCTGCTCGACAACGGCGCCAAGCTGCGCAAGTTCGGCGAGAAGGTGCGCGCCTTCATCGAAGAGAACGGTACCGATGAGGCGATGTCGGAATTCATTACACCGCTGGCGGATCTCGCGGAAAAAGTGCAGAAGCTCACGATGGAAATCGGCATGAAGGCCTTCCAGAATCCCGATGAAGTCGGCGCGGCTGCGGTGCCGTATCTGCGCGTGGTCGGCCATTTGATCTATGCCTATTTCTTCGCGCAAATGGCGAAGATTGCCTTGGCAAAGCAGGACAGCGGCGACACATTCTACAAATCCAAACTCGGCACGGCGCGTTTCTATTTTGCGCGCCTGCTGCCGGAGACGGCGATGCTGATTCGCCAGGCACGTTCCGGTTCCGCCAATCTGATGGCACTGGACGCGGAACTGTTCTAGGCCGTCAGCGACGGATCGCGATCGATACGTGCACGGTTGCCGGCATTTCAGACGCTGCACATCGTGCATTACTCATTGAGAGGTTAGGCATGTCAAATTTCATCGTCAGGAAAGTGGCCGTGCTCGGCGCGGGTGTGATGGGCGCGCAGATTGCCGCGCACTGCATCAATGCGAAGGTGCCGGTCGTGCTGTTCGACCTGCCCGCAAAAGATGGTCCGCGGAACGGCATCGTGCTGCGCGCGATCGAGAACCTGAAGAAACTCAATCCCGCACCGCTCGGCGATCCGACTTGCGCGGCATCGATCGAAGTCGCGAACTACGAAGAAGATCTGGATCGGTTGAAAGAATGCGACCTGATCATCGAAGCAATCGCCGAGCGCATGGACTGGAAGCACGATCTTTACAAAAAAGTCGCGCCGCATATCGGGCCGGACGCAATATTCGCATCGAATACATCGGGCCTGTCGATCACGGCATTGTCGGAAGGATTCGATGCGGACTTGAAGGCGCGTTTCTGCGGCGTGCATTTCTTCAATCCGCCGCGCTACATGCATTTGGTCGAACTGATTCCGACGGCGGCAACGCGCCCGGACATTCTCGACCAGCTGGAAGGATTCCTGACGACCACGCTCGGCAAAGGCGTGGTGCGCGCACTCGATACGCCGAACTTCATTGCCAATCGCGTCGGCATCTTCGGCATGCTGGCGACGATGCGCGAGGCGGAAAAATTCGGCTTGACGGTGGATGTCGTCGACGACCTGACCGGCAGCAAGCTGGGGCGCGCCAAATCCGGCACCTTCCGCACGGCGGATGTGGTCGGCCTCGACACGATGGCGCATGTGATCAAGACCATGCAGGATACGTTGCTGAGCGATCCTTTCTATCCGGTCTATCAGACGCCGGGCATCCTGACGAAACTGATTGGCGGCGGCGCATTGGGCGCAAAGGCCGGTGCGGGTTTCTACAAGAAAGTCGGCAAGGACATTCTCCGTGTCGACATGAAAGCGGACCCGGCCACGGCGGACTATGTCGCCGGCGGCGGCAAGGCAGACGATCTGGTCGGCCGCATCCTGAAGGAAAAGGATCCGGTCAAGCGCATGAAGGCGCTGCACGATTCAACCCATCCGCAGGCGCAATTCCTGTGGGCGATTTTCCGCGACACGTTCCATTACATCGCCGTGCATCTCGAATCCATCGCCGATAACGCGCGCGACACTCGATTTCGCCACTGCGCTGGGGTTTCGGCTGGACACAGGGGCCGTTCGAGACATGGCAGGCCGCAGGCTGGCAGCAGATTGCCGAATGGATCAAGGAAGATATCGCGACAGGCAAGGCACTCAGTGACGCGCCATTGCCGGCCTGGGTATTCGACGGCCGCGACGGTGTGCATGTCGAAGATGGTTCGTGGTCGGCGGCACGCGGGAAGTATGTGCGGCCGATCGACGCTTGCCGTCTACGAGCGCCAGGCATTTCGCGCCGCTGTACTGGGCGACGCAGGCATCGAACGGCAACACGGCCGGCAAGACGGTATTCGAAGACGAATCGGTGCGCATCTGGCATCAGGAAGACGATGTGCTGGTTCTGTCGTTCAAGACAAAAATGCATGTCATCGGTCCGGGTGTGATGGACGGCATCGACAGCGCGCATTGGCCGAAGCGAAACAGCATTACAAGGGTCTGGTGATCTGGCATGCCGATGCGGCAGAAGGCGGCCCTTTCTCGGCCGGCGCCGACCTGCAGTCGATGCTGCCGTTGTTCATGTGCGGCGGCGTCAAGGCGATCGAGCCGATGGTGTCGCAGCCTGCAGCAGGCGCATCAATCGGATCAAGTACGCCAATGTGCCGGTGGTCATCGCCGTTGCCGGGCATGGCGCTGGGCGGCGGTTGCGAACTGCTGATGCATGCCGCGCGGCGAGTGGCATTCGATCGAATCGTATATCGGGCTGGTGGAAGTCGGCGTGGGCCTGATTCCCGGCGGCGGCGGCCTGAAGGAAATCGCCGTGCGTGCGGCGGCGGACGCCAAGGGCAACGATATCCTGCAATTCCTGAAAGACCGCTACATGCATGCGGCAACCGCCGCCGTATCGCGTTCGGCGCTGGAAGCACAAGCGATGGGCTATCTCAAGAACGACGACATTATCGTCTTCAATCCATACGAATTGCTCGACGTCGCCCGGATCGAAGCGCGCGCCATGTTCGATGCCGGCTATCGCGCACCGCGCAGGCGCTGGCGCCGGTAATCGGGCGCTATGGCGTCGCGACCATCGGCGCGCAACTGATCAACATGCGCGACGGCGGGATTATCTCGGCACACGACTACAAGCTCGGCATGATGATCGCCGAGCATTGTCAGTGGCGGCGAGATCGAAGAAGGCAGCCTGGTCGATGAGCAGTGGCTGCTGGATCGCGAACGCGCCGCTTTCATGGAATTGCTCAATCATCCGAAAACGCAGGAACGCATCATGGGCATGATGCAGACCGGAAAACCAGTGCGCAACTAAAGAGCTGGCGAAGCTACTGCGCAAACCAATCTCAATGCTGCGATGCTCGCCGTACCACAGTACGACTGCGCTTCTTGCACCGACCTTGGCCTTGCTCGCGACGCTTATCCATCCCTTTCGAAATCTAGCAAGCCAATTCTCTTTTGAGGTTTGATATGACAAAACAAATTCAGGATGCCTACATCGTCGCTGCAACGCGCACGCCGATCGGCAAGGCGCCGCGCGGCATGTTCCGCAACACGCGGCCCGATGATCTGCTGGTACGCGTGTTGCAGTCGGCGTTGTCGCAAGTGCCGGCGCTCGACCCGAACCTGATCGAAGACGCCATCGTCGGCTGCTCGTTCCCGGAAGCCGAACAAGGACTGAACCTGGCGCGCATGGGCGTGCTGCTGGCCGGTTTCCCCAAGACGGTTGGCGGCGTGACCGTCAATCGCTATTGCGCATCCGGCCTTACGGCGGTGGCGATGGCGGCCGATCGCATCCGTGTCGGCGAAGCCGATGTGATGATCGCAGCCGGTGTCGAATCGATGTCGATGGTGCCGATGATGGGTCATCATCCGTCGATGAACATGGGCATCTTCAAGGATGAAAATATCGGCATGGCCTACGGCATGGGATTGACCGCCGAGAAAGTCTCCGATCAGTGGAAGATTTCGCGCGAGGCGCAAGACCGGTTCTCCCTCGCATTCGCATCGCAAGGCGATTGCCGCGCAGCAGAGCGGCGAGTTCAACGACGAAACGACGTCGGTCGACATCGTCGAGCGCTTTCCCGAATCTGGCGAGCGGCCAGATCGATATCACCACACGCATGGTCAACATGGATGAAGGCGCGCGCGCCGACACCAGCCTGGAAGCACTGGCGAAACTGAGTCCGGTTTTTGCGCCGAAAGGTTCGCGTCACCGCGGGCAACAGTTCGCAGACGTCCGACGGCGCCGGCGCCCTGATCATCGTCAGCGAAAAAATCCTCAGGCAATTCAACCTGACGCCGCTCGCACGCTTCGTCTCGTTCGCCGTGCGCGGCGTGCCGCCGGAAATCATGGGCATCGGTCCGAAGGAAGCGATTCCGGCCGCGTTGCGTGCGGCGGGGTTGAAGCAGGACCAGATGGACTGGATCGAGCTGAATGAAGCATTCGCTGCGCAATCGCTGGCAGTGATTCACGATCTCGGGCTTGATCCGGCCAAGGTCAACCCGATGGGCGGTGCGATCGCGCTCGGCCATCCACTGGGCGCGACGGGTGCGATCCGTTCCGCGACCGTGGTGCACGCGTTGCGCCGCAAGAACCTGAAGTACGGCATGGTCACGATGTGCGTCGGTACGGGAATGGGCGCGGCGGGGATTTTCGAGCGGATGTGATGTACTTCCTTCAGAAGAAGCCGCTTGCATGAAGATGCAGGCGGCTTTTTCATGTCATGGCTTCGGAATGCCATAAAAAACCGGGCGTTGTATTTCGACGCAATAAAAGGCAACAGCGGAACAAAGCGATGTTGACCTTTTACTGTTGTTTTTCGCCGACTATAGATGGAGCAATAAGTCTTTCCCATAAATATGGGATTGTCGCAAGGCAATAAACAGATAGCATACTTGACCGAATTACATGTTCTTTCAGTCAGAAACAACTTCTCTCTAATGCGCGCGCTCATTTATTTGCGTAATGGTGAGAAGGCGACGTGGATTTTGCCTCCTTCAGAAGTGACGGATCGCCATGGCCGCAGTCAATGGGTTTGCTGGATAGAGCCATCACAACTGCCACAGGAGAATCAACGCATGTCCATGAAATCAATGATCCCCATGGGGATCGTCATTGCAATGCTGGTGACCGGATGCGCGACCGAAGAACATTCTCGCTCGCTGCCGGTAGCGCAGGTGCCATCTTCGGCAGCACCATATCAAGGCGTTCGCAGCCCGATCGCCGTCGGAAAATTCGACAACCGCTCCAGTTATTTGCGCGGCATTTTTTCCGATAACGTCGACCGTCTCGGCAGCCAGGCAAAGACTATCCTCATTACACACCTGCAGCAGAGTAATCGCTTCACTGTCATGGATCGCGACAATATGGGCGAACTTGCTCAGGAAGCGAAAATCAATAAAAAGGCACAAAACCTCAAAGGCGCCAATTTTATTGTTACTGGCGACGTTACTGAATTCGGTCGCAAGGAAGTCGGTGATCGCCAGCTCTTCGGTCTTCTTGGGCGAGGAAAATCGCAGATTGCCTATGCCAAGGTCAATCTAAATATCGTCAACGTCAATACATCCCAGGTTGTGTATTCCGTGCAGGGAGCAGGTGAATACAGCCTCGACAATCGTGAAGTCATCGGCTTCGGCAGTACAGCCAGCTACGATTCCACGCTCAACGGCAAAGTGCTTGATCTGGCGATTCGCGAAGCGGTCAGCAATCTGGTCGCCAGTATTGATTCCGGCGCCTGGAAGCCAGTTGAATAATTCGTTCATCCATCAAAAAAATAAAATGAAAAACATCATTTCAACAATGGCGCTGATCGGCGTTTCCATCACCATGATCGGTTGCGCCAATCAACAAAAAAATCTGTACGGTTGGGGGCCCTACCAGCAACAGGTATACAACCGATTCAAGGCGGAAGGCAGCCCGGAAGAACAAATTGCGTCACTGGAGGAGGGACTTCAGAAGATGCGTGCTGCCAATGAGATTGTGCCGCCTGGATACTATGCGCATCTCGGAATGTTGTACGGAGAAACTGGCAAGGATAGTCAAATGGTGCAGGAACTGACCGCGGAAAAGACGGCGTTTCCCGAGTCGGCGTCTTATATGGATTTCCTCATGCGTAAATACAAAAAATAAAGGTTTCCCATGACGATTAAATACATCAAAACGTTTTGCGCGATATTGGTTGCATTGCTGGCAACCGGATGTGCCACCCAACAAAAGCCCTTTGACTATGCAGAATTCAAGCAAGCGCGTCCCGCTTCGATTCTGGTATTGCCTCCGCTGAACAGTTCGCAGGAAGTCATTGCGCCATACGGAATGCTGTCGCAGGCGACGCTGCCACTCGCGGAGTCCGGCTACTATGTCGTGCCTGTGGCACTGGCTGACGAAACGTTCAAGCAAAACGGCTTGACTACTCCGGCAGATATTCAGCAAGTGCCGGTCACCAAGTTGCGGGAAATTTTTGGCGCAGATGCCGCGCTGTACATGGAAGTCAAAAGTTACGGCACCAGTTACCAGGTCGTCAACAGTTCCACGGTTGTGACTGCCGACGCCAAGCTGGTTGATCTGCGTTCGGCAAAGGTATTATGGGAAGGTTCCGCATCTGCTTCCAGTGCAGAAGGTCAGCAGAATCAAAATGGACTGATCGGTATGCTTGTGACTGCAGTGGTGAACCAGATCATCGGCACGATGAGCGATGCAAGTTACAAGATCGCTGGCATGACCAGCCAGCGCTTGCTATCGGCCGGCCGTCAGAATGGCATGCTATATGGCCCTCGTTCTCCCATGTATCAGAAGGATTGATCTTTAATTACCCAAATCGAACCGAAAACAGGTTTGAGCTTATGGGGAGGGATTACAAAAACCGCATGCTTGAATTGCATGCGGTTTTTTTATGCGGTTTCTTTTTCCAACTGCGCACCTTCGTTTGAGTGAAACCGCTGCCGGTAATCGAACGGACTGATGCCGAGGCGTCGCGCGAAGATGCGGCGAAATGTTGCGGCATTGCCGAAGCCGCAGCGCCGTGCAATTTCCGTCAGGCCGAGATCGGTCGATTCCAGATGACGGCGTGCCGCATCGATGCGCGCATCGTTGACGAAGTTCATCACCGTCATGCCGCATTCCTGCTTGAAGATGCGCGACAGATGGCGCGCACTCATCTGCATCTGCTGCGCAATCGACGGCAGCGTGTGTTCCGTTTCCAGACTGGCGAGAATGTGGGTTTGTACAGCCGCGACCTGCGAATCGCTTTCGACCTGCAGTTCCAGCAGCGGGCTGAATTGCGACTGGCCGCCGGCGCGGCGCAGATACACAATCAGATATTTGGCGACATCGACCGCCATTTTCTTGCCGAAGTCTTCTTCGATCAATGCGAGCGAGAGGTCAATGCCGGCCGTCACGCCGGCCGTCGTGTACAACGCACCGTCCCTGACGTAGATGCGATCCGGTTCGACCTTCGCCTTGCGGAACATCGTCGCCAGCCGCGCGGCATCCATCCAGTGCGTGGTGACTGTCTTGCCGCTGATCATGCCGGCCGCGCCGAGCGCGAATACGCCGTTGCAGATAGCGCCGATGCGCCGGCAGTTATCGCCTTGCGCGGCGAGCCAGTCGGTCAGTGTCGTGTCTTCCAGAATGTCGAACACGCCAAGCCCGCCGGGCACGATCAAGGTGTCGAAGTGCGGGCAGGGATCGAAGATCGTGCGATCCGGCGAGATCGTCAATCCGCTCGACGACTGAATCGGGCCGCGCGTGGTGGCAACGGTCAGGATTTCGTATTCGCAGGTGCCGCCGCTCAATACTTTTACTTCCGCAAAGGCATCACCGGGCGCGGCAATATCCAGCATCTGGAAGCGCGGAAAGACGAGGAGGCCGACGGTTATTTTTCGCATGGTTCCATCCGAACGGGAAGAAGGTGAATGAGGCGATCATAGCAAGATTGCTGCGACGACCGAGAGTGATGAAAACGTGTCATGGGCGAACCGCTTTGGCCGGGAGCAGGGAAAAACAAGAGCATCATGGTCCTGCACGATTCGGCAGCACAAACTTCAGCAGCACAAACCGGAAGAGCGCCGCAAGGCGCTCTTCCGGCATGCTGCGTCAGCGCGCCGGAATTACACAGCCTGCGCGGCATGCAACGCGGCGATCTGCTGCGCGTTATAGCCGAGGCCGGCCAGCACTTCGTCAGTGTGTTCGCCGAGCAAAGGCGATTGCGTGATTTCCACCTTGTTGGCCGACATCTTGATCGGGCTGCCGACGGTCAGGTATTTGCCGCGCACCTTGTGATCGACTTCGACGATCGTTTCGCTTTTGCGCAGGGACGGATCGTAGGCGATTTCTTTCATCGAAAGTACCGGGCCGCACGGGATATCGAACTTGCGGAAAATCTCGATCGCCTCGAACTTTGTCTTGTCCTTCAGCCAGCTTTCGATATACGCAAAGATGTCGAAAATCTTGTCCTGGCGCGCGATTGCCGTCGTGTATGCAGGATCGTCGATCCATTCGTCCTTGTTGATGGCGCGACAGGTTTGCGGCCATGCGGTGCCCTGGATCGTGAAGTAGATGTAGGCGTTCGGGTCGTTTTCCCAGCCTTTGCATTTGAGGATCCAGCCCGGATTGCCGCCACCGCCCGCATTGCCGCCGCGCGGTACGACATCGGTGAATTTTCCATGCGGATACTGCGGATATTCTTCCAGCACGCCGGTGCGTTCCAGGCGCTGCTGATCGCGCAGCTTGACGCGGCACAGGTTCAGCACGGCATCCTGCATCGAGACCGCGACTTTCTGGCCGAGGCCGGTTTGATGGCGCTGTTGCAAGGCGGCGAGAATGCCGATGGTCAGGTGCATGCCGGTATTGCTGTCGCCGAGCGCAGCGCCGCTGACGGTCGGCGGGCCGTCCCAGAATCCGGTGGTGCTGGCTGCGCCGCCCGCGGCCTGCGCCACGTTGTCATATACCTTCAGGTCCTGATAGAAGTGGCCGTCGTTGAAGCCCTTGACCGAGGCGAGGATCAGGCGCGGATTCAGCTTCTGGATGGTTTCCCATGTGAAGCCCATGCGATCCAGTGCGCCGGGCGCAAAGTTCTCGACCATGATGTCGGATTGCATGATCAGCTTTTCCAGAACTTCCTTGCCTTCCTTCTTCTTCGTATCCAGCGTCAGTGATTTCTTGTTGCAGTTCAGCATCGTGAAATACAGCGCATCGGCACCCGGAATATCCTGCAGCGATGTCCGCGTGGTATCGCCCGATCCCGGCCGCTCGACCTTGGTGACATCGGCGCCAAACCATGCCAGTTGCTGGGTGCAGGAAGGGCCGGCTTGCACATGGGTGAAATCGATAATCTTGATACCGTCTAAAGCCTTGCTCATGATTGCATGTCCTTTTCAGTCGTAAAACCGTCTTTGATCTGTCTGTTTTTTCACGCTTGCCCGGTGATTCGAACAAGCCGATTCGCAGAAAAATGGCCAGCTTTGCATTTCGTCCGAAGAGTAGTCCGGAGAGTTTTTTTGCTGGCAGGATTTGATTCTGCACACCATCGATGACCGCTTCCACCTCTATTTTTCGGTTGGCTGTCAGGGTGAATACAGAGGTTCCGAATCGCATGTAATCAGTCCTTATTTTTAATTAAATTAAAAAATGGACATGGCCGAAAGTTGCTTTATCGATAGAAAAGGACTGCGCCCAATCCATGGGCATTGCCGATGCGGCCGCAAGAGAAAACAGGTTGAGGCGGAAGAAAACAGGCAGGAGGGAAGGGTGGAATGCGATCGAAAAATTCAGGATGGCGCACAGGCCGACGCCTTGTTCATCCACCGTGGAACGCTGCGGATTACTGCTTGCGACCGCTTATTACTGCATATCGCTACATCCTTACGCCTTGCCGAACGCGGCGAAGTTGGCGCGGTATTGCATCGCGGTGAGGCCGAGGCGTTTCACGAATACCTGGCGCATCTGGTTGGGATTGCTGAAGCCGCAGCGATACGCGACTTTTTTCAACGGCTCGCCGGTTGCTTCCAGCAGCGCGCGCGCTGCATCGAGCCGCGCGCTTTCGATGAAATCGGCCGGCGTGATCTTGGTATCACGCACGAACACCCGCGCGAAGTTGCGCGGGCTCATGGCGACAACGGCGGCAAGATTGTCGACCGTCAGTTCTTCCGATAAATGCGCGAGCACATATTGCTGCGCGATGCTGGCCGGCGAAGTCTCTTCCACGTACGGCGTGAGGTAAGGACTGAATTGCGATTGTCCGCCGCGCCGCTGCATGAAGACGACCAGACGCTTGGCGACATTCAACGAGACTTCCGGGCCGCAATCGTTCGACAGCAGATACAGCGACAGATCGATGCCGGCGGTCACACCTGCCGACGTGTACAAGTTTCCATCCTGCAGAAAGATGCGATCGGCATCGACCTTGATTTCGGGGAACATGACGGCCAACGCCGGTGCGTCGTTCCAGTGCGTGGTGACCTGCTTGCCGTCGAGCAGACCGGCCTGTGCAAGCAGAAAAGCGCCGTTGCAAATCGATCCGTATTTGGCAGAGCGCGCGGCCGCACCGCGCAGCCAATCCAGCAATGATTCATCGCGCGGCATGCGCGGCAGTTCGGGGCCGCCGGCAACCAGAATCAGATCGAATGCCTCCATCGCTTCGCTGTAATGCCGGTGCGCCATGATCGGCAACCCGTTGGAGCAGTTGATCAGTCCGCGCCCGGTTCCCAGTACTTCCAATCGATAATGGCGCTCGCGCGGCAGGAAGCGATTCGCTTCCGAGAAGACGTCGAGCGGCCCGGACACATCGAGTGCTTGCACCCCGGGAAAAACAAGTATTGCAACTGTCGGCACGATGTCTCCCTTGATGGCGTCACGATAACGAATTCCGCGGTCGCTTGGCATGCGATGCAATGCGTTTGGCAGATTTTCCGCCATCGTTGTCAGTTTGCCGCGCCATGCGGCGCTATGGCTGACGTCGCTTGTTCACCATAATTTATCTCAACGAACGAAGGCATGTTGCCATCGTTTTCAAATCGGAGAATGAATGATGAGTGAATCAGTGATGTCCACGGCGGAACGTGTCGGCCCCGCGTTTTCGGTAGACGGTATGTTACAAGCAAGAGCCGCAACGCGCGATGCGATCCGCACCATCGCGGCAATGGTCAGGCCCGGCATGCTGGAAGAAGATGCGGTCGACATGGCCAAGCGCACGCTGAGCGCATCGGGCCTGGAACTGACATGGCATCCGACGCGCGTGCGATTCGGCAGCAACACGATGAAGGCGATGAAGAAGGCATCGGAACCTGGCATCGTGCTGCAGGAAAACGATATTTTCTTCATCGACATGGCGCCGCGTTTTCAGGCGTGGGAAGGCGATGGCGGCGCGTCGTTCACGGTTGGCAACAATGCGGAATACGCACGTTGTGCAGCAGATGCCGAAGCCCTGTTCCACGATGTGCGCAAGGTATGGCTGACGGAAAAACTGAGCGGGCAGCAGCTGTATCGCTATGCCGATCAACAGGCGAAGAGCATGGGATGGGCGCTGAACTTCGATCTGCCCGGTCATCGCGTATCGGATTTTCCGCATGCGGCAATCCACACTGGATCGCTGGCGGATTTCGATGCGATGCCGTCATCGATGCGCTGGATTCTGGAAATTCATCTTCGCCATCCGGAAAAACAGTTCGGCGCATTTTTCGAAGACATGCTGCTGGAAGACGAAGACTACGACCGATAGGCGCGTGACCGTGCATCGTGTGCGCGCATTGTCTGTTCGCTCGGTTGTTCATCTTTCGCCGGACGCGATGCGATCGCCGGCATGATGCCGGCGCATTTGCGACGCCATGCGCACCTGCGAATACGGCCTGCAATGTCTGCGCAGGCATGCAAGGCCGATCGGATTGCTGAAAATTTTTCATCCAATCTGCACCGGCGTTTTGCGCAGCGGCTGATACGATACAAGGGATGAAGAAGCCGGTATGGTATCGCCGGTGTGCGCGATGAATCCCTTCGTGCACGCGCTTCATTCCTCCACTCATTCCGTACGGTCCCCGCATGCTCAATACGCTGCTCACGCTTCTGGTATTTCAAACGATGGGCGAAGGTCTGGTCTATGTCCTGTCGCTGCCTGTTCCCGGACCGGTGATCGGCATGCTGCTGTTGCTGGGCTACCTGATCATCAAGAAGGACGTGGCGGCAAGGCTCGCGCCGACGACATCGCAATTGCTGTCGCACATGGCGTTGCTGTTCGTGCCGGCCTGCGTCGGCATCAGTGTCCACTTTCATCGCATCGTCGATGAATGGCTGGCGATTTCGGTGGCGCTGGTCGTCAGCACCGTCATATCGATCGTGGTGACGGCCTTTGTCATCGACAGGCTCAAGAGCGGAGCGAAAAAATGATGCCGCATCTGAATACCGTATGGGTCTATCTGGCCGGCTCGCCGCTGCTGTGGCTGACGGCGACGCTGATGGCCTACCGGATCGCGACGCTGATCTACGAAAGAACAGGACACAGTCCGCTTGCCAATCCGGTCGCGATTTCAGTTGTGCTGCTGGTGCTGGTTCTGTATGCCAGCGGCACGCCGTACAAGACGTATTTCGACGGCGCGCAGTTCGTGCATTTTCTGCTGGGGCCGGTGACGGTTGCGCTGGCGATTCCGCTTTATCAGCAGATCGACAAGCTCAAGCGCAACTGGCTTGCGCTGCTCGCCGGTTCGTTGATCGGCGGCACGGCTGCCATTGCGAGCGCAATGGGTCTGGCGTGGCTGCTCGGTGCGTCGCCGCTGACCATTCTCTCGATCGCATCGAAGTCGGTCACGATTCCGATCGCGATGGGCGTCACCGAAAAAATCGGCGGCTTGCCGACATTGACGGTGGTGATGGTGATGCTGACCGGGGTTTTCGGCGCGGGCATCGCGCAGTATGTGTTCCGGATCATGAAGATCGATGACGACACGACCTGCGGTTTTGCACTGGGCGCGACGGCGCATGGCGTGGGGACGGCGCGCGCGTTTCAGGTCAGCGAAGAAATGGGCGCGTTCTCGGGGTTGGCGATGGGCATGTGCGGCATCCTGACCGCGTTGCTGCTGCCGCTGGCGCTGAAGGTATTGGGCGTGATCTGACGGAACGGCAACATGGCGTGCATCGCTTGCTGCTTCTCGATGATGGTTTCATCGCCCTGCGCGATGGAATCAGCCGAAGGCGCCGCCTGTCAGAAACAGATCGATGGTGCGTGCGATGCCGGTGATCAGGCCGGTAAAGCCGGCGGCAAACGCCAGCACCAGAATGACAGGAATGGGCCAGCCGGAACCGGATTGCCGGCCCGATTGCGCATTGTGTTTCGCATCCCATTTGTCGTCCGGCGTCAGGCCGATGACCATTGCCTCGATCAATCCTGCATACATCGCGAACGGGAACAACGCCAAGATGGTGACTCCCAGCGAATGTGGCGATTGCGTAAGAATCAGCGCGCAGACGAACAGGGCGAATCCACCCACATAATTCCACGCCCAGAAATCCCGCATGCCGTACAGATAGAAACGATGCAGTCCCGGCCCGCCCAGCACGGCGGCCAGCAGGGTCGCGCGCGTCTTGCTTTTATGTTGATGCGGAGCGGCCACGATTACATTCCTTCGCGCGAGCGGTAACGATTGACGTCTGACGGCGAGACGGCATTGCCCTGGTTGCCCCATGCATTGCGGATGTAGGTGACGACCGATGCAACATCTTCATCGCTCATGGCCTGGCCGAATGGCGGCATGCCGTATGGGCGCGGATTGCCGCCTGTGCTTGGCGCATAGCCGCCGTGCAGTACCATGCGCACCGCATTGGCTGCAACCGGGGTGGTAATGGCGCGATTGCCGGCCAGCGCAGGATAAACCGACGGCACGCCTTCGCCCGATGCCTGATGGCAGGTTGCGCATTTGTCCTCATACAGTTTGGCGCCGGCGGTGATCATCGCTTTCTTGCCTTCGCTGCTGATGCCTTCCGGCGATGCGAGCGGCGGCGCGATCTGCTGCGGCAGCGATTTCAGGTAACCGGCAATCGCTGTTGCATCGCTGCCGGTGATGTGCTGCAGGCTGCCGGCCACGACTTCCGCCATCGGGCCGCTGACCGAACGCGCGGGCGCCACGCCGGTTTTCAGGAATGCGGCGAGGTGTTCGACTTCCCATTTGCCGAGGCTGGTTTCCGCATCGCCGTTCAGCGGCGGCGCATACCAGTTGAGTACAGGGATCATGCCGCCGCCGAGTTCCGCCTTCAGACTGGTACCGCCGAACGAATCGCGCGGCGAGTGGCAGGCGCTGCAATGGCCGAGGCCTTGCGTGAGATAGGCGCCGCGATTCCATTCGACCGACTGTTTGTCGTTGTTGACGTACTGGCCCGGACGGAAATACAGCGCGCGCCATGCATACAGCAGGAAGCGGTTGTCGTAGGGCGAGCGCAGTTCGGGCGCACGGTTTTCCTGTGACACGGCCGGCAATGTTTGCAGGTAAGCGAACAATGCATCCGAATCCGCGCGCGTGACCTTGGTGTAGTTCGTGTACGGGAAGGCGGGATACAGCAGGCTGCCGTCCTTCGATTTGCCGTCATGCATGGCGCGCCAGAAATCGTCGCTGCTCCAGTCGCCGATGCCGGTTTGCGTATCCGGCGTCAGGTTGGAGGTGTAGATATTGCCGAACGGCGTCGGCACTGCGCGTCCGCCCGCATAGGATGCGCCGCCGCGTGCGGTGTGGCAGCTCATGCAGTTGCCGACGCGCGCCAGATATTCACCCTGCGCGATCTGCTGTTGCGGATCGGCCGGCGGCACCGATGGCTGGTCGAGATCGGGATTGCGGTTTGCCAGCACCAGCCAGATGATGGCGATCGCCACGATGGCCAGTAACAGCGCGAGGGCGCGCCACAGAGAGTGTCGTTTCATTTGAGGGCCATTTTTATGGTGCGAGATTTCCGCATTCCAGAGGGAGTTTGACGGTGAGCGCAGGTGCGGGCGAGGCATCGGCCGGCACGCGCTGTTCGGACAGCCAGGCGGTGGCGGCGCTGATGTCGGCCGGCGTCATTTTCTGCACGATGTGCGCCATGCAATCCGGTTTGGCCGCATGCCGCGTGCCGATTTTCCAGGCACCGATCTGGCCGAGCAGGTAATCGCGCGGCAGGCCGATCAGGCCCGGAATCGCCGGCGCGGTGCCGGTCAGTTTTGCGCCATGGCAGGCGATGCAGGCCGGAATGCCTTTTGCCTTGTCGCCTTCATGCACGAGCAGGCGGCCGCGTTCTAGTTCGGCGGGATTCGATTGCGTCGGTTGCGGTTCCGGATACGGCGGATGCTGGTCGGCAAAATAGTGGGCGATCTCGCGCAGATACGCATCCGACATGTTGTCGAGCATGGCCGTCATCACCGGATACGTGCGCTTGCCGTCGCGGAAATTGATCAGCTGGTTGTACAGGTAGCCGGGCGGTTTGCCGGCGATGCGCGGGTAATAACCGTCGCTGCCGGCGCGTCCTTCCTTGCCGTGGCAGACCACGCAGGCGGCGACGCGCTGGCCGATGGTGTCGGGCACGGTCGTTTGTTGCGCATGGCCGGCGTGTGCGGCGAGCAGCAGGCCGGCTGCGGCCAGCAATCGGGCGAACGTGAGGCGGATGGTGGACGGGTCGCTCATTTTTTAGTCTCTTTAGGCAGGCGCTGGTCGCGATCGGTTTGCACGGCGGCATCGATGAATCGGCGGCAGAAACTGCATCACGCATTCGTGCAATGCGTCGATTGCCTGCCGCGCTGCATGATCCGGTCGCATGTCGTGAACGTGCAACATGATACTGCAATGCTACGCCGATTGGCCGGTTTGACCAGAAGCAGAAGCCAGCCAAAACACCGTATCAGTTGATATCCGGGATTATTTTTTGCAGGGCGGAGAAAAAAGCGCATCGCTGCGCGGAATGATCAATGCCGGTCAGACGCCGTGCGCCAGTTTGCCCAGCGTGGCGAGTGCGGCTTCGCTGCGCGCATCCCATGCATGACCGTAGTTGAGGCGGATGCAATTGGTGAAGCCGTGATGCGCCGAAAAAATCGGCCCCGGCGCGATGCTGATGCCGTGAGCGAGCGCCTGCCTGTGCAGCGCCAGCGCATCGCTGCCGTCCGGCAGCGACACCCAGAGGAAATAACCGCCTTTCGGCCGTGTTGCCTGCGTGCCGGCAGGAAAGTGGCGCGCAATGGCTTCCATGAATTGTGTCTGCTGCACCGACAAGGTATGACGCAACTGGCGCAGGTGGCGATCGTAGCCGCCTTTTTCCAGATATGCGGCAAGCGCTGCCTGCGCCGGTGCGGATGCGGCCAGCGTGGTGGTCAGCTTGTGCCGCGCGACCGCACGCGTGAAGCGGCCCGGCACCGCCCAGCCGACGCGATAGCCGGGCGCGAGGCATTTGGAGAACGATGAGCAATGCATGACCATACCCTTGGTATCGAAGGCTTTGGCCGGCATCGGCCGCTTGTTGCCGAAATACAGTTCGCCGTACACATCGTCCTCGATCAGCGGGACTTCATGGCGCGCCAGCAGCGCCACCAGATCGCGTTTCTTTTCGTCCGGCATCAGGCTGCCGAGCGGATTCTGGAAGTTGGTCATCAGCCAGCATGCTTTCGGCCGATGGCGTTCCAGTGCACGCGCCAGTGCGGCAAGATCGATGCCTTCGCGCGGATGCGTCGGCACCTCGATCGCCTGCAGGCTGTTGCGTTCCAGCGCCTGCAGCGCTGCGTAGAATGTCGGCGATTCGACCAGGACCGCATCGCCGGGGCGCGTGACGGCGGCCAGGCACAGATTCAATGCATCGAGCGCGCCGCTGGTGATGACGATGTCGTCAGGTTGTACATGCAGGCCAGCGGCCAAATAGCGCAACGCAATCTGGCGGCGCAATTGCAGATTGCCCGGCGTCAGGTCGTCGACCGCGCTCCACGGATCGAGCTGCTGCACGCTGGATGCCATGGTCCGGGCAAGACGCGCCAGCGGGAACAGCAGGGGACTGGGAAAGGCGGAGCCGAACGGCACGACGTCGCGCATGCGTGCCGATTCCAGGATGTCGAACACGCGTTCGCTGATAGCGACGGGCGACGAGTCCTCGTCCGGTTGCGACGACTGTTCCGGTTCCGGCGGCAGCGCCTGATTGCCGCCGATCACATAGTAGCCGGAGCGCTCGCGCGCCCGGATCAGGCCGCGCGCTTCGAGCAGGTAGTAGGCCTGGAAAACCGTGGATGGGCTGACATCGCGACTGCTGCTGGCCTGCCGTACCGACGGCAGACGATCACCCGCGCGCAATACCCCGTCCCGGATGGATTGCGCGAGTTCGTCGGCGAGTGTTTCATACAGTTTCATGCGAGGATCTTTGCAGGCGAAAGCGGTCGACCGCGTGCGCGGATAGCGGCTGTCGGGACGCTGCATGATAAAACATTATTCGCGGCTCTCCGCCGGCGGTGGACTACAATGACGGCTGAAGCAGGCCAAGACAACCGCTGGCTGTCATTTCGGTGATGGCGGGAGGAAGGTCCGGACTCCATAGAGCAGGGTGACGGTTAACGGCCGTCCGCCGCGAGGCGAGGAACAGGGCCACAGAGACGAGCGTATTAAGTTACGGTGAAACGCGGTAACCTCCACCCGGAGCAATTTCAAATAGGCACGCGTTGATGTTGCTCGCGGAGCGTGCGGGTAGAAAGCTTGAGCCGTGGAGCAATTCACGGCCTAGAGGAATGGTTGTCATAGCCGGCGGGCTTGCCCGTCGGCCGTAACAGAATCCGGCCTACCGGTCTGCTTCATTTTCTTCATGAACGGTGCATCGCCGCATCGTTTTACATTGTTTTATTCGCGTCACCACTACGTATGCAGGAGTGGTGAGGTGCCGCAACGAGCTGCATGCATCCCGGGCGCTGGCTTGCAGCGCTTGCACAATGTGTCTTGCCGTACAGAAAAACAGCCAGATCAAGCGTACATTGCCCATAATCAGGTTGTATTTGTTGCGGCAATTCTGCCGGAACGTATTCCTCAAGACAGGAGAACTCCATGAATCTGCACGTATCCCTCGGCCCGCTCGTTTCCCTGGTTGCCGGCATTCTGATTTTGCTGATGCCGCGCCTGCTCAACTTCATCGTTGCCATCTACCTCATCATCATCGGTTTGATCGGCCTGTTCGGCACTGGCGCGTTTCGCTAGGAAATTCGCCAGGAAAAAACGCGGATTGCCCGCCATGCCATAAAAGAGGCGGGCAATTTCTGCGGGATGCGAGGCACTCACATGACACGACTATCGATACTGCTGGGCTGTGCGTTGCTGAGCATGGCCGCCGGCGCAGCTGATCTTTACCGCTGGGTGGATGAGAGCGGGCATACCCACGTTTCGGATATTGTGCCGGCGCGCTATCAGGATGCGGCGACGAAGGTCGACACCAGCTCATCCGAGATTTCCGAAAGCCGCCGTCAGGAAGCGTTGGCGCGCGCGGCGCGCGAGAAGCAACTGGTGGAAGAGAGCGAAAAGGCAGCGCCAGCCGCGCCGCCTCCACCGGTCAGAGCGGAAAAGCCGGCAGTGCCGGATAGCGGCGAGACGGAATGCGACAGATTGATACGCGCCTACCGCGAAAGCCAGGAATGTTTTGCGCCGTTCAAGCGGCGGCGCGGCGGCACGCGTCCCGAAGCGTACCGCTACTGCACGCCGGTGCAGAGTCCGTATGCACAATGCGGATTGCCTTCGCACTACTGATCTGTGTTTTGTCGGAATGCGCGTCGACTGCTGCAAAGCAAGGACGCGTCATGATATGCAGCAGCAGGCTTTCAACTAGAACGGCCTGCCGTAGGTCAGCGAACCGCCGGGCACTGCGTACACTGCATCACCGGTCGTCACGAAGACGCGTTCGTCCGCCTGCGGGCTGATCGCGAAGCCGCCGGTAAATGCGCCGAACGAAGGCAATACGCCACCCCTGGCGCCAAAAACAAAACAAGGAAGCCGAAATGAATCGCCGGCCGCGCTGAGACGGAACACCGGATGCAGGTGACCGGCGATTACATAGCCTTGCGCGTGTGCGTGCGGATGGTGGCAGAACGAAAAGCCGCCCAGTTCGCAGGGCTCATCAACGATGGCGATACCCAGATCGGCCGGTGGATCGCCGGCGCGTTTGTCATGATTGCCGCGCACCAGCGTCAGGCCGAGTGAGGGCCGTTCGGCCCGCCAGCGCCGCAGTGCCGCCAGCGTAGCCATTGCATGCGAGGCGCGCCCATGCAGGAAATCGCCGAGGAACAGCACGTGCCGTGCATCGTGCGCATCGACCAGCGCGCCCAGTCGCTTGAGGTTGTCGCTGGTGGTGCCGCGCGGCACCGGCACGCCTTGCGCACGAAAAGCCGCGGCCTTGCCGAAGTGAATATCGGCAATCAGCAACATGCGCTGTGCAGGCCAGTACGCAGCGCGTTGCGGCAATAGCAGCAGTTCTTCGCCGGCGATGTCGATGCTCAAGATGTCGATGCGGCCTTCTCCAGTTCGCGCACCATGCGTGCGACGCGGTCGGACAACTTTTCGGTGCTCAATTTTTCGCGGAAGCGTTCGACCATCAGCGGAAAGGCGAACGGCGTCGCGCGTTTGGTTTCATGCAGATTCAGTTCGCGCTGCTGCAGTTCCAGCAACGTATCGCGCAGCCGCGTCAGTTCCAGTTCCTGCTCCAGCACTTCGCGCTGCGCCTGCGTCAGCAACAGATTGCTCGCATCGTGCTTGCGAAACACTTCGAAGAATAGACTCGACGACGCCTGCAACTGGCGATTGCTTTTCGGCTGGCCCGGATACCCCTGAAAGATCAGGCCGGCGATGCGCGCGATCTCACGGAATCGCCGCTGCGCCAGTTCCGCCGCATTCAGGCTGGCCAGCACGTCTTCCAGCAAATGCTCGGTGGAAAACAAACCGCTGGCATCCGGCGCGAGCAGAAACGTTTTCCAGTCAGCCGCAGTGACTGCCGAAGCGGGCGACAGCAGCTCGAAGCCGTAATCGTTGATCGAGATCGAAAACGTCGCCGCCTGTCGCTTGCCGAACCGATACGCCAGCAATGACGCCAGCCCGATATGCACCGAGCGTCCGGCAAACGGATACATGAATAAATGTTGACCCTCGCGGCTCGTCGTCAGTTCCGTCAGCAGGCATGCTCCGGTCGGCAGGCCGGACCAGCGTTGCTGCAGATCAAGCAACGGCGCAATCGCCTGCATCTCCGGACCTTCATAACGGTGTTGCGCGGCGTCATGCAAGCGATCGAGCACTGCGTGTGCAAGCTCCGACGACAACGGCATCTTGCCGCCGTTCCAGCGCGGCACTGCGCCGCGGTTGCCGGTCGCGCGTTTGACGTAGGCCGTCATTTCATGGATGCGCACGAGCTCCAGAACGCGACCGCCGAACAGAAAATGATCGCCTTGCTCATGCGCGCGATGAAGCTATTCCTCGACCGAGCCGATGAACGCCGCCTGACATGTATTTGCACCTGCACGCTGGCGTCGCGACACGATGGTGCCGATGCTCATGCGATGGCGTCGCGCCAGCCGCTGCATCGGGCACGCGCCAGACGCCGTCCTCATCCGGCACGCACGCGACGGTATTCGGGATAGGCGGTCAGCGACTCGGCCGCCGCGCGCGACGAAATCCAGGCCCACTGCCAGTTCCTCGCGCGACAGTTCGCGATAGCGCGTAGGCGGTGCGCACTTCGTCGAAAAGTCATCCGACGTAAAGCCGCCGCCGAGCGCGACCGTCACCAGATGCTGCACCAGCACGTCGAGCGGCTTGTTCGGCACGGCACGGCCTTCGACCTGGCCGTTTGGCGATCGCATGTTCGCGCCGCGGCGCCTTCGAGCATTTCCAGGCTGTTGGTCGGCACCAGCGTGACGCGCGATGGCCGACCCGGCGCGTGGCCGCTGCGGCCGGCGCGCTGCAGCAGGCGCGCGACGCCCTTGGCGCTGCCGATCTGCAGCACGCGTTCGACCGGCAGAAAGTCGACGCCGAGATCGAGGCTGGAGGTGCAGACCACCGCTTTCAACTGACCGTTCTTCAGTCCCTGCTCGACCCATTCGCGCACCGCCTTGTCGAGCGAGCCGTGGTGCAGCGCGATCAGACCGGCCCAGTCGGGCCGCGCGTCCAGCATGTGCCTGGTACCAGATCTCGGCCTGCGAACGGGTGTTGGTGAAGACCAGCGTGGTGGCGCTGGCTTCGATCTCGTCGATGACCTGGGGCAGCATCTGCAGGCCCAGGTGGCCGGCCCACGGGAAGCGCGATGGATCCTGCGGGCAGCAGCGTATCGACGAGCAGGTCTTCTGGATTGCGCCTTCGACCAGCACGCCCTGCATCGCCGCCGAGCAGCGCATGCATGCGCCTCGCCGCAGATTGCCGAGCGTGGCCGACAGGCCCCACACCACGAGCTGCGGATTCCAGCGGCGCAAGCGCGCCAGCGCGAGCTGCACCTGCACGCCGCGCTTGTTGCCCAGCAATTCGTGCCATTCGTCGACGACCACCATGTCGCAGCGATTCGACACTGGGCGTCGCATCGGTTCGCGCTGAGCAGCAGCGACAGGCTTTCCGGCGTGGTGACGAGCACGGTCGGCAGGCGATCTGGTTCTGCGCGCGCGTTCGGCTCGATGTCGGTGTCGCCGGTGCGCGTGCCGGCGTCCACGACGGCAGCAACGCGGCAACGGTTCTTCGCAGCGCGCGCATGGTGTCGGCGGCCAGGGCGCGCATCGGCGTGAGCCACAGCACGCGCGAGACGGCGGATTTCGTGTCCTGCGCGTCGGCTTGTTTATCCTGTTGCATCGCGCGCTTGCAATGCAGCCGAGCCATACCGCGTAGGTCTTGCCGGCACCGGTGGTCGCATGCAGCAGGCCGGAACCGCCTTTCAACGCGGCGCGCCACACGGCTGCTGAAACGGGAAAATCTTCCAGCTGCGCCAGCGAACCATGCATCGACCGCCTGGCGCGGCGTTTGCGCGGCAACGAGTTCCTGCTCGATGTCGTCAACAGTTGCTTTTTTCGCGCTCACGCCAGCATGTCCTTCAACACGTCCAGCGTGTCGGCCTCGTCCACCGGCTTGTCGTCGCGCCATGCGCAGCATGCGCGGAAAGCGCACGGCGATGCCGCTCTTGTGCCGCGTGCTGCGCGCGATGCCTTCGAAGCCGAGTCTCGAACACCAGCGTCGGCTTCACGCTGCGCACCGGGCCGAATTTCTCGACCGTGGTCTTGCGGATCGACCGCGTCGACCTTGCCGATCTCGGCATCGGTCAGGCCGGAGTAGGCCTTGGCGAACGGCACCAGCTTGCGTCGCTTGCCATCGGCGTCGGCCATCCCACACGGCGAAGGTGTAGTCGGTGTACAGGCTGGCGCGGCGGCCGTGGCCGCGCTGCGCGTAGATCAGCACGGCGTCGACCGCGTAGCGGATCGATCTTCCACTTCCACCACACGCCGACGTCCTTGGTGCGGCCGACGCCGTAGTGCGCATCGGCGCGCTTGAGCATCATCCTTCGACGCCGCGTCGAGCGCGAATCTTCGCGCGATTGTCGCCATCGTTCGCCAGTCGTCGGCGTTGATCAGCGGCGACAGTTTCAATGTGGGTGTGCTGGCGTCGGCGAGCGATGTTTTCCAGCAGCGCGCGACGCTGCTGCTTGCGGCGTGGCGCGCAGATCGACGCCTTCCATGTTCGAGCAGGTCGTAGGCGAGCAGCACCGCCGGCACTTCGGCCAGCATTTTGGCGCCGATCGTCTTGCGGCCGATGCGCTTCTGCAGATCGGCGAAGGGCTGGGCACGGTCGGTTCTTGCCACACCACGATTTCGCCGTCGAGCACCGTGCCGTCGGGCAGGCGTCGCCCATCGCCGCGAGTTCGGGAAAACGGTCGGTGACCAGTTCTTCGCCGCGCGACCACAGCCAGATCTGGCCGGCGCGCTTGACCAGCTGCGCGCGGATGCCGTCCTACTTCCATTCGACCAGCCAGTCGGCGGCGGCCCCAGCGCGTGCGAAGTTCGACGGCGTTCAGCGGTGCGCGAGAAAGAACGGATACGGCTGGCCGCCGACGCTAGCTGATGTTCGTCGTCTGACTCGGCGCGATCAGTTGCGTGTAGCGGTCGGCGGTCGGATGCACGCGCCCGTCGGTGTAGCCCATCAGCCGCTGCGCGACGCAGCTTGGCGTCCAGCCCGGCGACTTCGGCCAGCGCACGCGTGACCAGCAGCTTCGATACGCCGACGCGAAAGCCGCCGCCGATCAACTTCATCAGCAGAAAACGTTCGCGCCAGTCGATCTGGTCCCACCACGCAAACAATGCGTCGCGAATGGTTTCCGGCTGCGCGCCGCGCAACGGCAGCAATGCGTTCCGTCATCCATTCGGCAAGACCGACGTCGCTGCTGTGTTGCGGCGGCGGCAGCATGTGCGCGATGGTTTCGGCCAGATCGCCGACGGCCTGGTAGCTACTCGTCGAACAGCCAGTCGTCGATGCCGGCGTATTCGAGCGCGAATTGCCGCAGCAACTTGGTCGGCACCGTCTGGCGCGGCTTGCCGCCGGCGAGAAAGTACACCGCCCATGCCGCGTCGTTGCGGTGGCGTGCGGCTGAAATAGCGCTTCAGCGCGTCGAGCTTGCGATTGGTGGCGGTGGTTGCGTCCAGTTCGCATACAGGCGCGCGAAGTCACGCATTGTCCACCTGCGGTTCTTTGTCGGCGGCTGGTGCTGACGCTTCGTCATCCTCGTCGCCGTATTCGGTTTCGAACGCGCCGGCGTCGAGTCCGTTCTGGCTGAGCCAGCGCACCATCACCGGCATCTGCCCGTGCGTGACGATCACGCGCTCGCGCGCCGGTCGCCTGCGATCGCCTGCATGCAGGCCCGGCCAGTCGGCATGGTCGGACAGCACGAAACCGCGATCGACCGCGCGCCGGCGTCGTGCGCCGCGCAGTTGCATCCAGCCGCTGGCGAAGGCATCGCTGTAATCGCCGAAGCGCCGCATCCACGGCGAGCCGCCGGCCGATGGCGGCGCGATGACGAGTGCGCGTTGATAAATCGATTTGTCCTTGATGTCCGGCACCGCAAGCGTGTCGGGAAGCGCACGCCGGCGGCGCGATACACGCGATT
This sequence comes from uncultured beta proteobacterium, assembly GCA_963697715.1. Taxonomy (GTDB): domain Bacteria; phylum Pseudomonadota; class Gammaproteobacteria; order Burkholderiales; family Burkholderiaceae_D; genus Oxalicibacterium. The sequence goes on along the minus strand of OY969095.1, from coordinate 98,028 downwards.
CAGCGGCTCGACCGCGCCGTGACAGACGATCGGCCCGATGTCCGGATCGACGCCGTGCAGGATGCGCTGCGCCTTGCCGAACGCATAGCAGAACAGCACGCTGCACGGCCGTTGTCGGCATTGCGGCGCCACCATTCATTGATGTCGGCAAAAATTTCCGACTGCGGTTGCCAGCGATAGATCGGCAGGCCGAAGGTCGATTCGGTGATGAAGGCATCGCAGCGCATCGGCTCGAACGCTGCACACGTGCCGTCCGGTTCGACCTTGTAGTCGCCTGATGCCACCCAGACTTCGCCGCGATGCTCCATCCGCACCTGCGCCGAGCCGAGCACGTGGCCGGCCGGATGCAGCGAGATCGTCACGCCGTTGTGCGTCGATCGTTTCGCCGTACGGCAAGGTATCGCAGCTCGATCTCGCCCAGCCGCGATTTGCAGCATGCCGGCGCCCGGCGCAGCGGCGAGGTAATGGCCGTGACCGACGCGCGCATGATCGGAATGCGCATGCGTGATGACCGCGCGCGGCACTGGCCGCCACGGGTCGATGTAGAAATCGCCGGGCGGGCAGTACAGGCCTTCCTTCTTCACGATGACCATATCCGTCATGTCGTTCTCCACAAGGCTTGGTCTCACTGTGCCAATAGCCGGAAGCAACAGCTTGCGGATGACGGACGCACGTGTCTGTGCGGGCATTCACTTTCAGCGATTGCTGCAAGTATCAAGCGTTGCCCTAAGGATCAGGTCGTTTCTGAAGCCAACGGCGTAGTCCTGAAAACGGTCAAGCAGGGCTTCTAAAGAAATCAGCGCGGGCGCGCGCGGCTAGCGTGATGCCTCATCGCACAAATTATTTTTTATGTATTTCCAGCGCCTTTTTCTTCATAAACACATGTGTTTATCTGATGTGCCACTTTCACTATCCCTCATAAGTGCTTAATTCTTAGGGGATTTGCTTCCACGTATTGCATCAACGTAATGCGCTAAGTCATTGACTTCATTGGAGAAAATCGTGTTTTTAGTCCTGAATATCGCTTGACCGGTAGTGAGGCATCCTCTAAAGTGGGCGACAGTGTGAAAAAGTGTTTATTTGTGGGGATTTTAAAACCGCAAATCCAACGCGAATCACCGTGCAACGCATACCAACAAAGGATTTCAGGGTGTTTCAAGGCGCGTCTTCTCTCAATCTCGATGCCAAAGGCCGGATGACCATTCCGGCCCGGCATCGCGACGCACTGCAATTGCAGTGCGAGGGGCGCGTCACCCTCACCAAGCATCCGCATGGTTGCCTGCTCTTCTTCCCGCGTCCTGTGTGGGAAATCCACCGCGAACAAATCGCCGCGTGGCCGATGTCGGCACGCGCGTGGCAACGTATCTTCCTCGGCAACGCATCCGACGTCGACATGGACGGCGCAGGCCGCATCCTGATCGCGCCCGAACTGCGTTCGGCCGTCGGCTTGACACGCGACGTGATGCTGCTCGGCATGGGCAGCCACTTCGAGATCTGGGATGCGGCAAAACTGGCCGAAAGCGAATCGGAAGCAGTGGCTTCCGGCATGCCCGACGTATTAAACGACTTTTCCTTCTGACGCCGTGATGAATGCAGAAGCGGTGCAGCAGTACCAGCACAAGACGGTGTTGCTGGAGGAGGCGGTGAATGCGCTGGCGCTGGATGGCGCGCGCGCAGACGGTATCTACGTTGACGGCACCTTCGGACGCGGCGGCCACAGCCGGAAAATTCTGCAGCATTTGAGTGAAAAAGGCCGTCTGTTGGCATTCGACAAGGATACGCAGGCGATTGCGAATGCGGCATCGATCGACGATGTGCGTTTCGACATTGCGCACGACAGTTTTGCGACGCTGGCCGATGCATTGGCAGCGCGCGGTATCGGGCAATTGGATGGGGTGTTGCTGGACCTGGGGATATCGTCGCCGCAAGTCGACGATGCGGCGCGAGGTTTCAGTTTCCGCGCGGACGGGCCGCTCGACATGCGCATGGATACCACGCGCGGCATGTCGGCAGCAGAATGGCTGGCCACGGAAACCGAACAAAAAATCGAGAAAGGTGATACGAGAATATGGGGAAGAACGGTTTGCTTTTCAGATTGCAAAGGCGATTGTTGCTCGCCGGGCAGTCGAGCCAATTTCAAGCACACGACAGCTTGCCCAGATCGTGGCACAACGCCGTCAAAACCCGCGAGAAAGGCAAAGACCCGGCCACTCGCACCTTTCAGGCTATCCGGATTTTCATCAATCAAGAGCTTGAGGAACTCGAAATAGGACTGCAAGAGGCATACAGGCATCTGGCTCCGCACGGGAGATTGGTTGTGATCAGCTTTCATTCGCTCGAAGATCGCATCGTCAAGCAGTTCATGGCAGGCAAAGCCAACATGCCGCAGCCGGACCGTCGCCTCCCGATTCGTGCTGTCGATCTGCCACAGCCTGAAATGAAACTGCTGGGACGCATCAAGCCCTCAGACGAAGAAATCAGCGCCAATCCGCGCGCGCGCTCCGCCGTGATGCGCGTGGCGGAACGCCTGCCTGTCGCTGCACATGCTGCGAGGAGCGTGCAATGAGCGGGCGTCTCACTTTCTTCCTGGCATGCATTCTGGTGCTGTGCGCATTGTCGCTCGTCAACTGCGCAATACCAGGCGCGCAGTCTGTTCATTGAACTCGAGCGCGCGCAGGCCAAGGCGCGCCAACTCGATATCGAATGGTCGCAATTGCAGCTCGACCAATCCACGCTGGGCAAGCACGCGCGCATCGAACTGACCGCGCGCCGCGACCTGCACATGGTGCCGGTCACGCCGGCGCGCACGCAGTATCTGACGACGGGTGCGAAATGACGCGCGGCACATCGCGTACGTCCCGCACCGCCGCATCGAAGGGCGTGCCTTTCGTTTCCAGCCCGGTGCTGGCGACCAAGCTGCCGGCATGGCGTTCGCGCGTCGTCCTATTCCTGCTCTTTCGCCGCATTTGCCACGCTGGCCGGCCGTGCGTTATGGCTGCAGGGCATGTCCACCGATTTCCTGCAGAAGCAGGGCGCGTCGCGCTACGCGCGCACACTGGAACTGCCGGCCACGCGCGGCAAGATCACCGATCGCAACGGCCAGGTGCTGGCATCGTCGATTCCGGTCGAGGCAGTCTGGGCGATTCCCGACGACGTGCTGGAAGCGCCGAAAGAAAAATTGCACGAACTGGCCAATCTGCTCGACATGAGCGAGCGCGATCTGCGCAGCAAGCTGGATTCCGATCGCAGCTTTGTTTACCTGAAACGTCAGGTCGAACAGGATACCGGTCGACAAAATCTCAAGCTGGGCATTGCCGGCATCGATACGCGCAAGGAATACAAGCGCTTCTATCCCGAAGGCGAAGTGATGGCGCACATCGTCGGCTTCACCAACGTGGAAGACGACGGGCAGGAAGGCATGGAACTGGCGTTCCAGAAAACGCTGGCCGGCGTGACCGGCAACCGCCGCGTGATCAAGGACCGGCTCGGCCGCATCGTCGAGGATATCGAAGCAGTGCGCGAACCGCATGACGGCCAGGATCTGGCGCTGTCGATCGACAGCAAGATCCAGTACATCGCCTTCTCGCATCTGAAGGAAGCGGTGGAGAAGAACAAGGCCAAGGCAGGCGGCATTGTCGTGCTCGATGCCAAGACCGGCGAAATCCTGGCGCTGGCCAACCTGCCGACCTACAACCCGAACAATCGTTCGGTGCTGACCGGCGCGCAGTTGCGCAATCGCGTGCTGACCGATACCTTCGAGCCCGGCTCGACGCTCAAGCCGTTTACCATCGCGCTGGCGCTGGATCACAAGGTGATCACACCGAACACGATGATCCAGACCTCGCCCGGGCAAAATGACGATCGGCACGGCAACGATCGGCGATGCGCATGCGGAAGGTTTGCTGAGTGTGTCGCAGATCATCGAAAAATCATCCAATATCGGCACCGCCAAGATCGCGTTGCAGATGGAACCGCATGACATGTGGGACATGTTTACTTCGGTCGGTTTTGGCCAGCAGCCGAAGATCAGTTTTCCCGGCGCCGTTGCCGGCCGCGTGCGTCCGTATAAATCATGGCGTCCGATCGAGCAGGCGACGATGAGCTACGGTCACGGTATCTCCGTGTCGCTGCTGCAGATCGCGCATGCCTATACGATCTTTGCGCGCGATGGCGACCTGATTCCATTGACGCTGCAGCGTTCGACCGACCAGCCGATCGGCCAGCGTGTGATCAGCGAAAAAACCGCGCGTCTGGTGCGCGGCATGCTGGAAATGGCGGCCGGTCCGTACGGCACCGCACCGCAGGCGCAGGTGCCCGGTTATCGCGTGGCCGGCAAAACGGGCACTGCGTACAAGATCGAAAAAGGCCAGTACGTTAAGAAGTATGTGGCGTCCTTCGTCGGTTTTGCGCCGGTATCCGACCCACGCATCATCGTGGCTGTGATGATCGATGAGCCGAGCGTCGGTAAGCATTATGGAGGCCAAGTCGCGGGTCCGGTATTTTCTGCCGTGACCGCCAATGCCTTGCGTGCGCTGAACGTGGCACCGGATTCGAGCATCACCAATGTCGTCATTCCGGACGAACCGTTGCGGGAGAGCATGTGATGCCCGGCCCGACGATGACCGCATTGCCTGACGTCCTCGCATGGCTGAGCGCCAATGCGCCGGGAGCCGCACTGGCATCCGATTCGCGCAGCATCCGCACGGGCGATGTATTCGTCGCTTATCCGGGCGATGATGTAGATGGCCGCGCCTATATTTCAGATGCAATCGAACGTGGAGCCTGTGCAATTCTGCTGGAGGCAAGCGGCTACTCCATGGACGCAGCATTGGCTGTCCCCCATTGTTCCGTCGAGCATCTGCGCGAGCATGTCGGCGAGATCGCAGCTGTCCATTACGGTCATCCCGATCGCGCGATGCTGACGATCGCCGTCACGGGAACCAATGGCAAAACTTCCTGCACGCAATGGCTGGGCAGCGCGCTGTCGCAGCTTGGCCGGCCGACTGCGGTGATCGGCACGCTGGGTGCCGGTATCTTCCGCAATGGCGTGCCAGGCGAATTCAAGGTGACCGGTTACACGACGCCGGATGCGGTGTCGTTGCAGAGCGCCTTGGCGAATGCGTGCAGCGAAGGCGCGACGGCGCTGGCAATCGAGGCTTCGTCGATCGGTTTGCATCAGGGACGCATGTCCGGCATGCATGTCGATGTCGCGATTTTCACCAATTTTACGCGCGATCATCTGGATTATCACGGCGACATCGCTGCTTATGAAGAGGCCAAGGCGATGCTGTTCGACTGGTCGGGTTTGCGCCATGCCATCGTCAACCTCGACGATCCGATGGGCTTGCGCCTGATCGCGCGTCTGCAACGCAAACAGCCGCAGACCGGCATCATCGGTTACACGCTGGAAAACAAAGTGGTCGAAGGCATCGATATTCTGCGCGCCGAAGACATCCGCAGCACGCAACGCGGAACATCGTTCCAGCTGACTGCGCAATTCCGGTCGCAGCAGGAAAGCGCTGCTGTCAAAACCCAGCTGGTCGGCCAGTTCAATGTCAGCAATGTGCTGGCCATTATCGGCGCGCTATTGACGCAGGATATCCAGTGGCGCAATGTCGTGTCCACCATCGAGGCGCTGGCGCCGGTGCCGGGACGCATGCAGCAACTGGGCGGCGTGGAAGCACCGCTAGTGGTGATCGATTATGCGCATACGCCGGATGCAATCGAAAAGGCGCTGGCTGCATTGCGTCATGTCGCCAACGAACGAGGCGGCGAACTGTGGTGCATCTTCGGTTGCGGCGGTGATCGCGATGCTGGCAAGCGCCCGCAAATGGGTCGGGCGGCGGACGCGGCGGATCACGTAGTGGTCACGACGGACAATCCGCGCAACGAGGAACCGGCCGACATCATCGCGCAGATCGTGCAGGGACTGGATCGTCCCGAAAAGAAACCGTACATCATCGAAGATCGCGCCATGGCGATCCTGTGGGCTTGCCAGCGCGCGGCCAAGGAAGACGTCATTCTGATGGCGGGCAAAGGCCACGAGGCCTATCAGGAAATCAAGGGACGCAAGTTGCCATTCCTGGATGCGGATCATGCGACGCTGGCGTTGTCTGCACGCAAGATGAAGGGAGGCAGCTGATGAAATCGTCGCTGGCCACTCTGCAATCCGTCGTGCGCGGTGCATCGATGAATGCTGACGCCTCGTTCAATGGCGTATCGACCGACAGCCGCAACGTTGCGTCCGGCAACCTGTTCGTCGCCTTGCGCGGTGAGCGTTTCGATGCGCACGATTTCCTGCCGCAACTTGCCGGACACAAAGTCGCCGCAGTGGTTGCCGAAAAAATTCCGCAGGGATTGACAGTGCCGGCACTGATCGTGCCGGATACACGCACGGCGCTCGGCGAAATCGCCCATTACTGGCGCACGCAGTTCGATCTGCCGCTGATCGGCGTGACCGGCAGCAACGGCAAGACCACGGTCAAGGAAATGATCGCGACGATTCTGGACGCTGCATACGGCGCGGACAATTATCTGGCCACGCGCGGCAACTTCAACAATGAAATCGGCGTGCCGTTGACATTGATGCGATTGAACGCGGCATGCAAGGCAGCCGTCATCGAACTGGGCATGAATCATCCGGGCGAGATTGCGGTGCTGTCGCAGATTGCGCAACCGACGGTCGGCCTCGTCAACAATGCACAGCGCGAGCATCAGGAATTCATGGCAAGCGTGGAAGCGGTGGCGATGGAGAACGGTACCGTGCTGCGCAAATTGCCGGCTGGCGGTACAGCAGTATTCCCGGCCGACGATCCGTACACATCGCTGTGGCGCGGCTACGCATCGCACTGCAAGGTTATGACATTCGGCCTGTCCGACGATGCGGATGTGCGTTGCACGCATGTCGCGAACGTGTTCGGCAGCGATTTGAACGTGTCGGCAGGCAATCAGGAATTCACGATCAAACTCAATGCGGCCGGATTGCACAACGTGCGTAATGCGCTGGCGGCAATCGCCTGCACTTTGGCAATCGGCATTCCGGCGGAAGCGGTGGTGCGTGGTTTGCAGGCATTTTCGCCGGTCAATGGACGCCTGCAACGCAAGCTCGCCGTCAACGGTGCGCAGGTGATCGACGACACCTACAACGCCAATCCGGATTCGGTGCGTGCCGCAATCGACGTGCTGACCCAAACTGCATCGCCGCGCATTCTTGTATTGGGCGACATGGGCGAAGTCGGCAGCGACGGACGCCAGTATCACGAAGAAGTCGGCACCTACGCACGCGCGCACGGAATCGATCGCTTGTTGACGCTGGGTGAACTGGCGCGCCACGCAAGCGATGCATTCGGTGCGCAGGCCGTGCATTGCGACAACGTAGAACAAATCAACGATGCGCTCGACGCATTCACCGATCCATCTGCGACAGTGCTGGTAAAGGGATCGCGTTTCATGAAGATGGAACGCGTGGTGCAGCATCTGCTCGGACAACACATTCAGGAAGGCCATTAATCATGCTGCTTTGGCTGGCACAATATTTTCAGGATGAAATCGGCCCGTTGCGGGTCTTTAACTTCATCACGTTCCGTGCCGTGTTCGCGACGCTGACAGCGCTTGCCATCGGTCTGGTTTTCGGTCCCGCCGTGATTCGCATGCTGACACGGTTGAAAGTCGGCCAGGCAGTACGCACCGACGGCCCGCAAACACATCTGATCAAGAGCGGCACGCCGACAATGGGCGGTGCGCTGATTCTGTTGTCGATCGGCATTTCGACCTTGCTGTGGACCGATCTCAGCAATCGTTTTGTCTGGGTCGTGCTGATCGTGACGCTGGGTTTCGGCGCGGTCGGCTGGGTCGACGATTACCGCAAGGTGGTCTACAAGGATCCGAAGGGCATGGCGTTCGAAGGAAAAATATCTGTGGCAATCGCTGATCGGCCTGTTCGCAGCCGTCTATCTGGCGTTCTCCGTTTCAGCGCCAAGCAATTCGCAATTCCTCGATCTGTTCGTCGCCTGGGTGCAATCCGGCTTCAGCATGGATCTGCCGCCGAAGGCCGATCTGATCGTGCCGTTCTTCAAGACGATCAGCTATCCGCTCGGCGTATGGGGCTTTATTGCGCTGACGTATTTCGTCATCGTCGGCACCAGCAATGCGGTCAATCTGACCGATGGCCTCGACGGTCTGGCGATCATGCCGACAGTGATGGTTGGGACTGCGCTCGGTCTGTTCGCCTATCTGACCGGCAGCGCGAACTATGCCAAATATCTGTTCATTCCGCACATTCCGGGCGCCGGCGAACTGATCATTTTCTGCGGCGCGATGGCCGGTGCAGGGCTGGCGTTCCTCTGGTTCAACGCGCATCCGGCGCAGGTGTTCATGGGCGACGTCGGCGCGCTGGCGCTGGGCGGCGCGCTCGGCACCATCGCCGTCATCGTGCGACAGGAAATCGTGCTGTTCATCATGGGCGGCGTGTTCGTGGTGGAAACTCTGTCGGTCATGATTCAGGTGGCGTATTTCAAATACACGAAGATGCGCACCGGCATCGGCAGGCGCGTCCTGCTGATGGCGCCGCTGCATCACCATTTCGAACAAAAGGGCTGGAAGGAAACGCAGGTTGTGGTGCGCTTCTGGATCATCACGATGATGCTGGTGCTGTTCGGTTTGTCCACGCTGAAGCTGCGTTGATTTACAGAGAGATGACGAATTAAAAGATGAAGAACTAAAAGATGAATTACGCAGGCAAACATTTTCTGGTGCTCGGCCTCGGTGAATCGGGGCTGGCGATGGCGCGGTGGCTGCAACGCAGCGGTGCCACGCTGCGCGTTGCCGATACGCGCGCAGCACCGGACCGCCTGCCGCAATTGAAGGAGATCGCACCGACTGCTGAATTCGTCGGCGGAGATGGTTCTGCAACGTTCGGCGCAGCGCTGCTGGAAGGCATCGATGTCGTGGTTGTCAGCCCGGGCCTGATGCCGGCGCGCGAACTGGCGGCCATCATGCCGGCGGCGGAAGAAAAGAATATTCCTGTCTGGGGCGAAATCGAATTGTTCGCGCAGGCATTGGCGGCGTTGAAGGATGAGCGCGATTACGCGCCGAAAGTCATCGCCATCACCGGCACCAACGGCAAGACGACGGTGACCAGCCTGACCGGTTTGCTGTGCCGCCGTGCCGGCCTCACTGTACAGATCGCAGGCAACATCAGTCCGGCAGCACTCGATTGCCTGTGCGATGTGCTGGATGGCGACCAGTTGCCGCAGGCATGGGTGCTTGAGCTGTCGAGCTTTCAGTTGCACACCACGCATTCGCTGCAGGCCGATGTTGCGACGGTGCTGAACGTGACGCAGGATCATCTCGACTGGCATGGCGACATGGATGCCTATGCCGGCGCCAAGGCGCGTATTTTCAGTGCGAATACCGTGCTCGTGTTGAATCGCGACGATGCAGCCGTCATGCAGATGGCATCGCCGCTGGCCCCCGTGATCACATTTGGCGCCGATGAAGCGGAGCAGGCGGATTGCTTCGGCCTGGTCGATGAAAATGGCATGCGCTGGCTGTCGGTCTGCGTTGCCGATGAAGAATTGCCGCAAAAGCGCCGCAAGAAGGACACCGTCGAACTGGAAGTCTCGACGAAGAAACTGATGCCGGTCGATGCCTTGAAGATTCGCGGTCAGCACAATGCGATCAATGCCTTGTCGGCACTCGCCTTGTGCCGTGCGATCGACTTGCCGATGGCGCAATTGCTGCACGGCTTGCGCGATTATCAGGGCGAACCGCATCGTGTCGAACACGTCATGACGATTGCCGGTGTCGATTATTACGACGACAGCAAAGGCACCAACGTCGGTGCCACAGTTGCCGCGTTGAACGGTCTGGGCACAGGTCAGGATGGATCGCAGCAACTGGTGCTGATTGCCGGCGGTGACGGCAAGGGTCAGGATTTTTCCCCGCTCGCCGATCCGGTTGCCAAGTATGTGCGTGCTGTTCTGCTGATCGGCAAAGATGCCGGCAGCATTCGCGACGCGATTCAATCAACCAATGTGACGCTGATCGATTGCGCGACGCTGGAAGAAGCGACGCAGAAGGCGGCGGAACTGGCGCAAGCGGGCGATGCCGTGCTGCTGTCGCCCGCCTGCGCCAGCCTCGACATGTTTAAAAACTATGCGCATCGCGCGCAGGTGTTCGTCGATACCGTGCGTGAAATTGGTTTGTCTGCAGGCGAGGTGAGCGCATGAAGCTCGCGATGCCATCGTTCTCGCGTGCCGCGGCGACAAAGGCCGTGAGCAGTCTCGAGCAACGCTCGAAGATGATGGCGTACGACCAGCCGCTGGTATGGGTCGTTATCCTGCTGATGCTGTTTGGCATGGTGATGGTGTATTCGGCATCGATCTCGCTGCCTGATTCGCCGAAATATGCGCGCTATGACAACGCTCACTTCCTGACGCGGCAGGCGATGTTCATTTGCGTATCGCTGTTTGCCGCCTTGCTGGCGTTTCGCGTGCGAATCGAAACCTGGCAAAAACTGGCGCCTTACCTGTTCGTGGCGACATTGATTCTGTTGATACTGGTATTGATTCCGGGTGTCGGAAAAGGCGTCAATGGCGCACGCCGCTGGTTGTCGTTCCGCGTCTTCAACCTGCAGCCGTCGGAACTGATGAAACTGTTCGTCGTGTTGTATGCGGCGGATTACACGGTGCGCAAGCAGCATGTCATGCACAAGCTGACCAAGGGCTTCATGCCGATGACGCTGGCGATCGGTTTTGTCGGACTCTTGCTGCTGCTGGAGCCGGATCTGGGCGCATTCGGCGTGATCGTCTGCATCGCGATGGGCATCCTGTTCCTGGGTGGCATCAACGGTATCTGGTTCGGCGGCATCGGCGCGACGCTGGTCGGTATTTTCAGCATGGTGATTCTGCTGTCGCCGTGGCGGCGCGAGCGGATCTTTGCCTATCTGAATCCGTGGGAAGAAAACAATGCGCTGGGCAAGGCGTACCAGTTGTCGCATTCACTGATCGCATTCGGGCGCGGCGAGCTGTTCGGCGTCGGCCTCGGCGGCAGTGTCGAGAAACTGCATTACCTGCCGGAAGCGCATACCGATTTTCTGCTGGCAGTGATCGGCGAGGAACTTGGATTTGTTGGCGTGCTGGTGGTTGTGGTTCTGTTCTATTGGCTGATCAAACGCTCGTTCGAAATCGGCCGTCAGGCCATTGCGATGGACCTGACATTCGCGGGGCTGACTGCAAAAGGCATCGGCATCTGGATCGGCGTGCAGGCGTTCATCAACATGGGTGTGAATCTCGGCCTGCTGCCGACCAAGGGATTGACGTTGCCGCTGATGAGCTACGGCGGTTCCGGCGTGCTGATCAACTGCATCGGTTTGGCGATTCTGTTGCGCATCGATTATGAAAATCGTGTGCTGATGCGTGGAGGTCGCATATGAAGCGACTGTTGATCATGGCAGCCGGCACCGGCGGTCACATCTTCCCCGGACTCGCGATTGCCGACACGATGCGCAAGCGCGGCTGGGAAGTGACATGGCTCGGCACCTCGCACGGCATGGAAGGCGATCTGGTGCCGAAGCATGGTATCGAGATGGACACGATTGCGTTCAGCGGACTGCGCGGCAAGGGATGGATGCATACGGTAAAAGGCGCGTTTCGGCTGCTTGCAAGTTTTGGCGCATGTCGTTCGATTCTGACCCGTCGCAATCCGGACGTCGTGTTGGGAATGGGCGGTTACGTGACGGTGCCGGGCGGATTCATGGCGAAGCTGCGCGGCATTCCACTGGTGCTGATCAATGCGGATGCGGCGCTGATGCTGTCGACGAAGACGCTGGCGTCTTCCGCGCAACGCGTTTTGTTCGGCTTTCCTGCGGATTTCGGTGCGGCTGCCGGCAAGGCGATCGTGACAGGCAATCCGGTGCGTGCGGAAATCAGCGCCTTGCCGAAACCGGCGCAACGCTATGCCGCTCGCCACGGCGTGCTGAATATTCTCGTGGTCGGCGGCAGCCTCGGCGCCAAAGTGTTGAACGATGCGTTGCCAGCGGCGCTGGCGCTGATTCCTGCCGAACAGCGGCCGCGCGTCACGCATCAGTCCGGCAAGAAGAATATTGATGCATTGCGTGCGAACTATACGCAGGCGCAGGTCGAGGCGGAAGTGGTCGACTTTATCGACGACATGCCGCGTCGTTATGCAGAAGCGGATCTGGTGATCTGCCGTGCCGGTGCGATCACGGTTTCGGAACTGACTGCAGCCGGTGTTGCCAGTGTATTGGTGCCGCTATTGGTCTCGACCACCACGCATCAACGCGATAACGCGCAATGGATGGAAAAACAGGGTGCGGCGATTCATCTGCCGCAAACGGAAATGATTGCCGCGCAACTGGCGGAGTTATTAAAGAACATGACGCGCGAGCAATGCCTGCAGATGGCAGAAGCTGCTTATGAAAACGGACGGCGCAATGCGAACGCAACGATTGCCGACGTACTGGAACAACTGGTGAAAACCGCATGAAACACAAAGTCAAACACATTCATTTCGTCGGCATTGGCGCCAAGCCGCGCGAGTGCGTGGCGCTTATTCATTGGGGTGCATGCCGCGCCGCGGATGCTTAAAGAACATGAAACATAAAGTCAAACATATCCATTTCGTCGGCATAGGCGGCATCGGCATGAGCGGCATCGCCGAAGTGCTGCTGAATCTCGGCTACACGATTTCCGGTTCCGATCTGGGCAGCAATGCCGCAACCCGTCGCCTGATCGATCTCGGTGCGAAAGTCATGCTCGGTCATGCTGCGGAAAATATTGCCGATGCCGACGCCATCGTCACATCGACCGCCGTCAAGGAAGGCAACCCTGAAGTCGTCGCCGCACGCGAAAAACATATTCCGATCGTGCCGCGCGCAATCATGCTGGGCGAGTTGATGCGTCTGAAGCAGGGCATCGCGATCGCCGGTACGCACGGCAAGACCACGACCACCAGCCTGGTCGCCAGCATTCTGGCGGAAGGCGGACTGGATCCGACCTTTGTCATCGGCGGCGTGCTGAACAAGGCCGGTGCCAATGCGCGTCTCGGGACCGGCGAGTTCATCGTGGTTGAAGCGGATGAGTCGGATGCGTCGTTCCTGAACTTGTCGCCAGTGATCGAGGTCATCACGAACATCGATGCCGATCACATGGAAACCTATGATCACGATTTCGAAAAACTGAAACAGGCTTTCGTCGAGTTCACGCAACGCCTGCCGTTTTACGGCGTTGCCGTGTTGTGCATCGATGATCCGACCGTGCGCGAAATCATGCCGCGCATCTCCAAGCTGGTCACGACCTACGGTTTCCATGAAGAAGCGGAAGTGCGCGCGATCGACGCCCGGGCGGTGGACGGGCACATGCAGTTCACCGTGATCCAGGATGGTTACACGCCGATGCAGGTCAGCCTGAATCAGCCCGGCATGCATAACGTGCAGAACGCCTGCGCGGCAATTGCCATCGCGCGCGAGCTGGGCGTCAACGATTGCGCGACGCAAAAGGCGCTGACGGAATTCAACGGCGTCGGCCGCCGATTCACGCGCTACGGAGAAATAAGTATTCGCGATGTCAACGGGAATGCTTCCGGTTCGTTTGCTCTGGTCGATGACTACGGACATCACCCTGCGGAAACGGCTGCAACGCTGGCGGCAGCGCGTGGCGCGTATCCGGATCGCCGTCTGGTTCTGGCGTTCCAGCCGCATCGGTATACACGCACGCGCGACCTGTTCGAGGATTTCGTCAAGGTTTTGTCGGCAACTGACATGCTGCTGCTGGCCGAGGTATATGCGGCCGGCGAACAGCCGATTGTTGCCGCCGATGGCCGCACGCTGGCACACGCGCTGCGCGTCGCCGGAAAAGTCGATCCGGTGTTTGTCGAGGATATCGGCGACATGCCGGCCACAATCATGAATGTCATTCGGGATGGCGACGTCCTGATTACGATGGGTGCCGGTTCGATCAGCGGCGTTCCGGCAAAGGTAATGCAGATGCAGGTGCAGGTTCAATGATGAGCAACGATCTGAAAAACGAATTCGGCAAGGTTGGCGTGCTGTTCGGCGGTCGTTCCGCCGAGCGCGAAGTGTCGCTCATGTCGGGCGAGGGCGTCCTGGCCGCATTGCGCAGCAAAGGCATCGATGCGCATCCGTTCGATCCGGCGGAACGCAGTCTGGCCGACCTGGCCGCGGAAAAATTCGACCGCGTCTTCATCGCGCTGCACGGCAGTTACGGCGAGGACGGCACCTTGCAGGGCGCGCTGGAACAATTGGGTATTCCCTATACGGGACCCGGTGTGATGGCATCGGCGATCGCGATGGACAAGATCATGACCAAGCGCATCTGCATGAGTCATGGCGTGCCGACACCGAAATTCACGGCGCTGGAATCTGCCGCGACGACGGTTGCGCAATTGCGTGCGGTTGCAGCGGAACTTGGCTTCCCGTTGATGCTGAAGGCGCCGCACGAAGGATCGACGATCGGTATCGCCCGTGTCGAGGACGAAGCAGGTTTGCAGGCAGGTTTCGATTTGTGCGCAAGGTACGACGACGTCGTGCTGGCTGAACAGTTCGTCAAGGGACGTGAACTGACGGTGCCGGTGATCGGCAGCGGCCGCAAGGCGCGTGCATTGCCGATCGTGGAGATCCGCGCACCGCAAGGCAATTACGACTACGAACACAAGTATTTCAGCGACGACACGCAGTACCTGTGTCCGGCGCCGCTGGACGAAGCGTTCACGAAGCGGATTCAGGCGCTGGCGGTCGATGCATTCAATGCGGTCGGTTGTACCGGCTGGTCGCGTGTCGATTTCATGGTGCGCGAATCGGATAACGAACCGTTCCTGCTGGAAATCAATACGTCGCCCGGCATGACCGGTCATTCGCTGGTGCCGATGTCGGCCAAGGTGGCGGGCACGGAATATGAAGATTTATGCGTTGAAATTCTGCGATTGGCCAGACTGGATCTGAAGCCGTCGCAACATTCGGGAAAGGATTGATCGCGCCATGTGGCAAGACATCAAGATGCTGAACGCAACCGCCAATGCCCTGTTCGGGCTGGTTGCGCTCGCCTTGGTTTCGGCCTTGCTGTGGTGGGTGGCGCAACGGCCTTATTTCACCCTGAAGGTGATCCGGATCGAAGGTGCGCAGCAGGAGCAGTTGCGGCACATCAATCCGCTGACGGTGCGCAGCGCGGCACTGGCGCGTATCAAGGGAAACTTTTTCACGGCTAATCTCGACACGGTGCGTCAGGCATTCGAATCGGTGCCGTGGGTGCGCAAGGCAACGGTGCGTCGCGAATGGCCGAATCAGTTGACGATCACGCTGGAAGAGCATTCGCCGTTGGGAACCTGGGGTGACGACGGGCGATTGCTGTCGGTAAAGGGCGATGTATTCGTCGCCAATCTGGCGGAGGCGGAAGAGGATGCGCGTCTGCTGGCATTCAACGGCCCGGTCGGCAGCGAGAAGGAAGTCGTGGCGCGGCTGCAGGATTTGAATCATTGGTTCGCGCCGTTGAACCTGTCGGTCGAATCGCTGGATCTGTCGGGCCGGTATGCGTGGACGATGAAGTTGAGCAATGGCATCACGGTGGAATTGGGCAGGGAAAAAAGCAGTACGACGTTGCAGGAACGCGTCAACCGGTTGATCGGGATTTATCCGCAGCTGGTCGAGCGTTTGCAGAACCGGATTGAAAGTATCGACATGCGTTATCCGAATGGTCTGGCCCTGAAGGCGCAAGGCTTGATCGTCGGATCGGACAGTAAAAAAAAGTAAGCGGAACATCATGACAAAAGACGCAAAGAATTTGATCGTTGGCCTCGACATCGGCACCTCGAAAGTGGTTGCCGTGGTAGCGGAGGTGTTGCCGAACGGCCGCCACGAAGTGATCGGCCTCGGGCAGCACGAATCCAAGGGGCTGAAAAAAGGGGTGGTCGTCAACATCGAGGCGACGGTCGAATCGATCCAGCGCGCTCTGGAAGAGGCCGAACTGATGGCCGACTGCAAGATTCGCAATGTGTATACCGGCATCGCCGGCAATCACATTCGCAGTTTCAATTCGAGCGGCATGGTGGCGATCAAGGAAAAGGAAGTCACTGCAACCGACGTGGCGCGTGTGATCGAAACGGCGAAAGCCGTCAACATTCCGACCGACCAGCAATTGCTGCACACGGTGCCGCAGGAATTCATTGTCGATAATCAGGAAGATGTGCGTGAACCAATCGGCATGAGCGGCATCCGACTCGAGGTAAAAGTTCACATCGTTACCGGTGCGGTGTCGGCAGTTCAGAACATCGTCAAATGCATTCGTCGTTGCGGACTCGAAGTATCCGATCTGATTCTGCAACCGATGGCATCCGCCGATGCGGTGCTGACGCCGGATGAAAAGGAACTGGGCGTGGTGCTGATCGATATCGGTGGCGGCACGACCGACGTCGCGATTTTCACCGAAGGTGCGATTCGTCATACGGCCGTGATTCCGATTGCCGGCGACCAGATTACGAACGATATCGCGATGGCGGTGCGCACGCCGACTGCGGAAGCCGAAGAAATCAAGCTGCGCTACGGCATGGCGAAGCAGGTGCTGGCCGATCCGGGCGAAACGCTGGAAGTACCGGGACTCGGCGATCGCGGTTCACGTTCGCTGTCGCGTCAGGCGCTGGCCGCTGTGATCGAACCGCGCGTAGAAGAACTGTTCTCTCTCGTGCATCAGGTGGTGCGCGAATCCGGTTACGAGGAAGTGCTGTCGTCGGGCATCGTCCTGACCGGCGGTACCGCGATGATGCCGGGGATGACGGAGCTGGCAGAAGATATTTTCCTCAAGCCTGCGCGTTTGGGTACGCCCGAATACAACGGCCAGTTGGCAGATGTAGTGCGCAGTCCGCGTTATGCAACGGTGTTGGGTTTGTTGTTGGAAGCGAAAAAGCAGTATCTGCGTGGGCACATCGTCACGCGGCAGGATGGATCGGCGACGGCGCTGGTGCGTCGCATGAAGGAATGGTTCCTCGGTAATTTTTAAGTTTTTGCATCTGGTTCATGTATTTGGTTTTAAGAATTTTATTTTGATTTAACCCGCAGTTGGCAGTTGCTAGTCGTCACACCGCGTGATGCCTATCAACTGGGAACTGCATCTTTTCATAAGGAAACATCATGGAAATCGATATGCTCGAAAATGCTTCGCAAGGTACGATCATCAAGGTTGTCGGCGTTGGCGGTGCGGGTGGCAATGCTGTTCAGCACATGATCAACAAAGGCGTGTCCGGCGTTGAATTCATCGCGGCCAATACTGATGCGCAAGCATTGCAATTGTCCAAGGCACACAACGTGATCCAGATCGGCGAAACCGGTTTGGGCGCAGGCATGAAGCCTGCAGTCGGCCGTCAATTGGCGGAAGAATCGCGTGCACGCATCGAAGATGCACTGCGCGGTGCACACATGGTCTTCATCGCAGCCGGCATGGGCGGCGGCACCGGAACCGGCGCTGCACCGATCGTTGCGCAAATCGCGAAAGAACTGGGCGCGTTGACGGTTGCCGTCGTGTCCAAGCCTTTTTCGTACGAAGGCAAGAAATGCATGGACATCGCCGACGAAGGTCTGGAAGCGCTGGGCCAGCACGTCGATTCGCTGATCATCATCCTGAACGAAAAACTGGAAGAGATCTATGAAGACGACAGCATGATCGAATGGCTGCAACACGCCGACGATGTGCTGAACAACGCGGTTGCCGGCATCGCCGAAATCATCAATGTTCCCGGCCATATCAACGTCGATTTCAATGACGTGAAAACGATCATGGGCGAACAGGGCAAGGCGATGATGGGAACCGCGACCGCGCACGGTGTCGATCGCGCACGCATCGCGGCGGAACAGGCAGTCGCATCACCATTGCTCGATGGCATCGATCTGTCCGGCGCACGCGGCGTGCTGGTCAACGTGACCGCCAGCCGCGGTCTCAAGGGTAAAGAGATCAAGGAAGTAATGGCAACGGTTCGCGCATTCGCCGCACCGGACGCATCGATCGCGCAAGGCATCGCGTACGACGACGCAATGGGCGACGACATCCGTGTCACCGTGGTGGCAACCGGCCTCGGCCGTTCACGTAAAGGTGTGCAACTGGTGCAGACGCCGATGCTGCGCACCGGTACGCACAACGAACCGATGATGGCCAATACCGGCATGATGCAGGGCGCAGCGCAACCGGCGGCGTCGTTCGACGGCTTGAAGGCGCCGGCAGTATGGCGTCGTGAATCGGCTTCGGACACTGTTCGTGCACTGGAAAAGAACGGCATGGAAACCTACGACATCCCGGCTTTTTTGCGCAAGCAAGCCGACTAAAACAGGTTTTTCGTTCTGCCGGGATTGTTCCGGCCCGATGCAGGCAGTGGACCGGAATTGTCAAACTGTCTGCAAAAACGGGCAGAACAGGGCATACTTCGGTTTCTACGCCGCGCCATGTGCGCGGCGTTTTTCCACCCGGCACTGCCGTTAAACTAATCAAAGGAATCCACAATGACAATCAAAATTGGTGATCAGCTGCCAGAAGCGCGGCTCGCAGAATACGTAAACGTTGCGACAGAAGGTTGCTCCATCGGTCCGAGCAAAGTCATGGTGCATGAAGCCACCAAAGGCAAGAAAATCGCAATTTTCGCAGTGCCGGGCGCATTCACGCCGACCTGCTCCGAACAGCACGCGCCTGGTTACATCAAGGCTGCAGACCAGTTCAAGGCCAAGGGCGTCGATGAAGTCTGGTGCATCTCGGTCAACGATCCGTTCGTCATGGGCGCATGGGGCCGCGAACAGAAAGCCGACGGCAAAGTCCGCTTCATCGCCGACGGCAGCGGTACGTTCACCAAGGCTTTGGGTCTGGAATTCGATCTGACCAAAGGTGGCCTGGGCGTGCGTTCGCAACGTTACTCGATGCTGGTTGAAGACGGCGTCGTCAAGCAATTGAACGTGGAAGACAGCGGCCATCTGGAAGTATCGACTGCAGAAAAACTGCTGTCGCAGATCTGATCGCGGATTTTTCCGGATCGACCGAAAAAACGGCGCTGCATGCGCCGTTTTTCTTTTGGGCGATGCCGATCCGGCCGAACCCGGAAAATGCCGGAATGCCGCATGAACACTGTTGTTTCGGGCGCAATACGGATTCTGGTTTTGGGCTTTGATTGCTATAATCCTGTGATGCTCAAACAACGCACCATCAAACAAATAGTCAAGTCTGTCGGCGTCGGTCTCCACTCCGGAACCAAGGTCGAATTGACGTTGCGCCCGGCCGCAGTCGATACCGGCATCGTATTCCGTCGTGTCGATCTGGAGCCGGTCCTCGATTTCCCTGCGCGCGCGACCAATGTCGGCGATACGCGCATGGCGTCGACGCTGCACAAGGACGGCGCCAAGGTATCAACCGTCGAACACCTGATGTCGGCCTGCGCCGGTCTCGGCATCGATAATCTGTATGTCGACCTGACGGCGGAAGAAGTGCCGATCATGGACGGTTCCGCCTCATCATTCGTCTTTCTGCTGCAGCAGGCAGGTCTGCAGGAACAGGAAGCGGCAAAGAAATTCATTCGCATCAAGAAGTCGGTCGAAGTGCGCCACGGCAGCGGCGACCGTGAAATCTGGGCGCGGCTGGAACCGTATGAAGGCTTCAAGCTCAAGTTCTTCATCGAATTCAATCATCCTGCCGTTGACGGCACCGGCCAGACGGCCGAAATCGATTTCAGTTTCGAATCCTATGTGAAAGACGTGGCGCGCGCGCGCACTTTCGGCTTCATGCAGGATATGGAAACCTTGCGCGGCCTCGGCCTGATTCGCGGCGGTTCGCTGGAAAACGCGATCGTGATGGACGAATACCGCATTCTGAATACTGATGGCCTGCGTTACGACAACGAGTTCGTGCGGCACAAGATTCTCGATGCGATCGGCGATCTGTATCTGGTCGGCTATCCGTTGATTGCCAGCTACAACGCGCACAAATCGGGTCACATGCTGAACAATCAACTGGTGCGTGCCCTGCTCGAACAGCCGGATGCCTATGAAATCGTGTCGTTCGACAAGGCCGAATCCGCCCCCAGGGATTATGTGCGGCAGGCGGGACTGGAGTGGGCGCTGAGCTGATTGCGTGACGCGGAACAGGATCGGATGTTGCGGTTCGGGTCCGGCAGATACTGAATTAACCGGTGGTGCGGCGATGTTTCATCATGGCATCGAGCGCGGCCTTCAGTGTTTGATTGCGCGGCGAATTTTCGAGCGATGCATCGAGTTCGGCGAATGCGGAAAAAGCTTTCTCCGACAGTCCCGGCTTGACGGAAGTCTTTGATTTTTCAAGTGTTTTGCCAACTTGCACTTTGAGACGGATTGCGTTAACCTGCCATCCCCGCTGCTGCAGTTCCTCCTGCAATTTGGGACATTGCTGCTTCAGTCTGGCGGCCAGTGCAGCGTTCGGCACGGACAGAACCAGTTGATCCGCCTCGAACTGCAGCACGGCGCACTGTGCAAACATGGCAGGCAGCGCAGCCGCGCAATCCTTTTGCAGCGCGGCCATGCGTGTGATCGTCGGCAGGAGCGCGGCAAGCTTGTCGTGCGAACGCAAGAATTCCGCAGCGCCTTTCGCAGATTTCGGCGAAGAGGCGTTTTGCTTGAATGAGGTGAATGAAGGAGGGCGCATCGTCCCGAAACCTTATCACACCTCGTCCTCAACGGGCGAAGGCTCAGGGAGTCGCGATGCAGATTATTTTGTTGCACCCTCGTTTTACCCATGCCAGATCGGTCACGTTGACGCATCGGCATCTGCTGATCGCCCTGATCGGTTTTGTGCTGTCGCTGATTCTCGGCGCTTCGCTCCTCTCCTATTTTGCATTGAGCCATGTGGCCAGCATGCCGGCACCGGTGCGCGAGATGATGGTGTCGGCATCCGGCACCGACGATACCAACAAGGATAAATTTCTGAAGGAAAACCTGGCGCTGATGGCGCGCCGTCTCGGTGAAATGCAGGCGCAACTGATGCGGCTGGATGCGCTGGGGGAACGCGTGCAGGGATTGGCCGGCGTCAAGCCGACCGAATTCAATTTTGGCGAACTGCCGGGCCGCGGCGGACTTGAGCCTGCCAGCATGGACGGCACCAGCAGCCGCGATCTGACGCTGTCCGAATTCCAGTCCCTGCTCGATTCGATGGGTCACGATGTCGAACGTCGCGCCGATTACATGAATGTCGTCGAATCGACGCTGATGACGGACAAGATCCAGTCCAAGCTGCTGCCGACGAGCCAGCCGGTCAACGTGGCGTACAACGCATCCAGTTTCGGTTGGCGACTCGATCCGTTTACGGGGCGCAGCGCCATGCATGAAGGCATCGATTTCGCCGCACCGGTCGGCACGCCGATCGTGGCGGCTGCCGGCGGTGTCGTGACCGTGGCGGAATTTCATCCGCAATACGGCAATATGCTGGAAATCGATCACGGCAATGATGTGATTACACGTTATGCGCACACGTCGCGGATTGTGGTGCACGTCGGCGATATCGTGCGGCGCGGACAGCACGTTGCCGATATCGGCACGACAGGGCGTTCCACCGGGCCTCATTTGCATTTCGAGGTCAGGATCAAGGGCGTGGCGCAGAATCCGAGCAAGTTCCTGCTGGCGGGCGCCAATCAGGCCAAGACAGCCGCGCTGACGGCAAAATAAAACAGCGGAGACAGCAGGCGATGGCAGCAATCGCCGGTTGCCTGTTACGCGAACAAATTCCTGCCGAACCGGTCAGACCGTCGCAACTTTGTTCTGGCGGCTATTGTTTCGGTAGCGATCAGCCCAATATGCCCGGAACGCCATGTTAGAATCCGCAATTTAGCCCCAGCCCAATTCGATGCGGTCACATGATATATATTCCGCAGCGATTGTTTTCAGGCGTCTTTTTTAGAATCCAAGCATGTCATTACTGACCCAGATTTTCGGTAGCCGCAATCAGCGCTTACTCAAGCAATATCAGAAGACCGTTCGCGACATCAACGCTCTTGAGCCGATGCTGGAAAAACTGTCGGACGAGGAATTGAAGGCCAAGACGCCGGAATTCAAGGAACGTCTCGCCAAGGGCGAAGACATCGACACCCTTCTGCCGGAAGCATTCGCCGTCTGCCGCGAGGCCAGCAAGCGCGTACTGAAGATGCGTCACTTTGACGTGCAGTTGATTGGCGGCATGACCCTACATTACGGCAAGATCGCCGAGATGGGCACGGGCGAGGGCAAGACGCTGATGGCGACGCTGCCGGCCTACCTCAATGCGTTGACAGGCAAAGGCGTCCACGTCGTGACCGTCAACGATTATCTGGCGCAGCGCGATGCCGAATGGATGGGCATCCTGTACGGCTGGCTCGGTTTGACGACCGGCGTCAACATGTCGCAGATCGATCACGAAGCCAAGCAAAGTGCCTACAACGCCGATATCACCTACGGCACCAATAATGAATTCGGCTTCGATTACCTGCGCGACAATATGGTCTACGACACGACCGATCGCGTGCAGCGCGGCCTGCATTTTGCGGTCGTCGATGAAGTCGATTCGATTCTGATCGATGAAGCGCGCACACCGCTGATCATTTCCGGTCAGGCAGAAAACCACACCGATCTGTATCACAAGATCAACGAAGTACCGCCGCTGCTGACGCTGCAGATCGGCGAAGAAACGCCGGACGGCAAGGGCCAGGTTGACGTGCCTGGCGATTACACCAAGGATGAGAAAGCGCATCAGGTACTGCTGACCGAAGCGGGCCATGAAAAGGCGGAAGAAATCCTGACGCGCATGGGCCTGCTGCAGGAAGGCGCATCGCTGTACGACGCGGCCAATATTTCGCTGATCCATCATCTGTATGCTGCATTGCGTGCACATACGTTGTATTTCAAGGATCAGCATTACGTCGTGCAGAACAATGAAGTTGTGATCGTCGATGAGTTCACCGGTCGCCTGATGACCGGCCGTCGCTGGTCGGACGGTCTGCATCAGGCGGTGGAGGCGAAGGAAGGCGTCAAGATCCAGAACGAGAATCAGACGCTGGCATCGATCACGTTCCAGAACTATTTCCGCATGTACGAAAAGCTGGCCGGCATGACCGGTACGGCCGATACAGAAGCTTACGAGTTTCAGGAAATCTACAGTCTTGAAACCGTGGTCATTCCGCAGAATCGTCCAAACCAGCGCAAGGATCGTCAGGATCAGGTCTACAAATCGTCCGAAGAAAAATACGGCGCGATGCTGAAGGATATTCAGGATTGCTACGAGCGCGGCCAGCCGGTACTGGTCGGCACCACGTCGATCGAGAATTCCGAACTGTTGTCCGGCATCCTGGCCAAGGCCAAGCTCCCGCACAATGTGCTGAATGCGAAGCAGCATGCGCGTGAAGCGGAAATCATTGCGCAGGCCGGTCGTCCGCAAGCGATCACGATTGCGACCAACATGGCCGGTCGCGGCACCGATATCGTATTGGGCGGCAATGTCGCCAAGCAGATTCAACTGCTGGAAGCCAACGAGCAATTGAGCGAAGCAGACAAGTCCGCACAATCGCAAAAATTGCGTGACGAGTGGCAATCGCTGCACGACAAGGTGGTCGCGGCCGGCGGTTTGCATATCATCGGCACCGAGCGTCACGAATCGCGTCGCGTCGATAACCAGTTGCGCGGCCGCTCCGGCCGTCAGGGCGATCCGGGTTCGTCGCGTTTCTACCTGTCGCTGGACGATGCGTTGTTGCGCATCTTCGCCGGCGACCGTGTGCGCGCGATCATGGATCGTTTGAAAATGCCGGAAGGCGAACCGATCGAAGCCGGCATCGTGTCACGTTCGATCGAATCGGCGCAACGCAAGGTCGAGGCGCGCAACTTCGATATCCGCAAGCAATTGCTGGAATACGATGATGTCGCCAACGATCAGCGCAAGGTCATTTATCAACAGCGCAATGAACTGCTGGAAACGCAGGATGTTTCCGAGCTGGTGACTTCGCTGCGTCAGGGTGTGTTCGCCGATCTGTTTCGCGCGCATGTGCCGGAACAGTCGATGGAAGAACAGTGGGATCTGCCGGCGCTCGACAACACGTTGCGCGATGAATGGCAGCTCGATTTGTCGATGGCGGCCTTGCTGGAAAAAGAGCCGAACATTACCGATGAGGAAATGCTGGAGCGCCTGCTGAAAGCGGCTGATGAATCGTACGATGCCAAGCTCGCGGTCGTCGGCAGAGAATCGTTTGCCGGTTTCGAACGCGGCGTGATGTTGCAGGCAGTCGATTCGCATTGGCGCGAACATCTGGCTGCGCTTGACCACTTGCGTCAGGGGATTCACCTGCGCGGCTATGCGCAGAAAAATCCGAAGCAGGAATACAAGCGCGAGGCATTTGAACTGTTCGGCATGATGCTGAATCTGATCAAGGATGAAGTCGTCAAGATCGTGATGACGGTGCGTGTCCAGTCGCGCGAGGAAATCGATGCGGCGGAAGAGAAGCTGTCGCAGTCTCATGTCGAGAATGTTCATTACCAGCACGCGGATTTCGATGCGAATGCGGCGCCGGAAGAATTGCTGGCACCGACTGCTGCTTCTGCGGAAGCGCCTCAACCGCACGTGAACGCAGTGCCGAAGGTCGGCCGCAACGATCCATGTCCATGTGGCAGCGGCAAGAAGTACAAGCAATGTCACGGTCGGCTGGCGTAAGAAGCGGGCACGTACATCGATAAGGAAGGGCGGGTTATCCCGCCCTTTTTTGTTTGTCATCTCTCGACACATTGTCTGCACGCGAATGATGACGTTACCGTTTTCCTGCGCTGCAGATTGCATTCCGCCGATGCGTTTACAATATTGGCTTGATTCTCCCTTCCCCTAACCAAAGAACTGTCATGGCTGTCAATCTTCCTCTCCCGATTCCTGAAAACCTGACCGCAGTTGCCGGTATCGAGCTCGGCCATGCCGAAGCCGGTATACGCAAGGCAAACCGCAAGGATGTACTGGTGATGAAGCTGGCGCCGACCGCCACCGTGGCCGGCGTATTCACGCAGAATCGTTTTTGCGCAGCGCCCGTCCAGCTGTGCAAGGAGCATCTATCCGGCTTGCGCGCCGATGCGCCGATCCGCGCACTGCTGATCAATACCGGCAATGCCAATGCCGGCACCGGGGAAAGCGGGCTGGCAAATGCAAAGGCAACCTGCGTCGAACTGGCCGGTTTGCTTGGTTGCGCACCAACGCAGATCCTGCCGTTTTCCACCGGCGTGATTCTTGAGCCGCTGCCGGTCGATCGACTCGTGGCAGGTTTGCCGCAGGCGATAGGCAATCTGAAAACCGATAACTGGCACAACGCTGCATTGGCCATCATGACCACCGATACGCAGCCGAAAGCGGCATCGCGCAAGGTGACGATCAACGGCCAGACCATCACGCTAACCGGCATCAGCAAAGGCGCCGGCATGATCAAGCCGAACATGGCGACCATGCTTGGTTTTCTCGCAACCGATGCCAAGGTTGCGCAACCGGTGCTCGATCACCTGACGAAGGAAGTCGCCGATCGCTCATTCAATTGCATCACGATCGATGGCGATACATCGACCAATGATTCCTTCATCGTGATTGCGACGGGTGCTGCCGCGGTTGAAGTGACATCGATCGATTCTCCTGAATATGCAATCCTGGCCGCTGCCGTGCTTGGTTTGTCGCAGGAGCTGGCGCAGATGATTGTGCGCGATGGCGAAGGCGCAACCAAATTCATTACGGTAACCGTGGAAGATGGCCGAAATATCGAAGAGTGTCGCAAGATCGCCTATTCGATCGCGCATTCGCCCCTGGTCAAAACTGCCTTCTTCGCATCCGATCCCAATCTTGGAAGGATCCTGGCTGCAATCGGTTATGCCGGTGTCGACGATCTCGATGTCACGCAATTGAACCTGTATCTCGATGACGTATGGGTCGCCAGGAACGGTGGCCGCAATCCCGATTATCAGGAAGCAGACGGCCAGCGTGTGATGAAGCAGAGCGAAATCACGATCCGCGTCAAACTCGGGCGCGGCAGCGCGGCGGCCACGATCTGGACGTGCGACCTCTCGCATGAATACGTGACGATCAACGCGGATTACCGGTCGTAACGCTGTGCCCGGATGGCGCCGGCTTCGGCCGGATTTTTCCATTGCATCTGAATGAACGTGTGCCTCCCATGACTCAACTCGAACAATTCCTGACACGCGCCGAAGCCTTGCTCGCCCGTCTTGAAACTATTCTGCCGCCGGCCGTGGCGGCACCGGACTGGAATGCCGGCATTGCCTTCCGCTGGCGCAAATCGAGCGGCAAGGATGGCCGGGGTTATCTGCAGCCGGTCGCGCATCTGTCGGTGATTGCCTTGTCGGACCTGCATAACATCGGCACGCAAAAGCAGCAGATCGAGCAGAACACGCGGCAATTCGTCGAAGGCATGCCGGCCAACAATGTGCTGCTGACCGGCGCGCGCGGCACCGGTAAATCGTCGCTGATCAAAGCCTGCCTGAATCAGTTCGCGGACAAGGGATTGCGACTGATCGAAGTCGACAAGGATGATCTGGGTGATCTGGCCGACATCGTCGATCTGGTATCGGCAAGACCGGAACGCTTCATCATCTTCTGCGACGATCTGTCGTTCGAGGAAGGCGAGGGCGGTTACAAGGCATTGAAGGTGGCGCTGGACGGCAGCATTTCCGCACAATCGGACAATGTGCTGATCTATGCAACATCGAACCGTCGCCATCTGCTGCCGGAACGCATGTCCGACAATGCCGGTTACAAGCACGGCGACGATGGCGATCTGCATCCGGGTGAAACGGTCGAGGAAAAAATCTCGCTGTCCGAGCGCTTCGGCCTGTGGGTAACGTTCTATCCATTCAAGCAGGATGATTATCTGGATATCGTCGCGCACTGGCTGGCGCATTTCGGCTGCAATGCACAACAGATCGAGGAAGCGAGGCAGGATGCCTTGCGCTGGGCCTTGCAGCGTGGCTCGCGTTCCGGCCGCGTCGCATGGCAATTCGCCAAGGATCACGCCGGGAAGATGGCGTAACGGCTTTACGCCACATGCGATTCATCGTTGAATCGCATGTGGCGTGCCTCGCATTGCGTTCCCCTTTTTCCTTTTCCTTCTCACATCATGTCCGAACTCAAACCTGCACCGATCGACGTTGCCGTCGGCATTCTGATGAAACCGAACGGCGATGTACTGCTGGGCCAGCGCCCGGCGGGAAAGCCATACGAAGGCTATTGGGAATTCCCCGGCGGCAAGGTGGAGGCGGGCGAAGCCATTCTCGATGCGCTGAAGCGAGAATTTGTCGAGGAGTTGGGGATGGAAGTGCTGTCGGCAGAGCCGTGGTGCGGCGTCGAACATATCTATCCGCACGCGCACGTGCGCCTGCATTTCTATATCAGCCGCGATTGGTGCGGCGAACCGCAGAGTCTGGAGAATCAGGCGTTCGCGTGGCAGGGAAGCGTCGGCGTGGAGCCGTTGCTGCCGGCGACAGTGCCCTTGATCGAATGGCTGGACAGGTTGCGCTACCCAGCCTGAAATGAAGGCGGGCGATTAGTCGATTATGGTTGGGGCGGCGACGGCGGTGGCGCATCCTCGTCGAAATCGTCAAGCGGATTGACGACCGATATCACGTATTTTTCTTCGGCCCATGCGCCCAGATCGATCTGCTTGCAGCGATCCGAACAGAAAGGACGAAACTTGCTCGCTTCGGTCCATTCGACCTTGGCACCGCAGGTAGGGCAATCGACTATCGCAACCATCTGATTATCTGCCTTAGAAGCTGCACAGGCTGAGTTCGAACGGCACATCGCCTTCGAGCGCTTTCGGCTTCATGTCGCCGCCTTGCGAGGTGAAGCGTACCCACAGCATGTATTTGTTGGCTGAAATCTCGGGAATCGCTCCCATCGTTTCATCGATGTTCAGGCGCAGCATCTGGTAGGACTTTCCCTGCAACATTTGCTGATAACTGCCGGCCTGGGCAATCATTTTTACCGGACGTCCCGATTCGCGCAGCAGGCGCAGCACCATGCCGATGGCATCGAACAGCGGCGCCAGTGGCGTAAACCATTTCTGAATATCGGCGATGCGCTGTTCGGCGCTGTCGTGCTGCCACGCATAGTAGGACGGCAGATCGAACTCGCACGCGCCGCCTGGGATGATGGTGCGGCCGCGAATGCTCATCAGCCATTCGTTCTCACGGATATGCTGACCGGTCTTGCCTTGCGACGCGATCAGCGCGGCGCTGATGCGATCGATATCGAACAGGATGGCATCGAGCATGTCGGCTTCGACATTGGGATTGGACTTGAAGCCGAGCAGAGTTTGTTTTTGCCGTTCGAGTTCCTGCAGGAGATCCGACTTGAGGTCGGCGCGCCCGGCGACTTCCAGCATTTCGAAAATAGTGGAGAGGGCGACATGATGATGTTGCGGATGGTCGTGACCGATGAAGAAAGCGAATTTCTCGTACAGGTCTTCCAGCCGCAACAACGTGCGAATACGCTCGTTGAAAGGGTATTCGTAGACGATCAAGGTGGCATCCCTTTAAAGTTAAAACCGGGCGATACGAGGTAATTGTGTGATTCTGAACGAAGCAGCGGCAAAATACAAATATGCAGGCAATTTTGTTCGCCAAGGGCCGAATTGTCCTTGCCGCTTCTGTTTCTTGATTCGGGAATCAACAGCCACATAGACAGGCATGTCCGCCTATCGTTCATCCGCATTCAGCGCCTGTGCCAGAGAAACATAATGCGCGTGCAGGCGTTTTACCTGCGCCGGAAGCGCCGCAGCATCGCCGTCATTGACGATCACGTCGTCGGCAGCTGCCAGCCTGAGTGCGCGCGGGGCTTGTGCGGCCATGATGGCGCGAACCTGTTGTTCGGTAAAGCCGTTGCGTTGCATCACGCGCCGAATCTGGAGTTCTTCCGGACAATCGATCACCAGCACACGCGCGACGCGTTGTTTCCATAATCCGGATTCGACCAGCAAAGGGACAACGTACAGCAGATAGGTGCCGTGTGCCTGCATCGCTGCCCGCTCGGTTTCCGAGCGTATCAGCGGATGCAGAATCGCTTCCAGCCGTTTTTTCGCCGCAGGGTCGGCAAATACCGCGTCACGCATCCTGATGCGGTCCATCGCTCCGGTGGCTGCAATGAAGGTCGAACCGAATGCCTGTTTGATGGATTCGATCGCCATGCCGCCGGGTGCGGTCAGTTGATGCGCGATCAGATCGGTATCGATCACCGAGGCGCCCAGTTCGGCAAACAAATCGGCGACCATGCTTTTGCCGCTGCCGACACCGCCTGTCAGTCCAACCGAGAACCGTGTCCTGTGCGTGCCATCGATCATGCGTTCAATAGAATCCGAGATAGGTTTGTGTCAGTGTCTTGCCATACAGTAAAGCCAGCAGGCCGGCTGCGGCAAGATAGGGGCCGAACGGGATCGGAATGTCGCGTCCGCGCCGTGCCAGCACGATCAGCGCAATGCCGACAACAGCACCGACTGCCGACGACAGCAGGACGATCACCGGCAGCATTTTCCAGCCTAGCCATGCGCCCAGCGCAGCCAGCAATTTGAAATCGCCATAGCCCATGCCTTCCTTCCCGGTAGCAAGCTTGAACAGCCAGTAGATGCCCCACAGGCTGGCATAGCCTGCAGCTGCGCCGATGACGGCTTCGGAGAGCGGAACAAACGTACCGTTGAGGTTGATCAGCAGGCCCAGCCATAGCAGCGGCAGCGTCAGATCGTCGGGCAGCAATTGCGTATCAGCATCGATGAATGTCATTGCAATCAACAGATAGACAAACAGCAGTGTGCCCATGCCCATCAGTCCGCTGCCGAAGTGCCAGACCAGCAGGGCGGACAGCAGGCCGCTCAGCAGTTCGATGATCGGATAGCGAATCGAGATCGGGGTTTTGCACGCGATGCATTTTCCGCGCAGAAAGGCGTAGCTGATGACAGGGATGTTTTCCAGCGCCGTGATCTGATGGCCGCATTGCGGACAGGCCGAGCGCGGCACCATCAGGTTGTAACGATCTTCGTGCGGCAACGGTTTACTGCTTTCGCTGGCGACATAGTTGTCCGACTCGCGTTGCATCATCTTCGGGATGCGATGAATGACGACGTTGAGGAAGCTGCCGATCAGCAGACCGAAGATGCCGGCGATTACGGTGGATAAAATGCTGGCAGGTGCCGCAAACAGAATTTGATCGAGCATGGGATCCGGATTATGTATTTGTGAAGTGCAGGATGGATTGGAATATGCCGCACGTTAACTTACTTTATGTGGGGATTCAAGCAATCGCAGGTTCTTTATGATGCCTTTGATGAACGAAGAGCGATGCAGCCTGCATCGCTCTTCGTTCATCAAGATAGATTCCTTGTTCGGCGTTCCGTACGAGACATCGTTTGCAGCGATGTCGATAGCTTGCAAACAGGCAGGGCCGGCAGCGTCTTACACCACCGAGCCCAGCTTGAAAATAGGCAGGTACATGGCGATGACCAAGCCGCCGATCAGTACACCCAAGATCACCATGATCAGCGGCTCCATCAGGCTGGACAGCGAGGCAACGGCTTCGTCGACCTCGTTTTCATAGAAATCGGCGACCTTGCCGAGCATGTTGTCGAGCGAGCCGGATTCTTCGCCAATCGATACCATTTGGGTGACCATGTTCGGGAACACGTCGGAGTTCTGCATTGCAGCCGTCAGGCTGGTGCCGGTACTGACCTCGGACTGGATTCTTTTGGTGGCATCCAGATAGACGGCATTGCCAGCGGCACCACCGACGGAATCGAGAGATTCGACCAGAGGGACGCCGGCGGCAAACATTGTTGCCAGCGTGCGCGTCCATCGCGCAATTGTCGCCTTGCGAATGACGGCCCCGAAAATCGGCGTTTTCAGCAACAGACGATCCATCCTGCGCTGCATTTTCAGAGAGCGTTTCCATGACTGGAAGAACAGATAAAGACCGGCAAAGAGCAAGCCGAAAATGATGTACCAGTTGGCAACGAAGAAATCCGAGATTGCCATCACCATCAGCGTCGGGGCCGGCAGATCGGCGCCGAAACTCTTGAATACTTCCTTGAACGCCGGCACCACCCAGATCATGATGACTGCCGTAACAATGAACGCCACGGCGAGAATCGAAACCGGATAAAACATCGCGGATTTGATCTTGCCTTTGATCGCGAGCGTTTTTTCCTTGTAGATCGCCAGACGGGTAAGCAGGTCTTCCAGAATACCGGCCTGTTCGCCTGCGCCCACCAGATTGCAGAACAGCGGATCGAAGTAGAGCGGGAACTTGCGGAAGGCCTGGTTCAGGCTGGTTCCCGTTTCAACATCGGCGCGGATATCCTGGATGAGCTTGGATACGGATGGATTGTCGTTGCCCTTGGCCACGATGTCGAATGATTGCAGCAGCGGTACGCCGGCTTTCATCATGGTTGCGAGCTGGCGGGTGAACAGGGTGATGTCTTTTTCGGAAACCTTTTTTCCGCTGCGGTAGGTTTTTTTCTTGACCTTGGTGACGAGCACGCCTTGCCGGCGCAGCGTCGCATTGACAACGGCCTCGCCGCCGGCACGCAGTTCGCCGCGGACGATTTTCCCTGTCTTGTCTCTGCCTTCCCAGGCAAAAACGGATTCCTTTGCGAGCGTTGTGCTACCAGTCCTGCGTGCTGACGTTGCCATCCATCGCCTCTTTTCTAATTGTTTGTACAGCCCAGAATTTCTTCCAGGCTGGTATGTCCCTGCTTGACCTTGATCAGACCGGATTCACGCAATGAGTGCACCCCATCTTTTTTGGCCTGTGCCTCGATTTCCAGAGACGTGCCGTGATTGAGGATGATGCTTTCGATTTCCTCGCTGATCGGCATGATTTGATAGATGCCGAGCCGGCCCTTGTAACCGGTTCCGTTGCATCGTTCGCAACCGACTGGTTTATACGGTATCCACGTACCGTCAAGGTCTTCTTCCTTGAATCCGGCTTCAAGCAGTGCTTCATCGGGAATGATGGTTGTCTGCTTGCAGGAGCACAGGCGTCGGGCCAGGCGTTGTGCAGTGATCAGGATCACCGACGATGCAATGTTGAATGGCGCCACGCCCATGTTCATCAGGCGGGTCAGTGTTGCCGGCGCGTCATTGGTATGCAGCGTGGAAAACACCATGTGTCCCGTTTGCGCCGCCTTGATTGCAATATCAGCCGTTTCCAGATCGCGAATTTCGCCGACCATGATGATGTCGGGATCCTGCCGCAGGAATGCCTTCAATGCGACAGGGAACGTCAATCCGGCACGGTCATTCACATTGACTTGGTTCACGCCGGGAAGATTGATCTCGGCCGGATCTTCGGCAGTTGAAATATTGATGCCGGGTTTGTTGAGGATGTTCAGACACGTATAGAGAGAAACGGTCTTGCCGGAGCCGGTCGGGCCCGTGACAAGCACCATGCCATAAGGGCGATGAATGGCATTGAGCAGCGTTTCCTTCTGATCCGGATCGTAGCCCAGCGCTTCAATCCCCATCTGCGCCTGCGAGCCGTCCAGGATACGCATGACGATTTTCTCGCCGAACAATGTGGGCAGCGTGCTGACGCGAAAATCGATGGAGCGCGTCTTGGACATGGCCAGTTTCATCCGGCCGTCCTGCGGTACACGCTTTTCGGAAATATCCAGTTTGGAAATGACCTTGATGCGCGAGGCGAGCTTTTCCTTGATGGCCAGCGGCGGCTGGGCGATGTCGCGCAAGACGCCATCGACGCGGAATCGAATGCGGTAGAATTTTTCGAACGGCTCGAAGTGCAAATCGGATGCACCCTGATTGATTGCGTCGACCAGGATTTTTTGCAGGAACTTGACGACCGGCGCATCGTCGATATCGGCCGTTGCGCCATCGATTGGCGCGATTTCGTCTTCGATGAAATCGATGTTTTCGAGATCGTCGCCGATCAGTTCATTCAAATCCTGTTCAGCGCTTTGGCCGATTTTTTCCAGCAGCTTGAGCAACATCGCATGATCGACGATGATCGGCTCCACCGTGAGCGCTGTCTGGAACTTGATTTGATCGATCGCCTGCACATTGGTTGGATCCGAGATCGCAATCGAGACCTTGTTGCCCCGCCTGGCAAGCGCAATCACGCGCTGGCTTTGCATCAGTTTCAGATCGATGATTTTTTCGGGCAGGGAGCTGGCACTGAATGCCGCGATATCCATCAGCGGATAGCCGAATGTTTCAGAACAGAATGCAGCCAGTCGCGAAGCATCGATCACATCGCTTTTCAGCAGCATATCGATGAACGGGCTTTTTTCGCCGATGGCTTGCTTGATAATGGCATCGGCTTGCAGTTGCGACAGTTTGCCAGCCTGCAACAGTGCGCGGGCAAGGCCTGGCATCATATTGTTTGATGCCGAACTAGGAAGAACAGCAGCCATGTATCTACGCCGAAAAGGTCGATGGGAGCATCAGAGGTGCGTTAGATAATGCCTTCGGGCATCTGTTTTGTAAAGATATGGCCGGGGATTGTTACTTTTTTGTCCAATTCCGCGCAACGGTTATGCAATCCATCACCAATCGAGCGGCGATAGCAAGGCAATACGAAGACCCCATGCGCAGCATTTCGCGCACGGACCTGCAGGAAAAACGAAATTAATGGTTGCGATTGACGGCGAATGCGCTCAGCTTGAGCAGGGCGTCCTTGAACACGTTGTCCGGCAATCCTGTGATGGAGGCAGTCGCGGTGGCCGCGGCATTTTCGGCTTTGCGTTTGGTGTAATCCAGCGCGCCGGATGTCGTCACGGCGCTCAGGACGGCATCGAAATGTTGCTCATCTCCATTTTCGATGCAGTTGCGCACCAGCTCACGCTGCTCGGCAGTGCCGTGTTCCATCAGGTAAATCAGCGGCAGCGTTGCCTTGCCTTCCCGCAGGTCGTCGCCGACGTTTTTGCCGATGTCGACGGCCTGGCCGGAATAGTCCAGCACATCGTCGATCAACTGGAATGCCGTGCCGAGCGAGCGGCCGTATTCGGCAGCAGCTTCTATTTGCGCATCATCTGCACCGGCAATCAATGCGCCCAGTTGCGCAGCGGCTTCGAACAATTTCGCCGTCTTGGAGCGGATGACCTGCGTATAACGCTCTTCGGAGATGTCAGGGTCATGCATGTTCAATAACTGCAGCACTTCGCCTTCGGCAATCACGTTGGTGGCGTCGGCCAGAATCTGCATGATGCGAATATCGCCGACCGCGACCATCATCTGGAATGCGCGCGAATACAGGAAATCGCCCACAAGAACCGAAGCGGCATTGCCGAACAGAGCGTTGGCTGTTTTCCTGCCGCGCCGCAGCGACGACTCGTCGACCACATCGTCGTGCAGCAAGGTTGCGGTATGAATGAACTCCACCACGGCGGCCAGTTGATGGTGATCCGTGCCCCGATAGCCGTAAGCGTTTGCCATCAGCAGCACCAGAACCGGCCGGATGCGTTTGCCGCCGGCACTGATGATGTAATCCGCTATCTGGTTGACCAGAGCTACTTCGGAATGCAGTTTCTGGCGTATTACATTGTTGACCGCGTTCAGGTCGGCAGATAATTGGCTGGATAAGCAGATTTTGGGTGGATGGGGCGGAAGCGGAAACCAAGATAAGCCTGATCTATAAGCATGAGTTGCCGAATTATACGACGACAAGTTGAAAGTAAACCTGCTGTCGCATGGGTGCAGGACCCGGCTCTTTTATTGCCTGAAATGACACGCTATTCAGATGGTTATACAGGCTTTGACCGTAGCGGTAAGTCCATGTATAATTTGCGGGTTTTCCCGATTCTTCGTCGCTTTCTGACGGGGCGGAAGAGAAAGTCCTTTAATCAATTGATGAGGTTTCACATGTACGCGGTCATAAAAACCGGTGGCAAACAATATAAAGTTGTCGCTGGCGAAAAACTTAAAGTAGAACAGATACCTGCAGACATTGGATCCGAAATCACCCTTGATCAAGTGCTCGCATTGGGCGCAGGAGAAACCATTAAATTTGGTGCTCCGCTGGTTGAAGGTGCTACGGTCCTTGCCACGGTTGTCTCCCATGGTCGTCACGACAAGGTCAAGATTTTCAAGATGCGCCGTCGCAAGCATTACCAAAAGCACCAGGGTCATCGCCAAAATTACACCGAATTGCAGATCGTTTCGATCAACGGCTAAGCCGCTGATTCGGACTAACCAGATACAAGGAGTCAGAAATGGCACATAAAAAAGGCGGCGGCACTACGCGAAATGGCCGTGACTCAGAGTCAAAGCGACTGGGCGTTAAAGTTTATGGCGGTCAAGCCATCAACGCAGGCGGCATCATCGTTCGTCAACGCGGCACCAAAATGCATCCAGGCGAAAACGTCGGCATCGGCAAGGATCACACCCTGTTCGCGCTGACTAATGGCAAGGTTGCCTTTGTTACCAAAGGCGCTCTGCAACGTCACTACGTCACAGTGGTACCTGCTTAAGTTATTCAGTTCAGCAATTAATGTAAGGCGAAAGCCTTCAATCGAAAGGCTCTGCCGAAGGTAGGGCCTTTTTAGTTTTTACGGCGGCACAACATGAAGTTTATCGACGAAGCAAAAATCGAAGTCATTGCCGGCGATGGCGGCAACGGCGTCGCCTCCTTTTGCCGTGAAAAATTCCGGCCATTCGGCGGTCCGGACGGCGGAGATGGCGGCAAGGGTGGCAGCATTATTGCGGTCGCCGATCGCAATATCAATACGCTTGGTCGATTTTCGCTTCTCCAAGATGCACAAGGCGCGTGACGGTGAAAACGGTCGCGGTGCCGATTGCTACGGCAAGGGCGCTGACGATGTCATGTTGCGCATGCCGGTCGGCACATTGATCATCGACAATAACGATCGGCGAACTCGTCGCCGATCTGACCGAACATGGCCAGTCAGGTATTGATCGCCAAGGGCGGCGAAGGCGGCTGGGGCAATATCCATTTCAAATCATCGACCAACCGTGCGCCGCGCCAGAAGATCCGAAGGCAAGGAAGGCGAACGGCGCGAACTGCGGCTGGAGCTGAAAGTGCTGGCCGATATCGGTTTGCTGGGCATGCCCAACGCCGGCAAGTCCACTTTCATTTCGGCGGTTTCCAATGCGCGTCCGAAAATCGCCGACTATCCATTCACGACCCTGCATCCGAATCTGGGCGTGGTGCGCGTCAGTCACGAAAAAAGCTTTGTGATTGCGGATATTCCCGGCCTGATCGAAGGCGCAGCGGAAGGCGCCGGCCTCGGACATCAGTTCCTGCGCCATCTGCAGCGCACGCGGCTGTTGCTGCATATCGTCGATCTGGCGCCATTCGACGACCTGTCGATCCGGTCAAGGAAGCCAAGGCGATCGTCAAGGAACTGAAGAAGTACGATGAATCGCTGTTCGACAAGCCGCGCTGGCTGGTCCTGAACAAGCTGGACATGGTGCCGGAAGAGGAGCGCAAAAAGCGCGTCAAGGATTTCATCAAGCGTTTCGGCTGGAAAGGCCCGGTGTTTGAAATCTCGGCACTGACGCGCGAGGGTTGCGGCGAACTGGTCACTGAAATCTACGACTATATCTGGAGCAGCGCCAGGCTGAACATCGTGCCGAAGAAACGCCCACGATGATCGAAGAAGCGCGCGGGATCGATTCGATCGATCCGGACGATCCGCGGTTCAAGATCGTCGATTGATCCTGGAAGAATAAAAACGGTATGCATTGAAAGTACCGGTCGCGGTTATTTTTCGCCGCTCCGGTTTGCGCATACCGGCATCATCAATAAAAACAGCCTCGGATTACAACACCATGCATTCCGTGATTCAAACAGCCAAACGCGTCATCATCAAGGTCGGCTCTTCGCTCGTCACCAACGATGGCAAGGGGCTCGATCACGCGGCGAATCGCAGAAGCTGGGCGGCGCAAATCGTCGCAATTGCGTGCGCTCGGCAAGGAAGTGGTGCTGGTCAGTTCCGGCGCAATCGCGGAAGGCATGCAGCGGCTCGGATTCGACAAGCGGCCAACCGGCATTCATGAATTGCAGGCCTGTGCAGCGGTGGGACAGATGGGGCTGGCGCAAATTTACGAAACCAGTTTTCGCCAGCATGATGTGCGCACCGCACAGGTTCTGCTGACGCATGCCGATCTGGCGGATCGCGAGCGTTACCTGAATGCGCGTTCGACACTGTTCACCTTGCTGCACTCTCGGTGTCGTTCCCATCATCAACGAGAACGACACCGTGGTCACCGACGAAATCAAATTCGGCGATAACGATACGCTGGGCGCACTGGTCGCCAATCTGATCGAAGGCGATGCTCTGATCATCCTGACCGATCAACGTGGATTATTCACCGCCGACCCGCGCAAGGATCCCGCTGCGGAATTCGTTCATGAGGCGAAGGCCGGCGATCTGTCGCTGGAAGCGATGGCAGGTGGCGCCGGCAGCAGTCTCGGCCGCGGCGGCATGCTGACCAAAATCCTGGCGGCAAAGCGCGCAGCACTATCCGGTGCGCATACCGTGATTGCATGGGGGCGCGAGGAAAACGTGCTGACGCGTCTGGCACAGGGCGAGGCGTATCGGTACGCAATTGACGGCGCAGACCGCGCAACTGACCGCGCGCAAGCAATGGATGGCGGATCATTTGCAGACGGCGGGCAGAATTGTGCTGGACGACGGCGCGGTGACGAAGCTGACCGCAGAAGGCAAATCGCTGCTGCCGATCGGCGTGACTGGACGTGTCAGGGCGATTTCGGCCGGGGCGATGTGATTACCTGCATCGATGCAATCCGGCCGCGCGATCGCGCGCGGCATCACCAATTACGCCAGTTCGGAAACGCGCCGCATCATGCGCAAACCATCTACCGAGATTGCATCGATTCTCGGGTTTGTCGAAGAGCCTGAGCTGATTCACCGGGACAATCTGGTACTGCTGTAACTTTCAGGCCGCGGTTTATTGTTCCAGTCGCATTGCCAGACAGACAGAATCGATCCGGCACAAATGATTACTGAAGCAGGTCTTCAGTCAGCGTATCGTGCGACTTGAGCCGTCGCAGCATCTCTTTTACGTTGCTGGCGACCACCAGGTTGCTGCAGAAATAATCCAGCGCCAGTGCAGCCTGTTGTCGATTGACGGCGCCACGCACGATAGGCTCCCACTTGTCCTGCCGCGAACGTGACCATGAGCCGTCATCGCGTCCGAATGCATAGATTTTCTTCTCGAATGTCGCACAATGAATACCTTCGTAGCTGATGCTTTTCGCACCTGCCGGACTGGTTGCGACCAGTGTGTAGCGCACTACGCCATCCGAACCGACCGCAAGCGATTTACTGTCCACGGCAAACGATTGTTTGGTCGTGGGACCGACGTAAAACGGCAGCAGGTTCTCGGTCTGGGGCGTAGCCGGTAACTGGATCGCAATTTCTTCCCACGGCTTGTTTTCGTCGTCAAAATCTTCCTCGAATTGCGATTGTGCAAATGAGGCATGCATGGCCGACAACAACGCCAATCCCATTAACACGTGCATCATGCCGGAAGCGAAAGTGCGATTGCGCGTTGGCATGAGGGAAGCAATGCTGTGCGTAAAGAATTTATTCATTATCTGACTTGACCTCTGGGTTGGATGCCGGATTCGGCTTGCGCGGGGCGTGCGTCTGCCGCAGGTAACGCGCCGTGTTGTGCGGTTGTGCATGTTGCGGTCCCGGACGTGCCAGAAAACGCGACAGTTCCTGCAGCGCGCGCTGATAGACATCGCGCTTGAACTCGATGACCACATCCAGAGGCACCCAATAGTCATGCCAGCGCCAAGCGTCGAATTCGGGATGTTCCGTCAGGCGCAGGTTGACGTCGCAATCGCGACCGACCATGCGCAGCAAAAACCAGATCTGCTTCTGGCCCCTGTAATGACCGCGGATCTCGCGTTTGATGAAATGGTCGGGCACTTCGTAGCGCAGCCAGTCGCGTGTGCGCCCGATGATCTTGACGTGTTCCGCCTTGAGGCCGACTTCCTCTTCGAGTTCGCGGTACATTGCCTGCTCGGGCGTTTCGCCGAACTTGATGCCGCCTTGCGGAAATTGCCACGAGTGCTCGCGCACGCGTTTGCCCCACCACACTTCATTCTGGGCGTTGAGCAGAATGATGCCGACGTTTGGGCGAAAGCCTTCACGATCAAGCATGTTGCACCTCAAACTTTCTGCGGCTAGACTGACCCTCAATCGAAAATCGGCACTGCAATAGCCGTAAGCCGCCGTTGCGCACGATGTGCGAACAACGGAAGCGGCAATCAATTGTACGAAGAGTGGGTCCATCAGCCAGCTAATCCTTTAAAATTGAGTTGATTATAACCCTCTCTCTTTTTAAAAAGAATTCATCGTCATG
Source organism: uncultured beta proteobacterium (assembly GCA_963697715.1). Taxonomy (GTDB): domain Bacteria; phylum Pseudomonadota; class Gammaproteobacteria; order Burkholderiales; family Burkholderiaceae_D; genus Oxalicibacterium. The sequence goes on along the minus strand of OY969095.1, from coordinate 58,646 downwards.
CGTGCATCCCGTTTTTTCGTTTCCACTCTCAAAGAAGCGCCTTCCGAGGCAGAAATCGTCAGCCACAAACTGATGATGCGCGCCGGCATGATCAAGCGCCTGGGTTCCGGCATCTATACTTATATGCCGATGGGGTTGCGCGTGATTCGCAAGGTGGAAGCCATCATTCGCGAGGAAATGAATCGCGCCGGAGCGATCGAATTGCTGATGCCGGTCGTGCAGCCAGCCGAGTTGTGGCAGGAAACCGGCCGCTGGGACAAGATGGGGCCGGAACTGATGCGCGTGAAAGATCGTCATGGCCGTGACTTTGCCATCCAGCCGACATCGGAAGAAGTTGTGACCGATGTGGCGCGCACCGAAGTCAAATCGTATCGCCAGTTGCCGCTCAACTTTTATCATATCCAGACCAAGTTCCGCGATGAACGCCGCCCGCGTTTCGGACTGATGCGCGGACGCGAATTCACGATGAAGGACGCCTATTCGTTCGATCGCGATGTCGATGGCCTGAAGCGTTCATATCAAATCATGTTCGATGCCTATGTGAATATCTTCACGCGTTTCGGCCTGCAGTTCCGCGCGGTGGCGGCAGACAACGGCGCGATCGGCGGCTCCGGTTCGCATGAATTCCATGTGATTGCCGATACCGGTGAAGATGCGCATCGTGTATTGCCCGAAGTCCGATTATGCGGCCAACATGGAAGCGGCCGAAGCCGTTGCGCCGACCGCGAAACGCAGTGCGGCCACCCTGCCGCTGACCAAGGCACCGACGCCGGGCAAGACGAAATGCGAAGACGTCGCCGCCTTGCTTGGTTTGCCGCTGACGCAAACAGTCAAGTCCATCGTACTGATGGTCGAGAAGGAAGAAAAGGGCGTCGTCGTCAAGCAGGCGTGGCTGCTTCTGTTGCGCGGCGATCATGAACTCAATGAAGTCAAAGCATCGAAAGTACCGGGTCTGGCGGGCTTTCGTTTTGCCGGTGAAGCGGAAATCGTGGAATGGTTCGGTACGACTCCCGGTTATCTGGGCCCGATCAATACCAGAAAGCCGGTCAATCTGGTCGTCGATCGCACCGTCGCCGCGATGAGCGATTTTGTTTGCGGCGCGAACGAGGCGGACTTCCACCTTACCGGCGTGAACTGGGAGCGCGATTTGCCTGACGCTGGCTGTTTTCGACCTGCGCAATGTGGTTGAGGGCGATGCATCGCCGGACGGCAAGGGCGTGCTGGCAATCCAGCGCGGCATCGAAGTCGGCCATGTATTCCAGCTCGGCACGCGTTATTCGCAGGACATGAAAGCGACCTATCTGGATGAAAACGGCAAGCCGCAACTGATCCAGATGGGCTGTTACGGCATCGGCGTGACGCGTATTCTGGGCGCTGCGATCGAGCAGAATTTCGATGACAAGGGCATCATCTGGCCGGCGGCGCTGGCGCCTTTCGAAGATCGTGCTGTGCCCGATGGGCTATGACCGCAGCGAGAGTGTGAAGGCGGAGTCGGACAAACTGTACGACGCATTGCAAGCTGCCGGCATCGACGTGATTCTCGACGACCGTGGCGAACGTCCGGGCGCCATGTTCGCCGATTGGGAATTGATCGGCGTGCCGCATCGCATCGTCATCGGCGAGCGCAGTCTGAAGGAAGGCAAGCTGGAATATCAGGGACGCCGCGACGCAGACGCTACCGCGATCGGGCTGGAGGAAGCGCTGGCTTTCATTCAGGGCAAGCTGGCGGTTTGATGATGCAGCGTGCAGTCAGCGATCGATGTGCTTTATCTGGTGATTGTGCAGGCCGATGATGGCGCGCGACGTCATCGCATCCTGAGGCCACGGATGATCCTTTCCGAGTGTCGATGGACAAGCGCCGCACGGACCTGCATCGTGCTGCTGATGCTGACGATGCTGCAACCGGCATTTGCCGGCAACCAGAAGGAAGAGGCGCTGGCCGATTCGATAAGGATGGCGTTGTCGCGCGCAATCTCCGATCCGCGTCCGCCGCAACCGCAGTTCACCGAGATCAGCGAGCGCATTGATTATTTGCGCTGGCTGGGGGACATGTCCGAGCGGCTTGCCAAGCGTTTGCCCGACCGTCAGGTGCGTCTCGAATTTCTGCAGACGACATGGTACGAGGCGCGTCGTGCCGGGCTCGATCCGGCGTTGGTGCTCGGATTGATTCAGGTGGAATCGGCATTTCGAAAATACGCGGTGTCGCCGGTCGGCGCACACGGTTACATGCAGGTGATGCCGTTCTGGACGCGGGTGATCGGTGACGGCGACCGCAGGAAACTGTTCAACATGCAGACCAATCTGCGCTTCGGCTGTTCGATTCTGCGCATGTATCTCGATATGGAAAAGGGCGATCTGTACATGGCACTCGGCCGTTACAACGGCAGTCGCGGCCGGCCGGAATATCCGAACGCCGTGCTGGCTGCATGGCGGCGATGGGAGCACAAGCCCTGACCGGTTGCAGATGACGGCGCGATCCATTGGAGTCGCAGCTGAACGCTATGTGCGAGTGAAGATCAACGTTTGCAGCAGAAACAAAAACGCCCGCGCGATGCGGGCGTTTTTGTTTGGCACGAGGAAGAAGATTATTTCAAGTGGTTGGAGATGAGTTTGGTCATCTCGAACATGGACACTTGTTTCTTGCCGCCAAAAACTGCTTTCAGCTTTTCATCTGCATCAATCATGCGTCTGTTGGCTTCATTTTGCAGCTTGAACTTCTTGATGTAATCCCACACTTTTTTGGTGATTTCCGTGCGTGGGCTTGGTGTTGCGCCGATGACAGCGGCCAGAACTGCGGACGGTGTCACTGGTTTCATGAATGCGGCGTTAGGCTTGCGTGCGGCTGCCGGCTTCTTCGCTGCGACTTTCTTTGCAGCTGGTTTTTTTGCTGCTACTTTTTTCGCAGGAGCGGCTTTTTTGGCCGGCGCTGCTTTTTTTGCTACTGGTTTTTTAGCTGCTACAGCTTTTTTCGCAGCTGGTTTCTTGGCGGCCGGTTTAGTGGCCGCTGGTTTTTTGGCTGTTGCCATCTTAAAACCTCCTTCACATTGTGTTGGGAAATTGCGCCAATTCACGCACCGCTAATAGTGGTGCGGTTTTTCCCGGCATGCAAGTGTTTTTTGCGAGTTTGCGCGGGTATTTGTAGGTTAGGCGCCACGCCCGCAACACAGAGGGAAAACGCGCATCGATGATTCGATATGGGGCGCCGGTTTTTGCGCTTGATTTCATGTGCCGTGGCATGCGTTTTTTGAAGATCATGAAGATGCCGGGCGGGAGCGCAGCCTTCTTTTCGTATCGCGTGGTGACGGCGCATGCACCATTCGAGTGCCGCCATTAAAAAAGCCCGGTCGATGTCGATCCGGGCTTTGCGCTGGCGGAGCAGGTCTGCAAATCAGCGCATGCCGGGCAGCATCCCCTTCATTCCACGCATCATTTTCATCATGTTGCCGCCTTTGAGTTTTTTCATCATCGATTGCATTTGTTCGAATTGCGCCAGCATGCGATTGACTTCCTGCACTTGTACGCCGGCGCCGGTAGCGATCCGGCGTTTGCGCGATGCCTTGATCAGATCTGGTTTGGCACGCTCCTGCGGCGTCATGGAATTGATCATGCCTTCCATCCGGGAGACCTGTTTGTCGGCCATACCCATATTGGCGCCGCTGGCGGCTTGCTGCAACTGGGCTGGCAGTTTGTCCATCAGGTTGGACATGCCGCCCATCTTTTTCATCTGTGCGAGCTGGGATTTGAAGTCGTTCAGATCGAATTTTCCGCCGACCTTTATCTTCTGCGCGAGGCCTTGCGCAGCTTCCATGTCGACGCCCTTGCGGGCTTCCTCGACCAGCGCCAGGATATCGCCCATGCCGAGGATGCGATCGGCCATGCGCACCGGATCGAATGCTTCGAGGCCATCCATTTTTTCGGCGACGCCGGCGAACTTGATCGGCTTGCCGGTGATGTGACGCACGGAAAGCGCCGCACCGCCACGTGAATCACCGTCCAGTTTTGTCAGCACGATGCCGGTCAGGGGCAGGGCATCGCTGAAGGCCTTGGCCGTGTTGATGGCGTCCTGACCGAGCATGGCATCGACCACAAACAGGGTTTCGATCGGGTTGACGGCGGCATGCAGGGCCTTGATTTCCTGCATCATTGCTTCGTCGATGCCGAGCCGGCCGGCGGTATCGATGATCAACACGTCATGGTAATGACGCTTGGCGTAATCGAGTGCGGCCAACGCAATATCGACCGGCTTGTCGGTGGCTGCGGATGGGAAGAAATCCGCGCCGACCTGCGCCGTGACTGTTTCCAGCTGGCCGATCGCGGCCGGACGATAGACGTCGGCGGAGACGGTCAGGACCTTCTTCTTTTTCTGCTCGCGAAGGTATTTCGCCAGTTTACCGACGGTGGTGGTTTTGCCCGCACCCTGCAGGCCCGCCATCAGGATGATTGCCGGAGGCTGGGTGGCGAAATTGAGCTGCGATGCGCCCGGACCCAGATCGGCACCCATGAGCGCGGCCATTTCGCGTTGCACCACACCGACCAGCGCCTGCCCCGGCGTGAGCGAGCCGATGACGTCTTCGCCCATCGCCTTTTCTTTTACGCGGCCGATGAATTCACGCACTGCTGGCAGGGCGACGTCGGCCTCGAGCAGCGCCAGACGAACTTCACGCAGCATGTCGGCAGTATTTGATTCCGTCAGGCGCGCTTCTCCGCGCATGGTTTTGACGGCTTTGGCGAGGCGTTGGGTAAGATTATCGAGCATGGGTGTGACTGGAATCCGCAAGTGAAACGACAGGCCGCTGCAAAAATGCGGCGGCGAAAACATTTGTCATTTTACCCGATGCGGCGACTGGCACATCGGGGCGGCAGGCAGGCGGACTTGCATTGCCGATTGTTTTCGAACGCTGGAAATGATGCGGGCGTTCGGGCAAGACGGTGAATGCGATTGGGGCTTCAATATCGGCGATGCGTTTTATTCGGGCTGGTGGTAATGTCGCGATAACAGTTTTCCGATGTGCCCGGTGTCGCAGGGAGCGAGATGCAGGCAGGCGGCAGTCGGACGTTTTCCTTCGCGGAAGCCGTTATTACATGGTGTAAACTTAATCGATGCATACATACTTTTTTGTCCTGGCTGCGCTGCTTTACGCGGTGTGCGCCTTTTTGCCATCGAAAAGACGTCTGGCGATTTCGATCGGCACGCTGACCGGGTGGCTGCTGCATGGCGGCGCATTGTGGGTCGATGTCATTACGCCGGGCACGCTGCGCATGGGATTTGCCATCATGCTGTCCGGTACGTTGTGGATATCGGTTGCGGCCTACTGGCTGGAAAATCGCAATTTTGCGCTGGATGGATTGCGTGTGCTGGTGCTGCCATGTGCGGCGGTGGCCGTACTTTTACCCGCGGCCTTTCCCGGCAGCGTCATTCCGCTTGGCGGCAAAACGGCGTTGTTCCCGTGGCATATCGCGATTGCCATGCTGGCTTACAGCACATTGACGATTGCTGCCTTTCACGCGGTGCTGATGGCGCTGCAGGAGTCCAAACTCCATACGCGGCTGCGCACACAGAGTACCGGCTGGTTTGCGCTGGCGATCGATCGGTTGCCGGCGTTGCTGACGATGGAAAAACTGTTGTTCCGGCTGATCGGTTTCGGTTTCGCATTGCTGACGCTGACGGTCGTGTCGGGCGTTGTCTTTTCCGAAGAGCTGTTCGGGCAGGCATTCAAGTGGGATCACAAGACGATCTTCACCATGTTGTCCTGGGTCTTGTTCGGTATTTTGCTGGCCGGCCGGAAATGGCGCGGCTGGCGCGGCAGGACGGCACTGAGTTTCACGCTGACCGGTTTTACGTTGCTGTTGCTGGCCTATGTCGGCAGTCGTTTCGTGCTTGAAGTGGTTTTGCATCGGAGCATTGCATGAAACTGCTGTTGTGGGCGGTTCTGATCTTTGCGGTTATCTGGGTGCTCCGCAGCAAGAAATCATCGCAATCCTCGGGGAAGAATGCTTCCGCACAGTCTCCTTCAGAAAACCGGGAAGTCGAGGCGATGCTGCGCTGTACGCATTGCGGCACTTATTTTCCGGCGTCCGAAGCCGTGCGCGATGCGTCGGACATGGCCTTTTGCAGCGGCGAACATCGCCGGCAGCACAGCGCGCACTGATCCATGGCACGCACCAAACCGGTTAAACCGATCTTTGACGATGCGCGAGAAACTTTCTGGCGCACGCTGCAAACATTTGCCTTCACGCGTACGCTGATCGTCGCCGTGCTGCTCGGTTATTTTGGCTGGACCGGCGGCAGGCAGATGCAGTACAAGCAGCAATTCTGGGATATCTGCACTATCTATATGGTGCTGGCGCTGGCATTCGTCTTGCTGGCAACGTATGCGCGGCGGCGTTTCCTGCTGCAGGTGACGGCGCAGATATCGGTCGATCTGGCGGCGGTGACGCTGTTATATGTCTCGGTCGGCGGACTCAAGAGCGGGCTGGCGATTCTGTATCTGTTTCCGTTGGCGGGCGGTGCGATTCTTGCGCCGCTGGTGCTGGCGTTGTTCTTCGTCTCGGTGGCAACACTGGTCATGCTGGCCGAAAACGGTTACCAGCTGCTGAATGCCAACGCCGATATTTCCTCTTCCCAGGTCGGTCTGTACGGCGCGGCATTCTTCATTGCCATCTTTGCGATCAATCGTCTTGCAGATCGCCTGATCAAGCAGGAATCGCTGGCGCTCGGCAGGGGCAGGGCGCTGCATGTGCAGCAGGCGATCAATCGGCTGATCATCGCGGATATGGACGACGGCATTCTGGTGGTCGATCGCAAGGGCCGGGTACTGACCAGCAATCCGGCGGCGGCGCGCATGCTCGGGCTGACTTTTCCGCACGAAAAAGCCTATGGGAAATTGTCCGACATGATCTGGCTGACGCCGATTGCCGAGGCCTATTCCGCGTGGAGTGCCCATGCCGGTTTGCACGTAACAACGCAAGGCGGCACGCAGGCAAACAAACCGACTTTCGTCCTCATCAAGCACAACGAAGAAACCACGTTGCAAGGCGGCACAACGATCTGGGGCGGGCGTCGCGAACTGGTCGCGCATCTGAAGCTGCGCTTTGCACGCGTCGATACCGAGGGCGTTCAGGAAGAGCGGGTTGTGGTTTTCCTGCAGGATGTGACCGAAATCGAGAATCAGGCGCAGCAGTTGAAACTGGCATCCATGGGCCGGCTGACGGCAAGCATTGCGCATGAAGTGCGCAATCCGCTGTCCGCCATCGGCCATGCAGCGTCGCTGCTGAACGAAGATGAAACCGATAACGGCCGGCGCCGTCTGCTGGCGATCATCGGCGATAACGTTGCCCGCCTGAACCGCATGATCGAAGACATTCTCAAGTTGTCGCGCAAGGCGCAGCAATATCGCGATCCGCTCGCACTGGGTTTGCTGCTGGACGACATTCTGGCCGAGCTGCGTGAAATGCATGCGCTGAAAGAGGGAGTGATTGAAATCGGCGATGTGATGCCGTACAAGGTGCGATTCGATCCGCTGCATTTGCGTGAAATCATCTTGAACTTGCTGACAAATGCGTTACGCTACGCAAGCGGTGCGTCCGGCAGCATTCGCATTTATATCGTGGCTGGAAGCGGGCATCGGCTTGAACTGCATGTGCAGGATGACGGGCCGCAGATGACGTCCTCCGTTCGCGCCCACCTGTTCGAACCGTTCTATACAACATCGAGCAAGGGGACGGGCCTCGGGCTCTATCTGGCGCGCGAATTGTGCCTGAACAACGGCGCGATGCTGAATTACGAATACCGGACCGATGGCGAAGGCGGCTCGCCTTCCGGTCGGTTCGTCATCACCTTTGCCGCCGACGATGCGGCCTGACATTCATGAATCATAAAAATCGCAAGCAATGACCTCTCCCCGTATTCTGATTGTCGATGATGAAGCCGATCTGCGTGAATTGCTGGAAATCACGCTCGTCAAAATGGGACTGGATGTCGATAGCGCCCAAACCCTCGCTGCTGCGCGCGATTATCTGAAGAGCGCAGACTATGCGCTGGTGCTGACCGACATGCGTCTGCCGGACGGCCTCGGTATCGAACTGGTGCAGGAAATCAGTGCGCAATACAAGAACACGCCGGTTGCCGTGATTACCGCCTTCGGCAGCGCCGAGAATGCGGTGGCGGCATTGAAGGCAGGCGCTTTCGATTACCTTTCCAAGCCGGTCGGACTGGAGCAATTGCGCGTGATGGTGCGCTCGGCATTGCGTATCAGCGAAACCGGGACGGGCAATCAACGCAGCGAAAAAGTCCCGACACCGCCCGCCTTGCGCCTGATGGGTCAGTCCGAAACGATGCAGGGATTACGTGCACAAATTGCCCGGCTTGCGCGCAGCATGGCACCCGTCGCAATCAGCGGCGAATCCGGCAGCGGCAAGGAACTGGCGGCACGCGATATCCATGCGCAAAGCGCGCGCAGCGACAAAGCCTTCGTGGCGGTCAATTGCGGCGCGATTCCGGAAGCACTGATGGAAGCAGAATTTTTCGGTTATCGCAAAGGCGCATTTACCGGCGCTGCCGATGATCGCGACGGTTTCTTCCAGGCCGCGAATGGCGGCACGCTGTTGCTGGATGAAGTGGCCGATCTGCCGCTGGCGATGCAAGTCAAATTGCTGCGCGCGATTCAGGAGCGTCGCGTGCGCAAGGTCGGGGCAACGGTGGAAGAGCCGGTCGACGTGCGCATCATCAGCGCCACGCACCAGAATCTGCATGAATGCGTCGGCAAGGGAACGTTTCGCCAGGATCTCTATTACCGGCTCAACGTGATCGAATTGAATTTGCCGCCACTGCGCGAGCGGCTCGACGATATCGGCCTGCTGGCCGACGTTATCCTGAAACGATTGGGCGGCGGGCAACCGGTGGTGTTGGCGCCGGCTGCACTCGATGCATTGCGCGCCTATTCCTTCCCCGGCAATGTGCGTGAGCTGGAAAACGTTTTGGAACGTGCGCTTGCGTTTGCCAACGATAGCCGGATCGAAGTGACGGATCTGGTGCTGAAAGCGCAGGGCGCTGCTCCGTCGACGGATACGTCGATAGAGCAGGTCGAGAAAATTGTGCCGGCAGTCGCAGCCAATGTGGCCGGCGAGGCGGAAGAAATTCCGCAACAAGCAACACTGGCGGAAGACAACCTCCCGCGCTCGTTGCCCGACCATCTGGACGATGTTGAGCGCGAAGTCATCCGGCGTGCATTGGTCAAGACGAATTTCAATCGAACGCAGGCGGCGGAATTGCTGGGTATCAGTTTCCGGCAACTGCGTTACCGAATGCAGCGGCTGGACATCAATGCGCCCGAATAAATCTCCCAAGGACGCAGCGCCGTCGTTCAGGATCGATGCCGATGGTTGGGCGGCGGGCGCGGTGCGCGCGCCATCGCCGAATTGCGACCGGCGTGCCGAGGGAACGGAAATCAGCCTGCTGGTCATCCACAACATCAGCCTGCCGCCGGGACAGTTCGGCGGCCCGTTCATTCAGGATCTGTTTCTCAACCGGCTCGATCATGAGGCGCATCCGTATTTCGACCAGTTGCGGTCGTTGCGCGTGTCCTCGCATTTCCTGATACGGCGTGATGGCGCGGTCATGCAATTTGTTTCCGCCAATGACCGGGCATGGCATGCAGGTGCTTCTTCCTTCTGCGGGCAGGAGCGCTGCAACGATTTCTCGATCGGCATCGAACTGGAAGGAACCGACGACCAGCCGTTTGAGGAAATCCAGTATGCGGCACTGGCAGCCTTGACGGCGGCCTTGAAGGCGGCTTATCCGCTGAACGGCGTGACCGGCCATCAGCACATCGCGCCGGGACGCAAAACGGACCCCGGTCCTTTCTTCGATTGGGATGCTTACCAGGCGCGTTATCGCCAAACCGGTGCAGAATCGAAGCAAACAGACTGCTTCGGCGACGATCTGACGTTTTATTCCGCGTAAAAAATACCACCCTGCAATGCGCCGTTTTTATTTGAAAAATATATCTGCAAAAGTGGGGCACAAAACGATTGCACAGCCGACTCCCAGGCACTAGAATTAGTGCAGATCGCGGTTTCCCTACTAGATGTAGTGGGTTATCAGTGTGATTCTCGCAATAGCTTGTCTGGCTGCCGTTGCAATGCAAGAGCGTATATATATAGTAGGGGACGCCGAATAAACGTCCTTGCAACAGGATCGGTATGGTGTCGCGGCAATGCGCCCGGCATGTCATTCATAACAATATTTTTCGCGAAACCGGCCCCGCCCCGGTTTTCTCTAAAACAAGCACGGCAATATTGCCGGCAACAGTCATAAAGGAGTCTTCATGCACTCTGCACAAGAAATCTCAACCAAATCCTCGACCGATATCGGCAACATCGCGCCTCTCGCGGTTGCACCGTCGACCACCAGCACCAATACTGCCGGCCTGAACGATTACCGCATCATTCGCCGTAACGGCGCAGTCGTCGGTTTCGAACCGTCGAAAATTTCGATCGCCGTCACCAAGGCATTTCTCGCCGTCAATGGCGGACAAGGCGCCGCATCCGCACGCGTGCGCGAACTGGTTGAGCAGTTAACCGCCAACGTCGTCAACGCGCTGGTGCGTCGCCAGCCGGCCGGCGGCACGTTCCATATTGAAGATATCCAGGACCAGGTTGAACTGGCGCTGATGCGTTCCGGCGAGCACGACGTTGCCCGCGCCTATGTGCTGTATCGCGCCAAGCGCATGGAAGAGCGCGCGCAGCAGCAAAGCGCCAAGCCGGTCGCGGAAGCCAATCAACTGCATGTGATCGAAAACGGCCAGCGCCGTCCGCTGGATATGGATCAGGTACGCAACCTGATCAGCGCAGCCTGCATCGGACTGGAAAAACACGTCGATGCGAGTGCCATCCTGCATGAAACGGTCAAGAATCTGTATGACGGCGTGCCGGTTGAAGAATTGCACAAGTCGGCAATTCTGGCAGCGCGCGCGCTGATGGAAAAAGATCCGGCCTATAGCCACTGTCACCGCGCGTCTGCTGATGCACACGATCCGCAAGGAAGTGTTCGGCAAGGAAGTGGCTCAGGCCGATGCGCCAGCCGCGTATCTGGAATATTTCCCGCAAATTCATCAAGAAGGGTATCGAGGCAGAACTGCTCGACACCAAGCTTGCCCAGTTCGACCTGGCAAAACTGGCGGATGCCCTGGTACCGGAGCGCGATCTACAGTTCGGCTATCTCGGCCTGCAAACGCTGTACGACCGTTACTTCCTGCACATCCGCGATACCCGCATTGAAATGCCGCAAGCGTTTTACATGCGCGTGGCGATGGGCCTGGCACTGGGCGAAATCGACCGCGAAGAACGCGCGATCGAGTTCTACAACCTGTTGTCGTCGTTCGACTTCATGAGCTCGACGCCGACCCTGTTCAATTCCGGCACGCTGCGTTCGCAATTGTCGTCGTGCTACCTGACGACGGTTGCTGATGACCTCGACGGTATTTACGAGGCAATCAAGGAAAACGCATTGCTGGCGAAATACGCCGGCGGCCTGGGCAACGACTGGACGCCGGTCCGTTCGCTCGGCGCGCACATCAAGGGCACCAATGGCCGCTCGCAGGGCGTCGTCCCGTTCCTGAAAGTCGTCAACGACACCGCCGTTGCGGTCAACCAGGGCGGCAAGCGCAAAGGCGCGGTCTGCGCCTATCTGGAAACTTGGCACATGGACATCGAGGAATTCCTCGACCTGCGCAAAAACACCGGCGATGACCGCCGCCGTACGCATGACATGAACACCGCGAACTGGATTCCCGACATGTTCATGAAGCGCGTGATGGAAAAAGGCGAGTGGACATTGTTCTCGCCATCCGATGCGCCGGACCTGCACGACAAGGTCGGCAAGGCATTCGAAGAAGCGTATCTGGGCTACGAAGCCAAGGCAGCACGCGGCGAACTGAAATTGTTTAAAAAAATCCAGGCACTCGATCTGTGGCGCAAAATGCTGTCGATGCTGTTTGAAACCGGCCATCCATGGATCACGTTCAAGGATCCATGCAACATCCGTTCGCCGCAACAGCACGTCGGTGTCGTTCACAGCTCGAACCTGTGCACCGAGATCACGCTCAATACCAACGAATCGGAAATCGCAGTCTGTAATCTGGGCTCGGTCAACATGCCGGCGCACATGAAGGACGGCAAGCTGGACCACGTCAAGCTGCAAAAAACCATCCGCACCGCAATGCGCATGCTCGACAATGTGATCGACATCAACTATTACGCCGTCAAGAAAGCGCGCGATTCCAACCTGCGCCACCGTCCGGTCGGCCTCGGCATCATGGGATTCCAGGATTGCCTGCACATGATGCGCGTGCCGTATGCATCGAAGGATGCGGTTGAATTCGCCGACAAATCGATGGAAGCCGTCTGCTACTACGCTTACTACGCATCGACGGAACTGGCGGAAGAGCGCGGTCGTTACAGCTCGTACCAGGGCTCGCTATGGGATCGTGGCATCCTGCCGCAGGATTCGCTGAAGCTGCTGGCGGAAGAACGCGGCGGTTATCTGGAAGCGGACATGAGCGAATCGATGGACTGGGCGCCATTGCGCGCACGCATCAAGGAATTCGGCATGCGCAATTCCAACTGCGTGGCAATTGCACCGACTGCAACGATTTCGAACATCATCGGTGTCTCGGCCTGTATCGAACCGACGTACCAGAACCTGTACGTCAAATCGAACCTGTCCGGCGAATTTACCGAGATCAACGAATACCTGGTGCGTGACTTGAAAACCCGCGGCCTGTGGGATGAAGTGATGATCTCCGACCTCAAGTATTTCGACGGCAGCCTGGCCAAGATTGATCGCATTCCGCAAGATCTGCGCGACATCTATGCAACCGCTTTCGAAGTCGAACCGTCATGGCTGGTCGAGGCAGCTTCGCGTCGCCAGAAGTGGATCGATCAGGCACAGTCGCTGAACATCTACATGGCCGGCGCATCGGGCAAGAAACTGGATGACACCTATAAACTTGCATGGCTGCGCGGCCTGAAAACCACGTATTACCTGCGCACGATGGGTGCGACGCATACCGAAAAATCGACCTCGAAAACCGGCGCGTTGAACGCGGTGGATTCCGGCGGGGGCAATGCAGCGAGTGCGCAAGCCGTGGAAACCGACGGTCCAGCCTGCATGTTGCGTCCGGGCGACGCAGGATTTGAAGAATGCGAAGCCTGCCAATAAATCAGGCCGGTCGAACAACGTGAATATCATCGCTGCCGAGCTGTACTGAACTTGATGCAAGGAGCGCTGCCAAAGCAACAGGCGGCGCGCACATCGGTTCGGCAGTATCGGCGGATAAAAACAAGGAATCTGATTATGCTAAGTTGGGAAGATGAAGTAACCAAGGCGGTCCCGTCGCAACCTGCGCCTGCGCTGCAGCCGGCACAGGAAGCCGTGCAACGCTCGCCGCAGGCGCATCAAGATGTTGCGCTGAATCCGGCATTGATGACCAAACCGGCGGCTGCTGCCGATCCGACCCGTCGCATGGATGCGGCCGACAAGCGCGTCATCAACGGTCAAACCGACGTCAATCAACTCGTGCCGTTCAAGTACAAATGGGCATGGGACAAGTATCTGGCCGGCTGCGCAAACCACTGGATGCCGCAGGAAATCAACATGCAGCGCGATATCGAGCTGTGGAAGAATCCGAACGGCCTGACCGAGGACGAACGTCGTCTGGTCAAACGCAATCTCGGCTTCTTCGTCACTGCCGATTCGCTGGCAGCCAACAATATCGTACTCGGTACCTACCGCCACATCACCGCGCCGGAATGCCGCCAGTACCTGCTGCGCCAGGCGTTCGAAGAAGCGATTCACACGCACGCCTACCAGTACATCGTCGAATCGCTGGGTCTGGACGAAGGCGAGATTTTCAATGCGTACAATGAAGTCGAATCGATCCGCGACAAGGATCGAGTTCCTGATCCCGTTCATCGAAACGCTGACCGATCCGCAATTCAACACCGGCACGGCCGAAAACGATCAGACGCTATTGAAGCTCGCTGATCGTGTTCGCCTGCCTGATGGAAGGTCTTGTTCTTCTACGTCGGCTTCGCGCAGATCCTCGCGCTCGGTCGTCAGAACAAGATGATGGGTGCGGCGGAGCAGTATCAATACATCCTGCGCGACGAGTCGATGCACTGCAATTTCGGCATCGATTTGATCAACACGATCAAGATGGAAAATCCGCATCTGTGGACGCCGCAATTTCGCGACGAAATCAAAGCGTTGTTTTTACGTGCAGTAGAGTTGGAATATCGTTACGCAGAGGATACAATGCCGCGTGGAGTGCTTGGACTGAATGCACCGATGTTCAAAGGTTATTTGCGATTCATCGCCAATCGCCGCGCTCAACAAATCGGTTTGGAACCAATGTTCGAACAAGAGGAAAACCCATTCCCTTGGATGAGCGAAATGATCGATCTGAAAAAAGAACGCAACTTTTTTGAGACTCGCGTTATCGAATACCAGACGGGTGGCGCGCTCAACTGGGAATAAAAGATTGAACACCGTGCAGTGCCTGCACGATGAAGAGAATAAGAAAATCTACAGTCGCAAAAACAGAAGTACAAATTGCCGTAACGACTGCAAGAAAAGGAAAGGCAACAATCCAATTTAATGAACAGTAGACGACCAATACGATCTCTTCTGACGATGCCGCCCAGCCCGATTCAATCGGGTGAGGCGGCTTTTTCTTTGAAAAATGGCTTGTTTGTTCTGAAACAGTATTCCAGCGCTGGCGTAATGGCCGGCGTTTTTTTTGGCGAACGCGCGTAGTCGAGCAGGTAAAAGCGTATCGCCAGTAAGGCTGAAGTGCTGCATAAGTGAGGGGATGCAGCAGTTCAGCTGGTGCCGAATTCATTAGCGCAAGCGCCGAACATGCTTGTGCCGATGAATAATCCGCCTGTGTCATCGCGATGCCGCAGGAGGGTTTCCAATAGAGCTTGTATTTTTCCATCACGTGAAGGAGAAACAAAATGGCAACAGCAGCAAAAAAACCAGCAGCAAAGAAACCGGTTGCAAAAAAAGCAGCCGCCAAAAAACCTGTCGCTAAAAAAGCAGCAGCAAAGAAACCGGTAGCGAAAAAAGCGGTTAAAAAAGCGGTCGCTAAAAAGCCGGTAGCGAAAAAAGCAGCTGCCAAAAAGCCAGTGGCTAAAAAAGCAGTCAAAAAAGTAGCGAAAAAAGCAGTAGCAAAAAAAGTCGTTGCCAAGAAAAAGCCGGTCGCGAAAAAAGCAGCTGCTAAAAAATCGGTAGCCAAAAAGGCAGTTGCCAAGAAATCGGTAGCTAAAAAATCGGTTAAAAAGGCTGTCAAGAAAGTAGCCAAGAAAGCAGTCGCCAAAAAAGCGGTTGCCAAGAAAAAACCGGTAGCGAAGAAAGCTGCAGCTAAAAAAGTTGCAAAGAAGCCGGTCGCTAAAAAAGCAGCCAAACCAGCCGCCAAAAAAGCAGCTAAGCCAGCCGCTAAAAAAGCAGCGCCTAAAAAAGCTGTTGCCAAGAAACCGGCAGCCAAAAAGCCTGCAGCCAAACCAGCGGCAGTCGCGGCACCTGCAGTAAAAACGGTATTGAACCCGGCAGCGGCATGGCCGTTTCCAACGGGTACACGTCCGTAAATCCAGCTTTGCCTGGATGCGCCTGATCAAATCAGGCACAATCCCGCTGTGCGATTCATGTCGCACAGCGTTTTTTTTTTAAGGAGCCTTCGTGCTGGATAGTATCTTTACGCTGATTGTCGATACCGCTGCCGCCGTGCTGGCGGGTGCCTTGTTGCTCAGATTCTGGATGCAGGCAGTGCGCGTGCGCCCACCAATAGAGATCGCGCAATTCATCTATCAGCTGACCGACTGGATGGTGCGTCCGTTAAGACGCATGTTGCCGGGAGCGGGCGGTTACGATTGGGCGAGTGTGGTCGGTGCGTTTCTGGTCGCGCTGGTTGTTACCGCGCTCGATGTCTGGCTGGGTGGGGCATTTTCACCGCAGGCAGTATTGCTGCTGACGATCCTGTGTCTTTGCCAGTGGGCCCTGTACGGGCTGATCGGCCTGATTCTGATCGAGGTGATTTTCAGCTGGGTTAATCCGAATGCGCCTTTGGCGCCTTTCGTGCGTGCATTGAACGATCCACTGATGCGGCCTTTGCGCCGCATTGTTCCGCTGATCGGCACGATCGATTTGTCACCGCTGGTGGCATTGATCCTGTTGAAAATCGCGATTCAACTGATCGCGACGATCGTTACCGCTTTTCTGTAGGCGTTGCAGGCTGCCGGGCCCGCTTTCCGGCAACCTGCCTGCTGCCTAGAATCGATAGCCGAACGCCTGGTGAAAGAGCTCTTCGATTTCGGCACGTGACGGGGTGTGGTTCTGAGGACCTTGATGCGCGATCTTGATGGCGCCCATCAGACTGGATAGACGACCCGTGGTCGCCCAATCGAGATTGTTGGTCAGGCCGAACAGCATGCCGGCGCGAAATGCATCGCCGCAACCGGTCGGATCAACGCCCCGGTCTACTTTTACGCATGGAATGTCCAGGCGTTCCCCACCGGTATAAATTTCAGCTCCCTGTTCGCCGCGCGTAACGACGAGTGCCGACACGCGCTGCGCGATGTCCGCAAGTGTCAGGCCGGTGCGCGTGATCAGCAATTCGGCCTCGTAGTCATTGACGGCAACATACGTTGCCAGCTCAATGAACGCTTTCAATTCTTCGCCGTTGAACATCGGTAAACCCTGGCCCGGATCGAAAATGAATGGCACGTTGAGGTCGGCGCAGTGCTGCGCATGCTGCAACATGCCGTCGCGGCCATCGGGAGCAACGATGGCGATTCCGACGTCGCCGGCATCGGCAACCTTGTTGTAGTGGGAAAACGTCATGGCGCCGGGATGGAATGCGGTGATCTGGTTGCCATCGGCATCGGTCGTGATAAACGCCTGCCCCGTGTAGGACGCGTCGATGGTCTTGATGCATTGCTGGGAAATTGCCAGTTGCTCCAGACGTTCGCGATACGTGGCGCCATCCTGGCCGATCGTCGCCATGATGAGCGGGTCGCCGCCGAGCAGTTTCAGGTTGTAGGCAATGTTGCCGGCACAGCCGCCGAACTCGCGGCGCAATCCCGGCACCAGAAAGGCGACATTGATTTTATGAAGCTGATCGGCCAGCAGGGCTTCCGAGAAACGACCTTCGAACGACATGATGGTATCGAAGGCAAGCGAACCGCAGATTAAGGATTTCATGAGTGGCAATCGAGTGGATGGAAACAGGTTGAAGATTGGCGAAGAGGACAATGGAAGCCGGATGGAAGCCGTTGCGGGGAAAGCGAAAACTACTTCCCGTCCTTACGGATAAAACAAATAGACGCGGTAGCCGGATGCCTTGAGTTGCGCCACTTCAAAGGAGAGGTGCGCGGCGTGTTCGCTATTTGGCGGGAAGCCGCGATTGGCCTGATCCGCATTGCCCAGGTAGTCGACCGGCTTGAACACACGACGCAGCAGCGCTTTTTCATTGCCATCGTTGAGCGTCAGTTCAATGCACGGCCATTCCTGCAGGGTGTTGCTGTCATTGCGCAACAACGTGGTCAGAACGAATGCATTCTGATTGGCTTCCAGGGTTTGCAGTTCGCTGGATTCGATGGAGACGGCGGTGATCTGCGCCGGCAGATTGATGCGGCAGCCGATGAGATCGCATGCTTGCGTCAGAAACGGTTTGGTTGGCGGGAACAGGCCGGCGATCTGATTGCGGAAAATGTAGGCGCCTTGCGCAATTGCCGCGAGGAACAGGATGCATGAGGCCGTGGCAAGGAAAATGCGCCATTTCCTGCCGAGTTGCTGGCGACGGCGTCCGTGTTTGACGAAGCTCGGTTCTTCTTCGACCTCGTCTTCTGCGTCGGCGTGATCATCAGGTGCATCGGCCTTGTCCTTGCTGCGTGTTTTTTTGCGATTGCGCCGCCACGGTTTGCGCTGCAGGTCTTCGATGGCTTCATCAAGCTCGTCCGGTACAGCGGGGTCGAGCGCCTGCAGGCGTTCTTCTGCGTTGCTGCATTCCTGAGCGGAAGTAACATCGCGCTCGCCTTCGATACTATCCGGCAGGTCACGTGTGAAATCCACCAGCGTCATGCGCTGCAGAGGATCGACAGGCTTGGCATCATCGGCAGAAAACGGTGATGCATCGGGATCGCGCTCGAAATGGGCGGGAAGTTCGAAATCGAGTTTGCTGGAAGGTTTTGGCTCTGACGCTATCGATACCGGCTCGCTTGAAGCATCGGCATCGATTTCAGATTCCGTATCGATACTCTCCGACGGCATGGCGGATGATTCTGTTACCGAGGATTCAATGGCATCAGGTGCTGCCGTCTGTTCGGCATCGTCCGTCGAAGGCTGCATGACTGCGGCCGGGAGCGCGGAAGCGGAAGCCGCTGTAGCCGATGTCACATCCGGCCGCAGTAAATGTTCGATGCCGTTGAAGATTTCCTTGCAGTGGCCGCAGCGCACGAGGCCTGCGCGCAATTTCAATTGATCATGCGCGACGCGGAACGTCGTTTGGCAATGGGGACATTTCGTCGCAAGTGCCATGTTGTCGTCTAGCGCGAAGCGCGTGTATCCGGATCGGAGGGCAGACGGCCGGCCAGTGCAACCCAGCCCTCCTGCTCTTTCCATACCGTCAGTTCAATGAAGGGCGCGTAGGCGGCAGCCACTTCATTTACCTGCGTGGCGAGAACGCCGGACAGGACCAGCCTGCCGCCCGGAATGACGCGGCCGGACAGCATCGGCGCCATCAGCTTCAAGGGATTGGCGAGGATGTTGGCAACGACCACATCGAATGCATGGGCGTGGCCGGATGCCGCGAATGCATCCGGCACGTAATACGCCACATCGCAATGGTTGCGTTCGGTATTGGCCTGCGCGGCTTCGATGGCCTGCGGATCGATATCGATGCCGACGACTGTATCGGCGCCGAGTTTTTTGGCGACCATTGCCAGAATGCCGGAACCGCAGCCGTAATCGAGCACGGTCAACCCGATCGGCGCATGGGCTTCCAGCCATTCCATGCAAAGGCGCGTTGTCGGGTGGCTGCCGGTTCCGAAGGCGAGGCCGGGATCGAGTTCCAGCACCAGCGCATCAGGATCGGGCGCATTGTGCCAGCTCGGCACGACCCAGATATTTTTGCCGATATGAATCGGTTCGAATTGCGATTGCGTCAGGCGAACCCAATCCTGATCCGCAACCGGCCGCAATGTGAAGCTGACGTTCGAAGGAGCCAGTCCAATGGACCGGGCGGCATCGGCGACAATGCCGGCCTGATCCGCGTCGACGAGAGTCAGCGCGATCACGCGGCTGTGCTCCCATGCGGCTTCTTCCGGCTCCATGCCGGGTTCGCCGAACAGCGGCTGTTCTGCTTCGGTACCGAAATCCGCATCTTCAACGGAAACCGACAGCGCACCGGCCTCGATCAACGCATCGGACAATGCTTCCGCGTGCGTACGGGCGACTTCGATGACGATTTCGGTCCAGCTCATGAATACCTCAAATGTTTTTGTACAGCCCGGCAAGTATCGCTGATTTGCCCGATGTGCGGAAGAGATGAGTTTGCCGTCACGGCAGGCAGGCTGCGGTGACGGCAATCATGATCGATCCGATTCAGGAACCTGAATCAGGTGCGCGACTATGCCTTCGATTCTTTCGGCAGATTTGGCTTTTCAGCCAGCTTCTGTTCGAGGTAATGAATATTGGTGCCACCCTCGATGAAACGTGCATCGACCATCAGCTCGCGATGCAGGGGAATGTTGGTCAGGATGCCTTCGACAACCATTTCCGACAGCGCAATCTGCATGCGGCGAATCGCCTGTTCACGCGTGGCGCCGTAGGCGATGACCTTGCCGACCATCGAGTCGTAGTTCGGCGGAACGTAATATCCGGCGTAGGCATGCGAATCGACACGAATGCCGGGGCCGCCCGGTGCATGCCATGCAATGATCTTGCCCTGGCGACGGCGTGAATTTGAACGGATCTTCTGCGTTGATGCGGCATTCGATCGCGTGGCCGTTCAGGATGATGTCGCGCTGGCGATAGCGCAGTTTTTCACCTGCGGCGATACGGATCTGTTCCTGCACGATATCAATGCCGGTGATCATCTCGGTCACCGGATGTTCGACCTGCACGCGGGTATTCATTTCGATGAAATAGAACTCGCCGTTTTCGTACAGGAATTCGAACGTGCCGGCACCGCGATAACCCATCTTGCGACAGGCTTCGGCGCAACGGTCGCCGATGCGCTCAATGGTTTTGCGCGGAATACCCGGCGCCGGTGCTTCTTCCAGCACCTTCTGGTGGCGGCGCTGCATCGAGCAATCGCGCTCACCGAGCCAGACGGCATTCTTGAATTCGTCGGCGAGAATCTGGATTTCCACGTGGCGCGGATTTTCCAGATATTTCTCCATATAGACTTCCGGATTGCCGAATGCGGAACCGGCTTCCGTTTTGGTCATGGTGACCGCGTTAAGCAATGCAGCTTCGGTATGCACGACGCGCATGCCGCGTCCGCCGCCGCCGCCGGCCGCCTTGATGATGACCGGATAGCCGATCTTGCGGGCAATCTGGATGATTTCCTTCGTGTCGTCCGGCAATGCGCCTTCCGAACCGGGCACGCACGGCACACCTGCCTTGATCATCGCCTGCTTGGCCGATACCTTGTCGCCCATCAGGCGGATCGATTCGGAGCGCGGGCCGATGAAGACAAAACCGGACTGTTCGACGCGTTCGGCAAAGTCAGCGTTCTCGGACAGGAAGCCATAGCCAGGATGAATCGCTTCGGCGTCGGTGACTTCCGCCGCGCTGATGATCGCCGGCATGTTCAGGTAGCTGAGCGTGGATGGCGCGGGACCGATGCAGACGGATTCGTCGGCCAGCTTGACGTATTTGGCGTCGCGGTCCGCTTCGGAGTGAACGACCACGGTCTTGATGCCCATTTCCCGGCAGGCGCGCTGGATACGGAGCGCGATCTCGCCGCGATTGGCAATGAGGATTTTTTCAAACATAGTGGGGACTGGACTCGTCGTTATGGGAGTGAAATCAAATCGGTCGATGAAAAAAGGGCCGACGGGCTGTCGGCGCAATTTCCAGATTCATCAACCGATGATGAATAACGGCTGACCAAATTCGACCGGCTGGCCATTTTCAACCAGGATTTCCTTGATGACGCCGGATGCATCCGCATCGATTTCGTTGAGCAGTTTCATCGCTTCGATGATGCACAGCGTATCGCCTTCCTTGACGACGGTGCCGACTTCGACGAACGACGGTGCGCCCGGAGCGGATGAGCGGTAGAAGCTGCCGACCATCGGCGATTTGACGACATGGCCCTGGATTTCCACCGGTGCAGCGACAACCGGCGCGGCTGCGACCGGAGCTGGAGCCGGTGCATATTGCTGGTGAGCGCCTTGCGGTTGCATCATCACGACCTGATTTTGCGCTGCTGCACCGGATTTGACGATGCGAACCTTGCTTTCGCCTTCCGTGACTTCGAGTTCGGCGATATCCGATTCTGCAACCAGATCTATCAGCGTCTTGAGTTTACGTAAATCCATTTGAATTCCTTGGAAGTTTTAGTTTTTATGATTGAAGTTGGCAGCAATTATAAGCCGTTTGCTGTCAAATCGTTGAGATTAAAGCTTTTTGAGTGCGAACGATACAGCCGCCGCATATCCTTCTGTGCCGAGGCCGCAGATCACGCCGACGGCGATCGCAGACAGGTAGGAGTGATGGCGAAACGTCTCGCGTTGGTGAATATTCGAAACATGGATCTCGACGAACGGGATGGCGACCGATGCCAGGGCGTCGCGCAGCGAAACGCTGGTATGCGTGAGTCCGCCTGGATTGATCACGATGGCATCGACGCCTTCTTTTTTTGCCGCATGGATGCGGTCAATCAGCGCACCTTCATGATTGCTCTGAAACGTGCTCAGCGTGGCGCCGGTCTGCGTTGCCTGTTCGCTTGCGGCCCGTTCGATATCGGCGAGCGTGGTGCTGCCGTAGACCTCAGGCTCGCGCGAACCGAGCAGATTCAGGTTCGGGCCGTTCAATAAAAGAATGTTTCTTGCCATGGAGATGAAACTCCGTTTGACGATGATGGCCGCATTTTGCCGCTAAATGCCGTGGATTGGCAAGGAGAAATCTCGCCCCGGAATCAAAGAGCCTGCAGATCGGCGCGCAATTGGCCCATCTTCAGGCGGCCCAGATAGGTTTTCCTGACATCGCCAGCCGGGCCGATAATCACGGTAAACGGCAGCCCGCCTGTCTGGTTGCCGAACTGCCGCGATAAATCCGTGCCGGTCATGCCAGCGATAAAAAGCGGATACGTAATTTTGTATTTGGCTGCGAATTCGCGGATATTGCTGGGTGAATCGATGCCAATACCAAGAATTTGCATGTTTTTTGCACCGATTTCCGTTTGCAGCGCAGTCAGTTCAGGCATTTCCTCCACGCAGGGCGCGCACCAAGTTGCCCAAAAATTAACAACTAGGGTTTTTCCCTGAAAATCGGACAGGGCCTGGGATTTTCCATCGGCGTTTTCCATGTGCTGGGCAAAGAAGCTGGCGACGACAGGCGATTCCGGTTCGGCCGGTGTGTGATGGCGAACGCCGACATAGATGCCGATGCTCGCGAAAAGCAGGGCGACTAGTCCGAACAGGAAGGTTTTTCGTTTCATTTGGATTCGTTTTCGATTGTATGTACGTTGATGTCGGCCTCGATGAGCGCATGCAGAGCCTGAATGCCTGCCCTGTCGGCACGGCCGGAGGCGGATTTTCTGACTGCGCCGCGCAGATCGTCGATTTCATACAAGGCGAGGTGAACGCCTTCGCCCTGCCATAGAAAGCTCAGGGTTTCGACCGGCTCGCCATGGCCGTTGAAGTGCAGCGATTCCGATACGTCAAAATCGATTCCCTTGTTCAAAAGGTAGATTTCGACATCCTTCGGGCTTTCGGCGAATAGCTGGAGGTGAATGTCGGAATGGTCGCCGGCCGTGCCGTTCAGTACCGCACCGGTGATATGGGGCTGGAACTGTGCCAGTTCGGTCATGATGCGCGCCGCCAGCTGGCGCAGATGCAGCAGGCGCGCGGGCTGCGTGTCGCCGAAGAACAATTCGTTGTAGGCGCGGACTTCATCCTCGACCAGCGCGTTGTCTGGCAACACATCGCCGCGCACCTTGTTGTTGCCGAGAATCTGTCGTGCCGCCTTGCGCTTGGCCGTGCCGTAATCGACGCCGTCCTCCGCGATCATGCGCGCGGCGGCGGCGGCGATTTCGGCGCGCAGCAATTCGGCATCGTTGGAGAAGTGAGTTGACATGGCGCGAATGATACTCCCGCCGACAGCAGCCCGTCGTCGGGTAAAATCCTGTTATTCCAATCCGAAATTGTACAATGCATATCCACATTCTCGGCATCTGCGGCACCTTCATGGGCGGCCTTGCCGTGCTGGCAAAAGCCGCCGGCCACACGGTTACCGGTTGCGACGCCAATGTCTACCCGCCCATGAGCACGCAGCTCGAAGCGCAAGGCATCAAGTTAATAGAAGGATTCGATCCGGAGCAGATCGCGTTGGCGCCGGATCTGTTCGTGATCGGCAACGTCGTCTCGCGCGGCAATCCGCTGATGGAAGAAATTCTCAATCGCGGCCTGCCTTATGTCTCCGGCCCGCAGTGGATCGGCGAGCATATCCTGCAAGGTAAGTGGGTGCTCGCTGTGGCCGGTACGCATGGCAAGACGACGACATCGTCGATGCTGGCGTGGATTCTGGAAGATGCGGGCTACGATCCCGGTTTCCTGATCGGAGGTGTACCGATGAATTTCGGCATCTCCGCACGCCTGTCCGGCACCGGTCAGGATTCGGTATTCTTCGTGATCGAAGCCGACGAGTACGACACCGCTTTCTTCGACAAGCGCAGCAAGTTTGTCCATTACCACGCGAAAACCGCCATCCTGAACAATCTGGAATACGACCACGCCGACATCTTCCCGGACCTGAAGGCGATCGAAACGCAGTTTCATCATCTGGTGCGCACCGTGCCCGGCATCGGCCGCGTGGTCGTCAATGCGCGTGAAGAATCGCTGCATCGCGTGATGGATCGCGGCTGCTGGAGCGAGACTGAATGGTTCGGTGGCGGCGATCAACAAGGCTGGACGATTGCCACGCATGACGATGGCAGTTTCGACGTGTTTTTAAATGCGCAGAAGCAGGGAACGGTGAACTGGCAGCTGACCGGCGAACATAACCGGATGAACGCGCTGGCTGCAATCGGCGCGGCGCGTCACGTCGGCGTCATGCCGGCACAGGCAATCGCTTCGCTGGAAAAATTCGAAAACGTCAAACGCCGCATGGAATTGCGCGGCACAGTCGGCGATATCGCGGTGTATGACGATTTCGCGCATCATCCGACGGCGATCGCAACCACGGTTGCAGGCCTGCGAAAGAAGGTCGGCAAGGCGCGCATTCTCGCCGTGCTGGAACCGCGCTCGAACACGATGAAGCTCGGCACGATGAAAGAGGCGTTGCCGGTCAGCCTGACCGATGCCGACCTCGTATTCGGTTACGGCGCAAGCGGCAACGGCAAGGATGCGCTGGGCTGGGATCTGGCTGAAGCGCTGGCGCCGCTCGGCGACACGGCGCACGCCTTCAACAATCTGGACGCACTGGTGACGGCGATCGCCGGCAGCGCACGCGGCGGCGATCATATTCTGGTCATGAGCAATGGCGGATTCGGCGGCGTGCATCAAAAGATTCTGGATGCACTCGCCACATGATTCTGTATTTGCACGGTTTTCGTTCCTCGCCGCAATCGTCCAAAACCAGTCTGCTCGCCGACCGCATGCAAGCGCTCGGACGCGGCGATGAATATCAGTGCCCGCAATTACCCGCCTCTCCGCGCGCCGCCATCGAACTGGCGCTCGGAATAGCGCAACAGGTCGATCCCGCGCAATTGACGCTGATCGGTTCTTCGCTCGGCGGTTATTACGCGACATGGCTGGCGGAAAAGATCGGTTGCCGCGCCGTACTGCTCAATCCTGCAGTGCATGCAGCGCGCGATCTGGCGAGCCAGGTGGGCGTGAAGACGCAATATCACTCGAACGAGCCGTTTGAATTCAAGGCGGAATACATCGATGAATTGAAGGCGCTGGCCGTGACGCGGACGACGCATCCGGAGCGTTATTTTCTGCTGGCGGCAACCGGCGACGAATTGCTCGACTGGCGCGAAATGGTCGCGCATTTTCCTCATGCGCGCCAGCACGTCATCGACGGCAGCGATCACGGCATATCGGATTTCGCTGCGTATGCGGATGATGTGCTGGCATTCTGCGGTGTCGTTGCCGGAGCGGTGCGGTGACGGGTAAATCCTTGTCGCAGGCACACTGGTTGTCGCATATCAATGGCGTCAATCCGCCGGTCCGGATGCGGCATTGGCTGACGGATTCGATGTCATTGACGGTCAAGCTGATCATGCGTTGCCGGCAGTTCCGCGTGCAGCGTCTGTCGCAACAGCGCGCGGTTGCGCTGGCGGATGAATATGTACAGCTTGCGCTGCCGGGACGCATGCAGGTGCAGGAGCGCGAAGTGCTGCTGCGTTGCGACGATGTTCCGGTCGTTTATGCGCATACGATTGTGCCGCTGGCCGCGACGACATCGGACTGGCCGTTTTTCGGCAGGCTTGGCGAACGGTCGCTCGGGACGACACTGTTCGGCGATCCGCGCGTGCGGCGCGGCAATCTGGAATACGCGCGCCTGCCGGTGCGTCATCCGTTGATGTTGCGTGCGGCGGCTGCGACCGGCATCGAACTGCATGCGCCGTTGTTTGCACGACGCTGCCTGTATCGGCGCAGGAACGGCTTGCTGCTGGTGACGGAAGTATTTTTGCCGGCTATCGATGCCGTTCCGCCTGCAGCGAGGAAAATGTAGAACATGTGCATGTCGAGCGCAAGGCATGCAACAGAAATGATGCGCCGGAGCCGGCATGAAGAACGTGGTGCACGACTGCGGCAAGATGAATTGTTCCGCGAACCTTGCAGGTTCGGGAATCTGATGAACACTGATAGCAAAGTATTGAATGAATTTATTTTTTGACGAATCCGGTGACTTCAAGGCCGGCGTTTCGATGTCCCAGCAGGGCGAGGCATATCAGGTTGAAATGCCGTCCGGCAAGCGCACCAAGGTCAGGGCGAGAGACGTGTTGCTGCAGTTTGCGTCGCCGTCGCCGGCCGAATTCATGACCGATGCGCAGGCCGTGGCCGATGACATCGATCTTGATTTCTTGTGGGAAGTGGCAGGACAGGAAGAGTTCGGATTCGCCGAGCTTGGCACGGAATATTTCGGCCACGATCCCAAACCGCACGAGGCGGCGGGTTTGATTCTTCGCATGCATGCCGCGCCCATTTATTTTTACAAGAAGGGCAAGGGCCGTTACAAGGCCGCGCCGGAAGCTTCGCTGAAAGCGGCGCTGGCAGGCATGGAGAAAAAGCGTCAGCAGGCATTGATCCAGGCACAGTACGTGGAAGAGCTGAAGGCGAACAGATTGCCGGCGGCGATGAGCAATATCGTGCAGCAGCTGCTTTTCAAACCGGATAAAAACACGATCGAGTACAAGGCGCTGGATGCCGCGTGCAGCGAACTGCAGATTGCGCCGCAGCGATTGATGCTGGCGGTTGGCGGCATCCGGTCGGCGAAGGACCTGCATTTTTCCAGGTTCCTGTTCGAGTCGTTTCCGAAAGGAATCGGTTTTCCGGAGATCGCGATTCCCGCGATGCCGGAATTGCCGGTGGCCGATGTGCGCGCATTTTCGATCGACGACGTGACGACCACCGAGATCGACGATGCAATGTCGGTCACACGGCTGCCGGATGGCAAGGTACGCATCGGTATTCATATCGCGGCACCGGGGCTCGGTATCAGGCGCGACGATGCAATCGATGCGATCGCACGCCAGCGGCTGTCCACGGTCTACATGCCCGGCGACAAGATCACGATGCTGCCGGATGAACTGGTCGAGGCATTCACGCTGGCCGAAGGCAAGGTCTGTCCGGCGCTGTCGCTGTATGCGACGCTGGATACCGGCGACTGGTCGGTGGTATCGACCGAGACGCGCGCCGAAGCGGTGCCGATCGCGGCCAATCTGCGGCACAACGATCTGGATGCGCTGGTCACGGAAGAGAATCTCGCCGCCGGCATCGGCGATTATCCGCACAAGGACGATCTCGCATTGCTGTGGCAATGGGTGCAGGTGCTGGAAAAAGGGCGAATGGCCAAGCGCGAAGGTTTCGGCTTGCGGCCGGAACAGAACAATCGTGTCGATTTCAATTTCTATGTTGAAGACGACGTCGTTTCGATTCAGCGTCGCAAGCGCGGCGCGCCGCTGGATAAAATCGTCGCCGAGTTGATGATCTTCGCCAACAGCAGCTGGGGAAAACTGCTGCACGAGCACGGCGTGCCCGGCATCTATCGTGCGCAGGGCGGCGGATCCGGCAACGGCTGGGCGGCAAAGATGCAGGTGCGCATGCAAACGCACGCTGCGCCGCATCAGGGGCTCGGCGTCGATCAATATGCATGGAGCACGTCGCCGCTGCGCCGCTATACCGATCTGGTCAATCAATGGCAAATCCTGGCTTGCGCCGAACATGGCGTGACGGCACCGCTGGCGGCGCCGTTCAAGCAACGCGATGCGGATCTGTTTGCGATCGTGTCGGCTTTCGATGCTGCCTATAGCGCGTATGCCGCGTTCCAGTCCGATATGGAGCGTTACTGGTGTCTGCGTTGGCTCGCCCAGGAAAAGGGAACGGAGCCGACGATGCAGATCGAGGCCACGGTATTGAAGGAAGAAATCCTGCGGCTCGTCGACATCCCGCTCGTCATCAAACTGCCGGGCATGCCGCAGGTTGCGCGCGGTTCGCAGGTCAGGCTGGATTTGCTGCGCTGGGATGAAATCGATCTGACGGTCGAAGCGCGTCTGCTCGATATCACGCAGGATGCGGGCGCCGGCGCAGCAGCGGACATGGACGATGAATTGCCGGACGATCCGGAAGGCGCTGCCGAAGTGGCGTCGGTTGATGTGGTATTGGCGGAAGCGGATGCGCCCGCCAATCCCGTGGTGGAATAAGGCATGGAAAGTTCGTTAAAATCAGCCACCCTTTGCCGTAAAATCCATCCATTCCATTTTTGTCGTCTGCCACTCCACGCGTGAAGTCCATTCTCCAGAATCGCACCCTGACCATCGCCATCACGATCTCCGTGCTGGTGCATGCGGCGTTGCTGGCGGTGCGCTTCACGGCGCCGGAAGCGTTCAAGTTCAAGCCGACCGATCCCGGCCTCGAAGTCATTCTGGTCAATGCCAAGCACGACCGGCAACCGCTGAAAGCGGATGCGCTGGCGCAAGCCAATCTGGATGGCGGCGGCAATGCCGATGCCGGCCGCGCCAAATCACCGTTGCCGGACATGCGCAAGAGCGAGGATGGCGACAGCGCCAAGGCGGCCAAACGCAAGGTCGAGGATCTGGAACGGCATCAGCAGCAATTGCTTGCGCAGATGAAGACCGATACGCGATTCCACACGACCAGGGTCACTGATGTGGAACCGGTAAAGGATGTGCTGCCGCAACCGAATGCGACGGACATGCTCGATAGCGCCAAGGCGCTGTTGCGCCGCGAAGCGGAAATTGCACGCAGCATCGAGGATTACAACAAGCGGCCGAAGAAAACGCAGGTCACGCCGAGCACGCGGGAGGTCGGTTATGCCGCCTATTACAAGGCGCTGCAGGATCGTATCGAGCGGATGGGCACCGTGAATTTTCCGCAGAAAGACGGCAAGAAACTGTACGGCCAGATGGTGATCTATATTCCGATCTATCAGGATGGCACGATCTACATGCGCGACGGCGGGCCGCGCGTTGAACGTTCATCCGGCAATCCGGCACTGGACACGGCAGCGCTGAATATCGTACGCCGCTCCGCCCCGTTCGGCCGGTTTCCGGACAATATGCGTTCGACCGGCCGCGACGATGTGTGGGAAATCATCACCCGATTCAACTTCACGCGCGACGATGCGCTTGAAACAGAAACAAGAGGCCAGTAAGTGACAGCAAAGTTCGACCAGTATGCGGTGATCGGCAATCCGATCAAGCACAGCAAGTCGCCGGACATTCATGCACGCTTCGCCGCTCAGACGCAGCAGCACATGAAATACGACCACCTGCTGGCGCCGCTGGATGGTTTTCTTGCGACTGTGCAGCAATTCGTGCGGAACGGCGGCAAGGGATTGAATGTGACGGTTCCGTTCAAGCTGGAAGCCTATGCCATGGCAACCAGGTTGACGCCGCGCGCGCGCGCCGCCGCCGCTGTCAATACCTTGAAGTTCGATGGCAGTGACATGCTGGGCGATAACACCGACGGCGTCGGCCTGGTGACCGACATCATGCGTAATGCCGGTATCGAAATCGCAGACAAATCCGTCTTGTTGCTGGGTGCGGGCGGTGCCGCGCGCGGCGTGTTGCTGCCCTTGCTGGACGAACGTCCGGCGCGGCTGATCGTGGCCAATCGCACGCCGTCGAAAGCGGCTGAGCTGGCGCGCCGTTTCGATACCGATCCGCGTCTGGGCGTCGGCGATTTCGGCGATCTGAACGATGCATTCGATATCGTGATCAATGCAACAGCGGCCAGTCTCTCATCCGAAATTCCCCCCGTGTCGCCGCGCGTTTTCGGCACGCACACGCTGGCTTACGACATGATGTACGGCAGCGAGCCGACCGCCTTCATGCGTTTTGCCGAGCAACATGGTGCGACGGTTCGCGACGGTCTGGGCATGCTGGTTGAGCAGGCAGCGGAATCGTTCAATCTGTGGCGCGGCGTCCGGCCCGATACCGCCGCCGTGTTTGCGGAACTGCGTGCGCGGATGTAATGCATCAGTGCCGGGCCATCGTCGAATCCAACATCGTCATTCTCTTCACAATACAAGAATAAAAATGAAAACCCTGCGCAGGTTGTTGTTCTGGCTGATCGTCGTGCCGGTAGTTATCGTTCTGCTGGTGCAGCTTTATTTCTTCCTGCAGATCGGCTGGTGGGTCAATCACAATCCGGGTTCGACCAGCTTCATGCGGCATCAGCTTTCCATCATGGAAGAAAAAGATCCGGATGCAAGGCTCAAGCATAAATGGGTTCCCTACAATCGCATTTCCAACAATCTGAAGCGCGCCATCATTGCCTCGGAAGATTCCAATTTCTCCGGACATGAAGGCATCGACTGGACCGCGCTGGAAAAGGCGTACGAAAAGAACCTGAAGAAGGGCAAGATCGTGGCTGGCGGTTCGACGATCACACAGCAACTGGCGAAAAATCTGTTCCTGTCCGGCGAGCGCAGCTATCTGCGCAAGGGGCAGGAAGTGATCATCACCTACATGCTCGAATTCTGGATGGACAAGGAACGCATCTTTGAAATCTACCTGAACGTGGTCGAGTGGGGCGTCGGCGTCTACGGTGCCGAAGCAGCCGCACAGCATTATTACGGCACCTCGGCTGCGCAGCTGGGCGCGGCCCAGGCGGCGCGGCTGGCCGTGATGCTGCCCAATCCGCGCTTTTACGATGTGCATCGCGGTTCCGGTTATCTGATGCGCCGCACCGATTTGATCCTGCGTCGCATGAATTCCGCTGCGCTGCCCTGATTTTCTTTGCGTTACGTTCATCTCGCTCATGGATTGGCGGACGGCATGGCTATCACGGGTGTTTGCGATTTCCGTCAATATTGTCTGACCGGCTCGTTGAATTACACCATCGCTGTCAACGATGTCACCGGATGAACGTTGAGCAATCATCGCTAACGCGTCAGGCTGCTGCTGCGCAATGAAGGGATTTTTGCACTGCGCGCACAGACCGGGGAATTCCGGTTTTGCCCGGGCCTCGGCTTGCTAGCGGTTGGACTTGTCAGTACACTTGCGCTGTTTTCGTTTTCGGAGACCCGTCTTGGGTAGTCCATATTCATGTTGTCAGCCGTCTTGCGACGGTCGATTCGCGAGATAGTGTCCAGGTTGCCTTAGCGCTTCGCTTTACCGCACCTCTCGCCGGATCTGGTGGGAGGTCGCGTCCAGGCTGTTTTGTCGGCCGCGTTCCCTGAAATTAATGAACTTGCAGATTGCATCTGCAGGGCGAGTTGTGTGGTTCATCGGCGATGGCTGGTGTCTCTAACGCGGCGGGGAGAGCTTATGATCAACGTATTTATTTTGCAGAATGGCCGCCTGAATCAGGTCAATATCGAGAGCCGCATCGATCTGGAAAACGTTGCACCGGTGTGGGTCGATCTGACCGACCCGAACGATGACGAGCGCGATTGGGTCAAGGGCATTTACGGCGTGACGTTGCCGGGCGAAGATGAGGTCAAGGATATCGAGGCCTCGGCGCGGTATTACGAGGCGGAAAACGGCGATCTGCATCTGCGTACCGATTTCCTGCTGGAAGACGGCGGGCCGTCGAGTGTGGTGACGGTGGCTTTCATCCTCGCCAAGGACATGCTGTTCTCCGTTCACTCGGACGATTTGCCGATTTTCCGCCTAGTGCGCATGCGAGCGCGCTCACGTCCCGGTTCGATTGCCGATTACAAGGATGTGCTGCTCGACCTGTATGCGACCGATGCCGAATATTCAGCGGATGCGCTGGAAGGCATTTACCAGAGTCTGGAAGAAGTCAGTCACAGTGTGCTGCAAAAGGAAATCACCGATCAGGATGCGGCAACCGCACTGAATGCGATGGCGCATGAGGAAGATCTGAACGGACGCATCCGCCGCAACATGATGGATACGCGCCGCGCGGTCAGTTTCCTGATGCGCGGTCGCTTGCTGAATTCCGAGCAGTTCGAGGAAGCGCGCCAGATTCTGCGCGACATCGAATCGCTCGATGGCCACACGGCGTTCCTGTTCGACAAGATCAACTTCCTGATGGATGCGACCGTCGGTTTCATCAACATCAACCAGAACAAGATCATCAAGATATTCTCGGTGGCCAGCGTTGCACTGTTGCCGCCGACGCTGATCGCGAGCATTTACGGCATGAACATGAAGTACTTCCCGGAGCTGGAATTTTTCGGCAGCTATGGCTACTTGTATACGGTGGGTTTGATGGCGGCGAGTGCGGTGGTACCGATGCTGTACTTCCGCAAACGCGGCTGGTTGAGGTAATAAGGGAAGTCGACATTGCGCCGTCTGTCGACGGCGCAATGTCCGCGACATCAGTTTTTCGCCAATTGCGCGAACGCCTTGCGCGCGGCCTGAATAGTCGCATCGATGACGGCATCGTCATGTTGCGCCGATACGAAGCCTGCCTCGAACGCGGAAGGCGCCAGATAAATATCCGCATCGAGCATGGCGTGGAAGAAGGCATTGAAGCGCGTCTTGTCGCATTGCATCATCGTGTCGTACGACACGGGTAATTTTTCCGCAAAATACAGGCCGAACATCCCGCCGACGGAATCCGCGCAGAACGCGACACCCGCTTCGCGCGCTGCCGCGGAAAGTCCCTGCGCCAGCTTCGCCGTCTGCGTCGTCAGCGAATCATAGAAGCCGGGTTCCTGTATCAGCTTCAATGTCGCCATGCCGGCCGCAACCGTGACCGGATTGCCGGACAGTGTGCCTGCCTGATACACACCGCCGAGCGGCGCCAGATGCTGCATCAAATCGGCGCGACCGCCGAATGCCGCGACCGGCAAACCGCCGCCGATTACCTTGCCCAGGACAGTCAGGTCCGGCCTGATGCCGTACAGCGATTGCGCGCCGCCGAGCGCAACGCGGAAGCCCGACATCACTTCATCGAAAATCATCACGGCGCCATATTGCGTGCACACGCGTCGCATCGTCTGCAGGAATTCCGGCGTGGCAGGCAGCAGATTCATGTTGCCGGCAACCGGTTCCACGATCACGCATGCGATGGAATCGCCCATCTCTTTGAAGAGATCTTCCAGTTGCTGCGGATTGTTGTAGTCGAGCACCAGCGTGTGTCTGGCGAAATCTTCCGGCACACCCGCCGAAGTCGGATTACCGAATGTCAGCAAGCCACTGCCGGCCTTGACGAGCAATGAATCGGCGTGACCGTGATAACAGCCTTCGAACTTGACGATGCGGTCGCGACCGGTGGCACCGCGTGCGAGGCGCAATGCGCTCATCGCCGCTTCGGTGCCGCTGGAAACCAGGCGCACCTGTTCGATCGACGGCACCAGTTTGCAGATCAGTTCGGCCATGTCGATCTCGCCTTCGGTCGGCGCACCGAAACTCAGGCCGCGCGCCGCCGCATCCTGCACCGCCTTGACGACAGCCGGATGCGCATGGCCGACGATCGCCGGACCCCACGAGCCGATGTAGTCGATATAACGACGATTGTCCGCATCCCAGAAATAGGGGCCTTCGGCACGCGTGATGAAACGCGGCGTGCCGCCGACCGAGCGGAATGCGCGCACCGGCGAATTGACGCCGCCCGGTGTGCTTTGTTGCGCGCGGGCGAAAAGAAGTTCGTTATTGCTTGTCATGCTGAAACCGTGAGAAAAAAGTTACTGGATCGGCGGTGTGAGATCGATGACTTCATCGGATTCACGCGCCCAGAAATAGCGGTCTGGAACGAGTTTCCCCATGCCCAGGCGTTGTGCGTTGGCGATCGATGCGATCGTGAATTCCTGCGCCTCGAACACGGCTTCCGGAACGTCGAGACCATTGGCGAGCAGCGCTGCGATCGTCGATGCCAGCGTTGCGCCGGCACCGCTATAGGAGCCGGAAATGCGTTGCCAGTTATCGTGACGCACCACGCCGCTCTCATCGAACAACGTATTGGCGACATCGGTCAGATCCGATGGCGTGCCGGTCACGAATACATATTCGCATCCCATCTCGATCAGGCGCATTGCGTCGACGGCCATCATGTCTTCTTCGGATGATTCGCGCCAGGTTTCCGCCATGCGCGACAGTTCGACGGCCGAGAGGATCAGCACCGTGGTTTGCGGAATCAACAGTTCGCGCGTTGCCATCAGCATATCCTCGCCATCCGGCCCCTGATCGGGCAGCGACGACAGGAACGGATCGAAAATCAGCGGCACGTCGGGATAATCGGACACGATCTCGGCGATTGCCGATACGTTCTCGATGCTGCCCACGGCGCCGACCTTGAAGGCGGCGACCGGCATGTCTTCCAGGATCACGCGCGCCTGATCGGCGACCCAGTCGGAATCGACGACCTGCACATCCTCGATACGCGCGGTATCGCCGATGAACAGAGAAGTCACGACCGACAGGCCGTGGCAGCCCATTGCAGCAAAAGAGGCGAGATCAGCCTGGATGCCGACCGCGCCCACCGGATCGGTCGGGCCGAAGGTCAAGATAAGCGGAGAAGTTTGGTTTTGCACGGCGGGTATATTAAGATAGCTGACTGTGCATTTTACTTGAAGGGCTGTCAGCCGTGAGCATTAACGAAACTTCGAACGAAACATCAAGCGAACCATTCCGGACCTGGATGTGCCTGATCTGTGGATGGATTTACGATGAAGCGGCCGGTTTGCCGGACGAGGGCATTGCGCCGGGAACGCGCTGGGCCGATGTGCCGATGAACTGGACCTGCCCGGAATGCGGTGCGCGCAAGGAAGATTTCGAAATGGTCGCGATCTGATCCGCAATTTGCATTGCGTTATTCAGCACCATCCAGCATCGCCGTCAACTTTGTTGGCATTATGAGTTTGGCAATTTTTGTTTAAAAACCACGGCGCAGATTTGCGCCATTTGTGTGGGTCCGAAGAATCTTGCTTTTTGTTACTGTTGCGCCGTATATTGTGGACACAGTTTAATGAGATGAATCATGACGACAATGGCATGGGATAACGTTGGCACGAAAATCATGGTGATTGACGACAGCAGCACGATTCGTCGATCGGCAGAGATTTTCCTCGGTCAGGCAGGCTATCAAGTCGTACTGGCGGAGGATGGTTTCGATGCCCTTGCCAAGATGAACGATCACAAGCCGGCACTCATTTTTTGCGACATTCTGATGCCGCGCCTGGACGGTTACCAAACCTGCGCCCTCATCAAGAAGAGCGTCAAATTCCATTCCACGCCTGTGGTCATGCTGTCATCCAAGGACGGCTTGTTCGATAGGGCACGCGGTGCGATGGTTGGCTCCGATGCCTATCTCACCAAGCCGTTCACCAAAGACAGCCTGCTCAAAACCGTGCGCGAACACACGGCTGAAGCACTCGCAAAATAATTTCGATTTAAAGGTTTCAGATGGCTATCCAAAAAATCCTCATCGTTGACGATTCCCCGACTGAACGCTATTTCCTTACCGATATCCTGGTCAAGAAAGGTTTTTCTGTTTCCACCGCAGAGAATGGCGAAGAAGCGTTGTTGAAAATCAAGGCAGACAAGCCGCAACTGATCCTGATGGATATCGTGATGCCAGGTCAGAACGGTTTTCAGGTTACCCGCTCGATTACACGCGATCCAGAAACGCAGGACGTGCCTATCATCATCTGCACCAGCAAGGGCCAGGAAACCGACCGCATCTGGGGCCTGCGTCAGGGCGCGCGCGATTACATCGTCAAACCGGTCGACCCGGCCGAGCTGCTTTCGAAAATAGCTGCGCTCGGATAAGTAGCTGCCCATGAGTCAGCCTACGTCGGATTCACAAGTGGAAAAGATTTTCCAGAAGCCGGATGTCAGCGCGCGGCGTACGCGGTTGCGCGAATTTCAGGCACAACTGGTCGAGCGCATGCAAACCGCGCGCAGCGGTGAAGATGGGCGCGTCAATCAACTGGGCGTGATGATCGGCGAAAGCCGCTGGCTGCTCAATCTGCATACAGCGGGCGAAATCGTCTCCGTCGGCGCGATCACGGCAGTGCCGTTGACGCAGCCGTGGTTTCTCGGCCTGGCCAATATTCGCGGCAACCTGATCAGCGTGATCGATTTCGCGCGTTTTCAGGGAGAGGCTTCGACACAGTTCGACAAGGACAGCCGGATCGTCGCATTCGGCCCCACGCTCGCATTCAATAGCGGCTTGCTGGTATCGCGCGTGATGGGCTTGCGCAATGTCGCGGAAATGCAGTTGCATTCCGCCGAAGCGGAAGACGAATCTTCCGCATGGTCGGGCAAGCGTTATGTGGATCAGGAGTCGCAGGTCTGGACCGAACTCGATCTTTTCTCGGTTATTCAACATCCCCGGTTTTTGCAAGTAGGCCTATAAACAGCCCTCGAACGATAAACCCGGGCGCAATATAAACAGAGTCAGGAGAATCAGTATGGCGTTTAAATTACCGCTCTTTTCCCAAAACAAGAAAGATACAGCGGCCAAAGGGGACGACGCCAACAGCGCGGCTGACGAATTGCATGCCAGCTCACCGAACACGCAAACGCGAATAGAAACCGCGCGTGCCACAGTCAATCCGAATGCGACCTACATCGGCGACGTGCTGGAGAAAAGCGGTGATATCCGCCTGCCTCTGATCGGCAACCTGCCGTTGCAGAAACAGGTTCGCATCCTGTTGCTGACATTGGGTGGATCGCTGATTCTCGGTGCGGTATTCGTCTGGCTGAACGCGGATTACTCTGCTCTGACTTCGACGCAGACACAGATTGCCGGCGATGCGCTGATGCACTCGCAACGGGTCGGCAAGGCCACGCCGAATGCGATTCAGGGTAACAAGGAAGCGTTCAAGCAGCTGGCCGACAGCCGCAAGGAATTCAACAACGATCTGGCAGTCCTCTCCAAGGGTGGCGTTTATCAGGGACGCAACATCAGTGCACCGGATGCGCAGATGGACGCCATGCTGAAGGAAACGCAAAAACTGTGGACCGGTTCCGACAAGGCAACCGCCACGATCCTGAAACTGGAAAAGGAACTGACCGGTTTTGGTGCGACACTGGAAGTGCTGAACAGCATTTCGCCTAACCTGCTGGAACTGGCCGAGCAGATCGCCAACCTGAAATCGCAAGGAGGCGCATCGCCGCGCGAAACGGCTGCAGCGGGCCAACTGGTCATGTTGACGCAACGTCTGGCGCGCAGTGCGAATGAATTCCTGAGTTCCGAAGGCGTGAACCCGGAAACCGCCTTTCTGCTGGGCAAGGACACCAATACCTTCCGCGAGATTACCGACGGCTTCCTGAACGGCAGCGAAGCCTTGCGCCTGACCAAGACGACGGAACCTGATACACGCGACAAGCTGCTTGAGCTGCAGACCGCATTCGGCGAATACCAGGAATCGATCGCACTGATTCTCGGCAACCTGCAGAACTTCATCGCGGCGAAACAGGCCGAGGAACTGATCTTCAAGGAAAACGAAGCGCTGAAACAGCGTCTGTCGGAAGTCCAGCAGGCCTATCGCGGCGAACAGGATTCCCTGACGCTGCCGTTCTGGCTGATGCTGGTCAGCGTGCTGGTGGCGCTGCTATCCGCTGCCGGTGTTGCACTGGTTCTGCTGCAGGACAGCCGCAACAGGACGAAGGAAGCGGATGCGCGCCGGATGGAAGCCGAAGGCCAACGTCTGGAAGCGCAGAAGCAGGAAGAGGAAGCCAAACAGGCCAACGATCAGAATCAGGCCGCTATTTTGCGTCTGATGAATGAGTTGCAGGAAGTGGCCGACGGCGACTTGACCGTCGAGGCAACGGTGTCTGAAGACATCACCGGCGCGATCGCCGATTCGGTCAACTACACGGTGGAAGAGTTGCGCGGTCTGGTCGGACGCGTGACGAAAACCGCAGAGCAGGTTACTTCCGCATCCAACGCCGCGCAGAATATTTCAACCGAATTGCTGGAAGCATCGCACAAGCAGTCGCGCGATATTCAGGAAACCGGTCAGGCCGTACTGGAAATGGCGGTGCAGATTACCGACGTTTCAAAATCAGCCAACGAATCCGCCGAAGTGGCGCGGCAGTCGGTGACGGCGGCAGATCAGGGCGCGCGCGCGGTGGAAAACGCGATCAAGGGCATGAACGAGATTCGCGAACAGATCCAGGAAACCTCGAAACGAATCAAGCGTCTCGGCGAATCGTCGCAGGAGATCGGCGAGATTACCGAACTGATTTCCGACATTACCGAACAGACCAACGTGCTGGCGCTGAATGCGGCAATTCAGGCCGCTTCCGCAGGCGAAGCAGGCCGCGGCTTCTCGGTGGTTGCGGAAGAGGTGCAGCGACTGGCGGAGCGCTCGGGCGAAGCGACCAAGCAGATCGGCGCACTGGTTCGCACCATTCAGACCGATACCCACGATGCGGTGGCCGCGATGGAAAAATCCACGCAGGGTGTGGTCGAGGGAGCGAAGCTGTCCGATGCGGCCGGTGCGGCGCTGGCGGATATCCGTCGCGTTTCGAACCGTCTGGCGGAACTGATTCAAGGCATTTCATCGGCAACCGAACAGCAGGCGACATCGGCCAACGGCGTGGCACAGAATATTCAAGGAATTCTGACCGTGACCGAGCAGACGCAGCAGGGTACGCAACAGACGGCACACTCGATTCGCGAGTTGTCGAAACTGGCCGAGGAACTGAAAAACTCGGTATCGCGTTTCCGTGTAACAGCCTGACGCACGCCAACCCGATACGACTTTGTTTGCATGCTTGCAGTGGCTTCGGCCCAACAGCAATTGCGGTGATCGATCGGCGATCGGTCACCCCCGCACCGCGAGGCAGTCATGAATACCCCTTCCTCCTCTGTGCCGCAAGGCAGCAGAGACAACTTCGATACCGGCCCGCTGTCGTGGGTCATTGGTGAAATCGGCGAAGCGCTTACACGCTCCAAGGTAGCCCTGGGCGAAGCGTTGATGCAGGACGCCGAGACCCGCTCGACCACCTTGCGTCATGCAAAGACTTATCTGCATCAGGCACACGGCGCGCTGCAGATTGTCGATGTCGACGGCGTTGCCATCATTACCGAAACAGTCGAAGACCTGTTTGACCGCTTCGAATCGGGCCAGCTGGAACTGACCGACGACAGCGTGCATGCAATCGGCCATGCCTATCAGGCGCTCGTTGAATATCTGGAAGAATTGCTGGCTGGCTTGCCGCATCAACCGGTACGGCTGTTTCCCTACTATCGTGCGTTGCTGCAAGTGCGCGGCGCCGAGCGCATCCATCCCGCCGATCTGTTTTTTCCGAACCTCGCAATACGGCCGCAACTGCCGCCGGCAACGCAAACGCTGACACGCGATGACTATGTCGCATTGCGCAAGCGTTTCGAACGCGCATTGCTGCTGTTCCTCAAGAATGCCGATGACGGTTCGGGCAAGACCAGCGCCGTCACGATGCGCAGCATTGTGCAGCGTGTCGAACAGGCACAGGCTACGCCGCAGGCGCGCGGATTCTGGTGGGTCATGCACGGTTTTTCCGACGCGGTTGCGGCGGGGCAGGTGCAGAAC
Organism: uncultured beta proteobacterium; assembly: GCA_963697715.1. GTDB lineage: Bacteria > Pseudomonadota > Gammaproteobacteria > Burkholderiales > Burkholderiaceae_D > Oxalicibacterium. Next base: position 19,231 of record OY969095.1, on the reverse strand, counting down.
GAACTGTACGTCAAGCAATTGTTCGCCCGCATCAATCTGCAGATCCGGCGCCTGAGCGAAGGCTCGTCCAGCATTACCGAAAGACTGTTGCGCGATGCGCTGTTTTTCATTGCACGCGTCGAGCAGCCTGCACCGATTGCGCAGCAGATACGCACGGCCTATCAACTCGATGGCGTGGTGCCGACGGATTACGAGAAAAAGCGCTACGGCCAGATCGATGCGCAGGCGCTGGCGGCTGCGAAGGAGCGGTTGTCGCAGGCGAAGAATCTGTGGAATCGCATTGCCGGCGGCGATGCCAGCGTCGCCCAACCGTTTGAAAAAGAGATGGCCGGTCTGGCAGAAGCCGGCAACGGCCTGAATGCGCCTGCGCTGGCCAAGTTGCTGCGCGAACTGAGCGGCATCGCGCGTCATGCGGCACACTCCACGCCGGGCGACAGCCTGAGTCTGGAAATCGCAACCAGTCTGTTGTTCGTCGAGAATGCCTTGCAGCAGATCGGTCATTTGTCCGACGATTTCTCGCAGCGTGCCGATGCGCTGACGATTCGCCTGTTGTCCGTCGTGTCGGGCGAACCGGTGGCGCAGTCCGAAAAGTGGCTGGACGACATGTCGCGCCAGGCGCAGGAACGCCAGACGATGGTGGTTCTTTCGGACGAGATGCAGTCGAGCCTGCGTCAGGTCGAAAAGCTGCTGGATGAATATTTCCGCGATCCGCAGCAACGCGCCGGACTCGTCGATATCGAAAACATTCTTTATCAGATCAGCGGTGCATTGTCGGTGCTCGATCAGCAGGATGCAGTGCGGGCAGTCCAGCATACGCAGGCAGCCGTGCATCGCTTCATCGAAGCCGAAGAAGTGCCGGATGTTCATGAATTCGAACTGGTTGCACAGAACGTCGGCGCATTAAGCTTCTTCATCGAAACGCTGCAGTTGCATCCGGACGGCGTGAAAAATCGCTTCTCGTTCGACGATGAACTCGGCATTTTTCGCGCCAGCCTGACGGAGCGCAATGCGCTGCCGCACACTGCGCTGGATGTTGAAATCCCGGCGGTCACCTCGACAGATGCCTATCACGCAAGCCCCGCTGATGCCGTCGAGCTTGCGTTGCCGACGGTCGAGGCGGAACTTGCCTATCACCAGAAACAATCGGAAGAACTGGCCATCTCGCTGGCGGCCGAGCCGACCAATCCGCAACTGCAGGAACAACTCAAGGAATCGCTTGAGCAGGTGCGCCTCGATGCGACGCTGGTCGACAATCCGGAAGCAAACGATCGTGCGCGCGCCGTGATCGACATGCTGGAGCATCCAGACTTCGTTCCGTCCCACGATGCGATGGAAGACATCGCACTGGCGACTGCCGCTCCGCTCAAGGCGCCATCGCAGGCGACCGGGATGGCGCCGCTGATGGCGCCGACGACCGATGAGGCTATCGACGCCGAGCTGCTGGATATTTTCCTGTCGGAAGCGGTGGAAGTACTGGAATGCGTGCGGCAAACACTGCCGGCGTCACGCAATGCACCGCACAATCAGGAATACCTGACGACGTTGCGCCGCTCATTCCACACGCTGAAAGGCAGCGGCCGCATGGTGGGATTGACCACCTTCGGTGAAGCGGCATGGAGCGTCGAACAGGTATTGAATCTGCGTCTGTCCGAAACGCGCGGTGGCGATCCGGATCTGTATGCGCTGCTGGAGAATGCGGCCGGCGTGCTGGAAGGCTGGGTCGACGATCTGAAGACACAAGGACGTTCGGAGCGTACCGGGCATGCATTGATCGCCGCATCGGAACGCGTCAGGAACGGCGATGCCTTCCATTACGATGCAGCATCCGAACAGGGTGGCGAGTCGGTTGTATCGGTTTCCGATCCGGATGACGAAGAGGCACCGTTGCTGGCAGCTTCCGAATCGGCATTGCCATCGATTGATTTCAATACCATCGAAGAATCGGATGGCGCACGCGAGACAGACGACGAAGAACTGCTCGTCGCTGCAGAAGCCGAGGAACTGCAACTGAGCGATGAGGAACTGGCGCAGTTCCATCGATTCGATGCCGCGGTGGTGCCGCAGAATGCGGTTGCACGGGATGGTGCAGAGCCGGTCGTTGCACAACGTCCTGACGATATCGCCGCTCCGCAACCGGTTGCCGATGTCATCGATTTTCCGGGCAAGCCGACAGTTGCAATCAGAGCCGACGACAACATCAAGCATATCGGCGATCTAGAAATCAGTCTGCCGTTGCACAACATCTATCTGGCGGAAACCGACGAGCTCGTGCGCCTGTTGGCGCAGGACTTCGCCGAATGGCGTCACGAACCGGATCGCCAAGTCAGCATCCAGGCCGTGCATGCAGCGCATTCACTCGCAGGCAGTTCCGCCACGGTCGGATTCAAGCCGCTTCATCACCTTGCCTACGCGCTGGAATCGGTCCTGCAATATCTGACGCGCAAGCCGGTCAAGTTGCTGGTGACCGAATACGACATGCTGGAACAGGCGGTGGAGCGCATACGCTTCATGCTGCAGATGTTTGCACTGGGGGAAATGCCGGATTACGAACCGGAACAGGTGCAGATTCTGGAAGGCATGCCGGAAGATCTCGAAGCCCGCTCGGTCACGCGCGCTGCATCCATATCATCCGATTCGATTCCGGATGCAGCCGTTGTACATGATGGCACGCATGCCGGTGCGCATGAACCTGCTCCCGAGCCGGCTGCATTTTCCGCAGCGGAAGAGCACGTCATCGACGCATCGCAAAAGGAAGCCGGGCAATCGTCGGCAGGTGAACATCCCGCCGATCACGTACCGTTTGTTGAACCGGTTTATCCGCAGAGCGGCGAAGAACTCGCCGATCCATCGCTGCTGATCAGAGACGAGATCGATGCCGATCTATTGCCGGTCTTCATCGAGGAAGGTCGCGACATGCTGCCGCAGATGGCGCAGGCCTTGCGTGCATGGCAGCAAAGCCTGGGCGATGCGATGCTGCCGCAAATGATGCTGCGACTGCTGCACACGGTCAAGGGCAGTGCGCGCATGGCCGGCGCCATGACGCTCGGCCAGCACATGCACGAGATGGAAACCCGCATCGAGAACATCACGCACGCCGGCTATCCTTCCGCATCCGCGCTCGACGATTTGATGGCGCGTTACGATCACGGCCTGCAGCTGTTTGAAAAATTACTGGCACCCGACGCGGTGAATCAGCCGGTTGTCGGCAGGAATGAAGCGTCGCAAGACGAGCCTGCGGCCACAACGGGAATTTCAACTGCAACCGCAGCCGATCAACCGCCGGTCATCCAGAGCCTCATGCCGGTTGCCGATCGTGCAACGCCTGCCATGCCGGTCGTGCCGGCGGACGCCAATACGCGTTCGCTTGCAGCGCCGACGGCAACTCCGCTGGTGCGTGTGCGTGCGGACATTCTCGATCGTCTCGTCAATCAGGCCGGTGAAGTGTCCATTTCGCGTTCCAAGCTGGAGACGGAAGTCGGCACCCTGCGGTTGTCGCTGGGTGAATTATCGGAAAACGTTTCGCGTCTGCGCTATCAGCTGCGCGAGATCGAAATGCAGGCAGAATCGCAGATCAGCTCGAACATGGGCGCTTCAGCCGAGCGCGAATTCGATCCTCTGGAATTCGACCGTTTCACGCGCCTGCAGGAACTGACGCGCATGATGGCCGAAAGTGTCAACGACGTGGGCACAGTGCAGCAGAACCTGAATCGCACGGTCGATAGCGCAGCCACCGATCTGACGGTGCAGGCGCGACTCACGCGCGATCTGCAGCAGGACTTGATGCGCGTGCGCATGGTGCAGTTCGCCAGCATTTCCGAACGCCTGTTCCGCGTCACGCGACAAGCGGCGAAGGAAATGGACAAGCGCGTCAATCTCGATATTCGCGGCAGCGCGGTTGAGGTCGATCGCAGCGTTCTGGAAAAAATGGTCGGGCCGTTCGAACATCTGTTGCGCAATGCCATCGTGCACGGCATCGAATCGCGCGACAGGCGCCGTGAGGCGGGCAAGAGCGAAACCGGCGAACTGCGCGTGGAAATCCGGCAGGAAGGCAATGAAGTCGTCATTCATTTTTCCGACGACGGCCAGGGCCTGAACCTGAACAGCATTCGCAACAAGGCATTGAGCAACGGCTTGCTGGCGGAGCAGGACGATATGTCCGATGCGGAAGTGACCGATCTGATTTTCCATCCGGGATTTTCGACCGCGGAAGAAGTGACCGAACTGGCGGGACGCGGTATCGGCATGGACGTCGTGCGTTCGGAAGCGGCATCGCTGGGCGGTCGCGTATCGATCACATCGGAAGCGGGCAAAGGTGCGCAGTTCACGATTCACCTGCCGTTGACACTGGCCGTTACGCAGGTCGTGATTCTGTCGACCGGCGGCAATATCTATGCGATTCCGTCGGTGCTGGTCGAACAGGTGCAGCAGTTGAAGACCGGTCCGCTGGCGGTGGCCTACAACGAAGGCGCGGTCGTGTGGCAATCGCAGCGCGTGCCGATGCATTACCTGTCGGCGCTGCTTGGCGACAACGATGCGACGCCGGTTACCCAGCATTATTCACCGCTGCTGATTCTGAAGAGCGGCAACGATCGCGTCGCATTGCACGTCGATGAAGTGCTCGGCAATCGCGAGGTCGTCGTCAAGAACATCGGTCCGCAACTGTCGCGCATGATCGGCATCGCCGGCGCGACCGTCCTCGGTTCCGGCGAGATCGTGCTGATCCTGAATCCGGTGCCGCTGGCACAGCGCGCCACGCACGAGAACATTCGTGCACCGCGTCTGGCGCAATCCGACGCGCCGGACAACATGGGTGCAGTGGCGGAGATGGCATCGTTCGAACCCGCGGCGCGGCATGTCGCGCCGGTGCAGGGTTTGCGCACGCAGCCGATCGTGATGGTGGTCGACGATTCGCTGACCGTGCGGCGCGTGACGCAACGCTTGCTGACGCGAGAGGGCTATCAGGTCGTGCTGGCGAAGGACGGCGTCGATGCGCTTGAGCATCTGCAATCGATCACGCCGGATGTGATGCTGGTCGATATTGAAATGCCGCGCATGGATGGCTTCGACCTGACACGCAACATCCGCGACGATGAACGCACACGCGCCATTCCGATCATCATGATTACCTCGCGTACAGCAGCCAAGCATCGTAATTTCGCGATGGAACTCGGCGTCAATGAGTATCTCGGCAAACCGTATCAGGAAGATGAGTTGGTCGAATTGATCGCCGGTTTCATCAGCAAGGCAGCAGCCGTTCGTTGATCGTTTATCCGGCCTTCAAAAAATCCCGCCTGTGTGCGGGATTTTTTTCGTCAATGAAGCCGATACCGGTACCGGCTCAAGAAGACTTGCCTGCCTTCTTGACGACGGCATAACGTTGCAAGGTGCGGGAGCGTGCCTCCTCGTGGATGACGATCGGTTCCGGGTAATTTTCTCCCAATGAAATCCCGGCAGCTTGCAGCCGGGAGACGGGCAATTTCCATGGCGCATGAATATCCCTGGCATCCAGTCTGGCGAGTTGCGGCAGATAGCGCCGAATGAATTTTCCCTCCGGATCGAACCTCTCCGATTGCGTGACCGGATTGAAGATGCGGAAATACGGTTGCGCATCGCAGCCGGAGGAAGCGGCCCATTGCCAGCCGCCGTTGTTGGCGGCCAGATCGAAGTCGTTCAGTTTTTCTGCGAAGTACCGTTCACCCCAGCGCCAGTCGATACCGAGATCCTTGATCAGGAAAGAGGCAGTCACCATGCGCAGACGATTGTGCATGTAGCCGGTCTGGTTGATTTGCGCCATCGCGGCATCCACCAATGGATAGCCGGTCCGGCCTTCGCACCACGCCTGGAACAAGCGTTCGGCATGCACACCGTGCTCCCATTTGATTGCATCGTAGTCCGGTTTGAACGCATGGCCGACAACATGCGGATGGTGCGCGAGAATCATGAAATAGAATTCGCGCCAGATCAGTTCCGACAGCCATATTGCGGCGCCATTGCCGCCGGTTCCTGCACGCATGGCATCGAGTGCAAGTCTTGTCAGCGCGCGAATGGAAACGGTGCCGAATCGTAAATGGACGGACAGATAGGACGGCCCTTTGACGGCCGGAAAATCGCGTGTCCGGTCATAGTCATGCAAACGGTCGGCAAAATCGTCGAGCAGAATTTGCGCGCCATGCGTGCCGGTCGGAATGGGGAGGTCAGCCGGCCCGATATCCTCGAAACCGAGATCGCTTGGCGACGGCATACCTGCATATTCGATTCCTCCCGGCAATTTGCCGAAACGGTCACGGAATGTTTCGATGTCATAGGGACGCAGACAGGCGACATCCGAATCGACATGGAGCTTTTTCAGCCAGGCGTTCTTGTAGGGGGTGAATACCGAAAACGGTGTGCCGGATTGCGTCAGCACTTCGTCTTTTTCGAAAATGACCTGGTCTTTGAATGTATGCAGGGCGCGGCCTTGCGCCGCCAGTGCGGCGGCAACTGCGGCATCGCGCGCAATTGCCTGCGGTTCATAATCGTGATTGGCAAAAACCGCATCGACCTTCAATGCATCGGCCAGCGCCGGAATGGCTGCTGCCGCTTCGGCATGCAGGACGATCAGGCTGCCGCCGAGTGCCCGCAGTTCGGCATCCAGTGCGATCACGCTGGCATGGATGAACGCGATGCGCCGATCCTTTTTCGGCAAGGACGCGATAATCGCGCGATCGAAAACGAAAACGCACAGAACCCTTCGGCTTTGCGACAGGGCATGATGGAGCGCCGCATGATCGAAGCTGCGCAGATCGCGGCGGAACCAGACCAGGGATGTACCGAAATGGGGCATGGGAGATTGTTATGTTGTCTACACCGGAAACAGGCAACACTATGCCGGAAAACCGTCGCGGACACGGCGATGCCCTGAAAAAACGGGCGAAACCGGTCTGGCAAACTGCTAAAATACCGCCCATGTCGAAGCAAGATAAGACCAGCAACTCCCCCAACGATCCCGATTCACCCTGGGAATCTCTCGATTTTTCCTCCGTGCCTGATCTTCCGCCCCGCGATGAACTGAATCTGGCCGATCACTTTCTGATCGCGATGCCATCGATGCGCGATCCTGTATTCGGCGGTACGGTTGTCTACCTGTGCGAGCATAACGCCAACGGTGCGCTCGGCGTGATCATCAACCGCCCGACCGACATGACCATCGAAACACTGCTCAGCCGCATCGATCTGAAACTGGAAATCGCCCTGTCGCCGGACGAAGCGCCGGTCATGTACGGCGGTCCGGTACAGGCCGATCGTGGTTTCGTGCTGCATGCGCCTGTCGGCGATTTCTCGTCGACGCTGCCGGTGACCGAACAGATCGCGCTGACGACATCGAAGGATGTCCTGGAAGCCGTCGCGCAGGGAAACGGGCCCGAACGCATGCTGGTCAGCCTCGGCTGCGCCGGTTGGGGCGCCGGCCAGCTTGAAGACGAAATCACGCGCAACGGCTGGCTGACGGTGCGTGCCGATCCGAATATCCTGTTCGATCTTCCGCTTGAACAGCGTTTCGCCGCAGCGATCAAGTTGCTCGGCATCGATCCGATGATGCTGAGCGGCGAGGCCGGCCATGCGTGACGGGATTGCGCGTTAGTGGAAACGGTACTGGGTTTCGATTTCGGCTTGAAGCGCATCGGCGTCGCGGTAGGCAATACCTTGTTGAAGCAGGCGCAGCCGCTGGCGATCATCAGCGCAGCGACCAACGCTGCAAAATTTGCAGCGATCGGCGAACTGGTGCGGCAATGGCAACCGGCGTTATGCATCGTCGGCCTGCCGCGCCATCCCGATGGCGAAGAACATGAAATGACGGTGCGCTGCCGGCGTTTCGCCAACCAGTTGCATGGACGTTTTGACGTGGCCACGGTGCTGGTGGATGAGCGCTATTCATCCGCAGTGATTTCTCATCAACGTGGCGATCTGATCGATGATCGGGCCGCCGCAATCATCTTGCAACAATACTTCGATGACACTACCGAATCCTGATCCTGCGCTCGACGCGGAAGAGTTGTACCGGTCGCTGGCAACCCAGGTGAAAACCGGGCTGGCGCATGCAGAGAATGTCGCCATCGTCGGCATCCATTCCGGCGGCGCATGGCTGGCCGAACGTCTCGCAACGGAACTGCAATTGAGCGAACGGCTTGGCTTCATCGACGTTTCCTTCTACCGCGATGACTTTGCGGAAAAGGGTTTGCGCGCAGACGTCAAGCCGACGCAGATTCCGTTCGATGTCGACGGTGCGACGATCCTGCTGGTGGACGATGTGCTGTACACCGGCCGCACCACGCGCGCGGCGATCAACGAACTGTTCGACTACGGCCGTCCGGCACGCATTCTGCTGGCTGCGCTGGTCGATCGTGGCGAACGCGAGCTGCCGATTGCCGCCGACTTCGTGGCGCAGACCATTTCCATTCCCGACCAGCGTTCGCTGGTACTTCAACGGGCCGATGACGGCCGCTTATCCCTGACGGTGGATCATGCTTAATCCGCAACTGAACAAGAACGGCGAGCTGCAACACCTGCTCACCATCGAAGGCCTGCCGAAGGCGAACATCCTGCACATTCTCGATACCGCGTCGTCGTTCGTCAGCATCGGCGATCGCGAGGTAAAGAAAGTGCCGCTGATGCGCGGCAAGAGCGTGTTCAACCTCTTCTTCGAAAATTCGACCCGTACGCGCACCACATTCGAGATCGCATCCAAGCGCCTGTCGGCTGACGTGATCAACCTGAACATCGCGGCATCGAGTTCGAGCAAGGGCGAATCGCTGCTCGACACGATCGATAACCTGTCGGCGATGCATGCCGACATGTTCGTCGTGCGCCACGCGCAATCCGGCGCACCATACCTGATCGCCAAGCATCTGAACGACACGATGCAGCCGCACGTGCACGTGGTCAATGCGGGTGACGGCCGTCATGCGCACCCGACGCAGGGCTTGCTGGACATGTACACGATCCGTCACTACAAGAAGGATTTCAGCAATCTCACGGTTGCCATCGTCGGCGATATTCTGCACAGCCGCGTTGCGCGTTCCGACATCCATGCGCTGACCACGCTCGGCGTGCCGGAAGTGCGCGCCATCGGACCGCGCACGCTGTTGCCGAGCGGCCTCGAACAGATGGGCGTGCGCGTCTTCACCGACATCGACAAGGGATTGAAAGACGTCGATGTCATCATCATGCTGCGCCTGCAGAACGAACGCATGAGCGGCGCGCTGCTGCCGTCGGCGCAGGAATTTTTCAAGAGCTACGGCTTGACGACCGAACGGCTGGCGCTGGCCAAGCCCGATGCGATCGTCATGCATCCGGGACCGATGAATCGCGGCGTGGAAATCGAATCGGCGGTGGCCGACGGCACGCAGGCAGTGATTTTGCCGCAAGTGACATTCGGCATCGCCGTGCGCATGGCGGTGATGAGCATTTTGGCAGGAAACTAAAAGATGAAAATTCACATCAAGAATGGCCGTCTGGTCGATCCGGCAAACGGTATCGATGCACAGCAGGATGTATTTATCGCTGCCGGAAAAATTGCCGGCATCGGCAAGGCGCCGGCCGATTTCACGGCAAGCAAGGTCATCGATGCGAGCGGCCTTGTCGTCGCACCGGGTTTCTTCGACCTGAGCGCGCGCCTGCGCGAGCCGGGTTACGAACACAAGGCCACGCTGGAATCGGAGATGCAGGCCGCGATACAGGGCGGCGTCACGAGTCTTGTGTGCCCGCCGGATACCGATCCGGTGCTGGATGAACCGGGCCTGGTCGAAATGCTCAAGCACCGCGCGCGCCTGCTGAATCAGGCGCACGTGTATCCGCTCGGTGCGTTGACGATGGACCTGAAAGGCGAAGCGCTGACCGAAATGGCGGAGCTGACCGACGCCGGTTGCATCGGTTTTGCGCAGGCCGACCAGCCGATTCTCGATACGACCGTTCTGTTGCGTGCAATGCAGTACGCCCGGACGTTCGACTACACCGTGTGGCTGCGTCCGCAGGATCCGCACCTCGGTCGTCATGGCGTTGCGCACAGCGGTCCGGTTGCCTCGCGCTTGGGCCTGTCCGGCGTGCCGGTGATGGCGGAGACGGTTGCCCTGCACACGATTCTGGAACTGGTGCGCGTCACCGGCACACGCGTGCATTTATGCCGCATGTCCACCGGCGCCGGGCTGGAGCTGGTGCGCGCGGCGAAGAAGGAAGGGTTGCCGATTACCTGCGACGTCGGCGCGCATCATGTGCACCTGACCGAGTTCGACATCGGCTTTTTCGATTCCAATGCGCGCCTGACGCCGCCGCTGCGCAGTCAGCGCGATCGCGATGCGATTCGCGCGGCGCTGCTCGATGGCACGATCGATGCGATCTGCTCCGATCACACGCCGGTCGACGATGATGAAAAACTGCTGCCGTTCGGCGAGGCATCGCCGGGCGCAACCGGTCTGGAGCTGCTGCTGTCGCTGGCATTGAAATGGGCGGACGAATGCGTCGAACCCAAGAAGGCGATTTCAAGCGCGATTGCCAAAATCACGACCGATGCTGCACGCGTTGCCGGCCTGCCGTCGGGTCAGTTGTCCGTGGGCAGCGTCGCCGATATCTGTTTGTTCGATCCTGCAGCGCGCTGGACCGTTGCCCCCACCGTGCTGGCGAGTCAGGGCAAGCACACGCCTTTCCTCGGCTATGAACTGACCGGACAGGTGAAGATGACGATGGTTGCCGGCCATGTCGCGTTTCAGCGATAGGCAATCATGCAGGTAATGAAAACGGCGGGCGCTATCGGCAAGACGACCGCATGATTGCTCTGTCACTCTTGCGTGTGGTCCTGCATTTGTTGAAGGGATTGGCAATCAGCGCCTTCATCTTCCCGATGATCGATATCGCAGGGCGCGAACGGCGCATTTTGAAGTGGTCGCGTGACCTGCTCGTCATCCTGCGCGTGAAAGTCGAGCGGCAGGCGAGTGCCGATGTGGAATCGGCGCGGCCTGCGCTGATTGTCGCCAATCATGTTTCCTGGCTCGATATCTTCGTCATCAACTCCGTGCAGCCGTGCCGTTTTGTCGCCAAGGCGGATATCCGTAGCTGGCCCGCGCTGGGCTGGCTGTGTGAAAAAGCCGGTACGATCTTCATCGCGCGCGGCAGGCAGCGCGAAGTACGGCGTGTCTATGAAGGCCTGGTTGCGAGTCTGCAGGCAGGAGAGCGCATCGCGTTTTTCCCGGAAGGCACGACGGCGGCGCAAGGCGCGATCCTGCCTTTCCATCCGAATCTGTTTGAAGCGGCGATCGAGGCGCGTGTGCCGGTCCAGCCCAGTGCATTGCGTTATCTCGATGCAGACGGGAAGCTACACGAGGCAGCGAATTTCATCGGCGACATGACCTTTGTCGAAAGCATGATGCTGATCCTGAAAACGCGGGGCATGACCGCGCAACTGATTCAATTGCCGTTGCTCGATACGGCTGGTGCGCATCGGCGCGAATTGTCGCAAACGGCGCGGCAGACGATTGCGGAAGCGCTCGGCTATGTCGATGATCAAGTGGGGCGCGCCGCCTGACTGCGGCAAACGTGTTCGGTCTTAGCCGGGCCGCTTGTGCTGCGGACAATCGACCTGCAACACGGAACGATCCTGCAGATTGACCGCTGTCAGTTTTCCACCCCATACGCATCCCGTGTCCAGCCCGATCAGGTCGGTGCGCAGCATCAGGCCCAGCGTTGACCAGTGACCGAACACAACGGGGGTGCCGGCCGTTTTCCGGTCCGGCAGATCGAACCACGGCACCAGACCGGCCGGTGCGCTGTCGAGTCCTTCGGCAGTCTTGAAATCCATGCTGGCATCGGGATGACAGAAGCGCACGCGCGTCAGAGCATTGACGATCACGCGTAAGCGGTCGGCGCCCTGCAATGCGTCATTCCATTGCGCCGGCGTGTTGCCGTACATGGTTTTCAGAAACTCCACCCACTCCGCGCCTTGCAGTGCCGCTTCCACTTCGCGCGACAAGTACAGCGTTTGCTGCATCGTCCATTGCGGCAACACGCCGGCATGCACGCAGAGGTGGCCGTCCTGTTCCAGCGCAAGGGGCTGATGGCGCAGCCAGGTCAGCAAATCATCGCGATCGCTTGCCTGCAGGATGTCATCCATGGTGTCGGACGCATGCGGCTTGCGCAGTCCGCTGGCGACCGCCAGCAGATTGAGATCATGATTGCCGAGGACAATCCGCGCGCGTTTTCCCAATGCACGAACCTGTCGCAACGCAGCCAGCGATTGCGGGCCGCGATTGACGATATCACCGACGAAGATCAGCTGCGCATCCGGTGAATGTGCATCGATTTTTTCCAGCAGGGCGGTCAATTGCGTGTTGCAGCCTTGCAGATCGCCAATTGCGTAGGTAGTCATGAATGGAGTTGAATAAAGGCAGGTTGAGTATCAAATGAATGCGCCGATGCGATTTCTCTTGCGAGGAAGGCGCGGCGGAATCGATAGAATGCAGGATACCGGAATTATCCGCGGCACGAATCGTGCGGCCTGATGCGCCATCGTGCATGCGGGTGTGGAAACCGGAAGGCATTAAATGAAACTAGCTGGCGCTTTGCCTGTCCTAACCCGGAGATTTCGATTTGGTCAATTCGGGTCAGGATCGGATAAGACGTTGATTCTTAACTGTTTTGGCAAGCGAAATCACGACGCGAATTGAATCGGCCGACATGGCATTTCAATGAAACGTCATGTGCCGAATGAGGAATGACTGATAAAGTATTTCCTTTTCGCATTCCGCTCCACGCATGCGGTGGCGTATTGCATGAATCGGCAGCCCATCGCGGACATAAAAATTTCTGACAGGATCATTGCTTACTATGGCGACTCTCACGCAAGGTATTTTCAAGGCTTATGACATTCGCGGCATCGTCGGCAAGACGCTGGATGCCGACATTGCGCGCGATATCGGCCGTGCTTTCGGCAGCGCAGTGCGCGCCAAGGGCGAACAGGTTGTCGTGCTCGGCCGCGATGGACGTCTTTCGGGACCCGAACTTGCAACTGCGCTGGCGGAAGGCTTGCGGGCTGCAGGCGTCGATGTCGTCGATCTGGGCATGGTTGCGACGCCGGTGCTTTATCTCGGCACGCACGTGCTCGATGCGCAGTCCGGCATCATGGTGACCGGCAGCCACAATCCTCCCGATTACAACGGTTTCAAGATGGTGCTGGCCGGCGAGGCAATTTACGGCGATGCGATCCTGGCGCTTCATCAGGCAATCGTGGAGCGAAAATTCACCGAAGGCACCGGCGGCTATCGCACCTACGACATAGCCGATGCCTACCAGCAGCGCATCGTCGGCGACGTCAAACTGGCGCGGCCGATGAAGATTGCCATCGATTGCGGCAACGGCGTGGCCGGCGCGTTTGCCGGCGATCTGTATCGCGCCCTCGGGTGCGAAGTGATTGAATTGTTCTGCGAAGTGGACGGCACATTCCCCAATCACCATCCCGATCCCGCCCATCCGGAAAACCTGCAGGATCTGATTCGCTGCCTGAAGGAAACCGATGCGGAAATCGGCCTTGCGTTCGACGGCGATGGCGATCGTCTCGGCGTGGTGACCAAGGACGGGCAGATCATTTATCCGGATCGCCAATTGATGCTGTTTGCACAGGATGTGCTGACGCGTCATCCGGGCGAGCAGATTCTGTACGATGTCAAATGCACGCGGCATCTGGCGCCGTGGATTACCGCACGCGGCGGCAAGCCGCTGATGTGGAAAACCGGGCATTCGCTGGTCAAGGCAAAAATGCGCGAAACCGGCGCGCCGCTCGGCGGCGAAATGAGCGGCCATATTTTCTTCAAGGATCGCTGGTACGGATTCGACGACGGCATGTACGCCGGCGCGCGCATGCTGGAACTGCTGAGCCGCGAGAAAGATCCTTCTGCCGTCCTGAACGCCTTGCCGCAATCGATCAGCACGCCGGAACTGCAACTGAAGCTGGCGGAAGGAGAAAGTTTCCCGCTGATCGCCAGGCTGCAGAGCGAAGCCACATTCCCCGGCTCGGATCAGGTCATCACCATCGACGGCTTGCGGGTCGAATATCCGGACGGTTTCGGTCTCGCGCGCTCCTCGAATACGACGCCGGTCATCGTGATGCGTTTTGAAGCGGAAACGCAGCAGGCATTGCAGCGTATCCAGGCGGAATTCAAGCGTGTGATCACGGCGGCAAAACCGGATGCGGTCATGCCGTACTAACGGCAGTCCTCCAGCCGCAATCGGCGCCATGCCGGTTGCGGTGTTGCAATCCGTTGTGCGCGCACGCAAATACCGATGGTGCAGGCTGTGCCGACCGACACCAGCCTGAGCCGACACGGCATAATACGGCTGATGCAATCCCTATCTTCCCCATTCCCTGTTTTTGCCGTCGTCCACGGCCCGATCCAATGCGCCTGATCTATTCGATTGCGTGGTGGTGCGCGCTGCCGCTCGTGCTGTTGCGCCTTCTTGTACGCGGCCGCAAGGAACCCGGCTACCGCCAGCATGTGGCCGAACGGCTCGGATTCTATGGTGCAATCGATGGCCGCTCGACACCGATCTTGTGGGTGCATGCGGTTTCAGTCGGCGAAACGCGCGCCGCCCAGCCTCTGATCGATGCTCTGCTGGCCGCTTATCCGGATCACCGGATTTTGCTGACGCACATGACACCGACCGGGCGCGCAACCGGCAAGGCATTGTTCGGCGCGCAGGCGCGCGTGATGCAGAGTTATCTGCCTTACGATACCGGCTGGATGGTCGGCCGCTTCCTGCGCCATTTCAACCCGCGTCTGTGCGTGCTGATGGAAACGGAAGTGTGGCCGAACGTGATGGCGCAATGTGCGCGGCATGGCGTGCCGGTTGCATTGGTGAACGCACGCCTGTCGGCGCGTTCGCTGGCGAAGGCATTGCGCTTGCCGGGGCTGTTCGTCGAAGCCGCTGCCGCCATGTCATGCGTGGCGGCACAAACCGAAAGCGATGCGGAACGCATACGGCAACTGGGTGCGCCGTCGGTGCATGTGACCGGCAGCATCAAGTTCGATGTAACGCCGCCGCCATCGATGCTGGAACGCGGCGCAGCCTTGCGTGGACAGTTCGGCGCGCGCCCTGTTCTGGTGTGCGCCAATACGCGTGACGGCGAAGAAGCGCTGATTCTGGATGCATGGCCGATACCGGGACTGGAGCAGGCATTGCTGGTCATCGTGCCGCGCCATCCGCAGCGATTCGACGATGTAGCCCAGTTGATCAAGGCACGCGGACTGTCGCTGGCAAGGCGCTCACTGTCCGGCGAAGCGCCGCTCGACGCAGAAGTCGATGTTTTCCTCGGCGACTCCATGGGTGAAATGTTTGCGTATTACGTGGCGTGCGATGTCGCCTTCGTTGGTGGCAGCCTGTTACCCCTGGGTGGACATAATCTGATCGAAGCCTGCGCGGTCGGCAAGCCGGTCCTGATCGGTCCGCATACATTCAATTTTGCCCATGCGGCGGAGAATGCGATTGCAGCGGGAGCGGCGTTGCGGGTTGCCGATGCCACGCAATTAATGCGGCAGGCGGCGCACTTGCTGGGCGAGAAGGACGTGCGCATTGCAATGGGTGTCAAAGCACAGGGTTTTGCACGTCAGCATGGCGGCGCGACTGCGCGCACAATGACGTTGTTGTCGGCATTGATCAAATAATTTTTCGACTGAATGTTGAATGGCTGACGGGAATCATCATGAACGAACAGAAAATCGCAGAGCAAGATACCACGACGGAGACCACATCCATCCAGGCTTCAGAAGATATTGCGCAGGCAAAGGAACGCGAACCTGCAAACAACTACAAGCTGCTCACGCCGGTGAGGGAATCGGAGTTGCCAGTGGATTTTCGCCGGGTGCAGCACGGCCATGGGCCTTGCACATGTTGCGGACCGTATAGCGAATAGCAGAACAGAATTGCAGTCATGAAAAAGCGCCAATCGTGTTTCACGGTTGGCGCTTTTTTTGCAATCGGTGAGGTCATCATGCTGCCTGCGAATCGTCGCAGGCAGCATGATTGGCGGCTATCGACGCTGAATGGCCCGGCGTCCGTTTTCCAGCAACCGGTCCGTATCCCGATTCAGCGCATCCAGATCGCCCTGCAGTTTTTTCCACTCGGCTTGCGTGACGCGTCCATCCGCCTTGAATTTCGCTTCACGCCGGTAGATGTCGCGTTCGCGTTGATGCAGACGTTGCGCTTCGGCCCGTGTGATCAGGCCATCTGCAATACCGCGATCGATCCGATCGCCGATCTGTTCCTCGCGCCGGTCGATGCCGGCCCAGGCATCCTGTCGGCCGGTCACGCGATTGTTCGCAAGCTTGCGCTCGACATCGACGCGCATTATTTCAAGATCGCGCCGCAACTGATCGCGTTCCTGCGGTGAGGTGCGGCCGTCGCGCTCGAAGCGTATTTCACGGAAACGGATATCGCGTTCGCGGCGATACAAAGCCTGCGCTCCCTCCTCCGTGATCAGGCCCGCTGCAACGCCTTGCTGAATGCGGATGCGAATATTCTGCTGTTCCTGATCGATGCTGACGCTACTGAGGCGTTCCGCCAGGGCGGGCACGCCGATGGACATCAGCAGGCCGGCTGTCAGCAATGAAGCGAATATTGTCTTGTGCTTTTTCGTGTTCATATTTGTATCTGTCTGTTGTCCGTAGAATGAAACCGGCCGTTACGGGATCAATAACGATGCGGGTTGTTCGGGCGGCGATCGTAACGATTCGGCACGCCGTCACGATCGTTGTCGCGGCGCGGGTGTGCGTGGTAGTGGTGCTTGTGCCTTGGCTGAACATACACGGTGCGTGGTTGAACGTACACGGTGCGCGGCTGGACATAGACGGGACGCGGTTGCACGTAAACCGGAGCGGGAACGCCCAGTTGAACATCAACATCGACACGCGCCATTGCCGGCGTTGCGGAAAAAAGCAGGGTCGCTCCTGCCAGCAAGACTGCAGAAATACCAAAATATTTTTTCATGATTATCTCCTTGAATGGATGATGCCATTAGATATCACGAACGAAGCAATGAAAAGTCTGAATCGGTAAGGAATGTTACAACTTGTATCCGCGCAAGCACATTGCAGAAACAGTGCACCCGTCCGCTCGCGATTATTTTGCCGGGCAGTACGGCCCGATCCAGAGACCGCTCGTTGCGGCCTGTTCATCGACCGGCACGCCGCGCACGATTCCCTTGAATGACGTCTTGCCGGTAAAACTCTCCGGCGTATCCAGCGTTGCCTCGGTTTTTCCCTGGCCGCTAGCCTGATCGCCGGCACAGACCAGATCGGCGCTGTATCGATTGTCGACGCGCATCGCGTTGCGCGTTTCACAACCGGATTGCCGGTGGTACGCAGTGGGAGGAATGTTCTGCTCTGTCATTTCCTTCGTGATGCAGACGCGCGACCTGGCTGCACCATTTTCGATGTGCGGCATCTCGAACCCGTATTGTCTGGCAAGATTGCCAAGATTGCGCAATTGATCGGGCGGTACTTGGGCCATCAGCGACAGCAGACCGGATGTTGCCTTGATTTCCCACAAACCGGGCCGCATGGCGGGTTCGGCCGCATAGGTAGTGAAACTTGTGCCGAGAATGATCGCGAAAAACAGGAATGACGGCCGCATGCGGGCTCCGGAAGATGTAAGTGACATGCGTGTCTGAGTCGGATGCGGCCGGGAGGTTCAAACCTGTCTGGCGTGTGCCGCCTTGTCAATGCATTAAGTATTCATGTGCGATATCCCATATAGATGGGATACGAAAACAAGAGGAAGACGCACAGAATGGCGCACGAGATAAAGCATCACAGGAGATTGCATGTCATTTCAGTTACCCTCGAACGTCACCGCGCAGCGCAGGCCGATTTCCGCCACCTCTTATGAATACATTCTCCGGCACAGCGAGCTTGGAGAATTGGGACAGATATTGCTGAGCGCGTGCGCTTCCGGCAGTTGCAACATCACATGCCTGGTGCATGGACAGCCGGACGATAATATGACCGAACAGCGCCGGGCAGTATTCGAGCCGCTGGCAAAAAACCTGACGGAACAGATGCGATCGGCAATGGACTCCCGCGCAACGCCGAGCGAGGCTCATTCGATTGCGTAGCTTGTTGCAGCGATTCTGTCGCGGCATGTTGGGGAAATAAAAAAAGAGGCCGCATGGCCTCTTTTTCATTGAGCGTCGAAATTTACTGCGGTTGCAACTGCGGCGCAGGCGTCGCTGCTGCAACATTGTTTTCCAGCAGCCCGCCGCCGAGCGAACGATACAGATCGACTGCGTTCGTCAGGCGCAGCATGCGCGTCTGCACTAGGTCGAGATCCGCCGAAAACAGTTCGCGTTGCGCATCGAGTACGTCGAGCGAACTCGCAATGCCATTATCGAAGCGCTGGGTGGCCAGTTTCAGACGTTCCGCTTGTGCATCGCGCACCTTGCGTTGCGCATCGATCTGATCATCGAGCAGGCCGCGAGCGACGAGTGCATCGGCCACTTCGCGGAAGGCAACCTGAATGGTTTTCTCATAGTTGGCGACCGCGATGTTCTTGCGCACTTCCGTCAGGTTCAGGTTGGCAATGTTGCGGCCGCCCTGGAAGATCGGCAGCACCAGTTGAGGAGCAAACGACCACGCACGCGAACCGCTCTCGAACAGTCCGGACAGTGTGCTGCTGGCGGTGCCGACGCCGGCCGTCAGCGAGATGCTCGGGAAGAATGCCGCGCGCGCCGCGCCGATGTTGGCGTTGGCGGCAAGCAGCGATTGTTCCGCGCTGCGAATGTCGGGACGTTGCGTCAGCAGGTCGGAAGGCAGGCCGGCCGGCAGTTCGGTCACGATGTTCTGTGCCGACAATGGTTGCGCCGGCGGCAGATCGGTCAGCGGCTGGCCGACCAGCAACGTGAGGGCATTGACAGCCTGCGCGCGCTGCCGCGCCAGCGTCAGCTGCGCCACGCGTGCCGATTGCAGCAATGCTTCATCCTGACGCAGATCGAGTGCCGACGATGCGCCGACTTCAAATCGCTGTTTGGACAGGTCGTAGGCCGTGGCGCGGCTTTCGAGCGTGCGTTGCGCCAGTTCCAGTTGTTCCGCATAGGCGCGTTCCGCCAGATAGGTCGTGGCGACCTGAGCGACCAGACTGATTTGTGCCGCCTTGCGCGCTTCTTCCGTGGACAGGTACTGCGCCAGCGCGGCAGCAATACGGAACCGTCGAAGGTACGCAC